>NZ_CP136624.1:5568333-8352500 GCF_032917945.1 Bradyrhizobium sp. sBnM-33
CGGATCGAGCACGCGCCTTCTGGAGCGTCCACGTATATCAGGATTTCCTTCACCTGAGGCCAATGATTCACCGATGGAAACAATCAGGGGAACGCGACTGGGAACCGCAATAGCCTTAGATTGCGTCTTGAGAATCCGGTCTCCCGCGCGCATTTCTGCCGTGAAGGAATGTTGAGGCTCGGCACCCACGGCAATTCCGGACGCTAAAGGTACTTCGAACGTGTTGCCGCATTCCGTTGCCCTTTGAACAAGTTTCGTCGGCTTGCATCTGCCGATTCCTCGGTACGTTTCTGACGAGACAACGAACTGCTTCAGCTCAACTCTCTTGTTGGGCATCGGGCTTGGCCCTGAGAGCGTCAGAACGATCGAAGACACCCCGTTAGGCAATGTCTGAACTGTTTCATCTTTGCAGCGGACGCCATCCTCGGTAGAGGTCATCTTGATCTTGACGCTCTCTAGAGCGCTGCATACATCTGCGTGCACAGGTCGATGCTTCGGTTCGGTGATGTTGCTTTTGATAAAGTCGGGGTCGTAAGTCTGCGTGGACTCGTTGTAGCCGGCTCCGATTCTATTTACGTAGTTGAGCTGGAGATTGAGCACCTGCGCCTCTGCTGGCAGCATCATCGCTATTCCAAAAACCCAAGCAAGCGATTGTAGAGCGCAGCGACGCGACTTAAAAACTTGATGTTCGATCATGCTGTCTCCTCTGCGTGACTTTGTAGGCTCGTCTGCCTTGCGAAATATTCTTTAGCGCTTGACCGGGACGCCGTGGGCCGACGTTTGCGGGTCGGGCTGCGCCTGCGCAGGTGCGGGGTTGTTGGCAGCGATAAGCAGCAAGCCCACGCAGGTTTGAACACGAAGATTTTTCATGGCTTCGCTCCTTCTTCATTGGAGCGGCGATCCGCTCGATGTTCCGACAGCTTTCACGTCTTGTCGAACAACGGCTGTTCGGGACGTAGGGGGTTGATCCAGATCAAGGAATGTCCGTTCTTGTCTGCACGGTACGTCCGTTGTGCCCTCAAGAGCGGACTGTCGCTAGCCGTCAAAGGCAAGCCCTCCATGCCAAAAACGCCAGTCCCAATCCAAGCGCCGCCCGTATAGCTTTCAGGCTACAACAGCGGGAGTTGCGTAATGCGTAAATGGCCCTCGATTGTTCCGGGTGAACCGCAAGATCTTTATATTGTCGTCAATCATTATGGCCGGTTCGGCACCGCGTTTGCGGAAACCGACCTCGACCGCGCCAACTATGAATCCACTATTGCCGACCTGATGAGCGGACAGCATTGTGATCCTCTGCGGGTGATCATGTTCAATCCCGAGACCCATCAATCCGAAGATGTTTCGCATGCCGTAGCACAGGATCTGCTGCGCCGCTTCAGTCTTGAAGGGCGCAGCGTGACGCCGTCGCTGAAGGACTTCATCGATCGTCACGCAGGCCGAGATCGTCAGCTGACGCTACGGCTGGCCGTGGCTTAGGCCGCTTTACGGGTCTTCCGCGCCACCTTGGCATTGTTGCGAAGCAGATTGAGAACGGCCTGCGGGTTGCGCTCGATGATCATCAGATACGCGCGCAACCCGTCCAGCGGTCGGGTGCGGCCCTGCTCCCAGTCGCGGATCTGGTTGATGGTGAAGCCGAACTCCTGCGCAAACTCGTCCTGCGACAGTCCAAGCCCTTTGCGAATGCCGCGAACATCGATCTCGGCCGGAACGTGCAGCTTGCTGGGCTTGGCGTTGCCGCGCGCAATGGCCAGCGCTTCGGTCAGTCCGCCTGCGATCTTGTCGAATGCTTTCTTAGCCATGGTATTCTCCCGATTCTACTCTGCGAGCTAAACCCTGCTTCAGCCCGCCAACACTTTCCGCTTTTCCAAGCTGGAGATTTTCTTTTCGTATTCCGTCGCGATCAGTTTGGTCAGCACCTTCAGCGCTGCCGATTCCTTCGCCGTCAACGTTGCCTTCTCGCCTTTCGCAAACACTGTGATGAGAAACACAGGCATGATCTCACCAGAGTAGAACGTGATCGTCCGGTAGCCGCCGCGCTTGCCCTTGCCGCGACCGCCAAACCGGAGCTTCCGGCACCCCCCGGTGCCAACCATTTCCTCGCCGGCTTCAGGATGTTCCGCCAGATAGGATACGATGTCGGAAATCTCGTCCTCAGTCAGACCCGCCTGTTTGGCGGCAGCGTCAAACGACTTGGTTTGTGCAACAGTATGCATGGCCCCGTTACTACGTAATTAACGTACCATGCGTATATACGTAATTCACGTAGTGCCGTCAAGTTCCGGCTGCGATGGCTGGCAGGGTTACTTTTTCGTGAAGCCTTCAGGCCCGAAACACCCCCAGGGGCGACTGATGATAGGAAGCGCGCCAGGCCCGCAAGCATGGGCCACCTGCAGGCCGGCGCACGTCCGTAGCCGCCGAGATCACATCGGCGGCGATCAGGATCCTAGCACACCACAGCCGCTACCAAGGCCGCTACCAGCGTCAGAAACACCACGGTCTGGTATTCATCCATCAGCCACATCGCGCGCGGCCCTCAATGCATCGTCGGCCGATTCACGCCGGTCGTCGTCATCGTCATGGTCTCCGGATCACCGAGCAGCGCGATCAGTACGGGAATTTTCCCCTCGCTGCGAATGCCGGCAGCGTCGTGTAAGTGCGCGGCGCGACCTTCAGCTTTCAGCAGGATGGCGACGCCGGCCGCAATGGTCGCACAGGCTTCCGGCGTGGCCTCAGAACGCTGAGGGCGCCCGGCCCGAATACCTGTAAGAGACGCACGTTCTCCACCCGGTACTGGGCCAGGAATTGGCCCTGGGCCAGCGGACCGGGAGGCGGTGGATCCACAATCAGTTTGGCCGCGGGCTCGTTCGCGATTGTTTCGAACGGCGAAGCGCCGCGGATCTCCCTCGCGCTCTGGGCGAAGGCGCTCGTAGCGAACACAGTTCCAACCGCGACTGTGGCAAGCGTCTTGATGAGCAGGGTCATGGCATACTCTCCGTTGAGTGCACTCTCCGTTGAGTGCAGGATGTCCCACGATCTCAAGCTCCACCGGTCGGGCAAGGGCCGCGAGCGCCCGCGCCGCTTTGTGGGTGGCGTCATGATTCCAGCAACCTTTGTGGCTCGGGTTAGAGCCGGGGCGGTTGTGGCAAGCGCCGCCCTGGCTTGCTATCTAGAAGCCAGCGAGCCACTCCCGAGCTTCGCAAGCCAACTGCTCACCCGGAAACAGGCACGCGTCCCATAGAGCCGGATCAGGCGCATGGGTCATCTCCGGCGGCTGTTGCTTGCCCTTTCGGGGGGCGCTTCGGCGCGTGTACTTGCTCTCCCGCCTGAGTTGCGAGACAGTCCGTGCCGCTATCTGCAGAAAGGCGGACCGATGGCTAAGGAAGATTCGATGAGGGATGATGTCGAGGGCTGGATAGCCAGCAACTCAGCGGACTTGGCAGCGACATGGGCGTAATCCCTTCGGGTCGGGGTGGTACCAGTTTTGGCATCTTGGCCGTTACGGTGCGCAAAACCAAAGTTGGACCGTCCAAATTGGGACGCACAGCGTGCAACCAACTCAGGGAGACTTCACATGGGTAAACCGATGTTTCCTTCCGACACTATCGCGTTCAAGGTTTCGACCGCCGGCAACAGCGCAGGGAACGGTGGAAACGGTTACAACGAGGGCAATATCATCAGCAACCCGAGTATCAAGTTCGAGCCGACCAACAAGGCGGAAGGTGCCGACGTCCACGTCAAAAACGGCGATGACGTTTCCCAGAAGGCATATTGGGACGCCGGCGGCGCGAACGCCAAGGCAGAGGGCGGACCTGCCAAATCGAAAGGCGACCAGGAATCGTACGGCGGTCATAAGAAATCCGACGCCAAGGCGGAGAAGGATGCCAAGGCAGAGGGCGGACTTGCCAAATCGAAAGGCGACCAGGAATCGTACGGCGGTCATAAGAAATCCGACGCCAAGGCGGAGAAGGATGCCAAGGCGGAGGGCGGAACTGCCAAATCGAATGGCGACCAGGAATCGTACAGTGGCCATAACAAGTCCGACGTGGATGCCAACACGAAGGCCTATCAGGAAAACTGGCTCGATGCGGACCAGAGTCAGATGGTGATGGCCGGCATCGGCGGCGAAGGCGGAGACCACAGCAATGCGGAAGGCGGGGATGTTCACATCAAGGCTAGTATCGAGACCGCCCACCTGAACGACGTGCTCAACGACTCAAAATACTTCGATGTCGACGATTTCGTGCATGTCTGAGTGACGCTTCCGAGGCCCTGATCAACTTGCCCCGTTTCCTCTGCCAGGCGGGGCTTTCTTTTGGCTGGTTTACGGCCCACTCCTCACTGCACCGTAAACCTACCGCGCGGGAGAGCCGCGGGGCCGGATGACCACGAGTGCATCGAGGTCGCCGTGAGCGCTGTGGCACTGTCGCGCACAGACCGCGCGCGATAGGCGTCGCGTCGCCTAGCTAACATTTGGGCTAACCCTCCTCGCCCATCGACCGCTTCATGATGAAGGCCATTACGAGGAAGAACACGAACCACAAGAGGATTATAGGTTCCATTATCGTTCTCCTTGCGTGAAGGGGCGGATATGAAGCCAACTTATTGTTAGCAAACCTACCCAGGCGTCATACTCTGTGCAGCCCGAGCTGCCCCGGTAAGCAGATCACCGACAGGCCATATAGCGGTCGCTGTAGCGTCATGCAGTTCTCGGTTCGTCGGTGTCACGGGCGGGGATTGTTTTCCGCTAACCTCAGCCAACCGGCAGCGAACCCACGGCAATCCTACTGGAACCTCTGCTAACCCGAAATGCACCGCGCTCGGATTGCGGCAGACCGCTGTCGTATCGCGCCATCCGCAGATGATACCCGCAGTAGGGAAAGCCTGGCACCGCGGCCTCGCCACAAAACAGCGCCACGGCCTGGTGTACGTCGCTAAGCGGCCAGCGGCATTCGCCGTTATCGAGTTCGAGTAGCGAGCAGCGCCGCATTTCCCGCGGCGGCACAGTGTCATCGACCGGTGGTGTCGGCTTTGCCAGCATGATCGATGTGACCATTGTCGTGGTGGAACTCGGCCGCGTCTGCACCGGTTTCACCTCAAGATGTTTTTCCACGCCGGCCGGCAACAAATCACGGCGGCGCAGCCGTATTGCCTTTCCGCATACCGACGCGCGCGAGCGGTTCAACCGCCTCGAGATTTGCCCGGCTGATGCGTTCGGCCCAAGGCCGGTGAGCAGGGAGATTTTTTGGGTGGTCCAAGATATCATTGTAAGCCTCGCTAGCTCGCCCTGAAAACTGGGCGAGTATTCGCCATAAGCAGGTGCTCCGACGAGATACGCGCGCGGTCTAAGACGATTTGAACCAATGCGGTTTTCTCGCCGGAGGCGCGCATACCATGAAAATTGAAACGCCGTTCGGAAAGCCGGCAGTCTGAATGTACCAGTTTTGGTAGTAGTCGGTGGAACGGTTTTTTAACCTAGATCGAGTGATCGCAGCGATCCCGACTAAAGGCGCGTACACGGCAGAGACGTATTTCGGTATGCCGCGGTTTGCGGTGCCTTCTGGCCCGATGAGATGCGTGAAGCCGTCAGAGACGGCATGGCAGAGGCCGGCATAGATGTCGATGACCTGCGCGAGCTGATCCGCAAGCTGGAAAGTCCGGCTCGCGATCAATAGCTCCGGCTTTAAAGCGTCGCTTTCGGAAACGAAAACGCCCGCCAGCGTGAACCGGCGGGCTTCCGCCTATCGCTACAAAAAAAGCCGCCGCTGGTTAGGGTCAGCGACGGCTCTCCTTGTTACGAAACCACAAGCTGCGTCAACTGCGGTCCCGTCCCAAGACATCCAACAGGATAGTGGCTGAGCATGGCTAATGTTGGATTGCGAAGCCGATCCGGATCAGGCGCATCCGTTGCCCCCGATCCTGACTATCAGCGATTGCTGCGCTTAAGTCGGCGGTCCGTATAGGAGGTACAGTAAAAGAACGACCATCGCGGCCATCGCGATGGTCTCCAAAATGATGCGAGGAATCGACCGTTGCATATCGCAACATTTGCCTTCTCAGGTGGTGGTGTCTGCCCGATAGACAACACAGCGGCTTCCTTCAGCACGAACCGGAACAGGCGGTTGCTAGCCGCGTTGATGCTGGCGCCAGTCATTGTCGCCCCTTTGACTTGGCGCATTGGAATGACGGCCCCGGCCCCCCAGCTGGGGCCGTTTCTTATTTGGATACTGGTGGCGAGGACTGATCGGGAAGGACCTGCAAATTAATTAGGAACGCGCGGCTGTCAGCGGAGTCAGTTGACGAGATAATGCCGAGTTGGAGTGAAGCGGATTTGAAGCGAGGAAGCATCGATTTCAACGGTGGCACGATCGCCTGTCTCATTCGTAACCAGTCCGATACTGGGGCGGCGCTGGAGGTGGCCAGCGCCCTCGGCGTCCCGGCGCAATTTAACCTTCTGATCGTTGCTGATCGCTTGAGGTACGGGTGCACGGTGATATGGCGAATGGAACGCTTGATCGGTGTCAAGTTCCACGAAGCTTATGTCCAAGGGATTACCCCGCCAGAGTTGCGGACAAAGTAGCCGGCCCGGCCCTTCTTTTCCCCCATAGTGTAGATTGTGCGCTCGGACAGGCGCGCAAGAGGACGGCTCCGGAACGCGCACTCCCAACTTCCGAGCCGGAGCCCACCCTCCCGTAAGACAACGGCGCCGTAAAGCTTCCGAAACCGATGCTCCGTATAGAGGGTGGGGCCCGTCATGGAGCTATTTCGAGCTGAGAAGATTGCCACTGTTCACTACCAATCAAATTATGACTGCCGTTTCTGCGGAGGAAAGCTCACTCTCGTCCGGACAATCGTGGAATCTGAAAGCGGAGTTGTGATTCAAACGTTTGAATGCCTGCAGTGCGGAGATCACACTTGGACCGCCTAAGCAAGAAATTCTGCTGCTCCTGTTCTTTTGAAGGTTTCCTTGCCCTGGTCCACACCGTTTGAAGACCCGCTTCCGCTTCCGGATGGCCTGCAGCTCCTCACCTTGAGGGATGCCGCCAACTACATCACGAAGCTGTCAAAAGCCGGGCTCTCCGCGCCCGAATGGCAGGCCGCCATGGAGGCGCTAATCCTCGTTGCAGAGAACGACGGCCCCACGATGTTGGCCCGGATCGGCGTAATGCGGGCGTTGAATCGTCACGTCGAACGGGTCTTTAATTCCGAGCGCAAAAGTCATCATTGGGGCAAGCGCAAGCTGAAGAGAGACCAATGACCGTTTTTGTCTACGTCAACACAAGCAAGCAGGTCGGTGACGTTGAGCACATCAAGGTGTTCGCCACCACGGATGCCGCGGAAAAGTGGTTTGAGGAAAACGATCCTGAAGGCGTGGCCTTTGAGTACGAGGTGATCGGCGCAGAATAAAAATGGCCCCAGCGCGGAGGTTCTGCGCCGAGGCCATCTGAAGTATTCCCATTCAACGTGCCAGACGGAGTAGTGTGGGTACCCATCTGGCGTACCGATAGAAGCGGGAAAAAGTGGCAACGTCTGTCCAATAGTGAACAGAAGGGCAGTCGATTGTTGAACCCGCCAGCCCCTGCGTCGGTGCCGTTCTTAGGAACCTGCAGCCTTGCCCAGAGTCTATTCCATCGCTCCCGGGTGATCGTGGAGACAAACCGGGAGAAAGTGGCGGCCCCAGCGCTCTGTCCCCAAGCTGGGGCCGTTTCTCATTCAGATTCCGGCGAGTGGCGGGTCAGGCGCATCCGTTGCCCCCGATCCTGACTATCAGCGATTGCTGCGCTTAAGTCGGCGGTCCGTATAGGAGGTACAGTAAAAGAACGACCATCGCGGCCATCGCGATGGTCTCCAAAATGATGCGAGGAATCGACCGTTGCATATCGCAACATTTGCATTCACAGGTGGTGTGGCCTGCCCGATAGACAACACAGCGGCTTCCTTCAGCACGAACCGGAACAGGCGGTTGCTAGCCGCGTTGATGCTGGCGCCAGTCATTGTCGCCCCTTTGACTTGGCGCAATGGAATAACGGCCCCGGCCCCCAGCTGGGGCCGTTTCTCATTCAGAAGCGGGCCAGCTCTGGCCGAGCATGGCTGCCCACTTTATACTCGTGGTCGCGTTGCGCAGCCGCCGATTCTTGCGAGATTAGCGCCAGCGCAGAGTAATCAGATCAATTGCTGGGAAGGGCGATGTCGGTACAGTTAGACACTCGAACAATTCTGATCGCGCTAGTCGTCGTCAACGCGATTGCCATTGGTCTCTCAGAAATCCAGCGGCGAGCGCTGGTCAATTGAGGATCGTTGCGATGGCGAATCCTACCGGCCCTTTCCTAAGTGATGTTGCCGGTCATTAGCTCCGGCTATATTGCCCGGTCATCAAGTGGTTTCCAAGTTGTTAATGTATTGGTGGCAAGAATTCTGCTTGAAGGGGCAGAATCATGAAAACCTTCGTTCTGCTTGGAGCGTTCGCCGCGTCGTATGCCTATGCATCGCCTATGGCGAACGGGAACTGGCAATCGCGCGCCATTGGCTTTGTCTTGGTCTGCATAGTCGCCACTGCTGGCGTGCTGGCGATGACGGTCGAGGAGTGAATTCCGATCTCGCCGCCTGGTCGGATTGTACTTTGGCCGCCCGCGTCTCTCTCTTGTAATCAAAGCGCTGCTCAGTCGCGCTTTTTCGACGGCGGATTTCAGGTTGACGTCGAAAGCTCTCAGCAGTTGCCGCGCTACACTGGCGTCGACATGGATGATCCGGACCGGCCGGAGATCGAGCATTTCGGAAACTGTACTGTCTGCGGCGAGCTAATCGAAATGCGCGGCCTCGCCCAGGTGATGGCGCATATGCACGGCCAGAAACTAGACCCGGCACCGGACAGACACTAGGCGTGAACCCATAATCTGCCGGGCTGACGGCTCGCCAAGTCCCAATGCCCCGATAGCGACCAAATTCCGCATCGAAATGACGCGATGCATGCCGGGCGCGTCCTGCCAATGGCTGGCGACGCGAATGACCTTTTCACTTTGAGCCACGCCTTCAATGGCCCCGACCGATAGGGCGCATCTGGCGCGATCGCCTCGGTTTGACCGGACCATGGCGACTTCCGGTCCACCCCTATGAACGGACATTCTCAGGATAGGCGGGCATGTCTCAAAGGTGCCATGAACGGACTCATGCAGTGCAGCAAACAACGCTCGCGCGCAATCCGCACGTCGTTGACACCGAGAAAAAGTCGGTAGAGAGCCCGTTCGACTGCTCTTGCCTTCGCTACGTCGTCTAGCGATTGAACGCGCCGCGAGTCAGGCGAATCCAGCTGGAGCACCTTCGGCAACTCTTCCGAGGTGCTCTTGCTATTATTCCGCGAGCACTTCGCCGAACAACTCCCAGCTCGAACCATTGAACCGCATCATTCTCAGCTGACCTATCGGGGAATAGTTGTTCGCGCTATTGTTAAGTCTGATCCCCGGCAGCAACATATCCAATTCCAGGTTGGAAATGGACGTCGCCTGCTTCATTACATTTTCCCGGCTGAGGTCATCGCCGCACTCTTGCAGAACGTGAACTAGCGCTTGAGCAGCAAGATAGCCAGACACATTGAAAACGTCGGCTGCGTTGGCACCCGGAACGTATCTGCTCATGAAATCGCGGTACTTCTTCAGGCCGGCGTCGCTTGCCCACTGCGGATCCCGGACGTCCTTCATGTACGTGCTGGAAATAATGCCGACCGAATGGTCCAGACCGGCAGGCTCCAGCACGGTCTGGATAGATGCTGACGGAAGGGCCAAGACCTGCGTTGGCCTCCAATTGAGTTCGGCCGCCTTTCGGATCGCTTGTGCCGCGAACTTGGGGGTGCTCGCGTTGAAAAAAACGGTCGCCTTCGACGACGCAAGGGTGGCCATTTCTGAATCGACAGTGGGACTCGTCGGCTCATAGGATGCTCGGGCTACGATCATACGCCCTGCTGCCGCGCCAAGCCCCGCCTCCAGTCCCTTCAGATAGTCCTTTCCAAAGTCGCTGTTCTGATAGAGGACGGCGATCCTCGCGTTCGGATGACTCTGCTGGATGTACTTTGCGTACAATAGGGCTTCGGTCCTGAAAGTAGGCGGCCATTGCATGGTCCAAGGGAAGTGCTCCGGATCGTTCCACCGGGTGCCCCCCGCGAAGATAAAGATTTGGGGAACTTTCTTGGAATTGAGGTACTTCTGAACCGCCGCTTGGGTGGTGTCTCCTAGCGATCCGAACATGAACAACACGTTCTCCGACTCGACGAGCCTTCGGGTCTGCTCTACCGTTTTCGACGGGGTATACGCATCGTCAAGAGACAGCTGCTGAAGCTGACGCCCCCTAACGCCTCCGGTCGCGTTGATCATTTTGAAGTAGGCGGCTTGTACTTTTCCCATAGCGCTCCAGCCAGAGGTCGGACCGCTATAGGGCAACGTCTGGCCGAAGACGATTGGCTCGGCCGCAACGCCACCCGATACAAGGGAGAGCAAAAGCACGCCTAGTTTGAGTGCATGGCGCATTAGCATCGCGGACCTCCGTAGAAAGAACGCTCGGAGAGCATGCTCTCCTCTCTGGCAATGATCCGGACTCAGATTGTTATTTGCAGGACCTCAACATCGACAGAAATGCGTCAACTTGACTTCGCCATCCACCTCCGAGTTGTCCAGATCAGCAGGCACTTCGCATTTGCTCCTACGCTACATGATCGCTAGTTCGCTTTCCTCATTCCACGCATCCGCGTGGAGGGTCGAATCTATCTGTGCAACGTGTCCAGAACTTTTCGAGCAGCGGCAAGATCAACGATTTCGTGCTTGGTGTCGAATGCGTCGATGATGGCGTGCAGGCGCGTCTCACCCGCCTGGGCACGCCCTTGACGTGCGAGGACTGATGCCAGTTGTGTGGTGGCGCGCAGCTCGAACAGTCGCGCTTCCTGGCGCTGGGAAATGGCAATCGCTTTTTCGAATAAGCGAACAGCGCCCGTCAGATCGTTTCCGCAAGCGGCGATTTGGCCGCGAATGCGGATGCCTTCAGCCAAGGCGCCTGCTTCGTCGGTATCGATAACGAGGGCATCGGCCTCATCCAGCAGTTGTGATGCCTCCTGGAGGCGGCCCGCCTGCACCAGAAGATCACAGAGCCAGCATATTCGCTCTGGCGTATTAAATACGACGTCCTGACCACGCCAAAGCACCATTCCCTCGCGGACATCGTCGATGCCGGCACTCAGTTCACCCAATCGCGAGCGCGCAAGTCCGCGCAATGAAAGACCATAGCTAAGCCGGGTCGTGTATCCGTGGCGTTCGCTGATCTCGATTATCTTTGCAGTGTCCTGCAGTAGCACATCGTTTCGGCCGAGCAGCGCGGATAAATTGCACCTCAAGAAAAGAGCCCAAGCGATGTCGAAGGGCTTCTCCATCCGCTCAATCGTTTGAACAAAGCGCTCTGCGGTTTCGACGGCCTCATCAATGAAGCCCATCGCAACCAGGGATCGGAAAAGGTAAGACTGGGTCGAAATGGATTGATCCGCGCCTCCCAGCAAAATACGACGGCTGGCGTCAATCTGATCGATCAGATCTCGGGCGTTACGCAGCGCCTCTATCGCGAGGCGCCATTCTCCCCGGTTGAAATGAGCAACTCCCTTTGACGACCAAAGGCCGCTCACATAGGCCGGAGGTAGCAGACCGGCGTGATTTCCCAGTTGCTGATCGGCGAGCGCCAGATAATCGCGATTGCGCCCGGTGGCAAAAAGAAACGCAGCGGACGCAAGCGCCACTTCACACTGCAATTCGACCGATGCAGTGTCCGCGGCGGCACGACGTGCATCTTCAAGCGCCAGACCAAGGCGCTCGGAACGATAGCCTTCCACCTGCATCAAGGCATTGGCCATCGCCAAGTGGAGACGTGCCATCCGCTCGGCGCCGCCGGACACATCATCAAGTCTCTTGCTGCAGTTGATCGCATTGGCAAAGTGCGATACCGCCTCCTGGCTGGCAGCCCTGGCCATGGCGGCCGCTCCCGCCTTTTGCCAGTGTTCGAGCGCGCCGCCCCAATCGCCGGCCTCCTGAAGATGATGCGCCAGGAACTCCGGATTACGCTCGACCGCATCGGCGCGAAGCTCGACCAGGGTAACCGCGATCTGGCGGTGTAATTGGGCCCGCTGGTTGCGAAGAAGGGTGCCGATGGACGCGTCCTGAATCAGGGCGTGTTTGAACTGATAGCTTTCGCAGTGGGGGTCTCCTTGCGGGTAGATAAGCTCAGCCTCGATCAGGTCGTGCAGTGCCCGTTTCACCGTGGCAGCATCTCGCTGGCTCACCTCGACCAGAAGATCGGCGTCGAACACCCGACCCAAGAGCGCCGCCACCTGAATGATTTGCCGGATCGGCGCCAGACGATCCAAACGGGAGTGAAGCGCGGCCTGCAGGGTCGCAGGGATCTCGACGGCCGCGCCGAAGCCGAAATTACTCCTGCTTTCGGCGACCGATTTGGTTAGCTCTTCGATGAATAGCGGCACACCGTCGGTCCTGGCGACCAATTGCGCCAACATGGCTGCCGGCAGATCGGGCGCGACGTCATGTATCATCGCTTCGGTCTCGTGGCGGCTGAGCCTCTCGAGCGGCAAGGCAGCCACCTGCAATGAGTTCGACCACGGCGCCCGAAACTCCGGTCGGGCGGTCAGCAGCACGAAAAGCCGCTGGGACGCCATGTCAGAAAGCATCTGACCGACAAGTTCTGTTGTCGAGGGATCAATCCAGTGGGCATCCTCGACAACCACGAGCAGTGGACTTCGCCGCTGCATCGCTGAGGCAAGCCGCGACAGGGCAGCGAAGACAGCTCGGCGAACCTGTTCAGGATCGGCTGGGCCGGCATCCCACCCGGTATCCGGAGAAAGACCCAGCAGCATAGCGAGCGGTTCGACCACATCGGCACTGTCCAAATCGAGATCGCCGACAAAGTGTCGAAGGCGTTCGCGCCGCGCGACATCGTACTTTTCGCCGGCAGAACCCAGCGCCCGGTGCAATTGTTGGATCACCGGCCAAAGCGCGCTGGTCTGATGTTGGGGAGAACCATAAAAGACAATCTCGAAGTGCGGCGTTTCGCGAAGCTGCATGCGAAGCGCCTGCAGCAGGCGGGATTTGCCGATGCCGGCTTCTCCCTGAAGCAGCACGGCCTGGCCTTCGCCTTTCATCGCGTTCTCCCACTGCCGGGTGAGAAAGCCGAGTTCGCTCTCGCGGCCGATGAGTGGGGTCAAGAATTGTCCCCGTTTGGCCTCAAAGCGGTTGGGGGCGGCGCTGGGGCGCAGCACCCGATAGATTGCAACCGGTGCGCCGACGCCCTTGAGCATTTGCGCGCCAAGCGGCTCAACCTCGAAGAAGCCCTCCACGAGGCGCTGCGTCGCTTCGCTCATGACCAGACTACCGGGCGGTGCCAAGGCTTGCAGTCGTGCGGCAATATTTGGCGCTTCGCCAACGATGCCGTCACGAAGGCGTTTCTCGCCTACTCCCATTTCGCCTACCACGACCGGGCCAGTGTGGACACCGCAGCGGGCTTCGAGACCTTCTGTCCCAAGCTCTGTCAACCCGGCCAGGATGTCGAGGCCCGCCTGGACTGCACGCTGGGCGGAATCCTCATGGGCCCGCGGATAACCGAAATAGGCGGACACGCCGTCGCCGATGAAAAGGCCGATTTGCCCTTCATGGCGCTGAACCACCTCTGCGCACACCTTCTGGAATGACAGCAGCAGATTTCGCAGATCTTCCGCATCTAACGTCTCCGCGAGGTGGGTCGAGCCGACGACGTCGCAAAAAAGAACGGTCAGTTGCCGTCGTTCCGCTTCAGTTGCCGGCTCCGTTGTCGGGACGATCGTCGGCGACCCCATTGACTGCATCGCTGGGTCCGCGAGGTTGCGCAGTCCCTCAATCGCCTGGAGCAGGCGCTTGCGAGCACCAACCGGCAGACCGGCCGCCGTCAGGTCTGCATCTGTCAGTTGGGGCAGGATGTCGAATTCGATGTCCTGAGCCAGTAGCGCGTCCGCATAGCGCCCCAGTCCTCGCGCCTCCAGCCACTCGCGAAGTTGTGCCATATTGGCGCCCTCGCAGAGTTCGACGTAGGTCTTGGCTATGTATGTGCGTCAGTGCGTCAGGATACACGCAAGCACTGCCTCGGTCAGCAATTATAACGAACTCCCCGTCCAGGGCTTAGAGACATTTGGTCGATGCGTGAGCCTCAACCCGGGTCGGGTATCGGGCAGCTGCGCTGACCAACCTACCCCGCGTCTCCACGTTTTTTCGCCCAAATGCTGACCTACACACTTCTTTTCAGCGCGGCGCGGTCACAGCGCCGCTCACACCCATCCCAATTCCTTCAGGGCCATACCAGAATGCCAGATCTTCGTCATGTGGCTGATCTTGTCGCCAGTAAATTGCATTACGTAGACATAGTCCGACGTCGTCTTCTTGCCGGTCGGCTCACACGGACCGCCGGGACCGGTGTGAGTACCCGAAAAGACAGCATAGGCAGCTACATTGTTTCGCTCGGAGTCTGTGGCGAAGGATTTCACCTCGTAGCTACCGTCCGGCATAATCGTCATTAGCCCCTTCATCCAATCCGCGTATTCTGCAAGAGTTTTGATCTCTGCAAGCGGTTCGGCCTGAGCAGCGAAGGTCGCGTTTGGAGTACAGTAAGTCCTGCAGACTTCCCAACCCTTTCCAGTCTCGCAGGCGGCAAAGAAATCATTGGCAACTGCCGTGATCGACACCATGAGTGATTCCCCCGTTCGTTTGATTGAATGTTTACTCTTTTTTAGCACTTCGGGCGTCCGCAGGGTATGCCAATCGGACCTTCGGCCGAAACCACCTGTTTCTCAGGCGCGTCGGGTCGCGTAGAATGTAGTTGCCCTTGAAACGGGACAGCCGAAATCGCCGTCCGGGGCGAACGAGCAGCACTGATGCCATCGGCAGGCACACTCCTTAGACCGACGCTTTTTCGGTTCGCACCGCCATTCACATTCCACGAAAAGCGCGCGCCGCCTCTGCGGCGGCTCGTTGCGCGACCTCAGGAGAACAGCGATGAACAAGATCGATCGAAGGTCAGCACTGGGAATCGGGTTGGCAGCGGCTTCGGCGGCCATGATGAAGCCCGCCGCCGCTCAAACCATCGGCTACAAGGATACCACGCCATGGCCAGGCGTCGTGGTGCGTGCTTACGATGGCGAGACACCATCCATCATACCCGGTTTCAAGACGGTCTCCATGCTTGACGTCATCATGCAGCCTGGATCGAAGACTGCCGGTCCGCCGATGATGAACGCCATGGTCTGCCATATCCCCGAAGGGGAGCTTCGGATCGAGCAGGAAGGAAAGACGTTTACGGCCAAGAAGAATTTCGTTTGGACCTGCAACAAAGGTACAAATGAGCAAGCGTACAATGACGGGAACGTGGTCGGGATCATGCGGATCACCAACCTGAAGGAATGAAGATTTCATCCGGCAAAGAAGAAGGGGGAGGTCAAACTCCCCTTGCCGCCGAACTGGAAGCGACGAAAGCTTCAGGCTGCTTGCCCGCGGCGAGCAGGTGATCGCATCAAATCGGCTCCTTGCATTGCGGCCCAGGGTCATTCGCGCCGTTCTGACCGTGCGTCCGCTCACTTCCCGATCTACCCGATTTAGCGGATCTTCTCATTGGCGGTAGCATGTCTCAGAGGTGGCCATTAACCGACATGACCGTTCCACGGCGGCCGCATCATTGCCCAGTCGGCGAAGCCCCTTTACGATCAGGAAATGGGGAGGCGGAGATACTCCATTGACCCGTGAGCAGCGCCGCTTTGCAGCCGACGTGGTCGGCTATTCCCGCCTGATGGGGCGGGACGAAAGTGGTACCGTGGCGCGCCTGCGGGAACACCGCAAACTGCACCTGGAACCTGTGCTGGCCGGCCATGGCGGCCGCTTGGTTAAGCTGACCGGCGATGGCGCGCTGGTCGAGTTTGCGAGCGCCGTCGATGCACTAGGCGCTGCCATCGAATTCCAGCAGGTCATGGCCGAGGCCAATCGTGACCAGCCCCAAGGCGATGCCATCGTGTTCCGGATCGGCCTGCATCTCGGCGACCTGATCGTGGACGGCGACGATCTATACGGTGACGGCGTGAACGTAGCCGCGAGGCTGGAGGCCGAAGCGACGCCGGGTGGCATCGTGATTTCGGGTGACCTGCACAATGCCGTCGCTGGCCGATTGAAGGCGACGTTCGTGGCCTTGGGAGAGCTGTCGCTTAAGAACATCGAGCGGCCGGTGCGCGCCTTTGGAGTGCAGATGGACGGTATCCCGGCCACGGCGGCCCCGCCCCACGCCACTGACGTGCTCCTGACACTACCCGACAAGCCGTCCATCGCCGTGCTGCCGTTTGAGAATATGAGCCGCGACCCGGAGCAGGAATATTTCGTCGATGGTCTCGTGGAGGACATCATCACGGGGCTTTCACGTTTCAAGTCGCTCTTCGTCATCGCGCGAAATTCGACCTTCGTGTACAAGGGCAAATCGCCAGACATCCGGCAAGTCGGGCGCGAACTCGGGGTGCGCTATGTGCTTGAGGGTAGCGTCCGCAAGGTGGGCAATCGCATTCGCATCACCGGACAGCTGATAGACGCAGCTAACGGCACACATTTGTGGGCAGACCGCTTTGATGGCGCGCTCGAAGACGTGTTCGAGCTTCAAGACCGCGTGACCGAAAACGTAGTTGGCATCATCGCGCCGCGGGTGGAACAGGCCGAGATCGAGCGCGCCCGAAGCAAGCCTGCGCGCAATCTGGAGGCGTACGACCTGGTCTTGCGCGCCGTTGCGCTGACGCGAATCCGACGGCGGCCGGAGGTCGAGCAGGCGCTCGGCCTGCTTAGACAGGCGGTGCAGATTGATCCGAGCTACGCACGAGGCATGGCCAATCTATCGCTCTGTTGCTGGATATTCATTGCTCAGGGCTTCGGACATCGAGACAACCCTCTAGTCGCAGATATGAACGAGGTGGCTCAAAGGGCGGTCGCGCTCGACCCGGGCGATTCCGAAGTCGTAGCCGTCGCTGCCCTTATCCTCGGTGTGTCGGGCGACATGGAGACCGGCTTAGCCTTAGTGGAGAAGGCCATAGGTCTCAATCGCAACAATGCCGAAGCGTTTCGGGTGGGGGGAATCTCTACGCGTATAGGGGCGAGATCGATAGGGCGGTCGAGCATCTGCAGCAATGCGAGCGCCTTAATCCATTGGACGCGGGCTGGAGTGGGAGTGTGGCCTACCCGATTGCCTATTTTGGCGCGGGCGATCATGAAAAAGTCGTGGATTGGACGGCGCGCATCCTTCGCGAGCGCCCCAATGTCGCGGGCGCGCTTCGCTACCGCGCGGCGAGCCTCGCTCTTCTCGGCCGCACAGACGAGGCGCGGCAGGTCATCGCCCGATTGCTCGAGCATGCGCCGGGCTACACCGTATCCGAGGTGCGCAGGCACCACGAGTTCGACATGAATAGCCCTTTCAAGAGACCAGGTATCGCCGAATCCCTGTACCGTGGATTGCGGCTTGCGGGCCTTCCGGAATGATGTCCGCGCCCGTGTTGCAACCAGCCGTTTTCCTCCGCGCAAGGCGAGGTGATCGAGTACGCGGTTTCGTGATGTCCGTTGTGGGTCATCAACTGACCTCCGGCGCCGGACGCGCTTGGTCCGCTCTGCCATCAACTACGGACATCGGCGAAATGCGCGGGCGAGTCTGTTTCGTGCCAACTGCGGAAGTCAGGCCCTTCAGCAGGCGCTACGTTCGGCGGTGCATGCGAGGCTCCGTGCAGGCGGGTGCTCAGCCCAACTGGGAACGTAGCCCGCGTCTCGTTCGTCGCACCAGAAACGGTCCGGCGGTGAGGCCAAGCAGTGGAATCGCAACGAGAAAGTTGACTAGGCCTGCAACGATCCGATCTACTAGACCAAAATCGGCCACGCCATAGCGCGTTACGGCGACGACAATGAGGAGAGCAGCAAGGATGCCGACCCATTCAATAAAGTCGAGGGGCGTCTCGGAAGCCTTCCGCAACAAACGAGTGCGATCATTGCGCCCGTAACGGCGCAGTTCCGGATAGAGCAGATTTTCGACTTCCTCTTTGATCTTCTCAATCATCGATAGCCCTCAACTCATTCATCGGCGGGCTGTAAATGCAGGGAGATGGTACGTACATTCTTTCCAGTCCCTCACCTGAAAAAAATAAGGGTGAGCACTGCAAACAAGGGAAGCAATATTCCGCCTGACCAGAGCATGTAGCCGAAGAAGCTCGGCATCCGAATGCCCCGTTCTTCACAGATGGCTTTCACCATGAAGTTCGGCGCATTTCCGATGTAGGTGTTGGCGCCCATAAACACCGCGCCTGCCGAAATGGCGAGCAATGTATTAAACAGCGGCCCCATGAGTAGTTGTGCGTCGCCTCCTGCTAAGTTGAAGAAAACGAGATAAGTGGGTGCGTTGTCGAGAAAACTTGACAACGCCCCCGTGAGCCAAAAATAGGCGGCCTCGATCGGGCGTCCGTCAGGCGTGGTGACGAGCGTCAAGAGCGGCGCCAAAGCACCGTCTCGTCCTGCGCGAAGGATCGCCAGCACCGGAATGATGGTGACGAAAATCCCGGCGAAGAGAAATGCCACCTCTTGAATGGGCGTCCATGCGAACGCGTTTTCGACACGAATCGATCGCGGCGTCGTGCGCCAAGAAAGGTATCCGAGCGCCAGAAGAATGATGTCCCGGACCAGCCCTTCCAATGGCAGCGCGACACCCAAACCAAGTGGGATGTCCACGTCCGGCTTCCACACGCCGCTCAAGAGAACCGCAGCTATGATGCCCGCCAGATACACGATGTTATGCAAGCCCTCTATCCTCAATTGACGCGGCAGGTGACTGATCGGCCAGTCAGCCCCTTCCTTCCGCCAATGATGGCGGTCTATGAAATAGAAGAGCACTAATAGAACAGCACTGGCGACAAGCATCGGCGGAAACATCGCCGTCATCGTCCAGAGAAAGTCCACGCCTTTCAAGAAACCAAGAAATAACGGAGGGTCGCCAAGGGGCGTCAGGGAGCCCCCAATGTTAGCGACAAGAAAGATGAAGAATATGAACACATGACGGTTACGGTGACGATCTTGGTTCGCGCGAATGAGAGGACGAATCAATAACATCGATGCGCCAGTAGTGCCGACGAGGCTTGCCGCCATTGTCCCGATGGCCAGCATCGCGGTGTTCGTTGCGGGATTGCCGATGAGATTTCCCACAAGCTGGATCCCGCCTGCCACGACGAATAGCGAAAAGAGAAGGATGATGAACGGAAAGTATTCCAATACGGCCGTATGATGCAGCTCGGTTGCGGTGACCAAAGGGCCTAAGGATATGGCGCACGGCACCAAGAGCATTGCGGCCCAGAACGCCGCGATCTTGCCGAAGTGATGCTCCCAGAACTTTGGCGCGATTAGAGGAAAGAGCGCAATCGACGTTAGGATGCCGACGAACGGCAGTCCCCACAGCAAGCTTAGCTGTGAACCGACTAGATGGGCCCCCTCGCTTGCAGATGCTATGGTCGGAAAAGCCATCGTGAGTGTCACGCCAATAGCGGCCGCGCGCAGCATTCATTTTCCTCCTGAGATGAACGCGCGTTTAATACCGCCGGACGCAGGCCAGTGTCATCTCTTCATTCAGAAATGCTTATGGCGATGCGGTCCTATGTACAGCGAAATTAGGCCAGCCAAGGCAATCAAAAATGGAAGGGCAAGCAAAAAAGCAAACGCTGGCTCAAGGGAGCCTAGCCAATGCCCCAGTTCGTGAAGCCAAGTTGTCGGCATCTGGAAATCCCTTGCAGCAATAATGAAAGCCGGACAGCCTAATACCGCCCCAATCATCCTGTCCATGGCCACCCAGGTGCCAGCATGCGATATTGCAAAGGAAGGGCCATCGATTCAAGAGGCGCCCTATTCGTCTGTATACCATGCTCCGAGCAGAAATCTGCGCCTCGGTTTGGAGCCCTGCTTTTGGACATCTGTCAGATCGACGGCGTATCGTTTCATCAAAAGCTTGATTGCCCCAAACTAGAAGCCGACGACGATCAATGGGAAGGCGAAGGCATCAAGAACGGCCAGAAGATGGACTTTCACGCCGATCCGAAGACCGGCGTAATCACGTCCGAAGCCGCTTACGCTTCGGCGCGAGGCCGAAGCATAAGTGGATGGCCGATGACCACGGTCTGCGGCAGCGCCCTGATTCGCATCCAGGCGCGAGCAGGACAGCGCGCGGCCGCAACCACGTACGGGAACGGCGGCGGCGCGCGCCGTTTATTGCGAACGGCGCCGTGCTTTTTCGGTCGAGCCATAGACGTAGTTGCGCCCGTCCAGCTTCAGCGCCTCGGCACGCACCTCGTCCATCTCCTGGGGACTGAGCTGCACGACCTTGATTAGGTCGAGCATCTCCTTTTTCTCATCGTTGCCGGCATAGCCGACCTGATGTTGCCGATACCCGGGGCATAGTACTTGAGTTGACGAGCGCCACTCGCCTCTGACAGGGCCCATTCCTCGGTCACCAGGACGTTCTCAAAGATACCGGCAGGAACCTTGACCTTCTGGCCCATCTTGAACACCTGGCCACGATCGGTCCAATTGAACGGTGGTGGTGCATAGCCCTGCGAGTAACTCGGCGTGCCCTGTTTCGGGTCGGCCTTCATCATGATGCCGGCCTTGGCACCGTTCAAATGGCCGACCATCCAAGCTTGTCCGCCGACCAGATCGTTACCCTCGTACAATTCTCGGTATTGGCCGAGATGCCAGACATTACCATCATCGTCTTGAGCGAAGAAGGTTAGCTCGCTTTCTTCGAGCTTGCCGTCGGCTAGATCGCGGTCCCAGACGACGACGACGTCAATCCCGTTGATCTTTTTTACAAGGTCAGTGACCGTGAACACGATGCTATGTGGTTTGCGCTTGCCATTGTCGTCGACCGTCGTCCCAGCAAACACCAGCTGCGTGCCGGGCTTCAGCGGCATCCACTTGTTGTCGATGATGGTCGGCCGGGTGAACTTTTTTGGATCGATGTCCAGCAGGTCGGTGAGCTTATCCAGGGCTCGTGCGGTTGGGGCAAAGCAGGCGAGTAGGATCGCTGTTGCAAAACATATGCCAAGCTCTCCTGTCTTGAGAAAGATCAACATTGTACGTCTCCCATTCTCAGGTGTTGCTGCCGTAATCTTCAGAGCCCTAGGCGCTCGAGCCTACCGCAAAAATGGCCGGGAGAGCACCGGGAAACACCACGCTGCAAGTGAAGGGCAGCTTCTGGCATCTTTGAGACATGGCGACCGACCCTGACGATGTCCGTTTCCAGGGGAAGACCGGAAGTAGTCGGCCGACGACCAGAACGACGCGATTGACCCTTAACGGTCATGGCGCAACGCAGAATAGCGGGTTGCCGCGCTCGACATTTTGCGCCTCCAACTCCCCGGACTCCCATGCCCCGATGTGGTATGCTTCGACCTGAATTTAGCGTGGTCCTGAGCCTCCTTGGAGGGCTGCATGAGACGGCGCGATTTCATCAGTCTTCTTGGCGGTGCGGCGGTCGTATGGCCGCTCTCTGCGGCCTATCCCATCAATCCCCAGGGCATGTGAACTCGTTCACTGCCACTCGCGGACCTCCATTGCAAAATTCTCGCAGGAGGGACCAAGCCATGACTCAAAAACCTGAGAAGCGCATACCCACATGGCTGACGATTGACGTGCTGGTAATCCTCGTATTGCTGGTGATCGGGATCGGGATCTGGATCTGGATTGCTCCCTAGTCACGAACCCGAACCGGCCCTCTGTGACGCCAGCGCGGCGGGTGCCGTCAAAGCTTCGAGGCGTAGCAACAGAGCAAATGCAATGCGTGCTATTTTTGCCTTAGGCATTTTGATCGCCCTCTGCACTTCTGCCAACGCTGCAAAAGTGCATCGCTCCGGTCCGCATCACTCCCAACCGCGAGATGTCATCGTTCGTCCTAGCCAAGATGAGGCCGTCCCCCGGGGGTGGTACAAGTTTCCCGGCTATCCGCCCATACCTCCGGAGCAGAATAGAAATCTTGACCCGTCCAACCGCGGAGGCGGTTGAAGCGCAGTGGCGCGGCAGTTGCCGGTCATGTGATGAATATCCTTTAATGTTGAAAGGCAACGCTCTACGCAACACACTCAAATAAGAATATGGCCGCCGTGACTCAGCGCAGGCCGTCCATGAGGCTCATTATTGCTTCAATAACCCAAGTTGCTGCAGCTTAGAAGCGTTGGCGCAAACGCCTTTTTCTTGCTTGTTCATGAGTGATACCATCGTGGCACGCGTAAGCCTCGTCACTCCGGAATGAGTTCGGAGCGATCGTAGTCTCTGCCGCTCCCTGCCGCTGCAGCAGCTATGGCAGCGAGTGACAGGCGCGGACCATTCACCCCGATCTTATCGGCGTACTTCACCGTTCCATCGACGTCTGTATCGTACCCCCTGCATTTGACCGAAACGAAATTTGCAGTCACCAGGAGCTGGACGAATAGCTTCTCTTATTCCGCCAACTCGGCCCTGGCCGGGGATGCGGTAGCGAGAGCCCCGGCGACAATCAGCAGAGCAAGTTGAATATGTTTCACTCCAATTCCCTCCTACGTGCCCTCAATGACTCAGCGCGGGCCGTCCATGCGTTTTGATGGCTGGCCGCTATACACCTAGCCGTGCACTCAAACGACTCTCAGCGAGTCTCTAAGGCTGCGGGAGGCCGTGGGCATTAGCGGACCCCGACGTCTGGGTTATCGGACGCACTCAACTCCGCAACCAACGCCAGGATATCGGCCGCCTGCTTGACCAGCTCTGATGCTTCCCGAGGATCTTCAGTTTGTTGTGCACGTTCCAGCAGTGCGATCGCCTCACGCAAGTACCCCGCTCTCATTCGCTCAACCCTCCAAAGCCAACGAATGCGCTCTGCACTAATCATCCCTCAAGGGGCAAAAAAGACATCAGGCTAAGAAAAAAACCATGACCTGGGCGTCCTTCGGCCAACGCTCGAGGTTGATATAGCCGGTGATCAGCCCGCCGACGCCAGCGATCAGCACGATCCACGAGAGCGCTCTGAATAACTTAGGGTTCATCTTATTTGCCCCAGATGTTGCGGACGCGCTTGTCAGCCACCGCGGTGTAGACAACCGTGTTCGCGATCGAGCGATGGCCCATAAAGGCCTGCAGCGTCCTTGTATCGATCCCTCGACCAGCCAGGGCGTACCCCGCAGCATGGCGCAGCATGTGAGCATGGATCGGGAATGGCAGCTCAGCGGCCACGCCAAGCCGTTCTATTAGCTTCTGAGCACCGTCGACGGATAGGGGCGCCTTGCGCTCGGACAGGAACACGAAATCAGCGTGAGGACGCTCGCGCCGTAGCGCCCGCAACAGCCGTAGCTCGTCACCCTGCAAGCCGTGGATGCCAGGCGTGCCGTTCTTGGCGCGGCGGATATGGACGGTCGCGGTATCGAGATCAATCTGCTGCCAGCGAATGTCGACCAGCTCACTGACCCGCAAGGCGTGCCGGAAGGCCATGAGGATGAGCAGCCGATCGCGGACCGGGTTACGGCTGTTGCCGGCGGTGGCCAGCAGGCTATCGATCTCGCCCTCCGTCAGGTACTCGCGCTGCCGGTAATCAGCGTTCTTAGCCCGACCGCCGCGAACTGTCGGCTTTTCAGACTGCGAGGCCCGTAATTGGACAACCATATTCATTGGCAAATTCCCCTTAGAGCAGATCAACTGTCGACATCATGACTGTATTGACGACAGTTGTAAAGGGCTAGAAACTATGCGCGCACGTCGCTGTTGGATCGTGTTGGCCGCGACTACGGGTTCCAGAAGCGGTCGACAGGGCCGTCAGGGGTATCGAGAGGCCCTCCGGCGGCCCACTCATTTAACTCGATCAGCTTCACCGCTCTCAGCCTCTTTTAGTGGAAACTCGCGCGGGCACCGGCCGTTGAATCAGGTCGCCCGCACATCCAGGTCAGCCGCGGTCGATCGGGGCCGTGGGCAGATTGAGCTCCTCCCGGCGGCCCCGCCTCTCATTTAATAGAAACCACGCGGGCACCTGGCCGTTGAATCAGGTCGGCCAGTGAGTCCCAAACAGCTCGGCCGATAAGGGGTCGTCGGTTCACCCCTCTTGAAAGCCCAACAGCGACCCCACTTTAGTGCCTTAGCACCAAGCGGGGTGATCCTCGTTGAGTTGAGCCGCGACGCCACTTGAATACTTATCGAGAACGCGTTAATGTTCAGCTTGGAGGCCCAATACGTGCGCATTTGGACAGCCCGACCAGGAGCCGTCTATGAAAATTGCCGAGATCTGCGCAGCGGGCTCTGGTGCGTCCGAATGCCGAGCCATCGGCGTCCGAGATTGTTTCTGCGAGCTGTTGTGGGTCGCCGAGGACAGCGCCGCGTTCCTGTCAGTCCCACCTAGCTCCATCCCGATCTGATCCGACGGTCGCCGACCGCAAGGTCGGCGCATGTTCGTTTGGAGTTTTCGGATGGCGCAATTCATACGCTACAATCAATTCATCCGCTACAATCTTGCGCTGGCGGCGTGCTGCTTCGCACTCGTCGCTTTCGACGCTGTCGCTCTCTGGGAACTCGGTCGACTTGATCGTCACCCCCCACCTCCGATAACCGCGACGAACTGCACGATGAAAAGTTCAAGTTCATGCGTGAGACCTCTCTTGAGGATTGCAACCTCGTGGCCGTTGGCTCTTCCGTCACGTGGCGCAATCAAGTTTTTTCAACTGTGACACCAATTTTTCAACTGTGACACCAAAAAGACCGGGACGGGACGGCCCGCCCGTACAGGATAGCGACTTCACTGATCCTGATCACCTGAACTGGGCCTCTGTCGCAGCCTTGACGCGCTGGATTTTCCATGTCCGATAGCTCTTCCTCCGTTCACCGACCTGTTCGCGGGATCGAAGCGCCGAGATGGCTGCAGCGCATCGCGACCTTTCTGATACGGCTGCTCGGCACCGCAGGAATTCTCATTGTTTCCTACGGGATTTGGACTTTTTCTCCCGATGAATGGCAATGGGGCGTCGTTCTCCTCGTTCTCGGCGGCGCGCTCGTGGCTTTTGCGGGGTTCCTCGCGGCCGGCGGCACGGATCGGCAGGCCAACGGCGCGCTTTCGATTGTATCGATCCTCCTTTGCCTCTTCGCCGCCAACGTTTATCTCGAGTTTTTCCGTCCGCGGGGCTGGGAAAGGCCGCCTGAGGGGATCAAGATCGCACGGGAGCAGGGAGTGCCGTTCGACGAACGCAGCAAGTACCAAGTAGTGGCGGACCTCCGCGCCGAAGGTCGTCGTGCCTACCCGACGGTCCATGTCGGCGACTTGCTGAATGATCCGCCTTCGATGAGCGCATTGCGCGGCGTGGTCCCGCTCGGCGGTGTCACTCGCGTGCTCAGCGTCTTATGCAACGAGACCGGGACATACACGCTCTTCAACAGCGATCGTTACGGTTTCAAGAACGACGACGCGGCGTACGACAGGCCGGTCGACACTCTCGTCGTCGGCGACTCGTACGCACAGGGCTTCTGCGTGCCACCGGAGGACGACGTCGCGGCGCAATTGCGGGCGCACGGGCAAAGTGCCGTTTCGGTCGGCTCGGGCGGGAACGGGGCGCTCCTCGCCCTGGCGAGCCTCATGGAGTATGGATCGCTCCTCCGGCCGAAGACCGTGCTATGGCTTTACTTCAACGGCAACGACCTGTCCGACCTCGCGTTCGAACGCGACAACCCGGTGCTGCGCGGATATCTTGAGGGACGCACCCAGAACCTCGCGGCGCGAACGGCCGAGCTCGACGCGCTGCTCACATCGTTCATCGATGCGAAGGAGGTCGAATGGCAGCAACGGCTAAAGGAACCCGTGCCGATCGCTGACAGAATCCGAGGATTCCTCACCGCCAGCAGGCTTCGCCGCTTTCTCCGTCTCGACCGCGACAGCTGGAATCCGAACAAGAAGCCCGAGGCTCAACTCGCGCTCTTCGAGCAGGTGCTGCGGGAGGCGCGCTCAGTCGCTTCCGGATGGAACGGCCGCATCGTCTTCGTCTACCTGCCCGAATGGGAGCACTACGCCAAGGCACCCTCCCCCAATCGCCAGCCGGTGCTCGAAATCGCGCGGCGGCTGGGTTTCCCGACCGTGGATTTCGCCCGCGTGCTCGACGAATCCGACGATCCGCTGAGCTACTTCCCGTTCCGGATCAAGAACCACTACACCCCGGAGGGATATCGGCGCTTGGCCGGCGAGATTGCGAAGCAATATGAGACACTAGGCCGATGAACAAGCGTACCCCGGCGACCCATGAAGCCTTTGAGCGCGACGAGCAGATCGTAGCCGGCACCGATCGCTCATTCGGGCTGGTGATGGCCGGCGCGTTTGCGGTGGTCACTGTGCTGAACGCCTGGCATGCAGGTCGCATCTGGCCGTGGACCGCGAGCCTCGCCGCCGGCTTCCTGATCGCATCGCTGCTGAAGCCGGCCGTGCTTAATCCTCTGAACCGAATCTGGCTGAAATTCGGCCTGTTGCTGCACCAGATTGTCAATCCATTGGTCATGGCGCTGTTGTTCTACGGCACGGTGCTGCCTACGGGGCTTGTGCTGCGTGCCATGGGCAAGGACCTACTGCGGCTGAAGCGCGAGCCCGATGCGAACAGTTACTGGATCGTGCGCGTGCCGCCCGGACCGTCGCCTGAGACGATGAAGGATCAATTCTAGAGAGTACGCGGAATGGATTTTTTGAAAGAACTTTGGCGCTTCATGCGTGTGCGCAAGAAATTCTGGCTGCTGCCGATCCTGACCATGATGGTGGTGTTCGGCGGCCTCGTTGTGCTGACCAAGGGCTCGGCAATCGCGCCGTTCATCTACACGCTGTTCTGAGCGAGCGGATTTTTAGCCGATGCGCATCCTCGGAATCTCCGCCTTCTATCACGACAGCGCCGCGGCGCTGATCGAGGACGGCCGCATCGTCGCCGCCGCGCAGGAGGAGCGCTTCACCCGCAAGAAGCACGACCCTTCCTTCCCGCACAACGCCATCGCCTCATGTCTTGCGCAAGCCGGAACCACGATGGACGCGCTCGACCATGTCGTGTTCTACGACAAGCCGTTCCTGAAATTCGAGCGCCTGCTGGAGACCTATGTCGCGCTGGCGCCGCGCGGCTTTTCCTCCTTCAAGATGTCGATCCCGCTTTGGCTGAAGGAAAAGCTGTTTCAGAAGAGCCTGCTCGCGGACGAATTGAAGAAATTCGCGCCGGAATTCGATCGCACGAAACTGCTGTTCTGCGAGCACCATCTGAGCCACGCCGCCTCCGCCTTCTATCCCTCGCCGTTCGAGAACGCCGCCGTGCTCACCATGGATGGCGTCGGCGAATGGGCGACGACGTCGGCGGCGACCGGCGACGGCAGCAAGCTGGAGATCTTCCAGGAGATCCATTTCCCGCATTCGCTGGGTTTGTTGTATTCGGCGGCGACCTATTACGCTGGCTTCAAGGTTAACTCCGGCGAATACAAGGTGATGGGACTCGCGCCCTATGGCGAGCCGAAATACGCAAATCTCATCCTCGATCATTTGATCGATCTGAAGGCGGACGGCTCGTTTCGTCTCGATCTCTCCTATTTCGACTATTGCACCGGCTTCACCATGACCAACGAACGCTTCGCAAAGCTGTTCGGCCAGCCGGTTCGTAAGCCGGATCAATTGCTGACGCCGTTCCACATGGATGTCGCAGCCTCGATCCAGGCGGTGCTAGACGAGGCCGTGCTGCGGCTGACGCGCAGCCTCGCCAAACAAACCCGATCGCGCAACCTTTGCCTCGCCGGCGGCGTGGCGCTGAACTGCGTCGCCAACGGCAAAGTGCTGCGCGACGGCCATTTCGAAAATATCTGGATTCAGCCGGCCGCAGGCGATGCCGGCGGCGCGGTGGGCGCGGCGCTTTCGGCCTATCACGGCTTTGTCGGAAAGCCGCGCAAGACGAATGGCGCCGATGGCATGGCCGGCGCCTATCTTGGCCCGCAATATTCGCAGGCCGAGATCGAGCGGCGGCTGACCGCAGCACGGGCGAAATTTTCAGTGCTCGGCGAGGCCGCGATGATCGATGCCGCCGCGCAAGCGCTCGCAGATCAAAAAGCCGTCGGCTGGTTCCAGGGCCGCATGGAGTTCGGCCCGCGCTCGCTCGGCGCGCGCTCGATCCTCGGCGATGCTCGCTCGCCCGCTATGCAGAAGAACCTCAATCTCAAGGTCAAGTACCGCGAGAGTTTTCGTCCCTTCGCGCCCGCGGTGCTGCGCGAGGATGTCGCCGACTGGTTCGACCTGAAATCCGACAGCCCTTATATGCTCATTGTTGCTGACGTGAAGGACAGCAAGCGCCGCCAGATGAGCACGGAGGAGCAGGCGCTGTTCGGCATCGACAAGCTGAACGTGTCGCGCTCGGAAATCCCCGCGGTGACACATGTCGATTATTCCGCGCGCATCCAGACCGTGCACCGCAACACCAATCCGCTGTTTCACCGCCTGCTGAGCCGCTTCAAGGAACTCACGGGATGCCCCGTGTTGGTCAACACCAGCTTCAACGTGCGCGGCGAGCCGATCGTCTGCACGCCGGAAGACGCCTTCCGCTGCTTCATGGGCAACGAGCTCGACGTGCTCGTCATAGGCGAATGCGTGCTCGAGAAGAGGGAGCAAGACCCTGCGTTGAAGCAGGACTACAGCCAGGCGTTTGAAGCGGATTGAGGCCGATAGCCATGCTGGCGAAACGCAGCTTAACAGAGCGCCGTACTTCAGGCTCCGAAAGTAATTCGCGACCCAGACGTTGACTAACCACGGTGCCAGACAACTCGCCTTTCTCAAGGTTTCCGAGCAAAGCGCGAAAGAAGTTTGATTAATCTCGCTGCTTGGATCGCCTCCTTCGTTCGAGTGCCATTACGAAAATTTCCGTTGCGCTGGCCGCTCGGCGCGCCCCCTCTGGCTCCATGCATTCGACAGACGCGACAGCCGCGGACCGCAGGCGCTCGACAGCGCTTTTCCGTCCGTTTGGATGTGGCTGTGCACCGAGGCGCGTCGTGGGCGCTTTGCATGGGGTTGATGGTCATTTCGATTTGGTACCTCCCCCCGCCCCCACAGGATCGGGCCCTGCCTCGATCAGCATCGGCATGGGTCGCTCGGAGCTAGTGGCTAGGAGCGCAGGAGACGCGACATTGCTTCGGGTGGCGCCGCCCTTTGCGACGCTATCGGCAATTATCGCCTGGTCTGCTGTGACGTTATTCGTGGTCACGTGCTTGACGGTGATCTGCTGTTGGCCTCGGCCCCGGTGATGGTCGAGCCGTTCCGTCAGCATCATGACGGTGCGAGTGGCTTTATCCGCCAGTTGCAAATACTTGGTCCTTGCTGCGAAATACTCAGGTGGCTGCGCCCATCCCTTCCGATACATCGCCAGCGATGCCTCGTTTGCCGCCATCAATTGTGCGATCAGGATTCCCTCAATCGGATCAGCCGGTGCTATATCCGCCGTCGCCTGGATCACCGCCTTAATCGCCTCGTTGCTGGTTTCGCGGTCAGAATGATCGATTGGCATTGAGCCGCCCACAAGGTTAAGCAGCCTCAAATTCCATTCATCAGCCAAGCTGCCGCCAATGCGCTTTAATTCACCCTTGGGGTTGGGGTCGATAGTTATGCTTCTCGGCTGCGAAGGTGCTTTAGGCGTGATCATCGGTATACCTCGGCTGATTCTGAAAGCTCGCTAGCGGCAGAGATGCCACCATGGCGAAGTCAATTGATGCAGATAACGAATATGAAAACCGTTGCCAATGGCGGTGAAACGCGAGTCAAAACAAACGCTTAGTTTTCACTGAGCCTCGTTTGCTACCGGATTTGCTACCAATTGCTCGATCATTTTGGCTTGGTCGGCCCTCAGCGCATTCTCGATCGTCTCCAGCACAGGCCCCAGCTCGGCGCCCTTGGCATTCACCTGGATCAGGTCAATCACTCGCCGCAGGATCGCCGACTCATCAGGCTCCAGATTGCCCGGCGCTCGTTGCTCGATGCTGATGAACACGTCACGCGGCAACAGCCCGTATGCGATCGTCGCCAGCTTGCAGGGATCTTCGAGAGCTAGGCGCCGCAGAACGGACTCCCCTTGCTGCTCCCAAACAACCGCGAGATCAGCCAGGAGCTGTTCCGAAATCTTTTGACGGGCCCCTATTGGCCTTCCAGCGGGGTTTCCCGATTGTCCCGGCTTCCAGGGTCTTAGTCCGCGCTGTTGGTTCTGTTTCTTCACTGTCCGTCTACCTGTTTATTCACGTTCTGATCTCCGAATGGGACATTGGGACATGACGGGACATTTCCGGACATTGTCCCAGACACCGGGACGGGACGGACAGGGACACACCCCTATAGGGGTGTCCCGTTGTCCCGTTGTCCCGTCCGTCAGGGAATGATCCATATCCACTCTTGGCCTCCCTTGGCTTCTCCGCCGATTAGGCCGGCCTCTCTGGCGGTCTTGAAGTTGCGCGACCATGCTTTCCGCTCGGCTTCGTTGCGGTCGCCGTCGCCATTGCTGACATAACGGGTGTTGTGCAGGGCTCGGACTGCCTTGACGGCCACTGCGCGAACAATGGGGCCGCCGGGAATCTGGTAATCAGTGCCCGCGTCCATCAACGCTTCGTTGAGACAGTCCCGGACAAGCCTTTGTCCCTTCGACCACCCCCCAGCCCTCTTGCCCGCTTGTGGCGAAACTTCCTCGCTGCTGACAATGTTGACCGTGATCGGGTCGCCATCATCGTCCACTCCAAAGTCATGCACTTCCGACTTGAACGAGAAGAGCTGGCCTTCGGGTGCATCATTGGCTTTGGTCACGGTAACGGTTTTGATTTCCTCGCCGCCGATCGTCACCATCACGTCGACGTCGCCCAGGAGCGCGTTCGATCCTCTGGCGCCCCTGCTCTCGTCCTTTCCGGTGTGGCCGATCAGCGCGACATGCACACCCGTGATGTTTTTCACCCGCTGCACGTTGGCGAATACCGCGCCCTGATCCTTGGCGCTGTTCTCGTCCCCGCCGGCCGCGGCAATCAGCTTGGCAAACGTGTCAATGATAACCAGCCCGATATCGGCGCCCAGGATCGTCTTTGCGGTTCTGATCGTGTCGATCACTTTCTTGAAGGCTTCCGGGTGCGTCAGGTCGATAGTGTCGCTGGAAACACAGATCGGTGTACCTGCCAAGCCAAGCCGTTGCCGGTGAGCCCGCAGGCGACGCTTAACGAGGTCTGCCCGCTCTATCGCGAAGTAGACGACGCCTGCAGCGCCCTTGTTCCTGTAGCCGTGCCAGTCGAGACCGGCGCCGACACAGATCGTCGCCTCAGCCAGCAGGGCGGACTTCATCGCTCCAGGCGGGGCAATCCAGGCAGAAGTCTCACCGCGCGCTAAGATGCCCTTTATCAGCCACTTCTTTGCCGGCGGATCCACCTCTATTTCATCGAACGTGACCAGCCGATAGCCGGGCATGGTTGCTGCCCGGTCTTGCTGCACCACCTTGATGTCGAGAGCATTGTTCTGGATGACAGTAAAAGGTGTTGGTCCATGCGGGACCACCTTGATCTCAACGTCGCCCAAATAGTTGCCCGCGGCATCGTAGGCCCCAAGGTCCTCGGGAAATTCTGGTTCGATCATTCAGCGGAGGCCCGTTTGGTACACAGCCCGGACAGGGGCGGAATATAGCCGACGCAACCCGGGGCGAATTCTTCTGCCCAGTCGAGCGCCTGCTGCGGTGTGATATATCCAGCCTTCAGCGCGAGGCCGGCGTTAATCAATTCCTGCCGGATCTCGTCAATGCGGTTGACGGCGCATCGGATCGATCCGAGGGTCAGATCCACCTGGGCCTTGCCCAGCAGTGGAGTGTGAGCGTTCATCGCGGCGCCACTCCATAAACCAGAGGGGCCAGCGTGATCGCGAGGTAGTATCCCAGCGCGAAATGCTTGCGCAGCGCGGTGGATTGTGTTTCTAGTAGGTCGAGCCCGCCGCCAAGCTGCTCAACAGAATCAAGCCCGCTCACCTTTCCGGTGGCGGGTGCTTTTGTTTCTGGGGCCATAAATCAAGCGGTCTCCCGTTTCACTTCAAGCCTCTCCTCCATCGCCTTGACCGGCACTCTCAACAGCTTTCCGATCCGGATCGTGGGGATGTCCCCCCGCTCCGCTGCGGCATAAGACGCGTTCCGGCCAAGGCCGAAGTATTCCCGCCCGGCTTCAGGGACTGAAATCGTTTTCTTCATTGCGCTCGCTCCTGCGTAGGTACCAAATCAGGTACTCGCTTGATTTACCCCAAACTAGGTTGTACCGACAAGTACCAAAACCGGTACCCCGTGTTTTCCCCAGGTACCACTTGTGTTACCTGATGTTTAGTGTTATTTCATGCCTGTTAGTTCAAGCCGGGGGCCAAGATGGCGCGCAAGCCGACAGAATATGTTCAACTCAAGCTGCGGGTCCGGGAGAGCCTGCGTCGCAAACTCGAGCGGGCGGCCGAAAAAAAAGCGCACTCCGCGAATGCGGAGGCTGTCGCACGCATCGAATACACGTTCGCGGATGAGGAGGAATGGGAAGCTCGCGCCAAAGAGATGGAGGAGCGCCGCGACGAGATCGATCAACAGCACCGGGAGTGGCTTGAGGAGGAAGCCAAGCGCGAGGCCGAGCACCAAACCGCCCTTCGAGACAGCCGGCTGCTGACATTTATGGTTGGCAGCGACGACAACGTCACACTAGTTCGAGCCATTATGCACTTGATCAATGAGCATCCCGACTGGAATAAGGATGCGGAAGAGCGGATAAGGCTAGGCCTTAAAATCCAGGAGTTTCTCACCCACGCGAACGATGTTTTTCAGGGGCAGATCAAATGAAGGGCCATATCCGCGAACGCTCGCCCGGCCGTTGGGCAATTGTCCTCGAAGTTCGTGACGAGGCTACCGGCAAACGAAAGCGCCGCTGGCACTCATTCAAGGGCACCAAGCGGCAAGCTCAAGACGAATGTGCCCGGCTCATCACCGAGCTTAAGAACGGCAACGCCATCGAGCCCAACAAGGCGACCGTGGCGCAGTTCCTTGGGCGCTGGCTCGATCATATCAAGACGCAGGTCACGCCGAAGTCTCACGAGCGGTATGCCGGCATCGTCAACCAGAACCTGATCCCTGCCCTCGGCAGCCATCGGCTCAACAAGCTCAAGCCCATCCAGATCTCCGCCGCCTACACGGCAGCACTTGAGGCCGGCCGAAAGGACGGCAAGGCCGGCGGCCTCTCGCCTCGTACCGTCGGGCATATGCACCGCGTGTTGAAGCAGGCGCTCGGGCAGGCCGTGAAGTGGAAAGAGTTGACCCACAACCCCGCCGACGTCGTTGATCCTCCCAAGGTCGAGTGGAAGCCCGTTCAGACCTATGATCTCTCACAGACTGTCGACGTCATAGACGCGGTTCGCGGGACTCCGCTGTTTATCCCTACCCTGCTCGCCCTGCTCTGCGGCCTGCGGCGCGGCGAGATTTGCGCGCTTCGCTGGGGTCGTGTCGATCTCGACGCCGCCAGCATCTCGATTGTGGAAAGCCTGGAGCAGACCAAGGCCGGTTTGCGCTTCAAGTCGCCAAAGAGCGGTAAGGGGCGAACCGTTGCGCTGTCAGGCAGCGTGGTCGAGGAACTGCGCGCCTACCGCGTCAGACGCGCCCAGGAGCTTCTGCGACTCGGCCAGAGGCTTGCCGACGACGATCTGGTGCTCGGTCACGCGGACGGGTCGATGATGACGCCAATCTATATCTCGCAGCTCTGGGCGCGAAAGATCGCAAAGACCAAGCTTGCCAAGCTCCGGTTCCATGATCTCCGACACGCCCATGCCACCCACCTGCTCGCCAATGGCGTCCATCCCAAGGTCGCCAGCGAGCGGCTGGGGCATAGCAAAGTCGGCATCACCCTGGATCTCTACAGCCACGTCATTCCCGGGATGCAGGAGGACGCCGCCGCGATGGTCGATCGCGCGCTGTCGGCAGCCCGTGACAAGTCGAAAAGGTAGCAAAGCGGTAGCAGCCCCGGTTCCGGCGAACAAACGGAGAAAGCCATTGCCCATTAGAATCAAGAGGATAGAATGGAGGCCACGACCAGAATTGAACTGGTGTACACGGTTTTGCAGACCGTTGCGTAACCACTCCGCCACGTGGCCCCATCGGGGCGCACTCATATACGCCCTGCCCCGGATAGGCAACCAAGCAGCGGAAATCCTGTCCCGCGCTGGTTAGCAAACTGACACGGCCCCGAATCGGCCGCCTCAACCGGCGGGCGTATTGCCGAGGCGATTGTTCCGCCGACCCAGCTTGGCGGTCCTTGCGCGGATGGCCCCTATCGTCCGCTTCATTTCCAGCGCGATGGCCCTCGGGGGCTTGCCGCTCCCGATCAGCGAGCGCAGCAGCGCATCGTCTTCCGCCGTCCATTCGGCACCGCTCAGTTGAAAGCGGTCTTCGCAGCCCGTTTCCTTGGCCGGTGCTGCAAACCGTTGCCAGCCCAGCGTCTCATGGAAAATGACGACAAATGCGATCCAGAGCACGATAGCCCGCCCCTCGGACAGGGCGGCGGATTTGAGATGCTCGGCGCTGAACGTCGCCGGCCGCAAAGCATCCAGAGCAGGCCAGATGTCTGAAGCGATCGAATTGACGAAATAGACGTACAGCGACACGAAAGGTCCGGAAACGACGGCACCGATGGCCGCGATCAGCCAAAGCGGCAGTCTTCGCCCCGCTGTTCTGCTCACCAATTGGGTGGCGAGGCCAGTCAGGCACCAGGGCACAATGGCGAGCGAGAGAACATAAAGCATCGCCCCGGCGCCTCCCATGGCGGCCGCATACGGTCCGAGAATGACCGAAAGCAGTGCCAGCACGATCGGAACGCCGCAGAAGAAGATGAGATCGATCAAAGCCTGTTTCGACAGGCGCCAATGCGCCACAAGTTCCATCGCGTCGCTCCGCTTGCATCCGACGCGTCAGTCATAGTGTGAGCGACGGAATCGAGCAACGTGTCCGCACCGTCCAACCTGCCATCTGGCGCGGCCAGGCCGCGTCAAACAAATAGAGTATGCGGACGCGGACGGCGCAGCACCATCGCCGCGCCGTCCAGACACCTGCACTGCTCAGACCCGCTCTATTGCCTGAAGCCGCGGCCGTCCAAGGGCTGGGTCGAGCGAGCGCCGCAATTGCTCCTCCAGTTCATCAAGCAGGAAAAAGCTGACATCGTCGACGGAGCCCTGCCCTTTGGCGAAGGGCTGTTCGAGCAGCCGGATCAGATACAGGACGTAGACGAACATGTAGGTGATGAATCCAAACAGTAGCGCCGCGGCCGGATCGCCCTCCGTCTTCAGCAGGAGCAGCAGGACGATGATCGAGAACACCAGCGTTTGCACGAGGACATGCACCGATGGGACGAATTCGACGCGCTGGATGGTGTAGATGCGAAGCAGCGCCCTGCGGATCGCATCCTGATTGGTGCGAAGGCGTACGACGAAATTCGCAGCCATGCCCATGCCCTCCAGTCGACCGAGAATGGGCGTCAGCTTGCTGAGCTCGTCGAGCACGGGGGAAATGTTCTTGTGGTCGTAGGCACGGTCCAGGCCTTCGCGCAGCTTTGCAACGACCCCGATCAGGATCAGCCGCGCTTCCCTGAGATTGAAGCGCTCGTTGGTCCGCGCGAAGCATTCCAGATCGCCGTCGATTGCTTCGATCGCGGTGCGTAGTGCCGTCGGAATTTGTTCGGCTTCCTTGTAATCCTTGAGAATGCTCGACAGCAGGAAGCCGATAATGAATATCGCGCCACCAATACCGCTGGTCACCAGCCCGTTGAGCTCGAGGAACTCGAATCCGAGATAGTGAACGATTGCCTTGGCGCCGCCGAGTAACAGGACGATGATGCCAACCGTGAAGAACAGGCGGAATTTCTTTCGCAGGCTGATTTCGGCGCCACCGAAAGGAAGATGCGAGCTGATCGAAGACGACAATGCGCGAATATCCTTTCCCTGGAGAACGTACAGGAGACAAGTTCCGTCCGTTCGATTGCGGTATTTGCGGCCCGAATTCGGTTGACTTCGAGGGCGGTGATCCCTCTACGCTTTGTCATCTCGGGCCTTGCGTATACGTGCTGAAGGCGAGCCGCGCCCAGCCCCGCCCGACGTCAGATACACTCGACGCAGATAATTATTAAGCCTGCAAATGGCTCCCCGGCTCCCGCGGCGGCATTGGCGACATATCGCCACAATGCATAGGAACTCGGACGGCGCTTTCAGGCTGCCGTGGGCGGCCTTCTTACCCGCTGGCCGCTATCCGGGCCGCGGCCTGTTGCGGCCGGTCTCACGCGCGTTTGAACATCGAAAGCGCTCACCGAGTGAGCCCCTCGGCCAAAGATAAACTGCTTTGCGTCAATGCCCGGTTGCGCGATTACAATAACATGCTGATGGCCACGACGATGAACGGCGCGGCCACCAGCAAGACCGGCCAAAGCCGGAACATCAGGCCACGAGACTACTCCCTGCAATTTTCTTTTTGAGCGTCTCGCAGACGGTGCGGACTTCGGATGTCATCAAGGAACAATCCTCGATCTGCAGAAAGTAGCGCTTGCCCTCCTCCCGATAATTCGCCGCCAGTTCCTTGATCTCGGACACCATGGCGTGAACGCCGGCAACCATCGCTTCACATCTTTTGGCGGCGTCGGTTAGTTCCGCACCGAGTGCTTCAATCTCTTTCACTGCCGCATCATATTCGCGGACCACAGCTTCGGCTGAGAGTTTGCCGACCTGATTGACCCCTTCCTTGTGCTCGACATAGTCGGGCATTGGGCCTTTCGGCAACGGGTGGTCATCGCTATGGGGTATCTCTTGGATAACGGGCCCTCGCCGGGCGTTGTAGATGAGAGTGCCGATTTCCCCTTCGATTTCATCAGCGTCGAGCAATGGAGAGCGAGTTAGAATTTCAGTGCTTAAAGACATCGACTTTGCTCCAAATTGTTACGCGGAGAGCGGAGAATTTATCACCGTCAATGAGGATGTCATCACTGTCCACAGGCCGCTATGTATTGCAGCGGACATTGGAACCGGGCTCCTAGTGGCCTCAGTCCTGCGAGTGAGGCGACGCGACACTCCTTAAGCGTGAGCGACGCGAACCTGCGCCTAGTATCTATTCGCGAACGTCGTAGTTACCCGCGCTTGCGCCGCCGATAATCCCGCTTCTTCGGCTTTGGTGCCAGTTCCGGCACCTCCGCCTGCACTTCCCGGTACCGTGCCAACATGCGGTCAAAGCTGGCGTTGAGCGCCTCCGCGATCTCGGGCCGCTTCTCGAGCCCGGCGAGCAGCAGGCCGGCGGCCTCGATGGTGGACAGGCCGTCGCGGCGCGGCTCCTTGCGGAGTTTGCCGTAACGCGACGGGCGCTTCGGACCCAGAATGACCCGCTGGCACTTCAGCATCCACGCGTTGCGCCACCACAGCGCCTTAGCCTGGCTCCAGGTGCCGTCGAGCAGCACGATGCCTTCGATGTCGGAGAGGATGGCACGCTGGTGCGGCTCGACCTCGCCCTTGCGGTTGATCGCCACGATCTCGGCATCGGTATCGAGGTCGGCGACCTTGGCGGAGCCGAGATAGAGCACCGCCCAGCGGGAGGGATCGTCGACCTTCCGCCCCAGCGCCTTGGAGAGGCTCGGCCAGGACAGGCCGATTTTGACGACCGCGTCCTTGAAGTGCAGCGCCGTCAGCCGCGCGGTGCCGAGCGCCCTGTCCTGCTCCTGCGGATGCTGCAGGATCAGAAGGGAGATCTTACTCTCGATCGGCGTGATGCTGTCGCAGATGCAGAGCGGCAGCGGCTTGCCGCAATGCGGACATTCCGGGATCGCTTCCGCGCCGGCCTGGGGATTGGATTGGTCTGACATTCGCCCGCTATACGCTTCGTGGCGAGTAATTCAACTATTCGGCAGGCGCGGCGATTGCGGCCGGCCGGGATCGTTGCCGCAGCCGGTCGATCAGGAGGTAGATCACCGGCGTGGTGTACAGCGTCAGGATTTGCGAAACCAACAATCCGCCGATGATGGTGATGCCGAGCGGCCGGCGCAGCTCGGTGCCGGGGCCGGTGGCAATGACCAGCGGAATGCCGGCAAACAGCGCCGCCATCGTCGTCATCAGAATGGGCCGGAAGCGGGCGCGGCACGCCTCGAAGATCGCCTCCGCCGAGGACAGGCCGCGGTGGCGCTCGGCATCCAGCGCGAAATCGACCATCATGATGCCGTTCTTCTTGACGATGCCGATCAACAGAATGATGCCGACAAAAGCGATTACCGTCAGCGGCGTGTTGGTCACCTGCAGCGCCAATAGCGCGCCAAGGCCTGCGGACGGCAAGGTCGAGATGATCGTGATCGGATGCGCCAGGCTCTCGTAGAGGACGCCAAGCACGATATACATCGCCACCAGCGCGCCGAGGATCAGCAGCGGCTGCCGCCCGCTGGTCTTGTTGAAGTCGCCGGCACTGCCGTCGAAACTGCCGCGGATGCCCTCCGGCATATGCAGTTCCTCGACCGCGCGCTGGATATTGGAGGTCGCGACCTCCAGCGGCACATCGGGCAGGAGATTGAACGAGACCGTCGTCGAGGGAAACGATTGCGAGTGGTACACCGCAAGCGGCGACAGGCCGCGCTGGTAGCGCACTACGGCCGATAGCGGCACCTGGGCGTCGTTGGCGCCGGCCACAAAGATCCGCTCGAGGTTGGCGGGATCGCTCTGGAACTTCGGGTCGATTTCCAGCACCACCATGTACTGGTTGCGCTGGGTATAGATGATCGAAATCTGCCGCTGCGCGAACGCGTTGTTCAGGGCGTTGTCGATGTCCTGGACGCGAACGCCGAGGCTTGAAGCGGTCTTGCGGTCGATCACCAGCGACAATTGCAGCCCGCCGGGGTCGCGGTCGCTGGAGATATCGGTAATGCCCTCCACCGTTTCCATGCGCTTGGCGACCAGCGGGGCCCATTTCTGCAGGAGCTCGAGGTTCGTGCTGGACAGCGTATACTGGTAATCGGAATCGCTTTGCCGGCCGCCGGTGCGGATGTCCTGCGCCGCGAACATGAACAGGCGGATACCGGCGACCCGATAGAGATCCTTGCGCAGGCGATCGATCACCTGCGCCGTCGACATGCCGGCCCGCTCCTCCGGCGGCTTCAGGCTGATGAACATGGTGCCGCGGTTGGAGCCGCCGCCGCCCGGCCCGGCGGTGCCGCCGAGCGAAGAGCCGACGGCGGCGACCGCCGGATCGGCCATCACGATATCGGCCAGTTGCTGCTGCAGCCCGAGCATTGCCTGGAACGAGGTATCGGGAGATGCGCGTGTCGCACCGATCACAAGGCCGCTGTCGTCGGTCGGGAAGTAGCCTTTCGGCGTCTTGATGTAGAGCACCACCGTCAGCGCAATGGTGGCAAAGAACACCAGCAGGGTCAGGAACGGGAAGCCGAGCACCGCCCGCAGCGTCCAGGTGTAGAAGGAAACGATGCGCGACAGCGTGCCCTCGACCAGGCGGTCGAACCAGGTCGCGCGATCGGACGTCGCCTCCTTGATGTAATGCGCGCAGATCATCGGCGTGATCGTGAGCGACACGACGGTTGAAACCACGATCGCGAAGGTCAGCGTCAGTGAGAACTCGCGCAGCAGGCGGCCGACGATCCCGTCCATGAAAATCAGCGGCGTGAAGGCCGCGATCAGCGACAGGCTGATCGACAGCACGGTAAAGCCGATCTGCTTGGCGCCTTCGAGCGCCGCCGGATAAGGCGCCATGCCATGTTCGAGGTTACGGTACATGTTCTCGATCATCACGATGGCGTCGTCGACCACGAAGCCGACCGAGATCGCCAGCGCCATCAGCGACAGATTGTCGATCGAGAAGCCGGCGAGCCACATCCCGGCGCAGGTGCCGGCCAGCGCGAGCGGCACGGAAACGCCTGCCGCAATGGTCGGCGTCAGCCGCCGCAGGAACGCGAACACCACCACCATGACGAGAAATGCCGTCGCCAGCAGCGTGTACTGCATGTCGAGCACGCTGGCGCGGATCGTTCCGGTGCGGTCGACGAGGGTCGAAATTTCCACGCCGCCGGGCAGCCACTGCTTCAGTTCCGGCAGCAGCGCCCTCACCCGATCGACAGTGTCGATCACGTTGGCATCACCCTGCTTGGTGATCTGGATCAACACCGCCGGTTGCTTGTTGAACCAGGCGATCGAGCGGCTGTTGCGGACGGAATCCTCGACCTCGGCGATATCGGCGAGGCGGACGAAATTGCCGGCGGAGCTCTTGATGATGATGTCGCGGAATTCGGCCGCGGTGCGCATCTGCTTGTTGGTCGAAATCGTCTCACTCTGGCGACCACCGTTGAAGATCCCGACCGGTCCCAATGGATTGGCGTTGATGATGGCGAGCCGCACGTCGTCGGTCGCAATACCGGCATTCGATAGCGCCACTGGGTTCAGCGCGATGCGCACTGCGGGCTGGTCGGCGCCGGTGACGTTGACTTCGCCGACGCCCGGCACCTGCGAGATACGCTGCGCGATCACGGTATCGGCGACGTCGTACATTGCGCTCGTCGTCAGCGTCTTCGACGTCAGTGCCAGCACGAACACCGGGGCGGCGGCGGGATTGGCTTTGCGAAAGCGCGGCAATGACGGCAGGTCGCTCGGCAGATCCGCCAGTGACGCGTTGATCGCCGCCTGCACGTCGCGCGCGGCGCGGTCGATATTGCGGCCGATCGAGAATTGCAACTGGATGCTGGTGGTACCGAGCGAGCTGGTCGAGGTGATCTGGTCGAGGCCCGCGATCTGGCCGAGCCGGCGTTCCAGCGGTGCGGCAACCGTCGAGGCCATCACGGAAGGGTCGGCGCCGGGCCGCGTGGCGGATACCCGGATCATCGGAAAGTCGACGTTGGGCACCGCCGAGACCGGCAGAAAGACATAAGCGACGATGCCGACCAGGAAGAGCCCGATCGCCAGCAGTGTGGTGCCAACCGGCCGGCGAATGAAGGGCTCCGAGATCGATGCCATCTACTGCATCCCCTCGGTGGCGCCGGCAACCGTGGGTCCGGGCGGCCCTGGATCTGGCACCGCCTTCTCGATTTTGCGATTGATCCGGTCGAGCGCCAGATAGATCACTGGCGTCGTATAGAGCGTCAGTAACTGGCTCAGCAGCAACCCGCCGATGATGGAGATACCGAGCGGAAATCGCAGCTCTGCGCCGGTGCCGCTTTCGATTGCCAGCGGCAGCGCCCCGAACAGCGCGGCCAGCGTCGTCATCATGATGGGGCGGAAGCGCAACAGGCAAGCCTGCACGATAGCCTCAGAAGGCGACATGCCCTGATGCCGTTCGGCTTCAAGCGCGAAGTCGATCATCATGATCGCGTTCTTCTTGACGATGCCCATCAGCAGGATGATGCCGATCAGGCCGATCACCGACAGATCCTGCCCGAACAGCATCAGCGCCAGAATGGCGCCGACGCCGGCGGATGGCAGCGTCGAGAGAATGGTGATCGGGTGGATGTAGCTCTCGTAGAGCACCCCTAACACGATGTAGATCGTGACGATCGCCGCCAGAATAAGCCATGGCTGGCCGGCCAACGATTTCGAGAATTCGGCCGCATCGCCCGCATAGACGCCGACGATGCTGCCGGGCATGCCGATCCGGGTCTCGATCTTCTTGACTGCCTCGACGGCTTCGCCGAGCGCCTCGCCGGGGGCGAGATTGAAACTGAGCGAGACGGCCGGAAACTGCGCGAGATGCGAGATCGCAAGCGGCGCGGTGGTGCGGGTCAGCGTCGCCACCGCCGACAGCGGCACCTGGGCGCCGGGCGCGCCGGCGGTCGTGCTCGCGGCCCCCGGCAGATAGAGTTTCGACAGGATCGACGGATCGCGCTGGTACATCGGCATCGCCTCGAGCACCACGCGATACTGATTGGCCTGGCCGTAGATCGTCGAAATCTGCCGCTGCGCAAACGCATCGTTTAGGGTGTCGTTGACCGCCTGGATGCTGACGCCGAGCTGGCCGGCGCGCTGGCGGTTGATGTCGAGTGCGGCCCGCAAGCCGCCCTCCTGCGCTTCCGACGAGACATCGCGGAACAGCGGATCGCGGCGCATCTCGGCAATGAGCTTCTGCGCCCATAGCGATACCAGAGCCGCATCGGTGCCGGTCAGCGTATACTGGTATTGCGAGCGGCTCGACTGTGTCGAGATCTGTACGTCCTGTACCGGCTGGAAATAGATGGTCATGCCGGGAATTTTCGCTGTGCGCTGTTTCAGCCGGTCGACCACCATGGAAATATCGTCGTGCCGCTCGCCGCGCGGCCTCAGCGTCATCACCAGGCGCCCGACATTGGTGGTCGGATTGACCGATCCGGCCCCGATCACGGAGACCACGCCGATCACGTCCGGATCGGCCTGGATCGCGGCCGCCGCCGTCGCCTGCCGGCTTTGCATCTCGGTAAAGGAAACGTCGGGGCCGGCCTCGGTCACGGCGGTGATCGATGCGGTGTCCTGCAGCGGCAGAAAGCCCTTCGGCGCGATCACATACATCACGAGTGTCGCAATGATGGTAGCGAACGTCAGAACAAGCGTCGCGCGCTGGCGCTGCAGCACCCACAGCAGCGTGCGATGGTAGAAGGCGACCATGCGGTCGATGAAACGGCTGACGGCGGCGAGGCCCGGGACCGTCATCTCTTCCCCGACATGCTTCAATAGCCGCGAACACATCATCGGCGTCAGCGTCAGCGACACGATCGCCGAGGTCACGACCGCGATCGTCAGCGTGAGCGCAAATTCGCGGAACATGCGTCCGACCAGCCCGGACATGAACAATAGCGGAATGAAGACCGCGATCAGCGACACCGTCAGCGAAATCACCGTGAAGCCGATCTCGCTGGCGCCCTTTAGCGACGCCTCCATCACGGACTCGCCGTTCTCCATGTGGCGGACGATGTTCTCGATCATCACGATGGCGTCGTCGACCACGAAGCCGGTGCCGATCGTCAGTGCCATCAGCGACAGGTTGTCGAGGCTGAAGCCGCAAAAATACATGATGCCGAAGCTCGTGATCAGCGACAGCGGCAGGGCCACGCCCGCAATCAACGTCGCGCGTAGTGACCGCAGGAACAACAGCACCACCAGCGTCACCAGCACCACGGAAAGGATCAGCGTGAACTGGACATCGCGCACCGAGGCGCGGATGGTGACGGTGCGGTCGGAGACGATGGTCAGATTGACGCCGGCCGGGATCGCGCGCTGCACCTTGGGTATTTCGTCGCGGATCTGCCTGACGACGTCGATCACGTTGGCGCCGGGCTGCCGCTGGATATCGATGATCACGGCCGGCGTGCCCTGGTACCAGCCGCCGGTCCGATCGTTCTCCAGCCCGTCGATGATGTTGGCGACGTCACCTATCGTGACAGGTGAGCCATTGCGATACGCGATGATGATCGGCTTGTAGGCCTCCGCCGCTGCGATCTGATCGTTGGCGGCGATGGTGTAGGCCTGCTGCGCGCCGTCGAGCGATCCCTTTGGCCCTGAGACGTTGGCGCCCGCGATGGCGTTGCGCAGATCCTCCATCGAAATGCCGTAGGCGGCGAGCCGCGCCAGATCGGCCTGCACCCGCACCGCAGGCTTGAGCCCGCCGAGGATGGCAACGCGCCCGACGCCGGAAATCTGGCTGAGCCGCTGGCCCAGGATCGTATCGGCGATATCGCTCATCGCGCGCAGCGAAATCGTCTCCGATGTCAGCGCCAGGGTCAGGACCGGCGCATCCGCCGGGTTTACCTTGGCGTAAGTCGGCGGATACGGCAGATTCCTTGGCAGGATACCTGCCGCTGCGTTGATCGCCGCCTGCACGTCCTGGGTCGCGCCATCGATGTCGCGGTTGAGGTCGAACTGCAGCGAGATCTGGCTGACGCCGAACGAAGAGGTCGACTGCATCGAGGACAGCGAGGGAATCTGTCCGAGCTGGCGCTCCAGCGGCGCCGTGATGAGCGAGGCGACCACGTCGGGGCTGGCGCCCGGCAGTTGCGTCGTCACCTGCACGGTCGGGAAATCGACCTGCGGCAGCGCCGATACCGGCAGCGCCCAATAGCCGAGCGCGCCGCCGATCATCAGCGCGATCCCAAGTAGCGAGGTCGCGATCGGCCGGCGGATGAACGGTTCGGAGACGCTCATGGCTGCGTGCTCACTTTACGAATTCATTTCAGGCGTGCGGTGCATCGATCACGGCTGCGACTTCGCAGCGCCGCCCGCTGGCTCGGCCGGTGCCGGGCCGGTTTGTCCCTTTTGATCGCCCTCGCCTCGCTCGCGCTTGCCGCGGCGCTCGCCATCGTTCGCTTGACCGTCCTTGCCCGGACCTGCCTTGGCATCGGGGCTGCGACTGCGCTTGCGCGGCGCGAGGTCGGCGGTCGGCGCACGGTCGTCGGTCCCAATCAAGACCTTGGCGCCGTCGGACAGGTTCGCAAAACCCGTGGTCACGACACGGTCGGAGATCGAAAGCCCGCTCGCAATGACAGCATCGTTCTCGTTCTGCTGTGTCACCACGACTGCCTTCGCCGTCGCCACGTTGTCGGGACCGATCACGTAGCTGAACGTACCCACAGGGCCACGCTGCACGGCCGAGGTCGGCACCACGATTGCCTTCTCCAGCGTTTCGACCTTCAGCCGCACATTGACGAACTGTCCGGGCCAGAGCTGGAATTTGGCGTTGGGAAACTCAGCCTTCAGTTTCAGCGTGCCCGTGGTCGGGTCGACCTGGTTATCGATGCCTTTGAGCGTACCTGTATCAATGACCGTCACGCCGTCATTGCCGAACACGTCCACCAAGAGCGGTCCCTTGGCGGCGGCAGCGTTGACCCGCACGATTTGCTGCTGCGGTAGGCTGAACTGCACCGCGATCGGCTGCAATTGCGTGATGATGACGAGGCCTGTGACGTCGGAGGCGCGGATGATGTTGCCCTGGTCGACCTGGCGCAGGCCGGCGCGCCCCGACAGCGGCGCGATGACCTTGGTGTAGCCGAGCATCGCCTTGGCATTATCAATCGCGGCCTGGTCGGCCTGCACCAGTGCTTCCTGCTGGGCGACCACGGCGCGCTGGGTATCGGCCTGTTGCTTCGAGCCGGCATTCGAGGCGGCAAGCTGCTGATAGCGTGCCAGATCGAGCTTCTGGTTGGCGAGCAGCGCCTCGTCCTGCGCCTTCTTCGCCACCGCCTGGTCGTACTGCGCCTGGTAAATGACCGGGTCGATCTCGGCCAGCACGTCGCCCTGCTTGACGTCCTGGCCCTCGACGAAGTTCACCTTGATCAGCTTGCCGTCGACCTGGGCGCGCACCGTCACCGTATTCAGCGCGCGGACCGAGCCCACGGCATCGAGATAGACAGGCACATCCTGTGTGCGGGGCATCGCCGCCAGCACCGGTACCGGAAGATCGGGACGTGCGCCGGGCCCGCCACGGCCGCTCTGCTTCTGCTGAAAGGCATTCCAGCCGAGATAGCCGAGGCCGGCGAGGATCAACAGCGTGATCGAAAGCGACACCATCCGCCGGCCGATGCCGCGCGCGACGCGCTTGCCCGCCGTCTTTGGGGCGTCCTTCACTTCCGGCTTAAAGAGCATCGACCGGCCTTTCCATCCTTGGCTCCCAGCCGCCCCCCAGCGCCTGATAGAGACTGACGATTGCCAGCAGCCGGGCCAGTTGGGCCTGCGAAAGCGCGTCCTCGGCCTGGAACAATGTTAGCTGCGTATTTAGCACAGTTACGATGTCGGCGGTTCCGGCCCGCAGCTGCTGCTCGGACAGCTCGAAGGCTCGCCGCGATGCTGCCACCACTTCGCGCTGCAGCCGCAGCCTCTCGGTCGTCTGGCGGATCGACGTCAATGCATTATCGACATCGGCAAAAGCCTGCACGACGGTCTTGCGATAGATCTGCAGCAACTCGTCCTGCCGCGCCTTGGTGAATTCGAAATTGCCGAGGATCCTGCCACCATCGAAGATCGGCTGGGTCAGGCTGCCGACCATGCTGAAGAATGCGGCTTGGGGCTGAAACAGCGACGACAGCGCCGAACTTTGATAGCCGCCCTGCCCCGTCAATTGAATGCTGGGGAAAAATTGCGCGCGGGCGCTGCCGACATTAGCGGTGGCCGAGGCAAGCTGCGCTTCCTGGCGGCGGATGTCAGGGCGTTGCGTCAGCAACTCAGAAGGCAGGCCCGGCGTGACGCGTGGCGCGGCAATCCGATTGAGGGTTCCGCCGGTGACACGCACGGATTCCGGCGGCCGCGACACCAGGGTTGCCAGTGCGTTGATGTTCTGGTCGAGCGTCTGCCGCAGCGGCGGCACCAGCGCCCGCTGGTTGGCGACCACGCTTTCCTGCTGCGCGACATCGAGGTCAGTACCGGTGCCCGCCCTGAAGCGTTCCTTGATGGCGTTGAGGATGCGTTCGGCGCTGGCGATGTTTCGCTGTGCCACGCGAATCCGGTCCTGCGCGGCGAGCACCTGGAAATAGGCATTGGCGACCGTCGTCAGCGCGGCCAGCGCGATGACGTCGCGGTCAAAGCGGGTGGCAATCGCGGTCTCTTCCGCCGCCTGGGCGGCGTCGCGGTTCTTTCCCCAAAAATCCAATTCGTAGCTGGCGCTGAGCGAGGCCGAATAGTTGACTACCTCACGGCCGCCGATGGACAGACCGCTGGCACTCGAGCCCGAGGTGCGGGAATAGCTTTCCTGACCCGTGCCGCTGAGACTCGGCAACAGCGCCGCACCGGCGATCCGCGCCTGCGCATCGGCCTGCTTGAACCGCGCGGTAGCCGCCGCAATGTCCAGATTGACGGTCTGCGCCTCTTCCATCAGGCCGGTCAGCTCCCGCGAACGAAATCCGCGCCACCAGTCGAGCGTCGGCGGTGCGTCCGCGGCCTTCGAAAGCCGGGCCGCCTTGTAGCCGTCGGGTATGTCGAGCGCAGGGTCGGGAAGGTCCTTGGTCAGGATGCAGCCCGCGGAGCTGGCGACGAGGCCAAGCACGGCAAGCGATCGCGCCAGCCGCTTGCCGCCCGGAATGAGAACAGGCCAACCTTCGATCGCAACAGTTGCAATGCGCTGGATCACACCCGTTCTCCACCGGGCAAATCCCGGCCCGGCGCAATATGAGCGCTTCTCCAGTTGGGCTGCGATGCGTTCACGGGGGGTGATGCTTCCGTTGTAACCGAGCCCCGATATTAGCCTTGCGATCAGCGAGCGGACAGCCCCGCGCAGCCTCTCGCCGATCGTGCGTTCAGGTGCGTGAAACGGGCAGCAAAGAGCTCACTTGCCCTTATTTTATAGGGCCTGGAACGATGTCGGGGCGTCGCGGGACCGCCGATTCTTACGAAGATTTCATGGGGTTTTTCCCCTGTTCTGACGTCCGACACCGACTCGTCGCACAGCGGAGCCCCGCCTGTGGCCAATTTGAAACTCCGGGAACAGCCGCATTTTCGCGCATGGACCGGACACGGAACGAGGACGGCTTGCGGCGGGCCTCGCGCTCGCCGAAGCGCTCGGCGCGGAGTAACCATGCTCGTAACGCTGCGAAGAGAGAAACCAGACAATTATGCTGATGCTGCCGCGGCGCTTTACGTCGGCTGTCTCATGCATGCGCGGCTGCAGCCGATCGGCCATCGCTTCAGCTATCGCGTTACGAGCCTGCTGATCGACTGGACCGGCTGGCCGACGCGAACCGAATCGGTGCTGCTCTGCGTCAACCGCGCAGCGTTCTACAGTGTCTACGAGGCATGCGGCCGCTCCCACGGCAGGGCGCGGCCTTCAATACCCGCTTGGCGAGCGGAAAAATCAACGACTATACTTCGCCGGCGTTGTCCACCCGTGCCAAGCATTGAAGTAGGGTCGATCGGCCATGCGAAGTCCGGGTAAACCGCAATTCGATGGATCGCACATGCCCGAGTTGATTTCGGTTACATCGGAAACTGTAGACGCGACGTTTCCGGAATTGCCCCGCATGGTCCGCCTGGCGCTGGGCTTTGGTTCAAAGCTGCAACACGGCACGCTCGACGTGACGCTGGCCGACGGCCGCGTGGTCCGGTTGGGCGGCAATGGGCCGGGTCCCGCCGCCGTGATGAAGATTTACGATTACGGCTTTGCCTCGCGGTTTTTGCGCGGTGGCGACATCGGCATTGCGGAAGCCTATCTGCGCGGTGAATGGGACACGCCCGATCTCACGCAATTTCTCTATCTGTTCTGCGTCAACCAGGACTGGATGCAGACGATAGTGGTCGCCAACCCGCTGACGCGCACCTTCCAGGCCGTTAGGCATTGGCTTAACCGCAACACAAAGCGGCAGGCTCGCCGCAACATCTATGCGCATTACGACATCGGCAACGCCTTCTATTCGGCGTGGCTCGATCCCAGCATGACGTATTCGTCGGCGCTGTTCGAGGACGACACGCCTGACCTGACGGCTGCACAACACAACAAATACCGGCGGCTCGCCGAGGCCATCGATCTGCGGCCGGGCCAGAAGCTTTTGGAGATTGGCTGCGGATGGGGCGGCTTTGCCGAATATGCCGCCAAGACGTTCGGCGCCAAGGTGGTCGGGCTCACCATCAGCAAGGAACAGCGCGATTTCGCACAGGCACGCATTCAGAACGCCGGACTCGGCGATAGGGTCGAGATCAAGCTCAGGGATTATCGCGACGAGCGCGACCGCTATGACCGGATCGTCTCGATCGAGATGATCGAGGCGGTCGGCGAGCAGTTCTGGCCGAAGTACTTTTCACAGTTGCGCGACCGCCTGCTGCCGGGTGGCCTCGCCGGCATCCAGGCCATCACCATCCAGGACAGCCTGTTCCAGGCCTATCGGCGCGAAGTCGACTTCATCCAGCGCTACGTCTTTCCGGGCGGCATGCTGCCGTCGCCGCAGATTCTGAAAACGCTCGGCGAACGCTTCGGCGTTCCCGTCATCCGCGAACGTATCTTTGGGCAAGATTATGCCAAGACGCTCGCGATCTGGCGAAGCAATTTCCGCGCAGCCTGGCCGAACCTGACGCCGTCAGGCTTCGACGATCGCTTCCGGCGGCTGTGGGAATACTACCTCGCCTATTGCGAGGCCGGTTTCCTGTCGGGAAATATCGACGTGCGCCAGGTGGTATTTGCGAAATCGGGCTGATCGCCCTGCCCCAACGCTGACTTGTATGGCCGGCGGCCCTCCTTTAGGGTCGCCTAACGATTAGGCAAACAAACCGGCGATTTCAAAGACATGGCCTTCAACAAAGACGTCATCGAAGCGATCGGCAACACGCCCCTTATCAAGCTGAAGCACGCTTCCGAAGCGACCGGCTGCACCATTCTCGGCAAGTCCGAATTCATGAATCCCGGCCAGTCGGTCAAGGACCGCGCCGGCAAATGGATGATCCTGGAGGCCGAGAAGCGCGGCGATCTCAAGCCGGGCGGACTCGTGGTGGAATCGACCGCCGGCAATACCGGCATCGGGCTCGCCGTGGTTGCCAACGCTCGCGGTTACCGCACGCTGATCCTGATCCCGGAAACGCAGAGCCAGGAAAAGAAGGACATGCTGCGGCTGTGCGGCGCCGAGCTGATCGAAGTGCCGCAACTGCCCTATTCCAATCCGAACAATTATCAGCATGTCGGGCGGCGGCTCGCTGATCAGCTTCGCAAGACCGAGCCGAACGGCGTGCTTTTCGCCGACCAGTGGAACAATCTCGACAACGCCAAGGCGCATTACGAATCCACCGGACCCGAGATCTGGGAGCAGACCGGCGGCACGGTCGACGGTTTTATCTGCTCGGTCGGCACCGGCGGCACGCTCGCGGGTACCAGCCGCTTTCTGAAGGAGAAGAACAAGGACATCGTGACCGCCTGTGCCGATCCGCACGGCTTTGCGATGTACGAGCTGTTCAAGCATGGTAAGGCCAAATCGACGCCAGGCGACTCAATCACCGAAGGCATCGGGCTCGGCCGCGTCACGCCCATTATCGAGACCGCTGTTGTCGATGACGCTTTCCTGATTTCGGACGAGGAAGCCGTGACGGTGATCTACGAATTGCTCGAGCAGGAAGGCCTGTGCCTCGGCGGCTCCACCGGCATCAACGTCGCTGGTGCGATCCAATTGGCAAGGCAGCTCGGACCCGGCAAGACCATCGTCACCGTGCTGGCCGATTCCGGCGGCCGCTATCAGTCAAAGCTGTTCAATCCGGCGTTCATGCGCTCGAAGAACCTGCCGGTGCCGGCATGGCTGGAGAAGCGCACCAAGATCGACGTGCCGTTCGAGAAGGTGTGAGATTTGTAGCCCGGATGGAGCGCAGCGCAATCCGGGAATCCCGCGCGCGGTACCACCCCCGGATTTCGCTTCGCTCCATCCGGGCTACGTTACGTTGCTAGTGCCTTAGAATCTGGCTCAGGAACAGCTTCGTCCGCGCGTGCTGCGGATTGGCGAAGAATTCCTGCGGCGTGTTTGACTCGATCACCTGGCCGGCGTCCATGAACACGACACGGTTGGCGACTTCGCGGGCAAATCCCATTTCGTGGGTGACCACCAGCATGGTCATGCCTTCTCTGGCGAGGTCGACCATGGTGTCGAGCACTTCCTTGACCATTTCCGGGTCGAGCGCCGAGGTCGGCTCGTCGAACAGCATTACCTTCGGGTTCATGGTCAGCGCGCGGGCAATGGCGACGCGCTGCTGCTGACCGCCCGACATCTGGCCGGGATATTTGTTGGCCTGATGCGGGATCTTGACCCGCTCCAGGAATTTCATCGCGGTCGCCTCGGCGTCCTTTTTCGGAATGTTGCGTACCCAGATCGGCGCCAGCGTGCAGTTCTCCAGCACGGTCAGGTGCGGAAACAGGTTAAAGCTCTGGAACACCATGCCGACCTCGCGGCGCACTTCATCCACCCGTCGCAGGTTCGGACCGAGTTCGATGCCCTCGACCACGATCTGGCCTTCCTGGAACTCCTCCAGCGCGTTGATGCAGCGGATCAGCGTCGACTTGCCCGAGCCCGACGGGCCGCAGATCACGATGCGCTCGCCCTTGGCGACATCGAGGTTGATGTCGCGCAGGACATGAAAATCGCCGAACCATTTGTTGAGTCCGTTGATGCCAACGATCGAGTTTGCGGTCATGGTGATGTACTCAGTTGCGACGATGTGCGTTCAGCCGGTTCTCGACGAACAGCGAGTAACGCGACATCCCGAAGCAGAAGACGAAATAGATCAGTCCGGTAAAGGCAAAGCCGGTGAACAGCGTCGTCGGCGTCGACCAGACCGGATCGCTGAAGGAAGCCCTGAGCTGCCCGAGGAGATCGAACAGCGCGACGATCGAGACCAGCGAGGTATCCTTGAACAGCGCGATGAAGCTGTTGACGAGACCGGGGATGACGTGGCGCAGCGCCTGCGGCATCACGATCAGCGCCGTGGTCTTGGCCCACGACAGGCCAAGCGCGCTCGCCGCCTCCGCCTGCCCCCGCGGGATCGCCTGCAGGCCGCCTCTGATAACTTCGGCCTGGTAGGCGCCGGCGAACAGCGCGATGCCGATCAAGGCGCGCATCAGCCCGTCGATGGTGAAGCCGGTCGGGACGAACAGCGGCAACATGTAGGTCGCGAAGAACAGCACGGTTATCAGCGGAACGCCGCGCCAGAATTCGATGAAGGCAATCGAGAAAATCCGGATCAGCGGAATGGTCGAGCGCCGCCCGAGGGCCAGCGCAATGCCGACCGGCATGGAGGCGACGATGCCGGTGACGGATACCACTAGCGTCACCAGCAGGCCGCCCCAGAGCCTTGTATCCACAACAGGGAATCCGCCGCGATCGAGCCCCATGACGGCGATCACGATGCCGATGCCTGCAAAGGTTGCCAGGCTGGTGACGAGCGGACGCCAGCCGGAACGCACGCCGCCGCCCAGCCAGAACAGCACAGTCGACACGATCACGGCGGTCGCCATGAGATCAGCCCAGACCGGGCTGCCCGTGGCCTGGATCTGCTCACGCAACCAGGTCAGCGGCCATATGAGATATGAAAGAACTACGCCCAGTGAGAACCCAAGCCATCCCAGCAGAGCCAGAATCGGTCCAAAAATCGGATGAGCCGCATTGATTCCGGCGACACCGGCATTCTTGATTCCACTCGTCAGGCCCGACAGCAGCTCCGCGGTCCAGCTCACGCCAAAGCCGCCCAACCCACCACCGACGAGCAGGAAGAAGCCTATGACGGGAAGCGCCAGGAAGAACAGGATGGCGTTCGGACCCTTGGCCGGTAAACGCGGAATCAGCAACGGTACCAAGAGGATCGCGGCAAGAATGAAGGTCAAATTAACCCGCCAGCGTTCCGGCTCCGGATAGAATCCGTAGATGAACTGCGAGAACTTGGCTTGAATGAAGGGCCAGCAGGCGCCGACCACATCGCTCGGATTTTTCGGGAGGCAGGCGGTGCGGTCCTTGCCGATCCAGACTGCATCGACGAACGCGAACTTCACGGCCGGAACGACGGTGACCCACAGCAGCAACAGGCTGACGATCGTGAGCAGGATGTTGGTCGGAGAATTGAACAGCCGCGTGCGCAGGAAACCGATGAAGCCGGTGGTCTTCACCGGCGCCGGCCGCTCCGGCACGAGATCCTGACGGACGAAATTGGATGCGGTCGTGTCGCTCATCCGCCCATGCTCCGGCTGATCCGCCATCCATAGAAACTCATGATCGCGCTGGTGACCAGCGAGATCAGGAGATAGACGCCCATGGTGATACCGATGATTTCAATCGCCTGCCCGGTCTGGCTCAACGTCGTTCCCGCGAACACCGAAACCAGGTCGGGATAGCCGATCGCCACCGCCAGCGAGGAGTTCTTGGTGAGGTTGAGATATTGGTTGGTCAACGGCGGCAGGATCACGCGCATCGCTTGCGGGATCACGATCAGGCGCAACACCGAGCCGCGCTGCAGTCCGAGCGAGGAGCCAGCTTCCATCTGGCCCTTGTGCACGGAGAGAATGCCCGCGCGTACGATCTCGGCAATGAAGGCTGCCGTATAGGTCGACAGCGCCAGCGTCAACGCGACGAATTCGGGAATGAGCCGAGAACCGCCGGCGAAGTTGAAGCCCCTGAGCACGGGCACCTCAAACGTGACAGGTGCGCCGAAAATCAGCACGCTGAGCAACGGCAGGCCGACGACCATGGCGAGCGCATAAGGCCAGACCTTGATCACCTTGCCGCTTTGGAAGAGCTGACGGCGCGCGTATCGCCACAATATGATCGCGGCGACAATCGCAACCAGCAGGGCGACCAAGAACGGCTCGAAACCGGCCTCGCCGACAGGCTTCGGAACAACCAGGCCGCGATTGCTGAGAAAGATGCTGTCGAAGACCGAAATGCTCTGCCGCGGATTAGGCAAAGCGGCGAGCACCGCGAGATACCAGAACAGGATCTGGAACAGCAGCGGCAGGTTGCGGATCAGTTCGACATAGCCGCCCGAAATCCGCGCCAGCAGCCAATTCGGCGACAGCCGGCCGAGTGCGACCAGGAAGCCGATCAGGGTGGCGAAGAAGATGCCGATCACCGAGACCAGCAGCGTATTTAGCAGGCCGACCACAAAGACGCGCGTGTAGGGATCGGACCCCGAATATGGGATCAGGCTCTGGCTGACGTCAAAGCCCGCATTGTTGGCAAGAAAGCCGAAGCCCGCGGTGATCCGCTGCGCCTGAAGGTTGGCGCGGGCATTGGCGACGATCTCGTAGGAGATCCAGGCGAGCGCGGCGACGAACAGGAGCTGGAGTACGAAGCCGCTCCAGCCCGCCCGGCCGCCGAGCGCCCGCTGCAGCTTGGGAAGTAGCTGCGACGGTGGTTGTCGGGGTTCGATGGCCATCGCCGCAGCCCCTCTCGCTGGCGCTTAGCGGATCGGCGGCGCGTACTGGATACCGCCCTTGCTCCACAGGTTGTTGAGGCCGCGGGCGATGGCGAGCTTGGAGCCGGAGCCGACGTTACGCTCGAAGGACTCGCCGTAATTGCCGACTGCCTTCACGATCCGCACCATCCAATCCTTGGTCAGGCCGAGCTGCTCGCCCAGATTGCCGTCGGTGCCGACGGCCCGCTTGACCTCGGGCTTGTCGGACTTGACCATCTCGTCCACGTTCTTCTGGGTCATGCCGAGTTCCTCGGCGCCGACCATCGCGTACAGCGTCCATTTCACGATGTCGAACCACTGGTCGTCGCCATGGCGGACCATCGGTCCGAGCGGCTCCTTCGAAATCACTTCGGGCAGCACGACGTGATCGGCCGGGTTGGCGACCTTGAGGCGCTCGGCGTAGAGCTGGGAGACGTCTGAGGTGAAGACGTCGCAGCGGCCGGACTCATACGCCTTGACGGTCTCGTCGGCGGTCGCGAACGCGATCACCTCATACTTCATGTTGTTGCCCTTGAAGTAGTCGGCGAGGTTCTGCTCGGTCGTCGTGCCGGTCTGCACGCAGACCGATGCGCTGTTGAGTTCCAGTGCCGAGTTCACCTTCAGCGACTTCTTCACCAGAAAGCCCTGGCCGTCGTAATAGGTGACGCCGGTGAAGTTGGCGCCCAGCGAGGTGTCGCGCGACAAGGTCCAGGTCGTATTACGGGACAGCACGTCGATCTCGCCCGACTGCAACGCGGTGAATCGGTCCTTGGCCGAAAGAGGGACGAACTTGATCTTGCTCGCGTCGTTGAAAATGGCGGCCGCGATCGCCCGGCAGATATCGACGTCGAGCCCGGTCCAGTTACCCTTGTCGTCCGGCGTGGAGAAGCCCGGTAGACCCTGGCTGACGCCACAGGACAGCATGCCGCGGTCCTTGACCGTCTTGAGGGTTTGCGCCGAGGCGGCCTGGGCCGAGAGACCGGCGGCCAGGGCAAGGGTAACAACCAGAGATACGCGTTTCATGGGCTAGGCCTTTCAAGGGTCGTCTGGAGATCGCATTTTAGGCAACGCCTCACGTTGTGGGGCCAACCCGCTGATCCCGCGCTCAAAAGCGTCATCCCGACCGTGCATTTTGCGTGCCATTCCGGTCAGGCGGTGGATCCGATATCGCAGCAGGCCCCTCAACTTGCGGCGATGATAGTTGAAACACATCACAGAACGACTGGCGTGCCGGGTCAAGGGGTTGACTGCCGTCTTCTGTCTCTTGTTATTAACTCGCCAGCCCCGAGCCGCCGCCCGGTGGTGTTTTTCGCGATCAAGTTGTGGCTGCGGCATAACGTCTTGGATAATGCAAACGCATGAGCTTTTCGAACGACGGTCCGTCCAACCCGCAAACACCCGAAACCAGACTGGTCACCGCCGGCCGCGACGCCAAGGGACAAAGGGGTTTCGTCAATCCGGCGGTGTACCACGGGTCGACGGTGCTCTATCCGACCGCGGAGGACCTGCACGCCCACCGCGCCGAATTCTCCTACGGGCGTCATGGCAGCCCGACCACGCAGGCGCTGCAGGACGTGCTGATGTCGCTGGAGGGCCCGCAATGCGTGGGCGTCGGCCTGGCGCCGTCGGGGCTTGCCGCGATCACCACCACCCTGCTGTCGGTCTTGAACGCCGGCGATCATCTGCTCGTGACCGACAACGTCTACCGGCCCTCGCGCAACTTCTGCAATGGCATGCTGGCCCGCTACGGCGTCGAGGTCGGCTATTTCGATCCTCTGGTCGGTGCCGGCATCGAGAAGCTGTTTAAATCGAACACCAGAGCGGTGCTGGTCGAGGCGCCCGGCTCGCAGTCGTTTGAAATGAGCGACATTCCCGCCATCGCCGAAGTCGCGCATGCGAGGGGCGCGCTCGTCATCGACGACAACACCTGGGCGACGCCGCTGTTTCACCGCTCGCTCGACCAGGGCGTCGACATCAGCATGCAGGCCGCCACCAAATATATCGGCGGCCATTCCGACATCATGTTCGGCACAATTTCGGCGAACGCGAAAGCCTGGCCGCTGCTCACCGAGGGCATTCGCCTGCTTGGCGTTTGTGCAGGGCCCGACGACGTATTCCTGGCGCTGCGTGGCACACGCACGCTATCGGTGCGGCTCGCGCAGCATTATCGCTCGGCCCTCGAAATGGCGCGCTGGCTCGCCGGCCGTCCCGAAGTCCTGCAAGTCCTGCATCCGGCACTCGAAAGCCATCCCGGCCATGCGATCTGGAAACGCGACTTCACCGGCGCCTCCGGCCTGTTCAGCATCGTGCTGAAGCCGGTGCCGCAGAAGGCGGTCGATGCCCTGCTCGATGCCGTCACGCTGTTCGGCATGGGCTATTCATGGGGCGGCTTCGAAAGCCTCATCATCCCGTTCGACTGCGAGCCCTACCGCACGGCGACCAAATGGTCCCCCGGCGGGCCGACGCTGCGGCTCCACATCGGCCTAGAGAATGTCGACGACCTCAAGGCCGATCTCGAGCGCGGCTTTGCGGCGTTGAAGGTTGCCGCCTAGGCCCGCTTCACGCCGCCCGATTTCCCAGCCTGGCCGCGCTCGCCATCTCAGCCGCGAGCAACAAGGCCGCGCGGCTGGCGCCAACCGAGGCGACGCCTTGGCCTGCGATATCATAGGCCGTGCCATGCGCCGGCGTGCAGATCGGAAACGGGAAGCCGCCCAGGAGTGTCACCCCGCGATCGAAGCCCATCAGCTTCATCGCGATCTGGCCCTGGTCGTGGTACATCGTCAGCACCGCATCGAAGGCACCGTTCTTGGCGCGCAGGAAAACGGTATCGGCCGGAAACGGTCCTTCCGCCGCTATTCCTTCGGCCCGGCCGGCCATGACCGCGGGCTCGATCACATCGATCTCCTCGCGGCCGAAATTGCCGCCGTCACCGGCATGCGGGTTGAGCCCGGCCACCGCGATACGGGGCTCGGCAAAGCCGGCCCGTCGCATACAGGCATCGGTCAGTTTCAGCGCGCTATGAATACGTTCGACGGAGAGACGCGAAGCCACGTCCTTGAGCGCGATGTGCGAGGTGACGCGGGCATTCCAGAGCCTATCGAGCACGTTGAATTCGCTGGCTGGCGTTTTCAGGCCGGCGACCTCGGCGGAGAACGCGATCTCGTCGTCATACTCCGCGCGCGCGAGCCGCATTGCCTTCTTGTTGAACGGCGTGAAGCAGACGGCGTCGGCCTGCCCGTCTCGCGCTAGCGTGAGCGCGCGACGATAATTGTCCAGCGCGAACGCGCCGCCGGCCTGGCTCGCGACACCACGTTCGACGGTCGCAGGATCGAGATGGCCAAGGTCCATAAAAGCCGCGTCACTGCCGATTGTTCGCGGGTCCGCGGACGGCGGCACATTTGGCAGGTCCGCCGCGGCGCCGGCCACGCGCGCGCCTTCATCGAAAACGCGGCGGTCTCCGATCACGATCAGGCGTGCGCGGGAACGGATTTCATCGAGGCAGGCGAGTTTTGCGGCCAGCTCCGGGCTGATGCCGGCGGGGTCTCCCATCGCCAGCGCGATCACCGGCTTGCCGGGGCTATGCAGCTTCATATGATCCTCACCTTTTCATCAGCGGCTTCGTCCGGTTTTCGCAGCAGGCGCACCATCTGCAGAGCGAGCGGAAGCAGCAACAGCGCCATCCCGCCCAGAACGAGGGTCGTCACCAGTCGGTTCGCAAAGAATATCCCGAGCGATCCCTTCGACATCAGCATGGCCTGCCGGAACGCGTCCTCGGCCTTGTCGCCGATCACGATCGCAAGCACCAACGGGGCCAACGGATAGTACAGCTTCTTGAAGAGATAGCCGACGACACCGAAGCCAAGCATCAGGACGACGTCGAGATAGGAATTCGAGACGGAATAGGCGCCGACGACGCAGATGATGACGATCAGGGGTGCGATGACGGCGAACGGAATCCGCATCAGGGCGGCGAACACCGGAACCGTGAGCAGGACGAGCGCAACCGCAACGATGTTGCCGACATACATCGATGCGATCAGCCCCCAGACGAAATCCTTCTGGTCGACGAATAGCATCGGTCCGGGATTCAATCCCCAGATCATCAGCCCGCCCATCATGACGGCAGCCGTGGCCGAGCCGGGAATGCCGAGCGAGAGCATCGGCAATAGCGCGCTGGTGCCGGCGGCGTGGTCGGCCGTCTCCGGCGCGACGATGCCCTCGGCCTCGCCGGTGCCGAAACGCGCGCCGTTGCGCGAAAAGCGCTTGGCGATGCCATAGCTCATGAAGGAAGCCGCGGTCGGACCACCCGGCGTAATGCCCATCCAGCAGCCGATGGCGGCGCTGCGCAGCAACGCAATGCCATGCTGCGGCAGACGGCCCAGCGCCCGGAAGACTTCCTTCCAGTCCACCCTTGAGGATACCGCGCGGGCCTGAAACTCCTCCTCCACCGCAATCAACAACTCGCCGATGCCGAACAGCCCCATCACGGCGACGACGAAGCTGACGCCCTTCACCAGTTCGTCGATACCCATGGTGAGCCGCACGCTGCCCGAGACCGTATCGATGCCGATCGCGGCGATGGCAAAACCGATCGCGAGTGCCACCACCGTTTTGATCGGCGCCGCACCGCCCATGCCGACAAAACTGGCGAAGGCGAGGAAATAGACCGCGAAATATTCGGGCGGTCCGAAGGCGAGCGCCACCTGTGCCACCCAGGACGCCAGAAACGTAATCAGGACCACGCCGACCAGCGCGCCGAACGCCGCCGAGCCGAAAGCGGTGGCCAGCGCCGTCGTCGGCCTGCCGTCGCGCGCCATCGGATAGCCGTCGAACGTGGTGGCGACCGACGAAGGTTCGCCCGGGATGTTGAATAGGATCGACGTCACCGAGCCGCCGAACAACGCGCCCCAATACATGCTCGAAAGCAGGATGATCGCTGACACCGGTTGCATGCCGAAGGTCAGCGGCAGCAATAGCGACACTCCGTTTGGTGCACCAAGGCCGGGTAGAACGCCGACGAGAATGCCGAGCAGAACGCCGATCACCATCAGCGTCAGATGCGGAACGGTGACCGCGATGGTGAAACCGTGCAGCAGCGATTGAAGGTTTTCCATCCCCGTCCCTTCAGAAACCGAACGCGACGCCGAGCGCGCCGTGCGGCAGCGACACCTGGAACATGCGCTCGAACACGATGTAGAGCGCCAGCGGCGTAGCCGCGGCGATAACAAGCGCGCGCAAGACCGATTGCCGTTTCGGCAACGCCAGGACCGCAAAAATATAGCCCGCCGAGGCGAGATACATTCCAACCATTGGAATGACAGCAACGAAAATCGCGGCCGGAACGAACAACCCCGCCAGGCGGCGCAACTCGGACGGCGTGACGGCTATCCTGATCATTGCAAGGGTGCCGCGCCCCATGGCGCCCTGCCCCATGTTGTAAAGGCTGCCGAGCACGATAATGATGCCGGTAAGGAAAGGAAACGTACCGGCGTCGACGCCGGCGCTCGACCAACCGATGCCGTTGTCGATGCTGGAAGCAATGACAACTACGCCAAAGATTCCGGTCAGCGCCGCGGCGGCTATCTCGAGCGCGCGTCGTGATATCATCGGTCCGGCCCTACTTCACCAGCCAGCCCTGTTCGCCCGCGACCTGCTTCACATGTTCGAGATCCCGCTTGATGAAATCGTCGAACGCAGGGCCGGTGAGGAAAGTATCAACCTGCGAGGTCCTTTCGATGTATTCCTTCCACTCAGGCGTCGCCTGCACCTTCTTCAATAGATCGACGTAGAACGCCGCCTGCTCCGGGCTGACCTTGCCGGGCAGCCACACCGTCCGCGGTTGCTCGTATTGCGATATCGCCAGCCCCTGCTCGACACAGGTCGGCACGTCGCTCCAGCCTTCTGACGCCGTGACCTTCGGCCCCTGCGGCAACCGCTTCGGGCTGAACGCGCAGAGCGGGCGCTGGGTGCTGCCGCGCCATTGCCCAAGGCTCTCGGAGGGGTTGTTGACGTGTGCATCGATATGGCCGCCGGCCAGTTGCACGGCAGCCTCGGCGCCGCTCTTGAAGGGGATGTAGGTGAACTTGACCTTCGCCGCCTTCTCGATCATCCGCGTCAGCACCTCGTCGGTGTCCTTGGACTGTGCGCCGCCCATCTTGAACTCGGTCGCGGCCGCGGCCTTGAGAAAGTCGCCCGCAGTCTTGTAGGGCGCGTCCTGTTTCACCCACAGCAGGAACTCGTCCTGCGCCACTGCGGCGAGCGGAGTGAGATCGGTGTAGTTGAAGGCGACCTTGGAGACGAGCGGTTGTTGCCACGCGTTCGAGGTACCGAAGATCACCTTGTGGGGATCGCCGGCGGATGCCTTGCCGTAGACATAGCCTTCCGCCCCGCTGCCGCCGCCCTTGTTGACGACCACGATCGGCTGGTCGGTCAGTTTGTATTTGGTGACGATGCTCTGGACGGCGCGCGCGAGATTGTCGGTGCCGCCGCCCGGCCCTGCAGTGGCGACGAACTCGATCGGCTTCTGCGGCTGCCAGGCAGCATTGGCCGGAATCGCGCTCGCGAGCATGAAAGCTGCCACGGACAGCAGCAGTTTTGACGTGATCTTCATGATTTCCTCCGGGTAGGCATTTCTTGTTGTCGTTCGTATTTTCGCTTTCTCGTCAGGCGACCTGCTCTTTGCGGCCGGCCGAGGCGGCAACGACCGCACCGTCCCGCTCGAACGCGTCGATCTGCGCCTGATCAAAACCATGTTCGCGCAGCACCTCGCGCGTATGCTCGCCATAAACAGGCGCGCCCGAACGTACCTGCCCGGGCGTCGCCGAGAATTTGACCGGGAGCCCGATCGTCTTCACCGGTCCGAGCGTCGAATGTTCGACCTCAACCACCATCTCGCGCGCGAGCGTCTGCGGATCGCTCAGCGCTTCCAGCATGTCGTGCACGGGGCCGCAGGGCACGCCCTTCTCGTCAAGCGCCGCCAGCCAATGCGCCCGCGTCTGTTTGCGGAAACGCCCGCTCAATTCGGCTTCGAGCTCCTTCAGATTCGCCATGCGGTCGGAGCCGTTGACGAAGCGCGGGTCGGAAGCCAGTTCCAGCGCGCCAAGCGCTTCCAGCATCAACAGCCAGTGCTTCTTGTTGGCGCCGCCTACCACGAGCCAGCCATCGGATGCCTCGAACGCCTGATATGGCGCGTTGAGCGGATGGGCCGAGCCCATGGCGCGCGGCGCCACGTTGCTGGCGAGCGCAATGGTCGACTGCCAATAGGTCTGAACCAGCGCCGCCTCGTAGAGCGATGTCTCCACCCATTGCCCTTCCCCGGTCTTGAGCCGGTGCGAATAGGCCGCAAGGATCCCCATACTGGCGAGGAGTCCGGCCGTGATATCGGATAGCGGCGGGCCGCATTTCACCGGCGGGCCATCCGGCCGTTCGCCCGTGAAACTCATGATGCCGCTCATCGCCTGGGCGACCAGATCGAAGCCGCGGCGATGCTTGTAGGGGCCGGTTCGGCCGAAACCGGAGAGCGAGCAATAGATCAGCGCCGGAAAATCCCTGTGCAGCTCCTCATAGCCGAAGCCGAGTCGCTCCATCGCGCCCGGCGCAAAATTCTCGACCAGCACATCGGCATCCGCGATCAGCCGCCGCAGCACTTGCTTGCCGCCTGTGGTCTTGAGGTCGAGCACAATGCCCCGCTTGTTGCGGTTCATCATCAGGAAGGAGGCCGCCTCGTCGCCGATCTTCGGCGGCACCGAATGTCGGGTATCGTCGCCATTCGGCCATTTCTCGATCTTGATGACGTCAGCGCCCATGTCGGCGAGCATGAGCGTGCAGGTCGGTCCCGCCATCACATGGGTGAGATCGATGACCTTGAGGCCGGCAAGCGGCCCTGAACGCGGCGTCGTGTCGTTTTGAAGGGACATGCGGGCTCCTATTGGCCGCGCCATCGCGGCGCGCGCTTGGTGAGAAACGCGTCGAGCCCTTCACGGAAATCCTGGCTGGTGTAGCACATCAGGATGAGGTCCTCGCCCTCGCGTGTCGGCCGTTGCTGCAGCCGCGCGACTGCCTGCTTGGTCGCGCTCAGCGTCAGCGGCGCGTTGCCGGCAACGAGCCGCGCAATCTCGTCGGCGCGCCTGTCGAGCGCGGCCAGATCATCGACGACTTCGTTAAGCAGGCCCACCGAGGCCGCCTCCTCGGCTTCTACAAGCCGTGCCGTAAAGATCAGATCCTTGACGCGCGCCGGGCCGATCAACGCGGTGATGCGGCTGACATTCGACACCGACAGGCAATTGCCGAGCGTGCGCGCGATCGGAAACCCGATCCGCGTGCTCCGGGTGCCGATGCGGAGGTCACAGCAGGCCGCTATGCCCGCGCCGCCGCCGGTGCAGGCGCCGTTGATGGCGGCAATGGTCGGCACCCGGCATGTTTCGAGAATGCCGAGCACCCGGTCGATGCGGTTCTCGTAGTCGAGCCCGTCCTGCGGCGTCTTGAAGGCCCGGAACTGATTGATGTCGGTGCCCGCGGCAAACGCTTTGTCGCCGGCGCCCCGCAGCAGCAGCACCTTGATCGCATGGTCGCGGTTGGCGCGCTCGCAGATCGCAGCCAGCCGTTCGTACATCGCGAAGGTGAAGGCGTTGCGCGCCTGCGGCCGGTTGAAGGTTATCCGGCCGATACCGTCATCGAGGGCAAACAGGAGGTCATCCTCCCGTACAGTCACGTCCTGATCCATGCCGCCGGGCCCTTTCTTAATCGATTTTAACCAATTCTGAATGCAAAAAGTCCGTTTATCAAGCTGGAACTGGCAAAACTCCGGTGATATAGCCATTTTTGCATTCAAATTGGATCTTTACGGCGATGCTTCATGAAGAAGTCGTAGGCCGTGTCCGCGCCATGTTGCTCGACGGCGAGATCCCGCCGGGCGCGCGGATTCCCGAGCGCGACCTCTGTGAAAAGCTGCAGATCTCGCGCACGCCGCTGCGCGAAGCCCTCAAGGTGCTCGCCGCCGAGGGCCTGGTTCAATTGCTGCCGAACCGCGGCTCGCGCGCGGCCAGGGTGACCGACAAGGACATGCGCGACCTGTTCGAGGTGTGCCAGGGACTCGAAGCGCTGGCCGGCGAGCTCGCCTGCGAGCGCATCACGGATGCCGAGATCGCTGAGGTCGCCGCCGCCCACGCCGCGATGGTGCGGCACTACGGCGATCGCGACCTTCTCCAGTACTACCGCTGCAACCGCACCATCCACGAGGCGATCATCGCGGCAGCCGGCAACCCGGTGCTGTCAGGCCTCTATGAATCCGTCACTGCCCGCATTCGCCGTGCGCGCTATGTCACGCCGATGACGCCACGGCGCTGGGCGCTGGCGGTGCAGGAGCACGAAGCGATCCTCAATGCACTGCAACGCCGCGACGGCGTGGGGCTGTCGCATATCCTGCGCGCGCATCTGCGCCACAAGCGCGAGGAAGTCTTGCAGGCCGGCTTCGCGGAGACCGAGCCGCAAGAAGAGGCTCGCGCATCATAGCAGCGTCAAGCCTGACGCTGATTCGCATCCGAAGCGCCCGTCCGTCTCTACCGGAATTCGGCCGTTGCTACGCCCACGCCGAGACGACTCCGGGTTTTTGCGGAGCGGTTTTTCCAAAACGATAACCACCCGTTCACCATGACGGCGAATCCCGCCGCGCGATCGACCAAATAATTCAACCCTCAAGTTCCCTTATACCTTTGATGCCTAGTCATACCTCCGGGGATGGCTGTCATTGCCGTGCAGTGGGGTATCCCTGCGTAAGAGTAGTAAAGCGTATGAACATCGCACGTGTCGTCGTTCTGACCATCGCATTGAGTGCCGGCGGTGTTGCCGCCTATCTCGCCCGTGGCACCGAAGAGCAATCCCGCCCGGCGGCCGAACCGGTTGCACAGTTGCCGACAGTGGAGATCCTGGTTGCGAAGTCCGACATCGGGCTCGGCCAGCCGGTCAAGCCCGAGGACCTGCAATGGCAGGCCTGGCCGGCCGCGACCGCCGGCAGCAATCTGATCAATCGCGCCAGCCAGGCCGAGGCCATCAAGGAAATCGCCGGCTCGATCGCGCGCAGCCCGTTCTTCGCTGGCGAGCCGATCCGCGAACAGAAACTCGTCAAGGCCAATGGCTCCGGCTTCATGGCAGCCATCCTGCCGACCGGCTTGCGGGCGCTCTCGACCGAGATCTCGCCGGAGACCGGGGCCGGTGGCTTCATCCTGCCCAACGACCGTGTCGACGTCATCCTCTCCAAGCGTGAAAAGAATCCGGACGGCAAGGGGCCCGACATCGTTCAGTCGGAAATCATTCTCTCCAACATCCGCGTGTTGGCGATCGATCAGGCGCCGAAAGAAAAAGAGGGCAGCAACTCCCTCGTCGGCCGCACCGCCACGCTCGAACTGAAGCCCGAGCAGGCCGAGACGCTGGCGCGCGCGCGCCAGAGCGGCTCGCTGTCGCTCGCGCTGCGCAGCATCACCGACGTCAACGCGGCCGAAGGCCGTTCCGAGGAACAGGCTCAAAAACGAAACGAGAGCGTCAACGTGGTTCGCTACGGGGTCGCCAATCAAACGACGGCACAGAAGTGACCGAAAGGACGCCCGATATGAAGTTTGGGGAAAATCAGTCAGCGATGCGAACCGTGGCGGTGCGCACCCTGTTATTGTCGGCCGTTGCCGCGCTGACGCTCGGGCCGCTGCTGCCCGTGGTCGCAGCCGAGTCCGAGAAGGATCCGGTGACGACGTCTGCCATCGGCCCGGTCAAGATGCGCTTCCTGTCGCTGGGCATCGGCAAGTCGGTGGTGGTCGACCTGCCGCGTGACGTAAAGGACGTGCTGGTCGCCGACCCGAAGATCGCCAATGCCGTCATTCGCTCCCCGCAACGCGCCTATATCATCGGCGGCGCCGTCGGCCAGACCAACGTGGTGTTTTTCGACGGCGACGGCCAGCAGATCGCCTCCTACGACATCGCAGTCAAGCGTGATCTCAACGGCGTGCGCGCCGCGCTGCGCCAGTCAATGCCGGGAATTCATATCGAGGGCGTCGGCGACAGCGTGCTGCTGACCGGCACGGTATCGAGCCCGGTCGAAGCCCAGCAGGCCGGCGAGATCGCCGCACGGCTGGTGGGAGGCCCCGAGCGGGTCGTCAACTCGATCGTCGTTCGCGGCCGCGACCAGGTGATGCTGAAGGTCTCCGTCGCAGAAGTCCGGCGGGACATCGTCAAACAGATGGGCATCGATCTCAGCGCCAGCATGAACGTTGGCAACACCATCGTGAGATTCAACAATACCAATCCCTTCACTGCGAACAACGCGGCGCTCGTCCCCGGCAATGGCCTTCTCACGCAATTCGGCTCAGCGCCGTCGGTCCAGGCGGTACTTCGCGCGATGGAAAGTGCCGGCGTTGTGCGCACGCTCGCCGAACCCAATCTGACAGCCATCTCCGGCGAGTCCGCGACCTTTATCTCCGGCGGCGAATTTCCCATTCCGACCGGCGTGACCTGCCAGACATCAACGACTGGTGTCATCGGAGGGTGCGTCCAGACAGTCACCTTCAAGAAGTTTGGCATCTCGCTCAACTTCACGCCGGTCGTACTGTCCGAGGGAAGGATCAGCCTGCGGGTGATGACGGAAGTGTCGGAAGTCTCGACCGAAAACTCGCTGACGGGCGGTGCCGGTGGAACGACGATTCCGTCGATCAAGACGCGGCGTGCCGAGACGACGCTGGAAATCCCATCCGGCGGCTCGATGGCGATGGCCGGCCTGATCCAGGAGCGGACCAAGCAGGCGATCAACGGGATGCCTGGCGTGGACCAAATCCCCATTTTGGGCCAGCTCTTCAGGAGCCAGGACTTCGTCAACAACGAGACCGAACTCATGGTGATTGTGACGCCCGTCATCGTCCGGGCGGTTTCCCAGAAAGAGCTGTCGCGTCCCGACGACGGATTTTCGCCTGCATCCGATTCACAGTCGTCGCTGCTCGCTCGCATCAACCGGACTTACGGCGTTGCCGCCCGCACCGATACGGTCGGGGCCGATCAGGGCAATTTTGGTTTCATCATTGATTGAGATGGAAGCGCTCCATTGATCCGGGACGGGGACAAGAAGATGACGAATAGAACATCGCTGGATCGCCCACGCACGCTGCGCCTCGTCGGCGCCCTCGTCGGCCTTTCAGCTGCGCTTGGAGCCTGCACGCAGACCACGGAGATCGTAACGGCGAGCGTACCTTCCAATGATTACCGCCAGCGTCACCCGATCGCCGTTACAGAAGCCAACCGCTCGATCGTCGTGTTCGTCGGCCAGGCCCGCGGCGGTCTTTCCGCCCCACAGCGCACCGACATCATAGGTCTGGCGCATACCTGGGTTCGCGAAGGAACTGGAGCGATCGTCGCCGACGTGCCGGTCGACACGCCCAATGCACGCGCGGCTGCAGCCTCGTTCCAGGAAATCCGATCGCTGCTGATGGCGGGCGGCGTGCCCTCTCGCGCCATTACGATGCGACACTATCATCCGGACGATCCTCGTACCTTGCCAACGATAAGGCTGAGCTATCCGAAAATTTCGGCGGTGGCCGGTCCTTGCGGCCTGTGGCCGGAAGACCTCGGCCCGAACATCGACAACAGCGGCTACAACGAAAACCGCCAGTACCATAATTTTGGCTGCGCGACCCAGCGCAACCTCGCGGCGATGGTCGACAACCCGGCGGACCTCGTGCAGCCGCGTCCAGAGACGGCCGCCTACACGCCGCGGCGCAGTATCGCCTTTGACAAATATCGCAAGGGCGTTGCGACCGAGACCACCTACCCCGAAGCCGACAAGGCCAAACTCAGCGATACAGGCAAATGATCAGCCGCGTCTTTCATAACTCCCAGGATCAACTGGACGACACGCCGGCGCAGCCCGAGGAATACATCTCGCCGGCGCCTCGTGTATCGGTACAGGCCTTTTGCGCCAGCGTGGCGATCGCAACCGCGGTGCGCGCGGCGAGCGAAGACCGCCGTCTCGGCAAAGCCCATCTTTCGGTTCACATGGGCGGCATTGCCGCCGCCATCGAGGCCTACCACACGGCGCCGACGCCGAACGTCATCTTGCTGGAGACTGAAGCCGGCTGCGATATCCTCGAAGGGCTCGATGAACTCGCGACCGTCTGCGACGCGGGAACGCGCGTCGTCGTGATCGGCAGTGCCAACGATGTCACGCCCTATCGCGAACTGGTGCGGCGCGGCGTCAGCGACTACGTTACCGGACCGATCGAACCCATTGACGTGGTGCGCGCAATATGCGGTCTCTATGCGGCATCCGAGGCCGTGGCCGTCGGCCGCATCGTCGCCGTCGTCGGCGCCAAGGGCGGCGTCGGTGCATCCACCGTCGCACATAACGTGGCCTGGACGATTGCGCGCGATCTTGCGCTCGATTCCGTCGTGATCGATCTCGACCTTGCCTTCGGTACCGCCGGCCTCGATTACAATCAAGATCCGGTTCAGGGCATTGCCAATGCCGTCTTCCAGCAGGAACGGCCGGACTCCGCATTCATGGAGCGTCTGCTGGCGAAATGCACCGACCGCCTCAACCTCTTGGCGGCGCCGGCGACATTGGACCAGGTCTACGATTTCGGCGCCGACGCATTCGACGCGATCTTCGATACGATGCGCATGACGACCCCCTGCATCGTGCTCGACGTTCCTCACCAATGGTCGGCATGGACCAAGCGCACGCTGGTCGGCGCAGACGACATTCTGATCGTCGCCGAGCCCGACCTCGCCAATATGCGCAACACCAAGAACATGCTGAACGTGCTGAAGGCGGCGCGGCCCAATGACCGCCCGCCGCTTTATTGCCTCAACCAGGTCGGCATGCACAAGCGCCCGGAGATATCCACGCGCGAATTCGCCAAGGCGATCGAGAGCCAGCCGATCGCGGCCATTCCGTTCGATTCGAAGATGTTCGGCACCGCCGCCAACAACGGCCAGATGATCGCGCAGATCGCCGCCAAGCATCGCACCACCCAGATGTTCCTGCAGATGGCGCAGCGCCTGACAGGCCATGCCGTGACCAAGCGATCGCGGACCTCGTTCCTGATGCCGCTCATCAAGAAGCTGCAGGGCACCACGGCCCGCAGGGCTTGAGCAAGGCATAACAGCGCAGCGGCGTTGGCCGCTGACGCTGATCGCACTGTCGAGCGAAGTGGATTAAGCCTAGTCTGTGCGTCGGGCCGCGGCGATCGGCATCTTGTCGGCTTCGGCCCGCGCGTTCTCCTTGTCCTTTCGCGCCAGCATCCGCTTCAATTGCGCGACGTTGGCTGCCGCCTCGGCGGGTGGCAGGTCGGCCTTCACGATCTTTTCTGCCTCGGCAAAATGGCCCTGCAGGCCGACCGCCAGTGCAAGATTGGCGCGCACGCGCGGATCGGTCCCGGCCAGGCTGTGGGCGCGACGCAGCGTCTCCTCCGCCCTGGGCAGATCCTTCGAAAGCACATAGGACAGTCCGAGATTGGACAGCACCGACGGATGGTCGGGCACGATTTTCAGCGCGCTCGCATAGTATTGCCGCGCCTCCTCGTATCGGCCGAGTTGATCCAGTGTTGCTCCCTGCGCCGACAGCAGCCGCCAATCGGGATCATCGGGGCTGTGGGCGCGGCCGAGCACGTCGAAGGCCTGCTGGAAATTGCCGTTATCCGCCAGCGCGCGGCCGTAGGCTGCGAGCAGCAGCTTGTTGCCCGGATGGGCGATGGAGGCCTGTTCAAGCACCGCAACCGCCTGCGGCCGCTGCCCCGCCGCGCGAAGCGCCCTACCGTATTTCAGCGCCGCGTCGGCATCCCTGGGATTGGCGCGATAGCGTTCCTGGTGAAGTTGGACCTCGCGGCGCGGATCAGTGGCGCGGCCGGTGTCGGCCTTCTCGTCGATCGAACCGGTAACGTCTGCTAGTCCCGAGGTCTGGCAGCCGCCAAGCCCCATCGCCAGGATCAGGGCCGACGTGCACGCAACAAGCCGCGCGACGCGGGGCGGGTGGGATAACTTCTGGAACATCTAGCGGGACTCACTGCGGCACCTGTCCAGAAGTGTTCACAGCTTAACCCTAAATTCAGGTTAAGCTCGCCCGCCTTTACGGTAGTTGGCGACCTTCGCGGGTCCTCGTGGCCAGCCGCGGCATGGCGCCCTGCCCCGAACCGGCCGTGCCGCCGCTGCTGCGCGGCCTAGTCGAGGAACTGCGCGCCGAGTTCGCAACCGATCCGCCAAGCCAGCTTGCACTGACGCGGCCTTCCCTCCGAAAAGATCACCGTGAATTCGGGAGGAATTTCGGGATATTCGGCGATAATCTTCACGCCGCCATCCGACATATCCGTAATCATGCAGTCGCGCGGCAATCCGCCGGTCGCAAACTGTATTTTCGCAAAGTTTCTGCACGCACGTCGTTCGCTTCTGCGGCGATTCGCTAACATGTCTACCCTGGCCCTGCTGGAGTGATTCACCCGAAGGTGCGCTCAGCTTTACCGAAGAATTGTTGGAATTGACCTAGCGCCACGGCTCGCAATGTAACGGTTACGTTCGAATTCCGTTTACCGAACCCGGAGCCGGCAACACCTTCGAACACCGGCAGGCCACGCTCGAGCTCGCCCGTTTTCGGCGAATTAAAGGGTTGATCGCCCCTCGTTAGGCGATAGCCTGACCCCTCGACTCGATTTGGCGGAAACTGACGCGCATGGGAAGCCTCGTCCTTCTCGACCTGATGGGCGGCGTGGCATTGCTGCTGTGGGGCCTGCACATGGTCCACAGCGGGATCCTGCGCGCGTTCGGGCCGAACCTGCGCCAGTTGCTGGCAAAGGCCCTGAGCAACCGCTTCTCTTCCTTCGCTGCCGGCCTCGGTCTGACCGCGCTGCTGCAAAGCAGCACCGCGACGGCGCTGATCACGAGTTCGTTTACGTCGGACGGGCTCGTCAGCCTGGTGCCTGCGCTCGCCATCATGCTCGGCGCCAATGTCGGCACCACGCTGATCGTGCAGATCCTGTCGTTCAACATCGCCGCCGTCTCGCCCGTGCTATTCCTCATTGGCCTGGTCGCCTTCCGCACCGGGCCGCGCTCGCGCATCAAGGACATCGGCCGCGTATTCATCGGGCTCGGCCTCATGCTGCTGGCGCTGCACATCCTGCTCAATACGCTGGCGCCAGCGGAGAACGCGCCGGGCGTGCGCGTATTCATGAACGCCATCACCGGCGATCCCGTGCTCTGCATCCTGTTCGCTGCGGTCGTGACCTGGCTCGTGCATTCCTCTGTTGCCAGCGTGCTGCTGGTGATGTCGCTGGCCTATGCGCATTTCATCACCCCCTATGCGGCGCTGGCGCTCGTGCTCGGCGCCAATCTCGGCAGCGCCATCAATCCGATCCTCGAGGGCGCGCGCCGCGGCAATCCCGCGAGCTATCGGCTTCCGCTCGGCAACCTCGTCAACCGGTTTGTCGGCGTCCTGCTGGTGGCGCCGTTCCTGCAACCGATCACGGAGCTTCTGATCGCGTGGCAACCGGATGTAGCCAAGGCAACTGCTCTGTTCCACATCGCCTTCAACGTTGCGACCGCAGCTCTCTTCATTGGCCTGCTCGATGTGATGGCGCGCCTGTTAAAGAGGTTGCTGCCCGAGCGCGTCAAGGAGGCCGACCCGAAAGGTCCTCGCTATCTCGACGAGAGCGCACTTGAGACCCCTTCCCTCGCGCTGGCGGATGCCGCCCGCGAGACCCTGCGTATGGGCGATCAGGTCGAGATCATGCTGCGCAAGGTGATGGCGGCGATGATGACCAACGACCGCGCGCTGGTTGACGAAGTCTCGCGGATGGACAACAGCGTCGACAGCCTCGACGAGGCAATCAAGCTCTATGTCACGAAACTCACCCGCGGCAGTCTCGACGAGCGCGAGGGACACCGGGCGATGGAGATCGTCTCCTTCGCCATCAACCTCGAGCATATCGGCGACATCATCGACAAGAATTTGAGCGAACTGGCAACCAAGAAGATCAAGCGCCGCTTTCAGTTCTCGGCCGAGGGTGCCGAGGAGCTTTCGGCTTTCCACAAGCGCACGATGGATTCGCTCCGGATCGCGTTCGGGGTCTTCATGTCGGGTGACCTCAACGAAGCGCGAAAATTGCTGGCCGAGAAGGCCGCGCTGCGCAATGCCGAGCTCGCCGCCACCGAGCGGCACCTCGACCGCGTGCGTGAAGGCCGGCCCGAAACCATCGAGACCACGTCGCTTCATCTCGACGTCTTGCGCGACCTCCGGCGCATTCACTCGCACATCTGCTCGGTCGCCTATCCGTGCTCGATGCCGCCGGCGAACTCGCCGCCTATCGCAGCGCCGAAAGCGAATTGCCCGCATTGCCCACGGTGGCGCCGAGCCGCTGACCGTCAGCGATCGAGCGTCTTCGAGGCGGTGGCACGGTTCTTCACGATCAGCATGATGTTTCTGATGTAGATGATCGTGGCCAGCGACTGGCCGATGATGATCACAGGCTCGCGCTTGGCGATGCCGTAGATCAGCGTCATCATGCCGCCTCCCATCGAGAAGAACCAGAACGCCATCGGCACCACGCTCTGTCCGGCCCGCTCGCTCGAGATCCACTGCACCAGGAAACGCGCGGTGAACAGCAATTGCGCGATCAGCCCGAACGCCAGCCAGAAATCGAACTTGGCGACGAAAACGTCGTAGAGATAGTCGCCGAGCGCCTGGCCGTATTGAATCAGCATCAGCGAACCTCGATCGCAACGGGCGTCGACTTCTTGCGTCGGATCAACCACCACACGCCCGCGAGATCCATAATCCCGATCCATAACCGGTCAAAGAAGCCGTAATTGGACACGCCGGAATGGCGCGGGCGGTCGATCACGTCGACGTAAGCGATGTCGAAACCTTCGCGGCGTACCAGCGCCGGCAGGAACCGGTGCAGCCCGTCGAAATAGGGCATCGAGAGGAACACCTCGCGCGGGAACGCCTTCAGCCCGCAACCGGTGTCGCGGGTACCGTCGCGCAGGATCGCATTGCGCACGCCGTTGGCGATCCGCGACTGCAGTTTCTTGAAGCCGGTGTCCTTGCGCCCGACCCGTTGGCCTGCCGCAAGACCGACGCGGCCGTCGCCGTTTTCAACGGCCGCGATCAGGTCCGGCAGGAACGCCGGATTGTTCTGTCCGTCGCCGTCGAGCGTCGCCACGATGGCGCCGCGGGCGGCCCGCACCCCGCTGCGCACCGCCGCTGATTGCCCGGAAGACGCGGCGTGCTTCAGTTGCCGAAGCTGCGGATACTGTTTCATCATCGCCGCCAGCCGCTCGGCGGTCGCATCCGTCGAACCGTCGTTGACATAGATGATCTCGTAGGCCCAGCGGCTGCCGAGCGCGCTGACGATTTCTGCAATCAGCGGCGCGATGTTATCCGCCTCGTTGCGCACCGGCACAACGATTGAAACGGCGACCGCATCTCTGTCGGCAGGTATCAAATCGGCACTCGTCTGGTTAGTTTGGAAGGACCCGGAACCGGGCGTATCGGGCCGTCTGGCGGCGTCCGCTTTTATGGGGCGGAAGCGCCCCGGGCAACCCTTTTGAGGCGCCCGGACGAGGGCCCGACAAGGGACACGATGCTGCCGTCGCGCTGGATCGCAAATCCGAGCCGGCGGGCCGCAAACCAGTATCGCACGAACATTGCGCCGATGATGCCGACCAGGGCGCCGGCCACGACGTCGCTCGGATGATGGGCCAGCAGCACCAGGCGGGTCGCCGCAATAATTAGCGCGTAGACGGCCATCGCAAGGCGAGCCTTGGGCCAAACGACTGACACGGCGAACGCGAGCGCAAAGGCGGTCGTGGCGTGGCCGGAAGGAAAGCTGTAATAGGCCGGATTGCCTGCGAAGTGCGAAAAGTTGAAAGCATTGGGCTCGCCGCCGACAAATGGCCGTCCGCGCCCGATGCTAAATTTAAGCACTTCGGTGACCAGACTGGATACGGCAACGGCGCAGAATATGAACTGCAGCCGCGTTCCGATACCGAGCAGCAATGAGCGCCTGATGCCATGCAGGGCCGGTGCGGCAATCGCGACCGCGATCAGCAATCCTCCCAGCACCGCCAACACATATTCGTCCTTGCCGAAGTCGGTGAGAATGCGGACCCACCACAGCGAGGGCGTACCGCGCTTTGGCATCTGGGCGATTTCCCACGCGTCGATCGCGTACATCAGCACGATGATCGCGGCGCCGAAACCTGCCGACAGCCACAAGACGTGCCGCGCCGCGCGGCGAGCGGCTTCCGCCCGCCGCGAATGCGACGGCGACCGCACGAGCTGCGCCAATGACAACCACGCCAGCGTGGCGAAACGCGCAAGATAGCTTTTGGGATCGTCGACAGCAGGGCTCGCAGCCATCTTACTCCGTGCCTTCCGAGCGGAAGATGGCGATCGAGATCGCCTTGCCCTGCGAAATGTTATAGCCCTCGATCCGCTTCGCTACATTGTACCGCAGCCCGATCGCTTCAGCGCGCTGCACGAAGGCGCGCTCCGTGCGCGACTCAACCAGCGCGAAGCGGCAACTGCCCTGCCCGAGGAAATCGGCCGCGCCCGATCCGTCGGTCAGCAGCGTGCCGGTGCCGGTCATAAATACGAGGCTCGGCTCGTGAAAGCCCGCAGCAGCCGCCTTTGGCCCGACGCAGACCACGTTGCGAAGCGCCCGCGCGATCTCGGCGCTTGGAAACATGGCAGTCAGCGACGGCATGACAATGCCGTAGATTCCGACCGCCAGAAACATCGCCGCGACCACGGCATTCAACAGCGAGCGCTCGGCGCGGCTGTCCTCGAACATCCACCACGCGATCAGGCCGAAGATCATCGCCGCCGCCAGAAAGGGCCAGGCCGGAAATGCCGGGTAATGCGTCAGCTTGATGGCGCCGATGACCGCGATTACGGATGCCCCGGCCGGAATGACAAACCACCAGGCCGCACCGCGCATCAGCCAGGACCGCGACAGCACGCGGCGCTCCAGCGCGCCGGCGGTGAGAATCGCAATCGCCGGGTAGAGCGGCAGCACGTAATGCGGCAGCTTGGTCAGCACCAGTTCGAACGCGATCCATGACGGAACCAGCCACGCCAAAAGATATTGCGCGCCGGGCTCGCGCCGCGCGCGCCATACCGCTGGCGCCGCCATTCCCGCCAGCGCCGCGCCCGGCCAGAACGTGACCCAGAACAGCAGCAGATAGAGGCCAGGAGGCGCGCCGTGGGATTCCTGCGCGCCGAGCTTGCTTAGCATGTCGCCGCCGAGCGAATTGGAGAAGAAGGCCTCGCCCGCGCGCCAGAAGATCGCAACGAACCATGGCAATACCAGCACCAGCGTCCACATCAGCCCCCAGACCGGGCGCAGCCGCCAAAGCCATGCCGCCGAGCGGTCGAGGATCGCGAGCGCCAGGATGGTAAGCCCGATGAACATCAGGATCAGCGGTCCCTTGAGCAGGATGCCGCCGGCCAGCGCCGTCCAGAAGATCGCCGGCGGGGCCCAGGGCGGACGCGCCGGATCCTCGCCACGCTGCCAGGACAGATACACCCGCGCCATTGCCCCCATCGCAGCGACAACGGTCAACAGCAGCATCGCATCCGTTTTGGCTAGCCTTGCTTCGGCGCCGAGCAGGACGGAACTACACATCATCAGTGCTGCCAGCGCGGCCCCGCGCCGCGTAACAAAGGCGAGCGCCGCCCAGTAGGTCAGGAGAACCGCGCCGATCGCCCCGATCAGGGAGGGAATCCGGTAAAGCCAGATGCGCAATTGCGCGCGCGGCAGGCCGAGCGATGAGGCGGTTTCGACCACGGTCGCCTGTAGCCAATAGATGCCGACCGGCTTCTTGTAGCGGACGTCGTCCTGGAAGCGGATGTCGACGAAATCGCCGCTTTCGACCATCTGCTTGGTCGCCTGCGCAAAGCGCGCCTCGTCGCGGTCGATCGGTGGAATGTTGAAAAATCCGGGCAGGAAAAGCGCGATGCCGCAGAGCACCAGGAACACGACGGCGCGAAAATGGTTCGCGGTGGCGAAGTCGAACACAACGGCCAACCTGCGGCCGGAATGCGCAGGTTTTACAGGCTGTTGGCCCGCTCCAAAGCGTGGGGGGTGCAAGGTTTCCACCATGCTGTTCGCATACGATGAAACCGCACTGCAAACAACACCGCAAAACCCCTAAGTCGCGGTCAACAGAGCGTTTTTCCTTACTGTACCCGGATGACCACGGTATCGGCCGCGCCGGTCGCATCTATCACCGTCAGCCGTGCAAACCCCGGTCCCGGCGGGTCGACCAGGCGCTGGCGCCGACTATCGATCTCGCCGACCGAGGCGCCGTTCATCATGACGGTGAGCGGCAGCACGCCGCCGGCAACCCTGACCGGCATCGCGGCGGCCTGCCCACCGCCCGAACGGTCAACGTCGATGCGCGAGCCGTTCAGGGGAAACTGGATACGCGGCGCAGAATCGCTGCCGGTCCGGATCAGTTCGCCGACGGGACGGAAGCGCCGCAGCGGTAGTGGAAGTTTGGCGTTGCTGGCGATCAGCACCCCCTTCGGCGGTTTCGGCAGCGCCGCCGGGATTTTTCCGGTGCGCGCAAAGGCGTCGAACAGGATCGGCGCGGCGGCGGTGCGGCCGACCAGGCCCGGCACCGGCGCACCGTCGGGACGCCCGACCCACACGCCGATGGTAATGCGGCCGTCGAAGCCGACCGACCACGCATCGCGATAGCCGTAGCTGGTGCCGGTCTTGAACGCGATTCTGTTGTGCACGCCGTTCTCCGGCGGCGGTGTTCCGAGCAGCACGTTGCCGACCTGCCAAGCGGCGAACTGGTCCATCAGCCGCAGCGGCTCGCGCTCATCTTGATCGAGCATGACCTCGCGCAACGGCCGCGCCGCGCCCAGCCGCGCCAATCCGGCATAGAGCTGCGCCAGATCCTGCAAGGTGACGCCGACGCCGCCAAGACCCATCGCCAGGCCCGGCGTCTCGTCCTTCGGCAGCACGAGATTGCCGCCGGCCTGCTTCAGTCGCGACGACAGCCGGCTGGAGCCGACGCGCTCGAGCAACGCGATTGCCGGCACGTTCAGCGACAGTTGCAGCGCCTTGCGCACTGGCACCGTGCCCTGAAACGTCATGTCAAAATTTTCCGGCGCGTAGGAGCCGAAGCGGATCGGACGGTCGTCGATCAGGCTCTCGGGATGCACAAATCCATCCTCGAAAGCGAGGCCGTAGATGAACGGCTTCAGCGTCGATCCCGGCGAGCGCACCGCGCGTGTCATATCGACCTGCCCGGCGCGGCGCTCGTCGAAATAATCCGATGAGCCGACGCGGGCTAGCACGTCGCCCGTTTCATTGTCGACCGCGATGATGGCAACCGAAATGTTCGGACCCTGCGCCACGGCACGGTCGCGCGCCAAGGCTTCCAGCGTTTTCTGCAAGCCGGAATCCAGCGTGAGCTTGATCAGCGGCGCATCTTTCACCGTCGCCATTGCAGCATCGGAGGAATGCGGCGCCAGGATCGGCCTCGGCTTGCGCAGCCGCGGCACCGCCGCCGCCTTGGCCTGCGCCGCATCCTCTTGCGACACCACGCCGTCCTCGACCATCCGTGCCAGCACGCGGTCCCGCGCGGCGTGGGCGGATTCCGGATAGCGGTCGAGCCGGCGGCGTTCCGGCGATTGCGGCAGCGCGACCAGCAGTGCGGCTTCCGCGAGCGAAAGCCGCTTCGGCTCCTTGCCGAAATAGGCGATGGAAGCGGCGCGGACGCCTTCGAGATTGCCGCCGAACGGCGCCAGCGCCAGATAGAGATCGAGAATTTCGTCCTTGCTGAGTTGCCGCTCGAGCTGGACCGCGCGCACCATCTGGCGCAACTTTGCATACACCGAGCGCTCGCGCCGCGGCTCCATCAGCCGCGCCAGTTGCATCGTAATCGTCGAGCCGCCGGAAACGATGTCGCCGTGCGTGACGAGCTGCAGCGCTGCGCGCCCCAGCGCCAAGGGATCGACGCCGCCATGCGACCAGAACCGGCGGTCTTCATACGCGAGTAGCACCTTCAGATATCCGGGATCGACCGCGGTCTTTGCATCGACCGTCAGCCGCCAGCGACCGTCAGCCATTGCATAGGCGCGCAACAGCTTGCCGTTGCGGTCGACGATGGTGGTGGAGGCTTTGCGCGCCTCTTCCAGCGGCAACGGCCCGAGTGAGAAGACCCAGGCGGTGAATGCGGTAGTGGTTACGATGAGGATGAAGGCGAGACTCACCACGATCCGAAAAAAGCGGCGACGTCCAATGCCTCCGTTTTGGCCGGGCTTGTCCCGGCCATCCACGTCTTTGCTTCGCTCGCTCAAGGAAGACGTGGATGCCCGGGACGTCTGCGCGAAGACGCGCTTCGCGCTTTTGCCCGGGCATGACGAAGAACTATGGTCACCCGCCTCGCTCATTTCGCCGGACGCACCTCAACCGAGCCGGTGCCGGTGCGGCCGTAGCGCGAGGGGTTGTACATATCCTCGACATAGGCCTGCGGCAGCACGTATTTGCCGGGCGAGACCGCGCGCACGATGTAGGCCACCGTAAACACCGACTGGTCGTCGCTGGCGCGGTCGATCGCCGCGGTGAAGCGGTCGTCGCGGAACTCGGTATGCTCCGGCTCCTCGCCGTCCTCGATCCAGTCAAGCGTGCCGGAGTCACCGGACGACACCAGCCGCGGGTTGTCGATCTCGAGGCCGGCCGGCAGATAGTCGGCCACCATGATGTGCCCATGTTCCGGCTTGGCCTCGGTGATCTTCAGCACCACCGCGAAGCGATCGTTCTGCTTGGCCTTGGTGACGTCGGCGGGCTTGCCGTCGAGCGTGAAATAGCTGCGCTCGATCTTGAAGCCGTTGGACGCCGCGGGCTCCGGCGTAACCGGCGAACCCGAGACCGAGACCACCGCCTGCACCGGCGCATCGCCGGTATTGGTGATCTTGACCGGCTTGCCGGCCACCGCGTCAGCCTTGTAGCTGCGATAGACGGCGGCCTTGACCGGCGATCTGTCGATATCAAGCGCCAGCGTTTCCTTCGACAGCGCTCGCGCGGCCAGCACCATCCACGCATTCTCCTGCGTGGAGGTGTAGGGCGTAAGCCCCCGCGCCGCTTCGACCCGCTGGACGGCCTGTGTCAGTGTCGCCCGCGGCGCGTTGCCTTCGCTGGCGAGCGAGACCAGCGCTGCCGCGTCGCGCAGTGCCGAGCCGTAATCGACGCGGCCGAACTCGAGCACTGGTTTTGGCGCCAGCGCATCGAGTGCTGCCGCATAGACCCGCTCCGCCCGGGTCTTGTCGCCGACCAGCGCCAGCGCCGCCGCGAGCTGCGATTTCGCGATTGGGGTGGCGAGATTGCTCAGCTTGGTGTCAGCGAGATAACGCAGGTCGCCGATCGGCGCGGCGCCATTGCGGGCGAGCACGTAGAGGCCGTAGGCCAGATCGCGGCCGCCGTCCTTTTCCGGCTCGTTGGCATTGACCACGGAGTTCCTGATCCGGTCGAGCGCGTTCTTGAACAGCACATCCGGCACCGCAAAGCCCTTTTCGCGGGCCCGCGTCAGGAAGTCTGTCACATAGGCATCTAGCCATGCGTCTTCGCCGCCGGCCGACCACAGGCCGAACGAGCCGTTCGAGCCCTGACGGGCCAACAGCCGTTCGATCGCATCCCTGATGCGCTGATCGACGGCGGTATCCATCGCCAGATGCGCGCCGGCAGCGAGATCATTGACATAGAGCAGCGGCATCGCGCGGCTGGTGATCTGCTCGGAGCAGCCGTGTGGATAGCGATCCAGCGCCTTCAAAATGGTCGCCGCATCGAGTGCGGTGGACAGGCTGACCGACAACGACACGCTGCCAGTGCCCGAGACGAGGTCGGAGAACATGTCCGGGGTCAGTGTCAGGCTTTCGCCTTTGGCCAGCGTCCGGATCGAGCGCCGCGCCAGCACCTGCGTCGCCGCCTTGACATCTAGCGCGTAATGCCGCGCCAGCGTCAGGCCGTTCGGGCCCTTGATGTCGACGTCGAGATTGGCGGTTCCCGCGCCGCCGGCGTCGAGCGCGAGCGACATCGAGGTCCGCTGCTTGGCGGCGAGTTTGACCGTCGTGGTTGGATTACCCGTCACCTTCACGGGTCCCGACGTCTTCACGCTGATGCTATAGTCACCGGGAGCACCCTCGACATTGTCGAGGTCGAAGCTCATCGTGCCCTTGTCGCCATTGAGCAGGAAGCGCGGCAGCGTCGCCGTCAGCACCACCGGATCGCGCACCGTGACATCGATGGTGGCACGGCCGAGCTTGGTCGCATTCCACGCCACCGCCATTACCCGCGCGGTGCCGGCGAATTCCGGAATGTCGAAACTGATTTCGGCTGTGCCGTCGGCACCGACCGTGACGATGCCGGAATAGAGCGCCAGCGGTTTTTGCGTGGGCGGCGAGCCCTGCAACTCGGCGCCGGCGGAATCGCCACCGGTCCTGATCTGGCCGCGCGTGCCCTGCATGCCGTCGATCAACTGGCCATAGAGGTCGCGGATTTCGGCCGTCAGGCGGCGCTGGCCGAGATAATAGTCATCGGGTGCCGGCGGCTTGTAATTGGTCAGGTTGAGAATGCCGACATCGACCGCGGCAACCACGACCTTGGCGTCCTCGCCCGGATTCAGGCCGCCCAGTTTGACGGGAATCTTTAAGCTGGTGCCGGGCCGAACCAGCGGCGGCGGCGACAGTGCGACCTGCAGCGTGCGGGCCTTCTTGTCGATGCCAAACCACTTCAGGCCGATCGCCCGTCCAGGCATCCGCAACGCCGCCGCGTCCAGCGGTCGCCGCAGCGTCGCCAGCACATAGGCGCCGGTGCCCCAATCCTTGCCGACCGTCAATTTAACCTGCTGGGTACCTTCCTTGACGTCGACGGTTTGCGTGGTCAGCAGGCGGTCGCCGAGCACGTTGACGGTCAGCTTACCGGCGGTGCGGGCATTGACCGACACCACCATGGTCTCGCCGGAGGCGTATTCCGGCTTGTCGATCGAGGTCTCCAGCAAGTCAGGCGTATCGGCGCTGCCGTCGGAATACCAGCCGACGTCGAACTGCACCGAGGTGACCGGGCCATCCGCCTCGTTCGATTTGACGTCCAGGCGATAGCGGCCGGGCTCGGGCGCTAGCGACACCCGCGCCGCCTTGTCTGATGGCAGTGTCAGGTCGCCATCGGCAACGCGTTTGGTGGATTTGACCGGCTCATATTCCCAGGACGAGTTCTGGCGATACCACTGATAGCGCGACTCCATCTTGAGCAGTTCGTACCGCAGGCCGTCGCGAGCCAATTGCTTGCCGTCCGGGCTCACGAACACGACGTCGAATTCGGCCTTGTCGCCCTCGGCGACGCTCTTGTCGCCGAACAGCGGCTTGATGCCGATCAGGGCCGCGGTCGGCGCCACGGGGAGCACCAGCTTGCGCTCGACCGCGCGTCCGCCGGTCTCCACCATGCGGATGAAGATCTGCGCCTCCTGCGGCTGGGTCGAGGTCGGCGCCTTCGCCAGCGACACCGGGAAGGTCGCTACGCCATTCGCATCAGCCTCGGGCAGATTCTCGATCGGGGTCCGCTCGTTGGAGGCGGTTTCCTCGTCAGCCACGCCAAACTGATAACCAGGATAGCCGGGCCGCCCGGAGGCCGCTGGGGCGACCAGCATGTCGCCTTCGAGCTGCAGGCCCGAGGCGGGGGCGCCATAGAGGAACTTGCCAGCGACCTTCAGTTCAACCGGAGTCTCAGCCTTGATCACCTTCTCCTTGGCGGAGACGTCGAATTCGATCCGTTCGGGGATGTAGTCCTCGACCATGAAGGTGGTCTCGCCGACGGACGAGCCCTTGGGATCGGTAAAGGCGCGCACCCGCCAGGTCCCGGTCGGGACCGCAGAATTGAGCGGCAGGACAAGAGAGCGGCCGCCCGCGCCCTGATCGGGGAGCTGGGCGCGGCGGAATTCGACGCCGTCGGGCCGCTCGATCACCAGCGTCAGCGGCCCGCCTGTCATGGCGTTACCCTGCCCGTCGCGCAGCAGAGCGGTCAAATAGACGGTCTCGTTCGACCGGTAGACGCCGCGCTCGGCATAGACGAAGGCATCGGCGCCAAGAGGCACGATCCGTCCTGACACGCCGCGGTCGGTAAGGTCGAAGGCGTTGGTCTTCAGGCTGAGGAAGGCGTAGTCCGCCTTCTCGTTCATCACCGTCAGCAGCGCCGGCGAGAGCCCGCCCTCGCCGCGCGCAAGCCCTGCCTCGAACAGCACGTGGCCGGCGTCGTCGGTTTTGCGCGTGGCCAGGATCTCGTTGTTGCGCGCGACCAGGCGCACCTCGGCCTTCGATACGGCTTCGGTCGAAGCCAGCGAATTGACGAAGACATGGATGCCGTCATTGCCGGAAAACGCCGTCAAGCCCATGTCGGAGACGATGAACCATTGCGTCGCCAGCGAGCCGTCATCGTCGCCGCCGCTGCCGGGCCCCTTGGCCGCCGCCGTCATCACATATACGCCGGGTTGCAAATCGCCGAGCGCCTGGTCGACCGGGAAAGCCGTCACCACGTCCTGGTTCAGCGTGGAGGCGGTGGCGAGTTCGCCAGACCAGACCTTGACGCCGCGCTCATTGCCGAGGTCGGAAAGCTGGTAGCTGGAGAGCGTCTTCTGAAAATCGCTGTCGACCACGGTGTTGATCAGGTTGCGGTCGCCGATCCGGAACACGTTGACGTTCACCGAAGGCGTGTTGACGCTGACCAGCGGAATGCCGCGCTGGCCGGTGCGCGGCAGCACATACGCGCGCCCCGTGAAGCGCACGAACGGCTTGCGGTCGCGGACGTAGATGTTGAACTCGGCCGATTTCGGCAGGCTCTCCTTCACCGTGGACGGCAGGCCGGCGCGCAGATTGATGTTGTAGCGCTCGCCATGCTTCAGCCCGTCGACGCAGAGCTGCTTGCCCTCGCTGGTCAGCGCCGGTTTGTCGGTGCCGGCCAGCACCACAAACGGCGCGAAATCGACCCGCTTGGCGAGGTCTTCGGAGAACTGGAAACAGGCGCGCGGCGAGGCGCCGTCGGAATCCACGGTATAGTCGAGCAGCCGGAACCCGTGCTGGTCCCGCATCTTCTCGTACTGGCCGCGGACCTCGGCGACCTCGCGCATGTCGAGCGACAGCCGCAACGCATCCAGGGCCGGGCGCCACAGCTTGCGCTCGGACATCGCACGGCCGAGCACGGCCAGCGCATCGGCCTCCTCGGCCTGGTTGCCGGCGCGCTGATAGGCGATGTAGGCCGCGGTCGAGGCGCGCTCGTAGAGGAAGGTCTGTTCGCTGGAACTGGCGGCGCGGATCTGGAAAATGGTCTTGGCAAGCCGCAGCCAGTTGGCGCTGTCTTCCGGCGAGGTGGCAGCGATCTGGCCGAGGATCTGCAGACCCACGCGGAAGTCAGAACGCTTGAAGGCGGCGTCGGCGTCATTGCGCAGCGTCGCGGAGGATTTCGCCACCGGCCCCGCCTCGCTCTTGATCTGGGCCGCCAGCTTCACGGCGGAATCGGCCAGTTCGTCGCGCTTGAACGCCTTGTCCGCGGCCCCCGCCGTCGTCAGGCCAAGCGCCAGCGTGGCGCAAATCACTGTGGCGCGAACCAAACCGATCATGATGGGCTCCTTGCCGCGGACATCAGCCGCGAAACGTCGAAAAATGCGCGAAAAGGTGACGGACTGATGACGGCGGCAAAGGCTTGCGAAAGGGTCGCATGCATGGCGTTGGCAGTCCAAACGTCCCACCCGCCCCGGCGGCGGACGGCCGGTGAGCAGGCATATTGTGTCAGAGGCGGACCATATGAGATAGCCCGCCGTCTGCCTTTGTCGCGAACTTGAGGAAATCGGTTCGACCGTCTTGGCGGGAAGGCGGATTTTTCATATTGGCAGTGCTAGAAAGGCTCAAGGCGGATACCGCCCGGACGGTCCCATAGCTCAACTGGATAGAGTAACGGATTTCTACTCCGTGGGTTGCAGGTTCGAATCCTGCTGGGATCGCCACTACCATTTCGGGCTTTTCCGCAATTTCGACTTCATTCTCGTCTCGGTTGGATTCGCGGCTTACGATGCCAACCTGGGACTGCTTCCGTTGCCCTGACAAAGGATGCGGACGTCATGCCAAAAAAAGGAATCACCGGCCACGACGAGTGGGTCGTCACGGAAGCGCTGGCGACGGCGCTGGTCGCGCTTGAGCAGCTCGAGCCGACCCAGCAGTCGCGCCAGCAGATGGACGACATCCGCAAAATCTTGGCGGCCAATTGCCAGCCCGGGACCATCAACCTGCATCTCGCCCAAGCCAAGTGCCGGCTGAACCCCCATGCCGATCGCGCCGTCATCTATCGCGAGTACGGATTCCAGGACTGGGAAGTCTGAACGGCAGGGCAGACGTTGAGGCAACCGTCGCGCCAATGTGCGCCTGATGATAGGCTCCGCGAAAGCTGGAATTTCTGCCCCCGCATGTCGCAGAGCCTGTCATCGGGCGCGCGCGCATTCGCGCGACCTCTTGGCTCGTGCGGGCTGCTTGCAACTTGCTACCCGTTGGAACAAGCTCGGAGCGCTGGTGTTCTGTCGTGGGGAGAGGACCGCAGGCAATTCTGCGGGGAAGTCTGGGAGGACTCGGAATGAAACTGCCGCACGCATCTGCCACGGCACTAGCTCTGACGATTTTGGCCGTGACGATCGCCCTGCCTGCACCTGCGCGCGCCCAGACCTACGATCCCAGGTACCCCGTTTGCCTGCAGGTCTACCAGGGCTTCGTGGACTACTATTTCGAGTGCCACTATCGAACGATGGCGCAGTGCCAGGCGTCGGCATCGGGCCGCTTCGCGCAATGCGTCGTTAACCCATACTACGGCGGGCCGAATGCCGGGCGCGGCAAGCGCCAGAAGCGGTACCAGACCTATTGAGAATCGGTTCGCTTCGACGACAGCATGGCTTCGGGGTGGCTTCCCACCTCGCCGCCCCGCCTCGCTTCTCACCAGCCGTAAGTGCCGAGCGCCAGCGGCCTTGATGGTGCCTTGGCCGTTCGCGTCGTGTCGGACTGCAGGCAGCGCCGCGCTGCCGCGATCTCGGCGTCGCTTGCGCCCTTGCTCCGTGCCCAGTGCTCTGCGGCGGGCGCACTGTATTTCGCCACGTAGTAGCGTACGACCGGGCACGAAATTCGACGCAAAACGCCGGACTGGTCACCCGCAAATCCGGCGCTTGGTGTTCCCAGACACAGCGCCAGCACGCAAATCCAACGTAAGCTCATGTGATTCCCCTCTGCAATGAGAGTGGGCATGGCTTTTGCCGACGCATCAAGCCCGATAGCGAGTTCCGCAAGAGGAACAGCCGGCACTGTGTTGAAGTCGCAACTGCAGCAGTCCTGACGCACGACAAGTCCGCTCGTAGATCGCGACTTTATGCGATCATTAAAATTGATTGTTTACGAAAAGGACCGAACCTGATTGCCGCCCAAGGACAATCCGGTAGCCTCTGCTTGCCAGGGCCTGGCGTGAACCGTTGGTGGCCGAGAATGGAATTCGAACGCCGATCTGTCGCAAGGACGACGATTTCGAAAAACGCGCTGCTGTTCTTTGACGCGCAGCGCGGGGTCTTCACCTGCCGCGTTCAGGATGTCACGAATTCCGGGGCCGGAATTGAGCTCCACGACCTCAACCTGTTGCCCCTGAATTTCGAGTTGACCTTCGATAATTTTCACAACGTTCGCGAATGCCGCGTGATCTGGCGGCAAGGCGATTTCGTCGGCGTTGCGTTTCAAAACTGATCGATCTGGACCAGGCGCCATCTCGCAGTCGCCGACGCGGGCGGCTCAAGCGCCAACTCGCTCGAAGCCGCCATCGATGCGCATCCTGCAAATCCCGGAAACCCGGTCGGCAGGACCGCAGCGGGCGAAACAGCCTCCTTGGAGACAAAACAGCCTTACAAAACAGTCTTGGAGAATGGAACTAACGGCGGGGCTCCGCGTCGACCCCTGCTGCGGTTCCATCGGCACGAAAACTACCGGCACGCAAATTAATGACGGGCAAGCCGCCTTCGCATATCGTTTGCGCTCGGTCGTTTGGAGTTTGTGACAGGAGTTCGAACATGTCCTGGGATCGTCCGTTCGCTCAGCCTGTGCCGCTCCCGAAGGGGCCGCCAGCGCAAACCCTTCGAGACGCCGCCGACTACATCAGGACCCTTCCTCAGCCCGAACGCGACCGTCAGGAATGGCGGCTTGCCATCCAGATGCTTATTGATGCCGCCGAAGATCGTGGACCCATGCTGTTCGCGCGCATCGGAATTGTCAGAGCCTTGGAGACGAGTGTTGAAACGACGCTCGATGCGGAGCCTCAGAATCCGCGCCAAGGTAAGCTGAAAGAAAGCAAAGCTGAAGGGATACCGTGACGCCGGCGTCTAAACCCAGGTCGGCGTCACGCAGATGGTGCCGGAGAGCATGAACAAGCTTCAAGCCGGGCATTTCCAAATCTAACGAGAACTCGCTCGCAGGCGACGCGTAGATCGGAACGACGTCCGCAGCCCTCAAGAAATCAACTCTTGGATTGATCGAGGTGCAATGCGCCGCCGCCGAATGGCTGCAGGCTGCCTATGCTATATTCCTAATTCGGAAGTCATCGATGCGCTTGCCGGACTTCAATTTTGCAAGGAGCCAGCGAGGTGTCTTGCCTCGGCCTGCCCACGTCTCGGACGGCCGATCAGGATTCCGGAATTTCGGAACGACTGTCGGATATGAACGCCGGCCTGTCGATGATTTCGTGCGCTCAGCTTCGACGACGCCCTTGAGTTGCTTCAGGCGATCTTCGAGGAGGCGTTTCTCTGCAAGCAGAGTCGTTGCAAGCCTGGCGGCTACTTCCTCGTGGAGTGCCCACAGCTCATCCGTGGACATTGATTTGAAGTCTTTCCGGTTCACGACCGTCCCCAATCATGATTCGATGGTTGTCATCGTTGGTTGCAAAACATGAGTAGAATAAGGCTGATTCAGAACCTCCTCCGGGCAGAAAAGTTCCGTCCCTTGGGCATAGTGACGCAACACAACCATAACGGAATCCACTTGAAGGTGCACGAAGAAGGTGCACCAAATTTCCTTTCGGACCTTTGCAACTTTTGATTGATTCAGACGCAGAGCCCGCGACGGTTTGAAGCTAACCGTCACTCGTTGACGGTTCCCTAATCGCAACTGCTTCCGACCGATTGCTTTGCGGACGATCGAGCCGGCGTCGAGGCCGTCGTCAGCGGCAACTGGACCGCCAAGCTCAAATATCTCTTCGTCGATCTCGGTGACCTATCGCGAGCATTCGTCACGCCTGTACGGGACTGAGCGGCGGCTCCCTGACCAGTCATTACAAGTCGCACATCACCGACGGCATTCTGCGTGTCCGCCTGAACTGCTGGACGGGTGCCCATAATAGCCGAGCGCTTGTCCCCTTGGGGTAAGTGATGGAGCGGCACCCGGCTATTCGGGCCGCGCGGCGGTGCGGCTTGAACAGGAACTCATTTATGACTTAAGGGAACTTTAAAAAGCCATTGAATTATAACCATTTTGTCGGGAAAGCAAATCGCGCGTATCAACACTGGGCTTGCCGTGGAACCGACCGCAACCGGACATGAATAGCCTGACGTGAGGAAACGTAACGTCCTCGACACGTTTTCTCTAGCTTGTGAATGAACGGCCGAGCGCGAGGACCCCTTGAGTCCGCCACCACCCGAATTCAATCGCGACGAGGCGCTGGTGTGTATGGCGCTGGCGTTCTGCCTGGCCGGCGCGTCGACCAGCATCATCTACCGGCTGCTGGGTTAGAAAGTCCGGCGGGTCAGCGAGCCGCTGTGCGCATGCCAACGAGCGCATGGCGCGCTTTTGGTTTTGCGATGTGATGGTGCCGACGAAGCGAGGTAAGCGGCGGCTCGAGTGCTCGCGGTCACGAGTAGACGAGGCCCGGAGTGCCTAGGAGTCCGGGCCTCGTGGCCTCCAGTGGTAGCGCTCGTCGTGATGGACGAACGCCCTGCCCCCGCTGCAAGCGACGGCGTTATAGATCGCGGTTACATACTCAGCCAATCCGTACGAGTACGGTGAGCGGGCGCCGCGCGCTTCTATGTGACAAATTGATCAGCAGAACGCGGTAGCGCGGATCGCGAACGATATCCGGGCTGGCAATCACCGCATTCCGTCCGTCATTGCGAGCCACGGGGTCGCGCGAATGCGCGCCCGATGACGGGCTCCGCAAAGCAATCCGTAATTCTATATTCTGTGGCGAGCTACGACAAGCGCAGGCAGTTGCCTGCCTCTACCGCTTATCGAACGGAATATACTGGTGATACTCTTTCGGCACCGAGCTCCGGTAACGCGCGGGCACCGTGCCGCGGTCGATCGAACGGTCGATCTCCTGCTGCCGGGTCATCTTGGCCGGTTTCTTTTTCTTCAGCGCCACCTTCTCCTTTTCGGCCGCGGCGGCCTCCGGCGCGGCGGGGGACGGCGTTGCCGTTGCTGCGGTGCTGCCACCCGGCGCGACCTGCGCCAGCGCGACGGCCGGCAGGAGTACGAGAGCCGCCGCCGACGCGGCCAGCACAAGACGACACGGCTTTTGCATGGAAAACTCCAGTTCCGGCCTGCTCCGTTTCCAGCCTGATCCTATTACGTCCGCAACCGTCCGCACACCGGGATTTTGGCGAGGCGAACGGGCGTGGATCGGCTATGCTTGACCCGGCTGCAGGTCGTGAAAACGAACGCGAGCCGGCTGCACTGCCAGTCCGGACCAAGCGCTGCGCTCAAGACCGGCTCCGGCCTGGACAGGCCGGGCGCAAAGAAAACGATGGCACAGACCAGCGAGACGATAGCGACGGCGAGAACGACGTTCTTGCGGGTCCACCAATTGTGCGGCATGGCGGTCGCTCCTGTTTCGAAAGCCCGGAGCATAGGATCCCCCCGCCGCGACGCCTGTGAACGACTTCACACTACACGGGTTTGTGCGCGAGCCCGATGGGCGAGGAAATGGGTATAACTCGCGCGAATCCGTTGCGCGCGCGCAACGCTTGATCGACACTGCCCGCTTGGGACGAGCGCGTGTGCGGGGCGTGCGATGGGCGAGCAGGAAGCGGGCAAACAGGAGTCCGGCAAGCAGGAAACGAGCTACGACTACCATCGCTACAAGCAATTGCTGGCGGAAGCGGTCGACGAGGCCAAACGGCTCGAGCTGATCGAGATTATGATCAGGGAAAAGGCCCGCGACAGGCTGGAGGCGCAGCGGATCGCGGACCGCGTTGTTATGACCGCGATGACGGTTGCACGCGTCCTTGGACCCGGGGGCCATCGCGATAATAACCAGAAGAGCGATCACTTCTCCGACGCGAGCATCGCCAGCGCGCCGATCAGCGCACAGGCGAGAAGGCCATATTGAAGGGATCGCCAGCGCCCGGCCTGGGGCTTCGGTCGCCGTTGCCATCTCGTAAGCAGCCAAGCTGACGTAATTCCGCCCATCAGCGCTCAGTTTGGGCCATTTGCGGTTCACGCAAGTCTCCCCTGCTCTGCCGCCCCATTTCGGCGCTGGTATTTTGCGCCGGGTTCACTTACCTAAGCGCCATTCCGTGCCCGTGGCGCGCCCCCAACCCCAAGAGTGAAAGCGACAAGGCCTCTTTTATGAGTGGATTCAAGGAACCGAGCTTCGCGGACCGTCAGAAGGCTGCGCAACAGGCGCGGCAGAATATCCTGAACAAGTTTCGCACCCAGCCGGGACCTGACGATCCCGCGGTGAAGCGCCGTCAGGCCGAGCGCGAGGCCGTCGCCGCCGCTCGCGCCAAGGCGAGAGAGGCCAAGGAAGCCGAAAAGGCCGAACAGAAACGGCGCGAGGCCGAAGCCGCCGCGGCCGAGGCCGCCAGAATCGCCCGCGAGAAGGAAGAAGAGGCCGCCAGGCTGGCGGCGCTGGAGGCTGAGCAAAAGGCCAAGCGCGACGCGCGTTACGCCGCGCGCAAGACCAAGGGCAAGAAGAATAGGTAGGCTGCTAGCCGCGCCCTTCCGCCGAGCGATGGATGCAGCCCTGCCCGTCATTCCGGAGCGATGCGCAAGCATCGAACTACGATGTGCAACTGCACATCGGAGAATCTTGAGATTCCCCGATGCGCAATTGCGCATCTGAGGTCTGGTGCTAGCGCACCATCCCGGAATGACTTGGTCTAAGACTCAGTTCTTCTTCATGCCGTCTTCTTTTTTCATGCCTTCGTGCTTCATGCCTTCCTTCTTCATCATTCCGTCCTCTTTCTTCATGCTGTCCTTGGACATGGACTCCTTCTTCACGCCGTCGCCCTTGCCCATTTTGTCCTGAGCGAAGGCGGCCGGCGCGAACGCGAGGCCGAGCGAAACAAGCGCGGCAGAAAGGCCGAGGCCGATACGGGTCGTGGTGGTCATGGGATGGTCGTCCTTGGTTGGATTGGCTTCTCGAAAGCGACGTCTGCCGCTTCCCCAACGACGATGGCGCGACCGGATTTGTTACCGGCCACGCCCCAAGGTTCTGCAATTCTCACGGTTAGTTGAAGCGGATAAACTCAAGGCAGCTAACGCGTTCCGCGAGTGCCAAACTAGGACTTGTTGACGGAGCCTACCGTTTTGCAGGGAGAAACCATGCTCACGCGCCGCCATGTCATCGCCTCTGCACTCGCCGCGCCCGCCGTGCTTCGTTTCGGCACCGGTACGGCCCATGCGGCCACCACGCTGAAGATCTCGCATCAGTTCCCGGGCGGCACCATCGACAAGGGCGACTTCCGCGACCGGCTGTGCCGCATCTTCGCCGCCGAAGTTGCCAAACGCAGCGGCGGCGAGATCGCAGCCGAAGTCTATCCGAACTCCTCGCTGATCAACACCAACGCGCAATTCTCGGCAATGCGCAGGGGCGCGCTCGATATCAGCCTTTATCCGATGCCGTATGCCGGCGGCGAGCTTCCAGAGACCAATATCGGCCTGATGCCGGGCCTGGTCGCAACGTACGACCAGGGTCTGCGCTGGAAGAAGGCGCCGGTCGGCAAGGCGCTGACCGACTTCCTCGCCGAGAAGGGCATTATCCTTCTCACATGGGTCTGGCAGGCCGGCGGCGTCGCCAGCCGCTCCCGACCAATCGTCGCGCCTGAAGACGCCAAGGGCCTGAAAGTGCGCGGCGGCTCGCGCGAAATGGACATGGTGCTGCAGACCGCGGGTGCCGCTGTGCTGTCGATGCCGTCGAACGAAATCTACGCCGCGATGCAGACCGGCGCCTGCGACGCCGGCATCACCTCCTCCACCAGCCTGATCTCGTTTCGCCTCGAGCAGGTCGCGAAGTCGCTGACCTCGGGCGCCGGCGCCTCCTATTGGTTCATGCTGGAGCCATTGATGATGTCGAAGGCAATCTTCGACAAATTGCCCAAGAAGCAGCAGGACATCGTCCTGGCGGTGGGCAGCGAACTGGAAGCGTTCGGCCGCAAGGGCGCACAGGACGACGATATCGAGGTCGCCAAGGTCTATGAGAAAGCCGGCGCCAAGGTCAGCACGCTCGATGTGGCGACCGTCAGCAAGTGGCGCGACATCGCGCGCGATACCGCCTGGAAGGACTACAGCGCCAAGTCGGCGATGTCGGCTAATCTGCTGAAGCTCGCCAGCGACGTCCCCGCATGATGCGTGGTCCGCTTCCGGATCAACGCCCCGCGCGAGCTGCGATCGAGCCGCCGCCCAACACCTGCAACAGATCGGTTCGCACCGCCTCGATATGCTGCTCCAGAAACCGGCAGGCCTGGTCGATTTGTTTCGCCCGGCACAGCTCGATCAGGTGAGCGTGCTCCTTTTCGGCCGTGCCCATCGCCTTGGTATTGGAGAGCTGCAGACGCGTGTAGCGGTCGCTGGTCTGCAACAGCGCCACGACGATCGCCTTGGTACGCGGCTGCCGGGCGTGAACGTATAGCGCCATATGGAAGTCAGCGTTGAGCTGCCCCCATTCGCTGACATTGCGCGCCTTGATTGCTTTCTCGAAGCGCTTCTGGATGTCGTCCAGCGCGGCAAAGTCTTGTTCCGCAAAGTGCGGCGCCGACTGCGCCAAAAGCCGCGGCTCCATGATTCCGCGAAGATCGAACACATCGTTGATTTCGTCCAGCGACAGTTCCGAGACGATCGCGCCTTTTTGCGGGACGATGCGCACCAGCCCCTCCGCCTCGAGCTGAAACAGCGCTTCGCGCACGGGAATGCGGCTGACGCCGTATGCCTCGCCCAGGGCATCCTGCCGCAGTTGGGAGCCGGCCGGATAAGTCCCGTCGAGAATGGACTGCCTGAGCTGGTCGACGATCGCAGCCGACAGCGTCCGGTGCTTCAGAGGGACCTTCATTTGATCTCCCGTCGTCATCGCTGGCCTTTCCGATCGAGGCGGCCCGGTTTCGCACGTTGAAATGGTCCCGCCACAGCGAGCTGAGGTGCCCACAATCTCCGTTTGACAAGATTGTATAAATTATACAACTTCGAATGGCACGAGAAATCTTGACGGGCAGCGGGGCTCCTTATGATCGAGCAGGCGATTGCGGATATGCCAGCGTTCAGCGCCCGGGCAATCGTTGTCAGGGCTTCGAGTCTCCTGCTCGCTTTCGAGCGCATCGCCTTGATGGGGCTGATGTATCTGCTGACGGCTCTGATCCTGGTGAACGTCGTCACCCGCTATTCGCACTTCCCGATCTACTGGATCGATGAATCGGCGGTCTATTGCGTGGTTTGGCTGACCTTCATCGGCGCCTCCGCCATGACCCGACTGCGGCTGGACTTCGCAGTCACCATGATGACCGAGCGCCTGTCGTCGCGACATCAGAAGTTCGCGAAGGTCATCGCCACGGGCATGGTCGTCGTGTTCGGCTTGGCGCTGATCATCACCTGCTTCCTCTGGATGGATCCGATCGGGCTTGCCCGCGCCGGCTTCGACGCGCGAAAGCTCGCCGCCGAGACCTTCAACTTCCTCTACACCGAGCGGACGCAGACGCTGAACTGGCCGACCTGGGTGCTCTATTTGACGCTGCCGATCTTCGCGGTCTCCATGACTATTCATGGCCTGGCAAACCTGCTCGAAGATCTCGAACTGGTGCCACGGACGCCACCAAAAGGCTTTCAGCTCTCCGAACTCGATGGCGTCAACTAGTGATCACGTCAGCCGCCTTCATCGCGATCATGCTGGTCGGGGTACCGATCGGCCTTTGCCTCTGCCTGGCCGGGTTCGTCTACATCATCGCGTCAGGCAATCCGGTTCTGTTTCAGTCGTACCCGCTGCAGCTCTTCGGCGGCGTCGACAGCTACGGCCTGATCGCCATCCCGCTCTTCATCCTGATCGGCGAAATCATGAATGGCGGCGGCATTACACGGCGTATCGTCGACATGGCGATGGCTTTTGTCGGCTCGCTGAAGGGTGGGCTCGCCTACGTCAACATCCTCGCCAACATGTTCATCTCCTCCATCCTGGGATCTGCAACCGCACAGGTCGCGATCATGGCCCAGATCATGGTGCCGGAGATGGAAAAGAAGGGCTATGACAAGACCTTCGCGGCCGGGTTGACCGCCTATGGCGGCATGCTCGGGCCGATCATTCCGCCCTCGGTGATGTTCGTCGTCTACAGCGTGCTGGCGCAGGTCTCGGTCAGCGACATGCTGATTGCCGGCATCGTGCCGGGCGTGATCCTGACGGCGATGTTCTGCATCGTCATCGCACTGATGGGATACGTCTACAACTATCCCAAGGCCGATTATCAGACGCCGAGGCAGCGGATCGCGACGATCCTGCGGACATCGCCGACGCTGCTAATTCCTGTCGTCATCGTCGGCAGCATTCTCGGCGGACTCGCCAACGCAACGGAGTCCGCGGCCGTCGGCGCGGTAGCCGCCGCTCTCGTCGGAAAATTCTGGACCAAGGAGTTCAGGTTTTCGCAGCTTCCGCAGATGATGCTGCGCGCGGGGATCTACTCGGTCATCGTGCTGTTCCTGGTCGCGGCGGCGGCGGTGTTCTCCTGGGTGCTGGTGTTCGGCAAGGTGCCGCAGGAGACCGCCGCATGGATCCAATCGGTCGCCAAGGATCCCGTCAGCTTCATGCTTCTTTGCAACGTGATCCTGCTGGTGATCGGTACGGTCATCGACGGCATTCCCGGCCTGATCATGACGGTGCCGATCCTGCTGCCAGTCGCGACCGAGATCTATCATATCGACCCGCGCCAGTTCGGCGTGGTCGTAGTGATCAACCTGGTGCTTGGATTGCTATCGCCCCCGGTCGGTCTTTGCTTTTTCGTTGCCGCCGCCGTCACCGGCGCCAAGCCCGGCAAGATGTTCATGGTGACGCTGCCGCTGTTCGGCATCTCCTGCATCCTGCTGGTGCTGCTCTCGCTCTATCCCTCCCTCTCCCTCGTCCTCATCAAGTAGGTTCAACCCCCTCAGGAGCATTGTCATGTCGCTTTCCCGTCGCCGCTTCCTTGCCGCCAGCGCGGCCGTGCCGCTGTTCGCGCCGTCGTTGGCGCTGGCGCAAGCCAAGGAATTCCGCCTCGGCCTGATCACGCCCAACGGTCATTCCTGGAACAAGGCGGCATTAAAACTCGGCGACGACCTCAAGGCAGCTACCAACGGCCGCCTGACGATAACGGTGTTTCACTCCGGCCAGCTCGGCAACGAGCCGGCGATGATGCAGCAATTGCAGTCCGGCGCGCTCGACATGGGCTTCATCCAGGCCGCCGAGCTCGGCTCGCGCGTGCCGCATATTGCAGCGATCAACGCGCCCTACATCGTCCGCTCGACGCCGTCGGTCGCCAAATTCGTCCGCCATCCGGCCGCGATCAAGCTGTTCGAGGTGCTGCCGCAAGAAACCGGAACGATCGGCCTCGGCTGGGGCATCACCGGCATGCGCGCCATCTTCTCGTCGAAGGACCTGACCTCGCTCGCCGATATCAAGGGCATGAAGCTGCGCATCAACCCGACGCCGGTATATCGCGATTTCTATTCGTCGCTCGGCGCGGCGCCGACGCCGATACCGACGCCCCAGGTGTTCGATGCCATGGCGAACGGTCAGGTCGACGGCCTCGAGGCGGACCTGGAGTTCTCCTGGAACCAGCGCTTCGACAAGGTATCAAAAGTCATCCTGCAGATGAATGCTGTCTTCATGCCGATGGCAGCGGTCGTCTCCGGCCGCGTCTGGCAATCGCTGCCGGCAGCCGACCGGGAGCTGATCACAAAGACCGTCAAGTCCACGCTCGACGCGCAGATCGATGAATTGGCCGGCAATGAGCCAAAGCTGATCGAGAACTTCAAGAACGCGCCGATCCCGATCCGGCAGGTCCCGGCGGGCGATACCGAAGCCGTCATTGCCGAGTTCGACAAGATCTGGCTGCCCAAAGCACCTATCCTTGCCGAGCTGCGCAAAGTCGGCGCGACGCTCTGATCCCATCTATCGTTTTCAAGCCAAAGCCCGGCGGATCGAAAGAATCCGCCGGCACAATTCCCCAATGGAGCCAAACAATGAGCCCACGCATTTCCTGGGAAGGCGTCTTCCCGGCCGTCACCACGCAATTCAATGATGATCTGTCGCTTAATATCGATGCGACGGCCAAGGTCATGGACGGCCTGATCCGCGACGGCGTTTCCGGATTGATCGTCTGCGGGTCCGTCGGCGAGAACACCTCGCTGGAGCGCAAGGAGAAGGTCGCGATCATGGAAGCCGCGAAATCCGTCGCAGCAGGTCGCGTGCCCGTGCTGTGCGGCATCGCCGAGTTCACGACCGCCTTCGCAGTCGAAACCGCCAAGGAGGCGGCGCGCGTCGGCATCGATGGCGTCATGGTAATGCCGGCGCTGGTCTATTCGTCCAAGCCGCACGAGACTGCCGCACATTTCCGCGCGGTCGCCACGGCGACCGACCTGCCGGTGATGCTCTACAACAATCCGCCGATCTACAAGAACGACGTCACGCCGGACATTCTGGCCTCGCTTGCCGACGTCGAGACCGTCGTCTGCTTCAAGGACTCTTCCGGCGACACACGGCGCTTCATCGACACCCGCAACATGGTTGGTGACCGTTTCGTCTTGTTTGCCGGCCTTGACGACGTCATCGTCGAGAGCGTGGCCATGGGCGCGGTTGGCTGGGTCTCCGGCATGTCGAACGCATTCCCGCGTGAGGGCGAGACTTTGTTCCGCCTCGCCAAGGCGGGACGCTATGCCGAGGTGATGCCGCTGTACGAATGGTTCATGCCGCTATTGCACCTCGATGCCCGTCCGGACCTTGTCCAGTGCATCAAGCTTTGCGAGCACATCATGGGCCGCGGCACCGCGCTGACCCGTCCGCCGCGGCTGGCGCTGCTGCCGCACGAGAAAGCCGAGGTCGAAGCGATGATGGCGAAAGCGCTGAAGAACCGGCCGGTGCTGCCTAATGTCGGGCTGAAGGCCGCGTAAGCGGGCTACTTCGCGGCCTGCCTCTTCGCATTCAACGCCGCCGCGACGCGGCTGACTGGTGGCCGGCCGATCAGCCCACTCACGACATTGGTCGCCTTCACCAGCTTTTTCATGTCGACGCCGGTCGCAATCCCCATGCCTTCGAGCATGTAGACGACATCCTCCGTCGCGACGTTACCCGTCGCGCCGGGGGCGTAGGGACAGCCGCCGAGCCCGCCGGCGGCGGAATCGATCACGCGGCAGCCCTCTTCCATCCCGGCGTAGAGATTGGCGAGCGCCTGGCCGTAGGTGTCGTGGAAGTGCATCGCCAGATTAGCCATCGGCACATGGCCGGCGACCGAGCGCAATAGCTGTCGCGCTTTCAGCGGCGTGCCGACACCGATGGTATCGCCGAGCGAGACTTCGTAGCAGCCGAGATCCCACAGTACTTTTGCGACATCGACCACCGCCTGCGGCTTGATCTCGCCCTCGTAGGGGCAGCCGAGCACGGTGGAGATATAGCCGCGAACCCGGACGCCGTCAGCCTTGGCGCGGGCCAGCACCGGCTTGAAGCGCTCGATCGACTCCGCGATCGAACAATTGATGTTGGCGCGGGAAAAGCTTTCCGACGCCGCAGCGAATACCGCGATCAGTTTGGCGCCGGCGGCCTGAGAAGCCTCGTAGCCCTTCTCGTTCGGCACCAGCACCGGCAGTTCGCAATTCGTGTGATGGCTGACGCCGCGCAACACCTCGGCCGAGCCGACCATCTGCGGGATCGCCTTGGGTGATACGAACGCGCCCACCTCCACCGCCTTGAGCCCGGCGCCGATCAACGCCTCAATGAAGGCGATCCGGTCGGCGACGCTGATCGGGGTCTTCTCGTTCTGCAGTCCATCGCGCGGGCCGACCTCGACAATGTGAACGCCATCGCTCATGACGCCACCGCCGGTTCGAGTTCGGCGAGTTCGACGCCTTCGCCGACGATATCGCCGACCTTGCACCTGATTTTCTTCAACACGCCCGCAAAGGGCGCACGCAGGGTCTGCTCCATTTTCATGACTTCCAGGGTCAGGATCGCCGCGCCCTTCTCCAGCGTCGCGCCTTCCTCGGCCAGCAGCGCCACCACGGTCCCCGGCAGCGGCGCCACGATCTTGTCCTCGCCGACCAACTCCTCGGTCTCGCCGCCGAACGGATCGACCCAGTGCAGGTCGAAGCGGCCGTTCCGGGTGCGGAGGTAAAGCTCGTGGCCTTCGATCACGGCCGTGACACGCGATTTCATGCCCTCGATCGTCAGATCGAAGCTGCCTTCTTCCGCGGGCGACGTCGCGAAAACGAACTCGTGCTTACCGATGGTCAGTTTCGACGGACTATTGCCATAGTGCAGCGTCGCCTTGTGTTCGGCGCCCTGCCCCTGACGGAACGAGAACACACGCCTGCGCTGGCCGACCGGCATCCAACCAAACGTCTGCCAGGGCGAATGCGTCTCCTTCGCGGCCTTCTGTTCATCGACAATGATTGCCGCTACCGCCGCACAAAGCTCGAGATCCCCTGCCGTTCCCGACGATTCCGTCAGCTTCTTCAACTCGCGCTCGATGAAGCCGGTGTCGATGGTATTGGCGCGCACCTGCGGGTGCGTCACCAGCGCGGACAGGAACGGAATATTGGTGACGATACCGCGGACGTCGGTCTCTTCCAGCCCGCGGTGCAGCCGCTCGATCGCCGCCTGCCGGGTCGGCGCCCATGCAATGACCTTGGCAAGCATGGCATCGTAGTAAGGCGACACTGCATCTCCGCTGCGATAACCGGCGTCGATCCGCAGGCCGTCGATCGCCTCAGGCGTCCGCCAGGTCCTGATCCGGCCGACCGAAGGCATAAAATTCTTCTGCGGATTTTCGGCATAGACCCGCGCCTCGATGGCGTGGCCGTTCAGCTTGATCTCATCCTGCGCCAACGGCAGCTTTTCGCCGAACGCCACCCGCAACTGCCATTCGACGAGATCGACGCCCGTGATGAGCTCGGTCACGGGATGCTCGACCTGCAGGCGAGTGTTCATTTCGATGAAGAACACCTCCTTGCCGTCGGAGACGAATTCGATGGTGCCGGCGCCGACATAATTGACCGCGGCAGCCGCCTTGCGCGCAGCCGCGCAGACCGCTTCGCGCTGCTTGGTGTCCAGCGTCGGCGACGGCGCCTCCTCGATCACCTTCTGGTGCCGGCGCTGCAGCGTGCATTCGCGTTCCCAGAGCGAGAGCAGATTGCCGTGGCTGTCGCCGATGATCTGCACCTCAATATGCCGGGGGTTCTGCACGAATTTCTCGATCAGCATGCGATCGTCACCGAACGCCGCCTTCGCCTCGCGCTTGGCGCTGACGATCGCCGCCGCAAGCTCGCCGGCCGAATTGACGACGCGCATGCCGCGCCCGCCGCCGCCGGCCGACGCCTTCACCAGCACCGGGAAGCCGATCTTGTTGGCGGCTTGCGTCAGCGTCGCCTCGTCCTGCGCCTCGCCGTGATAGCCGGGCACCAATGGCACGCCTGCCTTCTCCATCAGCGCTTTCGAGCCTGACTTAGAGCCCATCGCCGTCATCATCTCGGCGGTCGGCCCGACGAACACCAGCCCGGCGTTCAGACACGCCTGCGCGAATTCGGCATTTTCAGACAGAAAGCCGTAGCCGGGATGGACCGCCTCGGCGCCGGTCTGGCGCGCGGCTTCGATCACGCGTTCGATATTGAGATAGCTGTCGCGCGCCCGCGCCGGCCCGAGCAGCACGGCCTCGTCGGCCATGGCGACATGCATGGCATCACGATCGGCCTCGGAATAGACGGCGACGGTGCGCAGACCCATGGCACGCGCGGAGCGGATCACACGGCAGGCAATCTCGCCGCGGTTGGCGATCAGCAGGGTGCGAAAACGCCGGTAAAGTTTCGAGCGGTCCATCATCACATCCTGAACAAGCCAAACTTCGTGGGTTCAATCGGCGCGTTGGCCGCGGCTGATAGACCAAGGCCCAACACCAGGCGGGTGTCGGCGGGATCGATCACGCCGTCATCCCACAGCCGGGCGGTGGCGTAATACGGATTGCCCTGGCTTTCATACTGAGCGCGGATGGGCGCGCGGAACTTATCCTCTTCCTCGGCCGACCAGCTTTCGCCCTTCGCCTCGATATTGTCGCGGCGAACCTGGCTCAGCACCATGGAGGCCTGCTCGCCGCCCATGACGGAGATGCGAGCATTCGGCCACATCCAGAGGAAGCGCGGAGAGTAGGCGCGGCCGGACATGCCGTAATTTCCGGCACCATAGGAGCCGCCGATCACGACAGTGAATTTCGGCACGCCGGCCGTCGCCACCGCCGTCACCAGCTTGGCGCCGTCGCGCGCGATACCACCGGCCTCGTATTTCTTGCCGACCATGAAGCCGGTGATGTTCTGCAAAAACACCAGCGGAATATTGCGCTGGCAGCACAGCTCGATGAAGTGCGCGCCCTTCAGCGAACTCTCGCTGAACAGGATGCCATTGTTGGCGATGATGCCGACCGGATAGCCCCAGATATGGGCAAAGCCGCAAATCAGCGTCGCGCCGTATAGCTTCTTGAACTCGTCGAACTCCGAGCCGTCGACGATCCGCGCAATGATATCGTGCACGTCGAACGGCTTTCTGCCGTCGGCGGAGACCACGCCATAGATTTCCTCGGCGGGAAACAGCGGCTCCCGCGGCTCGCGCATGTTCAGCACTGCGCGCGTCGGCGGCTTCAGCGTGGCGACGATGCGCCGAGCAATCCCGATCGCATGCGCATCGTTCTGGGCATAGTGATCGGTGACGCCGGAGTGGCGGGAATGCACATCGGCGCCGCCGAGCTCTTCGGCGGAAACCACCTCGCCGGTTGCGGCCTTCACCAGCGGCGGGCCGCCGAGGAAGATGGTGCCCTGGTTGCGCACGATGATACTCTCGTCCGACATCGCCGGCACATAGGCGCCGCCGGCCGTGCAGGAGCCCATTACGATCGCAATCTGCGGAATGCCCTGCGAGGACATCTGCGCCTGGTTATAGAAGATGCGGCCGAAATGGCGCTCGTCCGGAAAGATCTCATCCTGCATCGGCAGGAAGGCGCCGCCGGAATCGACCATGTAGACGCAGGGCAGATTGTTCTGGCGCGCAATATCCTGCGCGCGCAGATGCTTCTTCACCGTCATTGGGTAATAGGTGCCGCCCTTGATGGTGGCGTCGTTGGCAACGATCACGCATTCGCGGCCCGAAATGCGCCCCACCCCGGTAATGACGCTGGCGGAATGGACATCGCCGCCATAGAGGCCATGCGCGGCGAGCGGCGATAGTTCCAGAAAGGCCGTGCCGGGATCAACCAGCAGGTCGACGCGCTCGCGCGCCAGCATCTTGCCGCGCGCGGTATGCCGTTTGCGCGACACCTCGCCGCCGCCGCCGGCGACCACCTTGAGTTTCTCGCGCAGTTCGGCGACGAGACCCCGCATCACGTCGGCATTGCGGGCAAACTCTTGGGATGTCGGATCGATGGTGGAATGAAGCGGCATGATCAGCGTTTTCTTTGGATGCGAGGGAGCCGTTGGAATGGCTTCAGGACAGTCGGACCGTAACGTTCGAGGAAGATATAACAGCCTGTATCATCTTTGCCTCGATGTGAAGTTCAAGCCGTCTTCTCGAACAGCTCCCGCCCGATCAGCATGCGGCGGATTTCGCTGGTGCCGGCGCCGATCTCGTAGAGTTTGGCGTCACGGAGTAGCCGCCCGGTCGGGTAGTCGTTGATATAGCCGTTGCCGCCGAGCAGCTGGATGGCGTCGAGCGCGCATTGCGTCGCCTTCTCGGCGGCGTAGAGGATGGCGCCGGCGGCGTCCTCGCGCGTGGTCTCGCCGCGGTCGCAGGCTTTGGCCACCGCGTAGACATAGGCGCGCGAGGCGTTCATGGTGGTGTACATGTCGGCGATCTTGCCCTGCACCAGCTGGAAGCTGCCGATCGGCTCGCCGAATTGCTTGCGTTCGTGCACGTAAGGCAGCACCACGTCCATGCAGGCCTGCATGATGCCGATCGGCCCCGCCGCCAGCACCGCGCGCTCATAGTCGAGGCCGCTCATCAACACGTTGACGCCGCGGCCGACCTCGCTCAGCACATTCTCCTCGGGCACCTCGCAGTCCTCGAACAGCAGTTCGCAGGTATCGGAGCCGCGCATGCCGAGCTTGTCGAGTTTTTGCGCGGTGGAAAATCCCTTCATGCCCTTTTCGATGAGGAAGGCGGTGATGCCGCGCGGGCCAGCATTGGCGTCGGTCTTGGCATAGACCACCAGCGTGTCGGCGACGGGGCCGTTGGTGATCCACATCTTGTTGCCGTTCAGCACAAAACGGTCGCCCTTTTTCTCGGCGCGGGTCTTCATCGAGACCACGTCCGAGCCCGCGCCCGGCTCCGACATCGCGAGCGAGCCGACATGCTCGCCGGAGATCAATTTCGGCAGATACTTCCGTTTCTGCGCCTCATTGCCGTTGCGGCGGATCTGGTTGACGCAGAGATTGGAATGCGCGCCATAGGACAGCCCGACGGAGGCTGAAGCGCGAGATATTTCTTCCACCGCAATGCAGTGCTCGAGATAGCCGAGACCGGCGCCGCCATATTCCTCCTCGACCGTGATGCCGTGCAGGCCGAGCGCGCCGATCTTCGGCCAGAGGTCGCGCGGGAACTGGTTGCTGCGGTCGATCTCGGCGGCGCGCGGGGCGATTTCGTTCTGCGAAAACGCATGCACGGTCTCGCGGATCGCGTCCGCAGTCTCGCCGAGGTCGAAGTTGAGAAGCAGCGCCCTATTTGAGGCCATGGATTTCCTCCGACGTTTTATAATTAAACGATCATACGTTTTTTTACTACCTTCGCAAGCGTAACGTGGTTAGGCTCAAATGAACTCTGCAGCCGATTGAATATACTACCTTTTCATGCCAGTATTATACGGCCGCTTGCTCGTTTCCAGGGTGGCGAATGCTCTCCACCCTCAGAGGCTCAATGGCGCGGACGATCGGCTCACACGGCCCCACGACGATGGAGGCGATCCGCAAAGCCGGGCTGCGCCTGATCTTCGAGCACGGCTACGCCGCCATGAGCCTGCGCCAGCTCGCGGCCGAAGTCGGGATCCAGTCGGGCTCGCTCTACAATCACATCTCGACCAAGCAGGAATTGCTGTTCGTGCTGGTACGGGACCACATCAACGAGCTGCTACGCCAGCTCGATCGGGCCCTGCAGGGGAAACAAGGGCCGGCCGACAAGCTTCGGGCCTTCGTCGCTTTTCACGTCAGCTACCACATGACCAGGAAGCGCGAGGTCTTCATCGCCAATTCCGAGTTGCGAAGCCTGGAGCCGAAGAACTACCAAGAGATCGTGGCGCTGCGCGGCGCCTATGAGCGGCGGCTTGCGGAAATTCTCACCGAGGGTGTCACGGAAGGCGAGTTCGAGGTCGTTGACATCCAGGTGGCGACGTTTGCGATCCTGTCGCTCCTGACCGGCCTCACTGCCTGGTACCGGCCCGGCGGCCGGCTCACCAAGGAGGCGATCGTCGCCGCTCATGAGAAGCTGGTGCTATCGGGCGTCTCTCCCAGCGCGACGTCCGAGCGGGCGCGAACCACGCGCGCGCCCTCCCCTGACGTTACGGCTCGCGGCAGGCCGGAGAGCTGACGAGGTGCCCATGCCCGAACGTCAGCCCCTCGACGAGTTCGACCTGAAAATACTGTCCGAGTTGCAGAAGGACGGACGCATCCGCAACAATGAGCTGGCTGAGAGGGTCGGCCTCTCGGAGCCTCCATGCCGGCGGCGCGTTCGGTCCTTGCGCGAGCGCGGCTATGTCAGTGCCATCAGAGCCACGCTCGACGAAAAGCTCCTTGGTTACGAGGTTATTTCCTACGTATTGATTCAGTTGCAGAGCCAGGCTCAGGCGACGTTGCAGGCCTTCGAAAAATCGATCGCGGCAATACCGCTGGTCCAGCAGAGCTGGCGCATTTCGGGGGACGCCGATTATCTGCTCAAATGCGTGGCACGAAACGTCGAGGGCATGCACCAGCAGCTTCTGCAATTTTCAGCGATGCCTGAAGTGCGCAACATCAGAACTTTCCCGGTGCTTGGCGTCGCCAAGGATGCGCCGCTGCCCATAGCCCCAAATCCGGCGGCATCTGACCCGGCACGATAGCCTCGCCCGCAAGGGGGCCGGAAAGCGTGCCGGCCGGGCTCTCTCAGTGGGTCCAGGGCTCGACGCGCTTGAAGGCGAAATTGTCGGCGTAAGCGGCGGGCCGGCGAACCGAATCCTTGGGCTCGATCACCTGGTAGGCGATGCCCTTGCGCTCGCAATAGGCGATCGCGTCTTCCTTGGTGTCGAAGCGCAAGGTGAGCTGCTGCTTCATGTCGGAGGACGAGGTCCAGCCCATCAGCGGCTCGATCGCCCGCGGCTGCTCGGGCTCGTAATCGAGCTGCCATTCCTGGGTCTTGGCCCTTCCCGATTGCATCGCGTTCTTGGCAGGCTTGAAAATGCGGGCGGTCATTGGATGGTCGGGTCCTCAAGCGGTATGCGACATGGAAGCGTTTGGTGGAAACGGCCGGGATAGTATAGAGACACCTTTCAGGAATTTGATCGGTGATTCCGGACCCCCGGATGTACCATTTCCGTCCCGGTATAGTCATTATGCCGTACTGTGACAATCCAGGGCTATCCGGCGCCCGGGACCCGGTCTTGCGGCGCGATCTTCCCGAAAGCATCACGAAGCGGCACCCATGAAAATCAACGCCACCCTGCCCGACAAAGGACGCGACCTTCGGCTCGACCTGTTTCGCGGGGTCGCGAACTGGTGGATCTATCTGGATCATATCCCGGATAACGTCGTAAACTGGATCACCGTCCGCAATTACGGGTTTAGTGACGCCGCCGACCTGTTCGTCTTCATTTCCGGCTATACCGCCTCGTTTGTCTATGCGCGGATGATGCTCGAACGCGGCTTCATTGTCGGCGCTACGCGGCTGACCAAGCGGGTCTGGCAGCTCTATGTCGCCCACATCATCCTGTTCGTGATCTATATCGCCTCGATCAGCTACCTCGCCTTGCGCTTTGGCGACTCGGAGCTGGTCAACGATTTCAACGTCGCCGTCCTGGTCGACAATGCGACCGAAACGCTGCGGCAGGGCTTGTTCCTGAAGTTCAAGCCGGTCAATCTCGACGTGCTGCCGCTCTACATCGTGCTGATGGGGCTGTTCCCGCCGGTTTTGTGGATCATGCTGCGGCAGCCCAACTGGACCTTGGCGGCCGCGATCGTACTGTGGCTGGTGTCGCGGCAGACAGGATGGAACCTGTCCGCCTATCCGGTCGGCACCTGGTACTTCAATCCGTTCGCCTGGCAGGTGCTATTCGTGTTCGGCGCGTGGTGCGCGCTCGGCGGTGCCCGCAAGAACATGCACATCATCAACTCGCCGATCACGCTGTATGTGTGCGTGGCCTATCTGATCCTGGCGCTGGTCATGACCATGGCCGGCAAATTTCCGGCTTTCGGCGAGATGTTCCCGCAGTGGCTCTATTCGACCTTCAATCCCAACGACAAGACCAACCTCGCGCCCTACCGCTTCCTGCACTTCGTGGCGATCGTGATCCTGGTGATCCGCTTCGTGCCGAAGGAATGGCCGGGGCTAGAGTGGAAGATTTTCGATCCGCTCGTCGTCTGTGGTCAGCAGTCGCTGGCGGTTTTCTGCGTCGGCGTGTTCCTGTCATTCGTCGGGCACTTCGAACTGTCGATGAGCTCGGGCTCGCTGTTCGCGCAGATCTTCGTCAGCGTGACCGGCATCGCGATCATGACCATCGTAGCCTATTACATTTCCTGGTCGAAGCGGCAGGACAAGCCGCTCAAGCCGGCAGCGCCGAAAGCCGCCTGAGCGGCTTTCGGCCGAACCGCGGCAGCCGGTTTCAGGCCGGTTGCGCGGTCGACGCCACCAGCGTCCGCACGTCGGTGTAGATATTGACCGCCGGCGCGACTACTTTGTGCATCGCGTTCTTCGATACGATGGTGTCGTGCATGACGAGATGATCGACGCCGGTGGTCAGAAAACAGTTCACGGCATCCTGCGGCGTTTCCACGATGGGCTCGCCCTTGATGTTGAATGAGGTGTTGATCAGCACGGGAACACCGGTCAGCGCCTCGAATTCCTTCAGCAGGCGGTAGAGCATCGGATTGGTTTCTTCGCGCACGGTCTGGACGCGTGCAGTGCCATCGACATGCACGATCGCCGGGATCTTGTCGCGCCATTCAGGGCGAACCGGTTTAGCGATCAGCATGAAGGGCGAGTCCTCCTCGCCTTCAAAAATTTCCTTCATGCGCTCGGCCAGCACGATCGGCGCGAACGGCCGGAACGCCTGCCGGTGCTTCACGCGGCTGTTGAGGATGTCCTTCATCTCGGGCTTGCGTGGATCGGCCAGCAGGCTGCGGTTGCCGAGCGCGCGCGGCCCGAATTCGGAGCGGTCCTGAAACCAGCCGATCACCTTCTGGTCGGCGAGCAGTTTGGCGGTGTCGCGGCAGATATTGTCGCTCCTGACGGCGTCGACCTGGATCCGCACCAGAAATTTCTGCAACTCCTTGGCGGCATCCTGATCGCTGTAGCGCCTGCCGACATAGGCGTGATCCATGACGAAGCCGCGGCGTTGCTTCAGGATTTCGAGCCAGCCGTAATAAGCGCAGCCGATTGCAATGCCGTCATCGCCGGCCGCCGGCTGGATCCAGACGTTCTCGAAGCCGGCTTCGCGGGCAAGCCGGCCGTTCGCCACGCAGTTCAGTGCAACGCCACCGGCCATACAGAGGTTCTTCGCGCCGGTGGTTTCGCGCAACCAGCGGGCGCGGGCCAGCAGCACGTTTTCGGTGTCGTCCTGCGTGCGCCAGGCCAGGTCTTCCCAGTGCCGCATCGCCGGGTGTTTTTCCCAGTTGCCCGCGATATCGAAGACATAAGGATGCTTGAAGTCGGCAGCGGTCCAGTGCGGCACCTGCAGCTTGCCGTCGTCGGTGAGTTCGAGCAGATGCTTGACCTGATCGCGGCGGCCATAAGGCGCCAGTCCCATCAGCTCGCCGCACTTATTCCAATCGCCGAAGATGTAGGTCGAGGCGCGGCTGTAGAGCGCGCCGAGCCCGGGCATGGTGTAGAATTCGTCGCTGAGGAAGCCGCGGTCCGGCTCCATCCAGACTTTCTTGAGGCATTCGAGTGTCGTGCTGTTGAACCTGTAATAACTCTCCGATTCCCGCGCGAGCGGCGTGGCGACATCGCTCGCCGGAAACGATTCCATGACGTCGGCGCGGTAGCTGCCGACGCCGTCGACGATCATCACGACGCCATCCTCGAACGGCGACACCGCGAACGCGCTGTAGGCGTGCGCGAGGTGATGGGAGATCGTAACCACCTTGTCCGAATGCTTCAGATACAGCGGATGCTTGGCCGCCTCGTCGCGCTCGAACTCCGGCAGGAAGCCCGGCGCGTCGAAATAGACCAGTCGCTCTTCCATTTCCGGGACCGGCAGGATGTAGCAATCGCGCACCACCAGATCGACGTCGTCGAGCGTAATGCCTTCGGCTTCGAGGCAATAATCGATCACTTCCTTGTAGAAGCCCGAGGCGTGCTTGGCCCGCGTGATCCGCTCCTTGGCGATCGCAAACGCAATGGCGCCGTCGCGCAACAGGCAGGCGCTGACATCATGGTCGTAGGTATTCAGACCAAGGACATAAGTGTGTTTTTTGGGCATGGGCACTCGTGAAGGCGGGATCGTCTTGCGCTGAGAAATGGAAATCGTGTCGACATCAAGTTGCTGGCGAGGCCTTGCGGATTTTTTTCAATTCTAACTTCTGCGGTGCACCATCTTTAAGTGTTCATCCAGCATTCAGATAGATGAATGGCGCAAGAGTCCTCGACAGACCGGCCGTAACTTGACCTTACCTGTCCTTCTTAATAAAGTCCCAAGAGCTCGAAAGAACCTTGTGAAATATTGTGTTAGCGCATCTGAACTGAGAACTATCTCGCGCGTCTAAGTGAGATAGTGCCGAAGTCCAGATGTTTGGAAGTGACCGGGAGATTCTCGAATGGCTAAACGCTACAATATCCTGACCCGCTGCCTTGCAGCGCTGGCTTTGTTGTTCGTCTACGTGGCCAGCACCTCTGCCATTCTGGTGGGCGGGACAACCACGTCCGCGCAGGCCCAACGAGGCCGAGGCTATCGCGGCGGCCGTGGCTTCTATCGCGGCGGTGGCCGTGGCTACTATCGCGGCCGAGGCCGAGGCTTCTATGGTGGGCCTGTTTTTGTACGCCCTGGCCCGCGCTGCTGGTGGAATCCCTACGGCGTCCGCGTCTGCAGGTGGTGATATAGCTCCGATCGCTGTCGGGTCAGACAAGATCATAGATGGAATCAGGCGTGCCAATGGCACGCCTTTTTTCTTTGGCCGATGCTTCCGCGCACAGTGAGCGCCGGCCGCGCTTGGCCTAGCTTGCAAGCCGCGGGATCAGCTTGAGCGCATTGCCGCGTTCGATCGACGTGATCTGTTCGTCCGTGAAAACGCCCGCCTCGCGCAATCCCTTTACGTGATCGCTGCCGGTCCGGTATGGGAAATCCGTCCCGAACACGATCTGCGACGGCGGAATGAGCGACGCCAGCGCCGACATCGCGGCGCGGTTGGAGGTCTGTGCGGTGTCGTAGAAGAATCGCTTCAACTCGGCGAGCGTGCCATCGGGCACCGTCTCCTTGGCTTTCGGCACCAGCAGCGGATGCCGAATGAAACGCTCGATCAGAAACGGCATCGTCCCGCCCGCATGCGAGAATATCCATCGAATGTCGGGAAAGCGCCTTGCATTGCCGGAGAAGACAATGTCAGCGATAGCGCGCGTCGTGTCGGTGCCGAACTCGATCATCACGGGCGGTTGCGTCGGCGCCAGGTTCACGCAGCAATTGGCCGCGGTGGGATGGGTGTAGACCAGCGCCTTGCGGCGATTGAGCTCCTCCATGACCGGCAGGAACACCGGATCGCCGAGCCACTTGTCGCCGTAGCTCGTCATCAACGCGATGCCATCGGCCTTGAGCGTATCGAGCGCATAGGCGAGCTCACGCAGGCTGCCTTCGACGTCGGTGAGCGGCAGCATCGCGAAATTGCCGAAGCGCCCGGGATAATCCGCGACCAGCTTTGCGGCATATTCGTTCGACTCGCGGCAGAGCCTTCGTGCCGTATCGCCCTTGGTGAAATTGACCGCGGGCGTGGTGACGGACAGCATCGAAGTGGCGATGCCGGCCTTGTCCATATCTGCGAGCGATTTCTCGATGGTCCAGTTCTTCATCAAGGGATCGCCGAAGCCGCTGTCGTTCGATGCGGTCACGTAAGTCGGCGGCGAAAGATGATGGTGAACGTCAATCCGGAACGGCTTTGCGTCGGCGGTTTGTGCCCCTGCCCGGCCACCACTGATGGCCGTCATTAGCACCAACGCGCCGGCACCGAGCACGAAGCCGCGCCGGCTTGGTGCGGCGAATGACTGATTTGATTGACCACAGCAGAAGCATCCCCGCAGCGGGGCCGTGCGCAAATCCGTCATTCGTTCTCTCCCGATCTTGTTTGTTGTTGCGTGCAGCCTCACCCGTCGAGAATGGCGACCGCGCGGGTCCAGCCGGCGGATGCACGCTCGATCTTCACCGGAAAGCACGACACCATAAAACCGGTCGACGGCAGTTGCTCGAGATTATGCAGCTTCTCGAGATGGCAATAGCCGATGTGGCGGCCGGCCTTGTGGCCTTCCCAGATCAGGCTGGCGTCCTTCGTCTCGGCATACTTTTTCGCGGTGTAGACGAACGGTGCATCCCAGCTCCAGCCGTCGATGCCGGTCAGGCGCACGCCGCGCTCCAACAGATACATCGTCGCCTCGTAGCCCATGCCGCAGCCGGAGGTGACATAGTCCTGCCGCCCGTATTTGGCACCGGCGCTGGTGTTCACCACCACGATATCCAGCGGTGACAGCGTATGACCGATACGCTTGAGCTCAGCCTCGACATCCTTGGCGGTAGCGACATAGCCGTCCGGCAAATGCCGGAAGTCGAGCTTCACGCCCGGCTGAAAACACCATTCCAGCGGCACCTCATCGATGGTCCATGAACGCTCGCCGCGGTTCATGGTGGGATGGAAATGCCAGGGCGCATCCAGATGCGTGCCGTTGTGGGTGGAGAGCGACACCTGCTCCACCGCCCAGCCCTGACCATCAGGCAGATCTTCCGCCTTCAACCCTTCGAAGAACTGCAGCATGCGGGGCAGGCCTTGCTGGTGATCGATGTACTGGATGGTCGGGTTGTTGCCGGGTGGATCGGCCGGCACGTCATTTTGCAGGGGAACGGAAATGTCGATCAGTTTGCGCGCCATGGCGTTTCCTCGCTGGATGTTTTTTTATGTAGCGTGGTCCAACGGCTATTGCCGCTCGACCCGGTTCTTCAAAATACCGATCTTTTCGACTTCGAGTTCGATCGTGTCGCCGTGCTCGAGATACCAGCCGAGCTCGAGCCCGCATCCATTGCCGACGGTGCCGGATCCGATGAATTCGCCGGGCATCAGGGTCTCGTCCTGGCTGATATGGGCGATGATCTCTTCGAACGAGAATAGCATGCCTTCGGTCACGCCCTGCGAGCGCATCTTGCCGTTGATGCGCGCTTCCATCTTCAATTTGTAGGGATCGCCGATCTCGTCCGGGGTGACGATCCACGGCCCTATCACGTTGCCGCCATCGAAACTCTTTCCCTTCGCCGGGCCCAGCCGCCCCTCCATTTCGATGCGCTGGGCATCGCGCGCGGAAAAGTCGTTGAAGATCGTGTAGCCGAAGATGTGATCTTTGGCCTTCGCCGGGGAGATGTTAGCGCCCTTGTTCCTGGTGATGATGCCGAATTCCAATTCGTAATCCATCACCTGGCTGTAGCGCGGCCACTTCACGGTGGTGTTAGTGCCGCGCACGCTGAAACGGTTGGTGATGTAGTAGATCGGCTGCTTGCGATAGACCTCCGGCAACTCGCCGAGCGGCTCCGCCTCGATCCGCGCCAGCTCGGCCATATCGCCTTTGACGCGTGCGGCGAGCTTGAGTTGCCCGCGCGGGGCCTGCAGGATATGCAGCGGGAACGACATGCCGTCCCGCATCTGCCGTGGCTCGGGGACCGGCGCGAGAATCTCAGTGGCATCCACCGATACGGAAAGGCTCTCGTCCTCGCCGTGTTCGTCGAACACCTTCGCAGCCTGTTCGAGCGCGGCGTCACCGGCATCGATCAGCGCCAGCATCGAAGCGAAGGCAGGATTGGCACCTCCGTTGCGGCTGGCCGCCGCCGAGAGATCAAAGAGCAGCCTGTCGCCGCTATGCACGATGGCGACCTTTTCCTGACCGCCCGACTTGATTGTTGCGAGTTTCACCTGACGCCCTCTTGTTTTTCGATGAAATATATGATCGAAAAAAATATCGATAAACAAGCCTGAAAAATGTTTGATGGGGAGAACGTCGTGAAAAAGGTCCTTGCCGCCCTTGCGGTCAGTGTGGCGCTGACCGGTATCGCCTTTGCGCAAGCCAAGATCCAGGTCGGCTGCACGGCAACCTCGGACTGCGCCTCCGCGATGGTGGCGATCGACGAAGGCATTTTCAAAAAGCACGGCCTTGAGGTCGAGATGACGCCGATCGGCATCAACTCGAACATCCCGGCAGCGATCCTGTCGAACTCGATCCAGATCGGCGGGCCGACCTCGACCGTATTTCTGCAGGCGGTCGATGGCGGGCTCGATCTCGTCGCCATCGCGGGTGCTACCGTGATGAGCCCGGTGAACCAGGACAGCATCGCCGCCTTCGTCCGCAATGGCATCACCATCAAGGAGCCGAAGGATTTCGCTGGCAAGAAGGTCGGCGCGCCCGGGCTGAATGCCTTCCTGCACGTATTGTTCGTGAAGTGGCTGGTGGAGAAAGGCGTCGATCCCAAGAGCGTCAATTTCGTCGAGGTTACCTTCCCGACCATGGCCGACATCATCAAATCCGGCGGCGTCGATGCCGTGCTGACAGCCGAACCGTTCGTGACGCGCATGACCAACGCCGGCCTCGGGTCGGTCGGCGCACGCTACGCGATCGAGCTGGCGCGCACCGATCCGATCATTTTCTACGCGGCCTCGCGCGAATGGGCCGACAAGAACGTCGCGGCGGTCAAGAAATTCCGGGAAGCGATCACCGAGTCCGCCGTCGTCGTCAACAACGACCGCGAAAAGGCCTCGAACTCGATTGCCAAATTCACCAAACAGCCGATCGAACTGGTCAAGGCGACACCGCCGAACCGTTCCGAACCGGCGCTGAAGCCTGAGCAACTCTCCTGGTGGATCGAAGTGATGTCGTCGCAAAAAATGCTGCAATCCAAGCTCGACACCTCGAAGCTGGTCCTAAAGTAAAGGATTTCGCGATGCCGGCCTCCGAGCGCCAATCGAGCCGACCGCTGACCGAGGCCGCGACGCTAACTGAGCGTGCGGCGATGCTGGTCGAGCAGGATATTCTCGCGGGCCATCTGGCGCCGGGATCGCGGCTCGGGATCCTCGATCTTGTGCAACGGTATGAGATCGGCGCGACGCCGCTGCGCGAGGGATTGTCGCGACTGATGTCGCGCGGGCTGATCGTCGGCACCGGGCAGCGCGGCTTCCGCGTCGCCGACGTCAGCCGCGAGGATCTGCTCGACATCACCACGATGCGCACGGCGATCGAGATCGAGGCCATCAGGCTGGCGATCACCCATGGCGACGATGCCTGGGAAGCCGGCATCGTCAGCGCGCTGCACCAGATGCGCCGGCACATCGAGCGGACCGGCGATGAATTCCGCGAAGGTGCGGAGGATTTCGACCGGCTGCACAAGGGCTTTCATACTGCCCTGCTAACGGCGTGCGGCTCGAAGCGCTTGCTGGCAGCCCATTCCGATCTCTACGACCAAGCCTACCGCTATCGCCGCGTGATGATGCGCTCCGTCGACAGCGGCAAGAAATTCGTCCGCGCGCATCAATTGCTCGCCGACCGCGTGATCGCCCGCGACATTCAGGGGTCCCAGGCGATGTTATCGGCGCATCTGCGTTCGACCATGGATTTCGTCTATCCCCCAGGCAACGAGAGCTGACATCATGGCAAGCGCCGCAAAACGCCTCGAAGCCGTATCCGGCACTGCCACGCCGCAGATCGCATTTGATGCAGTCACGCTGGTACTCGGCGGCAAGACCATCATCGAGAATCTGAGCCTCGGCGTCCGCCCCGGCGAATTCCTCTGCATCGTCGGCGCCTCCGGCTGCGGCAAGACCACGGCTCTGCGTTTGGCGGCCGGTCTCTACCAGCCGACCAGCGGCAAGGTGAATTTCGACGGCGAGCCAATGCGCGAGCCGCGGCGCGAGATCGCGATCGTGTTCCAGGACTACGGCAAGGCGCTGCTGCCGTGGCGCACTGCGGCAGGCAACGTCTCGCTGGCGCTGGAAGCGGGCGGCATGCCGTCGGCCGAGCGCCCTGCCCGCATCGAGGAACTGTTGCGCACGGTCGGCCTGCCCGGCCATGCCGGCAAATATCCGTCCGAAATGTCAGGCGGCATGCAGCAGCGCCTGCAGATCGCCCGCTGCCTGGCGCAGGAGCCGAAGACGCTTCTGATGGACGAGCCGTTCGGCGCGCTGGACGCGATGACGCGGCAAGGATTGCAGGACGAAGTGCTATCGTTGGTAGCGGCGAGCGGCGCCACCGTGATTTTCGTGACCCATGACCTCGACGAAGCCATCTATCTCGGCGACCGCGTCATCGGTTTGCTGCCGCACCCGGGCCGGATCGGCATCGAACTGCCGGTCAACCTGCCACGTCCGCGCAACCAGCTCTCGACCCGCGAGCATCCGGAGTTCCTGCGGCTGCGGCGTCAATTGTTCGACTTCATCAAGGCGACCGAGCAGTGACGGCGAATTCCGCCAAGGCACTGGTGCTGCCGCTCGCCGTTCTGGTGGCATTCGAAGCGTGGGCACGCGCCACCCATCTGCAAAGCGACAGCCTCGCGCCGCCGAGCGAGATTGTCATGGCGCTGTTCGGCGCATTCGCCGATCTCTCGATCCTATCAGCGACGCGCGATACCCTGTTTTCAGCGTTCGCCGGGCTCGCGATCGGAACGATCATCGGCCTTGCGCTCGGCATTGCATTCGGAATTTCGGATACCCTCAACCGCCTGATGGAAGTGACGGTCGAGGCCATCAGGCCGATCCCCTCCATCGCGCTGTTGCCGATTGCGCTGATCGCGCTCGGCTTCGGTTATCGCATGGAAATCGTGATCGTGGCGTTCGCCTGCGTCTGGCCGATTCTGATCCTGTCGCGCGCAGCCGTGCGCAGCATTGAGCCGCGGCTGATGGAAGTAGCGCGGGCACTACGGCTGCCGCCGGCACAGCGGGTCTGGAAGATCATCATCCCGGCGGCGCTGCCGCGGATCTTCGTCGCCTTCCGCCTGTCGGCCGGCATCGCGCTGATCGTCGCCGTCACCGTCGAAATCGCAATCAACCCGCTCGGCCTCGGCGCCGGCATCATGCTGGCGCAGCAGGCGCTGCGTCCCGACCTGATGCTGGCCTATCTGGTCTGGATCGGCATGATCGGCTACGCGCTGAACGTCCTTTTGACCGTCGCCCAGAACCGCCTGTTCGGCCGCGCCGCATTGAGCGGAGACGGCGCATGAACCGCGCGGCCCTCCTCTGGCGCGTGGCGAGCTTTGCGGTTGCGGCCGGCTTCGTCGCGATATGGCAACTGATCGCCAATTTGAAACTGGTCTCGCCGGTGTTCCTGCCGGGACCGGACCGAGCCTGGGCTGCGCTGGTGCGCGGGTTTTCCTCCGGCGATCTCTGGAGCAAGCTCGCCGGCACGCTCGAACACATGGCCTATGGCTGGCTCGCCGCCTCCATTGCGGGCATCGCGATCGGCGCGATCGTCGGATCCTCGCGGACGATGCGGACCTATGTCGCGCCGTCGCTTGAGTTTTTACGGCCGCTGCCGGTCTCGGCGATCATTCCGGTGGCGATCGCGATGCTCGGGCTGACGCAGGCGATGGCGCTGTTCGTGATCGCCTTTGGTGCGATCTGGCCGATCATGCTGGCGACCATCCACGGTTTTGCGGCCGTCGAGCCGCGGCTCTACGAGGTCGCGCGGTCGCTGCAGATGTCGCGGCTCGCGGTGATCTTCAAGATTGCGCTGCCCTCCGCCAGTCCCGACATCCTCGCCGGCATGCGCCTTAGCCTGACGGTGGCGCTGATCCTGTCGGTGGTCTGCGAAATCCTGGCCGGCCTCGACGGGCTCGGCCATTGGGTTCTGCTGTCAGCGCGCGCATTCCGCTCGGCCGACCTGTTCGCCGGTGTCATCCTGCTTGGCGTCACCGGTTACGTGACATCGGTGGCGATGTCGCTGGCGGAGCATCGGCTGTTGGCGTGGCAAGCGGCGCAGCGGTGATCGCCGGCAGTCGGGCAGTTGCGGCTACGTATCTGCGACAGGCCGAGCCGAAACCTCCGGCTTCTTCGGCGCCGTCATAAGGCGCCGCCAACCCCGTCCGACCCAGCGCCACAACGCCCGGAGACTGAAGGTGACGAGCACCTCATGGTGCCGCATCCCCTTGCCGCCCTTGACCAGCCCGAGATCGCGAATGATGCAGTACGTCCCGCTGCTCATGCGGGCGAACTTCGCATCCCGAAAATGATTGCGCACGCGCGACAACATGCGTGCAGCATGCACCGCGGATCGATTTCGTCAATCTTGACGGCTGCCGAATCGACCCCGCCGGAGTACGAAAGCCGTCAGAGCGTTGCGTTGTCGTTGCGTTCGCCGATGCGATACAGTTGCGCGGTCCGAACCGGCACGCGACCCAGCACCGCACGCCGCTCGTTCATGCGCGTGCTCGGCGAATCCGGCTGCGCAAAGCACTCAAGGATCTGAATGCGGATTTCCTCCGCGAGCGGGCCTTCGACCCGACGCATGCGATTCCAGAGCCGGATGATTTCGCGTTGCTTCTCGACATCCATTGGTCACCTCCGAAGAACGACCAAAGAGAACATAACAGGAACAATATTGCAAGCCCGCGAATTCGCCAGCGGTATCACAAGTCATGAAAGTGAAATTTGCAGTATACAGATCCGCGCGACGCTATTGTTTGCCGGCGTCAGTAACGCCTCGACCACCGGCCATTGAGCGCGCGGCGAAGGCAGCTACGCCTGAGGTCCAGGTTCAAGCCTAAAAGCAGAGACTGAGAATTTTTAGTCGGCAAGCCTCGGCTGCGCGCGGCTTGGATTTCGCAGCGCTGGCCTGCTTTAAAGCCTTCGGCGAATCCTTTGGCGAACTCTTCGGCGTCTTGGGACGCTCATAGTCGCCTGCGATCACCATGGCCCAATACGTGCGACCGGTCTTCGCGCTTTTCACGCTGGCAACGCCCACGCGCGTCGCGCCGGGCAGCAGGAGATTCTTTCGGTGCCCCGACGAATTGATCCACTGGTCGAGCGTTTTGGGAAAACCGTCGTAGCCGTACGCAATGTTCTCTGCGGCGCGGCCTGCGCCTGCCGGGCCGACACGCGTATTGAAACGGCCAAGGACATCGTGATCCAGTTTGTCCTTTGCGGCCATTGCCTGGGCTTGATCGTGTGCAATCCGTGTGAGAGTCGCATCCAGGGTTACGCGCTTCTGCCCGTGCTTTAGCCGAAAATCAGAAATCATCTGCGCGGGATTGGCCGCCGCCGGCTGACTCCATGCGGCGGCAAAGCAAATCACCAGCCCCAGCAGAAGGGCCTGCCGTGCCAGAATGACTGTCTTCCTACCAGCCACAATTGTTCCCCCTGCCTCTCCCAATTGTGCTGGGAAGATTCAATCCGAAAAAGACGTTGCAAGTCATTGATTTTATTGGTCGGGGCAGCTGGATTCGAACCAACGACCTGCAGTACCCAAAACTGCCGCGCTACCAGGCTGCGCTATACCCCGATCTGACGCTGGAAATGCTCGATACACGCTAAACCCGCAGCCATCAAGGCGATGGACACGCCGTCAGCGCTTGTTGAACAGCGGGTGCGCCACCCGGTCGCCGGGCTGAATGCCGTATTTCTGCGCCGTGCCGGCAATCACTTCCAGCACCGCCCTGGCGGGCCCACCCGAAGAGACGATCTTCGTGGAGAGCGGCTCGGTGTTTTCGGCAATCCGCAGGATGCGGCCGTCGGCGCGGATGAAGATCATGTCGAGCGGAATGTAAGTGTTCTTCATCCACATCGAGATCTGCTGCTCCGGCGAGAAATCGAACAGCATGCCTTTGCCGTCGGGGAGTTCTTTCCGGTACATCAGCCCCTGGGTCTTCTCCTCCTCCGTCGTCGCCATCTCGACCAGGAACACGCGTACGCCTGACTTGGTGGCGATCTCGAGCGGCTGAACGCTCGCAGCCCGCGCGGCAGGATTGGCGCAGAGGATGAGGACCACAGCAAACGCAGCGGCCAGCGCCGTCACCAGGCGGCCTGGGATGCGAAGCCGCGCAACCGTTAAAGCGAAATTCATCAAAGCACTCACGCCGGATATCTCAGGAGAAATTGCCGGGAACCCTAACCTGAGGATTGCGGCAAATGCCAGAGGCCGCCGCGCTGGTGCGCGACGTCCGGCTCACGTTTGCGTCAGTGGTACGGCAGGATCAATGCGACGACAGCGCCGACGGGCCCGTCTCCGGATGAATTTCGGCCGCCATCATGCCCTTCGACCCGGGCCCGTAGCGTACCAGCACGTACTGGCCGGGCCGCAGTTCGGTCATGCCGAAGCGGCGCAGCGTTTCCATGTGGACGAAAATGTCCGGCGTGCCCTCGCCGCAGGTCAGGAATCCAAAACCGCGCAGCCGGTTGAACCATTTGACCTGCGCCCGCTCCAGACCGCTGGTCGGAGTAACGCTGACATGAGTCCGAGGCGGCAGCATCTGCGCCGGATGGATCGCGGTGGACTCGTCCATCGAGACGATCCGGAACGCCTGATAGCCCTTGGCACGCTGCACACATTCGACCACCAGCCGCGCGCCTTCATAGGCCGTCTGGTAACCGTCGCGCCTGAGCACGGTGACGTGCAGCAGCACATCGGGCCAGCCATTATCCGGCACGATGAAACCATAGCCCTTCGAAGCATCGAACCATTTGATGACGCCCGATATTTCGACAAGGTTAGCTGCGGCATCGCCGAGCCCCGACAGCGCGTCCACCGCCGGATCGCGCTGTGCGCCGGCTGCGTATTCACCTGGTCCAAGCCTGTTCTGCCCTGTCCCGCCTGTCGGCGGCCCCCCGAGCTTCTTGGACCCAAATTCGTCCGACCCCATGACCCCGGACCTCACACTTCAAAAAGCGGTCCACTGTCGCCGTAGCGGACCGGAACACGCGCCCTACCATGACCATCATGATAACGCAGCGCGAATCTCTCGAATCAAAAGATAACACTCTCGATTGTGCCGCATACTAAAAAAAACAAAATTGTGGGGGCTATGAACAGGCTTGCACAGCCGCGAATCAATTGGAGATCAATTGCCTACAAACGGTCCGAGCGTTTCTCCGATGTCGTGACGGATAACAAGATCGGCCACGTCGTCCTGTTCCGTGGGCTCATTATTGATGATCACGAGCTTCGCGCCGCAGTTCTTGGCCATCAGCGGAAAACCTGCGGCGGGCCAAACAACTAGCGACGATCCGACTGCCAGGAACAGGTCGCAATGCTGTGCCAGTTCGGTGGCGCGGCGCATCGCGTCTTCCGGCATCGCCTGTCCGAACGAAATCGTGGCCGTCTTTACCGGCTCGTCGCAGATGGTGCAGTCGGGAGCGCTACCGGTTTCCTCGAAACGCTGCTTTACCCAAGGAAGGTCATAGGCATGTCCGCAGCCGATGCAGCGGGCATAGGTGGTGTTGCCGTGCAGTTCGATCACGTCATCGGCCCTGAAGCCTGACGCCTGATGCAAATTGTCGATGTTCTGCGTGATGATCGCCGGTGTCTTGCCGGCCTTGTAGAGCGTGGCCAGCGCGCGATGCCCGCGGCCGGGCTTGGCCGCGGCAAAGGTTGCCTCCATCGCAAAGCGTCGCCGCCAGGCCTCGGCCCGCGCGTCGGCGCTTGCAACGAATTCATCGAACGCGATCGGGCGGTTGCGGGTCCACAGGCCGCCCGGGGAACGGAAATCCGGAATGCCGCATTCGGTGGAAATGCCGGCGCCGGTAAAGGGAACGATACATGCAGCTTCGGCGATCATGTTGCCGAGCTGCTCGACGCCGCTGCGCAAATCCTTGGCGATCACCGCTGACATTTTCCGATTTGTTGGACCGCGCGGATTATAGCACGGTCGTTCGGATTGCCAGTCCGATGTGCGGCTGCCGGCAGCGCCGCACGCACGTCTGGCAAGGCGGCCTTATCAAGCCGATGCCGCGCCGCCCTTGTCACGCCGACGCGTCATGCGGCCTTGGCTACCGATTCCTTCGGCTCCCTGGCTTCTTCCGACTTCTTCGCTTTGGGCGCGGGTGCGCTTTCCGTCTTCTTCACCGGTGGCTTGCCGTATTGGGCTAGTTTTTCCAGTTCCGCTTCGAGTTCGGCGCGGCGCGCAGCGACTTTCTCAAACAACTTGTCGGTGGCGCGCTCGCGCAGGCCTGCGAGCTCTTCGATGCTCAATGAGTCCAGATCGATCTTTGCCATTGGAACCTCCCGTTTGTCTTTCGCTAACGGGAACCCGCATGAGCGACAAGAATGCGCCACACCTTATCCACCACCGTCGCTTCAGACGGCACGTGATTACAATGCCTCCCCATTCACGCCCCATTCGCGCGCGCCAATGATGGCGGGGCGCGAATCAAACAAAAATCGGATGGGTGATGACGGAGAAGGAAGAAAGACTCGCGCGCGACCGTGCCGAAATCGCAGCACGCGTCGCGAGCTTCAGGCAAACCCAGCAGAAGTTCGAACGCGAGCGCAAAGAATATTACGAAACGACCTTGGCCAACGCGCTGAATGGATCCAGCCGGCCATCATTCTGGCGCTGAGGTGGAACCGGCAAGAGCACTGTTCGACCTCCGCGTTGTCGCCGATGGAATATCGCGCGCGGAACCCGCAATAGAATTTGCTGCGGCCGGAACGAAGCCGATGCCTCGACGTTTTGCTGATAAGTGCAGCAACCTTGCGAGAGGTGAAAGCACGAAAGCCCCGTCTAGATCTTCGGATATAGGCGGGGTTTTCGTGTGCCGGTGAGGAGGACGGCATTGCGACCTATGCGATCCCGCTGACCTGACCATCGAATTGCGCGGAACGAATACGATCCGTTCGGTGTTTCACTACCGGAAGGTGCATCATGCCTGTGTGGATGGAAATTCTGATCAATTTGATCGGTTATGCCGGCTTCATCGCCATCGCGACCTATCACAAATCGCCGGGCGAAAAATTGCCGGACCGTTGAGTGCCTTCTGGGCTGCGCTAGTTCGCCCTGTGTGGTTCACCCGCAGTGCGAACGAGCCGATCGGCCTTGATCAGCGCTTGGCCGCTTTCAGTTTGCGGCCGCAATGAAAAGCTGATGACGACGAAGGCGAGGCAAAATAGCAGGCCGACCACCATGACGCGCCGATGGGTCGGTTTGTCCGCATTGTGAAACGAAGGGACCATGGCCTGCTTTCCTGAAAGCCATCCCTATCGCAATGCCGGATACTGACAACGCGATTTTGGTTTTAACCTAACTGAATAGGGTTATCTCCGCTTTCGAAACAGCCATGCTCGCGGCCCGCACGGGCGCCTACAGTTCGGCCTTCATCCATCGCGCAGCGGAGCAAGACTCCCTTTGTTCTCCTAGAACGAACAGGGGGTGCGTTTCGGGCACGGTTGCTTTCTTACGATACCGTTACCTCGCCCTGTCGGCGGTCGAACCTTTTTGGCGCAGTCCATACCTATCTAAAAAGGTGCTGCGATGACCCAGGCCGACCACTATCGAGAACAATCCGACAGAGCCCGACAGCTCGCCGAAGCCATCAAGGATCCGGAAGCTTCGAAGAAACTGATCGAGATGGCCGAGGAATTCCGGCTCTACGCCGAGCGGCTGGAACAGATGCACTAGAACCTTTGCGGTTCCGACTGAATCAGAACTGGCTCCAGATTTTTGTTCGACGCCTTTTCGCGAGACGGTTTCCACTTCACTCGAATACGTTGTGAGCTTGATCGGACGCGCGGGGCTTTAAGCTTCTGTTTACCTCTTTGCATCATGGCGCCCTGCCGTTAACCCAACCTCTTTACAAGACGTAAACGCGAGCCTGACAAGTTTTGATCAGGAGGGTTGCACCCATGGTCATTTACCCCATACCGGTTGAAGTGACACAAGCCAGAATCCAACTCGTCGTCGATCAGGCCGCCAAGGCGCCGCCGCATACGATCAATCAGGATCTAAGGGCCGTCGACCATGCCAAGGCAGCCGCCATCGAAGCGGCCCTGGCTGACTTACAGACCGACGAACCGTCGCGGGTGGACGTCAAGGTCTGACCTGAAGGGAATACCGCACGCAAGGGCCAGACTGCGTCCGTCCCTGCTCTCTCACGCTCGCCATGCGAGCCGTTGTCCTTGCGGGAGCGCTCGACATGCTCGTTGCGCGTCAAGTCAGGCATATCCTCCGTTAATGCATCAGGCGCGGCACGATAACCGATACCGCCAGCAATGCGCCGAGGCTGCTCACCACGGACAATTTCATCCGGGCCGTCCTGGCGTCGGTAATCGGGAGTACGAAAAAGAAAACCATCGCAACAGTGAGCACGCCGTAAAGCAGGTACATAGTCGATCCCTCCGTTAGCGCCACAATGGGCAGAAGGAGCCGGTTGCGTATGTGTAGGGGATCACGCCGGTGACGCGGCGCCGCCCGACGACATCCGTCTGAAAGCACAGCGGCGACCAAACGCAGCGAAATCACCCGTCCGCGTGGGACGCAATTTCGACAATCTTGCAATTTTACGCTTTTGGTTGTTCTAATCGCAACGTGAGCGTGCGACACCGGTTTGATCAAAATTCGAGAGAAAAAGAAATGCTCGGGAAGTTTCTGCGCGACGAGGGCGGCGCCACCGCAATCGAATACAGCCTCATTGCCGGGTTTATCGCCTTGGCCATCATCGCCGCCGTCGGAATGACCGGCGAAAGGCTCGTAACGCTATTCGAGAGTCTTATTACCGCGTTGACGCTTTAGGTTTGCGATTAAGATGTCACGCCGAAGGTGCGAATGGCGAGCTCTACCAACATCCAGCGCATTAGCCAGCGAAAGCCAGAACAAGCACTAACGCGGCAACGCCGTTAAGCCCTGCCAAAAATATCGCCCGGCGAGCGGGAGTGCTCAGCACAATATTGCCTCCCCGCGCCTGTTCGGCTGGTTAGGGAGCCTGTTGAGCGGGACCTTCGCGCACCATGGCTACGCGATCCAATAAATTGCTGTTCCAACGACAACGAGAGCAATGGCACCAGCTACCAAAGCCCCGAGTTTTCGCTCGGACTTTGTAGGCAAATCTTCCCGCGCCGCATTCTCTTCAGCGGGATCTTGTTTCATGCGACACCTCTACAGATTCAAAACCGGCGTAGCGGTTTCGTTCCTCGGAACCCAGGTTCGAAATTTATCGACAGGAGGACGAGAGCAACGGGTTCGCGAGCGCGTTGGTTTGGCGAGCTCTCGAGTGCATCGCCCTTGATCTTCGCCCAAGCGGGGCATCGTCCCGCAGCCTGACCGCTGCGCGACGAGCGCTTCGCATTCGCCTGCATCGATGGCCTTCTGAGATCACGTAGCTCTCAGTGCGAACGGCTGCGAACGAACCCGCACTTTATCCGCACGTTATCGGTGACCTCTGGTGCACTTTGCTGCTATTTTCCGCCCGAACCGCCCAACGCAAACAAGATGTCTGAACGTTCTCAGGAGGACAAGAAACATGCGCTATCTCCACACCATGCTGCGCGTCCGCAATCTCGATACCGCGATGAAGTTCTACCGGGATGCGCTGGGGCTGAAGGAAGTACGCCGGGTCGACAACGACAAGGGCCGGTTCACGCTGGTGTTCCTGTGCGCGCCGGAGGACGAAGGCCTGCTCAGGGCCGCTCCCCAGAACCGCGGTGCGCCACTGGTCGAGCTCACCTATAATTGGGACGAGGAGAAATACGGCGAAGACCGCTATTTCGGTCACCTCGCCTACGAGGTCGACGACATCTACGCGACCTGCGACCGCCTGATGAAGGCGGGCATCACCATCAACCGGCCGCCGCGCGACGGCAACATGGCTTTCGTCCGCTCGCCGGATCTGCATTCGATCGAGCTGCTGCAGAAGGGCGAACCGAAGCCGCCGGCTGAACCGTGGACCTCGATGCCGAACACCGGTCACTGGTAGGCCTTGTACAACTTCTTCATCCACGTCCGTCATTCGAGCTACCGGCTCGTGACCAGAGCGGACGCGCCATTTCCTGACCAGACAAGCGAAAGCGAATGGCGGCTGACGCGTAGCCGCCATTCCGACGACGTCAACGCCGAAGTGCGCGAGGCGCTCGACCGTGACGGCTACTCGCTGTTTCGGATTGGACTGTCGCTCGCGGAAATCCCAAAACCTTAAAACGTTCCTGCGCCCGGGTTCTTTTCCGGGCAGGAACCACCCCTCGCACGCCGAGTTTTCTCCTCGAATACCTTTGAGGAGGAGACGATGGGACGAGGAATTCTGCTTTGGTTGCTGGGCGTGCCTATTCCGGTGATCATTCTGCTATGGCTGTTCTTCGGCCACTAACCGGCCGACGCCACGAGTAATGCGAGAAGCGGGCTCTGTCGCACTGCGGCAGAGCTCAATTTTATTGGCTCGGGACCCGCGCGAACGGGCGCTTTTTCTCTGATCTTCGGCTATTAACAGCCAATCAGAAAAACAGCGGGAGCAACGGGTGACCGACAACAACAAACAACAATTCACCATCTGGGGCCGTGCCAATTCGGTCAACGTGCAAAAAGTGCTGTGGTGCCTCGCCGAACTCGACCTCGCTTATCAGCGTATCGATGCCGGCATGCAGTTCGGCAAGAACAGCGAGCCTGCCTATCTGGCGATGAATCCGAACGGCCGCGTACCCACGCTGGTCGATGGCGACTACGTGCTATGGGAGTCTAATTCGGTAATGCGTTATCTCTGCATGGCCCATGGTGAGGGCTCGCCGATCTACCCCTCGCCGCCGAAGGCGCGCGCCGGCGTCGACCGCTGGCTCGATTGGACACTCTCGACGCTGCAGCCGGTCGACCGGCCGGTGTTCTGGGCGTTGGTGCGCACGCCCATCGAAAAGCGCGACATGGTCGCGATCCAGAAGGATGTCGATGCCGAGGCCGTGGTGTGGCGGATCGTCGAGGCGCAACTGGCGACACGGCGCTTTATCGAGGGCGATCAATTCACGATCGCCGACATCGCGCTCGGCGCCTTTGCGCGGCGCTGGTTCGGCGTCGAAGGCGTGACAAAACCGAAACTGCCGAACCTCGAACGCTGGTTTTCGCAGCTCGCCGCCCGGCCCGGCTTTGTGCGGTTCATCGCGCCGCCGATGACGTAAGCGCGAATCTACTCAACGCGAGCCGCCGGACACCCCCACTCCAACGCTCACCGCGCCGCCGATTTTCATGCAGGTGTTGGTGCCTTCGATTCTGACGAAGCCCGCGCCGTATTCCGCGCATGCATTGGCCGAACTTGGGCGCTTCAGCGGAAGCGACTTGCCCGACGCGGGGGCTTTGTCGAGCCTCTGAGGACGGGGTTGTTCCGCAACCGCGGCAACCGAAGACAGCGCCACGGCGATCACTATCAGGAGGAATTTTCGCATCCCGCCTTTTATCGCTCCTTGCGGATCAGTGCCAGATTAGCGGATGAACTTGATGCCGACCGATTTGCCGCGGCGCCACACCACTTCGCAGCGGCGCCCGGTCCTGGCGTCGCGCGAAAACGCCAAACGCAATTTCGCCGGCAGCGTGTTGGGATCGTCGATCGTGACCTTCGCCCCCGTCGTGGACAGATCCTGCACCACGCATTGGCGGGCGGCAAAACCGCCTTCGAGCGTGATCCACCCCGGCTGACTCAATGATTTGCGCGCGTCGCGCTTCTTGCTTGATAGCAAAGCCATGTCGAAAAGCCCCCCAAGACAGCCCTACACCATGCGGCTTTAGAATCCGTTGCTCGGCGCGGCGTGTCTCGTCGTGCGGTCGGGACGCTGATGGAAGCGCGAAACGGCCGCAGAACGCCTTTCCGGGCGGCTTGCCCACCCGCTCAAACGCCACTATACGTTCGCCCGTCGCCGCCCCCATCAAACATGGAAAGCCGGCGGCCAACATGGCCCATCAAGCATTAACACCTTGATTTTCCTGTTGTTCTTGCTCCCTTCGTCTATCGGTTAGGACGCCACCCTTTCACGGTGGAGAGAGCGGTTCGATTCCGCTAGGGAGCGCCATCACGTTGCCACCAAATTCAAGGCCCAAGCCGACCACGTTCGAGGCTTAAGGCAACCATTTTCGCAGCCCAGGTTCCAATCGTCCGCAGGTTCCGGCAAACGGACTGTGGCGCGTAAGTAAAAAGGGACAGGGAAATGGATACGGCTGCCATTGCAATCACAACTTGTGTCGCGCTTTACCTCGCGCTGCGCTTTACGTTGCGATGCTACTTTCCGCCGGATACCTGACGGAGTTCGTCAGGAGTTTCTGGGATCATCCTCTGCGGGAAAACTCGAAATGCGGCGTCGTCCGCGGGATCGAGTTGCCGAAGACCGAAATAGACATTCTTGATCAATGCGTGAGGTTACTTCTGGTTGATTTCGTTCGCGTAGGGGAACGCCAAGGCCATTCGCGTTGCCCTGCCCCGCAAAGCCCCTTCGCGCGTGGCTTGCCTTCTCCCGAGTGAATGCAGGCGTTCACTCGGGGGAGCCGGTACGCAATATCGCAAACAGCTGTATGGCGGGGAGCCCCACTGCGAGGTAGCCCCATCGCATTCAGATCAGCAAAATTGTGTATCTATTCTGGTAGCGGCATTTAATTACACGACACCATCGCGCCAAATTAAATGGACGCAACCGATTCCAGCGGGCACCGATACATCCACACTGAGCGGTCAAATGCGGCTGCCAGATCGCCTCGGCACAACTTGCGATCGGTTTAAATTAATTTGTCGATCGGTAAAATAGTAAAGCAAATTTACTTTACTAGCTATTAATAAATGGTAGGTTCGGGAAGATCTGGCACATTGGGGCCAGCGAAGAATAAGATCTATTGCGTATTTTCAGTTTGTCGCAGGGGTATCACACCATGATTAATTCACGCGGAATATTGGCGGCCGCATTCGTATCGATTGCCGCTGTTTCATCAAGCCCGGCGCATGCTACGTTCGTCCTCCAGGACCCGGCCATCACCGCACCTCTTTTGAACTTTGACGCCGGGTGCAGCAATTGCAACACGACCACCGGGCACGTTGCTGGATATCCGTCGATCCTCGTCACCGCGACATCGATTGGCAATACTGATTTTTCAAACGGTGTGGCTACCGTCTCGACAGTGAACGGGCGCAACCCGCCGCTGTTTACTACGCTTACGTTCACATTTAGCGACGTATCGGTATTCAACGCCTTTTCTTTCCAGGCCCAGTTCGACAAAAAACAGACGGGCGACACCACTGACATTACGTTGACATGGTACGACCAAAATAACGTCAGTGGTATTATACCGTTCTTGAACGTGGACACAAATGGCCTAACACCTTCACTCGGAATTCATTCTCTCGATGGTCAGACGCTTTCAAAGATCGTCATTTTTGACCCCGAAGGCTTCAGCCAGTTGAAGCAGTTCGCTTTTGCAGGAAACGTGGCGCCGGTGCCGGAACCATCCACCTGGGCAATGATGATCCTAGGCTTCGCTGGAGTCGGGTACATGACCTATCGGCGGAGGCGCCAAGCGACCGCTCTGGCTTAAATCCGCGATCAGTTTCTTGTTGAAACGCCGCCCTAGGGCGGCGTTTCCTTTTAAAGCGCCTGGTTTAATCGGGGATCAGCTTTCATGCTCCTTGGGGAGCGACATGAGAGACAGCAAACTAAAGCAAATGTCGCTCGACGACCTCTGGGACCTGCACGAAAGGCTCGGCGCAATCCTGAGCGACAAGATCGAGCACGAGAAGACGAAACTCGAACAGCACTCGATCAGTTGGCTCGCAAGGTTACGGAATTAATCGCCCGCAAGCCCGGAGCGCCGACCATACCCGAAGGCGGAGCCAAAATTTCGAAACCCCGACAATTCCTTAGAGACGTGGTCGGGCCGAGGTAAAACGCCGCGCTGGCTCTCCAAACTGATTGCGGCTGGAAGAACCCTTGATGAGTTCAGGATCCACAGGGCGGGACGCTGGATAGTCTGCGCATCGAGGCGTTCGCCCCCAGCATGTAGGGCTATCGCATATGGAATTCCGCAAGTCTCTTCCGCGGCTTGGGAAGGGCCTACCGGCCGCAGAACCGCAGCCCGCTCCGGAATCGGAAGGAGAACAAAACGGAATCGGCGTGCAAATGGCGAACCCGCACATTCGATGCGTACCCCGACCAAGTATCGCTACCGCGCGGTTTTTTTCATATGCGATTGCCCTACCCAAACATGGGGAGCGCACCCGTGTGGCTTCGGCTTGCTGATGCGCTTTGGCCTACTCGCCTTGGAGCAACCGTTGGGAACACTGTATGGATCGAGATCCCTGCGCGAAAGAACTCGCTAAACTGAAAGAGGGGCTCGCGAAAAGCATCAGTTCGACGCTTCCGAAGCCCGCGTCGGATACCCATCGACCGCAACCAAAGTTCATTGTCTGGCTCTCCGCATGACCGAAAGTCATTCCGTGATCGGCATGCGGCGAGGCCACCTCTCCTAACTTCGCCGACGAGACCTTCGATCAATCTCTGACGCAAGGCGTCTTCGGTTCGCTCAGCCGCACGGTCGAGTTTCTCTGGCGCGCCGCCAGCCGGGATTGCTCGCGCAACACGTTCCACTCCGCACCAAGAGAACGACTTCCCTTCGATGAGATTGAACGATTAAGGTTGTCTCACAAGAGCCTCAATCGACGACACACGTTTTGCGGAAAGAATGCGCGGTTGCACGTGCAAGGAGAAGGCCAGAATCACCGCTGGCGCGGTGACGGCACTCATCATCGTGGCGTGGCTTGCCGTTGTGGCATTGGCGCTGCTGTCCGCGTGATGGATAAACGTGGCTGGCGACGCGGCAGGAACTTTGTTCTACTCCGAGAACGGTAACAGGAACTTTGTTCTACTCCGGAGAACTACGGAAAGCATGGCTGACATTTCCTCGCGCGTCGATGGCGACCGTGTCCTCGCCGATCTCAATGCGCTGCGCGCCATCGGCGCCTACAAGACCGGCGTTCACAAGCCGACCTTTTCTGAACCGCATCTGCGCTCGCTGGCGTGGCTGGTGCAGCGGCTTCCCCAGGCCGGCCTCGCGGGCGAGATCGACGGCATCGGCAATGTCCTCGGCATCAGCGCGAAGCCCGGGCCAAAACTGCTGGCGGGGTCGCATCTGGAAAGCCAGAACCATGCGGGCTGGCTTGATGGACCGCTCGGCGTGGTCTATGCGCTCGAAGCCGCCCGCCTCATCAATCCCGATCCGAATATAAACGGTGCCGTCGAAGTCGCTTCATGGTGCGACGAGGAAGGCCATTTCGGACACTTCCTTGGCAGCCGGTCCTATGTCGGTGGCGTCACCGAAGCCGATATCGATGCCGCGCGCGACCGCAACAATGACAGGAGCATGCGTGAGGCGTTAGGTGATGCAGGCCTGGCCGGCCGCGCCCGCGCGCAGTGCGAACAAGGGCGGCATATCGGTTATCTCGAAGCCCATATCGAACAGGGCGAGACACTCGAAAGCAGCGGTCTCAAGATCGGCATCGTCACGTCCATCGTCGGAATCTGGCAATACCGCATCACCTTCACGGGTGAACAAAATCACGCCGGCACCACGCGGATGGCCATTCGCAGGGACGCGGGCCTCGCACTCGCCAGGTTTTGCGTCGCTATCGACGATCGTTTTCCCGCCGCCAGCGGCCCGCGTACGGTGTGGACCACCGGCCGCATCACGCTCGACCCCGGCGCGCCCAGCATCATCCCGGGAGCGGCGGAAATGCTGTTCCAGATTCGCGACGACGATCCTGCCGTGATTGCGCGGCTGGAGGAGCTGCTCAACAGCATGGCCGCGGAGGTCAACGCCCAGAGCCGCTGCACTGTTGCGGTGGAGCGCATCCGCACCGGGACCCCCGCGCGGATGGATGCCTCGTTCCAGCAGGCCATCGAGGCTGCCAGCACAGCTTTTGCCGACGGCAAATCACTCCGCATGCCGAGCGGCGCCGGCCATGACGCCCAGATTCTCTCAACCATCATGCCGGCCGGCATGCTGTTCGTGCCCTCGATCGGCGGCATCTCCCATCACTGGACCGAGAACACCGCCGACGCCGACATCGTCACTGGCGCAGAGGTCTTTGTTGACGCCTGCCGGCGGCTGTTGGCGCAATGAGGCGACGCGAGAAGCGACATGGTTGCTGAAACCAGGCCGGCCTATTCGATCAGGGACATTCCGGCCAGCGTATGGGTACTGGGCTTCGTCTCAATGCTGATGGACATCTCGTCGGAGATGATCCACGCCCTGCTGCCGATCTACCTGGTCTCCGTGCTCGGCGCATCGATGGTGACGGTCGGCGTCATCGAAGGCATCGCCGAGGCGACCGCCTCCATCACAAAGATATTTTCCGGCGCGCTCTCGGACTGGCTCGGAAAACGCAAATGGTTAGCAGCCATCGGTTACGGTCTCGCGGCCTTCACCAAGCCGGTATTTCCGCTTGCGCCAACCGTCGGCTGGCTGGTGGCCGCGCGTTTCGTCGACCGGATCGGCAAGGGCATTCGCGGCGCCCCGCGTGATGCGCTGGTGGCCGATCTCTCGCCGGCCGATCTGCGCGGCGCGAGCTTCGGGCTGCGCCAATCGCTCGATACGATCGGCGCTTTCGTCGGTCCCCTGCTCGCCATCGCCCTGATGTGGTGGACATCGGACAACTTCACGGCGGTGTTCTGGGTTGCCGTAATTCCTGCCTTCCTGGCGCTGGCCCTGATCGTTCTCGCCGTGCGTGAGCCGGACCGGCCGCACGCGCTGCGCACCGTTCGTAATCCGATCAGCATGGCCGAGATCAAAAACCTCGGAACAGCCTATTGGTGGGTGGTAGCGGTCGCGGGCGTGTTCACGCTGGCGCGCTTCAGCGAGGCCTTCCTCGTTCTGCGTGCCCAGAATGTCGGAGTGCCGATCGCGCTCGTGCCAGCCGTGCTGGTGGCCATGAATATCGTCTATGCCCTCGCGGCCTACCCTGCTGGTGTCATCTCGGATCGCATGGGCCGCACGGCCGTGCTGGCGAGCGGCATACTGGTGCTGGTTGTGGCCGACATCGCATTGGCGTTGCTGCCGTCGGTGGGCGGTGTTGCGCTTGGTGTCATTCTCTGGGGCCTGCACATGGGACTGACGCAGGGACTGCTGGCCGCGCTTGTTGCGGATACCGCGCCGGCCGAGTTGCGTGGCACGGCTTACGGATTCTTCAACCTGCTCGGCGGCGTAGCGATGCTCGCGGCCAGCGTCATTGCCGGCGCACTCTGGGACATCGCAGGGCCGCAGGGCACGTTCCTGGCAGGCGCCGGCTTCGCGCTGGTCGCGCTGGCGGGATTGCTGGTGGTACAGGGCAAGATCGGCCAACGGACAGCGGCCTGAGCGGCGCCGGATTCGGCCGGGTTCCTTGGTGACAAGGAGTCGCGTCTGACTTTCTTGCAAACGGCTAGGTTTGCGGCCATTTACGCTCGCACGAGGTAAAGTTCCCCAGATGTTGCTGCTGCAGGCTCTCCCTACATCGATCGGCGTTGCCGCGATCGCGCCGGCGTTGCTGGTGCTCTGGCTCGTCATTGCCGCGGACGAGCGCCCCGGCCCACCCGCGCGGGTGTGGCTCGCTTTCGTACTCGGAGCCGCCAGCATTTCTCTGTTGGGCATTGCGCGCGCCCCGTTTGCTGCGATCCTCGCGGTGCCGGGAAATCCCTGGATGACGCAAGGTCTGCGTTCGATCTTCGGGGTCGCCGCGCCCGAAGAGATCGTGAAAGTCCTCGTGATCATTCTAGTGTCATTGCCGGTGCGCCGCCGTGCGTTTGCCGACCCAATGGACACGGTGGTCTACGGTGCGGCCGCAGGCCTCGGCTTCGCGGCCTACGAAAACCTCGCTTATCTCGTGCAACACGCCGACATGTGGCGGTCGCTGGCCGCCTTGCGCAGCGTGTTGACGGTACCGTTTCACGGCGCGCTCGGCATCATCGCAGGCGCCTATATCGCGATCGCCCGCGCCGGCACGGCGCTGGGCGCACATCGCCATCATCGCGACTGGGCGCGGATCTCGAGTTGGGCGCTGGCGCTGTTCGCGCCGGTCGCGCTGCATGCGGCATTCGATTTTCCGCTGCTGACGCTGCAGAAACATCCCGATCTCGGCCCTAACGTGCGAATGCTGCTGGGGGCGGCGAGCCTGCTCATCGGCTTCAGTTCGATCGGGTTTGCCATCCGGCTGGTACGGCGCGTCGGCCGCCATCATGCGCCGCGCACCGAGATCGCGCGTGAGCGGCTGAGCCAGTTGCGGCGGATGTGGGCCCTGCTGCTCGTGGGCAGCGGTGCGGGCTTCGCGGGCGCGGCTTTCGTCCTGACCTCGCTTCATCACTGGTTCGTCAATCCGCAGCGCAATGCGTCGCTGCTTCTCGTTCCGCTCGGCATGACCTCCATCCTGATAGGCTTGGCGCTGTTGCTGGCCACGTCGGCGGTCTATGTATTTGGCCGCAATCGCATCAGAACGTCCTCCGACGGATTTTCGTCCGCGCCTGAGCCGAGCTGAGCGTCATCCTTCCGTCGTTGACCTCGCTCGAAAAGCCCGGCGAACAATTGTTACCCGGAGGCGGCGTACTGGCTATATTGGACACTCGGCGCGGCAGGCATCGGGAGTTTCCAATGGCCCAAGATGTTCCCCCTGATATCGGCAAGCTGCAGTCCGAAATGAACGCCGCGGTGAAGACGCACTGGAAGGCCTCCCTGTTCGAAGGCATCGTGCTCGCCCTGCTCGGCTTGGCTGCGATGATCGTGCCGCCGCTCGCAAGCCTCGCCGTTACCATCTTCCTCGGCTGGATGTTTCTGATCGGCGGCATTGCCGGGCTGTTCGTCACTTACTGGGCGCGGCAGATGCCGGGCTTCTGGTGGTCGCAGTTTTCGGCGGCGCTGGCCATTCTCGCCGGCGGGATTTTGCTGGCGCGGCCAGTGCAGGGCGTCCTCACGCTCACCATCGTGGTCGGCGCGTATTTTCTCGCCGAGGGCGTGGTCACCATCATGTACGCGCTGGAGCACCGCCGTGAATTGTCGGAGCGCTGGTCCTGGCTGCTGATCGCAGGCGTGATGGACCTCCTGATCGCGTTCATCATTGTCGCCGGGCTGCCGGGTTCGGCGGAATGGGCGATCGGCCTCCTGGTTGGGATCAATCTCGTGCTCGGCGGCGCGTCACTGCTCGGCATAGCGCTCGCGGCGCGCAAATCCTGACGCCGCCGATTATGGGATGACAAGACCCGGCCGGTGCGCTATAGAGCCCGCCATGATCATGCTCGCCGCCAGCAACTTTTGGTATTTTAGCTACGACAGCTCGCTGGCGGTGGGAGGATCGCGCTCAATCTGACGAATTGAAGCAAGAAGTCCGAACAGCCGCCAAACCTGGCGGCTTTTTTGTTGGCCGGCAGGTTTCCTAGAAACAGGAGCCACAGCCGTGTTGAGCACCACCGACGACCTTCGAATTTGCGAACTGAAAGAGCTGAGTACGCCGCAGGAGGTAATGGGTGAAATACCGCGCACCTTGACCGCGACGCGCGTCGTGATGGCGGCGCGCAATGCCATCCACGCCATCCTGCACGGCACCGATGACCGCCTTCTGGTGGTCGTCGGCCCCTGCTCGGTCCACGATCCCGCCGCGGCCGTTGATTACGCCGAGCGGCTCGCCGCGCTGCGCGAAAAGCTCTCCGACCGCCTTGAAATTGTGATGCGTGTCTATTTCGAAAAGCCGCGCACCACAGTCGGATGGAAGGGACTGATCAACGACCCCAATCTCGACGGCTCCTTCGACATCAACAGGGGCCTGCGGCTCGCCCGCAACGTGCTGTCGGCGGTGAGCAATCTCGGCCTGCCGGCCGGGACCGAATTCCTCGACATGACGACGCCGCAATACATTGCCGACCTGATAGCATGGGCGGCGATCGGGGCGCGCACCACCGAGAGCCAGATCCATCGCGAGCTCGCTTCCGGTCTCTCCTGCCCGGTCGGCTTCAAAAACGGTACCGACGGCAATATCCGCATCGCGGCCGATGCGGTGAAGTCGGCCTCGCATCCGCATCATTTCATGGCGGTCACCAAGGGCGGACGCTCGGCGATTGCGGCAACCACCGGCAACGAGGACTGCCACATCATCCTGCGCGGCGGTAACAAGCCGAACTACGACCGGGAAAGCGTCGATGCCGCTTGCGTCGAACTTGCCCGCGCCGACGTGGCGCCGCGTATCATGATCGACACCAGCCACGCCAACAGCAACAAGAAGCCGGAGAACCAGCCGCTGGTCGTCGCCGACATCGCGCGCCAGATATCGGAAGGCGAGCAGCGCATCACCGGCGTCATGATCGAGAGCAATCTGGTCGCCGGCCGCCAGGACGTCGTGCCGGGCAAGCCGCTGACCTATGGGCAGAGCATCACCGACGGCTGCATCGACTGGGAGACGACGGTATCTGCGCTGAACGTGCTGGCCGATGCGGTGCAGACGCGGCGAAATGCGCAATCGGGGAACTTCCGGGAGGAGCGCTCGGCCTCGAGAGCGTGATGAAATTAGATTTGATTGCGACCACCAAGAAGGTGCGCTCCCTCTCCCGCTTGCGGGGGAGGGCTGGGGTGGGGGTGTCTCCGCGGGCGACACTGCCCGAGTGGAGGGAGCCCCCACCCGGCGCTTCGCGCCGACCTCCCCGGCAAGCGGGAGAGGTGAAGCGCGTCTGCGGCCCAATCGATCTAACCAAAAATCATCATGCTCTAGCCGCTCGAGTCGAATGATAACGCCGCTGGGCACGCGATCGGCGCGCCCTGCTTCCGTTTCAATAGAGCTGCGAGCTCCATGGGGAAATCGCAATCTGGATTACTTTCCGGAAAACGCATGCCTTTTCGGCGCGCGGCTTGACGTCCGCTCACCTGACAAGGAGACGTCGCACACCCATCAAAATTGACCGCCTGTGGCGTACTTCACGTATCGCGCTCAGCATTATTGTCTCGCCCCGGGGGCTTTGTCTTGAACGAGGCTCTCATGAGACGATTTCCGAGCAACCTGAGTGCGAGCGAGCTGCGTGCATACCGCCGGTGGACTGCGGGTCTATACCTGTCATATTTGGCTGCCATCATCGTCGCGTTTGGCCTCACCTTCGCGAACAGGCCGGCAGGCGACCCGAGGGCATCGAACGAAACCCAGACGGCACGCTCAAAAGCAACGCCAGCAGCTATCGACGTTGCTGCCAAGGATGATCCTGCCACTGCCAGACCTGCAACTAAGCCGTAGTCCCCGCGGTGCCACTTATTTGAACAACATTTTTTTGGAATAATGCGATGGTCAACTTAGTCTTCCAGTTGCAGTTCTTCTTGCTCCCATTTCGGCGTTTGCTGCCGCCGACCAAACACGCGTTCAGCTTTGCTGGGCAATGGGAAAGCACGACCATACGATCTACTTCGCCGAAGTGGAAAATCGCGAGGATCGCCAGGCGAGCTTTGATACGCTGCTTGAGCTTTCGGGCATAGATCACCACCCGGTGAAATGCAGCACAGCAGATTCTACAGCGCATCGCTTGACGCGCGCTGAACTATTGGAGAATTGGTTGCAGTCCGAGTTCGAAATCGTGAACACGACGTTCTTGTCGGATCTGGACTACTGAGCCGTGCGCGCCCTAACAGCCGCGGCAGATGCTCTTGATCTTGCGGTCGAGCGCTGCGTTTTCCTTGCTCAAGGGATCGTTCGGGTCGGGCTGGTTCTTTTCGGGCACATCGCTGCGGCGGGGTTGACGGTGTCCGATCGGCGCTTCCGGAATCCCTCCGGCACTCGGGCTATTCTTTGGCATCGTCGACGTTCCGCCCTGCGCGAACGCAGCAGGCATGCCGATCAGGACCATCAGCGCGACTGACAAGATTGTTCTTTGCATCCCGATTCTCCGCCTTTTAGACTCACTTATCGTGTCCGTTCGGGCACGTCGATCGTTGCACAGTTTCGCCGTCCCTGCGCGGCGCAGTCCTGTGCCTTTCGTACATCGGCCATGGTACCGAGCAACGAGATTCCGGCGGCCACCAGCAGCACGAAGAAGCCGAGCAGAACGGCGTTTTCGATTCCGCGGTGGCCTTCGTCTTCCAGCTGCTCCCGTTTCTCCTCGCCGTTCTCCGTCATCGCCGATCACGGCTTTGGCGGATAGAAGTGAACGTCTCCGCAATAGTCGACGATACGATACTGCGCTTCCGAGGATAATTCACATTCCCCGGAACTTGCATGCGACAAATAATTCGGTCCAATCGGCGCCTTTCCATGGCCGCCGGGAATGTCGAGCACGTAATCCGGCTGGCACAGGCCCGAGACGCGGCCGCGCAAGTTGCGCATCAGTTCCCGTCCCTCCGCAATGATGGTGCGCAGATGCCCGGTCCCCGGCGCCAGATCGCCATGATGCAGGTAATAGGGCTTGATCCGGTTTTCAACGAAGGCCCGCATCAGTGCTTCCAGCGTCGCTGCATCATCATTTACGCCGCGAAGCAGCACCGTCTGGCTCACCAGCGGAACACCGGCGTCAGCCAGCAGCGCGCAGGCGGCGCGGGCCTCGCCCGAGAATTCGCGCGGATGATTGGCGTGAACGGCGATCCAGGTCGTTGCGCCCTCGACTTTCAATGCCTTGATCATGTCGCCATCGATGCGCGCAGGCGCAGCCACCGGCACGCGGGTGTGGATGCGAATGATCCTGACGTGATCGATGGCGGCGAGGTCCGTCATGATCTCAGCCAACCGTCGCGGCGACAACATCAGCGGATCACCGCCGGTCAGGATGACTTCCCAGATTTCCTTGTGCTCACGGATATAATTCAACGCGTCGCGATAGGCGGCTTCCGACAGCGCCGTTGCCTTGCCCGGGCCGACCATCTCGCGGCGGAAGCAGAAGCGGCAATACACCGCGCAGACATGCACCAGCTTGAGCAGCACCCGATCGGGATAGCGATGGACGATGCCGGTGACCGGCGAATGCGCGTCGTCGCCGATCGGATCGGCATTCTCGCCCGGCCCGTTCATCAGTTCGAGCGCGCTCGGAATGAATTGCCGCGCGATCGGATCGTCCGGATTTTCCGTGTCGATCAGGTTGGCGATATCAGGCGTCACCGCGATGGCGTAGCGCGCGGCGACCCGCTCGAGGTCGGCGAGATCGGCCGTCTTCGCCAACCCCCGCTCGATGAGATCGGCGGGCTGCCGCAGCGTTGCCAAAAGTTTCGGATCGATCCTGTTCATGTCTCTCCTGCCGGTGGCGTCCACACCACCTGGTCCACCCGCAGCGCGCCGCTTGCCAGCATCACCAGCCGATCGAAACCGAGCGCGACGCCGCTCGACGGCGGCATCGCGGCAACCGCTGCGAGAAAATCCTCATCCAGCGGATAGCGCTCGCCGTAGCGCCGCTCCTTCTCGTCCATATCAGCGGCGAAACGGCGGCGCTGTTCGGCGGCATCGGTCAATTCGCCAAATCCGTTGGCGAGTTCGACGCCGCAGGCATAGACCTCAAAACGTTCGGCGACGCGCGGATCGGACGCCTTTGTCCGAGCCAGCGCGGCCTCCGGCGCCGGATATTCGAACAAGACAGTCAAACGCCCCTGCCCCAGATTCGGTTCGACATGTTCGACCAGCACTTTGCTGAAAATATCCGACCAGGTGTCGTCATCGGTGATCCGCACCCGCGGTTTTGCTGCCGCCGCAAGCGTCGCGCGATCGCCCTCGCCATTGTTGATGGTGGCCAACAGATCGACTCCAGCAAAGCGCTCGAATGCGGATGCCACCGTCAGCAGTTCCGGCTCGGCGAAGGGATCGGCCGTTCTGCCCCGGAACGAGAACTGCCCGATCCCGGTCGCCTGCGCTGCATGTACGATCACGTCGATGGTGTCGGCCATAACAGCATCATACCTTGCGCCGGCACGATACCATTCCAGCATCGTGAATTCGGGCAGATGCAGATCGCCGCGCTCGCGATCGCGGAACACGCGCGCCAATTCGAAGATCTTGGCTTCACCGGCGGCGAGCAGTTTCTTGGCGGCGAATTCCGGCGACGTTCGCAGATAGCGCGTCGCGCGCGTGCCATCATGGCCCATGATTTCGGTGCGCGGGGCATGCAAATGCGTCTCGTTGCCCGGCGAGACCTGCAGGATGCCGGTTTCCACCTCAGTAAAACCCTGCTCGTCGAACCAGCCTCGCACTGCCGTCGTGATCGCGGCTCGCGCCGTCAGGAACGGCTTGCGATCGGCATGCCGCGCGGCCGACCACCAAGGCGAGAGCTGGCCGGTATCAACCATCGCAGGCGGTTCCGAATCCACCGGCATCCTCCGCGGAGCCAATCAAGGTGTTCAGGGAATCGGTAAATACCATTGATATTGTTGACTTTCTTTGAGTCGGATACGGCGAGCCGGAGGAAGCGGCAAGATCCAATTCCAGCTCGGCCATTTCATGTCGAAAGACGCTCTCCTTGTCCATTCGCCCGATCGATGTCGACGCATGCCGCTGAAGCCGCGGGTCTTCGCGAACCGCCTAAGACATTACCTCCAAGCCCATCAGCAACGGTCGGTCCCATCGTTCAATTGCTTGCCAGCCTCATCATGCAACGGGGCAAAATCCGGCTAGTTACGGCTTCAAGCAGCTCGCTGAAACGGCCGTAAAACGCTGGCATCGACGGGCAAAATCAGTATGTTGCAGCCCGAAACCGCCTGATTGGCCCTGCGGACGCCCATGTCCGATTCGGCCGAAGGCCAGAAATTCGGGAAAGCAGCTTTGAAAGTCATCGCCAGTTCTATTCGCAAGGGCAACGTCATCGAGCAAGACGGAAAGCTCTATGTCGTCCTGTCAGCCGAAAACATCCATCCCGGCAAGGGAACCCCGGTCAGCCAGATCGAAATGCGCCGCATTGGCGACGGCGTGAAGGTGTCGGAACGCTACAAGACCACTGACCAGGTCGAGAAGGCCACCGTCGAGGACCGCAATTTCAACTACCTCTACGAAGATGCCGACGGCTTCCACTTCATGAATGCCGAGACCTATGACCAAGTCCAGGTTTCGAAGGAGATCGTAGGCTCGGCTGCGCCCTACTTGCAGGAAAACATGACGGTGAAGCTGTCGATGCACGACCTGAACCCGGTCGCCATCCAGTTGCCGCAGCGCGCAACCCTCGAAGTTGTGGAGACCGAGCCGGTCACCAAGGGGCAGACCGCGTCTTCCTCCTACAAGCCTGCTATCCTCTCCAACGGCGTACGCACCTCGGTGCCGCCGCACATTGGAACGGGAACACGGATCGTGGTCATGACCGAGGACGGCTCCTACGTCGAGCGCGCAAAGGATTAAGACCGCGCCATAGGCTACGGGGCATACGCCGGGGGGCGATGCATTGGGTACAATGGCTGTCCGCTTGCTCTCGGGTTGGCTGGCAGCCTTTTGTTTGCTCCCCGCCGGGATTGCCGACGTTTCCGCCAATGAGTTCAGAACGCCGTCGATGTCGGCCGTTCGCGTCGAATGGCGCGCCGTATTGGATCAGCTTAGCAGCGAGATCAGTTCCCGGCCGGCGATCGCGTCGCGCTTCACCTTCGCAGGCCAGCGGCGGGTGCCGGCATGGGATCCGCGCGCGACGCCTGCGCTGGTGCAGTTGAACGCGATCAATTCGGCGATGTTCGCGGGAATCGGCCGCAGTCCGGTGCCGGTGCTGTTGCCGTTTGATACCGCGGCTTATCTCGAGGCCGAGGCCAGTGGCACGCAGGCCCCGGCGGTGTCACGCCATCAGGCCGGCTTCCGCCCCGTCGACCTGTTTTACGCCGGCCCCTCCGGCTATGACGCGGTGTTTTCGCTGGATCCCGGCGCCGGTGAGGGCCTTCCGTCGCGAACCTTCGCCCGGCCGGTGGAGGTGCAGATCACGGGCTCGATCCTGGTCTACGATCTTGCCGATCCGCTCGGCGGCAAGGGCGAGCCGGTCAAGGCGCTGGCGTCGCAATACCCCGACATGCGCCGTTTCATTCGCGAAGGTTATGTGCGCTACGCCTTCACCCGTTTCGGCGTGCCCTACGTGGTATCGATCCAATGCCTCGATTCAGCGCCGCGAGCGCGGCGGCTGGCCTGCCGCGAGGCTTACCCGATTGCCCAGCGCTTCCTGAAGGCGCTGCGCATCGCCGGAGGCCAGCCGGCGCGACCGCGCTTCGACGTTTCCTCCGAGGTTGCTGAACGGCCGGCCACCCTTTCGCCCGACTTCAGCTATCGTCCGAGCGGTGACATCATCGCCAACAGCGGCGCACGCAGGCGCGGCGGCCGCGCCGACCTTATTGCTTATTCGCAGATCCGCTTTCCGCTGGAGAAAGCTCCGGCCCGGGTCAGCTCGCAGCAGTTCGCCAAGCGCAAATCCGGCGAACGCCAAGGTACCTATCAAGGCACCTATCAAGGCGTCTATCCGTGGCGGGACAATTTTTGCGAAGCCCGCAGTTTCCAGGTCGGCCAATGTGCGGCCGGCTTCGGTCACCAGGGCCAGGACATCCGTCCTGCGCCCTGCCCGCCGAACCCTGGCGCCGACAACTCCTGCCATCCGAGGAAACAGGCGGTCATCGCCGTCCGCGACGGCGTCATCATCCGTTCCTTAAAGCAACAGGCGGCAACACTGCAGATCAACACAAGCAAAGAGCACATCCGCTTTCGCTACATGCACATGAACCCTTCAGCCATGGATGCGGACGGCATCCTCAACGGGCGCCGGGTCGCCGAGGGCGAGAAGATCGGCGTGGTCTCCAACTATCTCGATTTCCCGAACGGCACGTCATACCACCTCCACTTCGACGTGCAGGTGTTCACGCGTGACGGCTGGATCTGGGTCAACCCCTACACCACCCTGATCGCCTCCTACGAACGGCTGATCCGCGGCCGCGGCCACGAAATCGGGACCGAGCCGCCGGCGGCGGCTGCCGTCGCACATGCGTTGCCGGAGAATGTGCTGCGTCATGCCGCGCGGGAACGCCGCGAGAACTAATCGAAAACCGGTTCGCTTTCGAACGCGGAACCGTTCAAATCTCTGCAGTGGATTCCGTCGGCATTAACCGCTGGCGGCGTAACGTGGTATTGAAATACAAACCGCAATCCGTGCCCATAGCATGTTCACCACATTCGCCTGGTATTTCCTGTCGCTGGAAGGCCGCATCAGCCGCCAGGAGTTTCGGCTTGGTTATTTCGGCATCGTGATTGTTAATGCGTTGTTGATCCGGATATGGCGCAACCTCACCGTTCCGCGCGTGCGCTATTACGATCGCCACGATGTCAGCCATGACTGGTCGATCCTGCTGGTGCTGCTTGTCCTCCTTTGGCCGCTCATTGCCGTCACCGTGAAGCGGCTACACGATCTGAATGTTTCAGGATGGTGGATGCTCGCGGCGATCGCGATTCCCATTGTTTCCCGCGTAACAAGCGTCAGCGGATGGATCATCACCTTGCTGGTGGTGATCGTCCTAAGCGTCGTGCCGGGAAGGTCTGGAAATAACCGGTTCGGTCGTGACCCACTCGCCCAAACCGGCTTGTAGCACCCGTGCCGCTCAGGCGGCGTGATTCTTCCGCGCCGGCGGCGTCCAGCGAAACGCGGCGCCGAATCTGTTCCAGACATTGATCGAGGCGACAGCGGAGGTGAGATAGGCGAGCTCCTTCTCAGAGAATTCCGCGCTCGCCTGCGCATAGACTTCGTCATTGACGCCATCTGCGAGCAACGTCAGCGCCTCCGTCCACGCCAGCGCGGCACGCTCGCGCGCTGAAAACTGCGGCGCCTCGCGCCAGACCACCACGAGATTGAGCTTGTCGATGGGCACGCCGAGCTTTTCGCCCTCCAGGATGTGGTACTGCACGCAGAAGGCACAGCCGTTGATCTGCGAGGCGCGCAGCTTGATCAGCTCGAGCAATTGCTTGTCCATGCCCGCCTTCCCCGCGACCTGGCTGAGCGCCAGTACGGCCTCGTAAGCGTCCGGCGTCAATGACATGAAGTCTCGGTACTCTTTGCGGGCGTGTGACATCTCTTGTGCCTCATGTTATCAGTGCTCTGATTTATTATAAGAGCACTGATATGTTGCGCAAGATCGTAACTTCGGCGAGTGCACGATCGCATGGGCCGCAAAACGCCCACGCGCGAAAAACGAGAAATCGCGAAGAGCCGGCCGAGCGGAAATCCGCAGCCCGTAACCGCAAAAGATCCGCCGAAGATCCCGCATTCGCGATGATCCGGCCGCCGCCGCCCGGCGAGGGCAAGCGCGGCGAGCAAGGTTACCTCGCCTATCTGCTGCGCCAGGCCCAGAGCGCGACGCGGCTAGCGATGGAGCGGTCGCTGGCCGAGCTCGGCGTCACCGCGCCGCAATTCGTGGTGCTGACGATGCTCAGGGCCTACCCCGGCCTGTCCGGCGCGGAGCTTGCGCGGGTGGCGATGCTGACGCCGCAGACGGTCGGCGTCATCATCCGCAATCTCGAGCGCGACGGAGCGATCAGGAAGACCCCGCACCCAAGCCACGGCCGGGTACTGCAATGGACGCTGACGCGGCGGGGCGCGGCCCTGCTCAACAAATGCCGGCGGCACGCGCAAGCAATCGAGCTGCGCTTGGCGGCGGGGCTTTCTCCCAACGGCCAACGCCTGATCCGCCGCTGGCTGGCCAGAATCGCCGCGGATTTGTGAAGAAGCGCCGGTTCCCGCGGCGTCATGGCTTTTGGCGCAGGCCAGCCATGCCGCTAGACTGCGGGCATGAAACAGCCTGATTCCCAGAAAGTCCCAACCCGCCGCACGGTGCTGGGCCTCGGTACCGGCGCTCTGCTTGCGACGACGCTTCCCGTTTTGGCCGCCCCGCCCGGCTTCGACCAGTGGCGCGACAATTTTCGCGCGCGTGCTCTGGCAAAAGGCATTTCGGACGCGACCTGGACGCGGGTGATGGGTCGGATCGAGCCCGACATGAGCGTGTTCCGGCAGATGCAGAAGCAGCCGGAATTCCACGAGCAGATCTGGCAATACATCAACCGCCGCGTCTCCGACTGGCGCATCATCAACGGCCGCGAGGCGCTCCGGAAACACGAGGCGCTGTTCGCGCGGATCGAGCAGGACTTTGGCGTCGAGCGCGGCACGCTGCTGGCACTATGGGGCGTCGAGTCCGCCTATGGCGATCCCTTGGTGCAGCAGAACCATATGCGCCCGATCTTTCCTGCGCTCGCGGCGCTGGCCTGGAACGAGCCGCGTCGCCGCGCCTATTGGGAAACCGAGCTGATCAACGCGCTCAAGATCGTCGACCGCGGCTGGAGCACGCCGGAAGAAATGCGGGGATCCTGGGCCGGCGCGATGGGCCACACGCAATGGATGCCGGAAGTCTGGCTCAATGTTGGCATGGACTACGACAAGGACGGCCGCGTCTCGCCGTTCGGCAAGCCCGACGATGCGCTCGGCTCCAGCGCGCGCTACCTGCTCAACCGCGGCAAGTATCACCGCGGCGAACACTGGGGCTATGAAGTCCGCGCATCCGGCGGTGCTTCGAGCGGCAGCCGGACCTATGCAGCATGGGCCAGCGCCGGCGTCACGCGCGCCGACGGCAAGCCGTTTCCGCAGCCGAATGCGTCGGCGCAGATGTGGGTGCCGGTCTCAGGCGGCCCGACGTTTTTGTTGGGCCCGAATTTCTATTCGGTCAAAAGCTACAATCCGTCGATGAACTACGCGCTCGCGATTTGCCATCTCGGCGACCGCATTCTGGGCGCGCCGCCCTTCATCCAGCCCTTCCCCGGCTCGGAGCGCGCACTGACGCTCGCCGAAGTGCAGGAGCTGCAGACGCGTCTGACCAAAGTCGGCTTCGACACCGGCGGCACCGACGGCCGCGTCGGCAACGACACCATGAAGGCGGTGAAGGATTATCAGACCAAGATGGGGCTTTTGCCGGCGGACGGTTACGGCGGACTGAAGGTGCTCGCGCGGTTGAGGCAGGGCGGGTAGCTCCACCGTCATTGCGAGCGAAGCGACTTGTCCGCCGTAGCTCAACGAGCGAAGGCGGAAGCAATCCATGCCGCCGCAAGCGGAGCAATGCATTGCTTCGTCGCTTCAGCACAAAATTGCTTTGCAATTTTGTCGCGAGCTCCTCGCAATGACGGATTACTTCCGCGCCATTCCGCAAGCATTCAAGCCGCTTGCCGCGGCTCCGCTTCCTGCAGCAGCCGGTCGACCAGATCATCGACGGTGCGTTCGGCCGCCGCAATCGACGCCTGCAACCGGTCGCCGCCGAACTCGTCATACTCGATTGCAACGCTGTGGAATGCGGTGACGCCCAGAAACGCGAACACCTCGCGGATGGCACCTTCCACATGATTGATATGAGCGATGCGTCCGCCGGGATCGTACCCGTAGTCGCCTCGCGAACCGAGCAGGATGAGGCGCTTGTCCATGCCTGCCAGCAGCGGCGTATAGGGATCGTCTGGCCGTGAACGATCAAAACCGAACGTGCGGCCGACCCGCACGACGTTGTCGATATAGGCCTTGAACTGCGCGGGCATGCCGAAATTGTACATCGGCACGCCAGCCACGATCAGATCGGCTGCGATCAGTTCATCGACCAGCGCGTCGCTTTCCGCGAGCGCCTCATTCATCCAAGGCTCACGTTGGTCGGGCTTCGTAAAGGCGGCGCTGATCCATTTTTCGGTCACCGGCGGCGGCGGTGATTGGCCGACATCTCGACTGACCAGAAAATCATTCGGCCGGTGTTGCAGCCACCGCCGGGTGAACCGCGCGGTGAGCCTGCGTGTGTGCGATCCCCGCGGGCTCCGGTCCGAGGCTTGGCAACGCGCGCTCGAATCAATTCGTAACAGCTTCATGGCTCAACTTCCTTCATCCATTTTCGATACATTGGTGCGAAGAATCCGCGTTGACAAACGCAAACTACTCAGCTTATGGTTGAAATTCATTCATCCATAGGCTTTAGCCATGAGACGACTGCCGCCGTTGACCGGTTTGCGCGCGTTCGAGGCCGCCGCGCGACATCTGAGCTTCAAGCGCGCAGCCCACGAACTGCACGTCACGCCAACGGCGATCAGTCATCAGGTGCGGCATCTGGAGGAAGCGATCAGCGTAAGCCTGTTCGAACGGCGCACTCGCCAGGTGGTGCTGACGGCGGAGGGGCAAGTCTTGCTGCCGGTTCTGCGCGACGGCTTCGATTCCTTTGCGCGCGTCATCGACGGCTTGAGCCGCAGGCAGCGGCGCGCCGCGGTTACGCTTTCCGCGACGCCTGCTTTCACGGCCAAGTGGCTGGTGCCGCGCATCGCTGCCTTTCGCAAGGCACGGCCGGACATCGATCTCACGTTGCTCGCCTCGCTGGAAGTCGTTGGCCTCGGTTCGGGCGCCGCCGATCTCGCCCTGCGCTACGGCCCCGGACCTTATCCCGATCTGGTCGCCGAGCCGCTGACCGTCGATCGCTTCGCGCCGGTCGCAAGCCCGCGCCTCGGTGTCAAGAAAACGAGCGACCTCCGGTCAGCAACCCTGCTGCATTTCGACTGGTATCGTCGCGATCCCCGCAATCCAACCTGGCGTCGCTGGCTGAAAATTGCCGGCATTGACGGCATCGATGCGCGGGCGGGTCTGCGCTTCAGCGATGAGACCCATGCGATCCAGGCGACCGTCGCCGGCGCCGGGATCGCGCTGCATAGCCTGCTGCTCGTCTCCGACGAACTGGCGCAGGGCACGCTGGTGGTCCCGTTCGGACCGGAACTTGAGGGTTTCTCATTGCATCTGGTGCGCGACCGCAGCCGGCCGCTGACGGAGCCGATCGAGGCGGTGCAGGCCTGGCTGCGGGCACAATTTACCGCGGCGTCCAAATAGCGGCGCGCTCTAGCGCGGACGCTGCAAAGAAGCGGGTTTCGCCCCGTTGGCGCTCACGCCCGCCGCACCACCCCGCCCGCATTCATGCCGCCGTCGATCACGAGCTCGGTTCCCGTCACATAGCGCGATGCATCGGAGGCCAGATACAGCACGCCCTGCGCGATCTCTTCGGCCTGCCCGGCACGGCCGAGCGGGGTTGCCATTTTCGCCCGCTCCTCCGGATCGATCGGCGCGTTCTGCCCGCTGCCGGTAGCTCCCACCGGAATCTTGCCCCAGATCGGTGTGTCGATGATGCCGGGATGCACTGAGTTGACGCGGATGCCGTCCCCGAACGTCGCGCACTCCATTGCGATCGCCTTGGCGAACAGCCGCACGCCGCCCTTGGTCGCGCAATAACCAGAAAGCCCGGCCGCGCCACGCAAGCCCGCCAGCGACGACATCATGATGATGGAGCCGCCGCCGGTCTTGCGCATCACAGGCAGGCAATGCTTCACCGACAGAAACACACCGTCGAGATTGATCGCGGTCTGCCGCCGCCAATCCTCAAGCGACATCTCGGTGATCGACGGCACCGAAATGCCGATGCCGGCGTTCGAGACCAGCACGTCGAGCCGGTCATAGCGTTTCATGACATCGGCCACGACCTCGATCCAGCGTTCCTCGCTGGTGACGTCATGATGCCAAAAGCTCGCCTCCCCACCCGCCTTCTTGATCCGCGCAACGACCTCGGGGCCTCTCAAATTATCGACATCAGTCACCGCGACAGAGGCGCCCTCGCGCGCCAGCAATTCGCAAACCGCTTCGCCAATACCGGATGCGCCGCCCGTCACCAGCGCGACCTTGCCCCTAACCTGCCCCGTCATTTCTTCTCCCGTTCTGTTTGTTGATTGAGACGTTTCTTGTTCTACCTGATCACGGCCGGCCCCGGATCCGGCACGGCGACGTCGAGCACGCGCAACTGCACGCGCTCCGAACCCTGGAAGCGATCGACCGCGAGCGTAGCAGCCACGTGCAAGAGCTGGCCGCGGTTCTGCGTCAGCGCGTGACCGAGTTTCTGTCCGACCGCGCGGAACGCGATGCCGTTGACGATGGCGCCATCGCCCGATTTGAAGCGCACGCGCAAATGCGTCTGCCCCACTTCGTCGGCATAGACGAGCTGATGCGCCGGCAGCGCGATCACCGGCTCCGGATTGGCCGCGCCGAACGGCCCGGCGCGGTTCAGCGTATTGGCGAATTCCACGGTCACGCTGCGCGCGCTAACGGCGCCATCAATGAACAGCTCGTTCTCGTGACGGGAATTGGCGACGTCCTCGGCCAGCGCGCTTTCCATAAAGGCACGAAACTCCGCAAGCTTCTCTTTGCGCAGCGTCACGCCGGCAGCCATGGCATGGCCGCCGCCCTTCATCAAAAGCCGCTCCTTCACCGCCTGCCGCACGGCCTTGCCGAGATCGACGCCCGAGATCGAGCGGCCCGATCCGGTGCCGATGCCGCCGGGCTCGAGCGCAATGGCAAAAGCCGGACGCGCAAACTTCTCCTTCAGCCGCGAGGCGACGAGGCCGACGATGCCGGGATGCCAGCCTTCGGCAGCGGTCACGATCACCGCGCCCTTATCTTCAAGCCCGAGCGAGGCCAGCGCCTCGGCTTCGGCCTGCGCCTCTGCCGCCTGCTCGATGACGCGGCGCTCGCTGTTCAGCCGGTCGAGCTCGGCCGCGATCCGCGCGGCCTCCGAGACGTCGCCCTCCAGCAAGAGCCGCACGCCGAGATCGGCGCGCCCGATCCGGCCGCCCGCATTGATGCGCGGCCCCAGCATAAAACCGAGATGCCAGGCTTCCGGCGGGCCGTTTAGCCGCGCCACGTCCATCAGCGCGGTATGCCCGACATGGTCGCGGCGCCGCATCGCGATCAGGCCCTTGGCAACAAAGGCGCGGTTGAGCCCGGTCAGCGGCGCGACGTCGGCCACGGTGCCGAGCGCCACATGGTGCAGCATGCCGAGCAGATCCGGCTCCGGCCGCTCAGGAGTCCAAAAGCCGCGGCCGCGCAATTCGCGGTTCACGGCGACCAGCGTGATCAGCACCAGGCCGACCGCTGCCAGATGACCAAGCCCCGAGAGGTCGTCCGGGCGATTCGGATTCACCAGCGCGTCGACCTCCGGCAATTCATCGCCGGTCTGGTGATGGTCGATGACGACGACGGATAGGCCGTGCTTTCGCGCTTCCGCCAGCGGCTCGATGCTGGTGGTGCCGCAATCGACGGTCACCAGCAGCGTTGCGCCCTTGGCGGCCAGCGCCCGCACCGCCTCGACATTGGGGCCATAGCCTTCAAAGATCCGATCCGGGATATGAATCAGCGGATCGAGCCCGCAATGGCGCAAATGCCAGGCGAGCAGCGCCGCGGACGTGGCCCCGTCCACGTCGTAGTCGCCGAAGATCGCAACCTTTTCCCCGCGCAGCGCGGCATCGGCAATACGTTTGGCCGCCACTTCCATCTGCGTCACGGTGTGTGGATCGGGCATCAGTTTGCGGATGGTCGGATCGAGAAAATCCTGAACCTCCTCGATCCCGACATCGCGGCCCGCCAGTACGCGCGCCAGCATTTCCGGCAACTGGTAGCGCTGGGTGATCGCCAGCGCCCGCGCCGCTCCCCTGGCGTCGAGCCGGTCGCGCCACAATTTGCCAGTCGCCGAACGCAATACGCCGAGAAACGCCGGCGGCAGTTCAACGGGAAGTGCGGATGCGGGAAGGGTCATGATGCCTTCGAGAGATAGGGGCAAAGCGGGCTGTCGGCAAACGCAAACGGGGGCAATGGCGAGCCGCCACAGCGAACGAATCAGCTCGCGCCGCTCCGGGTACCTCGCCCCGGCCTCTGCCGCCAAAACCGACCTGCACAAAGAAGATGCAACCTGTCTCTGCAAAACTACCGTAAGGCGGCGGAACTTAAACCAATCGTTAGCCATGATCCCCGACAAAGGAGTCGAATACGCTCACATTTGAGTCCCGCCGATCCGCAGAAGATCGACATCCGCACAAAGACTGAGGAATTCCCGCCAATGTCCGTCGCGCTTCGCTCCCAAACCGCAACGACCGCAAAACAGCCGGCCAAATCAGCGGGCGCCGAGGACGACTCCGACGTTTCCGCGCTGATCGCGAGATTGACCGCCGAGGTCAACCAGGTCGCCTGCGAGAAGACCAAGTCGATCCAGAAGATCACCAACCAGATGAAGATGCTGGCGCTGAACGCGTTGATCGAGAGTTCGCGCGCCGGCGCGCAAGGTGCGGGCTTTGCCGTGGTGGCGCAGGAAGTCCGTAACGTCGGCCAGCAGGTCGAGACCATTGCCCGCGAGCTCGAAACCCAGCTCACCAACCGGACCGGCAATCTGATGAATTCGATCGCGCAGATGGCCGACCGCTCGCGCGGCGAGCGCATGGTGGATCTGTCGCTCAACGCCATCGAGCTGATCGACCGCAACCTCTATGAGCGCACCTGCGACGTGCGCTGGTGGGCAACCGATTCCGCCGTGGTCGGTTGCGCGGCCGAGCCAAGCGCTGCCGCCGTCAGCCATGTGTCGGAGCGGATGTCCGTGATCCTCGGCGCCTATACCGTCTATCTCGATCTCTGGCTCTGCGATCTCGACGGCAATGTGCTGGCCAACGGCCGCGCCGATCGCTTCGGCGTCGTGGGCCAGAACGTGGCGCAGACCAAGTGGTTTCGCGTGGCGCGAGCCCTGCGCTCCGGCGACGATTACGCCGCCGGCGACGTCGAATGCCAACCCTTGCTCGGCAATGCACAGGTCGTGACCTACTGCGCCAGCGTTCGCGAAGGCGGCAAGGCGAACGGCAAACCAACCGGCGTGCTGGCGATTCATTTCGACTGGGAGCCGCAGGCCCGCGCCATCGTCCAGGGCGTGCGCGTCGGCGCAGCCGACAAGGCGCGCGTGCTGCTGGTCGATTCGAATTTCCGGGTGATCGCGGCGTCCGACGGCCTAGGCCTGCTCACCGAACGCATCTCGCTTCCATTGGAAGGGCGGCGCTCCGGCTTCCATCAGGACCGCTCCGGCGCGCTGGTCGCGTTCCACGCCACGCCCGGCTATGAGACCTACAGGGGCCTCGGCTGGTTCGGCGTGATCCAGGCCGGCGCGGGATAGTACGCGGCGGAGATCAGCAGGCCAGTGCGTAGGATGGGTCGAGCGAAAGCGATACCCATCAGCTGCAATACGTGAAGGTGATGGGTATCGCTGCCCTCCACCCATCCTACATCCGGTACAGGAGTAAGAACTAGCACCCCAGCCGGTCGGCGATGCCGCCAAAATCCTTGGCGACGATGTCCCAATTGCCGGTGGCCTCGAAATCGTATTTCTGGTGCGGGCCGTATTCGGTTGGTCGCGCGACAAAGGCGGTCTTGAGGCCGTTCTGCTGCGCGGCTTTCAGGTCGCCATTATGCGCGGCGACCATCATCACCTGCTCCGGCGGCAGGCAGAGCAATTTGGCGGCGCCGAGATAGGTTTCCGGATCGGGCTTGTAGTGCTCGAACAACTCCGCCGACATGATGAGATCCCACGGCAGGCCGGCGAATTTTGCCATGTTGGTCAATAGCGCGACGTTGCCGTTGGAGAGCGGCGAGATGATGTATTTTGTCTTCAGCCGCGTCAGCCCTGGCACGCTATCGGGCCACGGATGCAGGCGGTGCCAGCCCATCGTCAGGTAGTGCAGATCGGCGTCGCTCAGTCCCTTGATCGCGAATTGCGCGACCAGCTTTTCCAACGAGCGCCGGTGCAACGTGTCGAGGATCTGATAGCCGCGTTCGGGATGCTTGCGCACCTCATCCATCGAGGCCATGTAAACGCCGCGCCAGCCGTCGACGAGCGCGGTCCAGTCGGCGTTAATGCCTGAGGTCTTCGACCACTCCGTGAAACCATTGATGAGGCTGGTGCGCCAGTCGACGACGGTGCCGAACACGTCGAACACCAGCGCTTTTACGGCTGATACGTCGGACACGAGCGCCTCCCCTGTTTCTTCTTGTCGTCATTCCGGGGCGATGCGCAGCATCGAACCCGGAATCTCGAGATTCTCAGGTGCGCAATTGCGCACCATAGTTCGCTTCGCGCCCCGGAATGACGATGAGTCTCAATCCAGGTGAAACTTATCCAGCTGCCGGTGCTCGGCCTTGATGTAACGCACCGTGCCGGTCACCGAGCGCATCACCACCGTTTCGGTCTCGATCACAGCATCCTTGCGGAACTTGACGCCCGTGAGCAGCGAACCTGTCGTGACGCCGGTGGCCGCGAATAGGCAGTCGCCGCGCACCATGTCCTCGATGCCGTAGATCATCTTCGGATCGGTCACGCCCATCTTGTGGGCGCGCTCGCGCTTTTCCTCGCTGTCGAGGATCAGCCGGCACTGCATCTGGCCGCCGATGCAGCGCAGCGCCGCCGCCGCCAGCACACCCTCGGGCGCGCCGCCGGTGCCGATATACATGTCGACGCCGGTGTTGTCGGGGTCGGCGCAATGGATCACGCCCGCAACGTCGCCGTCGGTGATCAGCCGCACCGCAGCGCCGGTCGAGCGGATGCTGGCGATGATGTCGGCGTGGCGCGGGCGATCCAGCACCAGCACCGTGATCGCACCGGGCTCGACCCCCTTGGCTTTGGCGAGGCGGCGGACGTTGTCGGCCGGCGACGCGTCAAGTTCGACTACCCCCTTGTCGTAGCCCGGTCCGATCGCAAGCTTCTCCATGTAGACGTCGGGCGCGTGCAACAGCGTGCCGCCATCGGCCATCGCCATGGTCGCGATCGCGCCCGGCATGTTCTTGGCGCATAGCGTGGTGCCTTCCAGCGGGTCGACGGCGATATCGACCTGAGGACCTGCGTTCAGCCCGACCTTTTCGCCGATGAACAGCATCGGCGCCTCGTCGCGCTCGCCCTCGCCAATCACGATGGTGCCTTCGATCGGCAGCTTGTTGAGCTCGCGGCGCATCGCGTCCACGGCAGCCTGATCCGCCGCCTTCTCCTGGCCGTGGCCGCGCAGCCGCGCGGCCGAAACGGCTGCACGTTCCGTCACCCGCACGATTTCAAGCGTCAGGATGCGCTCAAGCAGCAATTGCGGCGGAACGGAAATATGGGTCGACATAGCGAGCACTCCTTAAATCTTCACACCGGGCCCCCGGCCCGTCTTCAACCGTTGGACGCGCAATCCCTTGCAAATCGCGCGCTAGTTTTTCTCGATCCGTATCACCTGCGGCCGGCCGCTGATCACTTTATCGCGCTGCACCGCCTCCAGCGCACGATACACCGCATCCTCTGAAGTTGCGTAGGTAATCAGAATGACCGGAACTGGTGACCCCTTCTTCGTGGCGCCATTCAAGTCGACACCCTCGGGATGGCGCTGCACGATCGACTCCAGCGAGATCTTCTGCTGGGCAAGGCGCGTAGCGATGGTGGCGGCGGTGCCGGCGAGATCGCGCGCCATCAAGCGGATGTAGTAGCCGCCCTCGTGCCGTTCCATCGGCGCCTTGGTGGTGTCGCGCAGCCGATCGACGGGACGCCCGAACGGCTTGGCGCGAATGCCGCGCGCCACATCGGCGATGTCGGCAACAACGGCGGACGCGGTCGCTGCACCTCCGGCGCCCGGCCCCACCAGCGTGATCGGCGGGATGCCCTCGCCGTCGATGGTCACGGCGTTGGTGACGCCCATCACCTGCGCGATCGAGGACGATTTCGGCACCATGGTCGGATGCACGCGCTGCTCGATACCCTTGGCGGTGCGCACCGCCACGCCAAGCAGCTTGACGCGGTAGCCGAGTTCTTCGGCCGCACGCAAATCTTCCGGTGCAATCGAGGAGATCCCTTCGACATACACCGCGCTCTGCGCCACCTTGGTACCGAAGGCAAGACTCGCCAGAATCGCGAGCTTCTGCGCCGTGTCATGGCCATCGACGTCGAAGGACGGATTGGCTTCGGCATACCCGAGCCGCTGCGCGTCTTTCAGGCATTCGGCAAATGACAATCCCTCATGCTCCATCCGGCTCAGGATGTAATTGCAGGTGCCATTGAGGATGCCGTAGACGCGGTTGACACCGGTGCCCGCAAGCCCTTCGCGCAAGGTCTTAATCACCGGAATGGCGGCGCCGACCGCCGCCTCGTAGTTCAACGCGCCGCCGTGCTTCTCGGCCGCCTTCGCCAGCCGCACGCCGTGCTTGGCGATCAGCGCCTTGTTGGCAGTTACCACCGACTTGCCACTCTTTAGCGCAGCCTCGATCGCCGACAGCGCCGGCTCGCCGGAGCCGCCCATCAGTTCGACGAAGCAGTCGACGTTGGCGTTGCTGGCCAGATCAAGCGGGCTTTTCGCCCAGTCGATACCGCGGAGATCGAGCGAACGCTTCTTCGCCTTCGAGCGCGCAGTGACGGCAACGACGCGCACACCGCGCCCGCTGCGCTCGGCAAGCGTCCGCGACTGCTCTTCGATGAGGCGGACGACTTCGGCACCAACAGTGCCGAGCCCCGCGATACCCACTCTCAGGGGTGCGACCATGAATGAGAGAACCTGCAATAAAAGGAATTAGCGCCGGTTGGCGAGAGGAACCACGTTGTGCAACGTTTCAATGCCGCTTTCAAGGAAGCGGCGCACCCCGCGCGCGGCCTGGCGGATACGCTGCTCGTTTTCCACCATGGCGATGCGGACATAGCCTTCGCCATGCTCGCCGAAGGCAACACCGGGCGAAACCACCACGCCCGACTTCTCCACCATCAGGGTCGCGAACTGCATGCTGCCGACGCCCTCGAACGCCTTGGGCAATGGCGCCCAAGCAAACATCGAAGCCTGCGGCGGCGGAATTTCCCACCCTGCCCGGCCGAACGATTCGACCAGCGCGTCACGGCGCTTGCGGTAGGTATCGCGCATTTCCTTGATGCAATCGTCCGGCCCGTTCAGCGCGGCGGTGGCGGCGACTTGAATGGGCGTGAACGCGCCGTAGTCAAGGTAGGATTTCACCCGCGCCAGCGCGGCAATGATCCGCTCATTGCCGACCGCAAAGCCCATGCGCCAGCCCGCCATCGAGAACGTCTTCGACATCGAGGTGAATTCGACGGTGACGTCAATTGCGCCGGGAACCTGCAGCACCGAGGGCGGCGGATTGCTGTCGTCGAAATAGACCTCAGCGTAAGCCAGGTCCGACAGGATGAAGATCTCGTGCTTCTTCGCGAACGCCACCAGATCCTTGTAGAAATCGAGCTCGGCGACATAGGCGGTCGGATTGGAGGGATAACAGACGATCAGCGCGATCGGCTTCGGGATCGAATGAATTATGGCGCGCTCCACCGCCTCGAAAAATTGCGGGGTCGGTTCCGAGGGCACCGAGCGGATCACGCCGCCCGCCATCAGAAAGCCGAAGGCGTGAATCGGGTAGCTCGGATTGGGGCACAGCACGACGTCGCCGGGCGCGGTAATCGCCTGCGCCACATTGGCAAAGCCTTCCTTCGAACCCAGCGTCGCAACGACCTGGGTGTCCGGATTGAGTTTCACGCCGAACCGCCGTCCGTAATAGGCGGCTTGCGCCTTGCGCAGGCCGTTGATGCCGCGCGAGGCCGAGTAGCGATCGGTCCGCGGCTTGCCCAGCGTCTCCTTCAGCTTCTCGAGCACATGGGGTGGCGTCGGCAGGTCCGGATTGCCCATGCCCATGTCGATAATGTCGGCCCCGGCATTGCGCGCGGCCGCCTTGGCCTGGTTGACCTTCTCGAACACGTAAGGCGGCAGGCGGCGAATGCGATAAAAATCTTCCATGGGACCCTTGCTCCGACAACCGGCAGGACAGAATCGAACGGAACCTGCGCGCGGTACGAAACCCGATCGGCTTCGTCCAAAAATCGCCCCCAATCAAGGATTTGGAGCGAATTCAGGCGCGAGGTCTCTAGGCTCTGGACCCGCAATGCGGTTGAATTGGGTTCTTTTACCACGGGAGCCCGGCAGCGCCAGTTTTTATGGCGTTTTCAGGCGAAAGCCTGCCCCGGACTTGATCCGGGGTGGTGACCGGTTCGCATAGCAATCAAGTTTGCGCAGATTGCGTAGACTTATCTGCGGTAGAAAACGCGTCCAAACTAAGGCTATCTCACTTCTTGGCCGGTTTTGGCGGGGTAGCGGCGGTTGCCTGCCGGTCGCGAGCGGCGGTCAATTCTGCCTGGATTTTAGCCAACTCGGCCGGCTTCATCGCCTCCTCGTTGCGGTCCGGTGGCAGATCATGAACCGGTAGATAGCCACCAGCTTCCTTCGGACGCTCTGGCGCATCAGCCGGCAGGCCGAGGCCCGGCATGTCCGCGATCTGGGTCGAGCAGCCGCCGAGCGCAAGCGCCGTTGCAAGCAGCGTGGCAACCGACCGCAGCCTTATCGTTCGATCCACCGGCATCCGTCCCGGAAATCCCCAACTACCTGATGCAGCGCACGCGTACCGCGATGGCATCTATGCGCTGGTACGAGCCTTGCAACGCCAAATCGTCCCGCGGCGTTGATTTCGCTAGAACCGTTCAAACCATTGTTGCCCGAAACGATTAAAGCCCAAAGAGCAAATGCGACAGGTGCGGCCTTAATGTGTCGCAACACGAGAAGTTTATCGCAGTGCAGCAGGTTAACGCCAAGCCCGTTGACGGCAAATGGGCGCGGTGACGAATGCGAAACGAACCTATAGTGTGCTTGATATGAGTGACGTCAACACCGAGACCCAGGCATCGAAAACATTCAACGCCGAAGCCTTTGCCATGAATATTGCGAAGGCGATGGAGACGAGCGGCCAGGCGCTCGCGGCCTATCTCAAACCTCGCGAGAACGGTGAACCAAAGGACAAGCCGCCCAGCGAAATCGGCGAGGTCGTCAAGACCTTCACCAAGGTGGCGGAATACTGGCTGACGGACAAGGAGCGCGCCGAAGCCCTGCAGATCAGGATGGGTAAAGCATATCTCGAGCTCTGGGGCTCTGCGATGCGCCGCATGGCCGGCGAACAGGCCAAGCCTGCGATCGAGCCGTCGCCGCGCGACAAGCGCTTCAAGGATCCGGAGTGGAAATCGAATCTGTTCTTCGATTTTGTGCTGCAGCTCTATCTGCTCACCGCGCAATGGGCGCAAGAGCTGGTGAAGAACGCCGAAGGTGTCGATCCGCACACGCGCAAGAAGGCCGAGTTCTACGTTCAGCAGATCACCAACGCGATCGCGCCGTCGAATTTCGTGCTTACCAATCCGGAAGTGCTGCGCGAGACGCTGGCCTCCAACGGCGACAACCTCGTTCGCGGCATGAAGATGCTGGCTGAGGACATCGAGGCCGGGCGGGGCATGCTGCGCATCCGGCAGTCCGATCCGACGAATCTCGAAGTCGGCGTCAACATGGCGACGACGCCTGGCAAGGTGATTTACCAGAACGAGCTGATGCAGCTCATCCAGTACACGCCGACCACGGAGACGGTGTTGCGCACGCCGCTTCTGATCGTGCCGCCCTGGATCAACAAGTTCTACATTCTCGACCTCAAGCCGGAAAAATCCTACATCAAATGGTGCGTCGATCAGGGCATCACGGTTTTCGTGATCTCCTGGGTCAATCCGGACAAGGAGCTCGGCAAGAAGACCTTCGACGACTACATGAAGGAAGGCCCGCTCGCCGCGATGGATGTCATCGAAAAGGTGACGGGCGAGATGAAGGTTCATACCGCAGGCTACTGCGTCGGGGGCACCCTGCTCGCCTCGACCTTGGCCTGGCTCGCCGAGAAGCGGCGCCAGCGCGTCACCTCCGCGACGTTGTTTGCGGCGCAGGTCGACTTCACCCATGCCGGCGATCTGCTCGTATTCGTCGACGAAGACCAGATCGCGACGCTGGAGCGCGAGATGGAAGCACGGGGCTTTCTCGAAGGCAGCAAGATGGCGATGGCCTTCAACATGCTGCGTTCCAACGACCTGATCTGGTCCTATGTCGTCAGCAACTACCTGAAGGGACAGCCGCCCGCCTCCTTCGACCTCCTGCACTGGAATTCCGACGCCACGCGGATGCCCGCGGCCAACCATTCCTATTACCTGCGCAACTGCTATCTGGAGAACCGGCTCTCCTCCGGCAGCATGGTGCTCGACAACACGCTGCTCGACCTGTCGAAGGTCAAGGTACCCATCTACAATCTGGCGACGCGCGAGGACCACATCGCGCCGGCGGACTCGGTGCTCTACGGCTCGCAGTTCTTCGGTGGCCCGGTCAGATATGTGCTGTCCGGCTCCGGCCACATCGCAGGCGTGGTCAACCCGCCGGCCGCGGGCAAGTACCAGTACTGGACCAACGACAACATCAAGGATGTCACGCTCGCCGACTGGCTGAAGAACGCCACCGAGCACAAGGGTTCGTGGTGGCCCGACTGGCTGCAATGGCTGGAGGGCATCGACCCCGAGCGCGTGCCCGCACGCGCCGTCGGTTCCGAGGAGATGCCGCCGATCGAGGACGCGCCCGGCAGTTACGTCAAGGTCCGCGCGTAGCGCGGCCGCGGGCAGTTGGATATAACCTGATATCCCGTGCCGGGAATCGAAATCGATTGAGGGGAAACCGATGACGCAACCAATCACGCGTGAATTGTTCTGGCTGACTCTGACCGTGATTTTGACCGGGCTGATGTGGATCCCCTACATCATCAACCGCTGTCAGGTGCGCGGCCTCTCCGGTGCCATGGCCAACCCGTCGCGCAACGACAAGCCGCACGCGGATTGGGCCAATCGGCTGATGTTCGCGCATGACAACGCGGTCGAGAACCTCGTGATCTTCGCACCGCTGGTCTTGATCCTGCACGCGATCGACTATTCCGACAGATGGACCGTGCTCGCCTGCGCCGTCTATTTCTGGTCGCGTGTCGCGCACCTTATCGTCTACACGCTGGGCCTGCCGGTATTCCGCACGCTGGCCTTCACCGTCGGCTTCCTCGCGCAAGCCGTGCTGGCGCTGGCGATCTTCAGGGTGGTTTGAGGCCTTCCACACACGAGACCCCAGGCAACAACCCCGGAGCTCGGCTCCGGGGTTTTTCATTGGCATCTCTGAAACCGCGCTCAGTATTTCGCAACGACTGGCGAATTGAAGTGGTAGTTTATGCCGGTGCGGAAGATATGCTCGGTCACCGAACGGGTGGTCGTTGCCGGAGTCGCGCCGATAATGAAATTGTCTGAGGTGGAGCCGAGATCAACATAGAGATATTCGGTCTTGGTGGTCCAGTTAGGGCCGAGCAATCCAAGCAGGGTGAACGGGGTTTCGATGCCGGCACCCGCGGTCCAGCCGCTCCTTGTCGTCTCGAACGTGTTCGACACCACGCCAACGAACGAATCCGTCGTGACGCGAGTCTTGACGTTACCATAGGCATAACCGCCCGTCGCATAGAACAGTGTCGGTCCGACCGAATAGCCAAGGCGGCCCCGAACAGTGCCGAACCACGGTAGCTTGGCATCGTAAGCCGCGAACAAGCCCGCGCTGCAGGTCAACACGCACGTCTTGTCGTCTTGCAGGCTCGATCCCTGGATATCGGCCTCAACACCGAATACCCAATTGGCCGCCTGCCAGTTGTAACCCGCCTGCACGCCGCCAACGAAACCGTCGGGGGCCAGGTTGAAGGTGTCCACGAACGGACCAAGCGGCACGTTCAGTGAACTCCGGTCACGGCCGTAGCCGGACCCGAAATTGCCGCCGAGATAGAAACCGCTCCAATTGGCCGCGGCCACCGGCTGATAATTCGAGTTACCGCCAATCCGGTAGTTCAAGCCGGCGCGGAAAATGTGTTGGCGGATCTCGGTATTGACATTGCTTGGGGCGAACAGCGGCGCGGTGAAATCCGTCCTGTTGCCGAGATTCAGGTAGAGATGTTCGATCTTTCCGGTCCAGTTGCCGCCCAGCGCAGCCTCGACACCACTGCCTACGGTCCATCCACCCTGGAGGCGATCGGTTGAAAACGTCGCCGCAGCCGGACCCGGTACCGACTGAGTTATCGTCGTGTTGACGTCGCCATAGGCAAAGCCGGCCGTGACGTAGCTCAGCACCGGTCCCTTGGCCAGGCCGACACGCCCGCGAACAGTTCCGAACCAATCGAGCCTCTGGCTATAGTTCGTAACGAGCAGACCCCCAAAATTCAGATTGGTGCGGTCGTCGCTGAGGCCGGCTCCCTGGATATCCGCTTCAACACCAAAGACGATCGGCCCGAGTACGGAATTGGTCTGCCAGTTGTATCCGATCTGCCCGCCACCGAGCGGGCCTTCGGGCTGCAGGTAAAGCGAATAGTTTTGGCCCGGAAACGGCTGATGTTGAGTGCGGTTGCGTCCGAGCCCCCCTCCAGCGTTGACGCCGACGTAGAAGCCGGTCCAGTCGTAGACGGCTGCCAGTGCCGGGGCTTTGGTGTAAGGTCGCGCGGCCAGGTCTGCAGCGATCGTCGGAGCTGATCCCAGACCAGCGAGAGCGGTGGCCAGCAAGTACTTTTTCATTTTCATGTACGGCATTTCCAATCCGGCGGCCCCAGCCCTTCCCGACAGACGTGCTGCCGGTACTCGAACCGTATCTTTACTGGTTTCTTGTCCCCGATTCTGTAGCTCGGCCGCCACAGGGTCCACGAATTCCCCGCTTGATTAGCGGGGGAATTCGATGCCCGGCAGCTCACCGTCAGTTGTTTTTTGAGCCACGACGAACAGCATCGACGCCATCTTGTCGTCGAAGCCTTTGACTTCGCCGCGCTCCATCAACAGCGAGCTCCAGTTCCCCGCCTCGGCATAGGTGGCACGCAGCCAATCCTGCGAGGGATAGTTGTAGTAGCGATCGAGCGTGTCGCGCCCGCCGGCCTCGCCTTCTTTATAACTGGCATAGAACACGCCACCCGGTTTCAGCGCGCGCCGAATCCGTGCAAGTATCTCCGCAAGCTCTGGCCTGGGCACATGAAGCAGGCAGGCATTGGCCCAGACGGCATCATAGGCTTCGATCTCGTCGAGCTCATGGAACAGCAGCGTCTCGACGGTGCGGCCGAGATGCTTTGAGGCGATGGCCGCCATTTCCGACGATCCGTCGGTAGGTCGGACATCGAACTCACGCGCCAGCATTTCCGCGGTGTCGCCGCCGGCGCCGCAGCCGAGTTCGAGAATGGAAGCGCCCGGCGGAAGCTGCGCCAGAAACGCCGTCAGCCGCGCCTGGCGCGAGGTGAACGTACGCTTGGCATAGGCCTCGGCGTTATCGCGGTAGAATTGCAGCGTCACTTCGTCCACTGCAGCACCTCACGGAAATAGCGCGATCTGCTCCAGCCCGGCCGTCTCGGGTAATCCGAACATCAAGTTCATGTTCTGGATCGCCTGCCCGGCCGAGCCCTTCACCAGGTTGTCGAGCGTGGAAATCACGATCGCCCGGTTCTTGATGCGGTCCGGGACGACGCCGATCTGCACATAGTTGGAGCCGCGCACGTTCTGGGTCTGCGGCAGCACGCCCTTCTTGACGACATGCACAAACGGCTCGTTGGCGTATGCCTTCTCCAGTGCGGCCCGCAGATCGTCCGGCGTCGCGCCACGGTTCAGCCTGACATAGGACGTGCAGAGTTCTCCGCGCGCCATCGGGATCAGATGCGGCGTGAAGTTCACCGTTACCGCTGAGCCGGCGGCGACGCCGATCTCCTGCTCGATCTCGGGCGCGTGCCGGTGGGTGCCGACCGAATAGGGCGACAGCCCCTCGCCCGCCTCGCTGAACAGCGTGTTCTGCTTCAAGCCGCGCCCGGCGCCGGTGACGCCCGATTTGGCATCGATGACGATGTCGTCGACGTCGATCAGTTTTGCCTTGGCGAGCGGCACCAGCGCGAGCAGCGCCGCGGTCGGATAACAGCCGGGACAGGCGACCAGCCGGGCAGACGTGATCTTCTCCCGGTAGAATTCGGTGAGGCCGTAGACGGCTTCGCCCTGCAGTTCGAGCGCCCGGTGCTCATGGCCGTACCATTGCGCATAGGTGTGCTTGTCGCGCAGCCGGAAATCGGCGGACATGTCGAGCACCTTGATCCCGGGGTTGGCCCTGAGAACCGCGGCAATGATCTCCTGCGTGGTGCCGTGCGGCAGCCCGCAGAACACCGCGTCGAGCGTGGTCCAGTCAACCTTCTCCCATTCAATGAGCTTCGGTAGGTCCAGCATGAAGAAATGCGGGAACACGTCACCCATCGACTTGCCAGCGTGGGTGTTGGCGGTGAGCGCGGTGATCTCGGCATTCGGATGCCGCGCCAACAGGCGCACCGCGTCGGCTCCGGTGTAACCGGAGGCGCCGAGAATGCCGATCTTCTTTTTCGAGCTCATCACGCGTTCCTTTCTTCAGGCGTCGTCGTTTGCTTGTCTTGTACCGTAATCGCCGCGAATGCCAGCGGCCGTGCCGCGCGCATCAGGGCTGCGATTTCGCGCGCGTCGGCGTCGCCTTGCGAGGCGAGCGCCTGGGCCAGCGCGATGTGGTCGGCGTCCGACTTGTGCTGGTTCAGCTTGAAGCTGCCCTCCACCTCTTCGATCGTCATCTCGAGTCCCACGATCGCCTTCTTCATCGCCGCCAGCCGCCCTGCCGTCATCTTCGACGACAGCCACGGCTTCTTAGGCAACAGCCGCTCCTCGAACTTCGCGCTCAGCGTCTCGATCTGCGCGGCGAGCTCATCGTCCAACATCACCCGCACCGAGCCGGTCAGATGCACGGCCTGATAGAGCCAGGTCGGCACCTGATCCGGCGAGACGTACCAGTCCGGCGACACATAGGTATCGGTGCCATTGACGGCCAACAGCCACGGGGTCGCGCCATCGGCGAGCTTCACCAGCGGATTTTGCCGCGCAACGTGAAACGCCGCGCGTGGCGTGCCGTCATTGGCTGAGGTCAGATAGAACGGCAGCGACGAGGCGGTGGGCTTGTTGCCATCCCACGCGCAGGCAAGGCCAAAGCCGCGCGCTTCCGCGAACGCGAGGCTCGCGGCGCGGTCGGACTTGAACGGTGGTGGCGTATACATCTCAAACTCCTGCTTGACGTAGGAGCCGCCAGTTCAGATCGCGATTTCTGGGAAAGGAAGAAGCCGCGGGACCCGATCCGGCGGCAGAGGCGACAATCCTAAACGCAGACGTCCGCCCATACCGCGATGATGGCGCGGCGGCGGCGAGCGATGGAGATGGTCGAAGCGATAGTCATGGGCGCGCCTATAAGGCCGCGCCCGGCTGGCGTCAAGTTATTCCAGTCATTCCGGGGCGCACGCGAAGCGGGCGAACTACGATGTGCACCCGCACATCGGAGAATCTCGCGCCACAACCTCCAGATTCCGGGTTCGATGCGGCGCATCGCCCCGGAATGACACTTCGTGTCAAATCACCGGATTCCACGGCGCCGGAATCAGCCGATAGCCATTGCCGTCCTTTTCGACAAAGCCGTTGGCCGGAAATGGATAGTGGAAGCCTTGGACCCGCATCTTGTCGGCGACCAGCATGTCGTAGACCCGGCGCCGGGTCTTTTCTGCCAGGGCCGGATCCTGGTCGAACATCAGGTGCCACCCCGGGTTGGTGACGAACAGTGCGGGGTGGTTGGTGACGTCGGACTGGATGAACACCTTGTCCGAGCCGGACGCGAGAACATAGGAAGTGTGGCCCGGCGTGTGGCCGATGGTTTCCACCGCCGTCAGTCCAGGCGCTACTTCCTTGCCCCACTCATAGGGCGTCACCTTCTTTTTGAGCCCCGCCTCCAGCACACGGCGGACGTTCTTGAACACGGTCTGCATCCGCCCCTCGGGCGCCCGGCTCATCTCGCCGTCGTCCATGAAGTATTTCCACTCCGCCGCCGGCACGAGCACCTCGGCATTGGGAAAGGCAGGCGTGTTCTCGGCGGTCAACAGACCGTTGATGTGATCACCGTGGAAGTGCGAGATCACGACGATGTCGACCGCCTTGGGGTCGAAGCCGGCGGCGATCATGTTGGCGCCGAACTGGCCGACATTGCCCTTGCTCGATGCAAAGGCCGCGGCGCCGTTGCCGGTATCGACCACCACGAGCTTGCCGCCGGTATTGATGACCAGCGGCGCGAACTGGATCGACATCTTGTCCTTCGGCATGAAGGCCTTTTCGAGCGCCGCGTTGACTTCGTCCTTCTTGGCGTTGAGCACGAACGTGTCAGGCAGCGCGAAATTGTTGACGCCATCCGAAATCGCCGTCACCTGGGCATCGCCCACCTTGTAGCGATAGAAGCTCGGCGCCTGCTTGTCCGCCACAGGGGCAGCCGCCTCGGCGGGCGCCTGCGGCAACAGCGGCATGGCGGCGAGCGCGGCCGCTCCGGTGAGTGCGTGACGACGTGTCAGTTCCATAGTGATCTCTCCCAGTGAGACGATGGATGCGATGGAGGGAATTGAATGCGATGGAGGGAATTCTTCCGCTTGGCGTGCCGTTAGCTTTGGTTGCCGCTGGTTCTACTAGCGCCCTTACGTTAACGGGACGACACTGAAACGACGGCAACGTGAAGATGGCTCCGGTATGCCGAGCACATTGTTGGGGCTAACACCCCCGACATCAGCTTATTCCAGTGTGTCCTACGCCACCCGCCACAGCCATTCGGCGAGTTTGCCCATGACGTCGCCGACCAGTAGCAGAACGGCCGACCAGACCAGCGCCGAGACGAAATTGGCGATCTGGAACGGCCAGTAGGACATCTCGAAGATGCCGGCGGCGAGCGGCACCGAGGCCCGCAGCGGGCCGAAGAACCGGCCGATGAAGATTGAGGGCACGCCCCATTTCTTGACGAAGTCTTCGCCGCGCAGCAGGATTCCCGGATAGCGCGACAGCGGCCACATCTCTGCGACGTGCTCCTTGTATTTGAAGCCGATCCAGTAAGAGACCCAGTCGCCGAGCGCCGCGCCGAGGCCGCCGGCGAGCCAGACCGGCCAGAAGCTGATGCCGCTGACGCCGATCAGCGCGCCGATCGCGACCAGCGCGCCCCAGGCCGGAACCACCAGCGAGACGAAAGCCAGCGATTCGCCGAATGCTAGCACCAGGACGATCGGGGCGGCCCAGACCTGATTGTCGCGCACGAAATCAGCCAGAGCACGCACATAATCATCCATTCCGAGCCCTTTCCGCCCCGATTCCTGTCTTTGAACCTTCTACCGGTTCCGCTGGGAAGAACAGGTAAGCCAGCCGCTTCCGCGACATCAAGTCACAAAGCCGGGGCCGGCGCGTGAACCCACACCGTATGGGCAAGAGACCTGAGCCAAGGATCTGAGCCAAGGATCTGAGCGATGCGATCAGCTCTGGGGCGGCGGTGGCCTGCGTGGGCGCGTCACCACGCGCAACCAACACACGGCGCCGCGAGTGCGACGGCCAACAGCAATCTGATCATCGGATTTGTTCCCCCTGCCCGCCGCGACCTTCACGCAACCCAAAGGTGAACGCAAGTCCGCTCACCTCGATCGGCTTAGTTATTGTTAATCGGACGCAATCCCCTTATTGGCTGCCGCTTCCCTGAAGGGTGCACCCGGACCCGCCTCGGCGGTCACTTTTTGAGCCCATCCGTGGCATAGTCACAGCAACCGATTCGCTGCCGCGCGCTGCGCGCAACATCTAAAGAGCCATGTCCAAATCATTGAAATCAGCTACAAAATCAAAGCCCGCCAACGACCTTTTTGGCGCGGAACCGAAGGGCCGCGTTGCGCCCAAGGCCGCGTCGCGGGCAACTAGTGCCGAGGCCGGCTATACCGCGGCCGATATCGAGGTGCTGGAAGGCTTGGAACCGGTGCGCCGGCGCCCCGGCATGTATATCGGCGGCACGGACGAAAAGGCGCTGCACCATCTGTTCGCGGAAGTTATCGACAATGCCATGGACGAGGCGCTCGCAGGGCACGCCTCGTTCATCGAGGTGGAACTGAGCGCCGACGGCTTTCTCACCGTTACCGATAACGGCCGCGGCATCCCGGTCGATCCGCATCCAAAGTTTCCGAAGAAATCCGCGCTTGAAGTCATCATGTGCACGCTGCACTCGGGCGGCAAATTCGACTCCAAGGTCTACGAGACCTCGGGCGGCCTGCATGGCGTCGGCGTCTCCGTGGTCAACGCCCTCTCCTCGCGGCTCGAGGTCGAAGTCGCGCGCAGCCAAAAGCTCTACCGGATGAGTTTTGAGCGCGGCCACCCTAAGGGCAAGCTCGAAGACCTCGGCAAGATCAACAACCGCCGCGGCACCCGCATCCGCTTCAAGCCGGACACCGACATTTTCGGCGCCAAGGCGGCCTTCAAACCGCAGCGCCTGTTCAAGATGACGCGCTCGAAGGCCTATCTGTTCGGCGGCGTCGAGATCCGCTGGCGCTGCGATCCCGCGCTGTTGAAGGGCATCGAGGACGTGCCGGCCGAGGACAGTTTCCACTTCCCGGGCGGCCTGAAGGACTATCTCGCCGCCGCCATTCACGCCGATACGCTGGTGCACCCGGATATCTTCTCCGGCAAGTCGGGGCGCAACGGCGCCCATGGCGCCTGCGAGTGGGCGGTCGCGTGGACCGCGGATGCCGACGGCTTCCTCTCCTCCTACTGCAACACCGTGCCGACGCCGGACGGCGGTACCCATGAATCCGGCATGCGCAGCGCGTTGCTGCGTGGCCTGAAGGACCACGCCGAGCGCATCGGCCAGGGCAAACGCGCCGCGCCCGTCACGTCGGAAGACGTCATGGTTGGAGCTGCGGTGATGCTGTCCGTGTTCGTTCGCGAGCCAGAATTCCAGGGCCAAACCAAGGACCGTCTCGCCACGGCGGAAGCGCAGAAGATCGTCGAGCAGGCGATCAAGGACCCGTTCGACCACTGGCTGTCGGGCAATCCGCTGCAGGCCAACAAGCTCCTCGATTTCGTCATCGAGCGCGCCGACGAGCGGCTGCGCCGCCGCGCCGAGAAGGAAACCTCGCGCAAGACTGCGGTGAAGAAGCTGCGCCTGCCCGGCAAGCTCGCCGACTGCACTAATACGGCGACCGAAGGCTCCGAGCTCTTCATCGTCGAAGGCGATTCGGCCGGCGGCAGCGCCAAGCAGGCGCGCGACCGCAAGACCCAGGCCGTGCTGCCCCTGCGCGGAAAAATCCTCAACGTCGCTTCTGCCGGCAAGGACAAGCTGACCCAGAACGCTCAGCTCTCCGATCTCATGCAGGCGATCGGTTGCGGCACCGGCGCGCATTACCGCGAAGAGGATCTGCGCTATTCGCGCATCATCATCATGACCGACGCCGACGTCGACGGCGCCCATATCGCGTCATTGCTGATCACGTTCTTCTACCGGCAGACTCCGCGCCTGATCGACGAGGGCCATCTCTATCTGGCGGTGCCGCCGCTCTACAAGCTCACCCATGGCAGCAAGTCGGTCTATGCACGCGACGATGCACACAAAGACGCATTGTTGAAGAGCGAATTCAACGCCAACGCCAAGGTCGAGGTGAACCGCTTCAAAGGCCTCGGCGAGATGATGCCCGCGCAGCTCAAGGAAACGACCATGGACCCAACCAAGCGTTCGCTGCTCCGCGTGGTGCTTCTGGCCGACGACCGCGAAGGCACGGCCGATTCTGTCGAGCGGCTGATGGGAACCAAGGCCGAGGCCAGATTCGCCTTCATCTCAGACAAGGCGGAATTCGCCAGCGACGAGCTGCTGGACGTCTGACTCATCAGAAAAGGCGATTTTCCGGCGATCTTCGGCCTATTTGGCCAGTCATTGCCGGAATTTGCTCATTTTTCGGGCTTTTGCCGGTCATCCTTTTCGGCCCAGTGTGCTCCCCCCGCAACAGCATTTTGGCTGGAACTGCGTATAGTCACGTTACTGGATTTTGGGAATCGGCGCTCGCGCACTCCGTTAGAGCGGTGGCGCACCTAGGTAAGGGACTTGAAATGAAAAAGGTACTGCTCGCTCTGACCGCGGTGGCGGCAATGACTGGATCGGCCGTTGCGGCTGACCTCGGCGCCCGTCCCTATGCCAAGGCTCCGGCTCCGGTCGCTGCTGCATACAACTGGACCGGCTTCTACATCTTTGGTGGTGCAGGCGGCGGATTGTGGGCAGCCGACAGCAACGTAGTGAGCACTGGCGTTGTCGGACCGTTTGGCGCTTTTGGAGCCGCCGGAACTGCCCTGACCAGGGATCAGCGCTTGGGCGGCAGCGGTTGGTTTGGAACGGTCGGTATCGGTTACGACTGGCAGTTCGGCGGCCGCTGGGTGGCTGGTATCTTCGGCGACGGACAGTTCGGCGACATCCGTGGCTCGCTGAGCGATCCATTCTTCTTCATCGAAGGCCGCGAAAAGCTTCGCACCAGCTATGCAGCCGGCGTGAGACTCGGCTATCTCGTTGCGCCGAACGTGCTCTCCTACGTCAACGGCGGTTATTCCGGTTCGGAATGGTCGGGCTCGAGCCTCTCCACCATGGCTCCTGGCGGCGGTGCTACGTTTGCCACCACGGACTCCTTCCAGCGCAACGGCTGGTTCATCGGCGGTGGTGTCGAGAACAACCTGGATATTTTCGGAATCACTGCGCCCGGCTGGTTCATGAAGACCGAGTACCGCTCGGCATTCTACGACCGCGCTACGCTGCCGGAGACGCTTGGTCCGGGAGCCGCTCCCTTCGTCGGTCCGACGGGTACGGCCGTCACCTTCAAGCCTTGGGTGCAGACCATCAGCACCTCGCTGGTCTACCGCTTCAACTGGGGCGGCGCTCCGATCCAGGCCAAGTACTGATCTTTGCCAAGCTAATTCAGCAGCTCAAAAGCCCCGGCATTGGCCGGGGCTTTTTTGCGTCTGCGGGGTGCCGCACCCACCGACCGGTCACGAGTGATGGCGGCGGCGATCGCCAGCGTGAGCGTGAGAATGACCGTCCGGGGTTCATGATGACCCTTGAGATGGCGACGCCGCGAATTCCGGCCTCGCGAAGCCGGCTGGCTGTATATTAGATTCGGAAGCTACGGCTGCCACCGGCAACGGTTTCCTGTCGGGGTTGTTATAGATCCGCGCGTCGTCCCAGAGGTCGAAAAGGCAGCAGGAGGAAATCCATGGCCCGATCGCTTTCGATCATCGGCTTTCTGGCGCTTGCCATCGGCCTGTTGTGGATCGGTCAGGGCACGGGCGCGATTCGCTGGCCACCTTCGAGCTTCATGATCAACCAGCTGCAATGGGCGGGATATGGTGCGGTGCTCGGCGCCGTCGGCCTGATCCTAATCTGGCTAGGCAACCGCTAGGCGTGGGTTTCTCGCTCGTCATGGCTGGGCTTGTCCCGGCCATCCACGGCTTTAAAAATCGGCGGCAAAGAAGACGTGGATGCCCGGGACAAGCCCGGGCATGACAAGGAAGGAAACACAATGGCAGCAACACTCTTCGATCTCACCGGCAAGGCAGCCATCGTCACCGGCGGCAATGGCGGCATCGGGCTCGGCATGGCCCGGGGCCTCGCAGAGGCCGGCGCGGCGATCGCCGTGGTGGGCCGCAACGAAGCGAAGTCGGCCGACGCGGTCGCGGAGCTTACGCAAGGCGGTGCCAAGGCGATTGCGGTTGCGGCTGATGTCACCGACAAGGCAGCAGTCGCCGCCATGATCGAGCGCGTCGTCCGCGAACTCGGCCGCATCGATATCCTCGTCAACAATGCCGGCATCAACATCCGCAAGCCGCCGCATGCACTGGATATCGCCGAGTGGAATAGCGTGATCCAAACCAACCTCACGAGCGCCTTCCTGTGCTCGCAGGCGGTCTATCCGGCGATGAAGGCGGCCGGCGGCGGCAAGATCATCAATATCGGCTCGATGATGTCGATCTTCGGCGCCAGCTTCACGCCAGCCTATGCCGCAAGCAAGGGCGGCATCGTGCAGTTCACCCGCTCCTGCGCCTGTGCCTGGGCAGCCGACAACATCCAGGCCAACGCCGTGCTGCCGGGCTGGATCGACACTGATCTCACCAAGCGCGCCCGCCAGGAGATCGACGGCCTGCACGACCGCGTGCTGGCGCGCACGCCAGCGGCGCGCTGGGGCGCGATCGATGACTTTGCAGGGATTGCCGTATTCCTCGCCTCGCCCGCGTCGGATTTCGTCACCGGCACGGCTATCCCGGTCGATGGCGGCTATTCGATCATGGGATAGGCGGGCTGCTTGTTAGGAAGCCCTTAACGCTGAAGCAAAACCGATTCGCCTTTAAGGTGATTTCCCGGCGCCCAACCTCGCAGCCAAGTCGCTGAGACTTCGGTTTTTTACCCGCCTCGGACCCGAATATCGACCGCGATCCGGCAATCTATTGGTGTGGCAGTGCGAAGTTGCACGACTGTGGCGCGTAGGTGACAGCACTCTTGCGAATCCTGGGCTATGTTGCGTCAGCATCAATTGCTCGCGTTACTTGTACGGATTGGGGAAATCATGAAGAGAATTGCTCTCGCCGCCGCCGCTCTGGCCATCGGCACCGTTAGCGCCTCGGCCGCCGATCTGGCCGCCCGGCCTTACACCAAAGCTCCCGCGCCAGTCGCTGCCGTCTACAACTGGACCGGCTTCTACCTGGGTGCACAGGTCGGTTACGCCTGGGGTGACAACAGCACCACTGAGTTCGTCACCGCAACGGGCCTGCCCACTGGCTTCACTCAGGGCTTCAACACTGATGGCTTCGTTGGCGGTGGTCACATCGGCTACAACTGGCAGGTCGGTCAGTTTGTCATCGGTCTCGAAGGCGACCTTGAAGGCGCCGACATCAACGGCGGCTATCGCCTCATCCCCAGCCTCGATGGCACGGACTTTCGGCTGGATGCTCAGGCCTCTATCCGTGGCCGCCTCGGTGTGGCCTTCAACAACTCGCTGCTCTACGTGACCGGCGGTGTGGCTTGGGCGGATATGGAGCACACTTACGTCAACGCGAACACCTTCTTTGAAACCCACTCCACCACCCGCACCGGCTGGACCGTGGGCGCAGGCTGGGAATACGGCTTCACGCCGAACTGGTCGGCCCGTCTTGAGTACCGCTACACCGATTTCGGCACTTTCCGGAACGCCTCTGTGTTCTCGTTCCCCGGATTCACGTATGAACATGATCCGGTGTTTCACACGGTGCGTGGCGGTATCAGCTATCGCTTCGGCGGCCCGGTCGTCGCCAGGTACTGATACGGCTACCTGATAGCCCTCGACAGCTCAAAGCCCCGGCATCATCCGGGGCTTTTTGTTGCTTTCTGCTCGCTGGAATGCCTGCTGCACCCATCGTCCGCTAGGCTCGGATCGGCGACTGCACATGCTCGGGGCGTACGCCGAGCCCTACAAATCGCGCTGTGACGCCCTGCAGCCAAGGGATGGCGGTAACGAGGCGCATGACAAGCGGAGCCTTCAGCGGCTGGTTGCCCGGCTTCAGCGCAGCGTTCACGATGTTGTTCTGCACGACGACCTGCATCCGTTGCGTCATCCGCACCGGAAACGCGCGCCGCCGGCGCACCGCGTCGAGTTCATCTTCCGACGGGCAGCCGCTCACCAGCTTCGAGGCCAGCAGATTCGCCGTCGCCACGGCATCCTGAACCGCGAGGTTGACGCCGACGCCGCCGATCGGCGACATCGCATGCGCGGCGTCGCCGATGCACAATAGTCCCGGCCGCGTCCAGCGCTTCAGCCGGTTGACCGCAACCGTCAATAGCTTGACGTCGTCCCAGCTCTTTACCTCGGAAAGTCCCGGTTTCAGGACCGGCGCCATGCGCGCGATGTCGTCGAGCAGTGCGGGCAGCCCCCTCGCCTTCACCGCGTCGTATTGTCCTTTGGGAATCACGAACGCGCATTGCCAATAGTCGCCGCGGTCGAAGGTCACCATCATCTTGCCGGGATCGACCCGCGCAAACAGGTTTTCGCCTTCACCTTCCCGCTTGCCGGCGCGAAACCACAGGACGTCCATCGGCGCGCCGATTTCCTCGACCTCAAGGCCAGCGCGTTCGCGCACCAGCGAATGGCGTCCGTCACAGGCAACGGTCAGGTCGGCCTCGATGTCGATAATGCCATCCGGAGTCTTCGCCTTCACGCCGGTGACGCGCTCACCGTCTCGAATGAGATCGATCGCTTCCGTCGACATCATCACCTTGAGCGAGGCGAACCGCTTGCCGCTTTCGCGAAGAAAGTTGAGAAAATCCCACTGCGGCATGAAGGCGATGAAAGGATATTTGACGTCAAGCCTGCTCAGATCGGCGATCCGCACCGCTTCCCCGCCGAACATACCTTGCATCTTCTGCAAGCGCTGGTGCGGCAGTTTCAGGAAGCCGTCGATCAGCCCGAGCTCGTCCATCACCTGAAGCGTCGAGGGATGCACGGTGTCGCCGCGAAAATCACGAAAGAAATCGGCGTGCTTCTCCAGTACCACGACATCGATCCCGGCGCGGCCCAGCAGATATCCGAGCATCATTCCGGCCGGTCCGCCGCCGACAATGCAGCAACGTACTTTCATCGCTCGCTCCTGTCGCCGATTTGTCGGCGAGGCAAGTCAATCACGTTGTTCCGGACCGGCAAAGCCAAATGCGGTGCGAAAACCGCTCCGCAGAAAATCCAATTTGCTGAACAGGCGCAATGCGCCGCGAGAACGCCGACACGCATTCACCTGTCATCGCCCGGCTCGACCGGGCGACCCAGTTCCAGAGGCAGCAGTAATTGAACCGATAAGCCGCAGCGTACTGGATGCCCCGCCTTCGCGGGGCACGGTGACGTCTCAGACCCTCATGGTGAGGAGCGCGTCTTCGCGCGTCTTGAACCATGTGGCACTGATGCGGCCGTCAGCGCCTAAAACTCTTGATTTCCGACACGCTGCCGTCGCGATAGGTCAATTCGACGGAGACCGATTTGGTCGCCGGCGCGAGCTTCAAATAGGGCTGCGCGTCGTGCGGAATGACGCTGGGATCGCGCGTGTTGCAAGGCGGCATTTTCAGCACCTTGTCGGGCACCGCACTGTCGATGCCGACGCGCACTTCGCGGATCGCGCAGCGGTACGACATCAGGTGCGTATAGTAGACCAGAAGCCCGTTGTACTCGCGGAACGACAGCCAGCTCGTCGCGGTCATGTCGAGAATCTTCCGCTGGTCGCGGATCAGCGCAGCCTCGGGATCGAACCGGATCGGGAACGGCCCCTGCAACTCGCCATTGGTGTCGACATAGCGCACCTGGATGACGGCCGCCGGCGCATCGGCCGGCAACTCGACCGACGGGTTGGGCATCCGCTTTCGAGTCCGCGGGTCGAGCGTATCCATGAAGCCGGTCTCGCGGAAATCGCCGCTATCGCCGATCCGCCAGGAAATGCCGAGCGTCGGATCGGCGATCGAGAACACCACGGTCCAGCCGCCATTGTGACGCGAGAACATCGCGATCGGCGCGTTCACGGAATCGTTCTGCGGCTGCAGGCGTTGTACCGGCGGCAAGGCTGCAAGCTTTTGCAGCGGCTCGGCGGACGTCGCAGCGTCGGGCTGGCCCTTGACTATGCCGTTCAGGAACACGTCGTCGACCATCTGGTCGAAGTAAACCGGGATCTGTTTGTGACGGACGGTCTCCGCCAATTCGCTGACCGCCCGCCGCGTGCGCTGCGCGACCTGAACGAGGTTCGCGCCGGGTTGCGTCAATTCCTTCGCGAAAGTTCGCGTGAACACCGAATTGGGGTTGGCGTCGTCATTGGAGAGCCGGTCGAGCGCCGTCTGCCGTGGCCCCGCCGAGAAGATCGAGAACACGCCTTCCGGCAATTGCGTCATCGGCGCGAGACCGCCGCCGCCGGCAACCGCACGCGTACCTGCGCGCTCGAACGGATTGTTGCGGCAGGCATCGAACACCAGGATCGCGGTGCGCACCTTCCGGTTCTGCATCCGCTCGATGATCCGGTCGGCGAGGATCGAGGCGTCGCGGACCAGCTCTTCCTGCCCTTCGGTCGCCGCCGGCACGTCGGTCGGCAGCAGGAAATTCTGGCCCGCGATTTCAAAACCGTGTCCGGCATAGAAGAAGAACGCGGTGTCGCCGGCGTCGACCGCCTTGTCAAAGGCCAGCAGCGTCTGGCTGAACGCCTGCCGGTTCTGGTTTTCCGCCACCATCACCGTGAAGCCGAGTTGCTTGAGCGTATCGCCCATGGTGCGGGCGTCGTTGACCGCCTTCTGCAGCTTGGGCACGTTCCGGTAGTCGTTGTTGCCGACCACGAGCGCGACACGTTTTTCCGCATGGGCGGGCGCGGTGGATGTGATGCAACTCGCTACAATGGCCGTCGCGGCCAGGAGTCTGGAAAGCCAGGAGGTCATCGAATTCCCCACACGCACGAATCGTCCTGTTTGGGCCGTGCAAACCGCTTCATGCCATAGTCGGCACGTCATTGCCCACGGTTCAACGGTGTCGATCTATTGCGAATCCCGCGGCTCGATTTGACGGCCAAATGACGGTTTTCGCCCTTATTTGTGCGAAAACATTAAGCTTTTTCGACCATATTGCTGTTCCCAGATTGACTTTGGCCATTTCGACCCTATGTTCGCGCTCAACGCGGCCTTGGATCGAAACGCGATTCCCTAGGTTAGCCGCTCGTCTGCGTGAGTCAGAGCCCCCAGCTTTTCAAAGCGCGCCGTTTCGGGGCAAAACGCGACAGCCTTTTTACCCTCGATTCCGAACGGCGGTGTCGACTAGAGGCTCAATGTCTTTTTCCCATCTCGGTCTTTCCGATAAGGTCCTCGCCGCAGTTGCGGCCAGCGGTTACACCACCCCCACTCCCATCCAGGAACAGGCGATCCCTCCCGTTCTGGCCCGCCGCGACGTCCTCGGCATCGCCCAGACCGGCACCGGCAAGACTGCCGCCTTCGTCCTGCCTATGCTCACGCTTCTGGAAAAGGGCCGCGCCCGGGCACGAATGCCCCGCACCCTGATCCTCGAACCGACCCGCGAACTTGCGGCACAGGTGAAAGAGAATTTCGACAAGTACGGCGCCGGACAGAAACTCAACGTCGCGCTTTTGATCGGCGGCGTCTCGTTCGGCGACCAGGATTCCAAGCTGACCCGTGGCGTCGACGTCCTGATCGCAACTCCCGGCCGACTGCTCGACCACACCGAGCGCGGCGGGCTCCTGCTCACCGGCGTCGAACTCCTGGTCATCGACGAAGCCGACCGCATGCTGGACATGGGCTTCATCCCCGATATCGAACGCATCTGCAAGCTGGTGCCGTTCACGCGACAGACCCTGTTCTTCACCGCGACGATGCCGCCGGAAATCAGCCGCATCAGCGAAACCTTCCTGCACAATCCCGAGCGCATCGAAGTATCGAAGCCGGCGACGACAGCGACGGGTGTCTCGCAATTCCAGGTCGGCTGCGGTCGTGAGCCGCACCAGAAGCGCGAAATCCTCCGCCGCCTGTTGCGCGACGCCAAGGATCTCAACAACGCGATCATCTTCTGCAATCGCAAGCGCGAGGTCGCCGTCGTTTACAAATCGCTGCAGAAGCACGGCTTCAGCGTCGGTGCCTTGCATGGCGACATGGACCAGTCGGCGCGCACCGCGGCGCTCGATCAATTCCGCAAGGGCGAGATTCCGCTGCTGGTGGCCTCCGACGTCGCCGCCCGTGGTCTCGACATTCCCGCCGTCAGCCACGTCTTCAATTTCGACGTGCCGCATCATGCCGACGACTACGTGCATCGAATCGGCCGGACCGGCCGCGCCGGACGCGCCGGCACCGCGATTTCGATCGTCACCTCGCTCGACAATAAATCAATCGCCGCGATCGAACGGCTGATCGGGCAAACCATTCCCCTCGCTGAAGACGATTACACCGTGCACTCGGACTCGTCCGAGGAAGGCGATAAGCCGCGCGAACATCGTTCACGCGAGGGCTCCCGAGAAGGTTCGCGCGGCGGCCGCAAGCCACGGCGCGATCGCGAACCGCGTGGCGAACGCGAGCCGCGACAGGCCAGAGGCACGGACAAGCGCAGCGACAAGAGCGCCGATCGTGAACCACGGCATGCCAAAGGCGCAGGCCGCAGTGCCGCTCCGCAGCCGGAGACCGCCTTCTCGCCGCCCGCCCCTGCGCAGCCTTCGCGCGTTCCCTCGATCGGGCGACCCGAACCGCGGCGCGCCCACCGCGACGTCGAATCGGAGCCCGCCGATCACTCGCACCTTCCTGCATTCCTGTTGCGGCCCGTTCGCGCCCGCGCCTGATAAGCGTAGATCCCGACGGCCGGAACTGTTTACCGGCCGTTCATCCTCCTCCGTTAACTTGCGGCGATAATTTAATCATTGCTGCACGGCAACGACCGGCGCTGCTCGCTATTGGGGACGGATCAGTGGTCAAGCTGCTGGACGAGCACGAACGCACGATGGCGTTTGCCGAAGTCGCGTTGAGCCAGATCAAATCCCTCAGGCAGACCGCCGTCCCACGCAACTATGAAATCTGGTACGTCTACGCGACCGGATACAATGCTCCCCTCAACAAGATCATCAACGAGACGTTGGCGCGCAACGGCACGCTGAGCGAGTCCGATCTCGAACAGATCTACGAAACCTATCTCTCCCACATCAAGGCTTCCGACCGCATCGACAAGGTCGGCGCGCGTGTGATCGGCGAGATCGACGACGTGATGACCCTCATCACCGAGGCGCTCGGGATGTCGGAGAGCTATGAGGCCAAGCTGAGCGGCGCGAACGAAAAGCTTAGGAGCGCCAAAAACCGCGATCAGATCAAGGCGATCGTCGACGGCCTGGTGAAATCGACGCGCGAGATGCGCGAGATCAACAAGGCGCTGGAGAACCGGCTCGCGCTGTCCAAGACCGAGATCAGCAATCTTCAGCACAGCCTCGAAGCGATCCGCGCCGAGAGCTTGACCGACCCGCTGACTGGATTGGGTAATCGCAAATATTTCGACCGCTCGATCGAGATGGCGGTGCAGACGGCGCTGGCAAGCGGCGAACCACTGTCGCTGATGATGTTCGACATTGACCATTTCAAGTCGTTCAACGATTCCTACGGCCACCTCACCGGCGATCAGGTGCTGCGGCTGGTGGCGATGTCGCTGAAGCAAACCATCAAGGGTCAGGACATCACTGCCCGCTATGGCGGCGAGGAATTTGCGGTGGTGCTGCCGAATACCGGGCTGCGTCAGGCGCTGACGGTCGCTGACCACATCCGCCGCGCCGTCATGGCCAAGGAATTGAAGAAGAAATCGACCGGCGAAATTCTCGGCCGCGTCACCATCTCCGCCGGCGTCTCCATGCTGAAGTCAGACGACGACACGGATTCGCTGATCGAGCGTGCTGATGCCTGCCTCTACGCCGCCAAGCGCAATGGCCGCAACCGCGTGGTCTGCGAAGTCGACCCCGAATACGCCGCCGAGACCCGCAGCCAGGTCGCCTAACGCCAGCTATTTGCGCGGCGCCTTCCTTGCGCCCGTGGCCTTCCGCTTCGCAGGCCGCTTGCCCGCAGCCTTCCCGGACACCTTCATCTTGACCGCCTTGCGCGCCTTCGGCCGCTTGCGCAGGGCCGCGCGCTGCGCCGCTGCCAGTGCAGCCCTCGCCCATTCGGCCAGTTCCTCGGAGTCGTCGAACAGGCGCGCCGGCAATTGCCAATACGAATTCACGGTGACTGTCTTGGCCCGCGTCTGATACTGAAACGGCGCCGAGCCTTCCGCTTCGAATTGGGGAATGGTCTGTTCATCGGCGCGGAAATAGAGGCCGGCGCGCAGCGCCAGCGCGAAATTGGTGCCATCGGCGGAGATACCGTAGCCGGAAAACATCCGGCGGATGGTGACCGGGCCGAAATCGGCAAACAGGTCGATCAGGAAATCGCGGTCCATGCAAATCCTGCAGCGGCGGACGGAGCAGTTCCGGGCCAGTGATAGCAGAAGTAATTGGAACGGAACACAACAGAGCCAATTGAATGAGCATGAAGTACTCGAAGAGCGGTGCAGAGGTGCGGTTGGCCCCCCGCGATGTCCTGGCACGCGCGATCAAGGAGCGGCATGCCATCCTGTTCGTCGGCGCCGGCGTCTCGATGTCGGTCGGGCTGCCCTCATGGCAGACGCTGATCGATCATCTGCTCGATGAGCTGGAGCTCGATCGCAGCACGATGGACGACATGCGCGAGAGCTACCAGATGCTTGCCGAATATTACCGCCTGAAGCAGGGCAGCATGGGCCCGCTGCGCAGTTGGATGGACCGAACCTGGAAAGTCGCCTGCGACCGCGTGGCCACTTCGGAGCTGCATCGGCTGATCGTCGAGCTCGACTTCCCGGCCATCTACACCACCAACTACGACCGTAACCTCGAAACCGCGTTCGAGGTTCACCACAGACCGTACGCGAAGATCACCAACGCCAAGGAGATCGCCGACGCGCCGGAAGGCGTCACCCAGATCATCAAGTTTCACGGCGACTTCGACGACGACGATTCGCTCGTCCTGACGGAGACCGACTTTTTCAATCGCCTGTCGTTCGATTCACCGCTCGACATCAAATTCCGCGCCGACGCACTCGGACGGACTATCCTGTTCATCGGCTACAGCATGTCGGACCCAAACATCCGCCTGCTGCTGCATCGGATATGGGAGATCTGGGAGACGTCCGGCCGAAAAGAGGATCGCCCACGTTCGTTCGTGTTCATGCCCTCGCCTAACCCCGTGCAGGAGGCGCTGCTGGCGCGCTGGGGGATGACGTTGCTCGCGCCGGAGGGAGACACGCCCGTGGACGATGCGCTGGTCGCACTGCTGCGCGACGTTCAGGCGAGAATACGCACGTTGCCCGAGCCAGCTACTGAGCCGGCAACAAAGGAGATCAAACCTTCGCGGGCGTCAGTTGCACCGACTCGCCGCAGCCGCAGGCCGAGACCTGGTTCGGATTGTTGAAGATGAACTGGGCCTGGAGCTTGTCGGCCTTGTAGTCCATCTCGGTGCCGAGCAGGAACAGAACCGCCTTGGGATCGACCAGGATCTTGACGCCCTTGTCCTCCACCACTTCGTCGGTCGGGCGGATCTCGTGGGCGTATTCCACCGTATAGGATTGCCCGGCGCAGCCGCCGTTTTTGATGCCGACGCGCAAGCCGACGATCTCGGAATCGGCGCGCTTGGTCAGCTCCGTGATCCGCGCGGCGGCGGCCTCGGTCAGCTTCATCACCTGCGGGCGCGGCCGCGGCTTCGGCTTGGACTGGACGGTGGTATCCATTGCAGTCGATCTCCGGCGTCGCCTCGTGGCGACGAACTATCATGCCATTAAAATAACAACGAAATTCCCACTGTGAAGGTCTCTCATCATGAACTCGATCAGAACCCCTCGAAACGCTCCGTACGCCCGCTAGTAAATCTTCCAAATTCCCGGCGTCGCCAGTTCCAGCAAATGGTTGTCCGGATCGCGGAAGTAAATGCTCTTGCCGCCGCGCGGCCAGTCCGTCCTGCCTTCGATCGCGACATTGCGCTCGCCGAGTGCCTCTTCCCACACTGGCAGCTCGGCCGCCGGGATGGCAAAGGCCATATGAATGGGGCCGCTGCCGTCATGCGGCGGAATGGTGCCGCCGGGGAGTTGGATCGTCTCGGGCGCCGAGCCGCGGCGAAACAGCAGCAACACGCTTCGTCCACCCACATCGAAAGCAACGAACCGCGAATCCGCCGTCAGCGCTTCCAAACCCAGCACCTCCTGGTAGAACGCGCGGGCGCGGTCGAGGTCATCGACGTAGAGTGCAGTCTCGATGACACCGGATAACTGCGGCAACGGATTCCTTCACCACATGTTGAGGACGAGGCGCGCCTCGTCGGACATCCGATCCGGCGTCCAGGCCGGATCCCACACCAGATTGACATTCACGATACCGACGCCGGGCACGCTGGCAATTGCGTTCTCCACCATGGTCGGCAGTTCGCCGGCCGCCGGACAATTCGGGGTGGTCAGCGTCATCGTCACATCGACGCTTCGGTCGTCCTTGAGGTCGACCTTATAGATCAGTCCGAGTTCGTAGATGTCGGCCGGAATCTCCGGGTCGAACACCGTCTTCAGCGCCGCGACGATCTCGGTGCCCAGCCGCTCGGTTTCCTCCGGCGGCAGCGCCGAATGGGTTTCCATGTTGGCGGTTTTGACTTCGGCCGTATCACTCATGCGAACAAATCCCGCGCCTTGATCAGCGCCTGTGCCAGATGGTCGACTTCTTCCCGGGTATTATACATTCCAAACGACGCCCGGCAGGTGGCTGTGACATTGAACCGCTCTAAAAGCGGCATCACGCAATGGGTGCCGGCGCGCACCGCGATTCCCTGCCGGTCAATTACGGTTGCGACGTCGTGGGGATGGGCGCCCTTCATCTCGAAGGAGATCACCGGTCCCTTGCCACGCGCGGTGCCGATCAGGCGCACCGAATTAATCTCGCGCAGCCGCTCCTGGGCGTAGGTGAGAAGATCGTGCTCATGGGCGGCGATGCGGTCCTTGCCGATCGATTCGACGTAGTCGATCGCAGCGCCCAACCCGATCGCCTCGACGATCGGCGGCGTCCCGGCTTCGAACTTGTGCGGCGGATCGCCATAGGTGACCCAATCCTTTGCCACCTCGCGGATCATCTCGCCGCCGCCATTATAGGGCCGCATTGCCACTAGGTGCTGATGCTTGGCATAGAGCGCGCCAATCCCGGTCGGACCATAGATCTTGTGGCCGGTGAAGGCATAGAAATCGCAATCGAGGTCCTGCACGTCGATCGGCAGATGCACCGCGCCTTGCGCGCCATCGACCAGCACCGGAATGCCGCGGTCATGGGCGAGCTTCACGACCTCCTTGACCGGGACGAAGGTGCCAAGCGCGTTCGACATCTGGGTGATGGCGACAAGCTTGGTGCGCGGCGTCAGCAGCTTCTCGAATTCGTCGATCAGGAAATTGCCTTCGTCATCGACCGGCGCCCATTTGATCACGGCGCCGTGGCGCTCGCGCAGGAAGTGCCAGGGTACGATGTTGGAGTGATGCTCCATGATCGAGAGCACGATCTCGTCGTCCTGCTTGATGTTAGGTTCGCCCCAGGACGATGCCACCAGGTTGATCGCCTCGGTGACATTGCGGGTGAAGATGATTTCTTCACTCCGCGCCGCATTGATGAATTTCGCTACCTTGGCGCGGGCGCCCTCGTAAGCCTCGGTCGCGGCGTTGGCGAGATAGTGCAAGCCGCGGTGTACGTTGGCGTACTCGCTCTTGTAGGCTTCCGTCATGCGGTCGAGCACCGCATTCGGCTTCTGCGCGGAGGCGGCGTTGTCGAGATAGACCAGCGGCTTGCCATAGACCTTCATCGCCAGCGCGGGAAAGTCCTCGCGCACGCGGGCGACGTCATAGGCGCCATTCTTGACCGCCGGATGCTGGGTCATGCCCGCGCCTCCAGCCAACGCTGCGCGGCGGCGATTGCGAGTTCGCGCAGATCGTCGTTGGCAATCGATTCGATGGCCTCGCCCACGAATGCCTGGATCAGCAGCGCCTGGGCCTCCTTCTCGGAGAGGCCGCGGGCACGCAGATAGAACAGCAGGCTCTCGTCCAGAGCGCCGGTGGTGGCACCATGGCCGCAGGTAACGTCGTCGGCGAAGATCTCGAGCTCCGGCTTGTTGTCGGCCTCGGCCTCGTCGGACAGCAGCAGCGCCCGCGTCATCATCTTGGCGTCAGTCTTCTGCGCGTCCGGACGGACGATGATGCGGCCCTGGAATACCGAATGGCCGCGGCCATCGACCACGGCACGGAAGACTTCTCGGCTGGCACAGTTCGGCACCGCGTGGTCCATGAACAGCGTGGTGTCGGCGTGCTGGCGGTCATTGAGCAGGTTGACGCCGTTGGTCTCGACCCGGGAACCCTCGCCGGCAAAGGCGATGGTTGCCTGATAGCGGCTGACGCCCGCGCCCGAGGTCATGCCAAAGGTATTGAAATGCGCATGCGCACCCAGCGTCACCACGGCAGACGAAATGTTGACCGCGTCACGCCCATCCTCGACCAGTCGAACATGGTCAAGCCGCGAATTGTCGCCGATTGCGACGATCAGGGAGTCATGTGCCTGATAGGCCTTCGCGCCGTCGGCGGCGATGTAGCTTTCGACCAGCGTCGCGCCGGCATCCTTGCCGAGACGCAGCAGCGAACGGGTGAACATCGCAGCCGGCATAGCACCGCTCGCGACATGAATGATCTGCAGCGGCTGCTTCAGCATGACGCCGTTGGCGATCTCGATCACCACGCCATCGGTCATCATGGCGCTGTTGAGCGCGACCAACGGATTGGCATTGTCGGGCGTAAATAGTTGCGTCTGCAGCGCGGCATCGCCGGTCTCCAGCACGTCGTGCAGGGTGCGGACGGTAACGCCCTTCTCCAGCCCCTCCAGTTCGGAGAGCTTCGGCGCGAACACGCCGTCCACCAGCACCAGCCGACGGGCGCCCTTGATCGCCTGCAGCTTCACGGCGGCAGCAGCCTGCTTCAGTGCGGCCGCGTCCGGTGCGGTCGCCAGCGGCAGCACCTCGCGCATCAGCGCGCGCAAATCGGTGTATTTCCAGTCCTCGAGCCGGCGGTGCGGCAAACCTACACGGTCATAGGCCTCGAAGGCGGTATTCCGCGCCTCGGCGACCTTGCCACCGCCCGGCAGCCGATCGCGCACCACCGCAAAGCTCTCGCTCAGCGCGCGCCCGGTTTCGTTTTTTGCCAGAACCACATTCATCACAAATCCGCCCGCGGTCAGGCCGCTTCTTCGAACTGGGCATAGCCGGAAGCCTCAAGCTCCAGCGCCAGTTCCTTATCGCCGCTTTTGACGACGCGGCCCCTCGACATGACGTGCACGAAGTCAGGTATGATGTAGTTCAGCAGCCGCTGGTAGTGGGTGATGACCACCATGGCGCGGTCTGGCGAACGCAGCGCGTTGACGCCATCGGCCGCGATCCTGAGCGCGTCGATGTCGAGGCCGGAATCCATCTCATCGAGGATGCAGACGGCCGGCTCGAACAGCGCCATCTGCAGAATCTCGTTGCGCTTCTTCTCGCCGCCGGAGAAGCCGACATTGACGCCACGCTTGAGCATGTCCTGCGGGATGTTCAGTGACTTGGCGACCGCACGAACCTTCTTGAGAAACTCCGGAGACGAAAGCTGGCTTTCGCCGCGCGCCTTGCGCTGGGCATTCAACGCCGTGTGCAGGAAATTCCAGGTGGTGACACCGGGAATTTCGACCGGGTACTGGAACGCCAGAAACACGCCCTTGGCGGCGCGTTCGTCCGGCTCCATCTCGAGGAGGTCCTCGCCCCGGAACAGGATTTGACCGTCGGTGACTTCGTAACCCGGCTTGCCAGCGATGACATGCGAGAGCGTGGATTTGCCGGAGCCGTTCGGCCCCATGATCGCGTGGACTTCGCCCGGGTTCACGGTCAGCGTTAGCCCGTGGAGAATTTCGTTATCCTCGACACGAACCTTCAGGTCTTTCACTTCGAGTAATGGCATAACTTTCCCTTGTGGAAATTCGTTTAGTGGCGCTGCCGGATCGGGCGCTCATAGGCGACAATCGCGGCGTCCGGGCACGCGCTTTCCAGACTTGCGATCTCGTCAAGCTTGACCGCATCGAGTTCCGCCGCTGCGATCAAATTGCAAAGTCCGTCGCCGACAGCCGCGCAGCAGTTCGCCCGATAGGCCATCAGATAAACACCCATCCTGTCGGCGGCGGCCTCAAGGCGGCGTGCCTGCGCGGCGCTTGGCCGGAACCACTCTGAGCTGTCGAGCCGCGACAAACTGGTTTCATCGATCTCGTTCAAGATCGGCAACAGCGTGCGCATCTCGCTGATATCAGTTGCGATCATCCGACGCTGCCCTCCAGCGAGATCGAGATCAGCTTCTGCGCCTCAACCGCAAACTCCATCGGCAGTTGCTGCAGCACGTCCTTTACGAAGCCATTGACCACGAGGCCGACGGCTTCTTCCTGGCTGAGGCCGCGCTGGGTGCAATAGAACAGCACGTCCTCGGAGATCTTTGACGTCGTCGCTTCGTGCTCGAAGGTCGCCGACGAGTTCTTCGCCTCGACGTAAGGAACGGTGTGCGCGCCGCACTTATCGCCAATCAGAAGCGAGTCGCAGGCGGTATAGTTGCGTGCGCCCGTCGCCTTGCGATGGGCGGTGACAAGACCGCGATAGGTGTTCTGCGAGACGCCGGCCGCGATGCCCTTGGAGATGATCCGGCTCGACGTGTTCTTGCCGAGGTGGATCATCTTGGTGCCGCTATCGACCTGCTGATGACCGTTCGAGATTGCGATCGAGTAAAACTCGCCGCGCGAATTGTCGCCGCGCAGGATACAGCTCGGATACTTCCAGGTGATCGCCGAACCGGTCTCGACCTGGGTCCAGGAAATCTTCGAATGGTTGCCGCGGCAGTCGCCACGCTTGGTGACGAAATTGTAGATGCCGCCGACGCCTTCCGAATTACCGGGGTACCAGTTCTGTACCGTCGAATACTTGATCTCGGCGTCGTCGAGAGCGACGAGTTCAACGACCGCCGCATGGAGCTGGTTCTCGTCACGCTGCGGCGCGGTGCAGCCTTCGAGATAGCTGACGTAAGAACCCTTGTCGGCGATGATCAGCGTGCGCTCGAATTGGCCGGTGTTGCGCTCGTTGATGCGGAAGTACGTTGACAGCTCCATGGGGCAGCGCACGCCCGGCGGCACGTAGACGAACGAGCCGTCCGAAAACACCGCCGAATTCAGCGTCGCGAAATAATTGTCCGAGGTCGGCACGACCGATCCAAGATACTGCTTCACCAGCTCGGGGTGTTCGCGGATCGCCTCCGAGATCGGCATGAAGATCACGCCGGCGGCCTTCAGCTCCTTCTGGAAGGTGGTCGCGACTGAAACCGAGTCGAACACAGCATCGACCGCGATTCTGCGCTCGCCTTCCGGCTTCACCACGCCTTCAAGCACCTCGACTTCGCGGAGGGGGATGCCGAGCTTCTCGTAGGTCTTCAAGATTTCCGGATCGATCTCGTCAAGCGAGCCGATCTGCTTCTTCGGCTTCGGCGCCGAGTAGTAATAGAGCTCCTGGTAGTCGATCTTGGGATAATTGACGCGCGCCCAGGTCGGCTCCGTCATGGTCAGCCAGCGGCGATAGGCCTCCAGACGCCATTCCAGCATCCAGGCCGGCTCGTTCTTCTTCGCGGAAATGAAGCGGACGGTGTCTTCCGAAAGACCCTTGGGGGCCTTGTCGGACTCGATGAGCGTCTCAAAACCATATCGGTATTGGTCGACGTCGATGCGGCGTACCCGCTCGACCGTCTCTTGTACGGCTGGCATTCCATCCTCCGCTCGCGGTTTCAAGGACCGCGGTGGAACAATCGTAAAAGTCGAATTCGAGGTCTTCCGACGAAACGCGCTTAGAACGGTTCAAGCCGTGTTTCGTCGCCCTCTAAGTAAGGCATCGGCGAGCTTTCGCCAAGCCTGAAGGGCCAAATCAATATCTGTCTCTGTGGTAGACCAGCCCAGACTGAGCCGCACCGCTCCCTGCGCCAGTTCCCTATTGAACCCCATGGCGGCCAGAACGTGGGACGGCTGCACCTTGCCAGAGGAACAGGCGGAACCTGACGATACTCCAATACCGCCGAGATCGAAGCCAACTACGGCCGTTTCGGCCCGGAGCCCGGGAACAGTAAACAACGTGGTATTGGGCAGGCGCGGCGCATCCTCTGAAAATACAATTATTTCAGGCGTTTGGCTCAACCCCTTCTCAAGGCGCTCACGCAAGCCCTGCTGCCGGACAGCATTAGCCGGCAGCTCGGCCATGGCCGCCTTGGCCGCTGCGCCGAAGGCCGCAATACCAGCGACATTCTCGGTTCCTGCCCGGCGGCCCAGCTCCTGGCCGCCGCCGCGAAGCAGCGGCTCCAGCCCCTGCACCTCCTCGGCCAGAACCAGCGCACCAACCCCCTTTGGGCCGCCGATCTTGTGCGCCGACAGCGTGATCAGATCGGCCCTTATTGAGTTGATATCGAAGGGTATTTTTCCGAATGCCTGGATCGCATCGACGTGCAGCAGCCCGCCTGCTTCATGCACGATGTCAGCGACTTCGCCGATCGGTTGAATGGCACCCGTCTCGTTGTTGGCGAGCATCACCGACACCAGCGCTGGCGGCCCATCGGCAAGCAACGCACGTAGATGGGCGAGATCGACCAGACCGGCACCCGAGACCTTAATCGCCGCGATCATATCCGCAGGAAACCGCCCCCCCGACAGCACCGACGTATGCTCGATGGCCGAGACCGCCAGCCGCTGGACCGGCCGGCCTGTGGCCCGGCGCAATCCCGGTGCCAGCGCCATTGCATTGGCTTCGGTGCCTCCGGAAGCAAAGGCGACATCCTGGGGACGGGCGCCGACTGCCGCCGCGATAGTGGCCCGTGCGTCCTCGACAAGCCGGCGCGCCTGACGCCCTTCGGCATGCACTGAGGACGGATTGCCCGCCAGCTCCCAGGCAGCCGTCATCGCCTGCCTCGCCTCTGGGCGAAGTGGCGTCGTGGCATTCCAGTCGAGATAGATCCGGTTTGGCATTTCTGTATGATACTACCTCCACCTGTAAGCCGCCAGCGCGAGCCCAGGCCTCGCGCCTGCGCACGCTGCCTTATGCCAATTGGGGATCGCGCCGTCTCCTACAATCGCAGGCTAACGCATTGAACCGCCTTCTAGATGTTCAAGATGCTTGCTTTTTGCCCCTCGCCTCATGCTAGAAGGCCGCAACCAGTTCACGGGAGCGCCGTTCGCGCATCGCCCAACGGCGCATGATCACATTCTTCCGCCGGATCACGTCCGTTGCTTAGGGATCATCAATGCCTGAAGTAATTTTCACCGGCCCCGCGGGCCGTCTCGAAGGCCGTTATCATCCGGCCAAGCAGAAGAACGCGCCGATCGCCATGATCCTGCATCCGCATCCGCAGTTTCACGGCACGATGAATCACCAGATCGTCTACCAGTGCTACTACGCGTTTGCGCATCGCGGCTTCTCGGTGCTGCGTTTCAATTTCCGCGGCGTCGGCCGTAGCCAGGGCTCATTCGATCACGGCACCGGCGAACTCTCGGACGCGGCCTCCGCGCTCGACTGGGCACAGACCATCAATCCCGAAGCGCGCGCCTGCTGGGTCGCGGGTTTTTCGTTCGGCGCCTGGATTGGCATGCAGCTTCTGATGCGCCGGCCCGAGGTCGAAGGCTTCATCTCGATCGCGCCGCCCGCCAATCTCTACGACTTCTCGTTCCTCGCGCCCTGCCCGTCTTCCGGCCTGATCGTGCACGGCGAGAAGGATGCGGTGGTGCCGCCGAAGGATGTCAACACGCTGGTCGAGAAGTTGAAGACGCAAAAAGGCATCGTGATCGATCAGCAGATCATCCCGGGCGCCAATCACTTCTTCGACGGCAAGCTCGAGCCGCTGATGGAGACGGTGACCGGCTATCTCGACATGCGGCTCGCCAACGTCCGCTAGTCCCGCTCGTGCCCCGGACGCGGTGCATCACGAAGTGGTGCACCGCAGAGCCGGGGCCTATCCATCCTGTTGTTCCGTTACCAGCATGGGTCCCGGTTCTGCGAAGCAGCGCTACGCGCTGCATAGCGCCCGGGACACGCGGCCCACGCTAAATCCCGGCAAAGCGCTACGCCGCCAGCTTCAGCATATGCGCGTTATGGCGCACCAGGAATGCGTGCAGCAATTGCGGATAGTCGGGACCAACCGCCGCACGCACGCTCGGCCGCTGCGCCAGCGCCTCTCGCCACGCGCGGACCTTCGGCGTATCGGCAAAGACCGAGAGATCGATCAGTTGATCGAACACGTCGAAGTAACGGAAGATCGGCGCGAACACCGCGTCCACCAGGCTGAAATCTTTGCCGGCAAAGAACGGGCCTACGCTCAGCGCTTCCTCGACACGCACGAACTTTGCGGCAACCGCTTGCCGCTTACTTTCGAAGATCGCGGGATCGCCCGTCGTCTCCAGGCCCCAGAGCTCGCTCAAAATGGTGGAGCCGAACTCCATCCACGCACGATGCTGCGCGCGCTGGAGCGCATCCTGCGGATGCAGCTTGGCGCCGCCCTGGGTTTCCTCGATATATTCGCAAATCACGTTGCTTTCAAACAGTGCGACCTCCTTGCCGTCGGCGCAGGTCACGACCAGCATCGGCACCTTGCCGAGCGGCGATATCTTCAAGAACCAGTCCGGCTTGTTGGCGAGATCGATATCGACCCGTTCGAACGGAATGCCCTTTTCGTTCAGCGCGATCACGGCACGCTGCACATAGGGACAAAGCTTGTGGCTGATCAAAGTGAGCTTCTGCGCCATGACGACCTCCAACGCGAGGCCGGCCGCCCCCGCTACATGCATCTGCATTCAAATTAGATGCATCTGCATGTAGTCGTCAAGGTCGATGCAATTGCATCAACATATCTTGAACCGCGTCACGGTCGCGCGATGATGCCCCCGGTCATCGGGATCGGCACCCCCGTGGTGGCGGGATAGCTCAGCGGCAGGCCTTTCAGGCCCCGCGCCGCCAAAAATCCAAATGCCTGCGCCTCGATGGCGTCGGAGGCCCAGCCCAGCGTGTCCGCCGCCCGGACGGTCGCCGGCGCCAGACACTCACGCAGCATCCGCAGCATGGTCAGATTGCGGGCGCCGCCGCCGGCCACGATCCAGTTCTTGGGTTCCTTCGGCAGCAAGGGCACCACCCGGGCGATCGCAGCGACCGTAAAGGCGGTCAGCGTCGCCGCGCCATCCTCGGGCGCGATGTCGCCGAGCTTCAGCCCCGCAAAATCGTTGCGATCGAGCGATTTCGGCGGCGGCAGCGAAAAGAACGGCATCTGCAGCGCACGATTGATCCAGGCTGCGTCGACCTTGCCCAGCGCGGCGGTGCGGCCTTCGGTGTCGAAGCGCTGGTTCATGCGGCGGAACATGTGGTCGTCGAGCAGCGCGTTGCCCGGACCGGTATCGCAGGCGATCAGCGTGTCGCCGTCGATGTAGGTGATGTTGGCGACCCCGCCGATATTGACCACGACGGTCGGCCCCTCCCAATCCAGCGATTGGGCGAGCGCGCGGTGATAGACCGGCACAAAGGGCGCACCCTGCCCGCCGGCTTCGACATCGGCAGCACGGAAATCGTACATGACCGGAATATGGATCGTCTTGGCGAGCGTTAGCGCGTCGCCGATCTGGACCGTCAGCTTTTTCTCGGGCCGGTGCAGCACGGTCTGGCCGTGAAAGCCGACGATGTCGATATCGTCGAAACGCATCCGGTGTTGCGCGGTGAAGGCGGCCACGGCTTCGGCATGCGCCGCTGTGACAACCCGCTCGGCCTCGCGCAGGCAGCCGGGTCGCGCCATACGATCCGGCAGGTCGGCGGCCTCGTACAGCGCCTGGCGCAAGAGGCCGCGCTCCGCATCGGTATAGGGCCGGTATCCGGATGGGCCCAAGGCATTGACGCGGCGGCCATCGGTTTCGATCAAAGCGACATCCACCCCGTCGAGCGAGGTGCCGCTCATCAAACCTAATGCGGTCAACATCATAGTCGATTGTGCCTTTGAAACGCCCTGCTCGATACGTCCCGCCGACGACGACCAGCTTGTGCCAAACACGCACATCTTATAATGCCACAGCGCCCAGCCCTGCGGCAGCCTGTTCCGCCATGGTTCCGCAACTCGTTACAATTACAGTGAAAATAGAATGATCAAGCAGCCCGCCAATGACCAAATTTAAATCAGATTTCCTGAACATTTTACAGGAACGCGGCTTCATCCACCAATGCTCCGATTTCGAAGGCCTTGATGCGCTGGCCGCCAAGGGCCAGGCGACCGCCTATGTCGGCTATGACTGCACCGCGCCGTCGCTCCATATCGGCAATTACCTCACCATGATGATGCTGTATTGGCTGCAGCAGAGCGGCAATAAGCCGATCACTCTGATGGGCGGCGGCACCACCATGGTCGGCGACCCCTCCGGCAAGGACGAATCGCGCGCCATCCGCTCGATCGAGGAAATCGAGGCCAACAAGGCCTCGATCCGCGGCGTGTTTGCGAAGGTGCTACGCTACGGCGATGGCCAGAGCGATGCCGTCATGCTCGACAATGCCGAATGGCTGACGAAGCTGAACTATATCGAGATGCTGCGCGAGATCGGCCGGCATTTCTCCGTCAACCGCATGCTGACGATGGATTCGGTCAGGCTCCGGCTCGAACGCGAGCAGGAGATGAGCTTCATCGAGTTCAACTACATGGTCTGCCAGGCCTACGATTTCGTCGAACTGGCGCGGCGCACCGGCTGCCGGCTGCAGATGGGCGGCTCCGATCAGTGGGGCAATATCGTGATGGGCGTCGATCTCGGCCGCCGCATGGGCACGCCGCAATTGTTCGCGCTGACCACGCCGCTGCTCACGACCGCGTCGGGCGCCAAGATGGGCAAGACCGCACAAGGCGCGGTGTGGCTCAATGCCGACCAGTTCTCGCCTTACGATTTCTGGCAATACTGGCGCAACGTCGAGGACGCGGACGTCGTGAAATTTCTAAAGCTGTTCACGATCGTGCCGATGAGCGAGATCGAGAAGCTCGCGGCATTGCAAGGCGGCGAAATCAACGAGGCCAAGAAGGTGCTGGCGACGGAGGCGACCGCGCTCTTGCATGGCCGCGATGCCGCGAACACCGCCGCCGAAACCGCCCGGCAAACGTTCGAGCAAGGCGCGATCGCGGAGAACCTGCCCACGGTAGAAGTTTCGCGCGGCGAACTCGAGGCCGGCGCGGCCGTGCTGGGGCTGTTCGTGAAAGCGGGGCTCGTGACCTCGAATGGCGAGGCACGACGCCAGATCAAGGGCGGCGGCTTGCGGGTCAATGATGCCGCCGTGACCGACGAGAAAATGGTGCTCACGCCGTCCGACCTCACGCCGGAAGGCGTCATCAAACTTTCCATGGGGAAGAAAAAACACGTGCTGCTCAAGCCGGCTTAGACGCTTAGCGTCATTCACGGTAACGCGGGGTCATATGCCCAAGCCATGCCGTGAGCCTTGATCTTTCCCTGACCAGGCCATCCTGATTGAAGTGGTGAACACAAAAGTGTGCCCATGAATCTTCGAACGCCATTTCCATGTCACCTGTGACCGACGTGGTACCTAGCCCGATTTCTGCGTAGGTAAACTCGAAACTGCCACTAGGACGCGCCAGCGCAATGTGGAATGGTTGACCGGTAAACTCGTTGATTTTCGGCCTGCCGGTGCTCCGCATCACGCCGGGTATCTCTACCCTTGCGGTTCTGAGTTCCAAGTCCGCATCGAGATCAATCGACAGGACCAACGTCTCGCAAAATTCTGAGCAGGTGGACGCGAATACGGCGAAAAGATTGCTCAATGGTTCGCATGCCTCGCCTGAGATGATCGCTTCAAGCGCGATCCGTTGAGCTTCATCCGAACGCTCGTCGATAACGATCTGGCGCCGGCCGTTTCCGTCCTTGATTTCGCCAGGCCACTTGTACAGCGCTGCCCAGTTCAGGCCTGAAAGCGGCGTATCGTTGAAGTGGCCTTCGACGATGGCGCCGACGAAGGCCGACTGGCAGTAGCCGTGGGTACTCGGCAGGTTGAACTGGCAACCGCAATTCATGGCGCAATTGCAGTTGTCATAAGTCTCGCTCTTGAATAGCCATCGATCAGCCATCTCACTGCGCCTCCCGAAAGCGATGACGCTCAACTCGACTTTGCGCGAACTTCAAGTGGGAACGAAGCGATAGGCGCCTTCCTTGCGCTCGACGAAGCCGGTGCCAGGGAACGGCAGGTGAGCACCGATCAGCCGGCGCTTTTCAATGACGAGTCGATCAAGCAGGCGTAGGCGGGTCGAGATGCCCCGATCCGGCTCATGGTCGACTGGCACCGGCCACGACGGATGCTGGAATGAGATCACAGCGTGCGTAAGCGCGTCCCCAACGACGACGAGACCATCCCCACCGGCGATTTCGACCGAGATGTGGCCCTGCGTATGCCCTGGCGTATCGATGACCCGCACGCCACTGACAATCTCATCGCCATCCCGTACCGTCCTCATCTTGTCCTTGATGCGCGAGAAATGGTTCTTGGCGCCACTGATGCGATCGTTGGTTGCCAAGACTGCCGGCAACCTTCGCATCACATCCGGGTCGGCCCAAAGGTTCCATTCGACGGTCGAAACGAAATAGTTCGCATTCGGATAGATCGGGTTGTCATTCGCGTCGAGGACGCCCCAAAGGTGGTCGGGATGGCCGTGGGTCAGGACGATCTTGGTAACGGTCGCAGGTGGGATGCCGGCAGCTTTGAGGTTCTCCGCAAGCTTTCCCGCCGTGGGCTGGTGGCGCGGGCCGGTGCCCGCGTCGACCAGCACCACATCGGACTGGCTACGGATCACCGCGACAGTGTTCACGAGTTGGAGCCGTTCGCCGGTTTGTCCGGCTGTGTTCAGGGCGGCTTCGCGCTCGGCAGGCGGAGAGTCCGGCGTCACGAGGAAGCCCGCTGGAAGGAAGAAATGGCCGTCGCTTACGACCAGAGTCTCGAGGCTGCCTGATTTGTGGACCGGTACCGTATGGACGGCTGCCCTTGTCGGTCGCGGCGAAGACACGCACGCAGCTGCGGCCAGAGCCGCTGCAGCCGATTCACTTAGAAATTGGCGGCGAGCTATTCTGTGAACATGCCCTGCGGTCACGACACTTCCCTCCTTGATGGGCCACCTTATCGATAGGCACCGCCCCGTTGGGCGCGAAGCTTAACTGGCGCATTTGGGTGCCAGATATCCGATTGCCGCGAGGGCCTATCCGGAAAGCGCGTAAAACGTGGAAATCGCCTACGGGAATCAGCAACGATCACTATCCAGAAACTGCAAGAATGATCGGAGCATTCCCGCCCCGGTGGCCCATACCTCGGTATGCATGTTATGCTCGATCAATACGGAGGCGAGCATGCAGCTTGGCACAGCGCCGCTTTTGGAGCAGCTGCCCATCTTCCACAGCCGCAATGTGGAAGAGACCGGTGCATTCCTGCGCGCGAAAGGCTACCGCTTCGACATCGCAGGGCGGCAGGCCCGCCACCTCGATGCGCGCCTCAACGGCGTTTACATGCCGGGCCTCTACGTGGGTTACGTGCAATACGGCGGCGCATCGGTCGTCCTGTCGCCAAGCCCCGCCCGCACGGAAACCTGGATCCACCTGCCACTTCGCGGGCAACTTGGAGCCACCATTGGCCGTGACCACATCGTTTGCAATCCGAACCTCGCCACGATCATCTCGCCGATGCGCGAGAGTTGTCGGCTGGTATCGGAGGCCGATAGCAGCCGCATCCAACTGTCTTTGACCAAATCCAGCCTTACAGGCCAGCTTGCCGCCCTACTTGGCGAGCCACCAACCGCTCCCCTCGACTTTGCACCCACCATCGACCTCGCAGCCGGGTACGGCCGCAGCCTGGCACGCTACGTGCTGATGGCCGTCGCGGACCTGGAACGGGCGGGATCGGTGCTCTGGAGTACGACGACGATGAGCAAATTCGAGGAGTTCATTGTTACCGCACTGCTGCTGTCGCACCCGCACAATTACAGCAACGCGCTGCGACGCCTCGAGAGGCCGATTGCGCCGCGTGACGTGAGGCGCGCGGTTGACTATATCGAGGCCCACCTCGACCAGGCAGTCACAGTGGCCGACCTCGTTACGGCAACCGGCGTTGCGGGGCGAACACTCTTTATGCACTTCAGGAATTTCAAGGGCGTATCGCCGATGCGCTACCTACGGAACGCCCGCCTGAGGCAAGTTCGTCAAGCCTTGCTGCGGGCCGATCCGGAAGCGAATATCACCGACATTGCCATGAGCACGGGGTTCACCCACATGGGCCGGTTCTCGGTGACGTACCGCACGTACTTTGGGGAAAGCCCTTCGGAGACGCTGAAAGGTCAGACGCAGCAACTTCGGAAGCAACCGTAGTTTGGGAAGCTCTAGGCCAGCAATTGCGTTGCTGTGTTCCGATGCGGAATTTGGTCGATACCGGAGGCATAGCCGACATCGGCCAAGGGCGCACCAATCGAGTTCGATTTACGAGTACGCGCCCTTAATCAGACCTGCATAGGTGCATTCGTTTTTGAGGCTTGCGGTATCGGCAGAAACGCGCTCCCTGCTCGCATGGATAACAAGACTCGCGGGGAGGATATCGCGACGCAGCCGCTCAAGCCGGGGCGGATTGCGCTCAACGTGCTGGCGCTGTGCTTCACGCTGGCGCTGCTCGGCCGCGGACTCGGCGAGAGCTTTACGGTTTTCCTCAAACCGATCTCGGAGAATTTCGGCTGGGACCGCGCGGAGGTGGTTTCGGTTTATTCGATGACCTGGCTGGCCGGAGGACTGACAGCGCCGGTGGTGGGCCGGCTGTTCGACCGCTACGGCCCCCGCATCGTCTATTCGTTGGGACTGCTGCTGCTCGGCAGCGCGTTTCTCGTGGCCTCCCGCGCGCAGGCCCTGTGGCAATTCCAATTGAGCGTCGGCCTCTCCCTCGGGATCGGCATCGCATTCATCGGTAACGTGCCGAATTCGATTCTGCTCGGCCGCTGGTTCGGCCGGCGATTGCCGACCGCGATGGCGGTGGTCTATTCCGCGGCCGGCGCGGGCGTGCTGGTGCTGCTGCCGGCGTCGCAGCTTCTGATCGATCATTTTGGCTGGCGCGGCGCCTATCAGACGTTCGGTATTGTTGCGCTGTGTCTGCTGCTGCCGTTGTTGCTGCTGCCGTGGCGGCTGTTCTCGACGGGCTCGCCACACATCGCCAAAAAGACCGATCCCGATTTCGTCGACGGCGGCTGGACGCTCGGCAGCGCGATGCGTCACCACGCGTTCTGGGCGCTGTTTTCGACCTTCTTTTTTACGGCCGTTGGGATGTATGCGCTTGCGGCGCAGATCGTCGCCTATCTGATCGATGCCGGCTTCCCGCCCCTGCAGGCCGCAACCGCCTGGGGCTTTTCCGGCGTCGTGCTGCTGTTCGGCATGCTGGGCGTCACCCAGCTCGATGCGATGATCGGACGACGTCCATCGGTGCTGCTCAGCTACGCGATCTCGATCGTCGGCATCATCCTGCTCTGGCTGCTGCAGTTCTATCCGAACTTCTGGCTGCTCGGCGCCTTCGTCGTGACCTTCGGCAGCATGATCGGCTCGCGCGGCCCGCTGATCACGGCAACCGCGATGAAGATCTTTCGCGGCGAACGGGTCGGCACCATCTACGGCACGATCTCGATCGGCAGCGGCCTTGGCTCGGGGCTCGGCGCCTGGGCCGGCGGCCTGATCCACGACTGGACCCACAGCTACAACCCCGTGATCGCATTCGCGCTGGTCGCCGTTGTGCTCGGGATGATTCCGTTCCTCGTGGTCCCGGCGCTGCGGCGGTAGCTACGTCCCGGCCTGCTTGCCAGGGCTCCTCTTTGTTGCTGCGATCGTTTCAAGCAGCCAGCTCTTGAATGAGAGCATCGCGGCTGTCGGTCGCCGGGAGTGCAGCGATGTAATCCAATAATCGCCTAGCGCGACTTCGATCTCAAAAGGACGTACCAGCCGCCGCTGGCGGATCTCGTCCTGAAACAATACCGCCGGCAACAATGCAACGCCGAAACCGCGCGCCGCTACACTGGCGATCGTGATGGATGAATCGAAGACCATCCCCTTGAGCACCGGACTCTGCAGTCCGGCCGCGGCAAACCATCGCGGCCATTCTTCCTGTCGGTAGGAACGTAGCAATACCTCGCGCTTGAGATCGGCCGGCCGGCTCAGCCTGCGAGCCAGCGACGGCGCGCAGAATGGGGTAAATGGCGCTCCCATCAAGTGGGTCGCCTCAGTGCCATGCCAAAGGCCATCGCCAAACCTGATCGCGTAATCGAGGCCTTCACCCGCAATATCGATACGATTGTTGTTGGTAAACAGGCGCAAATCGATCCGTGGATAGGCTTTCCTGAAAGCATCGAGCCGCGGCAACAGCCATCCCGAAGCGAAGGTACCGACCACACCGACCGCGATGACGTCCTGGTAGTGGCCGTCTTCAAAACGATTGAGCGTTTCGGTGAGCCGGCCGAAAGCCTCGACAATGCTCGGCAGCAGCAACTGTCCTTCATCGGTGAGCGCAACGCCGCGGGGTAGCCGGCGAAACAACTGTACGCCTAGCCGGTTCTCCAGCACTTTCACATGCTGGCTAACGGCCGCCTGTGTAACCCGAAGCTCCAGGCCAGCACGGGTGAAACTGAGATGGCGCGCTGTCGCTTCAAAGGCCCGTAGCGCATTGAGCGGAAGGTGCGAAAGCTTCATCCGGCGACGCATTGCTCGTCCTTAGTTTTTCTTATGCCTGCCCGCAGAACTCATCGTTTGTCAAGACAGCGACCGATCGGCACCTTCCTGCTCGCAGCAAGGAGGGATTCATTGTGATCACGAGAAGACAGTTTCAGCTTGGATGCGGTGCAGCGCTGATAACGACTGCTTTGAGCGGCCAGCAAGCGATATTTGCATCGACCACGAATCAACGACTGATCGACGAGATCAAGCGTCTGGAGAGCGAAAGCGGCGGCCGGCTCGGTGTTTGCGTCCTGGAAACGGCAACGGGCACTCGTCATATCCATCGGGGCGACGAGCGCTTTCCGATGTGCAGCACCTTCAAAGTGCTGGCAGCCGCCGCGATCCTGGCAGGGGTAGATGCCGGCAAGGAACTGTTGACGCGGCGCATAACCTTCGAGGCATCCGCACTCGTCGTGAACTCACCCGTGACCGAAACGCGCGTTGGCGTTGGCGGCGGCATGACACTCGCTGAAATTTGCGAAGCGGCGGTGACGCGAAGCGACAACACGGCCGGCAATCTGCTACTCGCCAGCATCGGCGGACCGCCGGGGCTGACAGCCTTCGCACGGAGTCTCGGCGACCAAGTCACGCGGTTAGACCGGGATGAGCCCTCGCTCAACGAGGCTTTGCTTGACGATCCGCGCGATACCACGACACCGAATGCGATGGCTTCGAATTTGCAAGCCCTGATCCTTGGGACTAAGGCGCTGTCGGCTGCATCGCGCGAGCAACTGACGGCATGGTTGATCGCCAACAAGACCGGCGATACGAGACTGCGCGCAGGTCTTGCGAAAGATTGGCGCGTCGGCGACAAGACCGGCACCGGTGCCCGAGGCACGAACAATGACGTCGCTGTGATCTGGCCACCCGGCAAGGCGCCCATCGTGATCACTGCCTATCTGACCGGCGCCACCGTGCCTGCCGCGCAGCAAAACGCCACCTTGGCTTCGGTCGCGCGGGCGGTGTCGGCCATGACATCTGGCTAGGTCGGAATGCAGGCCGTAATTGCCGGATTGTCGGTAGCGACCATCGTCCTGTACCTTGCAGCACCTGGTTCGGCTCCATCGATCGCGTCGGAGGATATATTTGCCGGCCGGCCCGCGTTTTCCGAAGCAGAGCAGCCAGCGCGGACGCCGGCCGACTGCAGAGATGTGAGGCGGATGGCCGACGGCATTCCTGAACTTGAGTACCGGATCGATCTCTCCGTGGTCGGCAGCCTGACGGCGGTGCAGACGGATCAAATTTTGTGGTATCTCGTGCTGTGCTCACCGCCGGATATCAGGATCATGTGCGTGACCTACCAATCCAACGGCGTGGCGATTGGCGACAGGGTCATCGTAAGAGGCGGATATCGACGACGCGACGCCAACCACGTCCTCTTGGATCCTTGTCTGGCAAGCAGACCAGAGCAGTGATGTCAGCCGAACGCAGCTTCCCATCCTGAAGTTTGCATTCGATCATCCACGCCTGTCGCGGTACCTGTCTAATTATTCGGCGGGAGTTCGATCGGGGTGTTGTTCTGCTTGCCGGTGTTGAACTCGAAGATCTTGCGCAGCACGCCGGGCATCACGGCCGAAATCGGATTGACGCGCAGCACGGGCTGACCAGGCGTGCCGACCACCTCATACGTCACGCCGATCAGCCCCTCATTACTGCCGCCACCGAGGAACAGGCCGAGCACGGGAATCTGGCCGAACATGTTGTTCAATCCGTACATCGGAACGAAGGTGCCGCTCATGCGCACGGCATTACCGACATAGTCGATGCTGCCTTCGATGGTCGCGCCGATGATCGGACCCTTCACGACACCATCGCGGATCGTGAGCTGTCCGCTCTGCCGGGTGAACTCGGCGCGAAGTGCCGTAAAGGAAATGCCGTTCTGAACGCCGGCCGCTCCGCCCGCGGCGGCGCGCTCCAGTGCGGCTTCACCCTTGACGGAAAAATCGCGGACGTTGATCAGACCGTCCTTGGCGCTGGGTTCGACCGTCGGCGGCTCCATCGCAAGCGAGAGCTGTCCGCCGACCATTTTCGAGTAGGTGTCGGTGAAGCGGAAGAAAGCACCCGCATCGTTGGTCTGCAGGATGATGATGTCGCGTCCCTGTCCCTGCCCGCGGCCGCGCAGATCGGCGCTCACCGGCGTGTCGCGCCCGACCTTGCCGGAGAGCGTGAAATTTTTGACGATGCCGTTGCGGCGGGAGAATTTGCTGTCGACGCTGCGCAACGCCTCGCCGTTGAAGCCGGCGACCGCGCCGAGCTTGACGTCGATATCGAGATCGATGTTCCTCGACTTGCTCTTGGGGTCGGCTTCCTTGCCCGAGATCGCCGACTTGAGGAAGCCGCGGCCGTCGAACACGTCGCCGCGCATCGTGACCTTCACGACGCCGTCGGCGCCGCGCTCGGCCTTCAACGTCGTCTTGTCGCCGTCCGACGGCGCGTAGGTCGGGAAGTTCGCGTTCAACAGATCACCGTTCTGGTCGACTTCCAGCGATCCCTTGATCGAAACGCCGCCGCCTTCGACCACGATGTCCTGGAACAGCGTCGACTGTTCCTTCTTCACGACATTGAACGTTGCCTTGCCCGACTTGCCGGGCACCTTGACCCAGCCCGGCATGATGTTGTCGAGCCGCAGTGAGGTCAGATCGGCTTCGATGCCGACGCGACTGTCGTTCTCGCCGATCTTGCCGATCACCTTGATCGGGATCGAGCCGCTCACGGCGGGTCCGAAATCGATCCCGAGGCGCGCGCGGCTGGCATCATCCAGCGTCGCCTGCAGCCTGATATCGGCGTCGCCCTCACTCGGTTTGCGATAGTCCAGCGAAGCCGGCTGCCCATTGATCTTGACGTCGCCCTTGACCTGGTAGCCCGCGTTATTGGCGAGCACCTTGAGCGTATTGGATTCCAGCTTCTGATTCATCACGAGCTTGTCGGCGGCAAACCCGGCCAGATCGGCAATCACGGTGTAGGTCGTGTCGGCCTTGGTCATCGAGCCCTTGACTGGCATGCCGAGCGTGATGGTGGCGGCAACGTTTCCCTTGCTGGCGTTCGGATCGATCAGCGTGCCGGAGAGATCGCTGATACGGTCGGACGCCAGAATCTCGGCCGCTGCCGGCACCGACGCGTCGACCCTGAACTTCACCCGTGACGGCGACGGCTTGGGCGCCATGTCCGGCACCTCGAAGGTGAAATCGGAAATATTGATCTTGCGGCCGCCGGGCGTGTCGGCAATTCCCTGCCCGATCGTGACCGTCGCCGTTCGCCCGGTAACCCGCGCCTTCAAATCGGCATCGCGGACCGCCGGCATGTCGTCGACCGGACGCGCGGTGACTCCCGAGGCCACGATGGTGACGGCCAGACCATCGTCCGGAATCGGCGGCCCCTTGCGCGAGAGATTGCGCACCGGCGAATTGACGCCGACCTCGATGCGCTGAAGCGTGCCGCGCTCGATGCGTTCGATCACCCATTCGCGCACTTCGGGCACAATCAGGATTGGCCACATCCGTTTCAGCGCGGATGCCGACATCGGCGTACCCGCAAAACCAAGCTGGAGACGCGCCTCACCCGAATAATCGATAGTTCCCGTACCGGCGATGCCGATCTCACCGTTGCTGATATCGGCCTGGGTGAGCAGCACACGCTTGCGATCGGTGTCGAACTTCAGCCCGATCGCGATCCGGTTGAAGATCAGCGGCGGTTCGTTGTCGGTGCCGGCCAGCAGGATGGTGCCGCCGCTAAGGCCGGCCTGCCATTCGGTGGTGGCGCCGTTCGGCGGCTCGAGATGGCCGAGCAGCGTAATCCGGTTCGAACCGGAAATGATCTTGAAGGGCGCGACCAGCACGCGCCGTCCGGAGTCCCATTCGACGCTCATCTCCGCCGAATCGATCGGCATCGGATAGTCAGGCGTATCGCTGTCGATGAGGTTTCCGGCGCCGGCGGTGATCTTGCCGCGGAAATAGGTCGGCAGACCGTCGCGACCCAGCTCGCCTTTCAGCTCGCCGGAAAGCGGCAGCTCGGCGCTGTAGGTCAGGTCCTTGACCCGCATCGCCAGCAGGATGTTGGCGGCAGGCACCTTGTCGGCGCGAAGATCGACCGACCGCACGCCGTTCTGCTGCGGTCCGACTACGACCTTGAGCGACCAGGGACGCGCACCTTGCTCGCCAAGGCTCACCGCAACCCCGCCGCCGCTCGGACGGCGCATGCTGAGGCTGATATTCTCGAACGTCCATTTGTTGCCGCGCTGCTGATCGTCGACGATGAGATTGCCGTTCTTGAGGCCGATCTCGTTCAGGTTCTGCCCGTCCAGGCCGGTCAGGCTGAGGCTGTCGAGCCAGTCAAGGCCAGCCAGCAATCCGCTCTGCGTGCTATCGGAAGCCGTCGCTGCAGCCCCTTGCGGCGGCGCAGGCGGCTGGCGGGGGAATGTCGGGGGTATCCCGGCATCGCGCTTGGAGGCAACGCCGGTCGCCAGCGGCTTGTCGGTGTCGCCGGCAGACACCGTCACCTGGCCGTCCGGCGTGATTCGTACCGCGAGTTCGGCATCGACCAGATTGAGGCTCTCGGCGCGCAGCCGCCCCATCAGCAGCGCCATGCCCGATAGTTTCACCTCGGCCTTCGGCGCGGTGGCGACGACGACCTGGTCACGGTCGCGGACCACGATGTCGCGGATGCGCACTGCGATTCGAATTCGTCCGGCCCGCTCGATCTGCGTACCGCCGACTTCGACCGTGTTGCCATGGCCGATATTGTCTTCAATCGCGGCCGCCAACCACGGCGTCGCAACGTCAAGATTGATCGGCCCTGCGCCGAGCCGCCACCACAGTCCGCCGAAACAACCGGTGAAGATCACCGCCAGCACGGCGATCACGATCGCCAGGCGCTTGACCCAGCGCTCGCCGGTCATCCATCGCTGCAACGCTGCAAATCTGTCGCCGAACCGGTGGAATCGGGAATTGGAGCGCGATAACAGCCGTCGCGCACGATAGCCCGCCGCCTCGTCCTGCTCCCAGCCCGCCGCGTCATCCCATTGCTGGGCCTCGGCACGCGGATTCGACCCCTTGGGCGAAGTATTCCTAGCCATTGCCTCTCGGTGCCGGCGCTGAGGTTGATCGCCGCCAAGGGCACGCTCTTGGACCGGTATCGAGCGCTCCTGTGCCGGCATCGCTGCCAATCCTCGATTAATACTGATACTCGTGGTCGGGCCCAAGGCTTGATTAGGCGGTCCCATCGACGAGCGGACGGGGGTAGCGTCGAATTCCTTGTAACCATACTCCGGGGTCATCAAACTTGCCCAGCAGCCGGAGCGAATCCGACGGTCAAAGGCGAGACCCGCAATACCCTAATGGTTGATCCGCGGAAAGCGACGAAAGGAAGGCGTATGTCCAAGAAAACGCGCAAGAAATCCTCCATGCCATCCCCCAAGAACCGCAAGACTTCCGCCGCAAAACCGGCCGCGGCCAAGGCCGCTAGCAAGACCGCCAGCAAGACCACCCGCCGCAGCACGCCGGCATCGGCCAAAAAGCCTGCCGCCAAGCTAGCCAACAAGGCCGCCAAAACCGCCACTAAGGCAGCCGCCAGGAAGCCGGCGAAGACGGCCAAGACCGCTTCAGCCAAAGCGTCGCACAAGCCGACATCGAAACAGTTAATAAAATCCAATCTATCGGATACGACCAAACCAGTTGCCGGAACCGGACTGGTCGAAGGCGCCATGGCTCCCCCCTTCAGCCTTCCGCGCGACGGCGGCGGCAGTGTCTCGCTGGCGGACTATGCCGGCAAGAAACTGGTGCTGTTTTTCTATCCCCGCGCCGACACGCCCGGCTGCACCCGGGAGGCGATCGACTTCACGCGGCTCAGCAGCGCGTTTGCCGATGCGGGAGCGGTGGTGCTCGGGATCTCGGCCGATACCGTAAAGGCCCAGGAATCCTTCCGGAACAAGCACCAGCTTTCGGTTCCTCTGATCTCGGACGAGCAACATGAGATGCTCGAGGCCTATGGCGCCTGGGGCGAAAAATCGATGTACGGCAGGACCTTTATGGGAATCATTCGAACGACGGTTCTGATCGGCGCCGACGGACGGATCGCCAAAATCTGGCGCAATGTGCGGGTCGACGGCCATGCCGACGAGGTGCTGGCTGCTGTTCGCGCCATGTGATCTGCAGGTTCCATTTCCCAAAAATTAACCATGAATGGGTCAAATCGGCAGGCAAATTGAGCCGAACGGAGCTGATTTCCGACCGGCGCGGGAGTGCCGATGTCGTACCGTTCCGGTCATTATTCCGATCACCACCATCCCCACGATCATGGCCGGACGCCGCCCCGCCGTCCGGCACCCCATGCCGCGAAAGCCGCAGCGCTTGACGGTGACGGTTACACCATCGTCCATGCCGGCAAGCAGGTCAGGCTCGGCCCGGTCGTGTTCTGGATCGTCGTCGGCACGATCGTGCTGCTTGGCATGTGGTCGGCGGCCACCGCCACCTATTTCGCGTTTCGCGACGACGTCCTGACCCGGCTGATCGCCCGGCAGGCCGAGATGCAATACGCCTATGAAGACCGCATCGCGGAGCTGCGCGCCAAGGTCGATCGCACGACCAGCCGCCAGTTGCTCGATCAGGAACAATTCGACCAAAAGCTCGACCAGATCATGCGCCGCCAGACCGCGCTCGAATCGCGCGCCACCGCGCTTGGCGCGATTCCGGATATCGCGGCAACCGGTTCGATTCGGCCCCCGGCGCGCGGCGCGGCCGTGGAGACACCCGCCCCCGGCAGCCTAAAACCCTCCCCGATTAGCGACACCGTGATCTTCGCCGCACCGCCGGATCGCGAGGCCCGGCTGGAATCGCGCACGCCCGTCGTGGCCAAGCCGCAGCCAAATCAGTTCGCCAAGGTTCAGGGCGTCGACAATGTCCTGGTCCGTCTGCAGACCTCGCTGGATTCCATCGAGCGGCGGCAGATGGCGGCCTTGAGCTCGGTCGAAGACAGCATGGAATCGCGGCTGCGCCGCATGCGTGGCGTGTTCACCGATCTCGGCCTCAATATGGCGCAGCTCGAAGCGGCAACGCCGCGCTCGGCCATTGGTGGCCCGTTCGTGCCGGTGAAGCTGCCGGCGGATGCCGGTGCGTTCGAACGCCAGCTCTACCGGATCAACCTCACCCGCGCCCAGATGCAGCGCCTCAACGCGACGCTCGCGCTGGTGCCTTACCGCAAACCTGTCGTCGGCGAGGTCGAATTCACCTCGGGCTTTGGCGTTCGCAGCGATCCCTTCCTCGGCCGACCCGCGATGCATACCGGCCTCGATTTCCGCGCATCGACCGGCGATCCGGTACGCGTCACCGCGAACGGCAAGGTCGTGTCGTCGGGATGGATGGGCGGCTATGGCCGCATGGTGGAGGTCGACCACGGCAACGGGCTGTCGACCCGCTACGGCCATCTGTCGGAGATTCACGTCAGGGTCGGCGACTTCGTCAAGATCGGCCAGGTCATCGGCGCCGTCGGCTCAACCGGTCGCTCCACCGGTCCGCATCTGCACTATGAAACGCGGATCGACGGCGATGCCGTCGACCCGCAGAAATTCCTGCGCGCGGGCGTGCGGCTCAGCTCAGGCTAGCATCGCGCCGTCAGAACTGGCGTGCTCGCTTGTTGTTCGCGGAATACGTCGCCGGTCTACCGGCATGTGAACGGAACCGGCGCGCCCCGCGTCGGTGAATTTTTTCTGGCCCCGTGTCGGATCGCATGGAGGCCAGGCGTCCTTGTGGCAGAGACTGAGCGAACCCAACCCAATCCTGCGATATACTCCGCTCAGTAATGGAGAAAAGTCATGTCCCAAGGCAATACCGTTCGTTTGCATCGTGTCCTCGCCACCAAGCCGGAGAAGGTTTTTCGCGCCTTCCTCGATGCGGATGCCATGGCCAAGTGGTTGCCGCCCTACGGCTTCACCTGCAAGGTCCACCAATTCGAGGCGAAGGTTGGCGGCACATTCAGGATGTCGTTCACGAATTTCACCACGAACACCAGCCATTCGTTCGGCGGTGAATATCTGGAGATCGTGCCCAACGAGCGTATTCGCTACACCGATCGGTTCGACGATCCCAATTTGCCTGGCGTTATGGAGGTCACGGTGACGCTGAAAGCGGTTTCGGTCGGAACCGAGATCAACATCGAACAGGCAAACTTGCCGACGGTGATCCCGCTCGAAGCCTGCTATCTCGGCTGGCAGCAATCACTTGCCCAGCTTGCGTTGCTCGTGGAACCGGATATTCCGGAATAGTGACGGTCGAGGAGAGGCACCACGCTGTGGTGCCTCATCTTGGGGTGTCCGACCTCGCCGGTGATAACGTCTCCGAATACTTCCCATGCCTCGCCGTTGAACTTCATTAACTGCATTCTGTTCGATCGGGAAAAAGTCGTTTGCCTCAGTCGATCTGGATGCCGGACAGCAGCAAGATCGGCAACATCAAGCGCTTCAACGTTGCAAACATGTGCTTATTACGCACCACGAAACGGCATTGTTGCCTGCCGCCAATTGTGGTTGATGCAGCCTACGTCATGACCTGGCCTGACGGCGTGGCCCAGAGGTTGGATAGGGTTGAAACAGAACACACGAATTGGTCCGCGGCATCCCAGGCTCGCGGCCGGCGGATTCCGCTTCGCGCGATGGCTTGCGGCGAAAACCATGGGTGCTGCGGGCTTTCATCAACTCGGCTCGGCGTTCGCCGAAGCGCGGATCGCGCATGTGTGCGAAAAGCTTGCGCGCGGCGAGACAGTGTATCTCGCAGGTCTCGGCGCGCCCGGCACGCATAATTCAGGTCTGGCGCTGGTCGAGGTCACCCAGACGGACGGGCCACGGCTGATCGTCAACAACGAAGAAGAACGCTTTTCCGGCAACAAGCACACCACCGAATATCCAAAGCTGTCGATCGACGCGGCGGTGGCGACGCTGCGCGGCATGGGCCGCGATATCGGCGACATCGATGTCTGGCTCACGAGTTGGGATTACCCGACGCTCGCCGGCACGCTGGCCCGCTCGGTGCTCGAGGAATTGCCGCAGAGCATAAAACTCGTGCGCACCACCGAAGCAGCCGGTTTCGACGGCCGCCGCCTCGATCAGATGACGCGGACGCCAAAAATTCTCGCGCGCCAGCTCGGGCTTGCCGAGCGGGTGCCGCTGATCTGCCTGCCGCATCACGACAACCATGCCTGGTTTTCCTACGCCGCCTCGCCGTTCGCCGACGACGGCGAGCCGACCGCGATTGCGGTACTCGACGGCACCGGCGATCAAGGCTCGATCTCGCTCTATGTGGTCCAGCAAGGCGCGCTGCGCCGGCTCTACTGCAACGACAGCATGTTCGATTCACTCGGCGCATTCTACAGCGTGATCTCGTCGACACAGGGCGGATGGACCTGGTTGTCCAGCGAGGGCCGCTACATGGGCGCTGCCGCCTGGGGCGACATGAACCGCGCCAGCAATCCTTATTACGCGCGGCTGCGCGACGTTCTGCATTTTGGGGCGAACGGCGACATCAGGCTCAATCGCGCGCTGGCCAACTGGTATTGCGACCCCTTCGACCATCCCTACAAGGAAGCACTCACCAAAATCCTCGGCGAACCGCTTAAGCCGGACCAGCTCTGGAATCCGGATGCGGTGCTGCGTGTCGAGGACATCCACCACCGTCCCGATACCAAGGATCGTCTCGACAAGGCGGCCGCGACGCAACTGGTGTTCGAGGACGCCATGATCCACGTCGTCGATCATCTGTTGCGCGCGACCGGTGCCAACCGGCTGGTGCTGACCGGCGGCGTCGCGCTGAACGCGGTCGGCAACATGCGATTGCTCGAACATTTCGACCAAGCGTGGTTCGCCGACGCGCAGCAGCGCGACGCGCGGCTGCATCTGTGGGTGCCGCCGGTGCCCGGCGACCCCGGCGTTACCATCGGCGCCGCCTGGCTGTTTGCACATCTGGCCGGCGCTCCGCGCGGCGCGCCGATGAGCCATGCTTTCTACTGCGGGACGCCGCCGTCGCAAGGTGACGTCGTCTATGCAGTTGCGGCCGATGACGTCGCCTCGCAAAAGATCGGCGATATCTCGACGCCTGAAGGCCTTGAAGCGATCGCCGACCTGATGGCCTTCATGGTCGCCCAAAACGGCGTGATTGCGCTGTATCAGGGCGCGGCCGAGACTGGGCCCCGCGCACTCGGCCATCGCTCAATTCTCGCCAACCCCTGCGACCCGGCGGTGCGCGAGCTGCTCAACGCGCGCGTCAAATACCGCGAGGCCATTCGGCCGCTGGCGCCGATGGCGACGCTGGAGGCGGCGCAGGAATATTTCGAACTGCTGCCCGGCGCTGCGGATGCCGATTACAATGCCTATAATTACATGGTGCTGACGGCGCATTCGAAGCCGCACGCGCGAAAAAAAATCCCCGCCGTCATCCACGCCGATGGCACCGGCCGCATCCAGGTCGTGCGCGCCGGCGACGATCCCCTCACCTATGCGTACTTAAAGGCGCTCGGCCGCCACATCGGTGTCGAGCTGTCCGTCAACACCTCCTTCAATGTCGCGGGGCCGATTGCGCAGACGCCGCAGCAGGCGATCGATACGCTGCGCCGTTCCAAGGGGCTCGATGTCGTGGTCCTGGTGGCCGGCGACGGCACCGTCACCGCAGCCTGGCACGGCGGCGAGCGCGACAGCGGACGGTTCAGAAGCTGGCTTGCCGACTGGAAGACATCAGCTTCCAGCCAGCCTACGCGATAATTCGCTTCTTCTCGGAGATCGGGTGATCCGCCGGTTCAAAGATCGACGCGTTCGCTCGCAACCGCTTTGCGTTCCGCCATGTTGAACCGGCCGCTATAGATCGGGCGCTCACCGGTCGTCGGACCAGGATACTGGACGATGAATATCTCCCCGCCCGTTTCGGTGCGGAATTCGCCCTCAAAGTGCGGGTCGGGATGGAACAGCACCGTTCCCGGACCATGCAGCGTTCCATCAATTGAAAACTCGCCTTTCAGGATATGCCAGACCTGCGCGAAGCCATGATAGTGCTCGGGGTGATAGGCGCCGGGCTCAAGCCGCAGAATCCCTGCATTCGGCTCTGTCGGCCGCTCCGGCCTCGGGTGAAAAAGCATTTTGCCTGTTTCGCCCGGCCAGCGGATCGTCTCCCATTCGACTTCGTCGAAATGACGCGCCTCGTAGGGCTTGTGATCCTTTCGCGACGCTTCGCGCGCGGTCGTCAGCCCCGCGTTTGCGTTCACCGTATCGGGAATGTCCTTGCTCCTGACAGCACTCATTTTGCTCTCCCTTTTGCAGTTTTCTCTCGTTCGCTTTTCCTGCCCGCAATACTGCTCCACCACTCAACCGCGATGGCCGACTGATTTTCGATTGATGTCACCATGAGCAGGCGCGCACCGCCGGACCCCCGCGCCCACGCCATATGCGGTATGTCTGAGCGCAAATGAACTGAATCGCCGTGCTCCAGCGCGATCGTTTCGTCGCCGATCTGAAATTCGACACTGCCTTCGAGGACGAAGCACATTTCTTCGCCGGGATGCGCGACCAACGTCGGCCTGCGCGGTTTTGCCGACAATTCGAGCAGGAAAGTTTCCAGCCGCTGCTCGCCCACGCCCGAGGCGAGCTTGCGCCAGGCATAATTTGCGTCAGCGCCCTTCGATGGAATGGCATCGATTGACCGCACCACGCGATACGCGCGGGTCCGGTCCTCTCCTTCGATATCGGCAAACAATTCGGCCGGCGGCAGCTGAAGGACGCCGGCAATTTCCAAGAGGTTACCGATCGAACACGCGATGAGTCCGCGCTCAATCCGCGAGAGAAATGTCACGGACAGCCCGACCATTCCGGCGAGTTCCTCGAGCGTCAAACCGCGCGCCGAGCGGGCCCTGCGAATGACGGCTCCAATTGCAGCAAGGCGCGCCGCCTCGCGGGCGCGCCGGCCAGCTTCTGCCGAAACCACGTCGCTCTCCGTTTTGCTTATACGGCAAATCGTATTGCTATATAGGCAAATGTCAAGCTGGCTTCGTGTCGCCTGCGCGAGCGAACTAACGTTCGAGAAACTTCAGTACGCGGCCGTCGATCAACAGCAGCGCACTGCCGATCACCAGTGCGCCCGCGATTTCTCGCGGCGAAATCTGCTCGCCGAGCACGAGCGAGCCGAGCAGGATCGCCGTAACAGGCACAAGCAGCGTGACCAGCATGACGTTGGTGGCACCGGAGCGCCGCAGCACCTGGAAGAAAACAATATAGGCCAGCGCCGTCGACAACGCGGCAAGGCCGAACACCGCGAACCATGTCACTGCGCCCGGCATTGGCAATTGCCACGGCCGCTCGAAAAAGCCGGCGACGACAGCCATCATCAGGCTCGATGCCATTAATTGAAACGTGGCGGTGGCAAGCGGCGGCGAATCCGATAGCGCGCGCCGGGCTATCAGCGCGGAGATGCCGTAGCTCAGCGCCGCCGCGAGACACAGCAGGACGCCGAGCCCCTGCCCGCTGGCAAAGCCTAATCCGCTGCCGCGAAGGATCGCGACGCCGACAAGGCCGACGATCACACCGGCCACACGTCTGATGATGAGCTTCTCCTCGCCCGCCGCCGCCATCACCGCCACCGTGAACAGCGGCGTGGTGGCATTGAGGATCGAAGCCAGCCCGCTCGGGATGTACATCTGTCCGGTGACGATCAGCGAAAACGGCAGCACATTGTTGAACAGGGCGACGAGGAAGAACGGCCTCCAGCCTATCCACCCCTTCGGAAACGGCAGTCGCTGCACGCAAAGCGCCGGCAGCAGGATCATGGCGGCAAGCAGCACGCGCAACAGCACGAGCGTGAACGGCGGCAATTCCCTTAGCACCAGACCGTTGAAAAAGAACGATCCACCCCACAGGATCGAGAGCAGGCCGAGCAGCGACCAGTCACGGGCATCGATCCGGCCATCGCTGACTGTCATTTCGCAAGAACCTGGTGAAATCGCTGGCCAGCTAGGACCGGACGCGCGTCGCCGTCCACCCGATTTCCGAAGCCTAGTTCGGCTGCGACACGATCTCGATGATCTTGCCTTCGTCATCGTCGGGCGCGCTTGCCTTCGCTTTCTCATACGCGGCGAGCGCGGCGCGGCTGACGGGCACGTCTGCCAGCAGCGTTTCGGCCAGCGCCACGGCATAGGCCGCATCCTTGTGACGCAGCGCTGCGGTAAACGACGCGCCGGAGAAATCGCGCGCCACCATGCGCTTTGAATGCCGGATCACCTGCGGACTAGCCACCGCGCCGGTCGCCAAGGCATCCGCCACGAGATTCATATCGAGCCCGGCTTGCTCGGCCATGGCGACACCTTCGGCCAGACTCGCAATCTGCACCGCGCCCATCAGATTGTTGATCAGCTTGAAGACGGTGCCGGTGCCCACAGCGCCGAAATGCCTGATCACGTCGCCGATCGGCGCGAGATACGGTTTTGCACGATCGAGATCGGCAGCCTCAGCGCCGACGAGCAAGGTCAATTTCCCGCTGGCCGCCGCCTGCGGCAGGCCAGTGACCAGGCAGTCGATATAGGTAAGCCCTCGGCCGCGCAGTTCGCGCGCCATGTCGAGCGCCTGCTGGTGCGAGACAGTCGAGCATTCGATCGCGAGGCTGCCCGCCTTCATCGTTGCAGCCGCGCCGTCCTTGCCGAGCCAGACCGCACGGGATGCCCCGTCGTCGGCGACCATAGTCACGACAGCTTCAGCGCCATCGGCAGCGTCCGCCGGGGACGCGGCCCACCGCGCGCCACGTGCGATCAGGTCTTCCGCTTTTGCCTTGCTGCGATTCCACACCGCGACCGTAAAGCCTGCATCGAGATAGCGGCCGGCCATGCCATGGCCCATGCGGCCGAGCCCGATGAAGGCGACGTTGGTCATGCGCTAGTCCACGTCCTCGACCTGGCCGGGCGCGGTGCCGAACGCGCGCTGCGCCAGGGTCGCCGCCATGAACTCGTCGAGGTCGCCGTCGAGCACGCCTGATGTATCCGAGGTCTGCACGCCGGTACGCAGGTCCTTCACCATCTGGTAGGGCTGCAGGACGTAGGAGCGGATCTGGTGGCCCCAGCCGATATCGGTCTTGGCGGCCTGATCGGCGGCGGCCTGTTCCTCGCGCTTCTTCAACTCAATCTCGTAGAGCCGCGCGCGCAGCATGTCCCAAGCCTGGGCGCGGTTCTTGTGCTGTGAGCGGCCGGCCTGGCAGACCACCGCGACGCCGGTCGGAATATGCGTCAGGCGCACCGCGGATTCGGTCTTGTTGACGTGCTGGCCGCCGGCGCCGCCCGAGCGCATGGTGTCGGTGCGTACATCGGATTCCTTGATGTCGATCTTGATGCTGTCGTCGACGACGGGAAAGATCGCAACGGAGGAAAACGAGGTGTGCCGGCGCGCGTTGGAATCGAACGGCGAGATCCGCACCAGGCGGTGCACGCCCGCTTCCGTCTTCAGCCAGCCATAGGCATTGTGCCCGCTGATCTGGATGGTGGCGGATTTGAGGCCAGCCTCTTCGCCAAGCGTTTCTTCCAGATATTCGATCTTGAAGCCGTGTTTTTCGGCCCAGCGCGTGTACATGCGCAAGAGCATCGCGGCCCAGTCCTGGCTCTCGGTGCCGCCAGCGCCGGCATGGACTTCGAGATAGGAATCGAACCGGTCGGCCTCGCCCGACAGCAGCGCTTCCAGCTCGCGGCGGGCGACCTCCTTCTTCAGAGCTTTCAGCGCGTTCTCGGCCTCGACGACCACGCCTTCATCGTTCTCGGCCTCGCCGAGCGCGATCATCTCGACATTGTCGTCGAGCTCGCGCTCGACCTTGCCGATGCCCTCGAGCGCATCCACCAGCGAGGTGCGCTCCTGCATTAGCTTCTGGGCTTTCTGGGGATCGTTCCAGAGGTTGGGGTCTTCGGCGAGCTTGTTCAGCTCGGCCAACCGTGCCGTCGATTTCTCGACGTCAAAGATGCCTCCTCAGCAGCCCGACTGACTGCTTGATCTCTTCAACAAGGCGTTCGACTTCGGCGCGCATGGTCTCTCTGATCTGCGGATGGAACCGCTATTGGATGGATGTTTCAACGGCCGGATGTAGCGGCGTACGCCGCAAAGCGCAATCGGCTCAGGCGGTGAACTCGGGTTTGTTTGATGCCGGCAGGCTAATAAAGTCCGCCGGTGCCGGGCCGCATGATGTTGCCCGCATCAGGCTGATAGCCTTGCGAGTATCCTTGCGGCGCCCGGCCATCCATGTCGGCAACGCCGATGACCGAGTAATTGTCCGGCGGTGCGGTGCCCGGCTTGAATGCTTCGAGAATGGTGCGGCCGCCCTCGCCCGGACCGACGCGCATGCCGCTCTTGGCATCGACGCGAACCAGCTTGATGCCGGCGGGCACCTTGAACGGGATCGCCGGCTTGTCGGCGAGCGCAAGCTTGAGAAAATCCTTGGCGATCGGCGCGGCCAGATGACCACCGGTCATGCCGCGGCCGAGATTGCGCGGCTTGTCGAAGCCGACATAGATGCCGACCACGAGGTCCGGTGAAAAGCCGATGAACCACGCGTCTTTTTCATCGTTGGTGGTGCCGGTCTTGCCGGCAATGGGCTTGCCGACTTCCTTGACCACCGTTGCGGTGCCGGCCTGCACCACATATTCCATCATCGAGGTGATCTGGTAGGCCGTCATCGGGTCGAGCACCTGCTCGCGGCGGTCCACCAGTTGCGGCTCGGTCTGGTTCTTCCAGCCACCGGGCGCGTCGCAGCCGCGGCACTCGCGCGCGTCATGCTTGAAGATGGTACGGCCGTAGCGGTCCTGGATGCGGTCGATCAGGGTTGGCTTCACGCGGCGGCCGCCATTGGCGAACATGGAATAGGCCGTCACCATCCGCATCACTGTGGTCTCGCCGGCGCCGAGCGCATAGGACAGGTAATTCGGCAGCTCATCGTAGACGCCGAAGCGCCTCGAATATTCGCCGATCAATGGCATGCCGATGTCCTGCGCCAGCCGCACCGTCACGGTATTCAGCGACTGCCGGAGCGCGTTGCGCAGCGTCGTCGGCCCGCCGTATTTGCCGGACGAATAGTTTTCCGGGCGCCACACGCCGGCGCCCTGCCCCTGGTCGATTTCAATGGGCGCGTCGACCACGACGGTCGATGGCGTATAGCCGTTGTCCATTGCCGCCGAATAGACCAGCGGCTTGAAGGACGAGCCCGGTTGCCGATAGGCCTGGGTCGCGCGGTTGAACTGGCTCTGGTCGAACGAGAAGCCGCCCACCATCGCCAGCACGCGGCCGGTCCACGGATCCATCGCGACCAACGCGCCAGACACTTCCGGCAACTGGCGCAGCCGATACTGGCCCTCGACCGGCTTGCCCTCCTTGTCGAACAGCGGGTCGGCATAGATCACGTCGCCCGGCGACAGCACCTGCGCTACCGAACTCGGCGTCCTACCCTTGGTAGGTCCCGCGGCCGCCTTGGCCCAGCGCACGCCGTCGAGCGTGATGATGCCGGTCTGCCGCTGCTTGCTGACGGCGCCACCGAGTTCGCGGCCCGGTTGGAAACCGATCCGCGCCGACTGGTCGGACGTCTCCAGCACCACGGCCATCCGCCACGGCGAGATATCAGAGAGCGATTTGACGTCGGCGAGTTTGACGCCCCAGTCGCCGGAAACGTCGAGCTTGCTCACAGGCCCGCGCCAGCCCTGGGCCTCGTCATAGCGGACCAGACCGGCGACCATGGTCTTGCGCGCCATCACCTGCATTTTCGGATCGAGCGTGGCGCGGACCGACAAGCCGCCTTCGTACAACTTCTTTTCGCCGTAACGCTCGAAGATGTCGCGCCGGACTTCCTCGGCGAAATATTCGCCGGCGAAGATATGCGCGCCGTTGCCGCGACTGGTGACGTTGAGCTGTTCCTTGCGGGCCTTGTCGGCGTCGGCCTGCTTGATCCAGCCGTTTTCAATCAGTCGATCGATTACGTAATTGCGCCGCTCCACCGCGCGATCGCGGTTGCGCACCGGGTGCAGCGCCGCGGGCGCCTTCGGCAACGCCGCTAGATAGGAGGCTTCCGCGATGGTGAGTTCGTTCACTGATTTATCGAAATAGACCAGCGAGGCCGCCGCGATGCCGTAGGCGCCGAGGCCGAGATAGATTTCATTGAGATAGAGCTCGAGGATGCGGTCCTTGGAATAGGCGCGCTCGATGCGCATCGCCAGCAAGGCTTCCTTGATCTTGCGGGTGAAGGAGACTTCGTTGGTCAGAAGGAAATTCTTTGCGACCTGCTGGGTGATTGTCGACGCGCCCTGCGGGCGCTTGTTGGAGCCGAAATTCTGCGCATAGAGCACGGCCGCGCGCGCCATGCCGGTGAAGTCGATGCCGCCATGCTCGTAAAAATTCTTGTCTTCGGCCGCGAGGAACGCGTTGATGACGAGTTTTGGCACCGCCTGGATCGGCAGATAGAGCCGCCGCTCCTTGGAATATTCGCCGAGCAGCGCACCGTCAGACGCGTGCACGCGCGTCATCACTGGCGGCTCGTAATCCTGAAGCTGCGAGTAGTCGGGCAAGTCTTTGGAGAAATGCCAGATCGCGCCCGCAACGCCGGCCACGCCGACCAGGAACACAACGGTGCCGGCCGCAAACAGGAAACCCAAAAACCGGACCAGCAAGCGCATTATCGAAGTTCCGTTCCAACCTGTGCGCCGTCATCCGCGGCGCCTATCCTGACACGGCAATCCCGCCGGACGGGTTGCCGCTACGCGGTCGAACAATAAAAGGTCCGGCGGACAATATTGACCGATTCCGAAGACCAGCAGTCTGTTTTCTATACCGTTGCCGCTGTGGCCAAACTAGGGCTTGGGCCACCGGACGGCACCCTTTTCAATCCACCTTCAGGCAGCGGGATTTTTCACTTGCCCGGTCCGGCAGTTGCCAGCCGTTTGGCCAGAAATGCATCAATTGCCTGGGCCATTGAGCCGACCGTCTTGTTCCGCCAATTTTCCGAGACCAGATGCTCGAGGTCGCCCTTGTTCGAGACGTAACCGAGCTCGACCAGCACCGACGGCACGTCCGGGGCCTTCAGAACCCGGAAACCGGCCGATTTCAACGGCTGCTTGTGCATCCGCACGGTATTCTTCATTTCACTCATCAGGATCCGTGCAAACCGGTTTGAAAAGGTTTTGGTCTCCCGCTGCACGAGATCGATCAGGATGTCGGCGACTTCGGTCGGCTCGTCGACGAGGTTTACCCCGCCAATCGCGTCCGACTTATTTTCGGTATCGGCCAGCCGTTGGGCCTCGGAATCGGAGGCCTTATCGGAAAGCGTATAGATGGTGGCACCCTGAGCGTCGCCCTCGCCACGCGGCAAGGCGTCAGCATGGATCGAAACGAACAGCGCCGCGGCCTCGTTGCGTGCGATCTTCACGCGGTCGGCGAGCGGAATGAAGCTGTCATCAGTCCGGGTCATGACGACGCGATACTTGCCCGATTTCTCGATTCTGTCGCGCAGCGCCAGGCCAAAAGTCAGCACCAGATTCTTTTCCATGAAGTCGCCGCCGCCGGCCTGGGTGCCGTTGTCGACGCCGCCATGACCAGGATCGATCACGATCACCGGCCGCTTGTCAGGCGCTTGCGGCGGCTGGGCCGCCGTTGACGAATCCGGCCCGGCGGCGGCGTTTGCCTCGGCGATCGCCGGCCGCAGTTCGGGGCGGCTTTCCGGCGCCAGCGACTGAACAAAGGCGGTGCGGTCCACCTGTTCGAATTCGAGCACCAGCCGCGGCGGCTGGCCGTTGGCCGCTTCAAGTACATAGGATTTGGCGATCTTGGCCGGCCCCGTCAGGTCGAACACGATCCGTGATCCGCCCGGCATGACGAGACCATAACGGAACGCCTTCACCAGCCCCCTTCCCCCGATTCCAATCCCGGCGGGAAGACTGAAGCTGATCTGGGGAAGGTCGACGACCACGCGATAGGGGTCCGCGAGCGCAAAGGCGCGAAACTGAACCGGCTTGTCCAGATCGAGGATGAAACGGGTCTGCCTGGCATCGCCAGCCAGCCGGGCATCAGACGCAACAGGGAAACTCGATACGGCCGCCGGGTCGGGGACGGCGGCGACAGAAGCTGGCGGTTGAGAGGCTCCCCCTTGGGCCGCGCTGGGGCCGATCATTTGGGTGCACAGCAATGCTGCGGCGCACAATAGGCCACATCCCAGCAAAACAAGGTGATTTGCGCGGCTCGCCAACGATTCGGTGCCTCCGGAGGAGCCTTCCCTTACCGCATTAGAACCGCAGGGTTAATTGGGCCTTAACGTCTGATCAACGAAAAAGCAGCAAGTGTTGCCGCGCTGCGACGCTCGGCGGCGGGTTCCCTTGCGCTTCCCTTGCACGGAGCCCCCAATCCACGTATGTACGAGGTGCTGACGGCTAGTACTCCCGGTTGTGTCGCGTTCAGCCTCCCGGTGCAGCGCCGGAACCTCCGAAGCCCGGAGGAACCTGCGTCTTTCCCGATCCCTCCACAGCCAGCGCCGCGCGCGGCTGACACGGAGCGGCGGTTTCGAGCCCGAGCGGCGTCCGGTCCCAGGTCCTTATTTCCAGGGGCGGTTTGAGACACGGCAAAACTGATTATCCGGACCCTAACGGTCCGATATGCGATGGCCGGCGGGCGCTTAGGCGCCGAACCGGGCCTTCAGCGATAGATACGGCGGTATCCTTTCCGCCAACATGTTCAGACGGGCCGACGCTTGATGCGCCAGACTGTGTTGCCGACCAAGATCCACGGAACGATCGCGCCGACGCGAGGCGAAAGCCTTGCGCGTCGCACCGCTCCGGTGGGTCCCCGTTCGGCGCGGCGCCAAGACGTGCGTTTTGGCCTTCCCCTCACCCCCGAATCAGGTGGACCGTCGCGTCACCGGGCCGCGCAATTTGCGCGCGCCATGCACCGCGCCCGCCCCCGTCAAGAGTTCCAAAATGCCCAACAAGATGTTAATCGACGCCACCCACCCGGAAGAGACCCGGGTCGTTGTGGTCCGCGGCAACCGCGTCGAAGAATTTGATTTCGAGACCGCCCAGCGCAAGCAGCTCCGCGGCAATATCTATCTCGCCAAGGTCACGCGCGTAGAACCGTCGCTGCAGGCGGCGTTCATCGAATATGGCGGCAACCGCCACGGCTTCCTGGCGTTCAGCGAAATCCACCCGGATTACTATCAGATCCCGGTCGCCGACCGTCAGGCGCTGATCGAGGCCGACGAGCGCGCCCACCGCGAGGCCGAGGAAGAGAGCGAGAACCGCTCCAGCCATCGCCGCCGCTCGCGCCACCGCAATGCACGCCGCCGCGGCCATGGCGACCGTGTCCAGAGCGACGTGGTCGAGGGTGCCAGCGAGGATCCCTCGCAGGCCGCCCAGCCCTATGAGCGCCAAGAAAGTTTTCACGACCAAGATTTTCAAGAACATCTGCACGAGCCTGAGGCCGTGCAGGCCGGCGAGACGCCGGCGCATGACGCCGAACATCACGCCGAAGCGGCTCCTCACGATCGTGATGCGCACGAGCATGAGGCGCATGGGGACGAGCGGGCGCAAGATGCCGATCACCCTGTGCATGATCACGACGAACGCGAACAAGCGCCTGCCGCGAGCGAAGCGCCGGTCGCGGAGGTGCAATCCGATGCGCCTGCCCCTGCGTCGGTCGAAGCTGCCGAGGTGCAGGCCGATGACGGCCATGACGACCGTCATGACGAAGAGCGTGCGCGGGAAAACGCCGCCCATGCCGACGACGTGCCGCATGTCGAGCACGTCGGCGATTATACTCCCCCTCCCGATGAGCCCGCCGCGGCTCTGGAAGCCGATGACGGCCATGACGATGAGGACGATGGCGAGGACGCCGAAGAGGAAGTCGTCGAATCCGTCGGTGGCGACGACGTGCTGGAGGAAGTTCCGGAGCGCCCCTTCCGGCCACGCCGCCAGTACAAGATTCAGGAAGTCATCAAGCGCCGCCAGGTGATGCTGGTTCAGGTCGTCAAGGAAGAGCGTGGTAACAAGGGTGCGGCGCTGACGACCTACCTCTCGCTGGCCGGCCGCTACGCCGTCCTGATGCCTAACACCGCCCGTGGCGGCGGCATCAGCCGCAAGATCACCTCGGCCCAGGACCGTTCGCGGCTGAAGGAAGTGGTGCAGGACCTCGACGTGCCCGAGGGCATGGGGATCATCCTGCGCACCGCCGGCGCCTCGCGGACCAAGCCCGAGATCAAGCGCGACTTCGAATATCTGATCCGGATGTGGGAGACCGTGCGCGACATGACGCTGAAGTCGCAGGCCCCCACCCTCGTCTACGAGGAAGGCTCGCTGATCAAGCGCTCGCTGCGCGACCTCTACAACAAGGAGATCGACGAAATCCAGGTCGCCGGCGAAGCCGGCTATCAGGAAGCGCGCGACTTCATGAAGATGCTGATGCCCTCGAACGTACGGGCGGTGAAGCAGTATCGCGATGGCCAGCCGCTGTTCTCGCGGATGGGCGTCGAAAGCCAGTTGGACGCAATGTTCTCGCCAACGGTGCAGCTCCGTTCCGGCGGCTACATCGTCATCAACCAGACCGAGGCGCTGGTATCGATCGATGTCAACTCCGGCCGCTCGACCCGCGAACATCACATCGAGGACACCGCGCTCAAGACCAACATGGAAGCGGCGGAGGAAGTGGCGCGGCAGTTGCGTCTGCGCGATCTTGCCGGCCTGATCGTCATCGACTTCATCGACATGGACGAGAAGCGCAACAACCGCGCGGTGGAGCGCAAGCTATCCGACTGCCTGCGGCAGGATCGCGCGCGCATCCAGGTCGGACGCATCTCGCATTTCGGCCTTCTGGAAATGTCGCGCCAGCGCATCCGTGCCAGCGTGCTGGAAAGCTCGACGGAGCCCTGCCCGCAATGCGGCGGCAGCGGCCACGTGCGCTCGGTCTCCTCGGTCGCGCTGCAATTGCTCCGCGGCATCGAGGAAATCCTGATGAAGGGCGCGACCCACAATCTGGTGGTGCGCACCCGCACCGACGTGGCGCTCTATGTGCTCAACCACAAGCGCGGCCACCTGCGCGATCTCGAAAACGCCTTCAAGGTTTCGCTGGCCGTCGTCGCCGACGCTACCGTGAGTGGCCAGCAGTCATACGTCATCGACCGCGGCGAGCAGGTGCACACGCTGGAAGCCGCCAAGGCGTTGCTGGCGGCACAGGCTGCCGCCTTCCCGCCGCAAGTCGAGGAAGCCTATGACGACGACGAGGCGTTCGACATCGAGACCGAATCCGAGATCGAAACGGAGGAGACCGAGGGGCTGACCGACGACGCCGCCGAGGCAGTGGTGGGCGAAGGCGAAGGAGACGGTCACCGCCGCAAGCGGCGCCGGCGCCGGCGCGGCCGTGGCGAGCCGCGTGAAGGTGGTGCCCCGCGCGAGGACGGTGACGCGATGCGCGTCGCAGGCGAGGCCGTCGACGGCGCGATCGCCGAGGACGGCGAAGCCGACGAGGACGAAGGCGACGAACAGGCCGGCACGGTCCGTGGCGATCAAGCTGCCGGTGGCGAGCGGCGCCCGCGCCGCCGTGGCCGTCGCGGCGGACGCCGCCGGCGCGGTACCGGACTGGAAGATGGTCTTGCCGGGTCGATTGCAGACGAACTCGGGCCGACCCCAGTTCCGGAGGCGACCAGCGCGGTTGCCGATTTCGAGGGCGGCTCGTCCGAGCCCGCGCCATCACTGGTGCAGGCCGACGCCCAGCCCGAACCGGTCTCGCCGCCGGCGGAGATGCAGCCTGCGGCCGATGCCCAGCCGGAGCCGGTTGCGAGTGCGCCGGCGCCAACCGCTGAGGAAACCAGGCAAGAGGCCGAGCGCGCCGCGGCGCGGCGGCGCTCGACCGTGCGCGAGAAAGTCAGCTTCATGACCAGCGTTCCGGCCGAACCGGCGCCCGCCGTCAGTCAGAACACGCCAGAGCCGCTCGCGCACCCCGCGCCCGCTCCAGCCGAACCTGCGCCGGCCGCATCGGGCGAAGCTGCGCCACGCAAGGCAGGCTGGTGGTCACGGCGCTTCGGCAGCGGCGAGTAAGGAATCGAACCCAAAAAGAAAAACCGCCCGGCGAAAACCGGGCGGTTTTTGTTGGCGGTGTCTACGAGACCGATCGCCAGCGTGAAACTGGAGACGGCTGCTATTAGCGGATGCGATCGCTTAACCGCGCGGATCAAAGATCCGCCGGATCGCCGGCACGAGAGCAGCGCCGAGCGCGTTCTTGATCAGCGATGCCGCGATGAAAGGCGCAATGCCGACCAGCCACGCCTTTTCGACGCCGAGCTTGATGCCGAACGCAAGCCAACCAAATCCGGCGGCAAGAATGAGAACGTGTCCGAGCGCCATCGCCACGAATAGCCGGAGCACGGATCGGTCCCAGCCGCGCTCGCTCAGCCATCCCGTCACGAAGGCCGCCGCTACGAAGCCGACGAGATATCCGGCCGTCGGACCGACGAACGGCGCGAGGCCGCCGACCGGGCCCGCGAATACCGGAAATCCGATCGCCCCCTCCGCCAGATAGGCCATGAGTGTAGCGCTGCCGAGCCGCCAGCCATAGGCTGCGCCGATCACCAGCACGACAAGCGTCTGCAGCGTCATCGGTACATAGGGCAACGGCAGATTGACCTTCGCCGACAAGGTCAGCAGCGCCGTTCCCAGCGCGATCAGGATCACGCTGCGCAACAGGCCCGACGATCCATCGGCGCGATGCGGCCATAGCAGCGCGGCGAGCGGGAAATGCGATGGCGCGACGGTTTCAGTCATGGTTCTGGCGGACACGGATGGCTCCCGGTTGGTTATAGGTGCGGATGAGGTATGTGACGGGCCGGAGGTATTATCGCAGCCAACGCGCGATGCGCGTCACCGCTTCGCGCATCTCCTCGGCCGAGCGCGCATAGGAGAAGCGAATGAAGCTGCGGCCGTGGATCGGATCGAAATCGACGCCCGGCGTCGCCGCCACATGCGCCTTCTCCAGCATGCGGCCGGCAAACTCGAAACTGTCGGACGTGAAATCCGAAACATCGGCGTAAAGATAGAACGCGCCATCGGCCGGCAGGAATTTGGTTAGACCGGCCTTCGGCAATCCCTCGATCAGGATGCGACGGTTCTCCTGGTAGCCGCGCTTGATCGCCTCCATCTCTTCGCGGCCTTCGAATGCCGCTTCGGCCGCGATCTGCGACAGCGTCGGCACCGAGATCGACAGGTTCTGCTGCAGCCGCTCGACCGGACGGACCAGAGACTCCGGCACCACCATCCAGCCGACCCGCCAGCCGGTCATGCAGAAATATTTCGAGAACGAATTGATCACGAGCGCCTGCGGCGAAAGCCCCGCCGCCGTCACCGCCGGAAACGCATAGTCGAGCCCGTGATAGATCTCGTCAGAGATGAAGCGGATGCCCGCGTCCTCCGCCGCGTTGATCAGGCCGGTGAGCGCCTCGCGCGACATCATCGTTCCCGTCGGATTGGCGGGGCTGCCGACCAGCACGCCCTTCAGCGGCGCCTTGCGGTGCGCCGCCAGCAACGCCTCTCCCGTCAGCGCATGGCGTGTCGCGCTCGAGGTCTCGATCAGTACCGGCTCGCAACCGAGCGCGGTCAGAATATGCCGGTAGGGTGGATAACCCGGCACCGTGACCGCCACGCGATCCCCCGGCTCGAACATCGACAGGAACGCCAGAATGAATCCGCCGGACGAGCCGGTCGTGATCACGATGCGGTCGGCATCGACCACACAGCCGTAAGCGTCGCGGTAATGCCTGGCAATCCGCGCACGCAGCGTGGGCATGCCGAGTGCGGAGGTGTAGTCGATTCGCGCCTCGTCGAGCGCCGCGTGCGCGGCCGCGATCGCGGTTCTGGACGCGGGCGCCGCCGGTTGCCCCACTTCCATGTGAATGACGTGGCCGCCGGCCGCCTCGATGCGCGCTGCGGCCGCCATTACGTCCATCACCATGAAAGGCGGAACATCGCTCCGTGTCGAAGGCGTCAGCAGCGCTGTTGCGCGATCTCTCACTGTCGATTCCAGCATCGATCTCTGCTATTTGCACGGGCGCTGCCCGAATTCGGGTTCCCGAACCGGTTGGCGCCCCAGACTGGCCGTATTCGGTGGCTTGTTATAGCGTTTTCAAGCGAAGTGATACCGGCTCCGGTAAAGAAACGCATTGAAACAACAAACTAGGACCCGTTTCTGATCTAATCGGAAACCGAACCGGCTTCCGGCCAATCCGGATGCACCGTCAATCGCCAAAGATCGCTCATGCTGCTTCGCATCGCCCTACGCAAGAAATCACTGAAGTTGACCACGTTGACCACTGCGGTCGCCCTTGCCGTCGCGCCGATGGCCGCGCTGGCGCAAGAGAACAGGGGCCCACCGGTGCTCCGCGACACCGAGACGGAACAATTGCTGCGCGAATATACGCGGCCGATCCTGCGCGCCGCCGGTCTGGAAAAGCAGAACATCCAGATGGTCATCATCAACCAGGGCGTCTTCAACGCCTTCGTTGCCGACGGCCGACGCATCTTCGTGAACTACGGCGCGATCATGCAGTCGGAGACGCCAAACCAGATCATCGGCGTGATGGCGCACGAAACCGGCCATCTTGCCGGCGGCCATCTTGCCAAGATGCGCGAGCAGATGGCGCTGGCGCAGACGCAGATGATCATCGCCATGCTGCTTGGCGCCGGCGCGATGGTCGCGGGCGCGCAAGGCGGCAGCAACAGCGGATTGGCCAACGCCGGCGCGGCGATGTTTTCCGCGCCGGGAGAAATGATCCGCCGCAACCTGCTCTCCTACGTGCGTCAGCAGGAAGAGAACGCCGACAAGGCCGGCGTGAAGTTTCTGACCGCCACCGGCCAGTCCGCCAGGGGCATGTACGAGACCTTCAGACGCTTCACCGACGAGAGCCTGTTCGCCGCGCGCGGCTCAGACCCTTACGTTCAGTCGCATCCGATGCCGGCCCAGCGCGTCGCCGCGCTGGAAGAACTGGCACGGTCGAGCCCTTATTGGGACAAAAAGGATGACCCTGCCCTGCAGCTACGCCACGACATGGTGCGCGCAAAGATCTCGGCCTTCATGGAGCGGCAGGATACCGTATACCGGCGCTATCCGCTGTCCAACAACAGCCTGCCTGCGCGCTACGCGCATGCTATCGCGACCTATCGGCACGGCGACCTGCGCAGCGCGCTCGCGCAGATCGACGCCCTGATTCAGCAGCAACCCAACAATCCTTATTTCCACGAGGTGCGCGGCCAGGCGCTGCTGGAGGGCGGCAAGCCGCAGGAGGCGATCGCGCCGCTTCGCAAGGCCGTAGCGCTCTCCAACAACGCTCCGCTCATCGAGATGCTGCTTGGGCAGGCCCTCGTGGCAACCGGCAACAACGCCTACACCGACGAGGCGATTGCCATCCTGCGCGCGGCGGTAGCGCGCGAGAGCGAGGCGCCGATCGGCTATATGCAGCTTGCGATGGCCTATGGCCGAAAAGGAGATTACGCGCAGGCCGATCTGGCGTCGGCCCAGGCCGCCTACCTGCGCGGCGACAGCAAGACGGCGCGCGATCTCGCCTCACGGGCAAAAACACGCTTCGCGATCGGGACGCCGGGATGGGTCAAGGCTGACGACATCGTGAACACCAAGCCGCTGCCCGGCCAGAAGGGCAACTAGAATTCAACCGCATTCGGCTATAATCGGACTTGGTCACCAAAGACTTGGTTACCAAGACTTGGCCATCAAGGATTTGGCCAACCGACCAAGATATTCTCGAGGAGCCGGCCTTCAGCAGAATTGCCCGGGAACTCGCCGCATAAGGATTTATCGATGCCCTCGTTCCGTCTTCTCATCCCCGCACTGTTCGCTTTGGCGCTCTGCGGCGCGCCGCTGCCCGTCTCAGCACAGAGTTTTACCGATACCCAGCGCGGCGACATCGAGGCCATCATCCGCAATTACCTGATCGCGCATCCCGAGGTGCTCGAAGAGGCGATGACCGAACTCAGCAAGCGTCAGGCCGCAGCCGAAGCCGCCAAGCACGAAGCCGGCGTCGCCAAGAATGCGGACACGATCTTCAACTCGCCGCGCGGCGTCACCGTGGGCAACAAGGACGGCGACGTCACCTTCGTCGAGTTCTTCGATTACAATTGCGGCTATTGCAAGCGCGCGATGATGGACATGATGGAGCTGATGAAGAGCGACCCGAAGCTCAAGGTCGTACTCAAGGAATTTCCGGTACTGAGCGCGGGCTCGATCGAAGCCGCCCAGGTCGGCGTCGCGGTGCGCATGCAGGATCCGACCGGCAAGAAATATCTCGACTTCCATCAGAAGCTGCTCACCGGCCGCGGCGCCGCCGACAAGGCGCGCGCGATGGCCGTTGCCAAGGAAGTCGGCCTCGACATGGCGAAGCTGGAGAAGGATCTGAACAGCGCCGAAGTGCGCAACACGCTCGAGGAAAATTTCAAGCTCGCCGAGGCGATGGGCATGAACGGCACACCGAGCTACGTGATCGGCAAGCAGGTCGTGATCGGCGCGGTCGGTGTCGAGGCCTTGCGCGAAAAGATCAGCAACGCGCGCTGCGGCAAGGCGACCTGCTGAGGCGATGATTCACAAATTGCGATGAAAAGGCCGGCTCACAGCCGGCCTTTTTCTTTGCGGCATTCTGCGGCGCAGCGGTTCATCCCACGTTCACAAAACGGTTCATCCCGCGTTCATAAAACAAAGGCGGCGGAACTGCCAACTATCAGGAACATCAGGCAATTCCTTTCGTTGTCGGCGTGGGCAATGCAGAAACGTGAGGAGACATTCAATGAGTAATCGCTTTCTGATGACGGTCGCGACGGCGGCCCTGATCGCCGGAACCGGCTTTGCGAATGCGCAAGGCACCGGCATGGGACGCGGCGACGCAGGGTCGGCCGGTTCTGCGGCGCAGCAGAGCGCGCCTTCCTCTGAGCGCGGCGGCGCCTCGTCAGGCACCATGCAGCGCGATAGCGGCGGCACGTCCGAAACGAAGGGCGCGCAGTCCGAGCAGAAGTCGATGGGCGGTGAAAAGACCCAACGCAGCGAAGACCGCATGAAGGGCGGCAAGGACATGAAGGCCGAGGGTAAGGAAGACCGCGGCGGCATGAAGTCCGAACAGAAGGCCGAACAGAAATCCGAAAAGGGCCAGACCACCGGCCAGGGCACGACACAGCGTGATCAGGGCACGACACAACGTGACCAGACCCAGCGTGACCAGACCACGACCCAGGGCCGTGACCAACCCATGCAGAAGGACCAGAAGGCCCAGGGCCAACAGGACCGCACTCAGACCCAGACACAGGGCGGAGCCGCGGGCCAGACCACGACCACGACGGGCCAGGCCGGCGCTGCCGCGAAGCTCTCGACCGAGCAGCGCACCCAGATCACGACCGCGATCAAGGAGACACGCGTTCAGCCGGTGACGAACGTGAACTTCTCGATTTCGGTCGGCACCAGGGTACCGCGCGACGTGACCTTCCATACGTTGCCGGAGCGAGTGGTGACGATCTATCCGGAATGGCGCAGGTATAAGTACATCCTCGTCAAGGAGCAGATCGTGATCGTGGATCCGAACACCTACGAAATCGTGGCGGTTCTGGAAGCCTAAAGCGGTATTCGCCACGATCAGAGGGCGGGCAGCAATGCCCGCCCTTTTTGCGCTCTTGGCTCCACTCAACGAGATGCTTCTCAACGAGATGCTTCGCATCACTTCCGCAGAAGCAGCCGCACCAGTTCGGCTTGGCGGCGTGAACCTGTCTTGTCAAAGATGCTGGAGAGATGGCTGCGCGCCGTCCCGACGGTAATGCCGAGTCTGTCAGCGGCGGCCTGGCGACCGTCGCCCTTGACAATCTCAAGCGCAAACGCTGCCTCTGCCGGCGTGAACCCGAACCGTTCGCGCAGGTCTTCGACACGCGCCTGGATCTCTGTTTCAGGATCGGAGACGAGCACGATCGCGACAGCACGTTGCGAGAAAGTCCAGGGGATGATGGCCGTTGCCTTTTCCTGCTTGACCGGCGTCACGACAACATCAAGCGGCAACCGCGTTCCACGCGCCAGCGCGACTTCGCCGCCAGAAGCGGTTACGGTACTAGCATCGCCAGCGCATGACTTGATCAGCCTGCGCAACGCTCGCCCGCCGTCAGCATCGGACGCCGACAAAGCGCCTGCCTCGAGCCGCAGGCCATCGCGACTATCGAGCAGCGCCCGAGCCGCGCGATTGACGAATAGCGGCCGTGCCTCCGCATCGACAAGCAGAAAACCCTGTTGCAATCCGTCGAGGCCGGTTAGCGCGCGCTCGTTTGCGATCGTCAGATGATACACACGGCGCTGCAGCGCGACTGCCCGAACCAGATGCTGCGCCAGCGCCGCGAACAAACGTTTCTGGCTGGCGTCAAATTGCGACTGATTCAGCGGTCCGTGGCTCGCAATGTGTCCGGAGGCTGCGCTATCGGCAAACAGGTTGGTGACCAAGGGGTCGGCGCTGAAACCGCCCCGCCGCCACAATTCGTTATAGAAGGCGGTGCTGGTAAACTCGTCCCGCGAGATGACGTCGGCGCCGGTAAAGACCTCTCCGGGCCGATAGTTTCCAGTGCACGGCAAGGCCGGAATATTCGACGTCCAGTCGTCAAAGCTGCGCAAGATATCTGGATCGGTTCGCGGCGCATGCATGCTCACGATCCCGTTCGCCGGATCGTAAAATCCGAACACCACCTGCGGTCCGCCAACAGCATCGCCAATTCTGTTGAGGACGCCCGGCCAGAGCTGCGCGTCGAGCGCGGCATCGTAGATAGATCCGACAAGGTCCAGCACCTTGTCCTCGCCGGATAGCCCACCGCCAGACATTCGCCCCACCGAGTTGTGCACGAACTCTGGCCTAGGTGCCGCCCCGGCCGCAAGGCTCGATTATGGGCATCAAGCACGCTGTTGCCGCGAAGCCTCACTTCGCAACATTCACCTCAAGATGCTTCCGCTTGGTTCGATCCCTCTGACGTTCGTCAGATGCGGCCGCTGCAGCGCTTGGGCCAGGGTCGCTTCACGGCAGATTGAACTAACAGAATCGTGCCGTCCGCCGTGGGAGCTTGCATGTCTGACATTCACCAAACGGTCATTTCACCGGCCGGCGATGAGAAGGGCCGGCGATGACAAGCTTTCCGACAGCGGGTGCCGCGGATTGGGCGACAGCACACACTTCCGACGGGCATCATCCACACGACCTCCGGACGCGACTGCTTGCCAGCGGCGTGCTCTCCGGCGGGACATTGCGAGGGCTGGCGCTGGTCGCCGGCGTTTCGATCGCAGCGGCAACCCTCTGTGCCGTTCCGGCGATGGGCCAGCAATCCCTCGACGGCGGGACGGCCACCGGCGCCAATGCCTACGCTTCCGGCAATGGCGCGACCGCGACTGGCATCGGCGCGACCGCGATCGGTCAGGTCAGCACCGCAAACGGCGCCCTCGCTACAGCGACGGGCGCATTCAGCACCGCGAATGGCGGGGCCGCCACCGCAACCGGCCAGGGCAGCAGGGCGACCGGCGCCAGCGCGACGGCGACGGGCGCCGGCAGCTTCGCGATCGGCGCCTCCGCCACCGCGACGGGTGCGCTCAACCTCGCCAATGGCGACTTCGCAACCGCCATGGGCCACAGCAGTAACGCAAACGGGACTTTCGCGACCGCCACCGGCCAAAACAGCTTCGCCAACGGCGCAACCGCCAGCGCGTTCGGCCAAGGCAGCAACGCCACTGGCGACGCCACCACCGCGATCGGCCAGGCAAGCCAGGCCACTGCCACCGGCGCGACCGCGCTTGGTGCCGGCGCGCAGGCGCTAGCCGCGAATTCGGTGGCGATCGGTGCCGGTTCTGTAGCGAGTGCTCCTAATACGGTATCGTTCGGCACCGCCGGCAACGAACGGCGGCTAACCAATGTGGCGGCCGGAATCAATCCGACCGACGCGGTCAATGTCAGTCAGCTTTCCAGTGTCAGTTCCAACTTCCAGTCCCAGATCAGTTCATTGCAGGCACAGATCGGCGACAACCGTACCGAGGCGCGGCGCGGCATCGCGGCTGCGGTCGCGACTGCAAGCGCGCCGATGCCCTCGGCGCCGGGCAAGACGACTTGGCAAGTTCGTGGATCGACGTTTCAGAGCGAGGCGGGATTCGGATTTGGATTTGCCCATCGCCTCAACACCGGCGTGCCGCTCAGCATTGTCGGCGGATATGGCAACGGTGGCGGCACTCAACATACCGCCTATATCGGCGTGGGAGGCGAGTTCTGACGGTGGCAAGCTTCCGGCGCCACTGGCGAGTACTGTTGGTTGCAGCCGGGCTGCTGGTGACGACGTCCGCCGGCCATGCGCAGACATCAGCGCAAACGCCGAAACCCGCGCAGATCGATCGCAACGGGGTGCTGATCCTGATCAGGTCGTCCCTGCTCGCGCTCGATCAGGCCAACAAGACCGGCAATTATACCGTGCTGCGCGACATCGGCGCGCCCGGCTTCCAGAGTAACTCGGCCGCCCGGCTCGGTGAGATCTTCGCCAAGCTGCGCAACGACAGTCTCGATCTCTCCGGCGTTGCTGTGATTGATCCGCAGCTCAATCTGCTGCCGCAGATCGAGGCCAATGGCCTGATGCGTATGGCGGGCTTCTTCCCTTCGGTGCCGACGCAAGTCAATTTCGATCTGTCGTTTGCGCCGGTGAACGGACAGTGGCGGCTGTTCGGCATCTCTGTCGGCGTCGGATCGTCCGCCCCCGCCGCACCTGAGCCACCCGCGCAGCCGATCGCGCAAAGGCCTCCTCCTAACAACGCCAAGCAGGCCGCATCAGCAAAGCCCGCGCCCGCGATCAAGCTCGCGCCGCCGGAGAACAAGCCAACCGGCAACCAGCAACCTAAATAGACTGGGCGCGCGGCCTGCAATGCAAGGTGCTGCATCTCGGGCAGCACAATTTCCGCAGTGCCTCACCGAAAGCCTGCGAGGCCAGAACCGGTGGTAATGTGGGGTGATCCCACCGCCCCGGTTACTGTGCCCTTCTCTTGACATTGGTTAACGGAACAGATTCAGCAGGTTCTGTTCGCCTTTTTATGAACAGGATGAGGCATTTGAAAGGGGTCCAGAACGGCCTAAAGGCTTCCCCTTGGCCGCGTTGTTACCTATAACCCCGCGACCCGCCCGCCCCTTTTGCTGGAATCTAGATGGCCCAAGGAAGCACCCAAGCCTCTGCCGCGACGATTTATGTGCTCAACGGCCCGAACCTCAACATGTTGGGGACGCGCGAGCCCGAAACCTACGGCCATGCTACGCTCGCCGACGTCGAAAAACTTTGCGTCGAAACGGCAGCACAGTTCGGCCTGAAGGCCGATTGCCGCCAGTCCAACCGCGAGGGCGAGTTGATCGACTTCATCCATGAGGCGCATGCGAAGAAGGCGGCCGGGATCATCATCAACGCCGGCGGGTATTCGCACACCTCGATCGCGTTGCACGATGCGCTGGTCGCGGTCAAAATCCCGACGGTGGAAGTGCACATCAGCAACATCCACGCCCGCGAGAGCTTCCGTCACCACTCCTTCACGGCCATGGCCGCCTTTGCATCGCTCTGCGGTTTCGGCGTCGATGGCTACCGGCTCGCAATATCAGGCCTGGCCGCCAAACTCGGCGCCAAGGCCAAAGACTGACTTCAAAAACTGACCTCAAAAATCTGACGTCGAACGACACCTGACGCTTAAGCCGTCACCCACATCGAGAATTCCGGATCAAGAGCATGGCCCGCCAGCCCGACAACAAGTCAGCGGACAAATCAGCCGCAAACCTAAAGAGCGACGACAGCGAGCTCATTCGCGAACTCGCGCTGTTGCTGGACGAGACCAGCCTGACCGAGATCGAGATCGAGCGCGCTGGGCTGCGGGTGCGTGTCGCGCGCAACATCAGCGTGTCGGCGGCGATGCCGGCGAGCTTCCAGCCGGCGCCGGCTGCGGCGGCAGCTATCGCTGCGGCGAGCGCTGCGGGTGCTGATCTGGCCAAGCATCCAGGCGTGGTCCCCTCGCCGATGGTCGGCACCGCCTATTGGGCGCCTGAACCCGGCGCCAAGCCGTTCATCGAGGTCGGCACCAAAGTCTCGGCCGGCCAGACTCTCCTGATCATCGAAGCGATGAAGACGATGAACCAGATCCCGTCGCCGCGCGCGGGCACGGTGACGCAAATTCTCGTCGAGGACGGCCAGCCGGTCGAATTCGGCGAGCCATTGGTCATTATTGAGTAGATGGCGAATGGCGAGTAGCGAATAACGAATGGTCTTGAGCGCTGACCATTCGCCATTCGCCACTCGCTACTCGCCGGCGGGAGCCGCATGTTCGACAAGATCCTCATAGCCAATCGCGGCGAAATTGCCCTGCGCGTGCTGCGCGCGTGCAAGGAGCTCGGCATCTCCACCGTTGCCGTGCATTCCACCGCCGACGCCGACGCGATGCATGTGCGGCTCGCCGACGAGAGCGTCTGCATCGGGCCGCCGCCTTCCAAGGACTCCTATCTCAACGTCCCGGCGCTGCTCGCGGCCTGCGAGATAACGGGCGCGGATGCCGTGCATCCCGGCTACGGCTTTCTTTCCGAGAACGCCCGCTTCGCCGAAATCCTCGCCGAGCACAATCTGCATTTCATCGGCCCGAAGGCCGAACACATCCGCCTGATGGGCGACAAAATCGAGGCCAAGAAGACCGCCAAGCGGCTCGGCATTCCGGTGGTACCGGGCTCCGACGGCGCGGTCTCGTCGGACGACGACGCGCTGGCGATCGGCAAGGCGATCGGCTTTCCTGTGCTGGTGAAAGCGGCGGCCGGCGGCGGCGGACGCGGCATGAAGGTGGCGCGCACCGCCGACGACCTGATGCTGGCGCTGTCCACCGCCTCCAACGAGGCGAAATCCGCGTTCGGCGACGCCTCGGTCTATCTCGAAAAATACCTGCAGAAGCCGCGCCACATCGAGATCCAAATTCTCGGTGACGGCCGCGGCGGTGCGATCCATCTCGGCGAGCGCGATTGCTCGCTACAGCGCCGTCACCAGAAGGTCTGGGAAGAAGGCCCCTCGCCGGTTCTCGCCGCCGCCGCCCGCGCCAAGATCGGCGAGACCTGCGCCAAGGCGATGCGGGACATGAAATATCTCGGCGTCGGCACCATCGAATTCCTCTATGAGGATGGCGAGTTCTATTTCATCGAGATGAACACGCGCATCCAGGTCGAGCATCCCGTCACCGAGAGCATCACCGACATCGACCTCGTGCTGGAGCAAATCCGGATCGCCGCCGGCGGCGACTTGCCCGCGAAGCAGGACGAGATTGCTATCATCGGGCATGCCATCGAATGCCGCGTCAATGCGGAAAACCCGCAGACCTTCCGCCCCTCGCCCGGCAAGATCACGCAATTCCACCCGCCCGGGGGGCTCGGCGTGCGGATCGATTCCGCGGTCTATCAGGGTTACGTCATTCCGCCCTACTATGATTCACTCGTCGGCAAGCTGATCGTGCACGGCAAGACTCGCGCCGAATGCCTGATGCGGCTGCGCCGGGCACTCGACGAGATGGTGGTCGACGGCATCGAAACCACGCTGCCGCTGTTCCGGGCGCTGGTCCGGGAGGCCGATATCATCAACGGCGACTACCACATTCACTGGCTCGAGCAGTACCTCGCCGGCCAGCCGGCGGACGGAAAAGCGCCGTAGCTGCCTCGGAAGTTCCCCTACCAATGGAACCAATTAGACCCTCCCGGTATTAGGAGGTGTTGGGGCATTCAGGCAGGGCAGTTTCGTCTTTATGAACCGAGATCTTGTGACCGCTGATGCTCAGCGCCGGCGCGCCATGGGACAAATCCTGCTGCTCGCGGCGGCATTGTTGGTGCTGGTAGCCGTCAGCGCCGCCTCCGTCATGCTCGTCAACGAAGCGCGCAAGGCCAACGCTTCGGTAGTTCAAACCATTGAGGTGCAGAATCACCTCAATGCCCTGCTCTTGGAAATACGGCGAGCCGAAAGCGGCGCCCGCGGCTATCTCTTGACCTCGGGACCGGAGTTTCTTCGCGACCACGATTCTGCAGTGTCCAATGTCCTGCCCTATTTCGAAAAGTTGGAGCGATCGACGAGCGACAACGCCGCCCAGGTCGAACACTTAAAGAAGCTGCGGCCAGCGATCGAGACCCGGCTCAGCCAGTTCGCCAAAGAGATGACTTTCGTCAAGCAGGGCGATCCGCAGAGTGCTACCGCCCTGGTACGCGAAGCGGCTGCCGGCGATACGAGCACGATCATCCGCGATGTCGCACAGGCTATGCGGGCCGAGGAAGACCGGCTGTTTCTGGCACGCACCGCGACCGCAGATCGCACTCAGCAGTTGGCCTCGCTGGTGACGGTGGCGGGATCTGGCCTCGTAATCGCGCTCGCCGGAATTTCAATCTTTCTGGTGCGACGCTCATCGCGCGCCCGCGACGAGGCCGAGACGCAATTGCGCGACAGCAATCTCAATCTCGAAAACACCATCGACGAGCGCACGGCGGACCTGCGCGAGGCCAATGACGAGATCCAGCGCTTCGCCTATATCGTCAGCCACGATCTGCGCTCACCGCTGGTGAACATCATGGGCTTCACCAGCGAGCTCGAGGAATTGCGCGGGGACATCTTCAAACGGATCGCAGCACTTTCCCGCGCGCAATCCGAAGCGCCGCCCGCCCCGGAAAATGCCACCGATACCGCCGAGCCCGTACTCGAAGGTCAAGACAAGAAGCTCTCGGAGGACTTCTCCGAGGCGCTCGCCTTCATTAAATCGTCGATCGGCAAGATGGATCGGCTGATATCGGCGATCCTCAATCTCACCCGCGAGGGGCGGCGCGAGTTCGAGCCGGTCTGGATCAATACCAAAGAGCTGATCGAAGGCATTGTGGCGACCGTGGCGCACCAGGCCGCGGAAGCCCAGGCCGAGATCCGGATCGACGCATTGCCGAATATCGTCAGCGATCGCCTTGCGCTGGAGCAGATATTCTCCAATCTGATCGACAATGCGCTCAAATATCTCAAGACCGGCGTCCCCGGCGAAATCACGGTTCGCGGCCGCACCAAGCTCGGCTTTGCGGTTTTCGAGATAACAGACAATGGCCGCGGCATCGATCCCAAGGATCATCAGCGCATTTTCGATTTGTTCCGCCGCGCGGGAACCCAGGACAAGCCGGGACAAGGCATCGGGCTTGCCCATGTACGCGCATTGGTGCGCCGCTTGGGAGGAACCATGTCGGTCGCATCGGAACTTCACCAGGGCAGCACGTTCACGATCACGCTGCCTATTAATTGGCCAGCGGGTAACCGGAACATACGGACATGAGTAATCCAGTCACCATCATCATGATCGAGGACGACGAGGGCCATGCTCGCCTGATCGAACGGAACATCCGCCGATCCGGCGTCAACAACGAGATAATACCGTTCACCAGCGGTACAGAAGCGCTGAACTATCTGTTCGGCAAGGACGGGACGGGCCTCGACCACAAGGGCGGCGCGCTTCTAATTCTGCTCGATCTCAACTTGCCCGATACGTCCGGCATCGACATTCTGAAACGGGTGAAGGAAAACCAGTATCTCAAGACCACGCCGGTCGTGGTGCTGACCACGACCGACGACTCCTACGAGATCAAGCGCTGCTACGAACTCGGTTGCAACGTCTACATCACCAAGCCCGTGAACTACGAAAGCTTCGCCAACGCCATTCGCCAACTCGGTCTGTTCTTTTCCGTCATTCAGGTCCCTCCGGCCGCCACATGAAACCCGCGACGCCGACACTGCTCTATATCGACGACGACGCCGGCCTCGCCCGGCTGGTCGACCGCGGCCTGACGCGGGCAGGCTTCAAGGTCGTGCACGCGGCGGGCGGCGAAGAGGGGCTGGCGCGGCTGGCGCAAGGCGGTATCGATGTGATTGCGCTCGACCAGTACATGCCGGGTCTCGACGGCCTCGAAACGCTCGAACGCATCATGGCGATACCGGACGCCCCGCCGGTGGTGTTTGTCACGGCCGCGCAGGATTCGGCAATCGCTGTCACGGCGCTGAAGGCCGGCGCCGCCGACTATCTCGTCAAGGACGTCAGGGGCGATTTCATTCCGCTGCTTCAGGTCGCGATCGACGGCGCGCTCAGGCAGGCCGAGCTTCAACGGGCCCGCGACGAGGCCGAAGCCGAGGTTCACGCCTCACGCGACCGCTACGCGGCGCTCGCCGCCGAACGTGAAGTGCTGCTGCGCGAAGTCAACCACCGTGTCGGCAACTCCCTGCAGATCATCGCCTCGCTGCTGCACCTGCAGGCCAATTCGGCAACCCAGGACGATGTCAAGGCGGCGCTGACCAATGCGATGGGCCGCGTCGCCGCGGTCGCCCAGGTCCACCGTCGTCTCTATACTTCGCACGATCTCAAGAGCGTGCTCTTGAACCAGTATCTCGAAGCTCTACTGGAAGATCTGCGCCGCTCGGCCGAGGGCAACAAGATGTCGCGGCTGACGCTCAAGGCCGAACCGATCGAGATCGACCCGGACCGCGCGGTGGCGATCGGCATCATCGTCAACGAACTGGTGATGAACGCCGTCAAATACGCCTATCCCGATGGCGCCGGTCCCATTCACGTCGAGCTCAAGCCCGACGGCGAAGACCTCGTGGTCTCGATCGCGGACGACGGCGTCGGCCTCAACGCCAAGTCAGACCCGCGTTCCACCGGCATGGGACAACGCATCGTGAGCGCCATGGCCGCCAAACTGGATGCCAGTGCCGAGCGCGATCCCAACCACCACGGCACCAGGATCGTACTGCGCTTCCGCCGCGTCGCGGCAGCGGCGCCGAAGTCGAACAACGCCGCGGCGAGCTAGGCTTTGCGTTCCCCGGATGCTGCGCATCGTGCCGCACTTGCGGCATGGTGCGCTGCTGATCCGGGGTCCCGTCCAACGGCATAGCATGGGTCCCGGCTCTGCGGAGCGGCGTCGCACGCCGCACCGCGTCCGGGACATGAGGCCGGCTCGAAGGACGTCCTTTCCACGCGATCTTGGTTCACGGTCAATCCCTCGCCGTCGCCGCCTCTATCGCCCGCGCAGCCGCGACAAGTGCGTCCGCCACCTCGATCGCACGACGCGGACTCAACCTGTTGCGGATGGCGGAGAGCGTAATCGCGGCGGCGGGCTGGCCGTCAGGAGTCCGGATCCAGGCCGAAAGCGACTTCGTTCCCTGCACCAGGCCGACATCACGCAGATTGTAGCCTCGGCGGCGCGCGAGCTGGATTTGGCCAAGCACGGTGGCCGTATCGGTCCGGTAAGCACCAAATCGCGTTTCGTTGGCGAGCACGATCTTGCGCGCCTCTGCTGACGGCATGGCGGCCAGGATCGCCACTCCAGCGCTGCTGACGCCCAGGGGACGGCGTACACCGACCTCGATCGACAACACCTGGATCGGATAGCTGCCGATGCGGCGCGCCACGCAAAGCGTATCAAGGCCGGTGCGTACCGTGAGAAACAAGGTATCGCCGAGTTGCGCCGACGCCGCCGCCAGATGCGGCTCGGCTGCAATCATCAGGGGCGAACGCGATGGACGCGCCAGCGCCAATTCGGGCACCTGGCGGCCGACAACATAATTTCCCGTCCGCTCGCTGCGCTCGACAATCCCCTCCTCGATCAGCACGTGCACGATGCGATGTACCGTAGGGCGGGCGAGCGAGGTCGCCTGCACGACTTCAGCCAGCGGTACGCCTCGTTCCCCGCCAACCGCGAGCGTCCGCAGCACGGCCAACGCGCGGCGGATCGCCTGCCCACCCTGTAGCGGCCCTCGTGCTTTTAATCGACCGTTCGTCATACGCCCTGCCCGCTGTCCACATTGTGGACAAAAACACCACAATTTGGTCGACAGCGGAAGGGCTGCGCGCAAGATCGCGGCGCGGAACAATACATGCGCGCATGCCGCTCGGACGGGGCTCGCGCAAAACAAGAATGTAGCGGCAGATGTGCCGCTTTTCGGGAGGATGCGATGAAATTTTTCGCGATCGCAGGCGTCGCTCTGTCGGCACTATTCACGGCAGCGTTGAACACACCGGCAGACGCCCAGCAATGGCCGGCGCGTCAGGTCAAGCTGATCGTCCCTTACCCGGCAGGCGGCAATGTCGACAGCGCCGCGCGCGTCATCGCCGACAGGCTGCAGGCGAAGCTGGGCCAACCGTTCATCGTGGAAAACAAGGCTGGCGCCGGCGGACTGATCGCCGGCGAGGCGTTCGCGAAAATGCCACCCGACGGCTATGCCTTGTTCGTCGGCGCCAATGGTCCGGTGCTGTTCGCACCCGAGATCGCCAAGCGCGAGGCCTACAACTGGAAGCGGGACTTCGTTCCCATCACCTCGATCACGATGACGCCGCTGGTGCTCGAAGTGCATCCATCGGTGAGGGCCAAGGACCTGAAGGAATTCATCGAGCTCGCTCGCCGCGATCCGGGCAAGCTGACGATGGCCTCGCCCGGCCAGGGCACCACCAACCATCTGCTCAGCGAACTGATGCAGTCGACGCTGGGCCTGCAATGGCTGACGGTTCATTACCGCGGCAACGCGCCCGCTCTCAACGACCTGATCGGCGGACAGGTGCAGTTTGCGCTGGACCAGATCTCCGTCGGATTGCCTTCGATCAAGAGCGGCATGCTGCGCGCGCTCGCCGTCACCGGTAGCCACCGTGCCTCCTGGCTGCCGGATGTCCCGACCTTCACTGAACTCGGCTACAAGGAATTCGACGGCCAGACTTTTACCGGCCTGTTCGCGCCGGCTGGCACGCCGGCCGAGATCGTGACCAAGCTCCACGATACTCTCGCAGAGATCCTGAAAGATCCCGCGATCGTTCAGAAATTCAACGCGCTTGGCGCCGAGGCCGTATCTATGACGCCGGCAGAGTTCACGAGCTATCTCGAACGCGAGGACGCCAAGTGGATTCCCGTCGTCCGCAAGGCGAACATCAAGGCTGATTGAAGCGCATCGCGATGCTGATCGATCCTGCATATCTCGATGCTGAAACGGCTTACCGGCTGATCACGGGCGTTGTCGTGCCCCGTCCGATTGCCTGGGTAACCAGCCTGTCGAGCGGCGGCGTGCTCAACCTCGCCCCGTTCTCTGCCTTTACGTTCGTCTCCCCGAAGCCCCCGATGCTGGCCATCAGCGTCGGCCGCAAGGGTGGAATCTACAAGGATACGGCGCAGAACATTCTCAACAACGAGGAATACGTCGTTCACATCGCAGATTCCAGCCTGATGACCGCGGTGCATGAGAGCTCCACCGAACATCCGCCCGACGTCAGCGAAGTCGAGGAATTGCGGCTTTCGACGCTGCCGGGAGAGCGGATCAAGGTGCCTCGTCTCGCGGCCGCGCCGATTGCGATGGAATGCCGCTTCCGCCAGTGCCTCGAATTCGGCGAGACCCGCAGCCGGCTCATCGTCGGCGAAGTGCTGGTCTTCCACATCAGGGATAGCCTTTTGAATAACGGCAAGATCGAGACCGAGGCGCTCGACCCGATCGCCCGCATCGCCGGTCCGCGTTACGCCAAGCTCGGCGAGATCGTCACCCTGAAACCCGTGTTTCAGACTTCGAAGACTGAATCCTGAAGCGTGCCGCGCCATCGCGCGCCGCGCTAATCCGGAGACCGATCGCATGCATCTTTTGAGCTATCTTGCAAACGGCAAGCCGCACTTTGGCGCCAGCATTCCCGGCGGCATCGTGGACCTGACCGGACGAACGACCTTTGCCGACCTGCGGGCGCTGATCGCCGGAGACGGACTGGACGTCGCGCGTCAGGCGATTGCCGGACAGAAGCCGGACTATGCACTCGAGGACATCACGCTGCTGCCGCCGATCCCGGCTCCGGGAAAGCTCTGGTGCATCGGCGTCAACTACAAAGAGCGCAACGCCGAGTACAGGGATAACTCGGACCTGCCGAAATATCCGAGCCTGTTCGTCCGCAACCCCTCCTCCGTCGTCGGGTCTGGTCAGCCGATCGAGAAGCCGAAGGTCTCCGAACAGCTCGACTATGAAGGCGAGCTTGTGATCATGATCGGCAAAGAAGGCCGGCACATTCCCCGCGAGCGTGCATGGGAGCACATATTCGGCATGACGCTGTGCAACGAGGGCAGCGTTCGCGACTGGCTGCACCACGGCAAGTTCAACGTCACCCAGGGCAAGAATTTTGACCGCTCGGGCAGCATCGGGCCGTGGATCGTCACGTCAGACGAATGCGATCCGCGCGGCCCGCATGACATCATCACCCGTGTCAACGGCGAGGTGCGCCAGAGCGACTCCACCGAGCGGCTGATGTTCCCGTTCGATTACCTGATTGCCTATCTCTCGACCTTTGCCACCTTAAGACCCGGCGACATGATCGCGACCGGTACCCCGACCGGGGCCGGCGCCCGATTCACGCCGCCGCGCTGGCTCAAGGTCGGCGACGTCGTCGAGGTCGAGTCCGGAAAGATCGGCATCCTTCGTAATACTGTGGCCGCGGAGCAATAGAAGATGCTCGATCAACAAACCGTCGAACGGCTGGCGCAGCGCCTCGATGATGCCGAACGCAGCAAGTCGCTGATCCCGGCGTTCACGCGTCAATATCCTGATCTCACGATCGAGGACGCCTACGCCATTCAGCGCGCCTGGACCAAGTTGCAGCTCTCCCGCGGCCGCACCGTCAAGGGCCACAAGATCGGCCTGACATCGAAAGCGATGCAGAACGCCGTCGGCATTTCCGAGCCGGATTATGGCGTGCTATTCGCCGACATGTTCTATCCCGACGCGTCGGCGATCCCGTTCGATCGTTTCCGTGCACCCCGTATCGAGGTCGAACTGGCCTTCGTGCTGAAGGCGCCGTTGAAGGGTCCGAATTGCACGCTGTTCGACGTGCTCAACGCTACCGATTACGTCACGCCGGCGCTCGAAATTCTCGAAACCCGGATGCATCGCGTCGATCCCGAGACGAAGGCGCCGCGCAAGGTGATGGATACGATCTCCGACAACGCCGCGAATGCCGCGCTGGTCGTCGGCGGCCGGCCCATCCGGCCACTCGACGCCGACCTGCGCTGGATCGGCGCGCTTCTATTCCGCAACGGCCAGATCGAGGAGACCGGCATTGCCGCCGGCGTGCTCAACCACCCCGCCAACGGCGTGGCCTGGCTCGCCGATCGGCTGGCCGCCCAAGCCGAGTATCTCGAAGCCGGTGAGGTGGTGCTGGCGGGATCGTTTACGCGCCCGGTCGAGATCATCAGAGGCGACACCTTTCATGCCGATTACGGCCGGTTCGGATCGGTGTCCTGCCAGTTCGTCTGAACGAGAAGCATCCTGGAGGTAGAGCAGCGATGACAAGGCGCAAGAGCATTCATATCGGCGAGTTCAAGCACGCCAATCCCATTCCGAACGCCTGCCGCATCGGCAATCTCCTGATGTCCGGCGTCATCCTCGGCCGTGATCCCGCGACTGGCGCGATGCCCGAGCGCATCGAGGACCAGTGCGCCAACATGTTCGCGCATATGAAAGCCATCGTGGAAGCCGGCGGCGGCACGACCGATGACATCATCAAGATGACGGTATGGCTGCAGGATCGAAAGCAGCGCGCGCCGATCAATACCGAATGGCTGAAGATGTTTCCCGACGAGCATTCGCGCCCTGCCCGCCATGCGCTGCAGATGGACATGGAGAATGGCGCGCTCGTGCAATGCGATTTCACCGCTGTGATCGACTGACCGCGATCAGAAAGGGAAACCGAGATGCCGACCTATCTTCCGTTCGATCCGAACCCGCGCCGCCCCTCAAAACTGCCGCCGCCAAAGAGCATCGACAGCCAGTTTCACGTGATGGGTCCGCTGGAAAACTATCCGGTGCGCCCGGGTGCCGCCTACCAGATGCCAACCGCGACCTGGGAAGCCGCGCTTCGCGTCCACAAGGCGCTCGGCATCGAGCGCGGCATCATCGTGCAGACCACGACCTATGGCGCCGATCATTCGGTGGTGCTCGATGGTCTTGCCGCGATGGGACCGAACTATCGCGGCTGTGCCAACGCGCTGGTGTTTGCCGAAGCCGATGACGCCTATCTCGCCAAGCTGCACGATGCCGGTGTCCGCGGCGCCCGTTTCAGCTTCCGGCAGGAACTCGGCGCGGTGCTCTCGGACAGGGATTTTGCCCGCGCCATCGCGAAGATTCGCGAACTCGGCTGGTACGCAAAAATTCAGCCGGAGAAAGACGGCATCGTCTCCAGCGTTGCCAAGTACGAAAATCTCGACGTGCCGGTGCTGATCGATCACATGGCACGCCCTGACCCGACCCGCGGCAAGGACGACCCGAACTTGCAGAAGATGCTGGAGCTCCTGTCGAAGGGCAATTTCTGGGTGATGCTGTCGCTCGGCGAAAAGACCTCGAAGAAGGGCCCGCCCTGGGGCGACGTCATTCCGATTGCGCGCGCCTATATCGAGGCGGCGCCCGACCGTTGCGTCTGGGCGAGCGATTGGCCGCACCCCGTTTCGGTCGTCCAGCCGCCCAACGATGCCGACCTGCTCGAACTTCTCTACCGCTACGTAGCCGATGAAGCGGAGCTGAAGCGGATCCTGGTCACCAACCCGGCCAAACTATTCGGTTATGAGGATTAGGCCGTATTGCACCTAGCGCAGGACGGCCGTCACGAATAACACGACAACGGGCAACGTCACCGCCGCCAACGTCGTGCCGAGCGCGACGGCGCCCGAGACGGCTTCGGTGAGCCGTCCGTACTGGGCCGAGAAGATGTAGGCATTGGCGCCGGTCGGCATCGCGGCGAAAAGAACGACCACGGCTGCGGAAATGGGCGGCAACGCCAGAACGTGGAACGCGAGGACCGCCGCAACGGCCGGCATTGCCAAAAGCTTGAGCGCGCACATCACCGCCATGGCGAGCGCCTGGCCCTTGATCCTGAAACCAAAGAGATTGATGCCGAGCGCGATCAGGGCCGTGGGCGAGCCCGCCTGCGCCAGCAGTTCCAGAGTCTTGTCCGCGACGGGGTTCAGCCCCAATCCGATAAGGCGCCAGAGAAAGCCGAAGCCGAGCGCGAGCATGATCGGATTGCGCGCGATTTCGCGCACGGCCCGCAGCACCAGCAGCGGCGCCGTCTCGGAAGATTTCGTTCCGCCCACGCTATCTGCAGCGTGCCGCAGAGCCAGAGCAGCGGCGTGTTGACCGACAGGATCAGGGCCATCGAGCCGGCGGCCTGACTTCCCAGCGCCGACAACGTCAGGGGAATGCCGAGCATCACGACGTTGCCGTAGATCGAGCCGATCGCGAGCACCACGCCATCCGCCCGGGATTGCCGAAGAAGAGATGACGCCAACAGTGCTGCGATCCACGTGACCGCCGTTGCCCCGTAATAGGCGCCCCATACCGAGAAGGCGCTGACGGCGGGAAATTCCGCGACGACCACGATCCGGAACAGCAGAGCCGGAATAGCGATGCTGAAGGCGAACTCGGCAATGCCCTTATGCGCCGTCGGCGAGATGAAACGCAGCGCGACTGCCGCATAACCCGCCGCGATCAAGGCGAACACCGGAACAACGATCAACACTGCGCTCATGCCGCACTCATCTTCGAACTTCGGCCGGGCAAATACCCCGTCGTCATCCGTTTCGCATGGATGCGGCTATGCTGCGCACCAATTTGTTATGGAACGTAGCATACGCCCCGTGCCTCCTGCTATCATCGGCACATGACCTCGCGCGAGTCTGCTGCTTCCGAAATCACGCCCGAAGTGCTGCTGCGGGCCTATGCCTGCGGCATCTTCCCGATGGCCGAGAGCGCCGGTGATCCGACGCTGTTCTGGGTCGAGCCGGAAATGCGCGGCGTTATTCCGCTCGACGGCTTCCGCATCACCTCGCGGCTTGCCCGCACCGTGCGTTCGGACACTTTCAGCGTTACCGTCGATAGCGCCTTCAAGGCGGTCATCGCGGGCTGCGCGGCGCCGCAGCCGGGCCGCGATGACACCTGGATCAACAAGCGCATCCGCGATCTCTATCTCGGGCTCCACGAGCTCGGGCACTGCCACAGCGTCGAGGTATGGCAGGACGGCGATCTCGTCGGCGGCCTCTACGGTGTCAGCCTGGGACGAGCGTTCTTCGGCGAGAGCATGTTTCACCGCGCGCGCGACGCTTCCAAAGTGGCGCTGGTGCATCTGGTGGCGCGGCTGATCGCAGGCGGGTTCGAGCTGCTCGACACGCAATATGTCACCGAACATCTGCGCAGCTTCGGCGCGGTCGAAATTCCAAGGCGCCGCTATCGCGCCTTGCTCGACAAGGCGATCGCGGGCGAGCCAGCGGACTTTATGCGATTGCCGCCCAGCATCAGCGGCGCGGAAGCGCTCGCGATCATTGCGAAGGGTATCTGATGCGCGTGTAGCCCGGATGGAGCCAACGGGTCGCGCGAATGCGCGCCCGATGACAGGCTCCGCGCAATCCGGGATCGGTGTCACCGCGGAGAGAGGGCCCCGGATTTCGCTGCGCTCCATCCGGGCTACACTTAACACCTAATTCCCGAACAACCCACCAAACAGCCCGCCCGGCCGCTGCTGCGGCGGAGGCGGCGGTGGGGCCTGCTGCGGCTGCTGCTGGAATTGCGGTTGCGGCGGTGGTCCTGGCGGGCGCGGCGCCGCCTGCTTCGGCGGCGGCGGACGCTTCGCAGCCGGCGGCGGCGCGGCCGATTTCGCCGGATCGGGCTGCGCGCTGACAATGGTTTGGTCAGGGCCTTTGCAGTCGGTGAGCCAGATATCGTAGACCGGGTGCTCGACGCCATGCAGGCCCGGACTGGCGGCGAACATCCAGCCCGAGAAGATCCGCTTCACCTCGCCCTGCAGCGTGATCTCGTCGACTTCGACGAACGCATCGGTGTTGGCAGCTTCCGTCGATGGCCGCGTGTAGCAGGCACTGGTCTTCACGCGCAGCGCGCCGAACTGCACGGTCTCGCCGATGTCCTCCTCGAAATTGATGATGCGGCCGGTGATCTTGTCGAGGCCGGAGAAGCTCGCCTTCTTATTGGTGATCTTGGTGGCCGGCGGCTCGGACACGACCTCGTCGCCCGGCTGCAGGGTCGCCGGCGAATTGGGCACGCCCTTGGCCGGGGGCTGGCGCTGACCCGGCGGCGCGTTGGCGACGCCCGGACCTCCGGGCTGCGGCGGCTGAACCGCGACGCCCGGCTGCGTCCCCTGCGGAGGGGCGGTGGTGCCCGGCGGCGGCGCCAGCGGCTGCGACTGGAAACTTCCCGGCGGCGGCGCGCCCTGCCCCGGCGGCGGACGGTTTGGCGTCGGCAGCAGGCGGCCGCGCGGCAGTTCCGGCACTTCCTCGTCGTCGTCGGGGAATTGTTGCTGCTGCTGGTTTCCGCGGGGAATGGCGCCCGGCGGCCGCAGCGGAGGATCGGAAAAGATATTGCCGATCTGCGCCTGCGCGGGCGGCGCAAGCGAGGTCATGGTGGCGGCAATCAGGGCCGCAAGACCGGTCAGGGCAATGGTTCGAAGCATCTCGCGCGGCTTTAACAGGGCGAATCGGGCTCGCGACATAGTACAGACTTATCGTACAGACTTATCCGCCGCTCGCGTCCCTCCCGGTTAACACGCTGATTACGGCGGGGAAAGGGCGGTAGCCCCGTTCCCGCCGCACTCGATCATGGCCCGGAAAGGCGGAAGCCGGTTTTCGGAACATCGCTCCATGATCTAGTCAGCCCCGCCTGCAGATGGAATAGTGGCCCCGATCGCGCGCCCCCGCGCGAAAACCACCAAAATCCGGGATAACCGGACGAGCCAGAGGAAACCTCAGACATGCCCGATCGAATTCGCCTCGATGGCCGGGTTGCCGTCGTGACCGGCGCGGCCGGCGTCATTGGAACCGCGACCATCCGCCTGCTCGCCGAGCGCGGCGCCCGTATCGTTGCGATCGACCGCAAGGAACAGGATCTTGCGGCTGCCATCGAGGACCTGCCGGCCTCGGCCGAAGCGCTCGCGATCGCGGCGGACGTCACCCGGGAGGAAGAAGTCGCGGAATATGTCCGCGCCAGCGTCGACAGGTTCGGCACGATTAATGCCTTCTACAACAACGCCGGCATCGAGGGCGACATCAAGCCGATCCCGGAATATTCGCTGGAGAGTTTTCGGCGCGTGCTCGACGTCAACGTCGTCGGCGTCTTTCTCGGCATGAAGCACGTGCTGCCGGTGATGCTGAAGCAGAACAAGGGCAGCATCATCAACACCGCCTCCATCGCCGGCCTGATCGGATCGCCGATGATCGCCGTCTACAGCGCCAGCAAGCACGCCGTGATCGGGCTTACCAAGAGCGCCGCCTGGGAGTGCAGCGGTACCGGCGTGCGGGTGAACTGCGTCTGTCCCGGCCTGATCGACAGCCGGATGCTGAGCACGATCCTGCAGGGCCGCAATCCCGGCAATGAGCCGCCGCAGACCGAAAAGATCGTCGACCGGATTCCGGCGCGGCGGCTCGGACAGGCTTCCGAAGTCGCCTCCATCGTGGCGTTCCTGGCCTCCGACGAGGCCAGCTACGTGTCGGGCTCCGCCTATACCGTCGATGGCGGCCGCACCGCCGCTTAACATCGTCATTCCGGGATGGTCCGAAGGACCAGACCCGGAATCTCGAGATTCCGGGTTCGCATCTTCGACGCGCCCCGGAATGACAAACTCAGAAACAGAGGTCATTCCCAACCATGCCCGTCACGCTCGATCCCGATGCCGCCGCCGTCTACAAGGCTTTCCAGGAGGCGGGCCGTCCCGCCTATGAGACGCTGACCGCGCCGGAAGCGCGCGAATATTATCGAAGCGCCCGCGTCGTCAGTAATCCCGAACCGCCCGCGCTCGAATCGAACCAGCCGCTCGCGATTCCCGCGCCACACGGCACGATTCCGGCGCGCATCTACACGCCGAAGACGTTGCGCAAGAGCGACGGCCTTGCGCCGTGCCTGGTCTTCTTTCATGGCGGCGGCTGGGTGATCGGCGACCTCGATACCCATGAAGTGGTCTGCCAGAAGCTTGCCCATGAGGGCGAGTTGATCGTGATCTCGGTCGACTACCGGCTGGCGCCGGAGCACAAATTTCCCGCCGCCGCCGACGACGCCATCACCGCAACCAAGTGGGTTGCCGCCAATGCCAGCCAGCTCGGCGTCGACGCAGCCCACTTGCTGGTCGGCGGCGACAGCGCCGGCGGCAATCTCGCCGCCGTCGTGGCGCTCGCCGCACGCGACGGCGACGGCCCAAAACTCGCGGGGCAGGTGCTGATCTATCCCGCCACCGACTTTGCGATGACGCATCCCTCGCATAGCGAGCCCGAGACCAGCATCCTGCTGACGCACTCCGTGATCAAATGGTTCTGCAACCATTATCTGAACGGCGCGGCCGACATCGAGCATTGGAAAGCCTCGCCCGCGCGCGCGAAAACGCTCGCCGGCCTGCCGCCGGCCTACGTGCTGACTGCGGGTGCCGATCCGCTCCGCGACGAGGGTGCCGAATATGCCGCGCGGCTCAAGGAAGCCGGCGTGCCCATGACCTACCGGCATTTCCCCGGCCAATTCCACGGCTTCTTCACCATGGGCAAGCTGCTGCAGCAGGCCAACGTGGCCGTCAGCGAAATCGCCGGGTGGCTGAAAGCGTTGAAATAATGCACATTGCGCAACACTATCGATAAGCCGTGAATTTCTCCTGCGCATATTCGGGGCCGCTGTGATCGAACCAATCCTCCTATTTGGCATACCCGTCGATTTTCTGCTGTTCGCGCTGACGCTGCTCGGCGTCGCTCTGTTCCATCACCATACGCTGCGCGTTGCCCTGACGGGACTGGCCGCCATCGTGATCTACAAGCTGATCTTCACCGGCTTCAAATACGGTGCGGGTATTAATGGCCTCGGTCACCACATGGCCCATGAATGGGTTACGCTCGGCAATCTGTTCCTGCTGCTGATGGGGTTTGCGCTGCTGTCTCGACATTTCGAAGACAGCCGGATTCCGGACGAGATGCCGGCATTGCTGCCGGACGACTGGAAGGGTGGCGTCGTGCTGCTCGTCCTTGTGTTCGTGCTCTCGAGTTTCCTCGACAACATTGCCGCCGCGCTGATCGGCGGCACCGTCGCGCGACATGTATTCCAGGGCAAGGTTCACATCGGCTATCTCGCCGCGATCGTCGCGGCCTCGAACGCCGGCGGTGCGGGCAGCGTCGTCGGCGACACCACCACCACCATGATGTGGATCGCAGGCGTCAGCCCGCTCGCCGTCGTGGAGGCCTACGTCGCGGCCGTTGTCGCGATGCTGATCTTTGCGGTGCCGGCCGCAATCCAGCAGCAGCGCTTTTCGCCAATCCAGAAGAATCCGCCGAGCGGATTGAAGATCGACCGGACGCGGGTGTTCATCGTCGCCGCCATTCTCGTCGCGGCGCTGGCAGCGAACATCATTGCCAACGTGAAATTCCCGGCCGTGCTCGAGAGCGTCCCCGTTCTCGGCATCGCGGTGTGGGTGGTCATCCTGCTGACGGCAGGATTGCGCGCGCCGGATTGGAAGGTGATGCCGGAAACTTTCAAGGGCACCATCTTCCTGCTCGCGCTCGTCACCGCGGCCTCTCTTATGCCGGTCGAAAGGCTGCCGGTGGCGTCATGGCCGACTGCGTTTGGACTTGGCTTCATCTCTGCCGTGTTCGACAACATTCCCCTCACCGCGCTCGCGTTGAAGCAGGGCGGCTATGACTGGGGCTATCTCGCTTATGCGGTCGGATTCGGCGGCTCGATGATCTGGTTCGGCTCATCGGCCGGCGTCGCCTTGTCGAACATGTATCCGGAGGCGAAGTCCGTCGGACGCTGGGTCAGGCACGGCTGGCCTGTGGCGGTGGCCTACGTCATCGGTTTCCTGGTGATGCTCGCTATCCTTGGCTGGCATCCCGACCCGCGGGTTTAGCGCGGTCGAAGGCGATTGCCGGCCTCGCGTCGGCAATCATCTATTGGCCGGCGAGGCTGTACCGACTCAGGCCGCAATGTTATCCAAGTTTCCGACTAGCTCTCGCACGCAACAACTCTGCCGGTGATTCGGCAGCAATCCGCGAGGTGATTGCAATGGCATTTTTCAGGCGCGAGCTCGGCCCGATCGAGCGCTTCGAGGTTGCGCTGAAGGACAAGCTGACGGCGCGGCAGAAGTTGGCCGAGCGGTTGAGCGTCGCCGAATCGGAACTTGCGGAAAAGCGCGCTGCCGCCGAACGGCTGGCGGTAGCCGGTGCCGACAATTCCCGGCTCGATCGGGCCGAAGCCAGCATGCGCGCCGTCGAAGACCGCGCCAAGACGTTGCGCGCCGAATTGGTGGAATTCGACGACCAGGTGGCCTCGGCCGAGCGCGCGCTCGCTGACGCCAAGGCCCAACGCGACCGCGACGCGCTGGCTGACCAGATCGAGGCGATGGCGGCGGCGATCGAACGGGCTGCACCCGGGTTCGAAGCCGGCACCACAGCGCTGGTCGAGGCCGTTACAAAAAGTGCGCTGTCGATACCTGAAGCGACCCGCTTCTCGACCAGTGTGGAAGCGGTGCGTAGCGAGGTCCGCGCCGCGGCGGATCTGATATGCTGGGAGCTGCGTTCCGCCGCGGTGCGCACGCGCGCGGGCAACGCCAACCTCGCCAATCCGGCGCCATCCCTGTCGGAGCAGCCGCCATCGGCAGAGACCGAGCGGCAATTGATGTACACCCTCCATCCCCTGCGTTGGCGCGAGGACGGCAACGTGCGCAAAGTTCCCGCCTTTGCGTTGGTCGGGCTGCCCAAGGCGCTGCTGCCGGTAGCGCTGCAGCATCAGCACGTCGATCATCTCAATGCCCGCCGCGTGCAGACCCTGATGCATCTTCACGGCAGCGCAGGGAATGGCGAACCGCAAGACGATGATCCGCAGCTTGTCGATCTGGACGCCTTGCTCACAGAGGAAACGCAGAGCGCGCAAGCCGATGTTGCCTGAGCCAGCGCAGATGGCCACCGACAAGCGCTGAACCAACCGCTCCAGCGGACGTTGTCCGGGTTCATTCATGAAGCCGGCTTTCGAGGATGCGGCTACGCGTCGTCACGCTCAACGTCTGGAATCGGCAAGGCGATCCGAAACGAACCGGCTTGATCAATCGGGAACTGCGCCGGCTGGCTCCCGACCTCGTGTCATTCCAGGAAGTGGTCAAATCGCCGGACCATTCGCAACTCGACGAGTTGATCCACGACACCGGTCTGCATGGAACGCATCAGGCTGACGTGTTGCGCACCATCCCGCCGCATGCCGATCGTTTTGGTGGAAGCGCCATCGCGACGCGGTGGCCGCATCGCGTCGAGGAAGTCCTCGATCTGCGGATGTCGGATGCGAACGATGTCCCCTGGTGTTCGCTGGCAGTAACGGTGCCGCTACCCGGCGAGGGCGATCTTTTGTTCATCGCCGCTACTACCTCGTGGCGGCTCGCCGCGGAAAGCCCGGGAACGGCAGGTCGTTGCGCTGACGGATCTCGACGCGCGTCACCGGCAGCCGCTTCCAACCGTCATCGCCGGCGACTTCAACGCAACGCCTGACGCGGCCAGCATTCGCTACCTCACCGGACTGCAGTCGCTCGGCGGACGAAGCGTCAAGTATCACGACGCCTGGGAAGTTGCAGGCGAAGGTCAGGGTTATACCTGGAGCGTCGACAATCCAAATGCACAGTCGGAGATCGGCGGGATCGTCCGTCAGCCGCGTCATCGGCGCAGGGTCGATTACGCGTTCGTGGGCTCCTGGGACGCCCACCCGAAGGCGAGCTGCGAGGTTCAGGCCGCCTCGCTCGCATTCGACCTGCCGGTCGACGGCATCTGGCCCAGCGACCATTTTGGCGTCGTGGCCGATCTGGAAATCAGCGCCGCTCCCTCCGCGTGAGGAAGTTTACCCTGGCCCTTGCAGCCGAGCACTGTCCGAAATCGGCTCTGGCAACATCGCCACCACGGTTCCTTCGGGAATCGGGTGGCGGCGGCGCCTTCATCCTGCGATCCCAAACGCCAAGCCGTGCCGTTGAATCAAGGCAAGGCGATTGCAGTTGGAGAAGGCCAATGAAATCCGAAAGCGATCTGACGACCCGAAATCCGTTCGGCGTCATGGACGTTCCAAATCCCGGTGATGACGACGTGATGCAGTTCGCTCGCATCACGATGCCGGAAGAATCCGCCACCGACGAGAATGCAAAACCATGGAGCCCTGGAGATGCGAGCTACCAGCGCGGCACGATCGATGGTGAGTGGTCGAGCCGCTGGAAGGGTGCTGCAGACCCAACCATCCCGGGCGATGCCCCCGATAAATGGAAACAGGGCCGGGGCGAAGCGAGAACCGTGGGAGACCGCGTGTACCTGTTGTTCGACTGGAATTCCGGCGCGCGCCGGGGACTGATCGAGGCACGGCGCGAAGGTCCGCGGCGGCTGGTCGGCAAGTATATCAATCTGAACAACCCGGAGATCACGGTGCCCTGGGTCGGCCTGGTGGTGAGCGACCAGCGAATAGACGGTTACTTTGCGCAAGGCCGGGTGGATTTCCGGAGGTAGCGGCTTCCGTTCACCTACCCTGCCCGCGCCGCGCGGCGCAGTGATTGCGGGGGCTGGCCGAAGGCGCGGATGAACGCGCGGCGCATCCGCTCCGGGTCGCGGAAGCCCGTGGTTTGCGCGACCCGCTCAATCGCCTCGCTGGAGGACTGCACGCGTTGCCGCGCCACCTCGATGCGCAGCCGTTCCACCGCCTTTGACGGCGTGGTGCCGGTCTCGGCCATGAAGGCGCGGGTAAAATGCCGTGAGCTCATGCCGGCCTGCTCGGCGAGGTCCTCGACCGTGAGCGGCGCATCGAGGTTCTCGCGCGCCCAGGCCAGCAGCGGCCCGAAGCGGCCGTTCGGTGCCTTCAATTCCAGAAGCGAGGAGAATTGCGACTGGCCGCCGCTGCGGCGGTGATACAGCACGAGCTGTTTGGCGGTCTTCTGCGCGATCTCGTCGCCACAGTCCTCCGCGATCATCGCCAGCGACAGATCGATGCCGGCCGATATCCCCGCCGACGTCCAGACGTCGCCGTCGCGCACGAAGATGCGATCGGGCTCCAGCTTCACCTGCGGATAGGTTTTCAGAAAATGTCGCGTGCGCTGCCAATGCGTGGTGGCGCGGCGACCATCGAGCAGGCCGGCTTCCGCGAGGACGTAGGCGCCGGAGCAGACGCTGGCGATGCGGATGCCGCGTTTGGCAATCGTGCGCACGAAGCCGATCGTCTTTTCGCATATGGCGGCCTGCCGCACGCCCTCGCCGCCGGCGACGATCAGCGTCGTGATCGCGGATGCCGATTTCAATCCTTGCGCGACGATCTCGACGCCCGACGACGAGCGCACCGGCCCTGGCGTCACCGCCAGAACGCGGATCGCGGGCGCGCCCTCGGCAAAGCGCGCCGCGATCTCGAACGCCGAGATCGGCCCGGCAGCGTCGAGCAACTGGAAATCCGGAAACACGAGAACGCCGATCATGAGGTTTGCCCGCTTTTGGCCGATGTCCTGAAATGAGGGAAAAATGCCATTTCGGACGTGAAGCGACCATGACAGGATACGCTTCGTCAAGCCAAATTTTCCGGAGGTCCCGATGTCCGCGCCGTCTCCAACACCCACGCCGCTGCAAATCGGTCTCGTGCTGTTCCCGCGCGTCACGCAGCTCGACTTCACCGGTCCCTTGCAGGTGTTCTCCAGCCTGCCCGGCGCCAACGTGCATTTGATCTGGAAGCGGATCGAGCCGGTCACGAGCGATTCCGTGCTGGTGCTGACGCCGACCACGACCTTTGCCGACTGCCCGCAGCTCGACGTCATCTGCGTGCCCGGCGGGTTCGGCACCGACGACATGATCAACGACGAGGAGATGCTGGCCTTCCTGCGCAAGCAGGCGCCAGGTGCAAAATACATCACCTCGGTTTGCACGGGATCGCTGGTGCTCGGCGCCGCCGGCCTGCTCAAGGGCTATCGCGCGGCGACGCACTGGACGGCGATGGATTTTCTGAGCGCGTTCGGTGCGATCCCGACCAAGACGCGCGTCTGCGTCGACCGCAACCGCGTCACCGGCGGCGGCGTTACCGCGGGCATCGATTTCGCTCTGACGCTGGTCTCGCTGCTGCACGACCAGAAGACCGCGGAGGCGATCCAGCTCCGGCTCGAATACAACCCGGCGCCGCCGTTCAATTCCGGCTCACCCGACACCGCGCCGCCGGAAGTACTGGCCTTCATGAAGGACCGGATTGCGCAAGCGCAAATCCGCCGCGGCGAGATGATCGATCGCGCCGCCGCACGGCTGGGGTAGCGTCGTTTGCATTCGTGTCCCGGACGCGGCGCGGCACGAAAGTGACGCGACGCAGAGCCGCGGCTCTGCGGTGCATCGTTACACACTGCACCGCGTCCGGGACACGTGACCGCCGTCACAGCAGAAAAAGGCCGCCTGGTTTCCCAGACGGCCTTTCCTGTCCTACGGCAGCCACACATTAGCGGGCGATTTCAGAACCTCTGCACCGGGGGCCTATCTCCCGGCCGTGTCCTACTCGGTGACCGCTGCAAATCGGGACAGTCGCGACTGGAGCCCGACACCGACGCGATGGTTTCCCACCTCCGTAAGATGGCTACATTGAGCCGCGACAACGCGGATGACGCAAGACGCCGGCGGCGGATGTCCCCGCTGATCCCGTTATTCACAGACCTGGATCAAGATCCAACGAGACCTCGCGGCGCGTGCGGATTGCCGATCGTCCGGGCACGGTCATCGTTGCGCGGCCTCGCTGCCCTTATCAGCCCGCGCTAGTTGCGCGAAAACGACGGCGTGCACAATCAGGAACATCGGCACCAGCACGGTCGGAATCAGCGACCACGGCAGCATCTGCACCGCTTCCGAGCCTGCCCCGGCGTGGATCAACTGCAGCGGCGAGCCGTTCGCCGAGATGACGCCAAGTGCGATCGCGACCCCGAGATCGAGCATACCGAATGCGTTCCAGGCCCAAATCAGCGCTTTGCCTTGTCCGCCTAGCGCGAGCCAGGCCACTGGCAACGCGAGCACGCCGGTGATGATGTCGCCCCAGCCTGCCGAATATGGAAATGGTCCGCCAAGCCGGCCTTCGGCCGCGAGCAGGATGAAGAATCCTCCCGCGACGCGCCAGACGTTGAGACCGATCAGAAACGGCATCGGCATCCCGAGCAGCGAAGCTCGCACGGGCGCGGAAATCGACGTCGCAACGGCAGTCGCGACCAGCGGAAATGCGATCACGGTGCCGATCATCAGGGGGCCGAGCGGACTGGCGCCGCGGAATTGGTTTGTGGCCGCGAGCGCGGCGGCCAACCCCGTCCACAGACCGGCGCCGACGGAAACGGTGATACGCTGCGACATGCTGATCGGCATCGCGCCGGTGAGCGCATTGACGCTGACGACGATGGCGGCGACGAGCACGATGGTTCCGATGAAGTCTAGCATGATATCTCTCCTTTGCGTGTATCTACACGTATCGAGATGAAGGAAATTTCAGCCGAAGGCCTTTAGCGTTTCATCCCAGATTTCGAGAACTCAAGAGCTTCAGCGCGGCCTGACCATCCGTGCCGAGCAGCTTGCCGATCTGCGCCTGCGCCCTCGACCAAAAAGGAAAGCTGCGGCGCACCACGTTCCTGCCCTGCGTGGTAATGCCGACCATGCGCGCGCGCGGATCGTCGCCCGTTTTGATCGAGATCCAACTTTCCTGCTCGAGCCGCGTTAGGTTGCGGGTCAGCGTGGTGCGCTCCATGCCGAGAATGCCGGCCAGCCTGCCGATCGGCACCTCCCCTCGCAGCATCAACTGCGACAGGATCGTGAACTGGGTGATCCGAATTCCGGATTCCTGCATGTAGGAATCGTACAGCCGCGTGATCTTTCGCGCGGCCTGCCGCGATGCCAGACAGAAACAGCCGGCGGCGGCCATATAGTCAGCGGTGTCGGGATCATTCGGCTGCTTCATAAGAAGGGTGTATATACACCTATTTTGATCCGCAAGAGCCCTTAGAGGGCCTGTCGCTAAACTAACCGTGAAGTCAGCTTCCCGGCGTCCAGGGCTGATAGTCGCCGGTCGCCTTGGGGCGGCGGCCGCTGGCGAGCGTCGAGCCGGAGGGGCGGTAGGCCGCAGGCGTGCCGGTCAGGTTCGGCACATGCGGCTTTTCCCACTCGCGCGGCGTGTAGCTCTCTTCGGTCGGCGGGGTATCGACAACGTGATGTAGCCAGCCATGCCATGACGGCGGCACCCGGCTCGCCTCGGCATACCCGTTATAGATCACCCAGCGGCGCTCGAAGCCCAGCGTCGGATCGATCTTACCGCCCTTGGTGCGGTAGTAGCGGTTGCCCTGCTCGTCCTGGCCGACCAATTCGCCGAACCGCCACGTCCATAATTGCGTGCCGAACGTCTGGCCGTTCCACCAAGTGAAAAATTTCAGCAGAAACAGCTTCATGAGAGCTCGGCCGGTTCGAGATGTCGTGCCGCTCTGATGCCACCGGCGGCACGGATTGTCCAGACAAAGGCTGATACCGCGGCTCGGTTGCCGGTAACCGCGAATGCGCCCTCGCCCAGTCGCGAAATCGGCGCAATCCGTTCATTCCGGGTACAGTTCCGACCTGACAGGCTGAGGTTGCGGGCAGTCAATAGGCGAGCTCGGGAACGTCCGCCCCGTGAAGGGGTTAGGCACCTATATTCCCGCAAATGGAGCCGACAATGATCAGTCTGAAAGTTTTGAGTACCGCCGCGGCGATAGCGCTGCTCTTGCCAGTCGTAACGCCGAGCCAAAGCTCAGCTCAGGGTCAGCCGGCCGGCGTCACGGCCGGCGGCGGCGGTGCTGGCCCACGAGGCGTTGGCGGCTTTAGCGGTGGCGGCGGTGCCGCGGCTATCGGCGGTGGCGGTGGCTTTAGAGGCGGTGGCGGCGGCGCCGTCGCGCCCGGCGGTGGCGGCTTTAGAGGTGGCGGCATGGCCGTCGCACCCAGTGGAGGCGGCATCAGAGGTGGCGGCGTGGCCGTTGCACCCGGCAGTCCCGGCTTCAGGGCTGGCGCCGTTGCCAGCACGGAAGGCCGCGGAACTGGCTTTGTCCGGCCCGCGCCCGGCGTCGGTGGTGGCACCGTCGCGGGTGGCACCTGGCATGGCGGCCGTCACTTCCATCATCGCCATCATCGCCACCGTCACGGAGGCTTCTGGCCGGGCTTCGCGATCGGCGCTGGCATCGGGTCTGCTTATGGCTACTACGGCAGCCCCTACTATTACGACGACCCCTATTATTACGACGAGACCGTAGTCGCCGCAGGGCCCCCGGTCGGCGATGATGCCGTGGCGTATTGCATGCGGAGGTACAAGTCCTACGACCCGGCGTCAGGAACGTATCTTGGCTATGACGGGCAACGTCATCCCTGCCCGGCGCAATAGCAAGACATAGTGAGTTCGAAGGGCGGCGCATTTCGATGCGCCGCTCTTTTCGTTTGAAATACTTACGAGCGCAACGCCACCGCGACGCCGCCAAGCGTAAACACCAGTGCCGCGACCTCGCGCAGGCCGAGCGGCTCGCCCAGCATCGACGCCGCTGCAAGCACCCCGATGATAGGCACCAGCAAGGTTCCGATTGAGGCTGTCGCCGCCGGGAGCCGCTCGAGCGCAGCAAACCAGCACACGTAGCACAGGCAGAACTGGATCAGCGTCATATAGAGCAGCGACGCCCAGCCGACGGATGACAGATCAGCCAGTTGCGGCTGCTCGACCAGGAGGCCTACAATGGCAATCGGCAGGCAGCCCAGCCCGATCTGCCAGGCGGCCAGCGACAGCGGCGGCATCGCCAACGGAAAATGCTTGGTCAATACCGTTCCAAGCCCAACGCACACCGCGCCTGCCAGCGCGCAGGCGATGCCCGGCAATTTCTCGACGCTGGCCTCGATGCCGTTGCCGCCAATCAGCACGGCGATGCCGGCAAGCGCGACCGTGAGCGCGACGGCGCGGAGCGGCGACAGCCGCTCGCCGAGGATCGGCCGTGCCAGGAACGCCACCCAGACCGGGATCGATATCCCGAGCACGGCGGCCTCGCTGGCGTTGAGCCACAATAGCGCCAGCCCCATGAACGCGACCCAGCCTCCGATCGTGAGCATCGAGACCAGGAGCAACCGCAGCCACATGAGACGGGGCACGCTCAATTTCTGCCGGCGCGCGAGCGCAAACAGCGCCAATGCCGCGGCGCCGACGATGCCGCACAGGCCGCGCGAGGACAACGGCGGCCATTCGATCAGTAAATGTTTCATGATCGGGAAGTTGAGGCCCCAACCCACTGACGTGATGGCGAGCAGGATGAGCCCGAGTGGCGACAGCCGGGCGGCAGCGGCGCGCCTCGCATGGTTGATCGGCGACATGGCGGGATTAGATCCGGAACTGGCGTTGTTATCGTTCTGATACAGCGAAACGGAATTGCCCTCGGCAATTTTTATGGGCACTCTACCATGCAGACGACCTGTCGAGGTTTCGACTTAATCGTCACATGGGACGAGCGACTCGCCTGGCCGCCGCCCGAGGAAGAAGGAATCATCGTGCCGCGCGTTCTCGTGGTCGATGACGACCCGATGGTCTGCGTTGCCATCGAGGTTTGTCTGACGCGCAAAGGTTTCGAGGTCACCGTCGCCGACGGTGGTGAAGCGGGAATGCGCGCGCTCGAAACGTCCGATTTCGACGTCATGCTGATTGATGTGTTCATGCCGCATATGCGCGGCTTCGAATCGATCCGGATGTTCCACGAGCGCAAGCCGGACTTACCGATCGTCGCGATGTCGGGCTACGCCTTCGCCAACACCGAACGCGCACCGGATTTCCTGCGGATGACCATCGAGCTCGGCGCGGCATGCTGCCTGCGCAAGCCGTTCACGCCGGACGCGTTGTTGACCTCGGTCAATCAATGCATCACCAATCCGAAAGCTTCCGCGCAGCAGTCGAAATCGTGAAGTAAACAACTGGCAATGCCCTCGCAGCGTCTCATTCTCGGAATTGGTCTCGCTATCCTCCTCATTATCGGCGCTGCCTCGATCGGTCTCGACCTCAAGTCGCGGTCCGATAACGCCTCGGTCGACCGCGCGCTTGGAATCCTCAGCAAGATCTCGGACATGCGCCCGCTGCTGCGCCGGGCGGAGAGCTCGGCGCGCGCTTTTGCGCTGTCAGGCGATCAGGAATTCGCCAGGGACTACCGCGAGGCCAACGACGCCATCCTGCCGGCGCTGGCGGCACTGATCGAGGCGGTCAAGGACAATCCCACCGAACGGCAGTTGATCGAAGAGACCAAGGCGCTGGTGGAGCGCCAGATTGCCGTCAATGGCGAGTTGATCAGGCTCCGGAATGCGGGAGATAGCGCCGCCATCGCGGCTCTCGTCAGCGAGGAAGACCGCGCGGCGACGGCGGCGATCGCTGGAAACCTTGCAAAGGCGGTTGCGGAAGAGCGCCGGCTGCTTTTTGCCAGACGCGCCGAATCCGAAACCAACGGGACGCTGCTGCTGGCGATCGACCTCGCCGGCGTCCTGCTGATTCTGGTTCTCGCCACCCTTCTGACGGTCTCAACCCGCCGCTCGCGCCGGGAACTACAGGATTCGCTGAGCGCCACCAGGGCCACGAACGAGGCGCTGGAGGCCGCGGTCGCCGAGCGCACCGAGCATCTGGTTGCCGCGCATGACGAACTGAGGCTTTCGGCCGCCGTCCTGCGCAGCACCTTTCACAGCATGGCGGAGGCGGTGCTCGTCATCGACACCAGGGGCGAGGTTTTGCTTTCAAACCCGGCCGCCGAGAAGATGCTGCGCTACCGGCCGGGCATGACGGTCGAGCACTTGCGCTCGCTCAGCGCGGTTTTCCATGCCGACGGTGTCACGCCGCTACCTGTCCATGATATGCCTGCCTCGCGCGCGCTGCGCGGCGAAGCGTTCGACGCCACCGAAATTGTGCTGCGCCCGCTCAGCGGCAATCCGCCCGTCCATCTCGTGATCAGCGGCCGGCCGCTGCGCGATGCTTCGGGCGCCATCAGCGGCGCGGCGCTGGTCTATCATGACATTACGGCGTCGCGCGAAACCGAGCACAAGCTGCAGCAGGCGCAAAAGCTCGACGCCATCGGTAAGCTCACCGGCGGCGTCGCGCACGACTTCAATAACATGCTGACCGTAATCACCGGCACCACCGAAACGCTGGTGGCTAACCTTGCGCATGAGCCGGCGTTGCAGAAGACCGCCGAACTGATCGACCAGGCGGCGGAGCGCTGCAGCGAGCTGATCCAGCATCTGCTCGCCTTCGCCCGCCGCCAGCCGTTGCAGCCGCGCAATGTCGACATCAACGCGACCGTGCTCGATATCGCAAAACTGCTTCGCCCGACGCTCGGCGAACAGATCGAGGTCAACTCCATTCTCGAACAGGAAGTGGCGATTGCGCATATCGACGCGTCGCAGCTCGCCAACTCCCTACTCAACATGGCGATCAACGCGCGCGATGCGATGCCGAACGGCGGCAAGCTGCTTTTGGAGACGCGCAACGTCGTGCTCGACGAGGCCTATGCGCAGGCCAACCCGGACGCAAAGCCCGGTCCCTATGTGATGCTCGCGGTCAGCGACACCGGCGCCGGCATGCCGCAGGAGGTGCTCGATAAGGTGTTCGAGCCGTTCTTCACCACCAAGGAGATCGGCAAGGGCTCAGGCCTCGGCTTGAGCATGGTCTACGGCTTCGTCAAACAGTCCGGCGGGCACATCCGGATCTACAGCGAGGTCGGCCACGGCACAACGATCAAGCTCTATCTGCCCCCTGCCCGCGGCCAGGTCGAGGTCGCGCCGCCGGCGGCAGCGCCACTGCCGCATGGTAACGAGACCATCATGGTGGTGGAAGACGACGCGCTGGTGCGCAACTTCGTCACCACGCAATTGCAGAGCCTCGGTTACCGCACGGTGGCCGCCGCCAACGGACCGGCGGCGATGAACCTGATCGAAGGCGGTCAGGCGTTCGATCTGCTGTTCACCGATGTGATCATGCCCGGCGGCATGACCGGACGCGAACTCGCGGACAAGGTGCTGAAGCTCCGGCCCGGCATCAAGGTATTATATACGTCCGGCTATACCGACAATGCGATCGTGCACCAGGGCCGGCTCGATTCCGGTGTGCTGCTGCTGACCAAGCCGTACCGGAAGTCGCAGTTGGCGAACATGGTGCGGCGCGCGCTGTCGGGGTAAGCACGGCGCAAGCCTCCTCTCGCAGCGTGTCTTCAATGCCGACTTGATGTATGAAAGTGACGTTGGACGAAGAGATTCGAGGGAAGAGCCAAGGCTAATGGCGGACGTGATCTACAAGCGCTGCTATTTCGATTGGGGCGGACGATGCGCCTACTGCGACGTTGGACTGCCCCGGATAAAGACGGGCGGCAAGGTCAAGGCCAGCATTGACCATTTTATCCCGCTCTCAAAGGGAGGCCAGAATGGCAGGAGCAACCGCGTGCTGTCCTGCTACCCCTGCAATCTCGCCAAGGGCGACACCGACCCGCGCGAGACCAATCAATGGCCCCACATCGAACGGCGCCTCGCCGAGATCGCCGCTTCGCCGCTCATCAGCCACGGGAAGCTCAAGCAGCTTATTCCCGAATTGGTGAAGCAACTTGCCGTAGGATCCGCACAAGACGGGCCGCGTTGGCGCTGATCGGGCAACCTGCGCATTGCCGCGCGCCAAAATTCTCAGTGGTCCATTTGACGATATTCGCAAAATCGACTTCTGCAGCAGCGCCGAAGCGGACGCGCCATTTCCGCTCGGCCATTGGCGGACCTATCCGGCGGTCTTGGAAATGACCTTCTCCGAAAGATCATTCAAATAGGCTCGCAACTCTTCGACATCTCCGAATTCTTTGAATTCGCCTCGATCCAGTGCACCAACACCGGCCCGTGCTGCTGATCGCAGGGCCTTCAGCTTGCTCGCGTCTTCTCCGCCGTGGCGCGCCATTCTCAACTACGCTCCCGTCACTGCGCGCCGGATCCGCCCGCCACGATCTTCTCGTTCAGCTTCTGATCGACGATCTCGACCGTGCGGTCGATCTCGGCGCTGGGCGCGCCGAGCTGGTGCGAGATCAGCTTCACGAGCAAGTCGACGCGCTCGATGAACGGCGCGCCGGCAGCGACCGCGCGGGCCGCCGATGACGGCTTGAGCAGGCTTTCGGCCGCCTTGGCGTATTTCCCGAACGGCACCTGGTCCTGCGGGTCGGCGCCCAGGCGCCGGGCGATGCCGTCGACATGGTCATAGATCGATTGCGAGAGTTTCAGATCGCCGTGCACGGCGTCGCGGATCGACTGCGGCTCGCTCGGGGTGATGCAGCGGTAGTTGCCGGTCAGCAGCATCGACCATTTGGCGAGCGGCACGAACAGCGAGTCGAACACCTTCAGCTTCACCGGAACGTCATGGCCGTCCAGCGTCACCGCATCGATATCAGCTTCCAGCTCGCGAAGCAGCTTGTTGTGCTTGTCATCGGCAAAGGCGGCCGCCTTGAAGTTGGTCGGCAGGCCGACATGAAGCACGTTTGCCGCCTCTTCCGGCGGGCGGAAGGCCTGCGGATCGGGCGAGCACAGCGTCACCAGCCCCGGCGCGAACCGCTCCCACACCTGCGCATTGGTATAGGCTTCCTCGAGGTCCATGTCCGCCAGCGCCGGGATGCGCTTGAGATAGGGTAACGGCGGCATGTTCATGATCGACAGACAAGGCAGTTTCGCCTCGGCGATCTTGACCATCAGAACCCGGATCGTGTGGTTGGTGTATTGCGGCTCCTGCATCGCAAGACCGACCAGATCGTAACGGGAAAGGTCGACGTCTTGAGGCGTGGTCGCATCCAGCTTGCCAGGCAGGTCGCGCGAGAAAATCGCGCGGTGCACCGCCTCGTCGCGCAGCTTGATACGAACTTCGGTGCCGTCGCGGTTGATGAGGTCGGCCGTCTTCTTCCGGCACACCAGGGTCACGTTGTGCCCGGCCATCAAAAGCTTCGTCGCCAGCAACGAGCCGTACGAGGCCCCAAGGATCAGAATGTTGCGCGCCATACTCTCTCTTTCACAGATAAAACTTTCACGGATAAAACCAGGCCTATCCAGACCTGGCACCCATTATGCCAGAACTATCTCAGCAGGAGGCCTACTGCAAACTGGGAGATGTTACAATGAGATAGCGGCTCCCAATTTTACACTCGGCTACGCCGTCGGGAGGCAGTTGGCCGAGAAGGCGATCAAGCTTCGGCCCGTCGTAAAAGGTGCTTTACCCATCGGGCTATACCCGACAGCGATCTGCATCAGGGCTGCCTCGCTGCCTCGCCCCAACGTGCTGTGCCAACCAAGCCCGATCAAAAATCCAATTGGGGCGATGAAGGCTGGCGCCGCTTAAGCAACCATCGGCAGAGTGGGTCATGTGCCCTGCGGCGATAACGCCTGGACCGCCGAGGAAAAGCCATCAAGAGAATAACCCAGCTCAGCAAGTGCCACGTCAATGTCCGCCAAGGTGTCCGTGCGCTGCGACCATGACCATACCCAAATGAAAGGTAAGAAGTTAGCACTGCACGAATGCAGCGAACGATCTGGATCATCCGCTTTGCCAATGATGTTGTACATTAGATTGGACGCCGATAGAAAAAATAGACTTAGTGAAAAATGGAGCGCGCAATGAGGACGATCATCCTTGTTCTTTTGTCTCTCGCGATTTCATGTGAAATGTCTCTTGCGCAGCAACTAAGCCGGTTCTGTATTGGAGAAAGACGTTGCCCGGTCGGCGGTCACACGCTGTACCCGTGTGGGTCGGATGCTGATGCTATTGCTGAGGAGCTCTGCACGGTTCGGTTGGGAGGCGGCCAGACAAAAGTGCTCCCGCATCAGCTCCGGAAGGATGGCATGAAGGCCGGTAAGCGGTGCGGATACGCCTGGTACAGCGTGACTTGTATGAAGAATTAGTCAGGTCAGGCATACGCCCAAGCCTGATTTCTTTCTCCGATCATGGCGCCGTAATCGTCGCAACCTCTTCTGCCGCCAGAGCGCCCGGCAAACATGTAACGAGCATTGATTTCGCAACGCTGTCATCTGGGAACTGCTCAAGGATTTCGCGGTAGCGACGCGCAGCGCCAAGGTCTCGGGCTTCAAAATGCCTCGAAGCTAAGACCGCGTCGCCAGCACCACGCCCGCCAGCGTAAACACCAGCGCCACGATCTGGATCAGGCCGAGCGGCTCGCCGAGCGCAACCGCCGACGCCACGACGCCGATCACCGGCACCGCCATGGTGCCGATCGCGGCGACCGAGGCCGGCAAACGGGCGAGCGCGGCGAACCAGCTCACATAGGCGATGCAGAACTGGATCACGGTCGAATAGATCAGCAGCCACCAGCCGAGCTGTGTCACCTTCTCGATATGCGTGGTCTCGACGGCGAGGCCGATGATGACGATCGGAAAACAGCCGAGCCCGATCTGCCAGGCGGCGGCCGGGATCGGCGGCAGCGGCACCGGCAGCTTTTTCGCCAGCACCGTGCCGAGCGCAAAGCCGAACGCGCCGCCCAGCGCCATCACCATGCCCGGTAGCTTTGCGGCGGTCGCGCTAAAGCCGTTGCCGCCCATGATGGCGGCGAGGCCTGCGAATGCCATCACCAGCGCCACCGTGCGCAAGATAGTCGGCCGCTCGCCGAGCACCGGCCAGGCCAAGAGCGAGGCCCAGACCGGCATGGTGTAGGCGATCAGCGCCGCCTCGCTCGCCGGCAGCCAGAGCAGCGCCAGCCCCATCAGCACCATCCAACCGGTGACGTTAAGCAGCGCGGCGAGCATCAGCCGCGGCCATAGATGCCGCTCGACCTTCAGGCTTTGCGAGCGCGCCAGCGCCAGCACGGCCAAAAGCGCCGCGCCGATCACGCCGGTCGAGCCGCGCAGCGTCAACGGCGGCAGCTCGCTCAGGAGATACTTCGTGACGGGCCAGTTGAAGCCCCAGCCCACCGAGGTGATGGCGAGGAACATCAGGCCGGCGGGCGCGATCCGCGCCGGCGCGGTGGGTTTTGATTCTGTCATGGAGCCCGGCAAAGGGGTGGAATCGGCCCTCACCTTGCCGCGTATCGGGCCTTCCCGCCACGGGCTCGGGGACATGCCAGCCCTCCCGCTCCGTAGCCATACGTGAGTCTTTCGAACGCAATCCCGATAGCTGAAAAAATACCTGCCCTGTGAACAGCGGGACGAAGCCTGTTTCCACACCGCAGGAACAAATTTTTTGATTGGGAATCCCTGAGGACTCACCGATACTTGGCATCATCACAGGCGCGGGAACTCCCCCTGTTATCCCTCACTTTCCACCATATTTAGTATTTGATTCAGGAACTCGTACTACTCCTTGACGGGCGCAACGGGTTTGGCCTAGCCTTATTGCTGGACGGCGCGAGTTAAGTTCTGGGTCCCGCCGATCGCTCCCAAATGGGTTCCGAACGAGCACTCCGTCAGCCGGTTGAGGCACGGATCGAGGGCTTGTCTGCCCAAAATCCGGGGGTGATCCGGGGCCTTAAAAAACGAGCCGAATGGCTCAGGCGACGAGTTGCGGCGTTGAGTTGGAGCATGATCCGGAAAAACGTGGGTACCGGTGATGCTCAAACCGAAGGATGGGGTTGGCCCGCCGAAACGGCGGGACGAACCCTTGGGGTGGCGAAGACAGAAACAGGGCCGGGTCCACCGGTAGAGCTTGCGGATCTCAGGCCCAAGGTTGTCTTCAACCTTGGTGCCGAAGGTTCGCTCAATGAAACATCCGGCAACCGCAGGAAATGCGGACCGGGCAAGAAGACGGGGCACGACAACTATGCGAATCGAGCGACGCAACACCACTTCCGGCCAGTCACCCTACGCAGGGATTGATTTCAGGCTGACGACATCGGAGATCCGCAACCCCGACGGTTCGGTCGTGTTCCGGCTCGAGAACGTCGAAGTGCCCCAGTTCTGGTCGCAGGTCGCCTCCGACGTGCTGGCCCAGAAGTATTTCCGGAAAGCCGGCGTCGCCGCGCGCCTGAAGAAGGTCGAGGAAGAGACCGTGCCGTCGTGGCTGTGGCGCTCGGTGCCCGACACCGAGGCGCTCGCCCTGCTCCCCGAAAGCGAGCGCTATGTCGGCGAGACCAGCGCCAAGCAGGTGTTCGATCGCCTCGCCGGCTGCTGGACCTATTGGGGCTGGAAGGGCGGCTATTTCTCGTCCGATGAGGACGCGCAGGCGTTTTTCGACGAGCTCCGCTACCAGCTCGCCAAGCAGATGGTCGCGCCGAACTCGCCGCAATGGTTCAACACCGGGCTGCATTGGGCCTACGGCATCGACGGCCCCGGCCAGGGCCACTATTACGTCGACTGGAAGACCGGTAAGCTGACGAAATCGAAGTCCGCTTACGAGCATCCGCAGCCGCACGCCTGCTTCATCCAGGGCATCGAGGACGACCTCGTCAACGAGGGCGGCATCATGGACCTCTGGGTGCGTGAGGCGCGCCTGTTCAAATACGGCTCCGGCACCGGCTCGAACTTCTCGCGCCTGCGCGGCGAAGGCGAGCGCCTGTCCGGCGGCGGCCGCTCCAGCGGTCTGATGAGTTTTCTGAAGATCGGCGACCGCGCAGCCGGCGCCATCAAGTCGGGCGGCACCACGCGCCGCGCGGCCAAGATGGTCGTGGTCGACGTCGATCACCCCGACATCGAGACCTATATCGACTGGAAGGTGAAGGAGGAGCAGAAGGTTGCGGCGCTGGTCACCGGCTCCAAGATCAACCAGAAGCACCTCAAGGCGGTGCTGAAGGCTTGCGTCAACTGCGAAGGCTCCGGCGACGACTGCTTCGACCCCGAGAAGAACCCAGCGCTCCGCCGCGAGATCAAGCTGGCGCGCCGCGCGCTGGTGCCCGACAATTACATCAAGCGGGTGATCCAGTTCGCCAAGCAGGGCTACAAGGACATCGATTTCCCGATCTACGACACCGACTGGGATTCGGAGGCCTATCTCACCGTCTCCGGCCAGAACTCCAACAACTCGGTCTCGCTGAAGGACGACTTCCTCCGCGCCGTCGAGACCGACGGCGACTGGAATCTGATCGGCCGCACCAACAAGAAGATCACCAAGACTCTCAAGGCCCGCGAGCTCTGGGAAAAGATCGGCCACGCCGCCTGGGCCTCGGCCGACCCCGGCCTGCACTTCAACACCACCATGAACGACTGGCACACCTGCAAGGCGTCCGGCGATATCCGCGCGTCGAATCCGTGCTCGGAATACATGTTCCTGGACGACACGGCGTGCAACCTGGCCTCCGCCAACCTGCTGACGTTCTATTCGACGACGACCAAGCGCTTCGACGTCGAGGCCTATGAGCACCTGTGCCGGCTCTGGACCATCGTGCTGGAAATCTCCGTGATGATGGCGCAATTCCCGTCGAAGGCGATCGCCGAACTCTCCTACGAGTTCCGCACGCTGGGCCTCGGCTTTGCCAATATCGGCGGCCTCCTGATGACCATGGGGCTCCCTTACGACTCCAAGGAAGGCCGCGCGCTGTGCGGCGGGCTGACCGCCATCATGACCGGCGTGGCGTATGCCACCTCGGCCGAGATGGCGAAAGAGCTCGGCCCCTTCCCCGGCTACAAGAAGAACGCCCAGCACATGCTGCGCGTGATCCGCAACCATCGCCGCGCGGCGCATGGCGAGAGCCGTGGCTATGAGGCGCTGGCGGTCAATCCCGTGCCGCTCGATCACGCCTCCTGCCCGCAAGCCGATGTCATCGCCCACGCCAAGGCCGCCTGGGACAAGGCGCTCGAACTCGGCGAACTCAACGGCTACCGCAACGCGCAGACGACTGTCGTGGCGCCGACCGGCACCATTGGCCTCGTGATGGATTGCGACACCACCGGCATCGAGCCTGACTTTGCGCTGGTGAAGTTCAAAAAGCTCGCCGGCGGCGGCTACTGGAAGATCATCAACCAGGCCGTTCCCGCAGCGCTGCGCGCGCTCGGCTACAGCGAAGCGCATATCGCGGAGATCGAGGCCTACGCCGTCGGCCACGGCTCGCTCTCCAACGCGCCCGGCATAAACGTCTCCACCCTGAAGGCAAAAGGCTTCACCGATGAAGCGCTGGCCAAAGTGGAAGCTGCATTGCCGACCGCGTTCGACATCAAGTTCGCCTTCAACAAGTGGACCTTCGGCGAGGACTTCCTGCGCGACACGCTCGGCCTCGCGCCGGAAGCGATCGCAGCCCCCGGCTTCGACCTGCTCGCAGCGCTGGGCTTCACCAAGCGCGAGATCGAGGCCGCCAACGTGCACATATGCGGCGCGATGACGGTCGAGGGAGCTCCCCACCTCAAGGCAGAACATTACGCGGTGTTCGACTGCGCCAACCCCTGCGGCAAGATCGGCAAGCGCTATCTGTCGGTCGAGAGCCACATCCGCATGATGGCGGCCTCGCAGCCGTTCATCTCGGGCGCGATCTCAAAAACCATCAACATGCCGAACGACGCCACGGTGGAGGATTGCAAGGCAGCCTACATGCTGTCCTGGAAGCTCGCGCTGAAGGCCAACGCGCTCTACCGCGACGGCTCGAAGCTGAGCCAGCCCTTGAACTCGCAGCTCATCTCCGATGATGACGACGAGGACGATGCGGTGGAGGCGCTCTACGAGAAGCCGATGGCCGCGCGCACCGCGCAGGTCTCGGAAAAGATCGTCGAAAAACTGGTCGAGCGCATCGTCGTGATGCGCGAGCGCGAGAAGATGCCGGATCGACGCAAGGGCTACACCCAGAAGGCGGTGGTCGGCGGCCATAAGGTGTACTTGCGCACCGGCGAGTATGACGACGGCCGTCTCGGCGAGATATTCATCGACATGCACAAGGAGGGCGCGGCGCTCCGCTCCTTCATCAACAACTTTGCGATCGCGGTCTCGCTCGGCCTGCAATACGGCGTGCCGCTGGAAGAATATGTCGACGCCTTCACCTTCACCCGCTTCGAGCCGGCGGGCCCCGTGCAGGGCAACGACTCGATCAAGTATGCGACCTCGATCCTCGACTATGTCTTCCGCGAGCTCGCGGTCAGCTACATGTCGCGCTTCGACCTGGCCCATGTCGATCCGACCGAGTCGAATTTCGACGCGCTCGGCAAGGGCGTCGAGGAAGGCAAGGAGCCGTCCGACCAGGGCCAGCAGGCCACAAAGTATCTGTCCAAGGGCCTGACACGCTCGCGCACGGATAACCTCGTCGTCATGCGCGGCGGCGATACGGACGCCCGCGGCTCCCACAACGTCACCGCGATCGCCGGCCACGGCCCCAGCGCCCGCGCCTCAGACGCGCATGAAGGCGCCGTCGCCTTAAGGCAAGAATCCCAGCACGATCTGTCGCCGACAGAAAAGCTGGGAGCCCTGCAATGGAGCAAGTCCGGCAGCGCCGCAGTCGCGGTCGCCCCAAGCAAGGCCGAACGTCGGGCAGAAGCCAAGGCCAAGGGCTACGAAGGCGAGATGTGCTCGGAGTGCGGCAACTTCACGCTGGTGCGGAACGGGACGTGTATGAAGTGTGATACGTGTGGCAGCACGACGGGGTGTTCGTGAGCTGCGCCGAGCGTTGGAATTTATTCTACTCTTGAGAGAAGCAGGGCGAACGGGCGGTCAGTTAGACCGCCCGTTTTTTTAGCCTAAAGGATTTTACGACAGCTCCGAGACCCCAAGAAGATGTTTCTAAAGGCACATTGAGAGGAATGTCGTGAGAAGCGCGCTCTACTACCCACATACTCATATCTCGAACGCCGGCTTGATCAAGACAGCTCTCCTCTTGTGGGATCGACTGGAATACATCGTTCCTTGGAGGGCATTCGATACACAATATGCAGATCGCAGCATCGCCGAAGCAATGGAGATCATTGGACATCCCCACTGCCCGACCATGGATGAGCAGCCGCAGGCACATCAAAGACTCAAGGAATTTGTGAGCGGACCACTGCCGCCTCAATTTTATCTAGCTCTGAACCATCCTAGCGACGGCTTGCAGATTTACGAAGACCCCTACTCGATGTATCCCGAAAAGCTCCTTCCAGACTCTTGGAGGCTTCTGGAAGAAGCTCAGTTAGCTGGACGGCTGCGCTACAGCTCCCATTCCCCAATGACGCAGTATGCGGGGCTGACTGTCATGTCGATACTCGCTGATAGCTGTGCCGGGACCACACGAAGCCGAGTCACCGACAGAGGAGACGCTTACGCGACAATCACAGGTCTTTTGCAGAACAACTCTGACCTATCTGACCTCAAGAGAGCGGAGGCTCACGGCCATCTTGTTCCAATAAGCGTGCGCATCATCAATGCCTCGAAAGTTAGCATCAGAGCCCTTGTTGACCTAAGGATCCGGGAACGCAAAGAAAGAGGCGACACGCTTCGTGATCTACGACATCGTTACGTACGCGGGTTAGAAAGCTATGTCAGCCAGTTGGCTGATCCACAAACGACCCGCGCGGACGTGAAGGAAATTCAACGGCAATTCGAGTCCGATATGAAGCAGGATCTACACGACCTGAAATCCGAGTTAGGGTTTGCGCGCACAAACATTCTCGCCTCAAAAGAATTCGTCACAACTATTGTGGCGAGTGCTGCTACAGCAGCCAGTTGGATTAACGGAGCTCAACTCCCGTTAGAGAATGTAGTTACTCTAGGCGGTGCGCCCGTTGCCATTGGCGGGCTTGTCGCTCTTGGAAGCAAGTACGTCAAGGAACGAAAAGCGATTATGAAACGACACCCAATGGCCTATCTGTATGCTGCCAAACGCCAAATTAGACGACGTCAGCTCGTGGGGCAGATTAGTTAGTTAGCGCAGCGTCATCCGCCGCTCGCACGAGCGGCTAACGCACCCCACGCACTTGTAAAGTACGAAACTTAACTTACGAGCGAATGACGAGATCAGCGAATGAAGGCCCCAAACTTGCCTCCGGTCTCGCCGTACATCGCGAGCGCTTTCCAAATAGCGAGAGCAAAATATGACGTAAAACACGCCTCGTGGATAAACCTCTCCGCTCGACTCGCGGGAAGGTTCTCTCTGCCTATCGCAACAATGAGCTTACAGCGGCTAGGTGACTTAGATCTACTATTGCGATGCATGGAGGATGAATTCCAGACGAACAAGACTACTGAGGCGGCGGACAGACTGGGCTTGGACCTCACATTTCACTACCAAGTCATGCTCTCCGAGAATTGGGTAGTTGCCTGCTACGAAATCTTGCGGGCCTTTCGCCAACGTGATGATGAAGCCAATCTGGGTATCGATGGCGTCTCCGCTATGGCAGCATTCAAATCTATGTTCGCTGACTTAGAGTTGCTGCGCATGCCACTTGCGAAGTATGAAATTGCAAAAGATAGTCAGATGAAAGAACCTCTGACGATGCGCGCGATCCCTCCAAATAACGACGCCACGGACAAGCATATCTACGACAAGAAAGACCCAACACGCTCCCACATTATGCCGACTGGAATGTCAGGTCGCGGCTCTATGATGTGGCTGGTGCTCGACCATTCTGTCCCTCGAGAATATTGGGTCGAACGCCAGGACCTTTCGAATCGACTATTAGCGCTAGCGAACGAAATAGTTCCCGCAGGAATACTGGAGGCTCAACACGCGGTAACGGACGAAGGAAAGACTTAACATGTAGCCCGGATGAGTGCAGCGACATCCAGGCCTGATCTATCGACCAATCACACTTACCACCGCATATCGCTTCGCTCATGCGGGCTACTCGCTGAACGGCGAAATGACGAACGCGACTACCATCCGCGATTGAGGTGGCGCACCTCGCCGGTTCGCGAGTCGACATAGACCTCCATCCAGCGGCCTGCGCGGTCGCGCCCTTTGATCTCCCACTGATCGCCTTGGAACTGGGTATAGGACACCGTCATGACGCCGAGATCGGTCGCGACGTCGAGCGCGACCTGCATTGAGATTCGACCACCGGAATCCTGGGCCATGGCAGGTGTCGCTGCGCCAAGCGCCAAAGCGGTGACGATTGGAAGAATGACGTTTCGCATAGACTACTCCTGTCCGAACGCATTGAGCTGTTACACTGGTTAGAACAAGCGGCAGAGGCAATGTGTTCCGACACTGGAGATCCCGAAACAGCATGAAACTTCAGCAGTTGGGGCGATTTGGTGGCGGTTCCCGCGCAGTGGTGCCCAACAGTGAATTCCAGCACTGTCACCGTAATACTGATCTGTAATACTGATCGCGGTCTCGTGCTGCGTGGGTGTTACGGTGACAGAGTGTTACGGTGACAGTGCACTCAACTATTCGGTACGCTGATCAAGGCACAATTCATTGAGTGCACTGGGACCGTAATACCGTGGGACCGCGGGACCAATGCCCCTCGCCTCGCCCTACTGTCTTTAGCTTTGTGGGGCTGGCGTGGTAGCCGGGGCACTCAGGATTGCTCCTCCCACCGAAACGGGTCCCACAGGCTTATCCTGACGGGCCATCTTTTTGCGCATTGCTCGGGATAGCCGGTTGCGAGTGTGCCTTGTTGAAATGGACGAAGTTACTTCCGGGGTTAGTGCATTTTTCAGCGAGTCGACCTTCGCGATCAACGTGGAAATCTGAGCAGACATCTTCTTCACGTCTTCATGTTCATCCGTGATCTGAGCGGATATCTTCTTCACGACGACCTGCTCGTCCGCGACGCTCTGTCGTAGAGAAGCAAGCGCAATTGAATCCTGCTGAAGACGGGCTGCGTTTTGCTGCAACAGCGAGGTATTCTCCTGCAGGGCGGCAGCGTGTTGCTGCTGGGCCGACGGAACATCCTTCGATGCCGCCAAATCGGCCATGAGATCGGAAATTTTCTGGTGCGGAATCAGCTCGGCCAACATGCTGACATTCGGCAGGGCAAAATCGGAAGGCGTCATCGTATAGACGGCCGCCGCACTGTTTATTCCAAGCGCGATCACCGACAGCGCCAGGATCGATTTCCGGCTCGATGGCTTGCTCGGCGCCGTGGATGCGGGTTGTTCGCTTTGGCTCTGCTCTTCCGATGTCTTGGTCACGGGCAATAACCTCAAATTGAAAAGGAGCCGTCGCCGGATCGTCCCTCGCGACGGCTCCTTTTACGCGGCACCCAACTAGAACTGCCTCAAATTATAGGCTGATCAGATTAATTCGGCGTTAGCGCCTCAGTCGCCTTGCATGAGCCGCAAGCGTTGCCGGTTGCGCCTCCTGTGTGATCGGCGCAGGCGCTGCCGTGCTTGCACGAAGCGACAGCCGCACAAGCGCAGAAGATCGAATACGAGCGAGGAGCCCGATGAACTAATAGGGCGGATTAGCGCCGCGTAATCCGCCGCTCTCCCGCAACAGGTCGGTGGGTTACGCTGCGCTAACCCACCCTACTTCATCCCTCACTTTGCCAGCCCGAGCGACTTCAGCGCCTTGCCGTTGTCCTCGTTGTCCGCCTTCATGAACTCCGCGAAGCCAGCCGAATCCAGATAGATCATGTCGAAGCCGCGCCTGTTCATGAACTCCTTGAACTCCGCGCTGTCCCAGATCTTCTTGATCGCGGTCTCGTACTGCGTGGCAATCTCCTTCGGCAGGCCCTTGGGCGCCGCAAAGCCGCGCCACACACCCTTGTGCCACTTGTGACCCGTCGCCTCCTCGGTGGTCGGCACGTCAGGGAAGTTCGGCGCGCGCTTGGGTGAGAAGAACACGAGACTGCGGATACGCCCCGCCTTGAGCAGCGCCTCGGCTTCCGGCATCGAGCACGCGACGAAGTCGACGCCGCCGGCCGCGAGATCGGTCAGCGCGGTCGCCGCGCCGGTGGACGGCACCCAACGGATCGAGCCGGGCGAAACGCCGTCGGCCTGCATCAGGCCGGCGAGCGCGACATGCCAGCTTCCGCCCTGCCCCGTGCCTGAGGCCACCACCTTGTTCGGGTTCGCCTTGATATGCGCGAACAGCTCCTTGACGGTCTTGTAAGGCGAGTCCGCCTTCACGTGGATCGCGGCGGGGTCCTGGTTGACAAGCGCGATCGGCGTATACTTCTCCCAGGTGAGATCGGTCAGCCCCACCCAGTGCATCAGGTTGATCTCGAGCGTGATGAGACCAAACGTGTATCCGTCAGGCGCGGCGGTGGCGATCGCCTGATGGCCGACCACGCCCGACCCGCCCGTGCGGTTCACGACGTTCACGCGCTGCTTGAAATCCCGTTCCAGCATGTGGGCGATCTGGCGCGCGACCGCGTCGGTGCCGCCGCCGGCGGCCCACGGCACGATCAGCGTGATCGGCCGCTCCGGGAAGGCTCCTTGCGCGCTTCCGGCACCGAGCAGGCTTGCGGCCGCAAGCGCCGCAAGCGCAAAATTTCTGACATGATTTCTCACTTGGCGAAACATTCGCAAACCCTCCCGCTTTATTTTTTTTATGCGCCGGGTGAGACACCGCGACGGGCGCTTTATGCGCTATTCGCCATTCGGGCGGCGGAGGGCCAACATGTCAAGGGGAAGCAAGCCTGGGGCGGATTGGCGCTGGGTAATCCGCCATCAGCACGCCAGACAGTGCAGTACGCGGAATTTATCATCGGGCGCACAATCGCGCGACGCGTTGGCTCTTGTGCCCCGTTGACCTGATCAGCGCGTAGGGCGGATTAGCGCGCGTAATCCGCCGCTCTCGCGACAAGTCGGTGGGTTACGCTGCGCTAACCCACCCTACTCGCTAAGGGCGATGCACCCGCCCGGACCGTCACCAGTTCTAGTCCAGCGGGAGGGATCAGAATTAGGGGCCGACGTACCTGAGGCGGCTTACGTCGGATTGTCCCTGCTCGGGGAATTCGAGTGTCGGCGTGACATGGCCGACGAGTATGCCGGGCGTCACTCTTGTCTTGATGTACTTCGTCTCGCCCGCTGCCAATTGGAACGTAACCGCATTTTCGACCTCGGTTGCCGTTGTTACGGCGTATTTCCCCGGGGGGCGGTCGACATAAGAGAACCCGCCGGGCACAGATCTGCCGACGACTTCGTTGTTCATCCGAATCTCGGGCTGAATAGCCGCCCCCGTCAATTCGGACGGCCGGGTGAAGTAGACACGGCCGAAACCCGGCTTCAATGCCGGGATCTGCAAGGGCGGTTCATCGACGCCGCGTGGACTCGCGCAACTGGCCAGCAAAAATCCGACAAACACAAGGGGCAGCGCCCCGATCTTCGACCCCATATGCCCCGTCTCGATATTGAAAGTGCCCAGTCCCCAAATCGACGGCAAACAACAACGGCTGGCAATCGCCTTGTTGTTTCCTCGCCCCAAGCACTCAATTAGGCATACACGCTTCGATTGTGCAACTTTTTTCGATTACGGTGACAGTGCTGGACTGCACCCCTGGAATGAGACACGATAATTTCTGTGACAGTGCGGTTGCCATGATGCGTTATCGTGCATCTACGCTTTCCTTACGGTTCATCATTCCCATCACCCACGAACAGACAACGGCGGGTAACGCCCACACAAGTCCCACATAGAACCAATCCTGCTGGAAGATCTTCGCATTCTCTGCCGCCGAGGGGCCTTCGTGCATGAGGCCGTAGTACAGAACGAAAGCGATTCCGAAGCCCGCCAAGCCACAGGCGAGTGAACGCCACCATCTATCTGACAGTCGGCGGTCCACCCACGCCGTAAAGAGCATGGGAAGAATCGAGAACGTAGCAGACCATGAACGATGGCCAATATCGCCCATCCTCGAAAATCGGCCCGTCGGTCCGGGCGGCGAGAAACGCGATGCAGTACAGCCAGGCAAGAAACGGCCCGAGGGCGGCAAAGAGCTGAAGCCTCGTCATGCGGTCACCATGGCAGCGATTTCCTTTTCGGACTTGCCGGGATGCTTTCTCGCCAACTCGATAAACCTTTGTCGCTGCGAGGCCTCCTCTCGTTCAGTTTCGGTGGTTTCCCGCGGTCGACGCCCCCTCACCCTCACCTCGCCTTTGGATACGGTGACAGTGCGCTTAATCTGCCGATGGCGAAGTGCTGTTTAGTGCACTGTCACGGTAATCCCGACCACAAACCTCACCGCTGCCTTTGCGCCAGATAGAAGCCGAACAGCACCGTGACCAGTCCCGCCGCCTGCAGCGCGGTCGGGGGCTCGCCGAGCAGGAGCCAGCCGGCGAGGATCGTCAGCGCCGGCACGGTCGCGGGGAACACCGCGGCGCGGGCGACGCCGATGGTCTGGATCGAGAACGCGAACAGATACAGCGCGGCGGGGCCGGCCAGGATGCCCTGTGCTAGCGCCTGCAGCGCGTTTTCAGCCCAGCCCAGCGCCACCACACGGGCAAACCCACTGAGGCCCGCATAGAGCGGCAGCAGCGCCAGCGACAGCACGCTGATGACGGTGGCGGCCGAGAACGCGGAGACGCGCCAATGGCGCAGCAGCGTGCCGAACACGGCGAACATCAATCCGGTCATCACGAACAGCAGATCGCCCAGCACGCCATCGGCGCCGATATGCCCGATCGACTCGGCGCCGATCACCGCAAGCCCGCCGACGATGACGAACGCCCCGAGCACGCGCGAGGGCGGAACCCGCTCGCGCAAGAACACCGCTGCCAGCAGCAGGCCGCCGAGCGTCGCGCTGGAGGGCTGGATGACGCTGCCATGGCCGAGCGGCACGAACAGGAAGCCGGTATAGCTGATGAGCGACATCACAGGCCCGCCCAGCACCATCAGCACCAGTCCGCGGCCCCATCCGATGCCGCTGAGATTGGCGATGCCGGCGCGAAGCACGAGCGGCAGGAACACCAGCCCGGACCACACGAAGCGGTGCATCAGCAGGTCCGGCGGCGTGAAGCCGACCTTCAGCCCGTGCCGGGTCGCGACAAAGCCGAGCGCCCAGAACAGCGCCGCACCCACGCCGCATGCGACCCCAAGCAGGGCCGGTTTGGTGTCAGGTTTCTGGGGAGCATCGCCGCCGCTGGTCGGCTGGTCCATCGCGGACGCTTACGTCAGCCCACACCACTGTTCAACCCACGCGCATGCAGGGCTGACGGGCGCGCCGCCGCAAGCCGCCGCCTCAGGACTGGCCCGCCGCCGTAAAAAACTTCGTCCCACCGAAAACCGGCTCGAACCACGTCGATTTGGGGCTTAGCTTGTTCGGACACCCTCATTGCGACCGTCAGCGAATCCGCCGATCCTCCGATGACATGGGGTGATTCGTGCTGGCTGAAACTACCGATCAATATCTGGAAAGCCTCAATCCCGAGCAGCGCAGGGCTGTCGAGCACGGCATCGGCTCGGATGGAACCATCGGCTTGCCGCTTCTCGTCATCGCGGGCGCGGGATCCGGAAAGACCAACACGCTGGCTCATCGTGTGGCCCACCTGATCATCAGAGGTGCCGACCCGCGCCGCATGCTGCTGATGACGTTTTCACGCCGTGCCGCCGCCGAGATGACGCAGCGGGTCGAGCGCATCGCGCGCCGCGTGCTCGGCGACAAGGCCGGTATCATGACGGAGGCGCTGACCTGGGCCGGCACCTTTCATGGCATCGGGGCGCGGTTGCTGCGCGAATACGCCGAGAGCATCGGCTTCGATCCGGCCTTCACCATCCATGATCGCGAGGATTCGGCAGACCTGCTCAACCTGGTGCGTCACGAGCTCGGATTTTCAAAGACCGAGTCCCGCTTTCCCACCAAGGGCACCTGCCTTGCGATCTATTCCCGTTGCGTGAACGCGCAGGCGCCGATCGAGACGGTACTCGGCCAGCATTATCCCTGGTGTTCGGGATGGGCTGACGAACTCAAGCAATTGTTCGCTGCTTACGTCGAGGCCAAGCAGAAGCAGAACGTGCTCGACTACGACGACCTCCTGCTGTGGTGGTCGCAGATGGTATCCGAGCCCGCAATCGCGCAGCAGATCGGCGGCCGGTTCGATCATGTCATGGTCGACGAATATCAAGATACCAACCGGCTGCAGGCGACGATTCTTTTGGCGCTCAAGCCGGATGGTCGCGGCCTGACTGTGGTGGGAGATGACGCGCAATCGATCTATTCGTTTCGTGCGGCCACTGTCCGGAACATTCTGGATTTCCCTGACCATTTCAGTCCGAGGGCCGAGATCGTCACGCTCGACCGCAACTATCGCTCGACCCAGCCGGTTCTCGCCGCCGCCAATGGCGTGATCGGATTGGCCAGGGAACGCTTCACCAAGAATCTCTGGACCGAGCGCACTTCGGCGCAGCTTCCGCGTCTCGTCACGGTTCGCGATGAGGCCGACCAGGCGCGCTACATCGTCGAGCAGGTGCTGGCGAACCGCGAACAGGGATCGCGGCTCAAGGAGCAGGCCGTCCTGTTCCGGACGTCGTCGCACAGCGGTCCGCTGGAGATCGAGTTGACGCGGCGCAATATTCCCTTCGTCAAGTTCGGCGGCCTGAAGTTTCTGGATGCCGCTCACGTCAAGGACGTGCTGGCGCTGCTCAAGTTCGTCGAGAACCCGCGCGACCGCGTCGCCGGATTCCGCGTGCTGCATCTATTGCCCGGCATTGGCCCGGCGTCGGCGCAGCGCATCCTCGATCAAACGACCATAACATCAGATCCGATCGCCGCGCTCGCGGCGCTGCCGACGCCGCCCCGCGCCGGCCAGGACTGGACCGCCTTCGTCGAAACGCTCGGCAATATCAGCTATTCGGAATGGCCTGTTGACATCGAACGCATCAGGCTCTGGTACACCCCGCATCTGGAGCGCATCCACGAGGATGCCGAAGTGCGGCTCGCCGACCTCTTGCAGCTCGAGCAGATCGCCTCGGGCTATCCGTCGCGCGAGCGCTTCCTGACCGAACTCACGCTCGATCCGCCTGATGCCACCAGCGATCGCTCCGGCGCGCCCCTGCGAGACGAAGACTATCTGATCCTGTCCACGATCCATTCTGCAAAGGGACAGGAGTGGAAGTCGGTCTACGCCCTGAACGTCGTCGACGGCTGCATGCCGTCCGATCTCGGCGCCGGCACCACGGCCGAACTCGAAGAAGAGCGGCGTCTTCTTTACGTCGCGATGACGCGCGCCAAGGACGATCTGCACCTGATCGTGCCGCAGCGCTTCTTCGTGCATGGTCAGCAGGCGCGCGGCGACCGCCATGTCTATGCGTCGCGGACGCGGTTCATCCCGGACCATCTTGTGAAGCTGTTCGATCGGCAGACATGGCCGGCAGCGGCCCCGGCGGCACGCGCGACGCCAAATCAAAACGTGCAGATGGATATTCGTGAGCGCATGCGCGGCATGTGGCGCTAGTCGCCCTACGATCCCGCCGTAAAAAACCTCGTCCCATCGAAAAACCTATTCGGCCGGTTAAATATCGCCAGGAACGTCGCGCCATCAGGCGCGTGCGCTACGTGGATGTTGCCGCCCGGGCGCCAGACGAAGTCGCCGGCACGGCAAGCGCCTTCGGCGTCTTCCAGCGAGCCTTCGAGCATAAACGTCTGTTCGAGCGCGGTGTGCTCGTGCAGCGGCACGACGGCGCCGGGCGCGCTCGTCGCTGCGCGCGCATTCGCGCGACCCGGTGGCTCATCCGCCCTAGGCTCGCTACTTTGCATGGGGTTGTTTTCGCGATTTTGCGCCTGGGCCCCTGCGGTGTACTGCGGAAGAGTATCTGCACCGCGTCCGGGAGGCGATATCGCCCTTAATACGCGGGTGTGGCAGCCGGCACACACTCACGGTCTCAAGCGCGTCGTCGCTCGCGAAAGAGCCGCACTGTTCACAGACTTGCCGCAAATGCGTGTGGAGCATTCATGGGGACAATTAGCTGAGTATCATCCATGCGTTTGTCAGCTCTATCGGCCGCCGTCGCTGAGCGCGCCGGCGTGCTATGTTGTGTCTTGTTCATGGTGATAAGCGCTCAAGCGCTCGCGCAGACGTCGGCCACGGACGATCCGAGCCCGACCGCAGCGCAGCCCTCAGTGCCCGCGCAGGAAAAGCCTGCGGCCGCTGCAGAAGAGAAACCGCCTGCCGCGGACGACAAGCCCGCCATCGTCGAGCAGAAGCCAGCGCCCGCGGAGGAGAAACCAGCAATCGCGCAGGACAAGCCCGCGGCGGTGGAGGAGAAGTCGGCTGCCACGGACGACAAGCCTGCCATCGTAGAGCAGAAGCCGGCGCCCGTGGAGGAGAAATCAGCAATCGCGCAGGACAAGCCCGCAGCGATGGAGGAGAAGTCGGCTGCAACGGACGATAAGCCTGCCATCGTAGAGCAGAAGCCGGCGCCCACGGAGGAGAAACCAGCTGTCGTGCAGGACAAGCCGGCGGCCGCGCCGCAGAAGCTGGCCGTCCCGGACGCGAAACCTGCGGTCGTCGGGCAGAAGCCGGCTCCTACCGAGGAAAAGCCAGCGGTTGCGCTCGAGAAGCCCGCCTTGAAGCAGAAATCTGTCGCCAAGCAATCAAAAAGCGCTGTCCAAAGCAAAGGGGCAGAGCACAGTGAACCGGTGCAACCGGCCAGGGCAGCCCACAAGCCGCGCGAGCGGACCGTGGTCATGGTCTGCACCCAATTCCGCACCTACAATCCGTCGTCCGGGACTTACCGAGGCTACGACGGCCAGACGCATTCTTGCCGATAGCAAGCGTAGCCCGGATGAGCCAACGGGTCGCGCGAATGCGCGCCCAGCGACGAGCGCAATTGCGCTCGCGCCGTGATGACAGGCTCCGCGACATCCGGGGCTGCTCTGTCGACCGACTATAACTCGCTCCCGCATATCGCTGCGCTCACGCGGGCTACTCGCTAGAGCAACGGAGAGGATCATCATCGGTAGCACTCAGACCTGCAAGCGAAGGCCAATCAGGAGTTGGATCGCATCACTGTCGAAACCGATGTTGTCAATGTCAAAGTCGTCGTCGACAGCCAGAACGAAAAGCTGGCGACGCTCAAGCAGCAGATAAACGAGCTGATCGCAGCGGGCAGCGTCGATCCGGCGTGCGCCACGCCTTAATTGCTGACGGGAAACATCCACCTCAGAAGGAGGTGAGTGGGAAACAGGACCAAAACCGGGATCACGACCATCTCGATCGCGAAGTAGGCGAGCGGCGCGATCGTCTGCTGTGGCTCACGCCCGGGGCCGAAGACCCAGTTGATGTTCTTCGCCGGCTCGGTCAGGGCATAGCTCATGATCAGAGCGACCCAGGTGACGCCTGTCTGCAGACCCAGGGCGCGAGGATCGTAGCCAAATCGGTAAAGCAGCCAAACAACGGCGGGCGGCACGGCGAGATGAAAGAGCGACAGAGCCCTCAAGTGCAGCGGCAGCGCTTCATCGAACATGTAGCTCGCGATCCCGAGAAGCCGGCCTCCTGACACAAAGTCCGCAGTCCATGCGAGCTCGAGCGCAAGCACGCCAACCGCTGCCATGCTCGCAAGCACGCGGCTTTCCAGGACGATTGCGCCAACCGTGAGAACCAGCCCGATGTCAGACAACCAAAGAAAATTGGTGGGTCCGTATGCACGCCAGTAGACGGCGCCGACCAGCAGCAACAGCCCGAAGCTCGCAAGCTTAAGCGCGATGTTAACGGTATCTGGGGGATGTACTGTCCACATTCAGGCGCAGCTCCAAACTGACGCGGGCTGGATGGTATAAACGAGAGGCGTTCAACCAAGTTCCTGCCGACGCACCCAGTCAAGTCGGTCTGCCAGCGCGTAGGGCGGATTAGCGTAGCGTAATCCGCCGCTCTCTCGCGGGAGGTCTGTGGGTTAGCTGCGCTAAGCCACCCTAGCTAACGCATCCATGGAAGAATGGAAGGCCGTTCGAAAGAGCGGGCTTTTGATTATGGGCGAATGAGTTTGAGTCGGACAACAACATGAGAAACACGCTGTCTAGACTGTTCAGGGTCATGAAATTTATCGTGCCCGCCCTCTATATCGCGGGAGCAATCGTTATCTGGCTGACCTTCTCCAGATCGAACCCTGATGGCCTCGCCAATATCTGGATTGCAATCTACACATTTCCAATGGTCCTGATCGGCACCTTTCTACTGCAAGGCCAGTTCCCATATCTGCCTGGCCGCTACTATGAGGCGCACGCCCTCTACTTCTGGCCCAGCGTTGCCCTTTTGGCTCTCGCATTATTTTTCATTTTTCACGGATTGCAGCGACTAGCTCGTAAGGCGGAATAGCGCGGCGCATTCCGCATTGCGCCCTATGGCCCTCTCAGGAGAGCGAGCGCAGATCAAGTGGCAGGCAAGACACCAAGCATGATGCAGAGAAGTCGTGGAATTCGCAGCGAGGAGCCCGGATGAGCCAACGGGACGCGCGAATGCGCGCCCGATGACAGGCTCCGCGACATCCGGGACTGCGCTAACACCGCCCCGGATTATCGGTGCGCTCATCCGGCCTGCGCTCGCTGTTCTTGCAGGATCGGTGAACCGAGTTCATCGAAACGGAAGAGCTGAAAGATCCGCTGGCCGTTGAAGTCGAGGATCCTCAAATCATCAGTCTCGTGCAGATTGCTTTCGACGGCTTGAAAATGTCCGCCGTAGCGCTCCCTGGCGAGCGACAATGGCACCTCAAACGCGACGAACTTGCCGATGCCTTTTTGCTTGAGCACGTCAAGAAGCTTCTGATCGCGTAGGGACTCGTGCGATGTGAGAATGAGTAGCGGACCGCTCGCCGTGAGCAGCAAAAGCGATTTCATCGGATGCTCCTTCGCGGTTGGCCTGAGCAAGAAAAAGCCCGGCTCAAGGCCGGGCTTTTCGTTTATTGGCGCCTGTCCTGACCGGGGCCTCCGCCACCGACCGGGCCGCCGCCACCGCGCGGTGCGGCGTTGATCTGCGGCGCGCCGCCGCCCTGCGGCATCGCGGGCGCCGCTGCGCGCGGGGCGGCCGGGGCTGGCATCTGCTGCGCGCGTACGTTCGGCGGGCCACCGCCGCCGCGCGCTGCATCGGGCTGCGTCATGCGGGGCGTGCCACGATCGATCCGCGGTGCAGCCGCACGCGGTTCGTCATGACCGCGGGCCATGACCGGCGGTGTCTGCGGGCGGGCGCGGGTCATCGGCTGCTCTCGCACGGCTCTTCCGTCCTCACGCGTCATCCGTGCGCCCTCACGCGTCATCCGCGCGTTCTCGCGCGTCATGCGGTCCTGCACCACCGCGCGTTCGCGCCCTTCGCGTGCGCCAGGCGTCGCGATGTCCCTCTCCCGCGTCACGCGTTCCGTCACACCGGCGCGGCTCCGCTCCGTCACACCGGCGCGCGTCCGTTCCTCGATACGGGCACGCGACCTCTCCTCGACACCGACACGCGTCCTTGCCTCGGGGAGCGCAGCGTCGCGCGCTGCCGCCGCGCGGCCGATCCGGGCCGCCGAGCGATCGACTGTCAACCGCGTCGCGACATGCCCATGCGATCGCCAGTAGCCGCTCCAGTGGGTGCGGCGGTGATACCAGGGACGTCCCGCATAATGTCTTGACCAATACGTGGTCAGCACGAACGGCACGATGGGAACGTCGATCTCGTCGACATAGTCGGGCAGATAGACGTAGCGGTTACGGTAGAGATATTGGAGATATCGCGACGACACCCAGCCACGATCATCCAACCAGCTCACATCGCACCAGGCCTTGCCTCTGAAACACCCGTGGATGTTGACACGGGCGCCGCCTGGAATGCGGTCGACCGTGGGAAAGCCTTCACCGGGCCCTGCCTTCAGGCTGACCGTGGTGGTCACGATACCCGGCGCCGCGAGTGCGGCGGCCGGCATCAGCAGCACGGCTGCTGCAATAAACAATGCTCTTAATTTCATGGTAAGTTCCTCCTCACGAGCAGGAACGCCGTAGCGAAACAGGCGTTCCCTGAGGAGTGATAGCGTTAGCGGAAGGATGCAGGCGTCTCGCAGGCGCGAGACGCACCGCTCTTGCTTGTCATGGGCTCCATCTGCGCAAACCCTCAGGCCGATCTTGGCAGGCGAGCCTCGGAGACCACCAGCATCCCCTCATCCACCCTCCGGCTTGATCCCAGCCGCTTTCATGATCGGCAACAGCCGCGCTTCCTCGCTGTCGCGATAGGCTGATATCTCCTGCGGCGTGGTCGGCCAGGTGGTGGCGCCTAAGTCGGCGTAGCGCTGTTTCAGCCAGGGATCGTTCAGGGCCTTTGCGGTGAGCGCGTTGATCTGGGCGACGAGGTCGCCCGGCATGTTGGCGGGGCCGATCAGCGCGGTCCATGAGGTCATCTCGTAGCCGGGCAACAGTTCGGCCATTGCGGGCACGTCGGGAAGCTCCGCGATCCGCTTCTTCGCGGTGACCGCGACCGGCCGGATCGCACCGGAGCGCACGCTCGGCAGCGAGCCCGGCAGGTTGTCGAACAACAGATCGACATTGCCGCCGAGCAGGTCGTTCAGCGCCGGCGCGGCGCCGCGATAGGGCACGTGGCGAACCTGGACGCCGGCCATGCTGTTCAGCATCTCGCCGGAGAGATGCAGCGTGGTGCCGAAGCCCGCGGAAGCGTAGGTGTATTTGCCCGGCTCCTTCTTGAACGCCGCGAGCAATTCCTTCAGGTCCGCGGAGAACAGGTCCTTCTTCGCGCTGAGGATGTTCGGCAATTGCCACATGCCCGAGATGAAGGTGAAATCCTCGCGCGGGCGATACGGCAGTTTCGCGTAGCTGCCGATCGCCAGCACGTTGGACGCGATGCCGCCGAGCCCGACCGTGTAGCCGTCCGGCGGCGCTTTCGCGACCGCGTCCGCGCCCAACACGCCGCCGGCGCCGGCCTTGTTCTCGACCACGAAGGACTGGCCGGACAGGTCGCTCATCTTCTGGCAGAGCAGCCGCGAGAGCGTGTCGGTGGCGCCGCCGGCCGGAAAGCCGTTGACATATTTTACGGGCCGGAGCGGCCAGGCCTCTGCTGCGCGACCGACACGCGGCGTCAGAAATGGCGCGGCAACAAGAGAGCTGATGGTCGCGAGTGCGCGACGGCGGTCGATAGACAGCGGCATCGGTGTCCTCCCCTTTAGGCCCACGTGCCGTGTCGCAGTTTTGCTGCTGTTCTTTTCTCGTTCCCTCCGGTCTTTCGATCTCTTGACCGGAGGTGGGGCGCGTTCGGCTGACGCCAGCTTATGAGCTACGTGCGAAACTGCAAAGTGCGTTTATCGCGACAAAAAGGCTGCCGATGTAGCAAGTCGTAGGGCGGATGAGCGTCAGCGTAATCCGCCGCCACGTTTGCTCGCGGCTAATCGGCGTACGCCGGGCGGTTTGACCGCCCCCTTCTTCCACAGTCGAAATCCGCCCTCGAACGCGTTGGTGTTGGCGCCGAGGCGGACCTTGCGCGGCAGCTTGTCGACCTTGTCGGCGTTTCCGCCGCCCAGCATGACGTAATCCGGCTCCAGTGCCGCGAGCAGACGCTTCAGGACGTCATCGACCGCGCGTTGCCATTTCTTCCTGCCAATTCGCTTGAGGGCTGCGGCGCCGACGCATTGTTCGAACGTCTTGCCGTTGCGGTACGGCAGGTGGGCTAGCTCCATCGGTTCCAGAATGCCATCCACGATCATCGCGGAGCCAAGACCCGTTCCCAGGCCCAGGAAAAGCATCCGGCCGCCCTGGTAGCTGCCGATCGCCTGCATCAGCGCATCGTTTACGACCTTCGTCGGGCGGCCGAAGGCCTTTTCGAAATTGAAACCGGCCCACCCGAGACCGAGATTGTGAGGGTCCGACAAGGGCCGGTTGTTGACCACCGGTCCCGGATACCCGATCGAGATGACGTCATAGGACCAGTCTTTCGTCAGCGCCTTGACCTTCCTTACCATCACTTTCGCGGAAAGGTCGGGACCGGACGCAAACGCGCGCCTGGTTCGCTCTCTGTCGGTCATGACCTTCACGCGCGAACCGCCGATGTCGATCGCCAGGATCGTGTGTCGCGATGCACGCTTGCCGGTTTTCTTCACCATGAATTCGCGCCGTGCGCTGCCGGACGAGCACAAGTGTAGCCGATACTCTGCCGAGTTAGGAAAAAAACAGCACCACAGCTTTGTTCTCCATCCGACTCCATTTTGTTCGCAAAGAACGAATCGGAATCGTGCAAATCGGCGCGAGCTAATTCTTAACAACGCCTTTGCTTCGTGCTTGCCTAGCACGGATGCCGTGCTCGACCCGTTGGCTCATCCACGCTACTGCTTAGCAGTCATACCCCAGCCCCGGCCGCAGCGCTCTCATCTTCCGCGCCAGTCTTCTACTCCCCGTCTCCTCCGCCCGCGCCAACTGGTTCGCCACCGCCACATGGTCCTCATCGCTCTTGTGCTGGTTGAGCTTCAACTGCCCCTCGATCTCATCGACGACGAGATCGATGACGCGGATCGAGGCCAGCATGGTCTCGCGCTTGGTGGGCTCCATCTGCGCGAGATCCCAGGGCTGTTTCGGCAGCCGCGCCTCGGCGACCGCGAGCAGCGCGTCGCCGTGGGCGCGGTTCTCGTCGCGCTCACGCAAGTAGCCGACGCCGGCAAGATGCACGGCCTCGTAGAGCCAGGTCGAGACGTTGTCGCGCGAGGCATACCAGTCGTTGGAGACATAGGCGTCGTCGCCCGAGACGATCAGCAGGAAGCGCCTGTCCCCGTCGGCGAGTTGAACAAGCGGATTTTTGGCCGTGAGGTGGATCTGGACGATCACGCCATCGCCGCGCTGCTGGAGCACAAACGGCACATGCGAGGCGCGCGGGCCGCGCTCGTCCGCGGCGACGATCACGCCGAACCCGCGCTCGGCCGCAAACGCCAGCGCGCGGCTCTCCTCGATGCGAAACTGGGGACGAAGAATGTGCATGGCGAAGCGCTCGCTGGAGGATGATCGGCTTTCGTTGAGGCTAGCCCATTCGGCCTGACATCACCAACCCGCCTCGAGGCGCCGGCACGTTCCAACCGCAGGGCAACTGCGATATGAGACTTCCTCACGTGTCCCTGAAATCCAACCTAGCAATCGAGCCGTACGACATGCCCCCGCTAAAGCCCCAAGCCAGCTACGACGATTTCGCCCGCCTCGATATCCGGATCGGCAAGGTCGTCGACGTGCAGCCGTTTCCCCGCGCGCGCAATCCGTCCCTCAAGGTCGGCGTCGACGTCGGTGCTGAGCGGATCATGTGGTCGAGCGCGCAAATCACGAACTACGAGCCGGCCGCCCTGCTCGGCTCGCTCGTCGTATGCGTCTGCAATCTCGGTGCAAAGAACATCGCGGGTTTTACGTCTGAACTTCTGATCCTCGGCGCGAAGGATGCAGAAGGCAATGTGATCGTGCTTGGCCCGCGCAGCGAAGTTGCGATCGGCGAGCCGATCTTTTGACACCGCATGTTCCGCAGACGGATGAGATGGCGTCGGCGTCAGCAGAGAAAAAGCAGCGCCACAGCTTTGTTCTCCATCCGACTCCATTTTGTTCGAAAGGAACGAATCGGAATCGTACAAATCAGCGCGGGCTAATTCTTAATAACACGTTTGCTATCTGTTTCGCGCGCTACGGACAGCGCGCTCATCACGAAAAAGCCCGCGAGGAGATCGCGGGCTTTTGAAACTTGGGGCAAGGCGCTCAGCCGGCGCCAGCTCAAGCGCCGATCCAACGGCTGTGCTCAGCGAACGGCGCGACCGGTGGTTTCGATCTGGCCTTGTGCGGTCGTGATTCTGTTCCGCGGCGTCAGAACGCTGAGTTGAAACGGCGTGGCCGAGGTAGCGACCGGCGATGCTTCCTGGACGTTTTCAGCGCCCAGCACCTGAACCTGCACGGCCGAAACCGGAAAGCCCGCCTTTTGATAAGCCGGCAACTCGGCTGCGAGAGCGCCGGTTGCAGCCGGGAGCGCGAGCAGAGCGGCGGCAGCGATGGACAGGGAAATCTTCTTCACTTTAACTCTCCATAGGTAGCTTGGAATACGGACCTAATAGGCATTTTGCTGCGCTGCAATAGCGCACTGTTGCAATGCACACATGCGAGGATAGAATGCGGAACCGGCCGTTGGTCGCACGATCAGCCGTGAAGGTTAGGTGGATTCGCCGCGTTGGCGATGCCTTTCATCGTGAGAGCGGCGGATTACGCAGCATGAGAGGGCGGAGCTCGTGGCTTACCCCTCTCCCCAACCCTCCCCCGCAAGGGGGAGGGAGCCCGGCTTGCGTGCTCACCTCACACGACGGCGTGCTCACCTTTGTACAGCTGCTTCTTGGTCCGCACCGTCAGGGACGCAATATGGATGGGTTCCCTCTCCCCTTGCGGGAGAGGGTTAGGGAGAGGGGTGCCGCTTGCTCCGCTGCCAATGGAGCTTACGACTCGCGCTGCGCCCTGTGATTTCCCCGGCTACGCCACGCGCGAGGAAGCAGAACGATGTTTATGGCCGGGCATAGGCGAGCGCACGCGACGCCGTCCTTTGGACGGCTATGCCCGGCCATGACGAAAAGTAAAAGCCGTATTCAGGAACGTACCGGCAGCATCACGCGGCCTTTGCTTCCTTCTCCGGCGGCGCGGTTTCCATTGCGCGCATGTAGAGATCGAGCAGGCTTTCGCGCTCGTCGCGCTCGTCCTGGTCCTGCTTTCGCAGCTTTATGATCTCCTTGAGGATCTTGATATCAAACCCTTCGCCCTTGGCCTCCGAAAATACTTCCTTCTTCTGCTCGTTCAGCTCCTGCAATTCGCTGTCGATGTTCTCGATCCGCTCAACGAAAGAACGGATCCGCCCGCCGGGAATGGTGATGTCAGACATGGTGCCTCTTTGTTGAATAGGATCGTGAAAATGCCCGCAAACAAATAACCAATGTGTTAACCTCGGCAGGTTCCCGCCCCGGCAATTCGGCATTTCCCAGACTTATCCGCATGAACGTGATTTCGATTCAGTCGCAGGTCGCTTTCGGCCATGTCGGCAATAGCGCCGCGGTGTTTCCGATGCAGATGCACGGCATCGACGTGGTCGCGGTGCCAACCACGCTGCTCAGCAACCGGCCGGGTTATCCGACCCTCCGTGGCCGCGTGCTCGATGCGGCGCTGGTTGCCGATCTCCTGCGCGGCATCGAGGAGCGCGGCGCGGTAGATAGCGCACACATGATTTTATCGGGCTATCTCGGCTCGGCCGACAACGCCAACGTGGTCGCGGAGTTTGTCGCGCGCGCCAAGGCGAAGAATCCCGCGCTGCACTATTGCTGCGATCCTGTGCTCGGGGATCGCGACCGCGGCCTGTTCGTTCACGCCGACATCCCGCCGCTCGTGCGCGATCTTCTGTGTCCGCTCGCCGACATCATCACGCCCAATCATTTCGAGTTCGAATGGCTGTGCGGAACGAAGGCCGCAACGATCGATCAGGTGCTGAAGGCAGCGCGCGCGTTCATGGCGCGCGGCACGGTCGTCGTCACCAGCGCCGAGTTGGCCGATACGCCGGAAGGCGAGATCGAGACGCTGGCCGTCGAGCCCGCGCTAGCCTTTCGCGTCCGCACGCCAAAGCTTCCGATCAGCCCGAACGGCACCGGTGATCTCTTTGCCGCGCTGTTGGTTGCTGCCCGCGTCCGCGGCGCCGACACGCCGGAAGCGCTCAGCCACGCAGCGTCTGCCATCTTCGCGGTACTGGAACGCACCGCAGCCCGTGCGACCGAGGAAATGCGCATCGTCGAGAGCGCGGAGTGGCTGACGCATCCGCAGCGCAAGTTCGAGGCCCGTAGTGCAGATTAGCCGGAGCGTAATCCGCCGTTCATCCCTGCCAGATCGGCGGATTACGCTTGCGCTAATCCGCCCTACCGCTACTCCACGACATCGAGTTTGACCTTTGCAACACCCTTCCCCACCATTCCCAGCGCGTCGGCCGCGGAATAGGAGACGTCTACAACGCGCCCCTGAACATAGGGACCTCGGTCGTTGACCCGTACCGTCACCGACCGGCCGCTCGTGAGGTTTGTCACGCGCAACTTGGTGCCGAAGGGTAGCGTTGGATGGGCGGCGGTCATTTCGAGCGTGTTGAACTTTTCGCCGCTCGCTGTCTTCGTTCCCTCCGTGTAGAAGCTGGCAATCCCATGCAAGGCCGGCTTGACGCGGCCTGCAGCCTTGCGCGACGCGGTGTGTTTTCTCACTGCGGCTACCCGCCTTTTCATCATGGATGATGTCGTTCGATCCTGATCCAGAGACGCCTGACGGCTGGCGCGAAGTTCTGATTTTTGCGTGACGACCGAGGACTGCGCGCAGGCGGCGAGCGATGCCGCTCCCAGCATGGCGGCAAGCAGCCGTATGAATTTTCCCGCGGGCGCGGCCGTGATTAGTGGCGCTTTAAATTGAGTACGGCCTGACCTGGCGTCGACGCACGAAATACTGGTGCAGCCAATGGAAGACATGTTGCAATCCCCCGCTCGCGCCCCAGCCCAAGCCGAAAACCAACACGCGGCAATCGCGGGCCCGAATCCGGGCGGAAGCGTGGCCGGACGCGATCAGGCATTGCTCCCTCAGCGCAATTCGGTTCGAGTGTGGTGATTGTGTCACAGAAAATCGCCCGGATGAGCCAACGGGTCGAGGCCAGCCCCGGAATTGCGGCATCTGCTTGGATCAGCTACTCGAACCGCATCAGCCGATCAGGAGACAATCATGAAAGTCGCAGTCGTCGGTGCCGGAGCGGTCGGATGCTATTACGGGGGATTGCTGCTCAAAGCCGGACATGACGTGACGTTTATCGGCCGGCAGCCGCATGTCGACGCCATCAACGCCCATGGCCTGCTGCTCGACACCAAGAGTTTTAGGGAATACCTGCCCGCCAAAGCCGCGACCGACACGACGGCCCTCGCCGCACCCGATCTGGTGCTGGTCTGCGTGAAATCGGCCGATACCGAAGCCGCCGGACGCTCGCTCGTCGGACACCTGCGGCCGGACACATCCGTGCTCAGCCTGCAGAACGGCGTCGACAATGCGCAGCGTCTTTCTGCCGTCACCGGCCACGCCGTCATTCCTGTCGTCGTTTATGTCGGCAGCGAGATGGCCGGACCCGGCCACGTCAGGCATCACGGCGGCGGCGACCTCGCCATCGGCCCCTCGGCCGCGAGCGCAGGGCTGGCCGAGATGCTTCAGGCCACCGGCGTCCGCATCACCATCGCCAACGATATCGACCAAACGCTCTGGAGCAAGCTGATCATCAACTGCGCCTTCAACGCGCTGTCTGCGGTGGCCGGCATTTCCTACGGACCGATGCTGGACGTCGCAGGCACGCGGGATGTCGTCACAAGCGCGGTGCAGGAAGCGATATCCGTCGCTCGCACAAGCGGCGTCTCGATAGCAGACGACCTCATCGAGCATATCCTGAACATCCCCACCATGATGCCGAACCAGATGTCCTCCACCGCGCAGGATCTCGCCCGCGGCAAGCCCAGCGAGATCGACTTTCTCAACGGCTATGTGGTGCGCAAGGGCGCCGAGCTCGGCATCGCGACGCCGACCAATCAGGCCCTGCAGGTGATGGTGAAGCTCGCGGAGCGCGGTAAGGAGATATCGCGCCAACGGCAGTAGCGGGCTACATGACGCGCATACTGGTCCGCGCTTTCTCACCCACCCATCACATTCCCCCATCCATCGAACACATATTCCCGCCACGCCACCGTGCCGTCGTCGCGCGCGCGGCTGGAGCGGCGGAAGTCGTCGGCCTCATCGCCGATCCAGGTGATGATCTGGTCGCTCGCACGGTCGTGCAGGACGGCGGGCTCGGATGGATTGAAGCCCGTCATGGGGTGCATCGTCGGATGTTCCGTCATGCCATGCCAACGCTTTCGCAGCGGCGAAGGTTGCGCATCTCTCGCAACCTCCTCCCCGCAACGGCGTTGTCGCAAATCTCTTGAGGCACGCACCATGCGGAACAAAGCGCAAAATTCGCAAAGCACAAAAAAGCGCTCGAACGCCCAGATGCAGGCGGCGAATTCAATGCTCAATCCCGGCGATGAAGCAGCTCCCGGAACGCCTGGCACCGGCGACGACATCTGCCCCGAATGTCATGGCAAGGGCCGCATCGGCGGCGCTCCCTGCCCGAACTGCGGGGGCGGCGGAGTGATCACCCGCGCAATCGGCGGCGCGTGAACGCGCGTATGCCATCTCTAGAGCGTAGGGCGGATTAGCCGAAGGCGTAACCCGCCGCTGGTTCGCGACCGATCGGCGGATTACGCTTCGCTGATCCGCCCTACGTACCGTTTACGCGGTCCGCTTCTCGAGAATTTTCCGGAAATCCGTTGCCAGGCTCGCGTAGTAGCCGGCCAGCCCCTCGTAGAAGGCCTGCTGTGCCTTGTCCGTGGCCTCCTTGGCCTTTGCTTCGCACTTGCCAGCCCGGCTCTCGTACTTCTCCACCTTGGTCTGAAGTTCAGCCACTACCATCGTCATTACTCCCCGCCACCACACATGCTCATGATGCTATGCCGGCAAAAGTCGAAAAGATGGCCACGTCGGGGAGATTTCGCAGCGTTGCCGTGAGCAAGCGATGGCGGCGCGCGCGGCCTATCGCGCCGGTACTGGCGCCGGTGGACGCATTGAGGATCGCGACGCGGCTGAGGCTGCCTGTGGCTTCGCCGCGACGCGCTTTCCGCTATCGATGGATTCCAGATAGGAGGTCAGCGCCCAGGCCGAGCTCGCGCCGCTGGAATAGTGCTTTTGCAGGAAGAGATAGAGCGTCAGATGAAAGCGGCCCTTGGCGAGCCCGCGCGGGCTGCGATGACAAGATGCGCAACCTTCGGCAAACAGCTTCGACGCCGGTTTGCCTTGATCGAGATTCTGCGCGACAGCCGGGCCGGAGAGCGCGGCCATGAACGCAAGAACAAGCAGGCCGCAGCGCGCTTTCGTTGGCGACATCAATTCTACCCATGCATGAAGCAATTGGACGAGCTGCCTGCCGCAGCTCAAGAAAGGCGGGAGATGGCAGACAATTCGCAATCTGCTGTCCAGCCATGGCGAAAAGTGGGTGCGTTTTCGCCAACATTGCGCTTCATTCGAGGCGCCTCTCAGTATGGCGGCTTCTTGCGCTCCCGCTGCGCCCGTGCCGCCTCCATCCACCACACGAGATCGTCAGCGAAGCGCGGAAACGCGTGCGCCAGCGCCTTGCCGCCCTCGCCGATCGGCTTGCCGTCTTCGCTCAGCGTCTGCGCGATCGGCCCGACCGCGACCGAGCTCGAAATCACTACCATGCCCATTTCCGAAAGCGTGCCGTGCCAGGCGAGCGCGGCGCGTGCGCCGGAGAAGCGGCCGGCCGAATAGCTCGCGATCGCCGCCGGCCGCCAGAACCATTCTTCCAGAAAATGGTCGGTGAGATTCTTGAGCCCCGGCTGCATACCCCAATTATATTCGCCGGTCACGAACACAAAACCGTCGGCGCTGCGGATCTTTCCCGCAAGTTCTTCGAGCGCCGCGGGCGCGCCGCCTTTCGGATACTCTTTGTACATCCGGTCCAGCATCGGCAGGCCGATCGCCTTGGCGTCGATCAATTCGACATCATCGCCACGCGCACGAAACCCCTCGACGACGAACTGCGCAAGACGAATGCCCATGCGGTCGGAACGGTAGGAGCCGTAAAGGACGAGAATGCGGTTGCTCATGAGACCTCAAACCTCAAGACATTGGAGGATGATGACACTGGAACCATGCGGGCCTTTCTCATGCAAGGCCGAGCCGCCTCGAATGAACCTGAAGTCCGCGCGCGACACCTAAGATCGAGCTTCATTGACTCCTGATAATGTCCGGACAAAGCTGCATCTTTCCGGATTGCCGCATAGATTGAGGATGACCTGCCTCGCGCTCGTCCTTGGCGCGACCGTGCTGAACACGATCATCTTCCTCGCGCTGCTGTCGTCCTACGCCGCAGCCACCCGATGAAGGGCCAAGCAGCCAACAAAAAAGCGGCCTTGCGGCCGCTTTTTTGTTGTTGCTACTCCGGCTCTACCAATAACCGGGCTCGTCATAATAGGCGTATGAATCGACGAACGGCGCCCCCGCGATCGCGGCTGCGGTTCCGGCGGTTACGCCGGCAGCCAAACCGACCGGTCCGGCGACATAGCCCGGGCGATAGTACACGCGCGGGCCGTAATAAGCGCGAGGCCCGTAGTAGTAGCTGTAGTCATAGCGGCTCGGCGTGCGCACGCCGTATCCGCCGAGCAGATAATCGGAGTTCGGGTAGTTGAACCCGATCATGCCGGGCTCCTGGGTAGCTTCCTGCGACAGCGCAGGCGTCGCGAGCCCCATCGCAAGGATGGCGGTCGCGCCGAGCAGTGTCAGTTTCGTCATCGCTCATTCTCCATGTGAACATGAAGAGCGAACGGGCGAGGTAAGATGCTGGTTCCGGAGGAGAATTCACAGCGCCGTGAATATCGGCGGCGATTTGCTGCAGGTCGCAAAGAGAAAAGGCCGGCGGGCGTTACGCCGCCGGCCTTCTCTTGCAACTGCCGGCTCGGGAGGTCCGGTTCCGCTGCGATTCCATGCCTAAAGTCTGACCACTCCAGTCTTAATAAAATCTTAAGCAGCGACCGTGATCTCAATCACAGAGTGCCAGAACCTTGTCCGGCTATCCTGCAACCAACAATGCAGATCGCCTGCAACAGGAGGCCGATATGACCCAGGTCTATTTCCACTGCTCAAACTCCCGGGAAGTCCGGATTGATCGATCCGGCGAAGCCGTCAGCGACCTCGCCGAAGCGCGCGACCGCGCCGCCTGCATCGTCCGCTCGATGATCATGGGGCGCGACGCCGAAGATTGGCGCGACTGGGTCGTACATGTCAGCGACGATCTTGACGATGAGATCTTCGTCCTGCCCTTCGCCTTCGTGCTCGGCAAGCTGCACTGAGAGGCTGCCATGCTGCTTTACCGCCTGGATGCGATCATGACGCGTTGGCACCGCCTGATCGAACGCGCCTGCGATCGTTATCGTCCCGAGCGGCATTATATGCGCGGCCCCGGTCCAAAGTGGCACGCCAGGCATCGGGCAGGCACCGCAGGCGCTGTCCCCTAAGGCGCGGCCGACCGCGCACCCGACGCGTTCTGCGCCAGGTCCAGAAACCTGCGTATGCCTTTCGCGCTTTCGGCGCCATGGCCGAACACCATTCCGAGGTGATCGCCGGCCGTTGACAGGAAGCGCAGACCGTTGGCATCGGCGAATAACTTTCGGCGGTCGTGTGCGGGATCGCTCTTCCCCTCCCAGATCATCGCGGGAAAAACGCCGTCCAGCACGGCCCTGCCGGCGCCATCGAGTTGGCCAAGCGCATCGAAGCAGGCGCGTATGCCAGGCTCCGACTCTGTCGTATGATCTCACGGCGCGGGTTCCAGCCCGCGGGGGGCAACCGCGGCCCCAACCTCACCACGAGATCGCCTTGCTTTAGTCAAACCTCGCTGGCCGTGTGGCGGCCTGGGCAGAGGTTTTCCACACAGCAGAGCAAGCTCGCCGCCCCTATCCGGGCGACATTGGACTGAGTAAGGGACCGCCAATGCAATCCACGCCGACACTGAAAGAGGCTGATCCGCACGACGTTTTTGCGATTGAAACGGTGCTGGCCGCGCACGCCCACAAGACGCCGCCGCTGGCCCACGATCCGGCCACCCCTCCCGTAGCGCCGCAAGTCCATCCGGCAGCGCCGCAGGTTCATGTCGCGCCGCAAGTCGAAGTCGCGGCAACGCCGCAAGTCCAAGCCGCGGCAACACCGCAAGTCCAAGCCGCCGCAACACCGCAAGTGCAAGCCGCCGCAACACCGCAAGTGCAAGCCGCGGCCAAGCCGCAGATTCACGTCGCGCCCGCGATTTCGGTCAGCGCGCCGACCCCGCAGGTCGAACCGACGTTTCGCGCCACCGACCTGCGCGATGTCCAAATGCGTGATGTCGAGGTCGACAACATCAGGCCGGGCGAGGAGATCAAGCTGGATGGCCTAAAACTCGCCGGCGAGCGGCCAGTGGCCAAATGGGCGAAGCGCCTGGTGATGGCGCTGTTGGCCCTTGTCGGCGCCATTGCTGCCGCCGGCTGGCAGCATTATGGCGATCAGGCCAAGGCGATGGCCGTCGAGTGGGCGCCGCCCTTCGTGCTGGCAGCCTTGCCTTCGGCGGCCAAGCCCGCCGTGGCCGAGCAACCGCCGGCCGCACCCGCCGCCGCAACAGATCAGGCCGCTGCGGAGCCGGCGGCAACGGCAGCACCGGCTCAATCCGAACCCGTCGCGACCGCCGCTGCCGCTCCCTCCGCGGAATCGACCCAGTTGCAATCGATGGCGCAGGATCTCGCCGCGATGGGCCAGCAGGTCGAGGAGCTCAAAGCCACCATCGCGCAGCTCAAGGCAAGCCAGGCGCAAATGGCGCGGGAATTTGCCAAGGCTGGCGAAATGAAAGCTTCCGAAGCAAGGGCTGCTGAGGTCCGACCCGAACAGAATTTTCGTCCGAGGGTCACAACCGCGCCGCCGCCGCCCCGAACCGCGAATGCGCCTGTCGCGCCGGTCCGGAAGCCGAAGCCGGCTTACTATCCGCCGGCTCAAGCCGCTTACGTCCCCCCTCCACCGCCAGCCGCCGCCCCCGCGCCGCTGCCGCCTGCACCGCCGCAGCAAACCATGGCGGATGACGGCGAGCCGGTGGTCCGCCCGCCGATGCCGCTACGGTAAGTAATGGGGTATCCTGGATGCTGCGCGCCGCGCCGCATCCGCGACGGGTTCGCTAGCTCTGATGCGGCCCTCGCATCAGCTTCATGGCGTCTTCGATATGACGCCACTCCCTGGCTTCCTCGGTATCGCCCTTGCTCTCGCAAGCCTGCGCATTGTGTGCGGCTTGCGCGATCGCGGTGAGGCCGTGCTTCTCCATCATCTGGCGTGCAATCGTGTGGATCTGCATTTCCGACATCATGTCGCTCTCCCGGGGTTGCATCAGTCCTCGCCGCAGCGATTCAATCGTGGCGGCTTCCTGATGAAAACGGCCGAACCGAAAGTCCCGTTCCTCGCGCTATGACCGATAATTTTCAGACAAGTTGACTGGCCGGTTCCACCTGTGGTCGCGATACCTCCCGTATTATCCCGTCCGCAATTTCCCCGAATATTAAGTCGCTCCTCCGCCTGCTATTTTTTCGGCGTGAATCGCAATCGCGGGAGTCGGACATGGCACAAGTCTATTTCCACTGCTCCAATTCCGAAGGCGTACGCATCGATCAGCGTGGCCTTGCCGTCGGAAATCTGGCCGAGGCGCGTGACCACGCCACCCGTGTCGTGCAATCGCTGATCACGGCGCAGGGTCCGGAAGACTGGCGCGACTGGACGCTGCATGTCAGCGACGATCTCGACGACGAAATCTTCGCCCTGCCGTTTTCGTCCGTGCTCGGCGGGCCGCATTGAGAGGTCGCCATGCTGGCCATGCAACCGCTTCTCCGATATCTGAATCTGATCGCCGCGCGATGGCTCGGGCTGATCGACATCGCCCGCAATCCCTACCGCCCCGAGTTGCACTACATGCGCGGCCCCGGCCCGAAATGGCACGCGAAGCATCAGGGCGGCGCCATTTAGTATTTGCGTAGCCCGGATGGAGCCAACGGGTCGCGCGAATGCGCGCCCGATGACAGGCTCCGCGCAATCCGGGAACGATCTCACAACGGATGGACTGATCCCGGGTTACGCTGCGCTCCACCCGGGCTACGCCCAAAGAATTACAAATCCCCCAATTCCGGCGGCTCGAACCAGTTGGTCAGCGACAACCCGCCATCGACCACGATCGCCGCGCCCGTGACGTAGGCTGATATCCGATTCGACAGCACCGCCAGCGCTAGCGGCGCAAGATCATCGGCCTGGCCGAGCCGGCCGAGCGGAATGTGTCTTGCGAGCGCGGGATCGGCGACGAAGCCGCCGGCCGCAATCGCACCCGGCACCAGCGCGTTGACGCGAATGTTGAAGCGGCCGAACGTCTTGGCCAATTCCTTCACCAGCATCGAAAGCCCCGCCTTCGCCGTCGAGTAATGCGGCAGGTTGCGCGGCGTGCCGGCGTGCAGCGAGGTCAGCAGCAGGAACGAGCCGGGCGTTTTGTCAGCGATCAGCTTTCGCGCCAGTTCGCGCGAGAGGTGGAATCCGGCGTCCAGATTCACCGCGTGCATCTGCGCCCACATCTCCGTGGTGACGCCGAGCACATGATCGGCCTCGCGCCGCGGCGGCGAGGCGCTGTGCACGAAATGCGTCACGCGCCCGACGGCAGACGCGGCTTGCGCCAGCAGCGCCTCGCGCGCGGCGGGATCGGCAAGATCGCCGACCCAGGGCACCGCCAGCTCCGGACGCGGCGATGCTTTGGCTGCCGCCGTGACCGTGTCCCGGTTCACATCGGCAAACACGGTACGAACGCCCTCGCCCACCAGCGCCTGCGCAATCGCGCGGCCGATCCCGTTGCCTGCGCCGGTGACGAGCGCCGCCTCGCGCGCAGGATCGAATGGCATACCCAACAGGCTCATGTTCGTGTCTCCCATCGAAGCAGGCATCGCCAATTCTACAGACCGACCGCATCTTGCGCTGTATCAATTCGGCGCGCCATCTGCATCGCTAAGTTGCTTCCACCTTGCCTGAAACCGTCCTAAGCTCCCTTCCATAACCGGCGGGCTCACTGTCATGCAAACCCGCGTTCGGAAAGTCGCCCATGTCCTGGAACGCCTTGGGCTTGCCATGGCTGGCGCGGCAAGCGGGCTGTTTGTGGCGGCTCTGGTAGGAACGAGCCACGCCGCACTCACCAATCAGGCTTTCCTGCTGCTGATGATGATCGGTGGCGCCCTCGGCTTTTATCTCGGCATCGATACGCCGCCCCGGCCCTTCACCGCATCGGATGGCCAGCCTACCGATGACGCCTGGGTCGGCAAAGTGGACACGCCGGAACTGCTCGGCGCGCTCGGGACCTTCCTTGCTGCGTTCTCGGCGTTCGCCTGCGTCGGCGTCATCGTGCTGCGCCACGATCCGCATTTGGCATGGATTTGGATGATCATGGCCGGATGGGTGGTCGGCGTCGCCATGCAGATCACCGCCGGCACGATCTCCCGCCTGCGCCGCTGATCGGGCGGCCCGTCCGACCTCAGCTCTCGTCTTCCAGCGTCAGCACCAGGCCTGTCAGCGCCGCGCCGATGCCGAACATGAGCCCGTAGGTCGTCACCAGCATCACCGTTGTCTGAACAGGTGCGTCGCTCTTGGCGACGAGGTCCCTGACATGGAAGGCATCGATGAGGCCGAGCAACAGGACCAGCGATAGTCCAAGTGCCACGCCCATCAGGAAATGGGTGAGCAGTGCATTGAAGAAAGACTTTTCCCGACGCATGGAGGCCGTGCCTTCGGCATGATGCCAAGCCAACGCACGGCCGAAGAAACTGGTTCCTGCGCTCGAGAACAGAATCCGTCCTGCGCTGCGGCGCGTCGGCGGCCGTCAGGCGTTTGCGGAACGTTAAGCAAATGCCGGTACGTCCATCAGCATTCCCAAAAAATTCCACAATCCTTTTTAGGAAAAAGGCATCTCTTCGAGAAAAGGAGAATTTCCCATGCGGTTAGGGCAAGCGATCTTCTTCGGTTCGGCGGCCGCCCTCCTCACTTTGGCAGCGCCGACGCTCGCCAGGAACTCTAACACGAACTCCAACACGAATTCCCAACCGGCAAAGACGAGCGAAGCGCCCGCCTCCGCCTCCTGCCATGCCTATCAGCAGGCGGCCGACGGCTCATGGACGCAACTGCCCTGTCAGGAAACGGGTTCGAAGGCGCCGCAGCCGAAATCCGCATCGAAGAACGCGGCCGAGGAAACGCGCTGAGTGCTTAGCTGGTGACTGATGCGGCCAGACCTCCGGCGCAAACCGCCGCGGGAAGGCCGCTCGATATGATATTCAGTCGTCATCACCCGCGACTTGTCCGCCGAAGCTCAACGAAGGCGGAAAGCGGGTGATCCAGTATTCCAGGGACGCCAGTGATTGAACCGAAAAGCCGCGGCGTACTGGATCCCCGCCTTTCGGGGATGACAATGGCGGGCGTCGCTATCTCCCCGTGATTGCGAGCGCAGCGAGCAATCCATTGTCACTTCATGCGCAAGATGGATTGCTTCGCGGAGCCTGTCATCAGGCGCGCATTCGCGCGACCCGTTGGCTCGCAATGACGTGGATGGAGCGCGGCGTACTCAACACGCCGCCTTCGTGGAAATGATAAACCTCGGGCAGCTCAGGCCGTTTTGACAGCCCCATCCAGCCAATCATCGAAACGCGTCGGCATGATGCGCGCGCCGTCGTCCGGCACCAGCGTGCGCAACGCGAGTGGCGCGCCGAAATACGGCACGTCCGCACCCGCCACGATCTTGCTGGCATCGCCCTGCTTGCGGAGCCAGCGGCCGACGAAATCCGCGAGCGGCGCCGCTTCGGGACCCGCGACCTCGCGTATGCCATTGGCGGGCTCTCCAAGAGTCACGTCGGCCAGCGCAACAACCACCTCGTCCGACAGCAACGGCTGCATCAACTGGCTGGAAACGTGGACCTCGCCATCCCTGCGTCCGGAATCCGCGATCGCGCCGACGAACTCGAAGAACTGGGTGGCGCGCAGGATCGTGTAGGCCAGCCCGGAATTTTCGATCAGCCGCTCCTGCGCCAGCTTGGCGCGGAAATACCCGCTGCTCTCGAGTCGGTCGGTACCGACGATCGACAGCGCAATGCAGTGCCGTACACCGGCCTGTTTAGCTGCCGCGATCAGGTTGCGCGTTCCGGTCTCGAAGAAGTGCAGCACCGCCTCGTCCTCGAACGAGGGCGAATTCGAGACGTCGACGACAATGTCGGCGCCCACGAGCGCCGGTTGGAGCCCCTCGCCGGTCACGGCATTGACGCCCCTGCTCGGAGACGCCTGCAGCACCTCGTGACCGCGCGAGGCGAGCAACGGGCCAATTTCGAACCGATCAGACCTGTACCGCCGATGATGACGATCTTCATTCCTCTCTCCTCGGTCTCTAAGGCCGCGGCCACGCGCCATCACCAAGACCAACTGGAACGGGCCGGTATGACACGCGCAACCGTAAACCCTGGATTAATTTGCACCACCTATACTGGTGGTCCGCATATCCGTACCAGCGCAAAATGGCCTGAAACTCCATGAAAATCGGCACCCTGCTCACCGCTGCCATCGTTTCACTTTCCGCCATCGGCGGCGGGCTCGCCGTCTATGTGGCAGTTTCGAAGTACCAGACCATGGACAAGGTCTCGGTCGCGCAGAGCCGGCTGGAGGTGGTGCGCGCCGTCGGGGACATCCCGCGCTACATGAACTCCGAGCGCGGCTTCTCGACCAACATCCTGTACGGCCCGCCCGCGGTCGATCCGGCGATCCGGAAAGAACTCAACGAAAAACTTCGCAAGAACACCGACGCCGCGCGCGACAAGATGAACGCGGTCCGCAAGAACCTGTCCGGCGGGCTCGACGATGCCGCAGCGATCGGCACCGGCATCGACGAGCTGAACGTGAAATTCAACGCCCTGCGCGACGCCATCGACAAGGCGATCGATGGCCCGGCCGAAGCGCGCAAGGATGCCGCCAGAAAGATCGTCGCCGACAATGCCGTGTTCAACGCCGCCGTCACCAAGCTGCTCGACGAGCAGGTGCGCCGCATGGCGCAGCTCGACGGCGATGCCTACCGGCAGGCCGTCTATGCCAATATCGCCTGGAACCTGCGCGACGTCGGTGGTTACAACGCCAGCATTCACAAGAATCTCGTTGGCGCCAAGCGCGCCGCCACCGAAGCCGAAAAGATGGAATATTCCCGCTCTCAAGGGCGCGCCGACCAGATCCTGATGTCGCTGCAGGAGTTGCGCGGCAACCTGGCGACGCCGCCCAACGTGGTCACGGCGCTGGAAAAGATGAACGAAGCCTATGTCGGTCGTTTCGGTAACGAACTGAAACTCGTCAAGGAAGGCGCCGCGTCGGGAAAATACGAGCACGATGTCGATTTCTTCTACGCCGAATCCCAGAAGGGCCTCGGCGCCGTCGTCGACGTCCGCAACGCCTTCTACGACAACGCCGAGCACATCCTCGGCACCGCCTATTCTTCCGCGCGCTTCAGCTTCCTGATCGCGCTCGCAGGTCTGATCGCCGTCGCCACTGCCAGCGCCGCGCTGATCGTGATGGTGCGTCGCCGCGTCTGCGGGCCGATCGTCGACCTCACCGCCACCATGTCGCGGCTGGCCAGCGGCGACGTTTCAGGTGAAATCGCCGGCGCCGGCCGCGGCGACGAGATAGGCGCGATGGCGTCAGCCGTGCGCGTCTTCAAGGACAACTTGATCGAGGCGGAACGTCTTGCCGCAGAAAAGGCCGCCGAGAATGACGGCAAGATGCGCCGCGCCCGGGTGCTCGACGAACTCACCCGCGCGTTCGAAGCCAAGGTCACCGAACTCGTGGGCGGACTTTCGGCCGCCTCGTCCGTCATGGAAGACACCGCGCAGTCGATGTCGTCGACAGCGACCGCCACCAACCGCCAGGCGGCGATCGTTGCCGCGGCTTCCGAGCAGACCTCGGCCAACGTGCAGACGGTTGCGAGCGCCACCGAAGAATTGACCTCCTCGATCTCCGAGATCGGCCGCCAGGTCGCGCAATCGACCGAAATCGCCGCCCGCGCTGTCGATAATGCGCGGCGCACCGGCGAGACCGCCCGCTCGCTCGCCGAGGGCGCGCAGAAGATCGGCGACGTCGTGACGCTGATCCAGAGCATTGCCGCGCAGACCAACCTCTTGGCGCTGAATGCGACCATCGAAGCCGCGCGCGCCGGCGATGCCGGCCGCGGCTTTGCGGTCGTCGCTTCCGAAGTCAAATCGCTGGCCGGCCAGACTGCCAAGGCGACCACCGAAATCTCCGAGCAGATCGCGTCCATTCAGGCGGCAAGCGACCAGACCGTGACGGCGATCCAGAACGTCGCCAACGTGATCGCCGAGATCGACCAGATCGGAACCGCGATTGCCGCCGCGATCGAGGAACAGGGCTCCGCGACCAAGGAAATCTCCCGCAGCGTGCAGGAAGCCGCGCGCGGCACCCAGGAAGTCAATTCCAACATCACGGGCGTTCAGAAGGCCGCTGATGATACCGGCGCTGCCGCCAATCAGGTGCTCGGCGCGGCCGAGCAACTATCCTCGCAGTCCAAGGATCTCGCCGGGCAGGTCAACCGCTTCCTCTCGGAGGTGCGCGCGGCGTAAATTCGCTCTTCAATCGGCGAACCCGACATAACGGACGAATCCCTATCCGGCTCGCAATCTGAGAAGCCGCGCGATGCGCAGCGCCATGTGTTCCGCGCCTCCCCGCATCCGCTGCCGCAAATCGACCAGAAATTGTGCCTAGCCAGTGCGCCTCTTACACGGGGCGAGCCTTGAACAAGAAACTGAAATATGCGGCGGCGGCGATCGCCGTCCTTGGCGCAGCCATCTACCTCAACAACACCAATCATCTCGCCGCCCATCGGGAGGGCAAACCCGTCCTGCTCGCGCACCGCGGCATTGCCCAGCGCTTCAACGAGCGCGAGCTGAAGAACGACACCTGCACGGCAGCGCAGATGCTGCCGTCAACGCATCAATACCTGGAGAACACGATCGACTCGATGCGGGCCAGTTTTGCCGCTGGCGCCGATATCGTCGAGGTCGACGTTCACCCGACGACCGACGGTGAATTCGCGGTGTTTCATGACTGGACGCTGGATTGCCGCACCAACGGACACGGCGTCACGCGCGAACACTCCATGGCCTATTTGAAGAAGCTCGATATCGGCCATGGCTATACAGCCGATGGAGGCAAGACCTTTCCGTTTCGCGGCAAGGGCATCGGCCGGATGCCGAGACTCGCCGAGGTGCTGGCCACCTTTCCGCAACAGCGGCTGCTGATCAACGTGAAGAGCCGGGACGCGTCCGAGGGAGAGAAGCTGGCAGCCGTGCTGAACAAGCTTCCCAGCGAACGCCGGGTGCAGATCATGGTCTATGGCGGCGACGAGCCGGTCGAGATCGTGCGCCGGCGCCTGCCGGATGTCCGAACCATCTCGCGCTCGACCATCAAGAGCTGCCTGCTCGGCTACATCGGCTATGGCTGGACCGGCATCGTGCCGAAAGCGTGCAGCAACGCGATGGTAATGTTGCCGATCAATGTCGCGCCGTGGATGTGGGGTTGGCCCGACCGCTTCCTCAACCGCATGAAGGCAGCCAACAGCGAGGTTTTCGTGCTCGGCCCGTACCGCGGCGGTGAATTCTCTACCGGAATAGATACGGCAGAGCAGTTTGCAAGGCTGCCGCAAAACTATTCGGCTGGGATCTGGACCAACGAGATCGAGGCCATCGCCCCGCTCGCGCGCAAATAGCATTTGTGGGGTTGGTGCAGAACGCGGAACCCACCTCGTGCAAGCCGGAACATCCGTCACTTGTTGTCGTTAGCCGGCATTAGCGGAAGGGAATGCACCCATGACGTGGAAAGGCAAATGGCGAAATCAATACGGCTCCATCGTTGACATTACCGACGACGCCAATCGCAGGATCAGCGGCACCTTCAAAACCGCGCTTAGGGACAGCGGATTCTACGGACAGGAAATTCCCGTCGTCGGTATCCATCAGGGCGATTGCATCAGTTTTGTCGCCGGCGGTGAAACGGCGGCGGGAGATGCCGCGGTCTCCTACACCGGCCTGCTGCGCGATGGAAAAATGGAAACAATGTGGTTCGTTGTCGTTGACAGTGCGATCCGGGCGTCGGGAGAAGGTCCACCCGGCAAAAAGGAAAAACTAAACTGGTGGCGTTCAATCAGCACTAACGCCGATACGTTTGAGCGCATGTGACGGCTCCGCATCAACTCCGCAACCCCGGCGCCTCGTGCCCGGTGCGCGCGACATATTCGGTGTAACCGCCGCCAAACTGGTGGATGCCTTCCGGCGTCAGCTCGAGCACGCGGTTGGAGAGCGCCGCCAGGAAATGCCGGTCGTGGGACACGAACAGCATGGTACCCTCGAACTCTGACAGCGCATTGATCAGCATTTCCTTGGTCGCGAGATCCAAATGGTTGGTCGGCTCGTCCAGCACCAGGAAATTCGGCGGATCGTAGAGCATTTTTGCCATCACCAGCCGTGCCTTCTCGCCGCCCGAGAGCACGCGGCACTTCTTCTCGACGTCGTCGCCGGAGAAACCAAAGCAGCCCGCGAGCGCGCGGAGCGAACCTTGTCCCGCCTGCGGAAAGGAATCTTCCAGCCATTCGAACACCGTGCGTTCACCGTCGAGCAGGTCCATGGCGTGCTGGGCGAAGTAGCCCATCTTGACGCTGCCGCCGATCGCCACAGTGCCATCGTCGGGTTCGGCGGAGCCCGCCACCAGCTTCAACAGCGTCGATTTGCCGGCGCCGTTGACGCCCATCACGCACCACCGCTCCTTGCGGCGGATCATGAAATCGAGGCCCTGATAGATGGTGCGGCTGCCATAGCCCTTGTGGACGTTCTTCAGGCTGACGACGTCCTCGCCCGAGCGCGGCGCCGGCATGAACTCGAACGCCACCGTCTGGCGGCGCTTCGGCGGCTCGACGCGCTCGATCTTGTCGAGCTTTTTCACCCGGCTCTGCACCTGCGCCGCATGCGAAGCGCGCGCCTTGAAGCGCTCAATGAACTTGATCTCCTTCGCCAGCATGGCCTGCTGGCGCTCGAACTGGGCCTGCTGCTGCTTTTCGTTCAGCGCGCGCTGCTGCTCGTAGAATTCGTAATTGCCGGAATATGTCGTGAGCGTACCGCCGTCGATCTCGACGACCTTGTTGATGATGCGATTGATGAACTCTCGGTCATGCGAGGTCATCAACAGCGCGCCTTCGTATCCCTTCAGGAACTGCTCGAGCCAGATCAGGCTCTCAAGGTCGAGATGGTTGCTCGGCTCGTCCAGCAGCATCACGTCAGGCCGCATCAGGAGGATACGCGCCAACGTGACCCGCATCTTCCAGCCGCCGGAAAGCGCGCCGACATCGCCCTCCATCATCTCTTGGCTGAAGCCTAAGCCCGACAACGCCTCGCGGGCCCGGCCGTCAAGCGCATAGCCGTCGAGCTCCTCGAAGCGGTGCTGCACCTCGCCGTAGCGCGCGATGATATCTTCCATCTCGTCGGCGCGATCCGGATCGGCCATCGCGGCCTCGAGCTCCCTGAGCTCGTTTGCCACGACGCTGACAGGCCCGGCGCCGTCCATCACCTCGGCTACGGCGCTGCGGCCCGACATCTCGCCGACGTCCTGGCTGAAATAGCCGATCGTAATGCCCCGATCGAGCGAGACTTGGCCCTCGTCGGGTAGTTCCTGGCCTGAAATCATCCGAAATAGCGTGGTCTTGCCCGCACCGTTCGGGCCGACGAGGCCGATTTTCTCGCCCTTCTGAAGGGCTGCGGAGGCTTCGATGAAGAGGATCTGGTGGCCGACTTGCTTGCTGACGTTATCGAGACGGATCATTGGGCCCTGAACGGAGGAAATCGATGTGGCCGCTGCTTAGGACATCTGGCGTGCTTGTGGAAGCGGTTCCGAAATATTCCCGCCGCAACAAGCGAGCGCTACCTGACGGCGTTCTGGACTGTCGCTGCAACTGCATCCCAGGAGACATAACATCCAGGAGACATAATGGGGTGGCCGAATGAACTCGCGTGTGGGCCGTAAAACCTTCAAGCGCTGCGAACCGATCTGTACCAGCATCGTTAGCCCGTCATCTCCAATTGAACTGACGGAGAGTTCCCATGAGCGCAACAGGTCTCGAAGTATTCGACAGAACGCTCCAGATCACCAACACGTGGTTGGACGAAGTGATGGCAACGCTGCCGCGCGATCGCAAGCTGGCATGGCATATTCTGGGTTCGGTGTTGCGAACCATCCGCGACCGGGTTCCAGTTAATCTTGCCGCACATTTGGGCGCGCAGCTTCCGCTATTGGTGCGCGGCACCTATTACGACCAATGGCGGCCGAGTGAAGCGCCGAAGGCGTGGCGATCGGCAGATGAGTTTCTCTCCATCATCTCGGAAGAACTTAGTTCGCAGAAACCGGTCGATGCCAAGGATGCAGCGCAGGCGGTGTTCCGCGTTCTGAACCATCATGTCGATCCCAATCAGGTTGAGAAGGTGCGCCACGCGCTTCCGGAAGACGTTCAGGCGTTGTGGCCCGGTAACAACCGGGTTTCATCGGCGGCTTGATGCGGCATCTGATCGCGGTTCCGAACATCGACAAGAACCCTGATGTTCGCCGGGCGTTGTCTTGCAGCACAAAGGCAATCAACAACTGGAGCCAGCAATGACCAGACCTCCGCCCGTGCCGCAGGACAATCAAAGCCACAAGGGTACCGGCGATCCCAAATCCGGCAACGCCCATGAAGTTCGGAAGGGCCACGGCCGCGTTGAAAATCCCCGTGAGCAGGGCCAACAGGGCAACACCGCCCAAAACACGACTCATCAGGGCTATCAGCAGGATCGCTAGTCCAGGAGCGAGCACCATGTCGACATCAACCAAGACGCCCGCGAGCATTCGCCAAGGCGGCCCGGGCGCTTCCCATGAGAACGCCAAGGAGCCGCTTCACGTTAAGAAACCACCGGCTGACGATCCGAAACGCCGCCACAGCCACGTTTCCGGCGGCGGTGGCGAACACGATACCCATCACACTCATCATCCGGAACGAAAGGGCGGCGGCACTCACCCCGCTTCGAAGGTTAAGCCATGAGCACCAAGCACGTGAAACTGAATCGGCCGACTAACGTCGATCTTGTTCGCAATCCGCTGATCGGAGGCTCGAAGGGGACGACGATGGCAGGAGTGACGCCAGACGAGTTGGAGGAGTTCGAAGGCGCCAACACTTTCGAGGGCGACATCGAGAATGATACCAATCCGCAAGGTGGTATCGACAAGGCGGAGGTTCGCGACCGACGCCGCGGACCCCCGCAAAACGATCGGGACAGCGGCCCGCGCAGAATGCCGCTGCAGGGTAAGAAGACGCACGAGCAGCAATTGCGCATCCTTGAAAGGAGGCCTGATGTCCCCGACGCGAGACAGATGGAGGAGGAGATCGCGCGCACGCAACAGACTGGTGGTGCAAAAACCGTCAAGCGCGGAGCACGCCAATCGGAATTTCCGGTAAGCCGCGGCGGCCTCAACCAGGAAAGCCAGCACAACAAGCACAATCGTCCGGGCCAGTCGGGCCACAAGCCTCAAAAGCCAGAGGGATAGTATCATGACACGTGGAGCACACGGAGACGGCAAGCATCTCGGCCCTGGCGCGAAGGGCAAAGGCGCCGGGACCGGCGCTATGACGGACGTGCAGGACGACCTGATTGGCGACAACACGGTGCTTTCCAACCGCGACAAGGCCGAGCATTCGCGCGATCGTGGCCAGGACAGCAAATGGTCCCAAACCGAGCAGTTGAAAGACCACGCCGCAAACAGGGGCCGCGGATAAGACGAGAGTTTGTCGGTCGAGCACGCGCGGAGATTTACAGGTTGATCACACCAAGTCGCGCGGCGTGCGCTACCGCATCGGTACGGCCGGTTGCATCGAGCTTGGCGAGCAGCGAAGCCACGTGGAACTTGGCGGTGTGCACGGATATTCCGAGCTGTCGCGCAATGGCTTTGTTGGATGCGCCTTCGGCCATCAGGACAAGTACGTCGCGCTCGCGTGGCGTGAGATCGATATCGGGCGCGTCGACTACCGTCGGCGCGTCCCGTGACACGAGCGCGACCGTCGCTGCCTCTCCGGGCGCCGCCAGACGAAGCCCGGACACGGCGCCGAGCAGCGACGCGAGCCTGTCCGCCAGCACCGGATCGGCGATCTCGATAGCAACCACAATGACCGGTGAGGCCGCTTCGCTCACGCTTCTGCCCTTTCGCCGACCGTGAGCTTAACCTGCACCGATTGGCCGGCGCGGCGAATAGTAATGTCGACGACCGTTCCGATACTGTCCGGGCCAAGCGATTGCATCAGCGAGCGTACGCCGGTCAGCTTCTCGTTGTTCCAGCCGACGATCACGTCGCCTTGCAAGATACCGGCGGCGGCCGCGGGACCTGACTTGTCGACACTCATCACCATCGCACCGACGCCATCATCGAGCTTGATCGGCTGCAATCCGACCCCGAGATAGCCCCGTGCAATCCGGCCGTGGGTTTCAAGCCTTCCCGCGATCCGCTCGATCGTCGCACCGGGAATCACGAGAATGCGTCGCACCCCCTGGACTGCCATGCCAATCGCCTCGCCGGAAGCGCTGACGGCAAGTCCTCCCTCGTGATTACTGCGCAGCCGCACGTCGAGCTCGATCCTGGCATCGATCTCACCGCCACGAAGGCTGCGCCAACGGCCCCCGATCAGCGAGACAACGCCGAGCGCCGCAGCAGGAACGCCATGCTCGGCAGCGACCACGACTATCAGCGAGCCCAGATCCGGAACAGACGGCGAGAGCGCGACGGAAACAGTATTGGAGACAGTATTACCGGCATCGCTCTTGGTATCGAGCCGCAGCAGCGCGATGTCGGTAGTGTGATCGCGTCCTGCGATCTTGGCCGACTGCGTCGTTCCGTCGGCAAACTTGACTGAGACTTCGCCTTCGTCGGCCAGCGCTTCATCCGCCGTCACGATCAGGCCGGGTTTCCAGATGAAGCCCGAGGCCCGTGAGCGGTGCGAATGCACCGAGACGATCGCAGACTTTGTCCGGGCGATGACATCGGCAAGGGCGGAGGATAACGAGGGAAGGATAGCTGCGGTAGGGTCGGGCATGACAGAACTCCTGGATCGGTTGAATCCAATCTGGGAGTTCAGATCGCGTTCGGGAACTAGCCTGATGGGCAGGCCGTGTGGTTTCTTCGCCCCGAACGCGAGCGTTCCCGCTTCGCGCTATGCCGTGTGTCCGGGATCGATGTGCTTTGGCGTCTTCTTCTCCCGTTGAGGCGTCATCCTCGCAGGATCGGGGGCGCCAGGCACACCGCGCGGTCCGAGCTGTTCTCGCTGAATATCGTCTTCCGACTTCTCGGGCTCGACGCCATTGGGCTCGCGATTTCGGGTCATGGCTGAACGGGTATCTCCAAGTATAAGCCTCGCCGTCAAGTGGCCGACGGCCACTCTTGAAATGCGCTGACGGAACTTGCTTTCTTCTAACATCAGCTCAGGCTGTTAATGCCTCAGGCAGAACACCTGTTCCTGTTCGAGGGCAATACGCGCTCCAGAATTGCGGGCATTGTCGGGCGCATCGCGCACGCCGTGGAACCAGCATTGCAGCCTTTTCCGGTGTCACAGCTTCCGACTGTCGGTGCCGGATCAATCAATCATCGCGCGTTTGCTGGAAGTTTTCTAAGAGCCTCTCTAAGAACCATTCCATTAGAGGAATCGTAATCCCTCGCGTATGCGTCACCAAGTTGCGCTGCTGAACTTCCTGAAAGCGCGACGTGAGTGCTCGCAGGTTTGGGGTGAACCTTGAAGTCTCGAAATTTGTTCCGCATCGCCGCGTTGGCGACCGTGTCCGTATTGGCGCTATGGCCACACTCGACGTTCGCGCAGTCAAGTTCTTCGCCGTCATCCGGGGCACAGTCGTTGCCCCCCGTCGTTGTCGCATCGCCGGAGGCTCGCCGTCGCGCCGCATCGCCGCAGCGGCGGCAAACAAGGCGTGCAACGCAGGCAGCGCAATCCAACAGACCGCAGCCGCAACGCGGCGTCGGCTTCGTCGAAAACCCGCGCGGCGCCGTCCAGGGTTATGTCGCCGGCCGCTCGATGGCGGGCACCAAGACCAACACGCCGATCATGGAGACGCCGCAGTCGTTGTCGGTGATCGGCAGCGAGCAAATTCGCGACCAGAAGCCCGGCAAGTTCGACGAGATCCTGCGCTACACCCCGGGCGTTGTCGCCGGAACATTCGGCGCCGATACGCGCAACGACTGGTTCCTGATCCGCGGCTTCAAGTCGGACGATGTCGGCCTGTTCCTCGATGGTCTCCAGCTATTCTACTCGTCCTATGCGAGCTGGAAGCTGCAGCCGTTCAATCTCGCGCGCGTCGAAGTGCTGCGCGGTCCTTCCGCCGTGCTGTATGGCGGCTCCAGCCCAAGCGGTATCGTCAATGCCGTCAGCAAGATGCCTCCAACAGAGCCGATCCGTTATCTCGAGACCGGCGTGAACAATTTCGGCAACGCCTATCTGTCCTTCGATTTTGGCGGCCCGGTTGCGACCCAACCGGAGAACGGAAAACTGTTCTATCGTGTGGTCGGCCAGGTCCAGAACGGCGGCACGCAAGTCGACTTTACGCCCGACAATAACTATTTCATCGCGCCGTCCGTCACCTACAGGCCGGATGCAGACACGACGTTCACCGTGCTGGCTTCAGCGTCGAAGACAGATACGCGCGGCATTAACTTCCTGCCCTATGTCGGAACGGTGGTCGATGCACCCTTTGGCCGCATCCCGACAAAACTATTCGTCGGCGACCCTAGTGTCGATACGTTCAAGCGCGAACAGGAGATGATCGGCTATCAATTCGAGCGCAACCTCTCCGACAGCGTCACATTCCGGCAGAATGCCCGCTACGCGCATGTTGACCTCACCTATCGCGGTTTCGTCGGCAACAGCTATACCAATATCGCCGCCGGCGACATTGGTCGCTACAATTGGTATGCGAAGAACACCGCCAACCAAGGCAACTTGGACAACCAGTTGGAGTATCGTTTCGACACCGGCCCCGTGCAGCACACGATGCTGTTTGGCCTCGATCTGAAAAGCTATCGGATCGACGACTATCAGATCTTTGCCTTTGGCGGCGTGCCCTCGATCAACGCGTTTAATCCGGTTTACGGTGTCGGCGACATACCGTTCACGGGCGCTCCGTTCCGTAATTTCCTCCTGACCCAAAATCAACTCGGCACCTATATTCAGGACCAGATCAAGTTCGGCGGTTTCACGCTGGTGTTGAGCGGCCGCAATGATTGGGTATCGACGAGCCAAGGCGATCGCCCGACGGGCGCCACGCTGATCAGCCGCGAGGACAGCAAGTTTAGCGGCCGTGCCGGCTTGATCTACAATTTCGCCAATGGCCTCGCTCCCTATGTCGCCTACGCGACCAGCTACAATCCGATCATCGGCGTCAACGCTTCGAACCAGCTGTTCCTGCCGGAAACCGGCGAGCAGGCCGAGATCGGATTGAAGTTTCAGCCTAACGGCTTTAACGGCCATTTCAGCATTGCCGTGTTCGATCTGAAGCGGCAAAACGCGCCGACGACAGTCCCGGGCATCACGCCGGTTCTTCAGAACCAGACCGGTGAGGTCACATCGCGCGGTCTCGAGTTGGAGGCCGTAGCCAATCTCGCACCTGGCCTGAAAATGGTTGGCGCGTTCACCACTTACGATCTCTTTATCAGCAAGGACGCGAATCCGGCGCTGCTCGGCCTGACGCCGACCAACACGCCACAGCAGGTTGGATCCGTCTGGACTGACTACACCTTCCAGGAGGGACCGTTGAGGGGCTTTGGCTTTGGTGGCGGCGTGCGCTACGTCGGCAAGTCCTTCGCCAATGTCGCGAATACACTTGTGGTTCCTTCGGTGGTGCTCGGTGACGCGACGATCCATTACGAATGGCAAAACTGGCGCGCGGCATTGAACGTTATCAATATCGCTGACAAAACTTATGTCGCCAGTTGCGCGTCGGAGACCTCCTGTTTCTACGGCGATCGCCGTCGCGTGACGGCAAGCCTAGCCTACAAATGGTAACAACTTGCAATCGGCAGGGAGGCTACCCTGAAGGCAAGGACAGTTCGTATCTGGTCGGTGGTCCACACCTGGAGCAGCCTGATATCGACGCTGTTCCTGCTGCTGCTGTGCGTCACCGGTCTGCCGCTGATCTTTCATCACGAGATCGATGAGCTGCTCGGCTATGATCCGAAGCCCGAGATCGCACAGCCGGGCGCGGTGAAACGGAGCATCGACGAGATCGCCCGCACGGCACTTGCGAATGATCCCGGTCGCGTCCTGCAGTATATCCTGTGGGACAAGGACGAGCCGAACAACATCATCGCCTTCACCAACAACAAGGTTGATGGCGATCCGGATGCGGCAACGCTCAGGGCATACGATGCGCACACCGCCAAGCCGCTCGGCTCGGTCGGTGGCGGCCCGATGCTGATATTCCTCAAACTCCACGTCGATATGTTTGCCGGTCAGCCCGGCAAACTGTTCCTCGGCGCCATGGGCTTCCTGTTCCTGGTCGCCATCGTCTCCGGCGTGGTGCTGTACTGGCCATTCACGCGGCGCTTGAGCTTTGGCACCCTCCGGGACAAGTCACGCCGCATCGCCTGGTTCGACTGGCACAACCTTCTGGGCGCGGTGACCATCGCATGGGCGCTGGTGGTCGGCACCACCGGCGTCATCAACACGCTTGCGGAAGTGATGCTGAGTCAGTGGAAGGCCACCGAGCTCGCCGATATGGTCAAACCCTATGCCGGCAAGCCGCCACCAGTACACCTTGCCTCCCTCGACACGACGCTTGAGAATGCACGCAAAACCGCGCCGGACATGAACGTCTCGTTCGTTGCTTTCCCGGGCACGCCGTTCACGAGCTCGCATCATTTCGCCGTGTTCATGCGTGGCGACACGCCATTGACATCGCGTCTGCTCAAGCCGGTGCTGCTCGATGGCGAAACCGGAGAAGTCTCCGACGCGCGCGATCTTCCGGTATATCTCAAGGCACTGTTGGTGTCGCAACCGCTGCACTTCGGCGATTATGGCGGCATCCCGCTGAAGATCATCTGGGCCCTGCTCGACATCATGACTATCGTCGTCATCGTCAGCGGGCTCTATCTGTGGGTCGTCAAACGGCGCAAGCATCGCAGCCACGCGTTCGCAGGGCAGCCTTTGTTGCAGCCGTCCGAATGACCGACGCCCGCAAATTGCGATCCAGCGGCAATTGGCGGACCGTCTATGGTGGCCCGCTGCTGATCGGCGCGCTGTCGGTCGCTGGGCTGTTAAGCGCGCTGTTGTCCGAGGGGCCCGGCCGCTATTTTTCCTGGTTGGCGCTGGGCGCGCCCGTCGCCCTCACCGTTTGGTTTTTCGCTCGGCGCAAGCGCGGCTAAGCGGGCCGCATCAGCTTCAGCGTGGCAGCCAGCCGCAGGCTGCGCTTCCCCGCGAGCGCAATGGCTTCCAGCTCAGCCACCGCTTCGTCGCAGGTGCCGGTAAAGCCGATGCCCACCTCATGACCACCGAACACGGGGTTTTCGCCCTTTGCCGGCGTATGCTCCTGGTTCAGGATCTCGCCCTTCCAGCGGCCGTCGGCCGAGGAATACGAGCCGAGGTAGTAGAAAAAGGCGTCGCCACCGAGGATGCGGCCGTCCAGCAGCAGCATGACGCCGGACAAGCCGGCTTTGACACCATCGAGCGCGCGGAGCTGAAGGGAATAGAGCCCGTTGACAATGCCGCCCGGCCCGACGGTGCCGACCGGCGGCAGCGCCTCGTCGTCGAGCCGTGTCAACTCGGCCCAGAACAAGGCACCTGGCCGCGGCGCGGCACTGCCTTCAAAACGAATCTTGTTGCCCTGTAGCTTGCCGCGCACGCTGATGGCGGCGACGTCGGTATCCATCAGCGGCTTATAGTAGGGATCGTCATTGTGGCGCTGGGTGATGACCTCGCCGACAATCTCGTCAGCCGTCTCCTGGTAGGTGCCGAGATGGGCAAAGGCGGAATTGCCGCCCAACAGCTTGCCATTATGCATGCACATGATGCTGCGGCCGAACGCGTCGTCCACGCCGTACTCGACCTTGTAAAGCCCGTTCAGCAACGAAAATGTCCTGCAATATCGAACCGTCCGGCGGGCTTAGCACCACCGCCACGATGGAACCAGCGCGCGTTTTACCGCAGTTTCAATGCCGTTTGAAATACTGCACGGCGCGTTCGTGCTTTTCCGCCGCAGCACGCGATTTGAAGGTTCCGAGATTACGGCGTTTGCCGGTTTTCGGATTGATTTTGCGGGAATAGAGCCGGTATTCGCCCGATGATAATTTTCGGATCATGGCCAGCACCGCTTTTTTTGCGAGTCCCGTCCGAATAATGACCCTAGCGGTCCCCTTGTTCCGCTCCGGCTATTCGCGTTGTCTTGCCTTGCAATGCCGGGATCGTTCGGCCGGCATGGAATGAACGGGGGGCTCACGTGCAACATTTCTTCCTCTATCTCCTTGCCCTCTGCGCTGGCGTCAGCGTCGCGACCCAGCAGGTGCTCAACGGCAACCTGCGCACGGCGCTTTCGTCGCCGGCATGGGCGGGGCTGGTCAGCTATGCCGTCGGTCTCATCACTATGATCGTTGCGGTGATCGCACTCCGCGAGCGCGTGCCGTCCTGGAAAACAATGGCCGATGTGCCGTGGTATGCGTGGTCCGGCGGCGTGTTCGGCGCCGCGTTCATCCTGCTGGCGATCCTCTTGTTGCCCTCGCTCGGCGCAGCGACGCTGTTTGCGCTGGTCATTGCCGGCCAGGTGCTCGCTGCCGTGACGCTCGACCATTTCGGCGCGTTCGGGCTGACGCCGCATCCCCTCAGCACCGCGCGTTTAGCGGGCGCGGTCCTCCTCATCGCCGGCGTCGTGTTGATCCGGGAATGATGGTCGGCCGCCTCAGAAGCATAGATTCGTTACCAGGTTTCCGCGCTTGTCCTTGATCGCGTAGGGACAGCGCAGCCGCTCCAGCGCTTTCTTCGCATCCTCATCGCCCAGTGCGGCGGCGCGCTGATAGTAGGCCTTGGCAGCTTCCGCATCCTTTGAGCCGCCGCGGCCCGCCTGCGCGAAGGCGCCCATCCGCTCCAGGGCAGCCGGATGGTTTTGCGCGGCTGCCTTCTCGAATAGCGCGCGAGCCGCCGCATCGTCCTTCGTTCCGCCATTGCCCTCAGCCAGCATCATGCCGAGCTGATACTGCGCCTCGGCATTTGTCTCGGCCACCTTCGACAGCAGTTCGCGCGCACGCGCCGGGTCTGATGAGGCGCCTCCGCCGCCCACCGCGGCGAGATTGCTGACGCCGCGCGGATTGCCGGCCTGAGCGGCGCGCTCGAACAGCTTTCGCGCCTGCGCCTCGTCGCGCGCAACGCCGGTGCCGGTTCCGTAGAGCACGCCGAGTTCGACCATCGCCGAAGTCGACCCCTTGTCGGCCGCCTTGCGCCAAGCCGCCATCGCTTCGGCCGCTTGCCCGTTGGCGGCGTAGGCACGCCCAAGCTGATACATCGCGCGCCGCGACGCGTTCGCGGCAATCCTGCAATATCTGATGGCAGTAGCAATATCGGAAGCCGCGATCTCGTTTGTCCCCCTCACGCCGGCCGGCCGGTCGGGATCGGACGGGTCGGCGGCAATGCGATCGCACAGCACGAGGTCGGCTGATTGCGCAGCCGCCGGCGTCGGCGCCACGGCCCAGACGACAGCAACAATCAGCAGGCCTCGCAACATCCCCCTTCATGAGGCGCAGGTTGCGTCGGCGTGCCGCCAAATTCAAGGCTCGAGCCCGCTCTCGCGCAATGCCGGTGCGACCGCAGGTGACGCAAGAAATCGCAGCAGCCGGTCTACCTCGGCCGGCTTCTTCGTCGCCGCCATGCGCCCGGCGGAAAACACCGCGGGCGTTTGCAGTTCGCGCGGAATGGGTCCAACCACCTCGATGCCCCTGACCTGCTTCAATTCGCTGATCTGCTGGACGGCGAGATCGGCCTCGCCGGTCACTAGCTTCTCAGCGGTAAAGCCCTGCGGAATGATCAGCGCCCTCGCATTGATGTCGGAGGCGATGCCGAGCTGTTCGATCAGCTTTGCGAACAGAATGCCGCTGGCGCCAAGCCGCGAGTACGCCACCGAGCGCGCGCCGAGTAGCGTCGCGCGCACCGCCGCCTCGGTCGTGATATCGGGATGGGCCGCCCCGGCCTTCACGGCGATGCCGACGAAGGAGCGGGCCAGATCCACGCAAGTCTCCGTGACCACCCGCCCCTCACGCGCGACCTCGTCCAGTCCCTCGCGGGTCAGGATGACGACGTCCGCGGCCTCGCCCGCCCGCAGCCGGTCCAACAGCGCCAGTGTGGGCGCGAAATCGGCGTCGATGCGTACGCCTCCGGCCGCCTGATACTGGCCGGCCAGGGCTTGCACGGCGCCCTTCAACGCCAGCGTCGAGAGCATGCGCACGGCATCAGCCATCGGCCACTATACCCGGCGCATCAGCTTGAGCACTGCGGTCATGCGAAGGCTGCGCTTGCCGGCGAGCGCGGTCGCCTCCAAAAGCGCGCCTTGCTCATCGCAGGAACCGGAAAAGCCGATGCCGACTTCATGGCCGCCGAAGATGGGGTTCTCGCCCATGGCGGGCGTGTGCTCCTGATTGAGGATCTGGCCTTTCCAGCGGCCATTCTCCGAGGTGTAGGTGCCGAGATAGTAGAAGGATGCGTCGCCGCCGAGGATGCGACCGTCATTGAGCAGCATCACGCCGGTCAGGCCGCCCTCGACGCCGTCGAGCAGGCGAACGTGGATGGAATAGAGGCCGTTGACGATGCCGCCCTCGCCGACGCTGCCGGCGATCGGGATGACCTCCTGCTCGAGCGGCGTCATCACCGAATGGAACGCCACGCCGGGCAACTCCTTCAAGCCCCCTTCAAAGCGGTAGAGGCTGCCGTCTGCCCTGCCCTTCGCCAGCAGGGTGGCATCGTCGGTACCGGCCATCGCGCGGTAATTCGGGTCCGGATTGTGGCGCACGGTCTGGATCACGATATCGACGCCGTCGTCGCGTTTTTCGTAAGTACCGATATGGGCGAAGGCCGAATTGCCGCCCAGCATCTTGCTATCGCGCGCATACATCACGCTGCGGCCGACCGAAGCGCCAAGCTGAAACCTGACTTTGTAAAATCCCTCAAACAATGCCGTGCCCCCGGCAAACCCGGCTAATTGTCTAGCGCGGTTCATAACGCAGGGGAACGGCCTTGAACCGCCGTATTTGAATCAAACTGTCAAGGCAGCGGTGTCATCAAAACGTAATGATCCGCCAAGGCAGTGCCTTGGCGGATCAGCTTTGCACCTAGGGCGCGCGCCCCGGGTCATATCGTCACGTCTCTTAGGCCGCGGCGGCCTTGGCGCCGGTCGGCACTTCTGCGATCGTCTTCAGGATCTGGGACGCGATCTGGTAGGGATCGCCCTGCGAGTTCGGGCGGCGGTCTTCCAGATAGCCCTTGTAGCCATTGTTGACGAAGGAGTGCGGCACGCGGATCGAGGCGCCGCGGTCAGCCACGCCGTAGCTGAACTTGTTCCAGGGCGCGGTCTCGTGCTTGCCGGTCAGACGCTTGTCGTTGTCCGGCCCGTAAACGGCAATGTGGTCCATGAGATTCTTCTCAAAGGCAGCCATCAGCTTCTCGAAGTATTCCTTGCCGCCGACTTCGCGTATGTACTTGGTCGAGAAGTTGGCGTGCATGCCGGAGCCGTTCCAGTCGGTATCGCCGAGCGGCTTGCAGTGGAATTCGATGTCGATGCCATAGCTCTCGGTCAGGCGCAGCATCAGGTAGCGAGCCATCCACATCTGGTCGGCAGCGGTCTTGGAGCCCTTGCCGAAGATCTGGAATTCCCACTGGCCCTTCGCCACTTCGGCGTTGATGCCTTCGTGGTTGATGCCGGCGGCGAGGCAGAGGTTGAGATGCTCTTCCACGATCTTGCGGGCGACATCGCCAACGTTCTTGTAGCCAACGCCGGTGTAGTACGGGCCCTGCGGACCCGGATAACCGTCCGACGGGAAGCCGAGCGGCCGGCCGTCCTTATAGAAGAAATATTCCTGCTCGAAGCCGAACCAGGCGCCTTCGTCATCGAGGATGGTCGCGCGCTTGTTCGAGGGGTGCGGGGTCTTGCCGTCGGGCATCATGACTTCGCACATCACTAGCGCGCCGTTTTCACGCGCAGCATCCGGATAGACGGCTACCGGCTTCAGCACGCAATCGGAGCTGTGGCCTTCGGCCTGCATGGTGGACGAGCCGTCGAAGCCCCACAGCGGAAGCTGTTCCAGCGTCGGGAACTTGTCGAATTCCTTGATCTGCGTTTTGCCGCGCAGATTCGGCGTCGGCGTGTAGCCGTCGAGCCAAATATACTCGAGCTTGTACTTGGTCATTGAGCCTCTCTTAAGTTGCTATGAAATGCGGAAAACCGAAGCCTTGAATTCTGGATTTTGACGCCCAGCCCCTGGAGGTTTCCGCATGCGTGTACCCGGCCACGTCAGGCCACCTCTTACTAAGCACGTAGCGTGCCACACGCCGCACCGCGGCAACGGCCATCCACAGCGCCGACTGGAGGCGGCCTGAAATAAAAGCTGCGACATAGGAGCGCGGCAGAGCCGCAAATCGGACGGTCTGGCGGCAGGCTCGCGAGCCGAATCCAGCCCATTTCTCCGGCATTTTCGTTTGCCTGCCGCTAAGCGCTTAAAGGTGCGGCAACCCTTTAAGACCCCCGAGCGGGACGTCGACTTACCCGAGCAACCATCCCGTCAGCGCACGCGTTGGTCATGCGGCTGCTGCCTCGCAGGAAGCAGCACAAAAAATGCCTACAAAATAGCCAAGACGTGCCGCTCTCTTGGTCACTTGCACCTGCCCGGGGCACCGACAATATCGCCTTACGTAACCGCTAGAGAACGAGTCGGGCGCACCATGGAGGCTCGCGCTTCGACAAAAAGGAGACTGCAATGATAAATCCGAGTTTGAATCACGGGTCAGCCACGATCTACCAATTCCCAGCCGGGGGCCGGGCGGCTCTCGGGGGACGCCGCTATGGCGAGACCAAAGCCGTGACCGAATTTGCGGCCCAACCGGTCAACCTCGCGGACTGCAGCGATAGCTGGTACCACGCCGCGGCGATTGAGGACGCCAAGACCGAGCGGGATCACTGATGTCTGTGAGGTGTTTGGCAGGGACGCGCCGAGCAAATGAGGCGCGGACGGAGAACTAGAAAAGGGTCGGGACGAAATCGTTTCGGCCCTTTTTCATGTCTGCTCGCACGTCGTGGTCCGCCTTCTGGCGTGCTTGAGCGTGGTGATCCCAGCTTTGGTGATCCGTAAGGTCACGCCCTTCCCCTGATAACGCGCCCCCGACAGCGCCCAGCGCTTGGGCAGCGTCACCGCCTTGCCGTCGAGTTGCAGATGGGCACGCTTGTCGTATTGAAAAAATCCGACCGTGAACTGCGACCCGTCGACGCAACGATAATTCCGGAAGCTGGACTGCGCCGACGCCTGTGAAGGCATGGTTGCAACCGCGGCGAGGCCTAGCGCCGCGCCAAAAATCGTGATGTTCCGCCGATTCATGCTTCGCCCTCTTGCGAGTTCAGTATAGACGAGACGGGGCCGAACGACACCCGTCCCTTGTCCTCCGTCCCAACCCTTGCTGCATGATGTCAGACTCCCCTGCCCGCCATCTCAATCTTGCCGGCGCCAGCAACTTTCGCGATCTCGGCGGCTATCCCACAAGCGACGGCCGGATCGTACGCTGGCGGCAGATTTTTCGCTCCAATCATCTTGGCCATCTCACCGAAGGCGATGTCCGCGTCCTGCGGGAGCTGGGCGTCCGCAGCGCGTTCGACTTTCGCGGCACCGAGGAACGCGCCGCCGCCCTGTGCGGCATGCCCGAAATCACCGTTCATTCACTCCCGGTCGAGCCGACGGTGGTCGCGGCGCTGCGCGCCATCGCAGCTTCCGGCACGCCGCTGTCGACGGACCACGCCGTCGAGGTGATGCGCGACTCCTACCGCAGCTATGTGCAGAGGAATACGCAGCACTTCCGGACGCTGTTTGCACATCTACTGGAAGATCGCGCGCCGCTGGTGATCCATTGCACCGCCGGCAAGGATCGCACCGGCTTTGCGTGCGCGCTGATCCTGCATACGCTCGGTGTTTCCGAGGACATTATTTCGGAAGACTATCTCCTGACCAACCGCTTCTACAGCAGGGACCCCAATCACAGCAGCGACCTGCCCGAGAACGTCAAGCAGGTGCTGGGTACGGTGCAGGCCTCGTTTCTCGCCGCCGCCTTCGAGGCCATCGACGCCGACTATGGCGATCTCGAAAGCTATCTCCGCGATGGTCTTGGTCTCGGCAAAGCCGAACGTGCCAGCCTCGAAGCGCGCTATCTGCAGGATTAACCTGATCCGCCTTCATCTTACCCGCTGCATCGACACGACCTGCGCGGACAGCTTGCCGCCTCTCGCCCTGACGTTGACCTGCACTTTGTAGTCGTTGCTGTTTCGCCATTGGGCACATAGAGCATCGCGGTAAAGCGCACGCGGCCGCGCGCATCGAGGGTCACCGGCAGATCCTCATGCACGCGGAAGGAAATACCTTGGCGATTTCGAGGCGGCAGCCTGGCCGTCATGACAGGCTCGACTAGCGCACGCAGATCGAGCTTGGTCGCCGTTGCTCCATCAATCCGGTAGTAGGCAAAGGAATCGCTGTCCCAGCGGCTGTTCGCGACCTCGATGACCGCCTGGCTGTCCGGCGACCAGGCCGCAATCAGCTCGTAGCGGTTCGCCCGCATCTCGCCAGTCTCCCAATATGTCCCGCCGAGCGTAGCGAGCACCACGCCATCGGTGACACGGATCAGGACGTTCTCGACGTCGTTGGGAGTATCGCTGCCGGACGGCAGGCCCTGCGCGGTCCGCCAGGCGAACGCATAGCTGTTCGATGGCGAGGTGGTACCGGCGATGACACGCATCGCGGCCGTCCCCTCGCCGCAGACGAGGCCGCCATGTTGATCGGCAACGCAAGCCTGCGCATGCGCGGCAGCCGCTTGCAGCACACAGAGTGCGATGACAACGAGTGGAAATGCCAGAGCGCGGCGCATACCGCGATCATATCCGCTGTGCGCAAACCGTAAAGCAGGCAGTAAACCAAACCTTCGGTCAGGAAAGCTGCGCGCTATCGGCTCAGGCCGCCGCTTCCATTTCCAGTTCGGCGTCGAGATCGGCGATGACGTCCTCGAACGCGGAGATCGCCTGCTGGATCGCTGCGATCTGCATCAATTCCCAGCTCGAGACCGGACCGCTGCGATTCTGCAGCGCTACAACTAGGTCGCGCCGCTGCTCCTTAAGCTGAACAAGCGGTAAACCATGATCCGGCAAACCCATGACAAAATCCCCTGCCTTTTTGTTGGAGTCCGGTTCTATCGAACGGAGTCTGCAAACGGCTTACAGAACTCCGGCAAATTTTATCGATTTCGCCCTATTCCGTAGTCTCCCTTAGTCCTACGTAGCTCGCTACCTCCGGCCAGTCCTGGGCCGCGACAATTTGGGCTGGCGAGACGACGGTCATGCAGAAATTCGCCGCATTGGATTGAAAGTCTCCTGATAGGGTGCGCTCCCTCATCCGCATGCGGAGGCCCTTCATGGATGGAAAAGTCATTGTCGTGACGGGCGCGCTGGGTGCGCTCGGCCGGGTGGTCGTGGACGAAGCGCTGGCGCAAGGCGCCAGGATTGCGAGTGTTGACCATGCACCGACCCAAGCCCCGGCCACGGCGGATCTGTTCGAACTCGGCGGCGTCGACCTCACCGACGCGGCGGTAGCCAAGAAGGCGATCGACGCCGCGGCCGCGCATTTCGGCAAGCTCGACGCGCTACTCAACATCGCCGGCGGATTCGCCTTCGAGACGGTGGCGGATGGCGATCCCAAAACCTGGCAACGGATGTACGCGCTCAACGTGATGACCGCGCTCAACGCCTCGCGCGCGGCGATCCCGTATCTCGCCTCATCAGGCGCCGGACGCATCGTCAATATCGGCGCAATGGGCGCGCTGCAGGCGGGCGCCGGCACGGGCGCCTACGCCGCCTCCAAGGCCGGCGTGCATCGTCTGACCGAGGCGCTCGCCGCCGAACTCAAGGGCAAGATCACAGTCAATGCCGTGCTGCCGTCGATCATCGACACCGCGGCCAACCGCGCCAGCATGCCGAAAGCCGATTTCACCAAATGGGTGACGCCGAAGGAACTGGCCGACGTGATCCTATTCCTCGCCAGCGACGCGGCCAGCGCCGTCACCGGCGCGCTGCTGCCGGTGAATGGGAGGGTTTAACCCTCCACCTCCACCAGTTTTCGCAGCACCGCCTTGAAGCGGATGCTGCGTTTGCCGGCGAGCGCGGTGGCTTCGCCTTCCGCACCGTCGCGGTCGTAGGTGCCGGAAAAGCCGATGCCGACTTCATGGCCGCCGAACACCGGCCGCTCGCCCTGGGCCGGGGTATGCTCGCGGTTGACGAGTTCGCCTTTCCATTTGCCGTTCGCCGCCGTGTACGCGCCGATGTAGTCGAAGAACGCGTCGCCGCCCCTGATGCGTCCGTCCTGCAGCATCATGACACCGGTGTTGCCGGCATCGATCCCGTCGAGCATACGGATGTGGATGGAGTAGAGCCCGTTGCCGATCCCGTCAGGGCCGACCGCACCGGGCGGCGGCGCGTCGGCGTCATTGATCGGGCTCAGGACCGTCGCGAACCGGATCCCCGGCAACGCCGTGCTGCCGCCCTCGAAATGAACCTCCTCCCCGCGGCGCACGCCTGTGAATTTCATCGCGATATTGTCGATATCGAACATCGGGACATAGCCGGGATCGTGGTAGTGGCGCGACATCATGCATTCGGCGGAAATGACGCCATCGGCCTCGGTGAAGTGGCCGACGAACGAAGACCCGGAATCGCCGCCATAAAGTCTGCCGCCCGCGGTCGCGAACATCACGCCGGAACCTTCCCCGCGCTCCGTTGTGAAACGGAATTTGTATAGTCCTGACAGCACGCCCTGCTTACTCCGGAATTCGCAACGGCCGGCGCCCTGCGATCTACCGGTCGCAGGTTCCCTCAATTGCCGTTGGTCTTGTCCCCGCTGCAGAATAGCCGCTGAGGTGCCATCCGATCAAACGCTTAGCCGGAATTCAGCTAGAGTCGGCACGTTGAGTCGCGGCCACCTGCGCCGCCGGAGCCTGCCTTGGAAACCGCCCTTTATCTTCCTGTCAAACGCTTCCTCGAAAAGCTCGGCTTCACCGTCAAGGGCGAGGTCGGCGGCTGCGATCTTGTGGCGCTGAGTGGCGACGATCCGCCGATCGTGGTGATCGGTGAACTGAAGCTTTCCTTCAACCTGGAACTGATCCTGCAGGCGGTCGATCGCGCCGGCGCCGCCGACGAGGTCTGGCTTGCGGCTAAATTATCCGCCCGCGGCAAGGGCCGCGAAAGCGACGCGCGGTATCGCAATCTCTGCCGCCGGCTTGGCTTCGGCATGCTCGCCGTCACCAGCACCGGCGATGTCGAAGTGCTCGTCAAGCCACCGACGTCAGCGCCGCGCCGCGATCCCAAAAAGCGCTCGCGGCTGATCGCGGAGCACCAGAAGCGCAAGGGCGATCCCGTCATGGGCGGATCGACGCGCGCGCCGATCATGACGGCGTACCGCCAGCAGGCGCTGGCCTGTGCCTCCGCGCTGTCCGGCGGGCCACGGCGCGTCCGGGATTTGCGGGCGGAGATTCCCGATGCCGGAAAAATCCTGCTGCACAACGTTTATGGCTGGTTCGAACGCGCCGAGCGCGGCATCTACCTGCTGACTGATGCCGGCCATGCCGCGCTGAAGCGCTGGCCGCAACAGCCGCTGGATCTGGCTGCCGCCGGCAATCCTTCGCCATAATGGCAAGCACGGTGACACCGAACCGTACAGCGCTACCGGACTTGAGAGATTTTAGACGCATGGCTGTATTGCCGAGCGAAATTCATATTGCAATGCAACATTGGTGCCCCTAGGTATCTCCGCAATCAGATGCGAGGCGCCCATGAGCGAAGACTGGAACACGAAATACGGCACACGACGCGTCCGGCGGGATCCGCCGACGCTGGAGGAGGCAATCTTCGCCGCGGTCGGGATCACCGACGATCAGCAGCAGCAGGCGGAAATCGCCGCCGCGCTGATGGGGCTGCCCTATGAGGAAGTGCTGGCTGAAGTGAAGAAGACCGGCCGTGCGTTGGCGCGATCGGCCACTCGCGTCATTGCGGGCGAACAAGGCGCGCAGCGTTCGGTCGTGGTCGAGCGCCGTGTCATCAGGCGCTTCGGCAACGACAAGCGTACCGGCACCTGACAAGCCGGCGATTACCTTGATTGCGCAGAGAATTGCCCAAGGTTTTGGGCAATTCTCGAGATCGAACGTACGGATCGGCTTAAGAGGCGCCCCACTCGGACGGGGCGGTCCCGGCCATACGAAGCAGCATTCGCCGATAACTGCGGTTGAAAGCTACGGCCTTACGTGTCGCCTTCAGCACGCTGTCGATCCAGGACGTCGCAAGTTCTGCCTGATCATACTTCGTCAGATCGATCGTGCCGGTAGATTCGCCGTGGCGGAAGACAAGCTGCGCGCCAAACTTGCTGGCGAGCGCGCGCATCGCCTCGTTCTGCGCGCCGGTGGTGATCCGCAGGCTCTTGTAGCCCTTGGCCCGCGCCACCGCGATCAGCTTGCGGAACAGGATGCTGCCGACGCCCCGCCGCCGCACCGATGCTTCGACGCTGAAGGCGATCTCGGGAAGCGAATCCGGTGACTGGTCCGGCGGATGCAGCTCCGCGGCTCCGCGAACCACGCCGTTTTCAAAGAAGGCGATAATCGTCGTGCCGTCATTGGCGCATTTCTCGGCGTAGCGCTCGATGAAGCTGTCGTCCATGAAGCCATGGAAACGGTCGCGGCGGCTGGTGCGGTCGAGCCGCAGCAGGTGATCGCGCAATAGCGGCAGTTCTTCCTGCTGGCTCAGCGTGCGCACGCTGCTATCGGCAAGCGCAGCCGCAATAACGGTGAGGTACATAGTCCAAAACTCCTCTGAGAAAACCCTCGAGGAGGCGTCGAATCCCTAGACCACCTATATTGTGCGGCGCAACATCGAATTCAAGACCGGACTGCTCCGTATACTGCCTTAAATAACGGCAGCATTCCAGCAGTTTAGCCGACCCGCCATTAACCAATTGTTAAGGTTCGTCACCCCGCGCAAACTGGGCATGGAGCTTGCTTTTTTTGATGCGCCAAGCCCAGGCAATGCACCGGATGTTTCGTGGAGATCCATTGTGGCTGTCGTGCTCGACACCAGATCTTGCCTTCCGGAGCGCCGGCTTGCGGTGTGGCAGGACATCGTCTGCGACACCTTTGTCGGGCTCGATTGCAAATCGGACATGCGTGGCGCGTTTTGGGGCTCGGTGTCGCAATCCAGAATCGGGCAGATCGCGCTCACGCAGGTCGATTCCACGGCACAGCGGGTATTCCGCACACCGTCTCGCATAGCCCGTGCCAGCGAAGATTTCGTGCTGATGGCGCTGGGCAACAACGGCGTGAACGGCGTGTTCCAGGACGGCCGCGAGGCAGTCGTCTCTGCGGGACAATTCGTCATTTATGACACCACCCGACCCTACGAGCTGCGCTTCGACGACAGCTTCTCGCAGACGATCTTCCAAATGCCGCGCAAATTGCTGCAACAGCGCGTCGGCTCGTTCGACGGTCTGACCGCGACGACGTTTGCAGGCGATCGTCCGCTCGAACGGCTGACGTATGATTTCGCACGCAATGTGAGCAAGACCGTCGAGCTGGTTGATCCCGCCGCCGCAACGCGCCTACTCGACCAGGCGCTCGACCTGCTGGCGATGACGCTTGCCGACCGGCTGCATGCCCGGTTGCCGGACCAGTCGGCCCACCGGTCGGCGCTGCTCTATCGCCTCAAAAACCATATCCTGACGCATCTTTCCGATCCCGAATTATCGCTGCCGCGCGCTTCGGCGGCAGTCGGAATCTCGCCGCGTTATGCCAGCGATCTGATGGCCGCCGAACGGTCCTCGTTCCGCAGCTACGTGCAGGCGCAGCGGCTGGAGCGCTGCAAGCGTGATCTTGCCGACCCGGCCCACCAGGCCCGGCACATCGGCGAGATTGCCTTTGCGTGGGGCTTCAACGACCTCGCTCATTTCAGCCGCATCTTCAAACAGCGCTTCGGCGTCTCGCCGCGCGAATGGCGCGAGCAGCCGAACAAGTAACGTCTTTCGCCCGGCCCCTCTTGGCGCGCCGCGGGCGTCCGGCGTTCTCCCGACCATCTGCCAGTTTAGACAAGTTTTCGTTCCGCCGCGGACAAGCGGTGCGCATTGCCACGGCTGTAGGCTGGCGTCAGCGATCACCGGTCTTCAACACGAGAGGATGAGTTCGATGGGTCTGGTTCATCAGAAATACAAGGTGGCGGTGGTTCAGGCGGCGCCGATCTTTCTCGATCTCGATGCGACCGTCGACAAGACCATCAAGCTGATCGAGGAAGCGTCCGCGAAAGGCGCCAAGCTGATCGCGTTTCCCGAAACCTTCATCCCCGGATATCCGTGGCAGATCTGGCTTGGCGCACCTGCCTGGGCGATCGGCCGCGGTTTCGTGCAGCGCTATTTTGACAATTCGCTAGCCTTCGACAGCCTGCAGGCGGAAAAGATCCGCCTAGCCGTGAAACGCGCAAAGCTGACGGCCGTGCTCGGGCTGTCCGAACGCGATGGTGGAAGCCTCTATATCGCGCAATGGCTGATCGGTCCCGATGGCGAGACCATCGCCAAGCGCCGAAAGCTGCGGCCGACCCATGCCGAACGCACCGTGTTCGGCGAAGGCGACGGCAGCGATCTTGCGGTTCACGATCGTGCCGACGTCGGACGGCTCGGCGCACTGTGCTGCTGGGAGCACCTGCAGCCGCTGTCGAAATACGCGATGTACGCCCAAAACGAACAGGTGCATGTCGGTGCCTGGCCGAGCTTTTCGCTGTACGATCCGTTCGCGCATGCGCTTGGCCATGAGGTCAATAATGCCGCCAGCAAGGTCTATGCGGTCGAGGGCTCATGCTTCTTCCTGGGCCCCTGCGCGGTCGTTTCGCAGGCCATGATCGACGAACTCTGCGACACTCCCGAAAAACACGCATTCCTGCATGCCGGCGGTGGCCACGCCGTGATCTACGGGCCGGACGGCAGTTCGCTGGCCGAGAAACTGCCGCCCGACCAGGAAGGCATTCTGTACGCCGACATCGATCTCGGCATGATCGGCGTGGCGAAGAACGCCGCCGATCCGGCCGGGCATTATTCGCGGCCCGATGTTACGCGGCTGCTGCTCAACACCACGCGCGCCAACCGCGTCGAGCATTTCTCGCTTCCCATCGATGCCGAGGTCATGAGCGAAATCAGGCTGCAGGCTTGACGCGCTTCATTTTTGCGAGAAGGAGCAGGCCCATGGAATCAGCGATCCCTGCACATCTGCAAACTGCGCGAACGCGTCACCGCCGCGTCGGCGAGGACTATACGCCGCCCTACCCGTCATTCGTGGCGCGGCACAAGCCAAGCGTCACGCGGGTGGTGATGGCCTATTTCGGCATCCAATCCCGCGGTGCGCTCTCGGTAGCCGCGGAGCAGGCGTCGGCCCGGCTCGCTTCGGATTTCGCAGCCGCCGACGGCCCGTCCCATTGGGACCGCGCGAGCTATGTCGACGAGGCCGGCTTCACCAATTTCGTCACGGTGGCCTACTGGGACGAGCGGCAAAAGTTCGATCGCTGGTTTCCGGCCGCGCGCGAGCGCTGGACCGGCGGCCAGCGAACGAATGACGGCTTCGGGACCTTCATTGAGGCGCTTTACCCGTCCGTGGAAGGATATGAGACGCTGTTCTCTTCGCTCGGAAGGCCCGAAGGCGTCGCCGTTCTCGCCGACGGCATGAGCGGCGAGGTGCTGGAGCACGCCTATTGGGGCGGCATGCGCGATCGCATCCCGTTGTCCCAGACCAGCGAGATGGCTCCCTCAGGTTCCGCGCGAGCCATTCGCGACGGCGCGCGCATCCGGATCATCCCGCACGACAATCTCTGCCTGATCCGGTCGGGTCAGGATTGGGGCGATACCGAGGCCACTGAGCGCAAGATGTACCTCGGCGATGTCGAACCAGTGCTGCGCGCAGGCATGGATTTCCTCCGCGACCAGGGACGAGCGATCGGCTGCTATGCCAACCGTTACATGACCGTCATCGGCCCTGACGGCGCGAGAGTCGAAAAATCGTACGGCATGAGCTGGTGGAAGAGCCTGTCGGCGCTGGAGCGCTGGGCTGAATCGCACCCGACCCATGTCAGGATTTTCGGCGCCGCCATGAAATATCTGTCGACGCTCGGGCCGGCCGCAAAATTGCGACTCTACCACGAGGTCACCGTCGCCCGCGCCGACGAGCAGCTTTTCGAATATGTGGACTGTCATCCGCAAACCGGAATGCTGAACGCCGTGCAGACGGTGGAGATGGCCTGAGCTACAGCACCATCTGCGTTTGCGTGACGACCGCCACGAGCTTGCCGTCCTCGGTCTCCAGCCGCGTCTGCCAGACCTGGGTGCGACGTCCGCGATGCACCGGAGTTGCGGTCGCAATCACCGTGGTCCCTTCCTTGGCGCCGCCGATGAAATTGGTCTTGCTTTCGATCGTGGTGGTGCCTTTTGCGTCCGCCGGCAGGTTGATGACAGTCGCCGCGGCGCCAACCGAATCTGCGAACGCCATGAGAGCGCCGCCGTGAATCGTATTCCGGAGCGTGCAGAGGTCCGGCCGCACCAGCATCTTGGCGACCACCCGATCCATTCCGGCTTCCGTGAAGGTTACCCCCTTCAGTTCCGCAAACGGCATCTTCATCGACTGGATCTTTTCGAGCGGCGTCATTCGTCCTCCGGCTTTTCTTGAAGTGATTTCCTGAACAGAATGAAGGCTGCCGGTAAATCAGGCAATGACCTCCGAGGTAATGGCCGCCGTGACATGGCCGCGTTATTCCGCCATATCATCGGCATGCGCCAGTTCCCGCCCCGCCGAATTGTCTGCCTGACCGAAGAGACGGTGGAGACGCTGTATCTGCTCGGCGAGCAGGACCGCATCGTCGGCGTCTCCGGCTATGCGGTGCGGCCGCCACAGGTCCGCCGCGAGAAGCCGCGGGTCGCCGCCTTCATCTCCGCGGATATTCCAAAGATTCTCGCGCTCGAGCCTGATCTCGTGTTGGCCTTCTCCGACCTGCAGGCGGCCATCGTGGCGGATCTGGTGCGCGCGGGCGTCGCTGTCCACGTCTTCAACCAGCGCGACATTGCGGGCATCCTCGCGATGATTCGCACGCTCGGCGCTATGGTCGGTGCGGCGGAGCGCGCCGATCAACTAGCGCGCGGCTTTGAAAAGCGCGTCGCGCAGGTCGCCGCGACGCCCCGGCCTGCAGCGAAACCAAAAGTCTATTTCGAGGAATGGGACGATCCGCTTATCTCCGGCATCGGCTGGGTGTCCGAACTGATCGAGATCGCGGGCGGCGAGGACGCCCTACCGAAGCTGCGGTTTCAGCAGGCCGCCAAGGACCGGATCATCTCGCCTGATGTCGTGCGCGACACGGCCCCCGACGTGATCCTCGCGTCATGGTGCGGCAAGAAGGTCGTGCCTGAGCGTATCCGGCAGCGGCCGGGCTGGAGCGATATCCCCGCCGTGCGCAATAATCGCATCGTCGAGATCAAGTCGACGATCATCCTGCAGCCGGGACCGGCGGCGCTGACGGATGGGTTGGATGCGATCGTTAGGGCGTTGTGGCCTGTTGGCTGACGTTCCCCGGATGCTGCGCAGCGCGGAGCGGTGGCTGCTATTCCGGGGTCCATACGGCGGCAGGTCCCGGCTCTGCGGAGCAGCGCGAAGCGCTGCACCGCGTCCGGGACACGGTGACTCACACCTTCTCCACCCCGCACCATTCCGCGATGAAAAGTGCGGTTGCTTTGGTCGACTTCCGCAGCGAGTCCAGTTCGACATACTCGTTGAAGCCGTGCATTGCGGCGCCCTTCGCGCCAAAGCACAGGCTCGGGATGTTGTAGTTCAACCCATAGAACCGCGTATCGGTCAGCGCGGTGAACGCGCGGTCCGGCACCACGCCGCCATAGACGGCGTCGAACGCTTTTGCGAAGGCGGCTTCCGGCTCGGCCGAGTTCGTCAGCTCATATCCCTCCGACAAGAAGCCCGACCACTCCACCTGCGGCGGATTGTTGGACAGGAATCTGTGATCGCGCGCCGCCGCCGACACGCAGGCCAAAATCTCCTTCTGGCATTCGGCGATCGACCAGCCCGGCAGGACCGCGATGCGGCAATCGACGTCGCACCAGGCCGGCACGCTGGAAGCCCAGTCGCCGCCCTTGATGATGCCGGGGTTGAAGTTGAGCGGATGGGCGACCGCCTTGAAGTGCCGGTCCGCCTTGGCGCGCTCGTTCCAGTCCGCCTCGAGCTTCTGCAACGCGTGGATCAGGTGGTACGCCGCCATGATCGCATTGGCGCCGGCGCCGGCCTCGAACACATGCACCGGGAAGCCGCGCACCTTCAGGCGAAACCAGATCACGCCGACCTGCGAGCGCACCATGGTCTCGCCGGTCGGCTCCGGGATGAAGCAGGCGTCCGCGCGGTAGCCGCGCTGCAAGGTCGAGAGCGCGCCGACGCCGGTCGATTCCTCCTCGATCACCGACTGAAAATGGATGCGCGCCGTTGGCTTCAGCCCTACTGCCTTGATCGCATCCAGCGCATAGAGCGCGCCGATGGTGCCGGACTTCATGTCGCAGGCGCCGCGGCCATACATCTTGCCGTCCTTGATGGCAGGCGAGAACGGCGGCGTCTCCCACATGTCGAGGGGACCTGCCGGCACCACATCGCAGTGCCCCTGCAGGATCAGTGATTTGCCGGAATTGGTCGCCGGCCGATACGTGCCGACCACCGTCCGCGCCTTGGAAAAATCATGCTCGATCGGGCCGAAACCGCGCAGATCCCTGAGATCCTCGACGTCGATATGCCAGTCGTCGACCTCATAGCCGCGCTGGCGCAGGAGATCACCGATCATGTCCTGGCACGGTCCTTCGGCGCCGCGGGTCGAGGGGATCGCAACGAAATCCTTCGTCGTCGCCAGTTGCGCATCGAAGCCGGCGTCGACGGCATCTAGGATTTTCTGTTGCGTATCGGTCGTCATGCGGCAGCTCCAATCGGAATTTGGCAAGGTCAGAGTGCGCACCCTACCCCGATCTCAGCCGCCGGCGTAATGCGCAAAATGCGCATCCCGCAATGCATCTTCGAGCAGGCGGCCTTCCGAATAGCCGCTCAGGGAGGCCGGTCGCTCGACGCCGTCGAGAAGCCGCGGACAGGGTTCCGGCCGGCCCAGCACCGTGCGGACCGGAATACGCTCGGCATAAACAGGCAGCTCATAGTCCTCATCGTCGTCAGCGACGCCCTTCGACCTGATCTTGGCGGATGCCTACTCGATTTCCATCGCGATTACCGACGTCGCCTTGATCTCCTGCGCCGTGCTTTGCCTTAACGTCGCGGTCCGACCGGGAAAAAAGCGGTCGACCATGGCGACGAGCGCGCGCTCCTTCTCCACGGGATCGGTGATGAGATAGGCGGTGCCGAAGGCCATTACGGCACGGTAATCCGACGAATGATTGAAGCCGCAGCGGGCCAGCACCAGGCTGTCGAGATGCGCAACCGTCAGGCAGACCCTTTGGCCTTCGGACTGATTTCGCAGCATGCGGCTGGCGCTGCTGCCATGCCAGTACAGCCTGCTTCCCTCCCGCCAGAAGAATGTCGGCGTACAATAGGGCTGGCCGTCGATCACGTAGGAAACGTGACACAGCATCGAGGCATCGAGTAGGCCGTGCACCGTGGCGTGGTCGTAGAAGCCGCGATCATGGCGGCGCTTCACCTGGTTGCGCGGCGATAGCGGATACACGGCGTCGGTCACGGCAACTCCTGTTTCGGTGAGTGGTCGTTAAGAGTTGTACCGGCCAATTTGGTCTGCGATAGTGCCAATTCCATGCGAAAAATTCCGACCAATTCTCCGCCTGCACGCCGCAAGCCAGAACTGGCGCTCGACCTTTCCGGTCCGCACGTGACGCCGGGCGCCTCCTCCCAGCACCGGCTCTATCAGGCGCTGTGCCACGCCATCACAGGCGGGATCGCAAAGCCCGGCGAGCCGCTGCCGCCGTCGCGCATGCTGGCCAAGCAGACCGGCTTTCGCCGCAACGCCGTCACCTCGGCCTATGAGCGGCTGATCGCGGATGGTTTTGCGGTGGCCACCGTCGGCTCCGGCACCTTCGTCGCCGCGCGCATTCCGGCCCGCGTCAACAACGCACGTAAGACGAAGATCGCGATCGAAGGGCCGCAGCAGGGTCCGCTGGCGCTCGGCTGCACGCATATCGACGAAAGGGCGCTGCAGCGCTTCCGGGCGTTTGCCGGCCGGCGCATGCGCGCCTTCGGCACCGAGCACCTGCAGTACGGTGATCCCAGGGGCAGCCGCGAACTCCGCGCCGCGATCGCCGATCATTTGCTGTCGGCGCGCGGCCTGCGCTGCGATCCCGACCAGATCATGCTGACGTCCGGGACGCAGCATGCGCTGCGGATCGTGCTGGGTGCGATCCTCAAGCCCAGCGATCAGATCTGGTGCGAAGACCCGGGCTATCCCGCCGCGCGAAGGGCGATCGAGCATTGCGGCCTGCTTCCCGTCTCGGTGCCGGTCGATGCCTCAGGCCTGATCGTGGCCAGAGGCCGGGCCCTCGCTCCTTCGGCTGGCGCGGCCTATGTGACACCGTCGCACCAATTTCCCCTCGGCGTGCAGATGTCGATGCCGCGGCGGCTCGAATTGCTCGACTGGGCCAGGGATGCGGATGCCTTCGTCTTCGAGGACGACTATGACAGCGAATTCCGCTACGACGGCGCGCCATTGCTGTCGCTCGCCGGCATCGATCACCTCTCGCGCGTCATCTACATGGGCACGTTCGCCAAGACATTATTCCCCGGATTGCGCATCGGCTATTGCGCGCTGCCCGAGCGGTTGGTCGGACCGGTGACGACAGCCCGTGCCGCGCTCGACCGTTTTCCCGGCACGCTGCTCGAAGGCGCGGTCGCAGACATGCTCAATTCCGGCGCGTTCGCGGCCAACCTGCGCAAGGTGCGCGCGATCTATCGCGAAGCGCGCGACGTGTTGGCGTCGACGCTGACTGCCGCATCGGATGAGCGACTGTCGGTGCCGGTGCCCTCGCAAGGCCTGCATCTGGTCGCGCGGTTCGATCCATCGACCGATCCCCGTATCGCCGCGCAGGCAAAGTCCGAAGCCGGTGTCGCTGGCTGGCTCTTGGCGGAAACTTATTTTCGCGCACACCCGCTTGCCGGCTACGTCCTCGGATTTGCCGGCCACCCGCTGCCACAACTGATCGCATCGGCCGAGCGACTCGCGAAATCGTCGCTGGTCGCGCTGCAGGCAAATCGCAAACCGAACAAGGGCGGAACAGGCAAGGTCAAACGGCTGAAGGCCGCCACTTGACCACTCGCGCCGGCCGGCACCCTATCAGAATCGCGGGCGCGTCACTAAGCTCGATGCCCAAATCAACTTCGCGAACGGAAATACCCAATGCGCGGCCATCGCAAAGTCTCGTATCTCGTCATCGGTGCATTGATCGCAGGCGTGCTCGGCTATGCAACGACGGCCCTCGCCCAGACGGTCTCGCGCGAGCAGGACATTGTCGACCTCAGACTCGGCCAGCGCGTCATGGTCGATGATGGATCGTGCCCGGCGGGACAAATCAAGGAAGTCCAGGGCTCGCAGATGACGACATCAGGCGTGCTCCGCACCCGCAAGTGCATTCCGCGGCTGGGGACGAAGAGGCGTTAGCGGCGACCGCCCGAGCTAAAACATGCCGTTGGTGTTAGCGGCCTTCTCGGGAATTTCCTGTACGACGTCCCAGTGCTCGACGATCTTGCCGTTCTCCAGCCTGAAAATGTCAACGATGGCGCGGCCGCGCGTGCCTTTCTCGCGCACGCTGTGGACATGGACGATCACGTAATCGCCATCGGCAAAAGCGCGCTTGATCTCGCTGCGGGAGTCCGGAAATTTCTCGCGTAGGAAACCGAGGAATGCCTTGAAGCCCTCGATGCCGTCCGGCGCCGTCGGATTGTGCTGAATATAATGCGGCCCGAAAAACTTCGCCGCGGCATCAAAGTCCTTCCGATTGAGAGCCGCATCGTAAAACTCGAGCACGGCCTTCTTGTTGGCCTCCTGCGTCGCAGCGTCGGCGGCGACCGCCGGAGATATGGCCAGCGACAATACGCCGATCAGGCCGATAAAAAGAGATTTCATGACAGCTCCTTTGTGCAATCGGTTCGGGCCTAACCTACCAGCTTCCGTATCGGCCGACGACCCCACGCCACAGCGCATCGCGCTCGCGCGCCGGTGCGCCAGGAAGTCGTTGAGCGAACAGCTCTGAGCAGCTATGACGCAGCAGAATTAAGGGGCGCTGCGTAGAATTGAGGACCGCGCTTACTGGTTCGTCGCCGGCTCGAACATGCATTGCAGCGTCGGCTTGGCGATCTTGGTGAAGGTCGGACCGATCTCGGATCGCTTCGACGCCGGCACCCACGCGCTTTCGATCGTCGGCACTCCGGTCTCGCTGATGCCGCGCAGCAGCGCTTCGCGCAAGTCGGCATCTTCCACGGTCGCGGCGGCGTAGTCGTGCAGGCAGCCGCAAACGGTTTCGGGATGTGCCCAACGTCCGACCATATGGGGCGCGCAGAGCCGCACGAACTCGCCGCGCGGATCGGGCACCTTGAACAGGGAACGGAACGAGGTCTGCGGCGGCTGAATTGGACTTGGGCTTGGACTTGGGTCTGGGCTTGCGCCGCGCCGCTGAGAAGAAGAGACGCAAAGATTACAGCAGAGCAGATGCGTACGAACATACCGAGCCTTTATCGGCGATCTCTTTGCAAAGGATCCGCTACGCTCAGTTGGCAGCCACGACCATCGATAGCGGCACCGGGGCCGCAACCGGCGAGCCGTTATAAGCAAAGGTGCCAACCCCCGGCAGGCCCTGATCCGAAGAACCAGCCATCGAGGGACCAGCCAGAATGAAGGCCAAAGCGAGGATGAAGCTGATGGTCCGCATCTGACTGTCTCCGCTTGTCAGTGGCCGGCGGTGCCCGCCGTCTCGTTGGCCACCTGATAACTGTCGGCTGTTTCCAGACATCTGCGCCAAAACGAAAAATGGTTTCGTCGCGCAGGAGAATTGTTTCGTCGGCCCTGTCGGACGAAACAATAGCGCGAAAAGCCCAATGAATTCAGCCCGGGCGCTCGTACTTGAAATGCTCAGGCTGAACTCCGCAAGCTGGCCATTTGGGGGCCGTCTTGGCCCTCGCCCAACGAACGAGAACCGACTCGCTTACTGGCAGACTGGGATGAACCGAAGCTTCGATCCGGTCGACTCAATCGAACGCCACGCAACTTTCCGTGTGCCTGTGCGTTGTGACCCTTCCTCAATAAAGGACAGCAGTCGTGGGCAATGGCAACCGTGCAACCCCGACCCGCAAACCCGGCCAGCCGGTGCTTGAAAGTTTGTCTGGAAGTAACGGCTCCGAAGGGCGGATCAATCCTTCCCTGAAGACAGAGCGCCAAGGAAAAGCCTCAGAGCATCCTGTGAGCCTTTGTGGCGCGATGTCGCAACAAGGCGGCGAATTTCGCGGCAATGTCTCTGCGCCGCAGAAATTCGTGCATCTGGTCGGCTGCCGCGACCGCAAGGTCGGACCCGGCCTGGAGGCCCGCCAATATCCCAATCCGCTCAAGCGGTAAGCCCGAAGCCCTCATCCCAGATCCGATCTTGAATCTCGGATCCCGGCCGGTCTCGGACTTACTGGATGAATTCACCGCATTTCTGAACCGCGGCCTCAGTGGCGCCCCAAGGCATGATCGGCACTGAGGAAGTGGAGTTTTTGGGTGAACCTTCGATCAGTTTGTCCGAATAGACCATGTAGACCAGCACGTTGCGCTTGGCGTCGCAGCCGCGAACAATCTGCATCTTCTTGAAGAACAGCGAGCGGCGCTGCCGGAACATGTCGTCGCCCTGCTCCAGTCTATGCTTGAACTTGATCGGGCCGATCTGGCGGCACGCAAGCGAAATATCCGAGACCTCCTCGGCAAGTCCGAGCCAGCCCTTGAAGCCGCCCTTTTCCGGCACCGTGAAGTGACAGGCCACCCCCTCGACCTCGGGATCGTCGAGGGCGTAGGTGGCGAGCTTGTCGTTGGGGCTCAGCCATTTGAAGACGGTCGAGCGGCGAAAGATCAGGTCGGGCTCGTCCGCGGCCGACGCCGGACCTGCCTGCCAAAATGTCAGCGCGAGCACCACCAAGGCCAGACTTCTCCACTTCCTGTCACACTTAACGATGGCCTTGGATGTCATTGATATCTCCGCTGAAGGGCTCAGCGTCTATGTAGTGGCGGAAGGCCGCACAGGAAGACTGCCGGAGGATTTGGAAGGCCGCAGTACTGCCTTATGGATGGCGTCTGATTGAGCAGGCGCCGTTTAACGGAATGTGAGGCTTTTTTGCTACGATTGGGGCGAAAAAGCGCTGCAATTAGAAGGCCTATGCTGGTGAACGCTTTTCGCCTCTGCGACAACCAACCGATTAGCAGGACGGTACAGTCGAGTATCTGGATTTGAGGATTATGCGCGTGAGCGGGCATCGAGCTTTCAGTGCGAGTATTGCGGGCGCGACGATTTCGAAACGGCGATTTTGGCAGATTGCGATGTTGACCGCGGCCGGCACCGTCGCCGCCGCTTCCCAGGCCGATGCCGCCGCCATGTTCTACTGGCAGGATTCCGACCCCGGCTATTATTACCGGCCGATACCGACGGTGCAGCCGCGCAAGCCGAAGGTGCGCCGGCCGTCAGCCAAGACCGAAGCCGCCATCAAGGAAACCAACGCCAAGCCGCAGGGGCCGCTGATCATCGCGGTCTCGATCGAGCAGCAGAAGGTCCGCGTCTACGACGCCAATGGGCTGTTCGCTGAAAGCCCGGTGTCGACAGGCATGAAGGGTCATTCGACCCCGATGGGCGTGTTCAGCATCATCCAGAAGCACAAGATGCACCGCTCCAACATCTACAGCGGCGCGCCGATGCCTTACATGCAGCGCATCACCTGGTCGGGCATCGCGCTGCATGCCGGCGTGTTGCCCGGCTATCCGGCGTCGCACGGCTGCATTCGCATGCCGACGACCTTTGCCATAAAGATGTGGAACTGGACCCGGATGGGGGCGCGCGTCATCATCACGCCCGGCCAGATCACGCCTGCCAGTTTCTCGCACCCGTTGCTGGTGACGCAGAAAGTCGTCCCGCCGCCGCTCATCGCAGACGATCCCGCGAGCGATGCGCCCGCGGTGAAGGGCGACAAGGGCGCGGACGCAGGCCATGCGGAGCCAAGTCTCGAACTCCGATCGACCGTCGGCCACGCTGCGCCGTTGCGCGAACGGACCCACACGGCGGATGCCGGCAGCGCGCTGCCGACGAGCGCCGTCGCGACCATGTCCGACGCAACGCCGTCTGCAGCCAAGGTCCAGCCTTTCAGCGATACGTCGATCGCGGAGGCAAAGGCGGACGCGCCTAAATCCGAGCCAGCTATCTCGGCATCTGGCGAGCCCACGACCGCAGCGATTGCCAATGTGGAGCCAGCCAAAGTTGAGGCGCCGAAGCTCGAACAGACCAAAAACGCCGACAAGCCTGCCGAGCCCGTCAAGGCGGTCGCTGATACACCGGCTGCGTCGGTTGTTGCGCCTGAGGTTAAGAAGGATACCGCACGTCTGCCCGGTGCGGAGAAGGCCGCCAGGGCCGAGCCACCCAGGCGTCCCGGCCAGATCGCGGTGTTCGTCAGCCGCAAGGACTCCAAGCTGTACGTCCGCGAGAATTTCAAGCCGCAGTTCGATTTGCCGGTGACGATTGCGCCGAGCGACCGGCCGCTGGGCACGCACGTCTTTACCGTCGCGGCCGACAAGAACGACCCCAACGTGTTGCGCTGGTCGGTGGTCTCGCTGCCGGTTGCGGCCCGCAACGCTGCGCGAATCGAGAGCACCGATCGTGCCGCCCAGCGCGGCAGGATGGCCGGCGCAGCGCCCAGCGAGGTAAAGCTGCTGCCGGCGGCAAGCAGTCCGGCGGAGGCGCTGGACCGCATCGCCGTCGCTCCCGAGGTGATTGCGCGGATCGCCGAGATGCTGACCACCGGCAGCTCGATCGTGGTGTCCGATCACGGCATCAACACGGGCGGCGAAACCGGCGAAGGCACCGACTTCATCGTCCCGCTGCGCATGGTCCAGCCATAACGGCTTGTTGAGGGGCGAATGCTTGCGCCTTGCGCTATGCTTGGTGCGGTTGGACGCAGCCCGAGGCTTTTCATGATGGACCGCAGGAGCGTGATGACCGCGGCGTTGGCCGCGGTCGCAGGCATGGCCTCGAGCAGGCAATCCCTGGCGCAGGCCGGCATGAGCCGGATCACGGCTTACGCGTTTTCGTTTCCGGGATTGGCCGGCGGCGACATCAGGCTTTCCGAATTTGCCGGCCGGCCGATCCTGATCGTCAACACCGCTTCGCTCTGCGGCTTCACCCCGCAATATGGCGGCCTGCAGGAATTGTGGACGGAGTTCGGTGGCCGCGGGCTGATGATCGTCGGCGTTCCCTCCAACGATTTCGGCGCCCAGGAGCCGGGCGGCGCGATCGAAATCACCGCGACGGCACAGAGCCATCACGTCACCTTTCCGATCGCCGCGAAGGCCGTCGTCAAGGGACCGAACGCGCATCCGTTTTACAAATGGGCGGCAGAGGCGCGGCCGAAGGATGTTCCACGCTGGAACTTCCACAAATACCTGATCGGCCGCGACGGCCACATCGCCGACGTCTTCCCGCAATCCGTCGACCCCGTGGATTCACGGGTAAGGACCGCCATCACACGGGCACTCGCCGACTCCTGAATTAACCCGATCGAGGACAAATCGGCTGGGGGTCGTGACAGCCGTTGCGTTGGCGCGCCCCCTCCATCTAAGGTACCGTCCGTTAACGGATGGAGGCAGACCGGACCACGGCAAAAGCCGCGACCCGGGAGCGGGATTCGAACAAGGAAAGCAAGATGCGCATTCGGGCAGGGATGATTTTTGCTGGCGCGATTTCGCTGCTGGCATCGAGCGCAGCGTGGTCGCAGACACCACCCGCCAAAGGCGTAGCCGCTCCGCAGGCGGCTCCAGCACCGATCCCTGCAGCGGCGCCCGCCCCCACCCGTCCTCCTTGTAACAATCCCAACGCACTCGGCATCGGCCGCACCGTCGAGATCGACACGACCGGCGGTCCCGGCTTCGGCTTCGAGCATTTCAAGGAGCTCGACTTCCTTCGCGACAAGGAGGTGGTGCTGACCTTCGACGACGGCCCGTGGCCGGTGAATACGCCTGCGGTCCTGAAGACACTCGCGGAGGAATGCACCACCGGCATCTTCTTCCCGATCGGCAAGCACGCCACCTACTATCCCGAAATCCTCAAGCAGGTGATGGCGGCCGGCCACTCGATCGGATCGCACACCTGGTCGCATGCCGCCCTCGTCAACAAGAAGCTGAACGAGCAGCAGCGCAAGGATGAAATCGAAAAGGGTTTTAGTGCCGTGAAATGGGCGCTCGGCGGCAAGGCGCCGGCGCCGTTCTTCCGCTTCCCCGCGCTGCAGCACCCGCCGGAGATGGTCACCTATCTTGGCGAGCGCAACATCGGGATTTTCTCCTGCGATCTCGATTCCTTCGACTTCAAGGCGAGCAAGGCGCAGACGATCATCGACACCGTGATGCGCAAGGTCGAGAAGAACGGCAAGGGCATCATCCTGATGCACGACTTCCAGAAGCACACCGCCGAAGCCCTACCCGAGCTTCTGCAGAAGCTGAAGGCCGGCGGCTACAAGGTGGTCGCGATGCGCGCCAAGACGCCGGTGCAGACGATTGCGCAATACGACGAGGACATCGTCAAGGACCTGAAGCTGCCGACCGTGAGTGCGCGTCCGGTTTCCAGCGTCGTGCAGACGATCTCGGAATAACGCGGCGCGACACGCCCCGTGCCGGCGCTGCGCATCGAAGGCTATGTCATCGTCTCCGCGGACGGCATGCTGGCGGACGCGCGCAACGTCATGCCGGAGGAATTGAAGTTCGAGGGCGACAAGGCGTTTTTCACCGCCGCCCTCGACCGCGCCGATCTGATCCTGCACGGCCGCAATTCCTACGAGGACCAGCCGAATTCGCCGCGGCGCAAGCGTGTCATCCTGACGCGAAAGATAGACGCGATCGGGCCCGATCCGTCCAATCCGAAAGCTACGCTGTGGAATCCCGCGGGCGCTTCGTTCGAAGCCGCCTGCCATCATGCAGGCGTGGATACTGGCACCGTGGCCGTAATCGGCGGCCCCGGCGTGTTCGGCATGTTCATGGACCGCTACGACGTGTTCTGGCTTTCGCTAGCGCCGCACGTCCGGCTACCCGGAGGCGAACCCTGTTTCCCCGGAGTCCCAGCCCGCTCGCCGCAGGAAATCCTCGCCGAGCACGGGCTGCGCGCCGGCGAGCCTCAGATGCTTGATGCAGCGCATGACGTCACCGTCACGCCGTGGCGGCGCGGCGCGTAGCGGTGAAAATCCAACCAAGGCGGAATGTTGGTCCCGACCTTTGGTGGATGTTGAGAGCCGCTACCGGGCTGGTCCAGCTCGCGCAGTCACGATCCAGACGGACGCCAAGAGCTGCACCCTGGAGGGGTCGCCCAAGGCTGCTAGCGCCGCACGCAATGGAGGCTCGGCCGTCGCTCGCAGCGCGGGGTTCTCGCGAACGATCTTTCCGAGCGGCCCCACTTTCAGAAGCACCGAAGTCATCGCATCGAGATCGCCGCTCGATACCTTTTCATCATGCGATTGGATGATGACCTCGCTGAACCCAGCCGCCTCAAGTGTGCGGCGGATGTGTTCGGGATCAGCGAAACTGAACGGACTCTCGTCCACGGTCGACTGGAGCCCCGCTGCCGAAAGCGGAAGGTGATCCAGCTCGTTCTCCTGGAGGGAACGCCAACAACTAAACGCCAGCGCACCTGACGGCTTCAGAATTCTACGGAAGTTGGCGAAAGCCGCGACCGGATCGCCGAAGGTCATCAACCGAATCGAGAGAACACGGCGTCCGCACTCTCAGACGGCAATTCCAAGGACTGAGCGTCTGCCTGGATCAACCTCACTTGGCTGAGTGGCCCGGTCCTCCGCTTGGCGATTTTAAGGAGCAACGGGGCCACGTCCACCCCGATCACTTGCCCTTCAGTTCCGACCCGCTCAGCGAGCTGGATAAGGGTCTGCCCTGCTCCGCACCCGATATCGACGACAATGTCTCCCATACCGAGACTCAGGGCTTCGATGGCCTTCAGCCCCAAGGGAGAAAGCTGGAGGTCAATTAGCGCATATGCCTCGGCCCACGCCTTTGCGTGGAGGAGCTCCGAAGACGCGATGTTCGCTAAACCTTGGCCAGGCATTGGAGGTCCATAGCAAGCGCGCAGGGCCACGTCTCCAGCCGACCCTGGGCCGACCCAAGCGTCAGGTCTACCACTGGATCGTAACCCTTTCGTCCAATTCGCCCCGCGCAAACCCGGCCTCCGCCAGAGATCGCTTGACAGCACGCGGGCGCGGTTCCAACCTGAAAAGAAAAAAGAAAAGCAAACATCATCATCGGGAGGACCACAACATGTTGAGGCGCGCTTCAACTATGCTTGCAGCGGTGACTCTTGGGTTCGTCACTGCTTTGACCGGGCCAGTTCAGGCCCAAACCGCCGAAAAGCCGTTAGTGCTGAAGGGTCAATCGACCCACCCTGCATCCTCGAACTTCCATCTCATCTTCAAGCTTTGGGCCGAGACCGTCGAAAAGATGACGGCCGGACGCCTCAAGATCGAGACGCTGCCGGCGGGAGCGATCGTGCCGCCGTTCGAGGTATTCGACGCCACTTCCAAGAATGTTCTCGATGTCGGCATGGGACCGTTCGGCTACATCCTCGGCCGCAACACCGCGACCATACCGATGTCGCACGGTCCGCTCTACGGCATGGACGGCTCGGACTACTGGGCCTGGTACTATGACGGCGGCGGCATGAAGCTGCTCGACGAGTTCTATCGCGACGTCCTCAAGCTGAACGTCGTCGGCTTCCCGATCCCGACCGATTACCCGCAGGGAATGGGCTGGTTCAAGAAGGAGATCAACAGCCTGGCCGATCTCAAGGGCCTGAAGTACCGCATCTACGGCATCGGTGCGGAAACCTACGGGCGACTCGGTGTCTCGGTTGTCACCATTCCCGGCGGCGAGATCGTGCCCGCCATGGAGCGCGGCGTGATCGAGGGCGCCGAGTGGATCAACTGCGAGGAGGACAAGAAGCTGGGTCTGCATCAGGTCGCCAAGCATTACTACACGCCGGGCATGCACGAGCCCGTCACCGGCGGCCAGTTGATGATCAACGGCGATGTCTGGAAGAAGCTCACGCCTGACCTGCAGGAGATCATCAAGGTGGCGAGCGTCTACGCCACGACCACGCGCAATTTCGCGTTCAATCGCGAGACGGCGCACGCTTGCCAGGAACTGATCAAGATGGGTGTCCAGATGCACCGTACACCCGACGAGGTCCTGAAGAACTTCCTCGACGAGTGGGAGAAGATCCAGGCCGAACACGCGGCAAAGAATCCCTTCTACAAGAAGGTGATCGACAGCCAGAAGGCCTATGCCGAACAGATCGTGCCGTTCAAGCTCTCCTGGTTCCCGCCGTACAATTTTGCCGGCGAGTATTACTGGAAGAACAAGATCTACCTGACCAAGAAGTGATCTCGCTTCGCGTGTAGCGAAGCTGCTGGCGTCCGCAACTGCCGGACGCCAGCACCGCACTGCCCAAATAGGAGTGATCATGTCGGCGGACACCAGCAGTGCTTCGGTGCCGGGCGATCCGGGCGGCGAATTCCCGCGCGCTTTTTACGGGATCATTCGGGCGATCGACGGCTTCACCGATGTGACCGGCAAGCTCATCGCTCTAACGATGCTGTTTTTGATGGTGACGATCTCGTACGAGGTCGTCATGCGCTACGGATTCAACGCGCCGACCGTTTGGGTTTATGAATCGAGCTTCATGGCCAATGGTGCGGCCTTCATGCTCGGAGCCGCATATGCGCTGTTGAAAGGCGCACACGTTCGCACCGACATCTATTGGGAGAATTACTCGGAGCGAAAAAAGGGCGTCGTCGACCTGATCTCCTATCTGCTGTTTTTCTATCCGGCCATGATCACGTTCATGCTGATCAGCATTGACGACGCCTTGCACTCCTATGACACCGGCGAACGATCGCAGGAAAGCGTTTGGCGCGCGATCATGTGGCCTTTCAGGGCCACGATCCCCTTGGCAGCCCTTCTTCTCATGATCCAGGGCGTGTCCGAGGTACTGAAGTGCTGGTACCAGATCCAGTTCGGGCGCGAGTTCGTCCACAGAGAAAAGATCGAGATATGACGGGAGTCGAACTTCTCGGACTTGTCATGCTCCTGGTGATGCTGGGAGCGATTTTCATCGGCCTTCCGATCAGCTTCACGCTGCTGTTTCTGGCGCTGATATTCGGCTACGTCGGCATGGGCGAGCGGGTGTTCAATCTCGCCTACCTGCAGACCATTGGCCTCATGAAGCAGGACGAACTCGTCGCAGTTCCGATGTTCATTCTGATGGGGTTCATCTGCGATCAGGCCGGACTGATGGAGCGACTATTCAAGGCGTTCCGCGACCTGTTTGCACCGATTAATGGCGCGCTCTACGTGGTCGTCATCCTCACCGCGACGCTGTTCGGCATCGCCGCCGGAACCGTCGGCGCGACGGTTACACTCCTAGGCATCATGGCTGGGCCGATGATGATCCGGGCGGGTTATGACGTGCGCATGTCGGCCGGCGCAATTGCGGCCGGCGGCACACTCGGCATCCTGATCCCACCGTCGGTGATGCTGGTCGTCATGGCGCCCGTGCTGGATATCTCGATTATCGATCTTTATGCGGCCGCCTTCGGCCCGGGCTTCCTCCTGTCCGCCATGTTCATCGCCTACACCCTGATACGCTCTCACTTCAATCCGAAGCTCGGCCCGCCCGTGCCGATCGAGGACCGGCCCGACTCGATGCGGATCGTGCTATGGGAATGTCTGGTCGGTCTTGTGCCGATTGCAGTACTGACGATCCTTACGCTCGGTGCCATCCTCGCCGGAATCACAACGGCCGCAGAGGCGGCAGCGTTTGGCGCACTGGGGTCAATCGTCCTCGTCATTGCCTACGGGCGGTTCTCGTGGCGCGGGTTGCTGGATGCTTGCTACGGCACACTTGCAACGACCAGCATGGTGCTCCTCCTCGCGGTAGCCTCCAACGTGTTCGGTTCAGTCTTCTCCTGGCTCGGCACCGCAACCTGGATGACCAATGCCTTGCTGGCCTCGCCGTTGCCGGCCTGGGGCACGATGTCCCTGCTGCTGGGCCTGATATTCCTGCTCGGCTGGCCATTCGAATGGCCGGCCATCGTGTTCATCTTCCTACCGATGCTGGCGCCGGTGGCCAAGGGCCTCGGCTACGACATGGTTTGGTTCGGTTGCCTCGTCGCGGTCGTGCTGCAAACCGCCTTCCTCTCTCCGCCGGTCGCCATGTCGGCCTACTATCTCAAGCAGGTCGTCAAGGAATGGAACCTGAGGCTGATCTACCGGGGCATGGCCGACTTCATGGTTATCCAGTGCGTCTGCGTGGTCCTGGTGCTGGCCTTCCCTGCGATCGCGATGTGGTTCCCGCAATGGCTGCAGGCGCGCAGGATGGCAGCGCGTACCGCACAGATCGAGCACGTCGCGCCGCCGCCGAATGCGGCCGCGACGCTCGATGGCCCGCGCGTTGCGATCCGGAATTTCTGACCGCGACTTAGATGTCCCCGTAAGCCGGCTCGTTCGGCCGCGGACCCTTGCCGTATCCCGCGATCATGAACAGGGCGCCGATGATCGACAGATTCTTCAGAGCCTCGATCAACGTCTTGGCATTCTCAGGCGCCGGCTGATTCCAGAAATCGTGGAAGTAGAAGGTCGTGGCGAGCACGAAGAAGATCAAGAGGATCGCGAAGAAGCGCGCGCCGAAATTGACCGCGATCATCAGGCCGGCGAGGATTTCGAAACCGCCGACGCCGACCGCCAGTAGTTGCGGCATCGGCATGCCGGCCATGGTCTCGAGCTGCGACGTATAGGGCGCAAGCATCGCGGGAATGGTCACCTTGGATGCGATAAAGTCCGCCGTCTGCTGTATAGCGAAGAGCTTGGTCGCTCCCGTGTACATGAAAAGGACGGCGAACAGGACTCGCCCGAAGGTGACTAACGCTGGCATGGGATCGGCCTCACTGAATGGCATGCAAAAGATAGCAGGCGGCGCGAAACGATTATGGGCGTTTCGTCTCCGCTTTTCAAACGCTCAAATCGAAACCATCCGCGCAGGAGCCTGCGCGCGCCCCAACCAGACATTCCTATAGAAGCAGAACCAAGGCGCTTTCTTGATCATCGCATTTTCGAAGCACAAGCCTGCCCCGGGTTTGATCCGGGACAGGCGGCGCTTCGCTTGAAGAAAATACGTCAGAACAAGAGGCTACATCCCGATTTTGATTCAGTCTGAAACGGGATCTACCCAAACAAGGTTGGCTGCTGGCGGCCGGCGCGCTCCTGGGCTTCGACGGCGGCGACCGCCGTCATGTTGAGGACGCCGCGCGCCGTCACCCCCGGGGTGAGGATGTGCGCCGGGCGTGCCGGGCCGATCAGGATCGGACCAACGGGAAGCGCATCCGCCAGCGTCTTGATCATCTGGTAGGCGACGTTGGCGGTGTCGAGGTTCGGCATGATCAGGATGTTAGCGTCGCCTTCCAGGTTCGAATGCGGCAGCACGAGTTTTCGCGCGGCGGCCGAGAGCGCGGTATCGCCCTGCATCTCGCCGTCGGCCTCGAGCTCCGGATGCTTTTCTTTCAGAAGCGCGGTGGCACGGCGCATCTTGCGCGAGGAATCCGTATCATAACTGCCGAAGTCGGAATGTGACACGAAGGCGACGCGTGGCTTCATGTTGAACCGCTGGACATGGGTTGCCGCTAGCGACGCCACCTCCGCCAGCTCCTCGGCGCTCGGATTCGGACGCACCTGGGTATCTGCGATGAAATAGGAACCCTTGCTGGTGATCATCATCGCCAGCGCTGCGAAATCGCTGACGCCGGGCAGGAAGCCGATGATTTCACGGACATGGCGCAGATGGCTCATATAGCGGCCTTCGACGCCGCAGATCATGGCATCAGCCTCGCCGCGCACCACTGCGAGCGCGGCAATCACGGTGTTGTTGGTGCGAACCACGGTGCGCGCAGCCTCGGGCGTGACGCCGCGCCTTCCAGCCACGTCGATATAGGTCTGCACGTAGGAGCGGTAGCGCGGATCGTCTTCCGGGTTGACGAGGTCAAAATCCTGCCCGGCCTTGATCGAGAGGCCGAACCGCTTGATCCTGGCTTCGACCACGGAAGGCCGCCCGACCAGGATCGGCCGCGCCAGCTTCTCTTCCAGCACGACCTGCGTCGCGCGCAGCACGCGCTGGTCCTCGCCCTCGGCATAGATCACGCGAACCGGCTGGGTCTTGGCCTTGGCGAACACCGGCTTCATGACGAGGCCGGAGCGGAAGGCGAAGCGTTCCAAGAGCGCGGTATATTCCTCGAAATTCGTGATCGGGCGTGTCGCCACGCCGGATTCCATCGCAGCCTTCGCCACTGCCGGCGCGATGCGCAGGATCAGCCGCGGATCGAATGGGCTCGGGATCAGCGAGCCCGGGCCGAAGCCTTGCGTCTCACCACTGTCAAAACCCTGCGCCACCGCATCCGACGGCGGATCGCGCGCGAGCTGCGCGATCGCTTCGACGGCGGCATGTTTCATTTCCTCGTTGATCCCGGTGGCGCCGACGTCGAGCGCGCCGCGGAAGATGAACGGAAAGCACAGGACGTTGTTGACCTGGTTCGGAAAGTCGGAACGCCCGGTGCAGATCATCGCGTCGGGGCGCGCCTTCCTGGCTTCGTCCGGCATGATTTCCGGGGTCGGATTGGCCAGCGCCATCACCAGCGGCTGGTCAGCCATCGACTTGACCATCTCTGATGTGAGCACGTTGGGCGCAGACAAACCTAAGAAAATATCCGCGCCGCCGATCACGTCAGCCAGCACGCGCGCACTCGTTTTTTGCGCATAGACCGCCTTCCAGCGGTCCATCAGCGTGTTGCGCCCCTCATGCACGACGCCGTCGATGTCGCAGACCCAGATGTTCTTGCGCTGTGCGCCCATCGATACCAACAGATTGAGGCACGCGATCGCGGCAGCACCAGCGCCGGAGCAGACGATCTTCACTTCGGGCAATTTCTTGCCGTTCAACAGCAAGCCATTAACGATGGCGGCTCCTACGATGATCGCCGTGCCATGCTGGTCGTCGTGGAACACCGGGATCTTCATGCGCTCCTTGAGCTGCGCCTCGATCTCAAAGCATTCCGGTCCCTTGATGTCCTCGAGATTGATGCCGCCGAAGGTCGGCTCGAGCGCCGCTACCGTCTCGACCACGCGCTCGATAGTGTCGGCGGCGATCTCGATGTCGAACACATCGATCCCGGCGAATTTCTTGAACAGGACCGCCTTGCCTTCCATCACGGGCTTGGACGCCAAGGGACCGATATTGCCGAGCCCCAAGACCGCGGTACCGTTGGAGACCACGGCGACGAGATTGGCGCGGGAAGTCAGCGACGCCGCTTCGGCCGGATTATTGGCGATCTCGGTGCAGGCCGCCGCCACGCCCGGTGAATAGGCCAGCGCGAGGTCGCGCTGGTTGGCGAGCGGCTTGGTCGCCTGGATCTCGAGTTTACCGGGCCGCGGCAGCCGATGATACGCGAGCGCCGCAGAACGCAGATCTTCAGAATAGGACGACATGTAGGCTCCCGCGTTTCCGGTCCCGAACTCTTGCCTTATTGATACTTCCAGATCAGGGGTCAGTTTGCCGGCAAAATGAGGGGGATGTGAAGCACGGGCGACCACTTGGATGCAACATCCGAGAACGCTGCCGTCAACAGGGGCTCATCGACGCAGAGCAGCAAATCCGGTAGCATATTCGTCTCCCTACCCCATCCCCCCGGCCGACAGTATGGCAAATCTGCCCCCCCGCCACGTCGGCGACCGGAGCACAACTAATGGTAAAGATATTGCTGGGTCTGGTCGCCGCGGTCGTGATCGCGGTGGGCGGCTTCTTCGGCTTCGAGTTCTACACCCAGCATCGAATCGCGCGCGAGGTCGAGGCCGCGTTCGAGCAGATCAGAGCCACCGGCGGCAAGGCCAGCCACGGCAAGGTGTCGTTCGACCTGAAGAGCCGAACGCTCAGGATAGACGATATCGCGACTGAATCGGCATCGCAGCCCCCGGTTCGCGTGAAGATTGCCAGCATCACAGCCACAGGCGTCGATCAGCCGGATGCGACGCGATTCTCGGCCGATGCGATTGACGCGATCGACCTCGAAATCAATGCCAGCATGCCGGCAGGGGCAGATTGGCAAGTCACCTATAAGGTGCCGCGGATCGCGGCGAAGGATTTTTCCGGTCCGGCAAGCCTGCCGCGGCCACCGGCGTCCTCCTCGACGATAGATCTGTATCGATTGCTTATCGAACAGTTTGGTGCGGTCACCGCCTCCTCGATCACGGCACCCACCGTTGCGGGTACCATGAACTCCGGAAACCCGGCGCTGGGGAAGGGAGAATTCGCCTATTCCAACCTTACGCTGCGCGACATGAAGGCCGGCAGGATCGCCGCTGTCACTATCGACCGAATGACATTCACAGGGACCACGCAACCGAAGGGTAAGCCCGAGAAGGTGACCGGAGACCTGGCCAATCTTGCTGCGCAGGACGTCGATACGCTAGCCGCCGCAGCCATCCTCGATCCGCAGCGCACCAATGACGACCAATACTACCGCGTCTACCGGCAGATTAGTGCCGGTGCCTATACGATCAACTCAGGGCAAGGTCCGGCGCTGCGTATCGAGGGGCTGACGGCGGACGATATCGGGGCGCGGCCCTCGCGATTGCAGTTGGCTGCGCTGCTGGCAACGATGCCGTCCGGCACTGCCCAGCCCACGCCGGCGCAGGCGCGCGAAATGATGGAGCAGGCGGCCAAAATCTACGAGGGCGTGCGCATCGGAAATGCCGAGATACGCGGCATTTCGATGGATATACCGGAGGGCGGCTTCAAGCTCGCGTCGATGCGCTTCAGTCTGGAGAACGGAAAGACGGGCGAATTCGCAGTCGAGGGTTTTGACGGCCGGACGCCGCAGGGTCCGGTCAAGCTCGCCCGCTTCGCGCTCAAGAGCGTCGATGTCGCCGGCTTGTTGCGCATGACCGCGCAGTTCTCAAACCCGACGCAACAGCCGCCGGCCGACCAGGCGCTCGGCATGATCGCGCTGCTCGAGGGCGCCGAGCTCAAGGGCTTCGCTGCCCCCTACAAGAACACCGGCAAGCCGATCAATGTCGACCTCGTTAGCTTGGACTGGGGGCAGTTCGTCGGACCGATTCCGAGCAAGGCACGGCTGATCGCGAAGATGTCCGGTCCGCTCGACGCGACGCATCCCGGCCAGCGAATGCTGATTGCCGCGGGCCTCGACAAGTTGGCGCTCGATCTCGATCTCGGTACGGCGTGGACCGAAGCATCACGCTCATTCGTGCTGGAGCCGGCAACGGTCGAGCTTGGTGGCATGCTGAAAGCGTCGGCAAGAATTTCGCTCGCCAACGTGCCGCGCGAGGTGTTCTCGATCAATCCGCTTCAGGCAGCCGCCATGGCGACGCAAATCGAGGCCGGCGGAATCGAACTCACGGTGCGCGATCTCGGTGTCGTTGATCGCGCGGTCGCCCATTATGCCCGGATGCAGAACATCAGCCGCGACGCGGCGCGGCAGGCGATCGTCAAGGATGTCAGGGACAGCGGTGCCAAAACGGCGGCCAGTAATCCCGATGCAGAGGCGGTGGTGGATTCGCTGGCGCGCTTCATCGAGACGCCGGGGACAACCCTCACGATCAAGCTTACACCGCTCGGCAAGATTCCGGCTATGCAGCTATTCCATCTGCTTCAGACCGATCCGCTCATTGCCTTGTCGCAGTTTCGGCTGGAGGCCGCGACGGCGCTCTGAGCCGTCGCGTGCCTATCCCTTGTCCGGCAGATTGAGCCGGATGTGAAGCTCGCGGAGCTGCTTTGTGGTGACCTCCGACGGCGCGCCCATCAGGAGGTCCACGGCCTGCTGGTTCATCGGGAACAGCGAGATTTCGCGCAAATTCGTGGTGCCGCAGAGCAGCATCACGATGCGGTCGACGCCGGCCGCCATGCCGCCATGCGGCGGGGCGCCGTACTGGAACGCGCGATACATGCCGCCGAAACGCTCGACGACATCCTTCTCGCCATAGCCCGCGATCTCGAACGCCTTCACCATCGCTTCCGGCTTGTGGTTGCGGATACCGCCGGAGGCGATCTCGTAGCCATTGCAGGTGATGTCGTACTGGAACGCCTTGATGGTCAGCGGATCCTGCCCGTTAAGTGCATCGAGGCCGCCCTGCGGCATCGAGAACGGGTTGTGCGAGAAGTCGACCTTCTTGTCTTCCTCGTTGTACTCGTACATCGGGAAGTCGACGATCCAGGCAAGCTCGAACCGGTCCTTGTCGATCAGGTTCAATTCCTCGCCCACCTTGGTGCGGGCCAGACCTGAAAACTTCCAGAATTTTTCCGGGTCGCCGGCAACAAAGAAGGCGGCATCGCCCTCCTTCATGCCGAGCTGCCCCCGGATCGCAGCCGTCCGCTCCGCGCCGATGTTGTTGGCGAGCGGTCCCGCGCCCTCGCCGCCCTCGCGCCACATGATGTAGCCGAGGCCGGGCTGACCCTCGCCCTGCGCCCACGAGTTCATGCGGTCGCAGAACGCGCGGCTACCGCCGGTTGGTCCGGGAATCGCCCAGACCTGGTTTTTTGGGTCTTCCAGCATCCGCGCGAACACCTTGAAGCCGGAGCCGCGGAAGTGTTCGGAGACGTCCTGCATCACAATCGGGTTGCGCAGGTCCGGCTTGTCGGTGCCGTACTTGCGTAAGGCTTCCGCAAACGGAATCCGCGGCCAGCCTTTGGTCACCGGCTTGCCCTTGGCAAATTCCTCGAACACGCCGGTGACAACAGGCTCCATCGCCGCAAACACGTCCTCCTGCGTGACGAAGCTCATCTCGACATCGAGCTGATAAAACTCGCCCGGCAGGCGGTCGGCGCGCGGGTCCTCGTCGCGAAAACACGGCGCGATCTGGAAGTAGCGGTCGAAGCCGCTCATCATCAGGAGCTGCTTGTACTGCTGCGGTGCCTGCGGCAGCGCATAGAACTTGCCCGGATGAATGCGCGACGGCACCAAAAAGTCGCGCGCGCCTTCCGGCGAGGATGCCGTCAGGATCGGGGTCTGGAACTCGAAGAACCCCTGCTCCTTCATCCGCCGGCGCATGGAATCGACGATGGCGCCGCGGGTCATGATGTTCTGGTGCAGCTTCTCGCGACGAAGGTCGAGGAAGCGGTACTTGAGCCTGATGTCTTCAGGATATTCCTGCTCGCCGAACACCGGCAGCGGCAATTCGCCGGCCGGACCCAGCACCTCGATCTCGCTGACGTAAACCTCGACCTTCCCGGTCGGCAGTTCCAGATTGTCGGTGCCTTCAGGGCGGCGGCGCACCTTGCCGTCGATCCGCACCACCCATTCCGAGCGGAACTTTTCCACGTCCTTGAACGCCGGCGAATCCGGGTCGGCCACGCATTGGGTGATGCCGTAATGGTCGCGCAAATCGATGAACAGCACGCCGCCATGGTCGCGGATACGGTGGCACCAGCCGGAAAGACGGGCAGTTTGCCCGATGTCGCTCTCGCGGAGCGCGCCGCATGTATGTGACCGGTAGCGATGCATGGAAGTCCCAAAAAAACAGATGTCGGAGGTTGATAATCGGGGGCCAAAGCCGGCCCGAAGTTGCGGAGGGGTTTACCCGACGCAGCCGGGGGCGGCAACCAATGGCGGGGCTGTTTTCGGGTCAAAACGGCCATTTCGGCGAGCCCGCATCTGGACCGTTTGCCTATTCCGGGGCCGCGCCTATCTTTAAGCCATGACCATTCATTTCCCATTCCAGAACACCTATTCGGCGTTGCCGGCGAACTTTTTCGCCCGCGTGGCCCCTACCCCGGTCGCCGCCCCGCGGCTGATCAAGCTGAACCGGGCGCTGGCCGTCCACCTTGGTATCGATCCCGATGTGCTGGAGAGTCCCGAAGGGGCGGAAATCCTCGCCGGCAAGCGCCTGCCCGAGGGCGCCGACCCGATCGCCATGGCCTATGCCGGCCACCAGTTCGGCCAGTTCGTGCCCCAGCTCGGCGATGGCCGCGCCATCCTGCTCGGCGAAGTCATCGACAAGGACGGCGTCCGCCGCGACATCCAGCTCAAGGGCAGCGGGCCTACGCCATTTTCGCGCCGGGGCGACGGCCGCGCCGCGCTTGGACCGGTCTTGCGCGAATACATCGTGAGCGAGGCGATGTTTGCGCTCGGCATTCCCACCACCCGCTCACTCGCCGCCGTGATCACCGGCGAGAATGTCATGCGCGAGACCATGCTGCCCGGCGCGGTGCTCACGCGTGTCGCCGCCAGTCACGTCCGTGTCGGCACCTTCCAGTTCTTCGCAGCGCGCGGCGATACCGACGGCGTGCGCAAGCTCGCCGACCACGTCATCGCGCGGCACTATCCTGATGTCGCCGAGGCCGAGCGTCCCTATCACGCGCTGCTCGAAGGCGTCGTCGCCCGCCAAGCCGATCTGGTCGCCCGCTGGCTTCTGGTCGGCTTCATCCATGGCGTCATGAACACCGACAATACCTCGATCTCGGGCGAGACCATCGACTACGGCCCGTGCGCGTTCATGGACGAATACAACCCCGCGCAGGTGTTCTCCTCGATCGACGAGATGGGCCGCTACGCCTACGCCAACCAGCCGCGCATCGCGCTGTGGAATCTGACGCGGCTCGCCGAATGCTTGCTGCCGCTGTTTGCCGACGAGCAAGACAAGGCGATCGAACAGGCGCAGTTCATCCTCGGCGAATTCGCCGACAAATTCACCGCCGCCTATCAGTCAGGCCTGCGCAAAAAGATCGGCCTGTTCACCGCGCGCGACGGCGATGAAGCCTTGATCCAGGACCTGCTCGACGCCATGGCGAAGAACACCGCCGACTTCACCCTCACCTTCCGTCGCCTCGCTGATGCTGCGGGTGATCCCGCCGAGAACAAGGTGCGCGATCAGTTCACCGATCCCGCCGCGTACGACGAGTGGGCCGCACGCTGGCGCCAACGCCTCGCCGACGAGCCGCAATCCGCCGCCGAGCGGCAGGCCGCAATGCGCTCGGTGAATCCGGCGTTCATCCCGCGCAACCATCGCGTCGAAGCCGTAATCGCCGCCGCCGTGAACAACGACTATACGCCGTTCGAGGAATTGCTGACGGTGCTGTCGAAGCCGTACGAGGATCAGCCCGAGTTCGCGGCCTACGCCGATCCGCCACTACCGGACCAACGCGTGCTGCGGACATTCTGCGGGACGTAAAGACGCTGATCTTTCCACGTCATTGCGAGGAGCGCAGCGACGAAGCAATCTATCTCCTTGTGGCGCTATGGATTGCTTCGCTTCGCTCGCAATGACGTGGTGAGAGCTCACGGCCCGCCAAACAGAACCGTACGATGGGTAGAGCGAAACCCATCACTAGCTCGCGTGATGCTGATGGGTTTCGCTTCGCTCTACCATCCTACACACACTGCCGTTAACCCAACTCCTTAAGCAGCCATCCACCATCCGACGACGCGCTTCCCTGCACGGTTCCACAAATTAACAAACGCTCAACGCGCTCCCCGCAATTCTAACGGTTTACTGGGGAGAATTGCCGTGGACGCCTTTGCTTTCGAATTCGTGGGACTGGTGATGATTGCGCTCTGCCTCGTCGTGCTCGCGATCCCGTCGGGCCGTCGGCGGTCGCGGCACGTGCGCTACGAGTGATCACGTAGAGTGGTTGAGCCCTTGGCGAAACTCATCACCGTCGCCCCGATATGATGGGTATCGCTTTCGCTCCACCCATCCTACACAGCGCCGCCGCCCGGTCGACCGATCAAAACCGTGCCGCATGCGTTGCCGGGCGTCGCCGGCCCTCAAGACGACGCAAAAAAGCCGTGCTCAGGCTCAAATGCAAGGCTCAAATCCTCCGCGACACCCTTGACATATCAGCGTTTTCGGCAGAACGCCTGTCCGACGCGTCATGGATTGTTCATGGATCTGATTACCACCACTTCCGACCTCGCCGCCGCCTGCTCCCGGCTCGCCCAACACAAGGTCATCACCGTCGATACCGAGTTCCTGCGGGAGACGACGTACTACCCCCTGCTCTGCGTCGTGCAGATGGCGAGCGCGGACGAAGCCGTCGTGATCGACACGCTGGCGCCCGGCATCGACCTCAAGCCGTTCTTCGATCTGATGGGCAACGAGGCGGTGCTGAAAGTATTCCACGCCGCCCGCCAGGATATCGAGATCGTCTGGCACCAGTCCGGCACCATTCCGCATCCGATCTTCGATACGCAAGTGGCCGCGATGGTGCTGGGCTATGGCGACAGCATCGCCTATGACCAGCTCGTCGAGCGCGTCACCGGCCACCGGCCGGACAAAACCCACCGTTTCACCGACTGGTCGCGCCGGCCGCTGACGCCGGAGCAGATGCATTACGCGATCTCCGACGTCACCCATTTGCGCGACGTCTTTGCCGCCCTCGATACCGATTTGAAGAAGCGCGGCCGCAGCGACTGGGTCAGCGAGGAGATGGAAGTCCTGACCTCGCCAAGGACCTACGATTTCCACCCCGAGCGCGCCTGGGAGCGGCTCAAGAGCCGGGTCCGCAAGCCGAAGGAGCTTGCGGTGCTGATGGAAGTCGCGGCCTGGCGCGAGCAGGAAGCGCAAAGCCGCGACGTGCCGCGCTCACGCGTGCTGAAGGACGACGCAGTCGGCGACATCGCGACCCACGCGCCGACCTCACTGGAGCGTCTCGCCAGCCTGCGCTCGCTGCCGAAAGGCTTTGACCGCTCCAAATGGGGCAGCGACATCATCGCCGCCGTGCAGCGCGGCCTCGCCCGCGATCACTCCACCTTGCCAAAGATCGAAAAACCGCGCGGCAGTTCGAATGGCGCCGCGACCGTCGAGCTCCTGAAAGTGCTGCTGCGGATGACGTCCGAACGCCACGCCGTCGCCAGCAAGGTGATCGCTACCGTCGACGATCTCGACCAGATCGCCGCCGACGACCATGCCGACGTCGCTGCATTACACGGCTGGCGCCGCGAATTGTTCGGCGAAGCGGCGCTGGCGCTGAAGCACGGCCGGCTGGCGCTCGCGATAGAAAAAGGCCGAGTTATCCGGGTCGACCGGGCGTAGACTCTCGCGCTCCCCGGATGCTGCGCAGCGCGAAGCGGTGCGCTGCTGATCCGGGGTCCATATGCCGCGAGCCATGGGTCCCGGCTCTGCGGCGCATCACTGCGTGCTGCGCCGCGTCCGGGACACGAACTGGGCTACCACTTCAACTCAAGCCCCACCGTGCCCTGATGCGACTGCACCGCGGCCCGGAGCTTGGCGTCGTAGTTGACGTAGAGCCGCGCGGTATTGGTCAGGCTCAGCGATGCCGAGGCGCCGGCATCGGCGCCGTACCGGCTCTCGCCGATGCCCTGCAGCGTGAGGCTTTGGGCGCCAAGGGTGACGGTGACGTCGGAGAAATTCTGCACGACATTATCGACGAACTTGCCGTAGCCCGACAGGTCGAGAATCTTGCCGTCGAAGATCCAGTAATGGCCGATCTCCGCGCCGATCAGCAGCCGCGCGCGCTGCACGGTGGCGCCTGTTGCCGCCACGGGATCGAGGCCTCCGATCTCCTGCAGTGATCCGGTCCGCGCGCGGACATATTCGAGTGCGGCCTTGGGCACGACGCGGCCCTGGTCCTTGGACCAGTAATAGCTGATCTCGCTCAACACGCCGTCGAGCCGCGCATTGTATCCGGCGGCCGCAATCCCGAGCCCCGTGTCTCGGCGCGAATTGATGTTGCCAAAACCATGCACGACCGCGCTGGCCCAGGTCCACGGCCCGCTATCGACGGAGGCCGTGAACCCGAGCTGAGTCAGGTCGATGGTGGCCGATTGCAGCGCCAGCGGAATGTCGATCGCCGAGCTGCTCTGGTCGATGGAAAAGCCGACATTGATGCCCGGCATCACCCGCGCGCCAATGCCTGCCACGCCGCCCCAGGTCTTTCTGCTGTCGCCGACGAATTCGCCGACCGCGCCGTTCTTGGTCCAGTTGCCGTAGCCTTCGAACCAGGTCTGGTAGCGCGGCGCTTCCATGCTCTCGGAGGCGCCGCCGCCGCCGGGATTGGTTCGCTGCAGGCGATTGAAGCCGTTGCTCGACTGGCTGCCCAGCCGTTCCAGGAAATTGCTGCCGAGATTGGTCAGCGTCGCGCCCGATGAGACCGTCGAATTGATCACGGTCGGAGTCGGGCTAGGCGTCTGCGAAGGCGTGGGTGTCGGGGTGGGCGTGGGCGTCGGCGATTGCGCGTGGGCGGCGGACATGGCGGAGATGACAGCGAACGCAATCGCGGCCAGACATGCAAGCGCCTGCCCGGTTCCGATTGTCCATGCTCGCGAAGGCCGCCGTGAGCCGCGCATGTAGTCCATTCCAGAGGGCGAAAGCGCCAGCCCGAAAAATGCGCAAATGCCGATAAACCGTAACGATTTGCCCCTAGTTCGTGCAACCGGTCAATCGGCGCGCTGCCGAATACGCGCTGCTGTGGTTCGGCTGCCACAGCCCGCGACACCAGAACGATTTCCGGAAGCCCGCCAGAACCTTGCGAACGTCCAAATTTCGTGTTGCAATCCCAAGCGCAATCGGATTCAGGCCGTTCGACTGTGCGTTTCGCGAGCAGGAAATCTAGCAGCTACCGGGAAGCCCGTTTGTGGCGTGGCACGTGGAAAACGTGACCGCGTCTTTTTTGTATCTAGACCAAACTTGGAGACAGGCGATGGCGATGCACAAGGGCACCGTCAAGTGGTTCAACCCCACCAAGGGTTATGGGTTCATCAAGCCGGCGGTCGGCGAGAAGGACGTGTTCGTCCACATCTCGGCCGTCGAGCGTGCAGGACTCAGTACTCTCAACGAGAACCAGCACATCGAGTACGACCTTGTCGAAAACCGCGGCAAGACATCAGCGGAAAACCTCAAGGTCACCTAGACTTCATCCACGCTGATTACCCCCGGCATCGCCGGGGGATTTGTTTGCGCCTTGCCCTGGAATTCACGCCGCCGCCTCGCAGCCAGCGATCTCGCGGAGTTCCGGATAGAATCGCGCGGTCATTCGGCCGACATACCGCCGTAAGTTGGCATGGCTTGCAGCCGCCCGCTGCAAATCCGACTCGAACAGCGGACAAATCGCGCTGACCGCGAAAGCAAACATCGTGGCGTCGATGCCGGCGGGCTCCCTGCCCATGAAGAATGGCTTGTCGCCGAGATAGGCCGCCATCGCGTCGATCGAGCGGATTCCGATCGCGGTGATCTCGTCCTCGGAGTGACGGCCGATTCCCTGGCCGTGCAGCGTCTTGCGCAGGCGGCGGCGGATCATCGAAACGACGACCGGCCTGACCGGCGCCGGCACCCCCTTGAAGAAATTGACCGGACCTTTGCGGAAATTGTCCTCAATCATCCAGCGGAAGTAAACGCTGGCCCAGTAGAGATTGTCCTCCGCCATCTTCTCGAAGGCCCAGGAGATGGCGAGCTGCTCGGCGCTGAGGCCCTGGTCGAAATCGATGCCGTATTTCTTTTCGAGATGCCAGCGGATCAGCGTGGAATCGCCGAGCAGTTGGCCATCATCCTCAATGTAGGGAATCTTGCCCTTGGGCGCTTTCGAAAAGCTCATCAACGCCTTTTTGAACGGCAGTTTCGACATTCGCAGCAAGGTCTCAGCCTTGGTCACGAACGGGCTTGCGTCGGGAAGGCCGAAATTGGGCCCGGAGCCATAGAGCGTGATCATGGAACCTCGATGTATCTTGCGGAGCGCGGTTGTCGCGCTCGTTCGCGCACACCGGCGGATAATATCAGATCGTCCGCGGCGAAATCAGGGTACCGTCGCGGTCGGCCCCGTCCGCGACCTTGCAGATGTCGCCTTCGAGGCGAAGTTTTCCGCTCGCAAGCAAACGCAGCGCCTCGGGGTAGATGCGATGCTCGATGCCGAGAATGCGCTGCGACAACGTCTCTGCCGTATCGTCGTCGGTCACTGTCACCGCGCCCTGCATCACGATCGGGCCGGCGTCGGTTTCGGGAATCACGAAGTGCACGGTCGCGCCCGAGATCTTGACCCCGGCCTGCAACGCCTGCCCGTGCGGATCGAGACCCGGAAAGGATGGCAGCAGCGAGGGATGGATGTTGAGCATTCTTCCGTACCAGCGCTGCACGAAGTCAGCGGTGAACAGCCGCATGAATCCGCCCAGGCAGATCAACTCGACATTTTCTTCCTCCAGCGTCCGCTGCAGGACCGCCTCGAAGCTCGCGCGATCCTTGCCGAACGGCTTGCTCTCGATGACCCTCGTCGGAATGCCGCTCGCGGCTGCCTTCTCCAGCCCAGGCGCATCGGCCCGGTTGGAAATGACGGCGACGATCTCGGCCGGAAAATCCGCAGCCTTCGCCGCATCGATCAGCGCGGCCATGTTCGACCCGCGCCCCGAGATCAGGATGGCGACCCGGCGCTTCATTGCGCGAGATCGAGATGGCCGTTGTAGACCACGCGATGTTCGCCAGCAGCCGGGATCACTTCGCCGAGCAAGGCGACGGTCTCGCCGCTTTCAGCCAGGATCTCCGTCACCTTCTCGACAGCATCAGGCTTGACGATGGCGACCATGCCGATGCCGCAGTTGAAGGTGCGCAGCAATTCGAGTTCGGCGATGCCGCCCTGCTCCGCCAGCCACTTGAATACCGGCAGCACCGGCAGCCGCGCCAGATCGATGCCGACGCCGAGGTGCTTTGGCAGCACGCGTGGGATGTTGTCGGTGAAGCCGCCGCCGGTGATGTGGGCAAGCCCCTTGATCGCGCCCGTTTCGCGGATCGCGCGGAGGCAAGATTTCACATAGAGCCGCGTCGGCGCCAGCAGCGCGCCACCCAGCGTCATGACCGGCGAGAACGGCGCCGGCGCATCGAAAGCCACGCGGGATTGTGCGACGATTTTGCGGACCAGCGAAAAGCCGTTGGAGTGAACGCCGGACGAAGCCAGTCCGATCGCGGCGTCGCCCACGGCAATGTCCGCGCTCGGCAGGAGCGTGCCGCGCTCGGCAGCCCCGACCGCAAAGCCTGCGAGGTCGTAATCGCCATCCTTGTAGAGCCCCGGCATCTCGGCGGTCTCGCCGCCGATCAGGGCGCAGCCGGACTCCCGGCAGCCCTCGGCGATGCCGGCCACGATGGCCGCCGCGGCCTCGGGGTCCAACTTGCCGCAGGCAAAATAGTCGAGGAAGAACAACGGTTCCGCGCCCTGCACGACGAGGTCATTGACCGACATCGCGACCAGGTCGATGCCGATACCGCCATGGAGGCCGGTCTCGATTGCGATCTTGACCTTGGTGCCGACGCCGTCGGTCGCCGCCACCAGCACCGGATCCTTGAAACCCGCCGCTTTGAGGTCGAACAGGCCGCCAAAACCGCCGATTTCGGCATCGGCGCCGGCCCGGGCGGTGGCGCGCACCATCGGCTTGATGAGATCGACCAGGCGGTTGCCCGCATCGATATCGACCCCCGAATCCGCGTAGGTCAGCCCGTTTTTGCGGTCGTTCATGCCCAATTCCAGTATGATGACGGCTGGTTACGAGGAATTCCACGATCCTGCAATGGCTCGCAAGCGCTCGGCGCATATACTATGTAGATAACAGCCGGCTAAACCCGCCAGGGGCCGGATCTAGGCCGGGAGCCGGGAAGCGACCGAGTTGAGCATTCCAAATATCATTACGCTGGGGCGCATCATCCTGGTGCCAGTCATCGTCTGGGCGATCGTTTCCAGCCAGATGGAAATCGCCTTCGCGATCTTCGTCATTGCAGGGGTCAGCGACGCCGTCGACGGGTTTCTCGCCAAGCGCTTCAACATGTCGAGTGAACTGGGCGCCCTGCTCGACCCGCTTGCTGACAAGGCACTTTTGGTTTCGATCTTCGTGGCGCTCGGCATCTGGGGTGCGGTGCCGCGCTGGCTTGTCATCCTCGTGGTGTCGCGCGACATCATGATCGTCACAGCCGTGATCGTGTCATGGCTGTTCGACAAGCCGATCCCGATGAAGCCCTTGATGGTGTCGAAGCTCAATACGGTGGCACAGGTGGCGTTCGCGGCGCTGGTACTGGCGTCGCTCGGTTTCAACTTCAAGCCGGCGCCCTACGACGTGATCCTGATGGGTTTTGTTACGGTCTTTACTTTGGTTTCCGTCTCGCTCTATCTCATCGAGTGGGTGCGGCACATGAGCACGATCGAAGCGCGCTAGGTTGCTCTTTTGTTTTAACGCGCTTTCTTCTCGCAAGCCGGTGCCCACCCCGGATCAAATCCGGTGCAGCCTTTCGCTCGAAAACGCTATGAAGGCTGCAAGATCCCGGCCTGGAGATTTGCGTGGCAGTTCGCGTTCAACCTCGTCAGCTTGCCTTTGCGCTGCCGCATGCGGAGAGCTTGACGCGCGACAATTTCCTCGAGGGTCCGGCCAATGAAGCCGCACTCTCGCTGATCGAAAGCTGGCCCGACTGGCCGAACCGCATCATGCTGCTGGCCGGGCCGGAGGGCTCCGGCAAGAGCCATCTCGCCGCCATCTGGGCCGAACAGGCAGGCGCGCGCTCGATCTCGGCACATGCGCTTGACGCCGCTGCCGTTCCCGGCGCACTCGCCACCGGGGCGCTGGTGGTCGAGGATCTGAGGCCTGCCGACTTCGACGAACGCGCCCTGTTTCACCTCCTGAACCTGGCGCGCGAGGATGGAGCCTTCGTCCTGATCACGGGACGCGTTCCACCAGCGGCGTTCGAGATCGAACTGCGCGATCTCCGGTCGCGGCTGCGCGCCGCACCCGTCGTCTCGCTATTGCCGCCGGATGACCTGCTGTTTCGTGGCCTGATCGTCAAATTCTGCGCAGACCGCCAATTGAGCATCGACGAGACGGTGGTGAGCTACCTCGCCACCCGGATCGAGCGCTCCTATGCCGCTGCTCGCCAGGCGGTTGAGCTCCTGGATACCGAGGCGCTGCGGCTCGGCCGGCCGGTCACCCGGGCGCTGGCCGCGGAACTCTTGCGCAACGCCTGATCGGACAGCTCCTGCTGCGTCCTGCCGCCTTGACGCGGCTCCGCGCGGAACATCAATGTCATTGAAACGTCATCGGCGTATCACATGCTGTGGGCCGCATTCCCTTAAAGTCGGCCCTGCCTCGCTCGCGATGGATCAAAGCCTTATGGAATTGGTACAAGCTGTTGAACTAAAAGAAAAAGAGCCGATTGCCGAGGCTCCGCCCACGATCGCCGCGAGCCCGGAGCGATTCATCAATCGGGAACTATCCTGGCTACATTTCAACCGCCGGGTGCTCGAGGAATCGGTCAATCTGGGCCATCCGTTGCTGGAACGAGTGCGATTCCTGTCGATTTCAGCCAATAACCTTGATGAGTTCTTTATGGTCCGCGTCGCCGGCATCAAGGCGCAGGTCCGTGAAGGCATCGCCGAACGCAGCCCCGACGGCCTGACGCCGTCCGAGCAGCTCACCCTCATCAACAGGACGGTTTCGGAACTCGCTTCCGACCAGCAGGCGATCTGGCGCGATCTGCGCACCACCCTGTCGGATGCCGGCATCAAGCTCGTCGATGGTCACGACTTCACCAAGGCGGAGCGCGGCTGGCTCGAGGATCACTTCCTCCGCAACATTTTCCCGCTGCTGACGCCGCTGGCGATCGATCCCGCGCACCCGTTCCCGTTCATCCCGAGCCTCGGCTTCACCATCGCGCTGCAATTGCTGCGAACTTCCGACGGCAAGGCGATGAACGCGCTGATCCGCATGCCCGGCAAGATCGACCGCTTCATCCGGATGCCGGCGACCAAGGACGGCGCGGTGCACCTGATCCCGCTGGAGCAAGCCACCGGAATGTTCATCGGCCGGCTGTTCCCCGGCTACACCGTCAAGGGCCAGGGCGCATTCCGCATCATCCGCGACTCCGAACTCGAAATCGAGGAAGAGGCCGAAGATCTGGTCCGCCTGTTCGAGACCGCGCTGAAGCGGCGGCGGCGCGGTTCGGTGATCCGGCTGGAAATGGAAGACAAAATGCCGGAAGCGCTGCGCACGTTCGTGCAGCAGGCGCTTTCCGCCGCCGATGACGAGGTGTTCCTGGTCGATGGCGTGCTGGCGATGAATGAACTCTCGCAGCTCACCCGGCTAGACCGGCCCGATCTCGAATTCATGCCCTACGTGCCGCGCCACCCCGAGCGGGTGCGCGACCATGGCGGCGACATCTTCGCCGCGATCCGGCAGAAGGACCTGATCGTCCACCATCCGTACGAATCCTTCGACGTCGTCGTCCAGTTCCTGCAGCAAGCCCTCCGCGACCCCGACGTCGTCGCCATCAAGCAGACGCTCTATCGCACCTCGAGCAATTCGCCGATCGTGCGGGCGCTCGCCGAGGCCGCGGAAGCCGGCAAGTCGGTGACCGCGCTCATCGAGCTGAAGGCGCGGTTCGACGAGGAAGCCAATATCCGCTGGGCGCGCGACCTCGAACGCGCCGGCGTGCAGGTCGTATACGGCTTTCTCGAACTGAAAACCCACGCCAAGCTGTCGATGGTGGTGCGGCGTGAAGGCGGCAGCCTGACGACCTACGTCCATACCGGCACCGGTAACTACCACCCGGTGACGGCGCGCATCTATACCGACCTTTCCTATTTCACCTCGGACCCGATCATCGGCCGCGACGCGGCGCGAGTGTTCAACTACATCACCGGCTATGCGGAGCCGAGCGACATCGAGCGGATGGCGGTGTCGCCGTTGACGCTACGCAAGCGCATTATCGAACACATCAAGGGCGAGACCAATCACGTAAGGCACGGCAAGCCGGGCGCGATCTGGATGAAGATGAATTCGCTGGTCGACCCCGACATCATCGACGCGCTCTACGAGGCCTCACAGGCCGGCGTGTCGATCGAACTGGTGGTGCGCGGCATCTGCTGCCTGCGGCCCGGCCTGCCCGGGCTATCAGACAACATCCGCGTCAAATCGGTGATCGGCCGCTTCCTGGAGCACGGCCGAATCTACTGCTTTGGTATGGGGCAAGGCCTGCCCGGGCCGAAGGCGGCTGTGTATATCTCGTCCGCCGACATGATGCCACGAAACCTCGACCGCCGCGTCGAAGTCCTCTGTCCATTGCAAAATCCCACGGTACATCAGCAGGTTCTCGAACAGATCATGGTCGCGAACCTGAAGGATACAGAGCAGAGCTGGCAATTGTTGCCGGATGGATCGTCAACGCGTATGAAGGCCGCGAAAGGCGAAGAGCCCTTCAACCTGCACAACTATTTCATGACGAATCCGAGTCTCTCAGGCCGTGGAAAGTCACTCAAGGAATCTTCGCCGCGCCGCCTTACGCGCCGTACCGAGCGTCAGCAATCATCATAAGGGGTCTTGGCTGTGAAGCGGCCGCGCAAGCGCGCTTCCAGCGTCGCCGTCATCGATATCGGTTCGAACTCGGTTCGTCTCGTCGTCTATGAGACGATGGCGCGCAGTCTCGTCACCATCTTCAACGAGAAGGCGCTGTGCGGACTCGGCCGCGAGGTGCAGAGCACCGGCCTGTTAGCGGAGGACGCCGTTACCAAGGCGCTGACCGCGCTGCGGCGTTTCCGGGCGCTGTGCCGCATCCAGCAGGTGAGCCGCGTGTTCGCCATCGCCACCGCTGCCTGCCGCGACGCCAAGAACGGTCCCGACTTCATCACCAAGGCCGAGCGCATCTGCGGCACGCCGATTCAGATCCTGTCCGGTCCGCGCGAGGCAAAGCTTTCCGCGCTCGGCGTCGTCTCCGGCATCCACAATCCCGACGGCATCGTCGGCGACCTCGGCGGCGGTTCGCTCGAACTGATCGACGTGCAGAAAAACCGGGTCCGCAGCGGCGTCACGCTGCCGCTGGGAAGCCTGGCGCTGCAGGATCTCTCGGACAAATCCCTGAAGCGCGCCGAGCGCATCGTTCGCGATGATCTGTCCAACGTCGCGCAACTCAAGGCTGGCCATGGCCGTACTTTCTATGCGGTCGGCGGCACCTGGCGCGCGCTCGCGCGTATCCACATCGTCCAGAGCGGCTATCCGCTGCGCGTGATGCACGGCTATTCAATACCTGCCGCCGACGCGCTCGATTTCGCCCGCCGCCTGCGCCGGCTTGTGGCCGCCAACCTGCTCGCCGATATCGAAATCGTCGCGGATGCACGGCGCCCGCTCCTAACTTATGCGGCGCTGGTGCTCGAATACATCATCCGCGTCGGTCGGCCGAAGACGATCGTGTTTTCTACATTCGGCGTCCGCGAAGGCCTGCTCTACGAGATGCTGCCGCCGCCTGAGCGCGCCAAGGACGGATTCATCTGCGCAGCCCAAACCCTGAACGGATTGCTGTCGCGCTCCGCACGCCACGCCGAGGAACTGGTCTCATGGACCGATCGCCTCGTGAGGGTTGTGAAGCTGCGCGAGACCGAGGAGGACCGCCGCCTGCGCCATGCCGCCTGTCTGCTTTCCGACATCGGCTGGCGGGTGCATCCCGACCACCGCGGCGAGGAAACGCTGAGCCTGATCACCAACGGCAATTTCGGCTCGATCAGCCATCAGGGCCGTGCCTTCGTCGCGCTGTCGGTGTTCTATCGCTACGCGGGCTTAAGCGAAGAGAACGAGCCGCCGGAGCGCGTCCGCGACCTGGTGCCGCCGGCAATGGACGAGCGCGCCCGCCTTCTCGGCGCGGCCTTTCGCGTCGCGCACCTGATATCGGCGGCGCGCACCGGCGTGTTACCGGCGACGCATTTCCGCACCAACGGCCGCAAGTTGATGCTGGTGTTTGAGCATCGCATGGTCGATCTCGTCGCCGACCGCGTCGGCAGCCGCTTCAAGCAACTGGCGCGGCTCGTCGGGCGCGCCGGCTCGATCGTACGGAAGTAAGACGGAAAGCCAGCGTACGCAACGCGCTTTTCCGTTTGTCGTCCTTTCCGCCACAGCTTGCTTTTGGAGCCGCGACGTCAACCGGTACACAAGGTCCGGCCACTTTACTTCTTTTTTGGTGTCAGCCAGTCTTCGTCTTCCAGGCCCGGTGCCCGCTTCTGCTGTTCCAGGATTTTCTTGTACTCTTCGGGGATGACCTGACTGCGGGATGCCTCGTGCAGCGTGTGCGGGAACCAGGTCGCAATGCCGGGGAAGGCGATCATCAGGCCAACGCAGATCACCTGCAGGATCATGAACTGGAACATGCCGGCGTAAATCGTCGCGAGACTCCAGCCCTTGACCACCTGCCTGAGATAGTACGCTGACATGGCGACCGGCGGCGATAGGAAGGCGGTCTGCAACACCACCGCAACCAGTGCTCCGAACCATATGAGGTCGATGCCCATGCCCTTCACGACGGGGTAGAAGATCGGCAGGAACACCAGGATGATGGCCGGCCATTCAAACGGCCAACCCAGCAGGAAAATGAGCACGAGCACGACAATCAGCATCAGGCTGGGCGGCAACTGGAGGCCGAGCATCGTCTCGGTGATCCAGTTCGCCGAGCCGAGGCGGGCGAACACCGCACCGAAAATATTCGACGTGACCGCGAGCAGCAGCACCATGCTCGACGTCGCCATCGTCGAGATCAGCGCACGCTGCAGTCCACTCATCGAGAACCTGCCGTAGGCGATCGACAGAATCAGCGCACCGACGCTGCCGATGCCGGCGGCCTCCGTCGGCGTCGCAAGCCCCCCGATGATCGAGCCGAGCGTCGCCGTGATGAGGCCGAGCAGGGGCAGCGTGCCGATGACCACCTCGCGCGCAATGTACGGCGCCGAGTAGATCCGCTCGTCCATTGGCACCGGCGGCCCGAGTTTGGGATTCAAGAAAGCGCGGCCCATCAGATAGGCGATGTACATACCGGCCAGCAGAAAGCCCGGCCCGAAGGCTGCAGCATAGAGATCGGCGACCGACACCCCGAGCACCGGCCCCATCACGATCAGCATCACCGACGGCGGAATGAGAATGCCGAGCGTGCCGCCCGCAGTGATCGTGCCCGCTGAAAGCTTGGCGTCGTACCCCGCCTTCGTCATGATCGGCGAGGCCATGATGCCAAGAACGGTAACGGCTGCCCCAACGATGCCCGTCGCCATCGCGAACACGGTCGAGGTCAGGATGACGACGAGGAAGAGTGCGCCGCGCACCGGCGCAAGCAGCATGCGGAACGCCGTAAACAGGCGCTCCATAAGGCCCGCCTGCTCGGTGATGAAGCCCATGAAGATGAACAGCGGCACGGCGGCCAGGAGTTCCTCCTTCATCAGGCCGATGGTCTGGAAGTAGGCAAGGTCGAAGACCGTTGCGCCCATGCCCCAGTAGCCGAACGCAAAGGCTAGAAACAGCAACGTGAACGAGATCGGCACGCCGATGAAGATCGCTCCAAGCAGGACCAGAAGCATGATGAGGCCGATGAGCGCTTCTGCGGTCATATCTCGACCTTCTCCTTGTGCTCAAGCTCAACGCCGGTGCGCACCATGTAGATGCTCTTGATCAACTCGGACACGCCCTGGATCAGCAGCAGGAGGCAGGCAAGCGGCACGACGAACTTGAACGGCCATAGTACCGGCCGCCACGGCGTCTGGTCGGAAAGCTCGTTGATCTGCCAGGCGTAGTGAAACTCGTTCCAGCTGATCAGGAACAGCATGATCAGGCTTGGGAAGAAGAAAACGATATAGGAGATCGTGTCGATCAAGCCCTTCCTGCGGGTGGAGAACTTCTCCCAGAAGAAATCGGTGCGGATATGAGCGCCCTTGTGCAGCGCGTAAGCGGCGCCGAGCATGAACAGTGAGCCGTAGAGCATGTAGGTTGCGTCGTAGGCCCATATGGTCGGCGCGTTGAACAGATAACGCGCTCCAACCTCGTAGGCGACGGCCAGAACCAGCGGCACCGCCAGCCACGAGATGACCGTGCCGGTCCGATCCGTGAAGCCGTCAATGATCCGGATTATGGCCAGCAGCGCCGGCGACTGCCTGTCTGTTGTGTTTGCCATCCTCCCACCTAACGCGCATCGTTCGCGCGGCGCGCCTTGCGGCGCGACGCAGACCGGCCCTGCGCGAACGGAGGGCGGCCAAGCCGGCCGCCCTCGGACGAAGCCCTATTTCTCGACCGGGAAGTAGTAGTTCGCCATGAATGAGTATGGCGGGAAATAGGACCGCTTGTACGGCACCACAGCGCTGGCATAGGCCTTCTGCGAGTCGTGCACCTTCTTAAAGAACGGGTTCTTGGCGCCCTCGGCCGCCGCGATCTCGTCCCACTTCTTGATGAAGGTCAACAGGATCTCCGTCGGCGTGCGCAGGATCTGCACGCCGTGCTTCTGCTGCATCTCAATCAGCGCATCGGCGTTCTGGCGCTGCCACTTGGTCCACCAGACGAGGAATGTCTCGTTGGCCGCCGACTTGATGATCTCCTGGTGCTGAGCGCTGAGCTCCTTCCACACATCGCCGTTGATCACGATTTCGCCGACCGTCACGTTCTCGTGCAAGCCGGGCGAATAGTGGTACTTCCAGACGTTGTGGAAGCCGAGCTGCATGTCCTCGATGCCGCCGACCCATTCAGCGCAATCGATCACGCCGCGCTGCGCTGAGGGAATGATCTCGCCGCCCGGCATGTTGACCACCGTGAAGCCGAGCGCTTGCCACACCTCGCCGGCCATCCCGGTCTGGCGGCATTTCATTCCCTTCATGTCCTCGACCGTCTGGATCGGCCTCTTGAACCAGCCGAACGCCTGCGGTCCTGCGGGCAGGATAGGGAACACGACGACGTTGAGCTTGAGCTCCTTCTGATAGAACTCGTTGTACAGATCGAGGCCGCCGCCGTGATAGAACCAGCCCATCACGTCCATGTAGTCCATGCCGAAGGTGCCGCCGGGACCGCCGGTGAACAGGATCGCGGTCTTGTTTTTGCCGGTCCAGTAACCGGCCCACGCATGCGATCCGTCGAGCACCTTCTTGTGGGTCGCGTCCAGCACCTCGAACGCCGGCACGACCTGGCCGGCGGGCATCGCTTCGATCTTCAAGGTGCCGGCAGATAGCTTGTTCACCCGCTCGGCGAAGTAGGTGAAGTTGTCATAGAGCGTGAGCGCCGCCGGCCATGAGGCCTGCATCTTCAGCACCTTCGTCTGCGCCATGACTGTAGTAGTGGATCCGACAAACGCCGAAGCGATCAGGGCAACGGCGACCAATCCCAGAAACAAGCGTTTCATGAGTCTCCTCCCTTGGACGACGTGACCTTGGCGATCGCTTTTCTCGGTTTCTTCTTAATCGCCAAGCTTGAAACCACGTCTGCCACCATTCTGCCACCGTCGCCTCAAGTTGTCATCTTGCTTTCTGGCCGCAGCAGAGCCGGCATGCTGCGCGCGAACTCAAATCTTGTTTGCCGACCGCGTCGGGGTAGCCGCTTCAAGCAACTGGCGCGGCTCGTCGGCCGCGCCGGCTCGGTCGTGCGGAGCTGATCTCATCAAATTGCGCCCCCTTCGAACGAGGTGTTGACGCCCAGAGCAGCCAAAAACCTTGAAGGGCAGCGGGCCATGGCTTGGCCGGCCAGTTCAGCCTTGCCAACTTCTGGCATTGTGCAAATATGCAACCATCTGGCGAAACCGATTGCCGCCTGCCAGGCTGGCCAGTGCGGCGCACGCGTCGCATTCGAATTGGAGTTCGTCATGAACAATTCACATCATCCAAGCGCTCCCCATCATCTGCCTGGTTTCATCACCGCTCCCGGTGACACCGATATCCTGATGGTCGTCGTCGGCATCGTGCTGATCGCGGCCGTTCTGATGGTCGGTAATCTTTATCTTCGTTTGCATAGCTTGCCGGAGCGGATGGCACACAAGTCGCAAAAGCTGCAATTCGAGATCGTGGCAGTTTTGGGCTTGCTGGCGCTGTTTACGCACATCCACCTTTTCTGGATCGCAGCACTGCTGCTTGCTATGATTGATTTGCCCGATTTCGGCACCCCGCTGCGCCGGATCGCGGGATCGGTCGAAAAAATCGCCGGCGCTCCGCCGGATGACCAAGCGGCCAAGCCGACCGGTGAAGGCACCGCCCACGCAGTCACCGCCGAAGCGCGGGATACGACGAAAGCCAGCGCTGCCAAGAGCGAGGTGCCGAGCCATGCTTGAGCTGCTGCTCTGCTCCATGTTGACGATCCTGCCGGACTATCTTTATCGCCGCTACCGGCAGGGAAAGCGCCTCGGAAAAGAGATCACATTCTACTCGGTGTGGTTCGAACTCAGATGGGGCATCATTACCTGTCTGATGCTGACCGTCGCTCTGATCACGCTCATCTTTTACTTTCATCCATCCACCACGACGGCGACTCTGTTCTACAGGTCCGTTCCGATCGTTCCGGAAATCAACGGCCGGGTGTCGGAAGTCCACGTCGAATTCAGCGCGCCCGTCAAGAAGGGCGACGTGATCTTCAAGCTGGACAGTTCCAAGCAGGCAGCCGCACTGGAAAGGGCCCGGCGCAAAATTGCCGAAGTCGATGCCGCATTCCTGACCGCGCAGGCCGATATTCTCAAGGCGGAAGGACAGATCCAGGAAGCCAAGGGCGCCTATCAGCAGGCGTCAGATGAACTCGACACCAAGCGCGAACTGCAGAAGCGCAATCCCGGTATCGTCCCCCAGCGCGACATCGAAAAGCTCGAGGTGCTGCTCGCCGGTCGTCAGGGCGCGCTTGATTCGGCAACGGCTGCAAAACAATCCGCGACGACGAAGGTAACCGCACTGCTCCCCGCGGAGAAGGCGAGCGCCGAGGCGGCGCTGGCCGAGGCACAGGTGGATCTGGACAGGACCACCATTCGCGCCGGAGTCGATGGGCGCGTGGAACAGTTTACGTTGCGCGCGGGAGATATCGTCAATCCCGTGATGCGGCCTGCCGGCGTTCTCATCCCGGCCAACGTAGGACGGACGCTTTCCGCCGGCTTTGGACAAATCGAGGCGCAAGTCATGAAGATCGGTATGGTCGCCGAGGCCACGTGCATATCGAAGCCATGGACAATCATTCCACTGGTAGTCACCGGCGTGCAGGATTACATCGCGGCGGGCCAGTTCCGGGGCGGCGAGCAACTCATCGACCCGCAGCAGGTGCGGGCTCCCGGGACCATTGTCACCTTCCTGGAGCCCATCTACCCGGGCGGCCTTGAAGGCGTGACGCCCGGCAGCAGTTGCATCGTCAATGCCTATACCAGCAACCATGATCGGATCGCCTCAAAGGAAGTCGGTGCACTCAAGGGGTTCGCGCTGCATGCGATCGACGCCGTCGGAATTGTTCACGCGATGTTGTTGCGTATCCAGGCGCTGCTGCTTCCAGTCAAAACGCTGGTGCTGAGCGGACACTAGACTTCGTGCTTCTTGACGATGCAATTCCTAATCGGGAGAGCGACATGCGTCAGAAATCCGGACATCTTGTCGATTGCAATTGCCTGGGCCGCAGAAATTTTCTCAAGGTGGCGGGCGGTGCGACGGCGATCGCAATGAGCGGAAGCAGCATCTTCCTTGCAGATCGGGCACATGCAGACGCTCTCACGAAGGAGCTGCGCGACAAGATGACACCCGAGCAAATTGTCCAGGCGATGAAGAACGGGAACAAGCGTTTTCGCATGGGCGAGAGGAAAGAGCGCAATTACCTTCGCGAGCAAAAAGCGAGCGCCAAGGGACAGTATCCCGCGGCCGTGTTGCTGACATGCATCGATTCACGCGCGCCGGCGGAGGTCATCATGGACCTTGGAATCGGTGACATTTTTAACTGTCGGGTTGCGGGTAACGTCAAAAATGCTGACATCCTCGGCAGCATGGAGTTCGCGTGCAAATTGGCTGGGGCCAAGGTGGTGCTCGTAATGGGCCACACGGCATGCGGCGCCATCAAAGGCGCAATCGACAATGCCGAGTTGGGCAATCTGACGGGATTGTTGGCCAAGATCAGACCCGCGATAGAGGCGACGGCCTATACAGGCGAGCGCTCGGCGAAGAACTACGGCTTCGTAGATGCTGTCGCGCGAAAGAACGTTGAGATGACCGTTGCCGATATCCGAAAGGACAGCTTCGTACTTGCGGAGCTCGAAGCAAAGGGCGGGATCAAGTTGACTGGCGCGATGTACAACCTTGAGACGGGCGCGGTGGAGTTCTTCGCTTGAGAGTTCCGGCAGCTAGCATTGAGATACGGGCCGTCTTGGATCGTGCGCAGCTGTGAAGTTATCCCGCGCTGCAGTTCGGCATTCCCGCCCCCGCGCCTGCAACTTTGAGTATGAGGCGCGTACGCACTGGTATCAGAAAATGTCGAAAAGGCTTTTGAAACAGAGCCTTGGTATTGCAACCCGGCGCGCCAGGATTAGCGGCTTGGTAACGGCCGGCTGGTAGTAACGGAGAGGCCATCATCAAGGGGCCGCCAGCCGGAAGGTATCCTCATGCATTCGAAGCGCGAGGCCCTTTCGGGCACGCTCACCGTCAAGACCACCCTCGCCGTCATCGTCGGGGTGCTCGCGGTGCTGCTCCTGATCTCCTGCGCCATTACGGGCGCAGATGCCTGGCGCAGCTACACGGCCGCCGTCCGCGTTGCCGAGGTGAATGCAAACGCCGATCACCTGCTCAAAGGATTGGAGAACATTCAGCTTGAACGTGGTCAGACCAATACGGCCCTGCAGGCGCCTGCCCCGGCAAATGCTCAGACCGGCGAAGTGATCCAGAAGCGCCGTTCGCAAGGCGATGCCGCGCTGGCCCCGGCGCTCCGGCAGATTGCCGCCACCGCGACGCCTGACGGCAAGAAGCTGATTGCCGAAGTCGAGCAGGCCTATGAACGCGTCAAGCAGCTCCGCCGCAGCGCCGATTCCGCCCTTCAGTCTGCGAAGGAGCAGCGCGATGCCGAATTGCTGAAGTCCTGGTACCCGACTGTTTCGGACTTCCTGACCCGGATTCAATCGCTCTGGACCATAGCCTCGCGCGAGATCAGCAGGGAAGACGCCATTGTCGGCGAGCTTACGATGATCAAGCAGAGCGCGTTTCTGATGCGCGAATATGCCGGCCGCGAGCGCGCCGTTCATGCCGGCAACATCTCGGCCGGCCGCGCGCTGTCGGCTGAGCAGCAGCGCGACATCGCCAATTGGCGCGGGCAGGTGCAGTCGAACTGGCAGACGATACGCGATCTAACCGCCGGTGCGGCGTCGCCGCTTGTCTCTGCCGTTGCCGCGGCCGAGCAAAACTTCCTCGGCAATTTCAAGATTCAAACCGATACGGTCTACAAGGCAGGCATCGCGGGCGCCGGCTATCCGATGACGGTCCAGCAATGGTACGACGCGTCGAACCCTGCGCTGGAATCCATCGTCCGGATCAAGGATGCCGCGGTCGAAGTCACCAACCTCCACGCGGCCGCCAAGGCTGCGGCGGCAAGAACTCAACTCATCCTCGTTGCCCTCGTCACGCTGCTCGGTATCGTTGTCGGCATGGGGTCGATCTGGGTGCTGTCCCGGCGCGTGATCCGCCCCTTGACCGCCATGACGGCCGCCATGCAGCGCCTTGCCGGCGGCGATCTGGCGATCGACGTTCCTGCGCTGGCGCGGGCTGATGAAGTTGGCGAGATGGCGCGATCGGTCGCGGTCTTCCGCGACAATGCCGTCAGGGCGAACGCACTGGCTGCCGAACAGCGAGCGGAACAACAGAAGAAAGAGCAACGTCAACAGGTGATGGAGACGTTGACTTCAGGTTTCGACCAGAGCGCCACCCGCGTGCTCGATGCCGTCGCGACATCGATCGTCGAAATGCGCGCCACCGCCGAAAGGATGGCAGCGGTCGCAACCGAAAATACCAACAAGGCCTCCGCCGTGGCGTCGGGCGCGCAGGAAACGTCGAGCAACGTGCAGACGGTGGCCACCGCCACGGAGGAACTGTCCGCTTCCGTCACCGAGATCAGCCGGCAGGTGAGCCAGTCTGCGGCGATCGCGGCAAAGGCCGTGCAGGAAGCGCACGGAACCAACACCGAGATTCAGGGCCTCGCAGCGATGGCGCAGCGGATCGGCGACATCGTCAAGCTGATCAACAACATCGCCTCGCAGACCAATCTGCTCGCGCTCAATGCCACCATCGAAGCGGCCCGTGCCGGCGACAGCGGCAGGGGTTTTGCCGTCGTCGCGGCCGAGGTGAAGAGCCTGGCCGAGCAAACTTCGAAGGCCACCGAGGAGATCGCCTCCCAGATTGCCGCGATCCAGGGAGCCACGCAGAAATCCGTCGTCTCGATCGAGGCGATCGGCAAGACCATCGGCGAAATCAGCGAGATCGCAACAACCATCGCCTCTGCCATCGAGCAACAGGGCGCGGCGACCCAGGAGATCGCGCGCAATGTGCAACAGGCTGCGGCCGGCACCCAGGAAGTGTCCGCCAATGTCGGCGGTGTCACCGAGGGTGCGGCAGCAACCGGCGCGGCGGCAAGCCAGGTCGAGGCCGCCGCCGGCAACCTGTCGCGGCAGTCGCAGCAATTGCGCGAGCAGGTTGACGCGTTTCTTGGCCAGGTGCGCGCGGCATAGCCTGGCTAGTTCGGCCGCGCGCTGCCTTCGTACATGAAGGTCATCGCCTTGGGTCCTGGCATATAGCCGGTCTCCACCCGATCGATCCTGAAACCCGCGGCTTCGATCATCGTGCTAATGGGTCGATTGAGGTGACAGCCGCCGCTGATGCATTTCCAGGCAGGCGTCAGCCAGTCCTGCCATCGTCTCACATTCCTGTCCGGCGCCATGCCGTGCTCCACGAACAAAAGCTTGCCGCCAGGGCGAAGCACGCGACGCATTTCGGTGAGCGCCATGGCGGCATCCGGAATGCTGCACAAGGTCCAGGTGGTCACAACGGTATCAACGCTGCGGTCATCGAGCGGAATGGCCTCCGCCGAAGCTTCGATGAAGTTGACCGGCGTACCCGGATGTAGAGCGTCGCGGGCCATTGCGATCAGCTTCGGGGCCGGCTCCAGCGCCAAGAGCTCCCTCACCGGCGGCCGATAGAACGGCAAGTTCCGGCCCGAACCGATCCCGATTTCGAGCACGCGACCTCCGGCCGCGCCGATCACCCGCTCGCGATACGGCCGAAGCTGCTTGTTTCGCATCGCGAGATCGCAAACCCTCGGCAGGATGACATCGTTGTAGAAGCCCATGGCTCCATTTCCTTCGGGCGCAACCTGTCACTTTTCGAGCCGAGCGGCAATGATGGTAACAAGTCCACTGCGGCCTCCCCCGCATTGCCTGTCATATCAGCGACATCACGCGCGCTGCGAGCGCTGGGTCGCGCAGCGCGGCCTGCGGCTTGAGCAGTTGCGAGACTTCCGCAGTCAGCCGATGCACCTCGGGATCCTCAGCGGCGAGCCTGGTCAAGGCTGCACCGTATTGCAGGCGCTGCGCGAGGTCGGCAGGCCGAACGCCGCGCGTAGCGGGGTAAACGAAGTCGGTAACGGCAACGCCCCACGGCGTCGCGATGGTGTCCTGGAGGGCAGCAAAGAAGTCGCGCGCCAGACGCTCGACCAGAACATCTTCCGCCAGCAAGCGGTCCAGGATCACGGCCTCCTGTGCTGCCACGCTCATGCCCTGGCCGAATACTGGATTGAAGCGGCAGAGGGCATCGCCTATCGCGAGCAGCCCCGCCGGGAAAGCCTCCAGGCGCTCGAAATGTCGTCGTGTGCTGCAAGGCAACTGGTAGCGGACGATATCGGTCACCGGTCGGGCGTCCCTGACCGCGTCATAGATAGTTGGGGTGCGCAGGCTCTTGACGAAGTCCATGAATGCCGCGCGGTCGCCCGGAGGCGCATCCCCATGATTGCCTCCGATGGAAAGCAGCCATTGCTGTTTCTCGATCGGAAACAGGAACGCTCCGCGGCTGCTGGCGGGTGCGGACGGCAGGACAATATTGCCCAGCCAGTCGGCATCGTGATCAATTGATCGCTCGACGATGGTGCTCGCATAGGCCTGATCAATGCCGATCTCGGTTTCTTCGGGCTTCTGCAAAGAAAGCTCTTCGAGCAGTTGCAGCGTCAGGCCGCAGCGGCCGGAGGCTTCAACAACCAGCTCGGCTTCCACCGTGACAGCAGGACCATCCTCGCTCTCATAGCGGACCGCCTCGAGCCGCATCGTATCGCGCGATGCGACAAGCTTGGTCGCGCGGGAACGCATGCAAATGCCGATATTCGGGGTTTCGAGAACGCGTCTTCGCGTAACGGCTTCGAGCAGTGGACGCGACATGCTGAAAATGTCGAAGCCGAGATCGCGGATCGGAAAAGGATCAAACCCGGGGCGCTCCCACCGGATATCCTTGCCGGTGCGGATCTTCACGGCGCCGGCTTCCGCCAGATCATTCTCAAATCCCGGAAACAAGGTCTGCAGGGCCTTCAGCCCGCCCGCGAGCAGCATATGGGCATGTTGGGCCTGCGGCGTTCCGCTTCGCGGCGCGGGCTCGGCGGGAAGCGCGTCCCGCTCGATGATCATGACTTTCCGGAAATGCCTGGAGATAGCCTGAGCAGCCGTAAGGCCGGCCATGCCGGCGCCAATAACTACGGCATGACTTCTTGCAAGATCTGGCATCTGTTCCTCCTGGGACGGAGTATGTCAAATGGGATCTAAAACGGATCGACGGACACATACGCCCCGCGCAAGTTGCCTTGGGGTAAACCAAGCTTATCTGATCTTTTTCTGGGCGATGGTGAAAGGCGTCACAAACTGGGGGTGGGAACCTACCTCGAGGAGGTCAGCCCAACCCGGTTGCAAACAGCGCCTAGATTACACTGGCTCTCGCTTGTCCGGGCTCCCCTTTCGTCACAGATACCTTTCCAAGCCCCGCCCCCTTCACCAGCGCGCAGATCGCCGGGATCACGATCAGCGCCAGCAGAGGCGCTTGCGCGCATCGCGAGATCGCAGGGCCTTGGCAGAATGAGACACTATAAAATCAAAGGCTACGATACACACCCGCAAGACCATGGTATGTGGAGGCCGTCGGCCGCCAATACGAGGCCTCTCAGCAGCGCGCTTCGATTATCTTGCTGATCTCTTCCGGTGCGGCAAAAATCACGTCTGCCCGGTCACCCATCATTCCAGCGGGCACGAGGGCTGGCGCGCCGCTGTGCGGACCATCTGTTCCGGAATCAGTTTTCAGGCGCAGATTGCGTTCCCAAAAGGCGCGGGTCTTGCCATCAGCCGTGGTCACTCGATAGGTGTCTCGACAGTAAGTGATCGTTTTCACTTGCGCGTTCGACTCCAGGTTTTTCAAATTGGGAACGCGGCCGCCGCCCATCATTCCGCCCATGCCTCCCATCTGGCCTTGAGCGCTCATATGCGGCGCGGCCCCCGGTTTTGTTGCTTCCTTCAGAAACGCGAGCAGGTCTGCGCGGTGCTGCGGGTCCTTGATGCCATTAAACGGCATTTCATTGTCCGGCACCATGCGATCGGGATCGGTTAGCCAGGCGTCCAGCGAACGGTCGTCCCAGATGATGCCGGACGATTTGAGAGCATCGGAATAGCGTTCGAAGCTCGGCAACGATCCGGCCTTCCGCTCCCACACACCGGCGAGGCTTGGCCCCGTCATGTGTCGGTCCGGCTCAAGCGAATGACATGGCGCGCACATGCGGAAATTCCGCTGACCTCGCGCGGCGTCGCCCGGCTCGGCAACGGCGGGAGACAACCACGCGAGCATCGAAAGCGCGATGACAAAGGGTCTGTTCATTGCCAACCTCCTCGTTTCCGCACCGGCCCCGAAAAATTCTCGTACCCCTCATTGGGCCGGCTCCAGAATCGGCCTCTTCCGCTGGCTGGGCGGCGACGCCGAATGCGGAGGCCCTGCCACGGAATCATCATCGGTCTTCAACCCAACGCCCTTCACGAGTCCGAAGACCGCCGGGATCACGATCAGCGTCAGCAGCGTGGACGAGATCATGCCGCCAATCATCGGCACTGCGATACGCTGCATGATCTCCGAGCCGGTGCCGCTGCTCCACATGATCGGCAGCAGCCCGGCCATGATGGCTACCACCGTCATCATTTTCGGCCGCACGCGCTCCACGGCGCCTTCCATGATGGCGTCGTAGAGATCGCGCTTCGTCAGCGGCCGGTTTTCAGCGTCGCGGCGGGTCCTGATTTCGGCGAGCGCCTGGTTCAGGTAGATCAGCATTACAACGCCGGTCTCCGCGGCAACGCCGGCGAGCGCGATGAAGCCGACCGCGACCGCCACCGAAAGGTTGAAGCCGAGCCACCACATCAGCCAGAACCCGCCGACCAGCGCAAACGGCAGCGACAACATCACGATCAGCGTCTCGGTGATGGACCGGAAATTGAGATACAACAGCAGGAAGATGATTAGCAGCGTTGCGGGAACGACGATTTTGAGCCTTGCGGTGGCGCGCTCGAGGTACTCGTACTGGCCGCTCCACATCACATAGTAGCCCGGAGGAAACTGGATGCTGGCTTGCACGGCGCGCTGCGCCTCTGCGACGTAGCCGCCGAGATCGCGGTCGCGGATGTCGACGTAGATATAGGTCGCCAACTGGCCATTCTCGGTGCGGATCGATGACGGTCCCCTCGCCGGCGCGACCTTTGCGACTTCGCCGAGCGGGACGGCGCCGCCGGCCGGCATCGGCACCAGCACGTCGCTTGCAATCGCCTTCGGATTGTCGCGCAGATCCCGCGGGTAGCGCATGTTGACGGAGAAGCGCTGGCGGCCCTCGACTGTCGTCGTGACCGTCTGTCCGCCAAGCGCAGTAGCGATGGTGTCCTGGACATCCTGAACCATGATGCCGTACCGCGCCATCGCTTCGCGGTCCGGCGTGATCTCCAAATAGTAGCCGCCGATGCCACGCTCGGCGTAGGCGGACGAGGTGCCGGGCACCGCTTTCAGGACCTGCTCGATCTGTTTCGCGAGCTTGTCGATCTCGACCAGATCGGTGCCGATCACCTTGACGCCGATCGGGGTGCGGATGCCGGTCGACAGCATGTCGATGCGGGCTTTGATCGGCATGGTCCAGGCGTTGGAGACGCCAGGAAACTGCAGGGCCTTGTCCATTTCCGCGATCAGGCTGTCGATCGTTACGCCCGCCCGCCACTCCTGCTTCGGCTTGAGATTGACGACGGTCTCGTACATTTCCGATGGCGCCGGATCGGTTGCGGTCGCGGCGCGGCCTGCCTTGCCGTAGACGGACTCGACTTCCGGAAACGACCGGATGATCCGATCCTGGGTCTGCATCAGTTCAGCGGATTTGGTGATCGAGATGCCCGGCAATGTCGTCGGCATGTAGAGCAGCGTGCCCTCGTTCAGGTTCGGCATGAACTCGGTACCGAGCTGACGGGCCGGCCAGACGCTCACGGCCAGAATCGCGAGTGCGAGCAGGACGACCAACATTTTGGCGCGCAACACACCGTTGATAACAGGACGGTAGATCCAGATCAGGAAACGGTTGATCGGGTTCCTGTGCTCGGGAATGATTCTGCCGCGGATGAAGATCACCATCAGCGCCGGCACCAGCGTCACCGAAAGCAGCGCGGCGGCGGCCATCGCGAATGTCTTGGTGAACGCCAGCGGGCTGAACAGCCGCCCCTCCTGCTGCTCCAGCGTGAAGATCGGCATGAACGACACGGTGATGATCAAGAGGCTGAAGAACAGCGCCGGACCGACCTGCACGGCCGCCTCGATCAGGATGGCCACCCGGGACTTTCCGGGCTCCGCTCGTTCGAGGTGCTTGTGGGCATTCTCGATCATGACGATTGCTGCATCCACCATGGCGCCGATCGCGATCGCAATGCCGCCAAGGCTCATGATGTTGGAGCCGAGCCCCAGCAGCTTCATGGCGCCGAACGCCATCAATATGCCGACCGGCAGCATCAGAATCGCAACCAGCGCACTGCGGACGTGCAGCAGGAACACGATGCAGACCAGCGCAACGACGACACTTTCCTCGAACAGCGTGTGCTTGAGCGTGTCGATGGCCGCGTAGATCAGGTTCGAGCGGTCGTAAACCGGCACGATCTCGACCGATTTCGGCAGGCTACTGGCGATCTCCTGGAAACGCTTCTTGACGTTCTGGATCACATCGAGCGCGTTGACGCCGAAGCGCTGCAGCACGATGCCGCTTGCGACCTCGCCCTCCCCGTTCAGTTCGGTGATGCCGCGCCGCTCGTCGGGGCCGAGCTCCACCCGGGCCACGTCGCGAAGGAGCACCGGCGTGCCATTGCTCACCTTCAGCACGACATTGCCGAGGTCGTTGATGCTCTTCAGGTAGCCCTTGCCACGGATGACGTATTCGAATTCGGACAGTTCGACAGTGCGGCCGCCGACATCGGCATTGCTGGCGCGGATCGCCTCGCGCATCTTCTGCATGGTGATGCCGCGGTCGCGCATGCGCTGCGGATCGAGGATCACATTGTACTGCTTGACGAAGCCGCCGACGCTCGCCACTTCGGCGACACCTTCGGCCTTGGCGAGCGCGAACTTCAGATTCCAGTCCTGGATCGTGCGCGTGTCGGAAAGGTTCAGCTCCTTCGACACGATAGCATATTGGTAAACCCAGCCGACGCCGGTCGCATCCGGGCCGATGGTCGGCGTCACGCCGGCGGGAATGCGTGAGATCGCGGCGTTCAGGAATTCGAGCACCCGCGAGCGCGCCCAATAAATGTCCGTGCCGTCTTCGAAAATGACATAGACGAACGACACGCCGAAGAACGAGAAGCCGCGAACGACTTTCGACTTCGGTACCGTTAGCATCGCGGTCGTCAGTGGATAGGTGACCTGGTCCTCAATGACCTGCGGCGCCTGACCGGGGTACTCCGTGTAAACGATGACTTGCGTGTCAGAGAGGTCGGGGATGGCGTCCAACGGCAGATGGACGAGCGCATAGAGGCCGGCCGCGGCAGCGAAGCCGGTGCCGAACAGCACCAGCAGGAGGTTACGAGCCGACCAAGCAATCAAGCGGGCAATCATGGCTGAGCTCCCTCGGCAAAGCCCTTGAGTGCCGCCTTCAGGTTGCTTTCCGCATCGATGAGAAAATTGGCCGCAACCACAACCCGCTCGCCGTCTTTCAGCCCGCTGCGGATTTCGACCAGTCCGTCTCCCCGACGGCCGATCTTGACGTCGCGGGGTTCGAATCGTCCCACGCCCTTGTCGACCAGAACGACCTGGCGCGCTCCCGTATCGAGCACCGAGCTGTCGGGAACGGCCAAAACAGGCTCCGCGCCGCCAATCTCGACGTCCGCGTCCACATACATGTCCGGCAGCAATGCGAGGTCGGGATTTGCGAGTTCGATCCGAACGCGGGCTGTCCGTGTCTCGCGGTTGACCTGGGGATAGATGACCGAGATCTTTCCGGAGAAGTCCCGCCCCGGGAAGCTGCGCGCGCGCACGGTTACGCCTTGCCCGACCGCAAGCGAGCCGAGATCGCGCTCGGCTATGTCAATTATCGCCCAGACCACCGAGGTATCCGCGACGCGGAAGAGCACATCGCCCGGTTGAGCTCGCATACCCTCGACGGCGTTGCGTTCCAGCACGATGCCGTCCCGTGGGGCCGACCAGGCGACAGTCACCGGGACGACCTTCGTTCTCTCGACCTCGCTGATTACCGCTTCGGGCACATCAAGGTTCATCAACCGCTGCCGTGAACCGCGTCCGTAGGACGGTTCGCCCGCCGTAGTCCTGGACGTCAATGTCGTCACATACTCCGCGGCCGCGCTGGAAACTGCCGGACTGTAGACCTGCATCAACGGCTGGCCCTTCTTGACAAAAGTGCCAGTCGTGACATCGGCAACTGATTGCAGGTAGGTTTCCGCGCGCATCGCGATAACTGAGACTCGACGCTCGTCGAGTTGGATCGTGCCTGGCGCACGCACGACCGTCCGGATCGGGCGGGCGGCGGCCGGCTCCGATTTGACGCCGGTGCGCTGAATCTTTCCCGGCGAGACCTTGACCGATCCGTCGTCGCTGTCCTCGCCCTCATAGACAGGGATGTAGTCCATCCCCATCGAATCCTTCTTGGGCGTCGGCGAAACGTCCGGCAGGCCCATCGGATTGCGGTAGTACTTGATTTTTCGGTCGGCCGGCGGAGCCGCCGCGCTTTCCTGCGGCGGATCGTCAAAACTGATGTCGGCGCCCGGCGGGACGGCGCGGTAGTCGCGGCCATCAGGCGTCTTTTTCGGCGTCAGCGAATAGAACGGCTTGCTGTCGGGGTCCTGATAGTAGATTGCAGCAGAAGCCGGTTCGGCCCGTGCCACGATGTGGGCGTGCTTGGTCTCTCCACCCGACATGATGAATGGACGCGCGACAATTCCGGCCACCGCCGCCGCCCCAATGGCGGCAGTTACGATGGCGATCACGACCGACCGTTTCATTTGTCGGCCTGAATAATGAGTTTGTTTTCGACCGTCCCGGTTTCACCCTGCACCTTGGCGCCGAGCGACAATTGCCAGCGGCCGGCCATGCTGAAATTTGCCTTGAACCGGTAGGTGCCGGGCTCCGATGCCGGTAGCGGGGTGAGTTTGGTCACCATCTCCTGCATGCCGTCGGGCGCCATATCGAGCCGCGTGGCGAAGATGACTGCGTCCGGTATGGCTTTGCCGGTCGTCTTATCGATGAGCTTCACGGCGATGGTCTGGTCGGGGCCGGTCTTCACGGCCGGCTCGACGAGCTTGAACTCGTAGTTCTTGATATCGGCGAGTGCGACGGTCTCGGCGCATGTCAGGGCAGCGCCGGTCAGCACAACCCGCAGGCCGCGCGAAAACTGAATAGCCTTCATCATGGTGTCCTCGATTTACTGGTCAGCCGCCATGGCGGCATGGCGCGGACGCCACAAGGCGCCGCGGGACTCCGGCGTTACGCCGAAAGGACCAGGGACCGGGGAGGTTTTGGCAGAGGTGAGTACCCGAGGCTTTCCACTTCCGGATCGCTGCCGGGCAGCAGCGTGCGAAGGGTCACGGGCTGGATTTCGGCAATGCCGGCCGGCAGCGGCGCCTGCAACGTCGATACGCAAAGCGCCATCAACGGGCACTGGTCGCAATCGACTGGCGCGGATTTCTCCGGGCAACACGGCATGTCGTCCGACATGGCGGCTGCATCATCGGACATCGCCGCCATGGCCATTGGTGCCATGGCGCCCCTATTCGCCCGCGCCGTGAGCGGGGCGAGAACGAGGCCGACGATCACAAAAATCGCCAGCAGCCGGCAAAGGTGAATCGAGTATTTCACGGGTCCAGTCTCGCACAGCCGGGCCCCTGATGGGAAGCGGAGTTCCATCACGAAACCGCGGGTTTGCTTAACATATGCCGGCGGACGAAGACCGCATTGAATCAACCCCCGCGACCCCGAATTCATTCTAGCGGGCAGCCCAGAACATTTTTCAACGCTGCGACTTGAGCTAGCGACCGCCCCCGGCGGTGGTCTTCCTCAGCAAGGAGCCCAGCCATGTACGCCCGCGAAATGATTGGCACCCACCCGGCCGTCCAGGGCCAGATCAGCGACGCCGTGATCCGTTGCATCGAGGAGTGCTACTCCTGCGCCCAGACCTGCACCTCCTGCGCCGACGCCTGCTTGTCGGAGCGCATGGTACAGGAGCTGACCCAGTGCATCCGGCTTGACCTGGATTGCGCCGATATCTGCAACATCACCGGACGCATCATGACCCGCAGGACGGGTTTCGATGACGAGGTGATGCGCCGCATGCTCAGCGTCTGCGCCGCCGCCTGCCGGCTTTGCGCGGAGGAATGCCAGAGGCACGCAGCCATGCACGAACATTGCCGCATCTGTGCAGAAAGCTGCCGCCGCTGCATGGAAGCTTGCCAGGAGGTCTCACGCAGCATGGCGCATTAGCACGGCGAGTGCGGGTCCAGATCAGGCCTCGCGCCGGAACACGCTGAACTGAAAAGCCTGCCGGGAATCCCACGGCGTCGCGTGCTCGTGCCCCTGCGCGTGGATCAGCTTGAACGCCGCGCCGAGCGTCCGTCCGAGACTCTGGCTATCGTAGCGCGCGACCGGCAGGCCGCTGCACTTTTCAGGGCCGTCGGGCGCGAAGGTGGCGATGATGGCATGCCCGCCGATCTCCAGGCCCCGCTTGAGGCGCGCAATGTAGGCGGCGCGATCGCCTGGGTCGGTGAGAAAGTGAAACGCCGCCCGATCGTGCCAGACGTCGTAGGGCTTGACCGGCTCCCAGGTCGTCGCGTCCGCGACGATCCAGCCAACTCGCTCGGCGCTGGTGCCAAAGCGGCTCTTGAGGCGGCTCTTGGCAGCGGCCAACGCCGCGGCGGACAGATCGAGCACGGTGACATCCTCAAATCCCTGCTCGACGAGACTGTCGACCAGCCGCGAGGCCCCGCCACCGATGTCGATGATGGCCGACTTGCTCGTAGCCCCTGCCTGCACGATCAAGTCGAGCGAAGGAGCCGGGCTTTGCTGAAACCAGCTAACCTCGTTCTCGCCCTTTGTCGTGTAGACGTTCTCCCAATGGGCCTGCCGGCTGGCGTCTCCCATAGGACCCTCCCCTCGCTGTATATGAGCTGAATATGTGGTCATCGCTTTCGTCCTCGACAACGAGCGACCATGCCGTGGGCGCTCGCACCCGCAGCTCTGCTTCGCAACGAAGGGGCACCCGGCCAGCGATAATGCATAACCTGCACAGCATGCGTTCAGCGGTAGCTTACTGTCGTCGAATTGCATTGTTTGCGGCGCGGAAGATCGCCCACGCCGCTCTGCATTCCCGCTTGACTAACACATATCCCGGCGGTTATGTATCATCAATAACTAACGGGTTATCGATTTCGAATGCCCAACGCTCATGATGTGCTGTTTCGAACACTCGCCGACCCGAGCCGTCGGGCGATCTTCGAGCGGCTGTGCCGTGAAGGAGAGCAGACGGTCGGGGCGCTGACGGCCCGGGCCGGGATCTCGCAACCGGCCGTCTCGAAGCATCTTGGCGTTCTGAAACAGGCGGGGCTGGTGCGTGACCGCCACGAAGGCCGCCAGACGCATTATAGCGCGCAGCTCGGCGCTCTCGCCCCGCTGATCGACTGGGCGAGCCAGATGCACGGCTTCTGGCAGAACCGGTTCGATAACCTCGAAGACCTGCTCAAACGGATGGACCAATGACAAATACCGCCCCCGAAACGCGCACCGTCGTCGTCGAACGCGAAATGTCGCATCCGCCGGAAAAGCTCTGGCGCGCGCTCACGCAACCCCCCTTGATGGAGGAGTGGCTGATGAAGAACGACTTCAAGCCCGTCGTGGGTCACCATTTCAATCTTCGCGGCGATTGGGGTGGCGTGCTGGACTGCGAGGTCCTTGCCATCGAGCCGAACAAGGCGCTGTCGTACACTTGGAATTTCAAGCACGACGATGCGGCCTTCAATCTAGAAAGTGTCGTGACTTTCACGCTGACGCCAACGCCCACAGGCACCCTCCTGCGCATGGAGCAGACCGGTTTCCGGCCGGATCAGAAGCAGGCCTATGGCGGCGCCCACGCTGGATGGCAGCAATTCTTCGCCAAGCTGGAAGAGCTCGTGGCGCGGACGGATTGAGCCGCCGCGTTACGCTCCGGCTCGTCTGCAAAGTCTGCAAAAGGAGGTCTCATTTAACTGGAACATGTGGATTCGGCAGATTCACCGCTGGCTGTCGATTGCCTTCATCGTGACCGTCGTCGCCAATTTCATTGCCATGGGACTGGGGGAGCCTTCCCCGTGGGTGGTATACTCCCCATTGCCGCCGCTCTTTTTACTGATGTTTACCGGCCTGTACATGTTCGTGCTGCCCTACGCCACCAAATGGCGCAGTGGCTGACGTACCGGCGACAGGAGCGAACACAATGGCGCAAACGACGTCGAGAAGGCCGGCGAAGATCGCAAAGAAGGCCGCCGCCAAGCAGGCTACCGCAAAGCCCGTCCTGCTCTCAGGCGGCAATCCTCAGATCGCAAAGGGGGACGGCGACGCTCCCGTGCAGGCCTATATCGCGGCCATGCCGGGTTGGAAACGCGACGTAGGGCGCCTCCTCGACGCGCTCATCGTACGCACCGTCCCCGACGTGCACAAGGCGGTCAAATGGAATTCGCCCTTTTATGGCGTCGAGGACCAGGGCGGCTGGTTCCTCAGCTTTCATTGCTTCACGAAGTACGTCAAAGTGACTTTCTTCCGCGGCACATCGCTGCGCCCGCTCCCGCCCGGCGAGTCCAAGCACAAGGAAGTGCGCTATCTCGACATCCATGAGGACGACCTTAATGAAGCCCAACTCGCCGCTTGGATAAGGCAAGCCAGCCAATTGCCCGGCGAACGATTGTAAGCGAATGACAACAGCCATGAAGAAAGCAACAGTGAAGAAGAGCGGCGCAAGCGAAAGAAAAGGCGGAAGCTCTCCTTCTCAGCACATCGATACACGAATCAAGGAATTGGGCGATTGGCGCGGCGAGATGCTCGCGCGCATCCGAAGCATCATCAAGCAGGCCGACCCCGAAGTGGCCGAGGAGTGGAAGTGGCGCGGGGTTCCGGTGTGGGAGCACGACGGCATCATCTGTACCGGAGAGACCTACAAGGCGGTCGTGAAGATGACCTTCGCCAAGGGCGCCTCGCTGGAGGACCCGTCAGGCCTCTTCAACTCCAGCTTGGAGGGCACTAGGCGCGCCATCGACTTTCGCGAGGGCGACAAGATCGACGAAAAGGCGTTGAAAGCGCTCATTCGCGAGGCCGTGGCGCTGAACACGTCGAAACGAGCAGCCGCTCGTCCCGCCGGTGCTCGGAAATCAAAGAGCGCTTGAGCAGACGAAGGCGCTCGCTCCTACCGGGGAAGAAGCTGCAGTTCCAGCAATGCGAGCCGTTGCAGGACAACCGGGTCACGCTCTCCGCTGTGAGCGGCGCGCAGGATCGCTTCCGCGATGAATTGAACGTGGTGGGAATGGACGGGCTCAGGAAGTGTAGCGACGGCGGCATCAAGCGCCTGCTCCATCACCGAGATCACCTCGGGCGGGAACGACGCGTTTGCAAAATCCTTCATGGCGGCTGCTAAAAGGAAGCGGTTGCCAATGCGCCGCGCAACCGGCGCGGCATCGGCAGCCGCTCGAGTTCATGTGTCTATCCCTGACACAAATTGCATAATTTTCCCGAACTTGAATCGTTCCAATGACGTGAGCAAAATCGCTGCGTCCGATCGACCCAAGCGCGGCTGAACCGCCGGACGCCGTACGATCTGACGCTTCAGGCGGCCGGGTCCTGGTGCAGGTAACGGTCGTCGAACTGTGCCAATTCCGCGAGCCTTGTTTCCTCGAGCACGCGCACTTGCCCCCGGCTGACGTCGAGGATCCTATCCTCGCGCAGTTGCCTGATGATGCGGTTCGCATGCACCGGCGTGATGCCCAGCGCCTCGCCGATCTGCTCCTGGGTAAGCGGGAATTCGAACGTGGCAGGCTGCGCGCCTCCCCTGATTGCGAGGAGACGCTCGCGAAGTTCAAGCACGATATGGGCAAGCCGGGCTGGCGCCGGCCGCTGTCCGACATTGACGATCCACTCCCGAAATATCGCGGCATCGATCAAGGTGTCGCGCCAGAGCGCATCAGCAACGTTCGGTCTCGTATGCGTCAGGGTTAGCAGCGAAGCATGGCTGATGAACCCGAGCGTCGAGGGTACCAGCGTGGAGAGATCGTGATCCATCCTGTGCAGGTGCAAGCTCTGAAGGTCGGGAATCTCGCCGGGGATGTGAATCGAGAGAATCTGCCGCTGGCCGGCCTCCGTCGTTTTGGAGCGAATACAAAAGCCTTCGATGATCAGGCAGCATTCCGACGGACGTTCGCCGTCGGATACGATGGCTCTTCCGCCTTCCCAGTGGCGAACGGCAATCGGAAGCGAACGGATCGCAGCAATATCAGCCGGATCGAGTTTCGAGACGGTATCGAGCCGCCGCAACAAGCTTGCCAACACCGAATCCCGATCCACGCGCCTGTCCTGTTCGATTGAATGATCTCCTGCCTCTGATGAAAACAAAACTTGCCCGATGCCGGTTCCAAACAAAGGTTAAGGATACGGGTGCCGGAACGTGGAAGGGTCGGAGCCAGCAAGGAGATCCGTCCATGAAGAAAAAGCGCAATCGCAGCCGCCCGGCACTTCCGCTTCAGGAGCGCCTCAAACAAATTGCCTTTCGCGCCCGCGAAAAGGCCGAGGGCTCACCTCCAGGACAGGAGCGTGATCGCCTGATACGGGCGGCGGTCGCAACCGAGTCGGCAGCGGCCCTCGAACGCTGGCTGACGTCACCTGGATTGCAGCGCCCGAAATAGCCCTGAGGTCTTCCGACGCTATTTCGGTTCGCCGGCGCAGACGTGAATGACATACAGCGGATTTGCAAACTCGTCGGTGACTTCCATCCGCCAATCCTTTCCCGGACGCAGCCTTCCATCGAGATCCTGAATGATCTGCCCCGCCGTCACGGTCGCCTCCCGCCAGGCGGCTTGCAGGTCGGGCAGTTCTTCGCCTTCCTCGTCCAGTTCAGCCCTCTCGTGATACACGTTGAAGAAGTAACGCGGCATGCGGACTGTTCCTTAATGTGAGGCGCTCTTTTCGATCCGTACGCCCTTCAACTTCGCGGCCGCTTTTTTCGGGACGGTTGCCTCACCGCCATGTCCGTCTCCTGTGTCGGTTGCATGACACAGTAAGGAAGTCATGACCTCGCCAAATGTTCCTGCGCCAGAACGGAGCCGCCGCCGCGCGATGTACGATAGCGATCGAGCAAAGACAGCGGCGCGCTATGCGGCCGTTCGCCTCTCTGCCGAATTTGGAACGAATTGAAAAAAACCAGCTTGATTCGCGGTTCTGCAGTCCGGGAGTTGTTGATGCGTAACGCCGGCTCGGGTCCGTCGATTGTGCCCCACAGTGACGAGCACGACGTTTATATCGTCGAGCATTTGTCCGTGGAACACGGCCAGGTCTGGGCAGAGGTCAGTTCCGCGGCTACGGGATTTGAGCCGGTTGTAATGGACCTGCTCACCGGCCAGTACACCAACCCGATCCGGGTGGTTGCTTTCAATGTCGCCGGGGGGTGGTGTCGTGACGCCTCTGCGGAGGTCGCACACGAGTTGCGGCGACGCTGCGACCTCCAGCTGCGCGATATTCCGTTTTTCCTGCAGGATTTTGTCGATCGCTACGAGGGCCGCTATCAGGACATCCAGTTGCCGCTGCCGATGCGGCTGTACTAGCCAGGGCCCCGATCAGCGCGGAAGCCGTCGCCGTTCTTCCTCCATCACCGTTCCGCGCAAGCCGCAGCTCAGGGGGCCCGCCGGCGAGGTTGGGAAACAGCCGGCGGAGCAAACGCGCCGCGATTTAGATGCAGGATCCTGCAACAGGAGCCCCGCAACACAAGCCCGGTGCGGACCTATGTGACATTGCCCGGAGCTTCAGATGACTGCCCGCGAAATTATCCGGGCGGCATTCGCTCGAATTTCTGCAACGAGGAATCAATCGTGTCCCACGCATGGCCGCGGATGGTGTATGTGACCACCTGCGGGTTGAATTGGCCAGGGTCGTCCAGGCTGGTCGCGTGGACCGCTATCGGCTCCGGCTTGGCGACGAATGTGAGGTAGACCGGCGTTCCACAGGTCGGGCAGAAGGCGTGGACCTTTTCATTCCCGTTGTCGTCCGCCACCCGCCATTCTTTCGCTTCGCCCGCAATCGTCACATTGGCTCGCTGGGGGAAGGTCAGATAGGATCCATGCCCCGTGCCACTTCGTTTCTGGCAATCGCGGCATTGGCAGTGGTTCTCGAAGATCGGTTCGCTGCTCATTTCATAGCGGATCGCGCCGCACGCGCATCCGCCGGCATAGGACTTGGTCATTGTCATTCTCCCGCTGGCAGACTCTTGAAGGGATCAGGCCGATTTCGGCTTGGCGAAGACGTCGAGGCCGTGGCCGGTTTCCAGCAAGGATTTCAGGCTGGCGAGGACAACCGGCCAACCTTTCTTGATGCCATTCGCCATCCCGCTGCCGGCTTCGAGTTCGTCATGGGTGACCGTCAGCCGGACCATCTCCTCGTATTCCTCGATCTCGAACGTCACCCGGCTGTAGGCTGAAGGATCGGAGGCCTGCGACGCATTCGCCCAAGTGATGACGAGATGGGTCGGCGGCGAGACCTCGATGACCTTGCCGACCAGTTCGACAGTCCGCTGATCATTGGCACGGACGTGCTGCCATTTGGATCCGGGGTTCCAGTCGGAGACATTCTCGTGGCCCCAGTAGCGCCGCGCGATGTCGGGCTTTGTGATGGCCTCGAACACCTTTTCCGGCGTCGAGCGAATATAGGTCACGTAGACAAAGCTGGTCGTCTCTCTGGTCATCGTTACTCTCCTTCGAGTTCTTTCTTAAGATCGTGCAGCAGGCTGAGCCGCTGTCGTTCGAATTTCCGTACCCACCGCTCGTAGACCTCGTGAAGCGGCACAGGGTTGATGAAATGCAGCTTTTCGCGGCCGCGCCTGACCGTGCTCACCAGATTGGCCGCCTCCAGGATTTCGAGGTGCTGCGTCGCGGATTGCCGGGCCATGTCCAAGTTTTCGCAAAGCTGACCGAGCGTCTGCCCGTTCTTCTGACAAAGAAGATCAAGCAGCTTTCTGCGTGTCGGGTCGCCCAGCGCTTTGAAAACCTTGTCGGCCTGCATCGGTCTCACTCTATGAAGAACACAATATGCAGGTAAATACCTGCATGTCAAGCAAGCGGGCAAACCCGCCATCAGTTCATTCGTCACCTTGCTGTGATGAGGGACGGTCGATCAGGACTGGCAACGGATCGCGACCGGATACGGCTGTTGCGGCCACGCTTCCATGGGCCATCGCAGCAAGCATCAGCGGTTGGCTGTGGATTCCAAGTCTGGCTGTGTACTGGGACTATGGATCAGCGGACGTCGTGTCCGTGCGCTGACGCGATCGCACTTCTGCCGCCTGGATCGCGTGCCAGATGCGCGAGGGCGTCGCGGGCATGTCGAGATGGCGCACGCCGAGCGGCGCGAGCGCGTTCATCACGGCATTCATGATCGTGGCCGGTGCTGCGATGGCGCCGGCCTGACCGCTTCCCTTGACGCCGAGCCGGTTGGCACGGCTCGGAAAGTCAGTCGTGAGATCGCCCTCGAACGACGGAAGATCGCCTGCGCGCGGCAGCGCATAATCCATCAGCGAGCCCGACAGAATCTGCCCGGTTTCCGCATCGAACAGCGCGTGCTCCAACAACGCCTGGCCGATGCCTTGCGCTACGCCGCCATGCACCTGCCCCAGCGTCTGGCGGGGATCGAGCAGGCGGCCGTAATCGTCAAAGATGACGTAGCGGTCGAGCCTCACCTCGCCGGTCGCAGGATCGATCTCGACCTCCGCGACATGGCAGCCGTTGGGAAAAGTGTAGCGATCGCAGAGATGGGTCGCCCGGTGCGCCAGGCCGGGCGCGACGTCGTCGCCGGCTAGCTGATAGGAAACGCGCGCCACCTCATCGAGGCTGATCTCCTGCGCGGTCGAAGCCACGCGCAACTGGCCCGCTTCATACTGAACCGCATCCACGCCGGCCTGCAGCAGGCGCGCGGCAAGCCGCCGCGCGTTTTCGATCAGGCCTTCCGCCGCCATCAACAACGCTGTGCCGCCCTGGTGCATCGAGCGCGCCCCGCCATGGCCGCCGCCGGAATCAAGATCGTCCGTATCGCCCTGCCGAAACCGGAAGCGCTCCAGCGGCAGGCCGAGCGCGTCGGCCGCGATCCGGGCGTAGGTGGTCTCATGGCCTTGGCCATTGGAATGCGTGCCGACCTTCAGGTCGATCAGGCCGTCCTCACCGAAACTCACCTCCGCCACTTCATTGGGCTGGCCGCGCGCTGTTTCGAGAAAGCAGGCAATCCCGAGACCACGCAGCCGGCCCAGCTTGCGCGAACTTCTCTGGCGCGCCTTGAAGCCCTCTGCGGCACCGGCGGCGTGATCGATCGCGTGGGCAAAGCTGCCCTGCTCGACCGAAAGTCCCATCGCGCTGCTGTAGGGAAAGTGACGCATGATGTTCTTGCGCCGCAGCTTCAGCGCATCCATCCCGAGCTCGGCGGCTGCGGTATCGATGCAGCGCTCGATCAGATAGTTCGCTTCCGGCTTGCCGGCGCCGCGATAGGCATCGACCGGTGTCGTATTGGTGAACACGCCCTTGGTCTCGAATGCGATCAGCGGAATGTCGTAGACGCCGCCCATCGCGCTTGCCATCGCCATGGTTGGCACGGCCGGCGCCACCGTCGAGACGTAGGCGCCGAGATTGGCGAACACCTTGGTGTCGAGCGCCAGGAAACGTCCATCGCGATCGAGGGCCAGACGGGCCCTAATGATGCTGTCGCGGCCATGCGCGGAGCCGGTGAAATCCTCGCTGCGATCGCCGATCCACTTGACGGGACGGCCGAGCCGGCGCGCCGCCCACAGCACCAGCACCCATTCCGGATAGAGCACGTTCTTCATCCCGAAGCCGCCGCCGACATCGGGAATGCTGACGCGAAGCTTTTCCCGGCCGATGCGAAAAACACGGTCGGCGAGCAGATCGCGGATGGCGTGGGCGCCGGCGGCCGAGGCGGTCAGGTGCAGCCGGCCGCTTGCGGCATCGAACTCCCCTATCGCACCGCGGGTCTCCAGCGGCGCGGCGACGACGCGGTTGTTGACCAGCTCGCATTCCACGACGTGGGCGGCGGCGCGGATCGCCGCTTCCACCGGGCTGATCTCGCCGCGGTTGAACTGAAACGCGATGTTGCCCGCAGCCTCCGGCCAGATCGACGGCGCGTCCGGCAGAATCGCCGCTGCGATCGAGACGACCGGCGGCAGCGGCTCATAGTCGACCACGACGGCCTCGGCGGCATCGCGCGCGGCTTCGGCTGTTTCTGCAACCACGAACGCGACCGGCTCGCCGACATGGCGTACGACGCCGCGCGCCAGCGCATGATAGGGCGGCACCACGAGCGGCGTGGTCATCGGGATGCTGGTCACCGCGCACGGCAGTGGACCGATATCGTCGGATGCCAATTCGGCTCCCGTGAGCACGGCCGCGACGCCAGGCATGCTGCGCGCCGCCTCGATGCTGATCGCGGTGATGCGTGCATGCGCGTGCGGCGAGCGAACGAGGACGCCATGAAGCGCATCCGGCGCCGCGAGATCGGCGACGTAACGGCCGCGCCCCTGCACGAAGCGCACATCTTCAAGGCGGTCGAGGCTACGCCCCAATAACAGCTTGGTCATGTGAAGCTGTATGGAGCCAGCCGGCGGAAAAGGCAAATCGCTAGCCCACCACTGCACCCGCATCTATCGGCGGATGCACGCTCACTGGATGCCGGCCCATCGGCTAGCCAGCGTTAGGCAGACTTGCAGCTCGACAACTCCTGCAGCGCACGCTCGGCAACAGATTTCAATCCTTCCAGCGTATCGTTGCCTCGCCTTACGGCTTTGACGAGTTGGCTGGCGATATGCTTGCGAGTCTCGTGGTCACCGCCATACGGCAGACCCCCGCACACCTCTTCCAGGGCGACGCCCATCTTCGCAGCCGTTCGCTGATCCAGCCTGATCATTCCGTACCTCACTCGACGGATTCTATTCTGACAATTGCCCAGCCGACGTTGACATTGATGCTGTCCGTCTTCCCTGAGCTTCGCGTTTTCCACCTCGCTCACCAATCGCGCGCTTGACCTCGTCGGCTAGGACGGCCAGGTGATCGGCTAGTCTTGCGAACAACTCACGTTTGTGAGGATTGGTCGCCAACTTGCTGATCAATGCGCAATCCTCCGCATCGGTGCGCAGCCTTTCGAGTTGCGCCTCCATGTCATTCATGGCGTGATTCCTCCCGGCGAAGCGGGCTGACGGCGCTCGCAACCGGCGACCAAAGCCATTCGATCACACGGGACGCCGCTTCGATTTGACGGACTTTTCGCACCAGACGCTCTCCTTCGAGGATTGGCAGGAGCGCAACTGGCGTTCTCATCACCGATAACTCCCGGGGGATCTGACGGTGACGCTCAAAGCGTGCGGCTGATGTAGCCAAGTCGCCATAACAAAAGTCATGAGGTGATCGATTTATTGCTGCGCAGCAGGAGGGGCTTGATTCAAAAGCTGAGCGACGGCTGTCGCGATCTGCGCGGGAGCAAAGGGCTTGTTCAAAAGGATGCTGTCAGGCACCCCGTTTGATGCCCACTGATCGGCGGCCGCGCCGGTGATGTAGATAATAGGCATCTGCGGATGCATCTCTCTGGCGCGCTTGGCCACCTCCCAGCCGTTGAACCGGCCTGTGAGATTGATATCTGTCACCAGGGCGCGGTACTCGTCTTGTCGATTTTGCAGAAGCGTGACTGCCTCCTCGCCGGTGGCCGCAATCGCTACTTCAAAACCGCCGTCCGAAAGAGCCTCTTCGATCACACTTTGGATCGACTGATCATCCTCGACGACCAGGATCACGATCGGTTCGTTCCGCACGCCCGTCTCCCGCGCGCCACGCGCCATTGGGGCGCTGAGCAGGACTAAGAACGCGCGATCTGTTTCTGTTCCTACAAGAGCTCAGAACTGAACTTAAGTCTGATCAGCCACGGCGAATGCAAGCAGTGAGGGCGCGGCACCGTCCCACAGGAACCATCGGTCCCCCATGCGTCAGATATGAGGCTTCCGGTTTCATCCCCGGTCATCTGAAGCATGGAACGCGGCCTCGACGCTCTTCCGCTGGGCGCTGGGGCCGTTTCGTTCCACGAGCCGCTGCGTTCGGCGCCTTGTCATACGATCGAGAGCATGCACAACCTCATCTCGATCGAGAACGGCTAACAGCCGCTCTATCGTCCGCGTTACGTCCCCGGGCGGCTCCGGCGCGATGTATTCCCCAAGGATGCGCCGGGCATCTTCAATGGCCCTCAGTACGACGTCTTCATCCGGGGTGTTCATGTTACGCGCCTCAGCCAGCGCCGACTCAAACCGGGAGGATGAACTTCGTTCCTGCGCTGCTCGTTCGCAATCGGAAAATGGCCGCCGCAGGTTAGGCAATCCCCGGCAAGGAGGGCGATGGCTCGATGCGTACGATGGAAGGCTCGCACCGACTGCGAGCGGGTGATGTGGGAAACTGTTGCGCGTGGAGACGGAGGATGTCGCACCATGAGGACGGCCCCAGCCCGGGGGAAAGCTGGGGCCCTTCTCGAAACCGTACCGACCGGGGGCTCTGGTCGGCACAGACTGCTAACGGCCTGCAGGCAAGCTCGTTCCTATTTGCCAATTGTGCACTAGTGCACCGACAGCGGCGGTAGGAAGCGTAAGCTGTTGCGCATCACCGCAAGGTACCCGGCAGTTATCGAGACGAGAACGCCAGTTGCGCTCCCGCCTTCTCTGCAAGGAAAGGAACAGCGCATGCAACAGCGCCGCCGTTTCAAACAAACGACATCACTAGCCGAGCGATTGACCGAAGAGGCGAAACGCCTTCGAAAGGAAGCGCGAGGTACCCCGCCGGGGCTCGCGCGGGAGCAGCTAATACGGAGAGCCAGGCAGGCTGAGACAGCCGTACACATTCAAGAGTGGCTTGCATCGCCAGGACTGCAAGCGCCAACCTGAGCCGGAAGAATGTCTGGGTTGAGCAAGATCAACCTGGAACAGGCGGGTCCCCACTTAGATTGTTGTGCACACCGAGCGACCCGGAGCAGCGGCCCGTTGAGGTCACGAGGTCCGGACTCCTAGGCGGCGCAGCCAGGCCTGTGAGATCGAAGCCTCCTCCCCCACAAGCTGGCCATCGCCACTCAACAAGCGGGCTGGCCCAGTCTTGCCCTATGGAGCTTCTCGACCTTGCTTCGGCGAAACACCGAAGACCTTGCTTATGTGTTCTGAGATCGAATCCGGGCCTTTCAGGAACATTGGCTGATGGCCGAAATTGATCCTTTTCCACGCGGAGGATCATGAGATGTTTTCGATTTCATCTGGCGAACGAACGACTGCTAAACTCGCAGCCATGCTGGCCGCCCTCACCCTCTTCCCGGGCGAGCTCGCGGCGCAAGGACAGCCCGTCGAAACTGCCTCCCATCTTCCAGTGGCACTGTGGTTCATCGGCGCAGGTGTGCTTGGTCTGGTGCTGGCTTACGGCATCATGCGCAACAGACGCAGGACTCGCGCTGAAAAGCAGATCACCGAACAGGCTACGAAAGACCTTTACGCGCGGGAGAAGCGGGGCTCTTAACTGACGCTCGTGATTGTAGAGTGAGATTTCTCGCCTTGGTCAACGAGCAGGGGCGCGCAGTGCGGCTGAAGCCGCCCCAATGTCGGGGCACAGTTAGAGCGACCCTAAAGGGCCTGCTCGACTAATCTAGCGGTAACCTTTGCACTTCACTTCTTCTTTGTATTCGCCATTGCGCTCCCACTTGCGCTCGATCTTGCAGGGGCCTCGGGAGAACTCCTGCTTGTAATCGCGATCGTAATTGTAGGCGCGGTAGGCGCCACGATCGTGCCTCCACCGGCCATTGCCGCTCTCGTCTTTCCATGGATCTGCTAGAGCCGGCCCGGCCAACGTGGCGAGCACAGCAATTCCCGCGATAGCGCATTTCATTAGAACCGCCTCCGACATAGCGAAAGGCCCGGCCGGTTTCCCGGCGCGGGCCGCCGCAATCCACTACTGGACAACACGAAGAAAATAATAGCCGAGACCACCGACTACGATGACGGTGGGGACGGCCCAGAGCAGTAGTACTGGCATAGTCTCCTCCTCCTTCTAACATGTATAAAACGGACGAAAGAAGACGATGTTCCGGGAACTGAGTTCACTGGCGGCCGCTTTTAGCTCGGCCGTTCCGGGTCAACTGCGTTCTTTTGCTGCTCAAGTTTCCGAATCCCGGCGGCGGCCAATCCGCGCGTCACTTCGTCCAATGTCCACTCGGCGATGCGTTTTGTGAAGCGTCGATCTTTCTATCGATGAATCGGGAAGGACCGGCAATGCCGGCAACCCGACAGCGGCCACCGCGTTGCCTACGGGAGGAGGACGTACGATGGCGGATGCACATGCTTTGAAAAGGATCGGCTTACTTCTGGCGATCGTAACCTTCGCAGTCACGTCTATGGCCGGAATTGTCGTGAGCGGACATCTCAACGGTACTCCAGTCGAATATCAGTCCGGCCAATAGATCGGCATAAAGGTCGCGATTTAACTGACGCCCGCGTACCACAACTAGCCCCGGGGCCGCGATGGTCTCCGATAGCCGTTGCCGTTACATTCCCGCTTCCATTTCCTTCCGCGATCCATTCCGGTTGGCACTGCTGAGTTCCGGCCGTGATTGGCCAGGAAAAAATAGCAATCGAAATGAACCAGTGGTTTTAAATCGATTTGAATCCGCATTGTGGCGCGGAGTTTTGTTGTGGCGTTTCAGCGTAATAAGCCGGCGGCGGTCGGGACCAAGGCGCCCTATCCGGGCTTCATCGAGCCCTAGCCGCTTCGACCGAGAGAGTGCCGGGCGGCGATCGCTGGATTCACGAGATCAAGTTCGACGGTTACCGGGTACAGGTCCATCTCGCCAAAGGCGCCGTCAAAGTTTTCACCCGCCGCGGTAACGACTGGACCAGGCGATTGCGCAAGATCGCCGATGACGCTTGGCATGTCGCCGCCGGCAGCGCGATCATCGACGGCGAGGTCGTCGTTCCCTCCAAGGACGGCACCACCGATTTTTCCGTGCTGCAGAACGAACTGAAGGGAAAATCCGACCGGATTGTGCTGGTTGCCTTCGACTTGCTTTATCTGAACGGCCACGACCTGCGGATGCTGCCGCTGCAGGAGCGCAAGGCCCTGCTGAGAAAAACCATCGACGGCACTGATCTCCACTTCAGCGAAAGTTTTGAGATCGACGGCAGCGAGATGTACGCGCACGCCTGCAAGGTCGGGCTGGAAGGCGTCGTCTCCAAGGTGCGCGATAGCCGCTATATCTCCGGCCGCATCAGCGATTGGGTCAAGAAGACCTGCGCGCAACGCGAGACGCTGATCATCGCGGGCTTTGCACTCGACGGCAATGACTGGGACGGCATCTATCTCGGCCGCCGCAGCGGCAACGACCTGGTCTATGCCGGCAAGTGCGACCACGGGTTCGACAAGACCTCGGCCGGCGAATTGCGCAAGCGTCTCACGCCGCTGATCCGCAAGAGCCAGCCTTACACCAAGAGGATCGCGCACAAGGGCATCTGGGTGGAGCCAGAGCTGCTGGTGGAGATCGAATACCGGGCCAAATCGGCCGAGGGCAAAGTCCGGCATCCGTTCTTCAAGGGTCTGCGCGAGGACCTGTGATGCCCAGGGACGCCTTCGACCAATGGTGGGAGTGGGCCGAGAAACCGCCTGACAGCAAGCTCACAATCCCGGCTGCGATCCACGAGCCCATCATGCGGCTGACGCCGGACGAGCGGTGCGATCGTGACAAGGTCAACGAGGCGGTACGGCAATGGCGGGGGAAGTGAAACCCCTAAGCCATGCCTGGCGCAACCTCGATGGCATTGCCACGAGCTGGAATCCTGCGAGATGATCTATCGGACAAGCCGCCGCCGCGGCGCAACGTGCGCTGCGAGATCGCAACTCTTTGCCTTACTGCTGCCGCTCTTCCAATCGATTAGCCGACGATTTCGTTACCGGAAAAGAACTGCGCGATTTCGATCGCGGCGGTTTCCGGCGCGTCCGAACCATGCACCGAGTTCTCGCCGATCGACTTCGCATGCAGCTTGCGGATCGTGCCTTCCGCCGCCTTCGCCGGGTCGGTGGCGCCCATGACGTCGCGGTATTTGGCGATAGCGCCCTCGCCTTCCAGCACCTGCACCACGACCGGGCCCGAGGTCATGAAGTCTACCAGTTCGCCGAAGAACGGACGCGCCTTGTGAACGGCATAGAAGGTTTCCGCCTGTTCGCGGGTCATACGAATGCGCTTCTGGGCGACGATCCGCAAGCCGGCCTTCTCGATCAACGCGTTGACGGCGCCGGTCAGATTGCGCGCGGTCGCGTCCGGCTTGATGATCGAGAAAGTGCGTTCAATCGCCATTGTTTACGTCCTTGCAAAACACGCCAGTTGGAGAGTTGCGGGGCTTATATCGGCGCCACCTCGCGACGGCAAGCCACCCGGTGACGCGTCTGCCACCGCTTTTGGGCGCCCTTTCGTGCGGCACATCACCCCGTGGGGGCGAAGATTGCGGCAATTTCAGGAAGGTGAACCCACTCTGTAACCTGCGTCACGCCGCCATTCAGCTCGGCGCCCGTAGACTTTCCGACGATCGGACACCGGGCCCGCATCCGCGAGGCCCGGCGCGTTACGGGAGGCGATCTCACCGATGGCGCGCACCCCGCGCCTAAACCTTGAGGAGACGATCATGTTACGCAAACTCTCGCTCGTTGCAGTGGCCGCGGCTTCGCTGGGCGCGGCTGCGCTGGCGCCGACATCGGCCTCGGCCGGCGGCTGGCGTCACGGCTGGCACCATCATCATCACCATCACGGCTGGCATCATCACCATCACGGCTGGCGCCCGCGCGTCATCATCGGCGGCCCTGCCTATTTCGGTGGCTATGGCGGCTGTTACGTGCGGCGTCTTGTTCCGACCCCCTGGGGCCCGCGCTGGCGGCTGGTGAACCGCTGCTACTGAGCTGGTTTGAGCTTCCCCCTGACTGAGGCCCCGGCCGCCGCGCCGGGCATTTTTGTGCGGAACCGAACACCACCCGTGATTCGACCACTTGCACGCAAGTGCATGGCTCTGCACGGAAACCAATTTCGCGGCTGTGACTTGATCCATCATCATCAAGCCTTGCGAGGACGCGAGGTGGAACTCGCCAAGAGACCGCCGATGGATGGCCGAATCATCAGAGAGTTCGAACTAATCGATCACAAGACACGCGTATCGATCTGCGACGCCATCGGCGAACGGCTTCAGCAAAACTTGCGCCCCGAAACTGAACTGCCACCGCGTCTACGAGAACTCGTCGACGAGCTGCGCCGCCGCGACAACGAGCTGCATTGAGGGCCGCTGGGTAGCTGATTTGACCGATAAATGAGTTGCGTTTGGCACCGGCTCCGGTGACAACCCCGCATGCTTTCCATCACAGATATTTCGATCCGGATTGCCGGGCGGCTCCTGATCGACAGCAGCACGGTGCAGATCGTGCCGGGCGCTCGCGTCGGCTTCGTCGGGCGCAACGGTGTCGGCAAATCGACGCTGTTTCACGCGATCCGGGGCAACCTGCCGGTCGAGTCCGGCAGCATTACACTACCGCCGCGCTGGCGCGTCGGCAGCCTGGCGCAAGAGGCGCCGGACGGCCCGGAGAGTCTCATCAATGTCGTACTGAAGGCCGATCTGGAGCGCGATGCGCTGCTCCGTGAGGCCGAAACCGCCACCGATCCGCACCGCATCGCCGAAATCCAGATCCGGCTGGTCGATATCGACGCGCACTCCGCGCCGGCGCGCGCCGCGGCAATCCTGAGCGGCCTCGGATTTTCCGCCGCGGACCAGGCACGGCCGTGCTTGGAGTTCTCCGGCGGCTGGCGCATGCGGGTGGCGCTGGCGGCGACGCTGTTCTCGGCGCCGGATTTGTTGCTGCTGGACGAACCGACCAACTATCTCGACCTCGAAGGCACGCTGTGGCTGGAAGACCATCTTGCGAACTATCCACGCACCGTCATCGTCATCAGCCACGACCGTGACCTGCTCGACACCTCGGTCGACCAGATCCTGCACCTCGATCGCGGCAACCTGACCCTCTACAAGGGCACCTATTCCTCGTTCGAGGAACAGCGCGCCATGCGCGAGATGCTGGACGCCAAGCATGCCAAGCGCCAGGCCGACGAGCGCAAGCGGCTGCAGGCCTTTGTCGATCGCTTCAAGGCAAAAGCCTCGAAAGCCCGACAGGCGCAATCCCGCGTCAAGATGCTGGAACGGATGAAGCCCGTCACCGCGCTGGTGACGCAGGATGTCCGTGAAATCACGTTCCCGATGCCGGAGAAAATGCTATCGCCGCCGATCATCGCCGTCGACGACGTCTCGGTCGGCTACGACCCGAAAAAGCCGGTGCTCAACCGCGTCACGCTGCGCATCGACACCGACGACCGCATCGCCCTGCTCGGCTCCAACGGCAACGGCAAGTCGACGCTGGTCAAGCTGTTGGCGGGCAAGCTGCAACCGTTCTCCGGCCGGATCACGCGGGCGGAAAAACTCTCGGTCGGCTATTTCGCGCAGCATCAGGTCGACGAGCTCAACCTCGATGCCTCGCCCTACGACCACGTTCGCAGGCTGATGCCCGATGCGCCGGAAACCAAGGTGCGCGGGCGCACCGGCGCGATCGGATTTTCCGGAAAGGCCGGCGATACGCTGGTCAAGAGCCTTTCGGGCGGCGAGAAGGCGCGGCTGTTGCTCGGGCTCGCCACCTTCTTCGGCCCGAACATGATCATCCTCGACGAGCCCACCAACCACCTCGACATCGACAGCCGTGCGGCGCTGGCCGAAGCGATCAACGATTTCCCCGGCGCCGTCATCATGGTTTCGCACGACCGCTATTTGATCGAATCCTGCGCCGATCAATTGTGGGTCGTCGCCAATCAGACGGTGACAGCCTATGACGGCGACCTCGACGATTACAGGCGAATGGTATTGTCGATCGGGGATAAGCGTAGCCTCTCGCGTGAGCGATCCAAAGAGACCGCAAGTCCGGAGCGCGCCAGGAACGAAAGGCGATCACCGCTGAAGCAGCGGATCGCCGAAGCCGAGGCCGAAATCGAGCGGATCAGCGGCATCATCGCCAAGATCGACACCGCCCTCGCGTTGCCGGATCTGTTCACCCGCGATCCCAAGCAGGCCGCCCAACTAAGCAAGGCGCGCGCCGGCGCCGAAAGCGCGCTGCGGCGGGCCGAGGAAGATTGGCTGGAAGCTAGTTCGGAATTTGACGAAGCGGCGGGCTAGGCCATGAACCCGTAACTCGCCGTGGACGGCTTGCGTGAGTCCGCTACGCCCCGATAGCGACCAAATTCAGCGGCGCAGCGAAATTACGCGATGTGCCAAAACCGGAAGTTAGCGTTTGGCCGCCCCAGCGCGGGGCCTGACTTCCGGGCAGTCGCGAAGTTTGTTATGCTGCGCGCCAGTCGGGGGGCCTCAAAGCATAGTACGGAGGCCGACATGACCCGTATGACCCGTATATTGGGACGGCGTGACCTCCTCGCAGGCTCTGCGGCGCTCGCTGGGGCGGCGGTGGGTAGCGGCTTCATGTGCGTCGAATTCGCTTCGGCGGCACCGATCGAGGTGCCGATGGTCGAAAAGCTGTCAATCAGGGTGCTCGTCGACTCCACCCACGATCTTTTCCTGCGCCCCCGCACGGTCAACGGCGTGAGCGTGCAGCCGACTCCCCTCCAGACGGGGTTTCCGAATGTGATTCACACCCAATGGGGCCTGTCGCTCTGGCTCGAATCCCAGCGCGGCAACGAGCTCCGCACCCTGATGCTCGATTACGGCTACACGCCGGACGTGCTTATCACCAACATGGGCATCATGGGCGTCGACGTGAAGAAGGTCGACGCCTTGATCCTCAGCCACGGCCATTTCGATCATTTCGGCGGCCTGATGGGATTCCTCGATAAGTACCGTGGCGCACTGCCGGCGGACGTGAAGCTCTACGCCGGCGGCGAGGACAATTTCTGCCATCGCCTGGCCGGGGCGCCGGGCCAATTGACCGACTACGGCACGCTCGACCGGCGCGCTCTAGCTGCTCAGAAGGTTGCGACTGTTCTATGCGAGCACCCGACCGTGATTGCCGGCCACGCCTTCACCACCGGGCAGATCAGGCGTTCCGGCATCGAGAAGGTCTTGCCCAACACCATGGTGGAGTACGGGATCAAGGACGGGCTCGGCTGCGATGCCACCCAGTACACCCATTTCACCGCGGCGGAGCTGCAGGGCAAGATCGTCCCGGACGAGCATACCCACGAGCACGCGACCTGCTTCAACGTGAAGGACCGCGGCCTCGTCGTCATCACCTCGTGCGGCCACGTCGGCATTCTCAACATCATCCGGCAGGCGCAGGAGGTATCCGGCATCAAGAAGCTGCACGCCCTGATCGGCGGCTTCCATCTAGGGCCCGCAACGCCGGACTATGCGGATCAGGTCGTCAGCGAACTCAAGACGTTCGAGCCGGACGTGGTAGTGCCGATGCACTGTAGCGGCCTGACCTTCGTCGATTCCGTGCGCAAGATCATGCCGGACAAGCTGCTGCTGGCCTCGGCGGCGGCGCGGCTCAATTTCGGCGTGGCGTGATTGCGACCCGGCGGCGCCTTCTCGGCCTCGCGGCCGGTCTCCTGCTGGCCGGCCCAGGACGGTCGTCGCGAGTGCAATCGTCCGAGGCGACTTCGGCCGCGCGGCTGATGGACGACCTGATGTGGAACCGCGGCCCGATCGGCGGGCCGTTCGCTTTGATCGACCACACCGGCAAACCGCGTACGGACGAGGATTTTCGCGGCAAACTTCTGCTGATCTACTTCGGTTACAGCTATTGCCCGGACGTGTGCCCAACCGATCTGCAGCAGATCGGTCTGGCGGTCGATGGATTAGGCGCCGGAGCGGACGCGGTCCAGCCGATCTTCATCACCCTTGATCCCGAACGCGACACCGCTGCGCACCTCGCCGAGTACGTGCCGCTGTTCCACCCGCGGCTAATCGGCCTAACCGGCGACGCGGAGCAGATTCGGCGCGTGGCGCTCGCTTACAAGGTCTACTACGCCAAACATCCGCCTGATGGCCCGAATTACGTCATCGACCATTCTTCGTTCGTGTACTTGGTCGACAAAGGCGGGAATTATATCGGCTTCTTTCCGTCAGGCACCGCGGCCGATCGCATAATAGAAATGATCACTCTGCATCTTTCCGATAGGACAAAGAAATAACGTCTATGGCCAAGTCCTTTGCAATCGCGCGTCCACTTTGCGTCATTAGCAATCGAGACGAACCAGTGGCAAGTCCGGCCAGTTCGCTATACCGCCGAAAGCGGAAGTTAGGTTCAGAGCATTGGTCTGGCGGGCTTTGACGCGTTTTCTTAACGCTAACCGGCATCTAGTTCGCTCGAAAACGCTATAGCCAACGCGAGGCACGCAAGCGCGCAGAGCTTACGTCGCAGCCGACTTCTTCTTCGGCTTTGCGCCTTTTGCCGGTGCCGCCGGCTCCGGTGCACGCTCGATCGACGTCAGGCGTCCGGCGGTGAAGGTGTAGATGCCAGCCCGCTGGCCGCGCGAATAGCTGACGACTGCCACGCGGTCGCCGCGCGGGTTGTTGGAAAGGCTGACATTGTCGGGCGCACCGATGCCGCGCACGACGTCGCATTCGGTATGGCCGAGCGCCACCGTTCCCGTCGTCGATGGAGGCGGGTTGCCCGCAGCGCCATTCGCCAGCGCGGTGGCGTCGGTGCCCGGCGCTGCCATGCCGGGACAAGCGCCCTCGGCACTGACGAGTTCATCCGGCGTGACCGGTTTGGTCGGAGTGAGCGGGGGCGTTTCGATCGAAACGTTGCGGATGAACACGCGTCCGGAGCGCGAAAACCAGTCCGCATCCTTCGACAGCAGGTCTGCACCCGAGCAGCCCGCAAGTGCAGGCCCGAGCAGCAACAACGTCAGCAGTGGCTTTCGATCGATTGTTCCGCGTCGCACGCTAAACCCAGGCCCCCACCCCTTACTGTAACCACTTGTCCGACCATCACTTTGCGGCACGACCATGGCTGCTCGCAAGGTCCGGCGCAGAAACGCAGGTTATCATTAATTCCCAAGGATCGCTAACTTCCAAGTATCGCCAATTTCCAAGGATCGGCAATTGCCAGCGCCGCTAATTTTCCAAGCATCGCTATTGCCGCCGCTGCCACCGGCCCCGCTCGTCCGCCTGCCAGTAGGTCACCTCGAATCCGCGCGCTTTGCAATCGGCCCAGGCCCCGCGCGCAGCCGTCAGCGCATCGGCATCGTCACCGTTGAAGACCAATACTACACGTTTGTAGCTGTCGCAGTCGGCCGGCAACGCCGCGTTGTCAATCAGGAACCTGACGTTGGCCCCGTTCGGATTGCTCTCCTCGATCGAGAGAATGATGGGCTGGTCCTGGGCATCGCCGGCGCGCCATGTGGCGTGCGGCAGGAACGAATCATCGCTGTATGTCCATAAATGCGCATCGAGCGCCTCGGTGCGCTCCGGCGAGGTCGATTGCACCACCACGCGCCAGCCGCGCTCCAGCGACTTTTCCAACATCGGCGGCAATACGCTTTCGAGCGACATGGCCTGCAAATGATAGAACAGGACTTCCGTCATCGCCTGCAACCGAGTTATTTCGTGGCTTCGTAATATTCTGCGACCAGGCGGTCCAGCAGACGAACGCCGTAGCCGGATCCCCAACTGTGGTTGATGTCGCTTTTCGGCGCGCCCATCGCGGTTCCCGCGATGTCGAGATGCGCCCACGGCGTGTTGTCGACGAATCGCTGCAGGAACTGTGCGGCGGTGATCGAGCCGCCGTGGCGCCCGCCGGTATTCTTCATGTCGGCAAACTGCGAATCGATCAGCTTGTCGTATTCGGGACCGAGCGGCATGCGCCAGACGCGCTCGCCGGTTTCATTTCCGATCTTGCTCAGCCTATCAGCCAGTTCGTCATTGTTGGAGAACATGCCTGAATATTCGGTACCCAGCGCGACCATGATCGCGCCGGTGAGTGTTGCGAGGTCGATCATGAATTTTGGTTTGAACTTCTTCGCGACGTACCAGAGCACGTCGGCCAGCACGAGCCGGCCTTCGGCATCAGTGTTGATGATTTCGATGGTCTGCCCCGACATCGAGGTGACGATATCGCCGGGGCGCTGGGCGTTGCCGTCGGGCATGTTCTCGACCAGGCCGATGGCGCCGACCGCGTTGACCTTCGCTTTTCGCGCCGCCAACGCATGCATCAGCCCAACCACGCAGGCCGCGCCTCCCATGTCGCCCTTCATGTCCTCCATGCTGGCGGCGCCCTTGATGGAGATGCCGCCGGTATCGAAGCAGACGCCCTTGCCGACGAAAGCAACGGGCTGATCGCCCTTTTTGCCGCCGTTCCATCGCATGATCACGGTGCGGCCGGGCTGGGTCGAGCCCTGTGCGACGCCGAGCAAGGCGCCCATACCGAGCTTCTTCATCGCCTTGACGTCGAGCACCTCGACATCGACACCCAGCTTCTTGAGCTGGCTCGCACGGCGCGAAAATTCTACGGGGTAGAGTACGTTCGGCGGCTCGTTGACGAGTTCGCGCGCAATGATCACGCCGTCGACGACATGGGACGCGGGCGCAAGCGCCCTTCGCGCGGCGGCAACATCCTCGACGGCAATCGAAACGTCGGCGCGAATCGCGCCGTTCTCGCCGTCCTTCTTCTTCGTCTTGTAACGGTCGAACTTATACGCGCGCAGCCGGATGCCCGACGCGATCGCGGCGGCCGAATCGGGCTGCATCGCCCCCTCAGGCAGTTCGGCGATCACAGTGACCGCTGTGCTGGCGGTGTTGAGTTTGCCCGCCGTCACCCCACCGAACTTGAGAAAATCCTTCTCCTTGATATCGGCCGCCTTGCCGACGCCGACGATGATCAGGCGCTCTGCCTTGATTCCATCCGGCGCCGGGATGTCGAGCGTCGATCCACTCTTACCCTTGAACTGGTTGGCAGCCGCCGCCCGCTTGACCGTATCGGCCGCCTTCCCCAGCACCTTCCGCGTCGCCTCGCCGAACTTCAATGCCTCATCGCAAAACACCACGAGAACGCCGCGGGGCGGAGCGGAAAAAGCGACAAAGCCGACCTTGACGGCGTCGGTCATGGGTAAAATCCTCCAGAATTCAGGGCTGTCTTGCGGGGCCGGAATCGACCCGCATTATGGAATGTTCTCTTCGGTAACGGCCCAAATCGCTCGGGACCTGATGTTTTCGGCACTATGGCCTGTCTGCCGCGCCACTGCCAAGCGTTGCAGTGGCCGCAACGCCACATGAGGCGAATTATTAACCGTATCGAGGGCACGCCACGGCCCGGCCATTTTGTTGACGGATCAAAGGGATGGTAGTCAGAATGTAGACGGCTGACGATTGGCGGCCCGACCAATGGGGAACCCCCAAAGAGGGATTGGTCGGAAGCTGCCCTTTGGGCGTGCAAGGGTGGGATTGTGCGGTAACGATGGGGTCGATCGACAGGTACATTTTCCGCACGACGCTCGCGTCGTTTGCGCTGGTTCTGGTCAGCCTCACCGGCGTGATCTGGATTACGCAGGCATTGCGCGGCATCGACCTGATGACCAGCCAAGGCCAGACCATCATCACCTTTCTCGGCATCACCAGCCTGGTGATCCCGGCGCTGGTTTTGATCATCGCCCCGATCGCGTTGATGATCGCGATCTCCCACACGCTGAACAAGCTCGCTACCGATTCTGAAATCATCGTGATGAACGCCGCCGGCTTCTCGCCTTTCCGGCTGTTCCGCCCATTTTTCTATGCCACCTGCGTGGTGGCGCTGATGGTTGCCTTCATCGGATCTTATCTCGCGCCCGACGGCATGCGCCGGATCAAGCAATGGGATGCCGAAATCACGGCCGACGTGCTGACGAATATCCTGCAGCCCGGCCGCTTCGCACAGCTCGACCAGAACCTGACGATTCGGATCCGCGAGCGCCAGCCGGGCGGCGTGCTCGCCGGCATTTTCGTCGACGACCGCCGCGATCCCAAGGAGCGCGTCACCATCATTGCCGACCACGGCACGGTGCTGAAGAACGAGAGCGGCTCCTATCTGGTGCTCGAAGACGGCAATCTCGAACGTTTCGAGACCGGAAAGCGCGATCCGGCCTTTGTGGCGTTCGTTCGTTACGCGTTCGACATGTCGAAATTCTCCAATCGCGGCCGCGACGTCGCACTGGGGATTCGCGAACGCTATCTCTGGGAGCTGATCTCGCCCCCGGAGGATGATCCGGTTTTCAAGCAATTGTCCGGACAGGTTCACGCCGAACTGCATGACCGCTTTTTGGCGCCGGTCTATCCCTTCGCCTTCGCCGTGCTGACGTTTGCTTTCCTCGGCACGCCTCGCACCACGCGCCAGAGCCGCAATTTTTCGATCGGCGGCTCCATCGTGGCGGTGTTTGGCCTGCGCATGGCGGGATTCGCCTGCTCGGTGATGACGGTGAAGACGCCAAGCATGGCTCTCGTGCAGTATTCGATGCTGTTCGGCGCGATCGGTGTCGGGCTGTGGATGATCATCAGCGGCATCGTGGTGGAGCCACCGGCCGCGCTGATGGAGGCCATCAACAGGTCGAACGCACGCCTTGCTCGGCTCTTTGGACGGCCCGCCACCGCATGAGCATGGTCACCAACACGCTCGGGCGATATTTTGCCGGCCGCTTCCTGGTCTCGGCGGTGGGCGTGTTTGCGAGCATTTTCGTGCTGCTCGTGCTGGTCGATTACATCGAAATGGTCCGCAAGACCTCCGGGCTGGTGTCGGCATCGGCGATCACGGTGGCGCAGACGTCGTTGTACCGGGTGCCGCAATTGCTCGAAAAGCTGATGCCGTTCTGTGTACTGATCGGCGCGATGACCTGCTACCTCGCGCTATCGCGGCGGCTGGAGCTGGTGGTGGCGCGTGCGGCCGGCGTATCCGCCTGGCAGTTCATTTCGCCGGCGCTGGCAAGCTCGATCATCCTCGGTACCCTGGCAACGGTTGCCTACAACCCGATGTCGGCAAACCTGCGCGAACTATCCAAGCGGATGGAAGCCGAACTGTTCGGCTCGGCGCCCGGCGGCGGCATTCAGGATGCATCCGGCTTCTGGCTCAACCAGATCAACAGCGACGGCCAGTCGATCATCAATGCAGCCCGCAGCGAGCAGCAGGGTGTCCGGCTGACAGGGCTGACCGTGTTCCGGTTCGATACCGATCTCCAGTTCAAGGAGCGAATCGAGGCGCGCGAAGCCTCGCTCGAAGAAGGTCGCTGGGCCTTCAAATCGGTACGAAGATACTCCCTTGATAAACCTCCGGTTGATCAAGAGAACTATTACCTCTCAACCACCCTGACCCCGGCCCAGGTTCGCAACAGTTTCTCCACCCCCGAAACCGTGTCTTTTTGGCAACTGCCCGGCTATATCCGCTCGTCCGAAAGCTCCGGCTTCGCGACCGCAGGCTACCGTCTGCAGTACCATAAGCTCATCGCACAGCCGTTTTTGCTGGCTGCAATGGTGATGTTGGCGGCTTCCGTCAGCCTTCGCTTCTTCCGGATGGGCGGCGTGCAAAAGATGGTTTTGAGTGGCGTGGGCGCGGGCTTTCTGCTCTACGTTCTATCGAAAGTTACTGAGGATTTGAGCAAGGCTGAGTTGATGCATCCCATCGCTGCGGCGTGGTTGCCCGTCTGTGTGGGTGGCCTCACCGGCTTTTTGGCCTTGTTGTACCAGGAGGACGGGTAGTGGCCGTTGTCGCCGCCCGCCAGTTGAGGTCGCCTGCGTTCAGGCGGCGCACTACCGTGCGCCGCTATCGAGCCCGCTTGGCCGCCGTTGGCGCCCCCATGATTGCCCTGCTCGCCGGACTGGTTTTCGGCGGCACGGTCGAGCTCGCCCTGACGGCTCCCGCCGCGGCGCAAAGCTTCACCTACAATCCGCGCCCGCCCAAGCCGCCGCCGCGCCCTGTCAACAACGACGGCAAAATGCTCGTGCAAGCCGTCGAGGTCGACTACGACTATAACAACCAGCGCGTGTCGGCAGTCGGCGACGTGCAGATGTTCTATAACGGCACCAGCGTGGAGGCCGACAAGGTCATTTACGACCAGAAGACGAAGCGGCTGCATGCGGAAGGCAACATCCGTCTGACGGATGCGGAAGGCAAAGTCACCTACGCCAACATCATGGATCTGAGCGACGACTACCGTGACGGTTTCGTCGACTCGCTGCGCGTCGATACGGCTGACGAAACGCGCATGGCGGCGACGCGCGCCGATCGTTCCGCCGGCAATTACACCGTGTTCGAAAACGGCGTCTATACCGCCTGCGCGCCGTGCAAGGACAATCCGAAGAAGCCTCCGCTGTGGCAAGTCAAGGGTGCGCGCATCATCCATGACCAGACCGAGAAGATGCTGTACTTCGAGAACGCGCAGCTCGAATTCTTCGGCGTGCCGATGGCGTATCTGCCGTATTTTTCGACGCCCGATCCGACCGTCAAGCGCAAGACGGGCTTCCTGATGCCCGCCTACAGCTCCAACTCGACCTATGGCTACGCCGTCGAAACCCCGTTCTACTGGGCGATCGCGCCGGACTATGACGCAACGTTCAATCCACGCTTCACGACGCGGCAAGGCGTGCTGTTCCAGGGCGAGTTCCGTCAGCGGCTGATCAACGGCTCGTACCAGATCCGCGGCTACGGCATTAATCAGCTCGATCCCGGCGCGTTCGCCGGTCAGCCCGGCGACCGTGACTTCCGCGGCGGCATCGACACCAAGGGCCAGTTCGCCATCAACGACAAATGGGTCTGGGGCTGGGACGGTGTCCTGCTGTCGGACTATTATTTCTTCTCGGACTACCGGCTGGCCCAATACAGGGATCCGCTGGGCTCGTTCCTGAGCCTGCCGACGGAAGCGATTTCGCAGCTCTATCTGACCGGTGTTGGCAATCGCAGCTTCTTCGATGCGCGCACGATCCATTACCTCTCCTTCTCCGGGAACCAAGACAAGGTGCCGGTGATCCATCCGGTCGTCGACTATTCCAACGTGATCAACCACCCGATCCTCGGCGGTGAGGTCAGCTACAAGACGAATTTCACCAGTCTCTCGCGCACGACCGCGGCCTTCGACCCGATCACGACGCTGGCCAACACCAACGGCTTGTGCCTCACCGCATCGGCCGATCCGCTGGCCCGGATTCCCTCGCAGTGCCTGCTGCGCGGCATGCCCGGCACCTACACGCGGCTGACGGCCGAAGCGCAGTGGCGGCGCTCGTACACCGATCCGATCGGTCAGATCTGGACGCCGTTTGCGATCATGCGCGCCGACGCCATCGACGCCTCGATCTCGAACCAGCCCGGCGTTTCGAATTTCCTCCCCGTGGGCGACACGCAGGCGGTCCGCCTGATGCCGACGGTCGGCCTCGAATATCGCTACCCCTTCATCAACGTTCAGCCTTGGGGCACCACCACGATCGAGCCGATCGCGCAGATCATCGCTCGCCCGAACGAGACCTTCGCCGGCCGGCTGCCGAACGAAGACGCGCAGAGCATGGTGTTCGACGCCAGCAACCTGTTCGCGATCGACAAGTTCTCCGGCTACGACCGCGTCGAGGGCGGCGGCCGCGCTAATGTCGGCGTGCAGGCGACCACGCAGTTCGATCGCGGCGGCAGCGTCAATGTGCTGTTCGGCCAATCCTACCAGTTGTTCGGCCTGAACTCGTTCGCCGTGGCGGACGCCACCAACACGGCGCTGAATTCCGGCCTGCAGAACACCCGCTCCGACTACGTCGCCCGCGTCAACTATTCGCCGAACCGGACCTATACGTTCAGCGTGCGCTCGCGCATGGATGAAGCGACGATGAACGTCAATCGATTCGAAGCCGAAGGACGCGCCTCGTTCGACCGCTGGTCAGTCAGCATGATGTACGGCAACTATGCCGCCCAGCCGGAACTCGGGTATCTAACCCGGCGCGAAGGCCTGCTCGGCAGCGCATCCATCAAGGTGGCGTCGAACTGGGTCGTTTCGGGAGCCGCGCGCTGGGATCTTGAAGCCAACAAGCTGAACCAGTACATCATCGGCGCCGGCTATGTGGACGATTGCTTCGTGCTGGCCGCCAACTACGTCACGTCCTATACCTACTCCGCCGGGACGACGCCGCCGGTGCTCAATCACGCTTTCATGGTGCAGATCGGCCTGCGGACTATTGCGAATACGTCCTCGTCCTCGGGCAGCAGCGGCATTCAGTAGCGTGAGGCCCGATCTTGCCGGAGAGTACCCAGCGCCGCGCGGTACGAATTGGTTGATACGACTGACATGACCATGACGACCATTAAGCTCCTTCCTCGCCGATTTTGGTCTCTGATCGCCGGCGGTGCCGTCGCGCTTGCCGTGCTGGCCGGCGGCGCTTCACCGCTGCAAGCGCAGTCCGTGGTGGTGATGGTGAACGGCGAGCCCATCACCAGTCTCGATATCGAGCAGCGCACCAAGCTCAACTTCCTGACGACTCGGAAGCAGATGCCGCGGCAGGAGGTGATCGAGGAACTGATCGACGAAAAGGTGAAGGTCAAGGAAGCCAAGCGGTTCGGCGTCGACCCTACGGCGAGCGATATCGATCAGGCCTATGCGGGCATGAGCCAGCGGATGCGGCTGTCGCCCGAGCAGCTCACCAAATCCCTGGAGAGCGCTGGTGTCCGGCCGGAAACGCTGAAGGCCCGCCTCAAGGCCGAGATGGTCTGGGGCAGCCTGGTGCGCGGCCGTTTCAAGGAGAGCCTCCAGGTCGGCGAGAAAGACGTTGCCGACGCCGCCCAGCAAAGCGGCGAACCTACCCAGGCGGACGCGTTCGAATACAGGCTGCAGCCGATCGTGCTGATCGTGCCGCGCGGCTCGGCGCAAGGCGCGATCGACTTGCGGCGCAAGGAGGCGGAGTCCTTGCGCGAGCGCGTCCAGAGCTGCGAGCAGGCCAACTCCTACTTCAAGTCGATGCAGAATGCTGCGATCCGCGGCATCGTCACCAAGACTTCGGCCGACATTCCCGGCCCGCTTCGCGAGCTCCTGGACAAGACGCCGGTCGGTCGCCTGACCCCGCCCGAAATCACCAAACAGGGAGTCGAGATGGTGGCATTGTGCGAACGCAAGCCGACCAAAATCGACACGCCGAAGAAGCGAGAAATCCGGGAAAAGATGTACACGCAGAAATACGAGGCAAAGTCGAAGGCTTACCTGGCCGACATCCGCAAAGCCGCGATGATCGAATATCGTTGATGGCCGAGGATCCGAAGCCGGAGGCTCCAGCCAAGGCGCTCGCGCTGACATCCGGCGAGCCTGCGGGCATCGGTCCCGACATCGCCCTTGAAGCGTGGCGGCGGCGCGGTGAGCTGGACCTTCCGCCGTTCTATCTGCTCGGCGACCGCGCATTCTTCGCCGAGCGGGCGAAAATCCTGGGATTGTCGGTCGATCTCGCCGACGCCGTGCCCGAGGAAGCGAGCGCGGCATTTCCGAAAGCCCTGCCTGTGGTCGCAACCGGCGAAATCGCGACCGCGCGTCCCGGGCAGCCCGACGAGACCAGCGCGACCGCGGCACTTGCCTCGATTCGCCATGCGGTCGACCACGTCAGGGCCGGACGCGCCGGCGCCGTCGTCACCAACCCGATCGCCAAGGGTGTGCTCTACCGCGCCGGATTCCGCCATCCCGGCCACACCGAGTTTCTCGCCGAGCTCGCCGCCGATGGCGGCCGCGTGCCGCAGCCGGTGATGATGCTGTGGTCGCCGGCGCTCGCGGTCGTTCCCGTGACCATCCATCTTTCGTTGCGCGAGGCGCTGGCCCGGCTGTCGGCCGAGCTGATCGTCACGACGGCCCGGATTGCGGTTGCGGATCTGAAGGCCCATTTCGGCCTTGCCCAGCCGCGCCTTGCAATATCGGGCCTCAACCCGCATGCCGGCGAAGACGGCTCGCTCGGCAGCGAAGACATCGACATCGTAGCACCCGCTGTCGAAACGCTGCGCACAGAAGGCATCGACGCCAGGGGCCCCCTGCCCGCGGACACCATGTTCCACGCCGCGGCGCGCAAGACCTATGACTGCGCGATCTGCATGTATCACGACCAGGCGCTGATCCCGATCAAGACGATTGCGTTCGACGACGCCGTCAACGTCACGCTGGGATTGCCGTTCATCCGGACGTCGCCGGACCACGGCACCGCCTTCGATATTGCCGGCACCGGCAAGGCCAACCCGTCGAGTCTCGCCGCGGCGCTGCGGCTAGCCGCACGCATGGCGACGACCAAACCTTCATGAGCGCGATCGACGATCTGCCGCCGCTGCGCGAGGTCATCCGCGAACATTCCCTGTCGGCCCGCAAATCGCTCGGCCAGAATTTTCTGCTCGACCTCAACCTCACCGCGCGGATTGCACGCGCCGCCGGCCCGCTCGAAGGCTCAACCATCATCGAGGTCGGCCCCGGCCCTGGCGGCCTCACGCGCGCGCTGCTGGCGCTCGGCGCCAAACGCGTCATCGCGGTCGAGCGCGACGAGCGCGCGCTGGCCCCGCTCGATTACATCGCCAAGCGCTATCCCGGCCGACTCGAGATCGTGCACGCCGACGCGCAGCGCTTCGATCCCCGTCCGATGCTCGGCGGCGAGCGGGCAAAAATCGTCGCCAACCTGCCCTACAATATCGCGACCGCGCTTCTGGTGGACTGGCTCTCGATCGAGCCATGGCCGCCCTGGTACGACTTGATGGTGCTGATGTTTCAGCGCGAAGTCGCCGAGCGGATCGTCGCAAGAGAGAACGACGAGGCCTACGGCCGGCTCGCGGTGCTCGCCAACTGGCGCACTGAAACCAAGATCCTGTTCGACATCTCCCCCGCCGCGTTTGTGCCGCAGCCAAAAGTCACCTCCTCGGTGGTGCGGCTGGTGCCGCGTGAGGCACCCGAGCCATGCGACCGCCGCGCCCTCGAGCAGGTGGCGGCTGCGGCCTTCGGCCAGCGCCGGAAAATGCTCCGGCAGAGCCTGAAATCGCTCTCGGTCGATCCGGCCCGGTTGGCCGAGGCCGCGCATATCGATGCGACAAGGCGCGCCGAAACCATTCCGATTTCGGGCTTTGTTGCCATGGCCCGCGAATTGACCGATATACGAAGCATAAAAACCTAAACGCGCCCTCAAGAAACTGCTCGAGGAGATGATGCCATGGCGCTGATGCGTCGCCAGTCGCTGGTCAAGTTCGATGCACCCTTGTGCGAAACCATCGTCGACACGCCAAAGCCGCAAGGACGCGAAGTCCTCGTCCGCATCGAGCGTTGTGGGCTCTGCCATTCCGACCTGCACATCCAGGACGGCTACGCCGATCTCGGCGGCGGCAAGCGGCTCGACACCACGCGCGGCATGACGCTGCCGTTCACGCTCGGGCACGAGATCGCCGGCGTCGTCGATGAAGTCGGTCCCGATGTTTCGAAAGAGCTGATCGGAAAGAAGCAGGCGGTATTCCCCTGGATCGGCTGCGGCCAGTGCCGCGACTGCGCCAATGGCGATGAAAACCTCTGCGTCAAGCAGCGCTTCCTCGGCGTCTCGATCGATGGCGGCTTCGCCACTCACGTGCTGGTGCCCGACGCCAAATATCTGCTGGATTACGATCCGCTGCCGGTCAATCAGGCCGCAACGCTGATGTGCTCGGGCGTCACCGCCTATGGCGCGCTCAAGCGGCTGGTCGACCGTCCGCGACAGCGCAACCTTTTGCTGATCGGGCTCGGCGGCGTCGGCATGATGGGGCTTTCGTTCGCGCAGGCGATGTTCAAGCAGAACATTACGGTCGCCGATCTCAGTCCCGCCGCGCGCGAGACTGCGCTGCAGAACGGCGCCGCGGTCGCCTACGATCCGGCCGAACCCGAAATCGTCAGGCGCATCCTGAAAGAGACCGAAGGCGGCTTCGACGGCGTCGTTGATTTCGCGGGCAACGAGAAATCGATGGCATTCGCCGTTGCGACGGTCGCACGCGGCGGCAAGATCGTGGTGTCCGGCCTGATGGGCGGCAATTTCAGCCTGCCGATGGTGCAATGGGTCTACAAGCGCATGACCATCGAAGGTTTCATGGTCGGCACCCTCGCCGAGGCAAAGGAATTGATGGCACTCGCCCGCGCCGGCAAGATCAAGCCGACGCCGATGAAGGAAGAACCGATGGCCGATGTCCAGAAATGGATCGACGAACTGCGCGCCGGCAAGGTCGTGGGACGTATCGTGCTGAAGAACTGAGGCGGTGCAATGACCAAAGCTGCCGCAACGCCTCCGCCCCGGCGTTAAGGTGCTCGCGCCAAAGTCCTATCAAAGAAGGTAACGACTTCGCGTGCCACCGCATCCTGCGCGAGCCTGCGATCCACGCCTTTGGGGTCATCGCACAGCGGCAGACCCGCCAAGCGCGTGAGTATCGGGCCTATGAACGAGCGGCACTCGGGCACGTAGGCGAAGTGCCCGACCGCGCGCACCACCTCCCGAGCGCCCGGAATCTGCCGGGCCAGATTGGTGGAATTCGACACCGGGTCCAGGATCTCGTCGAATTGCGCCGTATCGACCACAAACGGCACGCTGATCGAGTAGAGCGAGTCGGGCATGAAGCCCTGCCCCGGCCCCGTGCCCATGATGTAGAAGGCCTTGATCCGCGCGTCCTTGAACGATTGTCCCGCGTCCTGCGCCGGCACCCCTGCGATGTCGTCCTTGAGTGTGCCCTGGCAATAGAAGTCCTTGTTCTCGGCTGCCTGACAGAAGGCTCTTTGTTGAGCGGGGTCATACCTGCCACCGGCCAGGCTGACGCCCGTCCAACCGCCGAACGAGTGGCCCACGAAGCCGATACGGTCAGCATCGACAAGCGCGGCCCATTTTGGGTTCTTGAAGACCTCGTCCAGGGCAAATGACACATCGCGAGGGCGGTCCCACAGGCGGTAGCGGCCTGCGACGGTCTGATCGTCGCCGACCGTTCCCGGATGCGAGGTGGAGAGGACCACGTAGCCAGCCTTGACCAGTTCAAGCGCGAGCCAGCCCTGCGAGAATCGCGATCCCCAGTTGCCGTGCGAAACCACGATCAGCGGGCGCTTCTCTGGAGGTGGCTGTGGCTCCGCCTTGCGGGCGATGGGGATTGGACGCAGCGGCACGCGCGGGGAGAACCATTCGATCGTTGCGTCGGGAGCGGCCTTGAACCAAAGCTCGGTAATGACCTTGCGGCCGGCTGCCGCGTTCTGCAGTTCGAGCGTCGCGGTCCCGACGACGCTGTCACCTGCAAGCCCAGTCGTTAGGTGAAACGGCATGCCGAGGAGCAGCCCTGCACAAGCCATCGTGGCGGCCAGCAAAACAGCCTTCATGCCGTTGGACCTTTGCTCGATTGCGGTTGGCGCTGCGCGGACACTGGCAGCAAAACGCACGCTTGATTAGATCAGCCGGGCTCCTATCATTGCTAACCAAAAGTTTGGGATTGGCTGATCGTGAAGAGCATCCGCGGTGTGGTCGGTTTCGTGCGTGCCGTCGAGGCGGGAAGCTTCGCTGGCGCGGCCAAGAAGTTGGGCGTTACGCCAGTTGCCGTAAGCAAGAACGTGCAGCGGCTGGAGCGGCAACTTGGCGTGCGTCTGCTGCAGCGATCCACGCGCAAGCTCTCGTTGACACAGGAAGGGCGGGCTTACTACGAGCGCTGCTGCGGTCCGCTGCGCGAATTGGAAAATGCGCAGTCGGTCATCGCGGAAAGAGGAAAGTCTCCGACAGGTGCCCTCAAAGTGACGTGCCTGTCGCCCTTCGGGCGAGTCTACGTGTTGCCCCTTATTCCCGACTTTAGTCGCCGCTACCCGGCCATCGAACTGGAGCTGCATCTCGACGATGCAGTCACCGATATGATCGCCGGAGGCTTCGACGTTGGCATCCGCGCCGGCGAGGCACGCGACGGCACAATGGTGATGCGCGAGGTCGCGCCGCTGCACTTTGTCGTGTGCGGAGCCCCCTCCTATCTTGCCGAGCGCGGCATTCCGCTCTCGGTGAGCGACTTGTCGCGGCACAATTGTCTGCGGCTGCGCGGCCGTGACTCTCAACCTGTGCCCTGGAGACTAGGCCCGGGACACCTCTCTGAAGCGCCGCCAATCACCGGCAATTTCCTGGCAAACGATATCCCCGCACTGGTCACGGCAGCAGTGCACGGTCAGGGCTTGGTGTTCGCTCCCCTTCCGTTTGTCCTTCCCTTGTTTCGCACCGGGGCCTTAAGGCCGGTATTGCCCGAATCCGTGTCACAACCCGCGCGCATCTTCATTCACTATGCCAGCCGCAAACATCTTGCCGCTCGCGTCAAGGCTTTCGTGAATTTCATGCTCGAGCATCTGCGGGGTCATCCCGATCTGATATCGGACCCGCAGAACCTGCTCGCTCCGTTCGTCAATCCCAGAGGATCAGCGGGCGCGCCGGGCAAGCGGATTGTGTAGGCGCCAGCTAAGAGCCACGAAGCAAGTAGCCCGCATGAGCGCATACGATATGCGGGACCGCTGGACGGTAAAGGCCCCGGATGTCGCTTCGCTCATCCGGGCCACGCTTCCCGTTCCAAAGAGCCACTAAGCCAGCGATCATTTGCGCGATGGATCGTTATGCCGACTTTGGCTTCGACAGTTCTTGAACGGCCCGGTGCGCGACAACGTCCAATCCGCCCAGGGTGGTGTTTCCCTCCTCCGCACTCTGCATCAGCTTTCGGGCGATGTACTTGCGGCTTTCATGATCGCCGCCGTTGGGAAAGCGGCGGCAGGCCTTTTCCAACGCAACTTCCATGTTTGCAATCGTGCGATCATCCAATTTAGCCACGACACCACCTCTCCGGGTGCTCAAAGCCAACCGACATCCCTTGCGAGTACAACGACCGTTGAATGATAGCACTTTCGGGAAAAAGCGGAATAGAGGATGGCACCTCGCCGAGGCGTTGTGCCATCCCTGCAAACTTCCCGGGACGATCATGGCCACTGGATGGCATGCGGCGCCTGGTCCTACTTCCCGAGCGCCGCCTGTGGCGTATTGCGAAAACTGATTGCCATGCGGTTGTAGGCGTTCATCAGGCCGATCGCGATCGTGAGGTCCACGAGCTCGCGCTCCTCGAACACGGCGCGCGCGGCCTGATACGCGTCATCCGGCACGCCGGTATCGGCGACGCGCGTCACCGTTTCGGCCCATGCAAGCGCGGCGCGTTCGCGCTCGTCGAAGAGATTGCCGGCTTCCGCCCACGCTTGCAGCAGCGCGAGTTTTTCGATCTTCTCTCCCTTCTTGAGCAGGTCGCGCGTGTGCATGTCGAGGCAGTAGGCGCAGTTGTTGATCTGGGAAATTCGCAGGTAAACCAGTTCGACCAGCGCTGGAGAAAGGCCGCTCTGCATGACGTAGCCGTAGACGCCGCCCAGTGCCTTCACGCCTGCCGGCGCGATCTGGTTGTAATCGAGACGTTTGCTCATTGCTTTCTCCTTGATGACGAATGTTGCTCAACGGAAGTAGTCCCTTTCTTCCCAGGACGCTGCGCGCCTGCTCACCTGCGAACCACCGCCTTCAGCGAGTCGACGAATACCCAGAACGAAGCGGCGAACAGGCCGACATCCTTCAGAAGAAACTGACCCGGCGCGACCGTGATCGCGGGCAGCCCGAGCTCCGGCACCACGACGCCTGGCGTCGAGATCATGAAGCTGACGGTGGTGACGAAGAGACCGGCCGAGAGAAGACCGCCTGCTGCAGAAAAGATCGGGCTGGCCGACAGCAGCCTGATCGCCATCCGGATCGGAGAAATCCGCCGCGTATCTGAAAGCCCGCGGCACGCCCAGATCTCCTGACGACCTTTCCAAACACGACTGCATCAGTTTCGTGCCGTTGCAGTCACCGACTACATGGACATTCAAAGGAGATCGGAATGAAATTGAACATGTCGTGCCGGTGAGGTCGCGCCTGGTATTGAACAACCTTGAATCGACTTACGAGGCCGCGCGCAGCGGCATTGGGATCGCAACCGTGTTCTCCTATCAGGTTGTCGAATCGGTCAAATCCGGAGAGCTTGCGCTGCTGCTGCGGGATTTCGAGCCGCCGCCGATACCCGTCAGCTTTGTGTATCCGCCCAATCGCTTCATGCCGGTCAAGTTGCGCGCCTTCCTGGACTTCGCGCTACCACGCCTCAAGGCACGCATTGCCGATCTGCCGAAACGTGCCGCGCCGCGCGGGCGAGCTGAGGCCTCCATTTAGATGAACGAGTACTGACTTACGGTGAGGACTTACGGTGCCAGTGCACTTATGGCAGCATGTGCGGCGCAAGACTCGGAATGAAGCCGCGACAGGGGTGAATTCCCCTTCAAAAAGCATGTCCAGGAGTCTTCGGTGTGCCACCAGCTATCAAAAGGAAACGCGTATGAGCCTGATAGGACGTCTCAGGCGAAAGCTCTTTCCGCCGGACCAAGTGATCGAAGGCTATCAGAATGAAGAGCTGGTCGATACGATCTTCCGGAAGACAGTAGCCTACGAGCCGAGAGGCGATTGGCCGCTCGTGTCTGACATAAGGACGGTGCTTGATTTCGGCGGTGGCGCGGGCCTGCATTACAAGCTCGCTCGTCTGCAGAACCCCGACATCCGCTGGGCGGTCGTGGAAACTCAGGCTATGGCTCGCCGCGCTCTCGAACTGGCAACGAACAGGCTGATGTTCTTCAGCGACATCGAACAGGCTGCCGATTGGCTCGGAGATGTCGAGCTAATGCACTCAGATGGTGCGATCCAGTATGTTCCCGATGCCATCGAGACCGTCAGATCTCTCTGCGCGACAGGGCCCGCAGTCATGCTGTGTAAGCGCGTTCCAACCAGCGACGGTGAGGCGCAAAAGCGAGAGGTGCAGACGTCATTCCTCAGCGATAACGGCCCAGGACGGCTGCCCACCGCCAGCGACAAGCTGGTGAAGTACGAACGAAATTGGATACCGGCGCAGGCGTTCCTCGCCGCGCACGAAGGCTACCGTATGATTGAGCGTAGCTCCGATCCTCAGGAACGTGGCACCGAGCAATTCCGATTTGTTCGAAACGGCTAGTCTAGAGCATGATGATTTTTGGTTAGATCGATTTGGCCGCAGACGCGCTTCACCTCTCCCGCTTGCGGGGGAGGTCGGCGCAAAGCACCGGGTGGGGCTCTCTCCATTCGGGCAGTGTCGCCGCCCGCGGAGACACCCCCACCCCAGCCCTCCCCCGCAAGCGGGAGAGGGAGCGCACCTTCTTCGTGGTCGCAATCAAACCCAATTTCATCATGCTCTAGTTCAGGCGGCGGCCTTGTCCGCGCGGCAGGCGACGATCCTAAATTGCAGTCTAGTGCTGTCACCGGATCGGCTTGGAGGCCGCGGAAAGCGAAGTCGCCTTGTTATTTAGCAGCCGGGCCTGGAACGGCTGTCATGATCCTCGGCGATGTCGCTGGGCGCAGGCTCCAGTGAATTCAACGCTGTGTCGACTTTCTCCAAAATGCGTTCCAGTTCGGCGCGCTCATTGGGCCCCGGGTCTTCCTCCAACCTGGCCAGCAGTTGCTGCTTCTGAGTGAGAAGTTTCGCAAGTGAAGTCATGGTGTCCTCGTCCGAATACGGAGCGGGAGGGGTGCGGAAGACAAATCGATCAACCATTCAGATCGGCGTCAAGTCCCTCCGCTCGCAACCACAGGCGTGAAACCTGCATCGAGTACGACAATAGCGACGGGCTCTGCCGGTACCGCGATGGCCGATTGCGATCGAAACCGAGACGGTTCGCTGCAATGTTTCCTTGGCGGAACCGAAGATGACAACGCCATCAAAATCTCCGCCAAGCGGAACGAATGCTTTCCGAAGCCTTTGATTCTGATCGACAAGAGGAGGTATCTATGAAGCTATCTGCCTTGACGATTGCGACACTGCTTACGGTCGGAACCATCGCCTCGGCCAACGCTATCGAGTTCGGCGTCGGTCCCGGCGGCGTCTACGTTGGTCCCGGCTATGATCGCCCCTACTACCGTGATTACAGAGATGACTGCCGAATCGTGATCCGTGAACGCACCAACCGCTTTGGTGAACGCGTCAGGATTCGCGAGCGCATCTGCGACTAAGCACGCGCTCGACGGCAGTAGGGTCCGGCTGGGATGCTGGACCGACCGGTAGGTCAGAAATTGGTGCGATGTCGCACTCCCCCGGTGACATCGTTCCCGCGAAAGAAGGGCCTCAGGGTAAGCGCTGGGGCTCTTCTCGCGTTCTTGGATGCCGTCAGTCGGGATCAGCATCACACCCGCTGGCGAAAATCTTCGTCATGGTGTTGCCTTATCGACGCCGCCGACGATCGCTTTATCGCCCACGCCACACGGTGCGTGACCCAGTCGCTGTCGTGCAGCCTGTGCTGATCCGTCGGGTCGACCATCCGGTCGAACGAGACCTGCTCAACCTGATACAAGCCCTTCATAAATGCGAAGCGTCGGAACACATTGACGCCGCCGTCCCGCGCCAGTTCGCTGATCGCGTCGACCATCGCGATCGCTTTATCCTTCTTGGCCGGTGTCAGCACGGCCGGGACATATTGGAGGTCCATCAGGATAACGTCAGCCCGCGTTTCCTCACGTAGCTTGACGAGTCCTTCGCGGATGGCGCTGGTGGTTTCGTCGAAGGAGGGAGGACGCTGGTCCGGGCTTTGCCAGACTGCATTCGTTCCGACCTGCCAGATCACCAGATCGGGCTTCTCGGCGATGACGTCGGTATCGAACCGCTGAAGTTCGATCGGCGTTTCCTGGCCGCCGATTCCCTTGTTGACCATGGCGATGTTGGCCTTCGGATATCCGTTCTGGAGGAACGACAGCAGGCGCCCCGGATAGGCCGTGATATCGCCTCTACCCGCCGTCGTCGACGAGCCTATCGCGACGATCTTGGCCTGTCCTCGGGCGAGACTCTCCGCAAAGTGGGTCAGGCCGTGCTCGAATGGAATTGGCTCAACCGGGATCCGTGAGGGATCGCTGTCCATGGGTCACCAGTTTGTTCGAAGCCGCGACAACGTGGGGTGGAAGAAGAAGAATAGCGCGCCACGGCGAGATCGCCTAGCCGGAGGCAAGCGATCGCTATAGGTTTCAGTACGGTGATGCCGTCGTCCCTCCGATGAAACAGTCTTCATTGTCGGGCATATCGTGCTGAAGACTGAAGCGACGCGTCTCACATCGTTGCAATGAATTGGGTGTGACGCCGGCGGCATCGCCGTCGGCGGCACGACAATTAAATACGGTGGCAGTGCACTTAACTGCCGAAGAAGCCGTAACGTCCATTAAGTGCACTGTCACCGTAATCCCGAGAACTGAAGTGCCCGGCGAGCGACCCGACGGCGCTGCGCGACAAAGTCTTTGGAGCCGTGTCTGCTACCAGTCGACGTCTCCATGACCTAACGTAATTCCTCAAGACTTCGCCGTTCCAGGAATCCGTATCTACGCACCGCTGGGCTCGAACGCACCCGGTTCGGAGAAGCCCTCGATCGATTCGACCTTTGCGTAGTTCTCGGCGATGCTCTCGGGTGTCAGATGTGGATCGTAGAAGCCGGGTCCCATGACGATAGCGATACGTTGGATTGCTCCGGCTGCCACGTTGTAGATGCGGTTCGTCTCCGAACAACTATCGCTTGCCAGCCAGACGATCGTGGGCGCAACAGCCTCAACCGGCATGCTGGCTCTTCCATCTGCTTCAGCCAAGCGGGATCCCGCGGCTGGGTGCATCCTCGTGTACCCGACTGGCGAGATGGCGTTCACCAGAATTCCATGCTCAGCACCTTCAATTGCAAGAATGCGCATCAATCCGACTACTGCGCACTTGGCCGCCGCATAAGTGGCTTGGCCACGCAGTCCGAACAGACCGCTGACTGACGTCGTGAGGATGATCTTCCCATAGCGCTGTGCGACCATATACGGCCAGGCAGCCTTCACCGTATTAACCGGCCCGCCGAGGTGCACGCGCCAATAGTGATCGAAATCGTCAAGGGTGGCGTCCTCGAATAGCTGGCTTCCGCAGATACCTGCGTTGTTCACGAGAAGGTCTATTCTCCCGAAATGTTCGACGGTCGTCGCGATCAGGTCACTGCCACCTTCAGGGGTGGAAACATCGCTGTCATTCGCGATTGCCTCGCCTCCACGTGACCGAATGAGGTCGGCCACCTGGTCCGCGATCGTCGAGTCCTTGCCGAACCCCGATACCTCGGTCCCCAGGTCGTTCACCACGACCCGGGCACCGCGTTCGGCGAGAAGTTCGACGTATGCCCGCCCGAGCCCGCGGCCTGCCCCGGTCACAACCGCGGCCTTCCCCTCCAGCGAAATTCGTTCAGTCATCTCGCTATCCTCTTCCGACGAGATTCAGCGCCGCTCCGTGCGACCGCGACACCAAATGCTGGGCGCTATTTTCCCTTTAGCAAAGCCAGATTACCATGAGGTGGGGAGATGAGGCGTCAGTCGTTCGGGTTCTTCCCCAGGCCGGTCGGCCGCGGGGCTTCGTCTTTCAGTTCCATCACCTGATGCCCGATTTCACCGCGAAATCGCGGTGACAGTGCACTGAATTTGCTAACGACGCCAACGAAGCCATAACGTCTCAATTGAGTGCACCGAAGCAAATGGATCCAGAGATCATACTGCTGAACATTCAGCGGCCCGGAAGTGACAAGATCGGCGTTTGGCTGAAGCTGACAGAGCTAGACCGAGATATTTGCCCGGCTCGCGGTTGTCTGGCCTGTCGGCGGCCTGGAACGCGACTTCGACGCACCGGATTTGTATGAGTGCCTTCGTGCGTTTCGACGTGTCATCTAACCTGAGGGATTTTCGCGCTCTTTGTCAGGGAGCACGACCGAATGTCTGCCCATCCCCGATGTCGCGTGCCGCTGGCGCTTGAAAGTGCTGGGCACACAAGTTCGGAGAACCGGCATCGAGGGATCAACTGATTGAAACGTTCGATCCCGTCGAAGATGTCACCGCGGTCGGCACGGTGAGCGAACAGGATGAGTGGATGTCCCGTCATTGGGAGGAATTCAAAGCGCGCGCTTCCTCCCGATAAGCTGGTCCGATCTAACCTGCAAATCGGAGGTTATAATTCGAGGCAGCGCTTCAGCGTCGGCCAAGAGCCACCTCAATCGGCATCTGCCCGTCTGATTGCTGCCAAGTACGCGGCCCACTCAAACTCAAAGGGGCCCACATGCGCAAGCTTGGTTCCGGCCTCGTATCCGTTATCATATGCGAAATCAGACCATTGCACGACAAGGTCGTTTCGCGCGACAAGAACGGTGATAGCTCCACAAGCGAGATCGCCACACTTGGAGCAAACAAACAGAGACGCACGGTGACCTCCCCCGACGGGGACATCCGAGGTCAACATGCTTGCTATTCCGCCGTTGAAGCGATCGGCGACCTCAGGCTCGAAGCGCGGGTCCGAAAGGCACCCACACATATCAAGGCTGGACGCCTCAGTAGCTTGAAGAGGGATGCTCCATTGACGACAAAGTCGAATGTATACCTCTCCTGTTTCAAAGGACTAGTGCTGCCGACCCGATGAAGTGTAGCAAGTTCAAGCTGATCCGCCATTTCCGCCGCTCTGCGCCTGTATCCGGGGATGAATGTCCACTTTTAAAGCTTCGCAAGCTTGAACATAGCCACCCAATGGCCAGCCCCTTGCCGCAGTTCGCGTTGGTTCAAAACCTGACGTTATGGAAAAGCTGCCCGAATGATAATGCAGTTAACCGCCGCTTTATGCTGCACCGATTTTCTCCGCCGCCCTTCCACTGATTTGCCCCACATGGCAAGAAACTTATTTCACTCCCGCTCAAGATTTTTCGCTTAACGCGTCACCCAAATCAAACCTACAACTCCCGCTATCCTGTCCCGAGAAGAGGGGCGTTGGCCAGCGTCACTGACGTTGGGACGGGTTGCGGTGGACGCGGCAGCGTCGGGCGCGAGTGGTGTTCGCAGGGGGGTCTTTCCGTGAGCGAACACGGCCTGCGCAGACGACCGGCGCTTAAACGCCTCGGCCAAAACTTCTTCCGGCAGCATACGGGCCGGTCGAAGCGCTTTGGTCCGGGGAAGCCGTGGACGGCAAAACCGCGCGGTCCTGGCACCCGTTGCTGGTGTCAAGCCGATGGAGATTGTCGGGCCCAACCGGGCTTTCGATCAGTCGCCAATCCGTCGGCGACGGAGGCCAAAGGAATTCGGCTCCGGGGAGAACGCGGCATAAGCCGTTAAAACCACTGCGCAGGGAAAGCCGGGTGATCCGGCGCACCTGCGGTCCACCGTGTGCATTCTTGCGCACGACTGCGGGTGTCATGGGCACCCGGCTTTCCCTGCGCCCTCTGTTTCCTGAGGGCTTCGTCGATGCATAACTTCGGGCGCTACCCGCGCCGCGAGATCGCTATGTTGTATCCAGCGCCGATCGCATCTATCGAGCGCATCGGCTCCCGGTTCATTCGCGCGATTGAACCGCTGTTCCGAACGCTAGAACGCTTCCAAACAATAGCGCTTTCGACCCGCAGAAACACCTCTGTTTTCGGTCGGGTTTTCAATGGCTTAGCCCGCCACATATGAGGCGGCGCGCGAGCCGCAATTATACCCCATCCGCTCCGAAATTGCGGCTCATTGCGACCCAAGTCTCTGACCAGATTGCGGGCATCAAGCGTCGCATAGCGTAGCGTTGCCGGGGATGCAGATGTCGTACCGTTCCGTGAAATTCGTCCCGGCCCTCCTTGCAGGTATCGTGGCAGGTGCAAATCTGGCCACCGTGACGGATCTCCGGGCGCAGTCGACTGAGCAAGGTGCGGAGGCCGGTAAGCAAGCGAACCAGGCCGCAGCAGACAGTTGCCTGCCGGCGCCGAAGGGCGCGACACCCTCGGGCAGCCATTGGTACTATCGGATCGATCGCGCGACGAAACGTAAATGCTGGTATCTCCGCGAGGAGAGCGAGAAGGCTGACGACAAGTTCGCGCGCGCCGCGCCGCCGGAGTCGGCGCCGGCATTGTCTTCGGCCGAAGCGCCGCCGCAAGCGGAGACGCGCAAGTCATTCGACGACGCGCGCGCTGAATGGGTCGCCCAGCAAAACCGCGCAGCGGCAAGTTCGCTGGACAAAGCCGAGCCGCGAACGACTGGCGCAGTTCCCGCGCCCGCCGCTCAGAACGGACCAAGCGCTGTCATGCCGAACGTGCTCGCACCGGCGCCGCTGGCGAGCATGCGATGGAACGACGCTCCCGGCGCAAGCTCCTCGACCAACACACCCGATCAACAGGTCGCTGCCGCCGCCACGCCCGCAAACCAGCCGCAGGCTGACGAAGTGCAGCAGCCCGCAGCAGATCAGGTTGCGCCCGCCGCAGCGGACGCCGCGCCGGCAAAGCCGACCGCATCACTGCAGATGCTGCTCCTGGTAATGGTGGCCGCGCTGGCGCTCGCCGGCCTCACGGTCAGCGCGATCGTCAGGATCGGCCGCATGCGGGCGCGCCGCGCCATGCGCAGCAAGCGGCGCGCGATGTGGGATGCCGCCCGCACCAAGCGGCCCTCGCCGCCGGTGTTCCACGATGAAGACGCCCGGCTGCGACGCGCCGACGCCGGCGCTGTGCAGCATACCCGCGTGCCCAAGGAGCGGCCCCGCGTGCCGCAGGAGCGCGCCCGCGTACCGCAGGAACGAGTGCGCGCGCCTCAGGAGCGAGTGCGGGTACCGCAAGAACGAGTCCGTGTGCCGCAAGAACGAGTGCGTGTCCCTCAGGAGCGAGAGCGCGATCAGCAGGTTACGGAAATGCTGGCCCGGCTCGCCCGCAGCGCGCAGAACTAACCGAAGCGACGGCTATTTTTCCAACTGGCGCTGCAGCTTGCGAACGAACTCGGTCAGGCCGGTACGGCGCTCGCGCTTGAGGCGCTCGGCCTTGAGGATCGACTGCACTTCGGCGAACGCGTCATCGACGTTGTGGTTGACGACGATATAGTCGTATTCCGCCCAGTGACTGAGTTCATGGGTGGCGCGGCTCATGCGCCCGCGAATGACCTCGTCGGAATCCTGCGCCCGCGTGTGCAGCCGTTTCTCGAGATCGGCGGCCGACGGCGGCAGGATGAACACGCTGACGACGTCGGCGCGGGCCTTTTCCCGCAATTGCTGCGTACCCTGCCAGTCGATGTCGAACAGCACGTCCTGCCCGGCCGACAAGGCAGCCTCGACCGGTGCGCGCGGCGTGCCATAGCGGTTGTCGAACACGGTCGCCCATTCCAGCAATTCGCCCTGCGCGACCATCGCTTCGAATCTGGGCTTGTCGACGAAGAAATAATCGCGGCCATCGACTTCACCCGGCCGCATCGGCCGCGTGGTGGCGGACACCGACATTTTCAAACCCGGCATCCGCTCGATCAGGAGGCGCGACAACGTGGTCTTGCCCGCGCCCGAGGGCGAGGACAGCACGAACATCAGCCCGCGCCGTTCAACTCCGTCGAAACCACCAGCCGTCATTGGTCACTCCAGGTTCTGAACCTGCTCGCGGAATTGCTCGACCACGTTTTTCATCTCGAGCCCGGTCTGGGTCAATTCCAGATCGTTCGATTTGGAGCAGCAGGTGTTGACCTCGCGGTTGAATTCCTGGGCGAGGAAGTCGAGCCGCCGCCCGACCGGGCCGCCCTTGCCGATCATCTCGCGCGCCTGCGCGACATGCGAGGCGATGCGGTCGAGCTCTTCGCGAATGTCGGCCTTAGTTGCGATCAGGATCGCTTCCTGATTCAGCCTGTCAGGATCGAACCGTTCGGAAGTCTCCAGCAACGCCGCCACTTGCTCGGCCAGACGCGCCCGGATCGCCTCCGGCTTGCGGCCGGGCGCGGCCTCGGCCTTTTTCGCCAACCTCTCGATTTCATCCATGCGCTGGATCAGAATTTGCCCGAGCGTCACGCCTTCGCGGCGCCGCATCTCGACGAGATGGCCGAGCGCCTGCTCGAAGGCGGCCGCCGCCGCATCCTTTGCCGCCTTGTCCTCCGCCTCGTCGCTTTCGGGCTCGACGACCTCGATGACGCCCTTGATGCCGAGCAGTCCGTCAATGCTGGGCGCCACCGCGTCGATCTTGCCGGCGAGCACGCCCGCGACCTTCACGATCGAGGCGAGAACGTCTTCATTGATGCGCACGGTCGAGACCGCGTTGGCGCGCTTGACGTTGAGGTTGGCGTACACCGTGCCCCGCGACAGCACCTCGCCGGCGCGCTTTTTGGCAAAGGCCTCGAGTTCGTCCCAGCCGGGCGGCAGGCGCAAGCGCAAGTCAAAGCCCTTGGCGTTGACGGACTTCAGTTCCCATTCGAAGGTGTAGGGCCCGCTGGCGCCGTGACTCCGGGCAAAACCGGTCATGCTCGATAGCGCCATCGCGTAACACTCTCCAAAAGACAGGGATTTCGAGACTCGGAATGAACGGCGGGACCATAAGCCGATTTCCGCCAAAGTGGAATTGCGTTCCGGCTGCGAGCCAGGAACGCCTTCGAACCGGCCGGCGTCAGCGCTGAACCACCGGCGGCGTCGTGGTCGACTGCGCCTCGCCCTGGCGGGCCGGCGCCGTCGCGGGTGCCGCAGGACGGGCGGGCGGCTTTTTCGCCGGCGCTGCCGGCCGTGGCGTGGTTGCGGTCGGATTGGTATCGGCCGGTGCTCCGGCCGCCGTCGGCGGCGGCGCATCCTCGGATGGTTCGACGGTATCGTTCTGAATCTGCTTTTCCAGCGCCCGCAGCTTGGCAACGTTTTTCTGGTGCTGGTCGTAGGTCTCGGTAAAGGCGTGCCCACCCGTTCCATCAGCCACGAAGAACAGGTCGCGCGTGCGTGCCGGGTTGGCGGCTGCCTCGAGCGACGCGCGGCCCGGATTGGCGATTGGTCCCGGCGGCAAACCGTCGATCACATAGGTGTTGTAGGGCGACGGCTGCGTAATCTCGGAGCGCTTGATCGGCCGGCCCAGCGTTCCCTTGCCGCCAACCAGGCCGTAGATGATCGTCGGGTCCGATTGCAGCTTGATCCTCTGCCGCAGCCGATTGGCGAATACCGCCGCCACGCGGCTGCGCTCGTCGGCCCGGCCGGTTTCCTTCTCGATGATCGAGGCCAGCGTGATGAGCTGCTCCAGCGACCTGACCGGGACGTCCGGATTGCGGCGCTCCCAGATTTCCGCGAGCACCCGCTTTTGCGTCTGCTGCATGCGCTGGATCACCTGCTCGCGCGTGGTGCCGCGCGGGAATTTATAGGTTTCGGGCAGCAATGTGCCTTCGCGGGGTATTTCCCGCACCGAGCCGGCGAAGATGTCGTTGTCGAGGAGTCTCGCCACGATCTGTTCGGAGGTCAGACCTTCCGGAATGGTGACGGCGTGCTGCACCACCTTGCCTTCGACGATGGTGGCGATGACGTCGCGCAGGCTGGCGTTCTTCTGGAAGGAATATTCGCCGGGCTTGAGATCGGAGCTTGCCTTGAGGGCAAACACGCCGCCGATGAACACCCAGGGATTGACGTTGATCACGCCTTCGCGCAGCAGCGCGTCGGCGATGTCGCGCTTTCCGGCACGCGAGGGAATGTTGACGATCTTGTCTTCCTTCAGCGGACCGGGCGTTTCCAGGATTTGTCTGCCGTAGTAGTACACCGCTCCCGCCCCGATCATCAGAATGATCAGGATGGTGAAGATGGCATTGCCGACCACCACAAATGGATTGCGGGCACGCTCCGACCGCTTCGGCGGCGGCGGCACCTGCTCGGGCTCCAACGCAGCGCGCGGACTTCGTGGCGAAATGGGCGGCCTCTCACTCATCGATGCAACCTGAATCCTGTCGGTTCAATCGCGACTCGGCAATCCCTTGCCCAGCCGATAGCATACGCCCGCATGTAGAAGTCATCGCCGAATACGGCAAAACGGTGGAGTCGTTCGAAACACTTGCTAGTCGGCCACGCGCCGAACAATCACGGAGGCGTTGGTCCCCCCGAAACCGAAGGAATTCGACAGCGCGACGTTAATCTCGCGCTTCCGCGCGGTCTGCGGCACCAGATCGATCGCCGTTTGCACCGACGGATTTTCCAAATTGATAGTGGGTGGAGCAATGTTATCGCGAATCGCAAGGATACTGAAAATGGCCTCGATTGCACCGGCAGCGCCGAGCAGGTGCCCGGTCGACGACTTGGTCGACGACATCGACACTTTGGAGGTGGCGTTGCCGAGCAGCCGCTCCACCGCGCCGAGTTCGATCTCGTCACCGATCTGGGTCGAAGTTCCGTGGGCGTTGATGTAGTCGATATCCGATACCGCTATGCCGGCGCGCTTGATCGCCGCGCTCATGCTGCGGAAGCCGCCATCGCCATCCGGCGACGGCGAGGTGATGTGATAGGCGTCGCCCGACAGGCCATAGCCGATCACTTCGCAATAGATTCGCGCACCGCGCTTTTTCGCGTGCTCATATTCCTCGAGCACCACAACACCGGCGCCCTCGCCCATCACGAATCCGTCGCGGTGCTTGTCATAGGGGCGCGAGGCTTTTTGCGGCGCCTCGTTGAAGCCCGTCGACAGCGCGCGCGCCGCGCAAAATCCAGCCATCGCCAGCCGGCAGATCGGCGATTCCGTGCCGCCCGCGACCATCACGTCGGCGTCGCCCAGCGCAATGAGGCGGGCACCGTCGCCGATCGCATGCGCACCGGTCGAACAGGCCGTGACAACGGAATGATTGGGACCCTTGAGGCCGTGCTCGATCGAGACATAACCGGAAGCGAGATTGATCAGCCGTCCCGGAATGAAGAACGGCGATACCCTGCGCGGCCCGCGTTCCTTTAACAGCAGCGACGTCTCGGCGATGCCGGACAGGCCGCCGATCCCGGAGCCGATCAGGGTACCGGAGGCACACTTGTCTTCTTCGGTTGCGGGATGCCAGTTGGCGTCGTCGAGCGCCTGGCGTGCCGCAGCCATCGCAAAGATGATGAAGTCGTCGACCTTGCGCTGTTCCTTCGGCTCCATCCACTGGTCGGGATTGAAAGTACCATCAGAACCGTCACCACGAGGAATCACGCAGGCGATCTGGCTGGCGAGATCGGCGACTTCGAACGTGTCGATCTTCTTGGCGCCGCTCTGACCGTTGATGATACGCGCCCACGTTGTGTCAACGCCGCAGCCGAGCGGCGTAACCATGCCCAGCCCCGTGACGACAACCCGTCTCATGTCAAAACTCCAGCCCGAAACCGACGGCCCAAAACAAGAAACCGGGGGACCGTTTGATGACGGCCCGTCCGGCTCTGTCTCTACCCGCCCGGGACGTCAGCTTTTAGCGTTCTTCTCGAGAAACTTCGTCGCGTCGCCGACCGTCAAAATCGTCTCGGCGGCATCATCGGGGATTTCGCAGCCGAACTCTTCTTCAAATGCCATCACAAGCTCGACGGTGTCGAGGCTGTCGGCGCCGAGGTCGTCGATAAAACTTGCGTTGTCGACAACCTTATCGGGTTCAACACCGAGGTGTTCGACCACAATCTTCTTAACCCGCTCGCCAATCTCACTCATCTTTAACCTCGTGCTTGTTCCATTGGACCCGACCCCAAGACGCTACAGAGACGCTGCGAGCTATCGTGGTCGTTAAACTTCCTTCGCTGTCGCGCATAGTCTTGATTCGGCCCGGTGGTAGCCGACAAAGCCCCGGCGAACGGCAGGCGTCGCCACGCCAATATACAGGGTTTCAAAATCCTGCAATGGCCTTGTTTGCCCATCCGTCGGGGGTTCGGTTACCATACTTCCCAAGCCTTGACTACAAGCCTCACCCGCCCCGGAAAACGGCCGTTGGCCGCATACATCGGGGCAATAACTCGCTCAAATCATGGCCATCCCGCCGTTGACGTGAATCGTCTGGCCGGTGACGTAGCCCGCCTCGTTGGAGGCGAGATAGACGGCTGCCGCCGCGATGTCCTCCGGTGTCCCCAGCCGCGCCGCAGGAACCTTCGCCAGGATGGTCTCGCGCTGCTTGTCGTTGAGCGCGTCGGTCATCGGCGTCTTGATGAATCCCGGCGCGATGCAATTGGCAGTCACATTGCGCTTGGCGTACTCCGCACCCAGCGTCTTGATCAGGCCGATGATTCCGGCCTTTGACGCGGTGTAGTTGGCCTGGCCGGGGTTGCCGGTCACGCCGACGATCGAGGTGATCGCAATGATCCGGCCGAAGCGCTTGCGCATCATCAGTTTGGTTGCGGCGCGCGCAAGACGGAAAGTCGCAGTCAGGTTGACGTTGATGACGTCGTCCCAATCCTCGTCACGCAACTGGACGAAAAGATTGTCGCGCGTGATGCCCGCATTGGCGATGAGGATATCGACCTGCCCCATCGCGGCTTCCGCCGCCGGCACCAGCGCCTCGACCTCTGCGCTGTCGGAAAGGTTGCACGGCAGCACGTGGACGCGTTCGCCAAGCTTGCCGGCAAACGAATCCAGCACCTCGCGGCGCGTGCCGGAGATCGCCACCGTCGCGCCCCGCCCATGTAACGCTTGCGCGATCGCGCCGCCGATGCCGCCGGTCGCGCCGGTCACCAGCGCCGTCCTGCCAGTCAAATCGAACATCAATGTCTCCTTCCGGGAGCTTTAGGCCGACGCCGCCAATGCGTCCTTCGCGGCGGCAATATCGTTGGGTCCCGCGATCGACACGCCGACGGCGCCGTCGGCGATCCGCTTAACCAGCCCGCTCAACACCTTGCCGGCACCGATTTCGAAGAACCGGGTGACGCCATGCGCTGCCATATAGGCCACCGACTCGCGCCAGCGCACGGTGCCGGTGACCTGCTCGATCAGGCGACGGCGAATCTCGTCGGGATCGGTAATCGGCGCGGCCAGCACGTTCGCCACCAGCGGCGAGGCCGGCGTCCTGATCGTTACACCTGCAAGCGCCTCTGCCATCGCATCGGCGGCAGGCTGCATCAACTTGCAATGGAAAGGCGCTGATACCGGCAACAGCATCGCCCGCTTGGCGCCTTTGGTTTTGGCGATTTCCACGGCGCGGTCGACTGCCGCCTTGTCGCCGGACACCACCACCTGCCCGCCGCCATTGTCGTTGGCGGCCTGACAGACCTGCCCCTGGGCAGCTTCGGTGGCGACGGCCATCGCCGCCTCATAGTCGAGCCCAAGCAGTGCCGCCATCGCGCCGGCGCCGACCGGTACGGCCTTTTGCATTGCAAGACCACGGGTGCGCAGCAGGCGCGCGGTGTCGCTGATGCTGAGGCTGCCGGCAGCAGCCAGCGCAGAATATTCGCCGAGCGAATGGCCGGCAACAAAGGCCGCATCCCGTCCGACGGAAAAGCCCGCCTCGGTCTCCAGCACGCGTAGCGTGGCAATCGACACCGCCATCAGAGCCGGCTGGGCATTTTCAGTGAGCTGGAGGGTTTCGGCCGGGCCATCCCAGATGATCGCGGTTAGCTTTTCGCCGAGCGCCGAATCAACCTCGTCGAACACCGCCCGCGCGGCCGGAAAGGCTTCCGCCAGGGCCTTGCCCATACCGACCGCCTGGGAACCCTGCCCCGGAAATGTAAATGCAGCCGTCATCGGCGCTCCCTCGTAAGATTGGGGCCGTAAGACACTGACGCGGGCCGGGATGTCAAGCCGCGGTGCGGTATCGCCGGGCCGTTGCCGAAGTTCGTCAGTGGACCGGAGCGGGTCAGCGTTCTTGCAGCGCCAGCCGGACACCCAGAGCGCAATAGAGACCGCCGATTGCTTTCCCCTGCCATTTCAGCACCGCAGGATTGCGGCGGAGGAAGGTCCCGAGACTTCCGGCGCCTATCGCAAAAACCGCTGTACTGACAAACCCCATCAAAACAAAGATGATCCCCAGAATCGTCAGCTGAAGCATGACCGAACCATTTTTGGGCCGTACTAACTGGGGGAGAAACGCGAGGAAGAAAAGCGCCGTCTTCGGGTTCAGCACCTCGGCCAAGATCGCTTGCCTGAATGCCTTTCCTGCTGAAATCGGCAGTGCGCCGGCCGCAAGATTTACTGGCGTCCTTTCGAGGACGGCACGAACGCCGAGGTAAACGAGATAGGCTGCGCCGAGATACTTGATGATGCTGAACAGCGTCGCCGAAGCGGCAATGATCGCCGAGATGCCGACGATCGCCATAAAGGTGTGGATCATGTCGCCGGCCGCGATCCCGGCGCCCGTGGCAATGCCGACCGTCGTGCCTGAAGCCGTCGCCCGTGCAACCGTGAGCAGCGTCGCGGGGCCTGGAATGAACACAAAGCCAAGCACGACCGCGACATATGTAATCAACGTGGTCGGATCGATCATTCGTTGGCTCCGCTTGGTCGCCGACGGAAGCTACACCACCATCGATCAGCGCACTAGAAGCCGCCCGCCGCCTGGTCGCCACCGACTTCGGCGCCGGCCCGCGCGCGGCGTACGCTGCTTACCAACTTGCCGGGTCGGTCCTCGTGGTTGGGCTTGGCGGTCGCAAGCCGCAGCACGGCAGCGTAGCTCGGCTGCACCTCCACGCGATCCGCATACCGGCTTTGAAAGAGAATCTGGTGTACGCGCGGCAGGTTATAACAGGGCACGTAGAACAGCAGGTGATGCTCGAGGTGGTAGTTGACATAATACGGCGCAATGAACAGCCGCTCGAGGAAATTCGCGTGTGTGGTGCGGGTATTGCGCAAAGGATCGTTCGAGTCGGGGACGACCGCATGTTCGGCGATGTTGCGGATGCGCGTGATCACCATCTGCCAGGTGAGCAGCGGCAACAGCCACAGTAACGGATAGGCCCACCATACGCCCGCGGCGGCGAGGCCCGCGAACATGAGGGCGTTGACAACACATTGCGGGCCGAGCTTTTCCCAGAAATGCGCGGCGCGTTGCGCAAGCGGCCATTCCTTTGGGCCAAGCGCATTCAATAATTGGGCTTTGCGCTGCTGATAGCCGGTCTGCCCAGTGATATCGCGGAAGAATTTGCGGCGGTAGCTCATCTTGGTGATCGGGAACGGCGCCGACAAAATCAGATCGGGATCGTCGTCCTGCTGGGTGCGCGCGTGATGTTGCAGATGGTAGCGCCGATAGGCGCGGGTCTCGGCGAAGATCGGATAGGCGCAGAACCACTGGCTGAGCGTCAGGTTGATTTTCTCATCTGCCGACAGGCATCCATGCGCTCCGTCATGCATCAGGATCGCGAGCCCGAGCTGACGCGAGCCGATGACGCCGACCGCGAGCAGAAAGGTCAGCGGATTGGGCCACCACGCGACCAGCGCAATCGATCCCAATATCAGCGCCCACGCATGCGCGATCAGGGCTGCACCCTTCCACGTCACGCGCTGGCGCACGGCGACCAGTTGATCTTCGGTCAGAAAGTCGCGGGCACGCATGCGAAGCGCGGTCATGCTGATGTCTCCCCGTCGGGTTCATCGTTGTCGCCAACCAGGCGCAGTCTGGCGCTGTCGCTCGCTGATGTTGTCGTGGCCTGATCGCCCAGCACGCGCAGCATCTCGCTGCACAATTCCTCGGCCGAACGGCCCATGGCGTAGCCCTCCACCATCACGCCGATGGCCAGCGCCCAGAATCGCCGTGAGCTGGCGTCGGGATCGCGCAGGCTTTTCCAGCCGTGCCGCTCGATCTGGCCGGCATAGGCGCGCATCCCCTCGCCGTGCAGCCGCTCGATGGTGCGTTCCACCAGCGGCGCGAGATCCTGCCGGCGGCGGGTGAGTGTCAGGGCTTCGGTAAAGAAGGCGACCGAATCCGTTGCCGTGACCGTCTCGACCAGCGCGCGCGTGTAGTCGTGCGGCGTACGGGCCTGCAACGCGGCCTCCTCGGCCGCGCGCGCCACGTACAGCATGTCGCGGCAGGCAGCTTCGACGAACAGAGCTTCCTTGGTGCGGAAGTAGTAGGTGATCTGGCTCGGAAACGCGTCGGCCGCCGCCGCGATGTCCGAGATCGACGTTCCGGCGAGGCCCCGCTCCTTGAATAGCCGGCTGGCGCTGTCGAGCAGCCGCGAGCGCATCTGGCGCCCGGCGGTGCGCGTGGCGCGGGCGGCGTGCTTGGGATCGCTGGGCGCTTCTGGCGCTGTCTGAACGGAATTTGGAGCCATCGTTTGCCTTCCGGTCCGTTATTTGTATGATGTACAAACAAATACGTCAACCATCTATTGGGCCTACCGCCTCCCGTGCTGCCGCCAGGACTCTCTTGGCCTGCTCAAGAAGCCTTGCCAGCACGCCGAAAATCCTTATAAACCGCGCATCCGTGGATCCCGGCCGGGAGCTGAACGGACGGTCTCAGCAATCTCACCTTTGCAGGCGTTATTGATGTGGCAGGGCCAGTCGGCCCGTCGTCCCGTGCTTCCGCCTTCTGAGCTTATCCCCGAGTCCTTTCCGAAGGCCTCGAAGGGCTTGCCGCCGGGGACCGCGCCAACACTAGGAAAGGACACCCATGCCTCTTTACGAGCATGTTTTTCTCGCGCGCCAGGATGCGAGCACCCAGCAGGTCGAAGAGCTGACCACCCAGATGACGGGCATCGTCGAAGGGCTCGGCGGCAAGGTTACCAAGACCGAGAACTGGGGCGTACGCTCCCTCACCTACCGCATGAACAAGAATCGCAAAGCGCACTTCGTGCTGATGAACATCGATGCGCCCTCTGCCGCGGTCACCGAGATCGAGCGGCAGGAGCGGATCTCTGAAGACGTTATCCGCTACCTCACCGTCCGCGTCGAAGAGCACGAGGAAGGTCCCTCGGCAATGATGCGCAAGGCCGATCGTGACCGAGAGCGCGACGATCGCGGCGGCGGTTTCCGCGGCGACCGCGAAGGCGGCTTCCGTGGCGATCGTGAAGGCGGTGGCTTCCGCGGCGACCGTGGCCCGCGCCGTCCGCGCGAAGACGAAGCTGCAGCGGTAGAGGAGTAAGAATCATGGCTGAAGCTGGTGCACGCCGTCCGTTTTTCCGTCGCCGCAAGACCTGTCCGTTCACGGGTCCGAATGCGCCGAAGATCGACTACAAGGATTCCAAGCTGTTGATGCGTTACGTCTCCGAGCGCGGCAAGATCGTGCCGAGCCGCATCACCGCTGTGTCCGCCAAGAAGCAGCGTGAGCTCGCACGCGCCATCAAGCGCTCGCGTTTCCTCGGTCTGCTGCCCTACGTCATTCGCTAAGACAACTTCGGCCAGCGGCGTTCGCGCCGCCGGTCGCTACTCTTCATTTCCAGGCGGTCCGACTGCCGATGGTTGGTCGAAACGACCTCTGACCGCCCGTCGGGCCCGCAAATTTTTCCCCGCCTTGGAATGCATCCTACGCCGGCTGTTGGCGTCGGGTCTGAATCGCGTTCCGCCAGCCGCGCTGCGGTAGCCGGAATCACACCTCGTTGACAATCGCTGCGGCGGGCACGTACGCTGCCCGGCAGCAGGAGCGGATGGCAAATTCCCGCATGCTACGGGTGTCGAAGTCACCGCCGACCACGTGCGGACACGAGCCCCAATAAGCGGCGCCAACGAGCGCAACCGCCAAAGGGAGTGCAAACGATGTCCGTCCACATCCGTGGTCTGCGGCAAGTCGTACGCCTGGCCGCTATTTCGGCGCTGACCATCGCTGCGGCAGGCGCAGCCGAAGCTCAACAGAAAACCGATGTCATCTTCAGCGCCGGTCCGACCGGCGGCAGTTGGACGCCGATGGCGGCGGCTGCATCGCAGGTCGTGAACAAGCGATATCCCGAGTTGAACGTGCAGGTCGAGCCGGGCGCGGCCCTCGTCAACATGGAGAAGATCCGCAACGACAAGGCCGATATCGGCTGGTCCATGACGACCGTCATGGCCGATGCGCAGAAGGGCGAGGGTCAGTTCGCCGGCAAGGCCACCGACAAAGGCCTTTTCGTCGCCAATTTCTATCCTAACGTCTGGCAGTTGGTGGTGCCCGCGAACAGCGACATCAAAAGTGTCAAGGATCTAAAGGGGCAGCCGGTGGCGCTGCCGGCACGCGGCAACACCAGCCTGGCGGCCGGCTGGGAGTACCTGCTTAAAGTGAACGGCATGACGCTGAACGACCTGGGCGCGAAGAGCTACGGCCCGGTGTCATCAAATGCAGAGGCGGTGAAGAACCGGCAGGCGATGGCGGCCGGATGGTTCACCGTGGTGCCGGCATCTTTCGTCCTGGACCTTGGCTCGGCGATGCCGCTGCGGGTGCTTCCCGTCAGCGACGAGGAATTCGCTGCATTGCGCAAGCTCAATTCGGGCTTTGTCCGCTACACCATCAAGGCCGGGACCTACAAGGACCAGGGCGTGACCGAGGCCGTTCAGACCTTCCAGTCGCCCACCGTGTTGATTGCATCGTCCAAGACGTCTCCTGAGGTGATCTACAAGATTACCAAGGCCATTGTCGAAGGGCGGGACGAGTTCGGTAACGTCACCAGCGAAATGAAGGGCGTGAAAGCGTCCGACATGGCTGAGAGCCTGGGCATGCCATATCACCCGGGCGCGGAGAAATACTACCGCGAAGCTGGATTGCTCAAGCAGTAGAGGGCGTGCCGTGCGCAAACTCTCCGGCTACGCGGGCCTGGTCGTCGGAGTGGTTGCGGTCACAATGTCCGTGTACCACGTTTACGCGCGACTGACGGTATACGCTCCCGATCAGCAGGCCCTGCTCTACATAACGCTGGCCTTCAGCCTGGTGCTGTCGTTCCTGCTGTGGCCTCGCAGCAAGAACGCAACACTGGGTCGCGTGCCGTGGGAGGATCTCGCTTTGGCAGGTCTTTCGCTGGCGTGCATTGGCTACATGTTCGCGAACTACGACTACATCGTGAACCGTTTTCCCACCGCCGAGTCGCTCACCCGAATGGACATGGCGGTTGGAATTACCGCCACCCTGCTGGTTCTGGAGGCAACGCGACGCACAATCGGCGCGTCGCTGCCGATCGTGGCAATCGTATTCCTGCTCTACGGGTTCGCGGGCCCCTGGCTGTACGGCTGGCTTTATCACAGAGGTCTCAGCCTCGAGCTCACCATCGATCAGACCTATTTCACCACGGAGGGCATCTTCGGGGTACCGATGACGGTGGCCGCGACCTACGTCATTCTTTTCATCATCTTCGGCACATTTCTTGAGAAATCCGGGGCAGGTCAGTTCTTCATGAACTTCGCAAATGCGATCGCCGGTGGCGCGCGCGGTGGGCCCGGCAAGGTTTCGGTCGTCTCCTCCAGCCTGTTCGGCACGATCTCCGGCTCGGCCGTCGCCAATGTCATGGTCGACGGCTGGCTGACCATTCCGATGATGAAGAAGACCGGCTTCAAGCCAGAGGCGGCAGCCGCCATCGAGGCGGTGGCCTCCACCGGCGGGCAGATCATGCCGCCGATCATGGGCGCGGCGGCGTTCGTGATGGCCGAGTTTCAGGGCGTCAGCTACACGCAGGTGATGATCGCGGCGGCGATACCTGCGCTCTTCTACTATGGGGCGCTGTTCGCTGCTGTCCACTTCAACGCCGTGCGCTCGGGACTCAAGGGCTTGCCACGCGAGGAACTGCCCGTCCTGGGCTACATCATGCTGCGCCAGGGGCACCTGTTCCTGCCGGTCATCGTGCTTTTGGCGCTGCTTCTATTCGGCTTCACGCCCACCTATGGCGCGATCATCGCCACTTTCGCGCTGGTCGCCATCTCGTGGCTGCGTCCTTCCACGGCATTGGGTTGGCGCGCGTGCCTTGAGGGCTTGCGCGACGGGGCGGTGCAAACCGTGCCGGTGGCGATGGCCTGTGCGTCCGCCGGCATCGTGATCGGAATCGTGCTGCAAACCGGGCTGGCGCTCCGGTTCACGGCCTTTCTCATCGACTTCACCTACGGCTCTCTGCTGCCTGCACTGCTCATCACGATGGTCGCCGGCGTCATTCTCGGCATGGGCATGCCGACCACTCCCGCCTACATCATGCAGGCGGCGCTGCTCGTGCCCGCGATCATGAAGCTCGGCGTGGAGCCCATGGCGGCGCACATGTTCGCGTTCTACTTCTCCTGCCTCTCGGCAGTGACGCCGCCCGTGGCGCTGGCCGTGTATGCTGCGGCGTCAATCGGCGGGGCCGGCCTGTGGGCCTCAGGCCTGCAGGCGATGAAGTTCGCTGCCGCCGGCTTCATCGTGCCGTTCTTCTTCGTCTACAACCCGGCGCTGCTGTTCGAGGGGCCATGGCTGGAAATTCTTCGCGCGGTGGTGACCGGCACCATCGGCGTCATTGCCCTCGCAGCCAGTCTCGAAGGCTACTTCCTGCGTAGCGCAACCTGGTTCGAGCGGGCGCTTTTCTTTGTCGCCGCCTTGCTGCTGATCGACCCCAATGCCATCACCGATGTCATCGGCTTGGGCCTGCTTGGCATCGGCGTGCTGGTGCAAAAGCTACGGACGATACGACCAAACATAGCGCCGGAAACCACCCCGTGACCCGCACCCAGTTGGCCGCGCTGACGCTTATTGCTACTGCGCTCATCATTGGCACGGTAGCCTTCGGCGTTCTGCGGATCTACGCCTAGGCCCGGATCGGCCCGGGACATCACACACCATGCCGCTAGAGGCACGAACGCCGGGGACTTGCCGGCAGGTTTCGGTGACGGACCCTTGATCAACCAAGGCTACTGATCTAAAAGGCCGGTCATCACGGCCCCAGCGGGCCGTGAACGTTTGAGGGGTATGATGGGCTCCGGTATCAAGATACCGACAGGCTCCCCTTGGATCTCCAACTAGTTGGTAAAGGCGGCATTTTTGCTGACCTCTATCTAACCGCTCGAAAGGAGCGGGACAGCTGATGATCGCGATTATCCTCATTGGTCTTGCGGCCGGCTGCGCGTCGGCGCTGATGTTCGTCTCGATCGTCTCGGGCGCGCCGATCTCATTGCTGCTCTCTTTGTTGGCGCCGTTACCGCTGATGGTGACGGCACTCAGTTGGGGACCGCTCAGCGCGACCATCGGCGGCATCGCTGCGGCGTCCGGCTTCGGTGCAATTTTCGGTCTGCGCTTCTGCGTCGCTTTCGCGGTTGCGGTGGCGCTGCCAGCCTGGTGGCTTGGCCATCTCGCGTTGCTGGGACGGCAAACGGCTGCTGTCGGAACCGGCAACAGCACGAATCCTACGGCGGAAAATCTCGAGTGGTATCCGATCGGACGGATCCTGCTTTGGATCGTCGGCTTTGCCATCCTGTCCTCCATCGCGTCGTGGCTGGTCTTCGGCAAGGATGCCGATGCCATCGCCGCGGCCCTGCGAAGCGGGCTGACGAAGGTTCTTTCTGGCCGTGAGGGGTTATCGTCGAGCGACATCGAGCGGTTGGCTGACGCGCTTGTAACGATCTTCCGGGGCTTGTCGACGATGCTCGTCGTGACGACGCTTACGCTTAACCTTTGGCTCGCCGCAAAGATATCAGCGATGTCGGGCCGGCTGCGTCGCCCTTGGCCAGACTTGAAGAGCACAGCGTTGCCGCCGATGACGCTCGTAGCACTCTGCGGGACATTGGCATTCTGTTTCGCGGGCGGAGCATTTTCGATAGCAGCGCAAATCATGACAGCCGCGCTCTTCATGGCTTACGCGCTCGTCGGTCTCGCCGCCGTTCACACGTTAACGCTGGCGCTGAAAAGCCGCGCCGTTTTGCTGAGCTGCACCTACGGGATCCTGGTGCTGTTGCCATGGACAGTCGTTCTGATGATCGCCCTCGGCCTTACGGAAGCAATTTTCGGATTGCGCGAACGTTACTTGCGCCGAAAGCCGCCGCCTTTGCCCGCAGCCTGAAAATCCAACCATTCACCCTAAACTCGAGACTGAACACGAAATAAGGAGAACGAAAATGGAAGTCATCTTGCTGGAACGCGTCGTCAAGCTTGGTCAGATGGGCGAGGTCGTCCGCGTCAAAGACGGATTTGCCCGCAACTTTCTGCTCAAGCGCGGCAAGGCGTTGCGCGCCACCGCCGACAATCGCGCCAAGTTCGACGGTATGAAGGCCGAACTCGAGGCCAACAATCTCAAGGCCAAGGGCGAAGCAGCCAAGGTCGCGGAGAAGATCAACGGGCGCAACGTGATCGTGCTGCGCCAGGCCTCGGAATCCGGCCAGTTGTTCGGATCGGTGAGCATTCGCGACATCATCGCCTCCTTCGAGGCCGACGGCGTCACCATCAATCGCAGCCAGGTCCTGCTCGACGCCCCGATCAAGACCATCGGCAAGCACGAGGTCTTGATTGCCGTTCATCCGGAAGTCGAAGCCACCGTCAGCGTCACCGTGGCGCGCAGCGCCGATGAAGCCGAGCGCATCAACCGCGGCGAGGACATCTCGACCCGTCAGGAAGACCAGGACGCCGCCGCCGAGGCACTCGCCGCCGCCGGCGAGTTCTTCGATCCGGAAGCCCAGCACGAGGAAGTCGCGCCGGCGCCGGCTGCGACCGAGAAGTAACAAGCGTATCGCTCTAACCTTGTGAAGACCTCAAGCCCGGCCGCATCAGGCCGGGCTTGAGATTCTGGCGGCCGCCTTCTCGTCGAGCATTGCGATCGAGGCCAGCGCAGTTGCGGTATGCTTCTCGACGCCATCGGTTACGCAAAACACGTCGGCCGCAACCACGGCGACCTGACGTCCGGGCTTGATGACGCGCGCCCGACAGATCAATCGATCGCCGATCGCCGGCGACAGCAGATTCAGTTTATATTCCGCCGTCAGCGCCGATTGCCCGCGCGATGCCGCGGCCGCAATCGTGGTGGCGTTGTCGACCAGGAAGGCCGTAACGCCACCGTGGAACAGGCCATGCTGCTGCAGCAGTTCGGGCCGGCGGTCGACCGCAAGCGTGCACGTGCCACGCGTCAGCTCGGATAGTTCCGCCCCGACGTGGGTCATAAAACCCTGGCGGCCGACATTATCGCGGATGCGCGTCGCGATCGGCGCGAAGTCGGCATCGTCATTCGCACTCATACTGTCTCTCCGGGCTTGTGGATCATATCGGCCGCGACCACCGCGCGAATGGCACAGGCGATCAGGATTTCAGCCTGCTCTCGCGGATCGGTGCGGTCGCGGCCCGACAGCCATGCGCGGCAAAAAATCTGCGCCGGTCCGATGATCTGGCTGAAGAAAACCGACGAACTCATCGGCAGCAATTCGCCGCGCGCGACGAGCGGCGCGCGCCATCGTTCGACGGCTTCCGCGAGGCGCGAATTCTGCGCGCGCTGCGCGCCGCGGATCGCCTCGGTCCATTCACTGCGGGAAATCTCGAAGAGATAGCGCGCCTCGCGCCGGGAATTCACGACCCAGTCCAGATGTGCGCGGATCAGCCGCGCCACGCCTTCCCGCGCGCCGCAGGATTCATCAACCGCCGCTACGACGGCAGCGTGATAACGGGCGAGGATTTCCAGGAACAGCGTGCCGGCCAGCTCCTTCTTCGATCCGAAAAAATGGAAGAAGCTGCCGTTGGACGCTCCCGCGCGAGTTCTGATGGCGGCGACCGTGGCGCCCTCGAAACCATCGCGGTCGAACACCGCCAACCCCGCCGCCAGCAGATCCTCCCGTGCCGTAGCCACTCTGCGCCGCCTTTCGATTCACCAGATCGCTACTCTAGAGTGATACTCTAGAGACGGTCAAGCGACGGCGCCGGTCGGCATCTGGAAATCTGAGATCCTATCGCGAGATGGGTGGCGCGGGAGGGCCGACGGGCACGGCCGCCGGCGTTGCGGGCGCTGTTACCAACGGAGACGTCGCGGGTGCCGTCGCGTGGGGCTCAGGGACGTTCGCGGCGGGAGTTGGCGGCGCAGGCGTCACCGGGTCAGGCCGGGGCGGGGTCGGCTCGCTGTCGGCGCTCTCCTTGGGAGCATTGATCTTGGCGGTCTCGGACCCGCTCTCGCTGGCCGGCTTGTCCGACTCGCCGTCCGGCTTCGCGGCCTCCGGGGCCGGCTTGTCGGCCTCACCCTTGGCGGAGTCGACCCTGTGGGCATCAGGCTTGGCCGGATCGGGCCCGCCAGAATCGGTCTTGGTGGGATCAGGCTTGGCACGATCAGGCTCGGCCAGATCAGGCTTGGCAGTTCCGGGCTTCGCAGTTTCGGATTTGGCGGCATCCCGAGACGCATCTTCCTTTGCGGCGTCGCCGCGGGCGGCCTCCTCGGCTTTCGGCGGTTCTTCGGCGGCCGGCCTGCCACGCCTGCCCTGCTTCTGTCTGACACCCGATTTGCTGTCGGTAGTGGCCTGCCCATCTGCGGGTCTAGCAGCCTCGGGCGCCGTGTGCGGCCGTGCGAGCCGCTTCGCGTCGCGGCCCGGACGCGCGCTCTCGCCTTGCGGCGGTGCTCCGTCGGCACCCGGCCGGGAAGCCTCCTGGGCCGGTGCGGAGGACGGCTGCCGGCGGCCGAATCGGTCGGGCTGATCCGACCTTCCGTCCTGCTTGGCGTCCTTCTGCCTGGGCTGATCCTTAGCTTGATATCGGGGGTCGGCAGCCCCATTGGCTATCAAGTAGGAGGAAAGCACCGAGGCCATGTCGGAACCGGTGGTATAATGCTGGCGCAGAAAGCCCGGCAGCGACGAAACCGGCGTGTTCTTTAACAGGCCGCGCGGGCTCTTGTGGCAGGCGCTGCAAGTACCGGAGAATATCTGGGAGGGGCTCTTGCCGGCGTCGAGATTTTGCGCCCGCACCACGCCTGCAGCGAAGCAGCCGATCAGGAGCATCACCGTCGCTAAACTGAGCGCTCGGCTCAACATTCCCTGCATTCTCCAGACGTGGAATCGCGGCCTGCGTTGCACAACGCCGGCCAGCGGCGGGTCACCTTTTAGCCGATTATGACGCGAATGGAAGCAGGCTTATTGCGCATCTGCGTGATCGCCACATTTGAGAATATCGGCTTTGACTCCAACGCAGTAGCGCTGCGGCATCACCATACTTATGATGTTCCTGGTGCACATGGAACCGTCCTTTCCGAGGTGCATTGGTGTAACGGGCCGGTCGTTCCATTGGTGCATCGATGGATCGTTTGTTGCGTTATTTCCTGAGTCAGTTCATTCGCCGCGGCACGATGAATTTCACGTCCGCGAGCGGGGCAAAGTTTACCTGCGGGGATCGAACCGGCCGCCCGGCGTCTGTGCGGTTCCTGAGTGAGCGGACGCAACTCCGCATTCTTCTCAATCCCGAACTGGCGCTTGGCGAAGCCTATATGGACGGCTCGTTCGTGGTCGAGGACGGCTCGATCGCCGACGCACTCGAAATCCTGCTCGGCCAGCCCGACATGCTGCCACGCTGGGCCAAGCTGCAATGGTGGCTGCGCTATTTCAGCAGGCACGCGAGACAGTTCAATTGGCGGGGCCGGGCGAAAAACAATGTCGCCCACCACTATGATCTGGACGGTCGGCTCTACTCGCTCTTCCTCGACGCCGACCGGCAATATAGCTGCGCGTATTTCGAAGCGCCGGATATGACGCTCGACGACGCCCAGCTCGCCAAAAAGCGTCACCTTGCTGCCAAGCTTCTCGTTGGGCCCGGCGATCGCGTGCTCGACATCGGCTCAGGCTGGGGTGGCCTTGGTCTCTACCTGGCCGAAATGACGGGCGCCAATGTTACCGGAATCACGCTGTCGTCGGAACAATTGCAGGCCTCGAATGCCCGCGCCGCTGAGAAGAACCTGACGGGGTCGGCAAGATTCCTGCTGAGCGACTACCGCGATATTGTCGGCCCGTTCGATCGGATCGTGTCCGTCGGGATGTTCGAACATGTCGGCATCGACTTCTATGAAACCTACTTCCGGCGCTGCGCCGAACTTCTCAGCGACAACGGCATCATGGTGCTGCACTCCATCGGCCGCTCAACGGGGCCCGATGTGACGAACCCATGGATCATGAAATACATCTTCCCGGGCGGCTATATCCCCGCCCTGTCAGAGGTCATCCCCGCGATCGAGAAAGCCGGCTTTCTGGTCTGCGACATCGAAATCCTGCGGCTGCATTATGCGGAAACGCTGAAGGCCTGGCGGGAGCGCTTCATGGCGCGGCGCGAAGAGGCGGTGCGCCTCTATGACGAGCGTTTTGCGCGGATGTGGGAATTTTATCTGGCGGCGTCGGAAATGTCATTCCGGAAGCAGAACCTGATGAATTTCCAGATCCAGCTCACCAAGCGTCAGGGAATTGTGCCGATGACGCGCGACTACATCGCCCGGGAAGAAGCAAAGCTGCGCGGGATGGAAATCGGAAAGCAGCCGCGGCTGCAGTTGGCCGGCGAATAGGCCATCGCAAAGGCGGTGGGTCAGTTTCTCAGGCTATAGGCGGAGGCGTAAGGCGTGCGGGCCAATGCCGGGCGCGCGAGCTGGGCTCGCAACGCGGCAAGCAACTGGGCATCACAGGGTTCGTCACGCCGTTCCGCGCGCGAAACCTCTTCCATGGCGTCGATCAGCATCGACAGCCACAAACGCTGGGCGCTTGCCGATCGCCATCCCTGAACTTGCTGACCCATCGCCTGTTCCTTTTGGTCGGTGCAACTGGCAACTCGAAAATCGCCGGCCCGTTCCCGATTTCGTAACCTATTCATTCTGCGGCGAAGAAAATCACACCCGATGTGATCTACTTCACAGAGTCCCTCGGCGGGTCCGTCGTACATCTCCGCCCATGAGCCGGCATACCTACCCAGCCCCGTTCGATTCCGACATCAGGATCGACTACGCTTTGATCGCCATCGGCGTGGCTGCCGCTCTGTTCGCGTTCGTCTATCTGATCCTGGTTTGATCAACGCTTAAGATCAGGGCTCGAAACGCCTCCTGCCTTCGGATATGTCGGCCCAAGTCGCGCCAAGGTTCAGACTCCCCTAAGATCTTGCCTGGCATTTTTACAAAAGCGCTCCGGCAGCGCCGGACGGGCGCCGCTTCTGGTCCAACTCCGTCAAGGGCCTGCTCAGGATTCACACGGGGCATTGTGTGAATCGGGCATAAGGCCTACTCGGACTTTCGGATCGCCTGCACGTGGCGCTTTATCGCTGCCCCACTTCCGCAAGCGACCTGACAAAAACCAAAAACCTAAAGATCATTACAAACTATGGCTCTGACTGATTCGAACGTTCTCAAGCTCGCTCCCGACGCGGGAACTCCGGTCTATCGGAGCGCCCCGCATAACATCGAGGCTGAACAGAGCCTGCTGGGCGCCATCCTGGTCAATAACGACGCGTTCTACCGCGTTTCGGACTTCCTGGAACCGAAGCACTTCTTCGAGCCGATCCATCAGACCATTTTCGAGACCGCCGGCAGCCTGATCCGGATGGGCAAGGTCGCAACGCCCGTGACATTGAAGACCTTCCTGCCGGCCGATACCGATATCGGCGGCATGACGGTTGGTCAGTACCTCGCGCGTCTCGCGGCCGAGGCCACCACGATTATCAACGCGCAGGACTATGGCCGCACGGTCTACGACATGTCGCTGCGCCGCGACCTGATCCGGATCGGTGAGGATATGGTCAATGTCGCCTTCGATGCGCCGGTGGATTTTGCCCCGCGCGCGCAGATCGAGGACGCCGAGCGCCAGCTCTATGAACTCGCCGAATCCGGCCGTTATGACGGCGGCTTCCAGCGCTTTTCGCAGGCGCTGACGACCGCCGTCGACATGGCGGCCAAAGCCTTCCAGCGTGACGGAAGTCTGTCGGGCATCGCCACGGGCTTGCGCGACCTCGACAGCAAGATGGGCGGGCTGCAGGCGTCCGACTTGATCATCGTCGCCGGCCGCCCCGGCATGGGCAAGACGTCGCTCGCCACCAACATTGCCTACAACATCGCCAAGGCGTACCGCGCCGAGGTTCAGGCCGATGGCAAGATGAAGACCGTCAACGGCGGCATCGTCGGCTTCTTCTCCTGCGAAATGTCCGGCGAACAGCTCGCCACCCGTATCCTGGCCGAACAGACCAGCATCGCCTCCAGCATGATCCGACGCGGCGGCATTACCGAAGCCGACTTCGAGAAGATCCGCGATTATTCGATCGAACTGCAGTCGCTGCCGCTCTATGTCGACGAGACCGGCGGTCTGTCGATCTCGCAGCTCACGGCGCGTGCGCGCCGGCTGAAGCGGCAGAGGGGCCTCGACCTGATCGTGATCGATTACATCCAGTTGCTGCAGGGCTCGGGCAAGCGCTCGGACAATCGCGTGCAGGAAGTGACTGAAATCACCACGGGCCTCAAGGCGCTCGCCAAGGAACTCAACGTTCCGATCATCGCATTGTCGCAGCTCTCGCGTCAGGTGGAAAACCGCGACGACAAGCGCCCGCAACTGGCCGACTTGCGTGAATCCGGTTCGATCGAGCAGGACGCCGACGTCGTGATCTTCGTGTACCGCGAGGAGTATTACCTCGCTAACAAGGAGCCGCGGATCGGCACCCCCGAATACGAAAAATGGCAGCTCGATATGTCGCTGGTACACGGCAAGGCCGAAATCATCATCGGCAAACAGCGCCACGGCCCCACCGGAACGGTGGAAGTGCAGTTCGAGGGCCAGTTCACCCGGTTCAGCGATCTGGCGCAGGACGGCAGCCTGCCGGATCGTGGCTATTGAGCGCCGGGCGCAGTTGAACCGCAGCGTTCCGCCGCGTAAAACTGCGGCATGAACATTGCCCCCGATCCCAAATCCATTCCCCAAGGCACCCTGCTCTCGCCCGAGGCGAACCAGGCGGCCGCGCTTGCGACCGCAACCGGCGTGCTGACGGTCGATCTCGACGCCATCGTCGCCAACTGGCGCAAGCTCGAGAAGACGGCGGTGCCGGCCGAATGCGCAGCCGTGGTCAAGGCGAACGCCTATGGCTGCGGCGCCGAGCAGGTCGCGCGCGCCCTCGCGGGCGCCGGCTGCAAGACGTTCTTCGTCGCCACCCTCGATGAGGCCCGCGTGGTTCGCGCCGCGGCGCCTGCGGCCGCCATCTACGTGCTCGGCGGCTTCTTCCAGAACACCGGCGAGGCCTACGCCAAGTTCGACTGCAAGCCCGTCATCGGCGACCTCAACGAACTCGCCGAATGGGACGTGTTCTGCCGCCGTTCCGGCTGGTCCGGCGGCGCCGCCATCCACATCGACACCGGCATGAACCGGCTTGGCCTCACCGTCACCGAGGCGCAGGGCATCATCCCACGCATCAATGCTGGAGATCACGGCATCACGCTGGTGATGAGCCATCTCGCCTCCGCGGAAATGCTCAACAATCCCGCCAACGCCAGGCAGCTCGCGGCCTTCCGCGAGATCGCGAGCCTGTTCTCAGGCGTCCCGGCCTCGCTGGCAAATTCGTCCGGCATCTTCCTGGGCGCCCAATTCCAGTTCGACCTGGTGCGGCCGGGCTGCGCCCTCTATGGCATCAACCCGACGCCCGAAGCCGACAACCCGATGCAGCCGGTCGTCGAGTTGAAGGCACGCATCGTGCAGATCCGCGACGTCGAGCGCGGCGATACCGTCGGCTATGGCGGCACCTGGACGGCGCGGCGTCCGACCAGAATAGCGGTCGTTTCCGCGGGCTATGCCGACGGCTATTTCCGCGCGGCCAGCGCCAATGACGGCACCCGAGGCGCCGAGGTGATAGTCGCCGGCAAGCGCTGCCCGATCGCAGGACGGATTTCGATGGACCTGACGGCGGTCGACGTCACCGATCTCGACAAGAATGCGGTGCGGCGCGGCCATTGGGCGACGCTGATCGGCGAAGGCATCACCGCCGACGAACTCGCGCATCATTTCGGCACGATCGGCTACGAAGTGCTGACCAGCCTCGGCAAGCGCTACGCGCGGGTTTACAAGGGCGGCAATGCCACTGCAGAAGTCCCTGCTCCGCCTCCAGGGGAGCCGGCTGCTCCGTCCACTTAAGTCTTCGTTCCGAATGTTCTGTCGCGGCGCTTCCGGTCGAGCCCCCGTCCACGGTCTTCTTAGGCCTCGCTGACCGCTCATAGAGCGGCGTTCGGCGGACAGCACCCGGCCGCCGAACGATTTGTCGAAATCAGGCTTGCAAGCCGCAAGTTGCCGAGGACGCGACAATCAAATCCAATGCTGGCGTGGTCCCCTGTCCTACTGTTTCTTCCGGCTGGCCAACACTTGCTTGCAGGCGTCGCTGAGCTGGTGATGCTGCTTGTTTAGACAAGCGACGACACGGCCGCCGCCGGGCAGCGTACCGGCGCAATATTTGTCATAGTCCGTCTTGCAGGCGCCGCGCTGCTCGACAGCTTGAGCAACTTCGGACCCGGAGCATCCAATGGCGAGCACGAGAATGGCGAAGCGTAGTTTCGACATGGAATCTCCAAGCGTCAGGCGAAGCACAGTGATGCCAGCTAGCTCTACATGAAGATTGCGACCTTCAACATTAATAATATCAACCGACGGCTGCCGAACCTGTTGCGCTGGCTGGGCACGGCGAAGCCCGACGTCGTTGCTTTGCAGGAATTGAAATCGACCGACGCCGAGTTCCCGATTCGGACAATCGAGAAAGCCGGCTACGGCGCGGTTTGGCGCGGACAAAAAACTTGGAACGGCGTCGCTATCCTGGCGCGTAATGCCGAGCCGGTATTGACCCGGACCGCGCTCCCCGGCGATGGCGGAGATGTCGAGGCCCGCTATATCGAAGCCGCAATTAAAGGCATCCTCGTCACCAGCATCTATCTGCCGAACGGCAATCCGCAGCCGGGGCCCAAATTCGATTACAAACTCGACTGGTTCAAACGACTGCGGTCCCACGCGGGCAAGCTGCTCAAGCAGGACATCCCCGTGGTACTGGCCGGCGATTACAATGTCGCGCCGACTGAGTTCGACATCTACCCGACAAAGTCCTGGGACAACGACGCGCTGATCCAGCCGAAGAGCCGCGCCGCGTTCAAGGCGCTGGTGGATCAAGGCTGGACCGATGCGATCCGGACCCTGCATCCGTCAAAACCGATGTTCACGTTCTGGGATTACAAGCGCAACCGCTGGCCGCGCGACGCCGGATTGCGGCTCGATCACCTGCTGCTGAGCCCGTCAATAGCGCCGCGCCTGACCGAGGCCGGCGTGGACCGGAAAATCCGTGGAGAAGAAGGCGCCAGCGATCACGCGCCAGCGTGGATCGTGCTGCGTTAGCGCGGCCGCAGTTCTCCTACCCGCCGAACTTCCTGCGCAACATGATGCCGAGAATGTTAGAATAGTCGTCGGTCCATAGCGCGCTTGTCTGGTCAGGGGGTAATGGCGTCCAGCTACCCGCAACACGTCCGGTATCGCCGGCGTCGCGCGCCATCACGACGACCCGGGCATTGGCCGCGAACGTCGTCATGAAATCGCCGGCGCGGTCATCCTCGCGGAGAAAGGTAATCAACCCCTGCGACCAGGCGACATTGGCCACCACGGGCGCGAGATCGAGGTGGCGGTTGGAAATATGCGCAATGATCACGCCGCGGTCGGAAAGCTTCGAGAGATAACCCGCGAGCGCCTCGCGCGTCAGCAGATGCACCGGAATACTGTCAGACGAAAAGGCGTCCAGAACGATCAAGTCATAGCGATCGGGTGACGCTTCCAGCGTCAGGCGCGCGTCTCCGGCAACGACGGATGCGTCCGGCGCGCAATTCGACAGGAAAGTGAAGAGATTTGGATCCCGAGCCATGCGGATCACTTCCGGATCGATCTCGAAAAACGCCCAGCGCTCTCTGGACTTGCGGTGGCAGGCCAGCGATCCCGTGCCAAGCCCGACGATGGCGACGTGCTCGAAGCCGCCATGGGCGGCGCGAGCGGCTCGGATCGCTTCGGCCAACGCACCTTCCGGATAATAATAAGTCAATGGCGTGGGCGCCCCGTTGACTGCCGTGCCGTCCTCGTTGCGCAAGCGTTGAGCGCCATGGATTGTGGTGCCATGATAGAGAACGCGCGCCTTGCCGTCGGCGATTTCGGCCACCCTGTGAACACCGAAGAAACTGCGCGCCGTCTCGATCGGCGCAATTCCCGGCCGCCAAAAAGCGGTAATGGCAAAACTCAGGACGACAAGTCCGAAGAGGCGCATCGGCTGCTGCCGTTGAAACAGCATCGCTGCCGCCATCAGCGCGAGCAGAACTTGAAACGGCAATTCCAGCGTCGCGGGCAGCTGTACGGCGGTGACACACGAGACGGCCGCCAGGACTGCGCTCAGCAGCAACCACGGCCAAAGTTCAGCCACCGCCTTGCTGATGCCGCTCGTGAAGACGCCGGGCATGCACAACAGCGTCAGCGCAATCAGGATCGGGTACTCATAGTTGCCGTTGAATATCTGGGGCGCCAGCAGGCCCGCAAACACTCCACCGATGACCCCGCCGAACGAGGTGCAAAGGTAAAATTCCGTCAGCCGCTGCGGGGCCGGACGCTGCGCGTAGAGTTCGCCGTGGCACATCAGCGTCAGCAGTGCGAACGCGACGAGATTGAGGATGATCATCGTCACCCAGAACACCTTATCGCCGCCGATCAGGCTCACCGCAAGCGGCGCCACTGCGAACGGAACAAGCCAGACGACATTGGCATGCGCGATCCACGGCCTTTCGCGGAATACGGCGACGAAAGTGAGCAGGTAGATCGCCAGCGGGACCACCCACAGGAACGGCGCAGCGGCAATGTCGGTCGTCAGATATGCGGTGACGGCGATGACGAGGCCGGAAGGCACCGCGGCCAGAGCGGCCCAACGCATTCGTTCGCCAGCGCTCGCGCTACCTTCATCAAGCGGGCCGGCCTGCGCATCGATCGCCGCCGTACGCGAAGTAAACAAGCCGGCGATAACCAAGAGCCCGGCAAACACTGCAAATCCGACGGACCAAGCCGTGGTCTGCGTCTTCAGCGTCAGGATCGGCTCGATAATAGCGGGATAGGCGAACAGCGCGGCAAACGAGCCGAGATTGGAAGCTGCGTAAAGAACGTAGGGGTTGCTCGCCCGCCTGTGCCCGCTTGCGGCAAACCAGCTTTGCAGCAGTGGCGCACTGGCCGACAGCGTAAAGAACGGAAGCCCGATCGAGACCGCAAATAATCCGAACAGCCACAGCGCCGTTCCATCCGATGGCGGAGCTAACCATCCTGGCGCGACGGCGATCGGCAGGGTCATCGCCGTTATCCCGACCAGCAGCAGATGGACCATCGCCGCCCGGCCGGGCCGCAGCAGACGGTTCAGGAAATGGGCGTAGGCATATCCCGCCAGCAGCACGGTTTGAAAGAACACCATCGCAACCGACCACACGGCCGGCGCGCCGCCGAGCTTCGGCAGCACCATCTTTGCAAACATCGGCTGGATCGAGAAGAGAAGCAGCGCCGAGACGAACAGCGTCAGCCCGTAGAGCAACGGCATCAGCCGGACGCTGGCAGCCTGCGGATCGACTGCAGGCGATACCCGGTCCGAAGCTTGGAAGAGCGACATCGATATCTCCGGCACCGGCAATTGCCAGCACGGTATCGAGCCGCCCCTAAACAAGGCTTAAAAGATGGTCGGGAATGGCGGACGCAATGGTAAACGTCGCCTTGATCCGGGCAGGACGAGCCCGCTCATCCCTTTCGCGTGTGACCCCACGCCGCGTCCCAGTCTTCGCCCGCAGCATCGATGACGCGGCCGTCGGCCTCGAAGAACTTGTTCGGCACCTGGAAGATTGCGAGCATCAGCCCGCCCTGTGGACACCACGCGACGTGGCGGCTGCCCTCTTCGCGCCAGATGAATTCGCCGGCCTTGCATTCGATGCCCTTCGCCGGACCTTCCTTGTCGACCAGAGAGCCTTCGAGCACGTAGGTCTGCTCGATGTTGACGTGCTCGTGGTCAGGCAACACCGCGCCGGGCGCGAACCGCATCAGCGCGGTCATCAGGCCGGTTTTGCGATCGAACAGCAGGGTCTTGGCCTCGCAGCCGGGAAAGCGGGTCTTCTGCCACCCCATGCTGTCGGGGCGAACCAGATGGGAATGCGTGTCTGCAGTCTGCGCATTTGCCGGCGTCGCAGCGTCCATGGCGATCCTCCGTTCTGCTTGTTTTGCCGCGATCCTAGCAGCTTTGCCTCTCGCCGCCAGCCAGCAGGTGCGCGCTGCGGCGTCCTTGCCCGCACCTGCGGCCGACTGTAGGATCGACCAGCCAGCCAAACGCGCAATGTACGGATGAAAAATGGCGGCTCTGCAACAGGCAAGAATCTGCAAGGGGTGCTGGGAGCAGATGCATGTTCCGGTGCCGCTTCGCGGCGTGATCTCCGCGCCATTTCGCGCGTTCGGCATTCGTCCGAGCCGGATGAATCCCAATACGTGCACCATCTGCGAGCTGATGTTCACGAAGGTGATGCGGGCCCGCAAGATCACCATCGACGCAACCATCATGTTTGCCGATCTGCGCGGCTACACCAGTCTGTCGCAATCGCAGTCAGCCGATGCCGTCTCAGGACTGCTCGACGCATTCTATGATGAATGCGCCAGCGCGATCTGGGAGCACGACGGGCTCCTCAACAAGACGATCGGCGACGCTGTCATGGCGGTGTTCAACTTTCCCCTGCATAGGGAGGAGCATGCCAGAAACGCCGTGCTGGCGGCGCGGCAAATTCAGACGAACTGGCGCGAGCGGCGTCAAACGCTTGTCGAAGCGCATGGCCTCACCGCGGACAAGCTGGGGATCGGCATCGGCATCCATTCCGGCGAACTAAGTTTTGGCGAGTTCGGCCGATCTCACCGGGACCTGACGGCGATCGGCACCGTCGTCAACACCGCCTCCCGGGCCCAGTCGGTTGCCGAAGCCGACCAGATCCTGGTGACAAAGGCGGTGTTTGACCGCGCCCAACCGGATTTGAAAGACAGCCCTTCGAAGGCATTTCAGCTCAAGGGATTCGACGTCCCGATCGAGCTCTACGCCGCCTAGCGTGAGCTGGCGGTTCTGCTGGTCACCGCGATAGCAGCTTCCCTCGATTGGCACGATCGACTCCTTTCCGAGTAATATCTAGACCTCGCTACCCGAGCCTGCTGCCACCATGATGTCGGCATCAGGGAATCGCGAAAGACTGCAGCTTGGGCTTCCTCTTCGTCCTCACAGTCGGCCTTGTCGCCGGCATCATCTCGGGCATCGTCGGCACCGGCTCGTCGATCATGCTGATGCCCGTGCTGGTCTATCAATATGGGCCGAAGGAAGCCGTTCCGATCATGGCGGTCGCCGCCGTCATGGCGAACCTGTCGCGCATCCTCGCCTGGTGGCGCGAGGTCGACTGGCGCGCCTGCCTCGCCTATTCGGCCACGGGGATTCCCGCCGCCGCGCTTGGCGCGCGGACGTTGCTCGCACTGCCCTCGCACGCCGTCGACGTCGCGATCGGCCTGTTTCTCATCGCGATGGTGCCGGTTCGGCACTGGCTGGCCCGCCATCAGCTCAAAGCGCAGCTCTGGCATCTGGCGGCCGGTGGCGCCGTTATCGGCTATCTCACGGGCATCGTGGTTTCGACCGGGCCGCTCAGCGTGCCACTATTTCTGTCTTACGGTCTAACTAAGGGAGCCTTCCTCGCCACCGAGGCCGCAAGCTCGCTCGGGCTTTACCTGAGCAAGTCGGTCACGTTCGAACGCTTCGGCGCGCTGACGGCGGATGTCGCTCTGAAGGGCCTGATTGCGGGCTCTTCCCTCATGTTCGGTGCCTTCATCGCCAAGCGCTTCGTGCTGCGTCTTCAGCCCGACGTCTTTCGGCTGTTGATGGATGGCATCATGCTGGCCGCCGGTCTCACCCTGCTATGGACGGCATTTTCGTAAGTATTCGGCGCACCGCCTGAACCATTCCCCATCAGTGGCCGACCAAGTGACGCGTGTCACATCCAGTCCGCAGGTGACCACAGATCAATGCCGGACATGGATTCGCATCACCCACGTCTGGAGAGACTTAAAATGCCCAGGGGAATCATCGGCGCCATCGTCGCCGTCATTGTCATTGCCATCATCGCCGCGGGAAGCTGGTACACCGTCGACCAGACCGAGCGCGGCGCGAAGCTGCGCTATGGCGCGGTCATCGGCACCGCGCAGCCAGGCCTTGGCTTCAAGGTCCCGCTGATCGACAGCGTCGAAAAGGTCAGCGTCAAGACCTTCACCTATACCTGGGACAAGATGAATTCGTATTCCTACGACCAGCAGCCGGCCGACCTCAAGATCAGCGTCACCTTGCGAGCCTCACCGGACAAGGTGGCCGATCTCTATGCCAAGTTTGGTGGGCTGGACACCGCGGTCAAGCAAGTGGTCAGCCCCGCCGTCAACCAGCAAGTCAAAATCGTGTTCGGCCGCTACACGGCCGTGAAAGCGATTCAGGAGCGCGGGCCGCTGAACTCCGCGATCAAGGACGCCATCACCGCTTCGCTGAAGGACGATCCGATGATCACGATCGAAAGCGTCCAGCTCGAAAATATCGAGTTCAGCGCAAACTATCTGCATTCGATCGAGCAGCGCATGCTGGCCGAGGTCGAGGTGCAGAAGCTGCAGCAGAACGCCGAGCGCGAAAAGGTGCAGGCACAGATCACCGTCACCCAGGCCACCGCCAAGGCCAACGCCGTCCGCGCCGAGGCGCAGGCCGCGGCCGACGCGCTGCGGCTGAACGGCGAAGCCCGCGCCACCAATATCAGGATCACCGGCGAAGCCGAAGCCGCCGCCATCGAAGCCCGCGCCAAGGCGCTCGGCACCAACCCGAACCTCGTCACGCTGGTGCAGGCCGAACGCTGGAACGGCGTGCTGCCGACTACGATGGTGCCGGGCTCATCGGTACCGTTCGTGTCGGTGAAATAGAGCCGAATCGCGTGGCGGGCGCATTCCTGGTTGGACGTCGAAGCGTCGCCCTTCATTTTTTCAAATGGCTAGGACGCACGCGCTCCGGTAGTATCATGCTGGCGTGAACGGCGCCGGGAGCCGTGGCATGATGCATCATCCGATACGTTTAGTTTGGGGACGGGTGTCTTGAGCGCATTGGTGGAAACGGCCGATATCACAAATCTCCGAAGCGAAGCCGCCGGGCGAACCGATGCCCAGCAAGACACCCTAAAATTCGCCGAAGCCGCCATTGCCGATAGCAAGCGCCAAGGGCTGCTGCTCGCCGTTCGGGCCCGCTGGATCGCGCTGGCGGTAATTGCCGTTACCCTCCCGATCATCAACCCGAACTGGGACGTGATTTACTACATCGTGCTGCTCGGCCTTTTTGCCGTGATCGGCTGGGCCCAGCTCAAGGTCGGCAAAGTGGGCCGTTCGCGGCCGGAGCTTTTCCTGATCTTTTGCGATCTTGCATTACTTACTTTCCTCACCGTCGTGCCCAATCCGTTCAGTGCCGAGAACTGGCCGGTCGGCATGCAATTCCGTTTCGAGACTTTCATCTATTTCTTTGTCTTCCTGGCAACCGGGACCCTTGCCTATTCGTGGCGAACGGTATTCGCGATGGGATTCTGGACCTCGGCCGTATGGGCGATCGGCGTCGGCTGGGCCTATCTGCAGCCCGAAACCCATGCGGAGCTCTCGGAACGCGTGCGGGCCGCCGTCGGCTCCGACGTCAGGATGTTCGACATCATCAACCCCGCAGCGATCGGCATTCCCGTGCGATTCCAGGAAATCACGGTATTCCTGATCGTCGCCATGACGTTGGCGCTGGCGGTACGCCGCTCCAACGCCCTGCTGATCAGCCACGCCGGGATCGAACGCGAGCGCGCCAACCTGGCACGTTATTTTTCACCCAATGTCGTCGATGAATTGTCGGGCAATGACGAGCCGCTGACACGGGTTCGCACCCAAGACGTCGCGGTGTTGTTTGCCGATATCGTGGGATTCACCGCCTACGCCGATGGACGAGACCCGAAAGAGGTCATCGACACGCTGCGGCAATTTCATGAGCGAATGGAAAGGCAAGTGTTCCAGCACGGCGGAACGCTCGACAAATACCTCGGCGATGGCCTGATGGCGACGTTCGGCACGCCGTTCGCCGGCGATTCCGACGCGCTGAACGCCTTGCGTTGCGCGCGGGGCATGATCACCTCGATCGCCGAATTGAACAGAGAACGGCACGATCGCAACGAGCCGCCGATCCAGGTCAGCGTCGGATTGCACTATGGCCAGGTCGTGCTGGGGGATATCGGCCTCAACCGGCTCGAATTCGCCGTGATCGGCACCACCGTGAATGCGGCGAGCCGGCTTGAGTCGCTTACCCGCGAATTTGGATGCGCCATCGTCGTCAGCGACGTACTGGTGCGGCAGGCCCGGGCCGAATCGAGCCATTCGAGCGCCGACTTCGCGTTGCTTGTCGAGCAGCCGGCACAGCTCATTCGTGGTCTCGAGCAACCGGTCATCATCTGGACGTGTGCGAATGTCGCTCCATGACGGCCTGAATCGCGCGATGGATGCCTTGGCACTCATCGCGCCCCTCGGCTTCTTTTCATGCTATGAGTCGCCGCCCGTTCCACCGAGACTGCTATTTCCCCTCCATGGCCAAATCCACCCTCTCCTTCGTCTGCCAGAATTGCGGCGCGGCGTATAATCGCTGGCAGGGCAAGTGCGAGTCCTGCGGTGAGTGGAACACGCTGGCCGAGGAGGACACGACCGGAAGCGTGCCGGTATCGATCCGTTCGAAGCGCCGGGGCCGGACGTTTGCGCTGGAATCGCTGACCGGAAAAAGCAACGACGCCCCTCGCCTGTCCTCCGGAATGACCGAGCTTGATCGTGTCACCGGCGGCGGCTTTGTCCGTGGCTCGGTGCTTCTGGTCGGCGGCGATCCCGGCATCGGCAAATCGACGCTGCTCACGCAGGCCACCAGCATGCTGGCGCGCGCAGGCCACCGCGCGGTCTATATTTCGGGCGAAGAGGCCGTGGCGCAGGTGCGGCTGCGCGCCGAGCGGCTCGGATTGGCCGATGCGCCGGTGCAACTCGCCGCCGAAACCTCCGTCGAGGACATCGTCTCGACTCTGTCTGAAGGCGCGGTGCCGCGGCTGATCGTGATCGATTCGATCCAGACCATGTGGACCGACACGGTGGAGTCGGCGCCGGGAACGGTGACGCAGGTCCGCGCCTCGGCACAGGCGCTCATTCGTTTCGCCAAGAAGACCGGTGCTGCGATCATTCTGGTCGGCCACGTCACCAAAGATGGTCAGATCGCAGGCCCCCGCGTGGTCGAGCACATGGTCGACGCCGTGCTGTCGTTCGAGGGCGAAGGCTCGCAGCATTTCCGCATTCTGCGCGCGATGAAGAATCGCTTTGGTCCGACCGATGAAATCGGCGTGTTCGAGATGACGGGCCTCGGCCTTCGCGAAGTCTCCAACCCCTCGGAATTGTTCCTCTCTGAACGCGATCTGGGCAGCCCGGGAACGGCAGTTTTTGCCGGCATCGAAGGCACCCGGCCGGTGCTGGTGGAATTGCAGGCGTTGGTGGCGCCGACCACGCTCGGCACCCCCAGGCGGGCCGTGGTGGGTTGGGATCCGAGCCGGCTGTCGATGGTGCTGGCGGTACTGGAAGCCCATTGCGGGGTTAAATTGTCCGGCTACGACGTCTATCTGAACGTGGCGGGGGGCTTGCGGATCCAGGAGCCCGCGGCCGACCTCGCGGCAGCAGCCGCACTGGTATCCTCGTTGGTAAACGCGCCGTTACCGACTGATGCGGTCTATTTCGGCGAGATTTCGCTCTCCGGCGCAGTCCGGCCGGTGGCGCAGACCTCCGCCCGATTGAAGGAGGCCGCGAAACTGGGTTTTGGCCGCGCCGTTCTGCCCGAATCGGCGCGCGGAGAGGTCGGCGGCGATAGCGGGCTTGCGCTGAACAGCATCGGCGGACTAACCAGCCTGGTGGCCGAAATCGCGGCGCGCGGCAGCCCAAGAAACACCGGGGGCGGCAACCGGGATGCCAGTCGCGAGGGTGCGGCAGAGAAAAATGCCACACCGGCGCGATTCCGTCGTGAAAACAGCTAAAGCGGCGTGACGCGCCCGCCCCTCGCCGCTATACAACGCGCGCGAAAGGCGGGCGGGATGCACGATTTCCGGCCTTGCGGGATGCGCCGTCTGCCCCTCACTTGGGGTGAACGCCAAGCCGCCGATTCGCTGCCTAAGGACTTACGAGCGGACCTGACCAGCCGATGCCGATAACGATACTCGATCTCGTCCTGCTCGGAGTGATGCTGATTTCGGGGCTGCTCGCCATGGTGCGCGGCTTCATGCGCGAAATCCTGTCGATCGCGGCCTGGGGCGCGGCGGCGCTGGTGACGCTGTATGCCTTCTCGAAGTTGATGCCATCTGCCAGGGACTATTTCGGCAGCGAGACGATCGCGGCCGTGGTGGTCGTTGCCGGCACCTTCATCGGCACCCTGATCGTGGTCTCCGTCATCACGGTGCGGATTTCGGACATGATCCTGGATTCTCGCATCGGCGCGCTTGATCGCACGCTTGGATTCCTGTTTGGGTTGGGTCGCGGCCTTTTGATCGTGGTGGTCGCCTTTCTGTTCTTTAGCTGGCTGGTCCCGGACAAGCAGCGGCCGGACTGGATCACCGGTGCAAAATCCCGGGTGGTGCTGCAGGGAACCGGGGATTGGTTAATGTCGCTCTTGCCTGACGACCCCGAGAACACCATCTTAAAGAGATTCAAGAAGAATAAACCGGAAGACGATCAAACTGACGCCGACCAGGCAGCGCCTGCATCCGGCGATGGCTACAGTAAACCTGCCCGCGACAGCCTTAAAAAGCTGATCGAGAAACCCGCGGGCCGCTAATTTCTGGCCAAAATAGAGAGGCGATGGACGCGATGCAAAACCCTTCCGATCCCGCCGGCCAACTCGATCTAAATCTTGGCATCGAGTTGCAGGACGATCTCGAAGGCGACACGCTACGCGAGGAATGCGGCGTGTTCGGCATTTTCGACCACCCGGAGGCCGCCGCCATCACGGCGCTCGGACTACACGCCCTCCAGCATCGCGGCCAGGAAGCCGCAGGCATCGTCTCCTTCGACGGCAGCCGCTTCCACTCTGAACGCCGCCTTGGCCTGGTCGGCGATACCTTCTCCCGCCGCGAGGTGATCGAGCGCCTGCCCGGCAGCATGGCGGTCGGTCATGTCCGCTATTCCACCACCGGCGCGACCATCCTGCGCAACGTGCAGCCGCTATTCGCCGAGCTCAATGCCGGTGGTTTCGCGGTCAGCCATAACGGCAACCTCACCAATGGCCTGACGCTGCGCCGCGAGTTGGTGAAGGGCGGCGCCATGATGCAGTCGACCACCGATACCGAGGTCATCCTGCATCTGGTTGCGCAGTCCAAGCGCAACCGTTTCATCGACCGTTTCATCGAGGCGCTGCGCGCGATCGAGGGCGCCTATTCGCTGGTGGCCCTGACAAACAAGAAGCTGATCGGCGCGCGCGATCCGCTCGGCATCCGACCGCTGGTGCTCGGCGATCTCGACGGTCGTCCGATCCTGACCTCGGAAACCTGTGCGCTCGACATGATCGGCGCCAAATATGTCCGCGACATCGAGCCCGGCGAAATCATCGTATTCGACGAGAAGGGCGCCAACAGCCACAAGCCGTTCCCGCCAAAGCCGCCCCGGCCCTGCATCTTCGAATACATCTACTTCTCACGGCCGGATTCGATCGTCGGCGGCCGTTCGGTCTATGAGGTCAGAAAGGCCTTCGGCGCGCAGCTTGCCCGCGAAAGCCATGTCGAGGTCGACGTCGTGGTGCCGGTGCCGGACTCCGGCGTACCGGCGGCGGTCGGCTACAGCCAGTATTCCGGCGTTCCGTTCGAACTCGGCATCATCCGCAACCACTATGTCGGCCGCACCTTCATCCAGCCGACCCAGAGCGTGCGCGAGCTCGGTGTGCGCATGAAGCATTCGGCCAACCGCGCCGCGATCGAAGGCAAGCGGATCATCCTGATCGACGACTCGCTGGTGCGCGGCACCACCTCGAAGAAGATCGTGCGCATGATGCGCGACGCCGGTGCGCGCGAAGTGCATTTCCGGCTCGCCTCGCCGCCGATCCTCTATCCCGACTATTACGGCATCGACCTGCCGGACCGCGGCGGACTTCTCGCGGCCACCCATACGCTGGAAGAGATGCGCGACATCATCGGCGCGGATTCGCTGGCGTTCCTGTCGATCGACGGCCTGTACCGCGCGATGGGCGAGCCGGGGCGCGACCCGGCCAATCCGAAATTCTCGGACCATTGCTTCACCGGTGCCTATCCGACGCACCTTACCGACCAGACTCAGGTCGAGCCCCAGCCCCGGCAGTTGTCGCTGCTGGCGGAAGCGAGCTGAGGCGCGGCCAATAATCCATTTTTCCGTCATGGCCGGGCTTGTCCCGGCCATCCACGTCTGTAAAACCCGCCGCAAAGACGTGGATGCCCGGGACGTCTAGCGCGAAGACGCGCTCCGCGCTTTTGTCCGGGCATGACGAAAGTGGCACGACATGACCAAACCCCTCGCCTCGCGCATTGCGCTCGTCACGGGCGCCTCCCGCGGCATCGGCTATGCCACGGCGCGCGCGCTCGCCCGCGCCGGCGCGCATATCGTCGCTGTTGCACGTACGCAAGGCGGCCTTGAGGAACTCGACGACGAGATCAGGAAGGAGAGCGGCAGCGCCACGCTGGTGCCGCTCAGTCTCACCGATTTCGACGGCATCGCGCGGCTCGGCGCGGCGCTGCATGAGCGTCATGGCAAGCTCGACATTCTCGTCGGCAATGCCGGCGTCGCAGGCCCTTCCTCGCCGCTTGGTCATATCGAGCTGAAGCCCTGGAACGATGTATTCGCCGTAAACGTGACCGCTAACTTCCAGCTCATCCGCTGCATGGATCCGCTGCTCAAGATTTCGGACGCCGGCCGCGCCGTGTTCGTGACCTCCGGCGCCGCCAGCAAGGCGAACGCCTATCTGGGTCCCTACGCGGCCTCGAAGGCGGCGCTGGACACGCTGGTGCGCTCCTGGGCCAACGAGACCGCGAGCACGAAACTCCGCGTCAACCTGTTCAGCCCCGGCCCGATCCGCACCCGCATGCGCGCCAGCGTGTTTCCCGGCGAAGATCCGATGACGCTGGACACGCCCGAGCAGGCGGCGGAATTCATCGTGCCGATGTGCGCGCCGGAGTGGACCGAGACAGGCAAGCTCTACGACTACAGGACGCGCACGCTGATGAGTTTTCATCCGCCGGCTTGAGCATCTTACGAACTCTCGCATTGTAAGCGGAGCGACTTGTCCGCCAAGCTTTAGTGAAGGCGGAAGGCAATCCATTCAGCCGCTTGTTCAGACATGAATCGCCAACAGCGTGCATTGCGTGAAGCTCGCTAACGACGGTTGCCCTATGTCTGCGATCGCATGACCCCATCCAGGTGTTCAGGAAAGATGGAACCTTCGTTAAGGAATGGTTTTACGAAATGAGAAGTTCAAGCTGACGTCGGAGACGCTCAACGTTAGGTGCATTGCGTGCGGTTCCGAGAAGGACTATCGCAAAGCTGCTGGCAGGTTCCGAAAAGAGAGCCGGCGAACAACCTTTCTGGAGGAATACCATGACGACTAGCATTGCGCGGCGCTTCGCCGCTTCCGTGGCGCTTGCCGCACTCGCCCTCGCGACGCCAGCACTGGCCCAGGACAAGACCGTCAAGATCGGCGTGTTGAACGACATGTCGAGCCTCTATGCCGACATCGGCGGTCCCAATTCGGTGGCGGCGGTCAAGATGGCGGTCGAGGATTCCGGCCTTACCAAGAAGGGCTGGAAGATCGAGGTGGTGAGCGGCGATCACCAGAACAAGCCCGATATCGGCGTGAATATCGCACGGCAATGGATCGACGCCGACAAGGTGGACGCGATCGCGGATACGCCGAACTCAGGCGTTGCGCTCGCCGTGAGCAATCTGGTGAAGGAAAAGAACTCGGTGCTGCTCAACTCGGGCGCCGCCACCGCCGACCTCACCGGCAAGGCCTGCAATCCCAACACCATCTCCTTCACCTACGATACTTACATGCTCGCCAACGGCACGGGCAAGGCGCTGACCAAGGCCGGCGGTGACACCTGGTTCTTCCTAACTGCCGACTACGCCTTCGGCCATGCGCTGGAGCGTGACACCGGCAATGTCGTCACCCAGACCGGCGGCAAGGTTTTGGGCGCGGTCAGGCATCCGCTCAACACCTCGGACTTCTCCTCCTTCCTGCTGCAAGCGCAGTCCTCGAAGGCCAAGGTCATCGGCCTAGCCAATGCCGGTGGCGACACTACCAACTCGATCAAGCAAGCCTCCGAATTCGGCATCGTCGCAGGTGGCCAGAGGCTCGCCGCGCTGCTGCTCTTCATCAACGACGTGCATGCGCTCGGCCTGAAGACGGCGCAGGGCCTGACCTTCACGGAATCCTTCTACTGGGATCTCAACGACAATACCCGCGAATGGTCGAAGCGCTTCCAGAAGCTCTCGCCGAAGGGCTCGATGCCCTCGATGACCGTCGCCGGCCTCTATGCAGAGATCTTGCATTACCTGAAGGCGATGGAAGCGCTCGGCAGCAATCCGCGTGACGGCGCCAAGGTCGTCGCCAAGATGAAGGAATTGCCGACCGACGATCCGCTGTTCGGCAAGGGCCCGCTGCGCGCCGACGGCCGCCGTCTCATTCCGGCCTATCTGTTCGAGGTGAAGAAGCCGGAAGAGTCGAAGGGCCCGTGGGACTACTACAAGCAGATCGCCACGATCTCGGCGGAAGATGCCGCCAAGCCGCTCGAAGCCAGCGAGTGTCCGCTGGTGAAGAAGTGACGGCGTAGCGGATCGCGTAAGGTGGGCAAAGGCGCGTTAGCGCCGTGCCCACCATCTCTCCAGTTTGGTGCTAGAAGTGGTGGGCACGCTACGCTTTGCCCACCCTACAATTCAGCGCTTGGGCGTCATCGCCAACGTTCGCCACGCGATCGCAAGCGCAAGCCCCAACAGTGCCGCTGCGACCAGGAACGGCGCGCCCGGCATTTTCACCGGCGCCTGATCGCTGATGAAATAGGCAAAGGTCAGCGTGAACAGAAACGGACCCGCCATCTGGGCGATGCTGTTGACGCTGTTGGTCGCTCCCTGCAACTGGCCCTGCTGATCCGGCGCAACGAGCTGCGTCGTCAGGGCCTGGATCGCCGCGCCTGCCACGCCCCACAGCGCCATGACGGGAATGCCAGTCCAGAACAACGGTCCGGTCGGGGCCGCGCCATAGATGAAGAATCCCAGCCCGCCGCAGGCAAACCCGAGCAGCAGCGCGCGGCGTTCGCCAAGACGCGTGACGATCGGCCCAACGCCCGCACCCTGCACCACCATGGCGCAGACGCCCACCAACGCGAGCGTGAGCCCCACTGTTGTCGTGTCCCAACCATACCGATAGGTGGCGTAGAGCACGAAGGTGGACGGCAGCACCACATGCGCGACCTGGCCAAAGAAATTCGCCAGCGACAATCCCGCGAGAATCCGGTTAGAACGCAGCAAGTGCAGCGCGCCGAGTGGACTGGCGCGCTTCCAGTGGAACGGCGCGCGCCGATCCTGCGGCAGCGACTCCGGGAGGATCAGCCAGCCGTATAGCGCGTTCGCAAAGCTCAGGCCCGCCGCGACCCAGAACGGCAGACGCGGATCCATGCCGCCGAGCAGGCCGCCGATGGCGGGGCCGAGAATGAATCCGGCGCCGAAGGCGGCGCCGATCTTGCCGAACACCGCGGCGCGCCGTTCGGGCGGCGTCACATCGGCGATATAGGCAAAGGCCGTGGAGATGCTGGCCGAGGTGATGCCTGAGATCACTCGCCCGATAAACAGCCAGGTCAGCGACGGCGCCAGCGCCATCAACACGTAATCCAGCGCTAGCCCGAAATTCGATAGCAGTATCACCGGCCGACGGCCGAACCGGTCGGAGAGCGCGCCAAGGATCGGCGAGAACAGGAACTGCATCAGCGCCCAGGCGGTGCCGAACAAGCCAAATATCTGCGCGGCCGTCGCGGTGTCGTTGTCGACAAAACTCTCCACGATCTTGGGCAGGATCGGCAGGATCAGGCCGAGCGCGAGCATGTCGAGCAGGATGGTGACGAAGATAAAGGCTGCCGCGCCACTGCGCACCGGCGGCGTATCGTCGGCAGCAGCGGTGGACGCCTGTTCGGTCATGAGGGCCGCTTGCGCTTGTGCGCGAACGGATTGGCCTTTTCGCGCAGCGTAATGCGGATCGGCGTACCCGGCAGCTCGAACGCTTCGCGCAGGCTGTTGGTGAGGTAGCGCAAATAGGATTGCGGCACGGCATCCGCCCGCGAGCAGAACAGCACGAAGCTCGGCGGACGTCCCTTGGTCTGCGTGATATAGTTCAGCTTCAGCCGGCGGCCCGACACTGCGGGCGGCGGGTTGGTATCGACTGCCTGCTCGAACCAGCGATTGAGCGCGGCCGTGGGCACGCGCTTGTTCCAGACTGCGTAGGCGTCCTGGATCGCCGTCATCAGGCGATCGATGCCCTCGCCCATCAGGCCGGATACTGCGACGATGGGGACACCTTTCACCTGCGGCAGCCAGTGATCGGCATCGCTGCGCAGCGCCGAAATCAGATGCGGCTTGCGCTCCATCAAATCCCATTTGTTGACCGCGAGCACGATCGCCCGCCCCTCGCGTTCGATCAGATCGGCGATGCGCAAATCCTGTTCCTCGAACCGGTTCTGCGCATCCATCGTCAGCACGACGACTTCGGCAAAGCGCACCGCGCGCAGTGCGTCAGCCACCGACAGCTTCTCTAGCTTCTCCTCGATCCGCGAGCGCCGCCTTAAGCCCGCTGTATCGAACACGCGAAAATCGCGTCCCTGCCAGGTGATCTCCACCGAAATGGAATCGCGCGTGGTGCCCGCCTCGGCGCTGGTCAACAACCTCTCCTCGCCGAGCAGATGATTGATTAGCGTAGATTTGCCGGCGTTGGGGCGGCCGACGATGGCGACGCGGATCGGACGCAGGGCGAGATCCTCGTCGGATATAACATCGTCGTCGTCGAACTCTTCCCGCTCTTCCGCTGGCTCGGGCATCAGTGCGGCGAGCGCGTCGTAGAGATCGCTCATGCCCTCGCCGTGCTCGGCCGAAATCTGCACGGGATCGCCGAGCCCCAACGCGTAGGATTCCATCGCGCCGATTTCGCCGTGCTTGCCCTCGCTCTTGTTGGCGACCAGCACCACCGGCTTATTGGCGCGGCGTGCGAAATCGGCAAAGGCGCGATCGTTCGGCGTCAGGCCCGCGCGGGCGTCGATCACGAACATCAGCGCATCGGCCAGGCTGATCGCGGTTTCGGTCTGCTCCTGCATTCGTGCCGTGAGCGAGCCCTTGGCGCCCTCGTCGAGGCCTGCGGTGTCGATCACGGTGAATTCGAGATCGCCGAGACGCGCGCTTCCCTCGCGGCGGTCGCGGGTGACGCCGGGCTCGTCGTCCACCAGCGCGAGCTTCTGCCCGACCAGCCGGTTGAACAGCGTCGACTTGCCAACGTTGGGTCGGCCGATGATGGCGATCGTAAAGGACATAATTGATCCAAACGCCCTTTTTGAAGGACGTGTCAATCGAACGAAAACAACAAATTAGCGCGAGAAGCTGCCGCTCGGCATTGGAGCCGGGAAAGCCGATTGTTGCGAGGATTGCGCGGGCGCGGCCGATTGATCGGGCGGAGCCGTGGTGCGCTTGCGCGCGATCCTGGCCGGCTTGGGCGCCGGCGGCGCAGCGGCGGTGCTGCCCTCTTCCTCGGGAGCGGCGTCAGGGTCCGCAGCGGCGGGTGCGGCAGCCTGCTTGCCCTTGGATTTCGCGCCACGCTTCGATTTCGGTTCTTCCGGCGGAGGAGCCGCCGCAGCGGCAGCCTGCGCGTTCGGGTCATTAACCTGTTGGTTGGCGCCCCTGTAGAGATCCTTCGGCACGCCCTGCTCAAGGCCCGGCACACCTTCGGGGAACACCGGCTTGCGCTCACCGGGCAATTTCTTCTTGGTGTCGAGGAAGTCGAGCATGTCGGTGGGATCGAAGTTACCCAAGCCGCCACCGCCGCAGCCTGCCAGTGCGCCGGAAAGCGCGACGAGAATGGCGGCTGCGATCAAACGTTGCGGGCGGCGCATGGTCGGTTTCCCACTCAACTCGTTCTCCGTCAGCTCTTGGCGACTGGCGGAAGCAGAGCTTGCAAGGCCTCGGCACGCGAGCGCAGGCTCGGCGGCGTTTCGCCGTCATTGGCGATCATATCCAGCCATTGCCGCGTCGCTGCGGCATCATTGGCACGCCAGGCCGACAGCGCCAGCAATTCGCGCGCGGTATGGCGAAAGGTCGAGCCCGGCGCAGCAGCGGCTTCGAGGCGTTCTTTCATGTTGGGATAGCTGGTGCTTTCCAACAACAACTGGGCCGCGCGAATCCGCGCTAGATCCTGCTCGGCAACGCCGACGCTGCGGTCAGCCGCGATCTCGTCGAACATCTTTGTCGCCGCCTGCGGATCGCGGTTGGCAACCTCTGCCGCCAGGCGCAACCGCGCCAGCACGCGATAGCCGAACGGCGCCTTCGCAACGAGATCGGCGAACGCGGCTTCAGCCTCGGCGTGCTTGTTGGCTTCCGAAAGCTCGACCGCCTTGTCGAACGCCGCCCCCGCCTCGGCCGCCTTCTTGGCCTCCAGATACTGGTAGCCGCGCCAGCCGCCCACGGCGGCGATGATTAAAATCAGGCCGGCGATGATCAGAAGCGAATACCGGTCCCACAGCCTTTTGAGCTGCTCGCGACGAACCTCCTCGTCTACTTCATCAAATAATTCAGACACTTAAAGGTATCCCATCCCCGAGGAACCGCAACTTGGGCAGCAGTATCGCGCGCCCGATCCCCGCATCGCCGGGGCGTAGCCTATCGATATGGCGGTGGCAAGGCAAAGCGAGGCGGATCAAAGCGTTAACAACGACTCCCAACCGCCTCCGAAATCGGCTGCCAATGTTGACATCGCGGTTCAAAGTTTGGCGTAATCCCGGCCGCTTTCAATTGTCGATCCGTACCCGAATTTTTCAGGTGTTTCATGCCTCGCCACGCGCTGGTTTCGATGGTGCTTGCCATCGGCCTGGTATCCCTGGCCGCAGCGTCACTAGCCGAAGACTTCAAGCCGAAGGCGCCGGAGACGGCATTCTCGGGCAAGCTGCGCCCCGACATTTTGGGCATCTCGACCGAATCGAACGCCGAATTCGCGCGCGCCACCTTTGATTCCCTGTTCAAAGGCCGTACCGACACCAAGACCGATATCCAGCAGCAGAAGTTCGGCGGTGCCAGCTATGTCTCGGCGTTGAGTTTCAGCCTCCCTGCCGGTTCGAAACAGAACGGCGAGATGCTCTCAACCAGCTTCTCCTCGCCCGCGAGCGCCAACCGCGCCTATTTCGTCGCCCGCAACCTGACCTTCGCACCGGATCAGCAGCCGTCGAAAGCGGACATGATCAAGGAGATCATGGGCAAATACGGCGTGCCGACCATCGTCGGTGACCAGCATCTGTACTACATCTACCGCAAGGGCTCGATCATGTCGGTCGGCGGCAAGTACAAGGAAGCGACCGCGCTCGAGGCGATCGGCAAGCCGCTCGACCCAAGGGCCGCCGTCAAGCTCAACGGCGACACCGTGCGCGGCAGTTGCGTGGCGGTCGTCAAGCGCGCGCAGGCCAAAGCCAAGGAACCGGGCGCCATGCTGACCGAGGCCAAGGGCGCGAATTGCGATGGCGTGTTGAGCGTGCAGCTCGTTCCGGGCACGCTGGCCGACCGTGTCGGTATCGCGCAATTCACTCTGCTGGACGTCAAGCAACTCGTCAGCGCCGCCGCGATCGACAGTGCCGCGCTCGCCGCCGGTAATAGCGAGAGCGCGATGCCCAAAGGCAGCGCGCCGAAGCTCTAAGCCGCCGCTCAGGCCGCCGTGAAAGCCTCGCGGAGCTGCCGCTTCATCACCTTGCCGTTGGCATTGCGAGGCAATGGGTCGGTCCGCAGATCCATGGTTTCCGGCACCTTGTAGTCCGACAGCCGTTCGGCGCACCAGGCGCGCAGCGCTTCGCCGCTAACGGCATTCCGCGTCACGATGACGGCATGCACGCGCTCGCCTAGCACCGGGCACGGTTTTGCGATGATCGCGCTCTCGACCACATCGGGATGGCCTGAAAGCACCGACTCGACCTCGGCGGAATAGATCTTGAGCCCGCCGCGGTTGATCATGTCCTTCTGCCGATCGAACACGCGGACAAAATTCTCTTCGTCGATCGAGCCGAGATCGCCGGAATGCCAGAAGCCGGCGGTAAAACTCTCCGCCGTCGCCTTCGGATTGTTCCAGTAGCCCTTGATGACGGAGCCGCCGTGAATCCAGATTTCGCCGATCTCGCAGCGCGGCAATTCGCGGCCCTCGGCATCCATCACGACGATCTGCGCGCCGGGACAAGGCAAGCCGACACTGTCGATATGGCTTGCGGTCAATTCGCCCGGCATCATGGTCGAAGGCGACGTGGTTTCTGTCGCGCCGTAGCAATTCATCAGCTTCAGGTCGGGGATCTTGGCATCGAGCTTCTCAATCGTGGCGATCGGCATCGGCGCGCCGCCAAAGCCGCCGATCCGCCAGCTCGACAGATCGTAGCTGTCGAAATCCGGCTGCAACAGGCAGAGATTGTACATCGCCGGCACCATCACGGTGTAGGTGACGCGCTCGCGCGCGGCGAGCTTCAAATATTCCGCGGCCTTGAACTCCGCCATGATGATCAGCGCGCCGGCGCAACGGACCATGGTCATGACGTTGGCGACTACGCCAGTGACATGCCCGAGCGGCACTGCGGCGATCGATCGATCCGCCGCAGTGAGCTTCAGGCACGAGACGAACACCATGGCCGAATGAATGATGGTGCAATGGGCAAGCATCGCGCCCTTTGGCCGCCCCGTGGTACCCGACGTATAGAGGATCATGGCAGTGTCCTCTTCGCCGACCTCGATTGGTGCGACCAGCGGCGCGTTGTCAGCGAGTTCGGAAAAACGCGAGAGCGCCGGATCGTCGTCGACTTCGATCCGATGCATGACTTCAGGGATATCGCCCGCATCGGGCACGCGGTCGGCCAGCGAGGCCTCGTGGATCAGGAGCTTTGCCCCGCAATCGGTGAGCACATAGGCTATCTCGGGCTTTTGCTGGCGGATCGAAAGCAGCACTGTCACCAGCCCGGCATGGGCCGCACCCAGCATCGTCAGCACGAATTCGATTCTGTTGCCGAGCAGTAGCGCGACGCGGTCGCCGCGCTGCAGGCCGAGTTTTTGAAACCCTGCTGCGATTTGCGCGGACTGCTGCGCCACTTCGCGCCATGTCATTCGCGTATCGCCGCAGACCAGCGCCTCGCCGTCCGGGTTGGCCGCAACCGCTTCGGCCACCATCGCCGGAATGCTCTTGGGCCGTTCACAAAAGACTGGGACGATTCGATCGCCAAAGCGCGATTCGAACCGCATCGCCGGAATGGAGTGCTGCGACCAGTCCATGGCGTGGCCCGCTCAGCTCTTCTTCATCTCGTAAACGTGCTCGGGTCCCGGGAAGGCGCGCGAGCGCACGTCGCTGGCGTAGCCCTGGATCGCCGCTTCGATGGCGGGGCCGAGATTGCCATAGCGGCGCACGAATTTCGGCGTCCGCGGCGACAGGCCCAGCATGTCCTCGAGCACCAGCACCTGGCCGTCGCAGGCCGCACTGGCGCCGATGCCAATGGTCGGAATGGCAACGGTTTCCGTGATCTTGCGCGCGAGCGGCTCGGCGACCGCTTCGACCACGACCGAAAACGCACCGGCATCCGAGATCGCCTGGGCGTCTTTCAGGATCGGTTCCCAACTGCCCTCGTCGCGGCCCTGCGCGCGAAACGAACCGAGCGTGTTGATCGACTGCGGCGTCAGTCCGATGTGGCCCATGACCGGCACGCCGCGCTCGGACAGGAACGCGACGGTTTCCGCCATGCGCACGCCGCCTTCGAGCTTCACCGCGCCACAGTGGGTTTCCTTCAATATCCGCGCCGCGGAATGAAACGCCTGCTCCTTCGAGGCCTCATAGGAGCCGAACGGCATGTCTACCACCACGAGGGCATGCTTCGAGCCGCGCATCACCGCATGGCCCTGCAGGATCATCATATCGAGCGTCACCGGCACCGTGGTCTCGAAACCGTGCATGACGTTGCCGAGGGAATCGCCGACCAGGATGACGTCGCAGTATCGATCGACCAGCGCCGCGGTATGCGCATGGTAGGACGTCAGCATCACGATCGGCTCGCCGTTCTTGCGCGCACGGATGTCCGGCGCCGTTTTGCGCTTGATGGCAGATTGCACAGACATATTAGGCTCCAACCACGGGGACGCCGATCGCGACCGGATGGAACGCGAAGGCGAGCGCCAGATAGGCGACGAGACCGACCGCGATCGCGATCAAATCGTTGCCGGGACCGCCGACGGGAATCGGCGGGGCGCCGGCGTCGGAACGGTATTTCAGCGAAATGCGGTCATACACCGCCCATGCGAGAAACGAGCCGAACAGGATGATCGAACCGAGGTCGCCATTGGCGAGCAGATGCGACGCTGCCCACAGCTTGATGCCCGTCAGCATCGGATGCTTCAGCGTCGTATAGATCCGGCCGCGGATGTAGGACGCGACCACCATGATGATCGCAGGCAACATCAGGGCGACCGCGATGTGCTTGAGCGCCACCGGCGGATACCAGACGTCGATCCAGCCCGTCGCACGATACTTCGCAAAGCCCCAGATGATCAGCGCAAGCCCAAGGAACGAGGCCAGCGCGTATCCGATCTTGTAGCCGCCCTCGCCCGTTGCGGAGATCACCTGCGCGCGCAGCTTGCGCTGCGTGGTGAGCGTATGGACGCCTAAGAACAGGATCAGGCCCAGGATCAACACCAGCAGTCCCATGACGTGCCTCCCGTTGCGCGGCTGGTTTTCTCTGATTATCCGGGTATCATTTTAACGGCTTGGTGCGCAATGCGCCACGCGGCCGCCGTCACGGCTTCTCCGCCTGTTTGCCTAGATCGCGGTTGTCGACGTAGCGGATCGCGATCGGCCGCCCGGCGAGCGCGCCGCCAAGTCCGGACGTGAACTTGAGCGGCGTGCAGCCTGCAAGCGAAGCGTTGATCGCTTTCAAATAGGTGGCGCGGGTATCTGCCGGGACGCCTGCCGTGGCATAGGTCACGCGGGGCGCCGCGATGATCTCGCCGGAGCGCTTGAAGCTGAACCGAACCGACATCTGCATGCCCGGCCGCGCAATGTCGGCTGGCGGCGGCGACCAGCAGGAGCGCAACGCCGCAAAGAGATCGCCGATCGTATCGAGATCATGATCCGGCTTCCGGTATTTCGCGGCCTGATCCTGTGGCGGCACGCTTTCGATCGTGAGTTGCAGATTCTGGCCGAAGGGATAATCGATCTCGGGAATACAGGGACCTTCGTTAAACACGCTGCAAAATGACGGCGTGCACGGCTGGCCGTCGAGCACGCTGCAGGGCGCGTGGGAAAATGGCGTGGCGTCGATCTGGCGCCGCGACTGGGCGTCGGCGGCGCTCATCCCGACGAATGTGGTGATCAGGCAGACGATGATGCACCGGAACATGCGGCCCGAGGTCCTGAAAGGCAACCCGACTAAACTGATGTGCGCTTCGTCCCGTATCAAGGCGGACGGTGTTCACATCCCTGCGTTCATGGCGGATAGTTCCGCAATCAGGGCTTTCTCGCTGGGCTGGTCGAGCACGCCGGCTGTATAGAGCGAGATGCCGCCATAGAGCGTAATGTAGACCTTCATCACCGCGCGGCGACGCTCGGCCGGGCTCTCGATGTCCTGGCAGAATATCCGCATGGCCTGGGCGATGACCTTATGAACCGCGGCCTGCAGCGGCGGATTGTGCTTCATGGTGGCGTGCGGGCGGCTGGCCATCAGGGCATAAAGTGCGCGGTTGGCGAGCGCGAAGCGGACATATTTCGCGGTGTAGTCCTGTGGCGTCTCCGCCTTGACGAGGATGGCGGCGAGCCGCGTGTAGGCCTCGGCCGCGACCGCGTCGAGCAGCGCTTCGCGGTCAGCGAAATGATTGTACAGCGAGCGATGCGCGACGCCGACGGCCTCCGCGACCTCGCGCAGGCTCAACTGCTCATGGCCGCCGTTGGCCACCATACGGGTGGCGGCCTTCAGCGCTGCGGATTTCAGATTGCCGTGGCGGTAGGTCGCCCGGCGCGGCTTTGCGGTCATGTCCCCTTCATACAAAGATGTAAGACGCAACGCCATGCCGGGCGGCCGAAGCGTTCCGTCAGGCAGATGCCCGCCTGGCAACACGGTCCTCGCCATACTGCGGCGTGATGTCCTCGTCGATCATATCGCGGATCATCTTGATCACCGCCCCGCGCGCCCGCGCCTTGGTGGCGGTATGGGCGGCCATGTTGATCGTGGCGAGCGCCTGCGCGGTCTCCGCGGCACTGTGCTCCAACGCATCCGCCGGAACGACGCGGTCAAAGAAGCCGGCGGTCACCGCTTCCGCAGGGCCGAACATCTCCCCGGTCATCACCGCCCTGCTGAAATAGGCCGGCGTCAGCCGCTGCCGTGCGATCTCGATCGCGAAACGCGGCACCGTGAGCCCGATCGCGACCTCGTTCATGCCGATCCGGTAGTCGCCCTCGGCGGCAATGCGGTGGTCGCTGGACATGATGAGGAAGGCTCCCATCGGATAGGCGTTGCCCTGGCAGGCCGCCACCACCGGCGTCGGGAACGACAGGATGCGCAAGGCCAGTTCCGCGCCCGCTTTCACCATCAGATACTGGTCTTGGGCGCTGCCCTTGGCGAAGACGTTGAGGTCGAATCCCCCTGAAAAATGCTTGCCGCGGGCCTTCAGGATCACCACGGTCTTGTCCTTTTCCGCCTGGTCGAATGCCGCATGCAGGGCGTTGAGCATGGCAAGCGACATCACATTGGCCTTGCCGTCGTCGATCACGATGGTGCCGACCGGGCCGGAACGGGAATAGGTTGCGAGATCATACATGGGCGGTCTCCCCTTGTTCATAAGCATCCAGTGGATACTTCTGCAGGCCACATCGCGGCGCAAGCGATTTTTCCGGACTCGGAATGCATGCAGGCATCCACTGGATGCATATGTGGGCGAGGATCAGCCACAGCCTACCGTCGTCACCCGCGAAGGCGGGTGACCCAGTATTCCAGAGACGGTAGCGATAGACGAAGAGGCCGCGGCGTACTGGGTCTCCCGCTTTCGCGGAGGACGACAGCGGAGGGCTGGCGCAAAAGCGAGTCCGCCTACGCCTTCTTCTTCACGTCCTTGACGTTGGAGAAGTTGATGCCTTCGGCCCGCTCCCTGGTATAGCCCAGGTAAAACTCATTCTTGGCCATGAACACGGGATCGCCGTCGACGTCGTCGGCGATGCCCGAACCGTTTGCCGCGATGAAAGCATCGAGCTTCTTGCGGTCGTCGGACGAGACCCAGCGAGCGAGCTGGAATTCCGAAACCTCGAATTCCACCGGCAGCGAATATTCCGCGTCTAACCGCGCCTTCAGCACGTCGAGCTGCAGCGGACCGACGACGCCGACCAGCGCCGGTGCGCCGTCGCGGGGCCGGAACACCTGCACCACGCCCTCCTCCGACATCTGCTGCAGCGCCTCTTTCAGCTTCTTCGCCTTCATCGCATCCGTCAGCCGCACGCGGCGGACGATTTCCGGCGCGAAACTCGGGACGCCAACGAAGGTGATGTCCTCGCCTTCGGTCAGCGTGTCGCCGATCCGCAAAGTGCCGTGGTTCGGAATGCCGACGACATCGCCGGCAAAGGCTTCATCGGCCACCGAGCGGTCCTGTGCGAAGAAGAACTGCGGCGAGGACAGCGACATGTTTTTGCCGGTCCGCACCAGCTTCGCCTTCATGCCGCGGCTGAGCTTGCCGGAGCACAGCCGCGCGAACGCGATACGGTCGCGGTGGTTCGGATCCATATTGGCCTGGATCTTGAACACGAAGGCGCTCATGCGCGGTTCGGCGGCTTCGACCTTGCGCAAATTGCTGTCCTGCGCGCGGGGCGCTGGCGCGAACTTGCCAAGACCTTCCAGCAAGTCGCCGACGCCGAAATTGCGCAGCGCGCTGCCGAAATAGACCGGTGTCAGGTGGCCCTCGCGAAACGCCTCCAGCTCGAACGGCTTGCAGGCTTCCGACACCAGGGCGAGCTCATCCTTGATCTCGGCGACGTCGAGATTGGGGTTGCGGCCGGCGAGATCGGCGATATCGATCTGCTCAGTCGCGCCGGTCTTGGCACCGCCACCTTCGAGCAGGCGCACGCCGCCGTTCACGACGTCGTAGGTGCCGAGGAAATCGCGGCCGCGGCCGACCGGCCAGGTCATCGGCGTGGTGTCGAGCGCCAGAGTCTTCTCGATCTCATCCAGCAGTTCGAACGTGTCGCGGCTCTCGCGGTCCATCTTGTTGATAAAGGTGATGATCGGAATGTCGCGCAGCCGGCACACCTCGAACAGTTTTCGGGTGCGCGCCTCGATGCCCTTGGCGGCGTCGATCACCATGACGGCAGAATCGACAGCGGTCAGCGTGCGGTAGGTGTCTTCCGAGAAGTCTTCGTGGCCCGGCGTGTCCAGCAGGTTGAAGACGAGGCCTTCGAATTCGAACGTCATCACCGAGGTCACGACCGAAATGCCGCGCTCGCGCTCGATCTTCATCCAGTCGGAACGGGTGTTGCGCCGCTCGCCCTTGGCCTTGACCTGCCCCGCCAGATTGATAGCGCCGCCGAACAGCAGGAGCTTTTCGGTCAGCGTGGTCTTGCCGGCATCCGGGTGGGAGATGATCGCAAACGTGCGCCGCCGCGCCACTTCATCTGAGAGCGGCGAGCGGGACGGCGATTCGGCGGTGACGGCAATGTCGGACATGAGGCTCGAGCGTTTGGCAGGGAAAACCGGGCTAATCAAGCCTCATTTGGTGGTTGCGGACGCTGCTGGCCAGTCCCATATCGGCTGCGGAAGGACGACCTTCCGATTTCACAGCTCATCCGCGGGGACGACCCTGCCTGGTTCGGAGGGTTGTTATGGCTTGGATCGTGTTGTTCGTCGCCGGTCTCATGGAAGTGGGTTGGGCGATCGGCCTCAAATATACCGAGGGATTTACACGGCTCGTTCCATCCGTCCTGACGCTCGCCTGCATGGCAGGCAGTATCCTCCTGCTGGGTCTTGCCTTGAAAGCTCTGCCGATCGGAACCGCCTACGCGGTATGGACCGGCATCGGCGCGGTTGGAACAGCAATCCTGGGCATCGCGCTGTTCGGCGAGCCTGCGACCGCCGCCCGCCTCGCCTGCATCGGACTGATCGTCGCCGGTATTGTCGGGCTCAAGCTGGTCACCGGATCAGCGTAGCAACAACACCGCCCAATAGGTTAGCGCGGCGATAATCGCGGACGCCGGAATGGTGATTACCCAGGCGTAAACGATCGAGCTCGCCACGTTCCAGCGGACCGCCGAGACGCGCCGCGCCGCGCCGACCCCGACGATCGAGCCGGTAATGGTGTGAGTCGTTGATACGGGAACACCGAGATAGGTGGCCATGAACAGGGTCGCAGCTCCACCGGTTTCGGCGCAAAAGCCCTGCATCGGTGTCAGCTTGGTGATCCGCAGTCCCATGGTGCGGACGATCCGCCAGCCCCCCATCAACGTGCCGAGCCCCATCGCCGCCTGGCAGGAAATCACGACCCAGAACGGGATGGCAAAATCCGCCCCGAGGTAGCCCTGCGAATACAAAAGCACCGCGATGATGCCCATGGTCTTCTGCGCATCGTTGCCGCCATGGCCGAGCGAATAGAACGACGCCGAAACGAACTGCAGGATGCGGAAGGCGCGATCGACCGCAAACGGTGTCGAGCGCACCGACAGCCACGACACGATTGCGACCAGAACCAGCGCCAACAGGAATCCAACCAGCGGCGACAACACGATCGCCAAGAGCGTCTTGGACAGCCCGCTCCAGACCGCGGCCGAAATCCCGGCCTTCGCCACGCCGGCGCCGACCAGTCCGCCGATCAACGCGTGCGAACTCGACGATGGAATGCCGAGCCCCCAGGTAATCAGGTTCCAGACGATCGCGCCGATTAGCGCAGCGAAGATCACAGCCGCATCGACGACGTCCGGTTCGATGATTCCCTTGCCGATCGTATTGGCGACGTGCAGCCCAAAGAAGAGGAAGGCGATGAAATTGAAGAAGGCCGCCCAGAACACCGCATAATGCGGCCGCAACACGCGGGTCGATACAATCGTGGCGATCGAGTTGGCAGCGTCGTGCAGGCCGTTGAGGAAATCGAACAACAACGCGACGCCAATCAAGAAGACCAGAATTGGAAAAGCCAGGGTGGCATCCACTGAATTGGTCCTGCCCTATACCTGTTCGATCACGATCGAGTTGATCTCGTTGGCGACGTCGTCGAAGCGATCAGATACCTTTTCGAGATGCTTGTAGATCTCGGCGCCGACGACGAAATCCATCGAATTGCCGTTGCGGTGCTTTAGAAACAGCTCCTTCAACCCGATGTCGTGGAGATCGTCGATACGGCCCTCCAGTTTTCCGATTTCCTCCGTCATGGCGGTCAGCATTGCGACGTTACTCCCGATCGACTTCATCAGGGGAAGCGCGCGGCTGACCAGATTGGCGCACTCGACCAACAGCGTGGCTATCTCGCGCATCGGAGGCTCAAACGTTCGGACCTCGAACAGCACCACTGCCTTCGCGGTCTGCTGCATCTGGTCGATCGCGTCGTCCATCGACGTGATCAGGTTCTTGATGTCGCCGCGGTCGAACGGTGTAATGAAGGTGCGGCGGACCGCGGTCAGGACCTCGCGGGTGATGCCGTCGGCGTCGTTTTCGAACTGATTGACGCGCTGGCAGAATACCGGCGTCTCCTCGCCGCCGCGCATCATGTCCTGCAACGCCAGCGCGCCCTGCACGACCGTCTGGGCGTGGCTGGCAAATAAATCGAAAAACCGCTCCTCTTTGGGCAAAAAGGCACGAAACCAGCGCAGCATGGGTTTTTTTCCGTCGTTCAGAAACAGCCGCGGAGCGACCTGTCACAAAACTGTCATAGACTATTCGAGGGAAAAGCGCGCGACGGCGTGTCCCGGGAACCGGGTCCTCCACCGCTTTGTGGAGCTGAAAGCTGCGCTAAAACCCGCCGTTTTTAGAGAGATCGACGGAAATAATGCGCGATCTCGCCGATGATGCCGCGGCGGAACGTCAACACACAGGCCACGAAGATGACGCCCTGGATCACCGTCACCCATTGGCCGAAACCGGCCAGATATTGCTGCATGGCGATGATAACGAACGCCCCGACGACTGGGCCGAACACCGTGCCGAGGCCGCCGACCAGCGTCATCAGCACGATTTCGCCCGACATCGTCCAGTGCACGTCGGTGAGCGAGGCGTTCTGCGCCACGAACACCTTCAGCGAGCCGGCAAAGCCCGCGATGGTCCCCGAGAGGATGAAAGCGAGCAGCTTGTACTGGTCGGTCTTGTAGCCCAGCGAGATCGCGCGCGGCTCGTTCTCGCGGATCGCCTTCAGGACCTCGCCGAATGGCGAGTTGATGGTGCGATAGATCAGGAGGAAGCCGCCGAGGAATCCGGCGAGCACCACGTAATAGAGCACCGTAGGCTTGGAGAGATTGAATATTCCAAACAGGTAGCCCTGCGGAATGCCTTGGATGCCGTCCTCGCCATGCGTGAACGGCGCCTGCAGATAGATGAAATACAGGAGCTGCGAGAGCGCCAGTGTGATCATCGCAAAGTAGATACCCTGCCGCCGAATGGAGATGAAGCCGGTTACGACGGAGAGCGCGGCAGCACCGGCGGTGCCGATCACAATGCCGAGCTCGGGCGTAACGCCCCAGACCTTGAGCGCATGCGCTGAGCAGTAGCCCGCGGTTCCCAGGAACATCGCATGGCCGAACGACAGCAGGCCGCCATAGCCGATCAAGAGGTTGAACGCGCAGGCGAGCAGTGCGAAGCACAGCGCCTGCATCACGAAGAACGGGTAGATGCCCGTCAGCGGCACAACACCCAGCAGCACCGCCATCGCCGCGAACATAAGCATCTCGTCGCGCATCGCACGGGGCGTTACCGGCAGTGTATCGTCAGTCAATGCGCTCATGTCAGGCTGCCCGTCCCGTCAGTCCCGCTGGCTTCAACAGCAACACCAGCACCATCAGGACGAACACCACGGTGTTGGAAGCTTCGGGATAAAAATACTTGGTCAGTCCCTCGATCACGCCGAGCGCAAATCCGGTGATGATCGATCCCATGATCGATCCCATGCCGCCGATCACCACCACTGCGAACACTACGATGATCAGGTCCGCGCCCATCAACGGCCGCACCTGGTTGATCGGAGCCGACAACACGCCGGCCAGCGCCGCGAGGCCAACGCCAAGTCCATAGGTCAGCGTGATCATCCTGGGCACGTTGATGCCGAACGCGCGCACCAGGGTCGGATTTTCCGTCGCCGCACGCAGATTGGCGCCGAGCCGGGTCTTCTCGATCAGGAACCAGGTGGCAAGGCAGACCACGAGCGAGAAGACAACCACCCAGCCGCGGTAAATCGGCAGGAACATGAATCCGAGGTTCATGCCGCCCTGCAGTTCGCTGGGAATCGCATAGGGCAGCCCCGACGAACCGAAATAATTCTGAAAGATGCCCTGGATAATCAGCGCCAATCCGAATGTCAGCAGCAACCCATAGAGATGATCGAGGCCGGCGAGCCATTGCAGCATGGTCCGTTCCAGGATCATGCCGAAAATGCCGACCGCTATGGGCGCGATGATCAGCGCCGGCCAATAGCCGATGCCGGCGATGTTCAACAGAAAATACGCGCAGAACGCGCCCATCATGTAGAGCGCACCGTGGGCGAAATTGATGATGTTGAGCATGCCGAAGATCACCGCCAGCCCGAGACTGAGCAGCGCGTAGAACGACCCGTTGATCAACCCCACCAAAAGCTGGGCGTAAAGAGCTTGCATCGGCTTCGCACTCGATCTCGTTGTGACGCAAATCGCGTTGTGACGCGAGAAGGCGCCCGCCGGCACGAGTGCCGGCGGGCGATCGTATTATTTCTTTACCAGTGGGCAGACGCTTTCCGACAGTGGCCGGAATGCCTGATCTGCGGGGGTCGTTCCAACCAGCTTGTAATAGTCCCACGGTCCCTTGGATTCGGAAGGCTTCTTGACCTCAAACAGGTAGGCCGGATGAAGCTTGCGGCCGTCGGGGCGGATCGTGCCCTTGCCAAACAGCGGATCATCGGTCGGCGTTTCCTTCATTTTCGCCACCACCTTGACGCCGTCATGCGGATTGCCGCCCATGGCATCGATCGTCTTGAAATAGTGGATCAGGCCCGAATACACGCCGGCCTGCACCATGGACGGCATCGCCTTGTTCTTCATGCGCTCGGAGAAGCGTTTGGAGAACGCGCGGGTGCCGTCGTTCAAGTCCCAGTAAAACGTCTCAGTGAAGTTCAGTCCCTGCGCCACTCTGAGCCCGAGGGAGTGGACGTCATTGATGAACAGCAACAGCCCGGCCAGCTTCTGTCCGCCCGCCACGATGCCGAATTCCGACGCCTGCTTGATCGTGTTGGTGGTATCGCCGCCGGCGTTAGCCATGCCGATGATCTTCGCCTTGGAAGCCTGCGCCTGCAGCAGGAACGAGGAGAAATCCGACGAATTCAGGGGATGCCTGACAGTGCCGATTACCTTGCCGCCCGACTTCACGACGACCGCGGCGGTGTCGCGTTCCAGCGCGTGGCCGAAAGCGTAGTCCGCGGTCAGGAAGTACCAGGTGTCGCCACCGGCCTTCACCAGCGCCTGCCCCGTGCTGTTTGCGAGCATGTAGGTGTCGTAGACCCAGTGAATCGTGTTCGGCGAGCACTGTGCATTGGTGAGGTCCGACGTCGCTGCGCCGGTATTGATCATGACAGCGTTCTTTTCCTTCACCAGATTGTTGACCGCCAGCGCCACGCCGGAGTTCAGCACATCCACGAAGATATCGACCTTCTCGACGTCGATCCATTGACGCGCAATGGTGGTGCCGATGTCGGGCTTGTTCTGGTGGTCGGCGGAAACGATGTCGATCTTCCAACCCTTGGCCGCGAGGCCGGAATCCTCAACTGCCATCTGGGCGGCGACCGTGGAGCCGGCGCCGCCGAGGTCGGAGTAAAGGCCGGAATTGTCGGTGAGCACGCCGATCTTGACGGTCTTGTCTTGCGCCATGGCGCCGCCGCCTGCGGCCAGCGCCAGAGCGGTGCCGAGGAAGAGAGCTGAAATCCGATGTTTCATAGTATCTCCATTAATCCAGAGTGCAGTACTGATTAAACGCCGAGATAGGTGTGGAGCTTGTCCATATTGGCCGACAGCTCCGAATTCGCAAAACCGTCGATAACCTTGCCGTGCTCGACGATGTAGTAGCGGTCGGCCACCGTCGAGGCGAAGCGGAAATTCTGCTCGACGAGCAGGATGGTGAAGCCTTGCGACTTCAGCCGCGCGATGGTGTGACCAATCTGCTGGATGATGACGGGCGCCAGACCTTCGGTCGGCTCGTCCAGCATCAGAAAGCGCGCCCCGGTGCGCAGGATTCTGGCGATCGCCAGCATCTGCTGCTCGCCGCCCGAGAGCTTGGTGCCCTGGCTGTTGAGGCGCTCCTTCAGATTCGGAAACAATTCGAAGATCTGGTCGAGCGACAGCCCGCCACTGCGCACGATCGGCGGCAGCAGCAGGTTTTCGCGCACGTCGAGGCTTGCGAAAATGCCCCGCTCCTCAGGACAGAATGCGACGCCCAGGCGCGCGATCCTGTCCGACGAAGCGCGCGTGATGTCCTGACCGTTGAAACGGATCGAACCGGTACGCTTGCCGATAATTCCCATCACCGACTTCAGCGTCGTGGTCTTGCCGGCGCCGTTGCGGCCGAGCAGCGTGACCACCTCGCCCGCCTTCACATTGAAGTTGATGCCGTGAAGGATGTGGGATTCGCCGTACCAGGCCTGCAGGTCGGACACGGAAAGAATCTCCGCGCCCGCCGGTTTGGCGGCGGCTTCGGCCATTTTCAACTCAGGCATGACCGGCCCCCAGATAGGCTTCCTTGACGCGCTCGTCCTTGGACAATTCGGCGTAATTGCCTTGCGCCAGTACCTGACCGCGCGTCAGCACCGTGATGATATCGGACAGGTTGGCGACCACGGAGAGATTATGTTCGACCATCAGGATGGTGTGCCTCGCCGAGATGCGCTTGATCAGGGCTGCGATCTTGTCGATGTCTTCATGACCCATGCCCGCCATCGGCTCGTCGAGCAGCATCATCTCGGGATCAAGCGCCAGCGTCGTTGCAATCTCCAGCGCGCGCTTGCGTCCATAGGGCATCTCGACCGCCGGTGTATTGGCGAACTCGCTCAAGCCCACGTCGTTCAGCAGGTCGAGGGCGCGGCCGTTGAATCGGTCGAGCACGCGCTTGGAGCGCCAGAAATCGAACGAGCTGCCATGCTGGCGCTGTAACGCGACACGAACGTTCTCCAGCGCGGTCAGGTGCGGAAACACCGCCGAAATCTGGAACGAACGCACCAGCCCGAGCCGGGCAACATCGGCCGGCGCCATCGCGGTAATGTCCTGTCCCTTGTACAGGATCTGCCCGGCAGAAGGCTTCAGGAACTTGGTCAAGAGGTTGAAGCACGTCGTCTTGCCGGCGCCGTTCGGCCCGATCAACGCATGAATACTACCGCGACGTACCTTGAGGGCGACATCGCGAACGGCGAAGAAACCCGCGAATTCCTTGGTCAATCCGTGGGTCTCGAGAATGAACTCAGCCAAACAAATTTCCCCCTCAGCCGTCTCCGCGAAGTCACTCGCGCGCGGCCAATTTTTCCCTGTTCGGGCAGGCTCTCCTGGACGTCCTGGAAACCGTCCCGAACCCGCCGCCTCCGGCCGGAATATGCCGTCAACGCGATGGATTAGGCAAGGTGGAATGCTGCCACGCCCAACCGCGCGCTGCGGTTCCGGATGCGCCATAAGTCGAATGGTGCCGCCGGCGCGGCTCGGCGGGCCACGAGCCGCGCTCAACCGTAATCTCGCGCCCGGCAAGCCATCGTTAACGGTGTTTTGCTGCAATCCGGCGCGCTTTCACACAATATTTTCCCCTCAGGCGCATCATCTCGCGATTTAGATCGCGTAGGAATTGCCGTTTTGGAATTTAAAAGCGCGGGACCGTCGGTCGTCAAATCTATCAAGCAGCGCGACCTGCTGAACACCTGGCTGCGGCTATACGCCCGCGACCAATCAATACCACGCACGGCGGAATACCAGCCGGCGCGGATCGAGGACGAATTTCCCGATCTGGTACTCTACACCGTCGATACCAGCCCGCAGCCGCCGCGTCTGACCATCCAGAGCGACGGCACGCGGATGTCGACGGCTTATGGGAATACCGGCAAGGGCCGCTATCTCGACGAGTATCTGGGCGCAAGGCTCGCTCCGGTCGTGATGCCCGTCTATCATGAATGCATCGCGCGGCGCCTTCCTGTCTATACCATCGCCAATATCGACGACATCTACGGGCGAATCGTCGCCTATGAGCGGCTGTTGCTGCCGTTCTCGGATGACGGCAGCGTCACCCATATCATCGCTTCGCTGAAAACCATCAGCGAAGACGGCGGCTTCGAGATCAAGAATCTGATGCGCGGAAACGACAAACTGCCGGTGCCGAAGCTTCGCACCATCATCGACAGCGATCTCTTCCATCGCGCGCCCGGCCGCATTCCATCCGGCGATGAACTCGAATTCGATTAGGCCTTCCGCCCGCGCGGCTTTGACGCGACCTCGCTCGCGTAGATATCCGGCTTGAACCCGACCAGCAATTTGCCGCCGAGGTCGAGCACCGGCCGCTTTATCATCGAGGGCTGCGCCAGCATCAGCGCCAGCGCCTTGCGCTCGTTGAGACCTTCCTTGTCGCTGTCGGGCAGCTTCTTGAACGTCGTGCCGGCGCGATTGAGCAGCGTTTCCCAGCCAACATCGTCGGACCATTGCTTGAGCTTGTCCTTGCCGATGCCGGCAAGCTTGTAGTCGTGGAAGTCGTAAGCCACGCCGTGGTTGTCGAGCCAGGCGCGCGCCTTCTTCATGGTGTCGCAGTTCTTGATGCCGTAGATGGTGATGGGCATTCAGGTTCATTCCAGAATGGTGGAGTTCGGTCGCCTATTGTAGGGTGTCGCCAGATTCTTTGCATCCGGAGCGGCTCAGTTCCTGGCATAAGATTCCAGGTACTCGGCGGATGGTGGAATCGGCGTGATGACATCGATCAATACGCCGTTGGGGTCTTCAGTGATGAAGTGCCGCTGACCGAAGGGCTCATCGCGGAGCGGAAGCAGGATGGGCAGCCCGGCCGCACGAAGCTTGCCGTAGACCTCATCGACGTCTTGAACTTCAAAATTGATCAGAACACCGCGCGTGGTGCCGCGCGCTTTCGCGGGGATCGTGTCGTGATCGCCCGCCAGGATCGCCAAGGCAACGTTCTCTTGCACCTTCGACCGCAGATGCACGTACCAGTCCGCCTCGAACGCCGGCTCGAAATCAAAGTGCGCTCGATAGAATGCAGAGGTCGCAGCGACGTTGTCGAAAAGGACGCAGGAGCAACATCGACCGCAGCGCGACCACCCGCGGGAGGGTGCTTGAAGCGGCCAAAACACTTTTTATCGCAAAGGGATATGCCGCCACCGGGACCCCCGAGATTGCCGCGCAAGCGGGAGTGACCCGGGGTGCGGTCTACCATCATTTCGAGGATAAAAGGGCCCTCTATCTCGCCTTGGTCGAGGCTGAGTCCGCCGCTGTTGCCGCCGAGATCGAGGACGCTGCTTCGGCGGCGGACGCTCCGATGCAGATGCTCCATACGGGCGCTTCAGCGTACTTGCGCGCGATGCAGAAGGAAGGACGAACACGCCTGATCCTGATCGAGGCGCCCGCCGTTCTGGGTTTTGAAACCGTGGATGCCATCGACGCCAAACATAGCCGCCGAACTTTGTTGGAGGGCCTGGAAGCTGTGATCCGCCCCTCGCCCGAAACCTCGCTCATCGGCGTGGTCAATATCCTCTCTGCGGCCTTCGACCGGGCGGCTATCGCCATCGCTGCAGGCGGCAACTTTTCCGACTACGACATGGCGTTGAAGCAACTGATGGATGGCCTTGTCGCCGAGAGGTCGACCTCGTCCAGCCATCTGTCCGCGTGAACGAGGCATCTCACTCGCGGCCGAACGATGTTAACCGGCCGCTTGTGGAAAGTGCGCCGGGAAGCATCCAGTGCTCACGGCCGCTTCGGAATCTCCAACCCGCGCTGCACCGCGGGTCGTGCCAGGCCGCGATCAAGCCAGGCCGATACGCTCTTGAAGCCGTCGAACGCGACGAGTTCGCGCGCACCATAAAAGCCGATCAGGTTGCGCACCCAGCCGAGCATGGAAATGTCGGCGATGGTGTACTCGCCGTCCATGATCCACTGCCGCCCCGCAAGCCGCGCCTCCATGACGTCCAGCAGGCGTTTCGACTCGGCGACATAGCGCTCGAGCGGCCGCTTGTCGGCATACTCCTTGCCCGCAAATTTGTAGAAAAAGCCGACCTGCCCGAACATTGGTCCGATTCCGCCCATCTGGAAATGCACCCACTGGATGGTCTGGTATCGCCGCGCCGGATCGGCTGGCAGAAGCTTGCCGGTCTTCTCCGCGAGATATTCCAGGATCGCGCCAGACTCGAACAGCGGCAGCGGTTTTCCTCCCGGCCCATTGGGATCGAGAATTGCGGGAATCTTGCCGTTCGGGTTCAGCGACAGGAATTCCGGCGTCTTCTGGTCGTCCTTGTTGAAGTCGACCAGATGCACCTCGTAGGGCAAGCCAATCTCTTCGAGCATGATCGAAACCTTTACGCCGTTTGGCGTCGGCAGCGAATAGAGCTGAAGGCGGTCGGGATGTTTGGCGGGCCAGCGCTTGGTGATCGGGAAGGCGGAAAGATCGGGCATCAAAACTCGTTTTGCATGGTTATTGTTGCGCGGCTAATGTACGGCCAATGCCGCACATAACAAGGTCCGGGCCGTTCATGACCGATCAACCGTCTCCGGCGAAGTTCGGCCTCACTGATGAGGAGCTTGCAGCTCACCCGACCATGTTCGCGGCCGATGCGCTGAACGATCAGGTCGTCGTCGTAACGGGCGGCGCCGGCGGCATCGGGCGGGCGATCGCCTGGCTGTTCGCGCGGCTGGGCGCGCATGTCGCCGTGGTCGGGCGCGACGGCGGCAAGCTCGACGCGCTCGTCGCCCAACTGACGGGCCGCGGCCTCAAGGCATCCGCGCGTGTCGCCGACATCAGGGAGCCCGATGCGGTCAACGCCCTGTTCGACACGATCTGGGCCGCGCAAGGCCGCGTCGACTGCCTGATCAACAGCGCCGGCGGGCAATTTCCCCAAGCTGCGATCGATTTCTCCGTGAAAGGCTGGAACGCCGTTATCAACACCAATCTGAACGGCACCTGGTACATGATGCAGGCCGCCGCGCAGCGCTGGCGCGACCAGAAGCATCCCGGCAGCATCGTCAACATCGTGGTCGTGACGACGCATGGCCTCTACGGCATCGCGCACACGATTGCTGCACGGAGCGGCGTCATCGGGCTGTCGCGCGCCGTCGCAGTCGAATGGGCGCCGCTGAACATCCGAGTCAATTGCGTGGCGCCCGGCGCGATCGAAACCGAAGGCTGGAACGTCTATTCGCCGGAGGCCCGCGCTGCCTACCCGCGCTCGAATCCGATGATGCGCACAGGCTCGCCCTGGGACGTCGCCGAAGCCACTGTCTTTCTCGCTGGTCCTTCAGCCAAATTCGTCACCGGCGAAACGCTGACCGTCGACGGCGGCGGTCAGCTCTGGGGCGAAACTTGGACCACCGGCAAGCCCGCCTATTTCAGCGGCGGCGACAAGTGATACGCTGAAAGCTGGGCTCGCATGACACGCTATCGCCTTGCGATCTTCGACTTCGACGGCACGCTTGCCGACACGATCGACTGGTTTCGCGCCTCCTTTCATGACGCGATCGCACGCTTCGATCTCAAACCGGTCACGCCGGAGGAACTAGAAGGAATGCGCGGGCTGTCCGCGCGGGAAATCATGGAGCGTCTTGGCGTGTCCATGTGGCAGCTTCCAGCCATCGTGAACGACATGCGAAAGCGCAAGCTCGCCGCGGCGAGTGAGACGTCGCTGTTTGCCGGCATTCCGGAGATGCTGACCGACCTTCAGCGTTTCGGTATCAAGACCGCGATCGTCAGCTCCGACGGCGAGGCCTCCGTCCGGCAAGTGCTCGGTCCCGCCACCGCCCTGATTGCCCGGTTCGACTGCGGCGCCGCGGTATTCGGCAAGCATTGGAAATTTCGACGGGTCGCCCGAATACTCGAAACGAAGCCGGCGCACACGATCTGCATCGGCGACGAGATCTGCGACATCGAAGCCGCGAAGGCGGCCGGTATGGATTCGGGCGCGGTAGCGTGGGGCTATGCCATCCCCGCCGCGCTGCAAGCGGCAGGACCAACGTATTTGTTCAACTCGATCGAGGAGATCACGCAGAGCCTTGCTGCAGCGAAATAATGCCGCTGGAGCTTTTGCTGTATTTCACTGCCGGTGGCTATTATGCGCATAAGCACCATCGCGCGAGATGCCGATGGCCCCTCTGGCTGTACACGAGCACGAACTCCGTCACAGTCCAGACAACCGGTTCGATCGGATACTCGTCCACGCTGCGCGCGTCAGCAACGTTACGTGAAATTCGTGTTGGCGAGCCGCCTTAATCCTCTGCGCGCCATCGCGACACCAAGCATTTGCCGAAATGACTGTAACCGGCACAATCCCTTCTCGCCAATCAGGACAAACGGACGATTGCCCGGCCGCCCGCGGAAACTTGCCGTTCGATCGAACGATACCTCGAACGGTTCGGTTCGCAATTCCGTGGCCGCTTCGCGGGCGGCGCAAAGCTGGCGGTCCGGCAACCCACCCAGCGAAAATAGCGAAACGTGCAGCCGGTCTGGCGCAATGAGCTTGCCGTTCAGACAATGGGCGCGCTTGAGCACGCCCGCCAGCCGGTGAATTCGCTCTGCTGTGCCCGCGTCAGGAAGAGCCGCGAGGAACAATCGGCCACTACTAAAGCTTGCAAACTCGTCCATGCTAGCGCAACACAAATCATGAACGCGAAATTGTGACAAGGCCCGAATACAACTCGTTCGGCAGGTTCCCGCAGCCTCACAGCACGCAGCCATGGTGCGCCGACGACACCAGCCGGATGTACTTGTCGTGCACCGATCCCGGTCGCACAGCGGCCGCCGGCGCGCGCCAGCCGGCCATGCGGCGGGCGATCTCTTCCGCTGACACTTCGAGATTCACGGAGCGGGCGGCTGGGTCGATGACAATGGTGTCGCCGTCGCGCACCCCGGCGATCGGCCCGCCACGCGCGGCTTCGGGCGAGACGTGGCCGATCAGGATGCCGTGCGAGACGCCGGAAAAGCGGCCGTCAGTGATCAGCGCGACGTCCTCACCGAGACCCTGTCCTTGCAACTGAATGGTCAGCATTACCATTTCCGGCATACCGGGACCGCCCACCGGACCGACATTGCGCACGACGATGACGTTGCCCGGCACGATCTCGCCGGCGCGGATCGCGGCCATCGTATCGGCCTCGGACTCGAATACGCGCGCGGTGCCGCGAAATTGCCCCTTCTCGAGGGTCTTGCCCGATAATTTGAGCAGGCAGCTCTCCGGTGCGAGATTGCCCTTCAAGACGCTGATGTGATTGTTCGCCGGCGCGATCGGTTTAGACACCGGAAAAACGATCTCCTGCGGCGGCATCTGCTCGAGCGTCAGCACATCGGCGAGATTTTCCGCCAGCGGCTTGCCGGTTACCGTCATAACATCGCCATGCAAAAGGCCCGCGCGCAGCAGCTCCTTCATGACCACAGGCACGCCTCCGATCGCATGAAGGCTGCCCATCGCGAAGGGGCCGTGCGGCTGCAAATTGGCGAGCAGCGGCACGCGCTCGCCGACTTGCTGGATGCGTTCGATCGTGATCGGCACCTGGGCCTCGCGCGCGACCGCGAGCAGATGCAGATACATGTTGGTCGAGCCGCCCATCGCATAGACGGTCGTGATCGCATTCTCGAACGCGCGCTCGGTCATGATGTCGCGTGGCCGGATGCCGGCTTGCATCAGCCGGTACAGGGCCTCGACCGAGGCGCGGGCCTGGGCGCGGACATCGGCGTGAATATCGCTGCCGGCATTGTAGTCGGCGGGATGCGAGGCGCCGCGCGGCAGCATCATGCCAATTGATTCTGCGATCGTGCTCATGGTGTTGGCCGTGAACATCGCGCCACAGGTGCCGCTGCCGGGCATCACGTTGCGCTCGACTTCCAACAGCTCATCGGCGGACAAGCGGCCGGACTCGTTGGCGGCGCGCGCCTCGGCGTAATCCATGATCGTCAGATTGTTACCCTTGCTCGCCCATGCCCCGAAGGAGACGCTGCCCGGCGTGCTGGTGCCGGGATAGAGCACGAGGCCGAAAGCATTCGTCCGCGCCAGCGGCATCAGCGCGGCGGCTCCCGTCTTGTCGCAACCAGAGATCACGATCATGGCGTCGCCGTGGTGCGCGTAATGACCGATCTCAAAACAGTCGGCGACGACATCGCGCGATGCGAGGCTATAGCCCGCCGTCGGCGTGCCCTGTGTCAGCGCATCCGATACCGCCGGAGCCCCGACGATCAACCCCTGCCCGCCGCGCTCGGCAAGGATTTCGACCAGGAGATCGGTAATGGCGCGCACGCGGTTGTTGCAGCGATGGGCGTTGGTATAAGCGCTGGCGATGGTCACCACCGCACTGGTCTCCGCAGCGCGGTCCGGATCAAATCCGGCGGCGCGCAACTCGACACGCGACCGCTTCCAATAGGTGCTGCTGTCCTGCGTCGTCATCGGGTGCTCCAGGTCTTCTGATTGATCGCACGGACGTTGGCGTCCGGCCTGATTGGCACTGAAACGAATTTAGCCCGTCTTGCCGTCGTCAAAACTGACAATCACGGCAGCGTTGGCGATGATGATGGAGTCGCTTCCGCTCTCGGCAGGAACTTCCAGCCCACCCTTCACCGCCGTCACGTTCACCGTCCCGTACGGCAGTTCCTTGGCAACGGCTGCCGTATCGACCCCGCTCGGGTCCGGCACCGCGACGGTAACCTCCACGAACATGTCGTTGGCGGTCTTTCCCAGCATCCGGAAGAAGCCGAGACTGGAGTGGCGGATGGCGTCCGAGACGGCGCGCTTGGCGGCTTTGGTCGCATCGCATCCGTGAACGTCGACGCCCATGCCCATTTCGGTGATACAGCGAACGCGCGCCATGGCATTTCCTATCTTATTTTCGTTCAAGTGAGAGACATATCAGCCGTCGACGATTCACGCGAGCGACAGGCGAGGCAAGATTAATCTGAATGCAGCCCGCGCCAATAGGTGCGTGCAGGAACCGATATCGGCTAAAATCGTTTTCGGTCTGGGTTCAATTCGAGGATCAATCTTGCAAGGCGACTCCGAGATTCTATTCTGGCGCCGAACGGACGTCGTCGGACTGGAGCGATTGATGCTCCATATTTCCGCTGACGCGGTCTTGGCAGAGTCGACCGTGATCTGCGTGGAGGACGGCGGCTTTCGCCTCGACCACCGATGGAGACTGACGCCTGACTGGCGAGCTCAATCGCTGGACGTAGACCGGTGGGGCCCGGCCGGCCACATTCACCTCACTCTTGAGCGGATGGATGGCGGGTGGCGCGTTAACGGCCAACAACGTCCCGATCTCGACGGTGCGGAAGAGCCCGACCTTTCGGTCACCCCCTTCTGCAACACCTTCCCTATCCGCCGGATACCTGCCGGAGCCCGACAGAGTCGCATACTCGATACCTGCTTCGTGGACGGTGCGGCCATGACGATACAGCGCTCCCGTCAACGATACGACCGTCTCGGTCCCGATCGGGTGCGTTACGTGGATCTCGGGGTCTCGGCAGGCTTTGAGGCGGAGCTCGAGGTGGATAATCGGGGTCTGGTGCTTCGATATCAGCACCTTTTCGAACGCGCGACGCCTATCTGAAGAAGGTGTTGCGATAAATCGCTGACCAAAAGCCGTCCTGCCGAACTGACTAATCAGCGAACTGCCTCATGGGGTCGAACGCCTGATCCGGTCGCGCCGCCCTGCTCGGCGGCCCGAGATCAGCTTCAGCCAGGGCGCCGAATGGAAGGCGCTCATCAGCAAGTACATCGGCACCATGCCGCCCACCGGAGATGCGTTTGCAGCCGAGCAAAGCGGATCCAGCGGGCCACCGCCAACCACAGCGGTAAGCAGCGCCATGATTGCGAAGGTCGGCGCGGCCGCAAGCGATAGCCATCTGACTATGCCGGCCGCGGCCGCGGTGCCCTCGTCATCACAGCTCGCCGCGTCGGGCGCGTTGCTGTGACGGGCCTTGGTCATGACTTCCCATTTGCGCTCTGCTTCCGGAACGCGGCCTCTCCGGCGTCCGACACCTCGACCCACCTCTTGTCGGGCGCGGCGCCTTCGACGTAGCTGTCGTGCCAATTCCACCACTTGTAGGTCGGCGTCTGAGGATATCCCTCGGGCGAGTCCTCCCAGACCTCCTGGCGGCCGAGCGGCGTGATGTCGAGGTAATTCCAGGTGCCTCCCATCTGCTCGTCGCCGCGGTTGTTGATGAAGTAGGTGCGGTAGATCTTGTTGCCGTCGCGGAAGAACACGTTAGTGCCGTGCCATTCGCCGACATCGAAATCGGCATCGAAGCTGTCCGTGATGGTGTACCAGGGGATCAGCTCCCATCCCATTCGCTTCTTCAGGCGCGCGATATCCGCCTGCGGCGCGCGCGAGGCGAACACGAGTGTAGTATCGCGCGCGTTGAGATGGGCGGGATGAGCGATCTGGTCGGCCACCATTGAGCAGCCGCGGCAGGCATGGTCGGGCCAGCCGAACACGCCGGGCTCGAAGAAGGCGCGGTAGAGGATCAACTGATGACGGCCTTCAAACAAGTCGAGCAAGCTCGCCTGGCCGTTGGGCCCCTCGAACCTGTACTCCTTCTCCACGGGCAGCCACGGCATCCGACGACGCTCGGCGGCGAGCGCGTCACGGGAGCGGGTCAAGACCTTTTCCTTCACGAGCAATTGCTGGCGGGCTGCTTCCCATTCCTGTGCCGAAACGGTGTTAATCTGCATGGCTAACCTCCTATTTGTCGCGATACTTGTTGCTTGAATGACTTGCAGCGTCAGGCCGGCAGACGCGCGTCGTATTCCTTCATGAGGCCGCTCCAGCCATCCCAGAACGGCGCCGGCTCCTCTCCGCTCGCACGGGCGACCAGAACATCGAGATGCATGTGCCAACCGGCCATGTGCTTGAGCAGCGTGGCGCGGTCGGGGAAGCGCCGATGGATGATCGTGAGCAGCACGCCCTTGCCTTTGGGCTCCAGTTCGAACGTGACGTCACCGGTACTGTTCCAGGTGATCGACAATTTTCGGGGTGGATCGAACTCGGTAATCCGGCTCTGCATGCGATGCTCGCCGCCAAAGCCGGCCGGGGCCTTGCCGGGCGGATCCGTCAATTCGTCGTTGCGCCAGACGAGCTCGAAGGGCGCGCCGAGCTTCGTGTCCATGTCGCCTGCCGCCAGCCATTTGCGGCGCAACTCGCTGTCGGTGAGATAGGCCCAGATGCGCTCGATCGGGCCGGGCAGCAGCCGCTGGATTTTCAGCGTCGTGGGCTCGGGCAGGCTGCCGTACGCGTCGGGCTTTGTCGTTGAATTCATTGCTCTACTCCGTCACCGATTTTGATTTGGGTTTTGCTTTCGCCCTGTCCTCTTCGCGCAGCAGAGCTTCCAGCCTGTCGAGCTTTGCGGTCCAGAAACGCTCGTAACGCTTCAGCCATGCATCGGCTTCCGCGAGCCGCGCCGCCTCGAGGCGGCAGAGATGGGAGCGACCGCGGATCGTGCGTTTGACGAGACCAGCGTTCTCCAGCACCCGCACGTGTTTCGAGGCGCCGGCGAAGCTCATGCGAAACGGCGTCGCCAATTCCCCGATTGTCAGTTCCCGTTCCGCCAGACGACCAAGCATGGCCCGCCGCGTTGGATCCGCGAGGGCGTGAAAAACGGCGTCGAGACGGGCATTACGTTCAACCATGTGGTTTAACATAGTCGCGCGGCGCTAATTGTCAACCAATCGGTTTAACGTTTTCGTGATGAGAGAATGAGGGTTTGAGCTGCTATAACGCAGTAAAACTAGCCGTCCGGTACGGTGTACACGGCGCAGGGAGACGCAATGCCGCGCAGCGTACGCGTTCCCAGCGGGATCAGTTTTGTGGTGGTTTCTGCGGCGAGTGCGCTTGATATCAGCACCGTTCGGCCAAGCGGCCGACAAAGCCCTTCCAGCCGGCTCACCAGATTGACCGCGGGGCCGATCGCCGTGAAATCCAGCCGGTCGGCCGCACCGACATTGCCCCACAGAATTTCACCGAGATGCAATGCCACGCCGAACGACAGCGGCGGCAGCCCCTGCTCTCTCCGTGCGTCGCCGAGATGCGCCATTCCGGCCTGCGCGGAAGCGATGGCCCGGAGCGCAGCGTCGCAGGCATCGCGGGGAGATGGGCCGGTGACCGGAAAGATCGCCAGCACGCCGTCGCCGATGAATTTCAACACCTCGCCGCCGAAGGCATGGACAGCGCCGGCAATGCAATCGAACCAAGCGCCGAGCGCGGCAATCACCGCCGCGGGGGGCTCGGCCTCGGACAGTGCCGTGAAGCCGCGTAGATCGGCAAACAGCAGCGCGGCCCGGATCGTCTCGCCGACCTCACGCCGCAGCGGGCCCGTCAGCACGCGCGCGGCGCTCCGCTTGCCGAGATAAGCTTCGAGCGCAGCGGTCACGGTCGCGCGCGCCGAAAGCGCGGCGAGCGGCGCTGCAGCGAAGCGGGCGGCATCGCGCAGGCGATCAGACTCCGGTTGCGTGAACGGCTGCGGTCCGATCCAGCCGAGCATCGGCCCGTCCGATCCCGGGCTCACTTTATCTTCATGCACCGCTCCGCCGGCGAGCCCGGCCAACCAGCTCCGGCCGGCGTCGCCGGACAAATCCCCCGCCGCGCCGAATCCCGCCGGCGCAAATCCCACGGCCTCGATCACCGCCCCATTTTCCGCCCGCCATAGCCAGGTCCGGCGGGCGACGATCGGATGCGGCACGGCGAGCGTCAGCGCGCCGCCGGCGAGCGGCACGCCGTCCTCGATCAGGCGCGTGCCGAGTTCGGCGAGGAACCGGTCGGCGCCCGGTGAAGCGCTGGCTGCGTCTACCAGCCATGTCAGCGTCGGACTCAGTTGCATGGATCGATCATGCGGCAGCGACGTTGCATTGTCACCCACGGCACTTACCTTAGGCACTCGCTGGTTGCATCAGCGCGCCCTGCCAATGACCCACGAGGCTTTCGATGACTGAATCGTTTGTGCTCCAGCGCGAGACCCACATCGCCGCACCCCGCGCCAGCGTGTTCGCCTTCCTGACGGACCCTGAGAAGATCGTGCAATGGATGGGCAGCGAGGCAGTGACGGAGATGCATCCGGGTGGCATGTACCTCCTGAAAGGCGTCGGCAGCGCCACGGCGCGCGGCGCATTCCGCGAAGTCATACCGGTTCACCGCCTCGCTTATAGCTTTGGCTGGGAAGGCAACGAGGAAGTGCCGCCGGGATCGGGCCTGATCGAGATCGATCTGATCGAACGGGACGGCGGCACGCTGCTGCGCATGACCCATAGCGGCCTGCCCACCGAGGCAACCCGCGACAGCCATTCCAAGGGCTGGGCGCACTATCTCGATAGACTAACCAAGGTAGCCGTCGGCCAGGACCCCGGACCGGACCGAGGACCGAGTGGCACACGCAACGCGTAAGGATGGTGTCGGTCAAGCCGTGCATCGCTGGACGATCAGTCCTGCTTTTTCAACACCGTACGTGAAGACGGCGCCGGATTTCCATCCCCTGCCGCCGGTAGAGCGCAATGGCTGAGTGATTGTCAGTGAAGACGTGCAGGAACGGAATTTCGCCGCGCGATACGATCTGGCGGGAGATGGCGGATAGCAGCATTCGCCCGTAACCGCGGCCGCGGTGGGATGGATGCACGCACACCGCGGTGATCTCGGTGTAGCCGGCTGGCTTCATCCGCTCGCCGATCATGGCGGCAAGCTGGCCGTCGATGCGGATGCCGAGAAAGGTGCCGAGCTCATGGGTCCGCGCGTTGAACGGTCCCGGCTTGGTGAGCGCGGTCAATTCGATCATGTCGGGCACGTCGTTGACACCGAGGGTGACGATATCGACGCCGTGCGCTGGTGTTTCAACCTGCGTTCCAACAATCATCTGCTCGCCGGTGTCCGCCAGCGCGATTCTGAATTCGGCAGGCGGGTTCACGGGATCCGGCGTGAACAGCACGGCGATGTCCTGCGGCGACATCAGCCCGGCGAGCGCAGCAAAGCTTTCAGCCGACGCGTCCGCTATCGCTGCGAAGGGCGTGATCTCAGTCGGATAGCGCCGCGCGCGGTCATCGCCTTCAGCCAACGCCCGCTGCGTGGTCGTGAGCGCCGTCCAGATCGGATAATCGAGGGGGTGGTCAGGTCGAACGGACATCGGCTGCCCTCATTCACTCAATTGCATGCGCTACCGGTAATCGCCGAGGTCTGCGATCTTGCCACCTTCCCTCACTTCAGCAGTGTAGCGCCAAATGTCGGGCTGTGAGCCGTCTAGATCTGTAAAGCCATAGTGGCGGGCGAGCTCGCCGGAGCTGACTGATTTCTGATTCCATTTGTTGCGAGCCGGATCGGCGGCGAGTGCAGCCACGGCGCGGCCGATGTAACGCGGCGACTCCGACAGCGCGAAATCGGGCGGCGCCTGGTGCCTGCCGCCTCCCCGCTCCGCCAGCGCCTCGCGCCAGTTCGTTTCGGTGACGCCGAAATTCTCCAGCATCATCTCGGAGCGCAGCCAACCAGGCGTGATCGCAACCGCGGTGGGCCCGCGCGGTGCGAGTTCGTGACCTTGCGAGTAGGCGAGGCGGTTCACGCTCTGCTTGACGAGGTCGTAAAACACCGAGATCCGGTAATGCTGCGCGTTGTAGTCGGCGGTGCCGTCGGTGACTTCGACAAGCAGGCCGCCTCCTTTCGCGATCAGCAGCGGCAACAGATAATGCGAGGTCACCAGATGCGTCTCGATGCCGAGCCGCAGAATCCGCAATCCCTTTTGCAGATCGAGCTTCCAGATCGGCGTATTCCATTCGCCGGGCCCGCCCTTCAGCCGTTCGGCGCCCCAGATGTCGTTCACCAGCACGTCGATGTGGCCATGCTCGGCGCGGATACGCTCGGCCAGCGCCGCGACCTGCAAGGTTCGAGATGATCAACGGCGAAGGCTACGCCTTTGCCGCCGAGGCTGGTCACGAGTTCGGCCGTCTCCTCGATCGTCTCCGGCCGGTTATAATCGGATCGCGTTGGAGCATCGGCGCGAGCGCTGCTGCGTCCCGTGCAGACCACCGTCGCTCCCGCCTCTCCCAGCGCGGCGGCAATGCCACGGCCGGCGCCGCGCGTCGCGCCCGCCACCACGGCGATACGTCCGGCAAGCGCGCCTTCACGTGAGACCACGCTCATCCTCCCCTCACCTTCACGCGCCGCTGCAGTCCGATCGCATCGAAGCGCCTGCGCGCATCATTCCGTTTTCTCTGCCGTCGCCTTGATCAGATTGTCGCGGAGCGTGACGACGTTTTCCTGCAGCCGCGCGAACTCGTCGGGCTTCAGTCCGGTAGAGGCCACGAGATTCATGTGCATGCCCTTCTCGCGCAGCCGGCGGCCAGCCTCGGTCAGGCTGATGCGCACCTGCCGCTCGTCCGCGGGATCGCGCTGGCGGCGCAGATAGCCCATCTGCTCCAGCTTTTTCAGGATCGGCGTCAGCGTGTTGGATTCCAGGAACATCTTCTCGCCAAGCTCGCTCACGGTCTGGCCGTCCTGCTCCCACAATGCCACGATCGCGATCCATTGCGGGTACGTCAGGCCGAGTTCGTCGAGGCCCTTTTTGTAGGCCCGCCCGAAGGCAAGGTTGGCCGAGTAGATCGCAAAACACAGGAAATCGCCAAGCCGCCGCTCGCCTGCGGCTGGCTTCGGCTTCTGACTGGCCTTTGAATTGTCTCTCGAATTGTCCCTGGAACCGGTCCGGAGCCCGTCACTCAGTTTCATGGAAGTCGTCCTTTCCGACACGAACATGTGAAGTCTCGCATCCATATATATCGTGTCCGATTAAATCGGAAGGCTTGACACTCCCCCTGAGAGCACCTTATGTAGCGCACACGATCATATCGTACACGATACAAATGGCGGGAAGCATTCTCGCCACCCCAACATCAAGGAGAGAACTATGTCAGACCTCAAGGAACGCACCAGTACCACCTCTGCTGAAACCAAGGCCGCGCCTGCGGTCGACCTGAAGCTCGAAGTCATCGTCATCCCCGTTTCCGACGTCGACCGCGCCAAGCAGTTTTACGCAAAACTCGGCTGGCGGCTCGACGCCGATTTCGCTGGCCCCGACGATTACCGCGTGATCCAGTTCACGCCGCCCGGCTCCAACGCTTCGGTTATCTTCGGCAAGAACGTCACCCCTGCCGCGCCCGGCTCAGCACAGGGTCTTTATCTGATCGTCTCGGACATCGAGGCCGCCCGCAACGAGTTGCTCGGCCGCGGTGTTGCGATCAGTGAAGCGTTTCACGCCAGCGGTAACGTGCATGTCGGTTCGGATGAGCCCTATCTGTTCGGGCGGGTCCGGCTGAGCGGCCCGGATCCGGAACGCGGCAGCTATCGCTCCTATGCCTCGTTCAGCGACCCCGACGGCAATGGCTGGCTACTGCAGGAAGTCACCGCGCGATTGCCCGGGCGCGTCGATGCTAACGCGACGGCTTTCAATTCGTCGGCTGATCTCGCGAGCGCACTGCGCCGTGCGGCGGCTGCCCATGGCGAGTACGAGAAGCGCAATGGCGGCCAGCACGATGAGAACTGGCCGGACTGGTACGCCGAATACATCGTCCGCGAGCAGGCGGGCCAACAGCAGGCGGCATGAGCAGGCTTTGCGATCGTTGCACGCAAGTTCGATGAAATTCCCAAAACCAAGGAGATCAACATGACTAGGATGAATAAGGTGCAACTCATGGCGATGGCGGCGATTGTTGCCGGAGCCGTTCTGACACCGTTTGCCGCGCCGGCGCAGCAGGCGGGGGTCACGCGCACCGATCTGCAGCGGCATGATCTCAGCGCATTCGGGCGCGAGGCCATTCAGGTCCGCGTCGACCTCGCCCCCGGCGTGGCGTTCGGCAAGCACACGCATCCCGGCGAAGAGATCATCTATGTCCTCGAGGGTCAGCTCGAATATCAGCTCGGGGACAAACCGCCGGTTACACTCAAGGCCGGCGACGTTCTGTTCATTCCAGCCGGCACACCCCATTCGGCCAGGAATCCCGGCAACGTCACCGGCAGCGAACTCGCCACCTACATCGTCGAAAAAGGCAAGCCGCTTCTCACATTGCTGAAGTGACGTGCACGACCTGCTATGCCCGATCGTCTGTCGGACATCGCACGCTTATCAGCCCAGTAGATGGGTGGAGCGAAGCGATATCCATTTCGTCTTGCGCCATAATCGATGGGTATCGCTTCGCTCCACCCATCCTACGCGCTGATCAACCCGGCGACGTCTCACGCCGGCACCGGCGTGGGCACGGGCCGCGCCGCCGGCATCGGCCGGAACGTCATCATGATCAGGAATGCGCCGAGCCCCATGATCCACGAGCCGATATAGAGCCAGGCGTAGCTGGCAAACGTGTCGTAGATCAAACCGCCGGCCAAGGGTCCCGTCGCCATGCCGAGGCTGCCGGCCATCGCGGTGCCACCGATCACGGTGCCCATCATGCGCAGCGGAAAGTTTTCGCGCACGAGAACAGCATAGAGCGGCATGGTGCCGGCGTAGAGGAAGCCGAATAGCGCGGCGACCGCATAGAACGCGGCGAGATCGCGCACGAAGACGTAACCGAGTGCGCCGAATGCCTGCGCCAGCAAACCAAAGACGAGCACGCGCTTGGCGCCAAAGCGATCGCCGAGCAGGCCGAAGGCGATGCGGCCGCCCATCCCCGCGAGGCCCTCGATGCTGTAGATGGTGACGGCGGCAATCATCGGGATGCCACAACTGATGGCGTAGCTCACGGTATGGATGATCGGGCCCGAATGCGTGGCGCAGCAGAAGAAATTCGTCAGCAACAGAATGACGAATTGCGGCGAGCGCAGCGCCTGCGCCAGCGTCATCTCCGGTTCTGCCAGCCCGCTTGATGGCATGGACGCCGCGCTCTCGAGCGCCGGCGCGCGGCGTACCAGCAGCGAAACCGGAATCATGATCGCGGCAACGACGAGCGCCACGATCTGCATCGAGGTGCGCCAATCATGATTCGAGACCAGCCAGGCTGCGAGCGGTGACATCGTCATCGGCGCCATGCCCATGCCGGCCGAAACCAGCGAAACCGCAAGGCTGCGATGGGTATCGAACCAGCTGGTCACGCAAGCCATCATCGGCGCGAAGATCGCAGCCGTGGCACCGCCGACCATTAGCCCGAAAATGAATTGAAATACGACGAGCGAGGTCGCAAGGCTTGCCAGCCCCAGGCTTGCCCCGAGTACGACCGAGCCGGTCAGCACCACCGGCAGCGGCCCCAGCCGGTCGGACAAGGTGCCCCAGACCATGCTGGTGAAGGCCATCGCGAGGAAACCGATCGTCATCGCACTGGATACGCCGGTTACCGACCAGCCGGTATCCCGCGCGATTGGCTGCAAAAACACCGGCAGCGAAAACATGCCGCCGATCGCGACACAGCCAAGCAGGCCTCCGGCCGCGACAATCACCCAGCGATAATGCGAATTGGTCATTTCTGATCTCCTGACAGCCTCTTCGGCTGGAAGACGAACGGGACGGGTCTCAGCCGACAGGACGCGGGCCGCCCCAGCTCACTTTTTTGCGAGCGAGGCAGATCGTTCCGCGGGGTGCATCTGGGCTTCCTATCTTATCGCTTACCCGCGAGCGCCCTGCGGAACATGATGGACGTTTGTCAGTTCAACGGGTGATTTCTTGCGACAAGGATAGGCTCTCCAATTATCTGTGACGGAGCTACGTTTAAGCTCAAAACGTCCGGAGAAGGCACCGTGCGAGCTACGAGCAACCGCCTAACCGTTATCGGAGCGCCGACGAGCGCCGGGGCATATGCCCCTGGCCAGGAGAAAGCACCCGAAGCATTTCGACGCCATGGATTGATTCCCGCCTTGGAGCGGGTCGGATGGCAAGTGCGTGATATGGGCGACATTTCCTATTTTCGTTGGCGTCCGGACCCCGGCAATCCGACTTCAATGAACCTGGGAGCCGTGCGTGAAGCCGCGGGAGCCGTCTCCCGGCACGTCGCGCGCGCTATGGTGGATGGCGAGGCGGCGCTCGTCCTTGGCGGTGACTGCACCGTCGAGCTAGGAGTCGTTGCCGGCACGCTGACCGACGATGCTTCAGTTGGATTGATCTATATCGATGGTGACGCAGATCTCAACGTGCCAGAAACCGCCGAAGGTTCACTTGACTGGACTGGCATCGCCCACATGCTTGACCTGCCCGGCGCGCTTCCTGACCTGAGCGGTCTTGCGTCGAGACGGCCAATGCTTAGTCCGTCCGAGGTGTTGCTATTCGGCGCTCATGAGGTCACAGCGCCCGAGTCAAGAACGATCGCCATCAATGACATTAGACACATTGTCCTGGCGGAGATCAAAGCAGACCCGGTGGCTGCAGCCGAACAGGCAAGGGCCTGGGGACGCCGGTTTGATCGCCTGCTCGTTCATATCGACATTGATGTGCTTGCGTTCACATCGTTTCCGATTGCCGAGAACGTCCGCTACGGAGCGCGCGGTACCGGTCTCGAGTTGGAGGAGCTTGGTAAAATACTTGATGTCCTCCTGGCTGCACCGAACTGGCGCGGACTCACGATAGCCGAGTTGAATCCAGATCACGCACCTGATGAGACCGCCGCATTTGGCAGCCTCATTGCTATGCTGACGCAGGCACTCGCACCCGTTGCAGCCGCCGATAGGTAGGAACTGGGCGGTCGGACTACGTGCCAGGCCGCCGCGTGCACCCCGAGCCCCTAAGCTTCTCAGCGGTGAGCATTTCGCAATATCAATCCACCATTGCCGGTTGGGAAGAAATTGCCGTGGAAGCCAAAAGGAATTTGGTGGGGGCACTCCGCTCGAGCGATCTCGGTCATGCGAGTTGCATCGAGAACGAGGAGAAATGACCTGTCGTTCCGCCCGTCCAGAACAACCGAAAGCAACACACCCTCAGCTTCGTTGCCAGCGTCCGGGGCAGCGACGAACACCGGCTCTCCCGGATAGCATCCGGGCTCTGCCCACACAGTGCACTCACCCGTCTCAACGTCGATCCGGACAAGGCTGTCGAGAAAATTCCCCGGCTGTCGATTTCCCGTGCCCCAGACCACACGGTAGGACTCTCCCGCGACCCTGCCATAGTCGATCCGCGGCAGTTCGATGGCGGTGGTGGTGATCTGATGTTTCCGCGCCGCGCGATCTGCGGTGCCGAGCGGAACAACATAGCGAGAGAGAGACCCCACCGCGTCGACCGGCTTGCCGGCGCGCAGACGCGAGAGGTAGAGCTGATCGATGATACCCGGATCGGGGTAAGTGACGAGGTCGAGCACGAGTTCGCCGCCTCGCTCATAGGCATTGACATGATGAAAGGCGAAGGCCGCTTCAGCTTCCGCTGTTGCGATCCGTCGGCCACTGTCCTTCTCGACGACCTGGAAGCGCAGCCCGCGCTCCGGTTGCCACCGATAGTTTCTGATGAACGGCTCGCCGCTCAGGAGCAACCGCAGCGGGCTGACCACCAGCGGAAACTCCGCCAGGACGAGATAGCGCTCCGTCATCGCGAAACTGTGCATGTACGCGGGCCGATCCGCCGGCAATTCGGCGATCGTGGTTTCAGCGCCGTCCTCATCCGCCACGCGAAACAGCCGGTACCGACTTCGCCGGCCGAATTCCACCACATAACTGAACTGACAGCGGCGGGTTGCGTCATGGTGCGGATGAGCAATCGAGATCTGGCCGCCGAGCTGCTTGCCGTATTCATAATGCCCCAGTGTTTGGAGAGTTTCGGAATCGAATCGCACCGGCAGGGTTGTTTCCGTGAGCGCCACCAGCGATCCACCAAGAGCGTTGACGCTGACATTGCAATTGTCGGTCGGCTTATCGAGAAATCTGGAGAGCACTCTGCCGAACAGCGTCCGACAGGGGTCGCTTGCGAACTCGCCGCGGCTCAAGCGGCCGGATCGTCGCTGTTCCCGATAGTTCGCCGAACGGATGAACCGGTTCGCATACGAGACTTTGCCGTCGACGAAGGCAAACCGGTGCAGCATAGCGAGGCCGTCGAACCAGTGGTTCACGGTTTGCCTGCCGAGGTCGAATTTGGCCGGCGCTGTGCGGAGCAGCGCGCCAGATAGCCATCTCGGTACGGTGCCGATGACGGGAAGGCTCTCGACCGCAACCTCGCGGTCGAGATCAGCAAAGCCTTTGGCAAACATGGCGGTCATGGCGATATCCGGGTCCACCGGCTAACGCACAGGCGCGCGATTTGGTCCCGCGCTCAACCAATCGCTGCCGAGAAAGATTTAGGGCTGCGGCGACTCCAATCGAGGCAAGTGATACTACTGGCGGCGAAAGATCATCCCACCATGATGGAGCGTATCCTTGTCGACGAACCTGCCGTCGGCGGTAAAGCCGGTGTCGTCCCAGTAGTCGATGTGGTCGCCCTTGATCTCGTAGCGGCCTTGGTAGGCGCTCTTGCGCGTGCCGCGGGCTTCGTCGTAGCGGCCGTTTGGAAGAAGCTCGTGGCGAATGTGGCCGCCATCGGTCACCCACATGCCAATATAGGGATGCTGCGTCATTGTTTTCTCCATGGATTGCTGTTCGGGTTTACTGGCTGGGGCGGCCTCGCCGGAAGCGACAGCCGCCCATGGTCCGCGGACAAAAATCAATCCCAGCATCAGCGCACCTGCGATGGCCGGACGACAGCTCATCTATTTTCCTCCAAATGATCGGCCGACGTCTTACTGCTGAGGCGCGAGAATGCGCCGCAGGACATCCTCGTACGGCACGAGGTCGAGATAGGCCGTCACCTCCGTCGCCTTTCCGTCGTGCATGCGGAAGATCCAGGCATAGCTGTTGCTGTAGCCCCTGCCGTCGCGGGCGATCCCGCTCCCCTCCCAGTGAGCGATCACATGATCGCCATCGGCAAAGACCCGCACGGCTGTTGGACGCACGGGCGTGGACAATCTCGCCGCGAATGGACGGACGGCTCGCTCCAGAAAGGCCTCACGTCCCTCGAACTCCCCGGCCCCTGGACTCGATCCTTTGATCCTCCAGACGACATTCTCGGCGAGCACCTCGTTGAAGAAGGACGTTCCACCCGCCGCCCAGCGATGAAAGGCTTCGGTGACCACGCGCTTGTTGTCATCTTGCGCCGTACTCATCTGACCACAGGGAGCAGCCGTGGTCAGGCTGGAAGCGGTGAACATTGCGGCGCATAGGCACCATGCGGATGCGCGAGTTGCCAAGGCTCTCATGAATTTCTCCTTTGCTGCTGCAATTCCTTCTTAACTTCGATCCCGCAGGGCGACGGATGCCCCACCGAAGATGAGCTGCCGAACCATGGGACGGCCGACGAAGCGGATGGGAAAAATCGGGTCGGACGCGCTGGCCTGATTGAGCCGATCGAGGTGGTCAGGCGACAGCGCGATCCCGAGGGCACCGAGATTGTCCTCTGCCTGGGCAAATGTGCGCGCACCCATGACAGGCGACGTAACGGCGGGGTTCGCAAGCGTCCAGGCGATCGCCACCTGAGACGGGCTCGCGCCGACTTCCTCGGCCACAGCGCGGACCACATCGGCGATTTCAATGGACCGCTCATTGAGGTGGCCGGACGACGCAATGACACCCTTGCGCGTCGGTGAGATGCTTGCGTCGCGCGAGTCCGCGATATCCGACCGCGCGTACTTGCCGGTCAATACGCCGCCGCCGAGCGGCGACCAGGGCAGCACGCCCATGCCGAGCGCTTCTGCCATCGGAATGAGCTCGTGCTCGACCGTGCGCTCGACCAGGCTGTATTCGATCTGCAGCGCCACGAAAGCTGACCAGCCGCGGAGATCGGCGATTGTTTGCATCTGGGAAATGCGCCAGGCCGGCGTATTGCAGATGCCGACGTAGTGGATCTTGCCTGATCGCACCAGATCGTCGAGCCCCCGCATCACCTCATCGCACTGCGTGGTCATGTCCCAGCCGTGCAGGTAGAGCAAGTCGATACGGTCGGTGTTGAGTTGCCGCAGGCTCTGCTCCACCGATCGCAGCATATTGAGCCGGTGGTTGCCTCCCGAGTTGGGGTTGCCCGGTTCGCGCGCCATGGTGAATTTGGTCGCGAGCACGATACGGTCGCGCTTGTCCTTGATGAACTCGCCGACGATGCGCTCGGAGGCGCCGTCGGTGTAGTTCACGGCGGTATCGACGAAGTTGCCACCGCGATCGACGTAAAGATCGAAGATCCGACGTGCCTCGCCCGCGTCGGCGCCCCAGCCCCAGTCCGAACCAAAGGTCATCGTGCCGAGCGCGATCGGGGATACCCGCAGTCCGGACCGTCCGAGCAGACGGTAATGATCCAGAGACGTCATTGTCGGTGCCTCCAACTTCTGTCGGGACGCACATACGACGCCGCTATAGGTGAAACAATTTGCTCAATCGTGACTAGCTTGGTAAATTTGGCTAACCAATGACGGCAGACCTGAACCTCGTTTCGGTGTTCCTGACGGTCGCTGAAGCGAAAAGCTTTCGCGGCGCGGCCGAGCGGCTGGGCGTGACCCGCTCGGCGGTGAGCCAGGCAATCCGGCGAATGGAAGACCGGATGGGCGTGGCGCTCGTGCAGCGGACAACGCGCAGCGTCAGCCTCACCGAGGCCGGCGTGCGACTGCACCAGCGCGTCGCGCCAGCCATTGCGGAAATCGAACTCGCGCTCGACACCGCGCAGGATCGCGACGCCAAGCCGACAGGACAGCTACGGCTCGCGGTTTCCTCGATCGCCGAGCGCTTCATCTGCGGGCCGCTGCTTGCGGGTTTTACGCACGCTTATCCGGCCGTACAGATCGACATCACCGTCACCGACGAGGAGTTCGATATCGTCGCCGAGGGCTACGATGCCGGCGTTCGCCTTGGCGAAGTGATCGAAAGGGACATGATCGCCGTGCCGGTTTCGGGCGACCAGCGCCAGATGGTCGTCGCTGCACCGTCGTATCTGACGCGCTTTGGCGCGCCCACGCACCCGACCGAGCTTGCGCAGCACTGTTGCATCGGCTGGCGTCCGGCGCCTGACGTCGCGCCCTATCGTTGGGAGTTCGAAGAAGACGGCCGCGAGTTCGACGTCGCCGTCAATCCCAGGATCACGACCAATGATATGTGGGTCATGGTGCGGACCGCTTGCGCCGGCGGCGGCCTGACGTTCGGCATGGAGGAGACGTTCAGGCCCTACATCGAGCGCGGCGAACTGGTGCCGCTGCTGGAGCAGTATTGCCCACCCTTTCAGGGCTTTTTTCTCTATTTCGCGGACCGAAGAAATCTGCCGCCAAAACTACGCGCGCTGATCGACTACGTGCGATATCGGCCTGCTTCAGGTGGTCGAAAGAGATAGGCCTGGGGCGCAATAGCTGAGCCCGTTGTTGGCGAAATGCGCTGCACTCTTGGCGCGACTCGCCTGTGCGCGACTTGACTAAGTCTCATCTGAGGCATACTTTTGTCTCATCTGAATTGGAGATTTCCGTGAGCCATCAAGCCGCGATCCTGGCCGGTCTGCTCGGAGTCAAGCCGAAGAACACAGAGACGACGCTTACCCTCGCCCGTTCCGTAGAGAAGGGTCTGCCGGTATCGGCGTTGGACAAATTCGCCGGCCGCGTATCCCCGCAGGACGTCCGTGACTTCACCTATCGTGTGGTGCCGAAGCCGACGCTGGAACGGCGCCGCAAGGAAAAGCAGCATCTGACGACCGAAGAGAGCGACCGGCTGGCGCGTGTCGCAAAAGTGTTCGCCTTCGGCCTCGAAGTGTTTCGCGACGAGGCCAAGGTGCGCGATTTTCTCAACCGGCGGCATCCGATGCTTGAAGGCAAGACCCCGCTTGAACTGGCCTTGGCAACCGGCCCGGGGGCGGACGCTGTCGTCAACCTGCTGGGGCGTACAGCCTATAGCGGCGGCGTCTAGGCGTGCCGAAGAGTGATCGTGTCCTGACATGCTATCGCATCGGGGACCCGGACGGCGCCTACCCCGTGTACGATGCCGAGGGATCGCGCCTCTACCCGGGCCGGTGGAATACGCACACCAGCCCGATGATCTACGCGTCCGAGCACTATTCCACTGCCATGCTCGAGAAGCTGGTGCATGCCAATCTGGTGATGCCCGCCAACCAGCACTTCATCGAGATCACGATACCGAACGGCGTCTCATATGAGATATTCCAGACCGCTGCGCATCCCGGCTGGGATTCACGCAACGAAACCATCTGCAAGAGCTTCGGCCAGAAATGGTGCGAGGGGAAGCGTTCGGCGCTCCTGATCGTCCCCTCGATCCCGGCGCGGCTGGAGCGCAATTTTCTGATCAACCCGGCCCATCCCGATGCCAGGAACATCACGCACACCCTCCCCGAGCCAGTGTGGTGGGACGAACGGCTTTATGGGCGGTAATTGGAAGGGCTGCCTTCGCCGAGCGATACGGCCTTTCCACCTACGACGCGATGACTGCAGCCTCGGCGCTTCACGCCGGATGCGATACGCTCTGGTCTGAGGACTTGCAGCACGGCATGGCGGGCTTGCGTATCGTCAATCCGTTTCGCGGGGCTTAGCGCAGCGCAAAAGCGCCGGCCATACCGCGATAGCGGAATACCCCTGCGCTCGTTTCATCAATGGAACGATACAACCTGCGCGCCAGTTAACCAGTTCCACGTAGGAAAACGATGAAGCTGTTCCAGCCTGGGAGATCGCCATGGCCATCCATTTCAATCATACGATCCTCTCGACCCGCGATAGCAAGGCATCGGCAACATTCCTGGCCGAGATGCTCGGTCTGCCGGCGCCGCGGCGGTGGGGGCCATTTTATATGGTCACCACCGAGAACGGCGCCAATCTCGACTACATGGATGTCGACGGCGACATTGCTCCGCAGCACTATGCATTTCTGACCAGCGAAAGCGAGTTTGACGAGATCTTCGACCGCATCCGGGAACGGCAGCTTACCTACTGGGCCGATCCTGGACAGACGCAACCGGGCAAGATCAACCACCACGACGGTGGGCGTGGCATCTACTTCAAGGAGAAGAACGGACACCTTATTGAAATTATTACCCGCGAGTATGGTAGCGGCGGCTGGAATCCCTGACGGCGCGGCTGCCTGCGCTCTGCCTGCGCGCCAAGCGCTCTTCATAGCGACAGACTTCGAGACCGAAATCATCCGGTCGCGCTTTCATGCCGTCAATCTTGCGGCGCGGTCTTGCGGCCGGCGACGCCCGTCGCGCAGCCAAAGAAGTACTTTGAGAACTTCACCTCTAGGCCGTGGGCGCGCAGCATGGCTGCGATCTCGGCGGCACTGCCGAAGTTGATGCTGTAAGTGCCGATCATCGCAAAATCCTGCGCGCCGCGGAGAAGATACGCTCGATGAGCGGCAAGATCACCCTGAGATGAAACAGGTAGAGCGGCCGAAGCCACCACCCTTTCGGGTCCGACGCCTCGATCATGGAGAAGACGCCTCCGGGTTTCAGCACGCGCGCGATCAAGGCGGCCAGTCGCGCATGCTGCTCGGGGTTGAACGTCTTCAAGCCGAACGTGGAGATGACGAAGTCCGCGCTCTCCGACGGCAGGTCGCTTGCCAGCACGTTATCCTCTATGAATTCGATTCGGTGGTGGGCGTGAAGTCGCGCCATGGCGCGACGATGCATACCGGAGGAGATATCGACGGCGGTGATCGCGCCGATATCGTCGAAGCGCTTCAACAGATGAGGCCAGACCTCGCCGGTTCCTGCCATGAGATCGTAACCGCGAGTGCCGCCCCCTTGAAGCACCGGCATCGCCGCCACGCATTGCTTGCGCCAGCGCTCGGTGAAGCCGAACGAGCAGATCTGGCTGAAGGTAATGTAGCGATCCGAGCAGCGATCGAACACGGCCTTCACGAACTGCGGGTCATAGATATCGCCCATTCCGCCTTATGCCCCCTGCCCCCGATCAATTATCCCGGGCGGCTTTGACCTTACGCCATTGCCACCGGCGAAGAGAGCGTCCCCCATTAAGATTACGCCTTAACCAATAATTAATTATGTCTTTGCGGGCACGAAAGGCTCAGCTTAGCGTTTTGGGAATGCTGCTCAGTAACCTACGATGGATGAGTGCCATGACCTATAGAACGACGTTGATCGCGTCTCTCAGTGCAGTCGCGCTTGTCCTTGCCGCGGGCGAGGCATTTGCCGATCCGGGCGTGGCGCGCGGCGCAGGCGTTGCGCCGTCGCGTCCGGCTTTCCCGGCATTCCCCAAATCGGGGCATCATCACCATCATCACCGGGGAGTAAGCGGTTTCTGGCCGACCGGCGGCGTCGTCTATGGTCTGTCGAATGAGGTCGAGCGACCGGTCGTCGTGGAGACTCCGCCCCTCAAAACATCGGACGATATCCGCTTCACATGCGTGTACGATATCCCCTGGGATTACGTGCATCGATGTCCGCAGTTTAATACGCCTCGGCAGTAAGGTTTGAGGGGGCGTAGGACGCGACAGCCTTGCTAAATCACAAGTCCCTCATGGTGAGGAGCGCGAAGCGCGTCTCGAACCATGAAGGCCCGTCTGTGGCGACGGCGACATCCGATCTGGCGGAATGCCTATTCCGCCTATGACTGATCTACGTTTCAAACAGCATGAGGGTGTGAGTCTGCATTCTCGCGGCGAGAAGCGCCCGAGCTTTGCGTCATCGAAAGACCCTCTGCATGAGTAGAGGGCGCAGGGAAGACCGGGTGCTTGCCGCACCCGCGGTCTCGTGTGCAAAGTGCGCAACAGGAAACGCACACGAGCATACAGGTACAGCGGAAACACTCCGGCCTTCCCTGCGCAATGGCTTTACGGCTTACTTCGTGCTCTTCCCGGAGAACGGCTCTTTTGCCTCCGTCGGCCGTGAGAAGCTTGCCCCTCTCGGACTTAACGCCAGCACCGCGGCGCCCGAACCACACGACTTCGCCATACGCTTCCTGCGCGTACGTCTAGCGCGCATTCAGCGTCCACCGCATTCACCGCACGTTCGTGACGATCGCGAGCACCCCTCATCTTGCCGTGAGACGGGCGGAGTTATGCGGCTGATTTGCCCCTCGTGTTAAGCGGAATATTTTTGTTTCCCGGGCTTGACACGATTTCTGAAAATCAGGATTGACTTGCCTCATGCCGGTTTGTCGCACTCGATGGGCAAACTTCGTCCTTGTGAGCCAACGGGCCGCGCGAATGCGCGCCCGATGACAGGCTCCGCGAAGCCGTCCATAGCGCCGCCGATAGAAAACGTGCCATTCCTCCCATCCCTTCGACGGGATGTCATCCAATCATTTGCCGCAGCTTGACGGGCCGTTAATCATGTAATATCATTAGTTACATGAGAAGAGACAGTCGATTGTCAGGCGTGTTGCACGTACTGCTCCACATGGCCGAGCAGAAAGAGCCGGTGACGTCGGAAGCGCTGGCGAAGGCCATGGATACCAATGCGGTGGTGATACGGCGGCTCATGTCCGGGCTGCGAGATCATGGCCATGTGCGATCGGAGAAAGGACATGGCGGCGGATGGACCCTCGCCCGCGATCTCGCGACGATTTCGCTGCGGGACGTCTATGAGGCGCTCGGCCAACCGTCGCTGTTCGCCGTAGGAAACAGAACAGAATCGCCCGGCTGCCTTGTCGAGCAGGCCGTGAACGCCGCGCTCGACGAGGCATTCGACGATGCGGAGGCGCTGCTGCTGGCGCGTCTGGCAGATGTGACGCTCGCGATGGTGAGCGCCGACTTTCAAAAGCGTCTGGGTGACCGGCGCAACCGTCATCGTCTGGATATTGTTCATGCATCATGATGCGGCAGCCTCAGTATTGCTGGCCCACTTCTCCGATCCCGCGGCGGTGACGCGCTACGCGGAAGGGCCACCACGCTTCGTTCCCGGCTTTGCGGACCTTCACCGCATGAGCCGCATCTTGTTGGCGGAGCAGGCTGCGCAAGACGCGCTTGTGTTGGTGCTCGGCGCCGGTGGCGGCCTAGAACTGAAGGCATTGGCAGAGGCGGAGCATCGCTGGCGTTTCGTTGGCATCGATCCCGCCGCCGAGATGCTGAAGCTGGCCGAGCAGACGCTGGGGCAGTTCAATGCGCGGGTGCAGTTACAGCAGGGCTATATCGATGATGCGCCCGATGGGCCGTTCGATGCCGCCACATGCCTGCTCACGCTGCATTTCCTCGACGTCGACGAACGGCGGCGGACCGCACGGGAAATCCACCGCCGCCTTCGACCCGGCGCGCCCTTTGTGGCCGCCCATTCCAGTTTTCCGCAAGCTGACGGCGAGCGCGCGCGATGGCTATCCCGCTATGCCGCCTATGCGATAGCTTCCGGCGCCGATCCAAACCGGGCCAACAATGCGCGTGCTGCCGTCGAGGCCCACCTGAGCCTGCTCAGCCCGGAACACGACGCGCAAATTCTGCGTGAGGCCGGCTTCAGGGATGTCGAGTTGTTCTACGCCGCGTTTACCTGGCGCGGCTGGGTTGGCTATGCCTGAAGCGGGCACTTGGCAGAAGCGAAGTGCGGACGCCGGTCATCGTAATACAGATTAGAGTGTCACCGTAATTCTTCACCTCATTGATGATCCGCGTCGCGGTCGCGCCGAGGAAGCTCATGTCGAAGGGATAAGTCGAGATGGGTGCGGTGGATTGCGCCCTCCGGCCAATCCACCCAACGCGCTGTGTTCCGGTCAGCCCTCTACAGCGTTCTCATGAACCCCGCTGCCGCGAAGCCCCCAGAGGATCAGCGAAAAGGATATGATTCCCGTCGGGGCGGCTGGGTACATGACGAGTTGGATCAGCATCTCCTGAGCGTCGCTCCCACGAGCGCCGGCCGCCGCGATCGGAATGATCGAACCACCGGCCCCCAAGAGAGCCGCGATCACGAAACCGGCGATCGTTGCAAGCGCGGAATAGATGAGAAACCAGAATGCCAGCCGTGACGGCGTCGATGTGAGCTGCAGCTTCGGCCAGACCTGACCCAAGGCCACAAGCAACACTCCCGTGAATCCGCTGAGCGTGTGAACCGAACGGCCGAGATTTGGTGCGGCGAAATACGGCACCGCAAATCCCTGGAAGCTCGTGAAGAGGAACAAGGCTACGCCGATCTGAATCAGCCGGTGCCCTTGGACGGCCAGTGCTGTCGCGCTCATGCGTTGCTCCTTTTTGTAGCCGTGATGTCGTAATTGGCTATCGCTCTCCACTCCGCGGCGAGGAGCAGATAGGGCTGAAAAGCGGATAGCGAAAGATGGATACCCGCCGATTGGACGTAACGCGAGGACGTGCACGAAACGCGTCTTGATCCCGGACATGTCTGGAACCGAGCCGGGCAGTCCTTCGCCGGGAACGGCACGCCTTCGCCGCCGTTGACCGATGTTACCGAATACGAAGGCCGATCCAATGGCTGGTCTTGAATTCGAGATGACCTATCGTCTGCGCGTGCGCGGTCCGATGCCGGCGACGCAAGGCTCGCCCGTCGGCGAGCACATCTACTGGGAGATGAGCGAGGGCACACTGGAAGGTCCGCGCATCAAGGCGCGTATCGCGATGCCGGGCGGTGACTGGTACCGGCCGGGCGCGGATGGCTTTGGCCGGCCCGATGTTCGCGTCCAATTCATCACAGATGACGACGCGGTTATTCTGCTGCACTACACCGGCCTCGTGCAGATGAATGACGCATTCACCAAGGCCGCCGAGGCGGCCAACACCACGCGCTTTGAAGATCACTACATGCGGATGGCGATGCGCTTCGATGCCGGCGCATCGAAATACGCGTGGCTCAACCAGCATCTGTTTGTGGCCGAGGGCCGTCTCACCGGAAAAAACCAGATCGAGTACCGCATTTACCGCGTCACCTGATTGCTGCGCCTTTGAGAGATTTATCGAGCTCGTCGGGCGGGTTAGCGAAGCGTAACCCGCCGTTCCACCAAATAGTTCTGATGAGACAATGCGGTGGATTATGCCGGAGCCTGTCATCGGGCCGCGCTTCGCGCGGACCCGTTGGGCTGATCCACGAACTGAATCTTCCTCGGCGACTTTCACTTCTGCTCAGGAGCCCATACGGGATCGACCGGCACCTCGGAGATCGAAAAAGATCAACTCCTAAAGCAGGTCAGCGAACGCGTAACCCGCCATCACGAACACAGCTCAATGAAGGTGAAGGCCTGCGCATCGTCAATCCGTTTCGGGGGTTAGCTCGTTAGCCGACAGCGCAGCGCATTGCGCCGCCCGGCACCCGATTGACGGAATACGCTGCGCTATTCCGCCCTACCGGCTGAGTTTAGTGCACTAACACCGCAATTCTATTCTGCAATGTCCTGCGAGCCGTGTCAGGCTACCAAGTCGCGAATAAGCGAGCCGTTACCGCTGGGCGTGATGTTTGGCGGGGGCTGCTCCTGCACCATGCTTTTTGTGACCTCAATAGTCCTGGCATCGGCTGGGAAGAGCATTTCCAACGCGAGCTCAGCCAGTGTCACATCATTGGGTGTGCCGAAAACGGTCACGGTATTCAGGAATGCCACCGTGCCCAGGCGTGTAGCGATACGAAGTGGTGTTGCCAGACGCTGCGAAGCCTCCAAGCCTCCGGAGGGCTCGGAATTGGGCGGAACAGGGTAGGCCGCTATTTCTGCATGCAATCTCTGAATAACCGGATCGGCCCGCGTGTCGATCTGTTGGCGAAGGACGCTCAGAGAGTGCGCGCGCCATTCCACGAAATTCAGGATGCGCGGACCCATTCCGGACGGATGCAGGAGGAGACGCATGGCGTTGACCGGGGTGCGCAAGAGCTCCGCCGAACAGCCTTCGTAAAGCTGTGGAAGCGCCGCATTCGACAGTATCACGTTCCAGTGCCGATCGACCGCGAAGGCCGGGTACGGCCGATGAGCCATCAGCACACGATCAATGGCGCTCTTTGCCGCCTCCAATTCCGTGAGCGCGCGCTCCTCGAAGGCGGGGGCAAAGCCCGCGGCGAGAAGCAGCTTGTTCTGATCGCGAAGCGGCAGATCCAAATGTTCGGCAAGTCGCAGGATCATTTCACGACTGGGCTGCGACCTGCCGGTCTCAAGACAGGACAGATGCCTGGTCGAGCTCTCCGCTGCGTGCGCGAGATCGGCCTGCGTCATACGGCGCCGCTCGCGCCAACGCCGGAGAAGGATGCCGAAAGGGAGCTGATAGGCACTCATTGCGCGAGCCTAGCGCCCGAACCGGCTGTTCTCAATGACCTCAGAGGTCAAGTTGGCTGCGCAGAACTGCTGTTTTTTGACCTGTGGGGTCATCGATTTCGGCCGACGCTCACGCGAATGCTGGCGCGGGGCTTTGGTTCGAACTGAAACCGCGAAACTTCGAGGTGGAACATGCCCAGGATTGATTACTACCTGCTCGCATTTCTGATGAGCGCAGTGCTTGCGATCCCTGCTCTCGCTCAGAACGCCAGATCGCCAATTGGAGAAAAAGCGATGCTCGACCCACAGACGCTAGCCGATCGATACGTTGCCGTATGGAATGAAGCCGACGAGCAGCGAAGGCGCGACGCCATATCAGCGCTTTGGGTGCCAAATGGCCAACACTTCGTCGAAGGCCGGCAGGCCCGGGGCTATGACGAGCTGGAGAAGCGGGTCCGGGGATCCCATGAAAGAAATGTCAGGGATAACGGCAACCGATTTCGCGCGGCGCCCGGAGCCCGCCGTCTGCACGACGTCATGACGTTCCATTGGGAGATGCTATCCGCCAATGGTGACACAGTCCTAGTCAGGGGATTGGAGTTTCTGATCATCGACGACGAAGGCCGGATCATCATCGATTATCAGTTCTTCCCGGCTTAGGGCATGATCCGGAAAGACAGAGCGGGATGACTATTCGAAGAAAAACCATCCCGCTCTGGTCACGCCCCCTACTCCCACTCTATCGTCCCCGGCGGCTGTGAGCCGTTGTCAGCCATTGCCGGTCTGGCTGGCAACTGCCAAAAAGTACCGTCACCCTGATCCTACCAGATCTGCACGCGATGCGTGATTTACGATTTCACGCACCCCACCTCGTCGCTCCCTTCGCCCGGTGAGTTAGGTTAAATGGCGGGGTTGGGCCGGTAGCGGACTGACAGGTTTCGAGAACTGAGACCATGAAAGCTGCCGACACGAGACAGCCTTGTGAGAACGGCGGCTATTCAGTACGAGCCCACCCGCTGGAGCTGGACGACAGGCAGCCGCGAACCTCAGGCGCTCAGGGCTGGATAATCGATGTAGCCCTGTGCGGCGCCGCCGAAGTAGGTGTTGTGGTCTGCCTCGTTCATCGCTGTATTGGCCTTCAGCCGCACAACGAAGTCCGGATTGGCCAGGACCATCTGGCCATAGGCTTCGAGATCGGCCAGCCCCGAGGCCACGTCGGCGCCGATCTGGTCGCGCGGACGACCCGGCCAGCGATTGGTGCCAGAGCTTGCGAATATCGGCCAGCAACGGCTCGTTGCCCTGGTGCATGATGTGCGCATACGCGAGCCCGAGCTTGTCGAGTTCGGCGACGAGATAGCGGTAGAGGTCCGGTCCTTCGGCGCCTTCGTCGATTCCCCATATCGTCGTGCCGGGGGACAGGCGGATCGCGGCGCGGTCCGCGCCGATCTCCTCGGCGATCGCCGTGGCGACCTCGATGGCGAAGCGGGCGCGGTTCTCGATGGAGCCGCCATATTCGTCCGTGCGCGTGTTGGCGCTCGGCGCGAAGAACTGCTGGACGAGATAGGCGTTCGCGCCGTGAATCTCGACGCCGTCGGCGCCGGCCTCGATCGCTGAGCGGGCCGCATGGCGGAAATCGGCGACGGTCTGGCGCACCTCTTCGGTCGTCAGCGTGCGCGGCGTGGGAATGTCCTGCATCCCGGTCGCCGTGAACATGCCCGTCCCCGGCGCGATCACGGACGGCGCGACCGCCTGGCGATGATGCGGCGTGTTGTCGGGATGCGACATGCGCCCGGCGTGCATGAGCTGGATGAAGATGTGGCCGCCTTTGTCGTGCACGGCGGACGTGACCTTCCGCCAGCCGGCGACGTGTGCGGGAGTGTAGATGCCCGGGGTGGTGAGGTAGCCCTGCCCGTCATCCGAGGGCTGGGTGCCTTCGGTGACGATCAGGCCAACACCAGCGCGCTGAGCATAATATTCGTCCGCCAGCTCTCCCGGCGTACCGTCGAAGCCGGCGCGACTGCGGGTCATCGGCGCCATGACCAGCCGGTTGGGAAGCATGTAGCGGCCAACGCGGGCCGGGGTGAACAGTGGATTCATTGGGGCTCTCCATTCGTTGGAGTCCTTGTCCACTATTCCGATCTCGGGATAAATCCGGCAGAATTGAAATCATCTTTCCATCTATGGAGCAATCAGTTAAGCCATTTGAACGACATGGCGCTGTTCGTGGAGGTGGCCAGAGCCAGGAGCTTCCGGAAGGCCGCAGAGGCTCTCGGCATGCCAAACTCCACTCTGTCGCGACGTATCAGCGAGTTGGAGAAGGCGATCGGCCTGAGGCTGCTGCATCGCACGACACGCAAGATCGAGCTCACAGCGCCCGGCCAGCTCTATTATGAACGAAGCAAGCGAATCGTCGACGAGGCACGGCTCGCGCACGAACAACTCGGCGCGATGCTTGAACAGCCGAGCGGGGTCCTGCGGGTTTCGCTCCCGGTCGACTTCGCCACGCTTTATCTCACGCCGATCATCGCCGACTTCGCGCGGCACTATCCCGGCATCACGTTCGAATTCGACCTGACCCCACGCCGTGTCGATTTGGTGGCCGAGCCGTTCGATGTGGCGATCCGCATCGGCAAACTGGAAGATTCCAGCCTGATCGCGCGCCTGATCGGGCGGCATTCGCGTCATCTCTATGCGTCTCCTGGCTATATCGAAGCGTCAGGCGAGTCCGCGACACCGGCGGACCTGGCGGAGCATGAATGCATCTGCATGCCGAAGGTCACGACCTGGACTCTGCACCAGGGGACGAACAAGGTCGATGTCGGCGTTAGCGGCCGCTTCACGCTCAACAGTGTAGGGATGACCCGCGCCCTGGCGGTCAACGACCAGGGCATCGCCCTGCTTGCCGAGAAGATCGTCGCCGACGATCTCCCTCTGGCCGGCTCAGGCGTGTCCTGCCCGAATGGCAGGGGTCGTCGGTCAGTATTCATGCCGTGACCGAAACACGCCTTATTCCAGCCAAGACCCAGCGCTTCATCGAATTCCTGTCCTCCAGGCTGATGGAAGCTTGAACATGCCGGCGGCACGCATCGCCAATCGTTTCGCGGTGGATAGATCGTGGCGCTCAATGACGGTGCGCCGCGCCGATCGTGGCTGATTGGCGAATACGCTGCGCTATCCCACTCTATGACTGATCTACGTTTCAAACAGCACGAGGGTGTGAGTCCGCATTCTCGCGGCGAGAAGCGCCCGAGCTTTGCGTCATCCAAAGCCCTCTGAATCATTAGAGGGCGCAGGGAAGACCGGGTGCTTGCTGCACCCGCGGTCTCGCGTGCGATTTGCGCAAACAAAACTGCACACGAGCATACAGGGCAGCGGGAGCATTCCGGCCTTCCCTGCGCAATGGCTTTACGGCTTACTTCGTGCTCTTCCCGGAGAACGGCTCTTTTGCCTCCGTCGCCTGCGCTTCTTATCGCAAGCTTAACGCCAGCACCGCGGCGCCCGAACCACACGACTTCGCCGTACGCGTCCGGCGCGTACGTCTAGCGCGCCATCAGCGTCCAGCGCATCTCACCGCACGTTCGTGACGATCGCGAAGCGCCCCTCATCTGCCGTGAGACGGGCGGAGTTATGCGACTGATTTGGGTGAGAACGAAAGCAGAATATTTTTGATTCCCATTGATTCTTGGGCTTGACACGATTTCTGAAAATCAGAAGTGATTTGCCCGGCGAAAGCGCAGGATCATACCCAAGGGTGCCAAGGATCCGTCGTCCAGCCACTTCCAAAACAGCATAAAGACGATAAAGGTGATCGAAAACGCCGCCGCAGATGCAAGCAGGCAATTTCAAGACCTTTCATTTACCCTTCCACCCATCGCAAGGCTGCTTGCCACGCCCGGCTGCGTGTATCCAATCATTGCCGCAACCGCTGGCCAATCAACGATTTGAGGAGATTTCGCGAGGTTGCAAAAAACTTTCGGGGGGTGTCGGAACGCAGCCTGTTTGGACGTCCTTTGCCCTGAAACGGGAATTATCCCATTCAAGGAGAGCAACGATGAGCAAGAACACGATCTGCCTGTGGTACAACCACGACGCGGAAGAGGCGGCCAATTTCTACGCGAAGACATTTCCCGACAGCCGCGTCGACTCGATTCTCAAGGCACCATCGAACTTTCCCGGCGGCAAGGCCGGCCAGGTGCTGACGGTGCAGTTCACCGTGTGCGGCATCCCCTGCATCGGTCTCAACGGCGGCGACTTCTTCAAGCATAGCGAAGCCTTTTCGTTCCAGATCGCCACCGACAACCAGGAAGAGACCGACCGCTACTGGAACGCGATCATCGGCAATGGCGGCACGGAAAGCGCCTGCGGCTGGTGCAAGGACAAATGGGGCGTGTCATGGCAGATCACGCCGCGCGTGCTGACCGACGCGATGGCCAAGGGCGGCGACGTCGCCAAGCGCGCGTTCGAAGCGATGATGCCGATGGGGAAGATCGACGTGGCGAAGATCGAGGCGGCGGTGCGCGGCGACCCGTAGGGCGGGTGTTAGCCGCCCGCCATCAAATCTTTCGCCAGCGCCATGTAAGCCGGCAGCGTCACGGGATCGTTGGCGGCGTTGCCGGCGGCCGGATGCGAGGCATAGCGGGCGATCACCATCTCGGCCTTCGGATCGATATAGATGCCCTGCCCGTGAACGCCGCGTGCCATGAAGGCACCGTGCGCGTTATGCGTCACCCACCACTGGTTCCGGTACGAGGCGCCGGGCAATGTGGTGTAGCCGGCCGGCTTGAATTTTTCGGGATCGCCGCCGCGCGCGATGTCCTCGACGACTTGAGACGGCACGATCTGGCGGCCATTGAAGCGACCGTGATTGCGGATCGTCTCGCCGAAGCGGGCGAGATCGCGCAACGTCGTCGAAAGCCCGCCGCCGCCGCTTTCGGTGCCGATGCGGTCGACATGGTAATGCGCGTCCTCTTCCGAACCCATCGGAATCCAGATCCGCTCCGATAGGAGATCGGACAGCGTCATGCCGCTCGCCCGCCGGCAGATCCAGGCCAGCACGTCGGAATTGACGGTCTTGTAGGCGAAGGCCTTGCCGTGCTCGCCCTGCTTGCGCTGCGCACACAGGAAATCGAAATATTGGTCGCGCCCTCATAGCCCGGCTCGATCGGCGCCATGCCGTTCGCCCGCCGCAACCCAAACACGCCGGAATTCTTGTCGGTATAGACCTCGGTGTATTCGAGGCCCGTGGTCATATCCATCGCCTCATGCACGCGCGCATCACCGAACGCTGGCCTTAAGCTCCGGCACATAGTCGGTGATCGGCGCCTGCGGATCGAGCTTCCCCTCCGCGACCAGAATGCCGGCGAGCGTGCCGGTGAACGATTTGGTGACCGACATCGCGATGTGCGGCTTGTGCGGCTTCAGCGCACCGAAATAGCGTTCGTAGATCAATTTGCCCCGGTGCAGCACGGCGATGCCGTCGGCATAGGTTTCCTCAAGCATGCGCGCGAACGTCATCGGCCGTCCGTCCATCGTTACCGAAGCGGACGCGCCGATATCATGCTCCTCGCGCGGCAGCACCGACGCGGGCCCTGCCCCGCGCCAGACATTCACGGTCGGCACTAGTTGGCGGATATTGCTCCACGCCCAGCGGAGTTCGGGAAAGCTGCGGAACGAGCCGTTCTGGAAGGTGATGGTCTTGTCCGGCGGCGGGGGAAAGCCTTGCATCCAGCCGAACGTTTCCGGATCGGTTTCGGCGGCGGTCAGGGTGGGCTGGCTGGAGGCGGTCGCGACGGACATGAAGGCTGACTCCGGAGGGATGATTGCGAAGTCGTAACATGGTGGCGCGCAATACGCAGGCGGCGTTTTCAGCAGGGGAGATCGGCGCCGCGAGCAGAGTTGTAGCCCGCATGAGCGAAGCGATATGCGGGGGAGCGGTCCCGGGTGTCGCTGCCCTCACCCGGGCTACGCTTGCTTATAGCTTGCATGAGACAGGCGCGTCAGAGGTTGTGCCGTTAAATTCAAGCAACTAATCTCTACCGTCTCTAAAAATGAGTCGGCTATGGTAAGCGAGGAGGAGCAGAAGCTCCCCAAGCATCACTACATTCCCGTCCTTTACCTAAAGCAGTGGGCAAAGGCCGGTGGACGCTTCACGGAATTCAGCCGCCCACCTGGACGCTCGGTAGTGGAGCCTCGAGGCACAGGTCCAAAGGGCACGGGCTTTCGACGAGGACTGTATCGACTAAAGGGAGTCTCTGAGCAATCATATCTTCAAGGTGAAATTCGGGGTTGGCGCAAGTCTCCCAGGCAAAAGGAATATGTTGAAGGTCAAGTTGCCAAGACCGCGTTCGGAATCGACTTCCAATTCAGGCCTAATGGCAACCCCGTTCCATGGCGGGGTGATGCGACTGGCGAGAAAGGTTATCGTTGGGCCGAACTTCCGCCCTCCGCACCCTGACGACCCCCTACTCCCACTCAATCGTCCCCGGTGGCTTGCTCGTTACGTCGTACACCACCCTATTCACCCCCTTCACCTCGTTGATGATCCGCGTCGCGGTGGCGCCGAGGAAGCTCATGTCGAAGGGATAGAAGTCGGCAGTCATGCCGTCGGTGGAGGTCACGGCGCGGAGACCCACGACGTATTCGTAGGTGCGGCCGTCGCCCATGACGCCGACGGTTTTCACCGGCAGCAGCACCGCGAAGGCTTGCCAGATCTTGTCGTAGAGGCCGGCTTTGCGGATCTGGTCGATATAGACCGCGTCCGCGTTGCGAAGGATGTCGAGCTTCTCTTTGGTGATGTCGCCGGGACAACGGATCGCGAGACCCGGCCCGGGGAACGGGTGGCGGCCGACAAAGATTTCGGGGAGGCCGAGTTCGCGCCCGAGCACGCGGACCTCGTCCTTGAACAGTTCGCGCAATGGCTCGACCAGCTTCATGTTCATGCGCGCCGGCAAGCCGCCGACATTGTGGTGCGACTTGATCGTCACCGACGGGCCGCCGGTGAAGGAGACGCTCTCGATCACGTCGGGATATAGCGTGCCCTGCGCCAAAAATTCGGCGCCGCCGATTTTCTTGGCTTCCTGCTCGAACACGTCGATGAACAGGCGGCCGATCGTCTTGCGCTTCGCCTCGGGATCACTGACGCCTTTGAGCTCACCAAGGAAAAGCTTTGAGGCATCAACGTGCACCAGTGGGATATTGTAGTGATGGCGGAACAGGTCGACCACCGTCTCGGCTTCGTTGAGCCGCAGCAGGCCGTGGTTGACGAACACGCAGGTGAGCTGATCGCCGATCGCCTCGTGGATCAGCACCGCGGCGACCGCGGAATCGACCCCGCCGGACAGGCCGCAGATCACTCTGCCCTTGCCGACTTGCGCTCGAATCTTTTCGATCGCCTCCTCGCGGAAGGCGCGCATGGTCCAGTCGCCGGTGAAGCCTGCGACCTTGCGGACGAAATTGCGCAGCAGCTTGGCGCCGTCGGGCGTATGCACCACTTCGGGGTGGAACATCAGGCCGTAATATTTGCGCTTCTCGTCCTGGATCACCGCAAACGGCGCGTTCGGCGAGACGGCGGCGACGGTAAAACCCGGCGGCATTTTGGTGATGCGGTCGCCATGGCTCATCCACACCGGATGGCGTTCGCCCATCGCCCAGGTGTCGTCGAACAATTTGCTCGCGGTCTTCACCTCGACATCGGCGCGGCCGAACTCGCGGTGATGGCCGCCTTCGACCTCGCCGCCGAGCTGGGCGGCGAGCGTCATCTGGCCGTAGCAGATGCCGAGCACGGGAACACCGGAATCGAAGATCAGTTGCGGCGCGCGGGGCGAGCCTTCTTCGTGCACCGACTCCGGCCCGCCGGAGAGGATCACCGCCTTCGGCTTCATCTCCTTGAAGGCGGCTTCGGCCTTCTGGAACGGCACGATTTCGGAATAGACGCCCTCCTCGCGCACCCGGCGGGCGATCAGTTGCGTCACCTGACTGCCGAAGTCGACAATCAGAATCTTGTCATGCGCCGAGGCCACCGAGGGCGTCGACTCGCGGGCTTTCTGTGCTGCTGTCATGGACAGGAATTACGCGACGGGGCGCGGCCTCGCAACCGCGGCAAAGGGCTGACCCACATTCTTTCTGGGCCATGGACAAATCGATATTGGGTAAGTATTATTGACCTAATTTGCGCCGACTGCCGACGGCAAATCGGAAGCAAAGGAGGAAACATGCAACGCCAGCATTACGCGGCGTCCGATCTGGCCGCGCTCGGCCGGGAATGGATCGCGGCCTGGAACTCGCACGACCTCGAGCGCATCCTCGCGCTCTATGCCGAGGATGCCGAGATGACTTCCGACCGCATCCAGGCGCTCGGGCTTGCGGCCAGTGGCACGCTGCGCGGCAAGGACAAGCTTCGGATGTACTGGAGCAAGGCGCTCCAGTTGCTGCCCAACCTGCATTTCGACCTGATCGACACGTATGTGAGCCCCGACAGCGTGGTGGTGTTTTACCAGAACGAGCGCGGCGCGCAGATCTGCGAATATCTGCGGCTCGATGCGAATGGAAAGATCAGGCAGGGTTCGGCCAACCATCTGGCGCATTGACGCCGATCGCATCGACCACAGCCGTCATTGCGAGCGAAGCGAAGCAATCCATATCGCCACACGCTGAAAGAATGGATTGCTTCGTCGCTAACGCTCCTCGCAATGACGGGGAGAGATTTACGCCTTCTTGCCACAGGTATCCCGCATGAAAATCCCCACCCTGCCCTTCACCGTCACCGACTGGAGCCAGATGCCCGCGACCACGCATCCCGGCGAAACGGGCGAAGCGCGCTGGCGCACGCTCAACATCGGTGATCTCCGCGTTCGGATTGTGGAGTACTCGCCGGGCTACCTCGCCGACCACTGGTGCGACCGTGGCCATGTGCTCTATGTGCTGGAAGGCGAGCTCGATACCGAATTGCGCGACGGACGCACGTTCAAGCTTCGTGCAGGGATGAGCTATCAGGTCTCGGATTTCGGCGACGCCGCGCATCGCTCGTCGACAAAGACCGGGGCGAAGTTGTTCATTGTGGATTGATGATCTCACCCCCGTCATTGCGAGGAGCGATAGCGACGCGGCAATCCATTCCTCCGCTTGTTGCGCGATGGATTGCTTCGCGGAGCCTGTCATCGGGCGCGCATTCGCGCGACCCGTTGGCTCGCAATGACGGGGAAACAGCGTCACGCCTTCTTCAGCAGCGAGACGAAAAAACCGTCCGTGCCCGTCCTTCGCGGGGTCATCAGCCAGCCCTCCGGCGACCGCAGCGCAGCCTTTTCAAAATCCTCCGCCTTGTCCCACAGCACGCTTGCCGTCTCGTTCAGTGGCTGAATCGAAAAGTCGGGATGACGTGCCACGAAGGCGCGGACTTGTTCGCCGTTTTCGCTTGGCAGCACCGAGCAGGTGACATAGGCGATGCGGCCGCCGGACTTGACCAGGCGGCTTGCGCGATCAAGCACTTCGGCCTGGTCCTTCAAGCGAACCTCCAGCGCGCCGGGGCGCATGCGCCATTTGGCGTCGGGGTTGCGGCGCCAGGTGCCGGTGCCGGTGCAGGGCGCGTCGATCAGGACGAGGTCGGCTGACGCCTTGATGTCGGCCAATGGATCAGCGTCGCCCTTCGGCGCGCGAATTTCGGCGTTGTGGACGCCGGCGCGGGACAGCCGCTCGTAGATCGGGGCGAGCTGGCGCTTGTCGCGGTCGGTCGCGATCAGGCGCCCCTTGCCTTGCATCATCGCGGCGAGCGCCAGCGTCTTGCCGCCGGCGCCGGCGCAGAGATCGATCACCTGCTCGCCGGGCTTTGCTGCGGTGAACAGTGCCGCGAGTTGCGATCCCTCGTCCTGCACCTCGATCGCGCCCTTGATGAAATCCTCCTCGGCATGAATGCCAGGATTGCGGGCGTCGGCGCCGAGTTCGATGCGCAGGCCAATCGGCGACCAGGGCGTCGGCGCAGCTCCGAGATGGCTGAGCGACGCCAGCACTTTTTCGCGCTTGGCCTTCAGCGTATTGACGCGCAGATCGAGCGGAGCGCGGCTTGCCATCGCGGCTGCCTCCGCGACGCGGTCCTCGCCGAACACGGCGGCCAGATGCGGATCGAGCCATTCCGGATAGTCGCCGGCGATGTGCGGCGGCGCGTCGTCGAGGGTCCGCGAGGTGAGCGCCGATCGTTCGGCCTCGGTCAGCGGTTTCGGCGCAAAACGGCTGCCGTCGCAGAGCGCCGATATCGCCTCCACATCGAGCTTGCGCTCGAGCTTCATCATGCCGAGCACGCGCGCCCGCGGCGTGTCCGCATCCATCAGCCAGGCGCTCGATGCCCGCCGCCGCAGCACGTCCCAGATCAGGCCCGAAATCGCGGCGCGGTCGCCTGACCCGGCATAACGATGCGCAGTGCCCCACTCCTTCAGCGCCTTTGCCGCAGGAACGCGCTGCGCGTCGATGGTGTCGATCAGTTCGATGGCGGCGGAAAGACGGGCAGCGGGGGTCATCAGAAGCTTTCCATAGCGTTTTCAAGCGAAGTGGGAACCGGTTCGCGTAAAGAAAACGCGTCAAACAAAGATCAGATCAGAAGCAAAAGCTTCAGCGCGAAGTAGATCCACATCGCAAGCAGCACCAGCGCGCCGGCAAACCACGCCAGGCTGCGCTGCTGGATGTTGTTGGTGGTGACGAAAATGCCGGCATGGGCAAATCGTGTCACCACGAACACCCAGGACATCAGCACGATGAAGAGATCGGCCCGGCGCAGCGGCAGCGCCAGCGCGATCAGGACGTAGAAAAGGAGGGGTACTTCGAACTGATTTGAGAAGCAATTGCCGATCTGGGCGACGCGGGGCGGATATTTCGGCTGCCCGAGCGCGATGTCCCTCAGGCTGGTTTCGCGGGCCTTCACCGCCTTGGTGCGGGCCGTCACCATCCAGAACATCAGGAAGAATGTGAGCCCGATCAGAATGAAGACCGGCAGCAAAACCATTTGAACCGACATGAGAATCTCCCCCGAAGCCTGCGTGGCCTTACAGCAATAACGAGGTGCCCCTCACCTGACAAATGCACTTAACCTGGCTCGCTTGAACCACAGGGAGAGCCCGGACGACCAACTACCGAGAATTCCGAAGGTTCTGGTCTCGAATCGATCTTGAAGCAATCCGCGAGCAGGCGATGAACATCACCTCCCCGATCCTGACCGGCGCCGGCCGCGCCGCCGAGCTGCCCGGCGATTCCATGGCCTCCCTGCTCCGGGCCGTCGGATTCAGCGACAGCCCCGATGGCGGCCTCGGCATCGTCATGTCGGCATTGGCCGGCATCGCCGCGGCGCTGGCGGTCGCGATCATGCTCTCGGTCTATTTCCACGGCGGCCACCGCAGCCGCCACGATCTGGTCAAGCACGGGCTTGCGGCCTCCGCGGTGCTGGTCCTGCTCGCCTTCGCGATCTCGGATATCAGGCACGCGGCGCAGGCCTATCTCGGCGTCAATCCGGCAAAGCCCGCGGTGGAATTTGAAATCCGACTGCCGAAGGCGACATTGACGACCGCGGCGGACATCCAGATCGAGCTGCTCACGGACCGGAACCAGAAGCTGGCGAAAGTCCAGGAGGCGCTGGCCTCGACCGCCGACGGCCGCAGCATCTTGCGCGGGACCGTGACGCTCGATTACCGCACCACCGAGCGGATGATGGTGCTGAACCTGCCCGGCCGGGCCCAGAGCACGTTCCGGCTGCGGCTGCCGGCAAGCCCATCGCGCTCCGACCAGTTCGGGCCGTGGCACCTGGCCGACGGCATCGTCGCCGCCAATGGCGGAACGGTGACGACCGAAATCCACGACGCCTTCGCGATCCGCTACCGCGTGCTCTGAGGCGCATTGAGATCTAAAGATGGCAAGACCGTCGGGCACATTTGCTTTGACGGGAATAACCAGCGCTCTACTGTATCCCTGACGGTCGCCGAAAGAGAGCAGCCGCGGGAGGATTGCAACTTGCGATTTCGCGATCAGGACATTGTTTTTGCTGGCGGCGTCAAGGGACAGAATTTCGACATTCTCACCGCCAATCCCGTCAACTACTTCCACGTCATCAGCAATGCGGCCGAGCTGCCCAGACTTGTGATCGATGGCAAGCTGTTCCTGCCGGCCTCGAACAATCGCAGGCTCAACGGAAAGCTCCCGCTGGTGATGGTGGTGCCCGGCAGCCTCGGCGTTGCGCCCTCGCACCTTGCGCATGCCGAAACGGTGGTCGGCGACGGTTTTGCAGCGTTTGTCCTCGACAGTTTCGGCGGGCGCGACGTGACCTCGACGGTTGCCAATCAGACCCAGTTCTCGTTTGCCGCCAGCGCCTATGACGTGCTGGCGGCATGGCAGATGCTGTCAACCCATCCGGAGATCGACGCCTCCCGGATCGGCGCGCAGGGCCACAGCCGCGGCGGCTCAGCCGTGCTGACGGCCGCGACGCGACGCTTTGCCGATGCAGTGATCGGCGCGGGCGCCGGATTTAGGAGCGTGCTTGCCGCCTATCCCTGGAGCGGCCACCAGTTCCTCGATCCGTCCGTCGACGAAACCGAAATCCGCGTCATCATGGGCGATGCCGATGAATGGTGCTCGCCGATGCAGGTGCAGGGCCACTGCCAGGCCATCCGCCTTTCCGGCGGCAAGGCGACGATACGGCTGATCGGCGGCGCGCAGCACAGCTTTGACCGCGGCACTGGAATCGAGAACGTCCCCGACGCGTCCGTCTCCCCCGCCGCGCCGACGGCCTATATCGCCAATGACGGCGCCTTCATCCATCCGCTTCAGGGCGTCGCGGAGAGCAAGCTGACCGACCGCGACCTGATGATCTATGCGCTGAAGGCCGGCTACGGCCGCAAGGGCGCGAAGATTGGAAGCCGCGATGGGGATGCCGAGCTGTTCAAGGCGGATATGCTAGCGTTCTGGCGACGGACGTTGGGGTAACACCTGAGATCTGCACTGGGTACCCGGGGTACGACGATTGAGGTTGGGCAAGAGTTCGGATCCGTCATCGTTCTGACTCGGGACGCGGCGATAATCCGTCCAAAAGGACTATTGCATGCCCGAGTTTCGCCTGACGCAAATTTCCGACACCCACCTCGCCCGCCGTCTGCAGAAACTCACCGACAATTTTCACCGCGTCAGCGAGCATATCGACGCAACGCGTCCCGATCTGGTCATCAATACTGGCGATCTCGCCTTCGATGCGCCGACCAGCCCGGACGATCTCAATTTTGCAAAGGAACTGCACGACGCGCTGCCGGTGCCCAGCCGGCATCTGCCGGGCAATCACGACGTCGGTGACAATCCGACGGCTGTCGGCGCCCCGCCGAAGCCGCCGGCAACCGAACACGAGCGGCAGAAATATCTTTCCGTGATCGGCGAGGACCGCTGGCGTTTCGATGCGGCGGGCTGGTGCTTTATAGGGCTGAACTCGCTGATCATGAACACGGGGATCGAGAGCGAGGCTGAGCAGTTCGATTGGCTCGCCTTAGAACTTGCGCGCGTGAACGGCAAGCCGGCCGCGCTGTTCCTGCACAAGCCGCTGTTTCTGAACGCGCCTGATGATCCCGAGACGGCCGAAACCGCGATCCGCTACGTTCCGCAGCCGAGGCGCAACGATCTGGTCGAGCTGTTCTCCGCGGTGGATCTGCGGCTGGTCGCCTCAGGCCACGTCCACCAGCGTCGCGACTTCACCTATCGCCACACGCGCCATATCTGGGCGCCGTCGACAGGTTTCATCCTTCCAGACAGAATTCAACCGGTCATCGGCACAAAGGAAGTCGGGCTGGTAGAGTATCGTTTCCAGCCCGACGCCTTTGAGGTCCGGCACGTCAGAGCGCCGGGACAATCCGATGTTGATCTGGATTCGCTGATTGGCAGGAATTCCTAGTTTTCAGAGAGCATCACCACTGGCGCTCAACGAGACCATAGGAATAGTAGGAGCCATCGTCCCAAGGCTGTGACGCAAATGCGCCCACGCGTGGAGCCGGGTGAAACCGGCTACCATAATAGTAGCCCGGGGGCGTGGTCCTGACGCCGTAGCCTCCTGTGACGTAAGCTGAGTTCGGATAGCTATAGCCTATAACGCCGGGCTCCTGATAGACCACTTGAGCCATTGCAGGAGTGGCCAGCATCGTAGCGGCAACCAAGCCGAGCGATAGTTTCTTGCAGTTCATCATTTGGCTTCTCCTTTGAATGTCAAAACCAAACGACAGTTTCGAGGGGACGTTCCGCCGCGCGCCTCAAGTAGCCGTGAGCTTCTTCGTTGATGGTTCCTAGAACTCGGGCGCGCCGGCTTCAAATCTTGTCCGGCCCGACGCGTACGAGCTGCTTGCCGAAATTGGCGCCTTTCAGAAGGCCCATGAACGCGGCCGGCGCGCTCTCGAGGCCTTCGGTGACGAACTCCTTGTGCTTGACCTTGCCCTCGCGCACCCACCCCGACATGTCGCGCAGGAAGTCGCCGTGACGCGCGGCGAAATCGCTGACGATGAAACCGCGGATGGTCAGGCGCTTGGTCAATACCGCGCGCATCAGGGACGGTGCCCATTTCGGCGCCACCGCCTGCGTGTCGTTGTAATGCGCGATCAGGCCGCACACGGGAACGCGCGCAAAGGCATTGAGCAGCGGGAACACCGCTTCGAACACGGCACCGCCGACGTTTTCAAAATAGACGTCGATGCCCTTTGGGCAGGCACACTTCAACTTGGCCGCGAGGTCAGGATCACGGTGATCGAGGCAATCGTCGAACCCGAGTTCATTCTTGACGTAAGCGCATTTGTCCTTGCCGCCGGCGATGCCGACCGCGCGCGCCCCCTTGATCTTGGCGATCTGGCCGACCGCCGAGCCGACCGCGCCGGAAGCGGCCGCGACGACGACCGTCTCGCCCGCTTGCGGCTTGCCGATGTCGAGCAGGCCCGTATACGCGGTCATGCCGGGCATGCCGAGCACGCCGACCGCGGTCGAGATCGGCGCAATGTCAGGATCGATTTTCGTCAGGCCTTTGCCATCGGAAATCGCATGCGTTTGCCAACCATTGCGCGATAGCACGATGTCGCCCTTGGCGAAGGCGGGATTGTTTGAGGCGATCACCTCGCTGACCGTGCCGGCTTCCATCACGCCCCCGATCGGCACCGGCTGCGCATAGGACGGCCCCTCGCTCATGCGTCCGCGCATGTAGGGATCGAGCGACAGCCAGATGGTGCGAAGGAGCACCTCGCCGGCGCCCGGCGTGGAGATCGGGCAATCTTCGAGACGGAAATCGGAAGGTTTGGGCTCGCCGACGGGGCGCGAAGCGAGGACGATGCGTTTGCCCTGGGACATGGTTGTTCCTCCGGTTTGTTGTTTTTCGTCATTGCGAGCGAAGCGAAGCAATTCATTCTCGTCAACGAAAAAGAGTGATTGCTTCGTCGCTAGCGCTCCTCGCAATGACGGTGGCGAGTACCGCATCCCTTCTTAAAACGCCGTCATTCCGGGATGGTGCGCGAGCACCAGACCCGGAATCTCGAGATTCTCAGGTGCGCAATTCCATAGTTCGATGCTTCGCATCGCCCCGGAAGGACCGCGTACAGGGAGAATCACGCCCCGCCCGGATAATTCGGGCTTTCCCGCGTGATCGTCACGTCGTGGACGTGGCTTTCGCGCAGGCCCGCGCCGGTGATGCGGACGAACTGAGCCTTGGCGTGGAATTCGGCGAGATTGCGGGCGCCGACATAGCCCATCGCGGCACGCAGGCCGCCGGCGAGCTGGTGCATGACGTTGGCGACTGGCCCCTTGTACGGCACCTGGCCCTCGATGCCCTCGGGCACCAGTTTCAGCGTATCCTTGATGTCCTGCTGGAAGTAGCGGTCGGCCGAGCCGCGCGCCATCGCGCCGACCGACCCCATGCCGCGATAGGCCTTGTAGGAGCGGCCCTGCCACAGAAACACTTCACCGGGCGTCTCGTCGGTGCCGGCGAGCAGCGAGCCGACCATGGCGATGTCGGCGCCCGCGGCGAGCGCTTTGGCCAGATCGCCGGAATATTTGATGCCGCCATCGGCAATCACTGAAACGTCGGCTTTCTTCGCCGCTTCCACCGCATCCATGATCGCGGTGAGCTGCGGCACGCCGACACCGGCGACGATGCGCGTGGTGCAGATCGAGCCCGGCCCGATGCCGACCTTGATCGCGTCAGCGCCCGCGTCGATCAGCGCCTGCGCGCCCTCTTTCGTTGCGATGTTGCCGGCAATCACCTGCACTGCGTTGGAAAGTCGCTTGATGCGGTTGACCGCCTCGAGTACCCGCGAGGAATGGCCGTGCGCGGTATCGACCACGATCAGGTCGACGCCGGCATCGATCAGCCGCTCGGTGCGCTCAAAGCCGCCCTCGCCGACCGTGGTCGCGGCAGCCACACGCAGGCGGCCATGCTCGTCCTTGCAGGCGAGCGGATGCGCAACCGCCTTTTCCATGTCCTTGACGGTGATCAGCCCGACGCAGCGGTACTGGTCGTCGACGACGAGCAGTTTTTCGATGCGGTGCGTGTGCAGCATCCGCTTGGCCTCGTCCTGGCTGACGTTCTCGCGAACCGTGACGAGGTTCTCGTGCGTCATCAGCTCCGAGACTTTTTGCTTGGGATTGGTCGCAAAGCGGACGTCGCGGTTGGTGAGAATGCCGATCAGCTTGCCGGGCGTGTTCTTGCTGGCGCCGGTGACGACGGGAATGCCGGAAAAGCCATGGTCCTTCATCAGCGCCAGCGCGTCCGACAGCATCGCGTCGGGACCGATGGTCAGCGGATTGACCACCATTCCCGATTCATACTTCTTGACTTGCCGCACCTGGGCGGCTTGCCCGTCCGGCTCGAAATTGCGGTGGATGACGCCGATGCCGCCCGCCTGCGCCATTGCGATCGCCATGCGCGCTTCGGTGACCGTGTCCATCGCCGACGCGATAATCGGAATGTTCAGCGGAATCGCGCGGGTCACATGGGAGCGGATATCAGCCTCCGAGGGCAAGATATCCGAAAGACCGGGCTTCAGAAGCACATCGTCGAACGTGAAGGCTTCACGGATACCCTGAAGTCCCTGCGCCATTGCCAACTCCTTTCGGCGGCTCGCCGCCGCGATCAGTTCTATGGATGAACGCCGCCTTCGGCGATGCTAGCGGCATCGCCGTCGAATCGAAGCCCATCGATGGGGTTGACGGTGGTCGATAGCATGGCAGCACGCCGAATCAAAGCGTTTGACTGCTATGCACAGACTTTTCGGGAAACGCCGCAATCCCAAGGGTTTAGCGGGAGAGCTTACGGGAAGGCCTTACGGCCGATAGCCCGGCGGTGGCCCGTGCTGGCGGATCGCCTCTACCACCTCGCGGTGGCGGCGGTCCTCCCGCTTCATGTGAACCGCGATCAGCGCATGCGCCGACGGCACCAAGAGCAGGACGTGGAAGATCAGCCCGAAAACCAGGCAAAACACGATCAGGACCAGGTTGAAGATCGCCGAAAACGGCTGCCCGTTCAGGAGCAGCCCGAGCGGCGGCAACAGAGCAGCGAGAACGTAGATCATGCGGACCTCCGGGCCTGGCGCGGTGCATACCAGCGTCACGCAGGATTTAGGTGGTTTGCCCGGTTCCGCAATGGCTTGTGTGACGGCGGGATGATACAGGCCCCTCGCCTGCCTGTTTCTCTCTCCGGCCCCCCATCCCGATGGATAAGCAACGCCTGATCCCGCTGATCGTCGCCACCGCCCTGTTCATGGAGAACATGGACTCGACGGTGATTGCGACCTCGCTGCCGGCGATCGCGGCTGACATCGGCACGAGCCCGCTGACACTGAAATTGGCGATCACGTCCTATTTGCTCTCGCTCGCCGTGTTCATTCCGGCCAGCGGCTGGACCGCGGACCGTTTCGGCGCGCGCATGGTGTTCTCGATCGCGATCGGCGTGTTCATGATCGGGTCGATTGGCTGTGCGCTGTCGCAGAACATCACCCATTTTGTGATCGCCCGCATCCTGCAAGGCATGGGCGGGGCGATGATGACGCCGGTCGGGCGGCTGGTGCTGTTGCGCTCGATCGACAAGAGCGCGCTGGTCAATGCGATGACATGGGTAACAGTGCCGGCTCTGGTCGGGCCGGTGATCGGCCCGCCGCTCGGCGGCTTCATCACCACCTATTTCTCCTGGCACTGGATCTTTCTGATCAACATCCCGATCGGGCTGCTCGGCATCTTCATGGCGATGAAGTACATCGACCCGATCAAGAGCGAGGATCCCGAGCGCTTCGATCTCTACGGGCTGGTGCTGGCCGGGATTGGGCTAGCCGGCATCGCCTTTGGCCTTTCGGTCGCGGGCCTCAATTTGTTGCCCTGGCCTGTTATCGCGGGCCTCGTCGCAGTCGGCACCATCTCGATGACGCTCTATGTCATGCACGCGAAACGAACCGGCTCGCCGGTGCTGGATTTCTCGCTGCTGCGACTGTCCACCATGCGCGCCAGCATTATCGGCGGCTTCCTGTTCCGGCTCGGCATCGGCGCGCTGCCGTTCCTGCTGCCGCTATTAATGCAGGAAGGTTTTGGGCTGACGCCGTTCCAGTCCGGCATGGTGACGTTTGCTTCGGCCGTCGGCGCCATGGGGATGAAGACGCTGGCGGCGCGGATCATCCGCGCCTTCGGCTTCCGCTACATGATGACGGTCAACGCCGTCATCAGCGCGGTCTTCCTCGCGGCCTGCGCATTGTTCACGGTGACAACGCCGCTGTTGCTGATCTTCATCATCCTGGTGGTCGGCGGCTTCTTCCGCTCGCTGCAATTCACCGCGATCAATACCGTCGCCTATGCCGAGGTCGAACCGGCGCAGATGAGCAGAGCGACCACGCTCGTCAGCGTCAACCAGCAACTGGCGATTTCGGCAGGCGTCGCCGTCGGCGCGTTCTCGGTGGAATCGACCATGTTGTACCAGCATGTCACCGAGTTGAGTGCCGGCGTATTCCCGCCCGCGTTCCTCGTGGTCGCGATCATCTCAGCGGCGTCGGCATACTTCTTCTGGCAGATGCCAGACGACGCCGGCCACGAGATTTCGGGACGCAAGGTCGTCGAGATCTCCAGCCGCAAGGCTGCGGAAAAAGCAGCGACCAAGAAGGCCGCCAGCGAAGGCACCGAGGACGCACGGGATCAGCGGCTGGGGTGACTCGCGGCGCCCTTCACGCCCGGTGTTTTTCGCACGCACCTCTGATCTGCCAGTCCAACCACGAATGGTTTGCCCGGGAGGCCTGGGTTCACGAGCCGGAAGAAAAATGGCGCTTGCTCGGGACCGCTTTCGCCCTGCAATCGACGTCGAGCCGTTGAGGCCTGCAATCCGGTCAATGACCTCTCAATGACCCCTTTGGCCGTTGGCCGGTTACACCCCGCGCGGGAGTGCGCTGCCGCTCTTCGTCCGCATTGGCAAACAGGGAAGCTTCGGCCACAGGCGCCGATTTCATTTCGTCCGTCAGGACGATGCGATCGATTCTACGGCGCATGAGTTGGTAGCACTCACATGTCGCCGCCTCGAGCCGCGGCCTGTCAATCTCGATCGAGCCGCGCCGATTGGATCGGATTCCGCCCGACTCGCGCAGCTTGCATATGACATGCGTCACCGTCGGGCGGCGCACACCGAGCAATTCCGAAAGCGTGTCTTGCGTCAGCGGCAGGATGTCGCCGTCGGCACGATCGCGGAGCTGCAGCAACCATCTTGCCAGCCGGGCCGTCACCGAGTGCAGCGCATTGCAGGCTGCGACGTGTTGGAATTGGGCCATTAGCGCCCTGGTGTGGGTTTGAACCGTTCCCCTCAAGGCGCCGCTGCGTTCAAGCGACGCCTGAAACTGTGCTGGCGAGATCTGTAGCGCAGTCCCCGCCACCCGCACCACCGCCGTCATCGGAGAGCGGGAAGGCCCCAGACTCGTCAGGACTCCCACGGCTCCTTCATTGCCAACGACGGCGGTCGCGACGGTTTGTCCGCTCGGCATATCCATCACGAAAGCGATCAGGCCGCTAAGCGGGAAATGAATCCGTTCTATTGGATCGCCCGACCGCACCAGCACGGCGTCACGTTCAAGGCTAACCAATCGGAAATGACGCACAAGCAAATCGAGGTCTGCCGGCGGCAACGCAGCTAACAATCGATTGCCAACTCTGGTCCTCTGCTCCATCACGGGAATACTCCTTCCCAGACGGAGGCGCGGCTCGCTGCAGAAATTCCCGGTGGCGTCAGCGCTGCAAGCGGTAAACAGACCACGCCCGAGTAATGAAATACGCCGTATGGGAGGAAAGTTCCAGAGGAATTGTCAAGACCTAGCGCCCGCTCGCGTCTTCTACTGCAACTGCTGGAGACGCTATCAAGTCACGGGCCGCAAAGGTTGCGCTCAGGGCTGACTGCGGTGCCCTCGAAATCCCATCGCCAGCACGTAGCGCTCCGAGGAGTCCTGCCGGCTCGAGGCCGGCTTGACGTGGCGCACGCTGGAAAAGTCGCGCTTCAATTGCGCGACGAGTTCGGCATCGGCGCCGCTTTGAAAGACTTTTGCCAGGAACGTCCCGCCGGGATTGAGCACCTCGGCGGCAAAGGCCGCCGCCGTCTCGACGAGGCCGATGATGCGGAGCTGATCGGTCTTGCGGTGGCCGGTGGTGTTGGCCGCCATGTCGGACATTACGACATCGGCGCGCCCGCCCATCATGGCAATCAGCTTTTCGGGTGCGTCCTCGGCCAGAAAGTCGAGCTGCGCGAAATCGACGCCGGGAATTTCCGGCATTTCCAGCAGATCGATCGCGACCACTTTGCCCTTGCCATTGATCGCGCCGACACGCCTGGCCGCGATCTGGCTCCAGCCGCCGGGGGCCGCGCCCAGATCGACCACGGCGTTGCCGGGCTTGAGAAACCGATACTTGTCGTCGATTTCGATCAGCTTGTAGGCCGCGCGCGAGCGATAGCCCTCCCGCTTGGCCTTGGCCACGTAGGGATCGTTGAGCTGCCGCTCCAGCCAGAGCTTTGACGACAGCTTGCGCTTGCCCGCGCTCTTGACCGTGACGTGCAGCCGTCCGGTGGTGTCTTTCGCCATATCGATACTTGTCTTGAAATGCCAGCCCAGACCCGGAGCCTGGAATCAGTAGCACGGAAGTGGCTACGCGTTGAAGCGCCAGCCCCTATTTGATCATGGCGATTTCCAGGGACTCGACGGCCTGCGCAATAGCGGTGCTGTCGGCATAGGTCACCATGTGTCCGGCGTCCGGCATGAGATGCAGGTCGGAACGACCAAGCACCCTGTGTAGACGCCTGGCCTGCTCGGGTTCGATGATCTGGTCTCCCGTTCCATGGAAGATGTGGACCGGGCACCGAATGCTCGAATAACGAAACTGGAACCGTGCGGCCTGGGGAATGAGGAACGCGCTTTCCTCAGCGGCCGCCCTAAGCTGCTTTGGCCTGAGCGTCAGGGACGCTGGAAAGCCATGCTTGAAGTTTTCGGGGACAGAGCGGGGCGCAAAGAGCTTGCGAATGAGGCCCGGCAAAATGGCCCATGAGATCATCGGCGCGACTGTGTAACGGACCAGGTCCCCTATGATCGGTATCGCCGGACCTGACAGCATCCAGAAGTCCCACCGCGGCGTGGGGAAGTAGTATCCGGAGGCAAGCACAAGACCGCGGATCGGGTAGTCGTTTTGAAATCCGATGGCGGCAGCAACCAGCGTGCCCCAGGAGTGGCCGAGCACGACAGGATCGCGCACACCGAGCTGTTTAAGCGCCTTTACAAACAGCGCCGCTTGGGACGTTGCAGTCCAGATCCGCGCGCGCGGCCGCCCGCTGTATCCGAAGCCCGGCCGATCAAAGCATATGACCCGGCTGCGGCTGGCAAGACGATCCACAAGTCCGCTGATGATGAGATCCTGGATCATCGTGCCGTTGCCATGGAACAGCACGACGCACCGAGCTGCCGGGTCACCCCGTTCGAGGTAATGCAGCCGCACACCGTCGCAGTCGATGAAACTGCCGATCGGTGGGTTCTTTCGTTCGGCCAGGAACGAGAACACTATATTCCCGATCACCAGAACAAGGAGGACACCGATAACGGCGACAAGGATGATTTCGGCAGTGGACATTCGCTGAGCCTCGTGATGTGCGTAGCCAGCCGAATTGCGGCGGGTGAATAGCCAGTCTGCGGCACAACCGCGACATGTTGCCGACGTTCCTAAGCAGTCGTTGCGAACTGAACGAGAAGCGCGGAAAAGTTCGGAAGGCTTGGAACGGTCTCACAGCGATTGCGTTGCCCGGGACGGAGCTGGGGAAGTCATCAACCTGCAATCAGCGGAGAGATAAGATGGCAAACCCACGCCAAGAGGAGAAGTCTACCCAAGGTATGGAAGACGCAGCACGCCGCGCCGGCGAGAAGACTGCTGAACAGACCAGCCGGTTTGGACAAGCTGCAGCCGAGCAGACGACGCGCGTCGGACAAGTGGCGGCCGAAGCCGGCGAGGAAGTGGCCCGGGCAAGCGCTACTCTATTCCAGCAAAACGCCGAGACGTTACAGAACACCTGGCGCTTCGGCCTGGATATGGCGACGACCGTCATGGGGCGGTCCACCGAGCAACTTGGTCGTACGCTCGGCCTGTCAGGAGAAGGAGTGCAACAGGCAACCGAACGATCGGCCCGCAACGCGCAAACCATCCTTTATACCGGCACAACTGCTGCCAAGGTGATGGGTGGCATCTCGCAGGAATACCTGCAGTTGGTTCGCCATCAGGTCGAGACGAGCATGGACCGAATGAACGAATTGTGGGCCTGCCGAACGCCTCAGGAGGTTGCAGCCGTTCAGACGGACCTGGTACGTGAGACCGTGGGATCTGTTCTGGAGAGCAGCCGTCGGATAGCCGATATGTCGCTCAAACTGGCCGACGATGCCGGAAAGCAGATTAAGCAAAATATGGAAGAGGTGCGGCGTGCCGCCTAGTGCGGCCCTCCCGCTCAGCTTTCAGGGAAGAGCGGCTGGCTTTCAGCCGCTCTTCCGGTTTTCGGGCATAGCCCGCATCAGCACGGCCGCAGCGCGCCGTCCTCTCGCATCATCTCGACCAGCATGCCCTCGCGCAGGCCGCGGTCGGCGACGCGGAGCCGAGGCAATGGAAAGGCGTCGCGGATCGCGTCGAGAATGGCGCAGCCGGCCAGCACCAGATCGGCGCGCTCGACGCTGATGCAATTATTGTTGGCCCGCTCCTGATAGCTCATGCCGAGCAGCCGCTGAATCACCGCGGTGACGTCGGGGCCGTTCATCCAGACGCCGTCGATGCGCCGGCGGTCGTAGCGCGCCAGATTGAGATGGATGCCGGCAAGCGTCGTCACGGTGCCCGAGGTGCCCAGCATATGCATGTCACGCAAATCAGTGCCGTGCTCGGCCGCAAACGGCGCCACATATTGCGCGACTTCGCGCACCATCCGGGCATAGGATGCCGCCGTGACGTCACGTCCGCCGAAATGCTCAGCCAGCGTGACGACGCCGAGCGGGACCGACATCCACGCCTTGATGCGCGGCGCCACGTTCTGCTCTTCCGGATCGCGCTCGATCCGGACCAGCTCGGTCGAGCCGCCGCCAATGTCGAACAGGATCGCGCCCCGCCCTTTTGCGTCGAGCAGCGGCGAGCAGCCGATGACAGCGAGTGTTGCCTCGGTCTCGCGATCGATCACCTCGAGCCGGATGCCGGTCTCGCTCGCGACGCGGGCACGAAAGCTGTCGGCATTGGCGGCGGCGCGGCAGGCTTCGGTTGCGATCAGCCGCAGGCGCTTGGCCTTGCGGTAGCGGATCTTGTCGCTGCAGATGCTGAGCGCCGCGATGGCGCGCTCGATCGCCGCCTCGCTGATGGAACCGGTTGCGGAAATGCCCTCGCCAAGCCGGATGATCCGTGAAAACGAATCCACGACGCGAAAACCGTCGCCGGCCGGGCTGGCGATCAAAAGCCGGCAATTGTTGGTGCCAAGGTCCAGCGCGGCATAGACACCGTTTGCCGTGGCCGCCGCAACCGACCCTGACGGGCTGGCGCGGGCCTCAAGGGCTTCGCGCAGCCGCGTATCGTGGTTCATCAAAACTGTCTTTCCGCAGGCCGCGTCCGGGCCGCCGAAGAAAATTACCGTTCACGGAAACTTTAGCAGCGCCAAGGGGCTACGCAACAACCCATCACATAGGACTATGCCCAATCAGGCGTTGTCGTGCATGACGCGGTGCGTTATCTGAGCGGGAACTCGCGGAACCCAGAATCCAGCAAGAAATCCAAGAGAATCCCCAGCATTTCAGGTGCTTTCGATGCAAGATCACACGCCGGCCCCCTCTCTGGACAACGCTATCGCACTGCAAAAATACGGTGTGGGGCAGCCAGTGCGCCGCAAGGAAGACGACACGCTGGTGCGCGGCAGGGGCAAATACACCGACGATTTCACCCTGCCCGGCCAGGCCTATTGCTGGATGGTGCGCTCCAGCCATGCCCACGGAATCATCAGGGGGATCGACACGGCCGCCGCCAAGGCGATGCCGGGCGTGCTCGGCGTCTGGACCGGCAAGGACCTGGAAGCCGCCGGCTACGGCCCCTTCACCTGCGGCCTGCCGCTGAAGAGCCGGGATGGATCGCCGCTGTTGCAGACCAACCGTCCGGCGCTGGCGACCGACAAGGTGCGCTTCGTCGGCGACCCCGTGGCCTTCGTGGTCGCGGAAACGCTGGGGCAGGCGCGCGATGCGGCGGAGGCCGTCGAGCTTGACATCGAGCCGCTGCCTGCCGTGACCGATGCGGCGGAAGCCGCAAAGCCCGGCGCGCCGCAGCTTTACGATCACATCCCGAACAACGTCGCGCTCGACTACCACTATGGCGATACGGCCAAGATCGACGCCGCGTTCGCCGCTGCCGCGCATGTCACAAAACTCGATATCGTCAACACCCGCGTCGCCGTGGTGTCGATGGAGCCGCGCGTGGCGCTGGCCGCCTACGACAAGGCGGCCGAACGCTTCACGCTTCATGTGCCGACGCAGGGCGTCTCCGGTAACAAGGTGACGTTGGCGAAAATCCTCAACGTGCCGAACGACAAGGTGCGTATCCTGACCGCCAATGTCGGCGGCTCCTTCGGCATGAAGAACGTCAGCTATCCCGAATACACCTGCATCCTGCACGCCGCGAAGGTTCTGGGCCGTCCGGTAAAATGGACCGACGAACGCTCGACCAGCTTCCTCTCCGACAGCCACGGTCGCGCGCAGCTCATCCACGCCGAACTGGCGCTCGACGCCGAAGGCAAGTTTCTCGCGGTGCGGCTCTCGGGCTACGGCAATCTCGGCGCCTACATCACCGGTGTCGCGCCGGGGCCGCTGTCGCTCAACACCGGCAAGAACCTCGCCAGCGTCTACCGTACGCCGCTGCTTGGCGTCGACATCAAGACGGTTTTGACCAACACAACCTTGATGGGCGCCTATCGCGGCGCCGGCCGGCCGGAGGCCAACTACTACATGGAGCGGCTGATCGACCGCGCCGCCGACGAGATGGGCATCAACCGGCTGACGCTGCGCAAGCGCAACTTCATCAAGCCGTCGCAACTGCCGTTCGCGGCGGCGAGCGGCGTCACCTATGACAGCGGCGATTTCGCAGGCGTCTTCAACAAGGCGCTGGAGATTTCCGATCACGCCAATTTTGCCAAGCGCAAGAAGGAGAGCAAGAAGAACGGCAAGCTGCGCGGCATCGCTGTCGGCTCGTACCTCGAAGTCACCGCGCCGCCGAGCGGCGAACTCGGCAAGATCACCTTTGAGCCAGACGGCTCAGTGAAGCTGACCACCGGCACGCTCGACTACGGCCAGGGCCACGCCACGCCGTTCGCCCAGGTGCTGTCAGCGCAGCTCGGCGTCCCCTTCGAAAAGATCACGATCGAGCAGAACGACAGCGATCTCGTCCGCTTCGGCAACGGCACCGGCGGCTCGCGCTCGATCACGGCAACGGGTCACGCGATCGTGGAAGCCTCCGCGCTTGTGATCGCAAAAGGCAAGCAGGCGGCCGCGCATCTGATGGAAGCATCCGAAGGCGACATCGAATTTTCCAATGGCCGATTCACCATCGCCGGCACCGACCGCTCGATCGGCATCATGGATCTGGCAAAGCGCCTGCGCGAGGGCAAGATGCCCGAAGGCGTACCGCTGTCGCTCGACGTCGACCATGCCACCAAGGACACGCCGTCCACCTTCCCCAACGGCTGCCATGTTGCGGAAGTGGAAATCGATCCCGAGACCGGCGTCGTCAAGATCATCCGCTATTTCGCGGTCAATGATTTCGGCACCGTGGTCAATCCGATGATCGTCGCCGGCCAGTTGCACGGCGGCGTCGCGCAGGGCATCGGCCAAGCGCTGATGGAGCAGGTCAGCTACGACGCCAGCGGCCAGCCGATCACCGGCTCATTCATGGATTACGCGCTACCGCGGGCCGGAGACATTCCGCCAATGGAAATCGGCGACCATCCCTCGCCGGCAAAATCCAATCCGCTGGGCACCAAGGGCTGCGGCGAAGCCGGTTGCGCCGGCAGCCTCGTCTGCATCGTCAACGCGGTGATCGACGCGCTGTCGGATTACGGCATCACCCATATCGACATGCCGCTGACGCCGGAACGGGTGTGGCGCGCGATTCGGGATGCCAAGGCGAAGCAGGCGGCGTAGCGCGCCGCTACTGGCCACATAGGAAACTGTCATCACCCGCGAAGGCGGGTGACCCAGTATTCCAGAGACGTTAGTGATAGAAACGAGAAGCCGCGGCGTACTAGATTCCCGCCTTCGCGGGGAATGACAGGTGAATCGCGAGGCGCCGCCGCGCCTTCTACGCCGCCGCCTGCTCGCGCGGCTGGTAGATCGCGATGTGGTGGCAATGCGCCAGCGGCGTGTTGCCGTTGCCGACGACCAGCGCGTCGAGTTCGACGAAACGGTGGCCCTTCTTGTCGTAATTGCCGATTACTTTCGCACGCGCCGTGATGACGTCTCCCGCTTTTGCGGCCGATAAAAGCTGCATGCGGCTGCCGACGTGAATCCACGGGCCCAGGATGGCATTGTCGACCAGCACGCGATTCATCACCCGCTGCAGCAGGCCGGGACGACCGAGACCTTCCCTGGCGTAGATCGGATCGGTTTCCCTGATGTCGGCGAGATATCCCGTGGCCGCTTCACCCGCCCAGTCGCGCGGGGTGGTGCCGAGCCATTTGCCGACTTCATACGAAGCGGCATTAACTGGCTTGCGCTCGGCCACGGCTGCGACTTCCCTATAGTCCGCAATCGAAACCGCGAGCGCAGACGCCGGCAAGGACGCGGTGCCGGTGGCGCAAAGCTCGCCGCGGCTCTGCACCTCGATCGACAGCACGCCGTTGTCTTCTTCCGCTGTCAGCTCCGCGAGTTCGCCGTCATAGACCGGCTTGACGAAACGCGCCTCGATCAGTCCGCGGTCGAGGAAGGCACGGCCCCATTTGGCGACTGGCTGATGCATCATATAGGCCATCACGTCGACGCCGGGGACCAGTCCACCCGAGAATCCGAACCGCTTTGCCACGGTGTCGTCATGCATCTTGTTTTCGGATTGTTTGGCGGTGTTGTAGGCTTGGACGCAATACGGCTCGATGGGCATGCCATTTCCTGTTGTTTTTGGTTGTTTTTCCGCCGGTAATGGTACGCGAAGAATGTGCCGAGGCAAGCGTGTTCCCACCCTCTGTTTTCCTCGCATTCCGGCATCGAATAGGTTACCACGCGCGTTCAAAAGAACCGCTGTCGAACCGATATGCCTGACTGAATGCCTGACGTGAACCCCACCCGCATCTATGTCGATGCCGACGCCTGCCCGGTGAAGGACGAGATCTATCGCGTCGCGACCCGCCACGGCCTGCCGGTCAGCGTCGTTGCGGGAAATTTCATCCGCGTGCCGCAGGATCCGCTGATCGAGCGCATCGCTGCCGGTTCCGGCATGGACGCCGCCGACAACTGGATCGCTGAGCGCGCCGGCCGCGGCGACATCGTCATCACATCGGATATTCCGCTCGCCAGCCGCTGCGTGAAAGCCGGCGCGGAGGTGATCGCGCCGAACGGCAAGCCGTTCACGGAAGCATCGATCGGCATGACGCTGGCAGTACGCAATCTGATGACGGATTTGCGCTCGTCTGGCGAAGTCACCGGCGGTCCAAAGTCCTTTGCACCGCGCGACCGCTCGGCGTTCCTGTCGGCGCTCGACCAAGCCATCCGCCGCATCCAGCGCCAGCGGGCGCAGCAGTCTGCGCCGAACCAGGATTGAACGATGGCGCCGCCGCTGATCCAGTTGAAAGACATCAGGCTGACGTTTGGCGGCACGCCGCTGTTATCGGGCGTGGAATTGTCGGTGTCGTCGGGCGAGCGCGTCTGCCTGATCGGCCGCAACGGCTCCGGCAAATCGACGCTGCTCAAGATCGCCGCCGGCTTGGTCGAGCCCGACAGCGGCAGCCGCTTCGTGCAGCCCGGCGCCACCATCCGCTATCTGCCGCAGGAGCCTGACTTCGGCGACCACAAGACCACGCTGGCCTATGTCGAGGCAGGCCTCGGCCCCGGCGATGATCACTACCAGGCGCGCTATCTTGTCGAACAGCTTGGGCTCTCCGGCGATGAAGACCCCGCGCATGTCTCCGGCGGCGAGGCCCGCCGCGCCGCGCTGGCGCGGGTGCTGGCGCCCTCGCCCGATATTCTGCTGTTGGACGAGCCAACCAACCATCTCGACCTCCCAACCATTGAATGGCTGGAAGGTGAACTGGCGAGCCGCAAATGCGCGCTCGTCCTCATCAGCCACGACCGCCGTTTCCTCTCCAACCTGTCGCGTTCGACCGCCTGGCTCGACCGCGGCCAGATCCGGCAGATCGATCGCGGCTTCTCCGCCTTCGAGGCCTGGCGCGACGAAGTGCTGGCGGAAGAAAAGCGCGAGCAGCACAAGCTCGACCGCAAGATCGTCAACGAGGAACACTGGCTGCGCTATGGCGTTTCCGGCCGCCGCAAGCGCAACGTCAAGCGGCTCGGCAATCTGCACGCGCTGCGCGACCAGCGGCGAAATTATCGCGGTGCTGACGGCAATGCCAACCTCGCGGCCGCTGAAGCTGACAAATCTGGCCGGCTGGTCATCGAGGCGAAGAACATCGCCAAGGCCTATGGCGACCGCAAGATTGTCGATGGCTTCTCAATTCGGGTCCAGCGCGGTGACCGCATCGGCATCGTCGGACCGAACGGCGCCGGGAAAACTACGCTGGTTCATCTTTTGATCGGCAACGATCCGCCCGATAGCGGCACGGTCCGGCTCGGCGCCAATATCGAAATGGCCACCCTCGACCAGCATCGTGAAAGCCTCGATCCGAAATCGACGCTCGCGGAAGCGCTGACCGGCGGCCGCGGCGACCACGTCATGGTCGGCGGCAAGCCGAAACACGTGGTCAGCTACATGAAGGACTTTCTTTTCGCGCAAGAACAGATGCGCACGCCGCTGGAGGTGCTTTCCGGCGGCGAGCGCGGCCGGCTGATGCTGGCGCGCGCGCTGGCAAAGCCGTCGAACCTCCTGGTACTGGACGAGCCGACCAACGACCTCGACCTCGAAACGCTCGACGTGCTCGAGGAGATGCTTGGCGATTACGAGGGCACCGTGATCCTGATCAGCCACGATCGCGATTTCCTCGATCGCGTGGTGACGTCGGTGATCGTGCCTGAAGGCAATGGCCGCTGGATCGAGTATGCCGGCGGCTATACCGATATGCTGGCGCAGCGCGGCGAGGATTTGTCGCGGGAATCTGTCAAGGAACCGGCGCCAGTTGAGGAAAAGAAAGAGACCAGAGCTACGGCCCCTTCCGCCGCCCCAAAGCGCCGGCTGAACTTCAACGAAAAGCACGCGCTGGAAACGCTGCCGAAGACGATCGCAAAATTGCAGGCCGAGATCGCAAAGCAGCAAAAGCTGCTTGACGATCCCGACCTCTACGCCAAGGATCGCAAGAAGTTCGACGCGGCATCTGCTGCGATCGCCAAGGCGCAGGAAGAACTCGCGGCCGCCGAGGACCGGTGGCTGGAGCTTGAGGTTTTGCGCGAAGAGATCGAGCAGGCGTAGGCATTTCTACCGTCATTGCGAGGAGCGAAGCGACGAAGCAATCCACCCATCCGTTATGCCGCACGATGGATTGCTTCGCTTCGCTCGCAATGACGAAAAGGACAACCGGAGTTCACGTCATGACAACGCCCCTCGCCGCAAAAATCGCCCGCGAATACGGCACGCCCTGCGCGGTCATCGACATGGACCGCGTCGAGCGCAACATCGCGCGGGTTCAGGTCGCCTGCGATAGCGCCGGTGTCGCCAACCGGCCGCATATCAAGACCCACAAGAGCCCGCTGCTCGCACAGATGCAGGTCGCGGCCGGCGCCAGGGGCATCACCTGCCAAAAACTCGGCGAGGCCGAGGTGATGGCGGAAGCCGGGATCGATGACATCCTGATCAGCTACAATCTGATCGGCGAGGAGAAGATGGCGCGCCTCGCGGCGCTGCAGGCCAAGGCCAACATGACGGTGGCCGCCGACAATTCGACCGTGATCGCCGGCCTGCCGCAGGCCGCCGCCGCGTCGGGCCGTCCGCTATCGGTCGTGGTCGAGTGCGATACGGGGCGCAAGCGCGCCGGCGTCGAAACGCCGGCCGAAGCGATTGCGCTGGCACGCGAGATTGCGGGCTCGAAGGGGCTGCAATTTGCGGGCTTCATGCTGTACCCGACCGAGACCGGCTGGGCTGAGGCACAGAAGTTTTTCGACGAGGCGCTGGCGGGTGTCCGCGCGCACGGGCTCGATGCGACGATGGTTTCGACCGGCGGCTCACCGAACCTGAAGAATCTCGGCAAGCTCAAGGGCGCGACCGAACACCGGCCGGGCACTTATATCTACAACGACCGCATGCAGGTCGCGGCCGGCGTCGCCGAATGGGACGATTGCGCGCTGAACATCTATTCCACAGTCGTGAGCCGCGCCGGCCCGGACCGCGGCATTCTGGACGCCGGCTCGAAGACACTGACATCGGATCCCGGCGGCGGCCTCGACGGTTACGGATTGATCCTGGAGCATCCGGAGGCCAGGATCGCGCGCTTTGCGGAAGAGCACGGCTTCCTCGACCTGACCCGCAGCAACACGCGGCCGAATGTCGGCGACGTCGTGCGGATCGTGCCGAACCATGTCTGCGTCGTCGTCAACATGATGGACGAGGTGGTGATGGTGCGCGGCGAGGAGATCATCGGCACGCTGCCGGTCGCGGCGCGGGGAAAGCTGCGGTGACACGTTCGTAGAATGGGTAGAGCGCAGCGAAACCCATCGAGACTTGCCGAGGGGCTGGACGGTGGGTTTCGCTGCGCTCTACCCATCCTACGAATTTAGCCACTTCAGCACACCCCGCCCAGCGGCCGCACCCGTCGCGAATGACGCCTGCAAGAGATAGCCGCCGGTCGGCGCTTCCCAATCAAGCATCTCGCCGGCGGCGAACACGCCCGGCAGGCGCCGGATCATGAAGGCATCGTCAAGTTCGTCGAGGGCGATGCCGCCCGCCGTCGAAATCGCGCGCGCGATCGGCGCGATGCCGTTGAGCTGAACGGACACTGCCTGAATCAAGCGGGCGAGATCGGCCGGAGAAAGCGCGGCTAGTGACTTCCCGTATGTCTTGGCTGACTCCTGCAACAGCCCGATCGCGATGGGCGAAAGATTTGCCGTCTTGCGGAGAAAATTCGAGAAGGACTGCTTGCCCTTGGCTGCGGACAATTTCGCGATCAGTTCACCGGTCTCCGCGTCGGGACGTAAGGCGATATTCAGTGTTGCGTGCCCATCGCGCAGGATGGCCTCACGCAACTCGGCAGACAGCGCATAGATCGCGCCGCCCTCGATGCCGGTGCGAGTGACGATGGCTTCGCCTCGCACGGTATGCGCTCCAAAGATCAGCGCCACGCCCTTGAGCGGTTGACCTTCAAAGCGGTCGCGGAAAATTTCCGACCAGGCGACGGTGAAGCCGGAATTGGCCGGCCGCAGCGGCGATATCTTCACGCCTTTCGCGGCGAGCATTTCCGTCCACGTGCCGTCTGAACCAAGCCGCGGCCAACTCGCGCCCCCGAGCGCCAGCACGGTTGCACGAGGCTCGACGACGAGCGGTCCACCAGGCGTTTCAAAGCGCAGGCGGCCCTGCTCATTCCAGCCGGTCCAGCGGTGGCGCAGCGCCAGTCTTACGCCCATCGCATCCAGCCGCCGCAGCCAGGCCCGCAGCACAGGCGACGCCTTGAACGCTTTTGGAAACACCCGTCCGCTGGAACCGACAAAGGTCTCCTGCCCAAGCGCGTCGCTCCAGTCGCGCAACGCCTGCGGCGGAAATACTTCGATGGCGGTTTTCAGGTGCGGCATCGCCTCGCGGTAGCGGGCAAGGAACTGCGGCAACGGCTCGCTGTGCGTGAGGTTGAGCCCTCCGCGCCCCGCCATGAGAAATTTGCGCGCCGCCGACGGCATCGCGTCATAGACGGTGACGTTGACGCCGCCTTGTGCGAGCACTTCGGCCGTCATCAGCCCGGCGGGACCGGCGCCGATGACGGCGATGTGTTGTGACGGCAATGGCATGACGGGAACGCAGGCCGAAGTGGCGGTGCGTAGGGTGGGCAAAGCGAAGCATGCCCACCATTATTCACCGACGACGAGGATGCATGGTGGGCACGGCGCTAAGGGCGCTTTTGCCCACCCTACGCGTGCCTTAAAGCTACAGCTTGATGCCCGCCCGTGCCGCGGCCTGGGCGACATACTTCTGCGTCTGCTCGAAGGCGCCCTGCAGCGCCTTGGCTTTCGAGACATCGTCGATCTCGGCGAAATGTGCCGCGATCGCATCCGGCGTCCAGTCGGACTGCGGCAGGTTAATGCCTTCGGTTTCGATGATCTTGATCACCGCGAAGGAGCCCGCGCCCGCGCCCATGATGGTGCGGGTCGGGGCGTCTTCGCTCAGCAAGAATTCCACCGCCGGCGTGATCGCCTCGGGCTTCATCAGCGCCAGCGCCTGCGGTGGCAGCAGTTCCTCCGTCATGCGGGTCGCTGCAGTTGGTGAGATCGTGTTGACGTGGATGTTGTTCTTGCGGCCTTCCTCGGCCAGCACGTTCATCAGGCCCACCAAGCCGGCTTTGGCCGCGCCGTAATTGGCCTGGCCGAAATTGCCGAACAGGCCCGACGACGAGGTGGTCAGCACGATGCGGCCGTAATTGCGCTCCCGCATGCCGGTCCACACCGCCTTGCAGCAGTAAAATGTACCAACGAGATGGACATCGAGCACCTTGGCAAAGTCGGCGACATCCATTTTGGCAAACGACTTGTCGCGCAAAATGCCGGCATTGGCGCAGAGCAGATCGACACTGCCCCACTCCTTCGTGGCCCGCTCGACCATCGCCGTGACTTGTCCGAACTTGGAGACATCGGCGCCGTCGGCCATCGCGGTGCCGCCCGCTTTGCGGATTTCCTCGACTACGGATTCGGCCGGCGTCAGCGAACCGCCGGTGCCGTCCCGCGCACCACCGAAGTCGTTGACCACCACCTTGGCGCCGCGGCTCGCCAGCCCCAGCGCATGCGCCCGTCCCAGACCATTGCCCGCGCCCGTGACGATTGCGACGCGTCCGTCAAACCTGATTGCCATATTTGGAATTCCTGTTTTTCTTCCCTTCTCCCCTTGTGGGAGAAGGTGGCATAGGCGGCCTATGGCCGCTGTTTCTTAGTGCAACGCCGACGCGTAGCGTCGGCTACGGCGCCGGATGAGGGGTCTGTCTCCGCGGAGAGAACCCCTCACCGGGCTTCGCTTCGCGAAGCCACCCTCTCCCACAAGGGGAGAGGGTACGAAAGAGATTGATCATTTTTGATCAGCGATGGATGGCCGGGTCAACTGGTTTGAAGACACGCTTCGCGCTTTAGCCCGGCCATGACGGGCAAAACCTAGCTGAAATAGATCAGCCCGATCCAGTCGGCGACCAGCGCCGGCTTGTCCTCGCCCTCGATCTCGACGGTGACGTTGGTGCGCGACTGCAGCTCTTTCGGCTTGCGCAGCTTGGCTTCAACAAGCGTGAAGCGGCCGCGGACCTGCGAACCGGCGCGCACCGGCGAGAGGAAACGCAGCTTGTCGAAGCCGTAATTGACGCCCATCGACGTGCCCTCGATGACCGGCATCACCTCATAGGACATGATGCTCAGCAGCGACATCGTCAGAAAGCCGTGCGCGATGGTATTTCCGAACGCGGTTTCCCTCTTGGCGCGTTCAGGATCGACATGGATGAACTGATGGTCCTCGATCACGTCGGCATAGAGGTTGATCCGGTTCTGGTCGATCAAGTGCCACGACGACACCCCGATCTCCTTGCCCACCATGGCCTGATAGGCCGATAGCGAGACCGGCGGCTTCTTCCAGACTTCATTCATTCGTTAGCTCTCCAGCCCGGCGGTCCGCACCTTCTGCAACTCCGGGAATTCTTCTTCGCGGAACTCGGCGCCGCGCAGCGCGTCACTGCGGTTATTATCATGCTCCAGCCGGCGCAACTGCACGCGGCGGATTTTTCCCGAAATCGTCTTCGGCAGCTCCGTCACCAGCTCAATCTTGCGGATGCGCTTGAACGGCGCCAGCCGCGTGTGCAGGTGTTTGAAGATCGACAGCGCCGTCTCCGGCGAGCGCTCCACGCCTGAGACCAGCAGCACATAGGCCTTGGGGATCGCGAGCCGGATCGGATCGGGACTTGGGACGACGGCAGCTTCGGCTACCCACTCATGTTCGAGCAAAACGCTTTCCAGCTCGAACGGGCTGATGCGGTAGTCCGACGATTTGAAGACGTCGTCGGAGCGGCCGACAAAGGTGAGATAGCCCTTGTCGTCGGCAAACACCACGTCGCCTGAGCGGTAGAGATCGCCATCCGCGCCGCTCAATTTACCATCCTCGCCCTGATAGCCCTGCATCAGGCCTGCGGGGCGGTCGGCTCCGAGCACGAGTGTCACCTCGCCCTCCTTGGTGAGGTGGCCGTCATTGTCGGTGATCCGCACCAGGTATCCCGGCAATGGACGGCCCATCGAGCCGACTTTGACCTTCTGGCCCGGCGAGTTTCCGGCCAGCGCCGCGGTCTCGGTCTGGCCGTAGCCGTCGCGGATGGTGAGGCCCCACGCCGCCTTCACCTGATCGATCACTTCGGGATTGAGCGGCTCGCCCGCGCCGCAGACCTCGCGCAGGCTGACCTTGAAATCCGCGAGCTTCTCCTGAATGAATAGCCGCCATACCGTCGGCGGTGCGCACAGCGTGGTGACGCCGCAGCGGCCGACGGTCGCGAGCAAGGCTTTTGCGTCAAAACGCGGCTGGTTGACCACGAACACGGTGGCCCCCGCATTCCACGGCGCGAAGAAGCAGCTCCAGGCGTGCTTGGCCCAGCCCGGCGAAGAGATGTTCAGATGGATATCACCCGGCTGCAGGCCGAGCCAGAACATCGTCGAGAGGTGGCCGACCGGATAGCTGCGCTGACTGTGCCGCACCAGCTTTGGTTTCGCCGTGGTGCCCGAGGTGAAATAGAGCAGCATTGGGTCGTTGGCGTTGGTCGGGCCATCAGGCGTAAAGTCGTCCGAGGCGCTGGCAGCCTGTTCAAAGGGCAGCCAGCCATCGTGCTTCGATGCCGCGCCGACCACAATGCGCACCAGTCCCTCGCCGCCAAGGCCTGCAAACTTTGCGACTTGATCCTGCGAGGCGACCACCGCCCGCGCCCTGCCCCGGTCGAGCCGATCGCGCAACTCGTCCGGCGTAAGCAGCGTGGTCGCGGGAATCACGACGACGCCGAGCTTCATCGCCGCCAGCATGGTCTCCCACAGCGGCACGACATTGCCGAGCAGCAGCAACAGATGATCGCCGCGCTTCAGGCCCTGCGTCCGCAGGAAGTTCGCCACCTGATTGGAGCGACGCGACAATGTCGCGAACGTGAGTTTTGTCTCCTTGTCGCCGGGATCGACGATCCAGAGCGCCGGGCGATCCCGGCTGTCAGGATTGCGCGCGAGCTCCGTGTCGAACCAGTCCAGCGCCCAGTTGAATGGAACCGGATCGGGCCAGCGAAACCCCTTCACGGCCGCATCGTAATCGGTGCGGTGCTTGAGCAGAAAGGCGCGCGCTTCCTGGAAGGTCGTCATGCTCTTCTCTCTGATGCCTCCACACTCACGACCGTCATCCTGAGGAGCCGCGCCTGCGCGGCGTCTCGAAGGATGGGCCACGCACACCGCCTTTATCATCCTTCGAGGCTCGCTGTCGCTCGCACCTCAGGATGACGCAATAAATCATTTCGCAGCAAGGCTCCTAACGTGCTGGATAATCCCGGAAAAATCCACCCCGCCATGGCCGGCGGCATCAAAAGCCTTGTAGATTTCCTGCGCATGCTTGCCGAGCGGCGTTGCGGCGCCGGTGGCATTGGCCGCGTCCTGTGCCAGCGTGAGGTCCTTTACCATCAAGGCCGATGCAAAGCCGGGCTTGTAACCGTTGTTCGCCGGCGAGGTCGGCACCGGACCCGGAACGGGGCAATAGGACGTCAGCGCCCAGCACTGCCCCGATGAGGTCGAGGCGACGTCGAACAGTGCCTGATGCGAGAGGCCCAGCTTCTCCGCTAGCGCAAAGGCCTCACCCACTGCAATCATGGATACCGCGAGTATCATGTTGTTGCAGATCTTGGCGGCCTGCCCTGCACCGGCGGCACCGCAATGCACGATCTTCTTGCCCATGTTCTCCAGCACGGGTTTCGCCGCCGCAAAAGCCTTTTCCTCGCCGCCGCACATGAAGGTCAGCGTCGCACCCTTGGCGCCGCCGGTTCCGCCCGACACCGGCGCGTCAACCGAGAGCATGCCGTGCTTCGCAGCCAGCGCATGCGCCTGCTTGGCGCTTTCGACGTCGATGGTCGAGCAATCGATGATCAGTGTGTCCTTGGTCATGGCAGGGACGACCTCGTTCCAGACCGACAGCACATGCTTACCCGCCGGCAGCATGGTGATGACGACATCGGCGCCCTTGACGGAAGCGACCGAACTCTCCGCGATATCAGCGCCGTCTGCCTTGGCCTGATCGCGCGATGCGGCAACCAGATCGAACGCGGTGACCTTGTGGCCGGCCTTGACCAGATTAGCCGCCATCGGCCCGCCCATATTGCCGAGGCCAATAAATGCGATACTTGCCATCTCGAATCCTCCGCTAAGACTTTTCTGTTCTGATCAGGGAAATTTCAGCTCATTGGCGCCGATCTCGGCGAAGTAAGGCGCGACCAGTTCCGGCGTCACGTCCTCGATGCGCGGCGGCGACCATTTTGGGCTACGGTCCTTGTCGATTACGGCGGCGCGCACGCCCTCACGGAAATCGTCGCTGGCAAACACTTCCAGTGCGGCGCGATATTCCCGCACCAGGCATTCCTCCAGCGAGCGCGCGCTACGCGCCAGCCTTAGCAGCTTGAGCGTCACCACCATGCCGCGCGGCGACTTTTCGTTCAGCGTCTTTAGCGTCGCCTGCGCGAAATCAGAATCATCGCGCTGCAGCGCCGCGATGATGTCTTCCATGCGATCGTGAGAGAATAGCGTGTCGATCTTCGCCTGCTGCGCGGCGACCGGCCCGGCCGTCTCTCCGGTCGAAAAGCCCTCGATCAGTTTCCTGACGTCAGCCGATGTCGTGCCCGGCGCTACCTTCGTCAACGCCTCACGCAAGGCCGGCAGTTTTGCCGACGGCACCACCGTATCGGCAAACTTTGCATGAATGGCATCCGGACCGTTCATGGTCTGCCCGGTCAAGCCAAAATAGGTGCCGATCTCGCCCGGCGAATGCGACAACAACCAGGTGCCGCCGACGTCGGGGAAGAAGCCAAGGCCGACTTCCGGCATCGCGAGTTTCGTCCTCTCGGTGACGACGCGATGGCTGGAGTGCGCTGACAGTCCGACGCCGCCACCCATGACGATGCCGTCCATGAAAGCGACATACGGCTTCGGAAATTTCTTGATGCGGGCGTTGAGGATGTATTCGTCGCGCCATAGAATCTTGCCGAGATCGCCCTTGACCTTGGAGCTTTCCCATAGCGCGCGGATGTCGCCGCCGGCGCAGAGGCCGCGCTCGCCGGCGCCTTCAAGTACGATCACGGCAACATCGGGATCGGCCTCAAAGACATCAAGCGCCTTGTCGACGTCGTGAAACATCTCCAGCGTCACGGCATTGATTGCCTTCGGCCGGTTCAGACGGAGGATGCCGGCCGAACCTTCCTTGCGCGCGATCAGGTCGCCGTCTGCAATGGCAGTATCCGTCATCGCGCGCCCTCGATCAGGTTGCGCGACACGATCAGCCGCATGATTTCGTTGGTGCCTTCCAAGATCTGGTGCACGCGCAGGTCGCGGACGATTTTTTCAATGCCGTATTCGCTCAAGTAGCCGTAGCCGCCGTGAAGCTGTAGCGCCTGGTTGGCGACCTCGAAGCCGACATCGGTCCCGAACCGTTTGGCCATCGCGCACAGCATGGTGGCATCCGCATCCTTGCGGTCGAGCGCCGCCGCCGCGCGCCACACGAACGTCCGCGCCGCCTCCAGCTCGGTCGCCATGTCGGCGAGGCGAAACTGCAGCGCCTGGAATTCATCGAGGCGCTTGCCGAAGGCTTTTCGCTCCTTCATGTAGGCCAGCGATTTATCAAGCGCGCTCTGCGCGCCGCCGAGCGAGCACGCCGCGATGTTGAGGCGGCCGCCGTCGAGCCCGGCCATCGCGATCTTGAAGCCGATGCCCTCCTCGCCCAGCCGGTTCTCGACCGGCACGCGCGCGTTCTCAAACATCACTGCGCGGGTCGGCTGCGCGTTCCAGCCCATCTTGCGCTCGTTGGCGCCGAAGGAAACGCCCGGCGTATCGGCCGGGATCACCAGCGTCGAGATGCCGCCGGGCCCCTCGCCGCCGGTCCGCACCATCACGACATAGAGGTCGCCGCCGCCGGCGCCGGAGATGAACTGTTTCTGGCCGTTGAGCACATAATGATCGCCCTCGCGCACCGCGCGGGTGCGCAGCGCTGCGGCGTCCGAGCCGGAGCCCGGTTCCGTCAGGCAATAACTCGCCAGCTGCTCCATGGTGCAGAGCTTTGGCAGCCATTTTTGCCGCTGGGTATCGTTGCCATAGGCATCGATCATCCAGGACGCCATGTTATGGATCGAGATGAAGGCCGACACCGTCGGACAGCCGGTCGCCAGCGCCTCGAAGATCAGGGCGGCGTCGAAGCGGGTCATGGCAGAGCCGCCGACGTCGTCCTTGATGTAAATGCCGCCGATGCCGAGGCTCGCGGCCTCGCGCATCACATCGACTGGAAAATGCTTCTCCTCGTCCCAGCGGAGCGCATGCGGCGCGATCTTCTCGGCGGCGAATTCGCGCGCCATGTCGCGAACCGCCACCTGATCCTCGTTGAGAGCGAACTGCATCCCGCGCCTCGACTGTGACGCGTTACTTCATCAGCGGGATCGAGAACTCCGCGCCTTCCTTGACACCGGACGGCCAGCGCGAGGTCACCGTCTTGGTCTTGGTATAGAAGCGGACCGAGTCCGGACCGTGCTGGTTGAGATCGCCGAAGCCCGACTTCTTCCAACCGCCGAAGGTGTAGTACGCGATCGGCACCGGGATCGGCACGTTGATGCCGACCATGCCGACATTGACCTTGGCGGCAAAGTCGCGCGCGGCGTCGCCGTCGCGGGTGAAGATTGCGACACCATTGCCGTAGTCATGCTCCGACGGCAGCGCCAGCGCTTCCTTGTAGTCGTGGGCGCGCACCACCGAGAGCACGGGGCCGAAGATTTCTTCCTTGTAGATCCGCATGTCCTTGGTGACGTTGTCGAACAGCGAACCGCCGAGATAAAAGCCCTTCTCGTAGCCCTGCATCTTGAAGCCGCGGCCGTCGACAGCGAGCGTGGCGCCTTCCTTGATACCGATATCGATGTAGTTCTTCACCTTCTCGACAGCTTCGCGCGTCACCAGCGGGCCGTAATCGGCGGACGGATCGACCGAGGTGCCGATCTTGAGCGACTCCACGCGCGGGATCAGCTTTTCCATTAGCCGGTCGGCGGTGGTTTTGCCGACGGGGACCGCGACCGACACCGCCATGCAGCGCTCGCCGCCCGAGCCGTAGCCAGCGCCGATCAAGGCATCGACGGTTTGGTCCATATCGGCGTCGGGCATCACGATGGCGTGGTTCTTGGCGCCGCCAAAACACTGGCAGCGCTTGCCGGTCTGGGCCGCGCGCTCATAGATGTATTGTGCGATCGGCGTCGAGCCGACGAAGCCGATCGCCTTGATATCGGGATCGTCAAGGATGGCATCGACGGCTTCCTTGTCGCCGTTGACGACGTTGAGGATGCCGGGCGGCAGCCCTGCTTCCATCATCAGCTCGGCCAGCCGCATCGGCACGCCGGGATCGCGCTCCGAAGGCTTCAGGATAAAGGCGTTGCCGCAGGCGATCGCGGGCGCGAATTTCCACATCGGGATCATCGCCGGGAAATTGAACGGCGTGATGCCGGCGACGACTCCAAGCGGCTGCCGCAGCGAGTAAATGTCGATGCCGGGACCGGCGCCCTCGGTGTATTCGCCCTTCAGCAGATGCGGAATACCGCAGGCGAATTCCACGACTTCGAGGCCGCGCTGGATGTCGCCCTTGGCGTCGGGAACGGTCTTGCCGTGCTCCCGTGCCAGCAATTCAGCGAGCTTGTCATAGTCGCGCTGCACCAGTTCGAGGAACTTCATCATCACCCGCGCGCGGCGCTGCGGATTGGTGTTGGCCCATTCGGGCTGGGCGAGCGCAGCGTTTTCGACGGCCGCGCGGACTTCCGCTCTTGATGCCAGGGCCACCTTGGCCTGGACGTCGCCGGTCATCGGCTCGAACACGTCGGCCGTCCGGCCAGACGTTCCCTTGACCTCTTTGCCGCCGATAAAGTGTCCGATTGAGCGCATGAATGATCTCCCTAAGGTCCCGTCTGGGATCGCTTTCGAGCCCCTTTTTGACCTGCATTTCTTGGGATACAAGTCCGATATATTGCACCATAGATGTGCGGAAATGCTGGATCAAGGCACCAAGACGATCGACTGGGATGACTTCCGTTTCGTGCTGGCGATCGTGCGCGGCGGATCGGTTTCCGCTGCCGCCAAGCAGCTATCGGTCGATCATGCCACCGTGATCCGCCGTGTCGACCGGCTGGAACGGCATCTCTCCGCAAAACTGTTCAACCGCCGCAAGACCGGCTACCTCCTGACCGAAGCCGGCCAGCGCGTGGCCGACAGCGCGGAGGCGATGGAATCCACCATCGTCGCCAACCAGGAGGCGGTCGGCGGCTCGCGCGCCCAGCTCACCGGAACGGTCCGGATCGGCGCCCCCGACGGGTTCGGCAGCCATTTCCTGGCCGCGCGGCTTCTGAAATTCACCGAGCGGTATCCCGATCTCGACCTGCAGCTCGTCGCCACCGCACGGCTGTTCAGCCTGTCGAAGCGCGAGGCCGACATTGCGATCAGCCTCTCCATGCCCAAGGAGGGCCGGATCGTCGGGCGCAAGCTGCTCGACTACAGTCTCGGGCTCTATGCCGCGCCGGCCTATCTCGACCGGGCCCCCAAAATCGTATCGCGCGGCGACCTGCCGGGACATCGCTTCGTCGGCTATATCGAGGAACTGCTGTTCACGCCGGAACTGGACTACCTGCCGCAGGTCTCGCCAAAAATCTCGGCCAAATTCCGCAGCGCCAACCTGATCGCGCAGCTCAACGCCACCATCGCCGGTTTCGGCATCGCCGTGCTCCCGCATTTCATGGCGAAGGCGCATCCCGAATTGAGCGCGGTGCTGCCCGACGAGGTCAGGATCTCGCGCACGTTCTGGATGCTGATGCACGCCGACAGCAAGGATCTGGCGCGGATCAGGGCGGTGGCCGATTACATCAGCGAGACGGTGGAGAGCGAGCGGGCGCTGTTTGGCGGGCGGTAAGCTCTCACCGCGTCATTGCGAGCCAACGGGTCGCGCGAATGCGCGCCCGATGACAGGCTCCGCGAAGCAATCCATGGCGCCGCAAGCCGGGGCATGGATTGCTTCGTCGCTGCGCTCCTCGCAATGACGCAGTTAGACCAGAATCAATTCACCTTTGCCCGTGCTTTCTTCACGGCCGGCTTCGTCTCGGCGCGGGTCAGCGCCGCCTCGCGGCCGGCGACGAGAATTTCGTCGGACAATTCGCCGCTGCCGGCAACGCGAGACATCACCAGGGTGCCCATCATCGTCGCCAGCGTACCCATCGCCTGCCTGCGCGCCGCTTTGCGCGGCACGTCCGGAATTTGATCGGCCATCACGTCGATCAACTGCTCCAGCTTGGCGGCAAAGGCCTTGCGCGTCTTTGCACTTTCCCGGGCGATCTCGGCACCTAAGGTGGGAACGGCGCAACCACGGCCGGGATCGTCGCGATGCACTGGCGAGACGTAGGAGTCGATGATCGTCGACAGCCGCTTTTCCGGCGGGGTATCAGCGGCGATTTGTCGCCAGTGCTCGACCGAGCGGTCCATCGCATAGGCAAAGGCCTCGATGACGAGCGCCTCACGGGAATCGAAATGGGCGTAGAAGCCGCCATGAGTCAGGCCGGCCTCCTTCATCAGGTCGGCGACGCCGATGCCATGGGCGCCCTTTTCGCGCAGCCGCACCGAGGCCTTCTTCACGATCCGCGCGTGGGTCTCCTGCTTGTGCTCTTTCGAATAACGCATCAACGCACCCATTAAATGTCCCTGGTCATATAATAGCAGTTGTGTGCAGGAAAAGCTGCATCTAATTCGCCTTTTCAACGCCGATCATCGTGAACGTTGCGGTCGCGTGCACTGCAAGATTTCCCACACGGTCGCGGACGAAGCCTTCGGCATAGCTGGTCTGGCGGCCGAGCTTTATCACTTTGCCTTCCGCCGAAATCGCGCCAGAGCGCACCGACAACGGCCGCAGATAGGTCAGCTTGAGGTCCAGCGTGACCGAACTCTGCCCCACCGGCTGCATGGTGGTGATGGCACAACCCATGGCGGTATCCAGGAGCGCCGCGGCGGTCGCGCCATGGAGCAAGCCCATGGTATTTTCGAGGCTTTCATCCGGATCGAGTTCCATCACGATCCGGCCGGGCTCCGCGATGCGCATCTCGAAACCGATCAGCCGCGCCATCGGCGGTGGTGGCAGGATGCCGTCGCGGATCGCGCACATGGTCTCCAGTCCGGACATCCCGGCAGCGGCCTTCGCCACAGGTCCCGGCGCCTGCCAATCCACCACCCGATGCCTGCGCGTATCGAACGAAAAAAGATCGACAGTCTCGGTCATAGTCATGGCGGCTCCTTTAGATGACGATCATAATTCTATATCGGTGCGCGCGGTCGCGCAATGCCCCTCGCCCGCCCTTGACAAGCCGGCGCAATGTCCCGGAAGTGACGTCACCGACCAGAACAAGCCCGGAAAAACAAAATGGAAATGCTCAATCGCCATTGCGGCATCGACCGCGACGACAGAGGCGTCGTTCGCCTCGCGATCTGCAATGCGGGCCCTTTTAACATCCTCTCCTCCCTCGTCACCGACGGCGTGCGCGAAGGGTTCGAGAAGATGGCGGGCGACAAAAGCATTCGCGCGGTCATCCTCGCCGGCCAGAGCGAGAAGAGCATGATCGGCGGCGCCGATATCAAGGAGATGGCCAAGCTCGACCAGAAATCCGCGGAAGCCTTCATCACGCGCTTACGTGACCTATGCGAGGCCGTGCGCCAGTTTCCGGCGCCGGTGATCGCGCGGCTTCCCGGCTGGTGCCTCGGTGGCGGACTGGAAGTCGCCGCTGCCTGCGATTTCCGGGTTGCCGCCCATGACGCCAAGTTCGGCATGCCGGAGGTGCGTGTCGGCATTCCCTCGGTGATCCACGCAGCCCTGCTGCCGCGGCTGATCGGCTGGGGCCGCGCCCGCTGGCTTGTCATGACGGCGGAGAACATCGACGCGCCCACAGCGCTTGCCTGGGGCCTGGTCGATGTAGTTGCCAAGGAAGGCGGTCTTGATGCCGCGGTCGAGCACACGGTGAAGGCGCTGCTCGAATGCGGGCCCGAGGCGCTGCGTTCGCAGAAAGAACTGCTGCGGCAATGGGAGGAACTGCCGTTGACCGAATCCGTCAACCTAAGTGTCGGCGTATTCGGACAATCGTTTCTGACCGGCGAGCCGCAGCGGATGATGCAGGGATTTCTCGACCGCAAGAAATAGACGGAGGGACGCATGAGGCCTGCCGGCAAGGGACCGCTGGAGTCGCTCTATTTCGACTATCCCCGCTTTGCGGCACGGCGCGTCCCCGAGCTTGACGGCGACGCGAAGCGGCATCCGGTGCTGATCGTTGGCGCCGGCCCGATCGGCACCACGGCCGCGCTGGTGCTGGCGCGCTATGGCATCAGAAGCGTGCTGATCGACCGCAAGGACACGTTCAATGACGGCAGCCGCGCCATCTGCATTGCGCGGCCGAGCATGCATATTCTGGAGCGGATCGGCGCGGTCGCGCCCTTCGTGGAAAAGGCGCTCGGCTGGCGCTTCGGCCGCAGCTACTACCGCGGCGAACAGATTTTCCGGCTGGAGATGCCGCAGCCGCCGGGCGAAAAATATCTGCCGATGTACAATCTGCAGCAGCAGTATATCGAGAAATTCCTGCACGATGCGGTTACAGCCTGTGACCTCGTCGACATGCGCTGGCAGAGCGAATTGTCGGCCATCGAATCTAACAATGATGGCGTCTCGGTCCGGATTTCATCGCCGAAGGGCGATTATCGGCTCGATGCCGACTATGTGCTGGCCGCCGACGGGGCGCGCTCGCCTGTCAGGTCGATGCTTGGCTTGCGGCTGAAGGGCGACAATTACGAAGGCCGCTATGTGATCGCGGATATTCGGATGGACCACGATTTTCCGACCGAACGCCGGGCGTTTTTCGAACCAAGCGGCAATCCCGGCGGCACGGTGCTGATCCACAAGCAGCCGGACGATATCTGGCGCGTGGATTACCAGCTTCGTGAAGGCGAGAACGAGGAAGAGGCTTTAAAGGAAGAAAATCTCCGCGCCCGCGTCGGTGCGATCCTTGCGGAGATCGGCCACACCAAACCATGGGATCTGGAATGGTGGAGCGTCTACTCTGCCAACACGCTGTGCCTTGACGATTACCGGCACGGCCGCGTCTTCTTCATCGGCGATGCCGCGCATATCGTGCCGATCTTCGGCGTGCGCGGGCTAAACAATGGCCTGGCGGATGCCGAGAACATCGGCTGGAAGCTGGCGCTCGTGCTCCATGGCGAGGCCGACGAGCGGCTGCTCGACAGCTATTCGCCGGAGCGGCGCGGCGCCACGCTCGACGTGTTCGCCAACGCCACCAAGAGCACCCGCTTCATGACGCCGCCGACGCGCGGCTGGCGGCTGGCGCGCGAGGCGGCCTTGTCTCTCAGCTTGAAGCACGAATTTCCCCGCGGGCTCGCCAATCCGCGCCAGATGCAGCCCTACACCTATTCGGAAAGCCCGCTGACGCCCTATGCCGGACGCGACGCCGAATTCGCCGGCGGCCCTCGTTGCGGCAGCGCTGCGCCGAACGCGAGACTGGCCGACGGAAGCTACCTTTTGGATCGCGCCGGCAACGGCATGACGGCGATCCTGTTCTGCGAGAGGCACCCCACCGCCGAACAGGCGGCGATGCTTGCCGAGCTTGGCCGGATCGACAGGCGCTTCGTTGCCGTGCTGGTTACGTTGCGCGGCTCGGCCTCTGAAACGAAGGCCATTGCGGATCAGGACGGCGAAATCGCCCGCCTGTTCGCCGCCGCGCCCGGCACGCTCTATCTCCTCCGGCCCGACCTGCACATTGCCGGGAGATGGATGGCCGCCATTCCCGACGAGATCCTGAAAACCGCAAAGATTTGCCTGGGGAGCGAGACGCCATGAGCGCAATGCCCTTCGAGGACTTCGAGACCGCCTATGAGACGCTGGCAATGGCGATTGATACGGCCGGCCCCGAACGCGAAGCGCTGTTCCTGACCCGGCTGGCGCTTGTGCTCGGCCACGAACTCGGCGACATCGCGGCTTTCAGGAAGGCGATCGAGACCGCCCTCGATGGCCTGGAATAGCGAAGGTTCGCGGCAATCCCCGTCTCAAGGGTGCCGATCGATCAATTTCTCTCATGCGACCGGCGAGATTTTTCATGGGGATGATCGGTTGCGATTTTCGTTACCTATAATATTATACACATAATTCAATGATCGAATTGACGTTCACACGGATGGATCCTGGCACCCCGCGTGGTGTCCTGAAATGAGGGAAGTACGACATTTAAGTCAAACGATCATCACGTCAAAATACTGAAAGCAAATCTTCCCACTGCAATCTTCCGAGGCCGAATGATCTCGAACTGGCTTTCCGCCGCCCTCACCCGCCGCAACATCCATTACGGCTGGGCGATGGTCGCCGTAACCTTCCTCACCGCCCTGATTGCCGCCGGTACGGTCGGCGCACCCGGCGTTTTCATCGTGCCGTTGCAGAAGGAATTCGGCTGGACGACAGCGGAGATTTCATCGGCACTGTCGATCCGCTTTATCCTGTTCGGGTTGATGGCGCCATTCGCCGCGGCGCTGCTGAACCGCTACGGGCTGCGGAACGTGACGCTGGCGGCGCAGCTCATCGTCGTATCCGGACTCATCGCGTCACTGGCGATGACGCAGGTCTGGCACCTGATGCTGCTATGGGGCGTGGTGATCGGACTCGGCACCGGCATGACGGCGCTGGTGCTGGGCGCCACCATCGCTGCGCGCTGGTTCGTGGCGCGGCGCGGCCTGGTCGTCGGCATCTTGACCGCGAGCGTCGCCACCGGACAGCTCGCCTTCCTGCCGCTACTGGCGAGCCTGACCGAATCTTACGGCTGGCGGATCGCGCTAACGCTGGTGTGCGTCATGATGGGCATTGCGGCCTTCGCCGTGCTGATGATCATGCGTGACCGGCCGAGCGACGTGGGCCTGCGGCCGTTCGGCGATGAAGGCACGGAGCCGCTGCCTGCGCCGCCGCCGAACAACACGCCGATCATGGCGGCCGCGCTCGGCACCCTGCGCGATGCCTCGAAGTCGGGCGTGTTCTGGATCCTGTTCGCCACCTTCTTTATCTGCGGCGCCTCTACCAATGGCCTGGTCCAGGTCCACCTGATTCCGATGTGCCTCGATTTCGGCATTCCACAGGTGCAGGCGGCGAGCCTGCTGGCGGCGATGGGCATTTTCGACTTCGTCGGCACCATCGCCTCCGGCTGGCTGTCGGACCGCTACGATAATCGCTGGCTGCTGTTCTGGTATTACGGGCTGCGCGGCCTGTCGCTGTTGTTTCTGCCCTTCTCCGATTTCACCCTCTACGGCCTGTCGCTGTTTGCGATGTTCTACGGACTCGACTGGATCGCAACCGTGCCGCCGACGGTGCGTCTCACCACCCAGCGCTTCGGCCCCGAACGCGCCAACTTGGTGTTCGGCTGGATCTTTGCCGGCCATCAGTTGGGTGCGGGAGTCGCGGCGTTCGGCGCTGGCCTATCGCGGACGGTGCTGCAGAGTTACCTGCCGGCTTTCTTCGTCGCTGGAGCGCTCTGTGTGGTGGCGGCGCTGATTGTGCTGGCGATCTCGCGGCCGAAGGCGGTGGCGGCATAACGCGATCTGTCATTGCCGGGCGATGCGAAGCATCGAACTACGGTGCGCAATTGCGCACCTGAGAATCTCGAGATTCCGGGTCTGGTGCTAACGCACCATCCCGGAAATGACATCCCCTACGGCCGCGTCGACATACTCGTCGGCGGACCCACACTGCGGATCGGCTCTGCGAGCCGCGCGAACTCGCACAGCAGCGAGCGCGTCTTGCGCGGGTCGATCACCTCTTCGACCCAGAATTTCTCGGCGGAGCGGAACGGCGAGCGCAGTTTGTTGAGTCGGTCTTCGATCTCCTTCAGCTTCGCCGCCGGATCCTCGGCTGCATCGATGTCGGCGCGATAGGCGGCCTCGATGCCGCCTTCGAGCGGCAGCGAGCCCCAATAGGCCGACGGCCAGGCATAGCGCATCGAATAGCGGTTGGCCGGCTGGTGCACGACTCCAGCGACGCCGAACGCGTTGCGCACGATGATGGTGCACCAGGGCACCGTCGACTGGTTGACCGCCGCCATCGCCCGCACGCCATGGCGGATGGTCGCCGACTTCTCGGCCTCGAGCCCGATCATGAAGCCGGGGCAATCCATCAGATAGACGACCGGCAGATGGAAGGTCTCGGCGAAGTCGACCCAGCGCACCACTTTCTGGCACGCCTCCGCCGTCCACGACCCGCCATAGTGGAAGGGATCGCTGGCGAGCAGCAGCACCGCGCGGCCTTCGAGGCGCGCAAGCCCGGTGATGATGGGGCGCCCGAAATTGGAATTCACTTCGAAGAACGAGCCCTTGTCGACGACGGCGTCAATGATCAGGCGCATCTTGTAGACCTGGCGGCGATTGCGCGGCACCGCCTTCAACAGCGATTCTTCCGCGCGCTCCGGATCGTCGGTGCAGGGCATGGTCGGCGGCAGATCGTACACCGATGAGGGCAGATAGGACAGAAAACGCCTGGCGCGCTCGAACGCCTCCTCCTCCGTGTCGACGGCGTCATCGACGCCGCCGGCGCGGGTCTGGATCTCGGCGCCGCCAAGCTCCTGCTTCGTCAGATCCTGGCCGAGCCGTTTTACGACTGGCGGGCCTGCGACGAACATCGCGGAATTTCGGGTCATGACGGAATAATGGCTGGCGGCGAGTCGCGCAGCGCCGAGGCCTGCAACCGAACCGAGCCCGAGCGCGACCACGGGCACGCGCGCCATGTTCGCGGTCGTGAACCAATACCAGCGCGTGCCGCCGACGCCGCCGGGCAGATTCGCAGCGCCGCGCGTCTCGATCGTCTTTACCGAGCCGCCGCCGCCCGAGCCTTCGATGACCCGAATGATCGGCAGGCGAAAATCGTGTGCCATCTCCTCCGCCATCAGCGGCTTGGCCGAGATCGAGGCGTCGGCCGAGCCGCCGCGCACGGTGAAATCGTCGCCGACGACAACCACGGTGCGGCCATCGATCCTGCCGCGGCCAAACACGCAGTTGGCCGGCGTCAGATGCTTCAGCTCGCTGTTTTCGTCGTATTCGGCGATGCCGGAAATCGCGCCGATCTCGTGGAAGGAATTCTTGTCGATCAGTTTGTCGATGCGCTCACGAACTGTGAGCCGGCCCTGGTCATGCTGGCGCTTGACCTTGTCAACGCCTCCCATCTCGCGCGCGAACGCTTCGCGCCGAGCGAGCTCGTCGAGCTCCGGCTTCCAATTCATTCGTATCCTCCGTCTTGATGATCTTATTGTTGTTATGGGCCGGCACCGGAAGCGGCTTTCTTTCGATCCGGTTGGCGAAGATGTCGCCCTCGGCGCCTTCGAGCAGGCCGCCGATCGCAACACCGAGTTCGAGCATCTGCGGCGCCACTTCCTGGTGCAACCGCTTCTCGTCAAACATGGCAGCGAGAAGGCCGATCGTCACGACGACGAAGGTTTGATATTGCGGCGACCACACCGGCACCGCGCACCCGTTGATATGCGGGCTCCAGGTGCCGCAGCCCACGACATAGCCGTGTTCGCGCAGATGGCGGCGATTCTCTTCTATGCGCGACTTCAACAGTCCCGCATTTTCCGGGATCTCGCGCTCCATTTCGGCGATCAGGGCGTCGCCGACGTCGGTGTCGAGCGCTGCGGTGTAGGCAAAGCCGGCCGCGGTGCTCGTCATCGAGATGCGGCTGCCGGTGCCTTCGTGCAGGCCGAGCGCGTTCGCCGCGCGCGCGAATTCTAGATAGACGAGGTGATAGCGATCGGGAATCACGAAGCCGACGGTGCCCGGCAATTGATCGGCGACGTCCTGCAGACGCAGCCTGATCAGATTGCGAAGCTGCAGCCCCTTCATCATCGAGGTGCTCATCGCCACCGCGCTTGGACCGATGCGGTATTTCTGGTCGCGCGGCAGATAAACGAGCTGGCCCATCCGCGTCAGCGTGTGGGTGAGCCGCGATACCGTCGACCGCGGCAGACCACAGCGACTGGAAATTTCCAGATTGCCTAGTCGCGCTTCATGACCCTCGAAGCAGCGCAAGACGTCGAACGCCCGCGATACCACCTGAATCACGTCGCCCTCGCCTGCCAGATCGCTGGCGAGCATTCCCTGTTTGCTTAGCCGTTCCGAGCGTCTTCCCATGTGTTATGGCTCCATTCCGCCCTGCGGAATAAAATTCCACTTGCAGAACAAACTACCTCAGGCAATCTGCCGCCACAACAAAAAGCCGTTCACGAGGACAGTCAGTCCGTCAGACGGTCCCCGGGAGAACGGAAATGCCAGAGATCAAAATTGTCACCGAAGTCGCCGGACGCGTGTGCGCGCTTCCCGTAGCAACCGGTGGCAATGTCGGCGACGGTGACGAGATCGCTTTCGTCGAAGCCATGAAGATGGAAATTCCGGTCACGTCGACGACGGCAGGAACGATCAAGGCCATCCTGGTCAAACTCGACGACGTGATCGCCGAAGGACAGGTTGTCGTGATCATCGAAGCTTAACCGGATCATGGCATAAGCCTTCTTCCGACGCGTTCCGCGACAATCTGTCCAGCTTTGGTGTTGGCGCGTCGCACCTAACGTTGCCATCGCACGCAGCCGATGACATGATCAACGCTAACAAGAGAATTTTCGCATAGCGAAACAATCTGAGGGGAAAAATTATGATTCACCGGTTGAAGGCGCTCGCGCCAATCGCCCTTGCAGGCATCTCATGGCTGACCTTGCCAGCGGCCTACGCTGACGACGTCAAGCTGCCGCCGACCATGGTCGTCACCGCCTACGACACCGGCACTGCGGGCTTCAACATCGCCGTCGGCGTCGGCAAGATGATGAAGGACAAATATGGCACCGACGTCCGCGTGCTGCCGGCCGGCAATGACGTGGCGCGACTGGCGCCGCTGCGCGCCAAGCGCGCGGCCATGTCCGCGATGGGCTCCGGCACCTATTTCGCCCAGGAGGGCGTGTTCGAGTTCGGCACCAAGGAATGGGGTCCCCAGCCCCTGCAGCTCGTGCTGTCATCGGTCGACTGCAACGCCGCGACGCTCGGCGTCGCCAAAGATACCGGCGTGACCGAGATCAAGCAGCTTAAAGGCAAGCGCGTCGGCTTTGTGGTCGGTTCGCCGGCGCTGAACCAGAACGCGCTCGCGATCCTGGCGTTCGGTGACCTCAAGCAAAGCGACGTCAAGGTCGTCGAGTTCTCGAGCTATGGCGCGATGTGGAAGGGCATGATCAACAACGACGTCGATGCCGCCTTCGCCACCACCATCACCGGTCCGGCGAAGGAACTCGAGACATCGCCGCGCGGCATCATCTGGCCGCCCCTGCCCCACGCCGACAAGGCCGGCTGGGAGCGCGTGAAAAAGGTTGGCTCGTTCTTCTTCCCGCACGTCGCGACCTGCGGCGCCGGCATCTCCAAGGACAAGCCGATCGAGCTCGGCAACTACCCCTATCCCATTTTCATGGTTTATGGTTCGCTGCCCACCGACGAGGTCTATGCCATCACCAAGGCGATGATCACGGGCTACGACGCCTATAAGGATTCCGCGCCGGGCGCGAGCGGCCTTGCGGCCGACCGTCAGACCAAGAACTGGGTGGTCCCTGTACATCCGGGCGCCGTGAAGGCGCTGAAGGAAGCCGGACAATGGAGCCCCGAGCAGGACGCTCACAACAATGCGCTGTTCAAGCGCCAGCAGGTTCTGACAGCGGCATGGACGGACTACGGCAAGTCTAGCCCGCCATCGGATGACAAGGCGTTTCTCGAAGGCTGGATGAAGGCGCGCGCCGCGGCGCTGGCAAAGGCGAATATGCCCAACGGCTTTGAATAGCGCTGCCTCACTCGCCTGGGTCTAAGGCGAATATCGTCTAGGGGGAATGATGTCACCTGCTGCGAGTGATAGCGTAGTCGCGCCTGCACAACGAATTGAGTTCGACGACCCGCATGCCAACATGCAGGAAGCCGAAGTCACGCGGGTGCGGACATTGCGCGGGGTGTGGCGCTGGGCGCTGGTGGTTGCAACCGCAGTAACCATCTTGCTGTGCATCAACCAGCAATTTTCGCTACGCTTCTTCCTCGGCTACACCCAGCTCAACACCGAGTACTTCTATCTCCTGATCGCGCTGATGCTGCCGTTCACGTTCCTGATCTTTCCGGGGACCGGAAGCGCGCCGCTCGATCGAATTCCCTGGTATGACATCCTGCTTTTTGTCGCTAGCTTCGCCTGCGCAATCCTCCTGATGCGCAGCGTCCGCAAGGCGGCTGAAGCCGGCTGGGAATTCGGCGGCGCGCCGACACCCGTGATCGTCGCCGGCGTCATCATGTGGGTGGTGCTGATGGAAGCTTTGCGGCGCACAGGCGGCTGGAGCCTGCTGCTGAGCGTGCTCCCCTTTACCGTCTATCCCCTGTTCGCCGATGAGAAGTGGCTTGGGCCGTTTCGCGGCACCCAATCGACACTCGAACAAGCGACCGCGTATCACGTGCTTTCGGGCGAAAGCCTGCTCGGGATCCCGATCCAGGCCTTCGCGGACACCGTGATCGGCTTTCTCGTGTTCGGCACGGCGCTGATGATGACGGGCGCCGGAAAATTCTTCATCAACCTGTCGTTTGCCATGTGCGGCACCTTCCGCGGCGGCGCCGCCAAGGTCTGCATCTTTGCTAGCGGCCTGCTCGGCATGATGTCGGGCTCGATCATCTCCAACGTACTGACCGCCGGCACCATGACCATTCCCGTCATGAAGAAGAGCGGCTTCCGCGCCTCCTATGCCGCTGCGATCGAGGCCTGCGCCTCGACCGGTGCGGTGCTGGCGCCGCCGGTGATGGGCGCGACCGCGTTCGTTATCGCGCAGTTCCTCAATGTCAGCTATGCCGAGGTCGCGGTTGCCGCGATCATTCCGGCGACGCTCTATTATGCTGGCCTCTTCATGCAGGTGGACTCCTATGCAGCCCGCCACGGGTTGAAGGGCATACCCCGCGCCGAGTTGCCGAAGGTCTGGGACACAATCAAGGAGGGCTGGTACTACGTTTTCGTGATCGCGTTGCTGATTGTGATGCTGCTCTACTTCAAACGGGAGAGCCACGCGCCGTTCTACGCCACTGCGCTGCTTTTGATGTTGAACCAGCTCTTCTCCAAGGATACCCGTTGGACGCTTGGGACAATCAGCAAGTTCCTTGAGGTCAATGGTCGCACCTTCGTCGAGCTGGTCGGCATTCTCGCCGGATGCGGGCTCTTGATCGGCGCGTTCTCGATGACCGGCGTGGTCTCGAGCCTCGCCAACGATCTGCTGCGGATCGCCGGCGACAACGCGCTCCTGCTGCTCGTGATGTGCGCCTTTACCAGCCTCGTGCTTGGGCTCGGGCTGACGACGACCGCCTGCTACATCTTCCTCGCCATCCTGGTGGCCCCGGCGCTGGAAAAACTCGGCCTCAACCGCATGGCCGTGCACATGTTCATCTTCTACTGGGGAATGCTGTCCTCGATCACGCCACCGGTCGCCATCGCCTCCTTTGCCGCGGCCGGAATAGCTGGATCGCCAGCAATGAAGACGGGCTGGGAATCGATGTGGGTGGGCAGCATCATCTACTTCATCCCGTTCTTCTTCGTATTGAACCCGGCGCTGGTGATGCAGGGACCGAACCCGTATCTGGAAGGGCTCGGGCTGATGGCGCTGGCGGGCGTCGGCACACTGTTTATCTGCGGCGGCATCCAGGGCTATCAGGCTTTTGTCGGCGACCTCAGAGGCGCAGGTGCGCTGGAATGGCCGGTGCGGGTGCTGCTTGTGCTCGGAGGCTTCGTGATCGCAACGCCCGGCGGCGGCATCATGCCGCTCTCACAATGGCAGATCACCTCTCTTGGATTGGCGATCCTGATCCCGACCGTTCTGATCGCGCTCGTGCTGATACGGCGCCAGACGCTGGCGCCGAACCAGTTGCGCGCACCCTGATTGCGTTGCACAAGAAGAGGCGATGAAACCATTGCCTCTTCCGTTCACGGCAGGCCCCGCGACCTGGACCAGCTCGAAGCCGCCCTTGCTGCGGTTCCTGCACGCGTGCCACGCCGAATTCACCTCTGAGACCGGCGGGGCGGTCGCCGATTACATCCCCGAGCTGGGCAAAGCCGATCCTGCCCATTTTGGCATCAGCCTCGCCACCCTCGACGGCCATGTCTACGAGGTCGGCGACACGAAGATCCCCTTCACCATTCAGTCGATGTCAAAGCCCTTCGTGTTCGCGCTGGCGCTCGACACGCTGGGGGCGGCGCAGGTCGAAAGCGTCATCGGCGTCGAGCCCTCGGGCGATCCCTTCAACTCGATTCGCCTCAACGCCGAGAACCATCCCTTCAACCCCATGGTCAATGCCGGTGCGATCTCCTGCTCCGGCCTGATCCACGAGGCCAAGGGCGAGGCGGCATTCGAATACATCAGGCAGGCGCTGGACCGGTTTGCCGGGCGCGAACTCGACGTCGACGATGCCGTCTATGCCTCCGAAAGCGCGACCGGCGACCGCAACCGGGCGATCGGCTATCTCCTGCGCACCAACGCGGTAATCAAGGAGAACGTGGCCGCCGTGCTGGAGGTCTATTTCCGGCAATGCGCCATCCTGGTGACGGCGCGCGATATCGCGGTGATGGCGGCGACGCTGGCCAACCGCGGCATCAACCCCGTGACAGGCGAGCAGGTGATGAGCGCCTACGCCATCTCGCGCACGCTTTCCGTGATGACGAGCTCCGGCATGTATGATTATGCGGGAGAATGGATCTATCGGATCGGCATCCCCGCCAAGAGCGGCGTCGGCGGCGGCATCCTCGCAGCGCTCCCCGCGCGGCTCGGGCTCGGCAGCTATTCGCCAAGGCTCGACAAGCACGGCAACAGCGTGCGCGGCATCAAGGTCTGCGAGGCGCTGTCCTCGCATTACGATCTGCATATGCTCAACCGCAGCGACGATGCGCGCACCAGCATCATCGCCGACTACGACATCGGCAACAGCCCCTCGCGGCGCGTGCGGCGCGCGCAGGAACAGAGCATCCTGGCCGCCCATCACCAGGAGGTCCGCGTGATCGAGCTGGTCGGGACGCTGTCGTTTTCAAACGTTGACTACGTCTCGCGCCAGCTTGCGGCCAGGCCGCGCCCGCAACTGGTCATTTTCGACCTGCGCCGCGTCACCGCCATGACTCGCGCCGGCGCCCGCCTGCTTGCCGAGGAATTCCGCGAGCTCGCCGCGCACCACGTCACGGTGATTCTGTCCGGCATCCGGCGCTCGTCGCCGGACTGGAAAATGATCGCGGAATGGACGGAAGGACTGAACAATATCCGCAACTACTATCTGCTGGATGCCGCGATCGAATGGGCGGAGGACCAGCTCGTCTATCGCTACGGCGGCGCCATCGACTTCTTCGAGGCGACCGAGCTTTCCGAGCAATCGCTGCTGGCGGGGCTGACGGAAGACGAACTGGCCGATCTCACGTCGTCTGCGTCAATCCGGACCTATCAAACCGGCGAGAAGATCGTCTCCGCCGGCGATCCCGCCGCATCGCTGTTCTTTCTGCGGAGCGGTGCAGTCCACGTTACCCTGCCCGACGGCGTCAGGCTGGCGACATTGACGGCAGGAATGCCCTTCGGTGAAATGGCGCTGCTGGAGCCGCACCGTTCGGCCGACGTGCTGGCCGACGTGGCCGCGACTGCTTACGAGATTCCGCTGCGCGATCTCGAACGTTTCCGGCAACAGCACCCGCGCGCCGGCGAGCGCATCATGCGCAATCTCGCGCAATTGCTGGCCGATCGACTGATCCTCGCCAATGCCAAACTGGACCTGCTGACGTCGGGTTAGACCGAATTGGGAGAGGTCACGGACCGCATGGTTCGAGACGCCCGGCGCTGCCGGGCTCCTCACCATGAGGATCATGGATTCGTATCCCGGATTCGACCCTGCCAGACCTCATCCTGAGGAGCATCGCGACGCGATGCGTCTCGAAGGATGAAGCCCGGCACGCAGCCTATGCTACTACCCCGCTTTGCCCCGCCCGTTCTTTTCGGCGGCGCGGCGGAGCGCCTCGGCGAGGGCACCGCCCGGCTCCTGCGGCTTGCGCGGCGACGACGACGTCATCGACGCCTTGGAGTACTCACGCATCTTGCTGTCCGACAGCTTGGGGCCCTTGTCGCCGATTTCGTCGTCGAGCCGCAGCGTCAGCGCGATGCGCTTGCGAGCCACCTCGACCTCCAGCACCTTGACCTTGACGATGTCGCCCGGCTTCACCACCTCGCGCGGATCCTTGATGAAGTTCTTAGACATCGCCGAGATGTGCACCAGGCCGTCCTGATGCACGCCGATATCGACGAAGGCGCCGAACGCCGCCACGTTGGTGACGGTGCCTTCCAGGATCATGCCGCGCTTGAGATCCTTGATCTCCTCGACGCCCTCCTTGAACACCGCGGCCTTGAATGCCGGACGCGGGTCACGGCCGGGCTTTTCCAGCTCCCGCAGGATGTCGGTCACCGTGGGAAGACCAAAGGTTTCGTCGACAAAGGCCTGTGGCTTCAACTGGCGCACGACATCGGCATTGCCGATCAGCGCCTTGATGTCGCTCTTGGTCGCGGCAAGAATCCGGCGCACGACCGGATAGGCTTCGGGATGTACGCCGGAGGAATCCAGCGGGTCTTCGCCATTGTTGATCCGCAGGAAGCCGGCGCATTGCTCGAACGCCTTCGGCCCCAGCCGCGGCACATGCTTCAGCTCCTTCCGAGACTTGAACGGCCCGTTGGCATCGCGATGCTGCACGATGCTTTGCGCGAGCCCTGCCCCGATTCCCGACACCCGCGCCAGCAGCGGCGCGGAAGCGGTATTGGCATCGACGCCGACGGCATTAACGCAATCTTCGACCACAGCATCGAGCGAACGCGCCAGCTTGGCCTCGCCGAGATCGTGCTGGTACTGGCCGACGCCGATCGCCTTCGGATCGATCTTGACGAGTTCGGCAAGCGGGTCCTGCAGACGCCGCGCGATCGACACCGCGCCGCGCAAGGTGACGTCGAGCTCCGGCAGCTCTTCCGACGCAAACGCCGAGGCGGAGTAGACCGATGCGCCGGCCTCCGACACCACGATCTTCGACATCTTCAGATCGGGCAGCAGCTTGACGAGCTCGGTCGCCAGTTTGTCGGTCTCGCGCGAAGCCGTTCCGTTGCCAATCGCGATCAGCTCGACGCGATGCGCGACCGCGAGCTTACCGAGCGTCGCCAACGCTTCATTCCATTGCCGCTGCGGCTCATGCGGATAGATCGTAGTGGTCGCCACCACCTTGCCCGTCGCATCGACGATCGCGGTCTTGACGCCGGAGCGATAGCCGGGATCGAGCCCCATGGTGACGCGGGCGCCGGCCGGCGCCGCCAGCAGCAGGTCGCGCAAATTCGAGGCGAACACCCGCACGCCCTCGGTCTCGGCCGCCGTCCACAACCGCATCCGCAGGTCGATGTTGAGATGCACCTGGATCTTGGTGCGCCAGGCCCAGCGCGCGGTCTCCACCAGCCAACGGTCGCCCGGGCGTTTCTGATCAGTGATGCCAAAGCGCTGCATGATCTTCAGTTCATAAGCGCTGGGGACGCCGGCCTCGGGCACATTCGCCTCGGGCTGGATCTGCAGCTCCAGAATTTCTTCCTTCTCGCCGCGGAACAACGCGAGAATGCGGTGTGAAGGCAACTTGTGTAGCGATTGGTTGAAATCGAAATAGTCCTTGAACTTCTCGCCTTCGAGCTTCTTGCCCTTGCGCACCGTGGAGATCATCAGCGCACGGGTCCACATCTCCTCCCGCAGCCGTCCGATCAGGTCGGCGTCCTCGGCGAATCGCTCCACCAGAATCGCGCGCGCCCCCTCAAGCGCAGCGGCGACGTCTGCCACCTGCTTTTCGGGGTTGACGAAACCCGCCGCCACAACCTGCGGATCGTTCTGCGGTTGCGTCAGCAACAGCTCGGACAACGGCTCGAGCCCGGCTTCCTTGGCAATCTCCGCTTTGGTGCGGCGCTTCGGCTTGAACGGCAAATAGATGTCTTCCAGGCGGCCCTTGGTATCGGCTGCCATAATCTGTGCTTCCAGCGCGGCGTCGAGCTTGCCCTGCTCGCGGATCGAATCAAGGATCGCGACCCGGCGCGCTTCGAGCTCGCGCAAATAAGTCAGGCGCTCTTCCAGCGTGCGCAATTGCGCGTCATCGAGCCCGCCGGTGACTTCCTTGCGATAGCGTGCCACGAACGGCACCGTGGCGCCGCCATCCAGCAGCTCGACGGTTGCCGCGATCTGCTCCTCGCGAACGCCAAGCTCTTGCGCAATTTGTCGATTGATATTTGCCACGCGACCTCTTTCCAAAGCCGTTTGCGGCGGGAGGACCGGCCGCGGGGACGCCGCTTATGGACCATCTCGGAGCGATTTTTCAACCCGCCGCACGAAAGAAATTGATCTGTGGATCGGCCGTGTCGGTCAACAATGGCCGCGCGGGATTCGCAAGGAAAGCACGCCGAGATAAGGGTGGATTGATGGCGCTGTAATGTGTAAACGGGCGCTCCCTCCCGGAGCCTCCCATGTCGATCTGCGGCCTTGATTTCGGAACGTCGAACACGACGCTCGGCACCATCGATGGTCGGGCGCCGGTTCTGGTGGCGCTGGAGGCGGCGCATACCACGATTCCCAGTGCGATCTTCTATGAGGCGGATGGCGGCGTTCTAATCGGCCGCAGGGCCATGGAAGCCTACGTCGAAGGCACCGCCGGCCGCCTGATGCGCAGCCTGAAATCGGTGCTTGGCACCTCGCTGATCGAGGAAACCACCCGGCTCGGACGTGCGCGGATCAGCTTTCGCGATGTGATTGCCTATTACCTCGGCGCGATCAAACGTCGCGCGGAACAGGCCACGGGCCGCCAACTGCGGAGTGTTGTCCATGGCCGTCCAGTGCATTTCGTAGACAATGCGCCGGACGCCGATCGCAAGGCGGAGGAAACCCTGCGATCGATTGCGCATGGGATCGGTTTCGACGAGGTCACGTTTCAGTTCGAACCGATTGCCGCAGCACTGGAGTATGAACGGCAAATCACCTCCGAGGAACTGGCATTGATCGCCGACATCGGCGGCGGCACATCCGACTTTTCGATCGTGCGGCTGGGTCCCGAACGCCACGACAAGGCGGATCGCGCCGCCGATATTCTCGCCAATGACGGCGTCCGCATCGGCGGCACCGATTTCGACCGTCAGCTCAGCCTCGGCGTAGTCATGCCGCTGTTCGGATTCCGCAGCGCCAGGAAGCGCGCCGGGCTTGATGTGCCGTCGAGCTATTTCCACGACCTCGCCACCTGGTCGAACATCAACCACATGTATGAGCCGCGCGTAATGGCGGACATCCGCCAAGTCCGGCAGGAGGCGGCCGAGCCGGTACTTCTCGACCGGCTGATCCGCGTGGTCCACGAGCAGCGCGGCCATACGCTGGCCATGGAAGTCGAAGATGCCAAGATCGCGCTGTCCGAGAAGCGGCGGGCGGACATTCCGCTGGAGTGGGTTGCCCGCGGTCTCAGCGCAGATATTGGCCGCCCCGACCTCGTCAGCCATACCAAGCAATTGGCCGATCGCATCGCGGCGCGCATCAGGAACTGCCTCGTTCAGGCGGGACTGGCCGCTGAAGATATCGACTCCGTGTTCCTGACCGGCGGCTCGGTAAAACTCGCCCACGTCCACAAGGCGATCACCCAGGCTGTGCCCTCAGCCCGCATCGTCAAAGGCGATATCTTCGGCGCCGTCGGCAAGGGACTGACGCTGGAGGCGGTGCGGCGATACGGCCCTGCGAATTGAGATCAGCGGTTCGCGGGTCCAACCGCCGCTCAGCCAACCACTTCCGTCACCGGCTGCATGTCGATGGCAAAGGTTTCCAGAAACTTTGACGTCATGATGTAGAAGCCGACCGAGAGCTGCAGTTCGACCAGTGCGGCCGGGGTCAGCTTGGCGGCAATCGCGTTGAAGGTCGCATCGGTCGGTTTGTGACGCTTGACGATCTCGTCGGTGAAGGCCAGCGCGGCGCGCTGCACGTCATTGAAGCAGGTCGCCCCCTCCCAATTCTCCAGCGCCTCGTTCTGTTCGTCGCTCACGCCGACGTTCTTCCCAATTCGCTTATGGGCGACGATCTCGTAAGGCGCCTCGCAGAGGATGCCGGTGCGTGTGATGGCGAGCTCGCGCAGGATCGGGTCCAGCTCGCCCTTGTGCCTGATCGCACCGCCCAGCCGGCAGTATTGTTCGAGATAGCTCGGCGAGTGTGCCATCATCCGGAAGATGTTCGCATTGCGGTTTTTGCCGAGCAGTTCGCGGGTGCGATCATTGTGCTTGGCAGGATCGCTGTATTCGATGCGGGCCATTCGTCACCTTGGGCTTTGGATTTTCTGATTTGCTGACAGAGAGATCATGCACTGCAGCAGGGAGCCGATCAACTGTCGAAAGGCGCTCGCGGCACGTCGGGCCTGCGGTGAGGCCGTTCGGCACGCTCCAAAAAACTCCCTTTCTCGTGCACAAACCGGCTGCGAGCGAGCCAAATTGCCGCCTCAATGCTGGTCGATTCTCAGGACTGTCGATATTCGCTGAGTGGGGACTCAAAGGAGCGAATACTCGTCGCGGGGTGTTCCGAGTAAAACCAAACTGAGCTCATCAGGCCTTCGCAGGCATGGATGACTCATGCCCAAGTCTAGGGAGTTAGGCATGAAGGAAGCCACCAGGAAGGCGGCCTCGGAAGCGCTTGCGCAGATGCTGGCGGTAACAGCGATGCTCGTCATCGCCAGCGTTGTGTTCTACTGGCACTGAATGTTGACGCGTCGAAGCAATTCGGATTTTTCACCGTTCCGCGTAATCTGGATTGCTTCGCTGCGTGAGCATTTTTCCTGAACCTCATTTCGTTTTCTCGAAGTACGGGACCAGTTTTCCGGCAAACGGCCGATAGCTTGCGGTAACGGAATCGCCGATGGCGAGATCGTTGGTGCCATGGGCCATCATGCGAAAGCCCTCTTCCGCATCGACCAGCACAATATTGTAGGGAACGTGGGCGCGGGTTTCCGGCGTCGCGGCACGGCAGACGAGTGAGGTCGCATACACCGTCGCTATGCCGCTGGCCCGCTTCTCTACCGGATCAGGTGCACCGCAAGCGGCGCAGAAGCTGCGGTGGAAATACTGCGCCTTCCCGCAGGCATCGCAGGATTGATAGACGATGGCCTCGGCGCCCTTGGTCCAGTCGGCGAGCTTGTCGGTCATCTTACCCGCTCCAGGAATATGCTGACATGTGACGACAGCACGCCGCCATCGCCATGCAGCAGCGCGATCGAGGCGTCGCGAACCTGCCGGGGACCGGCACGTTCTGTCATCTGCAGATGCGTCTCGACGAGATGCGCCATCGCACCGCCGACGCCGCAATGGCCATAGCTCAAGAGACCACCATGGGTGTTGAGCGGCATGGCGCCGTCGCGACCGAAATGCCCTGCCCGCACCCGCGCCGCCGCCTCGCCGCGCCCGGCAAGGCCGAGATCTTCCAGCAGCATCGCCAGCGTAATGGTGAAGCTGTCATAGACCGCCGCGTAGCGTACATCCGAGATCGCGAGACCGGATGCGGCTTTGGCCTTGGCGATCGCAATCTCGGCGCCGAGTTCGCTTAAAGCGGGAGCTGCCGTGACGTGCTGATGGGTATGCGCCTGCGCGCAGCCGCGCACACGAATGCCGGTTGCACCAGTGCGCTCGCGGCTGATCACGAAGGCGGCGCCGCCGTCGGACACCGGGCAGCAATCCAGCAGCTTCAGCGGCATCGCGACCGGCTTTGAGGCCATCACGTCATCGACCGTGATCGGTTCGTGGAACTGCGCGCCGGGATGAGTCAGGGCGTGGGCACGCATCAGAACCGCGAATTCGGCGAGATCTTCCTGGGTGACGCCATATTCATGCATGTAGCGCGAGGCGACGAGGCCGTAGTAGGCCGGGATCGTCGGCCCCAGCGGCACCTCGTAGTCGGGGTGGCCGACCTGCGCCAAAGCCTGGATCGAGGCGTCGCGGCTCTGACCGGTGAGACGGTTCTCGCCGCCGACAACAAGCACATCCTTTGCGACGCCCGCATCGACCAGATGATGCGCCAGCATGGCCATGGCAAGGCCGGTGGCGCCGCCGACTTGCACGGCGTGCGCGTAGGACGGCTGAATTCCAAAATGCTCGGCGAACACGGTTGCGAGCATGATGTGCGGCGAGACTGTCGAATAGCCGCAAAGAATGCCGTCGATCTCGGATCGCTTCAGCCCGGCGTCGGCGATGGCGAGCTCGGCCGCCTTGCTCATGAGATCAAGCGAGGACGAGCCTTCGTGCTTGCCGTAGGATGTCAGCCCGACGCCGGTGATGAAGCTCATCCTATCGCCCCGCTCGAACGCAAAGCGCCGTGGCATGCCGTCATTGCGAGGAGCGCCAGCGACGAAGCAATCCATCTGTCCCCGCGCGGAGAGGTGGATTGCTTCGCTTCGCTCGCAATGACGATCTGTGTATGCCAATCCATGATCAATACGACTTCGGCAGTCCCAGCACCTTCTCGGCGATGAAGCTGAGAATGAGCTGCGGGCTGATCGGCGCGATGCGCGGGATCAGCGATTCCCGGAAATAGCGCTCGACGTGATATTCCTTGGCGTAACCGAAACCGCCGTGGGTCATCACCGCCTGCTCGCAGGCGTGGAAGCCGGCTTCGGCGGCGAGATATTTCGCGGCGTTGGCGGCCGGTCCGCACTGCATGCCCTGATCGTATTGCCAGCCGGCCGAGAGCACCATCAGCCACGCAGCTTCCAGCTCCATCCAGTTCTTCGCCAGGGGGTGCTGGATGCCCTGGTTCATGCCGATCGGACGGTTAAACACGATACGGTTCTTCGCATAGGCCGCGGCCCGCGACAGCGCGACCTGCCCCAGCCCGACCGCCTCCGCTGCAATTAGGATGCGCTCGGGGTTCATGCCGTGCAGGATGTATTCGAAGCCACGGCCCTCTTCGCCGAGGCGGTCCTCGACCGGAATTTCGAAATTCTCGAAAAACAGCTCGTTGGAATCGACGGGCTTGCGGCCCATCTTCTCGATCTCGTGCACGGTGACGCGCTGCTTGTCGAAATCCGTGTAGAACAGGCTCAGGCCATGGGTCGGGTTCTTCACCTCTTCCAGCGGCGTGGTGCGCGCCAAGAGCAAGATCTTGTTGGCAACCTGCGCGGTGGAAATCCAGACTTTTTGCCCGTTGACGACATATTTGTCGCTCTTGCGCACCGCCCGGGTTTTCAACTGCGTGGTGTTCAGTCCGGTGTTGGGTTCTGTCACTGCAAAACAGGATTTGTCGCGGCCATCGATGATCGGCGGCAGCATGCGTGTGCATTGCTCCTTGGTGCCGAATACGACCACGGGATTGAGCCCGAACACGTTCATGTGCACGGCGGATGCACCCGACATGCCGGCGCCCGATTCCGAAATGGTCCGCATCATGATCGCGGCGTCAGTGATGCCTAACCCCGACCCGCCATATTCTTCGGGAATGCAGATGCCGAGCCAGCCGGCATCCGCCAGCGCGCGGTGGAAATCGGCGGGGTAGCCGCCCTCCTTGTCCTTCTTCAGCCAATAGGCATCGTCGAAGCGCGAACAGATTTTGCCGACTGCGTCACGGATCGATTCCTGGTTGGCGGATAGCGCGAAATCCATGTGTCCGTCCTATGTGTTTGGCACGGCCTTGGTGACGCCATCGCGTACCAAAGCGGCAATTTCGTCCGCCGAGAACCCCGCTTCGCTGAGGATTTCAGCGCTGTGCTCGCTGAGGCGCGGCGCCAGCCGCTTCGCCTCAACCGGCGTTTCGGAAAATCGCGCCGATGGCCTCATGTTGCGAATGCGGCCCTCGGTCGGATGATCGACAACCGGGAAGAAATCGGTCGCGACGATGTGGGGATCGCCGAGCAGGCTCTCGAGATCATGCATCGGCATGACCGGCACGTCGGCCTTCTCCAGGATCGCGGACCATTCGGCGGTGGTTTTGGTCTCGAGGATGCGCGCCAGCTCGGCATAGACGGCATCGATGTTGGCGGCGCGGCCGGCGAAGGTCGAAAATTTCGGATGGACGCGAAGGTCGTCGCGCCCGGTGGCATCGAAAAAATTCTGCCACTGCTTGTCGTTGTAGACGATGACGCAGATATAGCCGTCGGAGGTCTTGTAAGGCCGACGGTCTGGTGACAGGTGCCGGGCATAGCCGCCCTTGTCGAGCGGCGGCTCATAGGTGAGCCCGCCCATGTGGTCGCCCATCACGAAACCGGCCATGGTTTCGAACATCGGAATATCGACGCGCTGGCCGCGCCCGGTACGGTTACGATCGACGAGACTGGCGCAAATAGCGCCGACCGCGGTGAGCCCGACGATACGGTCAACCAGCGCATTGGGCACGTAGCGCGGCACACCGTCTGCGGTCTGCGCCATCAGCGCCGGCAGCGCAGTCGCGCCCTGGATCAGATCGTCATAGGCGGGCTTTGCCGCGTAGGGGCCGTCCTGGCCGAAGCCGAACACACCGGCATAGATCAGGCGCGGATTGATTTTCGCGACCACGTCGTAACCGAGATTCAGCCGCGCCATCGCCTGCGGCCGCACATTGTAGACGAGCACGTCGGCGGATTTGATCAGCCGCAGCACCGCGTCACGCCCGGCTGGCTTCTTCAGATCGAGGCAGATGGAGCGCTTGTTGCGGTTGGTGTTGAGGAACACCGGCCCCATGCCGGGATGGCGGGTTGGCCCGATCTGCCGCGTCACGTCGCCATCGAGCGATTCCACCTTGATGACGTCGGCGCCGTAATCGCCGAGCATTTGGGTTGCATAGGGCCCCATCAGCACGGTCGTCATATCGATGACCTTGATGCCCGCCAATGGACCCATGGATCAGCCCTGCTCCCGATAGCGGGCCATCTCCGGTCCGCATTATTGTCTCGGAACCAAGTAACGGCAGGCGCTTACGAAGATCAAGGCGCGCCCAGCGTATGGGCGTATGCGCGATAGCGGCTATTTCTTCGATGGTTCTTTCTTCGATCTGGCGTCGCGTTCCCGGGTCAGCCGTTCCAGCTCTTCATTCTGCTGACTGAGCCGGTCGGCGATGCGCGCTTCGTTCCGTTCGCCGGAGGCCGCGGCAGCCTGTTCGATCAACTGGCGGATGTTGTCTTCCACAATCCTGATCCGGTTGTTCAGTTCCGCCTCTGACATCGAACTTTCGTTGCTCATGATGCACGCTCCAGACGACTTTGTGGGGTGGGTAAAGCGAAGCGTGCCCACCCGTCTCATATCGCGCTAGTCATGGTGGGCAACGCGCAAGCGCGCTTTTGCCCACCCTACGGAATGCTGCCGATGCCCAATCCGTGTCGGCATGATGCAACGCCTACTTCGCGGGCTCCAGCACGGAGACGTAGTTCGCTACCGCCGCGCCGCCCATGTTGAAGATGCCGGCAAGTTTTGCGTTGTTGAGCTGCATGCCCTCGGGCGCCTGTCCCACGAGCTGCATTGCGCTCATCACGTGCATGGAGACACCGGTGGCGCCGATCGGGTGGCCCTTGGCCTTCAGGCCGCCGGACGGATTGACCGGCAGCTTGCCGTCCTTTTGGGTCCAGCCTTCCTTGATGGCACGGGCGCCCTGGCCGCGCGGCGTCAGGCCCATCGCTTCATATTCGATCAGTTCGGCGACGGTGAAGCAGTCATGAGTCTCGACAAAGGAGAGATCGGAGAGCTGCACACCGGCCTGCGCCAGCGCGCGCTGCCAGGCCACGGTGCAACCTTCGAACTGCAGGATGTCGCGCTTGGACATCGGCAGGAAATCCTGCGCATGCGCGGTGGCACGGAAATTCACCGCCTTGCCCATGGTCTTGGCGGTTTCCGAATCCGTCAGCACCAGCGCTGCCGCGCCGTCCGACACCAGCGAGCAATCGGTGCGCTTCAGGGGGCCGGCGACGAACGGGTTCTTCTCGCTCTCGGCACGGCAGAACTCGAAGCCAAAATCCTTGCGCATCTGCGCATAAGGGTTGGCGACGCCGTTCTTGTGGTTCTTGGCTGCGATCATCGCCAGCGCGTCCGACTGGTCGCCGTATTTCTGGAAATAGCTTTGCGCGATCTTGCCGAACACGCCGGCAAAACCGCCGACGATATCGCCATCCTCAGGCAGATAGGACGCCTTCAGGAGGTACCGCCCGATATCGGCCGACGGTGTCCGCGTCATTTGCTCGACGCCGACCACCAGCACGATCCTGGCGGCGCCCGAGGCGATCGCCCGGATACCCTGGTGCACCGCCGCCGAGCCGGTGGCACAGGCATTTTCCACACGCGTGGCCGGCTTGAAGCGCAGTTTCGGGTCGGCCTGCAGTACCAGCGAGGCGGTAAAATCCTGCGGCGAGAAGCCGGCATTGAAATGCCCGAGCACGATCTCGTCGACGTCTTCAGCGGTAATGCCGGCGTCAGCAAGCGCATCGGTTGCAACCTTGACCACGAGGCTCTCGACGGTTTCCGCGTCGAACTTGCCGAATGGCGTGTGCGCCCATCCGACGATGCTGGCTGTCATGGTCGTTCTCCCTGTTCCGGTTCTGAAGCCTTTGTACCCTATCGGGAAAAAGACTTCACGCCGGTTTCAGCGATTTCATGGTCCGCGCGCACATGGCGGTTATGTCGGCCCAGTTCCCGGACCGGATGTCCGCCGCCGGACAAAGCCAGGAACCGCCCACCGCCACCACGTTCGGCTCCGCCAGCCAGGTTGCGGCATTGGCCTCTCCGATGCCGCCGGTCGGACAGACCCTGATATTCGGAAACGGCCCGGCCAGCGCCCGAAGTGCCTTGATACCGCCGGACTGCTCCGCTGGGAAGAATTTAACGATGTCGAAGCCTGCCGCCAGTGCCTGCATCAGCTCGGAAGCCGTTGCGATGCCCGGGGCGAACGGCAGGTCGTTTGCGGCGGCGGCTTTCAACAGCTCCGGCGTCGAGCCCGGGCTGATACCGAATTTGGCCCCGAGCGCGCGCGCCCGCGCCAAGTCGTCGGCGTTCAGAATCGTACCGATGCCGACGACGGCCTCCGGCACCTCGGCGATCACGGCCCTGGCGGCCTCGACGGCCACCGGCGTTCGCAGGGTGACCTCCAGCACACGCACCCCGCCCGCAACCAGCGCGTGCGCCAGCGGCACCGCGTCCTCCAACCGCTCGATGGTGAGCACGGGGATCACGATCGCGGACTTGAAGATGGCGGCGAGTTGTTCCTGCCGTGCGGCTGCAGTCATGGCGATGCCTTGCGAGAATGAACGTGGTTCGGGATGAGGCCGGACGGCATCTCCGCACGCGGAATGATCGCGCCGGGATGACATACCACAACGCCGGCCAGACGATGCCCGGCCCGCGCAGCTTCAAGCGGATCCGCGCCCACGAGGCGCGCGGCCACATAGGCCGCAGCGAAGCTGTCGCCGGCCGCTGTGGTATCGACGACGGGCGCCTCCACCGGCTTGGCCTTGATCGGATAAGGAACACCTTCCAGACGCACGATGCTCGCCGGCTCGGAGAGCTTCAACACCACCTCGGCGCCGGGAATCCGGGCCAGCAAGGCTTCGTTGGTCACGCCCGGATAGAGCGGCAGCAAATCCTCCGTGGAAGCCAGCACGATATCGGCAGCCGTGAAGGCCTCTTGAAAAACGGCGCGGGCGACGTCGAGATCGGGCCAGCCGCGGGCGCGGAAATTGGTATCGAAAGCGAAACGCGCCCCATTGTCGCGCGCGCGGTTGAGAGCCGCAAACAGCCGCGTCCGCCCCTCCGCACCATATAGCGACAGCGTGATCGCCGAGAGATAGATCACGTCATAGCCAGCGAGCGCATCAAGGATCTCCGGCGTCTGCGGCAAATCCATCAGGCTGCGGGCGGCGGCGCTGTCGCGCCAATGAAAGAACCGGCGTTCGCCTTTGTCGTCGGTCTCGATCATGTAGAGACCCGGCAGTTTGCCGGGCAGCCGCGCCACGCGCGCCGTCCCGACTCCCTCCGCGGCCCAGCCGGCGATCATCTCGTCGCTCAGCGTATCGTCGCCAAGCGCGGTGATGTAGTCGGCGTCGACGCCCAGGCGCGCGAGATAGACGGCGGTATTGAGCGTATCGCCGCCATAGCCGCGCGAATACAGGCCGGCCTCAGTTCCTTGCTGAGTCCCTTGGGCCTGCTTCAGCTCGATCATGCATTCGCCGATGCAGGCTACCTTGCTCATGACCGCATCCGCGTGAACTGGCGTGAAATCAACTCAGGCCGCGAACTTGCCGCCGAGCTCATCCTCGATATGGATCTGGATGATGTCGTCGAACGTCTTTTCCGCGGTGGTGAAGCCGAGCTTCAGCGCGCGGTCGGTGGAAAAGTCCCGCGGCCAACCAGAGACGATACTGATGATGGTCGGATCGGGCACCCGCTTGATGCGCGCGGTGACGTTCTTGCCGGCGACGCGGTCGAGCGCTGCGATCTGCTCGCCGACGGTGACCGACATTCCGGGCATGCTCAGGTTACGCCGCGGCCCCATCGCGTCGAGGTCCATGGTGCCGGCGTGGACCAGAAAGCCCACCGCCGATCTCGGCGAGGCGTGCCAGTGGCGCACGTCTTCGGAGACCGGCAACACGGCCTCCTCGCCGGCGAGCGGCTCGCGAATGATGTTGGAGAAGAAGCCGGAGGCCGCCTTGTTCGGCTTGCCCGGGCGCACGCAGATCGTCGGCAGGCGGATCGAGATGCCGTCGAGCAGGCCCTTGCGCGTATAATCGTTGATCAAGAGCTCGCAGATCGACTTCTGCGTGCCATAGCTCGTCAGCGGGGTATGAAAGAATTCGTCGCCGATCTTTTCGGGGAACGGCGCGCCGAACACTGCGATCGAGGATGTGAAGACCAGCCGCGGCTTGTAGCCCCCGCCGGCGTGGCGGATCGCGTCGATCAGATAGCGCGTGCCGTCAAGATTGATCCGGTAGCCTTTGTCGAATTCGGCCTCGGCCTCGCCGGAAACGATCGCGGCGAGATGAAAGATCACGTCCGGTCGGTGCGCGATCAACGGTTCCGCCGCGCCGGGATCGGCAAAGTCGGAGGCCACGACGCTGATCGGGATCGACGCGTTGGGCTTGGTGGGCGCCACCACGTCCTGCAGCGTCATTCGGGTGATGTCGTGCTTGCCGAGGCGACCGTCGCGCAACAACCGTTCGGTCAGCTTGCGGCCCACCATGCCGGCGGCGCCGAGAATCAGAATGTGCAAGACCCGTCTCCTTTTTGAACCCTGTTATCCGACCCGGGCCTTAAAGCGCTCACTCTTTCACGGCTCCCGTCATGGCCGACACATAATGCTCGACGAAGAAGGCGTAAAGGATGACCAGCGGCAGCGAGCCCGCCAGCGCGCCCGCCATCAGCGAGCCCCAGCGATAAATATCGCCGTCGACGAATTCGTTGACGATTGCGACCGGCACCGTCTTGTTGGAGGTCGATTGCAGGAACGTCAGCGCATAGATGAACTCGTTCCAGCACAGCGTGAAGCAGAAGATGAACGCCGAGATCAGTCCGGGAATTGCCAGCGGCAGCACGATCTTGATCAGGATCTGCCAACGGCTGGCACCATCGATCAGCGCGCATTCCTCCAGCTCGAACGGGATGGTCTTGAAGTAGCCCATCAGCAGCCAGGTCGAGAACGGGATCAGGATGGTCGGATAGGTCAGGATCAACGCCATCGGCGAGTCGAACAGGCCGTACTGGAACACGACGGTCGCCAGCGGAATGAACAGGATCGACGGCGGCACCAGGTAGGCCAGGAAGATCAGGCCGCCGACCATATTGGCGCCTTTGTAGCGTAACCGGACGATCGCATAGGCCGCGAGCACGCTGGCTATGATCGACAGGATGGTGGCGCAGACCGCGACATACATCGTGTTCCAGAGCCACATCGGATAGTGGCTTTCGAACAGGAGCTTGTAGAAGTGCTTGAAGGTCGGATTCCAGGTCCAGAACGGGTTGTACTTGTCGAGATCGAGCAACTGCTCGTCCGGTTTGATCGCCGTCAGCCCCATCCAGTAGAACGGGAACAGCAGCACGATGACGATGATCGACAACGGCAGATAGAGCGTCACCAGCCGGCGCGGCACCGACTGCAGATAGCTCATGCCTTCGCTGTGATCGTCCTTCGCGATCGTTGGCGCCGAGCCATGCAGTACGGCCTTGAGATCGATCCGTGAGGTGGGGAGATCAGTCATTGTTTTCCCCTTGCTGCCACTTGCGGCGCTGCAGGCCGAACCAGGACACCATGATGGCGGCGAGCAGGAACGGGATCATCGCGCTCGAGATCGCCGCTCCCTCGCCCAACTGACCCGCAATGATCGCGCGCTGGTACGACAGGGTCGCCATCAAATGCGTGGCGTTGACCGGCCCGCCCCGCGTCATTGCCCAGATCAACTGGAAGTCTGTGAAGGTGAACAGCACCGAGAACGTCATCACGACGGCGATGATCGGCGTCAACAGCGGATAGGTGATGAATCGGAACATCTGCCAGCGCGACGCGCCATCGAGCGTCGCGGCCTCATAGAGCGACGGCTGCACGGTCTGCAGGCCGGCGAGCAGCGTGATCGCGACGAACGGCACGCCGCGCCAGATATTGGCGAAGATTACGCAAATGCGGGCCCAGGTCGTGTCGCCGAGGAAATTGATGTTCTGGGTGATCAGGCCCATCTGCTTCAACGACCACGAGATGATCGAGAATTGAGAATCGAAGATCCACCAGAATGCCAGCGCCGATAGTACCGTCGGCACGATGAAGGGGATCAGCACCAACGCGCGCAGCATCGCCTTGAACGGCATGTTCTCGTTCAACAGCAGGGCCAGATAGAGCCCTATTCCGAATTTGATGGCGCTCGCGATAAACGTGTAGAGAAGCGTGTTGAATACCGAAAGCCAGAAGATCGCGTCATCCCACAGCCATTCGTAGTTCTCGGTCCCGACATACTGCCCTACCCGGCCGATACGTGTATCCGTGAATGAGAGCCAGATACCAAGGCCGAGCGGATAGGCCAGAAAGAAGATCAGGAAGGCCAGCGCGGGCACCATGAACCAGAAGCCCAGCCAGTTACGGTTGTGCTTGAGCTGGTCCCACGCACTGGCCTCGCGGATCTCCGTCTTGGCGCGTCTTGGCGCGATTGCGATGTCAGCCATGCCTGATGTCCCGATTACTGCTTCTTGCTGCGCGTGACTTGCCGGAAAGCCGTCCCCCGCGTTTCCGAGTCACGCCTGTATTGACGGAGCGGACGGCGGCATCCGCCGCCCGCTCCGGTTTCGTCAGCGATAGATGCGCTTCAATTGCCGCTCGGCTTCCGCAATCGCGGTCTTGGCATCCTTGGCGCCGGTCGCGTAATTGGCGAACATGTCGACCACCAGGAAGTCGGCGATCGCAGTCGCCGCCTTCTCGCCGGGCGTGCCAATACCGGACGCAGGCAATGCGCGCTTGCTGGCCTGGCTGAACACCTGGTTCTTCGGGTCGGCCGTCCAGACCGGCGAGTTATCATAGGCATTGAGCGTGTGGGTGAGATAGCCCCGCGCACCCGACAGCCACTTGTCGTAGTTTTCCTTCTCCAGCATGAAGGCGATGAAAGCCTTCGCAGCGTTCGGGTATTTGGTGAACTTGAACGCCAGGATCGGAACGCAGAGCTGCAGTTCGGTCGGCTTGCCGACCGGCCCGACCGGCCAGAGCGCGTGATAGGTATCTTCCGCGAGCTCTTTCTTGGTCGGGTCGTCCTTTGCCGCGACATAGATCGAGATGCCGTTGGCGGTGCAATGCAGTTCGCCGGCGAGGAACGCCTTGTTGTTCGAGGAGTCGTTCCAGGATGCCACGCCGGGAATGAAGGTCTCCGACAGCGCCTTGCAGTATTCGAGCGCCTTCACCGTCTCTGGCGAATTGATGATGACCTTGTTGTCCTTGTCCACGGTGTAGGCGCCGTGACCCCAGAGAATCCAGTGCAGCCAGGCGTTGGCGTCGCCCGAGGCGTGGCCGAGCGGGAAGCCGGCCGGGGTGTTGTTGGCCTTGAGCTTCTTGCACATCTCGAGGAAGCCCGGAAAATCCTTCGGGAATTCCTTGTAGCCGGCCTTGTCCAGCGACGACTTGCGGTACGTCATGTAGCCGCCGACGGTCGCAACCGGGATGCCGAGCCAGTTGTTGCCCTGCTTGCAGGTCACCGCCGCGGCCTCGGTCCAGCCGCCATATTTCTTGCCGAGATAGTCGGCGACGTCGTTCATCTGCAACACCTGCGCCGGGAACAGTTGCGGCAGCGTATGTAGGCCCCAGGCGAGGTCGAGACCCGAGCCGGTGTTGGCGGCAACGGACGCCTTCGGCTGCACGTCCTCGAACGACTCCGAGAACACGTTCATTTCGGTGCCGGTCGCGGCCTTGAACGCGGCGACCATCGCGTTGAACGCATCGTCTTCCGCGGGCACGAAGCGCTTCCAGCGCATCACGGTGAGCTTGGCGCCCTGCTCCGCCTTCCACGGCGCAGCTTGCGCCCAAGCCTTGGCGAAATCGAGCAGTGCGGGTCCGGTCAGCGCGCCGGCTGCCGCCAGCGCGGTGCCACCCTGAAGCAGAGAGCGCCGGGTAAAGTCATGCATAGTCCATCCTCCCTTTAAATATTTTTGGTTATTGCTCAGCCCATTTAGTTATCGCTCAGCCATTCAGTCGCTTGCCCGTCGTCTCGTCGAACAGATGCACGAGCGACGGATCCGGCTTGAGCCGGACCTTGTCGCCCGGACTGAATTGATGCCGCTCGCGGAACACGGCAACCACCTGCTCTCCGCCGAGCTTGGCGAAGACCTGGGTTTCCGAACCGGTCGGCTCGACCACGACGATCTCGGCTTCGGCGCCGTCATCGGCAATGGTGAAATGCTCGGGGCGCACGCCGTAAACCGCCGGCTGGCCTTCCGAATTGGCGGGCGCCGTCTTCAGCGGCAGCTTGACGCCGTTCGGGCCTTCGAAACCGGCGCTGCCGTTCGATTTAACCTTGCCTTTAAGGAAATTCATCGCCGGCGAACCGATGAAGCCTGCGACGAACTGGTTGGCCGGGGTATCGTAGAGCTCGAGCGGCGTGCCCATCTGCTCGACGATGCCGTCATGCATGACGACAATTTTGTCGGCCATGGTCATGGCCTCGATCTGGTCGTGGGTAACGTAGACCGTCGTGGTCTTGAGCCGCTGGTGCAGTTCCTTGATCTCGGTGCGCATCGCAACGCGCAGCTTGGCGTCGAGGTTGGACAAGGGCTCGTCGAACAGGAACACTTGCGGGTCGCGCACGATGGCGCGGCCCATGGCGACGCGCTGGCGCTGGCCGCCCGACAGTTGCCGGGGATAGCGATCGAGCAGCGGGGTCAGCGCCAGGATTTCCGCGGCGCGCTTCACCCCGCTCGAAATTTCCTCGGGCTTGGCGCCGCGCAGCTTGAGCGAAAAGCCCATATTGTCGGCGACCGTCATATGCGGATAGAGCGCATAGTTCTGGAACACCATGGCAATGTCGCGCTCTTTGGGCTGGACATTGTTGACCACGCGATCGCCGATCGAAATCGTACCGGAGGTGATGTTTTCGAGGCCTGCGAGCATCCGCAGCAACGTCGACTTGCCGCAGCCGGAGGGGCCGACGAGCACGACGAACTCACCATCCTCGATCGGAATCGACACGCCGTGCAAAACTTCAAAGTTTCCGAACGACTTGCGCACGTCGCGAATCTGTACCGACGACATCGAACTCTCTCCCCTCAATTTCTGCTTTGTGGCGCCACAGACGGGCAACGACGCCATGCTGTCTTTTCGACTCTAATGCCGGAAGTCGAATTCAACGGTCATTATCATCCGCAGTTTGGCGGCTTTTAGCAATCCGATGGTAGCGCTGTCAATAATTGTTCAAACGTCTAATTTGTTGTGATATGAGCGCAAGATGGGACGAAAACAGACAAAGTCTGGCAAAATCCGCCTCACCGAGGTCGCCAAGCTCGCTGGCGTCAGTCCAATTACGGCATCACGTTTTTTCAGGAACCCCGAAGCGCTGTCGCTTAGCAAGCGGGAACGCGTCGATAGCGCTGTCAAGGAACTGGGTTATGTACCCAATCTCGCCGCGCGCGCCCTCGCCTCGCACCGCACCGAAGTCATCGGCGTCGTCATTCCTTCTCTCACCAACAACGTGTTCGCCGACGTGTTGCGCGGCATCTACGATTCTTCCGAAGGTAGCCGCTACACCATTCAACTTGCCAATACGCGCTACAGCATCCTGCAGGAGGAAAAGCTTCTGCGCCTGTTTCGAGCGCAGAAGCCTGCGGGATTGATCGTCACCGGCATCAACCAGACCGCGGAATCCCGCGCCATCCTGGAATCCATGAATTGCCCGGTCACACAGATCATGGAGATCGGCGACAGTCCTGTCGACATGATGGTCGGCTTTTCGCACTATGATGCAGCTTCTGCGGCGATTTCGCACATCCTCGATCAGGGACGCCGCCGCATCGGATTTCTCGGTGCGCGAATGGACCCCCGCGTGCAACGGCGGTTCGAAGGATATCGTGATGCCATGAAAGCGGCCTCGCTGTTTGACCCGAACCTCATCGTCACCACTTCCGTACCCACGACCGTCACGCTTGGCGGAACGCTTTTCGCCGACCTCCTTGCCCAGACACCCGATATCGACGCGGTCTTCTGCGTCAATGACGACCTCGCGCTCGGCGTCCTCTTCGAATGCCAGCGCCGGCAGATATCGATTCCCCGTGACTTGGCCATTGTCGGCTTCAACGACCTGGAATTCACCGCCGCCGCAGTTCCCTCGCTCAGCAGCGTGCGGACCAATCGCTATGAAATGGGCCGGCACGCCGTCACGATGGTGATCGACGCGATCGAGGGGCGTCGCCCGCAGAAGCCGGTTCTCGACCTCGGTTTTCAGTTGATGGTCCGTGAGAGCTCCACGCCGCAAAGCGTTTGATCTCGACGCAGCATCGATGTGCGCCTGAGAAAATGGTAGCGCTATCTTTTCGGCCGAACTAAGATCGTTATGCTCAAATGGAGACGGGCAAGCGCGTTGCACCGGATGAAATTTTCGGCATCGTGCATCTTTGCCTTGATTAGGCCGGTCACGAGTTTGCAGTGCGGGAGGAACCAATGAAAAAGAACGACAGCAAGACTGTGACCAATGGCAAGGGCCGAAGGCTACGTTCCCTCGAGTGGTTCGATAATCCGCATAATCCGGGAATGACGGCGCTCTATCTCGAGCGGTACCTCAACTACGGCTTGACCCGGGAGGAATTGCAGTCCGGCAAGCCGATCATCGGCATCGCCCAGACCGGCAATGACCTCTCCCCATGCAATCGCCACCACCTCGAACTGGCGCATCGCGTACGCGAGGGCATTCGGGCCGCCGGCGGCATCGCTATGGAATTCCCGACGCATCCGATCCAGGAAACCGGCAAGCGGCCAACGGCTGCGCTCGACCGCAACCTCGCCTATCTCGGCCTCGTCGAAATCCTGTTCGGCTATCCGCTCGACGGCGTGGTGTTGACCACCGGCTGCGACAAGACCACGCCAGCCTGCCTGATGGCGGCGGCGACCGTCAATCTGCCCGCGATCGTGCTCTCGGGCGGCCCGATGCTGAACGGCTGGCACAACGGCGAGCGCACCGGTTCGGGCACCATCGTCTGGAAAGCTCGCGAGATGCTTGCCGCCGGCGAGATCGACTACAACGGGTTCATCGAGCTCGTGGCTTCCTCAACCGCCTCGGTCGGCCATTGCAACACCATGGGTACCGCCTCGACCATGAACTCGCTCGCGGAAGCGCTTGGCATGTCGCTGCCGGGCTGCGCGGCGATCCCGGCGCCCCATCGCGAACGCGGCCAGATCGCCTATGAGACGGGAAAGCGGATCGTCGAGATGGTCTGGGAGGATCTCAAACCCTCCGACATCCTGACCCGCAAGGCGTTCGAGAACTGCATCGTCGTGAATTCGGCGATCGGCGGCTCGACCAACGCGCCGATCCATATCAACGCGCTGGCGCGGCATATCGGCGTCGAGCTCTCGATCGACGACTGGCAGAAACACGGCCACGATATCCCGCTCTTGGTGAACATGCAGCCGGCCGGCTTCTATCTCGGCGAGGAATACCATCGCGCCGGCGGCGTGCCGGCGGTGGTGCGCGAATTGATGGCGCACAAGCGCATCTATGAAGACGCCGTCACCGTCAACGGCCGCACCATCGGCGAGAACTGCCGCGAGGCGCCAAAGCCCGATGGCGACGTGATCTGGAGCTACGACAAGCCGCTGGTAAAGGACGCCGGCTTCCTGGTGCTGCGCGGCAACCTGTTCGATTCCGCGATCATGAAGACCAGCGTGATCTCGAAGGAGTTCCGCGAGCGCTATCTCAACAACCCCAAGGACCCGAACGCATTCGAGGGCCGGGCCATCGTGTTCGAGGGGCCTGAGGATTATCACGACCGGATCGATGACCCCTCGCTCAATATCGACGAGCACTGCGTCCTGTTCATTCGCGGCGCCGGGCCGATCGGCTATCCCGGCGGCGCCGAGGTCGTCAACATGCAGCCGCCGGCGGCGCTGATCAAACGCGGCATTCTTTCCCTGCCCTGCATAGGCGACGGCAGGCAGTCCGGCACCTCGGGTTCGCCCTCGATCCTCAACGCCTCGCCCGAGGCCGCCGCCGACGGCGGGCTGGCGATCTTGCGGACCGGCGACAAGGTTCGCATCGACCTCAACACCGGCGACGCCAATATCCTGATCTCGAGCGATGAATTGAAGAAGCGCCGCGCCGAGTTGAAGGACAAGGGCGGCTTCCCCTATCCGGCCCACCAGACGCCGTGGCAGGAGCTCTACCGCTCGACCGTCGGACAGCAGGCCACCGGCGCCTGCATGGAGCTCGCCACGCGTTATCAGAATATCGCCGGCACGGTTGGCGTGGCGCGGGATAATCATTAGCTGATCGCCGTCATTGCGAGGAGCGAAGCGGCGAAGCAATCCATCCTTCCCCTTTTCGCGGTGAAATGGATTGCTTCGCTTTGCTCGCAATGACGGCCAATAGACATCAAGCCAATCCCCGGAGAAGAAAACATGTCAGACCGCCTGAAGGGCAAGCGCGCATTCGTTACCGCCGCCGCCGTCGGAATCGGCCGCGCCTGCGCCGTGGCCTTTGCGCGTGAAGGGGCAACGGTGTTCGCCACCGACATCGACGAGGACAAACTCGCCGCGCTCAAGAGCGAAGGCATCGCCGAAGTGGCGAAACTCGATGTGCGAGACAGCGCGGCGGTCGCCGCCATGGCCAAGCGCGCCGGCAAGACCGACATCCTGCTCAACGCCGCTGGCTTCGTGCATCACGGCACTGTGTTGGATTGTTCCGACGAAGACTTCGATTTTTCGTTCGACCTCAACGTCAAGTCGATGCACCGCACGATCAGCGCCTTCCTGCCGGGCATGCTGGACAACGGCCGCGGCGCGATCGTCAACATCTCTTCCGCCGCCGGCGTGTTCAAGGCGGCACCGAACCGCTACGTCTATGGTGCGACCAAGGCTGCCGTTGCGGCGCTGACGCGCTCGGTCGCCACTGACTTCATCGCCAAAGGTATCCGGTGCAATTGCATCTGCCCTGGCACGATCGAGACGCCTTCGATGCTGGAGCGCGCGGCGGCGGCAGGCCCCAACGGGCGCGAGATGTTCATCGCCCGGCAGCCGATGGGGCGGCTCGGCACCGCCGAGGAGATCGCGTCCCTCGCCGTCTATCTCGCCAGCGACGAAAGCGCGTTCACCACCGGCGTCGCCCACGTCATCGACGGCGGCTGGACGCTGTAGTTCTAACCTCTCCCCGCGCTTGGCGGGGAGAGGTCGGAAGCGAAGCTTCCGGGTGAGGGGCAAGGCACGATATCTTCGCGCGAACATTGTGTACCGAATTTGCGGAAGCAGCCCCTCACCCCAACCCTCTCCCCGCGAAGGGCGGGGCGAGGGAGTGAACCGCCGATGCGGCGCCGAAGACCGAATTGAAAGGATGTGCTCATGAACAAGATCGATCTGGACGGCCGTTGTGCCGTTGTCACCGGCGGGGCGCAGGGTTTTGGGCGCGCGATCACCGAACGTTTCGTCGCATCGGGTGCGAAGGTCGCGATTTGGGATTTTGACCTGCCGCTCGCGGAAAGAACCGCGAAGGAAATCGGCCCGGCGGTGTCCGCCTTCAAGGTCGATGTCTCCGACCTCGCCGCTGTCGAAAAGACCCGCGACGAAACGCTGAAGGCGCTCGGCAGGATGGACATCCTCGTCAACAATGCCGGCATCGCCGGCGTCAACAAGACAGTCTGGGAGACCGACCTCGAGGAATGGCGCAAGGTGCTGCGCATCAATCTCGACGGCCCCTTCATCTGCTGCAAGGCGGTGGTGCCTGCGATGCTGCAGCAAAAATACGGCCGCATCGTCAACATCGCTTCGATCGCCGGCAAGGAAGGCAATCCCAACGCTGCGCATTATTCGGCCTCGAAGGCCGGCCTGATCGCGCTGACCAAGTCGCTCGGCAAGGAACTCGCGCAGCACGACATCCTCGTCAACGCAGTGACGCCGGCGGCGGCGAAAACCGCGATTTTTGACCAACTGACGCAGCAGCACATCGATTTCATGCTGTCGAAGATTCCGAAGGGGCGCTTTGTGCTTGTGGAAGAACTCGCGGCGATGGTGGCGTGGCTGGCGTCGGAAGATTGCGCGTTCTCGACCGGCGCAGTGTTCGATATCTCCGGCGGCCGCGCTACTTATTGAGATGGGCATGATCCGGGAAGGCGGATGTTTCTGCGGCGTGGTCCGGTTCAAGACCGAGGGCGAGCCGCTGAATGTCCGCATCTGCCATTGCCGCAACTGCCAGAAGGCGATGGGCTCGCCGTTCTTTGCTCGCGCGCTGTTCGACCAGCGGGCGCTGACGGTCGAGGGCGACACCGCGCGCTATCCCTCATCGGAGGCGCTCGACCGGGAGTTCTGCAAGATCTGCGGTACCAGGCTGTTTTCCCGCCGCACCAACGGCACCGCAGTTGGCGTCGCACTCGCCGCCTTCGACGACCGTAACGCCTTTGCACCGACCGAGCACATCTGGGTCTCGGAGAAGATCGCCTGGGTGTGCCTGGATGACGGCCTGCCGCAATATCAGGAATCGGTTCCGTAGCCCGGAATGCAGCGCCAGCGTAATCCGGGGCCGTCTCATAGGGGATCTCACTTATCCCGGATTGCGCTTCGCTCCATCCGGGCTACGATGCCCGGCAACCGGGGCAGACCGCTTGAACATCTCACTGTACGGCATTTCGGTCTGGATTCTCCCGATCCTGATCGCCATCACCTTCCATGAGGCCGCCCACGCCTTCGTGGCCTACCGGCTCGGGGACAATACCGCTTGGCAGCTCGGCCGGGTCAGCTTCAATCCCTTCAAGCATATCGATCCGTTTGGGACAGTGATTCTTCCGGGGCTGCTGCTGCTGTCGCATTCACCGTTCCTGTTCGGCTACGCCAAGCCGGTTCCAGTGAACTTCCAGAACCTGAAGCACCCCCGGCTCGACATGGTCTGGGTGGCGCTGGCCGGCCCCGCCACGAACATCGCGTTGGCGCTTGTCACGGCTTTGGCCTTCCACGCCTTGCCATTGGTGCCGGCGGAAGCTACCAAATGGACGGCGGACAACCTCAAAAACGCCTTTCTGATCAATATCGTGCTGGCGATTTTCAACATGATGCCGATCCCGCCGCTGGACGGTGGCCGGGTCGCCGTCGGACTTCTGCCCCGGGTGCTAGCTTACCCGCTATCGCGGCTGGAACCGTATGGGTTGCTGATTTTGATCGGCCTTCTGATCCTGCTTCCCATCATCGGCGCGCAGCTTGGCCTAAATCTTGATGTTATTTCGGCGATACTGCGGACACTGACCGGTTATGTCATCAGCGCGCTTCTCTTCGTCACCGGCAACGCCTAAGTTTAGAAACAACACATAGGGAAGAACCGACCCGGGCCATGGCGACAAAAGCTGCCGATATGTTGATCGCACGACGCGCCGACACTCGCGCGAGGGCAGATTTCGCAACCTGGAAAATGATCGCCAAGCTCAACGGCTTTTCCGCCCTGCCGCCCGAGGCGCAGAGCTTCCTTGAAGGCTACCGGCAGTTGCTTGCCAGAATGACGGAAGACGATGCTTCCGAAGCAACCATCCAGCTCATGTACAAGAAATACTATGTGGAGATGGGCGGCTCAGGTACGCCGCCGCAGCTCCCGTCCCGCACGAGTGATCCGACCACCGACAGCGGCAACGTCACTGCGTTCCGCCGTCCGCCCGCCCGGCCGAAACAACAGGCTGTCTCGGGACCGGCGACAAAACCGCGGCTGCCGGTAGCGCTGATTTTTATCTGTCTTGCGATCGTCTACGTCAGCATTCGCTTGTTCTGGCGCTGAGGCGGGTACATTACTGCCCGGAAGGTCTGCAATACAACCGCATCACGGCCATGCCGCGTAGGACGGACCGCTGCGTGCGTGCTCCAATCGTATCTGCCGGCGATAGTTGCCCGGTGACGCGCTGCGATACTTGCGGAAGAAGCGATTGAAATAGGCCGGATCGCGAAAACCCAGGCCGTATCCGATCTGCTCGACGGGAAGATCGAGCTGCTGCAGACGCGTACAGGCTTCGCGCACCAGGCGCTCGTGGATGATCGCGCGCGGGCCGCAGTTTTTCTCCCGTTGGCAATGGGCGTGCAGCTTGTCGGACGTGACGCCGAGCGCGTCCGCATAGCGCGCTACCGGCCAGCCGTCACGGTAATGCAGTTCGACCATTTGCAGGAAATTGCCGACCAGCGCCGGACCACCGCCACGCGCTGCAACCTCGTGACGCTCATCATGCGAGGAGCTGAGCCGGCAGAGTTGCAGACACAGCAACAGCAGATGTGAGGCGATCAGAGTCGCGCCGCCAAAGCCGGGCGCGCGCAACTCCGCCACGATCGCGCAGCAGGATTCGGCGATCGTGTCGAGATGTGGAGAAAGCGTCTCGCCGGCAACCAGCGCAGCGCGCTCCGTGGTTCTGCGCAGATGCAGCGCCTCGGCACTGCCCGCGATGATCTTGATCAGGAAGGCATCGTCCACCGACAATAGGAATCCATGCGCGCCGGGACCAACGTGCAGCGCTGCATCGGTGCTGCCCGGCAACCAGAGCAGCGCCGGCGCTTCGAGCGCGACACCGGTTCCGTGCCATGAAGCCCGGCCGCGATCCGATTGCAGCAACAATAGATGCGCCCGGCGCTCCGCCTTCTGGCGGATGACCCACGATCGAGCCGCCAGGGCGGCCGAAAAAGCTTCCGCACGTACCGCCAGCGCGACGCCGACCGGCAGTCCGTTCAACCCTGGTGATGCCGACATGCCCCCGTCTCCTGAGACAATCCGCCGCCAGTGAAGCGGAAGATTTGCCAGAAAAGTACAATCTTTCCCCGGTTTCGTCCAATTCCAAGCTTCCGGCAACCTCCCCTAACGTCAGGGCGATCACGAGCGCCAGTTCAATGGCGCCGGTCGACGCACCCTGGGAGGACAAAATGATGACATTCCTGACGCGGCGCACCGCCCTGCTGGCGGCCGCCACCTGCGCGGCTACGCTCGGCCTGACCGCCATCGCCGAGGCGCAGACCTCGATCAAGATCGGCTACGCCATCTCGCGCACCGGCCCCAACACCGGAGGCGCCGCGGTCACCACCATCCCCAACTACGAATTGTGGGTTAAGGAGGTAAATGCCGCCGGTGGCATCAAGCTCGGCGACAAGCGCGTCCCGATCGAGGTCGTGCAATATGACGACCGCTCCAACGCCGAAGAGGCGGTGCGCGCGCTCGAGCGGCTGATCAACCAGGACAAGGTCGATTTCATCCTGCCGCCATGGGGCACCGGCCTCAATCTGGCGGTTGGTCCGACGCTGAACCGCGAAGGCTATCCGCACCTCGCTGCGACCGCTGTGACCGACCGCGCGCCCGAACTCGCCAAGCGCTGGCCCAACAGTTTCTGGCTGCTCGGCACCAGCGCGGACGCCGCAAAATCGCTGGTCGAATTGCTGAACAAACTGCGCGACGAAAAGAAGATCGGCGACACCGTGGCCATGGTCAGCATTGCCGACGGCTTCGGGATCGATCTGTCGTCGGCGGCGCGGCCGGCGCTCACCAACGCGAAGTTCAAGCTCGCTTACGACAAGAGCTATCCGATCGGCACGCAGGATCTGGCGCCGATCGTCAACGAGATCAAGGCGCTCAACCCGGATGTCTTCATCGCCTTCAGCTATCCGCCGGATACGCTGGCGCTGACCGAGCAATCGCGCATCGCCGGGCTCAATCCGAAGGTTTTCTATACCGGCGTCGGCACCGCCTTCCCGCTCTATCGGCAAAAATTCGGCAAGAACACCGAAGGCGTGATGGGCATCGGCGGCTGGAGCGGCGACAGTCCGGCGATCAAGGACTATCTCGCCCGCCACAAGGCTTCCGCCGCCAACGGCGCCGAGCCGGACCGCTGGGCGAGCGCGGTCACTTATGCCAGCCTGCAGATGCTGCAGCAGGCGATCGAGCGCGTCGGCAAGATCGACCGCGCTGCCGTCATCAAGGACCTGCAGACCGGCACGTTCGATACCGTCATCGGCAAGGTCAAGCTCGAGAACAACATGCCGACGCGCTTCTGGTGGGTTGGCCAGTGGCAGGACGGTGAGTTCTATGGCATCGCACCGGCGAAGAACGAAGGCGCGCGCACCGCGATCGTCCCGAAGCCGGCGTGGGTGGCACCGTAACGCCAAGAAAGTGACGCGGCCAGCACGCCAATGACCAACGCCATTCTGACCGGCCTGATGCTGGGCGGCATGTATGCGCTGATCGCCATGGGGCTCACGCTCCAGTACGGCGTTGCGCGCATCATGAATCTCTCCTACGGCGAGTTTCTGATCGCCGCAGCCTTTGCATCGCACTGGCTGTTCACGGGCTGGGCGATCAGTCCGTTTGTCGGACTGGCGCTGGTCGTTCCCCTTGCCTTCGTGCTGAATTTTGCGATCTACAAGCTGCTGCTCACGCCACTGGTGCGCCGCGCGCCCAACCGCGACGCGCTGGAGGTGGACAGCATTCTCGCAACTTTTGGCCTCACCTTCGTCATTCAGGGCTCGATGCTCGCGCTGTTCGGCGGAGCCTATTACAGCTATTCGTTCCTGGCCTTCCCGGTGCAGTTTCTCGGCGAGACGGTTGCGGCCAACCGCCTCGCCGCGCTCGGGATCACCATCCTGCTCGGTCTGGCGCTGTATGCCGCCCTGACACGGACCCGCGCCGGCACGGCGGTACGCGCCGTCGCCGTTGATCCTTTCGCCGCCCAGCTTGTCGCCATCAATGTGCCGCAGGCCTCGGCCCTGACATTTGCATTGGGTGGTGCGCTGGTCGCCGCCGCCGGCGTGCTGGTCAGCACCTTCCTCACCTTCAGCGCGTCATCCGGCGTCGTCTTCACGATGAAGGCCCTGATCGTCGTCGTGATGGGCGGCGTCGGCAATATGCTGGGCTGCCTGGTCGCGGGACTAGCACTCGGTCTCAGCGAGGCGCTGGTTGCCTCCTATGTCGATCCCGGACTTACGCTCGCAGTCAATTTCGCACTGTTTCTCGCTGTGCTGCTGGTGAAGCCGGCCGGACTGTTTGGCAGGGCCACGCGATGAGCGCTCGTATCGCCGGCTTCGGTGCCGTCGCGCTCGCAGCGCTTGCACTGCTGGCGCTCGTTCCGCGCCTCGGCAATGCCTACTACCTCGCGCTCGCCATTAGCCTGCTGCAATACACCGTGCTGGCGACGGCCTGGAGCATGTTCTCCGGGCCCACACGCTACGTCTCCCTGGCAACGACCGCCTTCTTCGGCGTCGGCGCCTATACCGTCGCCGTGCTGGGCGAAATTTTGCCGTGGCCGCTGGTGCTGCTGATCGCAGCGGCGCTCGGCGCCATTGTGGCTGGCATCGTCGGGCTCTCGACGCTGCGCTTGAGCGGCGTGTATTTCGTCATCTTCACGTTTGGCCTGACGGAACTGATCCGCCAACTCGTGGTCTGGTTCGAGGTCAACAAATCACGCGTGCTCGGGCGCTATGTCTTCGTCGACATCACGCAGGCCGATATCTACTGGCAATTGCTGGCGCTGACCGCCGCGGTATTCCTGCTGGGCTGGCTGATCGCGCGCTCGCGCCTCGGCTTTGCGCTGCGCGTGATCGGCGAAGACGAGACCGTCGCGAAACATTGCGGGATCAATACTACCTTTGCCAAGGTCGCCCTGTTCACGATCAGCGCCACGGTGATGACGCTGGTCGGCGCAATCATGGCACCACGCTGGACCTATATCGAACCATCAATCGCCTTCAACTCGATGATCTCGTTTCAGGTGCTGATCATGGCGCTGCTCGGCGGCGCGCACCGGCTGTGGGGACCGGTGCTCGGCGCCGTGCCGCTGACATTGCTGTTTGAGCTGCTGAGCGCGCGCTTCCCGAACACGTTCACGATCATCCTCGGCTGCATCTTCCTGCTGATCGTCTACATGCTGCCGAGGGGCGTCGCTGGATTGTTCGAGAAGCTCTCGACGACGGCGGGCGGCAAAGCCACGCAACGGATAGCCGCATGAGCCAGGACAGCGGAATACCAGTGCTGGCGATCAACGGACTGCGGCGCGCGTTCGGCGGGCTTGTCGCGGTCAACGATCTCGGCTTCGCGGTTGCCCAAGGCGAAATCATGGGCCTGCTCGGCCCCAACGGGTCGGGCAAGACCACCGCACTCAATCTGATCTCGGGCGTGCTGCGCCCCGATGCCGGCACCATCCGCCTGATGGGCCAGAACATCGCGGGCCTTGCGTCGTACCGGATCGCGCGGCTCGGCCTTGCCCGGACGTTCCAGCTCGTCCGCGTGCTCGACGGCATGGATTGCCGCGAGAACATCAAGGCGGGTTTGGCGTTCCAGAGACCGTATCTGCCCGCCTCCGAGGCAGAACTACGGATCGACACGCTGCTTGATCGCGTCGGTCTTGCCGGCCACGGCTGGCGGCCCGCGGCGGACCTCACCTATATCGACCGCAAGCGCCTCGAACTCGCACGCGCCCTGGCGGCGAAGCCGCGACTGCTGCTGCTCGACGAATGGCTCGCCGGACTCAACCCATCCGAACTTGCGATCGGCATCGACCTGATCCGCTCATTGCGGGCTGACGGGATCACCATCGTGCTGGTCGAACATGTGATGAGCGCGGTTCGCGCGCTTTGCGACCGCTGCATCGTCATGAGCAGCGGACGCAAGATCGCCGAAGGCGCGACTGCGGACGTACTGAGCGACGCGGCCGTCGTGAAGGCCTATCTTGGCGGGGTGGCCGCCGATGCTTGAGGTCAAAAATCTCAGCCTGGCCTACGGGCTGCACCGCGCGCTCGATGGCGTCGCCCTCAATGTCGACCGCAGCGAGATCGTGACGATTCTCGGCGCCAATGGCGCCGGCAAGACGTCGCTGCTGAAGGCCATCGCCGGCGTCGTTCGGACACTGCCAGGCAAGCAGGTGCGCCTCGGTGGCCGCGATATCTCCGCGCTTGCCGCGCACGAGATCGTCGAAAGCGGGCTGGCGCTGGTGCCCGAGGGCCGCGGAATTTTCGGCGATTTGACTGTGAAGGAAAATCTTCTGCTCGGTGCCAACCCGAAGCGCGCCCGCGAGGGCGAAGCGGCGCGGCGCGAGCAAGTGCTTGCGCTGTTTCCGCGCCTGCGCGAGCGCGCCGGCCAGATCGCGCGCACCATGAGCGGCGGCGAACAGCAGATGCTCGCCATCGGCCGCGCGCTGATGTCCAATCCGGACATCCTGCTGCTTGATGAGCCGTCGCTCGGACTCTCACCTGCCATGGTGCAGGAGTTGTTCGCCACCTTGCGCCGTGTGCGCGAGGCCGGCGTTGGGCTCCTCCTCGTCGAACAGAACGCGCAGGAGAGCCTGCGGATCGCCGATCGCGGCTATGTGCTCGCGAACGGCGTCATCGTCGGGCACGGCACCGCCGCCGAGTTGAAAGCCGATCCCGCCGTCCAGCGCGCCTATCTCGGCGGCGTGCCGCCGGCCACCGCATCATCGTCATAAGCCCCGCTTGAGGAGAGAAAGCCATGTATGAAATTTCGCTGCTGCTCGAGAGCAAGGATGTGCCGGCATCGAACGGCGCGACGTTCGATCGCCTGAACCCGGTCACCGGCGATCTCGCAAGCCGCGCCGCGGCAGCCCAGATCGCGGATGCAAAGCGCGCGGCCGATACCGCCGCAGCCGCCTTCCCCGCGTGGTCCGCTACCGGCCCGAACGCCAGGCGCGCGATCCTGTTGAAGGCTGCCGATCTTCTGGCGTCGAAGGCGTCGCAATTCGTCGAGCTGATGGCCGCGGAAACCGGCGCGACTGCCGGCTGGGCCGGCTTCAACGTTCACCTCGCGGCCGGCATGCTGCGCGAGGCCGCCGCCATGACCACGCAGATTTCAGGCGAGGTCATCCCCTCGGACAAGCCGGGCTGCATCGCGATGGCCGTGCGCCAACCCGCGGGCGTGGTGCTGAGCATGGCGCCTTGGAACGCGCCCGTCATTCTCGGCGTGCGCGCCATCGCGCTGCCGCTTGCCTGCGGCAATACCGTGATCCTGAAAGCCTCCGAAATTTGCCCGGGCACGCACCGGCTGATCGCCGAATGCCTGCGCGACGCCGGCCTGCCGCCCGGCGTCCTCAACGTCATCACCAACGCGCCGGAAGATGCCCCTGCGCTGATCGAAATGCTGATCGGCCATCCAGCCGTGCGGCGCGTCAATTTCACCGGCTCGACGCGCGTCGGCCGCATCATCGCGCAGGTTGCGGCAAAGTACCTCAAGCCGGCCCTGCTCGAACTCGGCGGCAAGGCGCCGATGATCGTGCTCGACGACGCCGATCTCGACGCAGCCGTTGCCGCCGCTGCGTTCGGCGCCTTCATGAACCAGGGCCAGATCTGCATGTCGACCGAGCGGCTCGTCGTCGACGAGAAGATTGCCGATGCCTTCGTAATGAAGCTCGCGGCGAAAGCCGGATCGCTTGTCGCCGGCGATCCGCGCAAGGGTAACGCGCCGCTGGGATCGCTGATCGGCACCGATGCAGCCGCCCGCATCCAGACCTTGATCAACGACGCCGTCAGCAAGGGCGCCAAGGTGGTCGCGGGCGGGCGCAGCGAGGGAACGCTGATGTCGGCGACTGTGATCGACGGCGTCAACTCGTCGATGCGGATCTACGGCGAGGAGTCGTTCGGTCCGGTAGTCTGCGTCGTGCGCGTCAACGGCACGGACGAAGCCGTTCGCGTCGCTAATGACACTGAATACGGGCTATCGGCAGCGGTATTCGGCCGCGACATCGCGCGCGCCTTCGAGGTCGCCAAGCGCATCGATTCCGGCATCTGCCACGTCAACGGGCCCACGGTTCACGATGAGGCGCAGATGCCGTTCGGCGGCGTCAAGGCGTCAGGTTATGGCCGCTTCGGCGGCAAGGCCGGCATCGCCGAATTCACGGAACTGCGCTGGATCACGATCGAAACAGGGCCACAGCATTATCCGATCTAACGCTTCGCTTCTGACCAAGTCAGAACCGAAGCTCTGGATTCTTGTTTTGACGCGTTCTCTTCACGCGAACCGGTGTCCACTTCGTGCGCGACCTGACGGACAAACGAGAAGTATCGACTTATTTTGCGTCCTTAAACGTGACGGGCAAAGTGCGAGTCAAACCTAGATCAGCGACCAACGGCGGTGGCTTCGGTACAGGATCAGCCCGTCGGACCATTTTCATAGCAGCTTCGTCATAAGCGCTCAGACCAGAACCTTCGGCGACGCTGACTGAAACAACGTGACCCATTCGGTCGAATTCAAGCGCGAGCTTCACCGCCGCGCCTTTCACCTTCACGCCGTCCGGAAACATCAGGAACTTCTTGAAATGAGCAACGACCTTCTTTTCCCACGCCACTTTCGCGAGCTCGACACTTTTGCCGATGCCCAATTTCGGAGCCTTAGCCGTGTTTTCACGACGCCCGTCAAGGTTAGGCGTCGCCGTCGCCTCTTGCGCCGCTGATTCCGGCGAGGCTTGCGTTTGTACCGCCGCAAGCTTCGGATCGTCCTCCTTCGGCTTTTCCGATTTGTTCGGCGTCACCGCGCGGTCAGCTTCATCGACGTCGGTCGGTCTGTCCTGCGGCAGTTCCGTGTCCTTGACCTCGGCCTCTTGGTCGGCGAGTTGGGGCGATGCTACGGAAGCCTCGGTATCAGGACCCGGGGGCAGGTTGATTTCTTCACGGTTGGCCGATGCAAGTTCAACTCCAACCTCGATCGCTGACGCACCTACGGCATCGTCCGCTTCTACTTCGGATTGCAAATGCGCGATTGCCAGCGCAGCCCCACCAGCATGAAGCACAAGCGCAGTCACAGCGGCAAAAATCCAGAGCCGCCGTGATGGCTTCTGTTCGTCAAGGCCGATCAAGGTGTTGCCGGCGCTGCTTGCGCCGCCCCCGAATCAGGAACGCCTTCCAGCGCCACCAGCTTGATTTTCGAGTAGCCGCCGGAGCGCAAGATCTCCAACACGACCATCAACTCGCCGTAAGGTACCGCGCGATCGGCACGAATGAAGATATGACGGTCCTTGTTGCTGTCTGGCATCGCATCTAGCGAACGCACCAGATCAACGCGCTTGACAAGTTCCTCCCCGATCGCAACCGAGAGATCCGGCTTGATGCTCACATAAGTGGGCTTGTCCGGCTTCTTCTGCGGGGTTGCGGTCGACGTTGGCAAATCGATCGGCAGGTCGACGGTCGACAATGGCGCCGCGACCATGAAGATGATCAAGAGAACCAGAACGACGTCGATGAACGGCGTGACGTTGATCTCGTGCGATTCGGCGAAATCGCTGTCATCATCGAGGTCGTGTTCTGCGATTGACGCGCCCATCGCTTACTCCGCCGCCGCGCGGGCATGCGAGCCGCCGAGTGAACTAACGTGCGTACGGTCGAGATCGCGCGACAGCAGCCGTCCTGCGGCGCCCGATGCACGGCTGACCAGTTCCATGTAACCCTTGGTGACGCGCGCGAAGTGATTGTAGATGATGACGGCCGGGATCGCGGCGACGAGGCCGATCGCGGTTGCGAGCAGCGCTTCGGCGATGCCGGGCGCCACCACGGCAAGGTTCGTGGTCTGCGATTTCGAAATGCCGATAAAGCTGTTCATGATGCCCCAGACGGTGCCGAACAGTCCGACGAACGGCGAGGTCGCGCCGATGGTCGCGAGCAGGCCCATACCGAGCCGGATCCGACGCGCCTCGGCGCGCACGATTTCCGAGAAGCTCGACGCGGCGCGCTCCTTGATGCCGGCATCGCTCGAAATGCCCGCCGACAGCCGCGCCTCGCGCATCGCTGCCGCGAGCAAGGACGACAGCACGCTGCCCTTGGAACCCAGCGCGAATTGCGCTTCCGCCAGTGACCTCGCATCGGAGATCTTGGCAAGCGCCCGGCGCACTTTGCGCTGAATGACGGTGAGTTCGACCATCTTGGCGATGAAGATGGTCCAGGTCACCAGCGAGGCAAAGGCGAGACCGATCATGACCGCCTTGACCACCACGTCAGCCGACATGAACATCGACCAGGGCGACAATTCGCGGAGTTCAGCGGCAGCCGACTTCAGCAATTTGCTCTCGCGTTCCGCCGGCAAAGCGGCTGAATCCGAAGGTGCGGCCGGTGGGGCCGGCGCAGCCGACGGCTGTGAGGGCGTGGCCGGGACCTGCGATACGGCGGGTGCCTGCTGGGCCGCAGGTGCGGGCGGCGCCGCAGCAGGCGTACCCTGCTGGGCCGACGACGGCGCCGACAGCGACGGCATCGCCAGCGCCAACATCGCCGCAAATATCATGACGCGAGAAAGAGACATGTTGTTCATACTTCGGCCCAGTAGCGGATCAGGTTATAATAGAACCGGTCAATTTGACCGTTTCGGGGTCGCCTCGCCAAGCCGCTCCACCAGGGCCTAGATCGAGGTGTCGAGATCGAAGATCAGGCCGCGGGCGTAGGCATCCCTCTGGAGCCTGAAAAAAGATGCCACGCGCATACCCGGAGCAACCGGCCCGACCAGATGCAACTAGACGTAGGAGTCTAGACGCAGGACCAAGGCACGAGGTCACCGGCCGCGAGCTTGATCTGGTGGGAACCGTGAAGGTCCGCGACCACCAGCTCGCCGCCGCATTCATCCGGCTCCGAAAGGACGTGCCGCTGATTCAGCTCGCAGCGACCGGCCGGCGGCAGGACAAATCCTGCACCGTAAGTACCGAGCGAAACTTTCGGGGTCAACGCGGTTGGGGCGAGACGTCGCTTGAATCCATCCAGATCACAACGATTCTAATTTGCGGTCCAAAGTCGTTCGACAGTTGGTGATGCGGATGAGATTGCGAGCCACGCGTCATGCCGATCCTCGCGCCTGTACTATGCCGATCCTCGCGCGTGCGCTGCCGCAACCTTTCCAATAGTTTAGGATTCTCAAGCGCTCGTGCGTGTACGCACCGAGAGCGCGCAGACTATACCTGTCTCGACAGGGAACCGTGCTGGGCGCCTTTGCCTGTTATCCGAAACAAGTGGTTCAGCATGTCGAGATCACGCACCATCCGTTGGGTCTTGTTGGTCGCAGCGATCGCCGCGCTAGTAGGCTTTTTCGGCTGGCAGCGATTCCAAAGCGAGGCCCGTGAGGCGCAAGCTGAAGCCCAGAAGCCCGCGCCAGCCCGTGCTGCCGTGCCCGTGCGAACGGCCCTGGTCGAAAGGACCAGTTTTCCCGTTTATCTGACCGGCCTCGGCACTGTGCAAGGCTTCAACACCGTCGTCGTCCGCACCCGCGTCGACGGTCAGATCAATCGAATTGCGTTTCAGGAAGGCCAGTTCGTCACGGAAGGCGATACGTTGGCCGAGATCGATCCGCGGCCGTTCCAGGCCGCGCTCGATCAGGCCAAGGCGAAGAAGGCGCAGGATCAAGCCAATCTCGCCAACGCCAACCTCGACCTGCAGCGCTCCACTCGGCTCGGTGAGTTCGCGACCCGCCAGCAAACGGATACCCAGCGTGCCTTGGTCGCGCAATTGACGGCGCAAGTGGCCGGCGACGATGCGGCGATCGAAAACGCGCAGACCCAGTTCGATTACGCCACCATCAAGGCGCCGATCTCCGGTGTCGCCGGGCTGCGCCAGGTCGACGTCGGCAATATCGTCAACGCTGCGACTCAGACCGGCATCGTTACGATCGCCCAGATCGAACCGATCGCGGTGATCTTCACCGCGCCGGAAGACCACTTGCCGGATATCAGAGCCGCGCTGGCCGCCGGTTCTCCCAAAGTGATCGCACTCTCCACGGACGGCAAGCGGGTGCTTTCCACCGGCACGCTTTCCCTGATCAACAACCAGGTCGACACGTCAAGCGGTACGGTTCGGCTCAAGGCGGTCTTTGACAACAAGGACCACGCGCTGTGGCCGGGCCAGTCGGTTTCGACCCGGCTGCTGATTGCGACGCTGGAGAACGCTACCGTAATTCCCGACGATGCCGTCCAGCATGGCCCCAACGGACTTTACGCCTACACGGTCAGCCCCGAGAACAAGGCCGAGCTCCGCAAGATCAAGGCGACGCGGTCAATCGATGGCCGATCTGTGGTCGACGAGGGGCTGTCGCCGGGCGATCGGGTGATCACGGCGGGTCAGTTCAAGGTTCAGCCCGGCACATTGGTCACAACCGCGGTCGCCAGTTCGGATCAGGCGAAGGCTGCCCGGGAATGAGCCAGGGAATTTCCGCCCCCTTCATTCGCTACCCGATCGGGACCTCGCTGATGATGGCGGGGATCATGTTCGTCGGCCTCGTCGCCTATCCACTGCTGCCGGTCGCGCCGCTCCCGCAGGTCGATTTTCCGACCATTCAGGTCTCTGCCTCCCTGCCCGGCGGCAGCCCGGAGACTATGGCGTCGTCGGTGGCGCAGCCGCTGGAGCGCCAGCTCGCGCAGATTCCCGGCGTCGCGCAGATGACCTCGACCAGCTATCTCGGTACGACGGCGATCACGATCCAGTTCGATCTGAACCGCCCGATCGACGCCGCGGCTAACGACGTGCAGGCCGCGATCAATGCGGCCAGCGGCCAGTTGCCAAAAAACCTTCCCTCCCCGCCGATCTATCGCAAGGTCAACCCGGCGGATGCACCAGTCCTGATCCTGTCTGCGACTTCGGACACGCTGCCGCTCACCACCGTCAGCGACGCCGTGGATGCCCAGCTTGCCCAGCAGATCAGCCAGATCTCCGGCGTGGCCCAGGTGATCATCGGCGGACAGCAGAAGCCTGCCATCCGCATTCAGATCGACCCGGCAAAGCTTGTTGCCAAGGGGCTATCGCTGGAAGACGTTCGCAGCCAGATCGCGATCACAACCGTTGACAGCCCCAAGGGCAATATCGACGGCGAGCGCCGCGCCTATACCATTTATGCCAACGACCAGTTGCCGGATTCCAAGGACTGGAACGACGTCATCATTGCCTATCGCAACGGCGGCCCATTGCGAATTCGCGATATCGGCCAGGCCGTCACCGGTCCGGAAGACGCCAAGCAGGCGGCCTGGGCCAATGGCAAGCGCGGTGTGTTCCTGGTCGTATTCAAGCAGCCCGGCGCAAACGTCATCGAGACTGTCGATCGGATCAAGGCGACGCTGCCGCGGCTGGTCGCCGCGATCCCGGCGGCGGTCAAGATCGAGGTGATGAGTGATCGCACCACGACGATTCGCGCTGCGGTCGAGGACGTGCAATTCACCATGCTGCTGACCATCGCGCTCGTCGTGATGGTCATCTTCATCTTCCTGCGCAACTTCTGGGCAACGGTAATCCCGGCCGTGACAGTGCCGCTGGCGCTGCTCGGCGCCTGCGCGCTGATGTGGGTGTGCGGCTATTCGCTCGACAATCTCTCGCTGATGGCACTCACCATCGCCGTCGGTTTCGTGGTCGATGACGCCATCGTGATGCTCGAGAACATCACGCGCTACATCGAGAAAGGCGAGAAGCCGATGGCCGCCGCCTTCAAAGGCGCCAGCGAAATCGGCTTCACCATCGTATCGATCAGCATCTCGCTGGTCGCCGTGCTGATTCCGCTGTTACTGATGGGCGGTATCATCGGGCGGCTGTTCCGCGAATTCGCGGTGGTGCTCGCGATGACCATTCTCGTATCGATGATCGTATCCCTGACGCTGACGCCGATGATGGCTTCGCGCTTCCTCCGCGCGCACGGCGAAACCAGCCATGGCCGGGTTTATCAATGGAGCGAGCGAGGTTTCGACGCGATGCTGCGCGTCTACGAGCGCAGTCTCGATCTGGCGCTGCGCTGGAAGCTCACCACGCTGATGATGTTCTTCGCCACCTTGGGATTGTCGGTCTATCTGTTCGTCATCATCCCGAAAGGCTTCTTCCCGCAGCAGGACAACGGCCTGATCACGGCCACCTCGGAAGCCAGCCAGGACATCTCCTTTGCCGACATGAAGTGGCATCAGGAGGAGCTTGGAAAAATCGTGCAGGCCGACCCCGACGTCGCCTCGGTCGCGATGGCGATCGGCGGCAGCGGCCGCGCCGGCAATAACGGCAATCTCTACATCACGCTAAAGCCGCGCGACGAGCGCGAGGCGAGCGCCCAGCAGATCATCGCGCGTCTCCGTCCGCAGCTCGAGAAAGTCGAAGGCGCCCGCCTCTATATGCAGGCGGCGCAGGACGTGCGGCTCGGCGGCCGGCCGACGCGAACCCAGTTCGAGTTCACGCTGCAGGACGCCGACCTCGCCGAGCTGAACGAATGGGCGCCGAAGATTTTGGCGAAGATGCAGACGCTGCCGGAACTGCGCGACGTCGCCACCGACCAGCAGACCAACGGCACCACGCTGGAGCTGAAGATCAACCGCGACACCGCCGCGCGTTACGGCATCCAGCCGCAACTGATCGATGACACGCTTTATGATGCGTTCGGCCAGCGCCAGGTGACCCAGTATTTTACCCAGCTCAACACCTACAAGGTGGTGCTCGAGGTGCTGCCTGAATTGCAGGGCAGCCTCGACACGCTGAACAAGATCTACGTGAGGTCGCCCACCACCGGCGAGCAGGTGCCGCTGTCGACCTTCGCCACCTGGACCAGCGTGCCGGTGCGGCCGCTGTCAATCAGCCATCAGGGCCAGTTTCCGGCGATCACGATCAGCTTCAACCTCGCGCAAGGCGTGGCGCTGGGACAGGCGACCGACGCGGTGCAGAAGGCGATGGTCGAGCTTGGCGCGCCGACCACGCTCAATTCGAGTTTCCAGGGCACCGCGCAGGCGTTCCAGCAGTCGCTCGGCACCGTGCCGCTATTGATCCTCGCAGCGCTCGTGGTGGTGTACCTGATCCTCGGCATTCTCTACGAAAGCTACATCCATCCGATCACGATCCTGTCCACGCTGCCATCTGCCGGAGTCGGCGCGCTGGCGATCCTGATGCTGTTCGGGTTCGATTTCAGCCTGATCGCGCTGATCGGCATCGTGCTGTTGATCGGCATCGTGAAGAAGAACGGCATCATGATGGTCGACTTCGCGATCACGGCCGAACGCGACGAGCAGCTCGAGCCCGAAGCCGCGATCCGAAAGGCGGCGCTATTGCGATTCCGCCCGATCATGATGACGACGATGGCGGCGCTGCTCGGCGGCGTACCGCTGATGCTCGGCACCGGCACGGGATCGGAAATTCGCCAGCCGCTCGGTTATGCCATGGTCGGCGGCCTGCTCGTCAGCCAGGCGCTGACGTTGTTCACGACGCCAGTGGTCTATCTCTATCTCGACCGGCTTTCGAACGCCTTTGCGCTCTGGGGCCGTTCGGCCGATCTTGACCATGACGCCCATGCGGATGGGCAACACTCCGTCAAGCAAGCCGCCGAATGATTTGTTTAGGTCGTCGATAAATCATCTTGGGGGTCTGTCGCCGCGGTTCGAAGCGCCACCTAAATTGGTTTGCTCAGCTTCAAAAAGCCCCCTTCCACGCTTGCCAAGGCCCGGACCGAACGGGTAGAACGACGCACCAGCGAAAGCGGCGATTTGCACGATCCCGCTCCAGCCGATTGCCCGGACATTCGAATAAGCTATTGATGTTATTGAGCAATCATTGGGGAATGGTGTAACGGTAGCACAACAGACTCTGACTCTGTTTGTCTAGGTTCGAATCCTAGTTCCCCAGCCAGACTCCGAAAAACCGCAACAATCCTGACAGCTTAGATCGGCCGATCTGAAATCCGGCAGACGATGGTCCAACACCATGGTCCACGGGAGCCGGATTGTGCCTTCCTACCTACGCCGCCGAGGTCATACATGGTTTTTCCGGTGGAAATGGCCCAAGCGTCTTGCGGGTTGCGGTTTCCCGGGTGAGCTTATTTGCAGCCTGAAGACGAGCGACGTCCGCATCGCTCGCCGCCGGGCGATGCTGCTTGTCCTCAAAATCGAATTGCTAATGACTTCAACGAGCAACCCGGGCCGAGCCGAACTGCAGAATGCGGTCCGTAACTGGATTGATGATTGCATCTGGCGCCGCGAGGTCCGGCGCGCGGACACCGGCGGGCTGGATTTCTTCGAGCGCGACGAGATCGAACAGATGGGGCGCCAAGAGGCCGCCGAGCTGGACGGTCTCTTCCGCCTCGCCTCCGACATGTTCGCGCCAGAACAACAGGCCAAGATCGAGCGCATTCTGACCGGCAAGGAGGCATCGGACAAATACCAGACCATCATCGCGGCGGCAGCGCGCGAAATCGGCCTGCCAGCCGATCCTAATACCGTGGCCGGCCGGTTAGTGGAACGGACCATCCTGCGCGGCTATGCGACCCTGCTCGACGAAATGCGGCAGGCCGTCATTCCGATTCCTCGCGAGATCGCCGTAGAAAAGAAGCCCGCGCAGCCGGACGCGTTTATCTTTACCGCGTTCTGGGATCAGTTCGAGCAGCACAAGAAGGATGTTCGCGAGTGGAAATCCGATACGGCCGCGAACGCTGCAGGCACGAAGAACATCTTTGACAAACTATTTCCCGCCGCGACCGTGGCGCAGTTGATCGACAAACCGATCGCCAGCGACTTCAAGACGAACCTGCTGTTGCTCCCGCGCCATTATGCCCGCGGCGACCGGAAGAAGATGTCCGGGGAAAAGCTGTTGGCGCAGGGCCGGACGCTGCCGCAAAAAGAAAGAATGCAGAGCCCGACGGTCAACAAGCACGTCAGCAACCTCGCAGAATATTGGGATTACCTCGTCGAAAAGAAGAAAATTCCGGCGGATATCGAAAACCCTTTGCTGGTCTCCATGTCCCTTTGAAGAAAGGCCGTAAGGCGCGGAACGAACGGTTCAATTGGCCGGCCAGCCTCGAAAAAACACTATTCGAGTCGCCGCTATATGCAGGATGCTCCTCGATTTTCCGGCGGGCAAAGCCTGGAAACGAAATTCACCGCGACGCTCTGTTCTGGATGCCGCTTCTGGCGCGCACCATGGGGACGCGGGAGAATGAGACCTGCGACGCGCTCGTCGGCGACATCAAGGTGCAAGATACCGGCGAGGGTCCGATCCCGTATTTGGAAATCACCGATGGCAAAGATTCGGGCTCGCCTAGAGACGTTCCTTTCGCGGACCTGGTGCTCGACATGGGCTTTCTCGAACAACGGGTGATCGGCCGCGCCCCCTCCGAGCCCTTGTTTCCGGAACTGATTCCGCAAGGACCCGGAAAGCGCCGGTCTGCGGCATTCACTGATCGCTTTTCCTATTATAGGCAGTCAATAAAGGTCTATCGGGCCCGCATTGATTTTCATTCGTTCCGCGGCAACGTGGAAACCGACCTCAAGAACATGGCCGGAATCAATCAAGCGTGGATCGACGAACTCATCGGCCACGAGTCGATCATCCGCCGCTCCGAGGGCGAGCGTTACACGAAGCGGATTCTGCTCCCGATACTGCGGCGGTTGGTGAACGCGATCGAGATCAAGGCCGACTTGTCTCATCTCCGCTACCTCGGAACGCGGGGCGTCGCAGCGCCTAAGCGCGACGCAGAGCTCGCGCGTCATGTCGCCTTGGCAGAGAAGGAAATGAAAAAGAAAGCAAAGCCTATCGGATAACAGCAGCGCAAACTTGCTTAGCTAGATCTGCCGCACTCGGGTCGAACCCCAGACGGCACCGGAGGGTTATTTCGCGTAATGAACCTTATGCGAACTAGGTCCGACATAGCGGCGTGTGCCAGTGTGTGGTGATCGACCCAAATTGAGTCTGGCGAGCCGGACCTTGAGTCCAGCCTAGTAAGTTGAGTCTGGAAGTTTGCAGGCGCATGGCCCGCGCTCGCCCGGCTACAGGAGAAACGAGAGTGCCGCCTCGCAGCGGTCTCGGATCTTCAGGGCCAGCAGATCGTCAGCCCGTGTCCGGCCGAGATTGACGGCGGCGATCGGAATGCCGAGCCGTGCTGCCGCCTGAGCGAACCGGAACCCCGAATAGACCATAAGGGACGAACCCACGACCCAGCATCGCGTCGGCCTGCTCCAGAGCCTCCATGGCCAGGAAGACCTGATCCCGCGGAACGCTTTCGCCAAAGAACACGACGTCCGGCTTCATCACGCCGCCGCAGGACGGGCAATGCGGCACGGCGAAGCCCGAGAAGTCCAGGTGGTCGAGCTCGGCGTCGCCATCCGGCAAAACGGCGGCATCCAAGTCGGCCCAGCTTGCGTTGAGACGGACCAGATCTTCCTGAAAGTCGGCGCGGCGTAGGGCAGCCGAGCAGGCCATGCAGCGCACCAGATCGAGCCGGCCGTGAAGGTCGATCACCACCCTGCTCCCGGCGGCTTGATGCAGCCTATCGACGTTCTGGGTGAGGAGCATTCGGCTCCGTCCGTTGGCCTCGAGCCGAGCCAAGGCGTGATGCGCGTCGTTGGGAATGGCTTGTCCGAACCGACGCCAGCCGATCATGCTGCGCGCCCAATAGCGGGATCGGATGGCGTCGTCTGCGACGAACGCCTGAAAGCGCACCGGCTGCATTCGCTTCCAGCTGCCGTCGGCGTCCCGATAGTCGGGTATCCCGGAGTTCGTGCTGCAGCCGGCACCCGTAAGGACAAACAGTCTTTCGTGGCTCTGCTTCGCCGGGCTGAGCTCGAGCTTCGCCAGCGCCTGCTAAATTGCCGAGCTGCTTTGGATACACGAAGAATTTCGCAGTTCGCAACGCGCCGCCGAGGCGAGCTCGTCACGCCCGAGTTGCGAGACCGTATCATGGCCGAGATTCAGCGGCTTGACTTGGGCCACGTTCCGTTCCGGTTTGGCGAGGCGACTGAGCGCGGTCGGAACCTGTTTGACGTAGCGCTAGACGCCCACCGACCTGCCGTAAAGGCCAGAGTACTGAGCGAAGGCGAGCAGCGCGCGCTCGGCATCGCTTGCTTCCTCGCGGAAATGTCCCGTATTCCAGGCTACCACGGGATCATTGTCGATGACCCTGTGACCTCTCTAGACCACCAGCGGCTGCGCAAGGTTGCCGAGCGGCTGGTCGAAGAGGCCGCAGCCGGCCGCCAAGTAATCGTCTTTACCCATCACTTGATCTTCTACCAAGAGATATTGGCGGCGGCGGCCGCGCGGGTCCCGCAGGTCCCGGCGATCGTCAATCTGATCGGTAAGTCCGACGGGCGCTTCGGTCTGGTATCCGAGAACGACGAGCCTTGGATTGCTAAGAAAGTTACAAAGCGCATTGAGGCGTTAGAGGCGCGTCTGCGGGCTGTCCCGGCCGGAATACATCGCGATTCGGAGGATTTCCGCCGTGTTGCCAAGGATTTTTACACGGACCTGCGCGAGACTTGGGAGCGGCTCGTGGAGGAGGTTCTGTTAAACGGCGTCGTCGAGCGCTTCTCCTCCGGTGTCAAGACGCTGAGCTTGAAGGGTGTGGTCGTCGAGGACAGCGACTATCAAGTCATCTTCGCCAACATGAAACGCGTTTCGGAGCTCTCCGGACACGATATGGCTGCCGGACGTCAAATCCCAATGCCAGACGTGGCCGAAATGCGCCGCGATTTGAACGCCCTCGCCACCTATCGCAGTGAAATCCATCGAAGGAAGAATACTCTCGCAAACAGACGAGAGGCACTCGAGGAGCCTCCAATCGCACGCGTGGAATAATAGCGTTTGCACCGTGCCGCCGCGCTGCAGACTTCTTGCAGGACGAAATATAAGTTTGGACTTGTGCCACCCAAGCTGGACTCAGCGCCAGGTATGTCGGGACTGGAGCGGGTACCTTCCCTCCCGCGGGCGCGGCTTCAATGGTTAGAACTTTCCGCTCATAACGGTCTGGTTGCAGGTTCGAGTCCTGCCGGGCCCACCATCCGGCTATTTGTGCGGACTACGAAAGAACGACTCGATCACGCTTTAAGAACGACTCGATCCGCACCACTAAGGACGACTCGATTTCCCCAAGTTTTTGAAGTTGTAGGAAATTTGGCTCAGTTTTTCGTTCAGCTGGATTTCGGTGCAAAGAAAATCGAGGGGGGGGTCAATTTTGTTCGGCTATCCGGATTTTCGTGTTGAAATGTCCATGCTCTGGGAATGGCCGTCCGTGTAGGCGGCTCGGCGCCTAAGGTGGCCATGGCTTCATTTTCTTCCGCCCCTGGGGGATACGGCCATGCCGAGGAACACCATCATCGCTTGATTGAGCCGTACCATATCTTCATCGTCGAGACGCCCAACACGCCTGCCGACCTCGGCTTTGGGAACGGTTGTGATTTTGTCTACCATCAGCCGGCATGTCGAGAGCAAGCCGTTGCGCTCATTCGGCTCGAAGATGAGCCGGAACAACGGCGCATCCGTCGGATCGGTGGTGAAGGGGCAAATGGTGATGGAGTCGGTCGCGTCGAACCTGTCGTCCTGCACGATGACGACGGGGCGCGGCTTGCCTGCGTAATCCTTGCCGCCAGCGACGGTCCAGATCTCACCGCGTCTCATTCATCGTCCAGATCAGACACGTCGTCGATGAAAGCCTGATCGTCGCGGGCATGGCTGCTGGCCGCAACAGCAAGTGACTGACGATGAGCCTGCTTGCGGAAGGATGAAGACCGCACATCGGGCACCCAAATCTGGATAGGTCGCAAACCCTGTGCCCGCAACCTTTCACGATGTTCCCGGACCTTCGTCCGGCCAGGCTTGGGCCTTGACGCCGTCGCCATCGGTCCCTCCATGTTTGGTTACATGTAACCTAGCATCGCATCCGATTGGCCAGCCTTTTTGCCAATGCATCGAGGGCTGCTCAGATACCCTCAACACGATAAGCGTTGGGCGCCGCGGTTTGCCCTGCTTGCGGCGTGTTCAACCGTAAAGACACCTTCTCAATCAAGTGAGGTTTGAGATCGACCTTCGGAATAAACGCGGGCTGCTCCGGATCGGGCTGTCCTTGTTGTGTTTGGGATTAGCCGCCCAGCCCTCGCTGTCGGGCACCTCCTCCAATCCAATGACGAATACGCCGAAACCGTCTTCCGCCAGTCTAAGGCGAAGGAAATTGTTGTAGCCGCCGATTGGCACATCAGGCCCTAGCAGCAAGGGCAAGACGGCTTTCACGGTTATCGCATCATCAAGCAGCGGCTGTTGGCGTTCCACCAGGACGATCATTTTGTCGGCATGGACTTTGCCGATCCCCCCGTCGATTTCTCGGCGATTGCGCGAGGGCTCGGATTGGAAACTATTCGAATCGATGCCGCCGACGGACTGGATGTCTTGCCATCCGCGTTCAAGAGACCCGGCCCGAAGCTAATCGAAGTGATGGTCGACAGGGCGGTCTAGCTTCAGCCAGACAACGGAAGCTCCTTTGCACTCGCCTTGGCCAGTATCGTAAGATCCCGACACTGGACGGACGCCATGAACCGCACCAGTTTCGCATCAGAAACGACCTAGCCGAGACGCAACGAACGGCATCGAAAACAAACAAAACCACAGCAAAAACAACGAAGCTGATCGATATTTCCCCTGCTGCCGCAGCTTAGTGCCGCGATGACGGCGGACACAAGCGGGTCGCGGAAGTTGCTTGGGCAATGTGCTCGGACTCTTGACTTGGCCGGCGTCGGCGTCGTGAATTGTGCGGTAGGCGATGTGTTGTGGGGGTGCGTCATGGATCGGGGGTTCTACCGGCAGCAGGCGCAGCGCGTCGGCGATCTGGCCGAGAAGGCAGATCCTTTCACCAAGCAGCGCCTGCTGGACCTGGCTGTCGGTATGATGCAAGGGCCGTCAGTCCTTCCACGGGGTCGAGGGTGATCGAACGGCCGCTGCCGCGCACCACGCCGCCCGTCTCTGCCTTCCTCGGGGCAGGCGAGGCATGAAAACGGCAGGCCCCGAAATCCGGTGCGATGCCTGCAACGGCACGGGCCCGGCGCCGGCCCATGCGGCCTACTGGTCGCCTCAGCGGATGTCGCTGACGGGACGTCCTTTACCTTGTAAGAATATCGCCACGGGAACAGGTATTTCCCAATTGGATATACAAGGAGATGCGCATGACGAGCTCCACGGTGTTCACGAGCAATCGCAGTCAGGCTGTCCGCCTACCCAAGGCAGTGGCCTTTCCCGAGAATGTGCATCACGTCGATATTCTGAAGATCGGCCGTAGCCGTGTGATCGTGCCGCAAGGCAAACGGTGGGATGATCTGTTTCAGAACGGACAGCGCGCGAGCAAGGATTTCATGGTCGAGCGTAAGCAGCCCGTAGCCGAGGAGCGCGAGCCGCTCTGATGCTTACCTACATGCTTGACACAAACATCTGCATCTATGTCATGAAGAACTATCCGATCGAGCTGCGCGAAAAGTTCAATGCATTGGCCGAGCAACTCTGCGTCTCACGCTCGGCGAGTTGCACTATGGCGCAGAAAAGTCCGCACGCCGCGCCCACAACATAACGGCAATCGAGCATTTTGTGGCGCGCCTCGATGTACTGTTGCTGAGAAGGCGGCTGCGCACTACGGTCAGGTCCGAGCGGAGCTGGAGCGCGCGGGAACACCGAGTGGTCCGCACGACATGCAAGTCGGCGGTCATGCCCGCGGCGAAGGCTTGATCGTCGTCACCAACAATATGCGCAAGTTCGCCTGTATGCGGGGTCAGAGCCGAGAACTGGATCCTGACTGAGGCCAGGATGTTTCAAACACGAAATTCCGAATAGCCGAAAAAACGAAACCCCAAGTAAGGAGCCGGCGTCCGAAATGTCGTGGTACGGCTGAGCCCTATGGGATTGCCGGTGGCAAACGCGGAGCATCCGGCTTCAGCAATTCGCATCGGCCCGCGCAGTAGCTCAAGGCATGGCTCCAGTCTGTCCGGGCACAAAACGGCCAGTGCCGCCGACCCTGCCGCCAGCTTAACCTCTACGGCGAACATTGCGGCGCCGGTCGGCGATCCCATACGACGGGGCCCGCAAGGTCGCCGAAAAGAGGCACGAGGAACTGGCGGATGTGTTGCCGCGGCCATCTATATGACAATTGTCGTTGCGGTCGCCATCAAACTCCGCGTTGCATCCAATTTTAGAGATCTCTCGAAGCGACTTTTCAAGCATTCGCGCTATCAATTGAAACACGAGCACACCAAACCATACCCTGCTCCTGCGCCCTGGATTCTGGTCGCGTGGCCCAGCAAACCACTGACCGTCACCTTGATAGATCTCCCCAGTATTGGTGTCGGGAGAGAGCAGGAAAATTTGTGCCCCCCTTACCACATCGTGCCGGTTCCAAAGGTGTTTTGTTCGCTTCGTTACAGACTCCGCTGCCGGGAGTCCTAAGTCTCCTTTTGCGCGGTATCAAGGCAGCGGCGGCGGTTGCGGACTCGTTGAGGAAACCTCCAAGCCTCGCCGAGTCCGCTCGTGCACATCGGTAACGAGGCTGCCATCAACACCACGGGCGCAGGAGCGTCGGACAACTTGTCGCGCCGCATACGAAGCGAACGGCCAAGCCTTCATTGATCAAGGTCGATCCTACATCCACGCCATTGACTCTAAGTGTGCCGCAGCGGCGGCCGAAGTTGCAAGCCTCCGTGCCTTCCGTACCCGGCGCGCACGAACAGGCAACTTGCTCAAAGTCGGATCGGCCGTTGCTAACAAGTTCGCGGAGCCTCTGCCTAGCAGCCTCACCTTTCTGGCGCTCCGCTTCGCATCTGGCTCGGCTTCCTGTTTCTGGCGCGTTGAATCCAACCAGACGAACGTTCCGCTTGCCGTCCTCTAGGCTGATGGTGTCCCCGTCAATCACGCGCACCGATGACGAAGCCGGGATGCCGGCCGATTTGGAAATTTCAGGTTTGACCTTCGGCCATGCCTGAACGGCCACGAAACTAACAAGCAGGCAAAGAATGACAAGGCAAGAAAAAGAAAAGTAGCGCGAACTCGACCGCTTCGATTTGAAGTAGGCCAGCATTTTGAACCTCTTCAGATCGGCCCATTTCGCTTGGCGAAACTTGTAAACGTTATCAGGCATCCGCTATCAATACATGACCACCGTTAACTCAAGGTGGAGCTTGCCCCGGAAATCGCTTGGAATGCGATTGGATGGCAGCGCGAAAAGCTGGTCACGCTTCGCTGCCCTAATCTCAGCATCGATCTCGGCGACGTCATGCGCCGTCAGATGCGGCAGCCACACCGCGACCCGAGATCCGGCACGCCCCTCGGGCTACGCCGCGATCGAGTCCGCCAGGACGTCCGCCCGGACCACGCGATTGCGACCTCGATGTTTGGCCGCATAGAGCGCCTGGTCGGCCATGCGCATGACCTTGGCTAGGTCTGCTTCACCCAAGCATGCGGCCAGGCCGATGCTGATCGTCACGCTGACCGACGCGTCGTCGCCGACGACCGACTCGGCGGCGCAGGACTGCCGCAGCTCTTCGGCGTATTGGGCAGCGCGCTCCTTGGATACGCCGGTCATCAGAATGGCAAATTCCTCGCCGCCATGTCTTGCCACCAGCATCTGCCTTCGCTCGGCGAAGGAGCGCAACACCTCCGCGATCGCGATGAGCACCTTGTCTCCGAACTCATGCCCGAACTGGTCGTTGATCGCCTTGAAGCGGTCGATGTCGCACATCAGCACGGTGGTGGGCAGGTTCGCATGGCGCGCCGTGGCCAAGGTCGCTTCGGCGGCCTGGTCAAAGCCCCGTCGGTTGAGCAGCCCGGTCAACTGATCGGTGCCGGAAATTCGCTGCAGCTCGGCGCGCGTCAGCGTCAGCTCCCGCATCATCAGCGCGGACCGGTAGCTCAGGGCTGCGGTCAGCAGTCCCGAAATGGTCATGCTGATCATGATCGACGATGTGGTCACGAAGCCGGCGCGCACGAACGCATCCGGATCGGAGCCGAACTGCAAGAGGCAAAAGGACAACGTCAAGACGACGGTCAGGCCTACGCTCACGGCGGAGCGAGTCGCGGTGTGGCGCAGCGCATCCCTGTGCGTAATGATATCGGTAGCCATTGGCTCCGCCGTCGTAAAACGACCAGCATGGGCCTCCTCTCCTTCACGGCAGGTTAAGACACGCATTGGTCCAGGAGACGCCGTTAATGGGGCCCTAAGGACGAAGCTCAAATTGCTGATATCGCCGCTTCGGCGGCCACCTTTTGCGAGTCATTCGTGCTGCATTCGTTGCCGAGACCACTGCATGGCCGTCCTTCAAAACCGTTTTCAGCACTGAAGCAAATTCAGGATCGGCGAGAAGAGCGTCGGCCACGGTGAATGAAGGGTCCTTGATTCACTTAGCGCCGTTACTTACTTCCGGCAGCGCGCTGCTTCCGTCATCGCACGGCCGCTACCAACCTCAATGAACTTTCCGGACCCCTGTGCACAGTCTATGCCCCCCGTTTTCGCTTTCAGGCCTCGCCTCAAAGGCCGGGTCTCAATCGAGCGCTCGATGACCCTCATTGGTAAGCACGGGCACGTCGTCGCGCATTTCGACGAGGCCCATTTCAATCAAGGTCTTTAGATCATCTGGATTCGCTGGCGTTAATTTGGTTCGCTTGGCTTTGATATCGCGCAGCGCCCAGCGGAGGCGGATCGCTGCGTCTAGCTCTATACCGGCCAGTGGGGAAAGCGGTTGATTTGTTGTCGCCGGTTCGTGTTCGCGCTCAGGTTCAGTAATGGCTGTAGCCACGGCAGATCCAAGCTTTACCCTCGCATCATCAGCGGTAGCGTCCTCTGTGGCAATTGGATTGGTCTGTAAAGGTGCGGCCACGGTGGAATCAGCTTGCGAGCGGGTTCTAGACGAGGCCGCGGCTAACATTTCTGCGAATTGGTGAAGTTTGTCCGCTGCGCTCATTTCCCTTTGCCTTCAACCAGCCTTAGTCGGCAGATTGCGTCGCCGTGGCCAGCCATTCCATGCTTAACGTTCCGAACCTTCATTGCTATGGCTAACGAACTGCAGGTCGTTTGGCGTGCTAGTGACATGAGAGAGCCGGCCCTTGTCTTCATATCTCGCTGCGAGATCAAGAAGCCGCCTTTTGATGAACGGGTCGGCTTTCTCTGCAAGATCACGTACGGTTTGGGCGCGCTGTTTCTTAAATTCGTCATCCAACATGACAGGCCCCACCACAACAAACAAAGTGCAATGGAAGTAGTATACTGTCTTGGGCTACTCGCGAAAAGCCTCGTCTCCCGATAGGACCGGAACCTGCAAGCGTTACCGCGGCTGCAGTCGCACCTTCTTGGGGTCAAGGGCGCGATCAATTGCCGTCTTCGCCGCGGTGATGGCGTGATCCCGGACGCGCGCCTCGCCCTGCCGGCGCCTCTCCTGAAGCCGGACAGACCATTTCCACTTTCTGTCGATGCCCTGGACCACCCTAATCTCGAAGCCTCGATACTCCATGCCGGCGCGAGCCAGCTGACTCGAATTCACCCGACTCTTAGATTTTCCGCGGACGTTTTGCCCCGGTTGCTCATTTCTTCATAGCTCACCTTGGCACCTTCATTGAGGCTGCTCAGGCCGGCTTTCTCAACAGCTGAAATATGCACGAAAACATCCTTGCCGCCGCTGTCGGGCTGGATAAACCCATATCCCTTCGTTCGTTGAACCACTTTACCGTACCTGTCGCCACTGTCCTCTCCCTTTTGAACCAGTGGGCGACAGCTACGAACCAAGAAGCGATGCGCGCGCTCTTCCGCGTGATGAACCGTTATGTCGGCAACCTGCCCCCGATGCCAGGCGTGTTTCCCGATTATCCCGCGCCCGTCATTCGCAATGCGGGCACCGAACGCGAGTTGACCCTGATGCGCTGGGGCATGCCGCCACCGCCACGCACTGGCGGGCCGCCGGTGACCAATATCCGCAATACGTCCTCGCCGCATTGGCGCGGTTGGCTGGAGCCGGAAAATCGTTGCCTAGTGCCATTCAACAGCTTCGCGGAGTATGCGCCTGAGCCGAACCCGGAGACCAAGAAAAAGGACGTCGTCTGGTTCGCCATCAATGATGATCGGCCGCTGACCTGCTTCGCGGGCATCTGGACGGAGTTCAAGTGTGATCGCGGGACCAAGTCGAAGCCCGTTCCTGGACCGCATAATGTCTACGGCTTTCTTACCACGTCGCCCAATGCCGTCGTCGACCCGATCCATCCGAAGGCCATGCCGGTCATCTTGCAGACGGACGAGGAACGCGACGTTTGGATGCGTGCGCCGTGGGATGAGGCCAAGGCGCTGCAGCGGCCGCTGCCAGATGACGCGTTGAAGATCGTGCTGCGAGGAGCGGACAAGGAAGACAAGGTTGCCGCATGAAATACGCTACCGCTCGCCGCTGATTGGTGGACAGGGGCGAGCACCCTTGTGAACTCCGCTGGGTGTCAGAACTTGAAATGGCCGCGCCGCCGCCCGGGGCTCCCGAGGTGGGCGGTTCGATTCCGTACGTTCGAGCGCGCATCTCTCTTCCAAAGTCTGGTTCAGGACAGACGCGCGGCTAAACAAGTCCTATGAACCGAATTTCAATGCTCTCCAACTAATGGAGAGATGCGCTGATGAGGTGACGCTCATGCTTGCGGAAAAATTCATGCTCGTGCTCGAAGCACTTCGGCGAAACTCCGACGGTTCTAGAGTAGTGGTGAGTACCACGCCGCACGTTCCCGTGATCCTGCCGGTGAAGAAATAGCCGCCCAATCGCGGCCTTTTCCATCACCTTCACAAAATCGTCGCACTACGTCCCTCTAGGGTAAGGGACCTTCCGCCAATTCCATTAGCTGCATAAAGAGCTGCTGGGCGGTCAAACCTCAGGGGTGCGTAATGACCAATGCCGACCGTTTGGAGCCAACACCACGCGAGCGCTTTCTTGAAGCGGCACAGAAGGAGCTTGCCGCCTTTGAGCGCAAGGAAAATGAGTTTCGCAAGAAGCTACGTAAGGAACGCGCTGCAGAGCTGCGGTTGCCCAGCGCCAAAAACGACGCTGTGAATTAGTCAGAGCTGTAGCAACACCTTGAAGAAGGGAAACCTGTAGCTTTGGTTCAGTCTTCCCCCGGGATACGGACTATAGTTCTCTGACTTGAGGCGTCCCGAAGCTGCCCGTGGGACTGCTCTCGCTTTCTCTCTCGACCAAAATTCACGTGCACCACAGCATGCATTCAAATCGCGCGAGCTTGGCCGCAGCGTCGCGGGCCAGCGCTACATGTCAACGCTAACCGATCCGCAGGGCTTGAAGGTTTGGAGCGAGCGCCCGTGCAAGCACCCCTCATTTTTTTGGGCGTAGGCAAGCACGCCCATGATAATCAAAGCCACCACGACCAATACGATCACTAGCTTCTGCACCATTGCTGCCATTCCAAGGTGAACTCATGAACAAGGCGGCCAGGCGCGAACCGTGGGATCAACGCCGGGGGCCGCGCTCCCTCTCGTCGAGCCGACCATGGGACTCGGACTGAAATGATCAGCGAGAGGTCGCGCAGCCAAAGAGAGCACAACCGTTGATATGATGGCAGTGCAAACTTTGCCGCGCTGCGCAAATTCGATGCGCGATCAGAAGCCGCGTCTTCGAAAAATCGCCTGTTTGGCCGACATTGCCGCGATGCTGGCGCTTTCGGGGCGAGCGGCCGAGATGGACCTCGATGACCAGTCTGCTCGCGCGCCTGCCGACGCCGCCGAAGGACGCCGTGCCCCGCTCGCAGCGCGAGGGGATTTCCCTTAGGCCGGTGCGTACAATCGTCGGAAGACCGCTCGCGCTAATGGCGAGTTGACGGGGCGCCGAGGATTTGGCCCACATCAGGCTCCTCAAGTCCGTCAGCACCGACGCAGTCGCACGGCATGCCCGCCCCGCATTGGCAACCCAGCTCGTCGCTCCACCCGCTTCGGATGATTTTCACATACCCATCCTACTCCGAAGCAGGTGCGACAATCAGGATTGATCCTTCCGAGAAAGTCCTTTGAACGAACTGGCACGTAGTAGACCTTCCGATGTGATGTCTCGATACTCAACATCCGCAAAGAATTTCGGTTCGACCCATGTCGCCTTTGGCTTTTTGATGGCTTTGGTTAGTTTTGATTTCGGGCTGACCACCGTGTCGAGTTGCTTCCTGATGTGGCTGGAAACAGTGCGAGACCAACCCGTCCCGACCTTGCCCATATAAACCAGTTCGTTGCCTTCCTGTTTGCCGAGGTACAGCGCGGCGACGCCGCTAGGGTCTTTGACAAAGCCAACGACGGGAAACTTGCCTTTGTGCACGGCCTTGATCTTCGGCCAGTTCTCATTTCGCTCCGACCGATACGGGGCGTCAGCCCGCTTAGAAATGATGCCTTCCCAATTCAACTTGGTGGCATGCTCAAACATCTTCTGACCGTCGCCGACGAGATGTTCAGAAAACAGCACCGGAAGCTCGATGTCGTTTTCGCCGAGCAGGTCCGACAGGAGCTGCTTGCGTTCGATCTGCGGTCGCCTGCGAAGGTCTCCGTCGCGCCAGAGGAGATCGAATGCATAAAAGACCAATCGATCCTGTTTGCCCGCGGCAAGTTCGGCTTGGAGTTCGGAAAAGTTGGTGCGGCCTTCATGAACTACGACGACCTCCCCATCGATGATGGCTTGGCCCGGAATATCGAAGGCGCCAGCAATGACAGAGAACCGTTTGGTCCAGTCCAGCCCGGTGCGGGTGTAGACCTTCTTGCGCCCGCTGTTTACGTGAACCTGCACGCGATAGCCGTCGTACTTGATCTCATGAAGCCACTGGTCGCCCTTCGGCGCCTTCGACCTCAGCGTCGCAAGCTGGGGCTTAATGAAGCCCGGCATCTGAATTTGCTTTGACAATAACTCAACCCACAAAAATGCCCGCTGGAAAGTGAGCATTTTTGCTCAGTTCTCAGAAATCTCGAACAATCAGGGGACGTGATCGCTTCTGCCACTACCTTGCTATCAAGGTGGACTCGAGGACGACTCGGCTGGTTCAAAGGCGTCCTGGCCTAGTCGTAGATGCCCGTTTTATCCTCAGGTGCGGACATCGCGTGTTATGGCCGCATGTCCGTTTTGTGCCAACAGCGGAAGTGCTCAGGCTTTTTCGATGACCGGGTCGGCGCGACCGAATAGCGTGCGCTTAGCTCTCGATCAAAAGGCTGCCTCCAGGAATAAAGCAATACACGAGTTCCTCAACGCCACGCTTTAAGATCCAAACGACCCGGCTGCAGACTGACCGTCGGGACTCTCGCGATCATGCTCTATTTTCTCCGGCGGAATAGTGGTCCAATAGCCGTCACCGCCGACCTTGCGGGCGATCCAATGACCGTCTTCGAGCCTAGACTCTGCGGGCGAACAGTCTCCGTTGTCACAGCATGATACGGTGCGATTGTCTGGCATCATCCAGTTGGAGTAAAACCGCTCATGGATGGCCTGATCTTGCGGCCGATGGCGATGTTCCTGCGCTATGGCGGAGGTGACGGTAAGAATGAGGCTGCCGGAAATGAGAATGCCGGAGATGTTTAGGTACATTCGAAACTTCGTCATAACAACATCCGCATCCGAAAGGTGCCCAGATGTGTGACTGGCGCAGCGGCGTCGATGTTTTTGAATGGGGTCCGCTTGTGCGGAAAGGATATGCAACACGCCGTACTTTGCAGGCCGGTGCCTGCGCAAGCACCAACCCGGCCAAACCGCAGCCGCTCGTCCAACAACGGTAGTGAAATCCCGGCGTCGACATGGCGGGCCTGCTAAGGACACGCGTAGTACGATGCCGACTTAACACTTTGCGAGTGGAAGGCCACCCTCCACCAAACACAATAGGTGTCCGGTGGTTCATGCGCGACGTCTTCTGACGTGATGTCCCGATACTTAACGTCGGCGAACCCTTGCGCGCTTCCTTATCGTTGCGCACCCGGTCGGTACGTAGGGTCTCGGTGGCCATTCCAGAAGCTCGACACCTGTTTTCGTAAAGACGATGCCTGCCGCGCTTAATTCAGTTATCAATGCGGATAATGTTGACGCCTGCGGTTCGCGCTTGCCGCTTTCGAGATCAGCGATGATTCCACGACGAACACTGACACCTTCTGCCAAATAGGATTGAGACCAACCAAGAAGTGCGCGTGCGCCCCTTACCTGCGCAGCGAGTTTCGGAAAATCATGCATGGCTACTCCAAAAAAGAGTACAGAGCATTCAAAAGTGGACAGTATTATTTCGATACAAAAAGATTTTTATTGTTGGCTCTTCGTTAGCGTCAACCAAGATCAGGTTGTGAGCGCAATGCCAGCAAACTGATGCGCGATGAAGACTTGCGACGTGCGCACCGTAGTTTTACGGAGGAAAGCTCGCGTGACTGGCCCCGTCATCCATCGCTTTTGAGCAAATATTAACCGCTCACCTATATTCTTTGTTCATCGTGGTCCAATCCGAAAAGCGGCACCGCGGGAGCATTGCATATTGAACCGTCTCCTTGGCGGTCCCATCGTCATTCATTTTAGTTCGACGATTTTGGTTAGATGGAACAGCGTAAGGCCCACCGTGTCGTATTCGAGCGCGGGTTCGCCGCAAACATGATGGCGATTGATGGTACGTGGCAGCGTCCGCGTACAATGCAGGATATATCGGAGACGGGCGCTAGACTTTCCGTCGGCGGTTCGATTGAAGGTCTTCCGCTGAAAGAATTCTTTCTTGTGCTCTCGACAGTGGGGAAAGCATACCGGCGTTGCCAACTAGCTTGGGTCAACGGCGATCAGGTTGGCGTCCGCTTCATTAAAGCGGCCGACATAAAGAAGAAGTCTCAGCAGCCGGTGCCTTGAACTCCGGCACAGCAAGCAGTCGGCCGGGCTTTGTGGACGGACCGCATTATAGGCTCAAGATGGCAGGCTTTGAGCAAAAAGACCGTTCCTCGGTGCAATTTGAGCGCCAAGCAACGCCGTGCGAGATTCACCGTCTGGTCCAGCCCCGTGGCGTTGGGCAAGCATCAACTATGATTTTCCACGTGCATGCCCACGTTGACGATCACATGTTCAAAGCCACCGCCAAAACGGCTAGGGACGCTTTTGCAAAAGCGGTCGAATGGCATGTCGTCGGGAGGCTAACAGGCATCTCGATCAGCGATGGCACTAGGATCTATTCCATCGCCGAGTTTGCATCGGTGATGGCACTTGCGGAGATTGCGAACATCAAGGCTTCAGCCGAGCAACACGAAGCGAACAGATGAACGCAGACACCGCCAGTCGCAACCGTTGAGTAGCCAAATTCCCGAGGTTTCACGGCTAGATAACTTTCACAGCGAAGCGGCGGCCAAAAGACAAAGCCCCCGGAGATGATCTTTCCGGGGGCTCCTTAGATCGCAGGGATTGGGTACATCCGCCAACCCAACGATACTCTGCGCGACATCTCGCCCCGCAATTGTGATCTTTGTGGCAGCGGTCCGTCACTCCCTTGATCCTGTCTGTCCGTATCGACGACAGCACTAATAGCTATTTCGTCCTCGCGATCACCTGCTCACGCTCAAGGTCAAGGAGCCGGCATGACAATCGCTACGCCCATCTGGAAGCTGAAGGCATCTCTCGATGCCGTCACTGCACCGAAGCCGCACCGAACAGGCGCTGGAAGCCGGTGGACAACATTGTACGCCTCCGGAGGGAACAGACCCTCGAATTTGGGTCCTGGTACCGGGAAGACGAACGCTGAACAGGTGCAATCTCTATTCGATCACCACCAACCAAGCCGCCATCCTCACGCTGTTCCGCGTCGTTAACCGTTACGGGCAACCTAGCGACGATGCGCGGCGTACTTCCGGACTATCCCGCTCCGATCGTCCGCAATGCCAGGACCCGACGGCGAGATGGTCATGATGCTGGGAATGCCGCCACCGCCGAAACTCGATGGTGCACCGGTCACCAACATCCGCAACACGTCGCCACCGCACTGGCGCGGCTGGCTGACCGGAGAACCGCTGCCTGGTGCCGGCGAACAGCTTCGCCGAGTACGCTCCGGAGCCGAATCCGGAGACCAAGAAAAAGGACGTGGTTTAGTTCGCGCTGAACGAAGACCGGCCGCTGTTCGCGTTCGCCGGCATCTGGACCGAATTCAAGGGCGACCGTGGCACGAAGTCGAAGCCGATCCCTGGGCCCCATCTGGTCTATGGTTTCCTGACAACGTCACCGAACGCCGTCGTCGAGCCGATCCATCCGAAGGCGATGCCCGTGATCCTGACGACCGAAGAGGAGCGCGACGTCTGGATGCGCGCCGTGGGACCAGGCGAAGGCGCTGCAGCGTCCGCTGCCGAACGACGGGCTCAAGATCGTTATGCGAGGACCCGACAAGGAAGACCGGGCCGTCGCGCTCTCGTCGGCAGAGAGACCCGCCTGAGCGCAAACTCTCAAAAAATGGCAACCGTAGTGGCCTGGGGGCCGCCCTAGAGGCCGGCCTTCTATGCCGACGTCGTCCGGCGACGCTGACGGTGCCGGGCGCAGCGGACTATTGGCTTCCCGCCGCCGTTTTTCAGGGGCAGCGGAACAGGTGGAAAAAGCATTCGCCCCGCGATTCCGAATCCCTGGCATGTGTTAGCTGCCGGAACGGGTACGGGCCGTAAGGATTCGTCCCGGGCAGGAGCTATTTCGATGCTGATGACGAAGGAACGGCGTCCCACCATCCGCACGATGCGCGGCTGGGCGATCTCCGTGCTGCAGGAGGCCGGCGCCATAAAGGAATGCGACGAACACGGCTGGATGCAGGACCGTGCCGATCCGCATGCTCGCGAGCGGGCCGTTCTCCTCGCTCGCCAAGATCCGCCGCCTGGCGTGTCTCCGGACGAGGCCGTTGCAGAAGTACGCGACGTGCTGGATTCGATCGGCGACACCTGCTCGGAGTGCCCGCCCGGTTGCGGCTAGGCCGCCTCCACATTGGCGCTATAGGGACGTCGTGCCGGTCGTCCGCGGGCGAGCTCTCGCCAGGCCATGGCGAGACTGATCCATATCTCGCGCTCCCGGCCATGAGCAGCGACGGCGAACTTCATGGCCGCTTCCGCTTCGCTCTCGGGATCGTATTCGCTTTCCATCCCAGGAAATGTAATCCCTGATCGTAAAGGATCACCTGAAGACGGCCCCGTATGAATCCGGGTCGCTGGGTGCGCTGCACGCGCAGCCCGCCACGCTACATTTGCCCTCGCCGTAAATGCGACGACCATCGAGACGTGGTATAGTGCGTCCAGTCGTCCTCAGGCTGCTAAGAGGATCGAATGAAGCGGCGGAAGTTCATAACGGGAACTGCGGCGCTGCTCGTTTTGCCAAGGTGTTCGTGGGCGCAGGGGGCTCGCCGTCGACTTGGCTTTCTTGCCATAGGTGATGGAAGCGGGCAGGCCCTGAATCAAGCTGAGCGTGTGTTCCTTGATGGGCTGCGAAGCCTCTGTTGGATAGATGGACGAAACCTGATTATCGAATCTCGCTTTTCCCATCCCCCGATCGACTGCCAGCTTCAGTCGCCGACCTCATTGCTCTCAATCCCGATGTGCTCATCGCCGCTGCACCACGGGCAACCGCGGCCCTAAAATCGGCAACTGCTACCGTTCCGATTGTATTCGTAGCTGTGTTCGATCCCGTAGGGCTCGGCTTCGTGCAAAGCCTACCGCGTCCCGGCGGCAACATAACGGGTCTTGCGACCTCCGCGGGAGTAGCGGTTGCAAAACAAATCGAAATCCTCCGGGAACTGGTTCCTGGCGCCTCCAAGATCGCGATCCTGGTCAACCCGGGCAACCCAATGCACATGCTGATGTTAGCGGAAGAGGTACCCCGCACAGCCCGGAACCTGGGCGTGGCTCTGCCAATAGTTGAGGCGACCACGGCCGAGGAGCTCGATACCGCCTTTGCCTCGGCCGCCGCCCAGCATCCCGATGCAATGATTGTTTTTGGCGATGCCCTCACGGTCGTCCAAGGCCCCCGAGTTATCGCGCTCGCGGCGAAGCATCGCCTGCCTGCTATTCATATCTCACGACAATTCGCCAATGGCGGATTGGTCGTGTACGGCCCCGATATAGCCGATCTGTTCCGCCGTGCAGGCGGCTATGTCGATAAGATCCTGAAAGGCACCAAGCCTTCCGATCTACCGGTAGAGCAGCCGACCAAATACGAGCTCATCGTCAACGTGAAGACGGCCAAGGCGCTCGGCCTCACCGTGCCGCCCTCGTTGCTCGTCCGCGCCGACGAGGTGATCGAATAATTCTGCCTTCTCAGCCAACCATCAGTCTGCTGTGGCACTCAACCCAATTCCATCCGGACCCCCTTGCCGCCGTTGAGTAGCCGTTTCAGATGAAAGCCGGCGAGCGGGTCATCCGAATGCATGCCGACCAGCGCCGCGAAGGCCGGCATTGCTCCTTGATCGCCGGCTTCGAGCCTAGCAAAGGCTTCGGAATAGCGAGCGGTGGCGGCCGCCGCGAAGGCCTCGGCCTTCAGTGGTTCGTAGGCGCGAAGTGGTCCGCTCCGACCCCGCAAGATCAGGTCGCCGACCGGGCGCCCGCGGAAATTCGCTGCTGCATTTGCGACGGCCGCGCTGGCGCAGATCCTGGTCCCCAAGAACTTGTTGGCCGCTTCCAGGCGTGCCGCGGTGTTGATTGTGTCGCCGTGGGCCGTGTAGTCGAAGAAGCGACTTCCTCCGAAATTTCCGACCAGTGCGGGGCCGGCGTGAACACCGATGCGGGTCGCTCCGAAATTTACGCTCCTGGCTTTCCACCGCTCACGGAATTCTTCCGCCCAAGCGTCGAGAGCATGCGCGCAAGCGACCGCGCGCGTGGCATAATCGGGCTGATCGCCGGGTGCATTGAAGAGAACCTCGATCGCGTCGCCAATGATCTTGGCCACCGTTCCTTCGTGCGCAAAGACTACGTCAGTCATTCCGGTGACGTATTCGTTCAGCAGTTCGCTCAAAACCCCCGGCGCGGCAGCTTCGACTAGGGACGTGAATCCAGTGATGTCGGTGAAGATGGTCGCGACTTCGCGCCAGTGCACCTCCATGCCGTCGGCCTCACAACTGCCAGCCGCAAGACGTTTGGCCAACTGAGGCGAGAAATAGCGCGATAGCGAAGCATTGGCGAGCTCCGCCTCGATCTGACGGCGGCGGGTTTCGCGCAGCATCTGGACGTGCCGCATCGTCTTGTCGATTGTCGCTTCGAGGTCTGCGAACTCGATCGGCTTGGTGAGGAAGTCGAAGGCGCCGCGGTTCATCGCTATACGGATATTGCTCATGTCTCCGTACGCCGAAACAATGATGGTCGACTTCTTCTCGTCCTCTTGCTGAAGTTTTGCCAGGAGCGATAGTCCGTCCATCCGCGGCATGTTGATGTCGGTGACCACCAGATCGATATCCGGATGAAGCTCAATCAATTGCAGCGCCTCGACGCCGTCACGCGCGAACATGAACGTTACAGCACCCCCGTGGATTTGCCTGCGGAACTTCTGCAGGACCAACTCCTCCAGGTCTGGCTCGTCATCGACTACGAGGATGGTGGCCGTCATGCCGCTTCCTCGAGCCTGGCATCGATTTCATGCCGCAACAGAGCGAAATCGATCGGCTTGGTCAGAAGACCCTCTGCGCCACTCTCGATCGCTTTTTTCCGAGTTTCGGCATCGCCATAGGCCGTGATCATGATGACGGGAACGTCGGGCCGCCGGGCTCGCACTTCCGGCAGCATCTCCAGGCCGCTCATGCCGGGCATGTTGATGTCAGAGAGGATCAAAATTAGCGTGGCATCCCGGATCTCCACGGCGCGCTGCAGCGCCACCGCCGCCGAAGGAGCAAACTCCATGAGGAATCGGCCGGCGCGCAGATCGCGCCGGAAGTGCTGGCGAAACAGGACCTCCACGTCAGGTTCGTCGTCGACCACAAGAATGTAAACGCTCAATTTGCGCCTCCCGCTCTTGCTTGCGCCGCCAACGTCCGTGGCAGCGTAATAATGAATTCGGTAAACACGCCTGGTTCGCTGAGAACGTCGATCTTGCCCGCATGCTGTTTCACCACGATGTCGTGGCTCATGGAGAGGCCAAGTCCGGTGCCTTCGCCTGCGGGCTTGGTAGTGAAAAACGGATTGAAGATCTTCTCTCGGACCTCCTTGGGAATCCCCGTGCCGTTGTCCCGAATGCGGATCTCCACCTTATTGCCAAGACTCCTGGTGCTGGTGCTAAGGGTGGGCTCAAATCCGTCGCTTTCGGCTTGCTTGCGCTTCGTCGCTGCGTAAAAACCGTTTGAAATCAGGTTCAGAAGGACCCGCGTGATCTCCTGCGGGAATATGTCGACCGCGCCCGCGTCGGGATCGAGATCGCGCTTGAGCGTGATGTTGAAGTCGGACTTCTCCGCGCGGGCGCCATGATAGGCGAGATTGAGGCTCTCCTCGACGATCGTGTTGATATCCGTAGGGCGGCGCTCTCCCGATCCCGCACGCGAGTGCAACAGCATGTTCTTGACGATCGAATCGGCGCGTTTGCCGTGCTGCACTACCTTTTCGAGATTGCCTCTCAGAGTGTGCGTGAGGTCATCCAGCTCCTCGCGCACCCTGTCGGCGAGCGGGGTCGATTTGAGCAGAACGTTCACTTCGTCGATCAGCTCGGTCGACAGCGCCGAGAAGTTGTTGACGAAGTTCAGTGGGTTTTTGATTTCGTGCGCAATACCAGCGGTGAGCTGGCCGAGAGAGGCAAGTTTCTCCGTCTGGATCAGCCGGTCCTGCGCGGCGCGCAGTTCTTCGAGCGACTGCGACAATTCGGCCGTACGGTCACGTAACTCGTTTAGCAGTCTCGCGTTCTCGATCGCGATCACCGCTTGAGTGGCGAAGTTGGCGACCAGCTCGATCTGCTTGTCTGTGAACGGCCTGACCTCCTGTCGGAAGATCGTAATCGTGCCGACTAGATCGTTCTCTTTGACCATCGGAACGATCACCAGTGTTCGCGCGCCGGCAAGGTCAGCGAGCGCACGGACGTAAGGGTTGCCTTGAAGGTATGGCGGCTGCGTTCTGATGTCAGAGATGTGGACCGTTTGATGCGTCCGCTGGATTGTCGCGAGGCCACTCTCGGGGTGAGGACGAATGAGCTGGTAAAGCTGGATATCAATGTACGCCTTCGGAGCATTGTACACCGCTACCGTGCGAAAGCCGTCGCCTTCATAAAGGGTCATGGTGCCGAAATGGGCTCCGCAGATCCGAGTTGCGTTTTCGAGCATCTTTTCGAATACAGGCGCGAGATCGCCGGCCGACGACGTGATCGTCTGGAGGACCTCGGAGGTCGCCGTCTGCTGCTGAAGGGACTCGCGCAACTCGGCCGTCCGCTGCTCGACCTTCTTTTCCAAGTCGGCGTAGGATTCCTGCAGTCGCGCCCCCATCTCGTTGAACTGGTCGGCAAGCCCTTCCAGCTCGTCACCGGTCCTGATTGCGATACGTTGGGCAAAATCTCCGCCACCGATACGCGCGGCGCCGATACGCAGCGCCTGAATCGGCCCGACCATGCGCCGGGCGAGAAGAACCCCCGCGAGTACGGCGAAGATCGAGGCGGCCAGCAACACGATCCCTAACCGCTGCAAGGCGGCATAGAGCGAGGCGTAGGCCTCCTCCACCGGCAGCTCCACGAGCATGGTCCAGCCCACGGGAGCAATTGGTGCGGAGGCCGTCAGAACCTGTTGCCCGTGGATGTTCAGTGCGCCCTGCAACTCGTTCGCTGCGTCGTCAAGCCGGCCAGTCTGCGCGGCCTGGACCTGCGCCAGCTTCGACATGTCGGTGTTACGTAGCACCAGACTAATGTCGGGATGCGCGATCAATCGGCCTTTTGAGTCGACCACGTAGGCGTGACCGTGCTGGCCGACCTTGATCTGGGAGACCACGTCCCAGATCAGCTTCAGGTTAACTTCCGCGATGCTGACCCCGGCGTCCTTGCGGGTGCCGGCGACCGCCAGGGTCATGTACGGCTCGGACTCTCGTCGGAAATAGACCGGCCCGTAATAGACCCTGTGCGCCATGGCCTCGGTAAACTTCGGATCCTTTGAGAGATCGAGTCCGCTGTCGATCACGTCCATAGCCAGGCGCGATACACGCAGCCGTTCCTTGCCGGTCGAATCCACCTGGGCCAGTTCCGTGACGGCCGGCACCTGGCGCAAGAGCCGTAGGGCATCGAACCGACGTTGCTCTGGCGATCCGGCCGACCACGGCAACTGTGTCGTCCAGCCGAGCTGGCTTTGGATCTCCTTGACGAATTGGCTGATCTTTGCCGCGGCGGCTTCCGCTTGTTCGTGCTGGATGCGTATGAGGGAAGCTTTGTGCTCGCGATAGTAAAAGAAAACTTCGAAAACTCCATTTGTTAGGAGCGCAACGGCGACGACTGCAACGAACAGTGCGACGTACTTGACGAAAAGGCGGCTCCGGTCCTTACGCCCCGAAGCTGCTGGCTTCGACACCGCGCTCTCTGGCGGCAGTGCCGTCAAGGTCCCGCCTTGAGGCGCATCGGGGTGGAGGGAAATGCTCATATGCCTAACCCTGGAAACAACTCCGAACCTTTCTCATGCTCGGGCCGGCAGAGCTGCTGCCGCCACGTTCACAGCCTTTCTGCCTTGGACAACTGGACCGAACGACACCTTTCTCCCTCATTCGACAACGCTGTCCGCCTGCAGCAACACCAACTCCGGAACTGTGAGTCCAAGCGCTTTCGCCGTACGAAGATTGATCATGAACCGAAACGTAGCTGGCTGCTCGACGGGCATTTCGGACGGGTTAGCGCCTTTGATGATTCTGTCCACGTAGTAGGCCGCTTTCACAAACATGGCCAAAATGTCCGGCCCGTAGCTCATCAGCCCCCCCATCTGGATGTACGCATCCACCTGATAGATTGCCGGTAAGACAAATTTCAGAGATAGCTCCGGTATCGCTGGACGAGGAGGATCTGCGAGAACGTACACCGCCTCGCATTTGGCAAATTTCATTGCCTTGAAGGCGGCCTCGAGATCGTTCGGCGTGTCCGCGACAAACCGTTCAGCCGAAATCCCAATTGCTTCGGCTCCACGCTTTGCAACCTCAAACAAGGGAGGGTGCGTCGGATTGTTGGAAGTTAACACGCCGATTTTCTTAGCGTTTGGAAGCACAAGGTGGAGAAAGTCCAGCGTCTTTGCAGTCAGATCGCCGAACATGTTCGCCACACCGGTGATGTTGCCACCCGGACGGGCAAAACTCTTGATGAATCCCGAACCTATCGGATCGGTCGCAGGGGACATTACGATTGGAATCGTGGAGGTTGCCTTCTGCGCGGCGGCTATAGCAGGGGTAGCCTCGGCGATAATTACGTCAGGTTTTGAGCTAACAGCTTCTCTCATAAGATCGGGCAAGGTACTGTAGTTGCCCTTTGCCTCTCGTACCTCGAGGATCAGATTCTTTCCATCAACGTATCCAAGGCCGCGCAAAGCGTCCCTCAACACTGGGACCGATCGCACCGCTGAGCCAGACCCCACGTAGGCGACGCGCCAAGTTCGAGATGGTTCGGCGACGGCGCGACCACGCGCAAGAAGCAGTAAAGCAAAGCTGCCCGATAGAAGTTCGCGCCGCCTCATTCGATCACCTCGTCGGCGCGGGCAAGCAGCGGTTCAGGACTTAGTAGTCCGATGTCCTGAGCAGCCTTGCGATTGATGACGAACTCGAATTTGGTCGGCTGATAGAAAGGGATATCACCCGGTTTCGCGCCCTTGAGGATTCGATCAGTCACATGGGCGGCTTGTCGAAAAATCTCCACGAGGTCGATGCCATAGGCCATAAGGCCACCGGCTTCCACAAATGAACGAAACGGGTAGATGGCCGGCAACCGATACTGTGCAGCCAGTTCGCCGATCAGCTGCCGCTTTGTGATGTGCTCCGGGCTTCCATCGACAAATAGCGCCTCGGCACCTTCCTGCGACATCCTGGCGAAGACGCGCCGATATTCTTCCTCGCTCCCATCATCGATAAAAGATGGACCCGCGACCTGGATACCCGCTTTCTCGACAGCCTCTTGCATTGAGGCTCGTTCGGGGTTTCGTCGTACAGCCAGGATTGCCAACTTGGATACTGTTGGAACGAATTCCCTTAGAAGCTGGATGCGTTTTGCCCAAAGCTCCAGACCGGCATCGACGGTAACGCCGGTGATGTTTCCACCGGGCCGAGCGATACTAGCCGCGATACCGTGGCCAACCGGATCGCTGGTCATGGCAACAATCGGGATTGCTGACGTTGTTTCTTTGAGAACGGCAACCAGCGAAACACTAATCGCAAAAATAAGGTCTGGATTTCGGGCCGCAACATCGCGGGCGAGCTTGGGATAGCTGTCGACGCGCCCTTCCGCCGAGAAGCGCTCGATCACAAGATTATGTCCTTCGACATACCCGAGCTGGCGAAGTTCTCCGAAGAACTCGCGATAGTACCGGAAGCGGCTGAGTTCGTTCAGCTCGGTTATCGGGTGCGACGGATGCATGATCGCCATCCGGTACATCTTTGCCGCTTGTTGCGCACGCACCGTAAGCGGCAGTATGGAAACTGCACCTAGGATCGCAATAAGCTCGCGCCGTCTCATTCGATAACCTCATCCGCACTAGCGAGCAATGTTGGCGGTAGAGCCAGATTAAGTGCGTTCGCGACCTTGAGATTGATCACCAGCTTGAAGCGCGTGGGCTGTTCGACGGGCAGGTCAGCAGGTTTTGCGCCCTTCAAGATTTTGTCGACGTAACTGGCCGCTTTGCGAAAGAAGTCGGGGAAATCCTGACCGTACGACATCAACAGTCCGTGGGGCACCATTTCTGCAATGACGGACCCCGCCGGTATTCTGTGCGCCAGCGCAGCCTTGCCGACCCGCTCCCGTTCATTGAACAGCATCGATCCCATCACAAGCGCGGCGTCGTAACTGTTGCCCGCGACTGATGAAAACGCCGTCTCAATCGCATCCGGGGTTGGCACCTCGACAGACCCAGCTTTCAGCCCCAGAGCCTTCGCTGCGCTAAGATATGATGAGAGGTTCGCATTTACCGGGTCGTTAGTGTCGATCAGGAGCGCCACGCGCTTGAGCGTCGGAACCGCCTCCTTCAAGAGACCTAACCGTTTGCCCGAAGTATCTAGAGTCATGACGGAAAGTCCCGTGACGTTGCCGCCTGGGTGAGCCAAGCTTTCAATCAGGCCACTGCTGACCGGGTTAACGCCTAGGACAAGGACTACGGGAATTGCACTCGTCGCCCGCCTAAGCTCCATCGCGCCTCTTTGGGTCACAGCCAAAATTACGTCGGCTCTCTCTTCGACGAGGTCCTTTGCGAACTGGCGAAACCTTTCGGGTTGCTCAGCGGGAAATCGGTGCAAGAACACGACGTTCTTGCCGTCGACATAACCGAGATCACTGAACGCCTTGGTTAGGATGTCCAGATAGACCTTCTCTTCGTCAGCACTGCCGGCGTGCCAAAGCACACCGATTTTGACGACCCGGCTACTCGCAGGAGTCCGCTGTGCGTGCGCGACCAGCGGCCAAGCAGATGACATTGCCACAAGGTGGATGAATTGCCGCCTCCTCATTCGATCACCTCCCCGCGAGTCTACGCGGCGACATTGGCGTTCTTTGATTGAGCGGAAGACCCTTCTGCTGCTCGTGATTGAACACCCAGCGTCAGAGGTTGTCGATTCCAAAACGCCCCATTCAGACGTTAGATCATGCCGTTTCGGTCAACGTTGCTGACCGTAAATCTACGAAGGTACCACCATTTTCATCGAGCGAAGGAGTGGGTTCTCGCCTTACCAGCTTTCGACTTTTGCCGCCGACCTGGTGCGATCGAAACCCGATCTCATCGTCACCATGTCAATCGAATTCTCAAAGGCGCCAAACCGGATTGAGCAGCCCACCAAATTCCTGCTTCTCATTAATCTCAAGACAGCGAAATTGCTCGATATTGAGATTCCGGTGTCCCTTCTCACCCGTGCGGACGAGGTGATCGAGTGAAGCGACCACTTCCGTTGTTGGCATTTCTTTGCGACTTGCGCCAAATACCAACAATGTCTGTTTATCGGGGTAGACCGGAAGTGACCGGCTGACAGTCAAAACGACGCGATTGACCCAACTCGGACATCACGCAGGGTCCAATTGGATATACAGGTAGCTGTTAAGCGGCTAAAACAGGCACCGGAAACCACGTTTGGTTTCGGGCAATTAAATGAATAGCTGCGCTTCATTGCTCTCAGGGACAAGGATGAAACGGCGTGAGTTTCTCTTAAGCCTCGGCGGAGCCGTAATATGTCCCTTTGCTGCGTTTGGGCAGCAAATCAAAGTTCCGACAATCGGCGTACTCGTTTTTGGGAATCCTAATCCCGGTCCCTTTTTGAAAGCTCTTCGAGAAGCGCTGGGAAAAATTGGCTACATCGAAGGCCAGAGTTTTCGCCTAGAGCTGCGATCCGCGGGTGGCGATGCGGCAGCCCTTGGAGACTTGGCTAGTGAATTGGTTCGCCTCAAAGCCGACGTTATTGTCGCTTGGCAAACGCCATCTGCCATGGCGGCGAAGCAAGCCACGAGCAGCATTCCCATCATCATGGCGGCAGTCGGCGATGCGGTTGCTACCGGGCTTGTAAAGAACCTGGCACGGCCTGAAGGTAACATCACCGGAAATACGGCTATCGCTGCAGAAGTCATGGCTAAGAACGTCGAACTCATTCGTGAGACGTTGCCGGCCGCTCGCCGCGTTGCAGTTCTGGCGAACACGGTGGACCCCTTCAGCAAGCCCTTTCTCAGTCAGATCGAGCTCGCAGCACCGGCCCTTGGCATCGAGATCAATCGGGTAATGATGCATCCAACGGAGAATGCCGAGGGTCATTTTGAGGGAATGAGCCAAAGCAAGGTGGATGCAGTTATTATTCAACCAACCTTGGTACGGAGGGATGTCATCGAACTCACACTGAAGCATCAGATGCCTTCGTTCTCGATGGTTGGTTCGTTTCCTTCTTCGGGCGGTCTGATGTCGTACGGCGCCTCTGATCCCGACCAGTGGCGGGAAGTGGCCATATACGTGGACAAGATACTGAAGGGCTTACGCCCGGCCGATTTGCCAGTCGCGCAACCGACCCGGTTTGAGCTAATCGTGAATCTCAAGACCGCCAAAACGCTTGGCATCACCATTCCTCCGTCGCTGCTTACGCGCGCGGATGAGGTGATCGAATAGCGTTTTCTTGCTGTGGCGCATGAGTCCGGTTTTGGCACTTTCAGACCTGCCGTTCGCGTTCAACGATGTCCGTTTGTTGGGGTAGAGCTGATACCGTTGGGATCGCAATTTCGTCTAAGGCTGACCCTTCGCGGTCATGGCGCAACGCAGAATAGCGGATTGCCGCGCTCGACATCTTGCGCCTCCAACACCCCTGACTCCCATGCCGCAATGTGGTATGCTTCGACCTGGATTTAGCGTGGTCCTGAGCCTCCTTGGAGGGCTGCATGAGACGGCGCGATTTCATCGGTCTTCTTGGCGGTGCGGCGGTGGCATGGCCGCTCGCTGCAGCGGCACAGCAGAGCACCAATAGCAAGCGTCTTGCTATCTTCAGCCCATCACAGCCAAGCGCGGACCTGCATGAACATAGCGAAAGCAAAGGTTGGCGAGCCTTATTCGCTGAGCTTCGGCGGTTAGGACAGATCGAGGGACAAAACCTCAATGTCGAAAGTTACGGCCGAGAGCAAAGCACCTCCGGCCCCGAAGCCCTGGCGACGGAAATCGTTCGAAGCAACCCGGACGTCATCTTCGTCGTTGGCCCTGGCGCAGTCATCTTCAAAAAACTAACATCGCGTATTCCCATCGTAGCGATAACTGGTGACCCCGTTAAGACGGGGATCGCCGACAGTCTGGCGCACCCGGGCGGCAATTTCACGGGAGTTAGCGTCGACGCCGGTCCATCCATTTATGGAAAACGGATCGCACTGTTGCGCGAGATGTTCCCGACCATGTCGAAACTTGGCTGTCTCATTCTTCGATTGCAATGGAATGTAACCCAAGGCCCCGCAATCCGCGCAGCGGCCGAAACGGCAGGCCACCCTCTCGCGGTGTCTTTAGTGGAAATGGGTACCAGCGAAGCAGGCTATCGGGCGGCGGTCGAGAGCATCTCTCGCGACGGTGCAGATGCGGTCATGGTCGTCGAGTCGCCTGAGACCGAACAAAAAGGCGCTTTGATCGCCAAGTTGCTCGGCGACGCGAAGCTTCCGGCGATTTTTTCGTTTACCGAATCCGTCGAGGCCGGGGGCTTAATGGCCTATTCCTTCGACCTGATCGAATTGTATAAGCGCTCCGCACATCCTATCGACGCAATTCTCCGGGGAGCAAAACCCGGCGACATCCCGTTCTACCAAGTAATTAAATTCGAGTTGTCCATCAACCTCAAGACAGCTAAGCAGCTGGGGCTTTCCGTACCTCCTGCGCTCGTCGCGATTGCCGATAAGGTAATTGAGTGAACAAGCAAAGGTCCGGTTATTGCACTTTTCGGAAGTGGTGGTCCCGATGCGTGATGTCCGCAGTTGAGGGAAGACCGGAAGTGATCAGTGGTCGGCCGAACCGACGCGATTGACCCAACTGAGACATGGGCGGCTCAAGACTTTTGCGGCGCAATGCGCCTAAGCGTGGTACAAGTGCCCCTATTGAATTGTGTGGACCCGACCTCCCGCCCAACTAATTCAGCGCGGCGCAGGAAAGGAGACCAATCATGTGGCGCAAGACGGTGTGGCTCATCGCGATCCTGACCCTCAGCATCTTCGTCGCGCCGGTCGCCTCGGCGCAGAAACCTGGAAAGGTACATCGAGTGGGCATGGTGTTTATCCGACCGCCCAATCTTCTCCCGCCTAATATTCCGCAGCCGTCGTTTGGGAAAGGTGGATTTGCCCGCGCGTTTCTGGATCGGCTGGCCGACCACGGCTACATTCAGGGAAAGAACCTCGTCATCGAAGCGCGGTACGGAGGATACGAGCGATTGGCGGAACTTGCAGCTGAGTTAGTGCGCCTCCCGGTCGACGTCATCTACGTTGGCGGCACGAAGGCGGTCCGGATCGTCAGCGCCGCGGTGAAGGAGACGCCGCTGGTGATCCTCTCTTGCGACGCGTTGGCGCACGTCGCTGGGCTCAACCGACCAGAGGGCAACCTTACCGGAGTGACCTGCCTGTCCACGGAGCTGAGCCCGAAGAGGCTCGAGTTGCTCAAAGAGGCGGTCCCGAACGCGGTCCGGGTGGTCTACCTTTCCGACCCTGAAGACGCGCCGCCCGGGCTCAAACTGACGCAGGACGCTGCACCTCGCCTGGGGATCAAGCTCCAAGTCACCGACGTGCAGGCGGCGGACCGCCTGCAGACCTGGGGCGAGTCCGATCTTAGGACCGTCTTGAGCGCGGTCGCGAAGGTGAACCCCGACGCGTTGTTCGTCTACCCCGACCCGATCCTCATAGCGCAGGGGAAGCAGGTCGCGGAGTTCGCGATGACGAATCGCTTGCCCACGATGTTCGCGTTCCGTGAGTCCGTCGACGCTGGCGGCCTCATGTCATACGGGGCCAGCCTCAACGGGATGGCAGCCTCGGCCGCAGTGCTGATCGCGAAGATTCTGGACGGCAAGAGACCGAGTGAGCTGCCGGTCGAACAACCGATCAAGTTCGAGCTGGTGATTAACCTCAAGACCGCAAGAGCGCTCGGCCTCACCATTCCACCCTCGCTGCTCGCCCGTGCCGACGAGGTGATTGACTAAAGCTGGTAATTGCTGCGGTGCATGAGTCCGTTGTTGGCACTTCTCGGACCTGACAGGCCCGGCTGGCGACAGTCTGTTCTTGAGGGTACAGCGGGCTGCCCTGTTGCGCGCCCGGACTTCCGAATTTGACCCAAACCGGGCTTATCCAGAGAGGCCGACCGGCTTAGTTGACTTCTCGCGCTGCGACCTTCTTTCACGGATCACGAGCAGGACATGCGTGTATTCGTGCCGTTGCAACGGCGTAAAGCGCGCCTTCAGGAGGACCGTCGCATGATCGATAGACGAAGCCTCGTTATCAGTGGAGTTACCACTGTGCTCGTGCCGCCATCGGTTAGAGCGCAGCGATCAGGAAAAGTGTGGCGAGTTGTTTTCTTTTCAGTTGCGGCAGGTCCGAACCCTCTTGCTGACTCCTTCAGGCGAGGATTGAACGAGTTAGGTTATAGTGAGGGGTCCAACCTGTCCATCCAGTACCGTTGGATGGCTGGTCAAGAAAGCCAATACGACGATGTAGCGCGCGAGTTGGCCCAAAGTGAGCCGGACGTGATTGTCACGGCAGGCCATCCCCCGGCTGTTGCTGCCAAGAAAGCTACAGCACAGTTACCAATCGTCGCGCTTGCGGTTGTTAATCCCGTAGGAGGTGGCCTAGCCGCCAGCATCTCCCATCCTGGTGGCAACTTGACCGGCTTTTCTTTAGAGGTCACGCCGGAAACAAACGCGAAAATGCTCCAGCTTCTGCACGAAGCAGCCCCTAAAATCACCCGAATTGGTGCGCTTTGGAATTCTGCAAATCCTGGCAGCCGTTTCTACCTCGATGCGGTAAGCCACGCAGCACGATCGGTAAACCTCACTCTCAAGGATTATGATGTGCGCCGGGCCGAGGATATCGATGTTGTGTTCCATTCGCTTCGCGGAAGCGTTGACGGGCTCATTGTTTTTCCAGAGGGTCTGCTGTGGACGTATCGACGTAATATCGTTGATGCTGCGCGAGAGGCGCAACTAGCCACGATTTTTGGTTATCGCGATGCTGTCGAGATGGGAGCGCTGATGAGCTACGGCCCCGACCTCGTCGATCTCTTCAAGAGAGGCGCTGCCTACGTAGACAAGATCATCAAAGGCGCCAAACCTGCCGAACTTCCCATCCAACAGCCGGCAAAATTCGAGTTGGTGATCAATGTAAAAACGGCTAATGCCCTGAACATCGGTGTGCCTCCAACATTGCTCGCCCGCGCGGACGAGGTGATTGAATAAATGTGTTATTCGCCGCGGTGCATGAGTCCGTTGTTGGCACTTTTCGGACCTGCGGTGCCGGGGCAGGGATGTCCGTTCACGGCGTCAAAACGGACCTTGTCCTTACTTGCGCCGACTTCCGAAAATGACCCCGAACCCGACGTGCGTCGCTGCTTCTAGTCGCAACCCGCTGTCCGCGATGCAAGCGGACCAATGCGTGGCATAACCCCGAGGAACTGGAGTGCCCGCCGGGTCGGCGCTCACATCGGTTTGGCGCGCCGAGCAGGATAGGCGCGGTGTCCCAAACTCTGAGCGACTTCACCACATCTTGCGTGGCCTGAAATGAGCCGTCTCGAAACAGGACTCATACGCATCTACGTGTGCTTACAGCTCGAGCGGCGAACGAGTCGGCCAGAACGGCCGTGATCGTGAACCGGTGTATCCAGTTTAGCACGCCCGCCCTCATTCCGACGTGATAAGATAGCGCAAGTTAAAGCGCTGTTACGCTCCCGGCTCAGGAGCCAAGGAGGGGATCAAATGAGGCGCCGCGCGTTCATTGCCGGTCTCGTTTGCACCGCCGCGCTCAGCCGCGCTGAGGCGCAGCAGGCGGACAAGGTTTACCGCATTGCCATTGCCCATCCGTCGTACCCCGTGTCCGAGATGAACGAGGCGAGCGACCGTCTCCCGTGGTTCCCCGCGTTCTTCGCGGAGCTTCGCCGCCTCGGCTATATCGAAGGCCAAAACCTACGTGTCGAGCGATATTCCGCCGAGGGGCGGACCGCGCAATATGCCGATCTGGCCCGTGAGGTTGTAGGTCGCAGGCCAGACGTGATCCTGTCGGGAAAGAACGAAATGATTTTGTTGCTAAAAGCCGCCACCCTAACCATGCCGATCGTCGGCATTTCGGCCGATCCGGTCGCTGCCGGCATTGCGACGAGCTTGGCGCGACCTGGTGGTAACATTACGGGAGTCAGTGTCGACGCTGGTCGAGAGGTTTGGGGGAAGCGTCTCGAACTGTTGAAAGAAGCTATCCCTGGCCTCTCCCGCATAGGCTTCCTTGCGGACCACGAGACTTGGGACTCGTGGTACGGGCCGGCCCTTCGGGAGGCTGCGCAACGGCAAGGCCTGAACTTTGTTGGGCCGCAGCTTCATGGTTCTCTTCAGGAGCCAGAGTATCGCCGAGTCATCCTGGCGATCGCCGATGCAGGCGCGCAAGCGCTCCTCGCGAGCGATCAGAGCGAGAACATCGCAAACCGCGGGCTTATCTCCGAGCTGGCAACGGCCGCCCGCCTGCCGGCGATGTACGCCTATCCGGAGTTCGTCTCTTCCGGCGGGTTAATGGCCTACGGCATCAAGCTCTCCGAAGCCTATAGAGGCGCGGCCGGGCAAATCGATCAGATTTTGCGCGGAACCAAGCCGGGCGAAATTCCGTACCAGCAAGCGACCAAGTTCCTCTTCGCCATCAACCTCAAAACCGCAAAAACGCTCGGCTTCGAAATCCCGCCAAATGTTCTCGCACGCGCCGATGAGGTCATCGAATAGAGAGGCTGTTTGCTGCGGCGCATGAGTCCGGTTATGGCCCCAAGCCGACCAACTTCGTCGCCTGCCGCTAGTCCGGTATTTAGGGTAATCCGGACTCCGCATCAGGGATCGCGACCGCCGCTTGTGTGACCCGAAGCGGCCGTCGCAGAAAGGTGCTAGGCTCTCATCCACCCACAGACGTGATCCTTGTAGGAGGGACACATGCGACGGCGTGAGTTCATCGCGTTCATGGGTTTAGGAGTCATGCTGCCGTTTAGCGCACGAGCGCAGCAATCGACGAAGGCGTACCGGATCGCGATACTGCATCCATTGTGGCCGGTCGCCGAGCTGACCGATCGTAGCAGCAACCGGTATTGGCGCGAGCTTTTCCAGGAAATTCGCCGGCTCGGCTACGTCGAAGGGCAGAACCTCGTGATCGAGCGTTATTCCGGCGAGGGGCGTGCGGAACTCTACCCCAAGCTCGCCCGCGATGTCGCAAACAGCAATCCCAATCTTATCTTAGCGTTTACGAATCGGACGGTGGTCCCTCTCAAAGAGGTAACGTCCACCATACCGATCGTTGCGATGACTAGGGATCCGGTCGGTTTTGACCTTGTGCCGAGCATGTCACGGCCGGGTGGCAACATCACGGGCGTCAGCATCGATGCCGGATCGGACCTTTGGGACAAACGGCTTGAGCTTTTCCGGGAAGCCGTGCCAACAATATCGAAGCTGGCAATTCTGGGTCTGCGACAAGGCCTGGACGCGGCCTCAATGCAGGCGGCGGCCGAGAAAGCAGGCATCGCGGTCGTGGGTCCCTCCTTTCTCGAGGATGCGAGCGAGGCAGAGTATCGTCGTGTGTTCGCCTTCATGTCGCAGGAAGGTGCCGACGCGCTCTTCATCGACAGTAGTCCGGAACTCATTACGAAGGCACAACTGATCGGCGAGTTGGCTAAGAAATACCGGTTGCCAGCCATTTATCCATTTCGCTCGTATATAGAAGACGGCGGCGGGCTTATGGCCTATGGCATCGATTTTGTGGAGCTCTTTCACCAAGTCGCTCGTTCTATCGACAAAATCCTCAAGGGTGCGAAGCCCGGTGATATTCCCTACTATCAACCGACGAAATTTGAACTGGTCATCAATCAGAAGGCTGCCAAGGACCTCGGACTGGTAATTCCCGAGTCGTTGCTCGCCCGCGCTGACGAGGTGATCGAATAGTATGCTGTTTTGTGCGATGAATGAGTCCGGAAGTGGCACTTTTGAGGCATGCTGAGCGGTTCGCAAATTGTCCGCTTAAGGGGTGATTGTGTTGCAAAACTCGGCAGGTCTCGATTGCAGAGCTTGGCGAAGAGTTTTAGCCGGCCCTTTGTTTGCGCCCTCCCTTGTGTCGGCTGCGGTGCCTATTCGCTGGTATCTATACAAGACAAGCGGCTCCGAGAGGTAGCGGGGCGCGGCAGAGAAGCTTGGCCAGCCGCCTTAGGTTCTGTGCCGTTGCGGTGAGCAGCACTTCGTCTCTGGCACCACCCAAGCCCCGCAGCCGAAGTCGGTCGAGCCTAAGAATCCGTTTCATATGCGCAAATCGCATCTCGACCTTCTTCCGCTCGCGGCGAGACTGCTGAAAGGCTTCTGTATTGGCCAATGCACGGACGCGATCGCGCACATCCTCGTTGAGGTCGCGGGTGATTTTGCGCACGACCGCCGTCGTGCATTTCGGCTTCAGTGAACACTGCGAGCAATCGCTCTTACTGGCCCTGTAGTAAACGATATGGCCTTGATCGATATTGCCTGTGCTGGTCAGTTCCGCACCGCCTGGGCAAACATAGATGTTGCGCTCTGGATCGAAGACGAAGTCGGCGCGGCTAAAGGTGCCATCGGCGCGTGCCGACTTGTCCCACACAGGTACGTGCGGTGTGATGTTGCGATCCACTAGCCACTTGAGCAGTCGTACTGCGCCATAAGCCGTGTCGCCTGCGAGCCTGCGGGGCCGCAGATCGAAGCGGCGCTCAACACGATCCACCATAGCCTGCGTGACAGCAATCTCCACGGCGCGGTTCGCGCGAGTGCCTGCCGCATCAAGGATAATCCCGACCTTGTTGTCGATCAGGTAGTTCGCGTCATAGGCAAAGAACGGGTCCAGGCCGGGTCTCGCAACCCATGTCGCTTGCGGATCGGTAAGCGAGACCTCTTTGGGAGGCTTGCGTCGATCGCCGCCTTCGCTCGCCCCGTCACCGACTCCACTACGATCCTCATCGCCGCCGGCATCGAGGGCTGCAAGGTACTCGCGAACCGCATGGGAAGCTTCCTCTGCCTTCGGCCATGCAAACGGCTGATCGCCGGGGATCCGCTTCTTCCTGTCCACGTCCGCCTTGATCAGGCTCGCATCGATCGAGAATGCTTCGCCCCCAACCAGCCCGGCCGCGATGCTCATCGCCACCACACCCTCGAATACTCGGCGCAAGGTATCGCTTTCTCGTTCGCGCCGCGCACGGCAGAATACAGAGTGATCGGGAATCTTGTCTTCGATGCCGAGCTTGCAGAACCAGCGATAGGCAAGGTTCACCTGAACCTCGGCGCAAATCCGTCGTTCGGAGCGGATTGCAAACACATAGCCGACGAGGAGCATCCGGATCATCAGCACCGGGTCAATCGACGGCCGTCCCGTGTGCGAGTAATAAGGCGCCAACTCCTTGTGCACCCAACTCAGATCGAGCAAACCGTCGATCTGCCGGACTAGATGATCGGGTGGAACCACCTCGTCGAGATCAAACGAATAGAAAAACTGTCCCTGCCCAGTTTCCCGCCGCCCCATCATGCGCTGCTCCCGCTGATGCCCTCTCTCCACCAACGGAATCACGGATCGTGAGTCGTCTCAACGAGAGTTTGGCAACACAATCGGGGTTAGACCGGAAGTCGCAAGCGCACGTCAGAACGAAGCGAATGCTCCTTAGCGGTCATGGCGCAACGCAGAATAGCGGATTGCCGCGCTCGACATCTTGCGCCTCCAACACCCCGGACTCCCATGCCGCGATGTGGTAGGCTTCGATCTGCATTTAGCGTGGTCCTGAGCCTCCTTGGAGGGCTGCATGAGACGGCGCGATTTCATCAGGCTTCTTGGCGGTGCGGCGGTCGGATGGCCGCTTGCTGCGGTGGCACAGCAGAGCACCAATAAGAAACGTCTTGCTATCTTCAGCCCATCACAGCCGAGCGCGGACTTACATGAGCATAGCGAAAGCAAAGTTTCCCCAGCTCTATTCGCTGAACTTCGGCGGTTGGGGCGGATCGAGGGACAAAACCTCAAGGTCGAAAGTTACGGCCGAGAGCAGAACACGTCCGGCCCCGAAGCCCTGGCGACGGAAATCGTTCGGAGCAACCCAGATGTCATCCTTGTCATTGGCCCTGGCGCAGTCATCTTCAAAAAGCTCACAACGCGCATTCCGATCGTTGTGATAACTGGCGACCCCGTTAGGGCAGGGATCGCCGAAAGTCTGGCTCACCCGGGCGGCAATTTCACGGGAGTCAGCATCGATACCGGTCCATCCATTCACGGAAAACGGATTGCACTGTTGCGCGAGATGGTTCCGACCATGTCGAAACTCGGCTGTCTCGGTCTTCGATCGCAATGGCATGGGCCAATCACCGGTCCCGGAATCCGCGCAGCGGCCGAAACGGCAGGCCTCCCTCTCGCGGTGTCTTTACTGGAAATTGGTGCCAGCGAAGCAGACTATCGGGCGGCGGTCGAAAGCATCGCCCGCGACGGTGCAAATGCGGTGATGGTCCTCGATTCGCCTGAGGTCGATCAAAACAGCACTCTGGTCGCTAAGTTGGTCGGTGACGCGAAGCTTCCGGCGATTTTTACGCATCCGCACTCCGTCGAGGTCGGGGGCTTAATGGCCTATTCCTTCGACCTCATCGAATTGTATAAGCGCGTCGCCAACAACATCGACGCAATTCTCCGAGGAGCAAACCCCGGCGACATCCCGATCTACCAGGTAACCAAATTCGAGTTGTCCATCAACCTCAAGACAGCCAAGCAGCTGGGGCTTTCCGTACCTCCTGCGCTCGTCGCGAGTGCCGATAAGGTAATTGAGTGAACAAGCAAAGGTCCGGTTATGGCACCTCCCAACGCGGACACAGCTATCCGCCTTTTCTGCGGCGCGGTATCATTAGCGCATCTGAAATCTAAGGTGGGCGCATGAGGAGGCGGGAGTTCATTCTCGGTCTTGCGATGCTCGCCAACGTCGACGGCGCGATCGCTCAAGGCCGCGCGCGTCGTGTCGGGTTTCTCATTTCCGAGCCAGGTCAAGGTAGCTTTCTCGAAACCTCCCTCAGAGAGAAGGGGTGGATACTCGGCCAAAATCTCCAGATCGAGTCTCGAATAACTCGCGGCGATACCAATCTCTCACAGGCATATGCCCGGGAGCTGCTCGCTTTGCAGCCCGATCTTCTGTTCGTAGCGACCAACACCTCTATGGCCGCTCTGCATGCCGAACATTCTAACATCCCGACCGTCTTCGCGATGGTCAGCGATCCAGTCGGAATGCGTTACGTCGAGAGCTTCTCAAGGCCCGGGGGCAACGTGACTGGTTTTACGCCATTTGAACCGTCCCTCGGCGGCAAATGGGTTGCGCTGATTAAGGAAGTGGCGCCAAACGTCGAGCACATAGGGATCGTATATAACCCTGAACCGGGCAACAATTCCTCAGCGTTTCGCAAATCAATTGATGAAGTCGCGAGCAAAGAAGGGATTGGCTCGATTGAAACACCGAGCGGCGATAGCTCCGACATTGATCGTCTTATTCGCTCTCTCAAGGATAAGCCGAATAGTGGACTCATTTTTCTGCCAGATGCGATCACTTCTGTGCGGCGTGTTCAGCTTACTGCGCTGGTTGCAGAGTGCAGTCTACCGGCGATCTACTCGCTTCGCATCTTCTGCGAGGCCGGCGGCCTAATGTCGTACGGGGTGAAAATCGAGAAGATTTTCGCAGGCGCAGCATCCTATGTTGATCGAATTTTGCGCGGTGCCAATCCTGCCGAACTGCCTGTTCAAGCCCCAACCGAATTTGAGTTGGTCGTGAACCAAAAAGCTGCACGGCAATTGGGCCTGCAACTGCCGCCCGCGTTGCTCGTTCACGCCGACGAGGTGATCGAATAGAGCTCTCTTGCTGCGACGCATGAGTCCGGTCGTGGCCCTCAGCCGAAAAAAGCAATTGTCCTCTCCACGTCGGCTGTCAAAGGTAAACCAGAAACCAGTCGTGAAGATTTGGACTTCCGAGTCTGACCCGCAAGAGACGTTTGGCGCGGGAAAAGAGCGGTGGAGCGTCAAGCCGAACTGGTTAGAGCGGCGCATTCACCGTTCCACTGCAAAGATGCGCCAGTCTCCGGGGACACCCTTGAGCGAATGATTGCCGCGGTCACCAAAACGTAGGCCGGAACCCGCTACCAGGTCCTTGACCGTGCCCGATACCAACACCTCGCTCGCGCCGGCGAGTGCCGCCACGCGCGCTCCGATGTGAACGGCGATGCCGCCGATATCATCGCCAATCACTTCGCACTCGCCGGTATGAAGCCCGGCGCGGACCTCAATGCCCAGCGGCCTGATTTCGTCGGCGATGGCGCAAGCGCAGCGCACGGCGCGTGCCGGACCGTCGAAAGTAGCAAGAACGCCGTCGCCGGTCGTCTTGATTTCGTGGCCGCGAAAACGTGAGAGGGCACGCCGTATCGCGGTGTGGTGAATGTCAAGGAGGTCGTGCCAGCGATGGTCGCCGAGCGCGGCCGCTTTCTCGGTTGAGCCGACGATGTCGGTGAATAGCACCGTGGCAAGCACGCGGTCGACGGCGACGGGCGCACGCGAGCCAGTCAGAAACTCCTCGATCGCATCGGCGATGTCGTCGGCATTGTCGCCGACGAAGGGGAAGTGGTCGACCCCTGGGAACTCGAGATAGCGAGCGCCGGGAATATGCGTGGCGAGAAACCGGCCGCCCTCGACGCTGATGACCCTGTCGTTCGTCCGGTGGATGACGAGGGTCGGGACCCGGATCGTCGAGACGATGTCGCTGACGTCAATCAGACGATTCATGCGCGCGTACGCGGCGGCGCCAGCAGGGCTATTGGACACTCGCTCGTTCTTGCCCCACCAGCGTTTGAACGCCGAGTCGTTCACGCGGGAAGGCGCAAACCTTCCCACGCTGCCGCCGCTGCCCCAGTCACGCTCGATATAGTCGAGAGACTGCCCCAGCTTCAACAGAGCAAATGTCGATGCCGGATAGGCGTTGCAGAGCACCAGCGCGCGGCAGCGACTGGGATAGGTCGCGGCGAATAGCGCCGACATCGTGCCGCCTTCAGAAATGCCGAGAAGCGCCGCCTGTTCCATGCCGGCGGCGTCCATGACCGCCCGCAGGTCGTCCATGCGCTGGTCTAGGCCCGGGAAGTCAGCGACCCGATCCGACAGGCCCGTGCCGCGCTTGTCGAACATCACCACCCGGGCGTAGCTCGCCAGGCGCAGCAGCCAACGACTCACCTCAGGTTCGTCCCACCAGTGCTCGACGTTGGTAAAGCCCGGCGGAGCGAAGACAACGTTGAGCGGACCCTCGCCGAAAACTTGATAAGCGATGTGAACGTCGCCGCTCTTGGCGTACCGGGTGTCTGGCTGCATTGACGACCCTCACGCTTGCTGGGACTTTCGGCCCGTGCCGGAATTATAGCAACAGCTTTGGTTGTCGGGAACGGCTCAATGTCCCCTATTTGCCAAATGCGAAGTGCCCTTGGCATTGAGCAAGGTCCGCTTTCACGGGCAATCCGGAAGACATTTGGTCTCACTGAGTTCTTCTCAGTTTGACCTAAAGCGGACAGTCGTGCTTGGAGCGCTGCAGGGTCCAATATTTGCTGTCCGTCTGCTCGCAAAGTGCTAGGGTTTGCTGTCGGTCGTGCGTGTCTCGCGGAGGCGCCATGCGACGCCGGGAATTCGTCACATTTGTTGCGCGTGCGGTAGCGTTGTGGCCGGGCGTAGTGCTTGCGCAGCAAGCGACCGGTAGGGGGTGGCGTGTCGCATACCTTCATCCGGAAAGGCTGGATCATCCCGTGGTCCGTGCGCTATTTGACGTTTTCCGCGCGGAGATGCGGGAGCTTGGCTACATTGAGGACAAGAACCTAGTCGTCGATGCCAGAAATGCAGAGGGGAAAGCTGAAGTCTTACCTTCGCTGGTAAATGAGCTGATCGCGCGCAGCCCGGATGTTATTGTTGCTGTCGCAGCCTCGGCCATAGCCGCTGCCCAGCGCGCCACCTCGACCATTCCCATCGTAATGGCCCCTGCCACTGATCCGGTTCGCTCAGGCTTCATCAAGAGCTTAGCTCATCCGGGAGGAAACATTACCGGTATGGCCACTATGTCTGGCGAGGCCATCGGCAAGTCGGTTGAACTCCTCCACACGATCCTGCCGTCCGCCAAACGTGTTGCGGTGCTCATGTCGACCAATCCGACCCATCCGCAGGAATACGAACTGGTGGAAATTGCCGCAAAAACTTTGGACCTTGCGGTCGTTCGAGTGAAGGCTCCGACGCCTGGCGATCTCGAGGAGGCATTTGACAGGATGAGGCAGGAAAACTGCGACGCTCTGTTTGTCCTAGCCGATCCCACCCGGCCGAAGATTGTTTCGTTGGCCGCCAAAACAAAAATACCGGCGATTTATCAACTCAGCACTTTTGTTGTTTTGGGCGGACTGGCGAGCTACGGCCCTGATCTAAAGCCGGTCTATCGCAAGGTGGCGCATTACGTCGACAAAATCTTTAAAGGAGCCAGCCCGGCTGAACTTCCCGTCGAGCAGCCGGTCGCTTTCGAATTTGCTCTAAATCTCACAACGGCCGCGGCGCTTGGCCTAACCATTCCCGACAACCTTATGGCTCGAGCTGACAAGGTGATCGAGTGAAATTGAGCAACTTTCGTTATTGGCACTCGTGAAACACGCGGGGCGGTCCGGGCTGCTATAGATTAGCAATTGCGCAGTCATCTTTTGCGGGTGAGTCACATGAGGCGGCGCGAGTTCATAACGCTCATCGGGGTTACGGCGACGTGGCCGATTGCAGCGCGCGCGCAGCAATCCGGTAAAGTCTGGCGGATTGGCTCCGTCTCATCTTCCGAAGTGGCAGATCAGCTGCTACATGCCCTCACACAGAAGCTCGACGTTCTTGGTTATATTCAAGGGAAGAACATTGTCGTAAGCAGTTTGACTGTGCCGCCGCAGCCGAAGGCAATCGAGGGCGCTATAACTAGGCTGATTCCCGACATCGATATCCTGGTTGTATGGGGTACGATTGGTGGAGCAGCAGCAAAGCGTATAACCTCTACCATTCCCACCGTATTTCTGTCAGTCGGCGCTCCCGTCGACATTGGATTGGTTCAAAGTCTCGCTCACCCCGGCGGCAACCTGACGGGGGTTACGTTTGAGGCGGCGACCGATACCTACGCCAAGCGACTACAGATGCTGAAGGAGATCGTACCAACTCTCGAACGAGTCGCTGTTCTAGGCGCGCATGGTGATCCGAATGTTTCGTTCGCCATAATATCGCTGGAGAAGGCCGCCCCTGCGATGAATGTCGGATTGATGCCTGTTTATGTCGAGTCCGGAAATGATCTACCCACCGCATTCGATCAAATGCGGCGAAATCGCATCGGCGGCTTGATCGTGGTTGCGGGCGGACTCACGTTTGTAAATTCAAAATTGATTGCCGAGCTCTCCCTTGCCCATCGCCTGCCGTCTTGCCACGGGTTTAGGGAATCGATTGTGGCAGGAGGCCTTGTCAGCTTGGGACCGGATCTTTTTGCGATAGCGAGGCAAGGCGCGGTCTATCTTGATAAGATTATTCGCGGGGCCAAGCCCGCCGACCTCCCGGTCGAACAACCAGATCGATACGAGATTTACATCAACCTCAAAACTGCCAGAACATTGGGTCTCGAAGTCCCAGCGCCTCTTCTTGCCCGCGCTGAGGCAGTGATTGAATAGCTCTGCTCTTTGCTGCAGGGCATGAGCCCGCTCCTGACCCGGAACGGACCTCGCAGTATGCCGGCGGATGTGCTACTTGACATTAATCATAGAACACACTCCGCGGAGGTCCGCCGACCCAATGAGTGATTTGGAACAGTTGCCTCCCACACGTTATGCGGTCAGCGGCGAGGTCAACCTCGCGTACCAAGCAGTCGGCGACGGACCCATCGATCTCATTATGATCCCGGAATAGTCTCGCATATCGAGTTCCTGCATGAAATGCCCGGCTATACCGCTTTCCTCCATCGACTTTCAAAATTCGCCCGTGTGATCACGTTTGATAAAAGGGGTCAGGGACTGTCCGACAGGATATCTGGTGCGCCATCGCTGGAGCAGCGAATGGACGATGTCCGCGCAGTTATGGACGATATTGGCTCTCGGCGAGCAGTACTGCTGGGATTTTCCGAAGGCTGCGCGATGAGCGCAACGTTTGCGGCTTCATATCCAGAGCGCGTGTCGCACCTTATCCTGTTCGGGGGAATGACCCATCATGCCTGTCAAGCAGAACCAATCGACCAGCACGGCGGCTGGTGCGCTTACTGCAATACCTCATATTCGAACGCGACGCCCGCGGGATCGCGCTTTAACCAATCGCACAGAGTGGCGGTAACGCCCTCCGCGTCCTGCTCATGTGCGAAGTACTCGGTGTTGAAGGCGACGGTCGCGCCCATCGAGATGTTTGCCCGCGTCCTCATTGGACACCTCCTCGAGTATGTCAGCTCTACCTCTCGTTGCGACGACATGAATATCACACCAGTGCTTGCTTGACCGAGAATCGCAACTCAGATTCGATGCAGCTTTCCGCACGGGGGACGGCCGTGTCAGACCCTTTCGCCGACTTCATGACTGGGCAACTCTCGGAACGTCATGCCGCGGAGGATCGTCGGGTTTTCCGCTTTGTGTACGTCGGCCTCGCCGGGCTTGTTGCTTTGGCTTTTGCCAATCTGTTTATCTGACTACGTCGGGCACGGCGGCCATCGGCCTGCCGCACGCCGGGCACGCCCTCCGGATCGGGTGAAGCGCCGTCATTTGGAATTTCCCCTGCCGTCGCAGCTTAGTGCCGCGATGGCGGCGAACAGCCTCCGCACATCCATCGCGGGAGATCGGCGAGTCATTAGCGGATATGCAAAGCCTGATGCCCAAGGTCCGCTCCTCCCTGCACTCGTCTCATCGCTCCTCATCAGGATGAACCCACTTGTACGGAGTGATCTCGCGTTGCTCGGTCAACTTGATCATGCGCACAGGCGGCTTGTAGCGGCGCGTGCCGCAAGACCGACATCGGAAGGACGGCTCTAGCTTCCAGATCGGCGTATCACGCGCCCTGCGGATTGCATCAAGCGGCAGGCTCGCCCTTGTCTTGCATCGGCAGCATTCGATTTCCAGCCAGCCGTAACCACCTTTCAGGCATTGGCCAATTGTTGGAGACGGCTGGGCCGGACCGCCATAGCCTTCCATGCGCACCGACCATGCTTCTGCCTCGGCACGATCAGCGGCACCGGCGGCCTTCTTAGCGTTTTGGCGGGCTGTCCGGGCGCGCATATCCGCGCCCATGATCCGGCCGCCCCAAATAACTTCACGTTTCTTCGTGCTCATGGGTGGCCATTACAGCGGCATCAAAGCCCCTGAGCAATCCACGAGACCTAGCTGCTAATCGGGCCTGTGCCGCTTTAACTTGGTCAAGCGCTCTCTTGCGTCCGGCCGGGGCGGCCGCTGGCGGTAGATTGCCTGCGCCTCGGGACCGACCTCGCCAGCGGTAAATTAGGAGGGCGCACAACATCAGACCGGTGTTGCCTTTCGGTAACCCGCTCTCTGCTCTCAAAGCGATAAGCTGAGTCGTTTTGGGAGACAGGCATATGGATGTGTATTTGAACACCAGACGTGATCTGCTCGTTGTGAAGAAGGGATTTCCGATACCGCCTATTGCGCCGCCGGGAAAATGGCGCAAGAGCAAGAAACGGGTTGTCAAAGTTAGCGAGGAGATTAGGTCAGCGCTTCAGGCGCAGGGCTACTACATGCGCAAGCTGAGAGACCTGCATACTGATCGAGACTAGTGGGAAACATCTATCGCAGCAGCCCTCCAGAAATGTGCAATCTCTTGTCTGATTGCGGTTGCTGGCACAAGGGTTCAGCTCGTTACCGACAGCCTGCGAGGCTCGCTCTTGTCTACGAGGTCGACGTTTGCCGCCTCACGATGGTAGTCCGAAGATCGGGAGCTGCTATCTATTAGCGCGTGCTGCAGGCACAGAGGTTGCAGCGCAGTCACCCCGACCTCGTCCTCGCAGGACGTCGTTCCGCCTTTTCGGCGGATCCGCTGAATTGCTAATCGATCATGCGGTCGCCTCCTCGCGGGTCCATCGGAACTCGCTTCCATCTGCCCAGATCCGATGCATCACGATCGCTAATTTTCGCGCGACCGCCACGACTGCTCGGCGAAGACCGCGTCGCTTGGCCACCCTTACACCCCAGGCTTTCAATGCAGACCAACGCTGGGTGCGGGTTAGAAGTGCAAGCGCTGCCTGATAAAGTATGGTCCTGAGCATCACATCGCCGCACCTCGAAATAGCGCCATTCCGATCGGTTTCGCCAGATGCGTATTTGCGTGGCGTAAGGCCAAGATGCGCGCCAACATCGCGGGAGCGTTGAAAGCGATCCGGGTCATCAATAGTTGTTAGAAAAGTGATTGCCGTCAGTGCGCCTACGCCTGGTATCGTCATGAGCCGCTGGCATGTTGGCTCGCGGCGTACTATTTCAAGTACCATCTTGTGTAGGACGCCGTACTGTTCACGCAGCGCGGCTCGAGCCACAAGCATTGGGCGCAGCATCGCCGCGAGTCGTGGATGGCCATCTGTGAGTTCATTCGTTTGCTGCTCAAACGTTACTTGAGATATACGACCAGACAGCTTTAAGCCGAAGACGCGTAAGACGCCCCGAATTTCATTCTCGATATCGATCTGCTTAATCAAAAGCGTCTTGCGATTATTGAGAAGCATTCGTAGCTCCTGGCTCACGTCACCCTTGATATGAACAACGGTGTACCAGCCGACCCGCATTACCTGCGCAATAGCGCGAGCGTCGTTTCGATCGGTCTTAATCGGCATCGTCCTAGTCACGCCGCGCAGTCTTCGGGGATCGATGCAGACTGCGTGTAAGCCGGCAGCACGCAGTTCGCCGTACAGCCAACGAGCGAGACCACCAATCTCAATCCCGACCTTGGCAAGGGGCAATCCGCTTTCGTTGAGCCAGGCAACAATAGCCTCCGGTTCCGAAAATGTTTTGCCCTCGCGAATGACGACGCCATTCTCGTCCACAACACAGATAGCCGTCTCCTTTAGCGAAACATCCAGACCGACATAGTGCTTCATGTTCCCGCTCCTGCTGCCGCCGGCTCGCCGGCTTCCCTTCCAGGCTGAGCCTTTCGAGCAGCAACCGCAATCACCCCATCTACAGCATCACGACGAACCAAGAAGCGATGCGCGCGCTCTTCCGCGTTATGAACCGTTACGTCGGCAACCTGCCCCCCATGCCAGGCGTGTTTCCCGATTATCCCGCGCCCGTCATTCGCAATGCGGGCACCGAACGCGAGTTGACCCTGATGCGCTGGGGCATGCCACCCCCGCCGCGCACCGGCGGGCCACCCGTGACCAACATCCGCAACACGTCGTCTCCGCACTGGAGGAGTTGGCTCAAGCCCGAGAACCGCTGCCTGGTGCCGGCCAACAGCTTCGCCGAATACGCGCCGGAGCCGAATCCGGAGATCAAGAAGAAGGACGTCGTCTGGTTCGCGATCAACGGCGATCGGCCGCTGATCTGCTTTGCCGGCATCTGGACCGAGTTCAAGGGTGACCGCGGGACGAAATCGAAACCAATTCCCGGCCCGCACCAGGTCTACGGCTTTCTGACGACGTCGCCGAATGCCGTCGTCGAGCCGATCCATGCGACAGCCATGCCGGTCATCCTGATGACGGATGAAGAACGCGACGTCTGGATGCGCGCGCCGTGGGATGAGGCCAAGGCGCTGCAGCGGCCGTTGCCCGACGACGCGATCAGGATCGTCGCTCGAGGCGCTGACAAAGAAGACAAGGCGGCCGCATGAAATACGCCCGCCCCTATGCCGACCCGGCAAAAGCTGCGCGCCGGATCCTCGAGATCGCAAACGCGGTCGAGCCGGTTCAAGGGCGCATCCACGTCGAGAAAATCAACGAGCCATTTCTTTTTCGCGACGGCGGCAGCCCGGCCGAGTACGGCGCTGGCCTCAAGCTCGCGATCGAGCGCGGCTGGCTCACGCTACATGAGTCAGGGACTTTCGTCACCTTCACGCCCGCCGGCGCCGAGCTGTTCGCCTGACGCACTAGTCCGGTGCCACCCTTCAACGGTTGAGAGGCTTTTGGTCGGCAAAGCCGGCCGATTTACTTTTGCTTCCTCTTCGTTTCTTGGTCTGGCGTCTGTACGTCGGCAGGGCTACGGGTTGTGCCGACTGTTGGTGCGGGTGGACCCCCTGCGCCGGAGGCACCTGACCCGTCGCCACTGCCGCTACCTGCGCCGCCGGCACCGGCGCCTCCGCTACCTGCGCCGCCCGCACCTGCGCCGGCGCCCGCTCCAGCGCCGCCTGCGCCCCCGGCTCCACCGCCTCCGGCACCACCACCTTGGGCGACAGCCAACGTTGAGCCGAGCGCAAAGAACAATGCTACCGCGATCGCTGATACTTTCATGGTCGTTCTCCTTATAACCATGGAAGCACTAGCAATTTTTCAGGCGCTGCCTTCGTTCCTATTTTTGCTGCGACAAAGTAGGTCGACGGCGATATCGGCGCCATAGGAACCATTCCTCGCGTAGAACCTAACCAGAGCAGCAATCGCCCGGCGCAACGCAGGGAGGAAGGACATGACACCGAATTCAAAGAAGCCACTAAGGCCCGAAGATTTTCCCATGGATGTCGACGGTCAGAAGGTAAAGAAGCAGGACGGGACCCCCATCGCAGATGCGGAGACTCCCGCCGTCGCTGCCGAAATTGTAGAGCGCCTTAACGAAGACGAAGCCAGGCGCGAAGAAGACAAGTGGTCAGCATGACGTTCTGCAACCCGAAATCGAATTCTGTCGAGCCGTTACTAACGTCGAGCCGGCGCTCGACCCGCCTACGGCTGGTACGACCTTCTTGAGACCTTCTTCAGCGCGGACGCTGACCTGCCCCTCTTCTTCGCCTCGTAGCCCACCTCGTAAACCTGCCCGCCGGCTCCGAGCTGTTCGCCTGACCGCAAAATCTGGCTTTCGCACATACGTGGAACCTGTGGAGGCGAGATCAGAGCGCAAGCCGAAGCATTCCCCCCCGGTAGCAAGGAACGTGAGCGCATGGAGAGAAAGGCGCAAATGGCTGACATCGGGGCTCACATGAATGAATGGTTGACCTCGCCGGGCCTACAACCGCCGAAATACTGCTGTCCAGAACGTAGAAGGGCCTCAGCGGCGACGCCGAGACCCTTCCATCCACAGCCGCACCGGAGACACGGTGCTGCTATTCAAAACTCGGATTCTCTCGAGCGGTTCCTAACTTCGAGCCGGCGCTCGACCCGCTTCCGGCTCGTGCCACTTTCATGACCGCCTTCTTCACTGCAGCCGCCGATCGCTTCGTCTTCTTCTGTTCCGCGACGGCAGCAACCCGGCCGAGTACGGCGCGGGCCTCAAACTCGCGATCGAGCGCGGCCGGCTGATGATGCACGAATCCGGCCCCTTCGTGACGTTCACCCCCGGTGGCGCTATTCCAATAAACTGCGAGTAAGAGAACTCGTGCCAAGCGGGGCGACCACTTAAGGCGCCCCGCTCAGCCACGCCCCCCAATATTGTTACCGAGGAGCGCTGCTGCCCCCAAGACTGCCGTTGGTACGGCCCTGCTGACCCGTAGTCCCTGTACCCTCGGAGCGGAAAGCCGGGGCAGCCTCGAGGTCGGCTTTCGTCATGCCACGCAGTACGATGCGATCCGGCTCCATCGTTCCTTGTGCTTGCTGCTGCCTTCCACTCTGCGAGCGATCAGCTGCGGTGTCGCCGCGACCCGCAGCACCTGTGGTGCCAGTGCCGGTTCGATCGGCGCCGCCACCACTGGTCCGACCCTCTACGATCTCGAGCGCATGGAACGGGATCGCAACGTTCTTCTCTCCGATACCGAGAAAACCGCCGACGCCGACGATCACGGCAACCACTCCGCCTTTGCGATCGACGAGGATATCATTGATCTCGCCGATGTTCTCATCGTTCGCCCCACGAACTTGGGTTCCACGAAGATCCGATCCCAGCATCTGGTTCGGCTCGGGTGCAGCAATTGCCGCTGCCTTGCCTTTCTGCCCCCGCCCGGCATCACCTGTCTGCGCTTGTTCGCGTTGTGCGGTCCGCGGACTTGTTTGACCGGGAGCGGCGCCCGTGACCGGCGCTCCGGTCGATTGGGGAAGCGCCTGCGCGTGCTGCAGGTGAGTACGCAGCTGCTGCAAAGTCTTCTGCGCCCAGGATTTCAGCTCCGCGTTCTCTCCGGTCTTGGCATATTGATCAAAAAGCGACACAGCCGCTTCATGGCCTTGGATCTGATCACTGCGGTAGCGCTGATCGAACTGGGCGGCTGCTGCAGAGCGGAGCTGATCGAGCTTGCTCTGATGGTCCGCGTCCATTTTGGTGGGAAGCTGAACGCCCTGTACCTTCTGCGCGATCGATTTCAATTCTTCGCTCGCTTTCGTGTGGTCATTGACCATCATCCGAGCGAACTGTTTTATCTCGTTATTGTTCGATTTCTCCATCGCAAGCTGGCTGGACTGAATCTCGAACATGTCGCTGATAGCGGCCTTTTCTACGAACCGCTGGGTGGACGTGCTCTGGTTCTGCGATGACTGCGAATACGCTGGTAAGGCAAGCGCAACGAGGGCGGCTGCCAGTATGAGCTGTTTCATGGCTGAGCTCCTGTGAGGATCGACGTCTAGGTCTTGATAGGCCGGGCCTTACCACCACAAGTCACTCTAACAATCGAAGTTCCTGCGATCCGCATCTTCGATAGGGGTTTCTAACTCCTCTGAAATGCGGCCCGCCGGAACCAGTCCCGAGTGACATACGTTTAGCCTTTTTCACCGCGCGGCCTCGGCAGTGCGGTCTCAATTGTCGCCGATGAAAGCCCCATGTTCGCTTCTGCCTCCCTCTAACGGAACGGAGTTGCACCATGCAAAAGCGTCGCCGTTTCAAACAAATCCAGTCCCTCGAACAACGTCTTGCCGAAGAAGCGAAACGGTTACGAGGGGAAGCCGAATTGCTCCCGCACGGCTATCAGCGCGATGCGGTCGAAAAGAAGGCTCGAGAAGCTGAGACCGGCTCGCGCATCAGTGGTTGGTTGCGGTCGCCTGCGCTGCGAGCGCCGCAGTAAGGGATGGTCGAGTGACGCCGCGGGAGCGCAAAGATATGCCATGGCTTCTCATGAGCCTTGGAATCGTCATCGTCGTAATAGTCGGTAGCGCCGTTTACCGTTTGCTTTAGTTGAAAAAGGCCGCCTTGGTTGACGGCCTGCATCATTGTGAGGGTCGTCCTCGGCCGAGCCGTCGCTCAACTTTCTTCTGGCTGCTTCCGATCGTCTTGACCACCTTCCTCACGGCAACCGTCGATCTCTTCGTCTTCTTCGCCTCGTAGCTCACCTCGTAATCCTACCCGCCGGCGCCGAGCTGTTCGCCTGACCGCAAGATCGGGGTAGTGACCGTGACCTATTTCCTGAGCTCTTCTCGCACGTCCCATTGCGGAACCCGCCCCAAGGTATGTACGTTAACTTTTATCACCGCACGGTCCCATGGCAGTCATCGGTGATGAGAACGCTCGGTTGCGCTCCCGCCCTCCTCTAACGGAATGGAGCAGCGGCCATGATGCGTCGCCGTTTCAATCACACCCAGTCCCTCGAAGAACGTCTCGCCGAAGAAGCGAAGCGCCTGCATGAGCAAGCCGACTTGCTCCCGCCCGGCGCGCTGCGCGATGCGGTCGAAAGGAAAGCACGCCAGGCTGAGATCGGCTCGCATGTGAGCGAGTGGTTACAATCTCCCGGACTACGGCCTCCCGCGTAAACGCTGTATGGTGAAACACACCAGTCCCCAGAACGCGAGAAGGGCCTCAGCGGAGACGCTGAGACCCTTCCATCCACCACATGGACAGCCGCACCGGGGGACACGGTGCTACAATTCACGAAACTCGGGATTCTCTTGAGCCGTTCCTAACGTCCGAGCCGGCGCTCGACCCGATTTCGGCTGGTGCCAACTTTCTGACCGCCTTCTTCACCGCAGCCGCCGATCGCTGCGTCTTCTTCGCCGCGTAGCGCACTTCGTAGTCCTGCCCGCCGCCAACCCGCGCCCGGTCCTGATTGCGCCCGCGGCTGTACGGGGGTTCTTTGCCCTCGCCATCTTCAATACCTCCCGATTGCCAAGTCATCATGGGCCGGGTTCCAGCCCTGGCAGATCCTTGGAACTTCGGTTGAGAACTCTGGTACGTTGGGTTCCGGACATGCGATCCTGGGGCGATATACATGAATCGTTTGATGGCATCCCTGCCGGCAGATGCGCGTGAGCTTCTCGAGAAGGACTTGCGCGTTGTCCGACTCAAAAAAGGCGACGTGCTGTACCAGAACGATCAACCTGTCACGCATGTGTTTTTTCCACATGGAGGACTGGTCTCGCTCGTTGTTCCTATGCAATCAGGAGAAACCGTCGAAGTATCGCTGATCGGTCGGGAGGGACTGGTGTGCTCTGGGGTTGTTCTGGATATCCAGGACGCCATCGATCAGGCGACAGTTGAGGTTGGCGCGGCGGCATCCCGCATCAGTACGGCGTCATTCATACGTGCATATCGTTCCCACGATAAACTCCGCACCATTCTCAATCGGCACCACGCGATGTTCATTGCCGAGGGCCGTCAATTGACCGCCTGTAACGCGGTTCACACAGCCACCGCACGTCTATGCCGCTGGCTGGCGAACGCGCAGGACCAATCCGGCATGGATGATCTCGAAATCACCCAGGAATTTCTTGCCCGAATGGTGGGAGTTGCGCGGTCGACGATCAATCAGTTTTGCGGCGTTCTGCACGCCGAAGGTATCATCGACACCGGCCGTGGCCATATCCGTATATTGCAACCGGAGGCTTTGCGGAGCCGCGCGTGCGAGTGCTACGGTATCCTCCGCAAACACTTCGCAAAATTGTTTCCCGATTGGCCGGGCGACGTTTAAATACCGGTTTTTCCCGGCTGGAACGATTTGACCTGTGCCAGTTTGAGTCGACGTTGTTCGTGGCGTGGAGTTTTTGGCGTGGCGTTTCAGCGCAAGAAGGCGGCAGCGATCGGCGTCAAGGCGCCCTTCCCCGGATTCGTCGAGCCCGCGCTGGCCACGTCGATCGAAAGGGTGCCGTCCGGTGATCGCTGGATCCATGAAATCAAGTTCGACGGCTATCGCGTCCAGCTCCACATCCATAATGAGGACATCAAAATCCTAACCCGCCGCGGCAACAATTGGACCAGGCGCTTTAGCAAAATTGCGGCCGACGCGTACCTGATCAACGCCGGCAGCGCCATCATCGATGGCGAGATCGTCGTGCCCGCCGCCGATGGCACCACGGACTTTTCCGTCCTGCAGAACGAATTGCGCGGCAAGTCCAACCGGCTCGTCATGATCGCTTTCGATCTGCTCTACCTCAATGGCCCCTGAGAAAACTGCCGCTTCTCGAGCGCAAGGCGCATCTGAAAAAGCTGATTGAGAAGACGGCCATCCAGTTCAGCGAAAGCTTTGAGGTCGACGGCAAGGAGATGTTTGCGCACGCCTGCAAGGTCGGGTTGGAAGGCGTCGTCTCCAAGGTCCGCGACAGCCGGTACCTTTCCGGGCGTGGCCGGGATTGGGTCAAGAAAACCTGCGTCCAGCGCGAGACCTTGACGATCGCCGGCTTCGCGCTCGACGGCAACGAATGGGACGGCATTTATGTCGGCCGCCGCAAGGGCAGCGATCTGATCTATGCCGGCAAGGTCGACCACGGCTTCGACAAGAAATCCGCCGCCGAGCTGCGCAAGCGTTTAACGCCATTGATCCGCAAGACCAGCCCTACACAAGGCGCATCGCCCATAAGGGAATCTGGGTCGAACCGGAGCTGATGGCCGAGATCGAATACCGGGCGCAATCGGCCGAGGGCAAGGTGAGGCATCCATTCTTCAAGGGACTGCGGGAGGACCTGTGATGAATACGGTCTGGATTTACGTTGATACCAGCAAACCGGTTGGCGATGTTGACCACCTCAAGGTGTTCGCAAGGCCGGGCCTTGCCGATGAATGGTTACAGGAGAACGATCCTGAAGGCGTCGCGTTTGAATACGAGGTCATGGGCGTTGTCGATGACGAAATCGGGTAAGGACGCCAACGGCATCGCTAAGCCGACCATCACATGAAATGTCCCGGCTGCGGCCAATGGTACGACATGCGCGATCTCGGCCAGGTGCTGCACGTCCATGACGCCGAGATTGAGGTGATCGAGGGCGACGGTCTGCCCTCGCGCCATGAACTAACTCACCGTCTCATCGAGGCCGCCACCGAGCGCCGTACTTCTAGTGCCGCTTCGAGATTACCTTGATGGTCCTCAGCGGCTTACGTTCCGCGTCCTGGATTTGGATCGACCATTCGGTGCCGACTTCCAGTGAGCCGTCGAGGTCTCTAACGATCTCTCCGGTGGCTCTCGTGGCTTCGTTCCAAGCAGCCTCCATGTCTGGAAGTTCTATCCCGATATCCGGCTCAACGACCTGTTCGTCGTGCTGAATGATAAAGAAAAATTGGGGCATTTGAATTTGCAATCCCGGACTTCATTGCGAGTTCCAGCTAATCGGGAGGGATCGCGATCACGTGACGATCTATGCCGGACGCGATGTTGACGATCCGGACAGGCCGGAAATCGAGCGCGCTGGCGCTGCCCTGAAAACAAAATGGCCCCAGATTGCTCTGCGGCCCACCGACTAAAATAATTCTGCCGTGCTGAATTCGTCGCCCTCGGTGCTGCATATCGTAGCTCACCTCTGTTTATGCCTTCGAGCTAAACTTGAGATCCCCCGAATTCGATCAGCACGCCGCCCTCGGTATACTCCGTGTTTTTGCGCGCCGCGTTCGCAAGGGTGACGTCAGTACCGCGCATGTCGATCAGATCGCTACCATCGGTTTGCTTCATCCGCGGTCACGAGCGCGCGCAAACGGTTTGGGGCAAATCGCACAAAATCGTAGTCTGGCGTACAAAATCGTGGCCCGTGGTAGCGGGGGAGCGCTACCAACCCCCGCGGCAAGGCTTCTGCGTTCTACAGCGGAGCTCCGCGAAGGGCGATGGAGGGCGTGAGGTGCTCCATATTGCGCCGGCTTCGATCTCCATGGTGCAAGTGCTGTCAGACAAAGCCGGCAACCCGCTCAGAGCAAACGCTTCGCACGAGAGGGCTGAGAAAACGGTGCGACCTGCTTCTCCGCCACCCAAGGAATCAGATTAACTTCCCGCGGCTGCAGATCAGCCGTGATCGTGGGCAGCTTCATCACAAATTCCAGCAACGTGGCGATCTCGTGCGGCTCGCAGTACCGCTCGCTCGTTTCGGTATCGCCACCGTGGCCGAGCAGATCGGCGCGATCTTCCACGGCCACCAGCTTCTTCTTCAACTGCGCCCCGAACAGATGCCGCACCGCGTGAGAGCCCAGCCCCTCCTCCGTCACACCGGCCGCTACAAGGATCGGCTTGAACTGCTTGTAGAAGCGATCGCCAAGAGGCGATCTGCTGGTCGGCGAAAACAGATCCGGGAAGAGCAACTTGTACCCCAGCGCCTTGATCGCTTTCACGTAGGCCAGGAAATTCAGCCGGATCACTTCCGGATGCAGCGGTACGTTGCGTTGCGATTGGGCGTTCTTGATCCGTCGTCGCTCATTTTTGGCGATGTGCAGATAAGGGGTCTCACGTTTCTCGAAGATCACATCGTCGACCATCGCTCCACAGATTTCCTCGCGGCGGCACCCCGTGTAATAGATGAGAATCGGCACGAAATAGAGCGCGCAATGGAAGATTTGTTGAGCGCCATCCCCTCCCGGCTTTTCAAGCGCGTCCCAACTCGCGCAATTGTTGAACGGGGCCGTGCGAAAGATCGCATGAGCGCGATCGATAGGCAGCTTGCGCCTTTCGTCGCGATCACGCGTATCCTTGTTGCTCTTAGCGCGAAGCTTTGAGAGATCGATCTTGTCGAGGTTCTCCAAGCCGCGAGCGCTGGCGTACTCGAATATCTGACCAAGAAAGGTCAAATGCCGATTGACAGTTCCGCTGCTAAGACCGCATTCGCCTTTTTTGCCCTGCCCGTGCGATCGTCCCTTCTCGCGAAGCTGTGCAATCGTGAGGTGTTCATCCCTGACTGATTTGCCATAGTGTTTGTAGATTTCGAAGAAAAGGAAATCGACGAACTTGCCGGCGTGCGACTGGCGCAGGGAATTCAGATCGTGGACACCTTGGTCTTGAATCATAAACTTGATGAACAGGTTCGAGACGCTCCTCGCCTGCCGCTGCGTCTTTTGGTCCCAGTGACAGTTCTTGTCGTTTAGCTTGATGACGTCTTCCGCAAATTTCGAGAAGTCCGCCATCGGAACGGCTTGTGGTACGGGCGCAGGCTCGGCCTCCGGTGGATCGCGACGGCGATCCTCGCGGTCGGCTTCAACCGATGAAACCTGCAGCCGTGGATCGCTCCTCGAAAGGAGGAGGCGATCCACGACGTCGCCATCCTCGACACGCTGCCCTCCATAGCGGCGGTCGATTTCGGCGAGTGCAAGCTTCATCCCGCGGAAGTAAGTACCCTGGGCCACGCTGAAATTCATGGCAGTCGGTACGGCTTCCACGCCATCGATCATTTGTCGAAGGACATGATCCTTCGTCGGGACCAGGTCGTTTTTCCGAAGCATGGTCAGATGACGCTGCACGGCCTCGATATCTGCTTCCGAGAGTCCGTCGGCGACCATGCGGATGCGATCCTCCGGGCGCACGGCGGCGGCGGCGCCCTGGGCGTCGAGCAGCGTGTAGGTCCACAATGCCCGCTTGTCGTCCGACCGCGCCTGGTCGACGTCAAAACCGGACGCGCTTTTCGCCGCGAGCGCCACCCGCTCCAGCTTGGTCAGATGCCGCTCCACGACAGCGCCAAGCATTGTCTCAATTGAGACCGTGACAGGTGCAGGTCGGTGTTCTCGGCAAGCATCGCAGCATCTTCCAGAATGGCGTCGAGTTGGGCTGCCAGCCGACGCGCCATCACCCGGCTCGTCGTCCGCAGGCTCAGAAAAACATGCTGGCGGCCTGTGAAAATGGCAAGGGCGCGGGGGGTCCGCCGCCGCCAATAGTAGGTCGCCTCGCGTCGAAAGATGTGGACAGCCATGGAAACACGACACCGTGTGCAGCAGGAGTGTGTCGCAGAGCTGTGCATCAGCTCCCCAGCCAGGCCGATTTTTCAGTGTTTTCAAGGGTGGTCGGCGCACTGGCTGGGGCGGGAGGGACTAGGGCTTGTCGGCGGTCGGGGCGCGCTAATGTCACGTGGCGTGACGAGGCCACGGGTTGCCTCCACCGCTGTGGACTTGCTGTCCTTATCTGTTGCGACGAGGCGCTTTGTCCCGCGAAAACTGCCTCGCGCGCTCGACGTTTCCCACACGCGGGGTCTTGGCGCTGACGATGCTGATATAGCCGCGGCGCTTGCGGCCGTGCTGAAGGTAGCCGTACCGGGCCTGCGTGCGGTCGGTACCGTCTCCGGAAGCCGCAGCGACTGCCTCGCCGGCCCCGAACGTCTTCTTCAAATCTGCGATCAGCTGATGGCGACGCTGGGCGTGATCGTCACGGGACCTTCCGGAAAGGCCAGTTTGCCCAATCGCCTTGCGCACCGCATTCTTGGACTCGACGCTCACGACCAGCTGTCCGCCCGCCTCGCGGCAGCGCTCGGCAAGGTACTTGGTCGGCGCGTCCGCAATGGTCGGACGGTGACGTGAGCTCGGTGCCATAAAGGCCGTGGTGCGATTTCGAGGGCATGAAGCTGATTTCGAGGCAGCAAGGCTCAAGCAAGCGGAGGACGACGCCGGCTGACCAGCCCGTGGCGCGATCACCGGGCGCCATGTCTTCGGGCCGCACGGGCACGGTCAAATGAACTGCCAACTCAAGCAAGTACTGGAATTTGATCTGCATTGCCTTGGACCAGAGCTGCTGATCCCAGTCACGGTCCAGCTTTCCAAGAACGTGCTTTTTGCTGTTCGCGCCCCGCGCGGGCATGGTCTCGCTGGTCATCTCATGGAAGCGCGAGGCAGGACCTTCCCACGGAAGAGCACTCGGTTTACCGGGAGGGTCGCGGTCGAAAGCGGCCTCGATCTTGTTCACAAGCTGCGCCAATTTCCGGCTCATTTTTGCCGCCCCGGCATTATCCTGCTGTTCGACTGCGGCGCGAACCCGTTCAGTCAGCTCCCGGAGGACGGTCACTCCTCCAAAATGCAGGGCTGCACGCCGGCAGTAAAAGGTGTCGAACGCAATGCCGGGGGCGAACGGATCCAGGCTTCCCGCCTCCCACATCCGCAAGAAGGTCTTCATATAGTTCTTCGCCGTCTTCTCGCTGACGATACGCTCCGGGACACGAGCGCAACACCGCTCGGCCTTGGCGATGGTCTCAAGCAGCCCGGGCAGGTCACCCTCGTTATTGTCGGCCTGAGCGGCGGTGTCTTGTCGGCCGGCCGGGCCGCTATCTTGTCGGCCCTCAGCCTCGCCGTCTTTTCGGCCTTCCCCACCGTCAGCGGCGTCGGACGACTTGGCCGATGCAGCACCGTCGAGTGGCTGGCCAAAGTCGACAGTTCACGCGTACGGGAAAACGAGGTCGAGCAAGAGGTTGTCGTCGAACATGGTGATCTGTTCCGTTTGGTCGGCGCGCACCTCGGGTGGCGTGTGGTGGCTGCGCTCCGAGGCTTGCGGTGGCCGTTGCCCAATTATGCGCACAGCGACTGGCAAGGCAGAAATCCGAGCCGTCGCGCCCATGCGGCGACCCTGGCATGGGATCATCGAAAAGCTCCGCCGCGCCTTCCGCTTTAGCGCCCAAATCGCCTCCGACCGGTGCAATCCGGCCGCTCCGCCGAAATAGGTCCAGGGCCCAAACTGCTGCGCCTTCCGGCTATTTGGACCAGCGAGTTGCATGGTCCAAACATATGGTCCAAGTTAGCGATGCAAATCGATCGCCTGCCGAAAAAAAGATAGGTCGATCAGCGTGTTGGGAGTGGCGCGGAGTATGGCTGGGAATCCTAGTTCCCCAGCCAGTCGCGCTCTCCTCAGCCGGTAGCCACCACCGGCAGCTCCGCGATCATGCGAATGCCCGGCCGTCTGCGCCAATGAATCTGCGACGGCTCGACCGCCAGCTTCAGTCCGGGCCAGCGCGTGAACAGCGCCTGCAGCGCGCAAATTCCCTCGATCCGCGCAAGCTGGTGGCCGAGGCAGAAATGTATTCCCGTCCCGAACGCGAGATGCCGGTTCGGCCGCCGCTCGAGATCGAGACGTGCGGGACCCTCGTTCGCCTGCGGGTCGAGATTGGCCGCGACAATCATCGCCATCACCCTATCACCCTTCTTCAATTTCACGCCGTCGAGACCGACGTCGTGGCGCACATAGCGCGGCTTTGAAAATTGCACCGGCGAGACGAAGCGCAAAAATTCTTCCACCGCAAGGCCAGCGCGGCTCCAGTCCGCCGCCAGCCAATCGCGCCGCTCTAGATTTTTCAGCAACTCGAACACCGATCCGCTGATCAGATGGGTGGTGGTTTCGGAGCCCGCCCCCAGCAAGAGAAACACCATCGAGACCATTTCGTCCGGCGTGATGCGTCCGCCTTCCTTCTCGACCCGCACAAGCTCGGCGATCAATCCTTCGCCGCCCTGTTCCCGGGCGACCTGCAGACGCACTTTCAGATAGCGCCGCATCCTCATCATTCCGCTGATCAACTGCACAAAGCCCAACGCGCTGGTGAGATTCGAGATTGAATTGGCCCAGGCGATGAATTTCGGCCGGTCGGCCGATGGCAGGCCAAGCAGTTCGCAGATCACCGCGAGCGGCAACATCCGCGCATAACGCTGCACCAGATCGGCGGGGTTGCCCGCCGCGAACAATTCATCGGCGAGGCGATCGGCGATGGCGCGGATGTGTGGCTCCATGTCCATCACTGCTCGGCGACGGAACGCTTCGTCGACGATATCGCGCAGCCGCGTGTGATCCGGTTCGTCCATTGTGAGCATGTTGTTGGCGAGTGACCCGATGAAATTCGGCATCCACCAAGGCAAACCAACGAGCGAGCCACCCTCCTTGCGCAGCGTGAACGTCGTGCTGTCCTTCAGCACGCGCGCCGCCGCGTCATAGGTCGTGGTGACCCAGAGCCGGCCTAGAATGGGAAACTTCGTCGCGACGACAGGTCCGGATGACCGCAACAGGGCCACGCCATTCTGGGGATTACGAAGAAAAGCCTCGCTGGAGAAATCCACAAGCTCGGCCATCGACCCACCCACGATGTCACTCGCACGTTCGCTTCAAAATGGTGCGTAACATCGCGGCCGCAAGGCCGGTCATCTTCCCCATTTTTTAGACGTCCGCTGACCGAGGGCGGGCAAACGTCGCCTCACACTGGCGGCGTGCCGTGGGTATGAAACGACTCGATCGTCTTCAGCCCCCACGCCTGGCCCTTCTTGCGCTCCTCCTCGGTCCAGACGATCGGCTTCCAGTCGGGCGCCAGAATGAGCCGCGCCCCGGCATTGGCGACTTCGACGCGGTTGCCACCCGGTTCATAGACGTAGAGGAAGAAGGTCTGGTGGATCGCGTGCTTGTGCGGACCAGTCTCGATGTGCACGCCGTTTTCGAGAAAGATATCGGCGGCCCGCAAAATCTCCTCCCGGCTGTCGAGCGCATAGGTGACGTGATGGAAGCGGCCGGCCTTGCCATAGTGATCGCGGGTATAGGCGAAGTCATAGCTCTTGTTCGACATCGTCATCCACATCGCGGCTTCCGTGCCGTCGTTCAGCACGATCTGCTCGGTGGTACGCAAGCCCAGATAGTTCTCGAAGAAGAGCCGGTTCGCCTTGATGTCGACGGCCAGGCAATTGAGGTGATCGAGCCGGCGAACGTTGATGCCGCGCGCTGGAAAGCGCTGCGCCTGGTTCTTTAGCGCCGGCTTGAGTTCGGGCGGCGCTTGATACCATTCGGTCTCGTAATAGAGCTCGACGATATGGCCGTCGGGGTCGCGGCAGCGGAATGTCGGCCCCTGCCCCATGTCGCCGTCAACCCAGCCGATGTCGAAGCCGGAGCCCTTCAGCGCAGCGACGCGGCGCTCCAGCGCCTGCGGGCTACGCGCGCGCAACGCCATGTGCTCCATCCCCGATGACTTCGAGGCTGTCAGCTTCAGCGAATAGCGCTCGTAATCATCCCAGCCCCGCAGGTAGACCGACTCGCCCTTCTGGCCGCTGACAGTCATGCCCATGACGTCGACGAAGAATTTCAGGCTCTCGTCCGGCTTCGGCGTCAGCAATTCCATGTGGCCGAGATGGGCGAGATCGAAGATCGGCTCGGGGGTCATTGTGTCGCTCCTGGTCGCAAGTTTTTCGGATCGTCATACCCGCGAAGGCGGGTATCCAGTACGCCGCGGCTTCTCGGCTCAATCACTGCTGTCTCTGGAATACTGAGTCACCCGCCTTCGCGGATGACGACTCCTGTAAAGGCTACCAAAGCGCCCGCGTCACGTCGTCGAACAGTTCGTCAACGCCGAACGCGCGCGGAATGAGATTCTGCTGCGCGGAATAATCGATAATCAGTTGCAGCGAACGCTGCATTTCGTCCCGGCTGAAACGCGGCGCTCCTGGCGAAGCGGTCGCGGACTCGGCAAGCAGCCGATGCACCTCCCGCACGACATCCGGATGTTCCTCCGACAATCTCCGGCTCACCACCACCATATGGTTGATCGGCACCGCCCGGTGCTTTTCGAACCAGGCCTTCTCTTCAGCAGCGACATCGGCAAACAACGGCTTCAAATCCGGATGGTCCGATTTCTCGCCGAGCACCGCATCGAGTTCGCCGTCGATCAGCATCTGCACGATCTGCTTGCCTGCAGGTGCCCGCCTGGTCGTATCGACGAATTCGGCGACATGGGCGTCCTCGAACGTCACCCACTCGATCGAATCGAGATCAACGCCGTACTCGTTGGCAAGGATGCCGCGGAGCCATGCGCCGGTCGTGGTGGTGAAGGAGCGAATGCCGACGCGCTTGCCCCTGAGATCGCGGGGCGTGAGCTTGCCTGCCTTCGCATTGTAAAGCGCATGCGCATGCTGGAACCGCGCCAACACGACATCGGGCAGCAGCACCATCGGCTTGCCGAACGATTTTGCCATCAGATAGGTGACGATCGCCATCTCCGAGACGTCGAACGCCGCTTCGCGGACCATCGGCTTGAAGCCCTTGTTGGTCAGCGAATACGGCGCAAAATCGAACGCGACCAGATCCGATCTGATCGAGCCCTTCTTCAGCGCGGCTGTGCCTGGATGGTCGCCGAGCAAGGTGCGCAGGCGCATTGCCACCTCAGTCCTCCTCGAGTTCGTCGACATAGACGAGTCCGGCCTTCGCCAGCGGCTCGCGCATCTTGTACATGTCGAGCCCGAGCACGCCCGCCGCCAACTGTTTTCGCTTGCCATCCTCGTCGGCAACACGCTTCTCGCCCTTGGCGACGACATCGGCGGCGTCCTTGCGCCGGATCACCACGACGCCATCATCATCGGCAACGACTGCATCGCCGGGCACGACATTGATGCCGGCGCAGACCACGGGCACGTTGACCGCGCCCAGCGTCGCCTTGACCGTGCCCTTGGCCGAGATCGCCTTCGACCACACCGGAAAGCCCATTTCGCGAAGCGACTTGGCGTCGCGAACGCCGGCATCGATGACGAGGCCCTTGACGCCACGCGCCATCAGCGAGGTCGCCAGCAGATCGCCGAACATGCCGTCGGTATTATCGGTCGTGCAGCCGACCACCAGGATGTCGCCGGGCTGGCACTGCTCGACTGCAACATGGATCATCCAATTGTCGCCGGGCTGCGCCAGCACGGTCACGGCGGTGCCTGCCGTCTCGGCCCCGCTCCAGACGGGACGCATATAGGGCTTCATCAGCCCGAAGCGGCCATAGGCCTCGTGCGCGGTGGCGACGCCGAGGGCGCCCAGCCGCGTCACGAGCTCGGGTTCGGTGCGCTTGATGTTGCGGACGACGACCGTCTTCATGCCAATTCCTCCATCGCCATCGGGAATAGCCGCTGATAGGCCTCGCCATAGGTCATCGGCTTGCCCGTGTTGCGGCCGCCCTGCACGCCCCGCTGCAGCGCGACCCGCTCGTAATAGGCCCACAGATGCTTCTGGGCGGCGAGAATTTCGAACGTCTTGCGCTTGATCTCCCAGACCTCGTCGATGTTGAGGATCACCTGCGGCTTGAAATTGCACATCTCGGGCTGATGCGGCTCGAACAAAAATACCGGCGGCGCTGAATAGGTATATTTGGCGCCGGGCTTATGGCCCATCGCCTGCGCGACCACGCGGGTTTCCTGGGCGAAGTGCGCTGCGCTCGGATGATCGAAATTATACGGATCCTCCAGCGCATGCGTGAGCACGAAGGACGGATTGAGCTCGCGGTAGATATCGACCATGCGGTCGAAATGCGCCTCCGTCAGCCGCAGCGGATAATCGCCGGCGTCGAAGAATTCGATTTCCGCGCCCAGCATCTCCGCCGCACGCTGCGCCTCGTCGCGCCTTCCGGCCTTCACTTTCTCCATCGTCGCGCCGGCTTCCTTCCAGGCGAACTGGCTCTCGCCGCGCTCACCGAACGAGAGGCAGGCAATCTTGACGCGATAGCCCTTCTTGGCGTGCAGCGCGATCGCGCCGCCCGCGCGCCAGACGAAATCACCGGGATGCGCCGTAACCACGAGGCCCGCTTTTCCAGTATTGCTCATGATCGGGATTTCCTCCTTCGTTTATTGCACGTTGCCGGCCGCACCGGCAGCATGACTACTGTTTGGCAATTCCTGCCCGCTCGATCACCTCAGCCCATTTGCCGATGTCGGCCTTCAGCCGGTCGAGGATTTCGTCGGGCGAACTGGCCTTGGCCTCGATGCCGAGATCGAGCGCGCGCTTCTTCAGGTCGGGCATATCGAGCACTTCGCGCAGTGCGGCGTTGAGCGTCCTGATCACCTCCGGCGGCGTGCCCTTCGGGGCAAAGATCGCGTTCCAGGACCGCGCTTCGAAGTCCCCGCCGCCAGCTTCCTTCACGGTCGGCACGTCGGGCAGTAACGTGGTGCGCACGGGTCCTGAAGTCGACACGGCAATCGCCGCCTTGTCGGCAATGTGCGACTGCACCGCGCTATAGTTTTCAATCGCCATCTGGATATCGCCACGCAATAGCGCGATCAGAACCTCGGGCGAACTGCGGAAAGGCACGATGGTGACATCGATGCCGGCGGTCGATTTGAACAATTGCGCGGCGAGGTTCTGCGTCGAGCCGACATTGATGGTGCCGACATTGAGCGCGCCGGGCTTTTGCTTCGCCGCCTTGATAAATTCCGCCAGCGTCGGATACGGCGAGCCAGCCTGGGTGACAAAGATGAAGTCGAAATAGCCCATGCTCGAAACCGGCACGAAATCGGTCACCGGGTTGAACGTCAGGTTCTTGAACAGCGACACGGAAATCGCGGTGCCGTTGCTGAACAGCGCCAGCGTATAGCCGTCAGCGGGGGCGGACAGCACGGCGCGCGCCGCGTTGATACCCCCGGCGCCTGGCATGTTTCGATGACGAAGCGTTGGCCGAGCTTTTCGCCGAGTTTTTCGGTAACGAGCCGCGCCGTGACGTCAGCGACGCCGCCTGCGCCGAACGACAGGATCAACCGCACCGGCTTATTTGGATAATTTTGTGCGTCGGCGATTTGCGGCAGGAACAATGCCGCCGCCAGCGCAGCGATCGCGGCGAACAACGCGCCGCGCCGGCCCGAGGTATATCGCTCGCGTTTTTCCGCCATCGCTCGCGCTCCTTCAGAACTCGAACAGCCGCGCCGGATTATCGACCAGAATCTTCTGCTGCAGTTCCGGCTCCGGTGCAAACAGCGGAATGAGATCGACCAGATCGCCGTCGTTGGGCATCACCTTCACATTGGGGTGCGGCCAGTCGGTTCCCCAGATCACGCGGTCCGGCGCCGTCTCGACAATATGCCGCGCGAACGGCACCGCGTCGTGGAATGGCGGCCCGCCGGACGATACCCGCTCGCAGCCGCACACCTTGACCCAGCATTTCTCGTCCCGCTTCATCAGGTCGATCAGCGTCCGGAACGGAAGCTGGTCGAGACCGTCGGACGCCTTCACACGGCCCATATGATCGATGGTGTAGCGCACCGGCAATTTTGCCAGCGTCTCGGCATATTCGGGCAGATCTATCGCGTCGAAATGCAGGTCGATGTGCCAGCCGAGCGGCGCGACCATCGCGACGATACGGTGGAACGCCGCCATGTCGGGCACCCCGCCGAGATGCCGCACGAAATTGAAGCGGCAGCCGCGGAAACCGCCCTCATGCAAGTCGCGAAGGCCGCGCTCGGTGATGGTGTCGTCGATATTGGCGACGGCGCGAAAGGTGCCGTTGCTGACAGCGATCGCGTCGAGCGCCACGCGGTTATCGATACCGTGCACGCTGGCATTGACGATGACGGCGCGACCGATCCCGAGCTTCCTGTGCAGCCCCCGGAAATCCTCCAGCGGCGCGTCGGGCGGCGTATAGGGCCGACCGGGCGCGTAAGGGTATTTGTCGCCGGGGCCGAAGATATGGGTATGCGCGTCACACGCCAGCTCCGGAAGCTTGAATTTCGGCGTTCGTGTATTGGGATCGGGTCCGGGGATGGTCGGCTTGTCCATGGTGCCTTCTGCGGTGCTCGGTTCGGGCAGGTATCTAGTCGGGTGGATTTTCTTTCCGCTTTCGAGCGGTACCCACCGCATGCGGTTGTATTGGCTTGGTCCGGCGTGACGCGCCGTCGATGTGATTGATGTCGGGCGCCTGCAACGAGGCGACCGTCGCCGAGACGAGTTGCTCGATCGCTTCCGCCATATCGGCGCCGTCGGCTTCGCGGCGGGAGAGCCGCGTCACCCGCTCCGGATTGACGAGGGTGTAATAGAGCGCGCCGAGCAGGAATTGCGACCGCCACACGATCGTCGTCCGCGGCAGATGCGGCAGGCTTTCCGCGATGGCATCGATGAATGCGTTGGTGGTGTCGTCGAAGATTTCCGCGATGATTCGGCCCACCACGGCGTTGCCTTCGGCCGACATCACCGCGCGCAGCCGCGTGAACCGCGCCCCACCGCCGGCAAGATCGCTGCTCGACGAAAACGCGGGCTGCACATAGGCGCGCACAATCGCCTCCAGCCGGTCCTGAACGTCGCGCACGCGCCGTGCCGCCACCAGCAATTCGATGCGGCGCTTGTTCATCGGCCCGCAGTGGCGCTTGTAGATTTCGAGCAGCAAGCCGTCCTTGCTCTTGAAGTGATAGGTGATGCTGCCGGGGTTGGCGCCCGCCTCCAGCGCAATGTCGCGGATCGAGACGGCATTGAAGCCGCGCGTCGAGAACAACAGCTCGGCCGCGCTCAGGATGGCTTCCCGCATGTTCGGGTTTCGCGTCATGGCATTTGCTTTCCGTTCTCGAGTTTTGTACGTTTGTACAAAATATCAGGTCTAGTCAACAAAAACCCTATTCCAGAGGAAGGCGCCCGCATGTCCGTTTTCAGCAAGATCCTGCGCACCGTATTCGCAGCCGCCACGCTTTCGCTGGCGGCCACACACGCCTCCTCGGAGCAGTTCCCGACCCGGCCCGTGCGCATCCTGGTGCCCTATGCTGCCGGCGGCGCCGTCGACGTGCTGGCGCGCACGCTCGGGCAATCGCTGTCGAAGACCTGGCGGCAGCAGCCCGTCATCGAAAATCGGCCGGGCGCTGGCGGAATCATCGCCTCGCAGGCGCTCACGCAATCGGCGCCGGACGGCTACACGCTGATCCTGGTCGCCAGCGGCCATCCGCTGAACCAGTTCTTCTATCCAAAGCTGCCCTACGACACCTTCAAGGACTTCACCGCCATCAGCGAGATCGCCTACTCGCCGCTCGCAATCGTGGTGTCCAAAACCAACCCAGTGAAGAATTTGCAGGAGTTACTGGCGACAGCGCGTGCAAAGCCTGAGGCATTGTCGTACGGCATGTCCGGCAACGGCACCTCGGCGCATCTGGCCGGTGAACTCCTCAACCACATGGCGAAGGTGAAAATCCAGGCGATCCCCTACAAAGGCGGCGCACCTGCCCTCACGGCCGTGATCGCAGGTGAGATTCCCATGAGCGTCAACCCGCTGCCCGAGGTGGTCGGCCAACTCGAAGGCAATGCGGTGCGCGCTCTTGCCGTGACAACGGCCCAGCGCTCGAAGGTGTTGCCCGATGTTCCAACGGTCGCGGAAGCCGGCCTGCCCGGCTATGACGCCTCGGTCTGGTGGGGTTTTCTCGGTCCGGCCGGCATGGCGCCTGACCTAGTCGCCAAGATCCACGCCGACCTTGCTGCCGCCCTGAAGGATCCGGTGGTGCTCACCGCGCTGGAAAAGATGGGCGCCACGCCGGTCGGCAATTCGCCCAAGGATTTCGACGCCTTCATGCGCGCCGAAGCTGCGAAGTGGGAGCCGGTGCTGAAAGAGGCGAATATCAAGGTGCAATAAGGACTGCGAGCCGGCGTTGCGCGATCAGATCACCGCGCATTCGCCGGTGCATGCACGTGCCAGAGATCGGCGCGCCAGTGCAGCACGATCGCGAGCATTAGCGCGAGACCGGCAGCCGCGTAGAGTGTGCCGGTCGCCGCAAATCCGATCTCGTCGATCAGGCTGCCGGCGGCCAACAGGCCGATCGGCAGGCCGTAGATCACCATCATGCGCACGCCCATCACCCGGCCGCGAAAATTCTCGCTCGCGGTCCGCATCAGGATGACGGCGATCGAAATCATGGCGAGGCTTTGCGAAAAGCCTGCTACCACCAGACACACGATCGCGGTCGGCACCGTCTGCATCTGCGCAAACACCAGCAAGGTCGCGTACCAGACGACGGTCGCGCCGATCATCAGCCGCGCCACCCGGATGTCGCGGATCAGGCTCAATACGATCGAGCCGGCCAGCGAGCCGATCGCAAAACTTGCCGACAGATAGCCGAGCCCGGTCTGGTTGGTGCCGTAAATCGTCTTGGCGATATAGGGCAGCAGGCCGTTGGAAAGCGGATAGGCCGTCAAGTTGGCGAGGAACGCCACCCAGAGCGCGGCCTGCATCCGCGGCGTGGTCCAGACATAGGCGACCCCCTCCTTGAGATCGCGCAGCGGCGAGTGCTGCAATGCCCCGCGAGAAGCCTCGCCCGCCGCATCCGGCTTTGCCGGCGCGACGATGCACAGCGTCAGCGCGGTCGCGATAATATAGAGGGCGACGATCGCCACATAGGCCGGGCCCATGCCGAGCGAGGCAAACAAGCCGGCACCGCTCAGCGCGCCGGCGATGCGCGCGGTATCCATCGTGGTGCGCGAGATGCTGATTGCCCCAATCAACTGGCCATGCGGCATGATGGTCGCAACTAACGCGCCGCGCACGCCAAGATCCGATGGGCGGACGATGCCCATCACGGCCGCGATGACAAAAACGAAAATCGGCGCGAGGTGGCCCGACAGCGCCAAGGTCATCAGCACGGCCGCCAGTATCGCGTAGGTCGCGCGCATCATCGCCAGCAGATCGCGATGACCGATGCGGTCGCCGACGACGCCGAACATCGGCGCTACCAACGTACCGACATAGCCGAGTGAGGCGAACAGAGTAAGCAGCAGGACCGATCCGGTCTCGACCAGCACGTACCAGCCGAGAATCAGCGTTTCCATCTCGAACGCCCACGAGGTGAGCAGATCAGCCGGCCACTGAAAACGGTAGTTCCTGACGCGGAATGGTGCGAGCGCGGAGGATTGCGCCGGCTCGCTCAAAGTGCGTTGTCGCGATTCATCGCGGTCCACCCTGCCCTGTTTTTTGTTATGAAGAACTGGATAGCAAGCCGAGCCCTGCGTTTCAAGCAACCGCGTTTCAAGCAGCCGACATGGCCCTGGCGCGGTGCGAGAGCAACAGCCGCCGCACCTCGGCGGCCGATATCGCGGGGCTGAACAAATAGCCCTGCATCTCGGTGCAGCCGAGGATGTACAGCAAGTTCCGTTGCTGCTCGGTTTCGACACCCTCCGCTGTCGTCGTCATGTCGCTGGCGGCTGCGATGTTCACTACCGCCTGGATGATGGACGAGGATGCGCCGGGGCCTGCGATATCCCTGATGAAGGAGCGATCGATCTTGATCTTGTCGAATGGAAAGCGCTGCAGGTAACTGAGCGAGGAGTAGCCGGTGCCGAAATCGTCCAGCGCGATCCGGATACCCAGCTTGCGCAACTGGTGCAGCATATCGAGCGCCGCCTCGTCGTCGCGAATGAGCGGTGATTTCGAGCTCCAGCCTGCCCGCAGGAAGGCCGCACGCGGCGAGCGCCGCGGCTACGTTCAACGCCAACGATTGGCTCCTGAACTGCACCGGCGAGACGTTGACGGCGACGCGGACATGGTCCGGCCAGGTAGCGGCCTCGGCGCAGGCGGCATTGAGCACCCATGGTCCGAGCTGATTGATCAGACCGCTGTCTTCCGCGATCGGGATGAATTCCGCCGGCGAGATCATACCGCGTTCGGGGTGCCGCCACCGCAACAGCGCCTCGCAGGATGAGATCTTGCCGTCCTCGATGTTGACCACCGGCTGATAGTAGGTTTCGAGGCTGCCGTCGTTGATCGCCTGGCGCAGCTCGAGTTCCAGGCTTCGCCGCGTCTTGGCGCGCTGATCCATGCCGGCCTCAAAGAATCGATGGGTTCGCCGTCCGTCGCCCTTGGCGCCGTAGAGCGCCAGGTCTGCATTCCTCAACAGATGGTCGAGGTCCACCCCGTCGCCGGGGGCAAGCGCTATGCCGATGCTGGCATCGGTGGTGATCAGGTGCCCCATGCATTCAAAGGGCTGCCTGATCGCCGAATAGATTTCATCAACGAGCCGAGTGGTTTCCGAGCGATCCTTGATAGGCATTTGAATGACGGCGAACTCGTCGCCGCCGAGCCGGGCCGCCACGTCGGTTTCCCTCAAGCAACCGCGCAGGCGATCGGCGACGCCTTTGAGCAGCTCATCGCCGATCCGATGGCCGAGCGCGTCGTTGACGCTCTTGAATTCGTCGATGTCGATATAGAGCACCGCCAATTGCTCGCCTGGCCGGATCGCTGTGAGCGAACGTTCCAGCCGCTCGCGGAACAGGATCCGGTTCGGCAGGTCTGTCAGACCGTCGTAGTGCGCCAGATGCGCTATCTTTTCTTCCGCACGCTGGCGCTCGGTGATGTCTTCGATCGTAGCCACCCATCCGCCGCCCTTCAGCGGCCTGTTGATGATCTCGATCGCCCGGCCGCCCGGTGCTTCCGTAAGTTGACGCGTGGCCTTGCCGAGCGACACTTTCTGGATGATCGCGTTGCAGAATTCATCGACGTCGCCATCGAAGGATCCGGTTTCCTTCCGGTGGGCGATCAGCCGCTGCATCGTGCAGCCGGGCTTCGCCACGTCGGGCGACAATCCGAACATATCGAGATAGGGCTGGTTGCAAATGATGATCCGTGCGGATGCATCATACAGAACAAGGCCCTGCGGGATATTGTTCACGGCGATCGAGAGCTGGCGCCGCTCGGCCACCAGCCGCTGATCAGTCAGTCGGTCGCGCCGCAGCAACAGTCCGGCAACGACGGCCAGAACGGCGACGAGCGCCAGCAGGACGCGTTCGCGCAGGCCCCATCCGGAGGTCGCGATGCCGCCGATAACGGCCGCTGCGAGCAGAGCGCAGCATACTGCAAGCCGCGTGATCGCTCCGGCCCTTTGCGCAGGTCCGGCCGAACCGCTCGACGTTTGCGGGCCGCCGTCGATGTCCACCCCAGATGCCTCCCCGCGCGCATGCCCCGCCAAGATGCCCCGATTTGGCGAGCGGCATGCGCCAGATGAAAAGTTGGCGTGCGGTCGGACTCCAAAACGGAACTTGGCTTTCCGATCGCGCGTTGGCGATATTGGCGCAGCACTGAGGAAGGCCCGTTACAACTTGCAGTTAGCAATCTCTTACCCTGCACACGACCCGGGTCCGATCCGCAATCTGGAATGGGAGGTTACCGAGAGGAGGTCATCGGGAGGCTCCTCCCGTTCGAAGTGGTAAATGAATGATTAATCCGCAGCCGGCGTCGCGCCGGGTCGGAAATGCAAGAAAGCCCTTATTTTCCAGCGCGACAGGCACTCGACGGCACTGGCGAAGTTTCGCTGCAAATACGAATCCTGACCGAGATGCCGCAGATTTAGCTGATACGGAACCACGCCGGTTTAACCGTTTCTCTAGTCGGGGGCGCCCATAATGCTGGCCAGACCCCAATTCATGAGATCCAGGTTCAACACCGTGACATCCTTCGGACGTGTGATTTCCGTGCGCGGCTCCCTCGCCCGGGTCGGACTTCTGGCAACGGGCCAGATGCCCCTTTCCGAAGTGCGCGCCACCGTCGGCCGCTTCATCAGTATTCGCTGTGCGACATCTACCACCATCATCGCGATGATTACCGAGGTGTCGTGCGAGAATCAGCCAAGTTCTGATGAATACATCGCGACCGCATCGGTCGACCTGCTCGGCGAAATTCTCGGCGGCGACCGCCCTAAATTCCAACGCGGCGTCACCAATTATCCGACGATCGGCGACGCCGTCGACCTCGTCACCGCCCAGGACCTTCGCACCGTCTATGCGCCGAGCGGGTCGGACCAGATCAATGTCGGCACCTTGCAGCAGGACCGCTCGGTGATCGCCTATGTCGACGTCGAGGAGATGCTCTCCAAGCACTTCGCGGTCCTCGGTTCCACCGGCGTCGGCAAATCGACCAGCGTGTCGTTGCTGCTCAACGAGATTCTCAAGGCGCGGCCGAACCTGCGGATTTTCCTGCTCGACGTGCACAACGAATATGGCCGCTGCTTCGGTGACCGCGCGCTGGTAATGAACCCGCGCAATTTGAAACTGCCCTTCTGGCTGTTCAATTTCGAAGAGATCGTCGACGTGCTGTTCGGCGGCCGCCCGGGCGTGCCGGAAGAGCTCGACGTCCTCGCCGAAGTCATTCCGATGGCGAAGGGCATCTATACCCAGTATCAGAACTCCGACCGGCTCGGACTCAAGCGCATGGATCCCAAGTCGGTCGGCTACACCGTCGATACGCCGGTGCCGTATCGCCTCGTCGACCTGATCTCGCTGATCGACGAGCGGATGGGCAAGCTGGAGAACCGCTCCTCGCGCATCATCTATCACAAGCTGATCTCGCGCATCGAGACCGTACGCAACGATCCGCGCTACGCCTTCATGTTCGACAACGCCAATGTCGGCGGCGACACCATGGCGGAAGTCATCAGCCATCTGTTCCGGCTGCCTGCCAACGGCCGGCCGATGACCATCATGCAGCTCGCCGGCTTCCCCGCCGAAGTCGTTGATTCCGTCGTGTCGGTGCTGTGCCGCATGGCGTTCGATTTCGGCCTGTGGAGCGACGGCGTGTCGCCGCTGCTGTTCGTGTGCGAGGAAGCGCACCGTTACGCTTCCGCCGACCGCAACATCGGCTTCGGCCCGACGCGCAAGGCGGTCTCGCGCATTGCCAAAGAGGGGCGCAAATACGGCGTCTATCTCGGCCTCGTCACCCAGCGCCCGGCCGAACTCGACGCCACCATCATTTCCCAGTGCAATACGCTGTTTGCGATGCGCCTTGCCAACGACCGTGACCAGGCGCTGCTGCGCTCGGCCGTCTCGGACGCCGCCGCCAACCTGTTGTCGTTCGTGCCCTCGCTCGGCACCCGCGAAGTGCTGGCCTTCGGCGAAGGCGTGGCGCTGCCGACGCGGTTGCGCTTCAAGGAGGTTCCGGTCCATCAATTGCCGCGCAGCGAAGCTACCATTGCGACAGTGCCGTCGGTTTCCGCCGGCCACGACATGCATTTCGTCTCCGCCGTGCTGGAACGCTGGCGCGGCGCCACCTCGCACCGCGACGTGCCGAACGACCCCTCGATCAGCGATCGCCCCGCCGCCCGCGTCATGACGCCGGTCGAAGCGCCGATGCTGCAGCCCTCGATGGGGCTCGATCCCGACCGCTTCTCGCTGCTTAAAAAGCCGCTGCGCTGAGGCGCAACAGCTTCGCGCGATTTCTGCGCGCGCGGCGCTATCCACTTCGTCGCAAAACGCTATATGATTCCGGCAGCGCCGCATCCCGCGGCCATCAGCTGGAACCCTTTCATGACCAAGCCTGCCGCCAAGCGATTTCAGCCGCCCGCTATCGACAAGCTGCCGGAGGATATCCGCACGCGAATTCTCGCGGTGCAGGAGAAGTCCGGCTTCGTGCCGAACGTGTTCCTGACGCTGGCCTACCGGCCCGACGAGTTTCGCGCCTTCTTTGCCTATCATGACGCGTTGATGGAGAAGGACAGCGGGCTGACCAAGGCCGAGCGCGAAATGATCGTGGTGGCGACGTCCGCCGCCAATCAGTGCCATTACTGCGTGATCGCCCACGGCGCGATCCTGCGCATCCGGGCGAAAAACCCCGTGATCGCCGACCAGATCGCGGTCAACTACCGCAAGGCCGACATCACACCGCGGCAGCGCGCCATGCTCGACTTCGCCATGAAGGTAAGCCGGGCGGCCAATGAAGTCTCCGAGGCCGATTTTGCCGAGGTCGCAAGCCACGGTTTTTCCGAGGACGACATCTGGGACATCGCGGCCATTTCGGCCTTCTTCGCGCTGTCGAACCGGCTCGCGAACGTCACCGCGATGCGCCCGAATGACGAATTTTACATGATGGGACGGCTGCCGAAACAGGACTGAGCCCAGCGTCGTTACGGTTCCATCAGACGTTGCGGAGATGGATGGCTGTCCTGCAGTTGGCAAGATTTCATGTTGGAAGCGCTGCCGCCGTGCTAAAACGGCAGCAGGACTTTTCGTCGGACGAACGCAGTGAAAACCCAGCGGCCCATTACCACGGACGATGAGCACGTCGTGCTCAAGTTCCGGCCGCGTACCTCGGCGCACCCGCCGGGCGGGCGGGAAGAACCTAGCCAAGCCACTCGTCAAGTCAAGGGCCCGCAAACGGCGAACGATCTGTCCCGTTACGAACGGCCGCGCGATGAGGTTGACGACTTTCGTCATCGCATGCTCGCCAACATCGCAGCGCTCGCATTCACCGTGGCCCTGACCGCGATCGGCATCTGGCTCGCCGTGAGCATCGCCGATCTCCGCAAGACCCAGGACTGCGTCCTGATGGGCCGCCGCGACTGCGCAAGGATTTCGGTGGCGCCGCAGGGGTAGCAGGGCGTTTCGACATCCAAAACTTTGGACCGCCGTACGCCGCGAGGGCGGCATATCCAGTATGACGCGCCTTCTCCACGCCCTTGCGAGCGAATCCGTGAGATGGATTGCCTCGCTTCGCTCGCAATGACGGTGAAATAGCGAAGCGCCACAACGATTGTCATACCCCGCGAAGGCGCTAGCTGATTCACACATCTTTGAGGGTCTCCCAGGCGGAAGCCACGCCCAAGAAGTATTGGAGGCCATGCCTCATGGTGATGGGGCCGGGTTTGGTGCGAGGGTATCCATCCCATCCGCCGAGGCGAGCAATGATCCATGAGGCCCAAGCCAAGGTTTGCGGGCGATGTGGATTGCTTTGGAGTTTGGTTCTGCCTTCGTACTTGGTGGCCAGTGCGGCGAGCAGCTTGATCTGCTCTTTGTTGAACGCGTTGCTGGCAGGTTCGGCGCTGCGTCCGTCGCGAGCCTGAACCAGTTGCAGGATCACGACGGCAGCCTTGGCGGCGATCGCGGTGAGCTTGAGCAGCCGATCGGCGGTTTCGATCCGGCTGTCTTCGAGTTGCAGCCCCTGCGTTTTGATCAGGCGGAACAGCTGCTCGATAATCCAACGCTTTTTGTACCAGTTGACGATCTGCCAGGCAGACGCGACATCGTTCACGTCATGGGTCGTCAGCAGGTACCAGTGCAGCGGCTCGACGCCCGCTGGCGGATCGACTTCAACGACCTCGACCAAAGCGAGTTCGACTGTCCGCGGTAAGTCGGCAGACGCGTTCTGCGGCCTTCTGAGGGTGACCCGACCGAACCGCAGCACCAGCTTGGCCTGTCGGGCGGGCCGATCGGCACGCGCCACAACGTCGATGGTGGCAGTGTCGACGACGGGCCAACTGCTGGCGGTGGCATACATGCTTGCACCGTCGGCCAGCACGCGATCATGCATGCTCCGCGTCAACAGATGGAAGTTTGAGGCCGATACGCTCGCCCATTTGGCATAGATGTCGCCCTCGCGATCGTCGATCACCGTGACCATCGTGGCCGCAGAGAGCACCTGCTTGGCTCGATGGGCCGTGCTGATCCAACGTTCCGACTCCTTCTGCTCCAGTGGCCGCTGATCGTGCGGCACCGTAACCCGGCCCTGGCGCGTCCAAATCTTCCCGCCTACCAGCCCCAGACAGGCGTCACTGGCGGCATCCACGGCGGCCATCGCATGCAACAGCAAGCCGTGGCTGTTCCCTTTGCCGATCTCACCCAGCCCGCGCCGACGCTCGGGTTGGGTCCTAAAGTTGATCTCGCTTGTATCCTGGATCGCCAGCACGTGCCGGCCGGCCGCCGCAACCGCCGTCTGTTCGCCCCAGCCTGCGAGCAGTGCTTCCAAGCTCACGTTCTCATTGGCGAGAAATCGGCCGTATCGGACTATCTTGGCCCGATCACCATCCGCCGCTCGACGCAAGCACGAGCTGGCGCGCGTGACCATCCCTTCGAGCAGAGCCGCCCCCCTTTATCGAGACGGCCATCCCCGAACCGACCAAGCCTGAATTGTTCGTTCAACATCTTGGCACCTCAATGGAATCGAAGTGCCAGATACAGAATCACAGCAGACCGTCGCTGCGGAAGGCCAAATCAAGACATCGAGTCATTCCGTCGCAGCCGGCAATGTGTGCATCTGCTAGCGCGAAGGCGGGGTATCCAGTACGCTGCGGCCTATCGGTTCAATCACTGCTGTCTCTGGAATACTGGTCACCCGCTTTCGCGAGTGACGACAACTGAATGCATGTCGGCGTTCTCGCGACGTGACCCGCCCGAGGCTTGCATCCGATTTCCCACCCTCAAAACGAGAGGGCGCAGGGAATGCCGGGTGCTTTGCTGCACCCGCGGTCTCGTGTGCAAGATACACTCAAGAATGCGCACACGAGCATACAGGTACAGCCGGAGCAGCCCGGCATTCCCTGCGCGATGGTTTGACGGCTTATGCCGCGCTCTCCCTGGAGACGAATTCCTTTTGCCTCCATCGCCGGCGGATTGAAGGTATCGGAAACCCGGTCGGGTCTCGCAAAAACCTCCGCCGGCTTAACACCAGCCACGGGTGCCAGGACCACACGTCTATATTTTGGCATTCGGTGAAACACGCCGAAACTAAGAAAACCCTTTAAAACAAGCGCTTTTCGACTAGCCTGTTGCGGGCTGTTTCTGCGGGTTTCGCCAAATCTAGGGCCCGGCCCTAAGCCTTTCAGTGCCCTCACAACGAACTGAAAGCCCCAAAGCCGAGCCCCTTTGGTCTCAACCCTTAGGAGCCGAAACCGAAATGGATACTACCATCACCACCGAACCCGCTGGCAAGCGCGCGCGCAATGGCAGCGTCATCCTGACCGACCGCCTCTGCGAAAAGCGGGTCCCCAAGCGGGTCAAGATTTACGACCGCAAATGTCCCGGCCTCTACGTCAGCATCATCCCGGCCGGCGTCGCGACGTTCTTCTTTAAGTTCACCGACCGGACCACTGGCAGGCAACGGTCCAAATGGCTGGGCGTCTATAACCCCGAGACTTTCGCGGTCGAGCAGGCCCGCACCGAGGTCTATGCCCTGAAAACCCGGATCGGCAACGGCGAGAACGTGGCAGAGAGTTTGCGGCAACAGAAGGCGCAGAAGGCAAAACAGGGCAAGACTGTCGATGAGATCATCGAGGAACGGATCGAGTGGATGAAGACGCCGGTTCGCAAGCCGGACGGGGAAATGCGCCCCCGGCTGGAAAGCTGGGACAATACCGCCAGCCACTTGCGGCGCTTGGTTAGCCCACGGCTCGGCAAAAAGCTGCCGAGCGAAGTCACCAAGCACGACATTGCGACGCTCTCGAACGATATCGTTGCGGGTGAGTTCGGGGTTCCCTCGGTCAGCAATGCGCGGCATATGCGCAAGGCGGTCTCGGGATTGTTCAACTGGGCGGCAGAGGCAGGCCGCGACTATGTAACCGCCAGCCCTTGTGTCAACCTGCCGAAGCTTGACCCGGAGCATCCGCGCACGCGCATCCTTTCCGAGGACGAGATCAGGATTTTCTGGCACGGCCTCGATCGTGACGACCTGCCGTGGGATCGCCGAACGAGGCTCGCGCTCAAATTTGAGTTGGTCACCATGTTGCGGTCGGCTGAACTGCTCGGCGCGCACCAAGACGAACTGTTCGACCTCGACGGCGAAAATCCACGCTTCGACGTCCCGCTCAAGCGCGTCAAGAAGCGGCGGGTAATCCAGCAGCCGCTTTCCGATCTGGCGGTGGAGATCGTCAAGGAGGCCCTGCGCGGCAGCAACAAGCAGTTCGTGTTCGCAAGCCCGCTGGGCGATATGCCGATGAACCGAAAGGTCATGGCAACCGCCCTGCGCGGCACGAAGGTCAAGGGCAAGGTGAAAACGCCCGGCATCTGCGCGCTGCTCGGCCTCAGGCCGTTCACGCCGCACGACCTGCGCCGGACAGCGGCGACTTTGGCTGGCGACCTCGGTTTTGATGATGCCGCCATTGCCAAGTGCCTCGACCATGCCGTGGTGAAGAAGAACGAGGCCATGGTGCCCAGCGTCACTGGCCGGGTCTACGTTCACAGCGGGCGCATGAAGGAGAAGCGCGCCGTGCTCGACGGCGTCGCGGCCGAACTGCGGCGGATCATCGGCGGCGAAACGCAACAGGTTGAGGTGCGTATGGCTGCCTGATCGTCTCAACAAATTCTCGGCCAATCGAACCCGCCGGAGCCGTCCGGCGGGTTTGCCTATTCGCGCCGAGCAGCGCTAAATTAACCCGTTGTCTCGAAGATACGTGTATGATTCGTCTGTTGCGCTCTGGAGTCGCAAATGGCTAACAGCACCACTATCGAATGGACGGATGCCACGTGGAATCCCGTCACTGGCTGCACAAAGATCAGTGCAGGCTGTGATCACTGCTATGCGGAACGGTTTTCCGAGCGTTTCCGAGGGACGCCCGGACACCCGTTCGAGAACGGCTTTGATCTGACATTGAGGCCCGAACGGCTCCAGCAGCCGCTCGGGTGGCGAAGTCCCCGGATGATTTTTGTCAACTCAATGAGCGATTTGTTCCACAAGGAGGTACCGAACGCGTTCATTGGTAGCGTGTTTGAGACGATGGAGCGCGCGCACTGGCACACGTTCCAGATACTCACAAAGCGGTCCTCGCTGATGCGCAATTTCCTGCGCCGACGCTACGGCCAGAGCCGAGGTCCGTCCCACATGTGGTTCGGCGTCTCTGTCGAGGACGGCACCAAGAAGAGCCGCATCCGTCATTTGCAGGATGCTCCGGCGGGCGTCCGCTTTCTTTCGATCGAGCCTTTGATCGGCCCCGTCGGGATCCTCGATCTCACCGGAATCGACTGGGTGATCGTCGGCGGGGAAAGCGGTCCCGGCGCGCGACCCATGGAGCGTGAGTGGGTGCGTGAGGTGCGGGATCAGTGCCGCGACCATAAGGTGGCCTTCTTCTTCAAACAGTGGGGCGGGTTACGACCCAAATCGGGCGGTCGGAAACTCGACGGTCGGGAGTGGAGTCAATTCCCTGAGATCAGACCGGCGTACTCAGTGGCGGCAGAGTGACATGGTTTCCCTCGCTGACTATGCCGACCGTGAGCAGGCGTACGTAAAGCACGTCCTTCTTGAGAGCTATCTCGAACGATTGGTCCACAAAGTTGCGAGCAGTTACAACGAAGTGGCGTATGTGGATGGATTTGCGGGACCTTGGCAAAGCGCCAACGAAAGGTTCGAGGATACATCATTCGGCGTTGCCGTTGAACGCCTTGCGACGCGCCAAGGCTACATGGAAGCAGAATGATCGTGACGTAAGAATGTCCGCATTTCTGGTCGAGCGAGACAAAACGGCTCACACTCGATTGGCGCAAGTGCCCGCGAGATATCCGGACGTGACGATCAAGACCCATTGTGCAGACTTCCTCAATGTGGTTCCGACGATCCTGGCGGAAATCCCTCCGAGCGCGTTCACGTTCTTCTTGATCGATCCAAAAGGCTGGCGCGTTCCGCTGGAGACACTTAGGCCGCTGCTCGCCCGCCCCAATTCCGAAGTGATCTTCAATTTCATGTTCGACTTCATCAACCGCGCTGCGAGCATTAATGAGCCGAAGGTGGTTGCGGGACTGAATGAATTGATCCCGCTCGGAAATTAGCGAGCCACCCTCGCGGGAGAACGTCGAGGCGGACTTTCACCTGAACATCGCAAAGAGATTTTGCTAAACGCGTTCCGCGATAACCTCGGCCACGTCGGCAGCTATAGATACGTTGCCGAGACCGTCGTGTTACGCCCGGACAAGGATCGCACCCTGTATTGCCTGTTTTACGGCACGCGAAGCGCAAAAGGCATCGAAACATTCAGAGCATGTCAGATTCCTGCCCTTGAAGAGCAATCGCGCACACGCGCGGCCGTAAAGATAAAGCGCGCAGAGGCGACCAGCGGCCAAGGCGAGATTTTTCAGTCTCTTCACGAGATGGCACCGGATCGTCAGCTTGTTGATCTGCGCTTGGAGCGTGACGCGGCTGCTCGGACCATTCTGGAACGAACACCAACACAGCCCAATGCGATTCGGTACGGTCAATTGTGGCCTCAGGTGCTTGCCCTGCACACTGTAAGCAAAGTTGATGTGAACAAGATCGTCGCGAGACTGCGGGCTGACGACAAGCTGCTCATTCCTGATTGGGAGAAACACAGGCGTGTCCCGCAGGACGGCTATCGCTTGCAGCGCACTTGATCGCTGGCGTTCGTCTGGCCCGAGCCGATCCATCCGAAGGCGATGCCAGTGATCCAGATGACCGATGAAGAGCGCGATGTTTGGAGGCGCGCTATGGGATGAGGCAAAGGCGTTGCAGCGACCATTGCAGGATGACACGTTGAAGATTGTGGCGCGTGGGGCTGACAAGGAAGATCGGACCGCAGCATGATTGAAATGTAATGACAAGTTCCAAGCTGCCACCGCGTCGCTTCAGTCTGTACTGCGATCTGATGGAGGAGATCAAGAAACGAGGTGACGTTGTTCGCACCATCGTTCAGGGCCGCATACCAGTGCCAAAAAACGTCGCTCTCGAACTTGCGTATTTGCAGCTCAGAATGATCTGCGAGTTAATCGCTTTGGCCTGCCTGACCGCGCACGGTGACGTACCGCAAACAACAAGCAAAAGGCTGACGAAAGCCTACAATGCCGACCAAATCATGAAGGCTTTGGGTAACCTCCACCCCGACTTTTACCCCGTTCCAGGGCGGCAAGTGCGCAATCAAGCTGGCAAGGTAGTAGAGGTCGTTCCTGTTGACCAACCGCACCTGACCAAACGCGAGCTGCAACGATTATATGGAGAGTGCGGCGACTTTCTCCATAGAGGAAACATAGAGCAGCTTATGAAAGGCCGGAGATTGCCGGACTTCTCTGAGATCGACACATGGTTCAAGAAAATTACCGTCCTGCTCAACCACCATCAAATTCAGCTGTTTGATAGGCACCGTCAACTGTGGGTAATGATGCATGCTGAGAGCGATGGCAAGGTGCACGCCTTTGAGCTTGAAAGACTTGAGGGGCCAATATTGTCACCGCGAAACGCGTGAGCCCGCGCCGCGCATCTCCAACCTCCACAAGGTCGCGAGAGATGAACACCCCAAGCAACGAACCTCTGACGAAAATAACCCCGAGCGCTATTGATGACCGCGCTTGACCTTTTCATCCGCGATAAAGACCCGATCTCGGTCCAGTGCTTGGCCTGCGGGGGTGGAGAACTCGTCGAGGGGCTTTCCGCTGCTCACGGCGAAGAACCTTTCGCAATGCACATCCTGAAAACCCAACCGGATATGGACCGCAAGGCGATCCGAAGGTTGAGAAACCAATGCTGGAACGCGTTTAAACATTTCTCTGACAGACAGGAGCTTGCGCGCGATGACGATGAGTTGCTCCGCCGTTTCAACGACACCAAGAATGATGTCGCGCTATTTGTCGGCTGGTGGGACTACATGACGATACAGAAAAAGCTGCCGATCAACGTGCAGGTGTACCAGGTGTGGTGGTACGCGCTTAATGAAGAGAAACTTTCACCGGATGCCGATTTTCATGTCTTCCGGACTGCCTTTCCTGACATTAGGCACCAGGATAGGGCCGAACAAAAACGACGGCTGCGTAGGTCCGTCGAAAAGTACCGCAACAACCGGGAACTGCTGGCCGATCCCGCTACTGAAGCATAGTGATGGCGGCGAAATCAGCAGGAAGGCAAGTCCGGCATCCGTTCTTCAAGGGCCTGCGGGAGGACCTGTGATGGATGATGGCGACGAAGATTGGACGGCGACGGAAATCGATACCTTAAAAGCTGCGATCGAGGATGGCCTCTCGGTTGAGGAAGCGGCGGAAGTTTTGGACCGCGCAGACCGGATTGACGAGGTCATCAAAAAGTGCCGGGATCTTGGATTAAAGCCGAAGAAGGGCAATCTCTGAGCAACATCCCTCGCTATACGGGCCGCGAAGCTCTGATTGATCTAGCTTCGACCACCAAGCGAAAGCCCGGCTGCCAATCAAGGCCGCCGGGCGAACGCAAATATAACTTCATGTAAGCTGTGATTATGCGGCGTTTCTAGTGGGAGTTCTATCTGGGCCAGTACGGTGTTAGGCAGGCGGTGCTCAGGCGTGCCCGGCCCCTCGCGCCAGCATCGATTCCCGCCGTACCACCAATCGCAAAATAGTTTGGCATACCGGGCATTCAAACGACCGGATGTCATGGTCCTTGGTGATAGGTGCAGTGGCTGTGAGCCTGCGCTCCACGTTGCAGGCGGAGCATATGGGTAACGTCATGGCGCTCTCCAATTCGCATTCGAGCGAGACACGCGATCCTACTTCCGTCGGCCAGCACTGCGGTTAATTTTGTGAACCGAGGTAACACCGTTTCCAGCAAGGGCATTGCGTGTTGCCGTCCGTGCCGCCCGGCGTTGCCAGGATCGCGCCGTCCCTTCACGAAGCGGGGCTCGGCGTGCCTAGGAGCCCGAGCCCCATAGCCTCAGCAGCCGACGGGGCTGTTCGGTTCACCGCTTGGTTAGCGCGACCAGCAAGCGTGTTCTTGATGTAGCGCAAAGGGAACTCCGCCTATTGGCGAGTTGCCGTCGATGGCGTTCGAGACCTGATTGGGAACGAAAGCTCCCGCGACCAGTTCAGCCACTAAGAGGCCGCCGCTCGCCGGTAGACAACACGGCGCAGGTCGCGGGTAGCCAAAGGTCACCAAGACCCGCTGTCGCAAAACAGCGCTCGCGCAGATAGCCAAAAACGGCGGTCTCCGGTTCCATCCGTGCTTCGATTGAGGATGCGGAAGGGACGAGCGTTGGTTTGTGGGCGAGCGTTCGTTTTTATTGTGACGAGGGCTTCGCGGTGCGTAAGCGCGTTGACATTGACGACAAACACAGCCGGGCCATCGCTCGAAAGATAGGCGAGAGATTGCGCGAGTCGCTGAAACCAGAGCCCGAAGTACCAGCGAGTCTTCAAAAGCAACTAGACCGGCTCCGCGAATTGGAGGAGCGCTCACCCTCAATCGTTCCCAATGCACCGCGCAAACGGTAGCCGTTAAAGCCACGCCGGCATTTGCCTTAGCGGGTCTCGGCGCTGAAGACCCATTTCAGAGCAGTCCAATCAGGATGAAAGCAGCAACTTCAGTCAGGAAAGTGGCACTCATAATGGCGACTGTCAGGAACACGTCGCTCGCCGAAAGAGAGTTCATGGCGTGCCTCGCGGTTTGCGAAGCCCCGAGCCTTAGGCACTAATTCGCCGACGTTCGGAATGTTTCGGTTCCGATGTGATGCGGTTCCAATTCCTGTCTCTCCGTTTGACTATCCATGACTCTAGGGCGGGAGAACAGCGCAAATGTTCAATCAAAATTCAGTAATTTTACCGGTCCAGCCCGAGAACCGGCCGTAGGTACTTTGGGGTAGGCATGCGCCGGCGGGTACGCGGGACCCCGGACCTTTCGGATATTTGGCGGCGCCGTTTTCGGCCTTTGGTTTCTCGATCGGGCCCGCCTTTCCGGGCCATAAACAGACCTACAGGCGGGTAGAGATGGACGATTTCCCGGATAAACCGGCCGTGGAAACATTGCCGATTGACCAATTACGGCCCTATGAACGGAATTCGCGCCGGCACTCGGACGAGCAAATCCGCCAGATCGCGGCGTCGATCCAGCAATGGGGCTGGACGATGCCGATATTGGCGGCCGATGACGGCATGGTTTTAGCCGGTCACGGGCGCCTAGCCGCCGGCAGGCTGCTCGGACTTACGCAAGTCCCGGTCATCGTCGCGCGCGGTTGGACCGATCAGCAGAAGCGCGCCTATGTCATCGCCGATAATCGCCTGACCGACGCCAGCGATTAGGATGACGAAATGCTGCGACCCGAATTGGCCGACCTCGTGGAAGGCGGCTTCGAGATCGCGCTGACCGGCATAACCGAGGACGAGCTATCGCGGCTATCGGTCGGGGTCGGCGAGTTAGAACAGATGCCGGAATTGCCGGATGGCGATCGGTCGCCGTTCCGCGACGCGACGTTTATTCTGTACGGGGACCAATTCGGGATCGTCCAGCGGGCGATAGCCAAGGCGACCAAACCACGTGAGCCGAACAATCCAAATCGATCGCCGCAAGGCAATGCGCTCGCCGCAATCTGCGCCGATTATCTTGGGCGCATGGCATAAATCGAGTTTGACTGGTGCGGCTTACTTGATGTCCGCTATGCTCCGATACCGACCAAACCGCAGCGCAGCGAAATGACGCGATGGGCGATCAAGCTTCGGCCTGACCTGCGCCGTGAGGCTCCCACACGTGGGCACATGGACGTGATTGACCACAACGCTCGCTTCCCAGCGAGCGTTGTGACGGCAGCTTCGGATCACAAGCGGCGGTCGAAGGATCGCTGATGCGAAGTCCTGACTGCCCTAATACCAGACGGCCGCAAGCGACGAAGTTGGTCGGCTTGGGGCCACTAGGAGGTATGTCAATCACTTCGTTGGCGCGAAGCAGCAGAGTCAGTCGCAGAAGCGGACTTCCCGTATTCTGTAGCCATATCCGTCCCAATAGCTTCGGCGCACGATCCGGCAAATCGGCTCTTCCACGACAACAGGCGCTGGATAATAGTAGACCGGCGGCGGTGGCGGCGCGTAGACAGGACGACTGGCCAAAGCACCTCCGATCAAGGCACCGCCGATCAGTCCGCCCGCAATCCCGGCTGCAATCTGACCGTTCTCTGCTCTGGTCGGGCTGACGCTCCACACTAACAGGCTCACTGCCAACGCCCACGTAGTTGGCTGGCGTACGGTGCCCAGCAAAGTCATCTGCGTTCTCCGAATGACGCGACAGCCATTTGTCGCCCGAGCCTGGAAGTTGCTGATCCGCTCCTATTAGGATTCAACCTAAGCAATTAACGATCGGTTAACAGAGCTCAAATTCTCTACCGATTCGATCCGCAAGGACCGCTTTGGGTCACGTGTGGACGGCGCCCTGGCAAGAACTTTCTGACGTTTTGCAGCATTGGTCGGGTGCGGTCACGTGTCCGGCCTTTTAATGCGGCAGGTGTGGCCGCTGGCCCTAATGCTCTGCGCGGATCGGGTCCCAATCGTTCGCATGCACTTGAAAGTGCGTTGACCCAAACGGGCTCTCCCAATCCCCGGAACAACCGTATCTGCATTACGTCGTCATGCCCTCGCCAATCGTTGAAACTCCTGTTGTCTATGCTGCTGGCAGCAATCTTGGCTCTTTGAACTGCTCTCCGCGTACCATCATGGCCCAGGCCATGCGCGCGATCTTATTGGCAAGCGCCACGGCGGCGACCTTGATCGGCCGGCGCTCCATAATATGCGCCAGCCAGAGGCGCCGCGTGCCATGCTGCCGCGCATATCGGATAACGGCCATGGCGCCCGTGACGAGCAGCCATCGCAAATACCGATTTCCCTGCTTTGAAATTCTGCCCAACGTTCCTTGCCGCCGGTCGAATGCTGCTTGGGAACAAGCCCGATCCAGGCCGCCAGGCTTCGTCCGGACGAGAACTCTTTCCAGTCACCGACTTCTGAGACCAGGGCGGTGGCGACGATGGGACCAACGCCTGGGATCTGCTCGAGCCGGCGACTTTCTTCGCTCGAACGATGCCAGGCATGGATGCGCTTCTCGATAGCTCCGATCTCTGCTGTGATCGCGGCGTGTTGGCCGGCAAGAACATCGAGGCTGAACCGTGCGGCCGCGGGTATCCGACCATCCTTCTCGTCAGCAATGATCTTGAACAGCTCGGCTGTGCCGTTGCGCCCCTTTGCCGAGATAATGCCGAGCTCGGCCAGGTGACCACGGATCGCGTTCGACAGCATCGTTCGTTGACGGACCAGTAGCTGTCGGCTGCGATGCAGCATCAGGCCTGATTGTTGCTGCTCGCTTTTGGTCGGTACAAAACGCATCGACGGACGTGTCACTGCCTCGCAGATCGCCGCAGCATCATTAGCGTCGTTCTTACTGCGCTTGAGATAGGCCTTCACATAACTGGGGGGCATCAGCCGCACCGTATGGCCGAGCGCCCGGAGCTCACGGCTCCAATAATGGGCACTTGGGCAAGCTTCAATGCCAACAACGCAAGCCGGCAAAGTCGAGAAGAACTCCAGCACCTTGGCGCGGCTCACACGTTTGCGGATCACAACCGCGCCATCAACATCTGCGCCGTGAACCTGGAAGACTGACTTCGCAATATCGAGACCAATCGTGCTAACCTCGCCCATGGACGGCTCCCCTCAAAGTGGTTTGCTTCAACGCAACCACCCTATGGCACTTCGATGCCGCAGAGTGGGCGCCGTCCACAGCATCATTCTCGGCCGGGTCGAGCCAGCAGCAAGTCTGGCAATATCCGCCATGCCCCCAAAGCTGAAGTGAATTCAGAGCATTGGCGCCTCCGCGACTTGACGGTACCGCCGCACTCCGGAGCCTCGCTACGAACTCAGTGATCAACCATGGGACAGGCTAAAGAAATCCGTGTCGCGCCGATCGCGAAGAAAGACGCGGACGCGCTTCATCCGGCTGCATTACAGTCACAAGACGGTCAACAATGCTTTCCTCGCGCTCGGCGTCTTTTTGAACGGCAGGCTTGAAGGGGCGATGACATTCGGCCCGTCGATGGACAAAAGCCACATCCAACGGCTGGTGCGCGATACCGCATGGAACGGCTTTCTCGAATTGAACCGGCTGGCGTTCTCGGAGGCGCTGCCGCGCAACAGCGAAAGCCGCGCGCTCTCGATCGCGCTGCGGATGATCAGGAAGCACTATCCGCACATCGAATGGGTGATCTCGTTCGCCGATGGATGTCAGTGCGGCGACGGCACGATCTATCGCGCGGCCGGATTCGTCTTGACCGGGATCAAGCTGAACAAAAGTCTTTTGCGACTGCCCGACGGCTCGGTCACTCACAAGATGACGCAAGTGACCGGAAAGAACCGCGCGGCGCATTTCGCAAAAACCGGAGGTTCATGGTCGGGCCAGGGCGTGCCGCTCGACGGTTACCAGATGCGATATATCTATTTTCTCAAGCCGGCGGCGCGGGCGCGACTGACGTGCCCGGAAATCCCTTACTCGGAAATCGAACGACGGGGGGCGCGCATGTATCGCGGAATTGCGCGTGGTAAGCAGGCGATGGCCGAGGCCCCCTCGGCACAGCGGCGCGGCAGCGGCGACCGCCACGCTCCAGCTTGAGCCGACATGTCGGGTTTTGGAAGAGAAGCAGAAATCATGTGCTCATTCCGAGCCTTACGGATATGACCCATAAGAGACGTAGCAGCCTGACGGCGGCCGGGCTATGGTGAGGCGGAGCCGTTCTGCAATCCAGGAGGAAGCAATGCGGTACCTGCTTAGCACCACCAGCATTTTCCTTATTATGCTGTCGTTAGGCGCCTCGCTCCATCCGGCTCTCGCCAAAAGCAAGCGCGAAACGGCGGCGCTGCTGGAAGCAAAAGTCTTGCTTTCCGATGCGATTTCCGTCGCTCAGAAGGAGATCGCTGGAGCAAAACCGGTCGATGCAGATTTGGTGACAACAAAGGACGGTAAAGTCATCTACTCCATCGAACTAGTAAAAGACGACGCGCACAACTTGCACAAGGTGAGCGTCGATATGCAAAACGGGAGCGTCATCGAGGTCACGCAGAAGAACGTTGCAGCGAAGGATTTGAAACGAGTGGAGGCTGTTGATCAAGCCAAGGTCACGATGGCTGAAGCAATTGCACTTGCTGAGAAACGGTTTCCCGGCGGCATAATTGCCGCCGCCGAGGCTAAGTCTAGAGGAGGCCAAGTGGTTTACGTGGTAGACATCGAGCAGAACGGGCTGCACGTTGTGCACGTGGATCCCGACAGCGGCCGCGTGCTCAGCGCAGCACGCAAATTGGATGACTGAGCGTGCCATGTGCAGGCGGGGCTTTCTGTCGGGCCCAACGATGGTGAAAGAGACCAAATTCCTCCGCAAGCAGGCCGATAAGGCTGAGCGGATTGCCCAGACCGTGACGGATGTCGAGATCTCGCAACGATACATGAGCATGGCGCGGGCGTATCGCAGTCAGGCCGACATTCTAAAAGCAAAGCGGAAAGCCGCGAAGAAAAAGGAGGCTAAGCAATGAACAAATTGGCGACAGTTGTTTTCACTGCGGCCCTTTCAGCAGTTTCGCTGAACCTCGCCAAGGCCGATCAGCCGGGACCGGACTGGATGCCTGCCGAACAGGTAAAGCAAAAGGTTCTTCAGTCAGGTTATACGGAGGTCACCAAACTAGAAGCCGACGACGATCAATGGGAAGGCGAAGGCATCAAGAACGGCCAGAAGATGGACTTTCACGCCGATCCGAAAACCGGCGTAATCACGTCCGAAAAGGTCGACGACTAAGAGCGTCGGGTGCCGCCTCGGTTGACGGACATTCCAAGCCAAACATAGGCGCAACGTCGCCTATTGGCCTGCGTTCGTTAGAAAATGTCAACTATTGTGTCGCTTGTTGGCGTTAAGCGGACATCTTTACGGTTTGAAGGGAAAGCAGTTTTGCGATTAGCGCGGCGGTCAGCAGCGTGGCGTGACCGTCGGCCGCGATGGCGTAGATCATCGCGCGCCGGGTACAGGCGCGGGGATCGCGTTCAATGTCGCTGGCGGCTTGCATCACCGCGAGAACGGTGTCGCGGCGCTCGACCAGATATTCGCCGCGCCCAACGAACAGGGTGGCGGTGAAATGATCGGCGGTACGGATGGCTTGGACCGCGCGGGTCTCGATCGGGTCAAACGTCATCATCATCGACCTCCGCGAATTTGCGAATGCCGTTGCCATTGATGTCCAGGGCGTGGCGGAATGTAGCGGTGCTTTTCGACCTGATTGGCGACATCGCGAAGGATACGCGCGACCTCGGCCGAGCGGTCCTCATTAAACGCGGCATTGTCAGTGCGGATGGTTACGACGAATTTCATGATCAGTGCTCACTCGGCAGCAGGATGACATTGCCCTCGACCCAAATCGAGATTTGATCGAGAGGGAAATCGGTGAAGTCGATGTCCTCGGAATAGATGGCGGTGCCGTTATCGTTGCCGTCGTCGCAAACGAGACGCGCGGTGCGGTCATCCATGACGTGCAATCGCCAGACCTGAAATTCCTCGGCCCGAATCTTCAGTTCGAGTTGAAGGCAAGCGATCTTGTCGAGCAGCCAATACGCGCCGCCCTTCTCGGCGAGAACTGCACGCCTTCGGTGTAGAGCATGCGCCGGTTGAGACCGTGGCGATACCATTCGGCGGTGCCGGTGAAGTGGGCCAGATCGGCCGGGGTTAGCTTCGTCATTTCCACATACGCCTTTCTTTTGCCCCCGGCGGCACCGGCGCGGAAATGGGCCAAAGCCCCGGGGGAACGGCCCAGAACTAGGCCACTGGTCGGTGGTTGGAAGATCTTTTTGACCCCGTCCCGAGGGAAATAACGATGGAAAATCAAAAGGTTAAAGGCGGGCCCACGGCACCAATAGGGGCGCCACTGGTGGGCGAGAATTCCGCTGGCGGATCGGGCCGGGCGAGTGCCCAAAACGCGCCCCCGGGGCCGGATACGGGCGCCGGGCGCGGCCAACTGATCACATCGGCCCTTGCCGCGCGGCTCCTCATGGTGAGCCCGGAGCGCATCCGGCAACTGTCAAAGGAGGGCTGGATCGAGAGGCAAGGGCGCGACCAGTTTTTTCTGGTCGATGTCGTGCAAGGCTATATCCGCCTTCGCAATGACAGTGACCGGCGCGCGCAAAAGAGCGCGGCCGACAGCCGGGTGCGCGATGCGCGAGCGCGCGAAATCGAATTGCGAAACGCGACCCGCGAGCGCCGTTTGATGGAAATCGACGAGGCCATGGCGATCGTCGAGGACATGATCGGACTGTTTCGCGCGCAGACGGCCGGCCTGCCGGCGCGCGTCACGCGCGACTTGCAATTCCGAAGAACAATCGAGACCGCTGTAAATGACATCCTCGAAAGGGTGGCCGATATTGCCGCCGAAAGGGGACGCGCTGTGGCAGAAACTCGCGCTGCTAGCGAGGCCGTCGCGTCCAACTCCGCCCGACAAATGGGCGGCGGAGAACCGGATATATCCGCAGACAGCGGCGGTCCCCGGGCCGCGTGACCCGACGCTTACGCCTTACGTCATCGAGCCCGAGCGGATGATCGCCAGCGGCAAGTAGCGCCGCGCGGTTCTCGTTTTCGGTGCGCAAACCGGCAAGTCGGAATTGATGCTTGATTGCGCCGGGCAGCGGCTCGATCAGCGGCCGGGGCCGATCCTATACGTGGGCCCGAACAAGCAATTCCTGACCGAGCAGTTCGAGCCGCGTGTCCTGGCGCTGCTTGATCAGTCGCCAACGCTGACAATGAAGCTGGCGCGCGGCAAGCGGATGACGAAAACGCGAAAGATGGTCAGCGGCGTGCTGTTTCGTCTCGCGCATTCGGGATCATCGACCGCATTGAAGTCCGATCCGGCGGTGCTGGCGCTGGTCGATGAATACGACGAAATGGTTTCGAACGTGAACACGCAAGGCGGGCCACTCGGTCTCGTCGAGCGGCGCGGCGATACCTATGCCGACTTTGTTTGCGTGGTCACGTCAACGCCGAAAAAGGGACAGGTCGCGGCGATCGAGGATCAGAAAAGCAAGCTGGTCTTTTGGGACGTTGCCATGTCGGAAGATATCGAAAGCCCGATTTGGCAACTCTGGCAGCAAGGCACCCGGCACCACTGGTGCTGGCCCTGTCCTCATTGCGAGGAATATTTCGTCCCGCGGTTCAACCTGATGCGCTGGCCGCCGAACAGCACGCCGATGGCAGCGGCGCGCGCGGTCTATCTCGGATGCCCGCACTGCGGTGGCGTCATCGAGGACAGCGATCGACGTGCACACCAACGACATGCGCCACTGGTTCTCGGCAAAGACCTATGCCGAAACCGTCGCGTGGTCGAAAATCATTGTCGATCAAACCAACGACCGCATTCTCGGCGCGCATTTCGTCGGGCACGCCGGCCAGGAATTGGTCAACCTGTTCGGCCTAGCGATGCGCTTTGGTCTCACCGCCGCGCAGATTCGCGATAACGTCTATGCCTATCCGACGTTTTCATCCGACATCAAGCACATGCTCGGACATGGATAGCTCATAGCTCGGCGCTATCGATTCCAGAGCCAACCGGCATTTCATTTCGCCGGTGATTTCCCTGATGGTGATGACGTAGCCGGCCAAATCATTTCGGGCCAAGGCGACTTCAAAGGCGGAAAGCTAACAACAGAGGAGACCACGACATGTCCAAATCCAACTCATCCCGCACGCCCTGGCGGGGTCTCGCGTTTGCCGGCATCATCGCAGGCTTCGTCGCATCGGCTTCGACGGCATTTGCCGGTGAATGCCCGGCCGACAAGACGAAGGCCAATGTGCGCGAGAAGGTCGACTACAAGCCGGTCGGCGTCACCGATGTCACGCTCGGCGCGATCAACCTCGAGAAGCAGCCGGCCAACATCAAGGATCGCGAGCTGCGTTTCCGCAAGCTGACGATCGATCCCGGCGGCATCGTGCCGTGGCATAGCCATGATGACCGTCCGGCGCTGATTTACGTGCAGCAGGGCGAGATCGTCGAATACGCCAGCAATTGCGCCGAGCCGATCATCCACAAGGCCGGCGAGATCCGGCCCGAAGTATCCGGCACTTCGCACTGGTGGAAGAATCTCGGCAATGAAACCGTCATTCTCTATGTCGGCGACGTCCGCAAGGATCCGCACGACCACAACATGTAACGCGCGCCTCTGGCGCCCGTTGCCTGATGTGACGTCCTCGGATCCCCCGTGTTGCCCCACACGCCCAGGCGTCACATCCCCCTTTCTCCATCGCCCAGCGAGACGCCTCATGACCGACCTATCCGCGCCTATGAAGCCGCATGCGATGGATATGCACAGTCACTCGCCGGGCGTGGTCCTGCGATCCCTGATCATCGGCCTCACGGCTTTTCTTACCGTGGTCGATCTGTTCGCGACGCAGGCGATTCTGCCCTCACTGACCCGGCATTACAACGTCACGCCGGCCGCGATGGGCTTTGCGGTCAATGCCAGCACCATGGGCATGGCCCTCGCCGGCCTCGTGGTCGGCTTTCTCAGCCCGCATATCGATCGCCGGCTTGGTATTCTCCTGAGTCTCGTGCTGCTCGCCGTCCCCACCACCTTGCTGGCGAGCGCGCCCGACCTCACGGTATTCACGGCCCTTCGCGTCCTGCAGGGGCTATGTATGGCCTCGGCGTTCGCCTTGACGCTGGCCTATCTCGGTGAACAGTGCAGCTCGATGGACGCCGGCGGCGCCTTTGCCGCCTACATCACCGGCAACGTCGCCAGCAACCTGATCGGACGGCTGGTCTCGGCCGCGGTCGTTGATGCGCTCGGGCTGGCGTCGAACTTCTATTTCTTCGCGCTGCTCAACCTCGCCGGCGCGGTACTGGTGTACTTCACGATCCCGCGCGTCAGGTCGATGCACACGATCTCCACGACGCAATCGCCTTTCGCGGCGACGGTCACGCATTGGCGGAGCCCGTCGCTGCGCGCCGCCTTTGCGATCGGCTTCTGCATCCTGTTTGCCTTCATCGGCACCTTCACATTCGTCAATTTCGTCCTGGTGCGCGCGCCGCTGTCACTGGGACGGATGGATCTCGGCTTCGTCTATTTTGTCTTTGCGCCCTCCGTGATCACGACGATGTTCGCCGGCAAGGCGGTGGCGCGGTTCGGCACCCCGCCTGTGATCTGGGCTGCGCTCGCGGTCGCCGCTGTTGGACTGCCCCTGATGCTGTCCTCTCATCTTCCGCACGTTCTGATCGGCATGGTGCTGGTCGGCGTCGGCACCTTCTTCGCGCAGGCCTCGGCGACGGGCTTTGTCGGCCAGGCCGCACACGACAATCGCGGAGTCGCCAGCGGAACCTACCTCGCCTGCTATTTCTTCGGCGGCATGGTCGGCAGCGCCGTTCTCGGCCAATTGTTCGACCGTTTTGACTGGAGTGCGTGCGTCGCCGGCGTCGGCGCGTCACTCGCGATTGCCGCATGGCTTACCACGCAGCTCAAACTTCCAACAATAGGAGAGACGCCAATGATGCCGGCAACGACGGCCGATTGATCACAGCGATTTGTTCACCACCGTTCGATCGCTGTTCGTAACGAAGGCCGATCGATCGACGTAATCGAAACAGCGGTTAACCGCGAACAAGCACAACAAAGGGTACTCAACATGACAAAGACTTTGCGCGCCTTGCTCTCGATTTCCGCTCTCGCTCTCTTGGTGGGACTCGCTTCCGCACCTGCAACATTCGCACAGGACAAAATGGGCAAGGACGGGATGGCCAAGGACAGCCTGTCCAAGGACGCGATTCCAAGGATGGCATGAAAAACGACGGTGCCATATCCAAGGACGGCATGAAGAAGCACGACTTCATGTCGAAGGACAGCATGAAGAATTAGGCGGACTGCCGAGTTACGCGCCCGGACTTACCCTAAGCCGACGTTTGGCCGCGTTAGTCCCTATACACAAACCGCACCGTCATCCTCGAGCTTCCTAGTAGACAGGCAGTCACATCACTTATTTTTCCTTGAACTCAAACAGTTCAATCAGGTTACCCGATGGATCTTCCAGAAGCCTCGCGCGACCGGCTCCCGCCTCGCTAATTTCTCCTCTAAACTTGGCCCCACCAGCGTTCAACCGGCCGATGAGACCGTCTATATCTTTCGTAATAATCATGAACCGATTCCATCCACCAGGCTCCGGATTGCCGCCAGCAGTTCCTCCGCTGCCCGCCCCTGGGGCGCTCAAGTAGAGCCTCAGATCATCACGAATTAGCGCCGCGAACTTGCTAGGATTGTGCATGTCCACCGAGAACTCGAGTTTCTCGCGATAGAATTCCACCGATCTATCTATATCCGTCACAACGTATCGGATGATGCCATTGTCCGCGCTCCGTCTTCACCGCACAGATGGGTCAACGTACAGATCTGCGTCGCGTTTCAACGAGCGCGGCGTTTTCGGGCGGGCCGAGCGTTGCGGACAATTCGATCCGACACCGCACTTTGCGACTCGTGAACCGAACAGCCGTGGCCAACCCGACGGATGCTGAGGTTGGCGCCGAGTGCAGGTAGGCGAATAGCAGTTTGTGGCATCCAAACAGGCCTGGGTCGGCCTGCGCTCATGTCTGCTCTCGATAGAAAAAGCGGCCATTGGTCTGGACGACGGCCAGGCCCGAAACTTGACCCAACGCAGACGTTCTCGAACGTTTCGCCATTGCGTCCTGCAGTCCTGTGGATGCGACGCGCCTCCAGTTTTTGCCGGGAACCTTTTCCTTTCAATACCATCCAAGGTAGGCAGCGAGGCACAAGCGCCGAAGCGACAGGTTCATGGACCTGCGGATGAACCCGTTGGCACCGGACAATACCGAGTTCGTGCGGCGCGCACGCGGCGCGAGATGGGAATGTCTTCGAACATAACCAAGGAGGACAACCAATGACACGGGACCTTTCGAATTCCATCACAAGACGAAGCTGCTTGGTCGCGGGACTGGCGCTGAGCGCCGCCCCAGTCGCTTTAGCGGGGGCTGATAACGCCTACGCGCAAGCAAAGGAACCTACGTCTAAGAAAAGTCTGTATGAGCGGCTATGGGGGCGTATTCGCCATCGCGGCGGTCATCGATCACTTCAGCGACGCCGTCGTCAAGAACCCCATCGTCGGCCAGAAGTCCAAGAACCCGCAACTGCGGGAATGGCACACCAAGAACCTAAAAAAGTTGCCCGGTCTCAAGTTCATGCGCACGCTGTGGGTCTGCAACGTTTCCGGTGGGCCTTTCCAGTTCACCGCCACCAAGCCCGGCAAGACGCCTGTTGGCCTAGAGGAGGCCCACCGGAACCTCAGGATCTCTCCGGCCGAATTCGATGAGGTCGCAGCCGAACTTGGACGGACGCTGGACTTCGCGAAGATCCCCCAACGCGAGAAGGCTGAAGTACTGGCAGCCTTCGCCGCCCACAAGGACGAGGTCACGGCTGGCTACGTCGCGGCCGCTAAGCGCGGCTGAAGCTGCCGTGCTGCTCAGTCCACGGTCCCGCCAGCCAGAGCTGGGCGGGAAGTGTTGCTGCGCCCGACGAGATGACCGACGAGCTACGGTGCAAAGAGACTGTTTCTGGCACCTTTGAGGCATGACGACTGGCCATTACGACATCCGCTTACAGGGGGATAGTGTTGCAAAAGTCTTTTTGGGTCACCGAAGATAGTTTTCCCGGGCCATAGGCGCGACAATCGAGTAAGAATGTGGAGGACCACATCGACTAGCGCAACTCACTAGCAACTTCGCTGGCGCGCTGGGGTACATCGATCGACGACTGTCGCTTGGTTCGCTTTTTAGCGGAAAATTATTCGCACCGCGTTTTGGGAGTTTCGCAACACTATCAGGGGAAGAGCGGAATTAGCCGGCCGAGAGCCAAAAGGACGCGATTGACCCAATGTATGGTCCGGCCGTGCGGTGCAAGAAGATTTCGATGATCCGGTAGATGCGGTCTTGCATCAATGTATCCGGCCTCTGCTTGGAGCGCAGTGCTCCGGGCCATCATGGATATCAGCGCGCATGTGATCTGGTTAGCGGACAGGCCTCGACCGGGCCATTTGGGTCACCAGTGTTCGCATGCGCCGGGAAGACCGATTCTCCATCGTCGTCTCATCTTCTCGCAGACCTCGGCGGGTAAGGGGTGTTGTTACGTCATCGATAGCTCCTCACTTCGCGCTGTTCCTTTGTTTGTGCCTGGCGGTCGTTCCTTCGTCCCGGCCTGCGCGCGCAGACGCGCCGCGCGCAAGGGGTCAAGGCCGGCCGTCGTGCTTTCCTGACGTCTTGCTCTCTGCTGCCAGGCTGCGCCTTGACGGCCCCGCGCACGGCGCGAGGGTCAAGCAGGTCGGGACGCTGTCTCCTCCGTCTTGACGCTCGCGAAGGCGCGTCCCTTGTTGAGGACCGCCCAGGCAATTCGGGCGAGTTTGTTAGCGAGCGCAATCGCCAGCACGTTGTGATGCAATCGTTTCTTGGCGGCTCGGATCCAAGAGTTGAGGCCATAGCGCTCCCAACCCCTGATCTTGACCAGCACAACCCAAGCGGCTTGCACGAACAGCGCGCGCAGGTAGCGATTGCCGCGCCTTGATATACTGCCGAGGATCGTGCGGTCGCCGGTCGATGTCTGCTTCGGCACAAGTCCAAGCCAGGCGCCGAAGTCGCGGCCTTTCGAGAACACGTCTCCAGCGCCGATCGCGGCCACCATTGCGCTCGAGATGATCGGGCCAATACCAGGCACCGTCATCAGTCGCCGGCAGGCCTCATCTTGATGGGCTAGTGTTTCGATCTCGCTAGATAGCCTCTCGATACGCTGATCCAGCCGGCGCCAGTCTTCCACCAGGCCCTCGATGATGAGCGACATGCGAGGCGAGAGCACATCGATGCGTGTCGCCAAGATGCCCGGCAACTCGAACCGCAGGGAATGCAGGCCTTGCCGCACGGCGATGCCCCGCTCCAGCAGGAACGCACGGATCTGATTGATGACGCCGGTACGCTGACCGACCAATCGATCGCGGACGCGGTGCAGTGCCTGAAGGGCGAGCTGTTCGGCGGTCTTGGTCGCGACGAACTTCATCGTCGGGCGTTGGACCGCCTCGGCGATGGCTTCCGCATCTCGGAAGTCATTCTTCTGTCCCTTCGAATACGGACGCACGTACTTCGCCGGCATCAGGCGGGCGTCGTGGCCAAGCATCTGGAGTTTGCGGCTGAGATGATGGGCGCCTACGCAGGCCTCCATACCGATCAAGCACGGCGGCAGGTTGGCGAGCCGCGTTTCCACCTGGCCGCGTGACCACTTCTGCCGCAGCACGATGGCACCGCGGTGATCATGCCCCACGATGTGGAGCGAGTTTTTGCCAATATCGATGCCGATCACGGCGATCGCTGCGTTGATTTTCTGAGACATGGCGTGCTCCTTGTCTTGAGCGCCCCTTGCCAGCTTCTCGTGCTGGCAGGGCCGGAGCACGGCCGGACCATCCCATTAGCGGAAATCGCGGAATTTCATGACCTAATTAAGCGGCGCGCGCGCCCGCCGTGTTTTCGCGGCAGGGTTTGCGATCTTGCGGACAAACTCGGCGAACATTCTTGCGACTGGGCTAAGCGCACGCTGCTTTAGCGTGACGATGTTGATCGGAGGAGCCGCCACCGGAAAAGTCACTGGCAGCGCCCTGAGCTGGACGCTCGGCGGGTTGAATTGCAGAAAAAGGCTGCCGAGGACGCCGAGATATTGCCCGCGCGCAACGAGGTTGCTGGTGCACTGTGCCGACGCCACGGTGACAGTGCGCGCCGGAGGAACGAGCCCGGCGCGATCGAAGGCTTTGATCACCAGCGCGCCCACTGGATGGTCCGGCGGGGGCAAACACCAGCGCTCCTGCACCAGATCGGCGAGGCTCACCTTTCGTCGCGCCACCCACGGGCTGTTCGCGCCAGCGACGACCCAGAGCCGATCATCGTACAGGATGGTCTGCTCCAAACCTTCGTCCAACTCGTGGACCTCGGAGCGCATGATCGCAAGCTCTACCTTCCGACCGAGCAGATCGCGGCGCTGCAGCGTTGCTGGATCGCCCAGCGCAAGGTCGAAAACGAGCCCGGGGTATTGACGCGATAGCTGATCAATCAGGGTCGGCAGCAGGCCCGTCGCGAGATTCTCCTCGCAGCCTATTCGAAGCTTGCCGTGCGTGGGGTCCGCGAGGTGTCTCAGTTCGCTCACGGTCGTATTCAGATCGTCTATGAGCGCGGCGCTTCGGTTGAGCAGCGCGCGCCCGTAGAGCGTCGGCGTCACGCCGTGAGCGATCCGATCGAACAATGCGACACCGACGATCTGCTCCAGCTCAGCAATCGCCTTTGAGACGACCGGCTGAGAGACTGATAGCTGCTCGGCGGCTCTTGCCATGCTGCCGCTGTGGGCAACGGCGATAAGTGTCCGGAGGTGCCGCAGCTTGATGCGGCGGCTGATCTGGTCGTCGTCCATGCCGATATTCCTAAAAGCTATAGGGGCGATAAAAAATCGAGCTTATCGACTATATGGTTTTCCGGCAAACTCTCGTCACGACAAGCGGTTTGGGAGCGAGCGATGACGAGAACGGAGCAAGCGTTGCCGGTGAGCGAATTTCGTTTTCGAGGGCCGCATCGGTTCTGGGTTTCGCCTTGATCGCCGCTCTGCTTGCGTGGGGTTTCACAATCGGTCGGAACGCGCAGATCGCCGCAGACGCCGCCAAGAGGGCCGAGATCGCGCAGGAAGACAGAATGCTTTGCACCGACCTCGGATTCGAGGAGCCCCAGGGAAGGTATACACGCTGTCTGAATGGCCTCGCGGAAATCCGGCGCAAGCAGAAGGAAAGGTGGAATGTGCCGATTCCGTAAGACCGGCGACCAAACCATCGAGCAAGTGATCGTCAGAGGAGGCTCGGGCAAGATGAAGTGGTCTACAGCATTGATATCGGTCTTCGCTTTCGGGCTCGCCGGTTGGGGCTCGCCTGCGCCCGCCCACGCTGAATCGTTTCCCTCCAGGGCCATCCGGATTGTCGTGCCGACGCCGCCCGGCACACCACCGGACGTCATCAGCCGGGTCGTGGCGTCGCAGCTTTCCGAGCGCGAAGGATGGCGCGTGGTGGTGGAGAACCGGCCCGGTGCATTGCAAACGGTCGCAATGCTGGACGTTTTGAAGCAGCCGGCTGACGGCCTGACGATCTACCCGATGAGTGTGCCCACCGCGGCCGTTCCTGCGCTGATGCCGCAGCTTGGCATTCGCCCGGATGACGACTTCATACCCGTCGTGAAGCTTTCGACATCGTACAACGTGCTCGTTATACCGCCGGACTTCTCGGCGAAGACAATGCCGGAGTTTGTCGCGCTGTTGAAAGCGCGCCCGGGGCAGTTCAACTTCTCTTCTGCGGGCTTCGGTACGCCGGCGCACCTGGCCGCGGAACTGTTCAAACTGGAGGCCGGCGTTCAGGCGGTCCACGTTCCATACGTGCAACCGCAGCAGCGTCTCGCGGATTTGCTCACCGGTATCAATCACTTCGATTTCCTCGCCAGCGTTACTGCCGGCGACCTGATCGCGACGGGCAAACTGCGCGGGATTGCGGTGACAGCTCCGTCGCGCATCGTCGGCCTGCCGAACGTGCCGACGGTGGTCGAGCAAGGCTTCCCGAACCTTGTTGTAGAGGATTACGTCGGCTTCGCGGTGAAGAGCGGGACGCCCGACGCCGTCGTTGGCCGGCTGAACGAGGCGGTGAATCGGGCGCTACGTGACCCGAAAGTTCGCGAAACCTTTGAGAAGTTAGGGGCGACGCCCGCCGGCGGCGCCCAGCCGGATTTCAGAGACTTCATGCGCAAACAGGTTGGCCATTGGAGCCGCGTCGTGAAAGAAGCCGGCATCAAGCTGCCCCAATGACGACAGCCCGCTGGGCGGACATCGAAGAGGTCGAGGCCGCGAGCAACGCCTTCTATGCGGCCTTACCGGTGCTAGATGACGGTACGTGCATGGAGACCGTCTGGGCGAACACGCGTTACGTGACCTATGTGGGACCGAGCAGCACGTCCATCATTGTCGGTGGGGACGCGCAGAAACGATACTGGAAGTCGTTCAACATTGAATTTGTGTCGCGTAGCGTCTCGATCGCCGACGCGCAGATTCATGTAGTCGGCAATCTCGCGTGGCAAATCGGCCTGGAGGTCGGACGCGCGCTGAAAGGACGGCACCGCACGCGACATCGATTGGATCGTGACAAACGTCTTCGAGAAGATCGGTGGGCGCTGGTGCATGGTCTCCCATCACGCACAGCCAAAGCCATCGGTAGGCTTCGAAGGCTCTCAATAAGGTCTGCTTTTGGCAGATTTCGTTGTAAAAGTCTTTTTGGGGTGACGAACGAAAATTTTCAGGGACGCTGACGCGTGTTGCACGTGGCGACGTGAGAGACCACGTCGTTCCTCGGAAAAACGACCACGGACCTGCGTAGCGGCGTGATGTGGCTTCGCAACGTACAGCTCTCCTGAAAATCACCTTTCGCGAGATTTTCGGGGTCGTTCGATTTTCGACTTTTGCAACAAAATCGGCACTTTCCGGACCCTCCGAAGCGGCCGGACTATGTCAGTTCATCGCGCCAAAGCAGACTTCGCAACTGCGCACGCCGAAGTCCGAGAGTGACCCTCAACGGACATGTGCCCCTTGTGTGGGCGCTGTAATATGTTGCGGCGTGTGGTAGACTTTCTGTCCTCCCGGTCCAGAACGGATAGCGTTAAATCCGGGGCGCCGCCATGCAGCAGATTGCGGATTGGCTCAAAAAGCTCGGCTTGTCCGAGTATGCGCAGCGCTTTGCCGAATTGTTGCGCGCGATAGCCGATCTGAACGGCATTGAGAAAATTCAATCCAAACCGACTGAGGCGGCAACAACGCCTGTGGCCCCACAACCACAGGACAGCGCAGAGCGCCGCCAAGTCTCCGTGATGCTCGCGGATTTGGTTGGTTCAACCGCGTTATCCGCGCGAATGGACCCGGAGGACTTGCGCGAGATCATTTCGGCCTATCAGAGATGCGTCACCGAGACCGTCCGTCGCCTTGGCGGGTTCGTTGCGAAGTACATGGGCGACGGGGTCCTAGTGTACTTCGGGTATCCCCAAGCACATGAAGACGACGCAGAGCGAGCGGTACGAGCTGGACTTGAACTGATCGCGGCGGTCAGCGCGTTGAAGGCTCCTGTCTCATTGCAAACTCGCGTTGGCATAGCCACTGGGCTGGTCGTGGTCGGCGACCTGATCGGCTCGGGTGAAGCGCAGGAGCGCGGCATCGTTGGCGAGACGCCGAACCTCGCAGCCCGTCTGCAAAGCGTTGCCGAGCCAAACACGGTGGTCATGGCCGAAAGCACGCGCACGCTTCTTGGCAATCTGTTCGAGCTAGAGGACCTCGGCGCGAAAGACTTCAAGGGTATCGCCAGACCGGTGCGGGCCTGGGCGGCGCTGCGGGCGAGTTCCGTGGCAAGCCGCTTCGAGGCGCTGCACACGGCGGGTCTGACCGCACTGGTCGGGCGGGAAGAAGAACTCGAATTGCTTCTTCGGCGCTGGTCGAGGGCAAAGAGGGGTGAAGGCCAGGTGGTGCTGCTTTCCGGCGAGGCAGGTATAGGGAAGTCGCGGCTTACTGCGTCGCTCATGGAACGCCTCGTCAGCGAGCCGCACACGCGCTTGCGCTATTTCTGCTCTCCGCAGCACACCGACAGCGCCCATTATCCAGTGATCGGTCAGATGGAGCGCGCCGCTGGATTTGTGTTCGACGACACCCCGCAAACGAAGCTCGACAAGCTCGACGCGGTGCTGGCCGACACCTCGACCCGGATGGAAGACGCGGCACTATTCGCCGAGATGCTGTCGCTCCCGAACGACGGACGTTATCCGGCGCTCGATCTGGAACCACAACAGCGCAGGCAGAAAACGCTGGAAGCGCTCACCGCGCACGTGGAGGCATTGTCGCGGCAAAACCCCTTGCTGATGATCTTCGAGGATGCGCACTGGACCGACCCCACGAGCCTGGAAACGCTCGATCGGGTCGTCGATAGGGTTCGTTCCCTTCCTGTGCTGCTGATTGTGACGTTCCGTCCAGAGTTCGAGCCAGCCTGGATCGGGCGGCCATACGTGACGGCTCTCACCATCAATCGGCTGGCGCCGCGCGACATCGAGGCCATGATTGACGGCGTCGTCGGCAACAAGTTCATCCCGACGGGCGTCCGGCACGACATAATTGAGCGCACGGACGGCATCCCGCTGTTCGTGGAGGAAATGACCAAGGCAGTGCTGGAAGCCGGGAGTGAGGAAGAAGCGCAACGGACTGCCGCGACTGTGCCGCATACGGCTTTAGCAGTCCCCGCAAGCTTGCATGCCTCGCTGATGGCGCGGCTCGACCGGCTGGGTCCTGCTAAGGAGGTGGCGCAGATTGGCGCAGCGATTGGGCGAGAGTTCTCTTATGCCCTCTTGTCCGCGGTCGCGACAAAGCCCGAGCCGGAGTTAGCATCAGCGCTCGACCGTCTCATAGGGGCTGGCTTGCTATTTCGTCAGGGTGTTCTGCCGCACGCAAGCTATCTGTTCAAGCATGCACTGGTGCAGGACGCGGCTTATGGTACTTTGCTGCGCGAGCCGAGACGCGCGCTTCACGCCCGGATCGCCGAAGCCATCGAAAGCTACTTTCCGGATATCGCCGATAGCCAGCCCGAGTTGGCGGCGCGCCACTACACCGAGGCTGGTCTGATTGAGAAGGCTGTATACCTTTGGGGCAAAGCTGGGCAGCGGTCGCTGGAGCGTTCGTCACTCGTCGAAGCAATAGAGCAACTGACGCGCGCGTTTGCCCAGATCAAAACCTTACCGAGTTCGCCGGCGCTTCGTCAGGAAGAAATCAAGCTTCAGGTCGCGCTAGTCCCGCCGCTTCTCAATGTCAAAGGTTTTGCTGCGGCTGAATCTAAAGCGGCTACAGAGCGTGCACGTCTACTCATCGAACATGCTGAAGCTCTCGGCGAGCCCCTCAAGACCCTCTGTTGTTATTCTCAGTTCTGTTCGGCGGTTGCGTCGCCAACTTTGTCGGATTCAACGGCGCCGTGCTGCGCGAGCTTGCGGCGCAGTTCCTGACGCTCGCCGAGAGCCAGGGTGCAACAGCTCCGCTTATGGCCGGGCATTCCATGATGGGTGTTGCCTGTGCTTCGGCGGGCAAGTTCCTGCGAGCCCGAGCGCACCACGATCAGGCACTGGCGCTGTACGATCCTACTGTCCATCGTGCGCTGTTAACTAGGTTTGCTGCACAAGACCAACGAGTTGTGGACTTGTCGTTTCGTTCCTTGACAATGTGGATGCTTGGCTACCCTGACGCCGCACTGGCGGATGCTGAGCGCGCGATGCAAGAAGCGCGGGAGATCGATCACGCTTCTACGTTAATGTTTGCGCTGTGGTGGACAGGTCTTATGAAAGCGTCATGTGGATGTTACACAGCAGCAAACGCGTTGGGTAAGGAACTTGTCGCGTTGGCGGATCAGAATAGCTCCCCGACTTATAGGGTCGCCGGAACACTTGTGCAAGGTAGCGTGCTGGCTCTTACTGAGAAATCTGCGCACGCAATTGAAATGATTACGGGCGGGCTCAGCGCACATCGCTCAATGGGAACGACGTTTTTGCAGCCATTCTTCTTGTCATTAATGGCGCTCGTTCATACTGCACTCGGCCAATCAAGCGAAGCATCGCGTTGCATTGATGAAGCGATGACTATCATAAAGAAGAGCGAAGAACGTTGGTTCGAGGCGGAGGTCAATCGTATCGCGGGCGAAATCGCGTTGATGGCGCCGCCAGAGCCTGACGCGGCGAAGGCGCAAGAATGTTTCGAGCAGGTCCTAGCTATCGCGCGCGCGCAGCAGGCAAAGTCCTGGGAGCTACGCGCAGCGATGAGCATGGCGCGGCTCTGGCGCGATCAGGGTAAGCAAGATGCGGCCCGCGAGCTTCTCGCTCCGGTCTACGGCTGGTTCACCGAGGGCTTCGATACACTCGATCTGAAGGAAGCGAAGGCGTTGCTCGATGAGCTGCACGCCTGACAACCAATTTCAAACCACCGACGTCCTGTCGCACTGGAGATCAGATTTGCGCCAATGAATTTCCTCGAATTTGTTGCGATGCATGAGTCCGTTCGTGGCACCTTTGAGACATGCCCGCCTATTGTGCGAATGTCCGTTCGCCGGGGTAGACCGGAAGTCGCCGTGGTCCCGGCCAAGCCGACGCGATTGATGCTGTGGACGGCGCCCACTCTGCGGCATCGAAGTGCCATAGGGTGGTTGCGTTGAAGCAAACCACTTTGAGGGGAGCCGTCCATGGGCGAGGTTAGCACGATTGGTCTCGATATTGCGAAGTCAGTCTTCCAGGTTCACGGCGCAGATGTTGATGGCGCGGTTGTGATCCGCAAACGTGTGAGCCGCGCCAAGGTGCTGGAGTTCTTCTCGACTTTGCCGGCTTGCGTTGTTGGCATTGAAGCTTGCCCAAGTGCCCATTATTGGAGCCGTGAGCTCCGGGCGCTCGGCCATACGGTGCGGCTGATGCCGCCCAGTTATGTGAAGGCCTATCTCAAGCGCAGTAAGAACGACGCTAATGATGCTGCGGCGATCTGCGAGGCAGTGACACGTCCGTCGATGCGTTTTGTACCGACCAAAAGCGAGCAGCAACAATCAGGCCTGATGCTGCATCGCAGCCGACAGCTACTGGTCCGTCAACGAACGATGCTGTCGAACGCGATCCGTGGTCACCTGGCCGAGCTCGGCATTATCTCGGCAAAGGGGCGCAACGGCACAGCCGAGCTGTTCAAGATCATTGCTGACGAGAAGGATGGTCGGATACCCGCGGCCGCACGGTTCAGCCTCGATGTTCTTGCCGGCCAACACGCCGCGATCACAGCAGAGATCGGAGCTATCGAGAAGCGCATCCATGCCTGGCATCGTTCGAGCGAAGAAAGTCGCCGGCTCGAGCAGATCCCAGGCGTTGGTCCCATCGTCGCCACCGCCCTGGTCTCAGAAGTCGGTGACTGGAAAGAGTTCTCGTCCGGACGAAGCCTGGCGGCCTGGATCGGGCTTGTTCCCAAGCAGCATTCGACCGGCGGCAAGGAACGTTGGGCAGAATTTCAAAGCAGGGAAATCGGTATTTGCGATGGCTGCTCGTCACGGGCGCCATGGCCGTTATCCGATATGCGCGGCAGCATGGCACGCGGCGCCTCTGGCTGGCGCATATTATGGAGCGCCGGCCGATCAAGGTCGCCGCCGTGGCGCTTGCCAATAAGATCGCGCGCATGGCCTGGGCCATGATGGTACGCGGAGAGCAGTTCAAAGAGCCAAGATTGCTGCCAGCAGCATAGACAACAGGAGTTTCAACGATTGGCGAGGGCATGACGACGTAATGCAGATACGGTTGTTCCGGGGATTGGGAGAGCCCGTTTGGGTCAACGCACTTTCAAGTGCATGCGAACGATTGGGACCCGATCCGCGCAGAGCATTAGGGCCAGCGGCCACACCTGCCGCATTAAAAGGCCGGACACGTGACCGCACCCGACCAATGCTGCAAAACGTCAGAAAGTTCTTGCCAGGGCGCCGTCCACACGTGACCCATAGCCGTCGTGCGCCGCACGTCGCGCTTGCGATGCACTATTCGCATCTGCAGTGGGTGCGACTGCCATCCCCCTTGCCCCTCCCCGAAGACGCGGTATTCGGACTTCCCTTTACTGATGTGGCCGCCGAATCGCGGCGCCTTCCTTTCCTGCGATACCAGCCTCGGGGCTAACGGGGCCCTTCTCGGCTGACCTGTCGATCGACTGCACCCAGCGGCTTGCAATGATCACGATGGCGCAGACCGCATAAGAGCACACCCCCAGCGCATAGGTCTTGGCGATGCCGAACTGGATCGACAACGCCACACCCAGCACCGAGGCGAACATCGACGTAATTCCGTTGGTGCTCCAGAAGAACGGCAGCAGTTCATGATGACGGCGCCAGACACCGAGGCCGAGCGGAAACATCATCCCCATGCAGAATGCAGGAGGAGCCAGCAGCAGGAGAGACACCAGAATACGCATGTCGGTTGACAGCGACCGCGCCCAGGTGGTGACCAGCGGTGTCAGCAGCCCTGCCGCCACGAGCGTGGTGAGGAGGGCGGCAGTCCTGAAGACGGTGACGCGTGATCGGGAGGAGGTATCCGCACCGACCGTGGCGCTGCCAATCCCGCTAAAGAGAAGAATTGTGAATAGCACGACGCTCAGCCCGTAAACGGGATGTCCGAGAAAGACCATCAGGCGCTGCATCTGCGATATCTCGATCAGCATGAAGCCCATCCCGATCGCGCTGAAATAGGCCACGGGCGGCGTCAGTGTCGCCATTGGCATCCGCGTCGCAAGACGGAGGAAGGGCAGCACGATGTAATATCCGCAAGCGCAGAGCGCTACGATGATGAGCAAGCCGGTGATGCCGATCGCGACATTGTTGCTCATGATGTCCCAACTATGGATGCTCACGAAATCGCTGAAGCGCGACGTATAGAAGAAGAACGGATTGTCGTCCGTCGAAGCAGCGATGTTTTCCGGCAGCGAATCGAAGAAAGCCTGGTCTGCCTTGTCGGACAGTAATATCGAGGTGACGGCATCGAAGGTGAAGTCCGGCCCCAACAATATCTTGAAGCCCTGCGCCTGAAGTCTCTCGCGCGCGCCTTGCCATTCTGCGCCGCTGAACGCGTCAGGCCGGGTAATCACCGTCACGATGTTGCCGACGTTGACCGCGACGACGTGATGCCGCAGTTCCCCGGCCGACACTCCCTTGAGCTGCAGCGCGCTCGCGGCAATCGCGATCAGTCGGTATAGCTCGCCACGGTGCTTCTCGGCACCGTACCAGCGTGATACCGACAACAGTCCGCCAGGCTTGAGCGCCCGGTAAAAATCATCCCACGCCTCCCCGGTATAGAGATGATTTTCGGTGAGCGTCAGGCCGCCGGCCGCCGTCGCCGCCCAGGTGTCGATGAGTGAAATCTGCACCAGGTCGTACCGCTCGGGCGAGTGGTTGATGTAGCTTCGCGCCTCGGCATTGACCAAGGATACGCCGGGCTGGCGATCGAGATGGCCGGAGAAATCGGCGAATTTTTCGGTGAGCACTTCGAAGATCGCTGGGTTGATCTCAATTGCGCGAATCCGGCTGGCGCCGAAGAGCAGACCGGAAAGGATGTCACGACCGCCGCCGACGCCAACGACAGCGACGTCGGCCGCCGGCTGCACGAGGTAGGCTGCATTGATGACATCATCTTTCAGGTAGCCGAGTTTTCCGATGTCGCCATCATACCTGGTGATGACCGTGCCTGCATCGGCATCGATGTCGAGGTAGTGTTGGTCGATCCGGGCATCAGGAGTGCGGACCAGACCCCAGCCAAACGGGACCTTGTCGGCCAGTTCGCGCACCCTCACCCGCGAATAGGTATTCCAGCGTTCGAACAGCGTGCCGGTCTGCTCAGCGCCCTTGGCCCAGAACACACCGAGATGGCTTCGACCGGCCAGGTCAAGGCCGGAGTGCATGGTGGCCGCGACGGCGAGCGCTAGCGCGACAGCCCCGCTCAAACGCACACTACGGACGTCATCGCTGGTTCGCACGACGATCCAGCCAACGCCGGCAGCAGAAGCTCCGATCCATAACGTGGCGCTTACCGGGTCAATCACCAGCAGTATGAAGATCACCCAGAGACATCCAACTGCGGCGCCCAGGAGATCGGCCGCATAGAGCCACCCGCCGCGATACGGCAAGCGCGTGAGCAATAGCGTGATGCAAACCCCGCCTTCCGTGAACGGAGCCACGAAGGCGATGGTCGCCAGCGCCAGAGCGAGGGGCACATTTTCTGCAGATACGACGAGCGGCACGCACAGGAAGACGATCATTGCGCCAACGCTGCTGAGTGCGAACCATGACGCGTGGCGCGCGAATTCGATCCCGACCCGCTCGGCCGCATAACGGGCGGGCTTGCCATAGACCTCCATCGCTCCGCGGGTGAGCCCCAGCATGGCAAGTGAAATGGCCGCGAATGCGAAATGATAATGGAGCATAACGCTGAAGAAGCGCGTTATCAGGATCTGGTAGGAAAGCGTCGCGAACGCCAGCACAAAGATTGCCAGATAATAGCGACCGGGAATCTTGGATACGGATTGCAATACGCGGCCCTCTTGGTGGGGAGCCCTATTGGTTGCGCTTTGACCATTCGCGCTACACGCGATCGCCGGATAACTTCCTGCTAACTCGTTGATACGCCCGCACAGACTAAGTTCATATTCAGGCTCCTATGGCGGTCGGGCGGCTACCCGAGCCTGCAGGAGTGGGTTCCACCGTCAGACGCAACACCATCTGTCACATGAGCATTATACCGTCAGAGGAGCTCGAGCGCATCAAGCAAACCATGCGAGATTGGTCGGTCGTGGCTCCGTGATTGCCGCCTCGACTTCTTATAAAGCCTATCTGCTTATAAGCCTATCTGCGAGACTCTCGGTCAGCAACGCGGATATTTCGGCCGGCTTATGGCACCTTAAGGCGTGCCGACGTACCCTGCGAATGCCCGCTGATCGGGGTGGTCCGGAAGTGGCTAGCCGACCAAAACGACGCGATTGACCCGAAGCGAACATTCGATCTGAAAAATCTGTGGTGGACACGCAGCGTGAAACTGAGTCGTTGCTCAACCATGTCATCGCGAGTCAACCGATCCAAATTCTACGAGCAAACAAGGCGGTGTTCATGAACAAGGACGCGCCGAAGAGTCCTATCACCCCTGCCAAAAGCCACTTCGCTCGCAATCCTAAACCTGCCAACGTCACAAACAGGGGAAATGAAACGAGATTAAATCGACTCATCGAGACGAAGCCTGCTGGCCCACCGCTGAGTGTTAGATATGGCAGTAACAGGACTGCCATGGCGAACAGTGTCCAGCTTGCGCGCAGTCGAGACCAGCCCAAAACAATCAGGGCAATGAACAATAATGTAAACCAGCTAGCTTGTCCCCATGGATTCCAATCATTGAGCATTATTCGTGTGAACGGCTCAAGCTTTAGTGCCGCGATCAATCTTGTCGCTAGCGTCGTTCCTTGATGGAATGCCACCTGCCCATCCGCAAAAGCAAACGGAGTTCCGAAGGCGCTCCAGAGATAGGTCATGAATAGCCAGATGCCCGACGTCGCAAGAAGGACGCATGGCACGAGGGCAAGAAGGAACTTCGTCTGATCGCGATTGGCCCACATCTCCCAAAGAAGGACAGGTAATAGGACAACGCCCGTCGATCGGGTAGAGACTGCCAAGCCTGCAAGCAGTGCTGCCGACAAGTAGTATTTTCGTTTCAAAGCAAGAAAGAACGAGACGATTAGCAGCAGTGCCAAGGGCTCGGTATACCCGGCCGATAGCAAGACCGAAGCGGGAAAAAAGCTGAGCAGCGCGGTTGTGGCGAGAGCCAGTTGATCACCAAATTCTTCGCGAACCAGCTTGAAAAGGACGACAATCGCGAGCAATCCCGCGACGTTCGATACCAACAGCAATGCATCCGCAGGCGTATTGCCGATCATTTCAAGACCCGCTGGGGTAGCAACCGGGGTAGCGCTATCGTGATTGAAGAGAAGGCTCATTGCGTGGACGCTGATCGCTATCAGCGCGATCTACTTCGTCCGCAACCTCTTCGAAGCGGTGGTCCTACGAACACTCCCTCGGCACATTCACCCTGGCCGGGTTCATCGGCGGATGCGTCTGGCTTTGGGAGCTCCGAAAGGAGGAACTCCGCGAGCTGCGACGGTTCATGGAAGAGACGCGGCGCCGCGACGAACAAGCCCGCCAGCATGAACCGGCGGGCCTTTGATTTGTGGGCAATCAAACGTTTCAGATGCCGGCGAGCCGTTTGCCGAGCAACGCCAGACACATGCCGTCGCGCTGGCAGCCTTCTCCATCGCCCGCAAATGAAATACCAGAAATGGCCCTTAGGTCAAATTGCCACTTTTTCCCTGGCCAATTCTGGTTATGTTAACCGTTCATTTTGGCGGGGACGCCGTGGAGTTATTTTGGGCCGAGAAGATCGCCACCTTCGACGATCAATCAACCGAGACCTGCCGATTGTGCGCGGGAAAGCTCGCCCTCGTCAGAACGGTGGTGGACAGCGAAAGCGGAGCCGTCTTTCATATGTTTAAGTGCGACTGCGGTGAACGCACGTGGAACGAATAAGCGGCCTGGCGCACGAGGTTGCCGGAAGACATACGCCGGGCCTTACCACTACGGATTACCCCCGGAATGGCCTGTTCAAGCGGGTCTGATTCTTGGCAGAATTGGGCGCGATAATTGGCGGTGGTACTTGTGGAATTTGTCTTCGCCGCTTAGTGCCGTATGTAGCGAGGCGTGTCCGCACTTCGTCCTCCACAATCCGGCGTGCGCCGCCGAGTTCGCGACAATTCACGGGTGATCAAGCTGCACGTCGAACATTTGCATTGTGATGAGCAGGCACGGTTTTGCAGGGACACCAGTTGCCTGCGGCAGGAGTACATCTCTACGGGTGGGCATTACCGGCTCCAGAGAAGCTATACGGCCGCGACGACGACCGATCGCCAATCGTCATAACGTCACCTCGTAGCGGATTTCTACTCAGCGTTCGATGCCCCACCCCCGGAGCCTGCTTTGGCAACATCGATCCAGAACTTGCCTTGCGGTGATCATTCCCAACTAGGCCCTAGAATATACGGCCTCACGCCATCCGCTCTCAGTCCGAGACACGCGATCTCCTTATCGGAAAGGCGTCGCCGCGCGTTCCTTTTGTCTTCGCGAACGATACCTGGATAGCGCAGGATCGCCTCTTCCGCGTCGCCAGCCTCGTGTGTTCCAACAGCGAAGAACCTGGGATCAGTTTCGCGTTCCCCAATCAAGTAAACCTCGACGAGCCAGCCACAATTCGCGAGTTCCGTAGCATTCCGGGGGCCGGTATCGGCGCCGATACCGTGCCAGCCACCGGCCATTGCTGCGCCACCTCTGCCACTCATCTTGAGACCTCTTCCGGCTGTCAGCGGTAGCTCTCCTTTCGGCCTTTCGGCTCAAAACTTCAGATTCGCGAACGCCCGCACGCCGATGCCCGGCAACAGCACTTGGTCCTTGTTGAAGGAGACGGCGTTGCGAATGTTCTCGTTCAAGAGGTTGTTGCCGACCAGGCCGACCATCATCTCGCGTGGGCCGAACCAGGACGGATCGAGCTTTGTCTTGTAGCTGACCTCCGCCTTCAACAGGTTATAGCCTGCGGTCGGCGTCTCGCCGATCGGGGCGATGTCGTTCTGCGCAAAGGCGTGCAGCAGGTTGACCCGCGTCAGCCAGTTGGCATCGCGCCAGAACAGGCCGCCGCCCACGCGCACCGGCGGAATGCGCGGGACATTGGTGCCGTCGCTGAAAGTCGCGCGCACGACATCGAACTGGTTCTCGATGCCCCAGATGCCACCGTTCAGCGGGCCGACGTCCAACTGGCTCTGGAACTCGCCGCCGCGGAAGGTGGCGTCGCGTTGCGAATAGATCGCCTGGTTCAGCTCAAGCGGATACGCCGGGTCGGCAGGACCGACACAAGCGACATCTTCGCAGGTGTTGCCGGTAAGACGGCGGAAAATGAAGCCATTGAACTTGGTGTAGTAAGCGGTTGCTTCGAACCTGAAGGGGCCGGTCGCCCGTCGCAGTCCGATCTCGATCGACTTGGCGGTTTCGATGCCCAGATTGGGATTGCCGATGTCGAAGGTGGCGGTTGCGTCGTGCGCTCCGCGCGAAAACAATTCCGCCGGCTTGGGCGCGCGCTCGACATATTGCGCGGTGATGCTGGCAACCAGTTCGCCTGGAAGATTCTGGATCAAGCCGATGCTCGCGCTCTTCGGCGTGAAGCTTGGATTGCGCGCCGTCGGCGGACCGATATCGCCAGGATTGGCATTGAGGTCGAACAGCTCCGGAATGAATGCCGGCGTCGTTCCGCTGAGACTGACATGCTCGATCCGGCCGGCGATCTGCGCCTTGGTGGTTTCGGTGAACTTGAATTCGTTGAAGACGTAGCCGGCGCCCCTGTTATTCTTGTTCGGATCAAACAATCCGTTGAGCGGACTGGTTGGATCGTCCGGGCTTGGCGCCGTCAGTTCCTGATGCCCGGCCTGCAGGCCGAATGCCGTCGTGACGGCGGCAAAGCGCGCGTTGAACGGCGCCATCTGCACCTCGACGCGCCCTTCCTGCTCCTTGTTGGTAAAGGTCTGCCGCACGCCGAGCGTTGTCGGATCGGCGGGGTCCGCGAGCCGATCTCGTTGTGCTTGTAATCGGTGGCGCCGGCCGAGAAACGTACCGCGTCGATCGCCGCCGCGTCCGGCCTGTATTCGCCCTTGGCCGTGAATTTGGTCTGATGCGCGTCGATCCGGGTCTGGTGATCGGCGCCGTCGATGCCGGGAATGCGATAAAGCGTGTCGTTCTGCGTGATCGCCGCCCCGATGAAACCGCCATGGAAGATGTAAAAGCCGCCGATCGACGCACCATCCGCCTGCATCGCCGAATTCGGCTGCCGGCCGTTGACCGGGCGGGTCTGGTCGAACAAATACGGATAGCCCGGAATGCTGTAATCGCTGGCCTTGCGGCCATAGGCGTCGGCATGGATCGCGAAATTGCCGCCGCCGGCATCGAGCAGAATGCCGCCATCGACACCCCGGTCGACGGAACTGACGGCCGTTCGGGTTTCGACCGTAACGCAGTAAGGTGATCCCACGTTTGCGAGCGGCGCTTTAGCCGGCAGTCCGTAGGTCTGGAACGGTGTGGCCGCGCATGTGGGCAGGGAGTCCGGGATGCGATTGTTGGTTGCGCTGACGACGCCGCCGATCGATGTCGATCCGCACCGCATCGCCGCCGGACCGCGGATGACCTCGACCTGGTTTGTCGCCAATGGATCGACCGGAACGAAATGGTCTTCGCCAAGATCGGAAGCGCCGCCGGCGTTGACGCCATTTTCGGTGATGCCGACGCGATTGACGTCGAGACCGCGGATGATCGGCCGGCTAGCGGCGCCCGGCGCAAAGGTCGAGCCGGTAATGCCGGGTTTTGAGAACAGGAGATCGCCGAGCTGAGCCGTGCCGTCGCGGCGGATCTCCTCGTTGGGCACGACGGTGACGGTGGCAAACTGGTCGGTCACGACGGGCAGCACGCCCTGTTGAGGCGCGGGAGCGGCCGGCGCAGGCGTAGCTTCCGGCGCGCGCTCACGGGTGCGGCCGGGCGCTGTACGGGCGACGCGCACTGGCGTACGCGCCGGAATAACGACGCGGCGGCGCACGATCGGGCTCGGCGCCGTCACGGTGATTTCAGGCAACTGTGTCGAGGACGGCGGCGTGGCCGCATCCTGGGCCATCGCGCTATTGCCCACCGCACATAGCAGTAGCCAGCTTGTTCCACCTATGTAGAACGCTCGTTTCTTCTTGAATGTCATTGTCCCGATCCTGATTCCGTCGATGCGCGACGGATCGATTCCGATTTTCCCTCGGTGGATCGGCCGCGCGTGGCGCGGCGATCCCCTCGGGAGTGCATCAAACAATCGATGTCAGGAGACGGGAGGCGCGCGGGAGTGGAATGCGGGATGGAGCGAGCCGAGATGCGCGAATTCGGCGTCGGTGGTCAGATACAGAAGTTCGACAGCCCGCGGCAGCTCGAGCCGCGGCGGCGTGGCGAACAGGAAATTATTGGCAAGCGAGAGGACAGCGCAACACGCGCAAATCTTGGCCGTGTGGTGGTCGTCATCGTGGCCCGCAGGCTGTTGCCGCTGCGCGGCTTCGGAGTGCGTTCCTCGCTCGGCAAGGGTCGCGGCAATGGCGAGATCGGCGTCGGCCAGCCCGCTCTGAGCGGCCGGCGCCGCCTGCACGGCGGCTGTCCCGTGGAAATGCCCGAACGACAGCGCAAACTGGATCGCGAGCGCAAACAGCGCCAGCCGCGAGCCAAGTTTGAGATGTTTTCGAAACCAATTCATGGCGCACTACGCTCACCGGGGACCGCGCAGGCACTCCAGACTGTCCCAATGTTACTTTATAACGTGGAGGACAGATTGCAATGTCAACTCTTAGCTCCAAACAAGCTTCAGCGATCGGCGACCTTGTGTTTTTGATGTAACAAACCGTCCATCCGCAAAGCCGATGAACTCGCTCCGCAAAGCGGCAGCGCTACCCCGGGGGCAACCTACCAATCCGATCGCTTCTAGCCTTGGCATACGTCTGCATCTCAATGAAATCAGCACTAACGCTCGCGCGATCGTTTACGACCGCTTCTGTGAAGGTTTTCGCATGCCGGCCCCATGACGGTGGTGCCGCGGGCGCGGGGCCGGCGTCCGCAAACCTCCAAGGGAGGAAACCGCCGGAGGGGGCACGAGGGTAGCGCGGCGAGAGCTAGGGGATTTGAGTGCCGCGGCTGAGGTGTGTGAATGGAGTCGAGGCGCTCCAGCAAGCTGGTGGACGGTGAAACGGCTGCTGGATGAGCGGCGGGTCGCATCGACCGCAGTGAAGGGTCGGATGATTTGAGACGACGGCTGGATATCTGAGCGCGTTCTACCGTGGCCGGTGGAGAGGCAGCTAGTGCGACGATCAGATTTGCGGGGGTGTGACGCGGTCATGAGGTATCGATCTTGATTGCGGTAGGTGAAGCTGTCGGCCGATGCCGTGGCGTTGCACCGCGCTCGAAGACCTCGATGATGATCATGCGACCGCCGCAGCATGGACAATCGGCTTGCCGGGATCGGCGGCGGCAGCGGTGGGCTCGGCATGGGAATTTGAAACGGCGAGCAACTCACGCGCTCGGGCGATGTTGTCGGGGCCGATGCGTACTGCATCCGGCGCTTTTGACCTCACGTAAACTGAGATCGCCTCAGGATCTGAATCGACCACGCCCTCTCGCACGACCGACCCCGTCTGATCGACCACGCAGATCGATGTCTGCTTCAACGATACGTCCAGTCCGACATAGTATTCCATTGCCGCTCTCCATCGTTGCGAGGCCACATGAGGCTGGCCTCTTACGTTCCTGGAGAGCTGATTCCTTTGCCTTTTGTCTGGCTCGATCCCGGAATTACCCCATGTTGCAAAAGTCGATTTTCGCCGATGACCAAAATTCTGCGGGCAGTGGGCGCGGCATTCGTGTACAAGATGTGAGGGGACCTCCCGACCTCACGCAAAATTCACAGGCGACGTCGGTAACGCGATTGAGGTCATACGAATCAGCGATCGCTCGCTACTTAGTGTTTTCGCGAAAAATCTTTAGCCCTGCAACTTTCGACTTTTGCAACAGTATCGGCCACTTTTCGGACCTAAGAGGCCGGACTGACAATGTCCGCTCTTGGAGTGCCGGGTTCCCGGCTGCACGTCGGGACTTCTCAGTTTGACCCAACTCAGAAGTGCCTGAACGCGCTGAGGAGTTCTAAGTTCTCGACATGGCGGACAAGATCTACTTATAGAGACTTTTTCTCTCGACGACCCGAAGAAGGTCCTCGCTGTCCTTCAATGTGGCATGGAGGCTGCCGCTTCAGGCGCGGGACGACAAGACGGTGCCAAAATGGTAGGTTGCGCCGAGACCCGACCGATAGCGGGAGGACAACCATGACCACCTTCGTTCTCGTCCACGGCGCCTGGCATGGCGGCTGGTGCTACAAGCGGGTGGCGCGGCTGTTGCGCCAGGCCGGGCACGAGGTCTATACGCCGACTTTGACCGGCCTCGGCGAGCGCGCTCACCTGATCAACCGCGCGATCGATCTCGACACGCACGTTCGGGACATTGTCGGTGTCATCCGCTGCGAGGAATTGTCGGACGTAGTGCTGTGTGGCCATTCCTACGGCGGCATGGTCATCACCGGCGTCGCCGAGCAGATCGCGGCGAAGATCCGTTCCCTGGTCTATCTCGACGCCTTCGTGCCCGAGAATGGCAAGTGTCTGTTCGACTATCTGCCGGCCGAGCAATCGCGTCAGATGCGTGACGACGCCGCGCAGAACGGCGAAGGTTACAAGGTCACCGAGATTGCAGCACGCGCCGGTGTCTGCCGGAAGCTGGCGCAGCTAACTCTGCGCATGGCGGCACGAGACGTGCCTGATAATCGTCGAGCGTCGTCCGCGGCCGGGACGAAAGAACCTGACGAACGTTGTCCGGATCATTTCGCAGCCATGGCTGACTTGGCTGCGACACCGAAATCATCGGCCGAGCGGCGATCGTTCGCAGGTACAGGGGGAAAAAATACCTGCCACGGTCACAGATTTAGGAAGGGGCTTAGCAAGGGAAGAACGGAGCGGCTTCGAGCTGCGCGGAACGATCGAAAATGGCGGCGGCTCGCGGCGACATCAGGCAAGAAAATACCCGCCAGGATGACCGGAATTAACATTTGTCATCGCAGCCAATATATTCGGCTTGGTGCGGCGTTGTGCGGACGGGCTCGAGGGAGGGGCTGATGCGGAACTACCTTCTAGCCGCAATACTGCTGGCCTTGTCGTCTCCAGTATTGGCACAGCAGCTCGAAACGCCCGGCAGCTTGATAGGACGCCCTCCACCGCTTCCCGGCCCTCCCCCACTTCCTGGCCCGCCGCCCTTGGGGGAGACGGCGACAACGCCTACTACCGAGGCTCCAACACTCCAGGTAAAACCACCGCCGACCAACGGGGCACCCGTCCCAACTGGCTCACCGCCGTTACCGGCAGTAAGTACCGGTCCGGGATTAAGCAGGGAAGGCCCGGACGGCATTTCAATAAAGACCGTAAAGGCCGCGCCGTGCAGCTTGGCCGCGCGAGGGACCGACGGGTTTACGACCTGCATCGGGATCCCCGATGCACCGCCAAGAAGGAAACGCTCTTCTCAGTCACGCCGCCGATGAAATGTAGTCGTGTCCTGAAGCCCACGAGATATGCTGAAACTGCGCTCCATCGGCCTTAGCGACTTTGCCGCGCTCGAAGGCAGGCAGCGCATCGGTCGGATCCGTTTGGCCACCGAACGGATGCCGTGCGCCTGGATCTGGAGCGTACGGACTGCCGATGGGTCAGCCCCGGACATCAACACGGCCAAGTCGGAGTTTCGGGAGGCTTGGAAAGCCCTGAAGGCCAGAACCCCGCCGGAGCAACTCGCGGCGGCCTACCGGGCAATGAATATCCGGGGCGACGGCTAACACGCATTGAGTCGCACCTCGGGACGAAAGGATGGTGGGAAGGCGCTGGAGGACCACCGGCATCGACAAAAAGAACCGGCAGGCGGCAATCAATGTCCGGCTCTCGCATTTCCCGATCGGAATTCGTGTCCCAGACTCGCACCGAGCTGCCCTTGAGCACGCCGCCGCGATGCGCGGGCAGTCGGTCGCCGGCTTCGTTGAGTGGCTCGTCGGTCCAACTGAAGGCGAAATCAGCCTAGGTCGGTTCGTCGTCTATATGACGGCCAGCGCACTCTCGGATGCGACCCTGGGATTTGCTTTGCTTCTGAGTTACGTCGACGCCTCGAGGCGTGGTTCTGATGATTCTAAAAGCCCGACATCTTGGGGTCCTAGGACTAGGACTCCTGATCGCAGCCTGTACACAGGACTACACTGATCCCAAGCCCGTATCGGTCTGTCTTAAGACCAAGGAATATGCCTGTCGATCTGGCATATGCGATTATTGTGTAGAGTACGGAATCGACTGTCCGAAGCCGCTGGTCCTTAAAAAAGATCGATCCCCTGACGGAAAACTAGTCTGCCGGCTGCCGGATAACCCGGAATAATTTTTAACAATTGCATGTACTACCAGCTGCGCGATCGCCGCCACGCATCCTCGACAATTCGATTTTTTGTCCCACCAACTTTGGCAGGCCCACGCAGCCGGTCATATTGCCGGCGAGGACGCGCAGAGCCTTGCCGAAAGCTGTATAGTCGCCGCAATGACTCAGGCGTGGCTCAGGGTGCGTTATTTCCGCTTGCCCGTGGTGTGGACCCCAGCCAAGGGCCAAAACGCGCCACGAGTCTTCCTAAGGGCACCTGAGTCAAAATCGCCTGATCGACGCCGCTCCATCGAACGCAGACGCCGCCTCGCCGCCTCGGGGGGATCCCGCCAACCATTGCCTGTTTTTACACAACTGGAGAGAACGCGATTCTGCGGAATTGTCGGCGACGTATCCCACAGCAAAGGGACATGCGACCGCAGCCTAGCCGAGCACGCCCATTCCGGCGGCTGCCTTTGCCGTCAACGCCCGGGACGCCGCCTGGGTCGATGCGATGTGTGTCAAGCAGCGGTTGGCGACATTCGAGCAGAAGCTCGAAGTCAGTGGCCGGCAGGCGCCGAAGCGCGTGTACATGCTCGCCACCGGCCGGGAGCGGTCGCCGTTCCAGCAATTCGGCGCGCGCTTCAAGGACGATCGAGGCTGGCAGTTCGTCAGTTTCGCCTGCGGCCATGACGTGATGTTAGACCAGCCGCAGGAACTTGCCACCGCGCTGATCGCCGCCGCTTAAGGAGGCGCGCGCATGGTGCTTGGTGGCCACCCGAATCGGGGCGAGACCGGATTGCTTTTCCCACGCACAATACTCACGAGGGGCCCGAAGCACCGTAACTAGGGGCTGGAGCTCTGGCCCCGCGCCATAACATCCGCGCATGAATGTCGCGACATCCAGCAAGGAGCGGACCATGAACCAGCGCATCCCTGAGAACTTTTCCGCGGCCGAGTGGAGATTCGTCACCATCATGGGCAACACGATGCCGCCGCAAGACCCCAACGATGACGATGATGATGATAATGACGAGGATGAAGACAACGACACCGAACCGGACGACGAGCGCCAGCCGCCGGCCGTCAGAGAACCCGATGAAGACGAATAGCGCGACGGCTCGTGCAACAGCTCGCCAGCCCTGATCTCGGTGCGGCTCGATGATTGGTTGCGTTGAGGGTCGGATGCCGTTCGATCAACCACATCGACGCCGTTTTTCACCCTACTCGGCGGTGCGGCAGCGTGGCCACTCTCGGCGCGCGCGCAGCAACTGGCAATGCCGGTGATCGGATTCATCAGCGCCCGGTCGGGGAGAATAGGCGAGCGAGCCAATGTCGCCTATTGACAGATTTCGTTGTAAAAGTCTTTTGGGGTGACGAACGAAAATTTTCAGGGGCGCTGACGCGTGTTGCACGTGGCGACGTGAGGGACCACGTCGTTCCTCGGAAAAACGACCCCGGACCTGCGTAGCGGCGTGATGTGGCTTCGCAACGTTAGAGCTCTCTGAAAATCACCTTTCGCGAGATTTTCGGGATCGTTCGATTTTCGACTTTTGCAACAAAATCCGAGACAGATCGGAAGTCCGCTGGGCGGGTCATTACGGCGCGAATGGCGCAAAGCCGAGGTTAGAACGAAGGTAGTCAATAGGTTCAGTCGATTGTGGAATAGTGCAAAAGCTTGCGGAGCCGTGCGGAAAGGCCGCGAGCGACCGCAGGTCTGTGGACGTTTTCCAGCCCCGCTACTTCCCAAAGTCGAGAAGAGTCAGCTAGTGAAACGGGACCGGCCTGAACGGTTGTAGCCTGAGCCGTCGCGGTCACTCAGGCGGGTCGACTGATATGGAGCGCACAGCAGCATCAGGAAGAGCGCCCTATCAGCCTTGTATTTGGCAGCGGTTCGGTTGCTTTCCGTACCGTGCATGACGACCTTCCCTTCGGTCGTGCACAGGCACCACCTCCATACGCGGCCGCGCTTTTTCAAGAGCCGTTCAAAAACAGGAAATTGATTCGGCATTTGCGATCGCTCATTGGTCAGCCTGATCTTGTGTCACTCGATCTCGTCGCAGGGTTCAAGTTTTACAGCAAAGTATAGCAAAACTGCATGAAAGAGCGATCATAGGAGGTCCTTTTGCCCTAAGAGTTCGCGCAGCGCGCCCTTGTGTTGCGGAGCATCTTCCAAGGAATTAATTTGATACTTAAAACAACAGGATGTAGTTTTTCTCCCGATGAGCCGCTCCCTTCGGATTTCGACAGGTTCCCAGGGCGCCACAATCTAGACGTGATCGTGCCTTTCAATCCAACTAAAGCTTGAAACGGGAAAGCGTTTGCTTCCATTTCCAATTCGACTTTGGTCATTATCAAAATGTCACTCGATTCCAACAAGATCGCGCTTTTCATCGATGGCGCCAATCTTTATGCCACCGCCAAGACGCTCGGCTTCGACATCGACTACAAGCGCCTTCTCAAGGAATTCCAGAGCCGCGGCACGCTGCTGCGCGCGTTCTACTACACCGCGATCATCGAAGATCAGGAATACTCGTCGATCCGTCCCCTGATCGACTGGCTCGATTACAACGGCTATACCGTCGTCACCAAGGCGACCAAGGAATTCATCGACGCCTCCGGCCGCCGCAAGGTCAAGGGCAACATGGATATCGAGCTCGCGGTCGATGCTATGGAACTCGCCGAACATGTCGACCAAATGGTGCTGTTTTCGGGTGACGGCGATTTCCGCTCGCTGGTCGAAGCGGTACAGCGTCGTGGCGTCCGCGTGACGGTGGTGTCGACGATTTCGAGCCAGCCGCCGATGATCGCCGACGAATTGCGGCGCCAGGCCGACGTCTTCACCGACCTGGTGGAACTGCAATCCAAGCTCGGCCGCGACCCTTCCGAACGGCCGGCCCCGCGCGAGCCGCGCCATCACGCACCGCAATTCCTGCAGCGCGGGGCCACCAGGGTACCACGGGGCGAAGACGACGACTTCGATGAATGAGCGGCTGGCTTCGCGGACGAACGGTCAGTATGCCCATCGTTCGTAAAACCCATCAGAGCAGCTGTTGAACTACGGCGCGAGCGCCGCTTCGGGCCGTTCGAAAATGACCGCTGTTGGCATTTTTGCGAAGTGGCGGCCGACGCCGACGATGTCCGATTATCGGGGCAGACCGGAAGTGACCGGCCGACTGTCAAAACGGCGCTTTTGACCCAAACCGGAAGTCGGCCTTGGAGAATGATGCGCTTGTGAGGGCGTCGGTAAGCTCGATAAACTCTGAACTACCCATTCCGTCGGCGTTCATATCGACCTTTAAGGTCTCGAGCTGGGAGCTGAAAGTTAGTAACCCCCTAACGTCGTTACAAGCCATGTAACCAATTCCACGCGGGCACAGTTATCTACGCAGGAACGGCAGAGCCGCAACGCGACTGCGTCCAAAACAAGGCCATCGATCTAAATCAGAGGGAAACTACGAGGTAGTCCAACAGCGGGAGTTACCTACGGACGGCGTGGATTGTATAGGTCATGTTAACGGGCGATCCCTGTCGTCTCACCTGATCGTCCGTCTGCGGGTGAAGCAGCAAACCCAATTGCGCCCCGGAGCCAGCATTATGGCAAACATTACCGGCACAGAACTTGACGATCCCAATCTCACTGGCACAGCCGAAGGCGATACCATCTCGGGCCTTGGCGGGCGCGATCACCTTTATGGGGGCGCCGGTAACGATACGCTGTTTGGCGGGGCCGGTAACGACGCCATGCGCGGTGATGCCGGCGCCGACACCATGTTCGGCGAGGCCGGCGACGACGACTACTACGTCGACGATGTGAACGACATCGTCAGCGAGACGACAACGCAAGGCGTCGACGAAGGGGGCAAAGACAGGGTTTACAGCACCGTCAGCTATACCCTGAGCCCATTCCTCGAGCGGCTGGTGCTGCTGGAATCGGCGGTCGCCCTCAGCGCCACGGGCAACGCCCAGGTCAATTCGATCGTAGGCAACTCGAACGCCAACATCATCAGCGGCGGCGGCGGCAAGGATACACTCACCGGCGGCTTGGCGGCCGATACGTTCATGTTCGGCCGGGCCAACGCAGCCAACACCGTCACCATCACGGATTTCGCGGCCGAGGACAAGTTCGGCATCACTGCCAGCGACTATGGGTTGAGTCAGGGCAACGGCCTCGTCGACAATGGCTCCGGTAAACTCGTCCTGGACCCAGCCTGGTTCGCCGCCGTGACCGGGAACCAGGGCACGGTCGCCGGCCACGGCCAGTTTCTGTACAATACCACTACCCGCTCCGTGATGTGGGACCCGGACGGCTCCGGTGCCGCCACCGGTATTGCGCTGGCAACGCTGCAGACAGGCGCCGTCGTTAGCGCCAGCAACTTCGAGATTTCCGGCGCCACCGGCAACCCGGTGGTCGGCGACATCTCCATCGACGATGTCACCATCGCTGAGGGCAACAGCGGAACCAAGACGGCGACCTTCACAGTGAGCCGCACCGGGACCGCGGCGTTCGCCGTCGACTTCGCCACCGCCAACGCCACGGCGGTGGCTGGTTCCGACTACCTGGCAACCGCGGGCACCTTGAGCTTCGCGGACGGACAAGCGACGCGGACGGTTTCGGTGACCATCAATGGCGACACCTCCGTCGAGCCCAACGAGACGTTCTTCTTCAACCTCGCCAACGCCACGAACGGCGGCTCCATCGTCGACGGCCAGGGCCTCGCCACCATCACCAACGACGACGCGACGGCGGTCGTCGGCGACATCTCCATCGACGATGTCACCATCGCTGAGGGCAACAGCGGAACCAAGACGGCGACCTTCACGGTGAGCCGCACCGGCACCGCGGCGTTCGCCGTTGACTTCGCCACCGCCAACGGCACGGCGGCGGCTGGCTCCGACTACCTGGCAACCGGGGCCACCTTGAACTTCGCAGCCGGACAGGCAACGCGGACGGTCTCGGTGACGATCAACGGCGACACCTCCGTCGAATCCAACGAGACGTTCTTCCTCAACCTGACCAACGCCACAAACGGCGGCTCCATCGTCGACGGCCAGGGCGTCGCCACCATCACCAACGACGACGCGACGGCGGTCGTCGGCGACATCTCCATCGACGATGTCACCATCGCTGAGGGCAACAGCGGAACCAAGACGGCGACCTTCACGGTGAGCCGCACCGGGACCGCGGCGTTCGCCGTCGACTTCGCCACCGCCAACGCCACGGCGGTGGCTGGTTCCGACTACCTGGCAACCGCGGGCACCTTGAGCTTCGCGGACGGACACGCGACGCGGACGGTTTTGGTGACCATCAATGGCGACACCTCCGTCGAGCCCAACGAGACGTTCTTCTTCAACCTCACCAACGCCACGAACGGCGGCTCCATCGTCGACGGCCAGGGCCTCGCCACCATCAGCAACGACGACAGCGGCGGGACAGGACCGGCCGTTGTCAAGAGCACCGACACGGCAGCGTTCGGCAGCACCGATCCCGCCGGGATCGCCTATGTCCCGGGAATGGGATTCTTCGTCAGTGACTCGGAAGTTGAGGAGAGCCCGTTCTTCCGTACCCAGGACCTATGGAAGCTGCAGCCCGACGGCACCCTCGTCCAGTCGTTCAGCGTGTTGAACTTCACAAATGAGCCAACGGGCCTGGCCTTCGACTCCAGCAACGGGCGCCTGTACATCTCCGACGACGATCAAAGGAAAATCGTCTGGGTCGATCCAGCCAATCCAACGGTGAAGCTCGGGCAATCGGCCGACACTCGCCTTGTCAACATCGTTGACCCGGAGGACGTAGCCGTAAATCCGACCAACGGCCATTTGTTTATCGCTAACGGGACGGGTAATTCCTCGAACGGGGGACCCTTCGGCGCCGCGATTGTCGAGACCAATGATGCGGTCACCCAAGTCTATAGCGTCATTCGACTGCCGGCAGAAATCAAGGACCCCGAGGCGCTGGCCTATGACGCCAGTCACGACGTCTTCTATGTTGGCGGCGGCTTCAGCCCGAACATCTGGGTCGTCGACCGCAGCGGCAACATCCTGCAAAAGCTCGACGTCCTCGAGGGATTCCGCAACACTAACACATCGGCCCACGTCAAGGACCTCGAGCTCGCGCAGAGCAGCGACCCTAACGACGATCCCGCCAAACTAAACCTCTTTGTCGCCGATTACGGGAATTCGCACATCAGCGATGGTCGCATGATCGAGATCGACCTTCAGGGGAGCTTGCTTTTGGTGTAGCGCCCGACAAGCGGCCACGTGAGGAGCAGCCTGCGCGCATCGCCCGCTTATTCCATGGGCCCCGATGGATGCGCCGCGCATTGCCGATCGACTAGAGAGCTCACTCGCTTTTGGTTCAGCGCTCCTCCGGCCAAAGCTTAGGGACAGCTTTGAGCAGGGATTTTGCTTGGGCAGGCTGCGTGTCAACCCCACAGACGATCCGGGCAAGATAATCGCAGCCCCGGATTCGGCATCCACATGCTGCGTTCAACCGTGCTGCTCGGTGCGGTCCATGAGTCCGAAGTTGGCACTCTTCGGAAGTGGTGGTCCCGAAGCGTGATGTCCGCAGTTAGGGGAAGACCGGAAGTAGTCGGCCGACGACCAAGATGACGCGATTGACCCGCAGCGGACCTCAAAGACCGGCCATATTCGACGTACTATCGGGCAGCGCGCCGGATGAGGCTACCGGCACGACCGAAGCCGCCATTGAAGATAGAGAGACAGCTAAGGCCGAAAGGCGCAGGGAAAACTCAGTGGGTCGCTTGCGCTGCTCGCGCTGCGCGATAACTAAATTTCCCATGGCCACAATTGAATTGAGAAGGTTCCCGTTTTGAATATCCCTGGACCAGTTCTCACTATGAGCGCACGATCAACTTGACCGAGATGCCAACGCAAAGCATTCGAGCCTTCAGTTCAACTTGCTGACGGGTCCCTTTTCGGTGACCCCTATCCTCCTTTTTCTTTTTGACACACAAACCCAACAGGAGACTCCAAGATGCGCAAGACTCTTTTGGCGTCGATGTTGACCGCCGGTTTGGTACTGCCCGCGTTGGCGGAGGACGCCGGCACGATCAAACTCCACAGCGGGTGGAAGCTGATCCAAGAACGCGTAGACAAAGGAGTTGCCTACGGCACTCTGTGGGGGATCACCTTCAACGACACGGGTAGCGGTCCTCTGCACGTGGCACCTGCTTCGGGGACCTATAATCTTACGCAACAGACCAATAAGGGTGAGGGCGAACTCACGTGGGGCGACGGCGATGACCAATTAAAGGGGTCGTTTACCATCACGGTTACCGATGGCAAGGCAACAGGCGAGAACATCGTCACGGGAACTGGAAAACTTGCCGGAATAACCGGCGGCCCTTTTGCGTGTACTTTTGTGGGCAAGCCCGAAGATCAGCAGGCGTGGTGTACGCAGGTGTTTAATCGGAAGTAGGCCGCACGATCTCTTGGTAATTCTTCGGCAAGCGGTGTCTCACCGACCACCGCTTGCTCCTGTGCAGGGCCTTCCCCCCCGAAAATGGCGCTCGACTCACGATCCCGCCGGCGCTTGTCGTGCTCGCCGACGAGGCGATCGAGTCGGAAGCTACTTCCGTTGTTGGCAGATACTGTTCTCTAATTCCGGGTCTGGGTGTCAAGCTCTCCACGATCATCCTTGCCGGGCCCACTGTTCTCTCCGCGGTAGGGGTGAACCCTCCGCATGATGGCGTAAGGTGACGTTGGCGGTTCAATGTTGCAATCGCGGTCGTCCTTTCCGACGCTCGCACCAAATCTGTCGAACTCACCATCGCCATCGTCCCGGCTGGGACGTCTTTTCCCGCCGTTTGGCAGAAACTCTGTAATGCCCTCGCTAGGCAGCAATTTCCTTTTTCGACCAGTTGAACTCGGTTCCGTCGATCCACATGCGATGCAGAATGACCGCGAGCTTACGCGCGACTGCGACCTTTGCCTTGCGGAGTCCGTTGCGCTTGACGAGCCTAACCCCCCAAGCCTTCACGGCGGACCACTTCGGGACGCGCGTCAGCAGAACCCCGGCTGCTTCAAACAGGTAACTTCGTAGCATCGCGTCGCCGCACTTCGAGATGCGACCTGACCAATCGAGCTCTCCGGAGGCGTGGCGTCTACTGGTTAGCCCGACATAAGCACCTACGCTTCTCGATCGCGCAAACCGTGCCGGATCGTCAATCGTTGCCTTGAAGGCGAGCGCGGTGATCGGACCGATCCCAGGCATCGTCATAAATCGGCGGACCTGCGCATCATGGCGGGCCAGTTTCATAACCTTGCGGTCAAGCTCGCTAACCTGCTGCCCAACGGCATTGCGCGCTTCGAGCAGCGGTCTGATCGCAGCTATCAGCTCAGGACGGCCCTCGATCAACTCCTACCACGCAGATCGATGTCTGCTTCAACGATACGTCCAGTCCGACATAGTATTCCATTGCCGCTCTCCATCGTTGCGAGGCCACATGAGGCTGGCCTCTTACGTTCCTGGAGAGCTGATTCCTTTGCCTTTTGTCTGGCTAGATCCCGGAATTACCCCATGTTGCAAAAGTCGAAAGTTGCAGGGCTAAAGATTTTTCGCGAAAACACTAAGTAGCGAGCGATCGCTGATTCGTATGACCTCAATCGCGTTACCGACGTCGCCTATGAATTTTGCGTGAGGTCGTGAGGTCCCTCACATCTTGTACACGAATGCCGCGCCCACTGCCCGCAGAATCTTGGTCATCGGCGAAAATCGACTTTTGCAACACTATCGGCACAAAGCGGACCCTCCCCGGTGATTGGGACAGCAGCGCGTTTGTTGGAGCCGGAACCGCGTATGGGTGCGAGGTGGAGGAGAAATTCCCTCTCGCAATCCACTCAGGCAGGTATCAGATTGATGACTCGCATGATAGCGGCGCTATTCCCTATGTTCTCAGTGTCTTCTGGCTCACCTTTGACACAGGTCCATACGTCGTTTTTCTTGACCGTGAACGCGTGGCCATCGCGATGATCTATCCGCATTTCACCGTCGAGGCAGAGGCAAACCATGTCGTTTTGCATGGCGTCACTCTTTTCCGTTGCTTTCGGCTGTGAGACCACGTCAACGACCTTAATTCGCTTATAGGCTGGGAGTACCGAGACGCGTCCGTGCATCGCTTCGCGCTCGCTTACCTCCACTACCCGGACACCCGGGGCGATCTCCTTGCCTTCATCGGTCCGGTAAGGCTGAGCCACCGTTGGATCGGCTGCAACAAGAGCAGTTCCCGCTGTCGCGACACCGAGCATAAGAGCAGATCGCCGGTTGATTTCACCCATGGTTTCCTCCCGACTTGGTTCGTTAACCGTCCACGAGACGCGGGCGCCGTCGAGCATTCGATGCCCGATCGGAGACGCTGTCAAAGCCGATTGGAAAAAGAACTCAGGTGCTGCTTTCAAAGACACGTGAGGATGGGAGGACAGCCAGAGCTTTGAAGAGGTGAGGCCCGTTCGATAAAAACTCGCCAGCCCAAACCGTGGTGCCTCGACTTTTGGGGTCAACGCGGAGCGCGCGATAGCTGTTCGCGTCCTTTTTTTCCCCCGGGGCTACAATGCGCAGCTTTCGCTGACGGGCCCGCGTGAAGAAACTTGTTCTTTGCTTCAGCCGCTTCCTAGTGGATGGCCGCATGTCCGCTGTTGGCACCTTTGAGACATAGCGACCGATCCTGGCGATGTCCGTTTCCGGTGCAAGACCGGAAGTAGTCGGCCGACGACCAAAATGACGCGATTGACCCACCCCGGACATCCGACCGCTTGCACAACGCGAGCCGCTCTGCAGGCAATAGTTCGCAAAAGTAGCTTGTCAGGTGCCACCGGCCATTGAGCCGAGCGCCTGCCACATATCGGCTGCCTCCCTCGACACACCGAGGTTTCGTCAATCCGTCTATGCCCTGAAGCAACGACTCCGTCCGTGTTGCCAGGACATGGTTTTGCCGGTGACGGCGAAGCTATGCCACGAGCCCGGGGCAGGCAGAATCCCCAAATCGAAACGATCCGCGACGACATGGCCGAGTAAACGCGCTCGCTAAGGCGGCGCTTCTCCGGTACCGGAGCGCGCCACAAGCGCGCGGGCACACCCGTCTCCGACAACATGCCAGTCAGACTCGCGGATAGACACGCTTTGCGCGGGGACGGCGTGGATTGATGGACCTGCATTCGCGGCCACACTGTCTGATCTCGTCCGACCGGACTCGTGGATGCAGGGACAGCGCCTCGGGGCCGTGCAGTGCCCGTGGTCAGACCGAAGAAGTGGAAGGAAGCAAACCCTAATTTCACGAGGCATGTGTCCGAGGATGTTGGGCAAGAGGCGCGCGCTCAAACGCTCGGCCCCCACGACCTCGATCGGACGCACCAGCCGCTCACCAAGATCATCGCCAAGACCGAGGAACGCCGACTGTTTTTAGGATGATGCTACGGGCTTACTTGCAAACACGCGCGGCAACGCAAATACTCTCGCTAAAACGGAGCACGCTATGATTACAACTCTTAGTCGGCGGACATCGATTTTCTTGGTCCTATCTCTCCTATCTCCGATACCAACCGTTCTGCGGGCCGCAGAATTGAGCTTGGGTGAAATAGCCACAGCGATAAAAGATCTCGTAATTTTCATGATCAAAAGGGGCGATCTAGAGACGAGGGAAAAGCGCAAAGTCAGTGCCGCTCTAATAGGCGCGCGGATGATTCGTATCGCTGCAATGAAGCGCATTTTTGCGGATTACTTGCAGGGCAAGCCCGCAACGATGAGTGAATTATCGCCCCACGATCAAATGTTAGTCGATCAGGAGCTCAGACGCATCGATCGCGAAACTGCGAATTTTGCGGAGGACCTACGCGAGATAGATCCTGCATGGGCAACTAAAAATCCGAAGCTCTACAATGAACTATTCGCGATCGGTCACGGAAAGGGATTGTGGTGGGCCGTTAGATTCGAACGCTACGGCGCAAACCAGGACGTTGGTCGGTTGCGAGCTTGGATGAATGCCGAAGCTAAGGAGCTCGAGATCGCAGCTGCCGGAATCCAATCAGGGCTAACTCCCTAACTGGCAACAACACGCACCCACCGGCCTTCAAATTTTTTCGGCCGCCCCCTCGCCCGCTCCGCCACCCCCTTGCGCGCGCCGCCAGTGAAGGCTGACGCGCTGGGCGATTGAGCCGAGGCCGCGCTGCCGGCGGGCGGGGGCCCGCTGATAATGGGGGCGGCCCAATACATCCCGCCTAGCGGACCCACAGGGCTACGACGGCACAGGCGAAGCCCAACACCAAGATGCTGGCAGCCGTGACGGTGACTAGGTCAACTGACCAGTGCTGACCGATGAGATCGAGGTGCCTTGAGCGGTTTTCGTCCCGGTATGTGTGAAGGTGCATGGCAGCCTCCTGCGCGGTGGGGACGTTATTCAATCGTCTGCCGCTAGAACAGTTCCACCAGATTAGACGCCCGGCTTCGCCGATTTTTTTGGGCGCGATTTTCGACCCCATCGATCAGCCGGTATCGGCCGCGGCCCGCGTGCTTTACGCGCCCGGAGGCGAGCAGCATTTTGCGCGTCTTGCTCGTCGACTTCAGTTTCTTGCCGAGCACTTCGAGCGCGTGGCACCACTGCGCAAATTGCAGGACTTTGCCGCGCTTCATCGCATCTCTCCTCGGCGGTCGACACCCGCACGCATCCTCGCCCGCCCAATTTTTCGCGCCGCGCTTTGCCGCGCCGGGCAGGGACGACCTCAAACGACCTCAGCCTCTCAGCTGCCGGTGGTCAGCCGCGGCGGGATCTGGGACATCATCCAGAGCTCGATCGCTGCCTGGATCGCGACCGCAGCGCCGATGATCACATGCACCGTCATCGCGGTGGTTCCCTGGAAGCCCAATACCCAGGGCGATACCAACGCCCACAAGCCGACGATGAGGTTCAGCCACTCCTCCCACACCGCGAATGCCGCCAGCGCCGCGATCGCAAGGATCGCGATGGCGATACCGGTGATATAGGCGTTTTGAGAGACTGTCCCGGCATCGAAACCGAATATCCAGGGCGAAACGAACAGAATCGCGCAGAGGATCAGGTTCGCGACGTCACAAAATTTGCGTTCGTCCAATTCTCTAGCCAATTCTGCATGACACCCTCCATTGGAGGTCTTCCATGCCAAATCACCGTATGATCGCCGCGCCGGTTCCATCGCGGCCCGCCGCATAATGGCAAGGCAGCGGTGGACCTGCCGCGCCTGCCGCTGTCGCTGCTCGGCCGCGCCGACGTGATCGAATAGCGGTGCAGTTTGTTGCAGTGCACGAGTCTCTTCTTGGCACCTTTCGGACCTACGGGACCGGGCTGATGATGTCCGCTGTTTGGAGTAAAGACGACAACCCCTCCTTCCGTGACCTCCGAGTCTGACCCTCTAGTCGGCGCTCGCAAGACCGCCGAGATAGGGGCGCGGTTGTTTGGGCGCCCGGTAGCCCGCCGGTTAACGCCGGGAAGTCGAAGCCGTCACCACTCTCAACCTGGTGGCGGCTTTTTCGTCGAGATGCTTCTTAACGGAGGCCCGCAGAGGTCTACACGCGCGGAATTGCCGGTGTCGCCCGAGATATCTCCAAAGGAGATACGCCAGACGGTGTTCGGATAGCTGCCGGTACACACCAAATGGGTCGTATCGGTTGCATAGTTGGCGCAGCGTTTTTGACACTGCTTAGCCAGCGCAGCTTGACGATCAGGGCAGCTCAGGCCAGTTCTTTTGTCTTCGGCCCTGCCGGCATCGTCCTCGAAAAAGCAATTCTGCAACTGCGCACTTTGGGTCAACGCGTTCACGCATTGATTGGTCGCCTCGTCGACCTGTGCTTTGGTTGGATTCGTCAATGGGCAATGCGGGGGGATCTGACGTGGGGCCACGTAAGTACGCGCTGCGCGCAGCGGGCGGGCGAGCACCGCGCTTTTTCGGTGCTCGCGCGCAGGGCCAGAGGATGCGGGGGACGGCCTTCGAGAACCCTCGGGGCAGGCGATGGGAATGCATCTGGTCCACAGCGGACCCGTGGTCACGCACCGATCGGCCTCTGGCGCGCAGCCGGCGGGGCAACAGGTTTGCGCAAACGCGGGCAATGATATCAGCGCATATGCCAAAATTAGGATTGCCGGCTTGAGATATCGCATGGGGCCGTCCTGCCACTCCGCCGCTCGCGCCGTCGTTGTGAGCTTGAGGGTCGGTTCCTGCCAAAGGGCCCCATCTTGCGGAGCGCGCAAGGGAGGGGGCCCTGCGGCGGGCGTTGCACGCACAGAGAGAGTACCCGCCGCATCTGGGCAACGCGGAACTTCTAAAATGCGTTCCTACCCTTTAAGGACTACCCCGCCGCGGGCGGCCCTCCAACCAGCGCGCATCCGTGCAGTGCATTTGATCAAACAAGCACGATGCGCGATATCACGCCTTACAAGTGGGTGCATCCGGACGAGGAGTTAAAAGTAGCCGGTTCACGCCGGTGGGATTAGTTCTGTGGCCCGCCTAGTAGTATCAGCATGGAGGGCAGCGGACGAAATGCGAGTTGCCGGAAGATGCCGAACCGTCGCTGGGTTCGTTTGATCGCATGATCAAACAAGACAAATCATATTGGCAAATGGGATACTGGCCGGCTGGCAGCGATCTTGAGCACGACGATGCCCGGCCGTGAGGACGACGATCCGGACGAGGCCAAGCAGCAGTCGCCGGAGATGACCCCATGCACCTGATCCGTATTCTCATAGCTCGCCTGCATTTGCGCCTGAGCCTGCGCCTTGCCGAGATCGCGGCGAGGAGCTAGATCGCGCTCACAAGCAATAAGACTTGTAAGAACCCAATCTGAGCCGCCGCTGTTAATGCCCAGCGGTGGCTTTTTCGTACCGTCACACTCATATCGAACGGCCGCTGAGTGCATGAAAAGACCGCAGGCATTCTCGCTCTGCGGCCACCGGGCTCAAAATAAATTGGTGCTAAAAAGCTTGATCCGCCGGCCCCGGTTGCTACAAAAGCTGATCCAAGTTTTGCTCACTGTAGAGTTAAAAACGTAGTTCCGGCATAGGAACACTGCGGGTGTTGCCGGTCAGAGACAGTAACATGACCGAGCCTCCTGCGCCCGTCATTCCACAAGTCGAAGTGTTCCAGCCGCATAAATCGATAGTGTCCCAAGGCGGAGGATGCTTGTATGCACACGAGACCGTTTCCACTGGCGCAAGCGGACCTAGTACACGACAAACCGGACGCCATGCTGCGAATGTCAGCTGAAATCAGCGGACACCCTCTGCGAGGGCTCCTTTCCTAAGTTGAGTCTGGCTGCCGATACGCTTGGCTAACTCCAACAGCTGCTCGGTCTGACGCTCGGTTGGAAACTTCGGCGGATGATATGCCATCTTGGGTCAGGATTCCTGGAACCAACGATCCCTGCGTGGCAGCACCGATCATGAGAACGCATTCGTGGCGCGGTGCATGTCCGGCGACGTCGGGTTCTTCACCTTGATCCAACGCGGTGATCGGCCAGCCCGATAAGGCCGAGGCAAGTGTGCAAGGCAAGTGATTGCTGTTGATCCAGCTTCCCTGTGGTGGCGGTCTGCCATGGCCCTAGTGAGGCAGTTAAGGCATCGTCCGTTCATGGCAGATTTTGTTCTCTAATTCCGGGTCTGGGTGTCAAGCTCTCCACGATCATCCTTGCCGGGCCCACTGTTCTCTCCGCGGTAGGGGTGAACCCTCCGCATGATGGCGTAAGGTGACGTTGGCGGTTCAATGTTGCAATCGCGGTCGTCCTTTCCGACGCTCGCACCAAATCTGTCGAACTCACCATCGCCATCGTCCCGGCTGGGACGTCTTTTCCCGCCGTTTGGCAGAAACTCTGTAATGCCCTCGCTAGGCAGCAATTTCCTTTTTCGACCAGTTGAACTCGGTTCCGTCGATCCACATGCGGTGCAGAATGACCGCGAGCTTACGCGCGACTGCGACCTTGCCTTGCGGAGTCCGTTGCGCTTGACGAGCCTAACCCCCCAAGCCTTCACGGCGGACCACTTCGGGACGCGCGTCAGCAGAACCCCGGCTGCTTCAAACAGGTAACTTCGTAGCATCGCGTCGCCGCACTTCGAGATGCGACCTGACCAATCGAGCTCTCCGGAGGCGTGGCGTCTACTGGTTAGCCCGACATAAGCACCTACGCTTCTCGATCGCGCAAACCGTGCCGGATCGTCAATCGTTGCCTTGAAGGCGAGCGCGGTGATCGGACCGATCCCAGGCATCGTCATAAATCGGCGGACCTGCGCATCATGGCGGGCCAGTTTCATAACCTTGCGCTCAAGCTCGCTAACCTGCTGCCCAACGGCATTGCGCGCTTCGAGCAGCGGTCTGATCGCAGCTATCAGCTCAGGACGGCCCTCGATCAACTCCTCGGTTCGTACGGCGAAGACATTGAACGTGGCGCGGCCGATGACAAGACCGAGGTTCTTGAGAAGGCCGCGAACATGGTTCTCAAGATCGCGCTTGATCTTGACCAGCAGCGCCCGACTCGCCAGCAGCGCCCTGACCGAATGGCTGTCGATATCCTTGACGTGCACCTCTTTGAACCAGCCGGTCTGCATGATGCGGGCGATCCCGATAGCATCGTTGCGGTCGCTTTTGTTGATCTGCATCTTGAGCACGGCCTTGGCATGGCGCGCGTCGATACAGATCACCGGTAGGCCAAGCTGCTTAAGTTCGGTCCACAGCCAGGTGGACGTTGGGCCGGTCTCGAGGCCGATGCGTACTGCATCCGGCGCTTTTGACCTCACGTAAACTGAGATCGCCTCAGGATCTGAATCGACCACGCCCTCTCGCACGACCGACCCCGTCTGATCGACCACGCAGATCGATGTCTGCTTCAACGATACGTCCAGTCCGACAAAGTATTCCATTGCCGCTCTCCATCGTTGCGAGGCCACATGAGGCTGGCCTCTTACGTTCCTGGAGAGCTGATTCCTTTGCCTTTTGTCTGGCTCGATCCCGGAATTACCCCATGTTGCAAAAGTCGAAAATCGAACGATCCCGAAAATCTCGCGAAAGGTGATTTTCAGAGAGCTGTAACGTTGCGAAGCCACATCACGCCGCTACGCAGGTCCGTGGTCGTTTTTCCGAGGAACGACGTGGTTCCCTCACGTCGCCACGCGCAACACGCGTCAGCGCCCCTGAAAATTTTCGTTCGTCACCCCAAAAAGACTTTTACAACGAAATCCGCACTTGGCGGACGTAAATGTTCGAGCGTTCGACGTCCGCTTTGAAGGGATGAACGGTCTAGGGCCTATTGGGGCCCGCCTCATTTGCGGCGGGCCTATGTCTTTGGCAGTCAATATCGCCGAAGCCTTTGGCTTCTCTACGTTTTATCGGTTCCTTTGCGAACGAAAAAAGTACTGGATTCCAGGACCACACGGTTTTGCCGTACGCAGCTTCCTCTGCCAGAGACTTCAACCAGCCAAGTGCTTGCCGGCCAAAATTCTGGCGGAAGCGTTTAAGCGCCGTACGTCCTGCGCGCTGTGTTCGCTCACGGCAAAGCCGCCCTGCATCACATCCACGCGCCCGACGCTGCCGCGTCCACCGCAACCCGTCCCAACGTTCGTGACGATGGCCAACGCCCCTCTTCTTCGGAACGGGATGGCCGGAGTTGTAAGGGTGATTTGGGTTCGCTGCGAAGCGCTTTATTTTTACGCGCGAGACTGGACAGGGCAAATCAGCTTGAAATTACTGCTGAAATTCGCGCATTCGCGCCGCGCCCTTTGGCCCCGATCAACGATCCATCGGTCGGGCGCATGGACCCCAGGCGAGAATTAGATGCACCGTCGGCGCAATTGCCGTTACGTTAGGTAAGCACAAAAGCAGAAAAAACGAGGGAGGCTATGGTGAGACTTTCAATCGCAACCGCAGGCTTTGTTCTCGCAACGCTCCTTTCGATTCCCGCGCTGGCACAGACGAGGGCTCTGGTGACCGAAGAGATGATGGTCAAGACTTCAGATCCCGGCATCGAGATCTACGTCCGCAACAAGCGGCCCGCAGATATGACTTCCTTCCGGCCGGAGCAGACCGTGCTTTACGTTCACGGCGCGACTTATCCTTCGGAGACGGCGTTCGACCTCAAACTGGATGGTCTGTCCTGGATGGAATACATTGCCGCACGCGGTTATGACGTGTGGCTGCTCGATCTGCGCGGCTACGGCAGGTCGACACGGCCTCCCGAGATGGCCGACAAGCCCGAGGCCAATCCGCCCATCGTGACCGGCCAGACGGCGGTCAAGGACATCGGCACCGCCGTCGATTTCATCTTGCAGCGCCGCAACATTCCGCGCCTCAATCTGCTCGGCTGGTCCTGGGGCACCACGCTGATGGCGACCTACACCACGCAGAACGCTGCGAAGGTCGAACGTCTTGTCCTCTATGCACCTGTCTGGATCCGGCAAACGCCGTCACTCGTCCAGGCCGGTTCAGGCAAGCTCGGCGCGTACCGAATGGTCACGCGCGAGCAAGCGAAGGAGCGCTGGTACACCGGCGTGCCCGAGGACAAGAAGGCCAGCCTCATCCCCGCCGGCTGGTTCGATGCCTGGGCCGACGCAACATTCGCCACCGACCCGGTGGGCGCGCAGATGAATCCACCGGTCGTTCGCGCCCCCAACGGTGTCGTGCAGGACGGCGCCGAATTCTTCGGCGCCGGCAAACCCTATTACGATCCCGCCAAGATCACGGTGCCGACATTACTAGTCGGCGCCGAATGGGACCGCGACACGCCGCCTTACATGGCGCAGACGCTGTTTCCGCTTCTGGTGAACTCGCCGGGCAAACGCTATGTGGCGCTGGCGGAAGGAACGCACTCCATCATCATGGAGCGCAATCGCCTCAAGCTGTTCGAGGCGGTGCAGGCGTTTCTCGATGAGGCGAAGCGGTCGTGAAACTAGAAGTCGTGAAGGTAGTTGGCTCAGTCCGCCGCAGCAAAATGCGCCATCTGGTGAAAACACGGGCGGGCCGTGGCGCGCGCGACATAGTGACGACAGGCGGGATATCGCGCCAGCCCGTCGAACCGATCGACAAGGCGCAGCACATCCGCCATGAGTATGTCGGCGACGGAGAAGGTCCCGGCCAGCCATTCGCGCCCTGCCAGGACCGGCTCCATGTGCCCGAGCCGTGCCTTGAGGAACCCGTCCAAACGCTTCCATGCCGGCGTATCACCGGTGTCGCCAGAGAACGCCAATATCGACCAGGGCAGGCTTGCCATCTCGACTGAATTGAGCGCCGCGAACAGCCATTGCAAAGCCTCGCTGCGACCGCGCGGATCGGCCGGCATCAGCGCGGCACTTCGCTCGGTCAGATGAAGCAGGATCGCGCCGCTCTCGAAGATCGAGATGTCTCCATCCGTCAACCACGGCACCTGGCCGAACGGTTGGTGCGTGAAATGCTCGGCACTGCGAGCGCGAAATGGCACGCTTTCGACGCGATAGGGCAAGGCGGCCTCTTCCAGCGCCCAGCGCACGCGTATGTCACGCACATAGCCCCGCGGCATCTCGGGAACCCAATCGAACGTGGTGAGGATCAGGTCGACCATTTTGCACTCCATTTCCTGGTTCACAAAGGACGAGCGAACGGCTCGCGCGCCGACATCGCTGACAACTTTTTTCGTCACCGCAGAAAGCGGGATGAACTACAGCAAGTAGCCCGCCTGAGCGCATGCGATATGCGGCACCGCTCCGCCGCCTACGGGCTAACGAGCGAGCTTATCGGATCGCACCGGTGCTAACACACGGTTCACCTTATTTCTGAGGACGAGATAGGTGACGATTAAGGCTACAGCCTTGGTTGTCGTCGGAACCATTAGTGAATATAGCGCCCAAATGCGTGCACTCGCTGTAATAGCAACGAGCAGGTTCAGGGCCGCCAGACCAAAAATCAAGGCCGCCCATACATAACCCACACGTTCAACCAGAGCCGCAGGTAATGCGTCGCGGGCTATTTTTGGAAGATATCGCGCGAGCCAGCCACGGCGAAGCATAATTATGCCGATCGCCGCTCTGCTGATACTCGGTTTTGCCATCAGAAATCGGCTGTCGTTTGTGATAAACGCAGAAGCGCCAAACACTAGCACCAGAGCAAGCACCATCAATTGAATCGGAGGAATGGGACTGCGTAAATATCTCTGAACCGCAATCTGCAAAAAGCCGAAGCCAATTCCGAAACAAAGCGCCAGCATTACGTCATTGGTCAAAAGTACTATGACAAAGAAAGCAAGCGTCGAAAGAAAGTCCAGAAGCAAATGCTTCAACACAACCTGCATTTTTCTTGGTCTCCGGCTTTTCGACTCTTGAAGTAGCCTATGCCGTTGAAGTTGCGTTGTGGTGACAGTGCACTTAATAGCACGTAGAGCGGATGGCGACAGGCATCATCCGCCGTTTGATAACGGTTGAATTCTCGACGTTGCGCAGCATTGATGCGGCACGGCGGATTATGCTGTCGCTAATCCGCCCACTTTTCCCGTCCCTCTATCTCACCGCAACTCTGCCTCCCGCAACGGCGCGCGGCTCAGTTCGTTGCCGGCGGCGATGGCTTTGCGCAGCAGCCGCATCAGCTCCGCGCCCTCCTTCTCAGTAAGGCCGCGCAGCATGAGGCGCTGGGCTGCCTCGACGGCCGGCGTGATGGCGCGCAGCGTTCGCTTTCCGGCTTCCGTGACCTGCAACTCCCGGGCGCGGCGGTCGCGGGGGCTCGGGTGACGCACCAGCAAGCCTTTCTGCACCAGGCGGTCGACGACGCCGGTGATGGTGGTGCGGTCATAGGCGATGAGGCCGGCGAGCGTCACCTGATCGATCCCCGGATTCATCTTGATGGCTGCCAATGCCGCGAACTGAACGGGCGTGAGGTCGAAGCCCGCCTCCTCGACCTCGGCCAGGAACACGGCCACCGCGATTTGCTGGAAGCGGCGCGCCAGATGGCCCGCCATCTCATTGTTATCTCTCACCAAATTCTCCACGGCAAACTCAAAAGCAGGTGGTCTGGAATTGACGAGCATAGTTATAATCAGTATGCTGATCAATATCCTCCATGCGCTTTGATCGCGGCATCTGCCGGCAGTCAAGTGACCGAGGCCATAGATGAAGGGTAATTCGATCGGTCAAAATCAACTCCGGTCGGCCAAGGACAGGAGGAGCAGGTCTCATGCAGTTTCATCTGAATGGCTTCGAGCCGGGCGACCCCAAGATCGCCGATCCCGCCGAGCGCGTGCTACCCTCCGGCACATCAGGCCCCGTTCCGGCGGAAGTCGACGTCCTGATCGTCGGCTGCGGACCGGCAGGCCTGACGTTGGCGGCGCAGCTTTCAGCGTTTGCCGACATCAAAACCTGCATCATCGAGCAGAAGCCGAGCCGGCTCTTGCGCGGCCAGGCCGACGGCGTCGCCTGCCGCACCATGGAAATGTTCCACGCCTTCGGTTTCGGCGAGCGCGTGCTGAAGGAAGCCTGCTGGATCACCGAAACAACATTCTGGAAGCCGGACGATCGCAAGCCCGAAAACATCGTGCGCAGCGGCCGGGTTCAGGACGTCGAGGACGACCTGTCGGAAATGCCGCACCTCATCCTGAACCAGGCGCGCGTGCATGATTGCTACCTCGATGTCATGCGCAAATCGCCCACAAAGCTCGAGCCCTATTATTCACGTCGATTGCTGGACCTTTCGATCGCGCCGGCAGCGCGGTTCGAGGAACACGCGGTGACCGTGCGTCTCGAACGGCTCGATGCCGGGCACGAGGGCGATGTCGAGATTGTCCAGGCACGCTACGTCGTCGGCTGTGACGGCGCGCGCAGCATCGTGCGCAGATCGATCGGGCGCGAGCTGCGCGGCGATTCAGCCAATCATGCCTGGGGCGTGATGGACATCCTTGCCGTCACCGATTTCCCCGACATCCGCTTCAAGGTGCTGATCCAGTCGGCACGCGACGGCAGCATCATCGTGATCCCGCGCGAAGGCGGCTATCTCGTGCGGCTGTATGTCGAACTCGCCAATCTCGACGCCGACGAGCGAGTTGCCAGCCGCAACATCACGCCGGACGATCTGATCGCGAAGGCGCGGCGGATTCTTCATCCGCATACGCTCGAGGTGAAAGAGATCGCCTGGTGGTCGGTCTACGAGATCGGCCAGCGGCTAACCGACAAATTCGACGAGGTGCCGGCGGAAGAAACCGCAACGCGCCTGCCCCGCGTGTTCATCGCCGGCGATGCCTGCCACACCCACAGCCCCAAGGCGGGCCAGGGCATGAACGTCTCGATGCAGGACGCCTTCAATCTCGGATGGAAATTGGCCGCCGTGCTGCGCAAACGCAGCGCGCCGCATCTTCTGCACACCTATTCGGCGGAACGGCAGGCGGTTGCGAAAGAACTGATTGACTTCGACCGCGAATGGGCTGCGATCCTCGCGTCCGCCAAGGGTGACAACAAGGGCGCGGATGCTGCGAAAACCCAAGACTATTTCGTCCGGCATGGCCGCTATACTGCGGGAACTGCGACGCACTACCGCCCGTCCATCATCACCGCCGAACCAAGCCATCAGCATCTCGCCAAGGGTTTTGTGATCGGCACGCGCTTTCACTCCGCGCCGGTTGTGCGGCTTTCGGACGCCAAGCCGATTCACCTCGGCCACGTGACCAAAGCTGACGGACGCTTCCGGCTCTTCATCTTTGCCGGCGCGGACGATCCTGCCGCCGCCAACTCCCCTCTCCGCTCGCTGTGCGACTTCCTGAGCGAGAATCCAAAATCTCCCGTGAGGCGACACACGTCCGCGGACGCCGATATCGATTCAGTGATCGATGTCCGCGCCGTGCTCCAGCAGGCGCACACCGAGCTCGCCATTGGGGCGATGCCCCCGCTCCTGCTTCCGCAAAAAGGACGCTATGGGCTCATCGACTACGAAAAGATGTTCTGCCCCGATCTCAAGAGCGGCCACGACATCTTCGCGATGCGCGGCATCGGTCGGTCCGCCGGATGCATGGTCGTGGTGCGCCCGGACCAGTACGTCGCGCATGTGCTCCCGCTCGATGGCCATGCGGAGCTTGCGGCATATTTTGATGCGTTCATGTTGCGGGCGGGGTGAGAGCTAATCACGGGGATTTCTGTGGCAGCTTCCGCGGAACCGAAATCCGCCATCTTTGCCCACAAATCGCTCTCCACCCCGACTACCCCCCTCCATTGAACTCAGCGGCCCGCTCCGATATACGGGCACTCGACTCCGGCCGAGGGAATGGGCCTTCCGGGGCCGTGCACCCGCCTCCTCCAAGCCGTTCCGGATTTTCTCCAGTATATCAAAGGCTTAATGATGTCTTCCACATTCGATCAGATCGCCAACATTATCGCGGAGACCTGCGACATTCCGCGCGACACGATCAAGCCGGAGAGCCACGCTATCGACGATCTGGGCATCGACAGCCTGGACTTCCTGGACATCGCCTTTGCCATCGACAAGGCGTTCGGGATCAAGATGCCGCTCGAAAAATGGACCCAGGAGGTCAACGACGGCAAGGCCACGACCGAGCAGTACTTCGTGCTGCAAAATCTCGCCGATCGCATCGACGAGCTGGTCGCCGCCAAGAATGCAGCCCCGGGCGCCTAGTCGCCCGCCATGGACCTTGATTACTTTAAGCTCATCGACCGCGTCGTCGAGTTGAACCTCGACGAAAAGAGGATCACGGTCGAGGCGCAGGTTCCGGCTGTTCACACCATCTTCGAAGGGCATTTTCCCGGTTTCCCGATCATGCCCGGGGTTTTGCTGACCGAGGCGATGGCGCAGAGCTCCGGCTGGCTGATACTCGGCGCCCTGAAGTTCGAGCGCATGCCGTTCCTGGCCATCGTGAAGGAAGCCAAGATGCGGGGTTTCGTCAGTCCCGGCCAGTTGCTGACGATCGAGGCGAAGCTCGAGCACGAAGGTTCCGGCTTTGCCGTCACCAAGGCCAAGGGGCGCGTCGGCAAGGAATTAAAGTGCAGCGCCGAGCTCACCTTCGGCCTCTCCCCCTTCCCCGATCCGGCCTTGCGCGTGCACATGGACGCGTTGGCCAACAAGATCGGCTTCCCACTGCAGGCAATCACGCAATGACTGAGCCAAAATCCGCGGGCGCCAAGGAAGTCTGGATCACCGGCATCGGCATCGTCTCCTCGCTCGGCGAGGGGCTGGACGCGCATTGGGATGCGCTGAACGAGAAGAAGATCAACGTCGACGACAAGCGGTTTGCGCCCTACATCGTGCATCCGCTGGCGCCGGTTACCTTCGACGCGCAGATTCCGAAAAAGGGCGACCAGCGCCAGATGGAGGCGTGGCAGCGCATCGGCACCTATGCCGCCGGGCTGGCGCTGGATTCGGCCGGCGTCAAAGGTGACAAGGAAATCCTCGGACGGATGGACATGATCGTCGCGGCCGGCGGTGGCGAGCGCGACATCGCGGTTGACGCGGCGATCCTGAACGCCGACGCCAGGGGCAATTCGAGCCCCGGCTTTCTCAACGAACGGCTGATGAACGATCTGCGGCCGACGCTGTTCCTGGCCCAGCTCTCCAACCTGCTCGCCGGCAATATCGCCATCGTCCATGGCGTCTGCGGCACGTCGCGCACCTTCATGGGCGAGGAAGCCGCCGGCATCGATGCGGCGCGGATTGCGCTGGCGCGGATCGAAGCCGGCCAAAGCGATATCGCGCTGGTCGGCGCGGCCCATAATGGCGAACGGTCCGACCTCCTGGTGCTCTATGAATTCGGCGATTTCAACCTGACCGAAAAGTTTTCGCCGGTGTGGCAACGCGAAGGCCGTGGCGGCTTCGCGCTCGGCTCCGCCGGCTGCTTCCTGGTGCTGGAAGCCCGCGAGCACGCCGAAGCCCGCGGTGCCAAGCCTTACGCCAAACTGACCAAGGTCGTTGCCGATCTTGCGCAGCGCAAGCAGCCGGGCGCGTTGACCAAATCGCTGGAGGCGCTGTGGCCGAAGCTTGGCGTCGGCGACAGCGGTGCCCTGATCACGGGAGCAACCGGCGTCGAGCCGGTGACGTCGGACGAAAAGGCCTTTTTGCGCCAGCATCCCGGCTTTGCGGTGCGCGCCACCGGCACGATGTTCGGTCATACGCTGGAGACGCAGTTTCCGCTGGGGCTGGCGCTCGCCGCGCTGTCGATCTCCCGTGGCGCGCTGTTCCCGCCCAACGACCCGACCGGCCTCGAGGTTGAAAAGGCAGGCAGCCCGGATCAGATTGTCGTCGTGGGAGCCGGTCACTGGCAGGGCGAAGGCATGGCCCTGGTCGAGGCCATCAAGTAGAGCGTGGCCGGAGACCGCTTTCGGCACGGCCAGAGCAAATAATGAGCGCGAGCGCACTTTCAGTTACGGCGCAACATCGGGGGAACCATGTCAGCACCACGCGATAAACTCGGCAGGCCGGTCGTCGTCGTCACCGGAATGGGCGTGGTGACGTCGCTCGGCGCCGGCAAAAAGGACAATTGGGCAAAGCTGACCGCGGGTGAATCCGGCATCCGCACCGTGACGCGCTTTCCAATCGACGGCCTGAAGACGACGATGGCCGGCACCGTCGATTTCGTCACCATCGATCCGTTCTCGTCGACCGGCCTCAGCGAACGTCTCGCCGAGATGGCGACCGGGGAAGCGCTCGAACAGGCCGCGATCGGCGGCAAGGCCGACTTTCCCGGACCGCTGTTTCTTGCCGTGGCGCCGGTCGAGGTCGAATGGCCGCAGCGGCTTGAGCTCGGACGCGCCGTCGGCAGCACCGAATTCGGATACGAGGATATGCTGCGCGTCAGCGGCGGCGGCCGGTTCACAGCCTACCATCGCCGCTTCATGTTCGGTTCGATAGCGAGCCACCTGGCCGAAATGTTTGGCACCAAGGGATCGCCGATCTCGCTGTCGACCGCCTGCGCTTCCGGCGCCACCGCGATCCAGCTCGGCGTCGAGGCAATCCGCCGCGGTGAAGCCGATGCCGCGCTGTGCGTTGGCACCGACGGCTCGGTAAACCCGGAAGCTTTGGTGCGGTTCTCGCTGTTGTCGGCGCTATCGACGCAGAACGATCCGCCGCAGGCCGCCTCAAAGCCGTTCTCCAAGAACCGCGACGGTTTTGTGATGGCTGAAGGCGCCGGCGCGATGGTGCTGGAGAGCTATGAATCCGCAATCGCGCGCGGCGCCAAAATTCTCGGCGTGGTGGCCGGCTGCGGCGAGCTGACCGACTCGTTCCACCGCACCCGCTCCAGCCCGGACGGCAAGCCGATCATCGGCTGCATGCGCAAGACACTGGCCGATGCCGGCCTCGAGCCGGAGCAGATCGATCACATCAACGCGCACGGCACCGCGACGCCGGAAAATGACAAGATGGAGTACAACACGACCGCGGTGGTGTTCGGCGAGCATTTGCCGAAGATCCCGGTATCGTCGAACAAGTCGATGGTGGGGCATACGATTTCCGCGGCCGGCGCGGTGGAAGCCGTGTTCTCGCTGCTGACGCTGGAGCATCAGCGGATACCGCCGACCATCAATTACGAGATTCCGGATCCGGCGATCCTGTTCGACGTGGTCGGCAACAAGGCGCGCGACGCCAAGGTCACCGCCGTGATGTCGAACTCGTTCGGTTTCGGCGGGCAGAACGCCTCGCTGATCCTGACGCGCGAACCGGTGTAGCGAGTTGTAGCTCGGTTATGATTGCATCAGAACCGAGCTACAGTCATTTGTTTTGACGCGTTTTCTTGACGCGAACCGGTATCCACTTCACTTGAAAACGCTATAGCTGCTTCCAAAAATGAACCGCCTGCTCCTACGCACCAAGGCGCGCCTGCGCGACGCCGCCAAGCCGGTGGCGGAAATAGCCGTCGGCGCGCTGACGATCGCGCTGTTGCGCACCACCCGCTATTTCGATCCGGACAAGACCGCCGATTTCTTCGGCCGCGTCACCCGCTTCATTGGGCGGCGGCTGCGCGAGGACCGCATCGGGCGCGAGAATCTCAAGGCCGCCTTTCCCGAGAAATCAGCGGAAGAGATCGAAACTATTTTGGCCGGCGTGTGGGACAATCTCGGCCGCATCGGCGCCGAGTTCGCCCATCTCGATCACATCTGGGATTACGACCTCGATCATCCGGAGAAGCCGAGCCGCATCGAGTTTCCCCCGCGGACCAAGGAAATCTTCGATTCTCTGCGCGACGACGGCAAGCCGGCGATCATCTTCGCGAGCCATCTCGGCAATTGGGAGATCCCTGCGCTCGGCGCCGTCGCGCACAGGCTCGATTGCGCCATCCTGTTCCGCCGGCCGAACATCGAGGCCGCCGACCGCGCCATCCAAAAAATTCGCGCCGTCAAGATGGGCACGCTGGTGCCGGCCGGCCGCGAGGCGCCGCTCAGGCTGGCGGAGGCCCTGCAGCGGGGCCAGCACGTCGCGATGCTGGTCGATCAGTACCTGGGCAACGGCGTCGAGGTGACGTTCTTCGGCCGCAAGACCAAGGCCAACCCGACGTTGGCGCGGCTGTTGCGGCAGGTCGAATGCCCCGTGCATGGCGTGCGCATCATCCGCCTGCCCAACCACCGCTTCCGCGCCGAACTGTCCGAGGAGGTCAAGCCGGTGCGCGATGCCTCCGGGCAAATCGACATCCAGGGCACGATGCAGGCGGTGACTGATGTGGTCGAAGGCTGGGTGCGGGAATATCCGGACCAGTGGCTGTGGCTGCACAGGAGATGGCGGTAGTGCCCATGTAGCCCGGGTGAAGCGCAGCGCAACCCGGGGGCACTCTCGCAACCGGCTGAAGTCCCCGGATTGCGCGGAGCCTGTCATCGGGCGCGCATTCGCGGACCCGTTGGCTCCATCCGGGCTACGCAACAGCCGCTTTCTTATCCGCCGAACAGGCCGAGGCTCCACGCCTTCATCGCAACCGTCGATCCCAGAACGAAGATGATCTGCAGCAGCGTGCGCGTTGAAAAGAAGGTGAGAATGTTGGTCATGTGATGCTCCCGGAAGCGAGCTATAGAGTCTCCTTCGCGTTCCGGCAACGGAAGTTTGTCGGAAGCGAGCGGAGGCTCGGTGAGCACAGCGATATCTGAGGTATTATGGCACGGCTCCCGGATGTCGTTTCGCTCATCTGGGCTACGGGGCCGTCATTGCGAGCGAAGCGAAGCAATCCATCCCTCCGCTTGCTGAAGCATGAATTGCTTCGTCGCTTCGCTCCTCGCAATGACGGAGAAAACGCCGGACGCCGTCACCTCCCCGTCTTCACCCGCGTCCAGAATCGGTTGATGACCCGCTGGGTGGCGGAATCGCGCGCCCGGATCACGAACAGCTTCTTCTGCATCGCCTCGTCCGGATAGATGTTCTTGTCGTTCAAAATCTTCGGATCGATCAGCTTCTGGCTCGCGAGATTGCCGTTGGCATAGGACAAAAAGTCCGAATTCTTCGCCGCCACCTCGGGCCGGTAGAGATAGTTGATCAGCTCATAGGCTTCCGCGACGTTCTTCGCGTCCGCCGGGATCGCAAGATTGTCGAAGAACATCTGCGCGCCCTCTTTCGGGATCGTGTAGCCGATCTCGACGCCGTTCTTGGCTTCCGCCGCGCGGCTGCGCGCCTGCATCACATCGCCCGACCAGCCCACCACGAAGCAGATTTCGCCGGAGGCGAGCGCGCCCAGATATTCGGAAGAGTGAAACTTCCGGACATTGGGCCTGATCTTGCTAACGAGATCGGCGGCCTTTTCCAGATCGGCCTGCTTGGTGGAGTTCGGATCGAGGCCGAGATAACTCAGCGCCGCCGGTAAAATGTCGTCGGCGGAGTCCAGCATATGGATGCCGCAATCCTTGAATTTTGCGAGGTTCTCCGGCTTGAAGACGATATCCCAACTGTCGATCTTCGCGTCGGGCCCGAGAATCCTCTCGGCCGTCTTGACGTTGTAGCCGATGCCCGTGGTGCCCCACATGTAGTTGGCGGCGTAATTGTTGCCGGGATCATAGGTCGCAAGCTGGCTGGTCACCACCGGCCAGGCGTTGGCGAGGTTGGGCAGCTTCGATTTGTCGAGCTTTGTGAAAACTTTTGCGGTGATCTGGCGCTGCAGGAAATATCCGGTCGGCACCACGACATCGTAACCGGACTTTCCTGCCAAGAGACGCGTCTCCAGCGTCTCGTTGGCATCGAACGTGTCGTAAACCACCTTGATACCGGTTTGCTTGGTAAAGTCCTCCAGCACCCCCGGGGCCATATAGTTCGACCAGTTGTAGAAGTTCACGGTGCGCTCCTGCGCACGGGTGGGCGAGAGAGACAGCGCGACCGTCATCACACCGATCAGACGAAGCAGGCTTCGGATTGGAGCGCGCATCTTCTACCTCTTGCGGCGGCCATGCACCGCGTCCGACAGGCGTTCGAGCGCGGTATCCAGCGTCTCGTCCTTCTTGGAAAAACAGAACCGCACCACCGACGTCACCGCATCCTGCTCGTAGAATGCCGACACCGGGATCGCGGCGACCTTGTAGTCGCTCACGATGCGCTTGCAGAACTCGACGTCGGTCTCATTCAAGCCCAGTGGCGACAGGTCGACGGTGAGAAAATAGGTTCCCTGCGACTTCAGCACGGGAAAGCCGATGCTCTCCAGCCCTTTCGTCAGGCGGTCCCTGCTCCGCGCCAGGTCCTTGCGCATGTCGTAAAAATATTCGTCTGATTTGCCGAGGCCATAGGCCACCGCAGCCTGCAGGTTCGGCGCGGTGGTGAAGGTCAGGAACTGGTGCACTTTGGCCGCCACCCTGAGCAGCGGCGGCGCGGCGCAGACAAAGCCGACCTTCCATCCCGTCAGCGAAAAAATCTTGCCGGCGCTGCCGACCTTGATGGTGCGGTCGCGCATGCCCGGGATCGTGATCAGCGGGATATGCTCGCGACCGTCGAAGATCACGTGCTCCCAGACCTCATCGCAGATCGCGATGGTATCGAACTTCTGGCAGAAGCGCGCCAGCAGTTCGAGGTCTTCGCGGGGATAGACGACGGCCGCCGGATTGAGCGGGTTGTTGAACAGCACCGCCTTGGTCTTGGGATTGAAGACGCTCGCCAGCATCTCTTCCGTTAGGCGCCAGCCCGGCGGCTCGAGCCGCAACAGGCGCGGAATGCCGCCGGCCTGACGGATGATCGGTAAATAGCTGTCATAGACCGGCTGGAATACGACGACCTCATCGCCGGGCTCGACCACGGCGAGAATGGACGCGGTCAGCGCCTCGGTGCCGCCCGAGGTCACCATCACTTCCGTCATCGGATCGAGCGAGAGCTTGTGCCAGCGGCCGTAGTGAGCGGCGATCGCCTGCCGGAGTTCCGGAATGCCCATCATTGACGGGTACTGGTTATAGCCGTTCACCGTGGCGTCGGCCGCCGCGCGGCGGATGTCCTCCGGTCCGGGATCATCGGGAAAGCCCTGGCCGAGATTGATGGCGTTGTTGTCGCGTGCCGCCTGCGACATCGCCTCGAACACGGTGACGGGAAGGTCGGCAAAGACCTTGTTCATGGAGGTCATTGGCAGATCAGCCGCCGGTCTTGGTCGGCAATCCCGCGGCCTTCCAGCCGATGATGCCCCCTGCCAGGTGCTTGTCATAAGGCAGCCCCGCCGCCTGCGCCGCGAGCGAAGCCGTCACCGAGCGCTTGCCCGAGCGGCAGGCGAACACCACCTGCTTTCCCCGCGGTTCTGGAATGGCTGCCGGATCGAAGCTCTGGAGCGGAACGACCACCCCATCCGGATAGGCCTCCACCGCCACCTCATTGGGCTCGCGGACATCGACCAGAAGGTAGCGCCCTTCCGCCATCCCCTTGGAAACGTCTTCCGGCGTCAAATCCTGCACCTGATGGTCCGCCACGCATATTCTCCCGACAAGCCGGCAGGCTCCAGTCAGCCGCGCCGCGCGGGCGCCAAAGTCGCCCCTCGCGCGGCGAAAATCAAGCGCCGTAAACGGTTTAAACGACCCTCCGAAACTTCAGCCTGAGCTTCCGCCGCGGGCGCCGTTGGAGGAACACGATGCCAGCTCTTTCGCAATGGGCCAGGCGCCTTTTGGCGTTTGGGGACCGGTCGCCCGGTAACCGCGCCCGAGATAGAATTCGCGTGCATTCGAACTGGCTTCGGCCCGCACCGCCCGAATGCCGCGCTCGCGCATTAGCCGCTCGAACGTCTCCAGCAATCCGGCACCCACCCCCTGCCCGGCGAATTCCGGCGCTGTATACAGGCCCTCCAGGCAGTCCGCGCGAATGGCTCCCCACCCGGCGACAGTGCTGCCCAGCTCGGCAAGCCACACTTCCAGCTCACGCAGCTTCCGCTCCATGCCGGAAGGCGTGAGCTTCGCCGCCCACGCCTGCGCCTCGGCGACGGTCATCGTCGGAGGTGCAAGTCCCAGGATCGATCGCCGCCGAATATCGTAGAGACGGTCCGCGTCCTTGCGCATCGCTCGACGGTAAACGGCACCCATCGTCATCTGCCTTGCGTGAAACGGACCTGCCGAACCAGCAGAGCAATGGCCGCTATTACCGGAGGGCCAGCGGCCGCAGCGCCGTGCCGGCCACAGTACCGCGGATGGCGTTTGTGGTCAGGATATAGGCGAACTCGTAGACACGATCGGCGGCGAGCCGCTCGAGGTTATTGAACTCCAGGATGTGGACACCCTGCTGGACGAGCAGATAGACATGGACCGGGTTGAAGCTGCCGCCAACGGCCTGAGAGTCGGCCGGCTTCGGCGGCACATATTCGAGCCCGGACGTATCGGAACCGAGCACAAGCGCGCCCTTCTCCTCGACGAGCCACTTCGCGGCCGTCAGGCCGATGCCTGCCGAGTCGTGCTGGCCGATCTTGGCGTGGTCGCGGCCGTTCTCGCCCCAGTAGCGGGCCGTTCCCGTGCGCAGCAGAACGACCGTGCCCGGGGTGACGTCGACGTTCTGCGCCTTCAACGCGCCCTCGATATCAGCGACAGTGATTTCATAGGAAGACGGAAGAGCCTCCACGTTCTTGAAGCCAGCAACGTCGACCAAGACGCCCCGCGCGACAATCGGCGGGATCGTCGTCACGTCGGCCTTGCGAAGGCCGAAGTCGCCGCCCCACTCGTCGGACGTGAAGCCGTTGTAAAACTCGTTCTTCGGTCCATGCGTGATGTGGCCGAGCCCGTCAATCTGGGTCGCCACGTTATCGTTCATGAAGATCGCGTTGCTGTGCCAGGCAGTGATGCCCGTATTGCCGCCCTCCGGCGTGGTGAACGGCAGATCCTTCTGGCTCCTCACGCCGGCGGGCGAGCGGAAGCTCATGATTTCTCCCGGGCTGTGGCCGGGCCACTTGTATGAATAGCGGTCGTACGGAAGACCGAGATCGTAGACCCTACCCTGTGTCACGAGCTTCAAGGCGGCCAAACGTGATGCATCGGTCATCTCGTTGAGATTTCCGACCTCGTCCTGAGGCCCCCAGACCCAGCCCCACCCTTTTCCTTTTGTCCACTTCTTCATGCCACCGTCCTGTGCGTAGCCGCCGCCGGCGGCGAATGCGAGAACGGTCACGGCGAGCAGGAATCGCGAAACTACCTTCATGGAATCCTCCTGGAACGACATGGATAGCTCAGCTTGGCCAGTCTAGGCCTGAGCTGACCGTGGGATCAACGAGATTGTCGGTCAGCGCCCGCCTCAGCAAAAATCCAGAGAGACGCGATGGCTAGTGCCGCAAAAGCCGATAGCCCCGCTCATATGTCTCGCGCCACAGGTGAAGTGGTTCACACCAAGATGAAATGCGGAGGACTAAGGTGCCCACGCCCACCTGGCGTGAAATAACATCCCATCGCGTGGGCGGCAAAAAGGAGTCTTCCGATGAAATCCATTTTAGGAATGTCGGCAGCTACTTTGCTGACGGGCATCGCTGCCGCGCTGCTGGGCGCGCCAGCGCGCGCCGATGTCGTCACTGACTGGAACGTGACCACCAGTGCCCTGGTGTCCACCGACATCGGCAACAACCCCCGACTGCGCACCTTGGCCATGGTGCATGTTGCGATGTCGGATGCGATCAATACCGTGCATAACCGCTACGCCCGCGTGGTCGCGACGCATCCGGCTGCGCCCGGCGCGTCGGCCGAAGCCGCGGCCGCGACGGCCGCGCGGCAGATCCTTGTTCAGATCTACCCGGCAAAGAAAGACAAGATCGAAGAGGCCTACGCGGCATCGCTCAAGGCGATCCCGGACGGGTCTGCCAAGACTGAAGGCATCAAGCTGGGTATGGCGGTCGCCGACGCGGTACAGGCCGACCGCGCAAACGACGGCACCACCGCTCCCGACACTTACCGGCCGTATACGGCCCCGGGGGTATATGTGCCGACCACGCTGCCTGTGTGGGAGCAATATGCACATGCGAAGCCATGGGTATTCAAGAGTGCCGACCAGTTCCGGCCGGGCCCGCCGCCGGCACTGTCGAGCGCCGAATGGGCCCGGGACTACAACGAGGTCAAGAGCCTCGGCGGCACCAAGAGCACGGCGCGTACCGCTGAGCAAGCCGAGGCAGTCAAGTTCTGGGACAACATTAATTTTGGCCCGGCATGGCAGGCGGCGGCACGCGAGCTCGCGATGAAGCACGAGATGCCGCTCGTCGAATGTGCCCGACTATTCGCGCTGCTCAACGTGAGTCTGGCGAACGCCTACATCGTCAATTGGGACGCCAAGTACGCCTACAATTTCTGGCGACCGGTCACCGCGATCCGTAATGGCGACCGGGATGGCAACGATGCCACTGAGCGAGATGCCGGCTGGACCTCATTCAACCCGACCCCGATGCATCCCGAATATCCCTCGCAGGCGACGATCAACGCAACGATCGCGTCGGCAGTTCTGGAATCGGTGTTCGGTCCCGTGAACGCCGTTCCTTTCACGGCAACCGATGTGCGGGATGCGAAGCGCACGCGGCAGTTCGCCAGCTTGGCTGATATGGCCGAGGAGCAGAAGAATGTCCGCGTCTGGGGCGGCGTGCACTACAGATTCGCGATCCGCACCAGTGAGGAAGTGGGCCGAAAGGTCGCGGCTTACATGATCGAGAATACGCTCAAGCCCACGCGTTGAGCTCTTGAGCCGGCCGCGTGCGAAGCCCCGGATTGCAAATCCGGGGTCTCGCCCCGGATTTGACTTGCGTTCCCACCAGTCTGGGACCTCCGCCTTGATTTCTGCACTTTTTGAGCAAACAAATTGCGTCCATGTGACTCTTGGAGGACACGCGATGATGGGGCGTGGGCTCGCGTTGTTACTGGTGGGGCTGCTCGGCGGCTGCGTGCAAACGACGCTTGCGCCGTCATCGAACGCCAGTTTGACCCCTAGGGACCGGCAGTTACTCGCCCGCGCGCCTTATGCGCAAGCGAGCATTCCGGAGACCTACCGCCGACATATTGTCGACTACACGCGCAAGGAGCAGCCGGGCACGATCCTGGTCGATACCAACGCGCGCTATCTCTATTACGTCCTGCCGGGAGGCAAGGCGATCCGCTACGGCGTGACGGTGGGCGAGGAAGCGCTGGCCTGGTCCGGCATTGCTACGGTTGGGCGCATGGCCGAATGGCCGGACTGGATTCCGACGCCGGAAATCCAGGCCCGGCTCGGCCCCTACCCGAAGCGCGTCGCCGGAGGCCCGGCTAATCCGCTAGGCGCGCGGGCGATCTATCTGTACGAGGGCAACAAGGACACCCTGTACCGCATCCACGGCACCAACCAGCCGGAATATATCGGTCAAGCCATCTCGTCCGGCTGCATCCGCATGACCAACGAAGACATCATCGATCTCGTGAACCGGGTGAAGCTGGGCGCGATCGTCGTCGTCCTCCCGCCGGGCCGGAGTGCGTAGCGAGTTGCGCAATCCCACAAGCCGGTGCGTGAAATCTGCGTCATTGTCTCGCGTGAAGCATCTGCAGCTCGGCAATGCGATTGTCGGCGCGTCGGAGCCGCCGGCACAGCTCGCGGTTGATATTCTGCATTACCATCACATACGCGTGGATGTCGCTCTTGTAGCACGTGTAGAGTTTTTGTGCCGTGAGCTCGTACAGTATGGTTGGGCTCTGCGCGACGACGGTAGCTGATCGGTTCTGCATTTCGATAAGCGTCATTTCGCCGAAGAAATCACCGGGCTCGAGATCCGCCATGCGAATGACGCGTCCGGCATCCGCCAGCTTGCTCACCACGAGCTGGCCAGAGTGAACAATGAACATGGAGCGCCCCGGTTCTCCTTCCGCTACGACAGTGGCACCGGCGTTGAAGCGGCGCTCGACCAGCATCGAGATCAAGAGATCGAGGCTTGCATCTGAAAGGCCACCGAAGAAAGGTGTGGTGAGCAAGAACGCTTTCAGATCGGGAGAGCTGACAGCCATCGACAAAATATACGCCCGCTCCAAGCGGCGGCAAGTCTGCCAACCCCACGGGATGAACTGCGACAAATGCTCGCGGGAGTGTCGGGCTGCCGATCGAGCAGGCAGACCGGCTTCCGGCATCCAAAGCGGCGCGTTTCATTCAGGCCCGGGATGTCAGGGCAATTACCTTTCGAACAAGATCGGCGAGGCTGTTGGCGCCCATCCTTTCCATCACCCAGGCACGATAATTCTCCACAGTCCGAGTGCTGATCCCCAGCTTGTGCGCGATCTCCTTGTTTGACAAACCCTCCGCCACAAGTTGCATGACTTCGACCTGGCGCGGTGAAAGCTCGGCCACACGCGCCTGAAGGGCCGCGCGTTCTCTGTGCTCGCTTCTAAGGCGGTTTCCGCTTTCGATCGCTTGCGAGATGCTGGCGATCAACCGTTCATCGTCCAACGGTTTCTCGATGAAATCGAAAGCGCCTTGCTTGATCGCCTGCACCGCCATCGTGACATCACCGTGCCCGGTAATGAAAATGAGCGGTATCGCTCCCTCGTGCTCTTTCAGCTTCTGTTGCAGCTCAATACCTGACATCCCCGGCATGCGAATGTCCGAAACGACGCATTGGGGCGGCTCGGTGACCAGCGCGTTCAAAAAGCTCTCCGCTGACGAATACGCTCGCACCGGGATTCCCCGCCCCTCAAGGAGCATGCTCAAAGAGTGCAGAATTGCGTCGTCGTCATCGATCAGAGCTATTGTCATGCACCCGAGCCCGAACTGGGCACGGCTGGCAGCGTAAACGATGCTGTCGTGCCGTGCTTTGTGCTTTCAATCCGAAGCTCCCCGCCATGAGCTTCGATGACCGATCGTGAAAGCGAGAGACCTAGTCCCAATCCATCTGGCTTCGTCGTGGCAAATGCAGCGATTGCGTCGTCACCGAGATCGGGATCAATCCCCGGACCATTGTCACTCACGCGGATCGTGACCTTTCCATTCGGGCCTGTCAGACCCTCGATAACGATCTTGCCATCATACCGGCCCGCGCCGCCAACGCTTCAGCGGCATTACGGACAAGATTTAAAATGACCTGCTCAATCTGCAAGCCATCCGCGAGCACCGGCGGAACATCGCGTACAACCGACGTTTGACACCCGATGCCCCTCCGCTCCAGTTCAGGCCCGAACACCGCGACTGCCTCTGCTACGAGCGTTGTGACACTGACGGGGCTCGTCTCGATCCTCCCAAGCCGGATGAAATCGCGCAAGCGATTCACGACGGCTCCCGCTCGATCGACTTGCACGATCGCCTCCGCTGCTGCTGTTGCGGCGGCTGCAGTATCAGGAGGCGTTTTCTCGACGGCCCGCTTGGCAAGCCGGGCATAGTTGCCGATCGCGGTGAGCGGCTGGTTGATCTCGTGCGCGACTGCGGCAGCAAATTCTCCCATGGTTGCGAGCCGCCATGCTCGATGAAGGGCGTCCTGGTGTATTCGGAGCTGATGTTGTGTGCGCCGCTGCTCCGAAACCAGTACTCCGATGGCAAGGCCGGTCGCCGATAGAACAGTCATCAGCGCCTGATAGGCAACGACATCAGCTGCGCTTTCATGTGACAGCTCGATCGCAGCGATCAATCCAATCTGAATGACGGCGAGGCCGAGCGTCACGCCTTCCAGACCGAACCGCACGGCGATCCAGACGACCGGAACGAAAAACATATAGAAAAGCTGGAATCGGAGCGCCTCAGTGAAGCCGAATAAGCCCCAGAGCCCGACAAGAACCAGGAGAAGAATGGCCGCGGCTTCCCACGAGACCACGGGAAAGCTCCGCCGCGTGAATACGATGAGAACAAACGGCGTGAAGACGATCACCCCGATCAAGTCGCCGATGAAAGCTCGTAGCGACACCTGTGCGAAATCATGTGATGCAATGATCCCATGCAGTACAAGAACAAGTGCGTGTCCAATCGACACGAGCGCAATGCTCGCGGCAGCTATCGTCACCAGCCATAGCAGGGAGCTGCGGGACGACAATGAACGATCAAAGCCGAAGCGACGCTGCAGCAGCAGAAGCGCAGCCGAACCATATCCGAGGCCGGTAATCGCCACGACAAGCAGCTCGACCCCGGGCGGAAGAGGCATGTCGCGAACGATCAGATCGGCGGTCAGCGGCGCCGCAAACAGCCAAGGCATGTACGCGCCGCCGAACAGCAGGATCAGTGCGAAGCTGAGGCCGGTTTGCGGATTCCAGGGTGTGATGCCGAACGTGGCGAACGGATGGACGTAGCTGATCCAGTCGAGCAGCACGTAACTGACTAGATAGCCCAAGCCGATCGCAGGATACCAGCGCGACATCCGAAGCACCAGCGGCCCGCCTGAATCCGTGTTTTCGAACTCCAGTTGCCGCATGATCACGTTACTCCGCGGCGCATGATGTGCGCGACTAGGTAGTTTTACTCAGGGAATAACCACACCGCAAAAGCCCCGACGGTTTCGTACCGAATTGTTCAGAGGCGGCTTGGTCGTCAGTCTAGCCCGATCGGAATGCGCACAAAAGGGCGAGACTCGGTGCCGGATGAAACGCCCTTCGAAGTCGCGGTGGTGGCGGCGGCAATCTTTGCCATAGCTGTGCTGCACACCTTCTCGACGCGGTCGTTCGAACGCATGGCGCATATTCAACCGCGCCATGCCGGGCTTTGGCATCTGCTCGCAGAAGTCGAGGTGGTATTCGGGTTCTGGGCGGCGGTTCTGATTGCCTTCATGGTGGCGAAGATGGGCAGCACCGGCGCGCTCGCCTATCTTGAAAGCCGCAATTTTACGGAGCCGGCGTTTGTCTTCGTGGTCATGGTCATTGCCGCGAGCCGACCGGTCATTCAGATGGCGGCGGCGCTGCTTCGCCTCGTCTCGCACCTGATTCCCCTGTCGCAACCCACCGCGTACTACCTCTCGCTGCTCTCGGTTGGCCCATTGCTCGGCTCCTTCATCACGGAACCTGCCGCAATGACACTCACGGCGCTACTGCTCCGCGATCAGTATTTTGCTGGCGGAGCGCCGAGGAAGTTCATGTACGCCACGGTCGGAGTCCTGTTTGTCAATGTGTCCATCGGCGGCACGCTGACGCCCTACGCCGCGCCTCCCGTACTCATGGTTGCAGAGCAGTGGGGCTTTGACCTTCCATTCATGTTGCAGGCGTTCGGATGGAAGGCGGCACTCGCCGTGGCGGTCAATGCCGCAGGAGTGACGTTTCTGTTCCGAGAACATCTGCGGAAGCTCGCAGTGTCGCCAGCAAAGCTGGATGTCCCGCCCTGGAGTTCCGCAGTTCATCTCGCCTTTCTCGGCGCGGTGGTCGCCTTCAATCATCATCCGATCGTGTTTCTCGCGCTCTTCATGTTCTTTCTCGGCTTCGCCGAGGCGTACAAGCGCTATCAGTCGCCGCTCATCCTGCGGGAAGGCCTGCTGGTTGCGTTTTTCCTGGCCGGCTTGGTGGTGATCGGCGGTCAGCAGAAATGGTGGCTGCAACCGCTTCTCAGCGACATGGGGCCCACCATGCTGTTCACGGGCGCCACCCTGCTGACTGCAGTAACTGACAACGCAGCCCTGACATATCTTGGCTCGCTCGTGGACGGTGTCTCCGACGAATTCAAATACTCGCTGGTCGCGGGAGCGGTGACGGGCGGTGGGCTCACGGTAATTGCAAACGCACCGAATCCGGCGGGATTCGCAATCCTGAAGAACAGTTTCGAAGACGGGACGATCAGCGCAGGCGGTCTTGCCTTGGCTGCGCTCGTTCCAACCCTCGTCGCCGCTGCGGCATTTCAGTTGCTCCCGTGAATCCAGACGGAGATGTGCATGACAAACCAGGCGACAACAACTGCACCCGGCGGCATCGGGCATGATGTCGCCAGTTCGGCAACAAGAGGCATGCGCTTTCTCGCCGTCGTCGATGGCAGCGAACGCACCAATCGCGTTGTCGATTTCGTGACCGCCATAGCCCAAGGCAAGGACAATGTGGAGGCCATCATTCTGAACGTGCAGGATCGGCATTATGAGGCTCGCCTGCGCGGCTATCAGAGTTTCAAGAAGGACGAAATCGAGGACCGTCTGATCAACGATGTCGGATTGCCTATCGTCAATGCTGTGAGCAAGCGATTAGGCAAGATGGGCGTCGTTTGCCTGTCGAAGGTCAAAATTGGCGATCCGCTGCCGATAATTCTCCGGTGTGCGGCCGAAGACAAATGCGACGTTATCGTACTGGCAGATCCGCAGCCGCAATACGTGCGGCGCTGGGTACGCGCCATGGGCTTGCCGCTTGTATCTTCTATGATATCGCGCGTCATCACGGCCGCCTTGGTTCCGGTCGTGATTGTGAAATAGAAGTCCACGCTTGCCGCAGGGCCCACCACGACGTCAGCGGAACTCGATCGGCATCAGCGCCGTGCCCCTGCCACCGCACCCCAAGAAATTTTGGTAGTGGTGCCGCTGGCGGCCACCAGTTCGCGGGAACAGACTTAACCCTAACTTGGTATCGAACACTCAATCGGCCGCATAGAACGCCTCCCGCACGGGATTCGAAATTGGACCGGAGCCAATAATCGCCGTCTGGGTCATGACTACGCCGATGACGCGGTTTGTCGGATCGATCCAAAACTGCGTGCCATAGATGCCGCCCCATCCATAGCTACCGGCCGGAAGACGGCTCTTAGCTGCGGCGGGATCAGTCAGGATCCCAAAGCCCAGCGTGAAGCCCCAACCCGGCCCACGAATGGTCGGCATGTTGCCGGTCGCGTTCTGCGTCATCTGCCGGACCGTCTCAGCGCGGAGCAACCGCACGCCGTCAAGCTCGCCCTCGTTCAGCAGCATCTGCAAGAAGCGCGCGTAGTCACCGATAGTGGCACTCATGCCCGCGCCGCCGGAATTGTAGGCAGTCGGAGAGAAGGCACGGTTCGGATCGAGGCTGGCAGTGCCCTTGGTGGGTGGGAACGGCACTGCCTCAGGTCCCATCACGGGAACGTAGCCTGTGCCGAGTGCGCCCGTGACCTGTGCGGGTCGAGTCACCTGCACGAAGCGTGAGCGAACAGCCTCAGGTGCGTTGAACACAAAGCTCTCGATGCGCAACGGCTTTGCAATGCGCTCGTTGACAAAAGATTCCAGGCTGTTTCCCGTCACCTTCTCGATGACGGCCCCGAGCACGTCCGTCGCAAGCGAGTATTCCCAGCCCGTACCAGGCTGATAGCCAAGCGGAACGGAGGCGAGACGCTGCATTGCTTCAGCCGTGGTTACTTCGGGCTGATCTAGCCCGTCCGTCACGCGCGCGTCGCGATATGCATCCACGAGCCGAGCATTATTGATGAAGTTATAAGAGAGCCCGGCCGTATGGGTCAGTAGTTCGCGGATTGTCGGGGGCCTGTTCGCCGGCCCCTCGGCGCCGTCGGGTTCCCGCACCCTCAGCTTGCTGAACTCGGGAAGGAAGCGGCTGACCGGATCATCCAGGCCAATCTTGCCCTGCTCGACAAGGATCATCGCCCCCACTGAGGTGACAGCCTTCGTCATTGAGGCAACCCGGAACATGTCGCTTGCGCCGATCGGCGCCGTACTCCCGACCTCGCGAACACCAACGCTGCGGCTGTAGATCGGGCGGCCGTCTTGGAGGATCAGCACCACGATACCCGGAGTGCTGCGGCCTTCCACCAATCCCCGAAGGACTTCATCGAGCTTGGCGTTGCGCGCCTCGGGCGAAAAAGCCAGGGCCACAGGGATGGGGCTGAGCGCGAAAGCTATTACTGCGGCCCCAAGCAGTCGGATGACAAGACGACGTGAGATCATGATATCCCTCCCGCTGACCTGTTCTGACGTGCCATTCTGCAGCTACTTGAGATCGGAAGCAATGTCTCGGACGTCGCCTAGGAACATCTCCTCCAGCCGCGAACGGATCTCAGTTGCTTCTCACCATCTGCCGTCTCATGCGGCTGGATTGGACCGGATCTGCCGGGCTTGAACGCTCTCGTCTTGTTCCAGCGGCAGGGAAAATTGAAACACGGCGCCCTGAGGTTCGTTCGCGCTCGCCCACATCCGTCCGCCGTGAGCCTCGACCATCGACCGGCAGATAGCGAGGCCCATGCCCATGCCCTTGTCCTTGGTGGTGTAAAACGCCTTGAAGACGCGCTCCACATCTTCCAGGTCCAGGCCCGGACCGGAATCGCGAACCGTGACGAGCACGCCGCCAGCGGCATCCGTCTCGGTGTTGATCCGGAGCTCGCGCGTCCCCTCGTCGGTGCCGTCCATGGCTTCAATGGCATTGAGGATCAGGTTCAGAACTACCTGCTGCAGCTGAGTGCGATCGCCTTTCACCAATTGCAAGCCCGGCGCGAACTCAGTCTGCAGCAAGATATCATGTTTGAGCATTTCGCTCCGAGTCAGCGCGACCATTTCGAGAATGGCTTCATTGAGGTCGAACCGATCCTTTCGCGGCGGCACCTTGTTGATGAGGGCCCGGATGCCGTTGATGACGTTTCCGGCGCGCATGCCGTCCTCAACGATTCGGCGAAGGGAATCGCGAACCTCGCCGAGATCGGGCGGTTGAGCGCTGAGCCAGCGCAAGGCTGCCTGGGCGTTAGTCACCGTCGCAGCAATCGGCTGGTTGACCTCGTGGGCGATCGAGGCTGTCAGTTGTCCCATCGTGGTGACGCGATTGGCGTGCGCCAGCTCCGCCTGCATGGTGCGCAAGGCTTCTTCGGCCCGCCTGCGTTCGGTGATATGCCGCCCGACGCCGCGGTAGCCGACGAAGCGTCCCGTCTCGTCGAACACGGGCAGCCCGGAGACAGACACGTAACGCTTGCTGCCGTCGGGGCCAGGCCGCGCGAGCTCAAAATCACGAAATGGCAGGTGAGCATCGAGCGTCTCCCGGTGCTTGCGCCAGCCCTCTTCATCCGGCTCCAGATAAGGCACTTCCCAACGTGTCTTGCCGATTTCGGAGCCGGGCGCCGGCGCTTCGGAAAGGTTCTGCGCGAACTCCTGGTGAATAAAGCGATGCTGCGCATCGGTTTCCCAGTACACGTCGAAGGAGAACTGCACGAGTGTGCGAAAGCGCTCCTCGCTCTGCCGCAGCGCCTCTTCCGCCCGCTTGCGCTCTCTCAGATCGAGAACAAAGCTGACACCTTGATTTGGATTTTGTTCGAGCATGGTCCCGCCTAGTAACACAGGCACGCGGCTGCCGTCTTTCCGAAAATACTCTTTCTCGAATGGTTGGACGGTCCCTATCCGCTTCAGCTCTTCCACGGTGCGTGCGTCGCGATTGCGCCATTCCGGCGGTGTCAGGTCCGTCCGGTTCACCCGTCCCGAGGCAAGATCATCGCGGTCGTAACCCAACATGTGGAGAAATGCATCATTGGCCTCGATAATGCGACCGTCGAGCTCCCAAATGATGATGCCGACGATGTTGGCGTCGAACAGTCGCCGGATCTTTTTGTCACGCGCCAGGAGATCGCCGTGGAGCACGATGTTCTCTGCGATCGCCTTACGCCGCCGGATCGCTTCGAGCCGTGCAAGCGCCAGCGCCACGCCTGCCAGGACTGCGACAATGACGACGGCGGTTGTGATCAGCCAGGCTTTGCGTCGTTCGAGTGCCTCGGCGCGCTTCTCCTGATCCACGCGCAGGAAGCGCTCGTGGTCCACCATCTGGTCGATCTGCGCCCTTATCTCGTCCAGGCTGCGGATCATCGCCAGCGCGGCCGGCCCGGAGTAGGTGCGGACCGTTTTGACGATTTCATCGATCTCGCGCAGCTTTGCTGCAACGGTCAGCGCCAGGTGTTCGGCACGGTGGCTCTGCAATGGATCGCCGGCAACCAGCGCCTGGAGCGCCTGCGCGTCCCGCCGGACGCTGTCGTCGGAGACGCCGTAGGCCTTGAGATATTGCGGATCGAGAGTCAGCAGATAGCCGCGCCTTTGGGCCTCCACGTCGCCGATGATCGCCCGCAGCCGATCCAGCGTCTCAAGCACCTGACGGCCGCGCTCGAGCAAGAGATCGACCGCCTTTCGTTCCTGCCAATATCGGAAGCCGAGAAATCCGCTCGCGACGACCACAGTCAGAAGCGCCGCGACCACGAGCGTCAACGGACGAACAAACCACCGAGAGGACTGGCTTAGAGGCACTGACATTGGGCCCGGGCCTTCGATGCTCGCGTAAGCGGCTGTTTTCTGATGCCGACGCGGAGTATTGCTAGTATAATGATTAATACAGCGATGGTCCGCGCAGGTGAGCGGGAACCGGCACGCTCAACCGCGCAGATTATACCGGATTAGAAGCCCGTCAGCCCCCTCGCAAGGGGCACAACGTCACGGGAAGGTTTTGTACGTGCTGTGAAATCCGATCCCTCGGCCGGGCAACCGCAGGAGCATGACGGCATGGCTCCAAGTGAAAAGTTGCGCGAAAAGCTGCCGTGCTATTCCAGATCTGCCAGCCGACGCAGCTTCGTCAAGGGATTGGGCGCCGCCCTGCCGGCCCTCGCCGTGCCGAGGTGGTGTTTCGCGGAGGATGCCACCGCAGCCTATGCCAACGCTGCGATTGGTTGGAAACAATTTGCGGGGCAAACGATCACACTCGCGGGTGCGATCCACCCCTGGTCAAACGCGATCACTCCGCTGTTGCCCGACTTCACCAAGCTCACCGGTATCAACGTCGTTCCTGATTTCCGGCTGGAGACCACCTACCTGGGCGCACTGCCGGTCCAGCTCAACCGTGGCGACAGCACACCGGACGTATTCATGTTCACGACCTATGGCCAGGGCATCTCGGCAGGATGGCTCGAGCCGCTGAACGCCTATTATTCCGATAGGTCGCTGACCGATCTCGGCTGGTATGATGAGAACGATCTTCTCAAGACCGCCCGCGCCTTTCCGTTGTGGCGGGGCGGTGAACGCTACGCCGTGCCAATCACTTCCGAGGCGGTGACCCTGTTCATCAATGGCGATGTGCTGGCAGCCAAGAACCTGCCGGTTCCCCGAACTTTCGACGAGCTGCTTCTGACCGCGAACGCGGTGAAGACCGATGAGATGTCCGGGATCGCCATGCGGGCCCAGGCCGGCGGCAATTCGTCCCCGCCGGCCATGAGCTTCGTGTTCTCCTATGGAGGGGTGATGGTCGAGAACAACAAGGCCGCTTTCGGGAGTCCCGAGGCAATCGCGGCCATCGAGATTTACGGTCAGTTGCTCAGTCAAGCCGGCCCTGGCGGCGTGAGCGGCTACGAATGGTACCATGTGCTGGACGACTTCCTTCAGCGCAGAACGGCGATGGCGATCGACAGCAGCAATTTCGCGACCGACATCTCCAATCCGGCAAGAAGCCACGTCGCCGGCCAGGCCGTGTTTGCCGCCTTTCCACACGTCGCCGGTCGCATGTCCGTACCCTTCATGTCGCACTGGCAGGCGTGCATCAATTCCAGGTCGCGAAACAAGCGGGCGGCTTTTTTGTTTCTGTTATGGGCGACAAGCAAGCCGACCTCGCTGCGGACAGCCGCAGCGGGGCTGGCAACAACCCGTACATCGGCCTGGTCTAGCGAGGCTTTCAAGAAGGCGTTCGGCGTCCAAGCCGCGGAGGCGGCGTTGACCAACTTGCAAAATGCCGATGTCGATCGCGCCAAGGCGATCCTTTTCCATCCGCAATCCCGACCGATACTGGACGCCTTCATGATCGGCGTGAATGAAGTGGTCACGGGTGCACGACCGGCAAAGATTGCGATGACGAATGCCGCCGAGAAGGCCAATGCGACAATCCGCGGATAGCGGAGCCGCCGGCGATCCCGCACGTAGTGACCGCGTGAACTGGGACATCAGCTCAAGCTTGCCACTGCCGACGGGCCCTCCACAAAAAAACAACAATCCGGTCAACTAATGGGCGTGCATTGAGGAACATGTCATGGTGCACCGCACCGACATCGCCGGGCGCAATACGGAGCAGGCAAATCCTGACGATGACGGTCTATGCCGCCCTGCACTGAATGGTGCCCTTCTCGAAAATAGCTTCTCACGCAGGCGACGAGAAATGCTGCCGTCGCCTCTCGACGGCAGTTCCGCCGGCCCATGCCATCTATCTCGAACTCCTGACCCTGTGAGGCTCTGACACCAGAATTTCCCTTGCAAGGGTCGCGAGAAAATTCGGCCCAACAAATAAAGTACAGAGGGAGGACACAGATGACTTTCCATGGACGATATGCGGTCGGCTGCGCCGCGCTGGCGGTGGCCGCCCTGGTCACTGTCTCGCCGACGCACGCCCAAGCGCCGACGCAGCCGCAAGAGGCGGCCCTGAATGCCGAGGCGGCCCAGAACAACTGGTTAACGTATCACGGCACCTACAAGTCCTACCATTACAGCGGCCTCGACCAGATCAATACCGGCAACGTCAAGAACCTCGAAGTCGCGTGGATGCATTTCCCCGAGCGCGCCACCCGTGGCGTTCAGTCGACGCCGCTCGCGATCGACGGCGTGCTGTACTATTCGGGCTCCTACAGCCGTGTTTACGCGCTGGACGGCGCGACCGGCAAGACAATCTGGGCCTATGCGCCGGAGCTCGACGAGGACCTAGTCTCCAAGCAGACGCACTCGCCCTACAACCGCGGCATCGCTATCGGACACGGCAATCTCTATGTCGGCACGGTCGACGGGCGCCTGATCGCGCTCAGTCTGAAGGACGGTAAGCCGGTGTGGGACACGAAGCTGCTGGATTCCAAGAAGGTGACAGTCGGCTTCACCGGTGCGCCGCTGGTGGTGAAGGACATGGTGATCATTGGCGCCCAGGGCGGTGAATGGCCCGGTCGCGGACCGATCTTTGCCGTGGACGGCAAGAGCGGGCAAAAGAAATGGGAGTTCTTCACGGTCGCCGGTACCGAAGAGGCCAGGGCGACATGGGGTGGCGACTCCTGGCGGACCGGCGGCGGCGGAGGCTGGATGCCCGGAACCTACGATCCGGAAACCAATACGGTGTGGTGGGGCACCGCCAACCCGGCGCCGCTCTACGACTGGGCGGGCGCAGACTGGAAGAAGAGCGGACCGCGGCCGGGCGACAATCTTTATACGACATCGGTGATCGCGCTCGATCCCGATACCGGCAAGCTCAAATTCTACCATCAGGAGTTGCCGCACGATGCCTGGGATTTCGACTCTTCCGTGGGCGAGTTCGTCATGATCGAGCGCGGCGGCAAGAAGCTCGTGGTGCACGCCAACAAGAGCGGATACGTCTTCGTCTATGATCGTTCCAACGCCAAGGTCGAGAACGTCTGGCCGCTGGTAAAGAACATCAATTTCGTCAAGAGCATTGACCCGAAGACCGGCGCACTGATCGGTCGCCGCGACCTCTCGGAAGGCAAGGTGGACCCGCCATTGTGCCCGGCCATCGCCGGCGGCATTAGCTGGAATTCCGGCGCCTACAGCCCCAAGAACGGGCTCTTCTACCGGATCGGGCAGGAGTGGTGCATGGAGCTGACCGTCGAGAAGACCACGCCGGTGCTGGAACCGATGGCCCAGCTCAACCTGGGCGCCACGTTCAAGTTTGTGCCGCCGCCGGACGGACCGGCCCGTGGTCATCTGAGCGCCCGCGATCCGGTCACCGGCGAGAAGAAGTGGGAGGTCAACTACAAGTACCCGCCGCTCGCCAGCGTTCTCGCAACTGCGGGCAATCTGGTATTCGTGCCGGACGCCGAAGGCGTCGTGCACGCCTACAATGCGGACACCGGCGAAGAGCTCTGGTCGCGCAACAACGGCATCGGGCATAATGGCGGCATCATCAGCTACATGGCCGGCGGCAAGCAGTACATCGCCGTACCGGCAGGCTGGGGCAGCCTGGTGGGCGACGAATTTGTCGCGCTCTATGGAGAGCCCTTCAAGAGCATGTCGAAGAACACCGGCGCCCTGGTTGTGTTCGCGCTCAGGCAATGAGTATGGCGTGGGCGGCAGGGATCGATCTCTCCTTGCCGCCCTGCCCTTGCGGTGAATACGGATGCTGGAATGCGAATACCGTTTGTAGTTGTTACTTCCTTGGCCATTGTCTGGCCATGGCTGTCGACCGCCGCGTTTGCCCAACAGTCCAACCCAGCGGACACCGCCAGTCAAGCCGAAGCTTCACCGAACGACCTCGATGGCCGGAAAATGTTCACAAGCAATTGCGGCTTTTGTCACCAGGACGGCGGTCGCCATGCGGGTCGGGGCCCGAAGCTGTCGAAGTCCGAGCGCAGCGACGAATATATCATCGAGCGGATCAAGAAGGGCAAGACGGGCGCCATGCCCGCGTATGGTGAAGTGTTCAATGACGCCCAGATCGGCGCGCTGCTGGCCTATATTCGAGAGCTGGATGACTAGGGCGTCTTCCGCGGCGTGGAAACCGCGATATCGCCTCGCCCGATACGCGGCCAGCCTCGCGCTGTTGATGCTCGGGAATATGTCGGCGGATGCCCGCTCGCTGGAAACCGTCATCGAGCGTGGCACGTTGACGCTCTGCGCCAGCCCCAACGCGCTGCCGTTTGCAAGCAAGTCCGGACCGGTCCCGGGGTTTCAGATCGAACTCGGCGAGAAAATTGCCCAGCAACTCGGCGTCAAGCTGACGCGGGAGTGGGTGGTCAGTGCGATCCAGTATCGCCGCGCCGATTGCGACCTCGTGCTCGATGTCATCGCCCGCAAAGATGCGCAGACCCCGGGCGGCGTCCGGGTTTCGCGTCCTTACCATCGCAGCGGCGTTGTGCTCGCGGTGCGCAGCGATTCGAAGGCGTCGTCGCTGGCAAGTCTCGGTTCCGATCAGCGGGTCGGCGTACCGGTCGGCTCGCTGGTCTCCATGACGCTTGCCAAGGGCGGCACCGCCACCTCCCCGTTCGTGTACGAGGACGATATTGTTGCGGCGTTGGCCAATCGCGAGATCGAGGCGGCCGCCGTCACACCGATGACGGTCGGCTGGTTCAACCTGCAGCATGCCGACAAGCCGTTGCGCCTGATTCCGGCGTTCGACAACGATCAGGATTTGAACTGGAACATTGCGGCTGGGCTGCTCCGCCCCGACGACAAGCTGCAACAGCGTGTCGATGCGGCGATCGAGGCCCTGCTGGCCGATGGCACCATCGCGCGGATCTATGCCCGCTACGGCATTGAGCTGAAACCTCCGCAGTGAGGCGCGGTATCGGATTGGTGTATTGTTATGGGACTTTCAGCGTGCGCACCACGCACATGGACTGTTGCTTGCTTGTTCCGCTCCGAAATACCCAGTTCACGGTAAGCTGAGACCCGCCACAGGGCCTTTGTGCTAGTCTGGCGAACGCAGGTTCTGCGTGTGTGCGGTCCAGAAGCATGCCAAGGGAACCAAAAAGGCAATGCACCTTTACCGAGCGTGGTTGGCTGATTGCGCTGGCCGTCGTGGTGGGAACGTTGCTCGGCCTGGCCGGCCCCACCTCTGCGCAGTTCTTTAATTTCGGCGGATATCAGCAGCGGCCACAACCGCAACGCGGCGGCGGCTGGCTTGGTAACGAACGCGGTGGCGGCTGGTATGGTAACGATACGTTTGCGCCCTACCAGGAGCACGCGCCGCAGCCCCGTTGGAGTGGGCGGCAAGCGCCTCCGCCGGTGCGCGAGGATTTTTCAAAGGCGCCGCCGCCTGAAAAACGCAATGGTGTACCGGAGCGCCACATTCTTGTGCTCGGTGACGCCATGGCGGACTGGCTCGCCTTTGGGCTTGAGAACATCTATGCCGATCAGCCTGAGATGGGTGTGATCCGCAAACACAAGACAGTCTCCGGCCTGATCAAGTACCAGCCCAAGGGCGATCCAGCCGACTGGGCCGCCGCCGCCAAAGGCATTCTCGCCACCGAAAAAGCGGACGCCATCGTCGTCATGCTCGGGCTCGATGATCGCGTCGCAATCCGCGAGCCGGCGGTCGACAAATCCGACAGTAAAACCGGGGACAAGAAGGATGCCAAGGCCAAACCTGATGGCAAGGCTTCGAGCGCAAAACCCGGGGCGAAGCCCGATGGCGCAGTGCCGGATCCCGAATTGCCGCCGGACGATGCCGCCGAAAGCAGTGGCGCGCGGGCGGTCATTGAACCGGAGAAGAGCGCGCGCTCGCCGAACGGCATCCATGAGTTTCGCGAGAAACGCTGGGTCGAACTCTACATGGAAAAGATCGAGGAGATGATCGGCGTACTCAAGTCCAAGGGTGTGCCTGTGCTGTGGGTCGGTCTGCCAGTGGTACGTGGCCCCAAATCGACCGCCGACACGGCGTTTCTGAATACGCTTTATCGCGATGCGGCCGGCAAGGCCGGCATCACCTATGTCGATGTCTGGGACGGATTTGTCGATGAGGCCGGCCGCTTTCTGCAGCAAGGCCCCGATTTCGAGGGGCAGATCCGCCGGCTGCGCTCCTCCGATGGAGTGTACTTCACCAAGGCCGGCGCGCTCAAGCTTGCGCATTATGCCGAGCGCGAAATCAACCGGCTGTTGGCTGCGCGTTCCGCGCCGATTGTGCTGCCGACCGAACCGGCAACGCCCGATGCCAGTGCGCAGCCGGATCAGCCGTCGCCGCGTCCGCTGGCCGGGCCGATCGTTCCATTGACGGCCTCCTCTGTCGGCACGAATCAATTGCTCGGCGGTCCGGGGGCGGGGGCGGTGACGATGGATGCGCAGGCGGCGCGGGTCTTGATCACAGGGGAGCCTTTGTCGGCGCCAGCCGGTCGCGCCGACGATTTTGCCTGGCCACGACGTGAAATCGAAGGGGCCAAGGGTGAGACGCCAGTGGCATCAACATCGCTCGATGCCAACGCACGGGCGCCGGCGGCATCGCTAAAGCCGAAAAAGCAACGCCGCTAAGTGAGACCAACAATCGTTTTTGACGGTTTCCAGGAAACGGCCGAAAGCCTGTTTCAGTGCATAGCTATGTGGCTCAATGACAACACTGACGTGAAATCGCGCGATTGGATGCAGTAATCGCTCTCATCCGACTTGTATCCGCCCTCATCGGATTGCGACCCTTGCGTGTCGAATTCGGTAGGTGGGGTACGATATGTTTTCCATCGGCTGTGCCAGGACTTCGTTCGTCGACATCAAAGCAAGCCTCATTCGCGTTAGCGCGCCTTCGGGTTCGGTCTCTGGGCGAGCATGAAGCGCCGCGAGTTCATTTCTGTTCTCGGCGGTATCGCTTCGCGATTTTGGCGCCGCGGCCGCATCATCATTGCCGCGATGGCCGCAATGGTTCTTCTGCCGATCGAGGTCAGCGATGCGGGCTGGCTGTCGGACGTCTTCAAAGGCTCGTCAAAGCAAGCCAAAGCACCAAAACAAGGCAAGCCGTCAAAGCACGTCGCTTCGCGGAAGCCAGTCACTTTGGCGAAGCGAGCCGCCTCGTCAAAGCGCCGCACCGTAAGGCTTGCCGCCCTGGGGCCGATCGCCTTGCCCTCTGCCGCTTTCAAGCCGGCCGCACGCCTGTGCGATCCCTCCACGTTCCGGATCGTTCTGGATGTGGGACACACCGTCGAATCAGAAGGCGCGATCAGCGCCCGCAACGTTCCCGAGTTCGTCTTCAACCTGCACCTTGCGAAGCGGATCGAGGAGAAGTTGAAGGCCGATGGCTTTGCCGAGACAAAGTTGCTGCTGACTGAGGGCAAGGCTAAGCACAGCCTGCTCAAACGCGTGGCCGCTGCCAACAATCTGCGGGCGGATCTGTTCCTGTCGATCCACCATGACTCCGTGCCCAACAAATTCCTCGAGGACTGGGAGTTCGAGGGAAAGAAAAGCCATTTCAGCGACCGCTTCAGCGGTTATTCCGTTTTCGTCTCCCGCTACAATCCGGAATTCAAGACGAGCCTTTCGTTCGCCGAACTGATCGGAAAGGAAATGAAGGCCCACGGCCTTGATTATGCCAAGCAATATACCCAGGCGATCATGGGTCGGCACCAGCGTCCGCTGCTGAACAAGGAAACCGGCGTCTATAGCTACGATAAGCTCATTGTGCTGAGAAAGACCCGGATGGCCGCCGCCCTGCTGGAGGCGGGCTCGATCATCAACCGGGACGAAGAACTCATGATGAGTTCGCCTGAACGCCGGGACATCATCAGCAGCAGTGTCACGGCTGCTGTGAAGGAATTCTGTGAGCCTCGATGGGGCATCCTCGGTCCGCTCTGATGGCGGGGTGACGGCCCCTCGCATCCGGTTTCCGACCCTGCCGACTTCAACCCTTTGATCGCATCTTGATCTCTTCGAATTTGGAAAGCGCTCGTTCAAACTTGTCGTTGAAGAGCCACATCGCATCAAGAATTTCGCGGAAGGTTGCAGATGTTTTGGCTCTGTCGGCTCGTCCAAACGTGAAAATGCTGTTGTTTCGCAGGTATGCCATGATCTTCGGGTCGGAAATTCTATAGTCGACCAGGTTGCCTGACCCGAGCGCGGACTTGGTCGGGCTGGGAATAATCTGGATGAGTTCAAAGAGCTTCATTTGATCGATCGGATCCGGCAGTGTTTTCACGATCGCCGGGACCTGCGGGAAAATATCGGCATGCGCGTTCATCAGGGCATCCCGCACGGCGGTCCAGTGGTTGAACCGACGATCCAGATTGCCAACGCGAGCCTCTTCCTTGTCGTCGCGAAGGCTCAGCGCGGGATCAAAGGCTGCTATCGATTTCTTTATCGCCGCCCATTTCGTTCGCCCATTTTGGTCTTCGGGTACGCCTGTTTGCAAGCTGCCCTTGTATTTGTTCGAGCGCGCATTCCCGATGTTCTGATTGCCGTTTGTCTCGGCAAAGAACAGGCCCAGGCTGATACGGCCTGCTGCTTCGGCATTGGCCGCATCAAGGCCCTTGGCTCGCGCAATGGCAGTGCCCAGCTCGACAACGTCCTTGAATGCCGTATCCGAGTTTTGCGCGTTGGCGGGCGGCGCTTGCATCAGATCGAAAAGTCTCCGGTACTCGTCGAGCAGCGGCTCATTGTCGGCGTCAAAGTACGCCGGAGGGATTCCGTATTTGTTGGGCCCGCCTATCCTGGACGGAAGAGCGTCGGTGAGATCCTTGTACGCGCTCATCATGTTGTTGCGTGCAAGGTAGAGTGCTTGTCCCGGCAAGTTCGGTAGTCGCTGGTTCGAATTGATCTGCGCGCGCCGCTGACTCAGGATCGCCTCAAAGTTGCTTCGTGCGTTATTGTATGTATTGAGCGCATCCGATTGGCTTTTCGTGAGTGCGGCCGGCTCACCCATTGCAGGCGACATGAAGCTGAGATTGCCGATGGTGGCCGCGACGAGCGACGCCACCGTGCTGACGGTCGCATTGCTGGCAATGGAAGCCGGCGCTGTGAAGAAGAGTCCGAGAGCAAGAGCTGCCGTGGGCGCAGCAGTATGGCTTTTTATTCCCATGGCGATTTTCCCAAGCCCAGTTTCATCGGATCGCGACCCACGCGATCGTAAACAACGAACGCGCAGCTTGGCGAGGCGAAAGCTCCAAATCCGATGCAATGTCCTCTTCGCTTTCAGATATTACACCAGGTCCGGCTTGAGTCCGGAATACGCTTCAAGGCGGACATCGGCCGACGATCGGAGCATCTAAAACTCGCCCCAAGATCGTGACCTGCGTTCCCACTTTTACCACCTGCCCGGTCGGAATCTAGAAATAGTCGGCGGGATCGTTCGCGGAGAGGCTGAGCCGGATGAACAGCAAATCCTGCCATTGCGGCATGCCCCAATGGGCGGCCGGTTCAGCGCGCGGATCTATGCCCGCTACGGCATTGAGCTGCGGCTTCCGCAGTGAGCGCGGCGTCGCGCTGTATTAGGACGACATACCTGCGCGGGATGATTTCGACAGAGGTCACCTAAGCGAGCCAGCGCTTGCGTCGCTTGTAGTGCTTCACATCGCGGAATGATTTGCGCTTGTCCCCGGCGATGCCAAGATAGAATTCCTTGACATCCTCATTTGCGGCGAGCGCCCGCGGCTCGCCGTCCATCACTACGCGCCCATTTTCGAGGATGTATCCGTGTCTGGCGTATTTGAGCGCCATATTGGTGTTCTGCTCGGCGAGCAGGAAAGTAACATTTTCCCGGACATTGAGATCCTTGACGATCTCGAAGATCTCTTCGACGATCTGCGGAGCGAGGCCCATCGATGGCTCGTCGAGCAGGATCATCTTCGGGCGCGACATCAGCGCACGGCCGATTGCGCACATCTGCTGTTCGCCACCCGACGTATAGCCCGCGGTGGAACCGCGTCGCTCCCTGAGACGGGGAAAATAGGCATAGACCCGCTCGAGATCCTCCGCGATCGCGGACTTGCCGTCCACGCGCGTGAATGCGCCGGTCAGGAGATTTTCTTCGATAGTGAGGTGGGCGAAGCAGCGCCGCCCCTCCATCACCTGAATGCAGCCGCGCCGCACTAGATCGTTTGGCGACAGCGACTGCACTTCGACACCGTCAAACAGGATTGAGCCCTTGGTGACCTCGCCCCGCTCTGAATGTAGCAGATTGGAAATCGCCTTCAGAGTCGTTGTCTTGCCCGCACCATTAGCGCCGAGAAGTGCGACGATTCCGCCCCGCGGCACATCCAGCGATACGCCCTTCAATACCAGGATGACGTGATCGTACACGACCTCGATATTGTTGACCGACAGGAACGGCGCCGCCGCTTCTGTCGTCGTGGCGGCCTTGGGAATTGACACCTGCTCCCTCCAAACTGTTACAGCTTCCGGGATACCCGGAAGGAAGCGAACACGCCTTCCGGATCTCCGAGATGTTTTCAGCTCTCTTTCGAGCAGTCGCGAGGCTGAATCTTCTTGTCCGCGGCATACTTCGCGGAAACCTCTTCAACGAGCGGTTCGGTCTCGGATTGGTTGGCCGTGTACCAGTCGGATATGACCTTCCAGCCCTTGCCGTCCCACTGTTGCACGCGCCCGTCCCGCGCACCCTCGTGATCGGAGCAGGAAATCTTGATCGGCTTCAACATGCCCTCGAAACCGAGCTCCTTGAGGCGCGCTTCCGAGAGGTTGAGGTTCTCAAGACCCCAACGGACCTGCTCGCCCGTCAGCGGCTTCTTGCCGAACTTTTCCTGCGCCTTGCGGATCGCTTCCACCCCGAGCATGGCGTTCACCATGCCGCGGTTGTAGAGAACCTCGCCGATCTTGCCAGGCTCCGACGCGCCCTTGCCCTTTGCATAGACGTACTTCTCGATGTCAGCATGCACGGGGAATTTGCCCGCACCATGCTGAAGCATCAGCGCCTTGTAGCCGACGGCTTGATCGCCTGCGGGCTGCACATCCGGCTCTGCGCCCGACCACCAAACACCGATCATCTTGTCGCGCGGATAGGCAACGGCCGCAGCTTCCTTGACTGCCGTCCCATTCATGACGCCCCAGCCCCAGACCAAGACATAATCCGGCCGGTTCTGGCGGATCGACAGCCATTGCGACTTCTGTTCGACGCCGGGGTGCGTGACCGGGATCGGCGCGAACTCAAAGCCGTGCTTCTTTGCCAGCAACTGCAGCATCGGAATCGGTTCCTTGCCGTAGGGGCTGTCGTGATAGAGCAGCGAGATCTTCTTGCCTTTCAGCTTGTCGAAGCCGCCCACCTCCTTGGCGATGTGCTGGATCGCGATATCGGCCGCGGACCAGTACGTGCCGAGCAGCGGGAAATTGTAGGCGAACACGGCGCCGTTCTTGGAATCGGCGCGACCGTAACCCATCGTAATGATCGGGATCTTGTCAGTCGTGGTCTTTTCGGTCAGGGCGAAGGTAATCCCGGTCGAGAGCGGATTGACGAAGGCCGCGCCGGTCGGCCCCTTGCCTTTGAGACGCTCGTAACATTCGACGCCCTTGTCGGTGGCGTAGCCCGTTTCGCATTCCTCGAACAAGATCTTGACGCCGTTGATGCCGCCGTCGCGCTCGTTGACAAGGTTGTAGTAGTCGGCCACGCCATTTGCGTACGGCACGCCATTCACGGCGTACGCGCCCGTTCGGTAGGATAGTATCGGGATGAACTGCTCGCTCTGCGCTGCAGCAGGAGAGGCAAACGCCCCGCCTGAAAGTATGGCTGCAGCAAGTAATAGTTTGTTGCGTACCATATGGCTCTCCTCCTCGTTCAGCCCGTTTTTTTCGTACCGGGTCTTGTTTTCGCGGGCTTCCTTGCCTCCTATTGCCAACGACCGCCGCTCCGCATTGCGATCTTCGGCTTGCTTCGCACTTCCCGCCCCCTTCAGTAGGGAAACGGCCACAATCTGAGCTTCTCCTTGCCGATCGATATGAGCCGGGCAAACCCATGTGGCTCCTTAATGAGAAGATAGCAGATCAACGATCCAAAGATGATGAATTCCAGATGAGTAATCGTCTCTGTCGACAGCGGCACACCGAGCTGGGTTGGAAGCAGGTTCAGCATGATGGGCAGGATCAGGATAAAGGCCGCACCGATGAATGACCCCATGATCGAACCCAACCCGCCGATGATCACCATGAACAGAAGCTGCAGCGAACGCTCGATCGAGAAGGCGAGCGGCTCCCACGAGCCCAGATAGACGAACGCCCAAAGTGCGCCCGCTACGCCGATGATAAATGAAGAGACCCCGAAAGCTGTAAGCTTCGCGTAGAGTGGCCGGATGCCGATGAGCTCCGCAGCTATGTCCATGTCGCGGATTGCCATCCATTGTCTGCCGAGATTGCCGCGAACGAGGTTCTTCGCCAGAATCGCGAATACAGTTACGAAGATCAGGCACAGCAGATATCGCTCAATCGGCGTGCCCACGTTCAGACCGAAGAAATCCAGTGTCGGTGCATTGACGGATCCTGACGGCGCATAATTGGTGAACCACGCCACCCGCAGGAACACCCAGTCGAAGAAGAACTGCGCTGCGAGTGTTGCAACCGCCAGATAGAGGCCCTTGATCCGCAAACTGGGAATGCCAAAGAGGATGCCGACAACCGCCGTCGTGAGTCCGCCGAGCAAAATGGATGGCAGCACAGGCAGCGGCGGGATCGAAATCGCGAAGTCAAACCAGGCGATCGGAATATGAACGCCGGTCGCCAGCTTGTAAGCAGAGTAGGCGCCGATGGCCATGAATGCACCGCTGCCGAGCGTGATCTGGCCGCAATAGCCGACAAGGATGTTCACGCCGATTGCAGCGAGCGCGAGGATCAGGAAGGGCAGCAGAATGGCGCGAAGCAGATAGTCGGTGCCGAACGGCCAAATGTCGAAGTCGGCCAGCAGCGGCACGCCTACGAAGGCGATACCGAGCAAGATGACGAGCGCTATGCGGTCCTGGCGGATCGGGAAGACCGCCATATCCTCCGCGTAGGTCGTCTTGAATTGGCCTGCCTCGCGATAAAGCACAACTAGCTCCTCGTCTCAGATGCGCTCGATGATGCGCTCGCCGAACAGCCCCTGCGGACGCACGAGCAGCACCGCCAACGCCAGCACATAGGCGAACCAATATTCGATACCGCCACCAATATGTGAGCCCAAGAACACCTCGGCGAGCTTCTCGCCCGCACCTACGATAAGCCCGCCGACGATCGCTCCTGGAACCGAGGTAAGGCCCCCAATGATCAGAACCGGCAAGGCCTTCAGCGCGAGAAACGTGATCGAGAACTGTACACCCAGCTTAGTACCCCACACGGTCGCAGCAACCAGCGCAACGAGACCGGCAACAAGCCAGACGACAAACCAGATCCAGCCGATTGGAATCCCGACCGACTGCGCCGCCATGTGGTCATCGGCAACCGCCCTGAGCGCGCGACCGGTTTTGGTACGCTGGAAGAAGATCGCGAGACCCGCGACCAGAATGCCGGCGATAAACCCGCCCCAGACATCCAGCTGGTTGACCAGAATCCCACCCGGAAAGTGACCTTCGAACAGGAGCCAGACGTCCGTCGGGAACAGCCGCAACGGGTAAACATCGGAACCGAAGATCATCTGCGCCGCACCCTCAAGGACGAATGTCACGCCAATGGTGGACATGAACAATGTGAGGCCATCCTGATTGACGAGAGGTCCGATCACGAACCGCTCGATCAGCCAGGCCGTTATCGCCATGATCACCGCGGCAAAGCCGATGCCGAGGACGATCGCAACCCAAAGCGGGAAGCCGTTCGCCACGAGGAGATCGAGCGAACGAACCAGCGCCAGCCCGGCGAGCAACACCATTGCGCCTTGCGCAAAATTAAAGACGCCGGATGCCTTGAAGATCAACACGAAGCCGAGCGCGACCAGCGAATACAGGACGCCAGACATCAATCCGCCGATCAGCACCTCGAGAAATTGACCCAATGCGATCACACTATGCTCCCTAGTGCGCGATGCCGAGATAGGCGTCGATGACGCCCTGATCCTTTTTGACCTCATCCGGCGTTCCGTCGGCGATCTTCACGCCATGATCGAGCACCACCACGCGATGGGAGAGATCCATCACCACAGCCATGTCGTGCTCGATCAGCGCGATGGTCGTGCCGTAATAATCGTTCACGTCGATGATGAACCGCGACATGTCCTTCTTCTCTTCGAGGTTCATGCCTGCCATCGGCTCGTCAAGCAGAAGGAGATCGGGCTCCATCGCAAGCGCGCGGCCGAGTTCGACGCGTTTCTGCAGGCCGTATGGCAAGCGCGCGACCGGCACCTTGCGGATCGGTTCGATCTCCAGAAAATCGATGATCTCTTCGACCCGGTGCCGATGCTCGATCTCCTCCGCCAGCGCAGGGCCGTAGCGCAGCATCTGCCACAGCAGGCCCCGCCGCATCTTCAATGTGCGGCCAGCCATGATATTGTCGAGCGCGCTCATTCCCTTGAACAGGGCGACGTTTTGAAAGGTGCGCGCAATGCCGCCACGGGACGCCTCGAACGGCTGCATCTGGGCGCGGGTTCGTCCCTTGAAGGTGATGGCACCGCAATTGGGATGATAGAAGCCGTTGATGACGTTAAGCATCGAAGTCTTTCCGGCGCCATTCGGTCCGATGATGGCACGAATTTCACCTCTCCTGATGTCAAGCGAAACATCCCTCAGCGCTTTCACGCCGCCAAACGCCAGCGATACCCCCTCGACCTGAAGCAGGATTTCGCTCGTGTCCGGCATCCTCATGCGGCCCTCCCCAAGGGTTCCGTCGCGCCAATTGCCGGCACGTCGCGGATCTTTACCCGCGCCGCGATCACGCCTTTGCGGCCATCCTCAAAAGTGACTTCGGTGGAAATTTCGGCTTCGTGCGAACCGTCGTAAAGCGCTGCGACCAATGGCGCATAGCGCTCGGCGATAAATCCGCGGCGAACTTTCTGCGTGCGTGTCAATTCGCCATCGTCTGCGTCTAGCTCCTTATGCAGAATCAGAAAGCGGCGAATCTGTGCGCCAGCCATCACCTTTTCCTCCGCGAGGGAGCGGTTCACTTCTTCAACGCTATTCGCCACCAGGTCGTAGACCAGCGGATGCCCCGCCAGTTCCTGATAGGAGCCGTAGGCAATGTTGTTGCGTTCGGCCCAGCTCCCCACCGCAGTCAGGTCGATATTGAGAATGGCGCAAACGAACTCCCTGGAATCGCCGAAGGCGACCGCTTCCTTGATGCTTGGAAAGAACTTCAACTTGTTCTCGAGATACTTCGGCGCAAATATCGTTCCGTCGGCCAGCCGGCCCACATCCTTTGCGCGATCGATGATCTTCAGATGTCCCGTCTTCTCGTCGAAGAAGCCGGCATCACCGGTCTTGACGTAACCGTCAGGCGTCAGGGTCTCCGCAGTTTTCGCCTGATCCTTGAAATATCGGACAAACATGCCGGGTGAACGGAATTGCACCTCGCCTGATTCCGCAATGCGAAGGTCGACGTTCGGCGCCGCCGGCCCAACAGTATCGGAGTAGATCTCCCCGTCAGGCTGACACGTGACGTAGAGGAACGCTTCAGTCTGACCGTAGAGCTGCTTCAGGTTCAATCCGATCGAGCGGTAAAACGCGAAAAGATCCGGACCAATGGCCTCACCTGCAGTATAGGCAACGCGCACGCGAGACAGGCCGAGAACGTTTTTAAGGGGCTCGTAGAGTATCAAGCGTCCGAGCGCATAGAGTAGCCGGCCTGACACCGGCACCGGCTTTCCGGTCAAAATCGATTCGCCATGCCGTCGCGCAATGCGGAGGAAGTAGTCGAACATACGCCGCTTGATTGGCGCAGCATCCTCCATGCGGATCATCACCCGCGTCAGCATGTTTTCGAAAACCCGCGGCGGAGCGAAATAGAAGGTTGGTCCGATCTCGCGCAAATCCTGCTCGACCGTCTCACCGCTCTCGGGACACGCCATGCAGAAACCGGCGGCAAGGCCCTGTGCATAGTTGAGGTAATGATCTCCCACCCAGGCGAGCGGCAGATAAGCAAGTGCCACGTCGTTCTCGGTCAACCTGTCGAACCTGACAGTATCCGTTGCAGCGTCGATGCACCCTCGCGCCGACAGCATGACGCCCTTCGACGCGCCGGTTGTTCCCGAGGTATAGAGGATGATCGAGACGTCAGAACCTTCACCCTGACGGATGATTTCATCGATCTGCTCGCCAAGCGCAGCATTGCCCGCAAGCGCGGCCCGGCCGTCTTCGATGACATCATGGATTGCGATCAGCCGGCTGTGATCGTAGTCGCGGAGTCCACGCGGTTCATCGTAAACAATCTTCCGAAGATGCGGCACCCGGTCGGATACGGACAAAATCTTGTCGACCTGCTCCTGATCCTGCGCTGCAACAAAGTTCACGTCCGCGTGGGCAAGGACATAGGCAAGCTCGTCAGCCACCGCATCCGAATAGACCGGAACCGGAATCGCACGCAGCGCCTGCGCTGCCATTATGGTCCAATAGAGCTTCGGCCGGTTGGAGCCGACGATGGCGATCGTGTCGCCTGGCTGCAAACCTATCCGCTGCAAACCCGCGGCATAGGCACGTACGATCCCGGCGACCTCGGTCCAATTCCACGTCTGCCAGATGCCAAGATCCTTATGCCGAAACGCCGGACGGTTGCCAAACTTCGCGGCGTTTCGCAGTAGCAACTTGGGGAACGTATCAAACGGTCCGCCACCGGCCATGTCCGTCTCCACCCAAAAACCGGCACGTTGGTTCGCGCCTGCTTATGGTGATCTGCGCCCTTCAGGCGGCAGCCATGCGAGTTCCGCATGCTTCCCTTGAGAATACAATTGATCGAAAGTCCTACAAGCCCGGTTTGGCAGTCCCGGATGCGGCCAATTGTGTTGGCGCATGTTGCGACGCACATCCTATGCCGGTTGTGGGGGCACAAACGGATGTCCCGGGATGAGGGCCATTGGAGCCAAAAGCAGATATCACGAAGCGTTTGGTTTTCGTCCGAAACCAAAATTGCCTCTGTCGATCTACACCCTTCACTGCAGCCGCGCGTCGACCGCGCCCGCGGAGCTTGTCCACTCCGCCGGCGCGGCCGCTCGACATTACGCGGCGCGAACGTAGCCGTAGCGCAGGTTCGAGGGCGCCTTGGCGGCCTGCGTATACTCGTTCTTGAGCGAAGCGAGACGGTCCTCGGAATAGGCCGGCATCCTGGTATCAGCCGCCCTCAGCTTGATCTTGTAGAACCTGGTTGCGTTGCCCGCGAAGATCAGTTGCTTGACGGCGCTGTTAGCGTCGCCGAGCGGCGCAAAGCCGTATTTCTTCTGCATGTCCTCCGGGATTTCAAGCCGGCGCATCGCCTCGATCTGCCACTGCGGTGAGCCGTACCAGACCGAGTCAGTGCCCCACATCACGTGGTCGACTCCCATGCCCTTGATCAATGTGCCGACCAGCGCGGCACAGAACTTGGGATGCGCGACTGCTGAGTTGGCAAAGGACGTGCCGAGCTCGGCATACACATTGTTGACGCCGTACTTCTGCGGGATTTCCGCGAGATCCGTGGCCCACTGGATGCGGCCGGTCTGCTCGAACTCCGCCCACGCCTTGTCCGGCAGCTCGAGGAACGCCCGCAGCGCCGAGTGATAGATCACGAAATTCATCTGCGGCCAGTCCTTGGCAGCCTTTCCGATGTCCCATGCGGTTGCGTATTCCCACACGCCGGCGAACGACTTCTCGTAATCGGGCGGCAGCAGCCCCTTGTGGATACACAGCGTGTTGATGCCGGCCTTTACCGCTTTCTCGTAAAACGGATACATCACCTGCTCGTCGTCGAGCCGCCATGGGAATTTGGAGGGCGCCAGCGGATCGCCGATCGTGTAGGACTTCCAGGAATCCGGCTTGTAGACCTCGATGGCCTTGTCGACCTCCTCCATCCAGCCGGGCTGCTTTGGGGTGATGACGCTATGCGCCAGCAGGCGGCGCGAGCCGGCGAAGTCGTTGATGAGTTCGCGTGCCTTGACGATCTGCTCATTGGAAAGAAGCCACCAGCTCGGATCGTCGAATGGCGCGCCGCTCAACAGCGCCATGTTGGTGTCGCTGTCGTAGTAGATCTCTTTCACATAGTTTTGGAACTTGTAGCGGGCGAGCGAGGACACGCCCTCCTCCTTCATCTTCGGATTCCAGTGCTGGCTCGCAAAGTCCGCCAGCCCCAACAGCTCCTTGTGATCGAAGTCGTCGCGCACGAAATGGGTCTGAACATCGAAGATGAACTGGCCGGCGAGGCCTTGCGCGCGCGCCTGCATCAATTCGGGCTCCCGCGCCTCCGCAGGCGCGACCTGGAAAACATTGCCGTAGACGTCGTTCATGGCGAGGAATGCCGCCGCCATGCCGCAGCTCGTGTGCAGGAACTGCCTGCGGCTCAAGCCGAGGTGCTTGCCGTTGACGTCGGCGAGCTCGTTGATCCGCGCCTCGACCTTCTTTTGCACGGCGCTCTGCGGGGGCGGCAGATACTCGCCGTTGGAAACAATCTGCGTGGGAATCGGCGTTGCCGCCGACGCGGCCTCCGCGCCCGCGACAAGACGCTGCTCTCGCTCGCTAAGCCAGGTGCTCATTTTCTCCTCCCTGTTTGGTTGGGCCACGACGGCGCTGGTCGGTGCGCGCGTCAGGCCTGCGCGTTTGGCCACTCCCGATCAGTCAGGTGGACGAAATAGGCGTACCTCCCGTTCAGCCACGCATAAGGCAATCACACTCGCCTCACGCCCAGGCGGGTCTCAGCACATCATTCTGTGAGGGTACAGACACACTTGAAAACTACTTACGGTAGTGGCGCATCTTCGCCGAATTCAATGCTCAAATTTCCAATGGCGCAAGCAAAGTTATGCGGCAGTCATGCTGTCCCAAAGCGCCCGTTGCGAGTGGCAGGTTGCCCGAGCGACCGCAAAGGGCCTGTCGGCCTTACGAGGCGCTTGTTGCAAACGAAGCATCGTCCTTCGCGGACAGATGGAGGGCCCCGGCACGCATCAATTGCCCTGGCCTAGACTCGATCACTTAGCCCTTTGACGCCTTCACTTTCGGCGCAGTGCTCGCAACAAAAGAACGTGCCGGACTTCTCCAATCCGTGCCCGACGATGCGGATGCCGCAATGATCGCAGGTCGGCGCGAGCGCGTGAATGGCACATTCGAAACTGTCGAAGGTATGCGCCTTGCCGTCCATTGTGACCTGAAAGGCCTTGTCATAGTCATTGCCGCAGGTTTCACATGTAGCCATGATGTCCGCCTTCATTTATGACGCGGTTCCAACCCGTGGTCGCCACCTTAGCATTAAGTGAACTCAATAACGGGGTCTCTAAAGGTTGGTTCCTCCTTGAGCGCAACATCGACAAGCCCGGCGTCTGCTGACGCGGCTTAATCGAGCAGCTCATCCTCCGGAATTCGACAGCATCTTCTGGAGTATTGCCTCGACCGAGTGCGGCGATATCCCAAGCTCGGCAAATCCAGGCATATCCGGCGATGTCACGGTGTCGATTTGCATCAGCTCCACTTGATTGCGCGTCAGGAATGGTATCCGGAGCATTTCGGAGGCCCATGCCAATGCATGCCAGGCGGCAAACGGGATCGGAAGCAGCCGAGGCGCAAGTCCGGCTTGCTGCGCCACGGCTCTAAGCAACTCCTTGTAAGAGTAGACGCGAGGGCCGCCGAACTCGAACATCCCCGGCGTCTCGGCGCGCTGCATGATCCGGCCAATCGCGTCCGCAACATCATCCACATAGGCGGGCTGCAATCTGGTCTCGCCGCGGCCGAACACCGGATAGATGGGAAGCTGGCGGAGCAGCTTGAGGATGACGACGAGAAACGCGTCGTCCGGTCCGAACATCACCGCCGGACGGATCAAAGTTGCCTCGGCGAACGCGGCCCGGACCGCGAGTTCGCCCTCGCCACGCTTTCGGATGTAGCGCGATTGGGAGGTGGCATCGGAGCCGATTCCTGAAATGTGGACGAGTCTTTTGACTCCGGCCCTGTGCGCTTGAATTGCTACCCGCCGGGCGGCCTCGACATGAACGGAATGAAAAGTCTCCGCTCCGCGCTCCACGTAAAGACTGACCGCATTTACAGCGCCGTAGGCGCCGGCAAGCGCATCCGCGACCGACCGCTCGTCGTGAATGTTGGCCTCTAGGGATTGAAGTTGCGGATCATCAGCACCAGGCAAGGTGTAACCGTGATCCGGATGCCTTGACGCGATCCGAACGGGAAATCCGCTTGAGCGCAGATGTTGAACGATGCGGCGGCCCAGAAAGCCGGTTCCGCCGAACACGGTGACGGTCTGACCGTTCGTTGCCACCATGGCCCACTCGCCAGTTCATGTCGCAACGTCCCCATTATAGCGGCTTCGAAGGCTGCTGCGACGAATAACTGCAAATCTACGAATGATGAGCATGCGAGGGGATATCGATCGCAGCCACGGCTACCGCGATCGGCGCTGGCGGCGCGCTGAGCTCCACCAAGACGACAGTGTTGAGACTGTTGAGGAACCTATGCAAAGCATCGTCAATCGCGTCTTACCCACCAGGAGAAAGTATGGCACCTCTCGATCGAATCGATGCGCTCCCGCCTAGTGGCTGCCCTGCCCGTCGCATTTAGCGCCGTGTGGGGTGGACTTGGCACAGCCTGTGCCGCTAACGAAGCCTCCCTCCTGGCCAAGCGTGGCCCGCGAGCCTCGCACCAAAGAGATTTAGTAGCAGCGTAGGCAGCCGAGCTCGACGGGTGACGACGAGGTTCATATTGACTTTCGGGGCCACCCAGGACCACTGTCCGCGAAGGCAGCGCGTTCGTACGCGTGCCCAATTCAGGAGGTGTCCCACTGGCGTCTGGCCGGGGCGGGCAGAACGGCGTTCAACCACCTCCAGCGCAAAAACATTCAAGGCCTTCGGTCTGGCGCCGGTCCTTCATAGGGGATCGCCGATGACTCCCTTCAGCCGTTCCTTGGCAAGCAGCGTGGCTGCCGCGTGGCTGGTTGTAGCCGCGGGCACCGCTCGAGTTGAAGCCGCGGGCGAACAACCCACCTGGATCCTGTCAACTGTTGGTGACCTCAAGACTGCGCCACCGCCGGCCGGCAAGGCCGCGGCAACCGAACTAACCGCTCTCAAGGCGATGGTCGCCAGTCGAAGCGTCTCCGAAGTCTCACAGGCGCGCTGGTGGGACGTCGGCGGACCGGCGTATCGCTGGAATGAGATCGCGGTGAGCGAGATGCTGACACACTCCGTTACTGTGCCGCTCGCGCTGCGAAATCTCGCCCTTGTTCACGCCGCCATCCACGATGCCTGGTGAGCGTTCTTGCGAGCAAGAAAAGCTACGCTCGCGAGCGTCCGTTCGCCGTCGATACGCAGATCGCCGCGGCACTGCCAGTCGCTGGCAGCGGATCATATCCATCTGATTTCGGTGCAGCCGCCGGTGCTGCCTCCGACGTACTCGCTTATCTGTTTCCTGCTGACGCGGATCGCATCAGGAAGCTTGCCATGCAGGCTGCCCAATCCCGGGTCATCGCCGGCGTCGAATATCCGAGCGACCCCAAGGCAGGGCTCGATTTGGGACGGCAGGTGGCGGCGCGCGCGATCGAACACGCAAAGCAGGATGGCTCCGACCTGAAGTGGACCGGGACCGTACCCTCCGGGGCCGGCAAGTGGGTGGGAACAAACCCGATCAATCCCGCGGCGGCCACATGGAAGTCTTGGTCGCTGAAAACTCCGGATGAGTTTCGGCCTCCCCCGCCCCCGGATCACGATTCGGCCGCGGTGTTGGCCGAACTCGCAGAGTTGAAATCGTTCGCGCGGACGCCGCGAACAAATTCGATTTCCGTCTATTGGGAGACCTTCGGCGGAGTGCGCTCGTTCCAGCTCTGGACGAGCACGCCAGCCGCAAGGTGCTCGAATACGGCCTCGGTCAGGATCCCGCGGCCGCCACATACGCCCTCGCGGCGATGAACATCGCGATGCATGATGCTTGCATCGCTTGCTGGGATGCAAAGTACGCCTACTGGCGTATCAGGCCATCGCAGCTCGACCCGGAGCTCAAGACGCTATTCCCGCCGCCGAACCATCCGAGCTACCCGGCGGCGCATGGCTGCATTTCGTCCGCAGCGGCTGTCGTGCTCGCTCGTTTGTTTCCAGGTGACGCCGACACGCTTTTGGCCATCGGCAAAGAGGCAGCAGACGCGCGCATGTATGCAGGCATTCACTACCGGTCTGATATCGACGCCGGGCAAGCGCTCGGTCGAGCCGTCGCCGAAAAGGTTCTAGCGCGAGCGCCAGTCCGTTGACGTGATGCAAGATCGTCGGGCCGGCCCGACCGCCCGCGGTGACCCGGCCGGTCTGACTCCGAGCGCCGAGAGACCCGCCGCGGCAAGGTATTAGAGCTATCGCAACGAGCGAAAATTACATCACAGTGGAGGAGGCTCACATGAGAAAGTTCTTGATGACAGCGAGCTTGATCGCGTTCTCTCTCCCGGCGATGGCGCAAGATAGGCCAGCGCGGGTCACCACTGATGCCCTTGTGTGGAAGGAGAACCCCGCCTTTCCCAAAGGTGTCCAGCTCGCAACGCTAGTGGGCGACCCAATGAAAGCGGGGGACGTCGTTGTGATGCGCATCAAATTTCCTCCTAATTTTCAGATGCCGCCGCACACTCACCCTTATTCCGAGGTCGTGACCGTCATAAGCGGCAACGTCGGGAGTAGTCACGGCGAAACGTTTGAGAAGAAAGGCGAGCTGTTAAAACCGGGCTCTTTGTGGGTATATCCGGCAAAGCACCCTCACTACGCCTGGACCGGAAATGAGGAGGGTATTCTCCAAGTTCAGTTTGTCGGGCCTGGGGGCATCGATTACGTCAATCCAGCAGACGATCCGCGCAAGAAGTAATCGCAACCCGGATTCAACTGCTGCCCCCAAACGGTGCTCCCCATCGTCGACGAGATGATCGAGTAAAGGACGCTAACATCCTGCAGTGCATGAGTCCGGAGTGGCACTTTTCGGGCATGCCCGGAGTAGTTGCTTCATGTCCGCAGTGTTGAATGAACGGACCTGACTTAGACGTGGCCAGGTCCGAGTCCCCATAGCTGACTTCATAGCATCGAGTTATGGTATCCTCACCGCCAACGTACCTTGGAAAGTGTGGTTACGGTCAACATGTCTTGCAGGTAGGAGGCATGAAATGAGCCAGCAAGGACAGTGGCAGATCGCGGGCAGCGCGCCTGAGGTATACGAGCGTGAGCTGGTGCCGGCTGTGTTTGGGGTGTGGGCTCCGATACTTGTTGAGCTAGCTCAACCTCGGCCTAGCGAGCGTGTTCTCGATGTCGCGTGCGGCACTGGTGTTGTGGCGCGCATCGCCGCAACGCGCGTCGGTCCAAGTGGTACCGTGGTTGGGATCGATCTCAATCCTGGAATGTTGAGCGTCGCTAGATCAGTGGTATCGCCTGACTCGCGGTCCGGCGGACAACTCCAGTGGCAAGAGGCGAGTGCTGACAAGCTGCCATTCCCAGATGCTTCATTCAACGTCGTCTATTGCCAGCTGGGCCTGCAATTCTTCGCCGACCGGCCCGCGGCCCTAGCAGAAATGCGTAGAGTTCTTGGTACCGAAGGAAGACTCGCACTGATGGTGTGGCGCGGCATACACGAAAGTCCTGGATTTGCTGTGCTGGCTGACGCGTTGCAGCGACACGTTAGTCAAGCGGCAGCAGCTATCATGCGTGCGCCATTTGGGTTGTCCAATGCCGCCGAATTGGAAGCTCTCGTTCGTGCCGCAGATTTTCACGACGTTGCAATTCAACAGCGGAGTGGGACCGTGCGCTTTCCTTCGGTCGAGCGATTTGTGTTGAGTTACGTTGCGGGCTCGCCGTTAGCTGGTCCGGTATCACAGGCAGACGATGCGGCGCGCGCAGCTCTAATCACTGACGTCAGGAACGCCTTGGGTAAATTCACGAGCAATGATGAACTGGCCTTTCCCATAGCCGCCCACCTGTTAAGCGCAACAGTGTAGGAAAGTTCGATTTTTGTCTCGGTTGCTGGTTCGTATTTTCTCTATGCGCGGCGTAGCCCCTTGACGGCCTCAAGCAGAGCTGACGCGGCGCGCAAAGACCTCGACCTGGAGTCGCCAGTTCGTGCCGTCGTCCGCCGAATGTTCGCCGAGCCAATGAAACGAATTGGCCGTGATCTCGGTGAAGCTCCAGCGAAGCATAGCGCCCGTTGGCAGTTTCCCCTCCTGAACGATGTCGGCGCCGCGTGCCCGTCCAATCTGGCGCGTGTAAACCTGCGTTGCCGGATCACTCCAGAAAATATGCCAGGCATCGACGCCCGGATCGTAGACTCGCAGTGTCGTTCCGTACCAGTTGCCCGCGACCGGCATCGCCGGCATCTCAGGACGGCGCTCGGCGCGGCGCGGGATCATCCAAACGTCCTGGATCGCGCGGCCCTCTAACACCCAGCCGAAGTGAATCTCGCCCCGTCCACTGTGTTTGGTGCTATCCTCCTCATAGCTGACGATATCGGACTCCCAGCCTCCGACAAACTGGCCGTAGAGAGTCATTTTTTCGGCTCGATCGGCGGCCGGTCCTTCGGCTTGCAGGGCATCCAAAAAGGATTTCGCGGATCCGTTCATGACTCAGCTCCTCAGGTGCATCGAATTGCTCCCAGCGCAGCTTTCTTCCTTACTGATCCCAGAGTCATGGCCGCGTGCGAACTTGGAGAAAATTGCTATCCTCCGCTCATGATGACCGCTGATTGGCACAAACGCGAGCTGTCCGCCCGCAGTTTTCTGGCGGAATAAGGTCACGCTGATGACGCATCGCTGCCACATCCTGCACATGATCAGGTGGCGAGATTCCGAGAGCGAGTATCGTTGGGATTGGCGGATGTACCCAGTCCAACGGTCCAAAAGCCCCCGGAGATAATCTCTCCGGGGGCTTCCTCGTCTCGGCGCTCTTCCGGGAATTACGCATACAATGCTACGTGTCTTCGTCGCTTCCGTTGCATTGGCGGCGGTCACGATTGTGCTGCTGCTCCATGCGACACACCACGGGGCGCATGCAAGCTCTCCGATGCATTGCGGTTTTTGGACCGAAATAGAGGCCGGACTATCGTGCCGCTAACCTGTCAAGGGCACCCTAGGCTAGGTGATGTCATGACGGCGTTGTCCATTGTCCTGCGGAATGGTGCTGGGATTGACGAATTGATCTCAGACAAACGCGCAAACCGGTAGCGGAAGTCGTTTCCAAACATGGAAATGACCTACAGGCGGACATCCCCCGCGCAGGTCGTTGCCATCGCAACGGGCCAGACAGCCGCCGCGAAGCGCCTCAAAGGGCACAGTGGACTCAGCCCAAACCTGGATTGGCGGCGCCCGCACACGCTGCCGGACCATCCTTCTCGCATCATTGTTTGCGAAGTCCTGGCGCCTTGCTATGATTGAAAAAAATCAACAGCGATAGGGAGAAGCGTCATGAGGACCGTGCTCCGTATTTTGGCGGTGACAGCAGCGTTGGCCGCGATGGCCATGCCGGCCGCAGCTCAAAACTATCCTGAGCGCCCGATCAAGATGATCGTGCCGTGGGCGGCAGGCGGCGATACGGACAACATCTTCCGTCCATTTGCGCCGCTGCTGCAAAAGCACATCGGTCAGCCAATCGTAATCGCCAACGTCGTCGGCGCCTCCGGCACCGTCGGGGCGCGCGAAGCCAAAGGCTCGCCGCCGGACGGCTATACGCTTTATGCGGTGCACGACTACATCCACCTTGTGCACTATGCCGGCGTCACAGACGTCAAATACAGCGACTTTGAGCCGATCTGCCTGCTCTCTGCGACGCCATCGGTCCTGACAGCGAGCCCCAAGACGCCCTGGAAGACCTGGGCCGAGCTTGCCGAGGACGCCAAGAAGCGTCCGGGCCAGATCACCGTCGGGGCTACCCTCGGATCGACCAGCCACATCTTCCCGGCGCTCATCGAAAAGGCGGCCGGCGTCAAGTTCAAGTACGTCTCCTATGAAGGCCTTGCGCCGCGCATGAACGCCATTCTCGGCGGCCATGTCGATTTGACGGATTCGAACCTGACGCAGAAGGGCAAGGTCGATGCAGGGCAGTTGAAGTTTCTTGCCATTGCTGCCGAGAAGCGCGATCCCGAAGCCCCTGACGTGCCGACGCTGAAGGAGCTCGGCATGGACATCGTCTACGCGGTTTTGCGCGGCCTGCTGGTGCCGAAGGGCACGCCGGCCGCGGTGCGTGCCAAGCTGGACGAGGCCTGCGGAAAAGCCGCCAAGGAGGCGGAGTTCGCGGACGCGATGAAGAAGCAGGGCACGCGCGTCTCCTATCTCAGCGCCGCCGACTACGGTCCATTCCTCGACAAGCTCGACCGCGAGAGCAAGGTGATCATGACCGACCTCGGTCTCGCCAAGAAATGAGACTTGGCCGCGATAGCTTTGCCGGACTGATTTTCCTCGCGGTCAGTCTGGTCCTGCTTGTGCAATCGTTTGGGCTGCCGCAGCTACCGCTGGTGCCGGTCGGTCCCGGCTTCTATCCGCGCATCGTCCTGATCTTCATGGCCGTCACCAGCGCAGCGCTGGTCGCGCAGGACCTGCTCGCTCGGCGCTCTGAGCCGGCCGATGTCCCTGCTCCGGCGCAGCCGCAACGGGCCTATGGCCTGGTCGCGCTCTCCTTCATCATTGTCGCGCTCTATTTGGTGCTTCTGCCGCTGCTCGGCTATCGCATCGCCACCGTCCTGTTCGTCGCCGCGCTGCAAGCGACGCTCGAAAGACCGAGGACCTGGCGCCAATGGGCGGTCCTCGCCGCCGTCGCGATTGGCACGTCGGCGGTGACGTACCTGGTCTTCGAGCGGTATCTCTCGGTGCTGTTCCCTCGCGGCAGTTGGACAGACTGGTAAGGCCATGTTCGAGCTTTTGGGACATGGGCTGCTGACGGTACTGCAGTGGAATTATCTCGTTCCGCTGTTCGCCGGCACGCTGGTTGGCGTTATCGGCGGCGCGCTGCCGGGCGTCACCATCACGATGACGATCATCGTCATCCTGCCGTTCACCTATGGTCTCGATCCCTTGCAGGGGCTGGCCGCGATGACGGGCGTCTATGTCGGCGGCTCCGCTGGCGGCCTGGTCACCGCCTGTCTACTGGGAATTCCGGGCACGCCCTCGGCAATCGCCACGACCTTCGACGGCTTTCCAATGGCGCGGAGTGGTGCGCCGGGCCGGGCGATCTGGCTCGGCGTTTGGTCGTCGTTCTTCGGCGGGCTGCTCGGCGGCTTGTTCCTGATCCTGGTGACCGGGCCGCTGGCGGCCATCGCACTTGAGTTCGGACCGTGGGAGTATTTCTCGCTGTTCGTGTTGGCAATGGCAATGGTAGCGGGCCTGGCCGAGTCCTCGTTCATCAAGGGCCTGCTGTCGACCGCCATCGGCCTCCTGATCACCGTCATCGGCACCGACCCGATCGGCAGCGTGCCGCGTTTCACCTTTGGGTCCGAATTCATCAGCGGCGGCTTCGCGTTCCTGCCGGTGCTGATCGGGATTTTTGCATTCTCCCAGATCATGTCCGACATCGAGAAGGTGGGAGCGCCAAAGACGCCCGAGCCCGTTCTGGTGGCGCAGCCGAGTCTGCGGGTTTCCCACCTCAAGTTGATCGGCGAAATCCTCGGACGTCCGTTCCTGCTCTTGTGGTCGGCGGTCGTCGGCATCCTGATCGGCGTGCTGCCTGCGATCGGCGGCAGCGCCGCCAATATGCTGGCCTACGACCAGGCGAAGAAGTTCTCGCGCCACCCCGAGCGTTTCGGCACAGGCGTCCCCGAAGGTATCATCGCCTCCGAGTCTTCCAACAATGCCAATGTCGGCGGCTCGCTGGTGACCATTATGGCGTTCGGCATCCCGGGCGATGCCGTCACCGCCGTCATGCTTGGCGCCATGACGATCCATGGCATCCAGTCGGGACCGCTGTTCGTCTCCCAGCAACCCGCCCTCGCCTACGGCATCTACGCCGCGTACATTTTGGCACACCCGCTGATGGTCCTGATCCTGGCCGCAGGCGCGCTATTCATGCTTCAGATCACCCGTGTGAGGCTCGCGGTGCTTGCGCCTGTCGTGCTGGTACTTTGCGTGATCGGTGCTTACGCGCTCAACAACACGATGCAGAGCGTGTATGTGCTGCTCATCTTCGGTGTGTTCGGCTATGCGCTGGTGAAGGCCGGATTTCCGCTGGCTCCGCTGATCCTCGGCCTCATCCTCGGCGATCAGATCGAGATCAACCTCATTCGGGCAATTATGACGGACGATAACCCGATGCTGTTCTTCACGCGGCCGATTTCCGGCGGGTTGCTGCTCTGTGCGACGCTCTCGGTCGCCCTGGCTGTCTGGCAGCACGCGCGTCATCAGGCGCGAACCGCGCGTGAGGAAGCGCCCGAGTTCTGACGCCGAGTTCGATCCTGCGGTACGTGTTGGATTGCGTTGTCTTCCTCGCCCTAGATCGTGACCTGTGTTCCCACTTCGACCACCCGCCCCGTCGGGATCTGGAAATAGTCGGTGGCATCGTTGGCGGCGCGGCTGAGGCGGATGAACAGCAAATCCTGCCAGCGTGGCATGCCGGAATGGACGGCGGGTTTGAGCGCGCGGCGGGACAGGAAGAACGACGTCGACATGATGTCGAACTGCCAGCCGAGCTTGCGGGCAATCGCCAGCGCCTTCGGCACGTTGGGCGTTTCCATGAAGCCGAACCGCAGCGTCACGCGGGAGAAAGTCTCGCTGAGCTGCTCCATCCGCACCCGCTCGGCATCGTCGATCCGCGGCGTCGGGGCGGTCTGGATGGTGAGGATGACGTTCTTCTCGTGCAGCACCTTGTAGTGCTTCAAGCTGTGCATCAGCGCCGTCGGCGCGCATTCGGGGTCGGAGGTCAGGAACACGGCCGTGCCGGGGACGCGCTGCGGCGGACGCTTCTCCAGCATCGCGACCAGTTCGGCCAGGGGGAATTCCAGCTTGCGCGATTTTTCGAACAACAGCCGGCTGCCGCGACGCCACGTGTACATCAGGAGCATCACGATGCCGCCGAGCGCGAGCGGCACCCAGCCGCCCTCGAACACCTTCAACAAATTCGCGGCGAGGAAGGTGATGTCGAGAAACAGGAATGGCGCGATCAGGGCTGCGGCCGCGATCGGCGACCATCTCCAGACCCGCCAGATCACGACAAAGCCCATCATGGCCGTCACCACCATGGTCCCGGTCACGGAAATTCCGTAGGCCGATGCCAGCCCGCTCGACGAGCGGAACAGGACTACCAGCAGCATCACCGCCAGGAAAAGCAGCAGGTTGATGCGCGGAATATAGATCTGGCCGGAATGCGCTTCCGAAGTATGACGAATTTCGAACCGCGGCAGCAGCCCGAGCTGGATCGCCGTGCGCGTCAACGAATAGGCGCCGGTGATCACGGCCTGGCTCGCGATCACGGTCGCCGCTGTCGCAAGCGCTACCATCGGGATCAGCGCCCAGTCCGGGAACATCAGGAAGAAGGGATTCTCGATAGCTTTGGGATCGGCAATCAGCAGCGCACCCTGCCCTAGATAGTTGATCGCAAGCGAGGGCAGCACGATGAAAAGCCATGCGGTCTGGATCGGCCGCTTGCCGAAGTGGCCGAGGTCGGCATAGAGCGCTTCGGCACCGGTGACGGCGAGGAACACCGCACCCAGCGTCACGAAGCCGATCATGCCGTGATGGAGCATGAAGGACACCGCGTAGAGCGGGTTGAACGCCTGCAGCACTTCGGGGTGGCGCATGATCTGCGGCACAGCGGCAATCGCGATCACGGCGAACCAGACGCACATGATCGGTCCGAAGAACGCGGCGACGCGCGCGGTGCCGTGGGACTGGACGGCAAACAGCACCACCAGGATGACCAGCGTCAGCGGCACGACATAGTGTTCGAAGGTCACCGTGACGAGCTTGATGCCCTCGATCGCCGACAGCACCGACAATGCTGGCGTCAGGACCGCATCGCCGTAGAACAACGCGCCCGACATGATGCCGAGCAGCACGATCGCGCCACCGCCCTTGCCGACCGCGCGCTGCGCCAGCGCCATCAGCGCCAGCGTTCCGCCCTCGCCATTGTTGTCGGCGCGCAAGAGAATGACGACGTATTTCAGCGTCACCACCACGACAAGCGCCCACAGGATCAGCGAGAGCACGCCGAGGACGGCCTGCGGCGTAACAGCGGTCGAGGCCTCGCTGGCGGCAACCACCGCCTCGCGCAGCGCGTATAGGGGGCTGGTGCCGATGTCGCCGTAGACGACACCGATACTGCCGAGCATCAGCGCCTTGAAGGTGGCAGTGGAATGCGCTTCGCCATGACCATTGGCCGCGGGCGTTTCCGCCGCGGGGATCGCAAACTGGACTGACATGAAGACGGGGCCTCGGTTCTCTACCGCACTGCACAAATGCAGAAGCGCAGCCCTATACTCCCGGGACGAGCAGACCGGTTAGCCGGAATCCAGGCCTCCGGTATGCGCCACCCGCATGGATGGCGGCAGGTTCCACGAACAATTCTTTCTGGAAATTCAGATGGTTACCTGCGTACCAACCTCGACCACCCGTCCCGTCGGGATCTGGAAATAGTCGGTCGCGTCATTCGCCGACCGGCTCATCGCGATGAACATATGATCCTGCCAGAGCGGCATGCCCGACTGCGCCGAGGGCTTGAGCGACCGCCGCGACACGAAGAACGACGTCGCCATGATGTCGAACTGCCAGCCGAGCTTGCGTGCGATCACCAGCGCCTTGGGGACGTTCGGCGATTCCATGAAGCCGAACCGCAGCCGGACGGTCGAAAACTTCTCGCTGATGGTTTCCATCTTGACGCGTTCTGAAACATCGACCCGCGGCGTTTGTGCGGTTTCGATGGTCAGGATCACATTGTGTTCGTGCAGCACCTTGTTGTGCTTGAGATTGTGCATCAGCGCGGTCGGCACGAAGCTCGGATCCGAGGTCAGAAACACCGCCGTGCCCTTGACAATGTGGGGCGGACGCTTTTCCAGACTCTTGATCAGGTCCATCAAGGGCACCTCGATGCGCCGCGTCTTGGCGGTCAGAATCGCGGCGCCGCGGCGCCAGGTCCAGATCATCACCGCCACCGCAACGCCGAACAGCAGCGGCACCCAGGCGCCATCGAGCAGCTTCAGGAGGTTTGCGGCAAAGAAGCTCATGTCGACGACGACGAGCGGCAAAATCACGGCCGCCGCCGTCGCCGCGCGCCAGTTCCACAATTTCCAGATCACGACAAAGCCCATGATGCCGTCGACGACCATGGTCGTTGATACGGCAATGCCATAGGCGGAAGCGAGGCCACTCGAGGTGCGGAACAACAGCACCAGCAGCACGACCCCGATCAGCAGCAGCCGGTTGACGCGCGGCAGATAAATCTGACCGGCATGCGTCTCCGAAGTGTAACGCACCTCGAACCGCGGCAAGAGACCGAGTTGCACCGCCTGGCGGATCAAGGAAAACGCGCCTGTTATCACCGCCTGGCTCGCGATCACGGTTGCTGCGGTCGCCAACGCCACGAGCGGCAACACCAGGATCTCAGGCACCATCCGGTAGAACGAGCTCGTGACCGCCGAAGGATCTGACAACACCAGCGCGCCCTGCCCGAAATAATTGATCAGGAGCGCCGGCAGCACGAAATAAAACCAGCCGGTCTGAATCGGCTTGCGCCCGAAATGCCCGAGGTCGGCGTAAAGCGCCTCGCCGCCGGTCACCGCCAGAAACACCAGGCCCATCGTCACCAGGCCGATGACGCCATGGGACAGCATGAACTGGATCGCGTACCAGGGATTGATCGCGTAGAGCACCGTGGGATCGTCGCTGATGTGGATCAGGCCCAAAATCGTCAGCGTCGCAAACCAGACCACCATGACCGGCCCGAAAAGCGAGGCGACGCGCGCGGTACCGCTGCTCTGCACCGAGAACAGCACGACCAGAATGAAGATCGTCAGCGGCACCACATAATGTTCGAGCGCAGGCGTGACCAGCTTGAGACCTTCGACCGCCGACAAAACCGAAATCGCCGGCGTGATCATGGAATCGCCGATGAACATCGACGCTCCGACCACGCCGAGCGCCAATAGCGGCCAGCTTCGCCGGCCCAGCGCCCGTTGCCCAAGCGCCATCAGCGAGAGCGTACCGCCCTCCCCATTGTTGTCGGCGCGCAACAGCAGCAGCACGTATTTGGCTGTCACCACGATCAACAGCGACCACAGGATTAGCGAGAGCACGCCGAGTACAATGATGCGTGATACCGGCTGGCCTTCGGCCGCGTGGGTCGCGGCCTCGCGGAACGCATACAGCGGCGAAGTGCCGATATCGCCGAACACCACACCGATACTGCCCAGCGTCAGGGCCCAAAAGCCGGAGGTGGCCTGCCCCTCATGGGCTCCATTAGATGTGACGCTGACAGTCATGATGGAGAAGGAACGTTCTCGTCGTTGAATTGATCCGGGCGGCTATCGGCGCTTCCGCGTTGCCTGTCAATCATCGCGCAACCATAACACCACGCGCGATCCGCGACTGGCGCAAAGTAGCCACAGCGCTAGACTGGTATTATGGTAGTCGAACCGTATTACGGCTTCAGGTTAGGCGGAAGCGGTGGATTTTCGCGCATCAACGTGATGGTAACGCGACGGTTTGCCGGCAGTGTCGGATCGTCGGGAAACAGCGGCTGGCTGTCGGCCTTGCCGCCGACGGCATAGATGTGGGATGCGGGCAGCCCTTCGCGTTCGAGGATCTGGCGCACGGCGTTGGCACGGTCCGCCGACAGATCGAAGGCACCATATTCGCCGCGTGATGGCAGAAAGCCGGCAGAGGTGTGGCCGACAATGTTGAGCCGCAGCGGTGTCGCCTTCAGCGGCACCGCCAGTTTCTGGATCAGCCGGCGGGTGCGGTCGTACGGGACCTTGGAGCCGTCAGCGAACATCGAGCGACCATCCTGGTCGACGATTTCCAGATTGAGCCCCTCGTTGGTTTCCTCGAACATGATGTTCTTGGAGATTTCGGTCAGTTCCGGCATGTCCTGCAGCGCCTGGCGCAACGAGGCCGCGGCGAGCGCGAATTCGCGATCGACTTTCAGGCGGGCGCCGATTTCGCGCTGACGGTCCTTCTCGTCGGGCGTCGGGGTATTGGAGGCTTCCTCGGGCGAAATATGCGCGACATTCTTCAGCTTCGGCCGCGTCGGCAGGCCATCGGATTCAACGATTCCCGAATGCCGCGACTCGGTCTGCACCCCGAACGCTTCGCGCATCGAGCCGGCGACGATCTTGAGCTTCTGCTGGTCCTGGCTGGAGAACGCGACCAGCATCACGAAGAACGACAGCAACAACGCCATCAAATCGGCGAACGTCACGAACCAGCCGTGACCGCCATGCGCCTCTTCGCGTTTTTTCTTGGCCATATTTTATGCCCGCGCCTGGATGCTATCAGCCGATCAGGCCGGGACCAGTTCGCCTTCCTCGTGGCGATGCTTTTCAGGCAGGTACGCCAGCAGCATCTCACGAACCAGCGCCGGGCTTTTGGAGTCGCGGATCATCAGGATGCCGTCGATGATCAGCGTGCGGTTGGTTTCCTCGTCTATCAGTTTGCCATGCAGTTTGTCGGCGATCGGCAGGCAGATCAGGTTCGCGACGACGGCACCATAAAGCGTTGCCAGCAAGGCCACGGCCATGAATGGACCGAGCTTCGAGGGGTCCGACATGTTCGAGAACATCTGCACCATACCGAGCAGCGTGCCGATCATGCCGAACGCCGGCGCGCAGTCGCCGATCGCCCGATATATCTTCGAGCCCTCGTTCAGGTGCATCAGAAAATTGTCGCGGTCGCGCTCCATGTTGTCGCGGATGAATTCGAGGTCGTAGCCGTCGGCTACGTAGCGAATGCCCTTGGCGAGGAACGGCTCGTCGGTCTCGACCTTTTCCAGCCCGACCGGGCCCTGCTTGCGGGCGATTTCGGCGATGCGCGCCAGTTCGTCGACCAGGTCGCGCGCCGCGAGCCGGCTCATGGTGAAGGCGAATTTTGCACCCAGCGGCATGCCGTGCAGGATCGCGCTCAGCGGGAAGCGGATCATGGTCGCGGCGAACGAGCCGCCGAAGATGATGATGACGGCGTGGATGTCGTAGAACATCCGGAAATCACCACCCATCAGGATTAGCGTCGACAGTACGATGATGCCGGCTACCAGGCCAACGAGCGTGGTGATATCCATTCTGAACTCCAACGCGTACGCGAACTACCGGCCATCCTGACCGGTCGCGCGCTCCATCCGGAGCTGACGCAGAGGAACCCTACGTCGGCGCAATTAAAGAGCCGTAAAGGTTAAACTCGAACAGGGATCGTAAAATTGCGGGTCCGCGGCCCGCGCGATCTCAAGGATTCGCTAACCATGGCGACTGGCGCTTACTGCGCCTGGATGCCAATGCCGGCTGACTTGATGATCGGCCACCATTTTTCGATCTCGGCCTTCTGGAAGGCGGCCAGCCCTTCCGGCGTCTGCTGCGCGCGCGGCGCGACGTCGAGGCCGAGTTCAGCAAAGCGCTTCTGGATCGCAGGATCGGCCAGCGCCTCGGTTGTCGCCGCGTTGAGCTTGCCGATGATCTCTTTCGGCGTGCCCTTCGGCGCCCAAAAGCCGAACCAGCCGGACATATAGAGACCAGGCACGCCGCTCTCGTCGGCGGTCGGAATGTCCGGCATCGAGGCCGAGCGTGTAGGCGAGAGGTTGGCGAGCGCCTTGATCTTGCCGGCGCGGATTTGCGGCAGCGCCACCGCGCCTTGCACCACCAGCAAATCGACCGTGCCCGAGACGAGGTCGGTCATGGCAGGCCCGGCGCCGCGATAGGGAATGAACTGCACCTTCTGCTTGGTAAGGTTCTCGAACAAAACGCCGGTGACGTTCGCCGCCGCATTCTGGTTGACGAAAATTGATCTTGCCGGGGTTTTCCTTCATCCACGCCACGAGCTCGGCCAGAGTATTCGCCGGCAGGTCTTTCTTGGCGACCATGAGCTGCGGATTGTTCGAGACCAGCGCGATCGGCTCAAAGTCCTTTTCGAGATCGTAGTCGAGCTTGTAGATGATGCTGCCGACGTGGGTGTCCCACTGGCCGATGTCGAAGGTGTAGCCGTCAGGCGCCGCGCGGGCCACACGGCCGACGCCAATGCTGCCGCCGCCGCCGACGTTTTCGATCACGACCGACTGCCCGAGCGTTGCCCGCATCCGCTCGCCCATGATCCGCGCGGCAGTATCGGTCGATCCGCCCGGCGGGAACGGCACAACCAGCGTGATCGGCCGCGAGGGATAGGTTTGTGCCTGCACGGCTGCGACGCCGAGAAGGAACGATAATGACAGTGCCACCCAGAACCGTCTCATAGCGCTCCCCCCGTTTGTTAGATCGGACTTTTCGTTAGTGAATCTCCGCCGAGCGCTTCAGCGCCTCTTTCAGCTTTTCCAGCGTGAAGTCCGGGCTGCGCGCGATCTCCAGGATCGGCGTTTCGCGCCGGCCGCAGAGTTCGGCGGCCTCCGGAATCTTCGCCGCGATGTCGATGGGGATCACGATCGCGCCGTGCTGGTCGGCATGGATCAGATCGTCGGAATGCACCGTCATGCCGGCGACGCGCACCTCGCCGCCCCAATGTTCGGCATGGACCCAGGCATGCGACGGTCCGATCGAACCGGCCAAGGCCTGGAAGCCCGGCGCCCATTGTGGGATGTCACGGATCGAGCCGTCGGTGATAACGCCGAGGCAGCCGAGCGCCTTGTGCACGTTGCTCTGCACCTCGCCCCAGAACGCGCCGTAGCCGACATCGGCGCCGTCGATATCCTGGATCACGGTGATGCGTGGGCCGAAGCCGGTGCCGACATATTCGTAATAGGCGATGCGGCGCTTCGCCTGCTCGTCGGCGGGAAGCGTGGATTTGAGCACCGAGCGGATCGTCACCGTGCGGGCGTAGCCGACCATCGGCGGCAGGTCGGGAAACGGGCAGACCAGCGGCTTGGTGGTGTAGCCGATCAGGCGCCGCTCCGGTGCCACGATCTCCATCGCATTGCAGATCGTCGGGGTGTCGTAGCGCGCCAGCGCCTGGAGGACGGAAGCAGGCAGCGGGGCGGTAACGGCTTTGTTCACGGCGTTCTCTCCTGATTTTCGGCCCGGCTCTTTGAGGCCGTATGACGCTAAGCCCTATAGCCGAGATTGCAGGAGAACCCAACTCGGCGGCGGCTCATGGCAGCTATATCGGAGAGTGGCGAGGCCGCTCAGTTCAGCCGCGCCGGCCGTTCGTCCTCGGTGTCGCCAGGAGTCGGCGAGAATGTTGCCGGAGATGATTGCGTAGCTTCAGCCGTCGGAGCCGGCTGTGCGGCAAGGGCGGCGTTGCGCTCGTGGTCGCGATAGGATTTCCAGCCCCAGGGCAGGCTCACGAGGTAGAGCACCGATCCGATCGACAGGATGTGCCAGGGATAGCCGATCAGAAGCGCGACGAAGAACACGACGGAGACGAAGACCGGCAGCACCATTTCCGGCGGCACGCGCATCTTCACCGTCTTGCCGGAAAATACCGGCAGCCGCGACACCATCAGGAACGCGATCACCAGCGTATAGGCGGCGGTCAGCGTTGCCGGCGGCTTGGGGACGCCGAGAAACGCCAGATAGAACGGCAGCATCGCAAGGATCGCGCCGGCCGGCGCTGGCACGCCGGTGAAATAGTTCGCCGCAAAAGCAGGCTTGTTCGGATCGTCGATACTGGCGTTGAAGCGCGCAAGCCGCAAGCCACCCGCGATCGCAAACACCATCGCCGCGATCCAGCCGCCGTTGTTCAGCTCCTGAAGCTGCCAGAAATACAGCATCAGCCCGGGCGCGACGCCGAAATTGACGAAATCCGCCAGGCTGTCGAGCTCGGCGCCGAATTTCGACTGGCCCTTGATCATGCGCGCGATGCGGCCGTCGACCCCGTCGAGCACCGCCGCGAATACGATCGCGGCGACGGCGAGCTCCATCCGCCCTTCGATCGACAGGCGGATCGCCGTCAGCCCGGCGCAGATCGCGAGCAAGGTGATGACGTTGGGCACCAGCATCCGCACCGGGATCGGGCGAAACCGGCGGCGGCGCAATTCAGGGTTTTTGGGGTCCGGGATCAGCATGCCAGCGATTATAGCAAGCGCTGGCCCGGTTTGCCATTGGCGGCCGCCTGGCCATTTAGGCGGCCGAAGCTGGTTAATCGGCGCGAAAAGTCCGGCCCTGCTCGGTCGAGCCGAAATCGGCCAAGATCGTCTCGCCGGCAATTGCCGTTTGGCCCTCTGAAACCAGCGATCTCGTGCCTTCGGGCAGATAGACGTCCAGACGCGAGCCGAAACGAATCAGGCCGAACCGCTCGCCGGCGCCGATCGACTGGCCTTCCCGCACGAATGAGACAATCCGCCGCGCCACTAGCCCGGCGATCTGGACCACGCCGATCCGGCCGTTCGTGGTCGAGATCACCAGCGAGTTGCGCTCGTTGTCTTCGCTGGCCTTGTCGAGCTCGGCATTGATGAAGGTGCCGGGCCGGTAGGCGATACGGTCGATGCGGCCCGCCACCGGGCTGCGGTTCACGTGGCAATTGAACACGCTCATGAAGATCGAAATGCGCGGCAGGGGCCGGTCGCCGAGGCCGAGTTCGGCCGGCGGCAGCACCTGGGCAACCATCGAAACGCGGCCATCGGCTGGCGACACTACGATGCCATCGCGCACCGGCGTCACGCGGACGGGATCGCGGAAGAACAGTGCGCACCAGACGGTCAGGACGGTGCCGATCCAGCCGAGCGGGGTCCAGATCCAGAACAGGATCAGGCTGACCAGCGCAAAGCCGCCGATGAAGGGATAGCCCTCGGGATGAACAGGCGGGATCTGCGCGCGGATGGAATTCGCAATCGACATTAGGGCTCGCTGTTATCTGGCCGACTTCGCTGCCTTTGGAAGTAGCGCCGTATTTGGATTATTCCGCGGCGGTTGCCAAGGGATCTTTGGATTTGGGCTGATCGCCGGCCGGCTCATTGAGCGGGTCGTCGACCGGCGGCGGGGCGCGGTTCGGCGCTTCGTTGCCATCGTCGATCTGCGCGAGTTTTTCGCGCGCCGCCTCGGCTTCGCGCTGCCTGTTCCACATGCTGGCATAAAGCCCGCCGGCAGCCAAAAGGCTGACGTGGGTGCCGCGCTCGGCGATGCGCCCTTGATCCAGCACGATAATTTCATCGGCGCCGACGATGGTGGAGAGCCGGTGGGCAATCACCAGCGAGGTGCGGCCGCGTGAGACGCGCTCCAGCGCTTCCTGGATTTCGTGCTCGGTGTGGCTGTCGAGCGCCGACGTCGCCTCGTCGAGCACCAGGATCGGTGGCGCCTTCAAGACCGTGCGTGCGATCGCCACGCGCTGCTTCTCGCCGCCCGACAATTTCAGGCCGCGTTCGCCGACCTGGGTTTCGTAGCCCTTGGGCGAGTTGCGGATGAAGCTGTCGATCTGCGCCAGTTGCGCCGCCTCTTCCACCTCGCCATCGCCGGCGTCCCAGCGGCCGTAGCGGATATTGTAGCGGATGGTGTCGTTGAACAGCACGGTATCCTGCGGCACCATGCCGATCGAGGCGCGCAAGCTCGCCTGCGTGACGTTCCTGATATCCTGGCCGTCGATTAGGATTTTGCCGCTGGAGATGTCGTAGAGGCGGAACAGCAACCGCGAAATCGTCGACTTGCCGGCGCCGGAGGGACCGACGATCGCAACCGTCTTGCCGGCAGGGACCTCGAAGCTGAGGCCTTTGAGGATCGGCCGCTCCGGATCATAGGCAAAGCGCACGTCCTCGAAACGCACATTCCCGGCGCTGACCACGAGCGGCGCGGCGCCCTCGATATCCTTGATCTCCGGATTGCGCGACAGCACGTTGAACATCTTCTCGATGTCGATGATCGCCTGCTTGATCTCGCGATAGACCATGCCCATGAAGTTCAGCGGCTGGTAGAGCTGGATCATCATGGCGTTGACCATGACGAAATCGCCGACCGTGTTGGTGCCGTTGCGCACGCCGATCGCGCACATCAGCATGGTCGCAGTGAGGCCGATGGTGAAGATGACCGCCTGCCCGGTATTGAGCACCGCCAGAGAGGTGTAGGTCTTGACGCTGTTGTGCTCGTAGCGCTCCATCGAACGATCGTAGCGCTCGGCCTCGCGCTGCTCGGCGCTGAAATATTTCACTGTCTCGTAGTTGAGCAGCGAGTCGATCGCCTTGGTGTTCGCTTCGGTGTCGGAATCGTTCATCTTGCGGCGGATTTCGATCCGCCATTCGGTCGCGATATAGGTGTAGTACATGTAGATCACGACCGTGATCGCGGTGACCAGCACATAGCGCCAGTCGAACTGCCACAGCAGCACTGCCATCAGGAGCGACACTTCGACGATCGTCGGGATGAGCTGCAGGATCACCATCCGCACGATCACCTCGATGCCGGTGCGGCCGCGCTCCAGGACCCGCGTCAGGCCGCCGGTCTTGCGCTCCAGATGAAAGCGCAGCGACAATTCGTGCATGTGAACGAAGGTGATGTAGGCGAGCTTGCGCACTGCATGCATGGCGACGCGGGCGAAGATGCCGTCGCGAAACTGCGTCAGCACCGCCATCAGCACGCGCACCGCGCCGTAGCTCGCCGTCATCAGCAGAGGCGAGGCAATCAGCCACAGCATCCAGTTCGACGCTTCGACCGGAGCCGTGCCCATGCCGTTGAGCGCATCGATCGCCCATTTGAAGGTGAACGGCACCGTCAGCGTCGCGAGCTTCGCGGCGAGCAACAGCACCATCGACCAGACCACGCGCATTTTCAGGTCGGCGCGGTCGCCGGGCCAGATATAGGGCCACAGGTGAACCAGCGTCCCGATCAGGGTCGCCGTTTCGGGCGTGTTGTCGGCCGGCAGTTGGGCGGTCTCGGTGCGCGAATCAGGATCAGCCATCACTGTCGCGCCCAACGCGAGATGGCGCACCGGCCGTCAAATGGTCTCTGATGATCTGCATCTGTCCGTCATATAAAGCGTTTAACTCTCCCGTACAGCCTTGAAAGATAAATCTTTCCCCCGTTTGGTTTGATTTCGGGCCTATTTCTGCTGCATCAGCGAAGTCAACCAGACTTGAGCTTTCCTGGGTGCAGTGCCACATGGTCTCTATGGATCAAATCAAAACTGTCTGTGTCTATTGCGGCTCCGGCGCCGGCTCCAGCCCCCGTTTTGTCGAAGCCGCCCACGCTTTGGGAAAGAGTTTTGCCGAGAACAAAATCCGGCTCGTCTATGGCGGCGGCTCCGTTGGCCTGATGGGCGCGGTCGCCAAATCCACGCTGGATCACGGGGGCCTGGTCACCGGCATCATCCCGGATTTTCTGAAGTCCCGCGAGCACGCGCTGTCACGCGTTCAAGAAATGATCGTCACGCCCGACATGCACGAACGCAAGCGGCTGATGTTCGAACGCTCGGACGCCTTCGTGGCGCTGCCCGGCGGCATCGGAACGCTGGAGGAACTGGTCGAGCAGATGACATGGCAGCAGCTTGGCCGCCATTCCAAACCGGTGCTGCTCGCCAACATCGATGGATTCTGGGAGCCGCTGATCGCCCTGCTGGCGCATATGCGCGCCACCGAGTTCATCCGTCCGTCGCTTGACGTCGATATCCTCAAGGCCGAACGGGTCGAGGACGTCGTGCCGCGCCTGCGCGCCGCCGCCGCGCGGGCGCCCGAAGGCGCCAAGCAGATGGCGCCGGAGGTGGCGCGGAGGCTTTAGGCCACCACGGCTTCACTCACTCGGAAACGTCACGGCCTCGATGCGGTTGCCATCGGGATCGATGACGAAGGCCGCGTAATATTTTACGCGATCGTGGGAGCGAATGCCCGGTGCGCCGTCGGAGCGGCCGCCGGCGCTGAGCGCGGCGGCGTGAAACGCGTCGACGTCATCAGTTGTTTTCGCGCGAAGACAGATATGCGTGCCACTCTCGGGCGGCACCGGCGTCATGCCGACGCGCAGATTGATCCAGAATTCGGGGTAGGTTTTGCCGAAGCCGATCGTGGCGGGACGGGTGACGAGGCGCGAGAGGCCGAGGGCTGCGAGGGTGGCTTCATAGAAGCGCGCGGAGCGTTCGACGTCGGCGACGCCGACGGAGACGTGATCGATCATGGAATGGCCCCTGCTCTCTTCTCGTCATTGCGAGCGAAGCGAAGCAATCCATCGCACCACCGCTGCACTATGGATTGCTTCGTCGCTTCGCTCCTCGCAATGACGGCGTGTGCGGCACCGCCTTACATCCCTCACACCGGTGCGCCTGATTTCACCAGCTTGTAGACCACCGAATCCATCAGCGCCTGGAACGAAGCATCGATGATATTGGGCGAGACGCCGATCGTGGTCCAGCTTTCGCCGTTCTCGTCCTCGCTCTCGATCAGGACCCGCGTCACCGCTTCCGTGCCGCCATTGAGGATACGCACGCGGTAATCGATCAGCTTCAGGCCTTCGATGTATTTCTGGTATTTGCCGAGGTCCTTGCGCAGCGCCACGTCGAGCGCATTCACCGGGCCGTTGCCTTCGGCTGCCGAGATCAGCCGCTCGCCGGCGACATCGACCTTCACCACCGCAAGCGCTACCGTGATGCGCTGGCCGTTGGCATTGTAGCGCTGCTCGACATTGACGTCGAACTGCTCGACCTTGAAATATTCCGGCACCCGACCGAGCGTACGCCGTGCCAGGAGGTCGAAGGAGGCGTTGGCGGACTCATAGGCAAAGCCTGCCGCTTCCCGCTCCTTCAATTCCTCGACCAGACGCGCCAGTTTTGGATCGCCTTTCTCGTACGGGATACCGGCGCGGTCGAGTTCGGCCATGACGTTGGAGCGGCCGGCCTGGTCCGACACCAGCACCTTGCGGTGATTGCCGACGGATTCAGGCGAGACGTGTTCGTAGGTCTGCGGATCCTTCAGGACGGCGGAGGCATGAATGCCGGTCTTGGTCACAAACGCGCTTTCGCCGACGTAAGGCGCATGGCGGTTTGGCGCGCGGTTGAGCATGTCGTCTAGCGTCCGCGACACCTTCATCAGCGTCGCCATTTTCTCCGCGGTGACGCCGATCTCGAACGCGTCGGAAAACTCGTTCTTCAGCCGCAGCGTCGGGATCAATGAACAGAGATTGGCATTGCCGCAGCGTTCGCCGAGCCCGTTCAGCGTGCCCTGTATCTGGCGGGCGCCGGCGCGCACCGCAGCCAACGAATTGGCCACCGCCTGCTCGGTGTCGTTATGGGCGTGGATGCCGACATGGCTGCCCGGGATGTGCTTGGTGACAGCGCCCACGATGGTCTCGATCTCGTGTGGCATGGTGCCGCCATTGGTATCACACAGCACCACCCAGCGAGCCCCGGAATCATAGGCCGCCTTGGCGCAGGCGAGCGCGAAATCGGCATTCTCCTTGTAACCGTCGAAGAAGTGCTCGCAGTCGACCATCACCTCGCGCCCCGCGGCCTTGGCGGCGGCGACGCTGTCGCAGATCGAGGCGAGGTTTTCCTCGTTGGTGGTCTCGAGCGCCACCCGCACCTGATAAGCGCTGGATTTTGCGACGAAGCAGATCGCATCGGCCTTGGCTTCGATGAGCGTCACCAGTCCCGGATCGTTCGAGGCCGAACGGCCCGGACGGCGCGTCATGCCGAACGCGGTGAATTTTGCGTGTTCGAGTTTTGGCTTTTCGGCGAAGAACTCGGTGTCGGTTGGATTGGCGCCGGGATAGCCGCCCTCGACGTAGTCGATACCGAGCTCGTCCAGCATCTGCGCGATGATCTGCTTGTCGTGCAGAGTGAAATCGACGCCGTTGGTCTGCGCGCCATCACGCAGCGTGGTATCGAACAGATAGAGGCGTTCGCGGCTCATGTTGGCGCTCCCGGCACGGCACTATCGGCCAGCGTCTTCTGCATCGTGGTATTGGCCAGCCATTCGCCGTTGAGCGAGACGGTGTTGCGCTGCTTGGCGGTGTAGCCGCGCTTCCTGAACAACGGCTCCGCAGTATCGCTGGCATCGACCGTCAGGGTTTTCGCGCCCCGGGCGCCCGCCAGTTTCTCCAGCGCGTCGACCAGCATCGACGCAACGCCCTGCCCTGCCACACTCGGATGGACGTACAGCATGTCGATATGGTCGGCACCCTTCAGCGAGGCGAAGCCGACCGGCGCGTTCTGGATGGTCGCGATCAGCGTCAATTGCCCGGCGAGCTTGTTGCCGAACGCCGCTTCGTCCTCGGCCGCCTGAGCCCAGGCTTCCTGTTGCGCTTCGTTGTAGTCGTCGCCGGTCAGCCCCTCGATGGCGGCAACGAAGATCGCCGCCAGCATCGGAACGTCCGCCGGCAAAAACGGCCGCAAGCCGGGTTTGGGCAATGCCTGTCCCATCGCGTCAAATCACTCCGAACAGTCGCAGAGCCAGTATGACCGCGGCAACGATCAGCGCCCACTTGATGAAGATGTAATAGCGCCAGTGTTTGGGAAACGGGGTATCAGGTTCGTCCATCACGCGATCTCCCAAGTGGTTACAGGTTTTCCGTCCTTGTCCTTGCCGTCCTTGATGGCAACGCCCATCGTGGCGAGCTCATCGCGAATGCGATCGGATTCCTTGAAGTCTTTTCGTGCGCGCGCCGCCGCGCGATCCGCAATCAGGCGGTCGACCTGTTGCGGATCGATGCCGCTCGCCTGCTGCTTCCGCCCCTTCCACTCCGCAGCGCTCATCGAGAGGAAGCCGAGCAAGCGAAGCGACGCCGCAAACTCGCCGCGTTCCCGCGCGCCGCCGGACGCCGCCGCGTTGCGCAGGCTGTGCAGGACAGCCATCGCCAGCGCCGTGTTGAGGTCGTCATAGAGCGCCTCGATCATGGCCGGCGACGGCTCGGTGGCCACGGCGTCGGCTGCGATCGCGTACCAGTCGTCGAGCGTCTTAGCGCTCTCTTCCACACCCTTCGCGGTCCAGTCGAGTGGCGAGCGGTAATGCGTCTTGAGCATGCTCAGACGCAGCACCTCGCCCGGCCAATCGGCCAGCAATTCGCGGATCGTGAAGAAATTGCCGAGCGACTTCGACATCTTCTCGCTCTCGAGCTGCAGGAAGCCATTGTGCATCCAGACATTCGCCATGCGGTCGGAATGGAACGCGCAGCAGGTCTGCGCGAGCTCATTCTCATGGTGCGGAAACACCAGGTCGATGCCGCCGCCATGGATGTCGAACTTCTCGCCGAGGTGCTTCCAGGCCATCGCCGAGCATTCGATATGCCAGCCGGGGCGTCCCTCGACCTTGATGCCCGATGGCGACGGCCAGGACGGCTCGCCCGGCTTCGACGGCTTCCACAGCACGAAGTCGGTGTTGTCGCGCTTATAGGGAGCAACATCGACGCGGGCGCCGGCGATCATTTCGTCAAGCGAGCGTTTCGACAGCGCGCCGTAGCGCGGCATCACGGAGTTGGCTTCGTTCATCGCCTGGGGCGAGAACAGCACATGATCTTCGGCGACATAGGCAAAGCCGCCGGCGACCAGCTTTTCGATGATCGCCCGCATCTCCGGGATGTGTTCAGTCGCGCGCGGCTGCACCGTCGGGGCCAAGCAGCCGAGCGCGGTGACGTCGTCCTGATACTGCTGATACGTCTCTTCTGTGACCTTGCGGATCGCCTCGTTCAGCGGCACGCCGGGATAGTCGCGCGCGGCGCGGACGTTGATCTTGTCGTCGACGTCGGTGATGTTGCGGACATAGGTCACGTGATCGGCGCCATAGCGGTGGCGCAGCACGCGAAACAGCACGTCGAACACGATTGCCGCGCGACCATTGCCGATGTGGGCAAAGTCGTAGACCGTCGGTCCGCAGGCATACATGCGGACGTTGTCGGCATCGAGCGGCACGAACGGCCGCTTTTCCTTCGTCAAGGTATCGTACAGACGCAGTTCCATGGACCCATCCCTTGCGGCCGGGCGTCCAGTGATCTCATTTTTGAGAAAAGACGGCCTCAGCCAGCGAATCGCTAGCTAATAATCTCGCGGCAAATGGCGCAGATGGCGAGGAGACCGTTCATGGTTCCACCATTGCGGTATCGCAAGCACGCCGTCAAGGCCTTGCTTGTGCCCGATTTGCGGCCGATCAGGCCGCCGAACCCCCGCCATTCGCTGCCGCCCTCGGCCCTCATGGTTAATCATTATTAACGCTTTGGGCCTATTTCTGAGGGCGGTCCCTTCCCGCTGCCGGTGCTACCCATGCGACTTTCCTCCGCACTCATTGCCTGTGCCTTCCTGCTCGCCGCCTCGGCCGCATCCGCTGACAGCCGCGTCTTCATCGTGGCCAACCAGGCCGACGGTTACGGCGTGGACGAGTGCCTCGCCAGGGGCGACAAATGTGGCGCCCACGCCGCCCGCGCCTATTGTCAGTCACGGGAATTTGCGCAGGCGACCGCCTATCGTCGCGTCGAGCCCGACGAAATCACCAGCGCGGTTCCGATCGGCGGCGGCGACAAGTGTTCAGGCCCGGCGTGCCGCGAATACGTCGCCATTACCTGCGAGCGCTAGAGCCATTAATTCCGTAATTTCAAGGGCCGGTTTGCCACACCCGCGCCCCGGAAACGACGTGACGCTGCCCCGAGAAGCAGCTATTGGATGCGGCCTTGGCCGCAGAACGCCGCCTTGGCCGCGCCATCAGGCTTTTTGAGCCGCGCGGATCAGCTCTCAATGGCCGGATATGCTGGAAATTCGCAACGCTCCCCTCTCCCTTCGAATTTTGACCTGCGCCATCCTGCTCGGCATCTCCGCCCCGAGGGCACCCGCTTTGGCGCAGACGAACGAAGACGCCATGGCGCAGATGAACCAGGACGCCCCGCCACAACAGGGCGCGCAGGCCAATCCGATCTGCATCCGGCTCGAAGGACAATTGGCGACGATCGACCGTGGCGCCGGCACCGGCGACCCGGCCAAAGATGAACAGATCCGCCGTTACCAGGAAGCCCAGGCCAAGCAGCAGGCCGAGCTCGACCGGATCACGCTGCAGGCCAGGCGCATGGACTGCGAAAGCTCGGGCTTCTTCTCGCTGTTCAACGGCCGTTCCGCCCAGTGCGGCCCGGTGAACAACCAGATCCAGCAGATGCGCGCCAATCTCGACCAGATCACCACCAGCCTAGAGCGGCTGCGCAGCGGCGGCATTGGCGGCGCCGAGCGCGAAAACCAGCGCCGCTCGGTGCTGGTGGCGCTCGCGCAGAACAATTGCGGTCCGCAATATGCCGCGGCCGCGCGCGGCCCAGGCAACTTCATCGACAGCCTGTTCGGCAACAACCAGACGCTGCCGCCGCCGAGCGCCGATCTCGCCGCGCCATCCGGCACCTTCCGCACCGTCTGCGTCCGCAGCTGCGATGGCGCCTATTTCCCGGTCTCATTCGCGACCGTGCAGGCTCGCTTCCAGGACGATGAGAGGACCTGCAAGGCACTGTGCCCGGCGGCGGAGGCGACCCTGTTCGCCTATCGCAATCCCGGCGAAGACATCAACCAGGCGGTCTCGATCAACGGCCAGCCTTATTCTTCGCTGCCGAACGCATTCAAATTCCGCACCGAGTTCAACGCATCCTGCTCCTGCAAGCCCGCGGGCCAGACCTGGTCCGAAGCGCTGAAATCCGTCGACGACAAGGCGGCGGTCGAACAGCAGGGCGACATCATCGTCACCGAGGAAAGTGCGAAGCGGATGCAGCAGCGCGGGCAGTCGAAAGGCGCGCCGCCGCCCAAGAAGGGCGCCGCGCCCGCAGGCACCACCGCCGCCGCGCCTGCACCGGCGACGGCTCCGGCTGATGCGACCGCTACGACCAACGACAAGGACAAGCCGATCCGCACCGTCGGTCCGACCTTCATCCCGCCGAAGCAGTAGAGAAAACGCCCTACCCCTCGAACGCATCCGCCGAGGCGCGGCCGGCGCGGGCAACCAGTTTTTCGTCGGGTGCGGGCAGCGCCTTGCCATTGTCGCGGAAGCGGTTGGTGATGGGATAGCGGCGATCGCGGCCAAAGTTCTTTTCCGTCACCTTGACGCCCGGCGCGGCCTGCCGCCGCTTGTATTCGGCGACGTTGAGCAGGCGATCGATCCGCGTCACCATTTCAGCCGGGAAACCGGCCGCGATAATCGTGGCCAACGGCTCCTCGCGCTCGACCAGACGTTCCAGAATCCCGTCCAGCATCTCGTACGGCGGCAGCGAATCCTGGTCGGTCTGGTTCTCGCGCAGCTCCGCCGTCGGCGGCCGGGTAATGATGTTGACCGGGATCACCTCGCCTGACGGCCCGAGCACGCCATCCGGCTTCCACTCGTTGCGCAGACTCGATAGCCGGAACACTTCGGTCTTGTAGATGTCCTTGATCGGATTGAAGCCGCCATTCATGTCGCCATAGATCGTGGCGTAACCAACCGACATTTCCGACTTGTTGCCTGTGGTCACTACCATCGCGCCAGTCTTGTTGGAAATCGCCATCAAGAGCGTGCCGCGGGTGCGCGCCTGCAAATTCTCTTCGGTGATATCGCGCGGCAGCCCCGCGAACGGGCCGGAGAGGATTTTCTCGAAGCCGTTCACAGCGTCCGCAATCGGCAGCACCTCGTAACGGATGCCGAGCGCCTTCGCGAGTTTTGCAGCGTCGTCCAGCGACACCTGCGCGGTGAAGCGGAACGGCAGCATTACGCCGCGGACCTGATCGGCGCCGAGCGCATCAACGGCAATGGCCGCGCACAGCGCGGAATCGATGCCGCCGGAGATGCCGAGCAAGACGCCCGGAAAGCCGTTCTTGCGGACGTAGTCGCGCAGGCCCAGCACGCAGGCGGCGTAATCGCCCTTGTCGCCCTCGAGCAGGGGCACTACGGGGCCCGAGCAGCGCCAGCCGTCGGCGCTCTTGGTCCAGCGCAGCGTGGTGATGTTTTCCTCGAAAGCGGGCAGTTGCGCCGCCACCGACAGATCAGCGTTCAGCGCAAACGACGCCCCGTCGAACACCAGTTCGTCTTGCCCGCCGATCTGATTGAGATAGACCAGCGGCAGCCCGCTCTCGGTGACGCGGGCAACTGCGATCGACAGCCGGAGGTCGTTCTTGTCGCGTGCGTAGGGCGAACCGTTCGGCACGAGAAGGATTTCCGCGCCGGTCTCGGCGAGGCATTCGACGACGTTCTCGTATTCCTCGGACTCTTCGAGCCAGATATCCTCGCAGATGGGAACACCGACCCGGATGCCGCGCACGGTCACCGGACCCGCGGCCGGACCGCGCGCGAACAGGCGCTTTTCGTCGAACACGCCGTAGTTCGGCAGGTTCGCCTTGAAGCGCAACGCGGCGATGCGGCCCTGATCGAGCAGCGCGCAGGCGTTATAAAGCTTGCCGTCCTCGACCCAGGGCGTGCCGATCAGAACAGCCGGACCACCGCGAGCAGTCTCGCGCGCCAACTCTTCGACCGCGGCGCGACAGGCGGCCTGGAAGGCCGGCTTCAGCACCAGATCTTCCGGTGGATAGCCGCAGATGAACAATTCGGGCAACAGCAGGAGATCGGCGCCATCGGCCGCGGCCTTGTCACGCGCGGCGCGGGCCTTGGCGGCGTTAGCTGGCACGTCGCCGACCGTCGGGTTCAACTGCGCCAGCGTGATCGTAAAAGTGTCGGTCATGGGAGCGATGGTGCCTTGCACAAGAGCAAACTGCAATTGCCGCCTTGATAGCGTTTTCGAGCGAAGCATGCCCTCGGACTTGATCCGTGGGTGGACACCGGTTCGCGTGAAGACGCGTCAAAACAAAACTTAGATATGCGGTTCTGATGCCAATCAGAACCGCATATCTAAATGGCGCCTATGCGTTCGGCGAGGGCGAACAGCCAGAACAGGCCGGCCATCAACAGCGCCACGCCGACCGCCGCCGACCCCATATCCTTGACCTGACCGATCTTCAGATCGTGATCGGTGGTCAGGCGGTCGGCAAGCTTTTCGATCGCGGTGTTGAGCAACTCGACCACCAGGACAAAAGCGACGGCCGCAACCAGTTCCACGCGGCGCATGGTGGTCGTGCCGATCAGCCAGGCCAGCGGCACCGACAGGACCAGCGCGAAAAGTTCCTCGCGGACGGCCTGCTCCGAACGGATCGCAAAGACGAGCCCGTTACGCGTGTTGATGGTGGCCCGCCAGAGTCGCAGCAAATCAAAGTCCCGCTGCGGCCGGCATCGGCTGAGCTTTACCGGCGCGTTCCTGCTTCAGCAGTTCGGCAATCAGGAAAGCCAGATCGATTGATTGTTCGGCGTTGAGGCGGGGATCGCAGACCGTGTGGTAGCGGTCGTTGAGGTCCTCGTCGGTGATGGCCCGCGCGCCGCCGATGCATTCGGTGACGTCCTGCCCGGTCATCTCCAGATGCACGCCGCCGGCATGGGTGCCTTCGGCGGCGTGGATCGCGAAGAACGACTTCACCTCCGACAGCACCCGGTCGAACGGACGGGTCTTGTAGCCTGATGTCGAGGTAATGGTGTTGCCGTGCATCGGATCGCACGACCAGACCACGACCCGCCCTTCCCGCTGCACGGCGCGGATCAGCGGCGCGAGATGATCGCCGACTTTGTCGGAGCCGAAGCGGTTGATCAGCGTCAGCCGTCCCGGCTCGTTCTCGGGATTGAGGATGTCGATCAGCTTGAGCAACTCATCCGGCTTCAGCGAGGGACCGCATTTCAAGCCGATCGGGTTCTTGATGCCGCGGAAATATTCGACATGGCCGTGGTCGAGCTGGCGGGTGCGGTCGCCGATCCAGATCATGTGGCCCGACGTCGCGTACCAGTCGCCGGTCGTGGAATCGACCCGCGTCATCGCCTGCTCGTAGCCGAGCAGCAGCGCCTCATGGCTGGTGTAGAAATCGGTGGCGCGCAGTTCGGGGTGGCTTTCGAGGTCGAGCCCACAGGCGCGCATGAAATTCAGCGCGTCGGAAATTCGATCCGCCAGTTCCTTGTAGCGGCGTGACTGCGGGGAATCCTTGAGGAAGCTCAGCATCCACTGGTGCACGCTGCCGAGATTGGCAAAGCCGCCGGTCGCGAATGCGCGGAGCAGGTTCAGCGTCGCCGCCGACTGCCGGTACGCCATTAACTGGCGCTGCGGATCGGGGATACGCGCTTCCGGGGTGAAGGCGATGTCGTTGATGATGTCGCCGCGGTAGCTCGGCAGCTCGACGCCATTGACTTTTTCGGTGTTCGACGAGCGCGGCTTTGCGAACTGCCCGGCGATGCGGCCGACCTTCACCACCGGCAGCGCGCCGGCATAGGTCAGAACCACGGCCATCTGCAGCAGCACACGGAAGAAGTCGCGGATGTTGTTGGCGCCGTGCTCGGCAAAGCTCTCGGCGCAATCGCCGCCCTGCAGCAGGAAGGCCTCGCCGGCCGCCACGCGGGCCAGCGCCTTCTTCAGGTTGCGGGCCTCGCCAGCGAACACCAGCGGCGGAAACGTAGCAAGCTGCGCCTCGACGTCGGCCAATGCCTTGGCATCGGGATAATCGGGGACCTGCAGCACCGGCCTGGTGCGCCAGCTGTCGGGCGTCCACCGCTCGGACATGACGTTAACTCCTGAGCAAAAACCGCAACTTATCGAACGTTACGAAGGCCGGGTTATACACAGGCCGCGGGCCGACCGCCAGTTAGATTTCCGGTAGTCCTGACAAGCTCTTGCGGCGAAATCCGAATTCGCATTTGCTATGGCCGCTCGCAAAGCTGGCAGGAGAACACGGTGGCCGAGCCGGGGCTGGACGACATATTTAGCGACGATATTACGGTGCCCGCGACAGATGGATACCCCCTTGCCGCGACGCTGTTTCTGCCCCGCGGGGCCAAGCGCCATGCGGTCCTGGTCAATTCGGCAACCGCCGTTCCCCGCAAGCTCTACCGGGGTTTTGCCGGCTACCTCGCTCACCGCGGCTGCGCGGTTCTGACCTACGATTATCGCGGCACCGGCGACTCGAGGCAGCAGGCGCTGACCGGCTCGATCAGGCCGAAATCGCTGGTCGGCTTCAAGGTCTCGATGTCGGACTGGGCAGCCCAGGATATCACCGCGGCGGTCGCCTGGATGCGCGAGCGTTACAAGGCGCTGCCCTTCGCCTATGTCGGGCATTCGTTCGGCGGCCAGGCGCTCGGCCTGTTGCCGAACAATTCGGAAATTTCGCGCGCCCTCTTGATCGCCGCGCAAGCCGGTTACTGGAAACTGATGACGGCGCCGGAGCGCTACCGCGTCTATGTCCTGCTGAATTTCATCGGCGTCCCCTTAACCCGCGCCCTCGGCTACATGCCCGGCAAAGCCGGCCTCGGCATGGATCTGCCAAAGGATGCATTCCTGCAATGGGTCCGCTGGGTGATGAGCCCGCGCTATCTGTTTGATGATGCCAGGCTCGAAGCCGTGCAGAATTTCCCGAACTACAAGGGCGCGCTACGCGCACTCTGCATGTCCGACGATCCCTGGGCGACACGGCCGGCAGTCGAATTGTTGTGTTCGGGATTCACCTCGACCGCGCCCGAGATCATCACAGTGAGCCCTGCAGATACCGGCGTGAGCAAGATCGGGCATATGGGATTTTTCCGGCCCGAGCATCGCGACACGCTGTGGCGCGGGGCCGCGGAATGGATTCAGGCGGAGGAGTAGCTTACCTCACCACGCCGGCCGCGTCGCCGTCGTCGCCGGGCAAGACGTATTCGACCGCCAGCAGCCCTCCTTCAAGGATGAGAAACGCAACCGCGCCGCCTAGCCAGCCGAAGAACGCAATTGCAAAGGCCAACAGGAGCAAGGCGGATACGACATCCGCCAGGATCTTGCCGCTCCGCTCGATCGCGTCCTGTCCTCTCGAAAAGTAAGCCATGGCCTCTCCGTCCAGGCGCCATCAATAAGCAATGCAACGTGGCGCAAAGGCGGGAGTTCCGTTCACCCTCGGCATCGCCGCTTCTCGGTCGCGGCTTCACCCGGCAAGACCGGACGTTCTCCGTCCGGCTGTTGAAACCAGTCCCCATTCTCCGAATTAGCCTTCTCAATGAGGCGAGAGGCCACCCATGGAAGGAATTCGCGACGCCGCGCATCTATGCATCGATATGCAAAACATCTTCGCAAAGGGCGGCGTGTGGGAAACGCCATGGATGGAGAAGGTATTGCCGGTGATCTCGGAGATTGCCGCGCGATATCCGGAGCGGACGGTATTCACGCGCTTCATCACGCCCGAGCGGCCGCAAGATCGTCGCGGCCAGTGGCAGGCCTATTTCACCAAATGGAAGCGCGCGACGCGCGGCGACCTCGCACCCGCCGCACTCGATATCGTGCCGGCACTAGCACGATATTCTCCGCCGGCTCTGGTCGTCGACAAGCCGGCCTATTCGGCGTTCTTCGGATCGCGGCTCGGTCATCTGCTCGTCGAGCGGCATGTCGGTACCGTAGTGGTGTCAGGCGCCGAGACGGACGTCTGCGTACTCTCCACGGTGCTCGGCGCGGTCGATCTCGGCTTCCGCGTCGTCATCGTACAAGATGCGCTGTGCAGTTCCTCGGACATTGGCCATGATGCGCTGATGACTATGTATCGGACGCGGTTCAACGAGCAGATCGAGTTGGTCAGCGCCGCGGAACTATTCGACATGTGGCGTCCGGAATAGATGCGCCGGCGGGCCCCGGAACCGGCGCTCCCGCTACAACGTTGAGACGGCAGCAATCATCGCGCGAAAGGATCGATCCATGGCGGCGCCGGACATTCGCAAGGAAATGCCGCCCGTCAAATTGCCGCGCGAGGAATTCGAGAGGCGCTATCGCGGCCGCTTCGTCGATCCGGTCTTCCAGCCGCTTCAGCGCGAGCTCGACGCCATCGTCGCGGCGGCATGGGACGCCTATAGCCATTCGCGCAAGGCCCCGCTGACCCGCAAGGCAGGCGCGGGCTTCGCCGATCCCGAGTACGAAATCGCGGTGGACTGGCTCGCCGCACGCGAGGCCATTCTCGAAGCGCAGCGGCGCCACGACGATGCCGCCGGGCAGCCGCGCATCCTCATCATCAACGGCTCGGCGCGCAGCGAGCATACCTGCCCCGGCGAGACGTCCAAGACGTGGCGGCTGGTCAAGCTCGCCGAGCCGGTGCTGATCGAAATGGGATTTGCGGTCGACATTCTGGATCTGTCGCGGCTAACGTCGGAATATGGCCGGCAGATTCATCCCTGCAAATCCTGCATCGCCACTGCGATGCCGCTCTGTCACTGGCCCTGCAGTTGCTATCCAAACTATTCGCTCGGCCAGACCGACGACTGGATGAACGAAATCTATCCGCTCTGGGTGGCAGCGCACGGCATCCTGATCGTGGCGCCGGTGAACTGGTATCACGCGTCGACGCCGCTGAAGGCGATGATGGATCGCCTGGTTTGCGCCGACGGCGGCAATCCCGATCCGACGTCCACCCACGGCAAGCACGCTGACCAGGCCAAAGCGCTCGAATTGAAGGGCTGGCCGTATCCGCGCCATCTGGCCGGCCGGCATTTCGGGCTTGTGATTCACGGCGACAGCGGAGGCGCGGAGACGATGCGCCGCTCGCTGTCGGACTGGCTGACCGACATGGCGCTGATCTCGGCCGGCCGCACCGCCGAAGCCGAGGGATATGTCGGCTACATGGAGCCCTACGCCACCTCGCATCAGGCGCTGGATGAGGACCGCGAATTCCACGACGAAGTACGCAATGCGGCACGCGCGCTGGGCAATGCATTGATGCTGGCGCGGGCGGGGAAGCTCAAAAATCCCGCCGAGGGGCTCGTCAATCCAAATCCGAAATAGCTACGTAGGAAGGGTGGAGCGACTTGTCCGCCGTAGCTCGCCAGAGCGAAGGAGGAGCGATACTCCCTCCCGCGCAAGAAAGAATGGCTTTCGCTGCGCTCTACCCATCCTACACGCCTCCCGCTACCCTCACTTTCCGTAACTATAAAACCCCTGCCCGGTCTTGCGGCCGAGATGACCGGCGGCGACCATTTCCTTCAAGAGCGGCGCGGGGCGGTATTTCGGGTCGTTGAAGCCCTGGTAGAACACTTCCATCACCGACAGCATGGTGTCGAGGCCGATCATGTCGGCGAGCGCCAGCGGGCCGATCGGGTGATTGCAGCCGAGCTTCATGCCGGCATCGAGGTCTTCCGCGGTCGCCAGTCCCTCCTGCAGCGCGAAGATCGCCTCGTTGATCATCGGGCAGAGGATGCGGTTGACTGCAAAGCCCGGGCTATTCTTCGCCGTGATCGACACCTTGCCGATCCGTTTTGCAAAGGCTTCCGCCTTGGCATGGGTATCGTCGGAGGTTTGCAAGCCCCGGATCAATTCCAACAGCGCCATCAGCGGCACCGGATTGAAGAAGTGCATGCCAATGAAGCGGTCCGGCCGGTCGGTCGCCGCGGCGAGTTTCGTAATCGAGATCGAGGACGTGTTGGTCGCGAGCAGCGCCTGCGGCCGCAGTTTTGGGCAAAGGTCCTTCAGGATTTTCACCTTCAGCTCTTCATTCTCGGTCGCCGCCTCGATCACGAGATCGCAGGTGGAAAACTTCGCCGTGTCCGTGGTCGTCGTAATGCGCGCGAGCGCCGCCTGCCGGTCGGCGTCAGTCATCTTCTGCTTGTTGACCAGCCGCTCCAGGCTGTTCGACACCACCGACATGCCACGCGTGAGCGCGGCATCGGAAATGTCGGTCATGACGACAGGAAGCCCGGCAGCGGCACACACTTGGGCGATGCCGTTACCCATCGTGCCTGCGCCTACGATCCCGATTGACTCAACCATGGGGAAAACTCCGTTATTGAATGCTTGCCTGCACCGTTATCAGAGTGCCGCCGCCATCGGTAGCCCTTGGCGCGCTCACTCGGCCGCTCCTACGACGCATCGGGGGCGCCGAAAACCTGATAGAGCACATGCCGGAGTTCAAACTGGTTGCAACCGCGAGAGGCAATGTTGCCGCGGCCATCGGGTGCCTCAAGCTCCCACCCCTCCTCGATGTCCGACCAATAGAGCAGTTTCTCGTCGAGAACCGCCACAGCAACAACTAATTCTCCGGGGGAGTCGCTCACGCCGACTGTACGCGGACGGATCAGCGCGCTTTCGAGTGCCGCCCGATGTTGCGGATGAAGCGAAGCCATGTCCGCTGCGAGCCGACTCGTTACCAGAGAAATTTCGGGCTCGCATGACACAGGACTACAACCAATCAATTGCCAGCTACGGCGCTTCACGGAAGGTGATGGGTTTCGCAAAGAGCTCAACCCATCCTACGGCCCTACTCCGCCGCCTGCCTCACATACCGCGCCGTCGGCGTCCGCATGGTCACCAATTCCTCGGCCGCCGTCGGATGCAGCGCGATTGTCGCATCGAAATCGGCTTTGGTCGCCTTCATCTTCACGGCGATGGCGACCGCCTGGATGATTTCGGCCGCGGTGTCGCCGACGATGTGACAGCCGAGCACGCGGTCCGTCGTGCCGTCGACCACGAGCTTCATCAGCACGCGGGTGTCGCGGCCGGACACGGTCGCCTTGATCGGGCGGAAATCGGCCTTGTAGATATCGACATGGCTCACTTGCGCGCGCGCCTGCGCTTCGGTCAGGCCCACCGTGCCGACCTCGGGCTGCGAGAACACCGCCGTCGGAATGGTGGAGTGATCGACCTGCACCGGGCGTTTGCCGAACACGGTGTCGGCAAAGGCATGGCCCTCGCGGATCGCGACCGGCGTCAGATTGAGGCGATGGGTGACGTCGCCGATCGCATAAATGTTGTCCACGGACGTCTTCGACCACTCATCGACGGCGATGCCGCCATTGACGGGATTGATGGCGACGCCGGGCTTCTCGAGCCCGAGATTGGCGACGTTCGGGTGGCGGCCGATCGCGAACATCACCTTCTCCGAGGCGATGCTCGAACCGCTGGATAGATGCGTGGTGTATTCATTGCCGTGCTTGTCCACTTTATCGATGGTGCAGCCGGTGATGATCGTAATGCCCTGCTTCTCCATCTCGGCGCGGACATGCTTGCGGACGTCCTCATCAAAGCCGCGCAGAATATTGTCGCCGCGATAGACCACGGTCACGTCGGAGCCGAAGCCGGCAAAGATGCCAGCGAATTCCAGCGCGATATAGCCGCCGCCCTGGATGACGATACGCTTCGGCAGCCCGGTGAGGTGAAACGCCTCGTTGGAAGAAATCACGTGCTCGATGCCGGGGATCTCCCGCCCATGGTTAGGCGCGCCACCGGTCGCGATCAGGATGTATTTTGCGGTGATCGTTTCGCCGGTCAACAGGCGCAGCGTGTGGGCGTCTTCCAGCACCGCGCGCGTCTTGACAATGCGCGCGCCTGATTTCTCGACATTAGCGGCGTAGATGCCTTCCAGCCGGGCGATCTCCTTGTCCTTGTTGGCAACAAGTGTGGGCCAATCAAAGGAGACTTCGGGAATGGTCCAGCCGAAACCTTTTGCGTCCTCGATCTCGTGGCGGACGTGTGAGCCGAGCACGAACAGCTTTTTCGGCACGCAGCCGCGGATCACGCAGGTGCCGCCCATCCGGTATTCTTCGGCAACCATGACCTTTGCGCCATGGCCGGCGGCGATGCGGGCGGCGCGAACGCCGCCCGAACCACCGCCGATGACGAATAGATCGACATCGAACTCAGCCATCTCAACCCCGCCCGAAGCCGCTTCTGGTTAGCTCTTTTATTTGACGCGTTTTCTTCACGCGAACCGGAAGGCCACTTCGCTCGAAAACGCTATGGTTCAAATATCCTTGCCGCGCTTCTTCATCTCGGCGCGGAACTGGCCGTTGATGGTTTCGGCAAAGGCCTGCGCCCACTGGTTCATGTAGGACATGCTGAACTGGATGGCGCGGGGCTCGCTCGCGAGCAGCTTCTGGCCGAGCGGCGACTTGTAGAAGGTCACGAGGTCCTTCAACTCCTGCTCGGTGAACTCGTTGGCGTAGACCTGCGCCATGCCTTCGCCGATTTCCTTCTCGCGGCCAGCGAGATTCTTGGCGACGATCACGGCGACTTCGTTGAGGTCTTTCTGGTAGTTCAGGTTACTCTGCATCAGCACGTTCTTGGTCTGCTCGACGAGATTGGGAACGGCGTTGGCGTACATTGCGCTCGCGTTCTTCATCGCCAGGATTTCCTTGGCGGCGGCAATCGCCGCCGGTGAGCCGGGCTTGAGTTGCGCGGTCCCAGGCGCCGCGGGCGCGTTCTTCTGCTGTGCGCCGGCCGGAACGCCGGTCAGGGCAAGACCCACCGCAAGGCCGGCCGCCGACAAAATCCGTGAAAGCCTCTTCATTCCGATTCTCCTCGATTACCGGCGTTACCGCCGCTCAATTACGCGAATTCCCTGGGCACCTGCCAGGACGGCGGTGCTGGCCAGACCAATGAACAACCCGTGTTCGACGACGCCCGGGATCAGGCTCAACAGGCCCGCCAGACGCGGCGCATCGGCGATGCGCCCGAGATGGGCATCGACAATCCAGTGGCCGCCATCGGTGACAAAAACGTGGCCGTCCTTGCCCTTGCGGAGCCCCATTTGCCCGGAAACGCCGCTTTGGGCAAATGCGGCCGCCATGGCCCGCCGGGTGGCGGCCAGCCCGAACGGAACGACCTCTACAGGTAGGGGGAAACGGCCGAGAACATCGACCCATTTGGTATCGTCGGCAATCACGATCATGCGATCCGACGCCGCCGCCACGATCTTCTCCCGGAGCAGCGCCCCACCGCCGCCCTTGATCAGGTTGAGGGCGGGATCGACCTCGTCGGCACCATCGACGGTGAGGTCGAGCCGGTCGACTTCATCGAGCGTGGTCAGCGGAATTTTGCAGGCTTCGGCCTGGGCGCGGGTCGCTTCCGACGTCGGCACGCCGATCACTTTCATCCCGCCCGCAACCCTCTCGCCGAGCAGTTCGACGAAATGCTTGGCGGTCGAGCCGGTGCCGAGCCCGAGCTTCATGCCATCCTGCACATGCTCCAGCGCCCGTGCCGCCGCTTGCCGCTTAAGTTCATTCATATCCACGTGCTGACAATGCTCCCAGAATCCGCCGATCCGCGGGCGCATGTCTAGCGTCGTTTTGTCGGCAGGAACAGCGCCGTGGCCCGTCTAAATTGCCCGAATAAGGTTGTCCGCTGTGTCGGGGCGGCACTTGCACGAACGCGCGCCGGCGGATAGCGAATTCCGGATGAGCCTTCCCCGCACTGTAGTCTTCGACCTCGACGGCACCCTGGTCGACACCGCGCCCGACCTGATCGCCGCGCTCAATTTCGTGCTCGATCGCGAAGGATTGCCGCCGGTGCCGATGCGTGCCGCGCGCAACATGATCGGTGCCGGCGCCCGCAAGCTGATCGAACGGGGGCTGGAGCTGGAAGGCCGTCCAATAAGCACCGGCGACATCGACCGGCTTACCAGGAACTTTGTCGATTATTACGGCGCCCATATCGCCGTCGAATCGCGCCCCTTCGAGGGGCTGGAGGCCGCGCTCGACGATCTCGAGGCGCAGGGCTGTCGTTTTGCGGTTTGCACCAATAAGCTGGAATGGCTGTCGAAGCGGCTGCTCGACGAACTGGGCTTGAGCGGACGGTTCGCCGCGATCTGCGGCGCCGACACGTTCGGCGTCTCCAAGCCTGACCCCGTGATCCTGCAGCAGACGGTGGCGCGCGCTGGCGGGGATATTGGCGCGACCATCATGGTGGGCGACGCGGGACCTGACGTCGGCGTCGCCAGGCGGGCGGGCGTTCCCGTGATCGGGGTCGAATTCGGCTACACCGACGTTCCGATCGCCCAGCTCAAGCCCGACCGGCTGATCGGGCATATGCGCGAGTTACCGGCCGCCGTGGATGGGCTCAGCAAGGCTGCCTTGCGGGCTTAATCACTTGATTTCATTGTAATTTACCTTACCATCGGTGTTCGCGGGCTCAATCCGACCGCGCCGCTGCCGAAACTGCGCAAGCCGATGCGGCGAAGAAGCAGGCCAAGGCTGCCGCTGCGCCGGCTGCCCCCGCAGCAGAGTCCGCCACGCGCTAGTCGCGGTCCCGCCCCCTAGGAGCCACCTCCGACGGGTTGCGGATTGTAGGCGCCGTACAAGGTGTCTAGATTGTGCTAGCGAACCAGCATGCGGCCCCTTTAGAGGCAGTTTGAATGAGCGGCTCCCCGTCACCCGATCAGCTTATACGTCCGATGGTCGATCCCTTCGGCCGGACCATCCGGTATCTGCGCGTGTCGGTGACCGATCGCTGCGACCTGCGCTGCTTCTACTGCATGTCCGAGGACATGACGTTCCTGCCGAAGAAAGATCTCCTGACGCTGGAGGAACTCGACCGGCTGTGCTCGGCCTTCATCGCCAAGGGCGTGCGCAAGATCCGCCTCACTGGCGGCGAGCCGCTGGTCCGGCGCAACGTGATGTCGCTGGTGCGCTCGCTGTCGCGGCATCTTGGAACCGGCGCGCTCAATGAGCTGACGCTGACCACCAACGGCTCGCAACTGGCTCGGTTCGCGACCGAGTTGCGCGACTGCGGCGTTCGCCGCGTCAATGTCTCGCTCGACACACTCGATCCCGCAAAGTTCCGCGCCATCACGCGCTGGGGCGATCTCGACCAGGTTTTGGCCGGCATTAAGGCCGCACGGGATGCAGGGCTTGCGGTCAAGATCAATGCGGTCGCGCTGAAGAATATGAACGAGGAAGAGATTCCCTCGCTGATGGAATGGGCACACGGCAAGGGCATGGCGTTGACGCTGATCGAAGTGATGCCGATGGGCGACATCGGCGAAGGACGGATCGACCAGTATGTGCCGCTGTCGCTGCTGCGCGCCCGCCTCGCCCAGCACTACACGCTGACCGACCTCGATGAGGATACCGGCGGCCCCGCCCGCTATGTCAGCGTCGCGGAAACTGGCGGCAAGCTCGGCTTCATCACACCGATGACGCATAATTTCTGTGAATCCTGTAACCGGGTACGGATCACCTGCACCGGCACGCTGCACACCTGCCTCGGCCACGAGGATGCCTCCGATTTGCGCAAACCGTTGCGGGCCTCCGCCGACGACGACCTGCTCTCGGCAGCGATTGATCGCGCCATTGGGCTGAAGCCGAAGGGCCACGACTTCATCATCGACCGCCGGCATAACCGCCCGAGCGTCTCGCGCCACATGAGCGTGACCGGCGGCTAGTTACCGCAGCCCATATCGTCCGACGCATTTTCCGATTGACGCTGTTGCAGCGCGCTGGAATGGTGCGGCGGCTTCACGCCAGCATGGCCGGACAGGCCACCGCACCTAAACGGAGCGGCAAAGACGGCGGAAGCGCAAAACGGGGGAGGACGATCGATGCAATCGATCGCGACATTGGCGCTGGCGTCGTGGCCACCGCCTGGGCAGGTACGATGCGGCCGTTGTTAGCGCTGAGTGCCGGCATCGATCTGCTCAACGAAAAGATCGGCAATCTCTGCAACTTTCTGGTCCTCGCAGCGTGCGCAGTCAGCGCCGGCAATGCGATGATCCGTTACGCCTTCGGCTATAGCTCCAACGGCTGGCTCGAACTGCAGTGGTACATGTTCGCCATCTTCGTGATGTTCGGCGCTTCCTACACCTTCAAGCGCAACGAGCACGTTCGCGTCGAAATCTTCTATTTGATGCTCTCTGAACGCGGCCAGCTCTGGCTCGACCTGATCGGAACTCTGTGCTTCCTGATCCCGGCCTGCCTGCTGCTGACCTGGCTGTCCTGGCCGTTCTTCCTGCAGGCCTACGCCGTCGGCGAGGAATCCAGCAACGCGGGCGGCCTCTTGCGCTGGCCGATCAAGCTCGTCGTGCCCGCAGGCTTCGTGATGCTCGCACTGCAGGGCGTCTCCGAGGTCATCAAGCGCATCGCCGCGCTGCAGAATCTGGTGACCATCGACGCCAGGTACGAAAGACCGGTGCAATGATCACGCTGGAAATGATGCCGCCGCTGATGTTCGGCGGACTGATTCTGGCGATGCTGATCGGCTTTCCCGTCGCGTTCACGCTGGCGGCGGTCGGCTTCTCGTTCGGCTTTCTCGCGATCCATCTCGGCTTTTTCGACTTCAGCTTCATGCAGGCGATTCCGGGCCGCATCTTCGGCAGCGTGCTTGCCAACGAATTGCTGCTGGCGATCCCCTTCTTCACCTTCATGGGCGCCGTCCTCGAACGATGCGGCCTGGCCGAAGACATGCTGGATTCAATGGGCCAGCTGTTCGGCCCGGTGCGCGGCGGACTAGGCTACTCCGTCATCATCGTCGGCTTCATTCTCGGCGCAATTACCGGCACGGTGGCGGCCCAGGTCATCGCCATGGCGCTGATCTCGATGCCGGTGATGATCCGCTATGGCTACAACATACGCTACATCACCGGCGTGCTGGCGGCCTCGGGCACCATCACCCAACTGGTGCCGCCGTCGCTGGTGCTGATCGTACTGGCCGACCAGCTCGGCAAGTCGGTCGGCGACATGTATCTCGGCGCCTGGGGACCGTCGCTGTTCCAGATCGCGCTGTTCGCCGGCTACACCTTTCTTCTCGGCATCATCAAGCCGGACCACGTGCCGCCGGTGCCGAGGTCGGCGTTGACGCTGACCGGCTGGCCGCTATGGCGAAAATGCCTGATGGGAATTATCCCCTCGGCGGTGCTGATCTTCGTCGTGCTCGGCACCATGATGCTGGGCCTAGCGACACCGACCGAAGCCGGCGCGATGGGCGCCGTGGGCGCCGTCGTGCTTGCCGCAATACACCACAAGGAATTCAGCGCGGCCGGTAACAGGGTTCTGCTGATCGGCATCATCGCCGCAGGCGTCGGAACGATTCTCGGAATCCTCTACACGGGCAGCTTTCTGTTCAAGATCGCCTTCGCAATCACCTATCTCGCCGTGATCTGGATTTGTCTGGAAGCCGTGCGCATTCCCGACCTCCGCGACCTGATCCGTCAGGGCTATCAGTCGACGATGCGGCTCACCTCGATGGTGGTGTTCATCCTGATCGGCTCGACGTGCTTTTCCGTGGTGTTCCTCGGCGTCTCCGGCGGCGTCTGGCTGGAGCACATGCTGACCTCGGTACCCGGTGGGGTCTGGGGCTTCCTGATCTTCATCAACCTGTTCATCTTTTTCCTGGCGTTCTTCCTCGACTTCTTCGAGATCGCCTTCATCATCCTGCCGATGGTTACGCCGATTGCGCAAAAGGTGCTGGCGCCGGTGGTCGGTGCGGATGCGGCGCTGATCTGGTTCGGCGTCATGCTGTGCGTCAACATGCAGACTTCGTTCCTGCATCCGCCATTCGGATTTGCGCTGTTTTACCTGCGCGGCGTGGCGCCCAAGGAGGTCAAGAGCTCCGACATCTATTGGGGAGCGATCCCCTGGATCGGCCTGCAGGTCATCATGGTCGTGCTGGTGATCGCTTTCCCCTGGACCGTTACCGCATTGCTGGACAAGCCGGTGAGCGCCGAGGACCTCAGCAAGATCAAAATCGAGGTTCCGCAGATCGAGCTGCCGACGCTGGATTTCGGTCCGCTCAAGCAGTAGTAGAGGTCGCTCCGGCAAACAATGATGATGAAATCGTGCCTGCGGCCTGCCTCCCGGGCCAAGGCGCAATAGTATTCCGCAGACGAAATATTCCCCTTCAATATCAACAAACTTCCGATTGACGGCGGCAGCGAGCGCTGGTTTGGTGCATCGGCTTCATGCTAGCTCGGCAGGATAAGCCGGCTGCGCCCAACAGCGCGGTCAAGACAGCAGAGGCGTCAGTCTGGGAGGGTCATCGTTGCAATCGCTCTTGAAATTGAGCCGGGGAATCGACGCGTTCACACGGTGGACCGGCAAACGCCTGGCGTGGCTCATTCTGGTAGCCGTGCTCATCTCGGCCATCAACGCGATCGTGCGTAAGTCTTTCGACGTTTCGTCGAATTCCTGGCTGGAGTTGCAGTGGGTGCTGTTCGGCGTTGTCTTTCTGCTGTGCTCGCCATGGACGATGCTCGACAACGAGCACATCCGCATCGATATCGTAAACAACCTGTTTTCCAAGCGCTGGCGGGATATCGTCGACATTATCGGCCACGTATTTTTCCTGCTGCCACTCTGCATCGTGATGATCATCACTGGCGGTCCGTTCTTCATGCGCTCGGTTGAAATCAACGAACAGTCCGGCAATGCCGGTGGTCTGCCGCAATGGCCGGCCAAATCGCTGATCATCATCGGATTCGTGTTCCTGTTCGCTCAGGGCATTTCCGAACTGATCAAGCGAATCGCCGTGATGCGCGGCCTGATTCCGGATCCACACGCATCGCAGATGCATGCTCTCGAAGCCGAGGTCGAACACCTCGTCGAGGCGATCGAAAAACGCTGATCGTCGGGCGCGATCTCAGGGGGACTAGATGACTGCTTTTCTCATCGCCAACATGGCGCCGATCATGTTCGCGTCACTGGTGATTATCCTGCTGCTGGGCTATCCGGCGGCATTTTCGCTCGGCGCGGTTGGGCTGATCTTCGCCTTTGTCGGCATCGAGCTTGGCGAGTTCCGCCCTGACTTCCTGCAAGCGCTGCCTGAGCGCGTCTATGGCGTGATGAACAACGACACGCTGCTCGCCATTCCGTTCTTCACGTTCATGGGACTGGTGCTCGAACGGTCAGGCATGGCCGAGGATCTGCTCGACACTATCGGACAATTGTTCGGCACGATCCGCGGCGGCCTCGCCTATGCTGTTATTTTCGTCGGCGCGTTGCTCGCGGCGACCACAGGCGTCGTTGCCGCTTCCGTCATTTCGATGGGCCTTATTTCGCTGCCGATCATGTTGCGCTATGGCTACGACCGAAGGATGGCGACCGGCGTCATCGCCGCTTCCGGTACGCTGGCGCAGATCATTCCTCCCTCTCTCGTCCTGATCGTGATGGCTGACCAACTCGGCAAATCGGTCGGCGACATGTACGAGGGCGCGTTCATCCCGGGAATTGTGCTCGCTGGTCTGTATGCCGTTTACGCGTTCCTGGTAAGCATGATCTTTCCCAAGGCTGCTCCGGGTCTGCCAGTGGAGGCGGTCGGTTTCCGTGAGCCTGATGGCAGCCGCGGACTTTGGTCGCTCGGCGTCCTCTTCATAGTCAGTTGCGTTTTCGGCTGGTTCATGATGCGCCATTCGGAATCGCGCGGCGCCGACTACGTCGTGCTCAGCATGTTCTATGGCATCCTGTTCGCCTTCTTCGTGGCGGTGGCGAACTGGCTCATTCATAAGTTCACCGGCTTCCGTTTCCTGTCGGCGATGGCGCAGCAGACGACCTTCGTGATGGTGCCGCCGCTATTCCTGATCTTCCTGGTGCTCGGCACCATCTTCGTCGGCATTGCCACGCCGACGGAGGGCGGCGCGATGGGTGCAGCCGGCGCGCTCATTCTCGGTGCCGCCAAGCGCCGGCTGAGCTGGGATCTGATCCGGCAAGCGACGGAATCGACGGCCAAGCTGTCGGCCTTCGTGATCTTTATCCTGATCGGCGCGCGCGTTTTCTCGCTGACGTTCTACGGCGTGAACGGCCACATCTGGGTCGAGCATCTCTTGACCTCCCTGCCCGGCGGCCAGATCGGCTTCCTTCTTTTCGTCAACGCCCTCGTCTTCATCCTGGCCTTCTTCCTCGATTTCTTCGAACTGGCCTTCATCATTATTCCGCTGCTCGGACCGGCGGCGGAAAAACTCGGCATCGACCTGATCTGGTTCGGCGTCATTCTCGGCGTCAACATGCAGACGTCGTTCATGCATCCGCCGTTCGGATTCGCGCTGTTCTATCTGCGCTCGGTGGCGCCAAAGGAATCCTATATCGATCGCGTCACCGGCAAGCGCATGGATCCCGTGACGACCGGCCAGATCTATTGGGGCGCGGTGCCGTTCGTGGTGATCCAGGTCATCATGGTGATACTGGTCATCATGTTCCCGGCGATGGTGATGCACTACAAAGGCGCAGCCTCCACGATCGATCCGAATACGATCAAGATCGAAGTGCCGCAGATCGAATTGCCGCCGCTCGATTTCGGGCAGCCCAAACAGTAGCGCCCCTGCTCAAATCATCCGCTTCCCACAAATAATGAACCCCGGAGCTTTCGCTCCGGGGTTCATGCTTGTTTTTGGCAGGTTCGACGAAATCAGCCCTGCGAGTGACGCGCCATGAAGCCGTCGTATCCGAGTTCGGCCACCTGGAACCATGAGTAGCCGTTGTTCGAGAACGACGTCAGCGATTCATACACCTTCTTGAAATCGGCGTTGTTCGCCGCGACTTCGCTGTGCAACTCCTTCGCCGCCTTGTAACAGGCTTCCATCACCGGCGCCGGGAACGGGCGCAGCTTGGCGCCGGCTGCGATCAGCTTGCGCAACGCGGGTGGATTGGCCTGATCGTACTTCGCCATCATCCAGTTATTGGCGTAATGGCCGGCCTGTTCGAGAACCGACTGGTAATATTTCGGCAAGGCATTCCACTTGTCGAGATTGACGAAGGCCAGCAGCATCGGGCCGCCTTCCCACCAGCCGGGATAATAGTAATTGGGGGCAACCTTCGCGAAGCCGAGCTTCTCGTCGTCGTAGGGGCCGACCCACTCTGCGGCATCGATGGTGCCCTTTTCGAGCGCCGGATAAATGTCGCCGCCGGCGATCTGCTGCGGGACCACGCCAAGCTTCTGCAGCGCACGACCGGCAAAGCCGCCGATGCGCAGCTTCAACCCCTTCAGGTCCTCGGGCGTCTTGATCTCCTTGCGGTACCAACCGCCCATCTGCGCTCCGGTATTGCCAGCGAGCAGCGAGGTCACATTGTACTTCTTGTAGAACTCGTTGAGCAGGTCCCTGCCGCCGCCGAGCATGTACCAAGCCTGGTTGAGCCGCATGTTCGGCCCGAACGGCACCGCAGAGCCGAAGGTGAAGGTCGGATCCTTGCCGAAATAGTAGTATGACGCGGTATGGCCGATCTCGACGGTACCATTCTGCACGGCGTCGAGAACCTGCAGGCCGGGGACGATTTCGCCGCCGGCAAATGTCTGGATCTGAAACTTGTTGTCGGTGGCTTCGCCGACCATCTTGGCCATCAATTCGGCGCCGCCATAAAGCGTATCCAAGGACTTTGGCCAGCTCGTCGGCATGCGCCACTTGATTTCGGGCAGGCCCTGCGCAATCGCGGGCGCTGCAATCGTTGCAGCACCTGCCGCACCCAAGCCGGATACTTTGAGAAAATCTCTTCGCTTCATATTCCATCCCTTTTGGTTATACCGGTCAGCCTTCGTGTCGAGGCTTGGAACCAAGCATGGAGCATCCGGCCGCCAATTTCCATAAGTAATTGGATGGAAACAAAAAAAGCCCGACCTTCTTGCGAACGCCGGGCTTCCTTGTAGCAATTTGGGAAAGGTATCGGGCTCCGATCAGCCGCGCGTACGCGAACGGATCATGAAGCTGTCATAGGTATACTCGGCGACCTGCCACCACAGATACTGGTCGGAGCGATAGGCCTGCATCGCATCGATTGCCTTCTTGAAGTCCGCGTTCTTGCCGGAGATTTCGGCCCACAATTCGTTGGTCGACTTCAGGCAAGCGTCCAGCACTTCGTTGGTAAACGGACGAAGCTGCGTGCCGCCGGCGACGAGGCGCTTCAACGCCGCCGGATTTTGCATGTCGTAGCGCGCATTCATCCAGGCGTTGGTGTTCGCTGCGGCATTCGTGAGGATCGCCTGATAGCCCTTCGGAAGTTCATTCCACTTCTCCAGATTGGCGAAGGCATGAACCGTGGGGCCACCTTCCCAGAAGCCGGGATAGTAGTAGTACTTTGCGACCTTCGCGAAACCGAGCTTCTCGTCGTCGTACGGGCCGACCCATTCCGCGGCATCGATGGTGCCCTTTTCGAGCGCCGGATAGATATCGCCGCCGCCGATCTGCTGCGGCACCACGCCCAACTTCTGGAGGACCTGGCCGGCAATGCCGCCGATGCGCATCTTGAGACCCGACAGATCGGCAACCGTCTTGATCTCCTTGCGAAACCAGCCGCCCATCTGGGTGCCCGTGTTGCCGCAGGGGAAGCCGATCACGCCGGACTTCTTGAAGAACTCGTTGGCGAGCTCGTTACCGCCGCCTTGCGCCAGCCATGAGTTCTGCTGGCGTGCATTGAGGCCGAACGGCACGGAGGCAAAGATCGCAAAGGTCGGATCCTTGCCAACGTAGTAATACGAAACAGTGTGGCACATCTCGACCGTGTTCTTGGAGACGGCGTCGAGCGCCTGCAGAGCCGGTACCAGTTCGCCGGCCTGGAAGACCTGGATCTGGAACTTGTTGTCGGTCATCTCGGCAACCTGCTTCGCCAAGTACTCGCCACCGCCATAGATGGTGTCGAGCGACTTCGGGAAGCTCGATGTCAGGCGCCATTTGATCTCAGGCGACGATTGCGCGATTGCCGGCGAGGCAACGGCTGTCGCGGCAGCACCGGCCGCTGAAACCTTCAAAAAATCACGACGCTTCATTCAAGCTCTCCTTCGGGTCGTTTCCCAAATTTCCTCGAACGTTCCTCCGGCGGGGCGAATTCCACGTCATCCGGGGCGTTCTGGCGGGCGCGCTTTAACACGGAAGTTCGCGCTCGAAAACGCGACAAAGGCATGACTGCACTGATTAAACGAAAGTCTTATGGGCGCGGATAAAGGGACCTCAGGCCGCCGCAATGGCGCCCTGAAGCTGGTCGCGAACCCTGGTCCCAATGGCCCGGTAGATCGCGGCATGCGGGCCATCAGGCTCGCTCGCCACCACCGGATTACCTTCATCCGAGGTGGTCCGGATTGACATGTGCAGCGGGATCTCGCCCAGGAATGAGACACCCAGCCGCTCCGCTTCATGCCGCGCGCCGCCATGGCCGAAAATGTCCGAGCGCGTGCCGCACTCGGGGCACTGGAAGTAGCTCATATTCTCGACGATGCCGAGCACCGGCACGTTGACCTTCTTGAACATCGCAAGCCCCCGCCGCGCGTCGATCAGTGAGAGATCCTGCGGCGTCGAGATGATCACCGCCCCCTTCAGCGGGACGTTCTGCGCGAGCGTCAGTTGCGCGTCCCCCGTACCGGGCGGCATGTCGACGACGAGAATATCAAGCGTGCCCCACGCCACGTCGCGCAGCATCTGGGTGATCGCCGACATCACCATCGGCCCGCGCCAGATCATCGCGGTGTCTTCTTCGACCAGGAAGCCGATCGACATGATCGAAAGCCCGAAACGCTTAACCGGAATCATCTTGCGGTCGTCGTTAAGCTGCGGCTTCTCGCGGATGCCGGTCAGCCGCGGCACCGACGGGCCGTAAATGTCGGCATCGAGCAGCCCGACACGCAGGCCGAGGTCGCGCAGGCCAAGCGCCAAATTGAGCGCGGTGGTCGACTTGCCGACACCGCCCTTGCCCGACGCCACCGCGATGATGGCGGCAACGCCAGGAATCTCCGCCTGCTTCGACATCGGCGACGCCGCGCCCTGCGGCGGGCGGTGGGCGGAAGCGGGTTGCACGCCATGCGAATGCCGATGCGCCGCGGGCGCGGCTTGCGGAGCACCGGGCTTGCGTTCGGCCGTGAGCGCGATCATCGCGGTGCTGACACCGGGGATCGCGCGCACCGCGGCTTCGGCCTGCGCGCGCACGCTTTCCCAGGCTCTAGCCTCGGTGGCGTCGACATTGATGGAGAAAAACACCTTGCCGTCGGTGACCGAGATCGCCGACAGCACGTTGGCATTGGTCAGCGGCACGCCGCGCGGCGAGGCCACCCGGCCGAGGGCATCGAGAACCTGTTGCTGCGTTACGCTCACTCGCGCATCTCCTGAAGCCCTTGCGGTTCTGATCGAGAACCGGGCCCTACTCGCTTGTTTTGACGCGCATTCTTGACGCGAACCCGACCCGCTCCGGACCAAGTCCGGAAGCGGAGCCTCGTTCCAAGACGCTATGCCAGTCCGATGCGACCCATAGAGCGGTTCAGCGCAAAAGGCTATCTCGCTCCTACGTCATCCGGCCGCTCCGCGGGGGCTGCAGCCGCCTGCTCCTTGGCCGCCTCGTAGTTCAGTTCAATCATGACGCCATTGGGATCATTGACGAAGATCTGCCAGAGGTCACCGCCCGGAACCTGTCGGGAGTCGTACGTCATGCCTTTCTGCTCCAGCCGCCGCTTCATGCCGTCAAAGCCGTAGCTGGCAAACGCCACATGATGGACAACGCCGGAATCCGGCTTTTGCGGCTCGTCGGTCTTGGAAATATCGACGAGGTGCACCACCGCCTTGCCCTCGCTGTACATCCACGCCCCGGGAAATGCGAAGTTCGGCCGGGCGCCCTTTTCCAGGCCCAAAATGTCCTCATAGAACCGGACCGTATCGGCCAGGTTACGGGTCCGGATGTTGAAATGGTCGAGCACGCCCACGCTGACGCCCATGCGATGTCACTCCCTTTTTGTGAGGTTCTTGAGGAACCTATCCTAGCACGAATCCGGCCCCGCCCACCAACGAAGGCGTTGCCCTCCCGTGCGCAGCGGTTATGGTGCGGCTCCTCCAAAAACACCGTCCGGCCGGCCCAACGTCGCCGGGGAAAACTCCAAGGTAACTCACATGGCTAAAGTCGCTTTTCTCGGTCTCGGCGTAATGGGCTTCCCCATGGCAGGACATCTGGTGAAAAAAGGCGGCCACGAGGTGACCGTGTACAACCGGACCGGAGCCAAGGCGAAGGAGTGGGCGGACAAGTTCGGCGGGCGCACCGCGCCGACGCCGAAGGCCGCGGCGGAAGGTCAGGATTTCGTGATGTGCTGCGTCGGCAACGACAATGACCTGCGCGCGGTCACGATCGGCGCTGACGGCGCCTTCGCCGGCATGAAAAAGGGCGCGGTATTCGTCGACCACACCACCGCCTCCGCCGAAGTCGCCCGCGAGCTCGATGCTGCCGCCGTCAAGGCCGGCTTCAAGTTCATCGACGCGCCGGTGTCCGGTGGCCAGGCGGGTGCAGAAAACGGCGTGCTGACGGTGATGTGCGGCGGCAAGGAAGACGCCTATGCCGCTGCCGAGCCGATCATTTCCGGCGCTTACGCAAGAATGTGCAAACTTCTCGGGCCCGCCGGCGCCGGGCAGCTCACCAAAATGGTCAACCAGATCTGTATCGCAGGTCTCGTCCAGGGACTGTCCGAGGGCATTCATTTCGCCAAAAAGTCCGGGCTCGACGTTGCGGCCGTGATCGAAACCATCTCCAAGGGCGCAGCGCAGTCCTGGCAAATGGAGAACCGCTACAAGACCATGAATGACGGCAAGTTCGACTTCGGCTTTGCCGTCGAATGGATGCGCAAGGACCTCTCGATCTGCATCAGCGAGGCCCGCCGCAACGGCGCCAACCTGCCGGTGACCGCCCTCGTCGATCAGTTCTACGCCGAGGTCGAGAAGATGGGCGGCAAGCGCTGGGATACGTCGAGCCTTTTGGCCCGGCTGGAGCGGTGAGTTAAAGAAACAGGTTAAGGCAACGAGCAAAGCCCCCGCTTCTTATCCAATTAGAAGCGGGGTTCCGTCTGCCCGACAGGTTAATTTTAACTTCCTGCTAACGAGAATTTTTAGCTCTTTAAGTCATCGCTTAATGATTTAGCGGCACAGATAGACAATGCAAAAGCCCGCGCGGTTCGCGGGCAGGATTTTGTGTTGTTCAATGAGTAGTCCCGCAGAGAAGCCCGAGGTTGTCCAGCTTCCGGCAGAAGCGCCGGTCGCACCAGCGGTCAATACCCGGCGCGTGGCGGCGCAGCGGGTGCGCGAGGCGCGGGATCGGCTAACGTCGACCAGCGGAACCCGTCCCGCCTTCGATACTGAATTGCTCCGACAATACGCGCAGACCCGGGTATCGGCTTCCTTCGTCGTCATGCTGCTGGTGGTTGCGACCGGCGTGCTGTTCGGCCTCTGGAAGTATGCCGTGCCGGCCGCGGTCTGGACCGTCGGCATGCTCTGCATCCATGCCGCCATCATTCGCAACTGCAAGCGCTTCCTCGGCGAGCAGCCCACGCTCGCCGCCACGCGCCGATGGCAGACGCGCTTCGTGCTGCTCGACCTGCTCTACGGCCTGTGCTGGACGGCAATCCTGCTCCACCCGGCCGGCCTCGACGTCGTCTCGAACACGATGATGATGTTCCTGATGCTCCTGGTGATCGCGGTGTCGAGCATGCTGGCAGCGACGCTGCCGATTGCGGCGGTGGCGGCAACCGCGCCGGTGACGGCGGCAATCGCGCTCAACTTCGTGATGGGCGGAACGTTCGACAATTACGCGCTCGCGCTGCTGGCGGTCGCCGCCGAAAGCTATTTTGCGCTGCTCGCGCACCAGCTCCATTCAACCACGCTGGCGACGCTGGAAGCGCGCGCCGAAAAGGACGCGCTGATCGGCGAGCTCGAACAGGCAAAGGCGATCTCGGACGAAGCGCGGCACCGCGCCGAATCCGCCAACGTCGCCAAGTCGCGCTTTCTGGCGCAGATGAGCCACGAGCTGCGCACGCCGCTGAACGCGATCCTCGGCTTCTCCGAGGTGATGAAGAGCGAGATTTTCGGCGCGCATACCGTGCCGGTCTACAAGGAATATTCCGCCGACATCCACAATTCGGGCGTCCATCTGCTCAATCTGATCAACGAGATTCTCGATCTGTCGCGGATTGAGGCCGGCCGCTACGAACTCAACGAGGAAGCGGTGTCGCTCGTGCATGTCGTCGCCGACTGCCACCATCTGTTGAAGCTGCGCGCGACCAGCCGCGGCATCACCATTCATGAGGTGTTCGAGCACGGAATGCCCAGGATCTGGGGCGACGAGCGCGCGACGCGCCAGGTCGTGCTCAACCTGTTGTCCAACTCGATCAAGTTCACTCCGCCGGGCGGCGATATCTGGCTCAAGGTCGGCTGGACCGCGTCCGGCGGACAGTATCTGAGCGTCAAGGACACCGGCTCCGGCATTGCCGAGGATGAAATCCCGATCGTGCTGGCGTCGTTCGGTCAGGGCTCCAACTCGATCAAGTCGGCCGAACAGGGCGCGGGCCTGGGCTTGCCGATCGCCAAGAGCCTGATCGACATGCATGGCGGCACCTTCACGCTAAAATCGAAATTGCGCATCGGCACCGAAGTCATCGTCACCTTCCCGCCGGAGCGCGTGATGAGCGCGCTGGCGCCGATGGCCGAGGAGGCCCCGCCCCTGCAGCCCGATCCCGCAGTCACGGCAGCCGTCGAGGACAAGCGGCGGGTGCGTCACAAACCGATCATGAGTGCCGGCACGGGGTTGTAGCCGCAAGCGCTTGCGCAAAGGACACAAAGCACCTCACTATCAAGGAATGAGTAAAGAAACGCCGTGTATCGCAGTCTGTATGATCGATCCCAAAACCAAACTCTGCTTCGGCTGCGGACGAACGTTGCCGGAGATCGCGCGCTGGCATCGCATGAAAACGGCGGAACGATTGGCTGTCATGGAAGGGCTTGCGGCGCGCATGGTGGATGCGGGTCTGGTTCCGATGCCGCCGCGCATCGAACGCGGCTGATCATCGGAGGAAACGGCGGAGGCACCAAGTGATCCGCATTATGCTCGTTCTGGCGATGCTCGCCGCCACCGCCGGCGCCGTCGTCGCCTATGGCGATCCGGGCCAGATCGCGCGCGCCGGCGACTCGGTATCAAAGATGCTGCGGCAACGCAGCCTGGAGCCGGCACCTGCCGTGGAGATCGCACGCGGCAAGGCCGGCGAATTCGCGCTGCACGCCAAGATCAACGGCGTCAAGGCGCCGATGGTGATCGACACCGGCGCGACGTCCGTGGTGCTGACCTGGGAGACGGCGAAGGCGATCGGCCTGCCGATCGAGATGCTGGAATACAATGTCGATGTCGAAACCGCCGGCGGCCACACCAAGGCGGCGCGGCTAACGCTCGATCGTCTCGCAGTCGGTGCGCTCGTCGAGAAATCGGTCCCCGCGCTGGTGGTGCCGCGCGGGCTGATGAAGACCAACCTGCTCGGCATGAGCTTTCTGGACCGGCTGGAAAGCTGGGGCGTGCAGGCCGACAAGCTGAAGCTGCACGGCTATCCCGAGGTGGCGGCGTCCAACCGCAAACGCACCCGGTCGGCAGCGAATTAGTGCGCGGACTCATAGATTGATCAGGTCCGCTTAGCATCTAGTAGCGCCGGAGCGAGTCTGCCATATGCGTGAACGTTCATGTTATCCGAAATGTCGATCGGTCTTCTGCGTTGTTGATAACGACGGTGCAGCCGTTGTCGAAGGAAAACATGACGTCAGCGCCGGAGGGAGGGAGGCTGTCCATCCGGTAGTATTCGAGGCGACGGCCAATCACGCCTGCCATTTCGCCAACGTTCACGTGAGGATATTGCCAACCCAGTTCCTCAATCGCCCAAGGCTTGGGACTTTCAATTGATTGGCGCCAAATCATCACGCCACAATCCAAGACGAGTCTATACCAAACGCCTTCAAAACACAGATGAACAACATTGGCATTCGCCAGAAGCTCTCCGTTGCCAACGAACGCCTCACAAATCAATGCGTCGCATAGCAGTCCGGCCAATTTGGGTGGGTGACCAATAATCTCCATTACGGCCCTGTCTTTACCTGCGGCACGCGCCGCCGAGATATCGTTGTAAGCTTGCAAAAAATACTCAAGCGTCTGCGTAGGGTCCAGCCCTCTCCTGCTGCGCGCCCGCTCTCATCCCGAAAGCGGACGCTTCCGCGCCTGGCTGGAACATTGGCTTCGGACCAGAAGCGGCCTTGGTCTCCGCGTGAATAGAGGCATGATCTGGCTGTGAGGACCGCGTCGGACTTGCACTTATCCTTGTGGAAACAGGCGCTCGGCGTCGTGCCGGATCACGTCTGGGATCGGACAAACCTGCAATCGCTCGTGCTGGCCGACAATGGACTGGTGGAGCTCTCAGACAGGGTCGGCGAGCTACGCGCCCTGAGGACGCTGGACCTGGGCCACAACCGGTTGCGGCAGATTCCGGCTGCGCTAGGCGAACTCATCGGCCTGAGCGACTTCCTTTACTTGCACGACAACGCGCTGAAGGAGCTTCCGCCGTCTTTGGGGCGTCTTACTCGGTTGCGCTACCTTAACATCAGCGAAAACGAGTTCGAGAGCCTGCCCAACGCGGTTACCGAGATGTCCGGACTTCTCGAACTTCGCGTGACCGACAATCGCCTGACCACTCTGCCTGCGACCATTTCCAAACTGACACGGCTGCGTGAGCTACATCTCAGGAACAACAGCTTGACCCATTTGCCGGAAGAGATCGGTGCAATGGCGGAGCTGCGACAGATCGATTTGAGAGGGAACCCCGTCGCCACCTTGCCGGAAGCGCTGCTCAAGCTTCCACGTCTCGAAAAGCTTGATCTGCGCTGGGTGACGACGATTTCACGTCCGAGTTGGTTCGCTGAGCTCGAAGAACGAGGTTGCGCGATTTACCTGTAGCGGTTGCGTTCGCAACGTCGGCAGTGGGTCATGTGTGGACGACGCCCGCGTTGCAAGAAGAATCTGACGTTCGGCTTGCGGTCGGGTACAAGTCATGTGTCCGGCCTGTTTGCGCGGCACCATGACCGCTGGCCCTGATGTAGTCCGCGGATCGGGTCCCAATCATTCGCACGGGCTTTGCCGCCCATGACCCAGAAGCGGGTTGTCCCAATCGACGGCTCGACCGTTTCGCATCACGCCATCATCACCCTCGCAATTCGGTTGTCTTGCTCCGCCGTCGCCTCAGGCTCCCATTGCCAAGCCTCTTCGGGCGGCTGCAGCAAGCTCCGGCGCTCGATAGTATCCTCCCTTGGCCATGATCGCCCAAGCGATGCGCGCCATCTTGTTGGCAACGGCAACGGCGACGAGCTTGGCCGGCTTCTTGGCCAGCAGCCTCATGACCCAAGGATGCTTTTGCGGCTGCTGCCGGGCGTGTCGAACAACGGCTGTTGCACCGATGACGAGCAACCGTCGGAGATAGCGATCTCCTTGCTTGGAGATGCCGCCGAGCCGCTCCTTGCCCCCCGTCGAATGCTGCCGCGGCACAAGTCCGATCCATGCCGCAAAATCCCGACCGGATTTGAAGTCACTCGGGTCTGTGACAGCAGAAGCAATGGCCGTGGCCCCGATCACGCCAATCCCGGGCACGGTCTCGAGGCGGCAGCTCATGTCATTGGCACGATGATGGGCGTGAATGGCGCGATCCAGAGTCCCGATTTGCAATTCCAGAGCAGCGAGTTGATCGACAATGGCCTGCAGCGCCTGTTTCATCGCAGCTGGAAGAGCTTCGCGGTTACTTTCGTCCGTGATGATCGCGGCAAGCTGCGCGAGACCTTCGCGCCCCGTCTCCGCAACGAGGCCGAACTCGGCAAGGTGAGCTCGGAGCGCATTGATCAGCTGCGTGCGCTGACGGATTAAAAGATCTCGCGTTCGATGCAACATCAGCAAGGCTTGCTGATCGGCCGACTTAATCGGCACGAACCGCATCGATGGGCGTGTCACGGCCTCACAGATGGCGGCTGCGTCGGCAGCATCGTTTTTCGACCGTTTGACATAGCCCTTCACGTAACTCGGCGGCATCAGGCGCTCGGTGTGACCGAGCTTGGAGACTTCACGCGCCCAATGATGAGCGGTTCCGCAGGCTTCCATGCCGACCAGGCAAGGGGGAATCTTGCTAAAGAAGCCAATGACCTGCTTGCGCCGCAACTGACGAGTGATGACGACCTTGCCCGCACGATCCACGCCGTGCACTTGGAACACGTTCTTGGCGAGATCAACGCCGATGGTGCTAACCTGCATGTGGACGACCCCCTCCGGTGATTCGTTGTTCAACGATCACCCTTTGGCACATTCGATGCCGGGAGCGGGCGTCGTCCACCACATCAGTCGCGACGTTTTGACAGTGAACCGATCACTTCTGGTCTACGCCGATAAGCAGACATCCTCAATTGCCGCCAGGACGCCTCAAAGGCAGAAGTGATCCTGACTCGCGACGCCGCGAAACGCCGATTGTGCTACAGATCGAGATGGCTCCGCTGAGCTACTTTCCTGCTTAAGGGAGTAGCTGGCGCGTCCGCCCTCCCCGTTTTGGCCGCGGCGGGCACGAGCACGTCGTCGTGTGCCACGGGATCGGCAATGACCATCAGGAGCTTTTGCACACTAGCCGCCGCCATCTTTGCCCTGATCGCACTTCTGCAGCTAATCCGGATCGTGATGGGATGGTCCGTTACCTTTGGCGTCGATGTGCCGTTCTGGGCAAGCTGGATTGCGGTCGTCGTGGCTGGCGCGTTGAGCTTCATCGGTTTTCGCGCCGCCATGCGCGGTTAAAGGCTGGCAGAGTCCGGATCCAAAATTCGCGAGGAGGTTCATCGAGCACCAGCCCCGCATAGCTGGCAAAGACAGCGCCGCATCCGCAAACATCAGCCTTTCGACTTTGCCGCCCTGCGCGTCCTGTTGACTTCCTCGATTTCGGGCTCGATCGAATTCAGGCTCTCGTAGATTTCTGCGAGCACCGTCTTCAGATCCGAAACGTTCTTCGACGGAAAATTGCGGACCGCCACTTCCTCGAAATGGACGGCGATCGGAATCAACTCTTCCACCAGCGTGCGTCCCTTCGGCGTGAGGTTGATCGCAACCGTACGCGCGTTGTCCTTCAGCCGCGTGCGCGTCACGATGCCTCGCCGCTTCATCTCGCCGATCAGGCGCGACAGCGTCGATATCTCAATCGTCGTCATATCGGCGAGATCGCCGAGGCGCTGATCGCCTTTTTCCCAAAGCGCCGCCATGACGCGGTACATAGGTAGCGTCACGCCGTAGCCCGCGATGCGCCGGGAAAACAGATCGCCCATCCGCACGCCGACGCGGTTGAGCATGTAGGGCAAGGAATTCGTCAACCGGTACAAGATCTTGCATCCCGCTTGGTGCAACTTTTGCACCTATCCAATAGCTGTGCGGCGATCAGTTTTCAAGACAATTGTTGCATCTGAAAGTTTCCGTTGAGTTATCATTTGCAAATGCAATTATTGTCATGAAAGTTAAACCGCCGAGCAAGAGCGGGACCGTTCAGTGGAGGAAACATGTCGCTGGATTCGGCATCCGACGAATTGCGTGAAACGTTCAAGCGCGCGTTGCGGCGATTTCCGGCCGCCGTGTCGGTGATCACGTCTGCGGACCAGAACCGCCGCCACGGCATGACGGCGACCGCGGTGACGTCGCTGTCGCTCGACCCGCCCTCGCTGATCGTCTGCGTCAACCAGCAGACGCTGCTGCATGACATCATGCTGCTGGCGCGCCGGTTTTGCGTCAACGTGTTGCGCCGTGATCAGATCACGCTGTCATCCGCCTTCAGCGGCGGGGTGCCGGCGGAGGAACGATTCGAGCTCGGCCAATGGATGACTTCGGCCGAGGGCGTCACCTATCTCGCCGACGCACAGATCAACATCTTCTGCAAGAAGGCCGCCGCCGTGCCCTACGGCACGCATACGATTTTCATCGGCGAAGCTGAGACCGTGAACATGCGCGATCCGATCGAGCCGCTGATCTACCAGGACGCGACCTACTGCTTCTCGGTGCCCCACGACAGCCAGGCTGCGTGACCTCACCGACCGCAAGCCGCCTTTCAGCCCATCGAAGATACGGAGCAAACCAATGGTCTCAGTCGCCCAATTGAAGGATGTGCCTGCGCCGCCCGCCCCTCGCCCCGACATCAGCGAGTTGCGAAGCCGCGTGGCGCAGATCGCGCCGCAAATCAAGGCGCGCGCCCACACCACGGAAAAGGCCGGGCGCGTTCCGGAAGAGAACATCACGGTACTGCGCAACATCGGCTATTTCGACATCGTCAAGCCGGCGCTGTTCGGCGGCTACGAGCACGATTTCGACGTGCTGGTCGAACTGAACATCGAGCTTGCGAAAAGCTGCGCCTCGACGGCGTGGGTCGGCGGCCTGCTCGCGGCCCATCAATGGCTGATCGCGGGATTTCCGGAAGCGGCGCAGCGCGACGTCTGGGATGATAATGCCGATGCGCTGGCCTGCGGCTCCTACGCGCCGGCCGCCAAGGCGATCGAAGTCGAGGGCGGCTATCGCCTCAGTGGACGCTGGTCGTTTGCCAGTGGCTGTGACAACGCGCAATGGTCGTTGTGCGCGGCACTGGTGCCGTCGAAGACCAAAAACGGCCAGTTTGCACCGGCTTTGCTGCTGGTCCCGGCCTCCGACTACGTCATCGACGATACCTGGAATGTCGTCAGCCTCAGCGGCACCGGCAGCAAGACGCTGGTGCTGTCAGACGTGTTCGTACCGGCGCACCGCCTACTGTCATTCGCCGACACCACGTCCGGCAAGACACCGGGCGCTGCGCTCTATGCCGCCAACCCCACCTTCTCGATCCCGATGCTGTCGAATATTCCCTCGTGCCTCGCATCGGCCGCAGTCGGCGCCGCTGCCGGCGCGCTGGAAGACTATCTTGCCGTCACCTCGAGAAGGATCACGCGCGGTGCGGTGGCCGGCCACAACTACCGCATGGCGGATTTTCCGACCATTCAGTTGCGCGTGGCGGAAGCGACCGCTTCCGTGGATGCGGCGCGCGAAGTGCTGCTGCGCGATCTCCGAGATCGCGCGGCGACAATCCGCGACGGCAGGCCGGTTTCGATCGAGGATCGCATCGTCAGCCGCCGCGGCCAGGCCTTTTCGGTCGCGCTGGCCATCCGCGCCAGCGAAGCGCTGAACGCCTCGACCGGCGGGCTCGGCCTCGACCTTTCCAACCCAGTGCAGCGCGCGTGGCGCGATGCCAATGCCGTCGGCCGCCACATCAGCATGAACTGGGATGCGGTCGGCACCATGTACGGCCAGCTCGCGCTTGGGCTGACGCCGCAGGGACAATACTAACCAACATCAGACATCAGCGAGGACGACATGCAGGGCAAAATCGCATTAGAGGAACATTTCGCCATCCCGGATACGCTGATGGACTCAGCGGGTTTCGTTCCAGACTCCTATTGGCCGGAGTTGAAGAATCGCCTCCTCGATATCCAGGACAAGCGGCTGGCGCAGATGGACCGCCACGGCGTCGAGATGATGATCCTGTCACTGAATGCGCCGGCGGTTCAGGCAATCCCCGACGTCGAGCACGCCAATGAGATTGCGATCCGCGCCAACGATTTCCTCGCCGAACAGGTGGCAAAACGGCCCTCGCGATTCCAGGCCTTTGCCGCACTTCCGATGCAGGACTCCGATCTCGCGATCGCCGAACTCGAGCGCTGCATCAAGACGCTCGGCTTCCGCGGCGCGCTGGTCAACGGCTTCTCGCAAATCGGCGACGGCAAGCGGCCGGTCTATTACGACCTGCCGCAATACTGGCCGTTCTGGGCGGCGGCGGAGCAGACCGGCCTGCCCTTCTATCTGCACCCGCGCAATCCGCTGCCGGAAGACTGCGCGATCTATGAAGGGCATCCGTGGCTGATGGGCCCGACCTGGGCGTTCGGACAGGAGACCGCGGTGCATGCGCTGCGCCTGATGGGATCGGGCCTGTTCGACGCCTATCCAAAACTGAAGATCATCCTCGGCCATATGGGCGACGGCCTGCCCTACAGCATGTGGCGCGTCGATCATCGCAACGGCTGGGTCAAGGCGCCGCCGAAACACAAGGCGAAAAAGAAGATCTGCGACTACTTCAACGCCAACTTTTTCCTGACAACGTCGGGCAATTTCCGCACCCAAACGCTGATCGATTCCATTCTCGAAATCGGGGCCGACCGCATCCTGTTCTCGGTCGACTGGCCGTTCGAGAACGTGGACCATGCTTCCGACTGGTTCAACAGCGCCAGCATCAGCGAGAACGATCGCCTGAAAATCGGCCGGCGCAACGCCATCGACCTGTTCAAGCTCGGTCTCGGCGAGCATGCCATCGCCGAGCACGGTATCCATCAAGCCGCGGAATAAGCGGCCTCCAACGACATAATCACCATCTGGGAGGGATACGGCCATGGCCGCGCAGGCAATCGATCTTCACGAGGAACTCGCCGAAGCAAAGGTAGGAAAATTTCACTGGCGCCTCGGCGCCATCATGGGATTGCTAACGCTGTTTGACGGCTATGACACGTTCAACCCGGCTTACGTCATTCACTACGTCGCAAAGCCCTGGGGCTTGCAGGCCGGCCAGGCGGGACTCTTGATCTCCAGCGGACTGGTCGGCTTTCTGCTCGGGGCCGCCATCCGGCATCATTGCCGATCGGCTCGGCCGCCGCGGCACCCTGCTCGGCGGCTTGTGGATCACCATTATCTTCACCCTGCTCACCGCGACTTCGGCGGACTCGTTCCTCTCCTTCTGCATCCTGCGGCTCCTGACCGGCATCGGACTCGGCGTGCTGCTGCCGCTCGCGACCACCTACATCAACGAGCTGGCGCCGCGTCGCGTCGCGAATACTTTGCGCTATGGGGCGTCGCGCTTGGCTGGGCACTCGGCGGCACGCTCGCCGGTGTCGCCGGCGTGTTTGCAACGCCAATCTTCGCTGGACATCGCTGTACTGGATCGGCTCGCTGTCGTTTCTGCTCTTGCCGTTCATGCACATGATGCTGCCGGAATCGCCAAAATTCCTCGCACTCCAGGGTCGTACCGGAGAAATCCGCGACATGCTGACGAAGCTTCGGCCCGAGCGCGCCGGCGCCTACAAGTCGGCTGAAATTGCCATCGGGCAAGCGGCGAAGCCGGTCAATTCGGTGGCGGTGCTGCTACAGTCGAAATATCGACGGACCACATTGCGATCTCGGCCTCGGCCTTCCTCAGCCTGTTCTGCATCTTCGGCCTTTCGGGATGGATTCCGACGGTGATGAAGCAGCGTGGAGAAACCTTTGCCGCAAGCTTCGGCTTCGGCGCGCTGATGCAGATCATGTCGTTCGTCGGCGGCCTTGCGCTTGGCCACCTCGTCGACCGGTCCGGCAACAGCCGTGGGCTGATCGCGACCTGGTGGGCCTTTGGCGGCCTCGCCGTGTTGTCGCTCGTGGTGCTGAACGTCCACATCGTCAACATCACCTCGGTCGCCGCCGCCGGCTTCTTCATCATCGGCGCGCAATTCGTGCTGAACAATTTCACTGCGGCTTCCTATGAGACCGGCGTGCGCGCCACCGCGGTCGGAATGGAGCTCGGGGTGGCCCGCGTCGGCGCCATTCTCGGGCCGTTCGTGGCTGGTGCGCTTCAGCAATATTACCAGAGCCCGACACCGATGTTCCTGTCGATCGGCGCCTCCGCGATTGCCGCCGGCGCGATCATCTTGCTGGCCCGGCGGCCGGCGAGCGCACCCGCAAGCAGTCTTGAAGAGGCTGCCGGCTTGCGCAAGGTTGCACAGCCCGCCTCTTGAGCCGGAAGTCCGGCTCCGGGGCGGCCTGATCCCGGAGCTGGTCATTCGTCCGCAAGGAGCAACCATGCAAGACTTCACCTACCAGAGCGCGCCGATGCGGGTGGTGTTCGGCACCGGCACGCTGCGTCAATTGCCCGATGAATTGTCCCGGCTCGGCATCACCCGCGCTCTAGTGCTGGCGACGCCGCGGCAGAAAGATCTGGTTGCCGGCATCCGGGAGATGATCGGCGAGCGCTTCGCCGGCGTCTTCACCGGGGCGGTCATGCATACGACCGTCGAGGTGACGGAACGGGCGATGGAAACCGTGCGCGAGATTGAGGCCGGTGGCATCGTCGCGATCGGCGGCGGATCGACCACCGGCCTCGGCAAGGCGATCGCCTTGCGCACCGATCTGCCGCAGATCGTGCTGCCGACAAGCTATGCCGGCTCCGAGATGACGCCGGTGGTCGGCCAAACCAGCGGCGGGATCAAGACCACACAGTCGAGCCTGAAAATTCTCCCCGAGATCGTTATCTATGACGTCGACCTCACCATGACGATGCCGGCAAGGCTATCGGCGACATCGGGCGTCAATGCCATTGCGCACGCGGTCGAGGCGCTCTACGCCCGCGACCGCAACCCCATCATATCGCTGATGGCGCAGGAAGGCATCGGCACGCTGGCGCGGGCGCTGCCGAAAATCTGCGCTGAGCCAAGCGACAAGACGACGCGTACCGACGCGCTCTATGGCGCCTGGCTTTGCGGCGTCTGCCTCGGCGCGGTCGGCATGGCCCTGCATCACAAGCTCTGCCACACGCTGGGCGGCCTGTTCAATCTGCCGCATGCCGAGACCCACACCGTCATTCTCCCGCACGCCCTCGCCTACAATGCGCCTGCCGCACCTGACGCGATGACACGCATTGCCACAGCGCTTGGCGTGGGCGACCCGGCGCTCGGCCTCCACGATCTGGCACGAAGGCTTGCCGCGCCGCTGTCGCTGCGCGAGATCGGCATGCCCGAGAGCGGCGTCGATCAAGCCGTCGACCTCGCCGTGAAGAACCCCTACTGGAATCCGCGCCCGATCGAGCGAGAGGCGATCCGCGAATTGATCATGCGCGCGTGGCGCGGAGACGCTCCACAAATCGCCCAATGATCCCCTCGACCGGACATCGACATGCCTCGAAACCTTCTACGTGACAGGTCGCGCCGCCTCCTTGACCGCCTGGCTCGTGGTCGCCATTCCAGCCGCATAGGCCGCACCGGCGCCAAGCAGCAGAGCGCAGAAGCTGGCAAACATGACATAAGCGAAGTGTTTGCGCGCCTCCTCGATCTGCGCCTGCGTCGGAGATCTGGTGGCTGCACCGACCGTCTCGCGTCCAGGAACACCCGACAAGTACGCGATGCGGGCGCTGGCAGCATATGATGGCCCAACCAGATTGCTGGCAACGCTGGTCGCGGAAGCCGGAAGCGTCGCCGCCGCCGCAACCACCACGACGGTAGCGACCGCCCAAGCGGCCAGGGCATGTCCGACGCGGCCGAGGCCTGTCTGATCCGGAGAGTTAGCGGCCGCAACTGCGCCACCCACGAAGGCGGCGATGATCCCTGACACCGCCCACCACACGAACGCCGCCCAGCCGGCGCCGGCGGGCGCTGATTGGGCGGTCGGGACATCAATCGCAAGCAAGCCAATGCCGAACCCGAGCATGGTTAGCAAAATCTGGACTACCAGCGACGCAAAGACGCCGGCCAGCACGGCCGACCAGGTCCAACCGAAGAAAGCGTTGGGAAATCTGAGCATAGCCATGACCAATTCCTCCATTGCTGTTTTTGGTTCCAATGCTGTCAGCAAACTTTGGTTCCTATGTGCGGAACCACTGGAAGCCTCTGTCGATTGGACTCCAAAACAGTTCTAGGAGGATGGACATGACATTTGGTCGAGGCGCGCTGCTGTGGCTCTTGGGAATTCCGCTTCCCGTGATCCTGCTGCTGGCGCTGTTCTGGCGTTAGCTGAATCGGGCGACGCCGATCGCAACAGATAAAGAGCGCGCGATGCGGGATAATTTTGAGCGCTTAGCGCTCACGCTGCAATCGAGGCCATTGCGCGATCCTCGACCAGCGCGATCGCAGCGCGCAGCACATCGACGCCGGCGCCCGGCCTGGTGCCCCTCTCCGCCAGATGGCGGCGAAAGGCGCGCGCGCCGGGCACGCCGTGAAACGCGCCGACGAAGTGCCGCGTCATCGCATGCAGCTTTGCGCCTTGCGCCAACTGGTCTTCGATATAGGGCAACATCGCTTCGAAGACGTCCTTCATCGTCGCGTGAGGTGCCACCTCGCCGAACAATTCCGGATCGACGTCGAGCAAACGCCACGGCTCCTGATAGGCCGCCCGGCCCAGCATCACGCCGTCGACATGGTCGAGGTGCCGCTTCGCCTCGGCAATACTGCCGATGCCGCCATTGATGATAATGGGCACACCCGGCAACGCGGCCTTGAGCCGGTAAACCCTGTCGCAATCGAGCGGCGGGATGTCGCGGTTTTCCTTCGGCGACAATCCGTTGAGCCAGGCCTTTCGGGCATGGACGATCAGCGCGTCGGCGCCGGCCGCGACCACGCCGCGCGCCAGCACGTCGAGCGCCACTTCCGGGTCCTGGTCGTCGATGCCGATCCGGCATTTCACCGTCACGGGAATCTCGACCGCACGCTTCATGGCAGCGACGCCCTCGGCAACCAGCGCCGGCTCCGCCATCAGGCAGGCGCCGAAGCGGCCATCCTTCACGCGGTCGGACGGACAGCCGACATTAAGGTTGATTTCGTCGTAGCCAAACTCCTCGCCGATCCTCGCGGCGATCGCGAGATCATCCGGAACGGAACCACCGAGTTGCAGCACCACCGGATGCTCACGTCGGTCGAAGCCGAGCAGCCGCCTCCGGTCGCCATGAATGATGGCGCCGGTCGTCAGCATCTCCGTATACAGCCGCGCACGCCGGCTCATCAGACGGTGGAACACGCGGCAGTGCCGGTCGGTCCAGTCCATCATGGGGGCAATGCAAAATCGATGGGCTAACATATTGATACTATTTCGCTTTATCGTCTCGTCTGGAATAGCTGATTTTTGGGCCAACACAAATTCAAAGCTGACTATTTGGGCATTTTCCTTTCGTTTCAAGTGCTTAAGTCGATCGCCTGTTCGTCCTCCGATGATGCCGCGCCTTGCCCGATACGGCGTTGCAGTAGCGGATGGGCTCATGCAGTACCGCGCTAGTTTGTACCCTCCTGATCAATCCCATCTACTTAGGCCGCAAAGTAGCGTGCCGCTCTCCCGAAGCCCAGCGCTTCAGGACCGCGGTCGTAGTTCTGGCGATGATACAGTAAGAAAACTTGCGCGCTGTGGGTCGGAGGTTAGCATTTTCGCTATGACAACCGAGGTCGAGCAAATCGGCGCGTCAGCAAAGCCATCAGCCTAGCCGTCGCGCTTGGGGGACTTACGGAGGGATTGCGCGCCCTAAATCGTCGCCAGCGAAAGATTTGTTCACGCCGGCCGTCGCGGTCCTTACGAAAATTCTGGCAAAAGCGAAGCAGGCCGGCGAAGTCGATCTTGCGGATTGCGAAGCCGGCGCCCGCCAGTTCCTTGGAATGCTCCACGGAAAAGTCCATCTGAAGGCCGTGCTTCAGCTCGGCGACATACCAACGCTTTCCGAGATCGATTTGCGCGCCCGCACCGCCGTGAAAGCCTTTCTCGACGGTGCCTCTCCTGTCGAGACGGCGCCAATCGTTGCACGAGCAGCATTAATAGCATGAGAAGGGAATCGAACATGCTCTGACGGTTTTCCATTTGGCCCGCTTTAGGAGCCGAGCTCCACCGCATCCGTCTCCAAATTGTACATCGCGCCGGTCATCTTGATGCTGCCCTCGCTTCCATTTCAGCAAGCACGGGGCCGTCCCCAGGCGCTCCCCCTCCCGAAACATCAACCTCCAGTGACAGCGCAGCATGTTCAGTTCGGCCTCCGCATGCTGGATGTTGCTCGATTTTCTTGGATCTCTCGTTGCACACATCATGCACACCACCCTCTAGTCGCGTTCCACTCAAGCGTTGCTCGGTTGGCGCACGCCAAGCGCAAGTGACATTCGCGCGACGCTCGGTCTCGTCTCAGTATTGGGGGTTCGAATCGAGGGAGCGCTACCAACCCACGCCAACCCTCCTCCAACCTTTATCGTGAAGTTCACGGCAAGATCGACCGCTCAGATTCCGGACACGTCTACTACTCTCTGTGGCCGCCTACGCCGCCTAACGCAGAATTTTGTTCACTAAAGAGAAATCGTCAGTCGGACGGTACAGCATTTGGTACAGCATGGCTGGCAACGACCGTGCTTAACTGCTGATCGCGCTTCGCTTTTTGAGATGTCCCGGTCCAATCCATTAACGGCGAAAATCCAGCGCAAATCCTTGTCTGACTTGAGCTGCGAAAGAACCGGTCTTTGCTGGTTTGGCCGTACAATCATTCCGGGCGCAGCTTCAAAGAAAAATAGCATCGGGAATGTGCTGCGCTAGCGGCGGAGCTGCAGCCGCTGGTCGACAAGGTTTTGGAGCCATTGTGAAGCTACCGGCGCGCGGGACCGGACGGCAACCCTCAAGGTAAAGTTCGCCGATTTCGAATTGATCACCCACAGCAGGTCAGTCCCGTCATCGACGCTGAGCTTGGTCCTCGACCTGCTGAGGCATCTAATGCAAGAAGACGACACGATTGCTCGGAATCTCCGTTTCCGGATTCAACAGGCCCGAAGCTGAAGACGAGGATCAGTTGTCTCTCATGTTAGATGAACAGCCGTCGCCGCGATCACTCGTCCAGAAGGTCGAGGAACTCTTCGACCTTTCTAAGCGGTCCCTCGCGTCCGTTGCTGATGTAGACAACCCGATCGCCATCGCGTTGCAGGGATCGTGCTCTGGATTTCCGAAGTCGTCCCGGCAGGAAAGTTGCGGCTACGGCATCCGGGCCTACATCAAGTCTTATGATTCCTCTTCGCTTGCAGTCGATCCTGAGCCTTGCTGCGGCAAAGAAATCGCGGGCCGCCGGAGGCAATCTGCCGAATCGACGAGAAGTCTCCTCCTCGAGATCGTCCAACTCATCTTCGCTTCGACATCTGGCGACGCGGCCGTAGATTTCCAGCCGAACCGCCTCCGATTGCACGTAGCCTGCGGGCAACATGTCCCCTACCGGCAGATTCAGGTCAGGCACCCACAGGTCGGCTGTTCTGTCGTCGGCTTTCTCCGAGGCCAATTTCAGAAGGTGGCTGTAGAGCACGGGTCCGAACACCTGCACATGGCCCGACTGTCGCTCTGAAAGCACGTCCCCCGCTCCCCTGAGGTCCAGATCCCGCGCACTGATCGCGAAACCCGCGCCCGGTCTGTTGAATTCCTCCAGAACGGCCAATCGCTTCTCAGATCGCTCCGACTCCGAATCGGTCAGCAAATGCGCAAACGCGCGTATCCCGCTGCGGCCCACCCTTCCTCTGAGCTGATGAAGTTGCGCAAGACCGAACTTTTCGGGCCAACAGACCACGATCGTGTTTGCACGTGGGATATCGAGACCGCTCTCTACGATGTTGGTCGCCAGCAGCACGTCCGCCGCGCCTTCGACGAAGCTCATCATTCGGTCATCTATGTCGTCGGCGGGCAACTTGCCGTGCAGACAGACGATGCGGAGATCCGGGGCCACCGATTGAACGCGCGCCAGCATCGGATCAAGGTCCTGAATTCGCGGACAGATCAAGAAGCTTTGCCCGTGCCGCCTTTGCTCGCGCAGCAATGCGGAGGCAATAGCAGCATCCGAAAGAGGAGCAACCTTTGTGACGACCGGGAGTCGATGAATGGGCGGAGAGGCGATGACGCTAAGATCCCTGAAGCCAGCAAGACCGCCCGCGAGAGTCCGCGGAATCGGCGTGGCGCTCATCCAAAGGGCATGAATACCCTTGGCCAGCCCGGAAAGTCTCGCCTTCTCCGTCGCCCCAAAATGCTGTTCCTCATCGATGACGACAAGGCCGAGGCCGGCGAACTTCAAGTCCTTCGAGGTGAGGGCCTGCGTTCCGACTACGACCTTCAATTTGCCACTCTTGAGCCCCTCCTTCACCTCTCTTGTCTCTGCGCCCGAACCGGTTCGCGACAAACTCCCCACCTCGATGCCAAACGGAGCGAAGCGTTTGCGGAAAGTCGCGACATGCTGTCTTGCCAGGACGGTCGTCGGCACTGCTATCGCCACCTGCTTCCCTGACAATACGACGGCGGCCGTGGCTCGCAACGCCACCTCGGTTTTGCCGAATCCGACGTCGCCGCAAATGATCCTGTCCATGGGGTGGCCCGACGCAAGATCATCCAAAACGTCCCGAATGGCCTTCGCTTGGTCGACTGTCGTGAAATACGGAAAACGCGCGACGAACCTCTCATAGATGGGACCAGGAGGTACGAGCTTCGGAGCCCGCCGGCGGCGCCGCTGGCTGATGTATTTGGCGAGCTGCTTGCCGGCGATTTGAATTTCGTGCTCCGCCTCAGTACGCCGGCTCCACCATGTACTTCCATCCGCTTTGTCGAGGGTGAGCTCGCCGCGCTCCGACGCATATGGCCAGATCAAGGCCAGGTCAGAGGGCGGAACGAGCACTGCATCGTCTCCCGCAAATACCAGCCTGATCATTTCGCGCGACGACCCGCCCCCCGTTGCCACGGTCTGCAAGCCGTCGAGCAAGGCCAGTCCCCGCTGCAGATGAACGACCGCGGCGCCCTGCTCCGGTACATCTGCGTGGTCGAAAGCCGCATTCCAGCTTCTAGCCAGGGGCTGCGGATGATGAGCCCTGCTGCCGAGCACATCGGAAGCAGTTACGACGACAAGAGGTTTCCGGCCAGGTACGACAAACCCTCTATCAAAATCGGCCAGCAGCGCCGCCTCACGGTTGCGTCCGGCCGTCGCCTCGTTCCAATCCGCAAAGTGCTCCGCCTTGACTCCGCTCATCCGTTCCAGCACGCGCAGGTCGTCCTCATGCGCTGCGACGAAAACCAGGCGCGAACCGGCGCGCCGCGTATCGTCGACGAACGCACGAAGCGCCTTCCTGGGCGATGCAACCTGCGAAAAGTCCGGTGTGGGAGCGAAAGGTGCCTTTTGCGACAGCACGTTCATACGCCTGGTCGCCTGCTTCCATTCGCGCCTCCCGAGGTATTCTCGGTCTCTGTCCGTGCGACCCGCCGCCTCCTCGATCGTGCTAAGCCAGCTATCAGCGTGCGCTGAAACGCCGGCATCCGCGACCCACTTGGCTCGACCACAATAGTCGAATAGGGTCGAGCGCTTTCCGCGCATGTTCCCGAACGCCAGCCGCTCCGACATCGGGTCGATGAGAAGCTCTTCCGTCTCAAAAACGATGTCATGTTCTATCGGGTCGAACGCCACGATCCGACGTATCACCCCGCCAGAATGCTCTACTCTGAACGGACCGAGCGCGCCGGCGGGAAAAATCTCGAATGTCTTCCCGTGAAACAGCGCGCCGCCGGGATAGTCCGCCTCTTCGTCAAGGTCGTATCCGAGGGGCTCAAGCCGCGCCCGGAGATCTTGTTCAGAAAACGCGGCGCCGACTTTCAACCGAAGGATTACGCGAGACCAACTCGCCGCCGTGGGAAGGCGCTCCATCACGGCCTCTGCCGTGGATACGAGCAGGATCGGCTTCTCAGGCTTGGCAAGGCGCCTCAAGACCGAGCTTCGTCTACCCGCGAGTTCGTGCGACGGCTCCAGCTGATCGAACGGCAGCGTATTCAGTCTTGGAAAAACAAGCACATCGCACGAAGGCGCGAGGGCATGAATGACGGCACCCAGCCGCTCGGCCCTATTCTCGTTTTCAGCAAGAAAGACGACGCCTTTGCGACCCGACTTCCTCCACTGTGCGAGCAGATGGAGGGCCACCATGCCTAGGGGCAATGAAGAGGAGATCGCAGTCCGCGATGAAGAATTCTTTCGCTTCGTTGCCTTGTTGGCAACACGCGCTTTGCTAGATTGGCCCACATTGAACCCGTCGTTGATTCGCCACCAACTGGGGCTGATGGCGAGTGTTGCTTCGAACAGGCCCGCTCTGATGCGAGAGCTACGCCTCGGGCTGCGTACATATGCGAATTTGATCGCGGACGCACGTATCCAATCTAGTCGTCCAGTGAAACGTCGCTTGGGAGCGGAGGCGTCTGATCGCCCCCTTCTCCGCCCGATAGTAGGTTCCCGATTCCTGACGATTGCCCGCTCGCCTCAGCCTAGGCCTCGGCAGGCAGGACCGTCATTGCTCCAAGCCTGTCACTCGTTTGAGAATTGCTTCCGGATCGACTTCACCGTTGTTGGACGTCCACGCGACGAATTGATCCGGTCGCACAAGCATTAGCGCCGCCTCGTAACGCGCACGTTCGCCGGTACGGCGGTCCTCGATCACCGTGAGGGGCACATTCAGTGCCTTCGCTGCCGTTGCAAACGCCTTCACCGCAGCGTCATCGACATCTAGGGCCAACAGCGTGAAGCCTTTTCCCAGTTCATCGTAGACATTGCGTCCGCCCGACAAGCGCGCGGGAGCCAGATGATGCCCGGCCCGCGCCTTGAATGTATGTGCGCCAATCGCACTGCAATTGGCGTCAGTGGGGCCCCATACGATCGGCGAGCCCTCGTAGTTCGGTTCGAAGGCATTGACTTCGGACGCAGCACCGGAACGGCGCGCTTCCCACATTCGCTCAAACGCGTCCTTGTTCAGTTCCGGACTGTATTCGGCCAGGAACGACCTATCTGTCTCAATAGATCTCTCGATGAAATCCCGCGCAGTCGACTTGAAGACCGGCCTTCTCTCTTCATCATAGGAATCAAGCAGTTTTTCTCCGCCCCATCCCTCAAACACGGCAGCAAGCTTCCAACCGAGGTTCCGCGCATCTTCCAGGCCAGTATTGACCCCATAGCCGCCATAGGGCGGGTGGCTGTGAGCTGCATCGCCTGCAATGAAAATCCGCCCCTCTCGGTAGCTATCCGCGATGGCAACCCGTAGCTCCCAAAAGCCGATATGTTCAAACTCCAGGTCAAACTCGGTGCCGACGGCGGAATGGAGGTATTCGCGAAAATTGAAGTTGTCTTTCGTCGTGCCGAGCGGCACCGGGGCGTGGAAGAACCAGGTGGTTCCCAGATCTACTCGGCCGAAGAACTTCCAGTAACCTTTAAGCTCGGGGTCAAGGATGTTGTAGTAGGACTTGCCGGGGTAGCGCTCCAAAAGCCGGTGCAGCTCGTGCGACTTGAAAACGAGGAGCACCATGAGCCTGTCATGCTCCGAACGGGTTTGGCTGATACCCGCATGTTCTCTGCTAAGCGAACGGCTACCATCGCAACCAACCACGTACTCGGCCCTTAGTGTCCGGCGTTCACCCCCTTCCCGCTCGGCAACCACGACATCGACGCCGCAAGCATCCTGGATGACGCTTTCGGCGGTCCATCCGTACAGAGTCCGGATTGCGGGTATCTCGCTAGTGCGCCGGCGTAGAACGGCTTCCGTTGCGTATTGTGGCAATCTCTCGTTGTCAGTGAAGTAGAAGGGACGAACGAGCTCTCGCTGGAGCCAGTCATATGTATATTGGCCGAGAAGTGTTTTGTAGGCAGTCAGCCCGCCGATTCCGTATTCGCGCGGAATCGTTCGCGCAGCCCGCAGCTCTTCCTCGATGCCCCAGAAATGAAAATGTTCCATGGTGCGCTGCGTAAGATTTTGGCCTTTGGGGATGCGTTGCGGCTGCTTGTAGCGCTCAACGACGGTGCAGTTGATGCCCTTCTGACCAAGCTCGATTGCAAGTCCCATTCCGACGGGACCGCCACCTACAATAAGAACAGGCTCGTTACTCATCGCTGCGACCTTAGGCCTTTCTGCAGAAGCTTCTCGGCGAACAGCCTTCGTTCGATGGTTTGCGGCGGTGATGGCTCAATGCATTCCTCCCATCGTATCGTAAGGCCCGTTGTCGCTTGACACCAAGCGACCGGCTCCTCAAGCTGTGCAAAAATGATCTTAATGTCCACTATACGGACATCCTCGTCTAGGCAAGCCGAAGAATGGCGTGAAACTGTATCGGATCTCCGTCCCAGTTCTTTTCCAACGGCGAAAGCGCGGCGGTTCGATCGGCATCAAGGGAGCGATGGGATGGATACGGAACGCACACAACATGCGCTCGGGTCAGGCGATGCGCGAAAAGCTGACCGAGAAAGCGAAGCTGGCTTTCTATCAGGTGCCGAGGCATTCCTTTCGCAATTGAAAGCAAGTGGGGTCGAGTACCTGTTCTCGAACTCAGGGACAGATTTTCCGCCCATCATCGAAGCCTTTGCCAGAACGTCGACGACACAATTGTCGTTTCCCACTCCACTTCTCGTGTCGCACGAAGCAGTTGCCATGGGCATGGCGCATGGCTTCTATCTTGTTACAGGTCGCCCCCAGGCTGTCATGGTTCACGTCAATGTTGGACTTGCGAACGCGACCATGGGGATCATCAACGCCGCGTCGGACAATGTCCCGGTAATCGTCTGCTCGGGACGGACACCCATCACGGAGACAGGACGGGTCGGCAGCCGCACAACCCCGATCCATTGGGGGCAGGAAATGCGCGACCAAGCCGCGATGGTGAGGGAACTCGTCAAGTGGGACTACGAGCTTCGGTATGGGGACCAAGCCATTGACGTCGTTTCACGCGCAGTTTCACTGGCTACCAGCGATCCGCCAGGCCCGGTATATCTCAGCCTCCCCAGGGAAGCACTGGCGGAGGTCTCTGCTTCCGATGTTCGAATCCGCGAGTCTGTAGCCGCACAGTTGGGCCGGCCGCGTACCGACGCTGTTGAGAAAGCCGCAGAACTGCTTGCGAACGCGAAGTCTCCTCTCGTCATTGCGCAGAGAGGCACAGGCTCCGGCGATTTCGATCCGTTATCAGAATTCGTGGATCGGTATGCCCTGCCAACCTGCGAATTCTGGGCAACGCGTAACTCGCTTTCCACTAGCCACCCTATGCACATTGGCCGGGATCCGACTGACTGGCTGCGCAGAGCCGACGTCGTGCTCGTGCTGGATTCGATGGTCCCGTGGATTCCGGACCAGATGGCGCCGCCCGCGGGCTGTAAAACCATCGCGATTGGCTCCGATCCATTATTTTCCCGCGTTCCAATGCGCGGCTATCCCTTTGATGTCTTGCTGACGGGCAGCCCCGCAGAGGCGGTAAGAGGTCTCGACGAGGCGCTAGCCACTCACAAGGACCTCGACGCCGTGCAGATCAGCGATCGACGTCGCGATATCCACACCCGCCGCGACGCTCTCCGGCAGCAGATTCGAAGCCGGATCGAAGCGGGCAGCGGCTCGCCAATGAGCCCGGCCTGGGTGAGCTACTGCATGTCGCAAGCCAAGGATCCTTCAGCGGTCGTGTTTTCCGAGTTGGCATGTGAACCCGCCGCGATGATCTTCGAGAAGCCTCGGACGCTTTTCACCGTTCCACAAGCGGGTGGCCTTGGATGGGCGCTGCCCGCAGCCCTTGGCGCTCAGCTTGCCGATCCGGCCAGCGAAGTCATTGCCTGCGTGGGCGATGGGTCATACATATTCTCGAACGCCGTCGCCTGCCATCATATGGCGTCGGCACACCGGTTGCCCGTCCTCACGATCGTCTTCAACAACGGTGTCTGGAACGCAGTCCGGCGCGCTACAGTAGGCATGTATCCGAACGGCGCAGCGGCTCATGCGAATAAAATGCCGCTTACGTCCCTAGAACCGTCTCCCGACTATTGTGGCATCGCGCGCGCACATGGCGCGTACGCCGAGCGAGTTGAGCGAGGCGAGGAATTGCCCAGCGCGCTGAAACGCGCATTCGAACACGTGCGCACGTCTCGGCGGCAAGCGCTGCTTGATGTCATGGTGTCATACTGAAGGGAAGTTCGCTTCCCCAGGGCGCAGGCTCCAATGACGCTCGCACGCTCCAGGCTGTCATTGATCGAGCTGAACATTCGCCGACTTCGCTATCGCGCTCCACGACTGCAGCTCGGACGCGATCCTCGCGGCGAACTCTGGTGACGTGCTGCTCGCCGCCTCAGTGGCGACGGTTCGGAGACGTTGGCGCACCTCGTCCTCCTGCATTACTTTATGAACTTCGGCTTCAAGGCGCGCCGTGATGTCCTTCGGCGTGCCTTTGGGTGCGAACAGTCCTGTCCAGAAGATGGCTTCGGCGCCGGCAACACCAGCTTCCGCGGTCGTGGGGACATTTGGTAGCTGCGGCAGTCTGGCTGACGCTGTCACCGCCAAGGCACGAAGTTTACCGTCCTGGATCAGTGGCATGGCAGGAAGCGTGTCCGTCATCGCCGCGGTCACCTGCTTGGATAGAACCGCCACCACCGCATCGTTGGTGCCTCGATATGAAACGCGCTGCAGCGTCGCGCCGGTTTTGAGTTTCAGGAGCTCAAACGCGAGCGTGAACGTCGGAGAGGCGCTCGCATAGTTTGCGCTGGACGAGTTGTTCTTCGTCCATTCAATGAAATCAGGCAGCGACTTGAAGGGCGCATCCGCCGAGACGACCAATACGAGGGGGAAAGTCGCCAGGATGCTGATCGGTTCGAAATCGCGCTTGGTGTCGTAAGGCGTGTGCGCCGAGACGGCCGGTCCTACGACCATCGCGCCGCTCGCTCCGACCATCAGCGTATATCCGTCCGGCTCCTGGCTCTTGACGAAGCTTGCTGCAGTGGCCCCGCCCGCTCCTGGCTTGTTCTCCACGATCACCGGCTGGCCAAGGACCTTGTGCAATTTTTCGGCCAGCACACGTGCCAGAATGTCGTTGCTACCGCCGGGAGCAAAGCCGACAACCAGGCGAATCGGTCGGTTTGGATAAGAGGAGGATGCCTGCGATTGCGCGTTGGCGATCCACGGCGAGAACGCGATGGTGGCTACTATTATAAGGCTCAGCAGCAACCAGGTGCGACGAAGTCCCTTCATGGTGCTCTCCATATGTTTGTCAGCGGCCGGCATGCGATCGTCGCTGCCGTCAGTTCGTCGGCAGAACTGGCCTCTCAGCTATTCGCGCCAGTAGTTTCAGCCTGAGCAGACAAGGTCGCGCATCCTCGCAGCCTCTTTCTGGAGAAAAGCCGCGAAACCTGACGAATCGAGATAAGCGTCGACGCAGGAAATTTGGCGCACCCGCTCACGCACCGAGGAATCAGCAAGCGAGATCTTGATATGTTCCGACACCCGCACGACGATGTCGTTCGGAATACCTGCCGGCCCAAACATGCCAAGCCACGCGCTGACCTCGAAGTTCGGCACAACCTGTTCTGCGACCGTTGGAATATCGGGGACTAGATCAACCCGCCGGGCCGACATGATCGCAAGGGGCACGACCTTTCCAGCCTTGATGTGCGGATGCGCCGAAGTTAGGTCTACCGAACACAGCGGGATTTGGCCGCCGAGAACGTCAGTCATGGCTGGAGCACTCCCGCGATAAGGCACGTGAACAAGGTTTGCCTTGGTTGCCATTTTGAGGAGCTCGATCGCAAGATGCTGCGCGGAGTTCACGCCCGTCGAGCCGTAGGAAAACCCGTCCGTCTTTTGTTGGGAGCGGTCGATCAATTCCTTGAGCGATCTAACGCCGGCATCCGGATTGGCGACAAGCACCAGAGGAATATCGACGAGCTTCGCGATTGGAGTTAGCTCGCGCAGAGGCTCGAAGTTCGCGCTCGCATCGGCGACATGAGGATTGATAACAAGCGCTCCCGTCGCCCCAATTCCAATTGCATGACCGTCGGGACTAGACCGCGTCAAAGCGATTAGTCCCGTGGCCCCCCTGCTCCAGGCCGATTCTCAACAACCAAGGGCTGCCCCAGAAGCTGCGTGAGCTTTTCTCCCAGGATGCGCGCCACCCCATCGCTGGAGGCCCCGGGAGCGAACGGCGTGATGATCGTGACCGGACGAGAGGGAAAATGCTGTCCGTAGGCAATCGTCGGAGCCAGCAAGCCGGTTAGCAAAACCGTCCGACGCGAGATCGCGCTCATCCGTTTTCTCCCTGTCATTTTTCTTTATGGCCGGCCTGCGCCGATGCGTCCATTGTATGGACGTCATGTTCATTATAAAGGCTAAAGGGTCAGCTGCGGAGCGTCAAGATGGTTCAACTCTGCTGAAGGCGCCTTTCGAAGGCGGTCCCTTCGCAGGTTGGCGCCGTGGCCGAGGATCGATCCCCAAGATACCCTCCGGAACACATGCGACGGTTTGACCGGCGCTAAGGCGGCCGGTACAAGGAAATTCCATCAGTTCGTGATCGTCCGTGAAACGTAAGCCCGGAAAAACCGCCTCATCTTCCGACGCGAACAGCGCAGTTCGTGAACGCCGTCGCGCGGAGAAGTCCGGCGGCGGCGAATCCCTGTCGACGGTCAGGGCTGTCGATCGAGCCATCGCGGTTTTGCAGTGCTTTACGGCCGAAACGCCCGTGATGAGCGTACTTGAGATCCAGCGTCTGGTGGGCCTGAGCCGACCGACCCTCTACCGGCTACTGCAAACCCTCGCAGGCACGGGGCTGATCACTGCCGAAGGTGATCCTCAACGCTTCAGGCTCGGCCATGGCGTGATGCATCTCGCCCATGCGTGGCTGTCTGGAATCAAACTCATAGACGTGGCAAGGCCCATCGTCGCGGGCCTTCGCGAAAAAACCGGCGAAACCGCCGCACTGTTTGTTCTGCAAGACGACCATCGGATCTGCGTTCTTGAACTGGAGAGCCATCACGTCTTGCATATTGCACGCGGCATCGGAGATAGAGGCGGCCTAGTCGTCGGAGCAACCGGCAAGGCAATCCTTGCGTTTCTTGACGAGGATCGGCAAGCGGCAACGATCAGTAAGGCTCTCAGCAAGGCACGGCAAAATGAGTTCGTCAGCGCGCTGAAGGCCATTCGCGCCCAAGGATATGCAACGAGTCGAAGCGAAGTCATTCTTGGCGCTGTCGCGGTCGCGTCTCCCTTTTTCAATCACAACGGCGAGGTCACCGGATCGATTGGCGTTTTCGGGCCGACCGCACGCGTGAACGACGCTGACGTTCCGAAGATTGCCAGGTTAGTTGTAGATGCGGCCGGCACGCTTTCAACTCAGCTCGGATACAGACCAAAACGCTCTGGGGTCGCGGCGCCTGAGGTTGAAAGCCCCCGCAAGGTTCGACGACAGCCCTAGATAGTTCTTCGCCATCCTCGAATTACCGCGTTAGAAGCGTCGGACGAGAAAGTCGTCCGTGAACTCTCCAAGGGAAATCTTGACGGGAATCTCGTCTTCCGCACCCAATTCGATGATCTCGGATCCCGATTTGTTATTGGCGGCGGCGAGAAGCTCAATACGTCGCGCGATCTCTTCAGCCTGCCAGGCATTGAGGCCCCAACGGAAACTGCCCGGTCCATCAGGCTTTAATCCATAGTTGCCCGTGCTTCCTTCTTCCGGAACAATAGTCAATTTCGCTTTCGAACGGGCAGCCGGCAGTTGCTCGCCGACGTTGAGAGACCTCCGCCCCTCTGCAAACGTACGAAGGAGACCAGCTAACGCAGTCAGGTCTTCGCTCTCACCCAAAAACAGGAACAGCGGGTGGAAGTCACTTGGCAGGTGATCGAAACGCAGCATAGGTCGATCCCACGGTGTCGACATTTCAGGTCGCATTCAAAAGCTTTGCAATATCCTGCGCGTGGCAGAGCTCAATGGCGCCGACCTCGGGACCTGGAGGTAGCGAACCTGAACCCACATGCCGTCTTCCATATTCTCGAGAACCTCGGCGATCGTCCCATCTTCAAGCTCCAAGCGGTCGCCAGGTCTGAGGGTCAGCACATTAATCATTGCCGCCCTTAAAAAAACACCGACAGGTTCTTTGCAAGCAGGACATTCTGGTCAAGGATGATCTCCCGCCGCGCAATCTTCCAGCCGTCATCCGTCATGCGAAGCACATCTGTGCGCTTCCCGACGAACGTGTATGTCTCGTACTCGACCCGGTTCTGGTAGATCAGGAAACGGCACCGCGTTTCGACCTCGCGCGGATCATCCAGGGATGGCAAGATTTTCTTGATCTGGACGTTACTTACCATGTGGCAGACGCGCGACAGCGGTTCCTCGGCGAAGTGAACGCCGGTCAGGATCTGGTCGACTCGTTTCGTCAGCGTCCACTTGTCCTCATCAAACCAGCTAATCCCGACTCCTGTGCGGGTGTTCTCTCGCTCGCCATGCTGCCCAAATTTCACGTTGCGGCGGATCGGCATGAAATAGGTAATGTCATCAGCAAGGAGATTGAGCCAGTCGCGAAACCGGCGCTCGTCGAGCAGTTCAGCTTCCGAATAGAGGAATTCTTCGATGTCCGCCCTGAGCCGATAGTAAGCATCGTTGCGAGGAAGTTCGGCGGATCCGGTCGGCGACGGGGGATTGGTTTCAAGCCCGGCGGCCATGCTGTTCTCCTCGAGAGCCTGGAGGGGTGTGGGTCGCGGACTTCGCTGGTACGGGGCCGCCCTGATGGGCAAAGCAACCCACGTCGATGATTGTTCCGGAGATCGTCTCCGCCTCCGGCGATATCAGGAAGGCAACAACGTTGCCGACATCTTCCCCATTCACGGAACGGCCGGCTGCGGTCCCGGGCGCGCCCTGACCGAACCGCGACGGATCGCCGCCCACCCGACCGAGACTCATCCCGGTTACAATGCCGCCGCCGCCGGGCACTACCGTGTTGACGCGAACACGATGGTGCAAAAAATCGTAGGCTGTCGCCGCCCCGAGCGCAAGCAGTCCGCCCTTGCTCGCGCTGTAAACAGCCATGTTTGGCTTTCCCCAGCCGGCCCCGGAGCCTACGTTGATAATTGCGCCGCCGCCGGTCTTGATCATGTGCGGGAGCACAGCGCGGCTGCACAGATACGGCCCCTTCAAGTTCACGGCTATAATGCGATCGAACAAGGCCTCATCCGTGTCGAGCACGGTACCGAGTGGACCAATTGCGGCATTGTTCACGAGCGCGTCGATTCGTCCGTACTTCGCCAGCGCTTCATCGACGACCCGAGCGACGTCCCCCGCACTGGAAACGTCTGCCTCCATCAGCACGGCTTGGAGACCGCGCTGTTCGAGCTCAGCCTCCAAGTTTGGAATAGCATTGGCGGCGGTGCTTGAGACCTGCGCCGTCTCAAGACCGAACGCCACGACAGAGTGCCCTCGTGCTGCAAGACTAAGAGTGATGGCGCGACCAATCCCGAAAGTCCCGCCCGTCACGATGACTACGCGCGGGGGATTCACTCTGCTGCCCTCTGAGGTAAGTTTCCGCTAACACCAAGGAGTTCATCCCACGCGGCACCCCTGAGGTACGACTTCCAGCGCGCGTAGTAGCCGCGCGCAATCTCCTCGGTAATCTGGAGACTGACCGTACCGCCAAGGGCATGATCTCTCGTCCAGGCGCCAAGCGACTGCTGATAGTTGAACGGATAGCGGCGAGCGACCGTCCCCATACTGGCAGCGGTGGCATAGAGCCAGTTCTCCATATCGTCCTGCTCGGTCATCCCAGCCGGACCCGAGTAGCGCATGTAGTAGCGACGTAGATAGTCTTTGGCTTCCTGCGGCGCATCAGCGTCGACCAGGAAAAACCGCCACCCCTCGGTGGAGGTCGGGCTGTGCGGGTGCCAAGCACAAAGTCCCCGAGGCTGACGCCCGTGATAGGACGTATTTGGGAAAATCGTGCCAACGAACGGCAACAGCCTCGCCTGTTCTCCGAGTCGCCGTTTGCGCTCCTCGAAGCAGTGACGGAAATATTGCTCCAGCACGGGGTTGTCGAGAAACGATTCGATATACTCATTCTCTTCGGGTTGGATCGCGCTATGAACGCCGTGTCCTTCCGGGAAACTGATCCAAACGTGCTGGGCCTTTTCCAGCTCGTCGTCCCGGCGTCCCTTTTTTCCTGCCGCGGCGCTCGGCCCAATACCGATAAGATCGACCGAGCGGTGACTCGGATTGTGGTAGGTGTCGCCGAGAAAGTTCTCCGCGGCGAACTTCCAGTTCGCCGGGAAAATCCACTTGTGTACGCCAATCACCTCCGACCCCCCGCTCCGGCCATCGCGGCAATCAAGAGCCTGGTCGAGATGAATCTTCGCGTCGCCGAGATAGGTAATGAAATCCGGAGCATCCTTGTCCCAGGTGGCCCAGATCGTTCCCTTGTAGATCGCGAGCTTGGCAACGGAGACGAGCGAATTTGCCTCCCGATCGAGCCCCTCATACAGAGTTCTAAAGTGGGGCACGCCCTGGAGCTTGCCATCCGTTGTGTATGTCCAACTGTGATATGGGCACGTAAAGAGCGAGGTATTCCCGGATTCATAGCGGCACACTTTCATGCCGCGATGACGGCACGAATTGAGAAACGCGTGCACGATGCCCTGCTTGTCGCGGCACAGAATGACGGATTCCTCACCCATTCGGGTTGTGTAGAAGTCGCCAGGCTTCGGGACGAGGCTCTCGTGTCCGATGAACAGCCAGGCACGCGTGAAAACCTTCTCCAATTCCTCTTTGTAGAGGTCGGGATCAACGAAGATTTCGCGGCTGACGAAGCCCCTATCCGTATCAACGAGCTTGTCAGGATCATCAAAACGGCTATGGGACATATCGTGTTCTCCACGTAGTTGGTCGAATGGGATCGGCTACTTAGGCTTTGGCCGGCAGAAAGCGCCTAGTCTGTCGAGAGCTTTGCGTCGGTAACGACGTTGCTCCACTTCGTGAGGTCCTGAACAATGTTGCCCGCATACTTTTCCGGCGTTTCAGCAACAGACCTCAACCCTTGTTTTGCCAATCTCTCCGTCACATCTGGGGAGCGAAGAATTTCGCCGATCTCCGAATTGTAGCGGGCGACGATGGCAGGCGGCATGCCAGGGGGCCCAAGGACTCCGTAGCGGATATCCGCATCAAAGCCTGAGAATCCAAGCTCGTCCAACGTCGGTTGATCCGGAAGCTGAGGCGCGCGCGCTCTAGTCGCTACCGCAAGGATCCTTATCTTGTCCGGCGCTAGGGGAAGTGCCACGTGAACCGGCAAGAACATCGCACTGATATGGCCGCCAACGAGATTGGAGATCGCGCCCGCGGAGTCTCGAAACGGCACATGCATCAAATCTATCTTTGCCGTGAGCTTGAAGAATTCCATCGCGAGATGGTGCGGCGTGCCGACTCCTGGCGAAGCATAGTTGATCTCTCCAGCACGGCTCTTCGCGTACGCGACCAGCTCCTTGATCGAATTTGCCGGCAGGGACGGATGCACGACGAGCGCAAGTGTTCCGACCGCAGCTTCGATGATGGGCGTGAAGCCCTTAACCGGGTCGTAGATTGCCGGCTTCGTCAGGCTGACATTCGCTGTGAACGGAGGGTCAGCAGTTACGACCAGCGTATGGCCATCCGGCGTGGCGCGCATGACCATTTGCGATCCAATACCACCGCTCGCTCCCGTCTTGTTGTCGACGACAACCGGCTGACCGAGCTTCGGCTGGAGTTTTTCAGCAATTGTTCGCGCGATGATGTCGGGGCCGGTTCCGGGCGAAAACGGCACAACAATGGTGACGGGTCGCCGCGACTCCTGCGCTATCCCCTGTGAACTAGACAGAACAGTGAACAGCATTGCCAGAAGGCCCATGAACGTTCGCCGCAATGACGACCGCCACGGCAAGTTGAAGCGCGATCGAGCGAACTCATCACGACGAGATTCCAATGGCCCCGGCGCCACCATCTGCGTTTCTCACGTTCTCCTGGGTTGTCCATCTGGTGGACATTGTGTTCAATTCTAGTGACGTGAGAGAAATGGGTCAAGTAGCACGGCGGCGCTCGAAGGAACGGGCTCAAGCTGGAAGCGTCTTGTGAGGATTGAGTAAAGAGCTGGGATTCAGGGTGTTCTTGATCCTGCGGAGGACGTTGACCTCTACGTCACCCTTTTGCTGCACAAGTTCGTCGCGATGAAGCTGCCCGATGCCATGCTCCGCGCTAACGCTTCCGCCCAGACTCCAAACGACTCTGTTGGCCTCATCTTCGACAAGTCGCCGTTTCGCTTCGAATGCAGCGCCATCCTGCGCGTCGGGCTGGCAGGCACTGAAATGCAAGTTCCCGTCGCCCAGATGGCCGAATGCAAACGGCAGGAAGTGCGGTTCAACTTTCCGGATCGCTTCGCAGAGTTCCGGATACAACTTCGGAATCCTCCCGAGCGGCACTGAGTAGTCGAAGCGAAATGAAACCCCGAGATAGCGGTGCAACTCGGAAAAGGAATCCCGAATGAGCCAGAGCTTCGCCTCCTGCGAAGACGACTGGGCAATGATCGCATCGCTCACCCAATCTCGCTCCAGCGCCCGAGAAATGATGGCTTCCAGTTTTTCGGACGGGTCGTCCTGGCCAGCCATGCGCACGAGCACGTACCACTCGCGATAGAGCCTGATTGGAGGCACTGAGCCGAGAATCTGCTGACAGACCCGCTCAACCCCCATTCGGGGAAGCAGCTCGATCGCCGATAGGCGCCCGTCCGCAAGCTCCATCGCGAGGTCTGCGAGATCAGTGGCAGACTGCAAGGACTGCACCGCAAGGAGCGCAGAGCGGCTCTCGGTCTCGGCCGGATGAAGCTTCAGTGAGGCCGCCGCTATGATGCCGAGAGTCCCCTCCCCGCCAATGAAGAGCTGCTTGATATCAAAACCGGAGTTGTCTTTGCGCAGCGAGCGCAATCCATTCCAGAGAGTTCCGTCGGCAAGCACCACTTCGAGCCCGAGGACTTGATCGCGGCAATTGCCATATCGCACGACATTCATGCCGCCTGCATTCGTTGAAATGGCGCCTCCGATCGTTGCGCTGTCCCTCGCGCCGAAATCCAGACCGAAGTGTTGCCCCACGGACCTTGCTGCGTCTTGCACGCCTTTGATCGAGCATCCGGCTTCTGCCACCAGGGACCAAGAGGAGGCAGAAACACTCCTGATTTTATCAAGCCCCAATGTACTCAAGATCAGCGAGGGCCCGCCCGCCGCCGGCACCGCGCCTCCGCACATGCTGGTGTTGCCGCCCTGCGCAACGATGGCGCAACCGGCGGTGCGGCAGGCCCGGACGACGTCCTGAACCTCGCTCACCGACCGGGGTCGTGCCAAACCAACGGCGTTTCCTTTGTACCACCCTCTGAAATCGGTGGTTGCCATATCCACGATTTGGGGGTCGGAGATGAGGAGACCAGGCCGAGTCAGGGTCGCCTTCAGTGTGTTCAACGCGTCCATGCAGTTTCCTTCGAGTGGCTTTGCCGCTATTCAATTCAGTGTTCGTGGAGTGGACATCTGTCTCAAGTCAACATAACGTCCTCGATGTTTGTGGTGAAGGGCACCGGAGGCGATTGAATGGAACAGACCGGCGGAGACGCTCTTGCGCGTCAGCTCGCGCTGGAGGGCGTCACTGATGTCTTTGGTGTGCCAGGCGTTCAGCTCGACTGGGCTGTCGACGGGCTTCGCAAGATGCAGGACAGAATTCGCTACCTTGTAGCGAGACACGAGCAGGCGGCCTCGTATATGGCCGACGGTTATGCTCGTTCAACGAACGGGATCGGCGTTTGTATGGTGGTACCAGGCCCCGGGCTTCTAAACGCAATGGCGGGGCTCGCCACCGCCTATGCCTGCAACTCACGCGTCCTCTGCATCGCCGGCGACATTCATTCGTCAGCCGTTGGGAAGGGACTCGGGCTGCTTCATGAAGTTCGCGACCAGTCGACAATTTTGGGAACGGTGACGAAGTGGAACGGACGTGCATCCCGCGCCGAGGACATCCCCAATCTGGTCAGGCAAGCATTTCAGCAACTAAAGAAAGGAATCCCCCAACCAGTCGGGATCGAGATCTCGCATGATCTCTTGAGCACAACTGCCGATATACCGCTGGTCGACCCTGCGGAACCGACCGAGACAGATCCTGTTCCGTTTGCGGAGATTGAACGCGCCGCCGAGGCGCTTTCGACTTGCAGCTTTCCCGTACTGTATGTAGGGGGCGGCGTGATCGCGTCGGGCGCCTCCCTCGAACTGCAGGCCCTCGCTGAAAAACTTCAAATGCCGATAGTTATGGGCGAGAACGGCAAAGGTTCTGTATCTAATCGGCATCCCCTGGCATTCAACACGCTTGAAGGCCGCGAACTCTTTTCTCTGGCCGACGTCGTTCTCGTCGTCGGCAGCCGCTTTGTCGAGACGGCAATGGGGAAGCCGGCCTGGCCGCCCGATGACAAGGCCTACATTTTCGTCAACCTCGATGAAGGCGTGTTCGGATCGCCGAGACGGGCTGATATCGCGATCAAGGCCGACTGTCGCGTAGCGCTCTCCGCACTCGATGCAGCCTGTTCAAAGCGCCGCCCCTCCAATATCGACTTTGGGAAACTAAGGCTTTTGCACGTGAGCAGATGATGCTGATCGAACCCCAAGGGGCCTGGGTTCGGGCCCTGAGAGCAGGAATTCCCGATGACGGAGTACTGGTCAACGAACTTACGCAAGTTGGCTATTTCGCGCGGCTGGCTTATTCGGTCTATCAACCGAACACGTTCCTTACACCAGGCTATCAAGGCACGCTTGGATATGGGTTTCCGACCGCTCTCGGGGTCGCCGCGGCCAATCCCAAGCGCATGGTCGTCAGCATTAATGGGGATGGCGGGTTTGGCTGGGGACTACAGGAGCTGTCGACGGCGAGGAAGTACAATCTCAACGTGACGATTATCGTCTTCAACGACGGTCACTTTGGAAATGTACGCAACATGCAGCAAGATCAGTTCGGCGAAGAGTTCGGCGTTCAGCTATACAATCCAAAATATGACCGGCTCGCGGCCGCTTTCGAGATTCCCTACAAACTTGCCAAAGGACCATCCGATCTGGAGCGGCTTCTTGTCGAACGCGTATCAAATCCTGGACCGATTTTGATCGAGGCCAAGGTTGGCCCCATGCCGAGTCCCTGGCATCTGCTTCGGCTCGTGCCCCCGCCCTTTGCCAAGAGGTGATCCCTTCATGCTGGCTGAAACCGCATCGTTTGATGTGCTTATCGTGGGCGCCGGTCCCGTAGGACTCACGCTGGCGCTCGATTTTGCTTCCCGCGGGATTAACGTCGGGATCATAGAGAGACGCCGCGCCGGTGAACCGCCGAGCGTGAAATGCAATCACGTCTCCGCCCGCTCCATGGAGATCTTTCGCCGCCTCAACGTATCGCAAGAACTGCGAAATGCCGGATTACCGGAGGACTATCCCAACGACGTCAGCTATAGAACCACGACGCTTGGCATCGAGATAGCAAGAATCAAGATCCCCGCGAGGAAGTATCGCTACTCGGACAAGTCCGGACCCGACGGTTGGTGGCCAACTCCTGAACCGCCACACCGCATCAACCAGATATTCCTGGAGCCCATTCTGTTTCAGCGAGCAGCTAGCACGAACGGCATCACCACTTTCAACGAGACTGCCTATTCAGGATTCAAAGAGGATCAGTCTGGCGTAACTGCGTTTGCCACATCGTCATCTGGCGACGAACAGCAGTTCCGCGCGAGGTTCCTCGTCGGCTGTGACGGTGGCAGCTCCACCGTGCGCAAGCAGATTGGCGCCACGTTCAAGGGCGACCCGGTCGTTCAACGCGTTCAGTCCACGTATATAGAGGCGCCGGATCTCATTGGAAGGATGGCGGCGCCGCCGGCTTGGGCGATGTTTTCACTCAACCCGCGGCGCAGCGGAAACGTATACGCAATCGACGGCAAGAAGCGCTGGCTTGTCCATAACTATCTCGGGCCTAACGAAACGGACTTCGAAAGTGTGGATCGGCATGCATCCATACGTACCATTCTGGGCGTACCTCCAGACTTCCAATACAAAGTTCTAAGCAAGGAGGATTGGATTGGGAGAAGATTAGTCGCGGATCGATTCCGGCAACATCGCGTCTTCATATGCGGGGACGCCAGTCACATCTGGGTACCCTATGCAGGGTATGGCATGAACGCGGGGATTGCGGACGCCGAGAACCTGGCGTGGCTTCTTGCCGCTCATCTGAAGGGTTGGGCCAGCGATGCAATACTCGACGCCTATGAAGCCGAACGCATGCCGATCACGGCTCAAGTGTCTCACTTCGCCATGAACCACGCGCACGCGATGTTCGAGCAACGAAGCGCAGTACCAGATGACATTGAGGCAAGCGGGCCCCGTGGCGACCAACTAAGGGAAGCCTTGGGTAAGGCTGCGTATGAACTGAATGTTCAACAATATTGCTGCGCCGGTCTGAACTTCGGATATTTTTACGCGAACTCCCCCATCATCACATATGATGGCGCAACAGCACCGGAATACACGATGGGAAGCTTCACCCCCTCGACAGTGCCTGGTGCGCGACTACCGCATTTTTGGCTGTGCGAGGGCGAGGCTGTCTATGACAGGTTGGGTCCTTACTACACGCTGGTCCGATCGGATCCTAGCGTGGACGTAGCTCCCATGTTGAAAAGCGCAGAGGCGCACAATGTGCCGCTCGTGCTTCTCGATGTTGCAGGGGGACCATCTGAGCTGGATCACAAGCTGATTATCGTTCGCTCTGACCGGCACGTCGCGTGGCGGTCTAATACATCGCCCACGGATTCGTTAGGTCTAATTAGAACGTTAGCGGGCAGAGCTTAAGTCAACGCTTGCACGGATCGGGCACCTCAACGCCAAACGTCATAATTTACTCAACCACGGCTCGTCGCCTGATCGTAGTCGAGCGAGAGAAATGGTCGAAAGGCATGGCTGAATCATCGCCCGTAGTAGCGGGGGGCGCTACCAACCCACGCCAACATCTTCTCCAACCTTTATCGTAAGTTCACGGCCCGCTCAGTTTTTGCGGACACGACTACTGCTCCCTGTGGCCGCCGTACGCCGCCTAACGCAGAATTTTGTTCGCTAAAGGGAAATCGTCAGTCGGACGGTACAGCATTTGGTACAGCATGACTCGCAACGCGCGTGCTTAAGTGCTGATCGCGCTTCGCTTTTTGAGATGTCCCGGTCCAGTCCATCATGGGTGCAATGCAAAATCGATGCGATAACATATTGATGTTAGATAGCTTTGTCGTCTCATCAGGAATCCTGATTTTTGGGTCGACTGAGGTTCAAAGCTGACTATTGGGGCATTTTCCTTTCGTTTCAAGTTTTTAAGTCGATCGCCTTCCGTCCCTCGATGACGCCGCACCTTCTCTGGTACAGCATTGCAGTACCAAACGAGTTCATGCAGTACCGCGCTAGTTCCGACCCTCCTTACCAATCCCGCGCAAAGTAACGTGCCGCTCTGGCCACGCCTAGGATAGAACAAGCGCCATCGTAGATTTGGCGGCGATAGAGCAAGGAAACCTGCGGGCGGCGATCCCGAGGCTAGCGTTTGCGCTATCAGAACCGCAAGCTTGCGAAAGCTTCGGCCCATATTGGGCTCGAAGAATGAGCGTTGCCCTCCGAAGGCAAAGGTCACACGTTCGAATCGTGTCGGGTGCGCCAATAGAATCAGGCATTTCTTGAATTTGGCGCTGCTCCGGGGTTTGCTCAGGTAGCACCGGGTAAGCACCATTCGGCTTTTGGGGATATTTGAATGAACGCTCGGGGAATTTGCTTCGCTGCATGATGGCACCGTGAGGCTGTTTCCGGGTTGTTTCATGCGGCACGGTGGCTCTGACTTGATACCGCAACGGCAGATACCGCGCGGACACTCCCGCGATTAGCGACGGATACGTCGTTTTAAGAGTGGCCGGAAATTGACATGCATTTCTAGTCGGCTTTGGACCAAATAGACCGCAGATTGCTCTCTAGGTCATCGGACGCGGGGGTCGGCAAGGTCCGGATTATGGCCGGAATATCCTTCGCCTCCCATAACGGCCCGTTCTCTCGGACGGCATCAAGCGCCTGACCAAGGCCGTGATAAAAGTACAGGATATCCGAAGGCTTGTATTTACCCTCTAGAAGGGCAGCGTGAACCTTCCCCGCGAACGCCTCGATATCGGTTGACTCGCGTACCCTAAAAACACGTATGGCGTCGCCAGAGATTATTTTTCCGCTCAAGACTTCATCGAATGTTGCAATGGCAACCAGGCCAATCGTGGGATCGAGCAGCAAGCGATACGCTGGCACGAACATTTGCGAGTGGTTGCCAATCACGCCGCCGTCAAATCCGGCGATCTGTATTTTGGCCGACGGCAGCAACGCCTTTACAAAATACGACGCCAGAAAAACGTAACCGATGCAGGTGAGCTTTTCAGCGGCCATCAAATCCGGTAGCGTTGATGCTCTGCTGGCGCCGTAAGGGGCCATGCTGTGAGCGGTAATCCCCGAGAACGCGACTCTTAATCCATCATCATCGAGGCCCAGATCTGAAAGAGCGGCGGCGAGTTCTGGTTTACAATTGGAAAACGCGTCGGAAATCCGGATCGGATCGGATCGGATAACGGCTCGGGCGCTAGTAAGACAATGCAAGTGCATTTCACTTTGTGGGCTCGCCGTTCCAATCAAGTGCGTTGAAAACAGTACCACTAAGAGAACGCAAATAGCCAGCCTATGGAACATTCGAACTGCTCCTGCTCTGGGTGCTCGCCACAATAAGATAAGCAACAACGATCCGGCCAGTGCGGCCTGGATTGTCTTCGGACTTATTCCAGCATCTAGACATCCGAGACGCATCCATCCAATCGGCGGAATGCTGTCTGCGGCGCTCTAGTAGCTTCGTTCACCAACGCCGTTCCCACTGCCCCTATGGTAAACTATATGTGTGCCCTAGATTGATACCGCGACCGCCACCGAAGCTGTCCTCACGGTACCAGTCGAAAGCACCGTGAGGTTGTTTTCGCGCGATTTCATGCCGCACGCTGGCTCTGACTTGATACCTCACGGGATTTTGATACCGCGTTTTGTTTTCCCGACCCCATCGTATGAATGCCTTGCTTGCGAGTTCGCCGGTCACGTCGCAGGTGTTGAACGTCAGTCGCCATTCGCTCGCGGCGGCGACTTCCGACTGAACGCGCCTTTCGTAACAAAAGATGGAGCAACGCTCAGCTTCCCTCTGGGACGGCAGAACTTTAGCAGCATCACTTCACGCAGAGACCCGCGCTCATCACCCCAGTCCTTCTGCAGGCGTGCGGCTCTTGCGCCACTCATTAGTTTGATCGATAATCAATGGCCCATTCGTTTCATCATTCTTCCCCGTCTATTTCGAGCATTGACAGCATTCTTTTTCTCTTTTGGGCGCTTGAAGCGTCGATACTAATTTTTTGGAGCATCCAATGGTTGACATTCCGGCCTCTACGGCCACCAGCGCACGGCTCGAAATATCGCAGTACGGTCTCAGCCCGGGCGGTTCCTTTTCCGGCTTGTTCGAAACGGCCGGCGACCACGACTGGATCGCCGTCACGCTCACGGCCGGAACCCTTTATCGCTTCTACGGATCCGGCATAGGATCAACAGGCACGACCGATACTACTATGAGCATCCGCAATTCCGCGGGAGTTATCCTGACCACCAACGATGATGCGGGCGCTGGCCTCAACCCCTACATCGAACTTACTGCGGGCGCGACCGGAACGTATTACATCGACATGGCGCTGTTCAGCGCAGCGGTTCCTACAGGAGAATATTCGGTCTGGGTTAGCAGCGCCAGTGTCACAAACGTCTTTATGACTGAGGGGGTGGACGTGGTCACCGCCCCGGGGGCGGGTGAGCGCGTGGTAGGTGGCGCCGGCAACGACACCATCTCGCTTGGAGCGTCCACGGGCAGCGTCGGCTTCGACGCTCTCGGAGAACAGGGCAACGACACCCTCAACGGCAACGACCAAAACAACTTCGTGTCGGGCGGTATCGGTAACGATGTCATCTTCGGCTTTGGTGGTAGCGACACCCTGTGGGGCGATGCTGGCACCGACCAGATCAACGGCGGCGCCGGCAACGACGAAATCTTCGGCGGCCTTGGCACCGACACGATGACGGGTGAGACCGGCAACGACTTCTACTATGTGGACAATGTCGGCGATATCATCATCGAGGCGGCCGGCGGGGGCACCTTGGATACGGTGTTTACCGCCCTCAACAACTATGTGCTGCCCTCGCAGGTCGAGAACCTGAAGCTGCAGGGCGGAACAGCCACGCTCACGGGAACCGGCAACAGTCTCAACAACGAGATAACCGGTAACCTTGGGGCCAATACGCTGCTTGGCGCCGGCGGAAACGATACACTCCTCGGCGGCCTGGGCGCGGACCTCCTCAACGGCGGCGCCGGCAAGGACACCATGACCGGCGGCGGCGGCCTCGACCGCATGGTGATATCTTCGCTGGCCGATAGTGGCGTGGCGTTTGCCAACCGGGATGTGATCAACACCTTCGCCCATGGCGACAAGATCGACCTGGCCGCGATCGACGCGAACAGCCTCGTCGGCGGCGATCAGGCGTTTACGTTCGTGTCGGACTTTACGGGAGCTGCGGGTCAGCTTCAGTGGGACCTAACAGGCGTCTCACCGACGGGCGTGAAGGGCTATCTGCTGCAGGGCGACGTCAACGGCGATTGTGCCGCTGACTTCTCGTTCCAGATTTACACTTCGCCAACCGCCGCACTGCCAGGCGGCTCGGGGGATGGAATCTGGCGACGTGGGACTTTGTCCTCTGAGGCTCTGCCATGAACGTCCTTACTGCCGGAACACATCGTTCCGGCAGTATTACTCGGCCTGAGACCGTTCGCGTTTCTTCATGGGGCGCGGAGGATTTGATTTGATACCGCGACGGGATATTTTGATACCGCGTTTTCTTTTTCGCGGCCCCAGCTCATGAATTTCTTGCTCGCAAGTTCGCCGGTGACATCGCAGCTCCACCAAGTCAGACGCCATTCCGTGGCATGCGGTGCCTTCCGGCTGAATGCTCCTTTCTTCATGCAATCGACAAAGCCGCGCTCCTGAAGTTCGAGGAAGGCGCGCTGGGCTGTTCCGCGTGCGATGTTGCATCGCTGGGGAGCCCGGCGAACTGAAAGGCCGAGCCTGCCATTGTTGGTCCTGTCGTGGCCTTTTGGCGATTTCGAGGAGGACGGCACGGGCTCGGCAACTCAGACTTCTCGACGATCAGGCAAGCGCTGCAGGAAACCTAGTCGATTGATCCTTTAATTGATCCACCGTTAAACTGCTGTCCGTCATCTTCATGCGCACTCGTATATGACGTAGCCATGGTGAGAAGATGGACGGCGGCAGTTCCCAATTTCTGCATCTCATCGTCCCCCACGTAAACCCCTGCCGCCCGGTTGTAAGCAACGGCCACTGTGGCGCAGGCATCGGTGACGAAGTTAGCCACAGAGTCATCTTCCTTTATCCCACCCGTGCGGTCCAAGACCATTTTCATCGCCCTTTGCGACATGGTTTCAGGAATGCGGCCGTCATCCACATCAGACCGGCCGATTAATTCGGCTGGTTGACACATATCGCTTATATCCTGAACGGCACGATAAAAGTGACGCTTCCGCATTTCGTCGGCTTCCAGATAGCTTTTCAGAAAACGACGAGCTCGTTCTTCAACGTGCTTGCGGTCCAACCTAACCTTCTTTCGCCGCTCACGGGTTTCCGATTTAAACCAGTCAAATATCGCCTGGATCAGTTTGCTCATTGGATTTCATTTTTCGGGCTACGCCCTCTGGTAAGCTATATGTGTGCCCTAGATTGATACCGCTACTGCCGCCGAAGCAGCCTTCAGGGTACCAATCGAAGGCACCGTGAGGCTCTTTTTGCATCATTTCAAGCAGCACGCCGGCTCTGATTTGGCGCCGAAGCACGCCATGCCGCCGCCGCCGCCGATTCTCAGGCCCCGACAGATCGCGCGGCCAAATTTCGCCGCTGCTCATTCTCTGCGATCTGCGACTTATGGGCAGTTGCTCGCTAGTTGGCCTCCGCAACGGTCATTTTGCCGGCTTGCAAACGTTCTGCGATGACCGCCCGATCGGCTTTCTCCCGGTCAAACAGGTCAGGGTATGTCATGTACGGCCGGATCGCCCGAGCGGCGGCGCTGTCGCATTGTTGCTTTGCTACGTACTGCTTTTGACCCTCGGCGCCGGGAGGGAAATCGCGAGTTTCGGTTGTGAAAGCGGCATGCGCGAAGTGCGTGTGAAGCAGAACGATCAGCGCGCCAAATCGCAGCCAAGGTGAACGTCAAGCAGAAGGGCGCGTCGTCTGAGGTGGGGCAAACTGTCGAACGTCGCCTAGTTCGCGATACTCAAAGCCGAAAACCGAACGGCTTGGTCCTGCTCTTACACTTTCGGTATTAGCTCCGCCATCTTATAATCTGCCAACACTTAACCTCGGTCGAGGGTAATATGGCGAAGCTGGCAATAGCGTTTCTAATTCTATGCTCCCTTATCACTCGAAGCGAATCTGGCGTTACCGCAGTACGAGCTAGCGATTTTTCTAGCCTCGATGGCGGTTCCGAGACTCCCGAAGCCTCAAGAATGCGAGGCTGGATTGCCGGCGCTGATTTGGCAGAACTCGTGCGTGCAGACGCTATCTCTCCAAACAGGAACGGCATCAAGATAGCGAGCATGATAGCGGTGCCACCTTCCGCAGCAAGCGTTCTTGGAGTTGATGGAGCTAACGACTTCTCCTTGGCCTATGTTATTCAGGCGCTAACCTACTCCTTGATCGCAACGGGTGACCCTCACCTGGGGGAGCAGATTGTCGACCGCAGCGACGCGATGCTCGCCGAGCGTGATGCAACTACAGAACAGGGGCACCCCTTCGGATGGCTCGACCGTTCTCCAGGTGTCGATCGTCCGTACGCTTGGGGAGGGTTTACGGGACACAATTTCGCACCGCTAATGCATTTTGCGCAGATCGTTCTGAACAATCCCGCGCTCGGGCAGAAAACGTACAAAGGACGCTCCTTCCACGATCACGCGGTCAGTTACATGAATGAATTTAAAGCTGGGCTAGAGATCCATTCGAACACTGATCTCGTTCAGCAGCAGGGTTTCGCGTACTTTAGATTGCCGAGTAACCTGCCAGTAAAGAACCGTGGCGCACCTGGCTCTCCCTACCCACCGAACTTGAATGCCGCGTTGTTCTCATCCATTTTGCATCTTTCCTGTGCAGAGGAACGCGAAGGTATCAAGGCGGAGGCTGCCCGCCAGCGCAAGCTTGTCGACGGTTTTGTTGCCTTTATGAAAGAGCGCGTCCTCGCTTTTGCGGAGCGTAACGGCCGCGAGACGCTGGTTTGGGACTATTCCAGCTATATCAAGCGTCGCGAGGACGTCGGTCACGCGAATAACGTCGTCAAGTTCCTCATAGAGGCGCACGAAGCTGGGTATGCGGTTGACCAAGCGCTCCTACGCCGTCTCGCCAATACGGCGGACCTGTTGATGCAGCCTGACGGAACTGTCCAGGCAGACCTTATCGACGGAACCAACTATACGACACGGCTTGCTCGCTCGGTCTACTACTTTATTTTGTTGGGCAAGTACTCGGAAAATATTGAGGCGAAGGTTGCTGTCATCAGGAGAAAGTCCAACCTCTTCGCATATCAGGGGGCGGCGCTGTACACGTTGACCGATAAGCCCGCGCTGGATGCTTCTTGTAATGGCCGCCCGACTTGATGGTAGTGATAGTTGAGTTCAGTCACCACTTCTAACAACGGACTACAACGCGATCGGCGATAATGCCGTCGGGGACAGCACACACCGCATCCTCTGTTGTTGCGGGATCGGACTCCACCAATTGTCCTACCTGTTTCCCAATAATCTATGGTGCCTCAGCCACTAGAGTTGCGAGCGAAGATCTTTCAGGTCGAGCTTAGACCGTCCTGCAGGCAAACGCGTTCCCGTGATTTTGCCATCTATCTCGCTCCCCTTCCGATTTCATGTGCGCCCGGATTCTCCATGTGCGCCCTTGTTTGAAGGGGGGCGCAGCTCCAGGGCATCGAACGTATCCATTGCTCGAAGCCACTGTTGATGAGATTCGGGAACTTTACCGCCGGCGTCAAGATGCAGGAAATTGCTCGGCCCTGGTAATCCGAGCCGGCTTGCCTTCCTCCAGCTCTACAATCACGTTTGCAACTTTTTGCTTGGTGCCGGCGAATTGAGGCATCGCGTCGGAGCCGTGAACCAAGCCCTCCATCACCCGCTGCGAGAGGCGCTGAAGGCCGTCATCGGCAAAGATGCAAAAGCGGATTGAAACTGTCATTGGGCCTCACGCAGGGTACGCTACTTCTTTCCGTTTGGCGCAAGAGATCGAGCGACTTGCCTGACCCACTGGTTATCCGAAGGAAATTTGGTGCGAACTTTCGAAGGTCTCGGGTCAATTGATCATGAGCCCGCTTCTTGAGGACTTTTCGGATTTGCTCGCTTACGACTCTTAGCGCCATGACGGTGTCCCCAGCAGCCCACCCATGATTCCCCATCACGGTACTGGGAGCAACAGCACGGCCCCCCGCCGAAGCACTGGGGATTTTTTTATTCAACGGTACCGGCCCTTCCTGGGGCCCCATGCTCCGACTGCGAGCAGCAAAAAGGGAATTTTCGGCCGGTGTGGGCGCAAAATGCCGGCCGACTTGCCCGCTCCATAAAGACGGATTTTTTTAATGCCAGAAGTGGCACTTGTGCCCAATTTCAAAGGACAAAAAACACGTCGAAAATCCAAAACAATTCGATTAATTCGTCGGCGGCGCGTCTAGTTCTTCGTTTTCCTGACCGTGCGCATGAGCCATCACCCGGGCCGGCCCCTCACATACAAGCCCCTATCGAGTCTTCCTAACGTAAGCCCTAAGAAAATGCCTCCTTACCGCCTGCTTGCTGACCGTGCGCGGAGTGTCCTCAATCGCCTGAAGATCGACACCAAACAATCGACGTGTTGGGGCTCCACAGCGTCACTTGGGCTACCTCTGAGTTGTGGCCTTTCCGGGCGCCAAAATAGGCAACGTGCTTGCCGTCTTTCCGGTTAGTAGCAGTTCGTCGTGTTGCCTATGCCCGTGCAGGACACCGGCGCCGAAGCGCGCCAGGCCGCAGCTGCCGCCGATTCTTGGGCCTCGACCGATCGCGCTGCTAAGTTCCGCCGCTGCTCATCTTCCGCGATCTGAGACTTATTTGCAGTTGCTTGCTGGTTGGCTTCCGCAACGGTTATCCTGCCGGCCTGCAAGCGTTCCGCGATGACAGCCCGATCGGCTTGCGCACGGTCAAACAGATCAGGGTATGTCATGTACGGCCGGATCACCTGAGCGGCGGCGCTGTCGCATTGTTGCTTTGCTACGTACTGCTTTGAGCCTTCAGGGAAGCGGGCCTTGCATTCGGCGAAGCCCGCCTGCATCTCGGCAATGGCTGCTTGCTGCTTTTCCTGTAATTCCTTGCGAGCGATTAGGCCGCAGCCGCCAACCGTGGCGCACAGCGCCACCACTGCCAAAATACGCGTCGAAAATAGCCTCCCAGACCCGGGGCATCCAAGGGCAACCTGGAGTCGCGGGCAATACCCAAATTAGGGGCATTCCCCACTTGCTCAAGCTTTTCACTGACCCGGACCGGCTTTTGCTGCGCGCGTGCTGGTCTCAGACAGTACTGCTTCTGCCATTCTTCAGGGAGTGACGGCACCCGCCATGTTAGAATACCGCGTGACCCTTGCGCCGTTGGCGGGCGCCGCGCCGAAGGGCTCATCCGAACAATCCAGAGAGAATTGAAGGAGCGCTATGCAGATAGAGTACATACTTGAGCACATGCGCGTCCAGGTCGGAAGACAGCGCAAAGAGATCCTGCAGCTTCAACGCGCCGGCTCGGGACAGCATCGGCTGAGCTTTTGCTGGGGAGGATACTGGCGAAGACCGAGGGCCTTTGTGACGAGCGGGACCGTCTCAAGAAAGAGCAGGGCGCCCCTGCGCGGGAAACTCGTCCTCATCGATTTCTGGACCTACACCTGTATCAACTGGTTGCGGACGGCGCCCTATGTTCGCGCCTGGGCCGAGAAGTACAAGGATCAGGGATTGGTGGTGATCGGCGTCCATGCGCCGGAGTTCGCTTTCGAGAAGAACATCGACAACGTCCGCTGGGCGGTGAAAGAGATGCGGATCAACTACCCGGTCGCGGTTGACAACGAGCACACCATTTGGCGCGCCTTCAGATATAACTACTGGCCGGCGCTCTACTTCATCGATGCGCAGGGTCGCCTGCGGCATCACCATTTTGGTGAGGGTTCATACGAGCAGTCGGAAAAAATCATTCAAGAACTGCTGGCCGAAACCGGAGCCGCCGGCATCGCCCGCGATCCCGTGTCGGTGCTTGCCCGCGGTATCGAGGCCGCGGCTGATTGGGACAGCCTGAAGTCCAGGGAAAACTGTTTAGGGTACGATCGCACTCAGAACTTTGCATCCCCCGGGAGGCCGGTCCTAAACAAACTCCACACTTATGAATCGCCCGCGCGGTTACGCCTGAATGAATGGGCGCTTGCCGGAGACTGGACGGTGCGGAGCGAGGCGGCGATGCTGACCAATCCAATGGCGGCGTTACCTACCGCTTTCACGCGCGCGATCTTCATCTTGTCATGGGCCCGACGGCCCCGGGAACGCCGGTGCGATTCCGCGTGCTGATCGACGCAAAGCCGCCAAGCGACGCCCACGGACTGGACGTCGATGAGCAAGGCTACGGCGCAGTGACCGAACAGCGCCTCTACCAGCTGATAAGACAGACGAAGCCCGTCATCGACCGAACGTTCGAAATCGAGTTCTTCGGCCCGGGCGCCGAAGCGTTTGCGTTCACGTTCGGCTGACCTACCGATCGCGATCCTCGCCAGATCAGTTGTTATGGAAGAAGTCGGCCAGTAGCCAAGGCCTATTTGCTGCCTTCAGCCCGACCCAGTATTTCCAACAGACGGTCCAGGAACGCTGCTTGGCTTTTCAGCATCTTAAGTCGCGCCTCGGCAATGCCAAACCAGGACGCGCGATCGATCTCAGAAAATGATTGCCGTCGCCCAGACCGCGGAGGCCATTCCATCTCGAACGTGTTGCTCTGAAGATCGGCCAGGTCCCAGTCCTCTTCAATTGCCCACACGTGGACGACCTTGCCGCCCGGTTGCTTGGCACTGCCAAGCGGAATGGCTTCGCCGCCCGGACGATAGCCGGTCTCTTCGGCGAACTCACGCTGTGCGGCCGAAAGCGGGGATTCGCTAGGCCCAATCAGGCCTTTCGGAATGGTCCAGGCACCCTGATCCTTACGACTCCAAAACGGGCCACCCCCCAATAGGACTTGGACGCCCCCCGGCCCTTCGGAATAGTAAGAGACCTGCGCTTTGTATTTTCGACGAGACGCGGTCAGGCATGACCCTGAAGTCTAGCACATTGTCGCGGTCAAGTGCGGTGTTGGCTAATGAAGCTGTCAAATCGCGAGCGAAGGAACTGGGGAAATCGAAGAGGACTCCTCCGTCGACTATTTTAGCCAGCTGTCGTGCACCCAGCTCAGGTCGAGCAAACCATCGATTTGCCGTACCAGGTGATCCGGTGGCACGACCTTGTCGAGATCAAAGGAATAAAAGAACTGGCCGTGACCGCTCTCCTGCCGCCCTAATATCCGCCGCTCCCGCAAATGCCGTCTCAACAGACGGAATCACGGTTCGCGAGTCGCCTCAACCGAAGTTTTGCAACATGGGGTAATTCCGGGATCGAGCCAGACAAAAGGCAAAGGAATCAGCTCTCCAGGAACGTAAGAGGCCAGCCTCATGTGGCCTCGCAACGATGGAGAGCGGCAATGGAATACTATGTCGGACTGGACGTATCGTTGAAGCAGACATCGATCTGCGTGGTCGATCAGACGGGGTCGGTCGTGCGAGAGGGCGTGGTCGATTCAGATCCTGAGGCGATCTCAGTTTACGTGAGGTCAAAAGCGCCGGATGCAGTACGCATCGGCCTCGAGACCGGCCCAACGTCCACCTGGCTGTGGACCGAACTTAAGCAGCTTGGCCTACCGGTGATCTGTATTGACGCGCGCCATGCCAAGGCCGTGCTCAAGATGCAGATCAACAAAAGCGACCGCAACGATGCTATCGGGATCGCCCGCATCATGCAGACCGGCTGGTTCAAAGAGGTGCACGTCAAGGATATCGACAGCCATTCGGTCAGGGCGCTGCTGGCGAGTCGGGCGCTGCTGGTCAAGATCAAGCGCGATCTTGAGAACCATGTTCGCGGCCTTCTCAAGAACCTCGGTCTTGTCATCGGCCGCGCCACGTTCAATGTCTTCGCCGTACGAACCGAGGAGTTGATCGAGGGCCGTCCTGAGCTGATAGCTGCGATCAGACCGCTGCTCGAAGCGCGCAATGCCGTTGGGCAGCAGGTTAGCGAGCTTGACCGCAAGGTTATGAAACTGGCCCGCCATGATGCGCAGGTCCGCCGATTTATGACGATGCCTGGGATCGGTCCGATCACCGCGCTCGCCTTCAAGGCAACGATTGACGATCCGGCACGGTTTGCGCGATCGAGAAGCGTAGGTGCTTATGTCGGGCTAACCAGTAGACGCCACGCCTCCGGAGAGCTCGATTGGTCAGGTCGCATCTCGAAGTGCGGCGACGCGATGCTACGAAGTTACCTGTTTGAAGCAGCCGGGGTTCTGCTGACGCGCGTCCCGAAGTGGTCCGCCGTGAAGGCTTGGGGGGTTAGGCTCGTCAAGCGCAACGGACTCCGCAAGGCAAAGGTCGCAGTCGCGCGTAAGCTCGCGGTCATTCTGCATCGCATGTGGATCGACGGAACCGAGTTCAACTGGTCGAAAAAGGAAATTGCTGCCTAGCGAGGGCATTACAGAGTTTCTGCCAAACGGCGGGAAAAGACGTCCCAGCCGGGACGATGGCGATGGTGAGTTCGACAGATTTGGTGCGAGCGTCGGAAAGGACGACCGCGATTGCAACATTGAACCGCCAACGTCACCTTACGCCATCATGCGGAGGGTTCACCCCTACCGCGGAGAGAACAGTGGGCCCGGCAAGGATGATCGTGGAGAGCTTGACACCCAGACCCGGAATTAGAGAACACTATCCCCTGAACACCGGACATGGCTGTATCAGTTATGAATGCCGCTTTGACGGCGACATGCGGATCATCGGGACGCCGGTCAATTGGCTGGAGACCCGTCCCGAACACAGTGAACATCTTCTAAGATATTGATTTTCTTGCTGTGACGCGCGTTTCCGCCACGTTTTGTTCACGGTCGTTTCACCCAATTCGTTGCGATTTCGTTGCGGCTGTTCTCAACGAGAACGGTACTCGCCGGAGCATTGGGAATTTTTCGGATGCCCGATGCGCTTGGCGACTCGGAGCAGTGGTCCGCCGCCCAAGCGGTATTTGTTGGTTCGGCTCCCTCGCGAGGACGGCATGCTGCGGCTCTCTTGCGGCGAGGTGGTTAAGTGTTCTGTGAACCATCGGGGGCTGGAGTTGCTGGTCCGCTACATCGCGAAACCCACTATCGCCGAGCCACTGTTTTCTTACCGGAGGGTAGCATAGCTCGCGACGTAGCTGTTTCATAACGTGCCCAAAGCCGCGCGGAGAGGCGCTGAACCGAGCTAGATTTGTTAGAGGATGCGCGTCGCAAGTCAGGAGCTGACGCCACGTCCGCTACATCGGATCGAAAGCGCGGATCGGCGGAAGATTGCCATTGAACCGCTCCACCTCGACAGTCGTGAGCTGGCCGGTGCAGCCTTGCGCGAAGGATGAGGTACCGATGTCGCGTGTGAGCACATTCGGATTGCCGTGAACGCAGAGCGGTGTCTCTTCCTCCGGATCCATCGGGTCGTACCACGCGCCGGTCGGTAGCTGGACGACACCGGGAGCGATGCCGTCGGTGATATCCACCGCGGCAAGACAGGCTCCGCGTTCGTTGAACAGGCGGATGATGTCGCCATCCATGATCCCGCGAACGTCCGCGTCGCGCGGATTCATGCGCGCGACCTCGCGGCCGCGATGTTTGGCCCCGGTCGAATGTCCGCCAAAGTCGAGCTGGCTATGCAAACGCGTCACCGGCTGATTGGCGACAAGGAAGCACGGCGAGCCCGGCTTGGGCACGTCGGTCTTCTCGAGCCAAACCGGATGGCCCGGGCAGTCCGCATCGCCATGGCCCGCGATCTTCTTCGAGAAAATCTCGATCCGTCCGCTTGGTGTCGGAAGGGGATGAGCGATCGGATCTTCGCGGAAGCGGCGGAGCTTACCGCCGTCGTCGAGGTGTTGCGGCACGATCAGGCTGCCGCGCTCCCAGAATTCCTCGAAGCTCGGGGCCGGGAGGCCGCGCGCGGCGAGCGAGGCACGGGTCGGTTCGTAGAGATGCGCCAGCCACTGCCGTGCCGTGCGGCCTTCGGTGAAGGCGTCACGGGCGCCGAGACGTTCGGCAATATCGGTGAAGATCTCATAGTCGTCGCGCGCAAGGCCAAACGGCTCCGCGATCCGGTGCATGGCGACCATCAGGGGATCGTTGGTGGAATAGCCGATGTCCTCGCGCTCGAGCGTCATCGTGCAGGGCAGGACGATATCGGCGTGGCGGGCCGTGGCGGTCCAGGCGAGCTCATGCACAACCAGCGTGTCGAGCCGGGCGAAGGCTTTGCGGAGGCGGTTGAGATCCTGGTGGTGATGGAAGGGATTGCCGCCTGCCCAGTAGACGAGACGGATGTCCGGATAGACGCGTGTCTCGCCGTTGTAGCGATAGGTGGTGCCGGGATTGAGCAGCATATCGGCGATGCGCGCCACTGGAATGAAGTCCGTGACACCATTGCGGCCTTGCCCTAGCGTCGGCCCCGGCACATCGTTCACGCGGCGGCCGTAATAGCCGATCGCACCGAGCGAATAAGCATAGCCGCCTCCAGGCAAGCCGATCTGGCCGAGAGCTGCCGCCAGCACCATGCCCATCCACACCGGCTGCTCGCCATGCTCCGAGCGCTGCAGCGAATGGGAGACGGTGATCAGCGCGCGCCGCCCGGCAAGTCGACGGGCAAGTTTCCTGATCGTGTTCGTGTCGATACCGCAAATCGTGGTGGCCCATTCGGCACTCTTAGGTTGCCCATCCGTCTCGCCGGTCAGATAGCGCAGGAAGATCGGCCAGCCCTGGGTATAGCGATCGAGGAAGGCCTGATCGTGCAGGCCTTCGCTGACCAGCGTGTGGACGATCCCGAGCATCAGGGCCGTGTCGGTGCCGGGCACGGCCGTCATCCATTCGGCACCGGCCTCCGCGGGCAGATCGTCGCGCAGCGGACTGACCAGGATGAACTCGCAGCCACGCCGGCGCGCCGCGGCCATGGCGCCGCGCTCGACATGCTTGCTGATCGAGCCGCCGGCCACCATGGAGTTCTTCAGCGCCATGCCGCCGAATGCCAGCACGATTTCGCTTTCGGCCGCGATCTGCTCCCAGGTGACGTTGCGCTTGGTGATGTCTTCGTAACCCGCCAGGATCTGCGGCAGCAGCACGGAGGACGCGCCCGAGGAATAGGTGTTTACCGAACGCACATAGCCGCCCATCGCGATGTTGAGGAAGCGGTGAACCTGGCTCTGCGCGTGATGAAAGCGGCCCGCGCTCGACCAGCCATAGGAACCGCCGAAGACCGCACCAGGGCCGCTTGTGTCGCGGATGCGCGATAGCTCGCCAGCCAGGATGTCGAGCGCCTTGTCCCAGCTAACGGAGACGAATTCGTCGCGGCCGCGGCGATCATCGGGGCCGGCGCCACGCTCAAGCCAGCCGCGGCGTATCGCCGGCTGCGCGATGCGCGCCTGATGGTGCAACGCGCCGGGGAAGTTGCCGATGATGCCGTTCGGATCAGGATCCCCCGCATACGGCCTGACTTCGAGTCCAGCCTCGCTGTGACGCGCCGAGAACACGCCCCAGTGCGAGGTGTGCGGCTTGAAGCCGTCCGACAGATCGAGGCCGGGATCGGGGTAGCCAATCATCTCGTTCATCACGTCTTCCTTATCGCAGAGCGGCGGTCGGGCCGAGCCCGGTCGCAACTATCCAACAGTATACTGATCTGCTTTCCAATGTCGTCGGTTCAGCACTGCTGGAAACGCAGGGGTACCCGAGTGGGCAGTCACGTACACAATCTGGTTGAGGTGCCACGCCACAAGAAAGCGCGATCTCGTGGTGGTTTCAGCCGTTGTGTTAGCCAGCGCGGGCTATGCCGTCTCTTCCTTAGGTAGTCGATTTCGCGTCGTCCGTCGCGGAGTTCGGCTCGGCAAGAAGATGACTTCTCACGTTGTCGACTGTTCTTCGAAAACTTTGACGGATACGTTCGCCACTTGTCGCAGTACTTCGCGATCGGCGCCTGATGACGCCATCACGCCCATGCCGGCGGACACCGCCGAAAGATAGCGCGCCAGCGCGGCAGCGTCGGCGGTTTGCTTCAGATCGCCCTCCTTCTTCGCCCTGACGAAGCGTTCGCGGAGTTGATCCTCGGTCAGTGCACGGCGCGCTGCGAGCTCGAAGGGAACGTTCTCCGAACCGGTACCGCACGCAAGGCCGCCTTGCACGAGCAGGCAACCGGGCGGATTGTCGGGATCGGTTTGGCTGTCTGCGGTACCCATGAGCATCCGCTCCGCGACGTCGCGGGCGGTCGGCGCGCTCAAAACCCCCTCCATCCAGGCGGCACGTTTGGCCGTGTACCGGTCGAGGGCCGCCTTCAGGAGACCTTCCTTATTTCCAAATGCCGCATAGAGGCTCGGCGGGTTAATGCCCATCGCCTCGGTAAGCTGGGCAATGGTCGCGCCCTCATAGCCATGTCTCCAGAAGACTTCCATCGCCTGATCCAATGCAGCATCGGCGTCGAATTCTCTCGGGCGTCCCATGGCCATTCGCGTTACTCCCTTGATGTCGACGCCGTTTTTCCGCTCGGCGTTCAATCCTCTAACCTTCTGATCTATCGTGGTTCTTTTATTTGATTTCCAGTCTTGCGGGTTGCGACATAAGATTTTCGTAGTGTGCAGTACATAAGTATCTTGCGAACCATCGTCCAGCTCCATATCTGTAGTGAACACTACATTTATGGAGCGCGCAAATGCCCCCATCCGCCAATACCTCCCGTTCCGGCCAATTCCGACGCGTTGTCGGCGGCGTTGCCATCATCGGCGTCCTCGCGGCGGCCGGTTCGATCGCGAGCGGCCGCTATTTTCATGCGGCCCAGGCGACCACAGGGACCGCACCCGAGCAGGCCGTCTCCGTCACGATCGCGGTGATCGAGCCGCGTCGGACCGCGCTGTGGGATGACTTCTCTGGACGTCTCGAAGCCGTCAACCGCGTCGAGCTCCGCCCACGCGTCGCTGGCGCGATCCTGTCGGCCAACTTTGCCGAGGGCGCGTTGGTGAAAGCTGGCGATGTCCTGTTCAAGATTGATCCCGCGCCCTACGCCGCCGAAGTGGATAAGGCGAGCGCGCAGCTCGAGGCAGCAAAAGCGCGTGCGATCTTCACTGCGAGCGAAGTCGAGCGCGGCGCGCAACTCGTCGGCAACGCCGTCGTCACGCGGCGCGATTTCGATCAGCGCGAGAACGCCAATCGCGAAGCCATCGCCAATGTGAAGGCGGCCGAGGCGACGCTGCAGACTGCAAAGCTCAATCTAGACTACACCGAGGTCCGTGCACCCGTCGATGGCCGCGTCGGCAAGATCGAGGTGACGGTCGGAAACCTCGTGGCCGCAGGGACTGCCTCCCCGGTCCTGACCTCTCTGGTCTCTGTCAACCCGATCTATGCAAGTTTCAATGCGGACGAAGAGATCGTGCTGCGGGCGCTGAATTCCATTGCAGATAGTTCCGGCAAGCGCGGCAATCTTGATCAAATACCCGTCGAGATGACCACCTCTGGCGGCACATCGGCCAAAGGCCATATCCAGTTGATCGACAACCAGGTCAATGGCCAGAGCGGCACGATACGCGTCCGCGCGGTATTCCAGAACGAAGATGGACGCCTCATCCCCGGCCAGTTCGCGCGGGTGCGGATGGGCCAGCCTCAGCAACAGACGCTGGTGATGATCGACGAGCGAGCCATCGGTACCGATCAGGATAAGAAGTCCGTTATGGTGGTCAGCGACGACAACCGCGCGGTCTATCGCGGAATATCGCTCGGCGGCGCCGTCGACGGGCTCCGCATCGTGACGGGTGGCCTAAAATCCGGTGACCGCATCGTCGTGAACGGCCTCCAGCGGGTACGCCCGGGCGCGCTCCTGAAGACCGAAATTGCGGAGATGGGCTCGCGCGGACCGCAGCAAGCATCGAACGCCGGCAGCCGGTAAATCGTGCAGCGCTAACGACCGTCAGCGCTTGGGGCATAGCAATGAATCTCTCAAAGTTCTTCATCGATCGGCCGATTTTTGCCGGTGTGCTTTCGATCGTGATCTTCCTGGCCGGCCTGATCTCGCTCTTTGCCATGCCGATCTCGGAGTATCCGGACGTCGTGCCGCCCTCCGTGGTGGTGCGCGCGACCTACCCCGGCGCCAATCCGAAGGTGATCGCGGAGACAGTGGCAACGCCGATCGAGGAGCAGATCAACGGCGTCGAGAACATGCTCTACATGAGCAGCCAGGCAACCACCGACGGGGCGATGACGCTGACAGTGACGTTCCGCCTCGGCACCGATCCTGACAAGGCGACACAGCTTGTGCAGAACCGCGTGCAACAGGCCGAGCCGCGCCTGCCGGCGGTAGTTCGCCAGCTCGGCATTATCACCAAGAAGAGCTCGCCCGACCTCACCATGGTCGTGCACCTGCTGTCGCCAAACAACCGCTACGATATGACGTATCTCCGCAACTACGCGGTGCTGAACGTCAAGGACCGCCTTGCGCGGATCGACGGCGTCGGTGATGTCCAGCTCTACGGTGCCGGCGACTACTCGATGCGCGTCTGGGTCGACCCGCAGAAGGCCGCCGAGCACGGCCTGACTGCAAGCGACATCGTGAGGGCGATCCAGGCGCAGAACGTCGAGGCCGCCGCCGGCGTGGTCGGCTCCTCGCCGAGCGTCAAGGGCATCGACCTTCAGATGTCGGTCAACGCCGAAGGTCGGCTCGCGAGTGAAGAACAGTTCGGCGACATCGTGGTCAAGACCGGTTCGCGTGGCGAGGTGGTGCGGCTGCGCGACGTCGCGCGCATCGAATTAGGTGCGTCCGAATACGGCCTGCGCTCGCTGCTCGACAACAAACAGGCGGTGGCGATCCCGATCTTCCAGGCGCCAGGCTCCAACGCGCTCCAGATCTCCGACCAAGTCCGCTCCACCATGGCCGAGATCAAGAAGAACATGCCCGAGGGCGTATCCTACCAGATCGTCTACGACCCCACACAGTTCGTGCGCTCGTCGATCGAGGCGGTGATCCACACGCTGCTGGAAGCGATCGCGCTGGTGGTACTGGTGGTCATCCTGTTCCTCCAAACCTGGCGGGCTTCCATCATTCCGCTCCTGGCCGTGCCGGTGTCGATCATCGGCACATTCGCCGTGATGCACGTGTTCGGCTTCTCCATCAATGCGCTCAGCCTGTTCGGCCTGGTGCTCGCGATCGGCATCGTCGTCGACGACGCTATCGTCGTGGTCGAGAACGTCGAGCGCAACATCGAGGCCGGGCTGTCGCCGCGAGACGCCACCTACCAGGCAATGCGGGAGGTCTCCGGCCCCATCATCGCGATCGCACTGGTCTTGATTGCCGTATTCGTTCCCCTCGCCTTCATCTCCGGCCTCACCGGACAATTCTACAAGCAGTTCGCGCTGACGATCGCGATTTCGACCGTGATCTCCGCGATCAACTCCCTGACGCTGTCGCCGGCATTGTCGGCGTTGCTGCTCAAGGGCCACAATGAGCCCAAGGACAGGCTTACCCTCATTCTGGAGAAAGGGCTCGGCTGGTTCTTCCGCGGCTTCAACCGCGCCTTCGCGCGCGCCTCGGAGAATTATAGCGGCAGCGTGTCCAAAGTGATCTCTCGCAAGGCGGCGGTGATGGGCGCCTATGTGCTCCTGATTGGCCTGACCGCCCTACTCTTCCAGCAGGTGCCGAGCGGCTTCGTCCCGGGTCAGGACAAGCAGTACCTCGTCGGCTTCGCACGCCTGCCCGACGGCGCCGCGCTCGACCGCACCGAAGAGGTCATCCGCAAGATGAGCGACATTGCGCTGACGCAGCCCGGCGTCGAGAGCTCGGTAGCGTTTCCCGGCCTTTCGATCTCCGGTTTCACCAACTCCTCCAACGCCGGCATCGTGTTCTCTACCTTGAAGCCGTTCGACGAGCGCAAGGATCCCGCGTTGAGTGGCCCCGCGATCGCGGCCGAGCTGAACAAGAAATATGCCGGGATCCAGGAAGCCTTCATCGCCATGTTCCCGCCGCCACCGGTCAACGGGCTCGGCACCATCGGCGGCTTCAAACTCCAGATCGAGGACCGCGCCGGCCTCGGCTATGACGCGCTGAACGAGGCGACCAAGGCGTTCATGGCCGCGATGCAGAAGGCACCGGAAATCGCCGGCGTCTTCTCGAGCTTCCAGGTCAACGTGCCACAGTTGTTCGCCGACATTGACCGCACCAAGGCCTTGCAGCTCGGCGTGCCCGTGACAGAAGTCTTCAACACGCTGCAGATCTATCTGGGCTCGTACTACGTCAACGACTTCAACAAGTTTGGGCGCACCTATTCGGTCCGTGTGCAGGCCGACGCGCCGTTCCGCGCGCGGGCCGACGACATCAGGCAATTGAAGGTGCGCTCTGCGTCCGGCGACATGATCCCGCTCTCGGCGCTCTTGAAGATTCGCCAGAGCGCCGGGCCTGAACGCGCGATCCGTTACAACGGTTTCTTGTCCTCCGACATCAACGCCGCGGCAGCGCCCGGGTATTCCTCCGGCCAGGCCCAGGAAGCGGCCACGCGCATCGCCTCCGAAGTACTACCGCCTGGCTTCGCCTTTGAATGGACCGACCTGACTTATCAGGAGTTCATCGCCGGCAACTCCGGCATCTGGGTTTTTCCACTCGCGATCCTCCTCGTGTTCCTGGTGCTGGCTGCGCTCTATGAGAGCCTGATCCTGCCCCTGTCGATCATCATGATCGTGCCAATGGGGTTGCTTGCCGCGATGTTCGGCGTCTGGATGTCGAAGGGCGACAATAACGTCTTCACCCAGATCGGATTGATCGTGCTGGTGGGATTGTCTGCCAAGAACGCGATCCTTATCGTCGAATTCGCGCGCGAACTGGAGTTCGCAGGTCGTTCGCCGATACGGGCAGCGATCGAGGCAAGCCGCCTGCGGCTGCGTCCGATCCTGATGACCTCGATGGCATTCATCATGGGCGTCTTGCCCCTGGTGCTCTCGACCGGTGCCGGTTCGGAAATGCGCCGAGCTATGGGCGTCGCCGTCTTCTCTGGCATGATCGGCGTCACGGTGTTTGGCCTGTTCCTGACACCCGTCTTCTATGTTCTGTTGCGCACCGTCACGGGACTGAAGCCACTGACCAACCATTCCGCCAATGCGGCGACCGGTCACGCGCCAGAGCCCAGTCGCTAATGCGGCACGCTGGTCGAACGAGGGACAGTGGTTGGCCGGCAGCCATACGGATTCCGCATGCGTTCCTTACAACGGATCGAAAGTCCTACAAGTCCGGGCTTGACCGACCCGAACCCATTGGTTGGTATCGCCACGCCAAAGCCGAGTTACGCGACATGATCGAACTCACCCCCGCGCGAAATCGCCCGACAACGCCACGGCCAGTCGGGAATCCAATAGCTGAAGCACCCGATCTCGAGAATCGCGCGAGGCAGAGACGTATCACACAACAGCCCTTCGGCCCGCCATACCTCTAACCGCTGCTGACCGCAAGCGCGCCGCATCGAGTCAGCGGATTTCGACCAATCTTGGGCTCGGGTCTCGGCGGGCCCGATTCAGCAGGTAACGTGAAAAAGGCCAATCATCTTCTTCGCGCGCGAGTTGTTGAACGTACGGATCGCCTCAGGGGTCGGCTGCAACAGGACCGTGCAACCCCTTTTCGCAAGATACGCCTCAGCCTCCAGGGATAGATGCACATTGCCCATCTCGCCCGAGCCAAGAATCAGCTGCTCGCATCCGTCCTCAAAGACGAACTTCGCTTCGTCCTTCGAGAGGACATGCGAAGTGCCGTAGTACTTCTTCGACAGCTTCTTCTTCCGCTTTGCAACTTCGCCGGACTGACGAATAATCACGTCGTGGAGTCTTTCCGTCAATCGTGATGGTGCCGAATGTAGTGCGTTCGATCTCCATGGCCTGACCTCCTCATGATCCCGGCACGAGGCGCCAACTCCGCGCCGGCAGATGAGCCTGCCATCGATGTCAGGGCAGCCTGCTCGCTCGCCGGCCTGCGGGCCTCCTGTTTCCGACCTTGGATACCAGCGGTGCCGTTAGCCGGCGATTCGCTGCTGCTATCTACCCGAAGATCTGGAACGCGTCAGCCGCACGCAACACCGTGCCATCCTCCCAGTGGCGTCCGATCAGCATCATCCCGACAGGGAGCCCTGCCGACATGCCTGCCGGAACTGAGGCGCCAGGATGGCCAGTGACGTCGAACGGGCAAGTGTTGGAAATCGTTTCGAGTGCCCCGGTGGGGATCAGGTGCTGTTCGCTGGACACAATCTACCGCCCTCTCACTCGCAGGTTGACCGGAGCCTGTCCATCTTCCGTGTCCAGGATGTAGGCTTTCACTCTGGGCAGAGTCTTCTCCATGGCTTCAAGATAGAGACGGCTGCGCGTGAGCTCGGGGGCCTTCGCATACTCTCGCTGTAAGGCTTTGAGGCGGGTGGTCGTGCCTATGGCCTGCGCGATGCGCTGCTCACGCCGGCTCTGCGCTGCCTGGACCAATGTGTGCGCCTCCCCGCGAGCCTTAGGCAGAAGGTTGGCCGCATAAACCCGCGCCTCGTTGCGTGAACGCTCGCGATCGGCCATGGCGTCCGCCACGTCTTGAAAAGCCTGTGCCACCGCCGCGTCAAGCGTCACGGCCATGATGCTGGAAGCCGTGATCTGAACGCCGCTTCGGTAGCGATCAAGGAGCTCCTGAGTCCGCATCTTCACCTTATCCTGGATGGCAAGCCGGCCTGTGGTCAAGACTTCATCAACTGACATGCCGGCCAAAACCTGGGTGAGCACACTTTCGGCAAGTCCGCCGATCAGCGCTCTTGTGTCCTCGACATGCAGCAGGAAGTCGGCAGGATCGCGTATCACGTATTGTAGCACGAGCGCGATGCTTAGGATGTTCGTGTCACCAGTCAGCAGCTCCATCCCAATCACGGTCTCCTGCTCCCCCTCGGGCAAAGCGAAGCCCACGCCGACTTTCGAGACACTTGTGGTCTTAAGTACATCGACCCGGTCGACGGGCCAGGGGAAACGCCAGTGCATGCCGGGGCCCAGGCGGGCATGGGGCGCGCCGAGGCGGCGCGCCAAGGCTTGCTCGTCCGTTGCGACGAGATGGAAGCCCGTGGCGAAGTAGGCCGCGATCGCCAGGAGCAAGAAGACGACACCGCCCCGGAGCGCGTGAGCGCGCCAGCGCGGATGTCTGGGGGCGCTTCCCGCGCGGTCCTGCGGCACCACATCTTCGTGGTTGGCTGTCATGGCGATTCCCCGCGTGACGGTGGCTGCTGACCCTTGACACCAGTGCCCACGTTCTCGCCATTCCTGGGAGGAGCCTTGGGCGGCGGGTTAAGATCCCGCGCGACCGATCCGCTAGATTGCAGCATCTGCAGAAGTTCGGACTCGGCCGGCAGGAACAGGGTCGTCTTGTCGTCGAGGATACGATCATAGGCCTCGAGCGTGCGGACGAGCTTGAAGAAGGGTAGATCGGCGCCAAACTCGCGCGCGTAGACACGCATCGCCTCAGCCTCCCCCTCGCCGTCGAGTCGCCTTGCATGTTCGTTGGCCTCGGCGAGGATGCGTGCCTTCTGCCGATCAGCTTCGGCGATGATCCGCCTCGACTCGGCCTTCCCGTCGGAGCGCAATTGCATGGTGATGCGGGCCCGCTCCGCTTTCATCCGCTCGAAGACGCTCTGCCGGTTCTGCTGAGGCAGGGCGAGTTCACGCACACCGAGATCGATCACCTCGATACCGTAGGCGGGCGCAACAAGAGCCTGAACGCCGGCACGTACCTCCGCGACTATCGCCCCGAACTGGTCGTCCGAAGCATGCGGCGCGATGAGGGAGGCGAACCTATGGCGGCCGAGCACTGCACCGACTTCACCGACGATAGCCTCCGTAAGTCGCTGCTCGGCATCGCCGCGCGTGGCAAGCGTCGCGAGGAAGCGCGTCGGTTCGGCGATGCGCCAAGTAGCAAGCGTGGCAACGGACACGTTCTTCCTGTCCGCCGTGACGTACTCAACGGGCAGAGTGCTCAAGTATAGGAGGCGCTTGTCGAACCGCTGCACACGCTCGAAGGGCAGTTTGAAGCCTAGGCCCGGCTCTTCAACGATTTGCACGATCCGGCCGAAGCGCGTGACCATCCCGTGCTCAGTGATATCTAACGTGTAGAGGCTCGCGAGGGCCGACAGCACCAGCACCGCGATAGCGGCAGGCATCAACACGCGGAGCGCTGCCCTCCGTCTGCCGCCCACGCGACTCATCTGCCAACTCCAGGGTGAGCTGCCTTCATCGGTTGCCGCCCGCGCTAATCGGAGGCTCAAGGAGCCAAAGGTCGAAGTCCTTGATGGCACTCGCCTTCGGCCGGACAAGCTTGTGCACCTTCGGCAACACGTCCTCGATCGTCTCCAGCTGCAAGCGGAATGCGGCCAATTCGGGCGCTTGCCGAAACGCCTCGACCTGCAGGCTGAACGCTAGCGCCTCGCCGCGAGCACGGCGGACCTGTTCCTCCTGGACGGCGAGGGCACCCTCGACCGTCGCCGCGGCCTCCCCTTTGGCGTCGTTCACCTCCTCGGCGGCGAACCCCTTGGCGCGGTTGATGGTGCGCAGCTTGTCCTCCTGTGCACTAGCCACGTCCCGCTCGGCGTCGTGTGCCTCCTGGGGCGAATGCACGTAGACCAAGCGCACCGAGACGAGCGCGATGCCGGCGTTCAGACCGTCTAGGCGCGCCTGAACGAACTCATGCAGTCGCGCCTCGACCTCGGCTCTGGCGTTTGTTAGCAACGCATCGATTCGCTGAGTGGCAATAACGCTACGCAGCGCTGCTCGAGCAACGCTCCGGACGAGCGCCTCAGGCTCCGCCAGGTTTGTGACGTAGGCCACCGGATCCTTGACGCGGTACTGCACGGTTGACCGAAGATCGACGAGGTTGGCATCACCGGTCAGGAGGAAGGACTCGCCCTCCAGCACCTCGCGCTGGAACCAGGAGCCCTTGGCTTTGATCGTCTCCGGCACTGGATTCGAGGGCCCGCCCACTGTGAGCCGCTCGCGGGCGAGTGTGCGCGTCGTCAAGCTCTCGTCCGCCTGACTGCGGAAACCGAGCTCCGCACTCCGCGTGCGTTCGGTTTCGATGAGACGGTGCGTCTCGATTGGCCAGGGCAGGCGGTAATGTAGGCCTGGGCCGAGGTCGGCCGCGACGATGCGAGCAAACCGGAGGCGTAGGCCGATCTCCCCGGACTGGATCGTAAAGAAGCCGCTTGCGAGCCAGAGGAGAACCAGGCTTGCCAATGCCGCGCTCTTCACCCGGGTGTCAGTAACAAACACGCGGGTCGCGGCCGCAAACCTGTCGCGCAGCCGGACCCATGCCGGCGGCGCGTGCGTGTGCGGCACGTGCGTGTGGAGCGAGATTTCCCCGGTCCGGAGCTCACGCACCGCCTGTCGCAGGATTTGAGCGGATGACCACAGGAACAATCCCGCCATGATGGCGGCCACGATCAGGTCGGGCCACTTGGTCGCGGTTGCCCAAACGCCGAGCGCAGCGAGCATCACGGCGACGTTGCCGATCGCATCGTTACGCGAGCAAAGCCACACGGACCGCACGTTGGCGTCGCCATCCTTGTAGCGCACGAGGATGACGACGCTAGCCACGTTGGTAGCGAGAGCCAGGAAGCCGATGACGCCCATGATCTCGGCGCGGGGCACACCGAGCACAAGCACGTGATAAGCGGTCGTCCCAAACACCCACAAGCCCATCATCGTGAGGCTGACGCCTTTTACAAAGGCCGCACGCGCCCGGACCCGAACGGATGCACCGATGACCGCGAGGCTGATACCGTAGGTCGCCGCGTCGCCCAGAAAGTCGAGAGCATCGGCCTGCAGCGCTTGCGAGCCGGCGAGTGCGCCGGCTCCCATTTCCACCAGGAACATCGCGGCGTTGATCGCAATGACGATCCAAAGCCGCCGCTTGTAATCAGCCGACAAGCCTTCGAAGGTGGCGCCTTCTCCGCAACAGGCTACGCCCATGTTCAGAGCCCTACTCTTCCTGAAGTCTCCATTCAGTGCAACCTCACCGCGGCAGGTAGCGCTTGTCGAGTTGACAAGCCACGGAGTAATTTGGATCGACAACGTTGGCGATCTCGAGCTGCGCTGCTTGGCCCAGAAGCTGAACCGCCTCGATCTTGTCGTAGCCGTGATCCTGCACCAGCCAATTGACGAGATCGACGCAGGCGATCCGCAGCGCATCGATCAACGGCCGCGTGCTGCCGATCGACATGATCATTCTGTCGTTCTCGAGCCGGGGCCAGTTGATCTTTTTTCCCTTGATGAGATTCACCGTGAAGGTGACGTCAAACGACGTCTCGACAGCGGCGCCGTCCACCTCGCCGTCACCCTGTGCGGCGTGCCCGTCGCCCAGCATGAAGAGCGCACCCGGCTCGAAAACCGGGAAGGACATCGTCACACCCTCAACGACCTCATTGAAGTCCATGTTCGCGCCATGAGGGCCGGGTATCAGCGAGCTGATGCATTCCTTGCCAGGAGGTGCGGTGCCGATTGTCCCGAAGAATGGCCGCAACGGGACCTCGACTTTGCCGATCTTGCTGTTGGGTAGGTCGAGCACACCGACCATTCTCGATCTGTCGAACCGCCAGATAAAGAGCCGGTCCGGCACCGGATCGGTTACCATCGCGGTCTTGTATTCGGGCGCCAATGCTCCGAAGTAGGGGATCGAAGCTCCCCAGCCCCAGTCTCTGTTGAGGCCGATCCTGTCGATACGCACGACGAGTGTATCGCCGGGCTCGGCGCCCTCGATGAAGAATGGCCCGGTCTGTGGGTTGACTCTAGTAAGGTCGAGTCTCGGAAACACCGTCTTGTCGCTCGGCTGGAAGACGTCGTTCGCCGCGTCCTTGGTCCTTGTAATCACCGTGTCGCCTGGCTTGATGCGGATCGCCGGCGGATGCGCATGGCAATAGGTGAAGTAAACAGTGTCTCCCGGGTCATAGCGGACTTCCGCGGCCGAGGCAGGTGCGACCCCAATAACTATGAGTGCCGAAGATAGAGCCACGATTGCCGCTCGCGCCGACTGCTCGTTCATTCGAATCATAGGAATTCCTCCTGTGTTGGCAGCGTAGATTGTTGCTATGGAGGCGGCGTAAGACTTCCGCTGGTCATCTCATGGGTGTTTCCTTTCGCACTGTCGGGCAAGCTTGCCGGCGGCTTGGCGCGCTCATAGAAGCCGCTGTCGTACAGCAGGCCGAAGAGATCGGAGCTCGCCGGCAACACCATCGTCGTGCCCTCCTTGACGAATTTGCGCGATGCGTCGAGCGTCCGCCGTAGCGCGTAGAACTGCGGTGCCTCGCGGAGCGAGTCGGCGTAGATGCGGGCGGCCTCCGCTTCGCCAGCGCCGCGGTGCCGCTGGGCGACCTTGAAGGCCTCGGCCAGAATGCTCGTCTTCTCGCCCTGAGCCGCGGAACGGATCTTGAGGCCTTCCTCCTCGCCCTCAGAGCGGTAGCGCATGCTGATCGCGGCGCGCTCGGAGCGCATGCGAGCGTAGACCGTGAGCCGGTTGCGCTTAGGGAAGTCAAAGCGCAACAGCTGCACGTCAAGGACTTCGATGCCGTAGTCGCGAAGCGCAACATTCCGGCACTTCGCGGCGACCTCGGCGAGCAGGGCCTCTGCTCGATAGCCTTCGGCCGAGACAAAGGCAGCGAGCGGACTTTGGCCGATGGCGGCGCCAAGCTCCGCAGAGAGGATGTCGCCCAAGCGCGATTCCGCACCCGCCTTGTTGAGAACCGTCTCAAAGAAACGTTTCGGCTCGGCTATGCGCCACATGACGGCGCCCGCCGCCGTCACGGCAGTCTTCTCAAGCGTCAGGAATTCACTCAATGGGGGCTGGTAAACAAAAAGCCGGCCGTCGAACTTGGTCACGCTTTCGTAAGGCAGCTTCACGCCGAGACCCGGCGTGGTGACTACCTGCACCGGCCTGCCGAACGACGTGACGACAGCCCGCTCCCCATCGCCAACGGCGAAAAGACATAACGTAGTCGCCACGACAGCGCCAAGCACTCCCGCGGCGCCCAGAATAGCTTGCCTAGGCTTCGAGCTTGAGCTGGCCATTGCTCATTTGCCTAACGAGCTGGGCTTTTCTCATTCTGTAGGGCGTGCTTGGGGTGGTCAAGGCATTTGTCTCTCCGGTGAGCTGTTTCGTCTACGCTTCCGTACGCAGTCCCGCCGTTGGCGCGGGTCGGGGCCGTCGGCTCCGGCGAGCACCTCGAGAAGCTGGGCGGCATCTTCCGCACCTTGGACGCCGGCGGTGCCGTTAGCCGGCAATTTGTTGCTTCCGTCTACCCGATGATCTGGAACGCGTCAGCCGCACGCAACACCGTGCCGTCCTCCCAGTGACGTCCGATCAGCATCATGCCAACGGGAAGCCCTGCCGACATGCCTGCCGGAACCGAGGCGGCGGGATGGCCAGTGACGTCGAACGGGCAAGTGTTGGAAATCATCTCGAGTGCCCGCGCAACGTACTCCTCGCGGCTCGCGTCCGGGGCCGGGATTAGCGTGGCCTTCAAAGGTAAGGTCGGCATGAGCAGGAGATCGACGCCTTTGAGTGCCTCATCGTAGGCGGCGCGCAGCACACGCGCGAGGTTTTGGGCCTTCGCGTAGTAGCGGCCCTGATAATTGTCCTGCATGTACTGGCCGAGCAGGACTACCAGCTTGACGGTCTCCGAAAGGTCGTTGGCACGCGCTCGCCGGCTCCGGCCGTAGAAGTCCAGGAGCGAAGTCGTGTAGTGTCCTTTCCAGTTGGTTCCCATGCTGTTGCCCGCGACCATCAGCGCTGTGGCGCCCTCTACGGCGATAGCGTTCCAGATATGGATGCCGTCGCGGTGGAGAGGGATCGATACCTCGTTCACAGTTGCTCCCGCTCGCGTCAGGCGCTGTGCCGCCTCGCGCACCATGGCATCGACATCGGGCTCGGAATTGGGCCAGCCAAATCCTTCCTTGACGATCCCGATCTTTAGGCCGCGGGTGTCTCCTGTGAGCTGCTTTGTATACGCTTCCGTACGCAGTCCCGCGGGTTGGCGTGGGTCGAGGCCATCGGCCCCGGCGAGCACCTCGAGAAGCCGGGCAGCATCGCCGGCGGTACGGGCAATGGGCCCGGTATGATCAAGTGTTAGTTCGATCGGGAAGACACCTGTGTACGGCACAAGGCCGTGGGTGGGCTTGTGGCCAACCGCTCCGCAGAAAGAGCTGGGAATTCGGATCGACCCTCCCTGGTCGCCCCCGATGGCCATGTCGCATTCGCCGGCGACGACGAGCGCCGCGCTGCCGCTGGAGGAGCCTCCGGCAGATCGCTTCGGATCGTGCGGATTGAGTACGGGCCCAGTGTCGGAGGTATGGCTACCGCCCGAGAAGCAAAGATGCTCGCATACGGCCTTGCCGACGATCTCCCCACCGGCATCGAGGATGCGGGTAACAATGGTCGCGTCCACGTCAGGGACGTAGCCCTCCAGCACATTGGAACCGTTCATCATCGGAATGCCGGCGACGCACACATTGTCCTTGATGGCGATTTTCTTGCCCGCAAGAGGACCCGACGTTGCGCCTTTGATCGAGCACTTCCAGTACCAGGCATTCAGCCGATTGTCCGAGGCGGCTGGACGGAATCCCGCGTCCCGCGGGTACTTCACCGCCAATGTGGGCTCCGCAAACTGGTCCAAGCGACGGTACGACGCCAGCACGCCGTCCATGAGGTTGCGGAACGACGTCAGATCGTCGCGGCTAAGAGCCAAGTTGTAGGATTTGGCGATGCGCTCCAATTCAGGCAGCGGTGGCTTGCGCAGAATCCGCGGCGCCGTCGCCGCTGAGGGTGGCGCTTGCATGCCGGCCTCGGCGGCCGCACGAACGGGCGTTGTCGCCCCGGCAACGACGGTTGCTGCTACGCCGGCCGCGCCAGCATGAAGCACGTGACGACGCGAATAGTTTGGCGACGCTCTCATGGCATATCCTCCCTCGACCAATGGGTTAAGTTCTCAATCCACCGCTCGCCCTAAGTGTCGGGGACCGTCTGGTGGTCGGTGGCCGCGACGGTCACCAAGCGGCGGCCGCCGACACCGCGGCCGGCGTGCCAAGCTGTAACATCACAATGAGCCTTGCATCCGGACAGGGCTGAGGCGCAGCAGCCGCATGAGGTTGGGACGTGAGGCCTGGCCGAGCGGATCGTGACGGCAATTAAGGCCTGTACTGGATGCCTCCGGCATCCTCGGGGAGACTGCGGAGCGACGCGCCGTCCAGCAGCAGATTATCGCGCAGCCACCGACGATTTCAAGAGCTTGCATCTTTCACGTCCGCGCTCGGCAGCCACGTCGCGGAGCACTTCCACCTTCGCGACACACGCACAGTCAAGCCACACGCGGGATGTCTTTCCGTGGCAAGCTTGAAAACTGCCGGAGACTTGCTTCAAAGTTCAGTCTTCGCGATTTCACTGCACCCGGTATTTGCTCATGTAGTGTTTGCGCAGGATTTTGCGGGCCTGCTCAGCAAGGCGCCTGTTAGCGCTAGCCTGCGGCTTGTCGTGGCGTTCCGGCGGCTTCGGCCGATGCTGATGAGGGCGCTGTTTGGTCGAATGTTGCCTTCGGGTCAAAGCGGCAGGCCTTTGTTCATGCGACAAACTCGACCGGACTGCCGATGGCAAGGCCGAGATCGCGGTCCGCCCGCCCCTGATTAACGGCAATTTCGGCAAGCCCGTTGGAGTTCTCATACCAGAAAGCCGCGCCTGGCGGCAGATCACTGAAGGTCCTCGCGCGGTCCAGAACCCGACCCACCGCGGTGAGCCTTGCGCCGGGCGGCAGCATAGCCGCCCTCAGCCCGGTCATCGCATTGCCGTAGTGATCGACGTAAACGATCTCGCAGAGGTCATCTGGCCAGTTTGCCCTGCGATCTGCGCCATCGTGACGTGGCCGGCCGGGGGGCGGATCACCGCGCGCCAGCATAGCTGCCACCGGGGCGAAGAGGTCGCGCCCGTGAAAGCTGGCCGAGAGATGCTTTGGCTTCCAGTCGATGTCCCAACTGCGCGTCTCTTGAGCTCTGCGCTGGATCAGCTCAAACAAGCCGTTGCCGGGACCGATATACCAGCGGCCGTCGGCCTCGAGAAAAATGGATGGCCGCGTCCCGCCGACGCCGGGATCGACAACGCAGAGAAAGACGGTTCGCACCGGAAACCATGTCGCATAGGCCGCCAACAGATACGCCGATGCCTTGGGATTGCCGACTGGCGCATCGGCGAAGAGGTCGATAATGGGTATGCCCGGCGCCATCTGGTGCAGCACCGCCTTCATCTGACCCGTATACGGGCCGTGTAACCCAAAATCCGTGAACAGCACAATCATGGTGTCAGCCTGCCCAAGTGCGTGTGTCCACTTCGCTCGAAAACGCTTATACTGACCATCCGAGCCGTGCGACGGACGCGGTCACAGCAGCACGCCAAGTCCCGCTTGCTCTCCCTCAATCGGCTCGCCCACTGTGATCGTAGGCTCGGCGCAATGTCGATCTCGCGTCTGCTCATCATCTTCGGCTTGTCGCTCGTTGCGCTTGGGCTGCTATGGCCAGTGATCAACAAGATCGGCTTGGGCCGGTTGCCCGGCGATATTGTCATCGAGCGCGATAACTTCCGCGTTTATATCCCGCTCGCAACATCACTGCTGGTCAGCGTGATTCTTTCCCTGATCCTTTGGCTCGCTAACCGTTAGCCGTCGGCGTCTCTTTGCTCAGGGTGGACCGCGGTCGGGAGCGTTCGCGGCCGGTCTTCCGGCAGCAGCATCGTCTGCGCCGTGAGCAGCCACGGCATCCACATAAATCGTGTAGCTTGCACCCAGAACGTGAAAGGGTTCGCGGCCTCGAACGAGGACCCGAGCGCTTCGAAGGATGGCGTTGCCCGCAGGTTGATTGATATCTGCTCCCAATCACCATTCGGCGATTGCCGGTGAATGATGTCGATGTCGAGGGCGGGCAAACGGGCGCTTGCTCTTGTGGCATCGATCTCGCTCTCTCGACTGAATGTCCGCTCTGGCATCGGCCCTCACCATCTCTGTGCACCGCTTCCATCCCGCTGGTGATTATCGCTCATCATTCCCGGTAATGAAAGCTCGCGGACTTGCTGCCGCGACCATGGCCGCTCCCGCGGGCCGCCGTGATGTTCCGCGCCATCAACACGGCCGGCGAAGTGGTCCAGGTGTTCGAGCCCCACGAGGAAGCCGAAGCGTGGGTGGCAGCGAAATCGGCCGCCTGTGGCGGCTTGCAATCACCTTCCGGCGGCCTACCATGGAATGCGTAGCTCACCTGCAGGAGCGCAGCCATGGAACTCACCGTGGTGCCCATCGTCAAGCCGGACGACGCCAACTTCATTTTCGGCCAGTCGCATTTCATCAAGACCGTGGAAGACCTCCACGAGGCGCTGGTGGGCGCGGTTCCGGGCATCCGCTTCGGGCTGGCCTTCTGCGAGGCCTCTGGCAAGCGGCTGGTGCGCTGGTCGGGTAATGACGAACCCGCGCTCGCCCTCGCACGCGACAACGCATTGGCCATCGGCGCCGGCCACACTTTCCTGATCTTTCTGGGCGACGGGTTCTTTCCCGTCAACGTGCTGGCTGCGGTGCGCGCGGTGCCGGAGGTCTGCCGCATCTATTGCGCGACGGCCAACCCGACACAGGTGATCGTCGCACAAACGGAGCTGGGCCGAGGCGTGCTCGGCGTGGTGGATGGCGCCTCGCCGCTGGGTGTCGAAACCGACGCCGACATTGCGTGGCGGAAAGACCTACTGCGCCAGATCGGCTACAAGCTGTAGTGGCTGGATGAAGCCGAAGCCGACAGGATGCACCACCACCTGCAGCTGACTGTCACCCATCGAACGCGACGAAGCGCGCGCCAGGATCGCGGCGAAGATCGCAGCGCGTCAGGTCTGCTTTCAGATCGCCCTTGGTGCGCCCTCAGTGCGTGACCTCAGGACGATCCAGCCTCTTGATGCAGCTCACCACCCCGCATTAAGCGGCGGGCGATGTCGGCTGTCTGCAGTGACGCGCGTTCGGTCGGTAAATGGGCCGCCAGATAGCGGGTAACCGCAACGAGGATGTGCCGGCCCTCGTCCGTGTCGCCCCACGCGCCGAATTGCCGGACTCCCGCCTCCAGCATCTGATACGCATGGAAGCCTGCATCTTCTCGCAGCACCGCATGCGCGAGCGTAGCGATCAGCGCCTGCGGCGAATGGCCGAGCGTGAGATGCCGTGCCACCAGGCGTGCGGCGAGATCGACCTGTCTCTGCCGGTCGAAGGCGTCGAGCAAGGCGGCGCCGATCGTCTCTGGATCCGCGGGCAGATCATCGAGCTGCTCGCCGCCGTCGCCCGGGATGCGCGCCGGCGGCACATTGAGATAGCGAGCAAGGTAGAGCGCCATCGCCCCGTGCAATACGCCGCGCACGGCCGTGACGTGAGCGTCGATGTTGGCAGTCCCGATGCGCGTCAGCATCTGGTGGACTGCGTTGGCGTAGGTGAAGACGTGATGTGCCGTCTCCCAGTCGGCGTGCTCGTTGGCATTGCCGAAGCGCGCCACCCTGAGCGCTGCCGCGTACGCGAGGGATTGGCCAAGGTCAGCAGCAGCCGCACCGGCGCGGATCGCCCCCTTGAGCGCGTCAACGATCCTGGCCGGATCGTCACCGAGCAGCTCTTGAGCCAGTGCGGCGTAGCCCGACCAGTTGCGCGAGCCGCGTCCGGCAGCAAACAGGTCCGCGAGTTCGCTGGTTGTTTCCTCACACAACGCAATAAGGTCGACGGGCTGGCGCCAGGCAGTTGATTCCTCGGCGCCACGAGCCGCTACCATCTGACCGACGACAGTCGGCAGCAGAGCCGCCGCGTGTTGCCAGCCGACCAGGTCGAGGCACTCGAATGCCTTGTTGATGAAGTCGAGCGAGTGCCCGGTGTCGGCGAAAGCCCGCTCGGTCTCGGCGGCGAACAGGGCATCAGCGAGTTCAGCCGGGGAGAGGCCGGCCGCAATCGCCGTGAGCAGGGTGCGCTCGGCCGCCTCGCGATGGCGCACGTTTGTCCAACGCCGCAGCCAGCGTTTCAGCGCGACCGGATCCGGTCGGCTTCCAAGCGGCGCGCGTTCCCGCCGCGGCGCCTTGCCGTCGCAGTCCGCCGCCACGCGGCGTGCGCCGTGGAACAGAGCGAGATAGGCTTCCTCCGCTGGCAGCACAGGCAGGAGATTGGCGAGTGCCGTCAGGATCGTAAGACCCACGCCCCAGCCGTCGCGATTTTGCGCCCCGAACAGTGCCACCTGCCGTACGATTTCGGCCTGCGGTACGCCGGCCGCGAGCTGACCATGCACGGCCTTGGCAATGACGAGGCCGAGGTCGTGGGCGAGGCCGTTCGCAAGCCGCTGATGCCAGTGCGCGGCGGGATAGGCATGAGTGAACGTGGTCTTCACCCAGATGTCACCATTACGCACCTCGACCGGGCAGATCGGCACGTCGTCCGCCCATAGATCGAAGGTGCAGCCGCTTTCGAGATCGAAGCGAGCGTGGTGCCAGTGACAGGTCAAGATGCCGTCCTCGACGCTGCCGCGCTCGAGCGGGAAGCCCATATGCGGGCACCGATTGTCGAGGGCGAAGATGCGCCCGCGGTCGTAGACGACGAGGATCGGACGGTGGCCACCGTGCCCCTTGATCTTCAGCTCCTCAAGGCTGCCCGCCAGCGCAAATTCCTTGCTAGGCATGTCCATGAGCATAACTCCCATTGTCGCTTTGGGGGCGCTGCAGGTACCCCACAACATAGGCATCCTCTCGCGCAAAGGCGAGAGAACACCATGTGGGGCCGCGCAAAGGGCGCGAACTGCCATGACGAGATGGCCCAAGGTATTTCAAAAATGCGCTACAAACGCCTCTTCCAATCCTTCTGGCGATCCCTTTATGCTATTTGATATCAGTTCGAACGATCGGATGGAGCCTCGAAACGGCAGGCTGTACATCTTGACCAGGCAAACACCATGAAGGTTAGAAGAGAGCTTGTTAATCATCACGTTCCAACCTGATGTGAAGCGACGAGCTCCAAGGTTGCACGATGAAGGAGGCAATCAACTCGGTACCGTCGCGCCGCCACTTCTTGCGGCTAACATCAATGGCTGCGGCATCAGCCCTGACTCCAGCGTGGGCCGAGCAGCTAGAACAAGCGGATTCGGCTACATCCCAGCCCGTGTCCGCACGCATCGCCGCGTTCGAGGAGGTATGGCGGACCGTCAGGGACCGATTCTACGATCCGCACCTACACGGGCTCGATTGGTCGGCTGTTCGGGAACGTTACCTGCCAAACGCCACACGCGCGAGTTCCGAAGAGGCGCTGGCCAGCGTCACTAATAGCATGCTCTCCGAGCTGCATGCTTCGCACACCCGCTACTACACACGGTACGAACCAGAATACTACCAGCTTTGCGATATCTTTGCCGGTGCGCTAAGGCGACGCGGACTGGAACGCGCTTTTCCGGGTGGCCGTATCTCCTATCCCGGCATTGGCATCCTCTCGCGTCTCGACATGCAGGGCCGCAGCGTGATTACCGGTGTTATAGAGCGCACGCCGGCCCAACAAGCCGGCCTGCTCGCTGGCGATGTGATCGTCTCCGCCGACGGTGCACCATTTCAGCCGGTACAGTCGTTCCGCGACAAAATTGGCAAGGAAGTAGTGTTGAGCCTGCGTCGTGGCGGCGCGTTTATGCAACTATCGGCTACCCCAGTCGATATTGAGCCCAACAAAATGTTCCTGGACGGCTTGAGGGCCAGCGCCCGCATAATACGGGCCAACGGCCGAAGCATCGGCTATGTTCATGTCTGGTGTTACGCTGGCTCGGTGTATCAGCGGACGCTCGAGCATCTTCTATCGCAAAGTCCGCTGAACGAAGCCGACGCGCTGATCTGGGACCTGCGCGATGGCTGGGGTGGCGCGATTCCCGAGTATCTTGATTTGTTCAACACGCGAGCGCCGACGATGCAAGTCACTGATCGCAATGGCGCCAGCGAACTCCGGAACGTGAAATGGCGCAAGGCTGTCGCCATGCTTGTCAACGGTGGCACCCGCAGTGGCAAGGAAATCCTTGCCTATGGCTTCAAAAAATACCGGCTTGGCGAGGTCATCGGTACCCGTACCGAGGGAGCTGTTCTCGCTGCCACGGCATTCCTCATTGGGGGCGGCTTGCTGTTGCTCGCTGTCGAGGACGTGCGTGTCGACGGCGAGCGGCTGGAAGGCGTTGGCGTCGCACCCACGATCGAAGTCCAAGCTGACCCGGACTCCATGGATCGTAGTGATCCTCAACTCAATCGTGCAATCGCGGTCCTATCCGGGGTCTGATCCTCGGGAGGCAGCCTGCTGGCTTTACACTGTTCCGGAGAACCGGACGCCACCGGTCAAATCCTGCTTGCCTGAGCATTCGCACCCACGGCAGCTAGGTTAGAGCTGGTCCAGTCCACTCGTGTGCCCAATCGCCTCGGCTAGCGCAGGTGGGGCGTGCCTTACTGGGTATACTCGGCGGCACGGTAGCATCCCCGCTAATTGCACGCGCTCAGCAACCAAAAATGAGCCGAATAGGCGTGCTTGTCATGGTAATGCCGATGTCGGCCGTTCGGGCGTGAGCTACGTGAGCCTGCGAGAACTCGGTCGCATCGAAGAACAACAGTATCCTATCGAGTTTCAGTCAGCGGAAGTACAGCTAAGGCCGTTCGGCGCTGGGATCATGTTTACGCGAATCGGCGCGTTATGCCTTCTGTGTTGCGCATCTCACTAGCGGCGCGGCTGCGCGTCTTGCCGCATCCCTTATCTTGAAAATAAGAGGATGAATTAGGAAACCATCGCGAGCCGGGGCGTTGGTATTGTTAGAAGTGACGCTACGACGGGGAGGACTTTCCATGCGAACCACAGTAGTTGCGATGCTTGTCGCGAGCGGAACGATGATCACCCTGCCAGCGCTGGCGCAGCAGCAGCAGCCGGCACCGAACCCACAAATGCAGGAGGAGGCTGACAAGGGCGCCAAGACTCGCCAGTCCGGTGAGTCCGGGTATGTCGGCGAGCAGGAAAAGCCCGGTGCTTCCGCCCACCCCCCTGGGAAGACTGACTCGGCTCCGCCGACAACGGGCTCAGCCACAGGCACCTCGACCGGGGCGACAGGCAGCGGTGAAAAGTCGCGCTGAGCCTTCTGGAGGTGTAGCACGACTGAGCGTAACCTCGTCTTCCTGACGCGGGCTTCATTATCCTTGCCGTCAAGCGCTGAGGTTACACGCCACTGAGATCCAGGCTCATAGCGGAGCTGGAGAAGACAAATGTGGTGTCCAAAGCAAACGCGACGCTCGCTCCTTTTGACGACGCTGGCCACCGGAGCGTTTCTGACGGGGCGGAGGTTCGCTGCGGCACAAGAAGATCAACCCGGCAGCAGCGACCGGCCGAAGAAAGGCGATCTTCTTGTTGTCTCCGAAGGCGAACGCGTCGGCGCCGTCATCGCGCCCGATGACGTGAAGCGCGGTGAACCGCCACTGCACGCCTGGCCAAAAGACCCCAAGACTTCGGTCGTCCGCAACGGCTCGCGGTTGAACGAGATCCTGGTCATAAGGCTTGATCCCGGCGAAATGGATGAGGAGACCCGCTCACGCTCTGCTGAGGGCATTGCAGCCTATTCGGCCATCTGTACTCACACCGGATGTTCTGTCACCGGCTGGCTGAAGTCCGAGACGGGCGACAAAGACGTTCTCAAGTGCTTTTGTCACAACTCCGAATTCAATCCGCGGGAAGGCGCACAAGTGGTGTTTGGACCAGCGCCGCGGCGCCTTGCGGCACTCCCGCTGGTAATAGCCGACGGCTCGCTCACCATAGCTGCGACATTCGTTGGAAAGGTAGGTGCTCAACAAGGGTGATGGGGCGCGGTCGCATCGGATCCCCTGCCCCAGATGATCGCACCACCAAGGGCGGCAGAGAGAAAGAGCTAGGGAGATGACGTCCATGACCATGAAGCAATGGCTATTGTCGAGCTTTGTTGCGTCCACGTGCCTGTTTTCAATCGCTGCCATTGCCGGCCCGATTGAGAAATACACCCCGGTGACCGCCGACCGCCTGAAGAACCCGGAACCCGGCAACTGGATGCTCTATCGCCGAACCTATGACGGCCAGGGATACAGCCCGCTCGACCAGATCAATACTTCGAACGTGAAAGACCTGGTGCCGGTGTGGACCTTCTCGACCGGCGTGATTGAGGGGCACGAGGCGCCGCCGATCGTAAACAATGGCGTGATGTTCGTCGCCACCCCACAGGGCCAGGTGATCGCCCTCAACGCCAAGACAGGCGATGAGTACTGGCGTTACAAACGCCAGCTCCCCGACGATCTCTTCCAATTGCACCCGACCAACCGCGGGGTGGGATTGTGGCAGGACAAGCTGTACCTGGCTACAACGGATGACCATGTGGTCGCGCTCGATGCCAAAACCGGCAAGGTCCTGTGGGATACCAAAGTCCAGGACTACAAAAAGGGTCAGTACCTGACCCTGATGCCGCTGGTTGTCGATGGCAAGGTTATCGTCGGTGCCGCCGGCGGTGAATTCGGCGTGCGCGGCTATGTCGTCGCCTATGATGCCAATAACGGCAAAGAATTGTGGCGGACCTTCACCATTCCCGGCCCAGGCGAACCGGGCCACGAGACCTGGAGCGGCGACGACTGGAAAACGGGCGGCGGCTCTGCGTGGATGACGGGCAACTACGATCCCGACACCCGGACCATTTACTGGGGCACCGGCAACGCCGCCCCGTGGCCGGGAGATACTCACCCCGGCGACAATCTCTACACAACCTCGGTGCTAGCGCTCGACCCGGATAGCGGCAAGATCAAAACCTATTTCCAGTACCATCAGAACGATTCCTGGGATTGGGACGAGGTGGATGCGCCAATGCTGATCGACCTGCAGCGGGATGGTCGCATCTTCAAGAGCCTCATCCATCCGGGACGCAACGCGATCTTCTGGGTACTCGAGCGCAAGCCGGACAGCATCAAGTATGTGGCCGGCTGGCCTTATGTCTATACCGACGTCTGGAAGGGCATTGAGCCCGAGACGGGCAAGCCGATCGTCGATCCGGCTCACAAGCCGGTTATGGGCAAGCGGGTTGAGTTCTGTCCGTCGTTATGGGGCGGCAAGGACTGGCCGTCGGCGGCCTATAGTCCGAAGACCCGCTTGGTCTATATTCCCGCCAACGAGAATTTCTGCGGCGGCTTTACCGGCGAGAAGGTGCCGTTGGTGCCCGGTCAGCTTTGGCTCGGGACCAAGCCCGAAGATATCGGTCTGAAGGTTCGCGCCGGCGCCACGCATTTTGGTGAGCTGCAGGCGTGGGATCCGGCGACGGGAAAGAAGGTGTGGTCGCATCTTTTCCCCAGATCGCACCTGTTTGGGTCGGTGACGGCGACCGCGGGCGACCTGATCTTTGTCGGAGGTACCAACGACCGGATGTTCCGCGCCTTCCACGCCAAGACCGGCGAACTGCTTTGGGAGCAGAAGACCAATTCCGGCATCATGGGCATGCCGGTCGCCTACGAAGTGGACGGGACACAGTATATCGCGATCCAGTCCGGGTGGGGTGTAGACGCCCAGCGCATCCAGGACGCGCTGACGACCAACAACATCGGTATCGAGAACAACGTGCCGCAGGGCGGCGTCGTCTGGGTGTTTGCCCTCAAGAAGTAACCGCCAGAGGTAATTTGCCGAGACGGCAACGGAAGAAAAAAGCGGCGGACGAACGTCCGCCGCTTTCAGGTTGGCTTGTTTTTATTTGCCCTTGGTCTCGACCTTCCGCTTTTCGTCTTCGTTCATTTGCTTGATCATCGGATCCCGGCTGGCTTCGCCGGTGGTCTGCGTTGTCGTGGCCGGTGGGCTTTCGCTTGGCATCGAGGTTTGCCCCGGCGGTGTTGTTGCTGGCCGCGTTGCGGTCGCGGGCGGCGGCGACGTGGTTTGAGCGGTCGCCGCCTGGGCAGTCAACAGAAGCACGCTCGACAGCAGCGACACCGCGAGCGCCGTTGAGTTGGGTTTCATCGGTCTGGCTCCTCCTAGATCAACGAAAACGGCCCGTGCGGTCTAACGTTCCCCCTTACGCTTCCAATTGCTTGCCGATCGGCAGTGCGCGGATGCGCTTGCCGGTCGCGGCGAAGATCGCGTTGATCAGCGCCGGCGCAACGGGCGGCACGCCCGGCTCACCGACGCCGCTGGGCGGGGTGTCGGGTCCGGGAGGCACGATATAGACGTTGGTCACGGCAGGGGATTCGTCGATCCGGAGCACCGGGAAATCGTCGAAATTGCCCTGTTGCACCTTGCCGTCCTTGAAGGTGATCGCGCCAGTTTTGGCGAAGCTCAGGCCCATGATCACAGCGCCTTCCATCTGCGCCTGGATCCGCTCCGGGTTGACTAGGTTCCGCAATCGATAGCGATATCAAGGCATGGACGTCTGAAAAGCCACCACAACTCGGGGCAAGTAGGGTTCACAACGCCTTGCTTGCTCTTGGATTTAGCGAGGGCTGTCTCTCGAACGGCGCGCTTTTGGTCAAGAACCCTTACGCAGTGGCCCACACGAGACGAGATTTTTTCGAAGGGTTGGGCTTCGCTGCTGGAGGAGTTGGGAATAGGTGTAACTCTGCAATAGTCGCATTGTGCGTCTACCATTGCCGCGTTGGAGGGATGTTTCGGATATGCCCACAACGATGATCGGGCTCGCTGTTACGTTGGCTTTCTCGCTGGTTGCCTTCACAGTGCCAACATCGGTTTGTGCAACCGGTCCGACGTTGACGGTGTCAGCCGATGGTCGCGCCCATATCTTCGATCGGGACGCGCTGCTTGCCCGCACGGATGTCGTCGAAATCACCACGTCGCGTGATGTCGCATACCGTACTCCTCGGACGTATCGAGCCGTGGCGCTCGCGAAGTTGCTTGAAGGAGTTGCCATTCCGCCCGATGCCGTGGTGGAAGCGGTAGCGCAAGACGGCTTCGTGACGCAAATCCCTCGCGATCTGGTGTACGCCAAAGACGGCGTCGTCGCGTATATGGCAATCGAAGCCGCCGACAGGCGGTGGCCACCAATTCCAGGTAAGGATAAGAGCGCAGGCGCCTTCTATATCGTATGGCTCGGCGATCAAGCGTCATCCGTCCCAACCATGATGTGGCCCTACCAACTTGTCAGTTTATCGGTGCAAGACGCGCCAGCCAAGCGGTGGCCCTCGCTCGCGGTTGATCCCATGCTCCCTGCCCTCCATCCGGCGCGAGACGGGCAAACCCTCTTCGTGAACAAATGCTTCACATGCCACACGATGAACCAGGCAGGATCGGCGTCGGCTGGCCCCGATCTGAATTTGCCGATGAACCCAACCGAGTACTTCACCGATGCCGGTTTGCGCGCGCTGATCCGAGATCCACGCTCGGTTCGGGTTTGGCCCGAGCAGCGGATGCCCAGCTTTTCCGAAGAGGACCTGAGCGATGAGGAACTCGGGCTGATCTTGGCGTATTTGAATCACATGGCGGATAGGAAGAACCGAGCAACGGAGGGCGGAAGCAGCAAACGCTAAGTAAATCGTAAAACTTGAGTACGGTTAGCGACAATGAGGGCGCAGCCGCCGCCGACAGGTGTCATCGCCGCTCGCAGAGGCAGCTCGACACGGCCGATCGGCAGAAGCCAGGCGCTCGCGCTCAAGACGACGCGCCTCAAGGAGAGGCCCCGAAATCGTTGCCCTGTTCTCCACGGCGTCCCACACTTTTGCATTGCTGAGCGCAGTGCGCCGGTAGTCCGCGTTGCTTGTGAACTGCGTGAACCGCAAACAACCGATGGAGGGGCAATACCCGTTGCCCATGCCTTGACACCTGCCTGTCTGGAGAGCAGCCTGCCCTAATATTTGGACGTGTGCCGACCCGTTCGAGGGACCTGAGGGGGCGAGCATGGCCGAAGTTGCAGCAGCCAGCGGTGCGACCAGCGATCCGCGCGATCTTCAGAATGTTCCAGACCCGCTGCCTTTGACGATTGGCGGCATCATTGCCGCAGTGGGACCCCAAGCCATCAACTTCGGCATTTCGATCGGTGGGGGTGAGGCTTACCTGCTGCCCAACGTGGCAGCACGCGGGGCGCTCGGTTGGCACTGGTTGTTGGTGATCTCCGTCATCGTCGAGACGGCGCTGGTATATGAGTGCATCAAATACAGCTGCTGCACCGGTCGGTCGTTCTTCGCCGGCACCAACGAGCTGGCGCCACGTGGCTTCTGGCCGTGGTTTTGGGCGATCGCCGCGGTGCTGACGTGGGCGTGGCCGGCGTGGATGGGAGGCGCGGTCATCGCTGCGCAAAGGTTCACCGGCATTTCCACGCCTCAGGGCTGGACCCTTTTTGGACAGGCGTTGCCGCCGCAATACATCTGGGCCGTGCTGGTTCTCGTCGTCTTCTATTTTTCTAATCGCACCTACGCGTTTCTCGAATGGTTCTTCAAGGTCATCATGTTTTTGAATATCGTCCTGGTCCTGGCGGTCACTGTCATTGCCGCCAAACCCAGCGACTATATTACGATTCTGCAGGCCTATTTGGGGCTGCTATTCTTTTCGCCGGAATGGACCAAGGATGTTACGCCGCTCGATATTGTTGCGCTCTACAATCAGCCCGGCGGCAGCCTGATGTGGGTCAGCTTTTGGGTAGTCGCGGCAGGATGGGGCATGGGCCGCTACGCGGGCCAGGTCACGGGCTTCCTGCGGCCGCCCGAGCGGATTACTGCCGAGGAGATACGGTGGAACAGCAACGATCCGCAGGAAGTCGCCAAGATGAAGCAGTGGGTCCGGCTGGGTGGCTTGAGCCTTGTCGTATGGTGGGCGATCATCGGCGGCTTGATCATGACCTACCTCTATTCGGTCGCCGGCTATGCGTACCTCCACAACGAGTTCCTGAATACCGGTAAGGTGCCGACGGGCGTGGAGGTGCCCCTGCAGATGGCGATCGTGGCACAGGGCGTTCTCGGGCCGGCCGCTGGGGCGCTAATGCTGATCGTGATCATGGTCACGCTTTATGATGCCCAGTTCCCGTTTTATGACACCTTCGTCGGCCGCACCACGACCGATGCCATCGCCGTGACCACCGATCTAGAAGACAAGATTCCTTACCGCGTGTGGTACTTCATCGTGGTAACCGTCGCGGTTTTGGCAGGCTTCTATCTGATCCTACAGCAACAGCCGTTCTTCATGTGGCTAATGGTGGCTGTGGCGGCAGTGGTTTACCGCTCGATCGGTTCGCTGCAGATCATGATGATCAATAACCGTCGTCTGCCGCCGGAGTTTAGGGTCAGTACGCTGAACGCCATTATCCTCTGGTTCAGCTTCGTCACCGGCCTCGTGTCCGTCGGCTATTGGGCGTACCACTCATGGGCTGACATCATGAAGCGGTTTGCAGCGTGACGGAGCGACGGGAGAACCGCTACTTGCGGTTCGCGATCAAGCGATGGTGAGAGTCGTCCTTTGGCACGTGTTGATGCTCGTATGGCTCGCGCTCCTGATCCGGGGCGGGTGGTGGATGTGGCCGGCCTTCGAGAAGCTGGAGTTCAGTCAGGATGCCGTCACCGGACTGCTCTGGCTCGTCATGGGTAGCCTTCTTTGGCTGCTGGCGTTTCTTTATGGGCGCGAACGCTATTGGCGGCACGGACGTCACCTATCAGGTCCCCGATCTTGATCCTGTCTGGTTGGTTTTCTAGCTGGTCCATGCGAGCCATGAGCGCCAAGGTTGGCGCGCGCCTCGTGACGGTCGCGTCGGAGCGTGTCTTAATTTGCCTTCGCTAGTGTACTAGTTAGGACAGTACGCCCGGCACTGCGTGTTTAAGCGGCGCTGGACATGAAGAGCGCAGCGCTGCGTCCTACGCTGCACTTCCGAGACCGGCACCTTCGGACCTACGGGACCGGGCTGATGATCTAGAATGGCGTTAAAGCAGTGCGCCTCTTGCATCCGATGGCTTGGCCTTCGACCAATAGCGAGGTCCAGGACCTGCTTGCGAAACCGTTAGAAAAACGATTTGACCGTCAGCCCTGCTGCGCGGGCATCCTGTATGAATGTATGCGCTTCCTCATTGGACATTGTAAGTTCACCGCCGCCGAGGAATTCCTCTCCTTTGGGGGTGTTTGCACGGAACATCGTCTCGTGTCTGCCTATATCAACCGTATAATCAATGTCGCTTGGTGCTTCGGGCATGGCATCCTCCTCGATCCCGAAGCGAGCATATTGTGTCTATTTCAACCGGCCCCACAAGGCGGCAATTGCGAGATAACGCTGCTGCGCGGGCGATCATGATTGGGGGTGAAGAAGCATGCTCACTATCTGCAGGCAGGCCTGTCGTATTGGTCCGCTTGGCCCGAAACGGAACTCGCCGGCCGTAGCTAGCGGCCGAGCGGTTGTGCCGCAGATCTGATATCCTGCGCCGCGAGGGCTGGTCCATACTCTCACTCAGATCCGCGTTAGGGCATATTGATGTGTTGCATGCGCAGCAATTGAACCAAACGATTATTGTTCGTTTTCGCGGGAGCGATCATGAATAAGTGTCTTCTGGCGACGATTTTTGTGGCCCTCGCCGGTGCGGCGGCGGCTGCGCAGGCTCCCGCCAAGGACGCGCTCATCGCCCGCGCGAAATCATTCGAACTCGACACGCCCTATGTGCCGCCGCCAGGCGGCCCCTTGACGCATCATGCCGCCGGATATGCAAAGGTCATGTGCTCAGCTGTATTCATGACCGGTCTAGCGCCCGATTTCGCGGCCGAAAATGTTGGGTTTTTCACGGCGCCCTACCCACAGCGCGCGAAGCTCGGCAAGCCGGTCATCGATCGCGTCAACAAGGCGGTCCATGTCACGCTCCCTAGCGGCGTAACCCGGACGGCCAAATACCTCGGAAGCCAGGGTTGCGTCACGTTCCCGATCGGCAAGAGCGCCGTGAATTTCAAGCCGGTCGCCGTCAAGAGCCGATTGCCCGATCCCGCCACCCAAATGTGGCCCACGGGCGACATGCTGCCGCAAGATCCGTTACCGACAGAGATCGACGCCGAGAAACTCAAAGCTGCCGTGAATGCCGCGTTCCAGCCGGCCGAAGGATTGACCGCCGCGTTCGTTGTGACATGGAAAGGCCGCCTTATTGCCGAGCGCTACGCGGAAGGCATTACGGCGCACACGCCGCTCGAAAGCTGGTCCATGGGCAAGAGCGCTACGGCAGCGCTCTTTGGCATTCTGGTCAAAGACGGCGTCTATGATTTGGACCAGGAGGCACCGATCCCTGAATGGCAAACACCCGGCGACCCGCGCGCCAAAATACGCATTGCGAATCTCCTTCACATGTCGAGCGGCCTTCGGATCAGGGCGCCCCAAGACCCCGATTATGACCCAACGGGGCCTTATCCGGATCACGTCTATCTTTATACCGGCGGCATCGATTCCTTTCACTACGCGGCAACACGGCCATTGCAATGGCCTCCCGACACGGTCGGACGCTATCGCAACACCGATCCGGTCCTGATCAACTATCTGATCCGGCTCGGTGTCGAAAAACGCGGCGACGAATATCTCTCATTTCCCCAGCGGGTGCTGTTCGACAAGCTCGGCATCCGTACCATGGTGATCGAAACTGATCCCTTCGGAAATTTTCTAGGGCAAGGTCATGTGGTGGGCTCCGGGCGCGATTGGGCGCGGCTTGGCAATCTCTTTCTTCAGGGGGGAGTTTGGAACGGTGAGCGCATTCTCCCAGAGGGCTACACCACATTCGTCAGCACGCTTGCGCCCGCCTGGGCCGCGGACAATCGGCCGATCTATGGAGCCTTTTTCTGGCTCAACGGCGTCGGGCAGTATCCAGTCCCGCGCGATGCCTATTACATGGCGGGCGCTGGCGGGCAGACCACGCTGATCATTCCCTCGCACGATCTCGTCGTCGTGCGTCTCGGGCACTATCGGGGCGCATCTTACGCCGCTTCAGGCTTCAGCAAGGCGCTTGCGCTGTTGATCGAGGCGGTGCCAAAAGCACAGAAGCCCCCTGCCCAAGAATCCGATAACAGAGGGCCCAACGGGCCAAGCAAAGGACAGTAGAAATAGTCCGTCTGTTGGGAAATGAGACATGCCAATCATGCTGACCAGTCCGCTTTCGATGGAAGTGGAGACATAGGTAAGACGAACAGGTATCTCGCCGCTTGAACAATATGAGATATCAAAAATACGAAAACCAACGCGACAGACTGCAAGTTAGGGACGTTGCAGATTAGATGCTTTCACCACACAGTGACATTCACAACACGTGTATCCAGTGCGTTGGTCCGCACGAACGATACCAAGGTCGAACTTGCGAGTGACGAGCGACGATAGCACGCCGAGCCTGGTTGCGAATATCCTAGAAAGGACACTGCTTAGTGTTAGTCGGCCTCGTCCACATCACTCGGCGCGACTAAGGTCGTGTATGATCGGCCGAAGGCCGCTTGCGGTCAGCTCCAAAGTAGCCAGTGTGATAGGCAGCTTGAAACGCCGTGGCCCGGCACTTCCAGGGTTTAGATAGAGCACACCGTCAATCGTTTCGATCCGAGGACGATGCGAGTGACCGGAAACCACCACGTCAATTCCGCAAACTGCTGGGTCGATCTGCAGTTGCTGAAGATCGTGCAAGACATAGAAGGACCGCTCCCCGAGTCGTATCACCTGGGTGTCGGGATAATGTTTCGCCCAGTCGCCGGTATCGATGTTTCCCCTGATCGCGGTGACGGGCGCAATCCGACGGAGTCTGACAAGAACGTCCGCGTGGCCAATATCGCCCGCGTGGATGATATGCGCCACCCCGGCAAGCCCTTGCTCAGCCTCAGGCCGCAGGAGCCCGTGGGTGTCCGAGACGATTCCAATCCTCAGCACTGCGCAGTATCCCTCGATGCGCGGCCGAACGGCGTGTCCGACTATCTCGATCACGCATAACACGGCTAGACAATATCGGCGTTCAAATCAGGGGGAGCGCTACCAACCCGGCTACGGCGATCTTTGTTTTCAAGTTGAATCAGCGCAGCTCGGCAAACCTGGCGGCGCTTTTCGCCTCCGACAACAGCGGAGCTCGTCCCCGCACACACAGCTCCCCGCCTCGGCGAGTCTTCGTCGTCCACCACGCCCAATTCACGTGCCCTGCCCCACTTCAGGGCCGGCTCACATTGGCTGTCGCAAGATTTTTGTTGAATTTCCGGTGCACACGTCGTGCACAGGCGGTCGTCCAAATAATTGAGATTCTTAAGCTCTCGCTCCAACCCATCGTGAGGAAGTTTGACTAGGTCCAGCCAGCCGCGCCTAACGAAGAAGGGCGTGATCGGGCTCAGGAGCGGCGCCATAAGACAGCAAGTCGCCTTGCCAATGACTGCGTTTCAGGAATTGCTCCCAGGTCAACGCATGCGGATCGATTTTCCGGCTCCACGTCAGGTCGCGCTCGGGGGCGAAGTAACCATATTCGACTGCGTATTCCACCATGCCCACCAACTCGCGCACAAGATGCTCGTCGGCGGCAAAACCCGGAAAGTGGCGCAACAGATCTTCGCGCGAGTAAGCGGAGGCATAGCGCGCCCGCTGCCCGGTGACGCGCGCAAACGTGTCCACCATGTCCTGCGCCGAGAGAAACTCGCCGATAACCGGCAGGGTTTGGCCGGCGTATTGCGTCGGGCGATCGAAAATCTCGCGCACCGCCGGCCCGGCCGCAGTGAGCGGATCACAGAACGGCATGGGGATGTGCGGCGGTAAGTAGATGGCAAACGTGATGCCGTCCTTCCCGCGCTGCGGCACATAATATTCGAGGAAGTTGGTGTAGAAGAACGCCAGGTACACGAACGAGCTGCGAATGGGCAGGCTGCGAATATAATCTGCCACCTTCGCCTTATCGGTGAAGTGCGGCGCCCACTTGGTACCGCCGGTGCGCGCTTCGACATTTTCGAGCCCGCTGAAAACTACATGTTCGACACCGGCCGCCACCGCCGCATCGGCCAATTCCTTGCCGAGGGTAAACTCAAGTTCAGCGGGCGGCACTTTGACGATGGGCGGCGTCATCAAGAACGCCCCGGCCGAGCCGCTCATAGCCGCGGTCAACTCAGCCTGCTTGCCGGGCTCAAGCGGCGCGACCACGACTTCGGCGCCCTTCTGCGCCAGGATTTGCGCGGGCTGGCTGTCGCGGCGCCGAGTCAGGGCACGCACCCGGTAGCGCCCGCTGTCGAGCAAGGCTTCGGCGACGCTTCGACCTTGCTTACTTGAGGCACCGACTACGGTGATCAAAGGTTTGGAGGTATCGGTCTGGATCACGCTATTTCTCCTTTTCTCAAGGGCATGAAACGCTGCCGCCCGATCCCCACCACGGCCTCGCAGGTGAGCGCGGCGCGGGTCTGCCCTGGTGCACGAAGTCTCGACTGATCCGAGCTATATTTGAAATCGTAGAAGTGTTCGGCTACTATCCATCCGATGGATAGCAAGCGCCTCGATCTCAATCTGTTGGTCACTCTCGAGACGTTGCTGGTGAGCAGAACGTCACGAAGGCGGCGATCCGCCTTCATCTGAGCCAACCAGCGGTAAGCGCGCAGCTAAACCGTCTCCGGCATGAATTCGATGACTTGCTGCTCATTCCTGCACAGCGAGGAATGACGCCGACCGCCAAGGCAATCGAACTGCTCGACCCCCTTGCGCCAAGCGCTCGACCAGGTTCGCGCCACCGTCGCCAGGCACAGGAACTTCGATCCTGCCAAGGCCAAGCTAACCGTCGCCATCGCCTGCACAGACTATTTGCAGGCAGCAGTGATCAAGCCGCTCGTCGTGGAACTCAGAACGCGGGCACCCGGGGTGCGTGTGGCCCTGCGCAATCTGGACCTGCCGCAGTTGGAGGCGCAGATGGCGCGCGGTGAAGTCGACCTGGTGCTGATGACACCACAGGATGCGCCGCCCAGTCTTCGTACCAGGCATCTGTTCGACGAGCGCTATGTGCTTATCGGCCGCCGCAAGCATCCGCGACTACGGAAAGGGATCACGGTCGAAGAATTTGCCAGGCTGGAGCACGTAGTCGTGTCCCTTGGTGGCGGCGGCTTTGTGACACCGGTGGATAGCGCTTTGGCTGCTCTCGGATACAAGCGCAATGCGGTGTTATCCGCCGCTTCATTTTTGTTCGTTCCCGAGATCGTGTCTGACTCGGACTTCGTGGCTCTGGTGCCGGAAAGGCTGGTGCGCGACCGTTCCGACACGCTCAAGGTGATGGACTGTCCGTTCCCCGTGGAAGGCTTCGCCGTCGGGATGGTGTGGCACGAGCGCAGTCACGGACACAGCGGACAACGCTGGATCCGAGAGGCGATCGTGTCACTGATCAATGCTTAAGGAGTTACCTATGCTCAACTCCGCAAGGTGATAAGCCTTATTGGGTTGCAGGTAGGTCGAGGACCCCAACGGCCTCTTGACGCTTGATCTGACCAGACCCTGACGACCGCTCCCGGAGGGCGCTACCGCTACGCGGTGTCGTGTCCCTCAAAATGAGTTGCGCACCTCAAATAACCTCTGCTAGCCTTCAGTCCATGAAGGATGCTGACGCCAACAGCCCTCTGACGCTCAGGGACATCGCTCGCCAGGCTGGCGTCAGCCTCGCGACGGTCGATCGTGTGTTGCACAACCGCCCCGGCGTGCGGCCGGACACGGTTCGCCGCGTCAAGGAGGCGATCGCGCGAAATTCCTTCCAGCCACATGTGGCCGCGGCCGAGCTCGCCCGTGGCCGGGCACGGCGCTTCGCCTTCGTGATGCCGTCCGGGCCGAACCTGTTCATGCAGCAGATCCACTCCTATCTCGGCGAGATGTCGGGCTGGCTGTCGGCGCGTCGGCTTGCGGTCGAGATGGTCGCGACTGACGTTTTCGACCCCTCCGTCCTCGCGGCTTCGCTGGAGACGCTTGCCGGCGGCGACTATGATGGCGTTGCGGTGGTGGCGCTCGATCATCCTAGCGTCCGCGCCGCCATCAACGATCTCGTCGATGCCGGCGCCAAGGTCGTGACGCTGGTCTCGGATGTGCCGTCGTCGCGGCGTCATCACTATGTCGGCATCGACAACATCGCCGCCGGGCGCACCGCCGGCGCGCTGGTCGGCCGGCTCGTCGGTCCGCGATCGGGCAAGGTCGCGATCGTCGCGGGCTCGCAGGGCCTACGCGACCACGCCGAGCGCATCTTCGGCTTCAACCAGGTGATGGCGTCGGAGTTTTCAGGGCTCGACGTGCTGCCCGTGCTCGAAGGTCGCGACGAGGACGAGCGCTCGGAACAACTCCTGTCGCGGCTGCTCGGCAAACATCCCGACATCGTCGGTTTCTACAATGTCGGCGCGGGCACGCAAGGCGTTGCCAAGGCCCTGATCGATTCCGGTCGCGAGAAGCAGGTCGTGTTTGTCGGCCACGACGTCACGGTCTTGACGCGCAAGCTCTTGTTGCAGGGCGTGATGGACGCGGCGATCTCACAAAACCCGGGACATGAGGCGCGGGCCGCCGTGCGCGTGCTGCTCGCGCTTGCCCGCGGCGAGCCGATCTTGATTGAGCAGGAGAAGATCCGGATCGACATCGTGATGCGGGACAATCTGCCCTAGCCGGCAGCACTGATTTCGATGCTGGAAGGCGACGAAGATCGCCAGCCGGGCTGCAAGGGAGGATGACAATTTGTATCTCGGAATGGACATCGGCACGTCCGGTGTGAAGGCGGTGCTGGTGAACGAGGCCGGCGCAATCGTCGCGACGGCCGCGCGCGAGCTTGCGATGTCACATCCCGCGCCGCTTTGGTCCGAGCAGGATCCGGACGCCTGGGTCGGCGCTGCGATCGGCGCCGTCGACGATCTTGCATCCGCGCATCCGCGCGAGGTTGCGCAGGTGCGTGGTATTGGTCTTTCAGGCCAGATGCACGGCGCCACGTTGCTCGGTGATGACGGCCGTCCGCTGAGGCCGGCGATCCTCTGGAATGATGGCCGCTCGCATGCCGAATGCGAGCGGCTCGAGCGGCACTGCCCCTCGTTGCACGCGATCGCTGGCAATTTGGCGATGCCGGGCTTCACGGCGCCAAAGCTGCTTTGGGTGGCGCGTCACGAGTCCGAGATTTTCGAGCGAGTGGCAAAAGTGCTGCTGCCAAAGGCCTACGTGCGCTACCGCCTGACCGGCGAGATGGTCGAGGATATGTCGGACGCCGCCGGCACGCTCTGGCTCGACGTTGGTGGGCGCTGCTGGTCTGCGTTGCTGCTAAATGCCACGGGGCTCGGTCTTCACCACATGCCGCGCCTGGTCGAAGGCAGCGAGATCAGCGCGGCGCTCGCTCCCGAATTTTCGAAGCGCTGGGGCATGGCGAAAGATATCGTGGTTGCCGGCGGTGCCGGAGACTGTGCCGCCAGCGCGATCGGGCTTGGCGCCATCACGCCGGGCGATGCGTTCCTGTCGCTCGGGACCTCAGGCGTCGTGTTTCGTGTCACCGACAGCTTTGCGCCGGCGCCTGCGTCGGCTGTGCACGCCTTCTGTCATGCGCTTCCGGGTCTCTGGCACCAGATGGGGGTGATGCTGGCGGCGGCCGCCTCGCTCGCCTGGATTTCAGGGGTCATGGCAATGCCTGCCGCCGCGCTGCTGGCGCCGCTCGGCGAGACCGTCCGCGGACCGAGCCCGGTCAAGTTCCTTCCCTATCTCGATGGCGAGCGCACGCCACACAACGACGCCACCGCCAGCGGCGCGTTCGTGGGTCTTCGCGGTGCGATGGGCCGCGATCAGATCGTCCAGGCCGTGCTCGAAGGCGTGGCCTTTGCTGCGCGCGACAATCTTGCAGCGCTCGGCGGCGCCAGTTCGGCGATCACCGAAGTCGACCTCGTCGGCGGCGGATCGCGCTCGGCGCTGTGGGCACAGATTTGCGCCGACGTGCTCGGTATTGCCGTGCACCGCGTCGAGGAGGGCGAGGTTGGTGCGGCGCTTGGCGCGGCACGGCTCGGCCGGCTTGCCGCAACCAACGAAAACCCCGCAGAGGTCTGCACGCGTCCGCGGCGGCTTGCGAGCTTCATGCCGCGTGCGTCTGCCAAGGCCGCCTATGATGAAGCCTATCACCAGTGGCGAAAACTATATCCCGCGCTGAAGGAGATCTCGCTGTGAACGCGTCACCCAAATTCTTCGGGACGAGTGCGCCGGTCGTCTATGGCGGCAAGGACGCCGAGAACCCCCTCGCCTTCCGCTGGTACGACAAGAATCGCATTGTTCATGGACGGCGGCTCGAGGACCACCTGCGTTTCGCGGTCTGCTACTGGCATTCGTTCTGCTGGCCCGGCGGCGACCCCTTCGGCGGCGAGACATTCCTGCGGCCCTGGCATCATGGCACGGATACAATGGCGCTGGCGCGCGCCAAGGCCGATATCGCTTTCGAGCTGTTCCGCCTGCTCGATGTGCCGTTCTTCACCTTTCATGATGTCGATGCCGCACCGGAAGGCGCCTCGCTCGCCGAATCCGTCGCCAACCTCAACGCCATTGCCGATCTCTTCGAACAGAAGATGGCGTCCTCCAAGGTGCGTCTCCTATGGGGAACGGCCAATCTGTTCACGCATCGCCGCTACATGGCCGGCGCCGCGACCAATCCGGATCCTGACATTTTCACCTATGCCGCCGGCCAGGTACGGGCCGCGCTCGAGGTGACTCACCGTTTGGGCGGGCAGAACTATGTGCTCTGGGGTGGACGCGAAGGCTATGAGACGCTGCTCAACACCGACATCAAGCGCGAGCTCGACCAGCTCGGCCGCTTCGTCTCGCTGGTCGTCGAGCACAAGCACAAGATCGGTTTCAAGGGACCGCTCCTGATCGAACCGAAGCCGAAGGAACCGACCAAGCATCAATATGATTTCGACGTTGCGACGTGCTACGGGTTCCTCCAGCGCTATGACCTTCTGAAAGACGTCAAGCTCAACATCGAGCAGAACCACGCCATCCTTGCCGGCCACTCGTTCCAGCACGAGATCGCGCTGGCCCAGGCGCTCGGCGTGTTCGGCTCGCTCGACATCAACCGCGGTGACGATCTGCTCGGCTGGGATACCGACCAGTTCGCGATGAACGTACCGGAGCTGGCGCTGGCGTTCCACGACATTCTGAAGGCAGGTGGCTTCACGACGGGCGGTCTCAATTTCGACGCCAAGATCAGGCGGCAATCGATCGATCCGGACGATCTGATCCATGCTCATGTCGGCTCGATGGACGCCTGCGCGCGGGCGTTCCTCGCCGCCGCCGACATGCTCGATGCCGAGGCGCTCACGATGCCGGTTACGGAACGTTATGCCGGATGGGCTGATGCCGAGGGACGCGCCATCCTCGCTGGCCAGCGTTCGCTTGCCGATCTCGCTGATCGCGCGCTGGCACCCGGTTTCGATCCACAGCCGCGCTCGGGTCGTCAGGAATATCTGGAATCAGTGGTCAACCGGTACGTCTGAGCGAGGCCGAGCATGGAAACCGCAGGTGTAGCCGGGCAACCGGTTCTGGAATTGACAGGAATCGGCAAAGAGTTCGGCGCGATCCGCGCGCTGCACGGCGTCGACATGCAGGTCTTCCCCGGCGAGGTGGTCGGCCTGATGGGCGATAACGGCGCGGGCAAGTCGACGCTCGTGAAGATCATCGCCGGCAATTTCCGTCCTACCCACGGCGAGATCCGCTTCGACGGCAACGCGGTCCATTTCTACCGTCCCATCGATGCTCGCGCGGTCGGGATCGAGGTGGTCTATCAGGACCTGGCGCTTGCCGACAATCTCACGGCGGCGGCCAACGTCTTTCTCGGCCGCGAGCTCAACCGCAAATTCGGCCCGTTCGCCTTTCTCGATCACAATGCGATGGCGGCGCGCGCGCTGGAACTGTTCGGCGAGCTGCGCTCCGAGACCAGACCGCATGATCTCGTCAAGCAGATGTCCGGCGGTCAGCGCCAGGCGGTTGCGATCGCACGCACCCGCCTGTCGAAGGCCAAGCTCGTGATGATGGACGAGCCGACCGCGGCGATCTCAGTCCGCCAGGTCGAGCAGGTCCTGGGCTTGATCCATCGGCTGAAAGAGCAGCGCGTGGCCGTCATGCTGATCTCCCACCGCATGCCCGACGTCTTCGCGGTCTGCGACCGCGTCGTCGTTATGCGCCGCGGGGAGAAGCGGGCGGATAAGTCGATCCGCGATACCAGTCCCGAGGAAGTCACTGCCCTGATCACCGGTGCGAAGGAGGCTGCGTGATGGCCATGCCCCTGGAAACCCCGATTTCCTTCACCAATGTCGGCCGCATCAGGTGGTGGCAGCGCGGCATCTTTGCATCCCAAACCGGCTACGTCTTGCTGGCGCTGCTGGGGCTATTGATCGCGATGCATTTTGCGAGCCCCTACTTCTTCACGCAGGGCAACATGCAGAACGTGGCGAAGAACTTTTCCTTCATCGCCATCGCCACCCTCGGCATCACGTTTGTGATCATCACCGGCGGCATCGATCTGTCGGTGGGATCGATGATGTGCTTCTCCGCCATGATCACATCCATGGTGATGTCGGGCCTGTCGACGCCGGGCATGCCCGGCGCGTCCCTGTTCGTGCATCTGGCCGCGGATGGCAAGACCGTGGTCGCCAATGTGCCGGGGCTGATCCTGCTGGTCTCGATCGTGGCGGGACTTGTCACCGCGCTAATCGTCGGCCTCGTCAACGGCTTCTGCATCGCCGTGCTCGGACTGTCGCCCTTCGTCACCACGCTCGGCATGCTCTCGATCGTCCGCGGTCTCGGCTATGTCGTCTCCAACGGCCGCGGCAGCTTTCCGGGCGGGCCAGACGCCGACTATTTCTACGCGCTGACCTCGGGCGATCTGTTCGGCGTACCGGTGCCGTTCATCTATCTCGTGGTCCTCGCGGCGCTAATGGCGATCGTGCTGCACCACACGAGTTTCGGCCGTCACGTCTTCGCGCTCGGCGGCAACGAGAAGGCGGCGGAATTGACCGGCATCTCGGTCGTACGGGTCAAGATCAAGGTCTACGTGATCTGCGCGCTCGCTGCAGGGCTGCAGGGCATCATCGTCTCGGGCTGGCTGGGGTCTGCGCCCGCGAACATGGCAACATCCTACGAGCTCAACGTAATCGCGGCGGCGGTGATCGGCGGCGCCAATCTCGCGGGTGGCGTCGGCGGTCCGCTTGGGGCGATCGTCGGCTGCGTGCTGCTTGAGGTGATCCGCAACGGCCTTGTGCTCGCGCAGGTCAGCTCCTACTGGCAACAGACGCTCGTGGGCGTAATCATCATCCTGGCCGTACTGGTCGACCGCATCCGCTCACGTATCACCTGAGGTTACTCCGGAAGAAGCAACGAACGCATCGTCTATCCGCCTTCTGGAGCATTCAATTCGAAAGGATAGGCAAAAATGGAGGGAAACCAATGAGGAAGATACTTCTCGCCGGCATGGCTGTCGCGATGATGGCGACTCCGGCCTTCGCGCAGAACTATAAGTTCGTGATCGTGCCCAAGGCGATGAACAATCCATTCTTCGACGTCGCGCGGGACGGTTGCCTGAAGCGCGCCAAGGAGCTCGGCAACGTCGAATGCATCTACAAGGGGCCCGTCGAGCATGAGCCGGCGACGCAGGCGCAGATCATCCAGGATTTCATCACGCAAAAGGTGGACGGCCTTGCGATCTCGGTCGGGGACGTCGCGGCGATGACGAAATCGATCGAGGCAGCGACCGCGGCCGGCATCCCCGTCATCACCTTCGACGCGGATGCGCCCGGCTCCAAACGCATTGCCTATATTGGCACCAACAACAAGGACTTCGGCCTCGCGCTCGGCAAGCAATTGCTCCAGCTCAAGCCCGAGGGCGGCAAGTATGCCGTCGTCTCCGGCGGTCCCGGCGCCAAGAACCTCGCCGAGCGCGTCGACGGCGTGCGCGAGGCGTTGAAGGGCTCGAAATGGGTCGAGGTTGCTGGCTCGCCGACCTTCTGCAATGACGATCCTGCGCTCGCGGTCCAGCAGATGGCGGACCTCCGCACCGCGACGCCGGACCTGGGGGCGATCGTGCCGGTTGGCGGCTGGCCGATGTTCGCACCCGAAGGCTACAAGGCCTTCGTCAACAAGAACAAGAAGGACATCGACGCCGGCAAGCTGACGCTCGTCGTCGCCGATACGCTGAAGATGCAGCTCGAACTGCTGCGCGACGGCTACTCCAACGCGCTGACGGGACAGCGCCCGTACGAAATGGGCGAGAAGGCGATGGACGCTCTGCTGGCCATCAAGAAGGGCGAGAAGGTTCCCGAGGTCATTTATACCGGCCTCGACCTCGTGACCAAGGACAACGTCGCTCAACTGTTGAAGTAGGAACGTTCGCAGCCCAACGTTCCGGCGCATTCACTCCCCTGCTTGCGGGGGAGTGAATGCTGTTCTTGGCCTCGGAAGGATCTTGAAATGAAACGTGCGCGGCTTGCGGAGGGGCTCGACGTCACGGCGATCGGCCTCGGAACGGCTCCGCTCGGCGGATTGTTCTCGCCGGTCAGCGATGCGGATGCGGAAGCGACAATCGAACGTGCATGGTCGCTCGGTATCCGCTTCTTCGACACCGCGCCGCTCTACGGTTTCGGATTGGCCGAGCGTCGACTGGGCAGTTTTCTGCGCCGGCAGAAGCGGGATTCATTCGCGATCTCGACCAAGGTCGGACGTCTGCTGCGCCCGGCCACTGCCGCTCCGGAAGACGATCACTACAAAGGGACACCTGCCGAGCGGCCGCAATTCGACTTCAGCTATGACGGCGTGATGCGATCGGTTGAGGAAAGCCTCGCCCGTCTCGGGCTCGACCGCGTCGATGTACTGCTCGTCCATGATCCGGACGACCACTATGAGGATGCAGTCGCCGGTGCCTTCCGCGCGCTGCGGCGCTTGCGCGATGATGGCACGGTCAAGGCGATCGGCGCCGGCATGAATCAATCCGAGATGCTCGCCCGCTTCGCCGAAGCCGCGCCGGTCGATTGCTTTCTGCTGGCGGGCCGCTACACGCTGCTCGACCAGGGCGCGCTGACGACGTTGTTTCCGATCTGCCGCGCAAAGAACATCCGGATCCTTCTCGGCGGCATCTACAACAGCGGCATCCTCGCCGACCCGCGCACTGGAGCGAAGTTCAACTATGAGGACGCCGATGCCGCGCTCGTCGCCCGCGCGCTGGAATTGGAGGCTCTGTGCCACGAGCACGGCACCGAGCTCAAGGCCGCCGCAGTCCAGTTCTGCAGGGCTCACCCAGCGGTGACGGTCGCGGTGCAGGGCGCGCGCACAGCCGCGGAAGTCGCCGAGAATATCGCCATGGCGGAGACATCGGTATCTCCGGGGTTTTGGCAAGAGCTGCGCGCGCGAAAGCTGGTCGATGCGCGGGCGCCGTTGCCTGGTGGAGCGTAACATGGTGATCGATGGCCATCAGCATTTCTGGGATCCGGCGCGGGCCGACTATCCCTGGATGGAGGCGGCCGAGCTCGCGCCGATCCGCCGCGCCTTCGGACCATCCGATCTCGCGCCATTGCTTCGCGCGAACGGGATCGATGCCAGTATTCTGGTGCAATGCCGCTCGTCGACCGGCGAGACTGAAGAGTTTCTGCGCGTCGCCGCGGCCACGCCCTTTATCGCTGGGGTGGTCGGTTGGATCGACCTCACAGACGGAGCGGTCGATGAGACGCTCGACCGGTTGCGTGATTCGCCAGGCGGCGACAAGCTGGTCGGGATTCGTCATCAGGTGCACGACGAGTTCGATCCCGATTGGTTGTTACGCGAGGACGTGCAGCGCGGCTTGGCCGCGGTGTTCGAGCGCGATCTCGCCTATGATCTCCTGGTGCGCACGCGGGAGTTGCCGGCCGCAATCGCGACGGCGCAAGCCTTTCCGCATGCGCGGCTTGTCCTCGACCACGTCGCCAAGCCGCCGATCGCCGACGGCTTCAGCCGTGAATGGGCCGATCGTCTCGCAGCGCTCGCCGAGTGCCGCAATGTATGGTGCAAGATTTCAGGTCTTGCTACCGAGGCGAAGTGGGACGATTGGGACTCGGCTCGTCTGTTCCCCTTGGTCGAGCATGCCGCCAGATGTTTTGGCGAAGATCGCCTGATCTTCGGCTCCGACTGGCCGGTGTGTCTGCTCGCCGGCAGCTATGGCGAGATCAAGAGCGCGCTTGATAAGTGCCTGATGAAGCTTGGCCCGCAGGTGCGCGACAAGGCGTTCAGGGCGAACGCCCAGCGCGCGTATCGATTGCCAGCCGCGTAAGCCCGCCGCGAGCGCTCCTGGAAGCATTCGAAAAGCATTATCCCGATCGTCTTTCCGGCGGCATGAAGCAACGCGTCGGCATTGTGCGCGCCCTCGCGACAGGGCCGAAAGTTCTTCTGCTCGATGAGCCCTTCGGCGCGCTGGATGCGCAGACGCGAGTCATCATGCAGCAAATCCTCACCAACATGTGGCAACGGCTGAAAATCTCGGTCCTGTTCGTGACGCACGACATCGACGAGGCGATCTTCCTGTCCGACCGCGTCTACTGCATGACGGCCCGGCCCGGCTCGATCAAGGCGGAAATTTCCATTCCGCTTGAGCGGCCTCGCCAGCAGTCGATGATGATGTCGTCGGAATTCCTTGCACTGAGACGCGGCCTGATGTCGTTGATCCGCGAGGAAAGCCTGAAAGCTATGGGAGGCGAAATCAGCGACCAGGGCTTGCAGGGCCTCAATATAAACCTGCACGGGCAATCCCTGGCCGACGTTCTTTGACCGGAAGACGCGGAAGGGACCGGCTCGATAAGCGGAATCGTCCTACAGCGGACTGCCTGCCAGGCGAGTTGCCCGGATCGACGTCAGCCGGGAGGTGGCTTAAGCGACGGCCGCGCTAAAGATCGTTGACACGCTGCACACCGACGGCGGCCATCCCTGCCCAGGCGGCCTCGAGCGAGCCCGCAAGATCGATGGCCCTGCATCCGGCCTCAACAAGCACGGTGTCAAAGCCGAGCTGGCGTGCGTCCACGGCGGAATAGTGGACACAAAAATCGGTGGCGAGTCCTGCCAGGAAGATTCGCCGTAAGCCGCGGTCGCGCAAATAACCCGCCAGACCGGTAGGTGTGCGCCGGTCGTTTTCAAAAAACGCAGAGTAAGAATCAATTTCGGGACGGAAGCCTTTCCGGATTATCAGCTCTGCCCGGTCGATCACCAGTTTCGGATGAAACGCCGCCCCGGCGGTGCCCTGGACGCAATGATCGGGCCAAAGGGTTTGCTGGCCATATGGCATGGCGACGGTTTCGAAGGGGCTCGCTCCCGGATGCGACGTGACGAAGGAGCTGTGACCTGGCGGATGCCAGTCCTGGGTTAGCACTACGTGGTCGAAGCGTTCGGCGAGACGATTGATAACCGGCACCACGGCGTCGCCATCGGCAACCGCAAGCGCGCCGCCGGGGCAGAAATCGTTCTGCACATCGATTATCAGCAGCAAATCATCGTTGCCTGGTCGGATTTGCATTATGGACCTGTGTTTGCCTTGATCATCAAACTCTAGTGCTAGACCGGAGTTTGCCAAAGTAAACGGCTATGTATAGCACAGCACTTGCTGATCTTTCGATTGCTGGTGCGGGCTACGTGAATATACTGGCTTTAAAGGCGCTTGGATATTGCTGCAGGAGCAATTTGTGTGAACGATGACATGGCGACAAAGGATAGGTCTTCAGATCCCCGGCTGAACTGGGCCGCGCTTTCCCAAGCGGAGCGCGACGCCGCCTATGACAACAATGCGGCGGTCAGGAACAGCGCAGCGCTGATCGCGGAAAGAAACCAGCTGTCCGAAACGCTGCGCGCCAGCCGCAACTCCTTTCTTGATGTACCCTATGGCGACCGCGAAAGGACAAAGATCGATCTTTATCCGGCCGCCGACAGGACAGCACCCTGCCTCGTCTTTCTGCACGGCGGTTACTGGCAGCGCAACTCACGCGAATTGTTTGCCATGCTGGTCGAAGGCGTCGCTGCGCATGGCTGGTCGGTTGCCATTCCCGGATATTCGCTGGCTCCCGACGCTTCGTTGACGGAAATCGTGGCAGAGATATCCCGGTCGCTCGATTGGCTGGCCCAAAACGGAGAGTCATACGGCATCTCCGGAGCCGTCGTGCTCTCGGGCTGGTCGGCCGGCGCCCATCTCGTCGCCATGGCACTCGATCACCCACGCGTCACCGCGGGACTGGCGATTTCCGGAGTGTACGATCTTGCACCGATCCGCGACACCGGGCTTAACAATGCGCTGAAGCTGACCGACCAGGAAGTCGCAAGATTGTCGCCGCTTCGGCTGCCCGCCGTCCACAAGCGGCTCGACATCGCCTACGGCACGGCCGAACTGCCGGCGCTGGTTTTCGATTCAATCAAGCTTCATGAATCGCGTATGGCCGCGGGCGCACCAGGCAGGCTTGTCCCGATCGAAGACGCCGACCATTTCAGCATCCTCAGCGAGCTGCGGCGTCCTGACGGCGCGCTCGTCGATATCGCTCGAAAGCTCGTCGGCTAGGTCGTGGGCGATTTGATCGTTCCAGTGTCGATCCAGACCTGATCGTCTCTGATCCGGATGGGGTATAGCCGCAACGGCCGGCTCGGCCAGCCGTAGGAAATCTGGCCATTTCGGAGATCGAATGAGGCCGCGTGAAGGGGGCAGCACAAGCGTCCTCCCGACAGGTGTGCAAGACTGAGGTCAGCCTGTTCGTGCGGGCACATCCGTTCGCAGGGCACCGCGCGTCCTTCGCTCCAGATCAGGATCAAATCGATTCCGGTCACGCGGACGCAGACGATTGTTTGTGAAATCAGCCGGCTGAGCCCGCATACCGGCATCCATTGTCCGGCGCCTGACAACGCGACGATTGGAGGCCGGTCATCCACCAAGATAGGCCTTTCGCACGTGCTCGTTCTCGATCATCTCCGCACCAGGCCCGGACAGAACGATGCGGCCGCCTTCCAGCAGATAGGCGTGATCGCACATCTCGAGCGCCGCAAAGGCGTTCTGCTCCACCAGCAGGACCGTCGTTCCGGCATCGCGGATGCCGCGGATGATCGCAAACGTTCGCTCGACGATGTTGGGCGCGAGCCCGAGGGAAGGCTCGTCGAACATGATCAGGCGTGGACGTGACATCAGCGCCCGGCCGATCGCCAGCATCTGCTGCTCCCCGCCTGACAAGGTGCCGGCGGCCTGCCGCTTGCGGTCGGCCAGGCGCGGGAACTCGGCATAGATCCGATCGCGGTCAGCCGCTATCTCGGCGGCACTGCTGCGCAGATAGGCCCCCATGTCGAGATTTTCCTCAACCGTCATATGCGGAAATACCCGCCGTCCTTCCGGACAATGCGCGATCCCGCTGGCCACCACGCGCGGCGGCCTGGCGCCCGCAATGTCCTTGCCCTCGAACAGCATCGACCCCGAACGCGGCGCAACCAGCCCGGAGATCGCGCGCAGCGTGGTGCTCTTGCCGGCGCCGTTGGCGCCGATCAGGGCGACGAGCTGCCCGGACTTGACCTCCAGCGAAATGCCGCGCAACGCCGTAACGCCGCCATAGTCACAGACCATGTCGCGGATCTCAAGCACGTGTCGCTCCCTGCCCGAGGTAGGCCTCGATGACGGCCGGGTCGTTCCGGATCACGTCCGGCGGTCCTTCGGCAATGATCCGGCCGTAGTTCAGCACCACAATTCTATCAGAGACGCTCATCACCATCGGCATGTCGTGCTCGACGAGCAGGATGGTGACGCCGCGATCCCGGATGTTGCGAACCAACTGCACGAAGGTGTGGGTTTCCGAGGCGTTCATGCCGGAGACCGGCTCATCGAGCAGCAGCATCGATGGATCTGCTGCCAACGCCAGCGCCACGCCGACAAGCCGCTGCTCGCCATAGGACAGCGAGCCCGCAAGATCGTGGGCGCGGCGTTCGAGCCCAACCCACTCGACCAGTTCGCTGGCCCGCTCCCGCAAGCGCCGCTGGGACAACCGGGCGCACGGCAGGCCCAGAATGGCCTCGAGCAGGCTCACCCTGCCCTCGCGATGCAGCCCGACCAGCAGATTGTCGTAAACGGTGTCGTTGGGAAACACGCTGGTGCGCTGGAAGGTGCGGATCAAGCCGAGATCGGCGATCTGATGCGGTTTCAATCCATTGAGCGCCGTCCCGCGATAACTCACGGCGCCGTGGGTTGGATCCAGAAAGCCGGTAACAACGTTGAACGCCGTCGTCTTGCCGGCACCGTTGGGCCCGATCAGGCTAACGATCTCGCCCTCGCCGACCGTGAAGTTCATATCCGAGAGTGCAACGAGCCCTCCGAAATGCACGGCGACCTTCTCGACCTTCAAGGCGGTCGCTATCATCACGCGTGCTCCTTGGACTCGCGTTCGGAGAATGCAACCGGAGCAACCGTCTCGGCCCGGCTCCGCGGTTTCGCAAATCGCAGCGCCAGCGACGGCACGATGCCGCGCGGCAATACGAACAGGATAACGATCAGCACGCCGCCATACGCGATCCATTGCGCCTCCGGCGCCATGATCGGCCGCAGAAACACAGGCAACAGCCCAAAGATCATGCCGCCGACGATGGGCCCCGCCAGCGAACCCTTGCCGCCGGTGATGACCATGATCACCATCGTCACCGTGTTGATGAAAGCAAACACTTCGGGATCGATGATCCGGATGTAGTGTGCGTAAAGACTGCCGGCCGCGCCCGCGATCCCGGCCGAAATCACCGCGGCCAAAGTGAGCGTCTTTGTCACGTCGATGCCGACGGATACCGCCAGCGTTTCGTTTTCCATCAGCCCGCGCATAGCGCGGCCGAAATGCGAATGGACCAGGCGCGAGATCAGCAGGTAGGTGACAATCGCGACGGCAAGCACGAGGTAATAGTTCTGCAGCTTGGTGCGGAGGGTCAGATATCCAAGACCCGGCAATCCGATTGTAATCGAGGGAATGTTGGTCAGCGCCAGCGGGCCTTGCGTCAGCTCGACCCAATTCAGCGCCACCAGCCGGACCACTTCGGCAAAGGAAATCGTCACGATCACGAAATAGGCGCCGCGCACGCGAAACGATAGCAGCCCCACGAGATATCCGCATAATCCCGCTATAACGATCGCCAACACGAATCCGGCGATCGGCGGCCAGGGAGCGTGAACAATGCGGAAGCCGAAGGGCAGGCCTGCATCGAAACCAAGCGACGTCAATGCACTGACGTAAGCGCCAATGCCGAAGAACGCGATATGACCGAGGCTGAGTTGGCCGGTGAATCCGAGCAGCAGATTGAGACTCATCGCTCCGATGATGAAGATGCCGGTCGTGATCAGCGCGTTCATGAGATACGGATCGCGCAGCCAAAGCGGCACCGATGCGAACGCGAGGATCGTGAGAATGGCGACCCCTGACTTCATCCGACGCGCTCCGAGCGCGCGAAAAGTCCGGTCGGCTTGAAGATCAGAACCGCAATAATGATCAAAAAGCCCATCGCGTCACGGTATCCCGAGGAAACATAGCCGGCGCCGAGTTCTTCGGCGAGCGCCAGGATGAAACCGCCAATCACCGCGCCGGTGATGTTGCCGAGCCCGCCGAGGATCACGATCGCGAATGCCTTGACGGCCGCGAGATCACCCATTTGCGGGAAGATCACGTAGACCGGACCGAGCAGTGCGCCTGCCGCGGCGGCAAGGCTGGAACCGATTGCGAAAGTCGAGGTGTAGACCAGGTCGACGTTGACGCCCATCAGCGAGGCGGTGTCCTGATCCTGAAAGGTCGCCCGCATCGCACAGCCGAGTCTTGTCTTGTTGATCAGGAGATAGGTGACGACGATCAGCATGGCCGCTGCGGCAAGGACGAACAGCCGCAGCCAGGACACCGAGACTGGTCCCAGCACCAGTGGCGCCTCGGGGAAAGGCGTGGTCACCGATTTCGCCACGCCGCCCCATATCCACAAGGCGCCGGACTGCATCGCGATCCAGGCGCCGATCATGACCAGCATTGTCGTGTCGATGTCGGAGCCGCGCAGCGGCCGCAGCAAGGTCAGCTCGATCGCCGCTCCAAGAAGCCAGCCGGCTGCAACGGCAAGCGGCAGCGCAAGGAAGAAGTTGACTCCGAGCTGATGCACCACGATGAACATGATGTAGGCGCCGAACGTATACAGCACCCCATGCGTGAAGTTCACGACGTTCATGATGCCGAAGATCAAGGTGAGACCGATGCCCAGCAGGGCATAGGTGCCGCCGAGCACCAGCATGTTGATCAGATGTTGCAGAAACTCGCTCAAGGTGGCTCCCAGATATCCAGATGCCGGCGAGGGTCGCGGATTCGCTGCCGCCCTCGCCGGTCAGCAACGTGACGTCAGAGCGTCTTCATGCCGATCTTGCCGTCGGTGATTTCGATCAGATAGACGTTGGGCTGGCTCTGGCCGCTTTCCTTGCCTTCGGGACCGGACTTGCGGAACACGATATCGCCGTTCAGACCCTTCACCTTGATGTCCCACAATGCCGCCTTGATCGCCGCAGGCTCCGCCTTGCCCGCCTTCTCGATTGCCGCCGCCGCGGTGCGGATGCCGTCATAGCCGCGGAAGCTTTCGGTGCAGCCCGCGAAGTCGTAACCGCGCTTCTTCCATTCGGCGATGAAGTAGCTGGTCGCTTCCGGATTCGGCGTCTTCTCGGGGAACCAGGGCAGGAAGGTCGTCAGATGCATGGTGCCGTTGGCCGCAGCACCCGCCTGCGCGATGATCTGATCCGGATTCTGTGAGCCCCCGGTGGTGATGATGCGCTTCTTGAGGCCGAGTGCGGCGGCCTGCTTGAAGATCAGCGTGAGCTGGTCCACCGCCGTCGTCACGATGATGGTCTCGGAATCGGTGCCCTTCAGCTTGGAAAGCTGCGCGCTCATATCCTGGGCGCCCTGATCCATGGTCTCGACGGTACCGACCGCGATGCCCTTCTCCTTCATCATCTTGCTGAAGTCTTCCGCGGTGCCGCGACCCCAGTCGTTGTTGATGACAAGGAAATCGACCTTCTTCAGTTCGAGCTTGTCGACGATCCCTTTGAATGCAGCGGCCTCAATCGCCGACGGTGGCGAGATACGGAAGATGTAGGGATTTCCGGTCGTGGTGATCTTGCCCGACGAGGAGGTCTCGACCACCATCGGGGTTTCGTATTCCATCAGCTTGGGCATCACGGCAAGCGTCAGGCTCGAACCCCACGCCCCCATCAGCACCGGCACCTTGTCGCTCGTGATCAGCTTTTCGGCGACGGCAGCTGCTTCCGTGGGATTGCTCTTGTTGTCCTCGATGACGAGCTCGAGCTTCTTGCCGAGAATGCCGCCCTTTGCGTTGATCTCATCGGCGGCGATCTTGGCACCGTTGACGACGTAGGTACCGGACGCGGCGAACGCACCCGTAAGCGGCTCGTTCACGCCGATCTTGATGGTCTGAGCCTCGGCGGCACCACCCAGCAAGGCGACCGCCAGCGCAATCGTCGGAAAAATTCTGAAAGTCCGTGTCATTTGGTTCTCCAATCTCACGCTGTTCATCTATCCGCAGTCCAAACCCCGTCGTTTCCGCAATCCGGCGGAAATTCGGTCCATCACGTCGTTCCGTCCTTGCTGGGCGCGAAACGACCAACCCAACGCGTTACCCGCGCGCGCAAAAGACTGAGAACCAGCGTCATTCCGTTCAGCTCGGCCGCCGTGGCGTCACTCGCTGACGCACCCGAGAGGCGGTGATCGAGATTGCAGGCAAACTCAGCGATCAGCCGCGCCGCGAGATCGCGGACCAGCCCCGGCCTTCCGACCTGCGCCAGCATGCCCGTGAGCGTATATCCGATGGAAAGGTCTACGCGCGTCCCCTGCTCGATCGGCACCAGCCGATAGCGAATTTCGCCCTGCGTCAACGACCGGCTGCGCCGGTCGTTGCCGATGCCGACGATGCGGCCGGACATATCGGCGGGGTTTCGCTCGACGCGTGCGGCCCCCTGGAATGTCGCGACGATCGGGCCAATCCTGACCCGGATGGCGCCTTCGACGCGCTCCGGCTTTGGCGGCGCCGTCAGCGACGCGCCGGGAAGGCAGGCCGCGACAGCACCGATGTCGTCGAACGTTGCAAAGACTTGCCCAGGCGGGTGCGCGACGCTGAACTGCTGCTTCAGAACGGTGGCCGGAATAAAGTCCGGAATCGCAGGAACCGAACTGGCCGTTTCAGGCAGCGTTTGTTCGCTTGCTGCGCGACGGATGCGCTCGGCGCGATAGGTACCGTCGTGCGCACTTCGGCCTGAGCCGACGGGGCCTAGGATCTTCCGTCCTCCGTCCGGTTCGGGCGCGATATTGCGGGCGCGCCGCACTTCAATGACGGACTGGACTGCCCGCACGATGCCGACATAGCCGGTGCACCGGCACAGATTTCCGCTCAATCCGACGCGGATCAGGCGCTCGTCGGCTTGCGGCAGGCGCAGCACCAGGTCGCGCGCCGAGACCAGCATCCCCGGCGTGCAATAGCCGCATTGCAACGCATGCTCGCGCGTGAAGGCCGCGCGAAGTTCCGTCGTAACGCTGTCGTCGTCGAGTCCTTCGATCGTAGTGACCTCAGCCCCTTCGCAGGCCACCGCATAGGTGATGCACGAGCGCGCGGGGACGCCGTCGAGTAGCACCGTGCATGCGCCGCAGACGCCGTGTTCGCAGCCGAGATGGGTACCAGTCAGGTCGAGTTTCTCGCGAACAAAATCCGCAACGTTTGTGCGTGGTTCCGCTGATACCTGCACCGCGCGCCGGTTCACGGTAAGTGCGATCATGCTCATGCGGCGGCCTCGCCGACCGCACGCTTGAGCACGTTCACATGAATGTGGCGATGCGCCGCATTCGAAACGCCCGCCTTTGCCAGCAGGACATCCGCTACACGCGCATCGAAGCGGTCCTTGTAGTCGCCGGCAATGCGTCCGCCGAACAATTCCGCCGCATTCGTGATGACGACGGGCGCCGAATCGATCGCACCAATCACGACGCGGGCGGTTGCGGCGCTCGGATCGATCAGGATTGCGCCGATCGCATGCGCGAATTCGCCTGTCTTGCGGCAACTCTTGGCGTAGCCCCAATGCGCCGATGCCGGCATCGCTGGGACATGAATGGTTTCGACGATCTCACCATCGTGCAACGCAGATTCCAGCGCACCGACGATGAAATCATCCATCGCGACCATGCGCGCGCCCGCGCGGCTTCGCAGCGTCAATTTCGCACCTAGTGCCGACAGCGCGGATACCCAGTCTGCCGCGGGATCGGCATGGCTGACAGATCCGCCGACCGTGCCGCGATTGCGTACGGCGCGGTAAGCGATGTTGCCGGCGACGCGCTGCATGGCGCCGCGCGTGACGTCCGGAATGCGTCCATCCTCGACGTCGGCGTGGGTGATACAGGCCCCGAGCACGAGTTCGTCGCCACGACGCTCGACCTGCTTGAGCTCTGCAAGACCGGTGATGTCCACGATCAACTGCGGCTCGACCAGCCGCAGATTGAGCATGGGACCAAGCGACTGACCGCCGGCAATGATCTTGGCGGAAGCCTTGGCCTCGCCGAGCAGGGCAAATACCGCCTGCAAGTCGCGTGGACGTTCGTAGCCGAAAGGCGCCGGTTTCATGCCGCCGGCCTTTCTGCGTCGCGCGCGGCCAGAACCGCCTCGACGACGCGATATGGCGTAATCGGCGACTGCATCAACTCCACGCCGAGCGGCCGCAACGCGTCGTTGATGGCGTTGGCGATCGCGGCCGGCGGAGCGATGGCGCCGCCCTCGCCGATTCCCTTCACGCCGAACTGCGTATAGGGCGATGGCGTCTCCATGTGATCGAGACGCGGCGCCGGCACTTCGGTGGGACCAGGTAACAGATAGTCGGCAAGCGTCGTCGCCAGCGGCTGACCGGCTGCGTCGAACGGCATCTCCTCGTACAGCGCGGTGCCGATGCCCTGCGCCAGACCGCCATAGATCTGGCCGTCCACGACCATCGGATTGACGAGAACGCCGCCGTCTTCGACGATGACATAATCAAGAATCTCGACCTCTCCGAGATCCGGATCGACGGCGACGACCACGGCATGCGCGGCATAGCTAAAAGTTCCGGTATCGCGCTGCGGCTTGTAGCCTGCCGTGACCTCCAGTCCGCCGGGATCGACGTCAGCAGGCAGATCCTGCGGCCGGCGATACCAGATATGGGCGATTTCCTTCAAGGTGACGCTGCCGTTGACGCCGCGAACCTCGCCGTTCTGCAGCACCACTGCGGCCGGATCGTGCTGCAACAGCTTGGCGCCGATATGTCTGGCGCGCTCGCCCAACTCGCGGCAAGCGGTTGCGACCGCGCCGCCCGCCATCACCATCGAACGCGAGCCCCACGTGCCCGTGGAGTACGGCGTCATCGCCGTATCGCCATGGATCAAGCGCACCTTGGCGACGTCGACGCCCAACATCTCATGCGCGACCTGGGCCAGCGTCGTCTCCATACCCTGCCCATGCGAATGCACGCCGACCCTGACTTCGAGACCGCCGTCCGGTGTCAATCGCGCAGACGCCTGTTCATGGCCGGGCACCATAGGAATGCCCCAGCCGGAATAAACCGAGGTCCCATGCGCGGCCTGCTCGCAGTAGATGGAAACGCCGACGCCGATCTTTCGTCCATCGGCTTCGCCCTTGCGCTGGCGCACGCGCACGCCCTCGACGTCGATGGACGCCAGGGCGCGTCGCATCGCTTCGGGATAATCGCCGCTGTCGAAATGCTTATTGGTAATGTTGTCGAACGGCATCTGCTCCGGCCGCACGAGATTGCGCAGGCGCACGTCACCCGGCTCCAGTCCGGCTTCCGCCGCGACCAGATCGAGCATCAGCTCCAGCGCGAAGCAGACGCCGGTACGCGCCACGCCGCGATAAGGCAGGATCGGACACTTGTTGGTCGCGACCGAAAACGTCCGGCAGCGATAGGCCGGAATCAAATAAGGTCCCGGCAGGATGCTGGCGACCTGCGCCGCCTCAAGGCACGCCGAGAACGGATAGGACGAGTAAGCACCGGAATCGACGGTCGCTTCGCAATCGATACCCCGCAGTCGCCCGTCGCGATTGGCATAGACGGTGATCTTATAGTAGTGCTCGCGGCAATTGGAACTGGCCGTGAGATGCTCGCGGCGGTCCTCGGTCCAGCGCACGGGATGGCCGCGACGCATCGTCAGCCACGAAAGACAGACTTCTTCCGGCAGCAGGATGCCCTTGTGTCCAAAGCCGCCGCCGACGTCGGGCGAAATGATACGGATTCGGCCCTGCTCCATGCCGAGGCATTCGGCAAGCCCGCTGCGCGTGATGTGCGGCATCTGGGCCGAGGAGTACAGCGTGAGCTGGTCGAGACGGTGATCGAAGGTCGCAACGACACCGCGCCCCTCGAGCGGCGACATGCACTGCCGTGCGGTCGATATCTCACGCGACAGCTTGATCGGCGCATCGAATGCCCCGGAGATGTCGATTTCGAAATTGGTTTCGAGAAAGACGTTGTCGCCCCAATGCTCGTGTACCAGGGCCGAACCCGGCTCGCGCGCCCTCAGCATGTCATGGACCGCAGGAAGCTCTTCGAGATCGAGCGCCACCGCCGCCGCAATGTCCTCGGCTTCGGCACGCGTGGGCGCCACGCACATGGCGATGAGTTCGCCGACCTGACGCACCTTGCCGGTGGCAAGCACCGGCTGCTCGGAAATCTTGAACCCCGGCAACCCTGAAACTGCGCGGATCGGATTGACGCCGGTGAAATCCGCCGCAGTGAAGACGCTGCCGCGATAACGCTCCGGCACATGGATGCCGCGGATCAGTGCATGCGCCAAAGGGCTGCGCACAAAAGCGACGTCCTGCAGCCCGGCGAGGCGGATGTCGGCCACGAACTGGCCGCGGCCGCGCATCAGCCGATCGTCTTCCTTTCGCGGCAGCCGAGCGCCGACGCCTTGTCCGGCGCCCGCTCCGTCTGCGGAAGGAAACTCGCGCTCATTGCGCACGGTGACGTTCTCCCCGATCGAACTGACGCTGACCTCGCTACGCCGCAACGGCCTGCGGCAGAATTGGCGCTACTGCGTCGTATCGCGCACCGGCGCGCAGGCAGAACGCAGGCTGCAGCAGACGCTCGGCGATAACTTCCTTGTTCTCGTTGTCACGAAGGACAAACCGTCCACTCTGCTGCGCGAGGACCGAGACGTCGGCCTCCCTGCCAATCTTGAGGGCGCCGATTTCGTCAGCACGGCCGAGCATCCTGGCCGGGTTGGACGTGACCATCGGCACGACCTGCTCAAGCGCGAGACCGAGCGCCATCATCGAACTCATCGCCTGAACGAGACTGAACTTGGCCTGCCCGGCGAAGGGATGATTTTCGTCGTCCTCGTGCTGGTCCGGGGTGCCGGCCGGCGCAGGCACGTGGGTGTTGTAACCGTGAATGTCTGCCCCGAGCGTGGTGGGAATAATGCCGGCGGCGAGCGCCTTCTTCGCGAGACGATAGGAGAAATGGCTGCCGTGCCCGACGTCGACCTTCAAGCCGCGATCGAGCGCCGCTTGGATCACGGGATGCACTTCACCATCACGATTGACGAAACCGCCGGGGTGGCGTGTGAACGGATGCGCCAGCACGTCGCCTTCTCGCAGCAAGGGAATCACGCGCGCCAAAATCGTATCGACGTCTTCGCCGTTGGTACCACTCTCGGGCAGGCTCCAGAGCTGACCGAAATGCACATAGACCGGCAGATCGGCGCGGCGTCCGATCTCGGCCGCCATTTCGATGACGCGAATGCCCCAGCGCGCGAAACCGCCGATCTCAGCATGCGCCTTGATGCCGCGAACAATGTCGAGATTGGCCGTCGCCGCCTTCACCGTGGCGTCGATATCGACACCTTCAGGACTATACAGTTGCGGATAGTAATGGCCCTCTAGCCCACCGACCAGGTAAGCCGACAGGAACGCATAAACGCGCGACTTCGCAGGCTCCGCAACGAAGTGCCGGAATCCGGGCAGCGTCATGCAGGACGGACCGCCCTGATCGACCAACGTCGTAACGCCGGACTGCACGCCCACCATGTCGGCATTCATGCCGAAGCGGCCGGTGACATATTGATAGACATGCGCGTGGGTATCGATGAGGCCGGGCAATACCAGCTTGCCGGTCACGTCGATCACCTCTCTGGCGCTGGTCGGCAAAACGTCGCTCTGCACCGCTGCGATTTTGCCGTTGCGAATAGCAACGTCCCTGATCCCGTCGATGCCCGAAGCCGGGCAGATCACGCGGCCGCCGCGCAGAAGCTGGTCGAAGCTGGCGCTGATCGACATGAACAATCTCCTCTGCCCTCGCCGGCGGCGTTATTTCCGTCTTGCCGAAATACGAAGCATACTTCGTATTTTACAAAAGCAAAGTTCATGCCATGATCTTCGCGTGGCGAAACCCATCGAATCGAGTTACTCGCATCGATGTTCCGAGACTGGGAGAGTGGGTTGAGGAAGGCAAAAAGGCGCCATGGCGAGACCAGACATCGCCCGTGGCCGCTGTCAGAACGACCGGGCTTTCTGATCCGGCGGCTGCATCAGATTCACGTCGCGTTATTTCAGGAAGCTTGCGGAGAATTCGAGGTGACGCCGCTGCAGTACAGCCTGCTTTCGGCGCTTGCGGTGCGAAAAACCGCCGATCAGACCACATTGGCGGCCGATATCGCACTGGACAGGACGACGACGACCGGAGCGCTCAAGCGACTGGCCGCCCGCAATTTCGTCGAGAGAGCCGTAGATGATGAGGACCGCCGCGCGCGGCTCTGTAAATTGACCCCGGCGGGAACGGCGCTTCTGGCAAAAATCGAGGCCTCGGCGCGAGCCGCGCATCGTGCCACGCTCGATAATTTAAGTGAACGGGAGCAAGCCGCGTTTGTCGAGATGATGCAGCGCATCGTCGCGGCGCAATCCAATCGCGACAGCGTTACTGCCCTATTCGATTGAGCACTACGTTGCCATCTGCCGCCTTTTTAACTTGAGCTGCATAATTCGTAATCACCCGACACGCAGGCGCTGCATTCCATTTGAAGCAGTTCGACGGCACTGCAACTGACCGAGCCAAAGCGGCCCCTTGCGGCTGTCTCGCTCGCCAATGATATCAGGTCGCGAACGCAGCCAGTTGCGGCTCGATATGCGGCACGGCTTCGACCAGCTCGCGTGTGTAGGCGGTTTTCGGATTGTCGAACATCGCGCGGCTTTCGCCCTGTTCGACAATCCGGCCGTTCTGCAGAACGATGGTGCGATCGCACATCATGCGCACGACGTTGAGATCGTGGCTGACAAAAAGGAAGGCCAAGTCATCCTCGCGCCGCAGCCGGTCGAGTAGTTGCAGTACCACCGCCTGCACCGAGACGTCGAGCGCCGCCGTCGGCTCATCCAGCACCAAGAGGCGCGGCCGGCAGGCGATGGCGCGGGCGATGCCGACACGGGCCTTCTGACCGCCCGAAAGCTGATGCGGAAAGCGCGTCAGCAATTCGATCCCCAGTCCCACGCGCTGCGCGCACTCTTCCACCCGCCGCCGCAAGGCGTCGCCTGCGCGCATACCGCCAAGCCGCAGCAGCGGATGGGCGATGCAGTCAAAGGCGGTGAACCGCGGATTGAGGCTATCGTTCGGATCCTGAAAAACGATCTGGATGTCCTTGCGGAACGGTGACCGGTGAAAATCGCGGGCCGGGATGTGGCCGATCGACTGCCCCTCGAACGCGATCTCGCCCTCGCTTGGATCGATCAGCCGGCAGATGATGCGCGACGTCGTGCTCTTGCCGGAGCCGGATTCGCCGACCAGACCGACGCTCTCGCCGGCGCTGATCGTCATGGAAAAGTCTGCTACCGCCGCGGCGCCCTGATCGAATCGCTTTGCGAGTTTCTGCACCTCCAGCAGCGGCGGCGTACCCGGCGCGGGCTGCGGCCGGGACGCGACGTGCATCGCAACGTACCGCCCCCGCCCCTCTTCCGGCACTAGATCTGCGATCCGTGAACTAGCCGTGGGCGAGGCCGCCACTAGACGCCTGGTGTAGGGGTGCTGTGGGGCGCGGAAGAGAGTCGTCGGCTCGGCCTCCTCGACCAGACGGCCCTGCTCCATCACCACGACGCGGTGACAGTAACGGGCGGCGAGACCGAGATCATGGGTGATCAGGATGGTCGCCATGCCGCGCTCGGCCGCTATCCCGGTCAGAAGGTCCATCACGACCTTTTGCGTCGTGACGTCGAGGCCGGTGGTCGGCTCGTCGGCGATCAGGAGCGCGGGGTTGCAGGAAATCGCCATGGCGATCATCACGCGCTGGCACATGCCGCCGGAGAGCGCGTGCGGATAAGCAGCCATCCGCTTTTCAGGATCGCGAATTTGCACGGCGCGCAATAGCTCCAGCGCCTGCGCGCGTGCTTGATCTCGCGGCATTCGCTTATGGGCTGTAATCGCATCGGCGATCTGGTCCCCGACCGCACGGATCGGATTGAGCGCTGCACGCGGGTTCTGGAAGATCATCGCCATGGCCGCGCCATGCAGATGGCGGAAATCGCCCGCCGATATCCGCGTGATGTCCTGCCCGCGAAACCGGATGTCGCCTGCCGTGATCCGCCCGGCTGCGTCGAGCAGCCGCGTGATCGCAAAACCGGTGACGGACTTGCCCGAGCCGCTCTCGCCGACGAGGCCGAGCATCTCGCCCTCGCCGAGCGTCAGGGTGACGCCACGCACCGCCTCGACAAGGCCGCGCCGTGTCGAGAAGGTGACGTGCAGGTCGCTTAATGCCAGCAACGATCGCGTCATGTTCGCATGCGGGGGTCAAGAATATCGCGCACCCCGTCGCCGAGCAGATTGAAGCACAGCACGGTCAGCATCAGCGCCAGGCCCGGAAAGGCGACCAGCCACCATTTGCCGGTGGAAATGAAACGCGCCCCCTCCGCAACCATGATGCCCCATTCCGGCGTCGGCGGTTTGACGCCGAGGCCGATAAAGGAAAGTCCGGCAGCATTGAGGATAGCCCAGCCGAGGTTGAGCGATATCTGCACCGCCATTGCCGGCAGCACGTTCGGCAGCAGGAAACGCAGCACGACCGAAAGGTGGCTGTCGCCGCTGGCGCGCGCCGCCTCCACCCAGCCGACGTTGCGACGAACATTCACCTCCGCCCGCGCAAAGCGGATGTAGAACGGCAGATTGATAATGGCGGTCGCGATGACGATGTTCTCCACCCGGTTGCCGAGCGCCGCAACCATTGCCATGGCCAACACGAAAAGCGGAAAAGCCATCACGACGTCTACGAAGCGGCCAACGCCGCGATCGAGCCGACCGCCGGTGTAGCCGCAGATCGCGCCGATGACGGCGCCGATGGCAAAGGAGATTCCGACCGCCGAGACGGCGATAGCGAGATCGAGCCGTGCCGCGACAACAAGGCGGCTGAACACATCGCGCCCGAGCTGATCGGTGCCGGCGATGTGCGCCGCGCTCGGCGGCATCAGCGCTTGCGACACGTTCGAGGCGATCGGATCATATGGCACGATCCATGGCCCGATGATCGCGATCAGCGCGAGCAGGAAGACGCCGGCAGCGGCAACGGCCGTGAGCGGGTTGCCGCGCAGGATCCAGCCGGCATGGCGAAGCGTCGCTGGGGTCATCCGATTGTCACCCGTGGATCGGCGATGCCGTAAAGGATATCCACCAAGAGATTGACAATCACAAACACGGTGGCCATCAGCAGTACAAAGCCCTGCACCGGCGCATAATCGGAAGAGAGCAACGCATCGAGCGCGTAGGAGGCAACGCCCGGCCAGGAGAATACTTTCTCCACCAGGACATTGGCGCCGAGCATGGTCGAGAACACGATGCCTGCGATGGTGATGACCGGCAGGATGGCGTTGCGTAGCGCATAGGTGACGACGACCCGCCACCAGGGAAGGCCAACGGAGCGCGCAGTGCGCACGAAATCGCTGCCCAACGAGACCAGCATCGAGGCTCGCGTGATGCGCGCCAACGGCGCCACCACGAACAGCGCCATGCTCAGCGCCGGCAAGATCAACTGCCTGAAGGCGGCCCACCATCCATCGAAATCGCCTGCGAGCAGGAAGTCGAACAACAGGAAACCGGTTCGCCTTGGCGGCAGCGACGCAAAGATATCAATGCGCCCGGTCGGATCGGGCGCGAGCCCGAGCAGGTAATAAAAGACATAGATCAGCAACAGGCCCGAAACGAACGTCGGTACGCAGACACCGAGCGCGCAGACAAAACGCACGCCGTGATCGATGATGGAGCCGGGTCTCAGGGCCGCCAGCACACCGAGCGGCACCGCCGACACGAGTGCGATCAGCAGTGCCGTGAAGGTGAGTTCCAGCGAGGCCGGCAGCCGCTCGCGGAGATCTTTCGTGACCAACTGCCCGGTCATCATCGATCTGCCGAGATTGCCGCTGCCGACATCATAGAGATACAACATCAATTGCTCGGGCACCGGCTTGTTGAGGCCCATCTGCTTGCGGATGACCTCGATCTCCTCCTTGCCGGCATTCGGCCCGGAAGCGAAGAACACCGCCGGATCGCCCGGCAGCACGCGCATCAGCAGGAAGGTGAAGACGAGCACGCCAAAGAGCGCCGGCAGCGAGGACAGAAAGCGCCTGCCCGCCCGTATCACCGTTGCTCCGAGGGCTGCCATCGTGCCGACCGCTTACTTGCGATTGAGATCGCGATAGTCGACCTGGCGGTGGAATTGGTAGGTGTAGCCCTCGACCGAGGACGCCATCACGGCGTCCTGGCTCGGCTGCCAGAGCGGTATCTGCGGTATCTCGGTGAAATGGATGGCGTTGAGCTTGATGCCGTCCTCCTCATACTTGGCCGCATCGGGTTCGAAGCGGGCCTTCTGCGCGATCTCCACCAGTTCCGGATTGTTGATCGATGAGTAGTTCCAGCGCTGATTGCCGGTGTAGAAGTTGCGGTAGAAATAGTCGGTCGACGGCAGCCACGCGACGATGCCCTCGGTGAAGAACGGAAGCTTCTTCTCATTGATCTGCGTCGACATCTGCGCGTCCGGCAGCTTCTGGATATCAACCTTGATGCCGATCTTGGCCAGCGATTCCTTCACCAGGGCAGCCATCGGTTCGGCGGTCGAGGCCTGGCCGACATTGAAGCTGAACGTGGTCGAGAAGCCGTCAGACATGCCCGCCGCCTTCAGGTATTCCTTGGCCTTTTCGAGGTCGAGCTTCACGGGCTGCGGGATCGGATAGGCGCCGCTCGATGGTTTGCCATCTGCCCATGTCGCGCCGAACAGCGGTGACCCGCGACCGAACAGCGCCGCCTTGAACATGTCATCGTAGGGCAACGCAAAAGCGACGGCGCGCCGCACATTGACGTTGTCGAACGGCGGGATCTGGTTGTTCATCGAGATGAAAGTGACGGCATTGTATTGGGGCGTCGAGATCACCTTCAGCTTGCCCTTTGCCTCGAGCGATTGCACATCGCTCGCCTGCAAATCGATGACGAGGTCGGCATCGCCGCGCTCGACCAGGTTGGCGCGTGTCGCCGGCTCCGGCACCGATTGTACGATGATGCGTTTGAAGGACGCCGACTTGTCAGGTGTACCGCGAGTCCAGGCCTCGTTGCGCGCCATGATCACCTGTTCACCCGGCTTGAAGCTCTCGATCTTGTAGGCACCGCTGCCCGCCGTGTTCTCCTTCAACCATGCCAATGCCCAGGGATCGTCTGCCGTCGCATGGGCCTTGGCGACCTTGGAGTTGAAGATGATGGGATAGACGGTGGCGAGATTGGGCAGCGCAAGCTTGTCCGGTTTCGGCAGCGTCACTTCGATGGTCAGGGGATCGATCACCTTGAACTGGTCGGCTGATGTCATTGATCCCGTGAGGAGCTGTGCCTTGCCGAGGACCGGCGCCGTGACGACCCGGTCAAGCGACCATTTGACGTCTTCCGCCGTGACCGGCGTGCCGTCCTGAAACTTGGCGTCCTTGCGCAGGCGAAATGTCATCTTCAACCCGTCCGGGCTGACCTCGTAGGATTCCGCCAGCTCCCCCGTGATCTTGCCGAGATCAAACACCCATTTGCCGTTGAGTTGCTTGCGGCCGAAGGAAACCAGCCGGTCGTAGGTGCTCAGACTCACCGCAAAGGCTTCGCGGGTCGAACCCGGAATATTCGGATCGAGCGTGTTGACCGATGCTCCGGTCACGTAGCGCAACGTTTCGGAGCGCGTTTGCGCCTGCACCGATCCAGCCGCCACTGACAACGCGATAGAGGCAACCACCATAAGCAGACGCCTGGACCCTGTAACGCTCATCGGACCTATTCCCTGTTTTGCCAAGTTTTCTGAACGAGAACATCAACTTAAAAGCAAGGGATATGCCAACCAGCCCCGCCGAAAGCACAAGCATAGTAGGTATGAGCCAACGCTCCCCAGCGCCGTCGAAAATTGCTCACTGTTTCTCGCTCGCGACCGGCATTCGCCGCTCGACGACGGCCTGCGGCACGTCATACGCTTTGAATGAAGCCCAGTGCCGCTCGATGTCCGCGCGAAACAGGCCGCGTGTCAATCCATGCACGAGCTTCGGCACAGCGGTGGTCATCGCGTTAATCGATGAACCCGAAGCACCGAAGCTCATGGTCGAGGCAATCGCGAAGGCATGAATGTCCACAATCCATGGTGTTTCGCCGGCGACGCGCTCCATCAGCGCGTAGTCGTCGGCGAGATAGGGAAAGCGTCCAAGCCGTGGGCTCCGCTCGTCCGGAGGCGGCTGATAGCGGTCGGCCCAGGTCGCGATGTTGCCGGCGCAGTTTCGCAACTCGGGCCGGCCCGCAAAATTCATGTCGATACCCGTGCCGCAAATCACGAAGTCGGCGGCGAACACGCCCCACGGCGTCTGCAATTCGACGCCATGAGCCGTTTCCTTAACGGCGTCGATCGGCGCGCCCTCTTGTAGATGAAAATTGGGATGGCGGGCGCAGCGATCGTAGGTCGCCTGCGGAAAACCCTCGCGCATCTCCAGGACGGCGCGCATAAACCGCCAGCGCCAGGCATCATCCAGATCGCAAAAATGTCGAAGGAAACCGCGGAAGGTGAGCCAGCGGTAGGGCTGGATCACCTGGATCTCCGCCCTGCGGCAAAACAGATGCACCTCTGCCGCACCAGCTTCCAGTGCGGTCGCAGCATTGTCGAAGGCCGAGGCGCCGGCACCGATCACCGCAACCCGCTTGACGCGCAGGCGTGCAAAATCGATCGGCTGCGCCGCATGCACGCACACTGAAGCCGGCAGGTGACGGAGCGACTCCGGAACGATCCAATCGCCCATGCCTTCCTGCCCCGTCGCCAGCACGATCTTCCGCGCAAAGACGGTGTCGACACTATCGGCGGTCTGCACCTTGGCTGCGAGCAACCCACCTGCCGCAGGCGAGATCTCGATGACTTCGCAACCATTGCGCACCGGCAGGTCCAGGACGCGCCTGAACCAGAGCAGGTATTCCGCCCAAAGCTCGCGCGAAATCAGGTCGAGATTCCGCCAGTCCTCCTCGCCGAAGCACGCCTCGTGCCAGGACTGGTAGGTCAGGCTGGGAATATCAAGATCGGGCCCGGTGAAATGCTTCGGACTGCGCAGCGTGTGCATGCGGGCATAGGTGAGCCACGGTCCTTCGCTTCCTTCCTCGGATTTGTCGAGCACGAGGATGTTGCTCACTTGCGAGCGCATCAACCCAAACGCCGTCGCAAGCCCCGATTGCCCGGCGCCCACCACGAGCACGTCCAGTGCCGGTCTGCCGTCCGGTCCGAGTTTTGGCGTAAGCCATGCAGCATTCGGATGCGCGGTCTTGGCAAGATCGGCACGAACCAGGGCTTCGAGGGCGATAAGGGCGCTGCTCATGCGACGAGCCAACCGCCATCGACCACCATCACGGTGCCGGTCGTAAAGGACGACGCATCACTGGCAAGATGCAGCGCGGCCTCGGCCACCTCTTCCGCCCTGCCAAATCGCTTCATGGCATGACGGTTGCGCGATGCTTCACGCACCGGCTCGGGGTCGGCGTGACGGGCAAAACTGCGCCGCAGCATCGGGGTGTCGATGGCGCCCGGCGCGATCGCGTTGACGCGGATTCCATCCGTGGCGAAATCGAGGGCCATCGTCCGGGTCAGGCTGATGATCGCCCCCTTCGCGGCGATATAGGCGCTGTTGCTCTTGCCGCCGGCGATCGCAAGCTGCGATGCCAAGGTGATGATCGAGCCGCTGCCCTGCCGCTGCATCTCCGGAACCGCCGCGCGCGACCAGAGCCAGGTGCCGCCGACATTGGTGCGGAACACCGCATCCCAATCGGCGGGATCGGTGGTCAGCACCGTGCCTCCGCAGGAAAAGCCCGCGGCAGCCATCAGCACGTCGAGCCGGCCGCGCCGCATCATGACGTCACCCACGGCAATTTTCGCGAAACCGGCCTCACTGACGTCGCCGACATGCACCGATGCTTCGCCCTTTATGCTGTCGATCGCCGCCAGCGTCTCCTGCAAGCCCGCACTATCGCGATCAACCAGCCCGACAAAGGCTCCTTCTTTCGCAAACAGCACCGCGCTGGCCCGGCCGATGCCGGAGCCAGCGCCGGTCACGATCGCGGTCCGCCCTGCCAGTCTCATGTCAGGTTTCCCCCTCGATGCTCGGTCCACCAACGGCTCAGGTCGGTCGCCGAATCCGCGCAGCCGAACCGCGCGCGCCAGCCGAACTCTTCCGCCATGCGCGCGACCGACAGCGGCGCGCGATCGGCTGGACTGTGGAGGTCGACCGTCGCGACTTGACCCGCATCAGTCAGCCGGCAAATGAAGCCAGAGTGCAACGCGGCGAGTTCCTGGCCCCATTGCAACGCGGACCATTCCAATCCGGTTGAAATGTTGTAGAGCTGATGCTTCGGTTTCGAAGCCTCGATCAGCAACATCACGGCTTCTGCGACATCCACGGCGTAGATCCAGTCCCTGAAGCCCGGACGCGCCAGTACCGCCTCGCGCCCCTCTTGCATCGCGGCCAGAATTTGCGCCTGCGGGCTTGGCGTGTCGCGCACCTCGTTGCTCCGCTCCCAGGGTCCGAACACGGCGCTCAGCCGCACGCTGATGATCTCGCGTTGCCAGAGACCGGCCAGACGCGCCGCAACTTTCTCAGAAGCGAACTTGGTGATGGCGTAAAGCGAGGCCGGATCGCAGGGGGTCCCTTCATCGAGCAGCACGTTCCGGAATGCGCTCGCGCCGTAGGCTGCCGCAGACGACAGATTGATAATGCGTCCAGCGCTAAAGCGCTGCGCCGCGATCAGGATCGGTATCTGAGCCAGCAGGTTTACCCACAGAATGGCTTCGGGATCGGTTGCCTCGCGCCCCGGTCCGGCGGTGATCGTGGCTCCCAGAACAATGGCGTCATAGCCCGCGGCGATCACCGCTTCCACGGCTCGCCTATCCGTGACATCGCCGTGAATAGCCTTCAGCCGCTCGCCGTGAGAGGCAAAGTCTTTTCTTGCATCAGGCGGCAAGTCCGCGCGATCGAACACGGTCACTGCATGACCGCGCGCCAACAGTGCCGCGGCGATATTGAGCCCGACAAAACCGGTGCCACCGAAGACAAGGATCTTCATCGCTCAATCCGACATTGCGGCGGATGGATCATAGCAGGGTCGCGCCAAAATTCTGCTCAGGATCGATGTCCGGCATCAGGCGCCCGGTCGGTTTCGCCGCCTCGCCTCCCGTGCGCGGAAGGAAGCGGCCCGAGCCTGCTTCGACCGAACGTTTGCCGTCCGCGACGATGATCCGCCCGCGCGACAGCACTGTGACCGGCCAGCCGCGCAGCTTGCGGCCGACGAAGGGCGTATAGCCCGCTAAATCATGCATCATGGCGTCGCTCAGCGTGACCTCGCGCGCGGGGTCCCAGATCGCGATGTCCGCATCGGCGCCAACCGCGATCGAGCCCTTGCACGGATGGAGATTGTAGATCTTGGCCGGTGCGGTCGCCGTCAGTTCGACGAATTTTTCAAGGCCCAACCTGCCCTTTGAAACCATTGCGTCGAACAGCAGCGGCAAACGGACTTCGAGGCCAGGCAGACCGTTCGCCACCTGCTTGAAATTCGGATTGGGGCCGGCGCGCAGTTTGCCGGTTTCATCGAAACGATACGGCGCGTGGTCGGATGAAACGGTCTGGAGATCGCCGAGCGCAAGCGCCTGCCACAGGGCCTCCTGATCAGCGGGGCGACGTGGCGGCGGGCTGCACATCCATTTGGCGCCTTCCACGCCGGGTTTGTCGAGATCATCGGCGGTGAGAAAAAGATACTGGGGACAGGTCTCCGCGAAGACTTTCAATCCCTGCCCGCGCGCATCGCGGATCACCTTGGCGCCTTCCGCCGTCGACACGTGAAAGATCATGATCGGCTGGTCGATCAACGCGGCCATACCAATCAGCCGGTTGAAGGCCTCCGCTTCCGAGACGCGGGCATGGCTGATGGCGTGATATTTTGGATCGGTATAGCCCCGCGCCAGCAGCCGCTTCACCATCCAGGAGATGATGCCGTGGTTCTCGGCATGCGCACAGAGCATCGCACCGCCGTCGCGCGCCGCAAGCAGAATGTCGAGCAGCGGTTCGTCGTCGATTTTCAGGCGATCATAGGTCATGAAGATCTTGATCGAGCCATGGCCCTGCTTGATCAGCGCTGGCAGATCCGTTTCCAGCGTTTCCCTGGTGGGATCGGCGATGATCATGTGAAAGGCATAGTCGATCACGGCGCCCTTTCTCGCGAGCGCGTGATACTCCTCCAGCACCTGCGGCAGTTTCATGCCGACGTGCTGGGCCGCGAACGGGATCACGGTGGTGGTGCCGCCGAAGGCCGCCGAGACGGTCGCGCTCTCGAACGTGTCGGCGTTCACGATGCCTGCGGCAGAGAGCTGCTCAATATGGGCGTGGCTGTCGACGCCGCCGGGCAGCACCAGCTTGCCCCGCGCGTCGATCTCCCGCCGCGCGCCCGGCAGCCCGCGGCCGACGGCGACGATCGTTTCACCGGAAATGGCGACGTCGGCGTCGAACACGTCACTCGCGGTCGCGACGCGTCCGCCGCGGATGAGAAGGTCGTAGGCGGGATCGGTCATGGCAAACTCTCCAACTTTGAGTGCTGAATCTTATGTCTTTATTGACCAGACAAAAGCACGGATCGCGCCGTTACGCTCCCTTGCGCTTTCGCAGCAGACGGTGGACGATGCATCGCTGGATGGCATGGTCATTTGCTTCCATTGTCGTCTCGTTGCGTGCCGATCTCGCTGTATCCATTGACGCGTCATACTGCAGGAAAATACCATGTCCCGGCCACGCATTCTCGTCATCAATCCCAATTCCAACGAGCTCGTGACGCAAGGGCTGGAGCAAGCCTTGAAGCCGCTCGCCTTTGAAGGCGGGCCGGAGATCGTCTGCGAGACGCTGGCCGAAGGTCCGTACGGAATCGAGAGCCAGGCCGACGTCGATGGCGTGGCGATGCCGCTGCGCCGCCTCGTCGAAGGCGACAACCATTCGGCCGCCTTTGTCATTGCCTGCTACAGCGATCCAGGTCTGCATGTCTGCCGCGAAGCAACCGACCGGCCGGTGTTCGGCATCGCCGAATGCGGCGTGCTGACGGCGCTCGCGCGTGCCGAAACCTTCGGCGTCATTGCAATCGCGCAGCGTTCGATCAGCCGCCATGTTCGTTACCTCAGGCAGATGGGCCTGATCGATCGCCTGACCAGGGAGCGGCCGCTCAACATGAGCGTAGCGGAGACAGCGTCGGGCGAAGGAACGCTCGCGAAGATGATCGAGGTCGGACGCGCGCTTAAGGACGAAGACGGATCCGGCGCCATCGTGATGGGCTGTGCCGGCATGGCGCGCCACCGCCGGCCGCTGGAGCAGGCGCTCGGGATTCCCGTGATTGACCCGACCCAGGCGGCCGTTACCATGGCGTTGGGCACGGTGCAGTTCTCACATCACTGACTTTGATCGGTTGGGCCGCTCCGTTGCGGGCGAGCAAGGAGATACCGGACATCTAGTTTTCCGGAGGCGGCACCGCGCCGGTGCGGCTGGTGATCAGGCCGTAATGCTCAATGCGACGGTGGAGCGCAAAATTGAAGATCGTGTTCTTGCCGAAGAAGGTGGCGTCGAGATCGCAATTGTGAACCAGCAGTTCGTCCTCCTCGGTCTTGGCCTCGGCGACGATCTCACCGTCCGGATTGACGATCAGGCTGCCGCCGATCAAGGGGTGACCATCCTCGACGCCGGCCTTTGCAACGCATACGACCCAGGTCGAGTTCTGGTAGGCGCCGGCTTGTGCGGAAAGCCGGTTGTGAAACAGCCGCTTCTCGGGCCCCTCCTCGCTCTTCTCGGCATTGACCGAGGGCGTGTTGTAGCCGATCAGCACCATCTCGACACCTTGCAGGCCCATCACGCGATAAGTCTCCGGCCAGCGCCGGTCGTTGCAGACGGCCATGCCGAAGATGCCGCCTAGCGCACGCCAGACGTTGAAGCCGAGATCGCCCGGCTCGAAGTAGCGCTTCTCCAGATGCTGGAACGCGCGTTTCGTATCGAACTCCGAATGACCGGGCAGATGAACCTTGCGGTACTTGCCGACAATTTTTGCTGATTTGTCGGTGAGGATGCAGGTGTTGAAATGATGCCCATCCGGCGTCAATTCGGCATAGCCAAAATTCATTGCAATGTTGTGGTGGGCGGCTCGCTCAAACAAAGGCCTTGTCGCCGCATTCGGCATCTCTCGTTCGAACCAGGTGTCGACCTCGGCCTGATCCTCCATGTACCAGCGCGGAAAAAAGGTGGTGAGCGCTAGCTCCGGATAGACGATCAGATCGGCGCCCCTCGCCTTGGCTTCATCCATCAGCGCGATCATGCGCTTGACGACGGCTTCGCGACTGTCGGCTTTCTGGATTGGGCCCAACTGGGCGGCGGCAACATTGATGACGCGCATGAACAACTTCCTGGATGCTTCCATTTAGGGCTGCGCTGCACGAAAATAACGCAGCCTGCGGAGATCGGAGTCTTACCTGGTTCGATCGAAGCCAGCAGTTAAAGTTTTGGTCCACTCGAAGTCAATTCCAGAGGCAGTCCGCGCGACGCGCATCAGTTCTGCTCCGGAAGCGCACTGAGATGACACGCTACCCATTGACCGCCATGGGTCGACCTAAGCTCCGGCTCTTCCGTCCGGCAGCGATCGAACACGTATGGACACCTGGTGTGGAAGCGGCAACCGCTGGGCGGATTGATCGGGCTCGGCACGTCGCCCTTCAGGATGATCGGATTGCGAATAGCCCCGGGCTCGGGCACTGGCACCGCTGACAGCAGAGCCTTGGTGTAGGGATGCCTCGGCGCGGTGAAGATTTGCTGCCGTGGCGCCATCTCGACGATCTTGCCGAGATACATGACGGCAACTCGGTGCGTCATGTGCTCGACAACAGCCAGATCGTGGCTGATGAAGAGCAGCGCGAGGCCGAACTCGCGCTGCAGATCCTGCAGCAGGTTGACGATCTGTGCCTTGACGGAGACGTCGAGCGCCGAGACCGCCTCGTCGCAGACGATCAGTTCGGGTTCCGCGGCAAGCGCCCGGGCGATGCCGATGCGCTGGCGCTGGCCGCCCGAGAACTCGTGAGGCCGGCGGCCCAGCGCATCGAGTGGCAGGCGCACAGTGTCCATCAGCGCCGCAATCTTCGCCTCGAGTTCGGCGGAAGATTTGGCGAGGCGGAAATTACGGATCGGCTCGGCCAGGATATCGCGTACGCGCATGCGCGGGTTAAGGCTGGAGAACGGATCCTGGAACACCACCTGCACGCGGCGGCGCATGCTGCGCAGCCCGCCGGGTGAAAGATCATCGATACGCTGGCCATCCAGCACCACCTGGCCGCCGGTGATATCGAACAGCCGTAGGATGGCCCGGCCGACCGTCGACTTGCCACAGCCGGACTCGCCGACGAGAGAAAGGGTCTCACCGCGCTCGACCTCAAAGGACACGCCGTCCACGGCATAGACCCAGTTGGACTTGCGGCTGAACAGGCCGCCGCGGACGGGAAAATGCTTCTTGAGGTCGTTGACCTGGAGTAGCGGGGCGTTCATGCCGCAGCCGCCTCCTTGCGCGCGTAATGGCAGGCCGCGATGTGGCGGGGTCCCTTTTCTTCGAGACCCGGGGCAATGTGCCGGCAGAGATCAGTCGCCAGCGCACAGCGCCCGGCAAAGACGCAGCCCTCAATCCGCCCCTTGAGGCTGGGCACCTGGCCGGGGATCTCGGCGAGCCGCCGCGCCGCACCTGATAGCGAGGAGCCGAGCTTGGGTACTGCGCCAAGCAGGCCCTGCGTATAGGGATGACGGGGCGAGCGAAACAACTCGGCCACAGGCGCCTCCTCAACCTTGCGGCCGGCATACATGACCATGACGCGCTCGGCGATTTCAGCGACCACGCCGAGATCATGGGTGATCAGAACGATCGCCGCGCCGACGCGGCGCTTGAGGTCCAGCATCAGATGCAGGATCTGCGCCTGGATCGTGACGTCAAGCGCTGTGGTCGGCTCGTCGGCGATCAGGAGCTTTGGGTTGCAGGCGAGCGCCATGGCGATCATCACCCGCTGCCGCATGCCGCCGGAAAGCTGATGCGGATATTCGCGCACGCGCCGCGCCGGCTCCGGGATGCCGACCAATGTCAGCATCTCGATGGCGCGTGCCTCGGCGGCCTGCTTGTCGAGTCCCTGGTGCATCCGCAGCGTCTCGCCGATCTGACGGCCGACGGTCAGCACCGGATTGAGGCTCGTCATCGGCTCCTGGAAGATCATCGAAATGTCGTTGCCGCGGATCGCGCGCATCTCGCGTTCGGAGAGTTGCAGCAGATCCTTGCCCTGGAAGCGGATAGAACCCGCGATTTTGCCCGGCGGCTCAGCGATGAGCCGCATCAGCGACATCGAGGTGACCGACTTGCCGCAGCCGGATTCACCGACAATGGCCAGCGTCTCGCCTTCGTTGACATGGAAGGAGACGCCGTCGACCGCCCGATTGATACCCTCGGGGGTACGGAAATGGGTCTGCAGATTTTCGACTTCGAGCAACGCCATCAGATCAGAACCCCATCGGAAAACCGGTACACACTTTTCCGGATCACGCTCTAGAGGCTTTTTGCCATTCGCGGATCGAGCGCATCACGCAGGCCGTCGCCAAGCAGGTTGACGGCGAGCACGGTGACGGACAGAAACGCGGCGGGAAAGAATACGATGTAGGGCTTGACCTGCCACAACGCCCTGCCCTCGGCCATGATGTTGCCCCAGGACGGAATGGTGGGCGGCGTGCCGGCGCCGATGAAAGAGAGGATCGACTCCACGATCATGGCGCTGGCGCAGATATAGGTTGCCTGGACCAGCATCGGCGCCAGCGTGTTGGGCAGGATGTGGCGCAGGATGATCATCGGCGTTCGGGTGCCGGAGGCCGTGGCAGCGTCCACATAGGGCTGCTCGCGCAGTGACAGCACGACACTGCGCACCAGCCGCGAGACGCGCGGGATTTCGGCAACCGTGATGGCCAGGATGACGTTGCCGACGCTCGCGCGCGTCAGTGCCATCAGGGCGACGGCGAGCAGGATCGGCGGGATCGACATCAACCCGTCCATGAACCGCATCAGGATGCTGTCCGCCCATCGCACGAAACCCGAAACGAGGCCAATGGCGAGACCGGCGAGCGAGGACAGTACGGCTACCGACAGACCTACGGTGAGCGAGACCCGTGCCCCGTAAAGCACGCGTGAATAGATGTCGCGACCCAGTACGTCGGTGCCGAACCAAAAGTCCGCAGAAGGCAAGCGCGTACGCTTCGCAGGCGCGAGCGCGGTCGGATCGACGGTCCCGAGCCAGGGCGCGAAGATCCCCACCAAGACGAGGCAGAGCAGCAAGGCACCGCCGATCGCAACCGTCGGATGATTGCGCAGGAAGCCGAGCACACCGCGCCGGATGGCCACCGGCAGCAGCAGGTCCGGCAGTTGGGGCGCAATGACGAGGCCCGGCGGCACCGGCACAGTTCTGGTTGTGGAGATGCTCAATAGCGGATCCTCGGATCGACCAGAGTGTAGGTGACGTCGACCAGCAGGTTGACGAGCACATAGAGGAAACTGAATAGCAGGACGATGCCCTGGATGACCGGGTAGTCGCGGCGCAGGATCGCGTCGATCGTCAGCCGGCCAAGGCCAGGGATGGCGAACACGCTTTCGGTCACCACGGCGCCACCGATCAGTAGCGCAATGCCGATACCGATCACCGTCACGATCGGAACGGCCGCGTTTTTCAGCGCGTGAACGAACAGGATGTTGCGCTGCCCGAGGCCTTTGGCGCGGGCGGTGCGGACATAATCCTGCTGCAGCACCTCGAGCATGGAGGCCCGGGTAATGCGCGCGATCAGCGCGATGTAGACGGAGCCGAGGGCCAGGGCGGGAAGAATGAGGTTCTGCAGCCATGGCCAAAGGCCCGCCGCCAACGGCGTGTAGCCCTGCACGGGAAGCCATTCAAACTGCAGCGCAAACACATAGGCAAGGACGTACCCGACAACAAAGACGGGAAGCGAGAAGGCGAACACGGCGAACGCCATGATGGTGCGGTCCATCCAGCTTCCTGCCTTCCACGCCGCCACCACGCCGAGCGGCACCGCCACCAGGATGGTCAGGACAAGCGTGATCGCCATCAGCGAGAACGTCGGCTCGATGCGCTGCGCGATCATCGAGGCGACCGGCAGGTTGGTGAAGATCGAGGTGCCGAGATCGCCATGCAGGATATGCCAGAGCCAGGTTCCGAACTGGACCAGAAACGGCCGGTCGAGACCGAGGCCCTGGCGTATGCGCTCAACGTCGGCGGGGCTCGCCTGGTCGCCTGCGATCACCGCCGCCGGATCGCCCGGCGCGATGTAGAGCAGGCTGAAGACGAACAGCGCGACGATGCCCATGACGGGCAAGGTCGAGAGAATGCGCCGGAAGATATACGAGATCATGTGGGATCACGCGTCATGCCGTCTTCGACACGCCCCAGAAGAAGGGTAGCGGCCCCTTGGCGATACCGGAGACGTTCTTGCGCCACGCCGTGTAGCTCAGGAAGAAGCCGGTCGGCACATAAACCACGTCCTCGAGCGCCGCCTTGTTGAGGCGCTTCACCGCAGCCTTCTCCTCATCGAGATTCTTGGCGTCGAACCATGCCAAAACTTCCTTCTCCACGGGCGCGCTCGTGGGCCAGCCAAACCACGCCTTGTCGCCATTGGCGCGAATGGCGTTGTAGGCGGCGGGACTGATGCAATCCGCGCCGGCGTGCCAGGTGTGAAACATCCCCCAGCCACCCTGGCCAGGCGGCGTCTTCTGGGCGCGGCGGGAACCGACCGTGCCCCAATCGGTCGCGACGAAGTCGACGTTCATGCCCATTTGCTTCAGCAGATCCGCGGTGACGTCGCCCTGCGCCTTGGTGATCGGTTGATCCTGCGCCACGACACACGTGACCGGTTGGCCTGAATAGCCGCTCTCGGCCAGCAACTTCTTTGCCATTGCGAGATCGCGCTTGCCCTTCAGGATCTCGCCGCCCTCTTCTGTGTACAGCGGTGTATCCGGCGTGAAGAAGCCCGGCAGCGGCTTCCAGAGCGCGGTATCGTCGCCGACCAGCGCGCGCATATAGTCTTCCTGGCTCAGCGCCGCGAGCACGGCACGCCGCACCTTCACATCGTTGAAGGGCGGATGCAGGTGGTTCATCCGGAATGAACCGATGTTGCCGAGGGGATCGGCGATGTCGACGTTGATGCGGTTCTTCTTGAGCGACGGCACGAGATCGGTGATGGGACTCTCCCACCAATCGACTTCGCCATTCTGAAGTGCTGCTGCCGCCGTAGCGGGATCCGGGATCACCACCCATTCGATGCGGTCGACCAGCATCTGCTTGCCGCCAGCGAGCCAGGATGCCTTTTCCTGCCGCGGCGTGTAATCGGCAAACTTCTCGAAAACCGCTTTGGCGCCGGGCACCCATTCGCCCTTTGCGAATTTCATGGGGCCCGATCCGATATATTCGGGGATCTGCTTGAACGGGTCCGTCTGGGCGATGCGCTCCGGCATGATGAAGGCACAGGGCGTGCTGTTCTTGCCCAACGCCAGCAGCATCTTCGGATAAGGCGCCTTCAGCGCCCATTTGAAGGTCCTGTCGTCGACGGCGGTCAGCTCGTTCTGGATCGCCTTGATCATCAGGCCCATCGGATCGCGCGCCGACCAGCGCGCGAGACTCGCCACCACATCCTTGCTGAGCACCGGCTCGCCGTCATGAAACTTGAGCCCCGGCCGTAGCCGAAAAGTCCAGACTAGACCGTCATCGGACACCTCCTCGGACTCGACCATCTGGCGCTGTGGCTGCAGCGTGGCGTCGAGGCCGTAAAGGGTGTCCCACACCAGTGCGGCGGCGTTACGCACGACATACTGTGTCCCCCAAATGGGATCGAAATTCGCGAGATTGGCCTGCGGCACGAAGCGCAGGGTGCCCGCGGCAGCGCCTTGGGAAAGAGCCGGCATCGAAAGGCCGCTCGTTGCCGCCAGGCTGCCCATCCCGGCCAATCCTTTCAACACAGTCCTGCGATCCATGGAGCTCTCCCAGTCTTGAGTTGTCATGGCGGTCCGGGCCAATTCATTGGCCGGAGGTTCGACGCCATATGAGGTGAAACGGGCCAGTCAAACCGATGCCAATCAGTCTCCTTTTACTTGCAAGCGGTATGCCAGCACGGCCTGCTCGCGCTCCTGCCAGTTTCCGGCTGCTCACACGGGAAGCACTTTCGAGCGATCACATTTTCGCGCGGTCACATGCACTTGCGATTCTGCCTAACCTGCGAGCTGTTCGAACTTCGACGATTGCTTCGGATGCCACCAACGGCCAGCAATGACGACGCCTTCGGACACGATCTTGCGGTCGCCGATCAGGTGCTCGCCGACGACGTCGACATAGTCGAACTGGCCTTGCTGGACCGAAATCAGGGTGGCGTCTCCCGCGCTTCCCGGCTTGAGGCTGCCTAGTTCGGGACGCCGCAGCGCCATCGCTGCATTAACCGTCGAAGCCGCGACCACATCGGCGAGCGGCATGTCCATGCACAGGAACTTGGACATGGTCGTCACTTGGTCAAAGGCCGGCCCATCGATGCACAGGGCATGGACATCTGAGGAAATGGTGTCGGGATAGAAGCCGTTGGCAAGCATTGCGCGGGCGGTCTTGAAGGCGAATGAACCTTTGCCGTGGCCGATGTCGAACAACACGCCGCGTTCACGCGCCTCCAGCACCACCCTCTTCACCGTGCCCTGGGCGGTGGCAGGCGTATTGGGAAACGGCCGGAATGCGTGGGTGAGAACGTCGCCTGGACGCAGGCGGGCCAGCACCTCCTCATAGCTCGGCGGCGGATGGTCGATATGCGCCATCAGCGGCATGCCGACCTCTTCGGCGACCTCAAGCGCGATATCAAGCGGCACGATTCCCGAAGTGCCCGAGGCGTGGAGCCCTACCCGCACCTTGATGCCGACGATGAGGTCGCGGTTGGCCTCGGCGACCTTCACGGCGTCGATCGGATTCATCAGGCGCATCTCCTCGCTCTCGCCGACCATGACCCGATGCGAGAAGCCGTAAATGCCGGCGTGGGAGACATGCAGATAGGCCAGAATGCGGACCTGGCTCGGCTCGATGACGTGCTTGCGGAAACCGGCGAAATTACCCGGGCCGGCGCTGCCGGTGTCAACCGCCGTGGTGACGCCGGAGGTGCGGCAGAACTCCTCGGCGTCGATGCCGAGCGAGGTGCCGCCCCAATAGACGTGGGTGTGCAGATCAATCAGGCCTGGAGTGACGATGTAACCCGACACGTCGCGCACATCGGTTCCGGGATCGGCCTTGAGCTCGCTTCCGACCATCGCCACCTTGCCGCCTGCAAAGGCGACATCCGTCACGGCGTCGAGCTTCTGGGAGGGGTCGATCACTCGGCCGCCGCGCAAGATCAAATCGAAAGGCATTGCAATCTCCTGACAGTGCGTGTGCCGACCAGCGGTCATCCATTGAAGGCCGCCTGAGCTTCCGGCAAATCCCAAATTTTGCCGATTGCCGCGTTCGCGGCCGACATCATCGCGGTCTCGTCGCCGTGAATGTACTGGCCCGCATCGATCAGCACACGGCCGTCAACGATGACTAGATCGATGTTGACGCGGTTTCCGAGCGCAACGAGCCCGCGGCGCGGATCGAACAGCGGCTGCAGATGGGGATGGGTCAGGTCGACGACGGTGAGGTCGGCGGTAGCGCCCGGTGCAATCGTCCCGAGATCCGGCCGCTTGATGACCGCCGCCGCCGTTGCCGTGACCGACTCGATCAGCTCCGGTGCGTTGGCTACATCAGCGCGAGCGGACGCAATCTTCGAGATCATCGACGCCGCGTTGAGTTCGCCGAGCAGGTCCATATTGTAGCCATCGGTTCCGACCACCGTCCGGACGCCGTGCTCCGCGAACCGACCGAACGCCGCGGTAACGCCTGAGCGCGCAAACACGCGCGGGCAGTTCAGCACCGTGGCGCCCCTCGCCGCCATCAGCTTCAAATCATTATCGGTGCTCGCGATGCAGTGCCGGCCATAAGATCAGGCGCCAGAAGACCCAGCCAATCGAGATATTCGGCCGGCGTGCGACCGCCGTGACGGCTTGCGATCGTCGCGACTTCGGCCTGGCTTTGCGCGAGATGGGTGGTGATGGGAACGTCGAGTTCGCGCGCGCGAGCGGCGCACGCCCGCAGCAGATCCGGGCCGCAGGTGTCGGTCGCGTGCGGACTCATCGCGAGGCCGATCCGGCCGTCGCCGCGTCCATTCCATCGCTGGTATAGCGCGTTCCAGGTGTCCATATCGGCCTGGCCATCGTCGCCCGCGTAATGCACCACGCCGTCCGGTCCCGCCTTGGCATCCGAGGTCGAAAACAAATACGGCGCGCCATAGAAGCGGATTCCCATTTCCTCGGCGGCGTCGAACATCTCCGGGATGGTGTTGCGAAACGGCTCTATCACCGTGGTGGCGCCACCTTTCAGCAATTGCAGAATGCCGAGCCGCGCGATGGCAAGCCGCTCCGACGGCGACAACAGCTCGGCGCCGCGCTTGGTCAGCGGCAGCAATACCGTATAGACGATGCTCTGGTTGTTCCGGCGACCATTGCCGTCCTCGGTATGCGTCCGGGCGACGGCTTCGCTGAAGCAGTGGTTGTGCAGGTTCAGAAGACCGGGCAGCACGAAGAGGCCCGGTCTGTCGAAGACCTCAGTTGCGGATGGCCGGTCGCGCGTGACGGCGGTAATCCGCCTGCCCTCCAGCAACACCCAGTGATCGCGGAGCACTTCCTGCGCGCCGCCCTTGCGCGACAACACATAACTGCCGAAGATCGCGATCGTGCTCATGACGGTTTCACATTCCAGAACACGGCCGTACCGTTGAGAATGCCGGTAATGTTCGAGCGGTACGCCGTCGGTTGCTTGTACTGACCGATCGGGAAGTAAGGGATTTCCTCGAACGATAACGCCTGGATATCGCGGCAGATCCGCTGTTGCTCGGCAAGGTTGGCGGCGGCGAGCCACTGGCTGCGCAGCGCCCCCATCTTCTCGCTCTTGTACCAGCCGGCCGTTTTGCTGTCGCCGCGCAGGTTCGAATTGCCGGCCGGGTTCAGCCAATCGATGCCTTGCCAGTTGCCAACGCCGGCGCTCCAGCCGCCCTGGGCGACGGAATCTTTTTTCAACTGCCGCTGCAACACCACGCCGAAATCCAGTCCGGCATAGTCGACGTTCATGCCGGCCTGCTGCAGCATGTCGGCCGCGATGTCGCCGAGCGGCTTTTGTGCAACCGAGTTCGTGGGGACGAGCAGCACCACCTTCTCGCCATTGTAACCGGCGGCTTTCAGATCGGTCTTGACTCTCGCCATGTCGCGCGGCCCGCGGAAGACATTGAGGCCGACATCGCTCGCCATCGGCGTACCCGGCGCAAAGAAGCCGATCGGCGCGGATTGATAGGCGGGATCATCGCCCGCAACCGCTGTCATGAAGGCGGACTGGTCGATCGCGCCCAACAGCGCCCGACGAATGGCGGGATTGTCAAACGGCGGCTGCAGATGGTTGACGCGCAGCATGCAGGTGTATCCTCGCGGATCGAGGATCCGCGTGGTGATGCCACCGGTACGCTTCAGCACCGGCAGCAGGTCGTGCGGCGTTGTTTCCTGCCAGTCCTGCTCGCGCGTTTGCAGCGCAGCGACGCCAGTCGCCGCATCCGGCATCGTTGTCCAGACCACGCGGTCGTAATGAACGATCTTGGGACCGGCAGTCCAATCGGGCTTGCTGTCCTGACGGGGCAGATAGCGATCGAAACGGGCGTACACGTTACGCGCGCCCTGCACGCGCTCATCCGCCACGAACCGGAAAGGCCCGCTGCCCACCACCTCGGCCAGCGGCTTGAACGGATCATGGCTCGCCAGCCGCTCGGGCATCATGAACGGCGCCTGGATCGCAACTTTGCCGAGCGCCGCAGGCAACAGAGGGAAAGGCCTGCTCAGCCGAAAGCGGATGGTGCGGTCATCAGGCGCCGACAGTTCGTCGGTTGCGGCCATCAGCTCGGCGCCGAACCCATCGCGGGCCGCCCAGCGGCGAATGCTCGCGACGCAATCACGCGCCAGCACGCGCTCGCCATCATGCCATAGCAGGCCGTCGCGCAACGTTAGGTCCCACTGCCGCTCGTCGTTGGAAACGACATGCCCGGACACCATCTGTGGCGAGACCTCGAGCGCCGAATTCATGCCGTAGAGCGTGTCGTAGACCATGAATCCATGGTTTCGGGAAACCTGCGCCGTGGAGTAGATCGGATCGATAAAGGTCAGGTCGATCACCGGAATAAAGCGCAGCGTGGTCTGTGACTGCGCCCGCAGGATTCCCGGCAGCGAGAACGCCGGCGCTGCGGCAGCGGCCTTTAGCAGTGAACGACGGGAAACGAGCATCAAGAACTCCTGGAATATTTGATCGACCGTTCTCAGAGGTCGGCCGCTTCGTGACTTCTGAAATTCGCCGCGATCGCCTCGCCGGTCGTGATCCACAGGTCGGGGCAGGATTTGGCATAGGTGAGAAATTCGCGCAGCAGCCGAAGCCGCATCGGACGACCGCTGCATTGCGGATGCAGCACGGTCGTGACCATCGCGCCCCAATCCCTGACCTCATCGAGCTCATCCTTCCAGATCGAGAGCACATGCTCCTTCGGAAAGATCGGCCGCGGGCTGAATCGGGCGGACAATCCGTGCATCCAGTCGTCGTAGCTTGCCGTCACCGGAAGCTCGATCGTGCCCGGCCTGCCGTCTGCAAGGCGATGGCGGTAAGGCCGCACGTCGTCGCGAAATGACGAGGTGTAGATGATACCGTGGCGCACCAGCGCCACACGCAGCTCTTCGGTGAATTCGCCGTAGGGCGCGCGGTAGCCGGTCGGCTTGACGCCGAGCCGGCGCTTCAGCGCCTCGAAGCCCCGCTCCAGTTCCTCCTCGATCCAAGGATCTCCCGGATCTGGCAACAGATGGTGATACCCGTGGTGGCCGATCTCGTGACCGGCCTTGAGAATGGCCTCTGCCATCGCGGGATGCGCATCCACCGACCAGCCGGTGACGAAGAACGTCGCTTTCAGATCAAGCTGATCGAGCAGCTCCAAAAGTTTTGGCGTGCCGACGCGCGCCTCGTAACCGCCATAGCTCATCGTGATGAGGCGCTGGGCGTGTAACGCATCTTTACTGGTCCAGGCGGTCTCCGCGTCCACGTCGAAGGAGAGGAACATCGCTGATGTATAGGGCTTTGGCCACGGATAATCCGGCGCCGGCGGCGCGGTGTTCGCGGGAATGAGCGGAATGCTCGCAAGCGCTTTACTGTCCAGCATTGATGGTCGCCTTCTCTACGCCGTAGTCGGTCAATTTCCACTTCGCTAGCAAAGCACGGTAGGTGCCGTCAGCGATCAAGGAGTCCAGGGCCTCCACTACCGCTTGCTGCAGCACCTTCTCCTTCACGCCCAACGCAAGCCCGGTGAACTGGGTTGCGAACACATCGCCGACGGGGAGATAGACGCCCGGTTCGAGGTCCATGATGTAGGGAAGCGTCTCGCCCCCTTGGACGGCCGCGTCGATCCGTCCCTGCCTTAGCTGGGTCCGGGCATCGGCCGATCCTTCCGTGCCGACAAATTGAATCGGGTTGCCACCGCAGTGGGCCTCGCTCCAGGCAGCGATCAGCTTCGGAAACGACGTGCGCCGGCTGGCGCCGACTCTTTTCCCGCAGAACGCCGTCGTGTCCTTGAACTCGGCGGCGCGCGATTGCTGCACGAAAAAGCGAGGCCCGTTGCGAAGGTAATCGACAAAGGTCGCCGTATCCTGCCGGCTCGCCATATCCGTCATACCGGACAGGATCGCATCCACCCTCCCCGTCGCGATCGCAGGCATCATCTGGTCGAAGCTGGTTTCGTTCCAGACAATCTTGACGCCGAGCTTCTTGCCGAGCGCCTCGCCAAGCTCGACGTCGAAACCGGTCAGCGTGTTGGTAGCGGGATCGCGGAATTCCATCGGCGGATAATTCGGTACGATCGCGACCTTGATACTGCCCTGCCTGGCGATTTCCGGAGGCAGCTCGATCGCCATGGCCGGAGCATTGGCGGCACTGAGGAACGCGGCCGCAAGAAAACGTTTCATCATGAAATTCGCTCCATCAGATTACCGCGGAAAGAAAGGATTGAGTACGTACTTCACGGGGCTTGCCCAGAACCTCCGCTGCAGGCCCGGACTCCACGATTGCGCCATGGTCCATATAGACGACCGTATCCGCTACCTCCCGCGCGAAGCCGAGCTCGTGCGTTACCACCATCATCGTCATGCCGCTGCGGGCAAGCTCCTTCATGACGCTGAGCACCTCGCCGACCAGTTCGGGATCGAGGGCACTGGTCGGCTCGTCGAACAGCATCAGCATCGGCTTCATGGCGAGCGCGCGGGCAATCGCCACCCGCTGCTGCTGCCCGCCGGAAAGCTGTGAGGGATAGGCATCAGCCTTGGCCGCCAACCCGACACGCCCGAGCAGCTCCATCGCCGCCGCCCGCGCTTCTTCCTGCTTGCGGCCCTGCACCTGCACCGGACCTTCGGTGATATTTTCAAGCGCGGTCTTGTGCGGGAACAGGTTGAAGCGCTGAAACACCATCCCGGTCTTCAGGCGCTGGCGTGCGATCTGCCGCTCAGTCAGGCGATGCAATCGCCCACCCTCTTCTCGTACGCCCAGCAACTCGCCATCCAGCCAGACACCGCCACTGTCGACTGACGTAAGCTGGTTGATACAACGCAGAAGCGTCGTCTTGCCCGATCCCGACGCGCCGATCAGGCAAAGCACCTCGCCTGCCCAGACGTCCAGCGAGACCTGCTTCAGGGCCTGAAACTCCCCGAAGCTCTTGCTAACCGAACGGATGGCGACAAGGGGCTGGGTCATCGGTTGATCTGCAATGCTCCACGCGCGAAGCGGCGCTCAAGTAGCATCTGCAGAGGCGTCAAAATTGATACGACGAGCAGATACCAGGAGCCGGCGACGATCAGGAGTTCAATCACGCGCGAATTCGCGTAATAGATATTCTCGGCGGCGTGCAGCACCTCCGGATACTGGATGACGCTTGCGAGCGACGTCGCCTTCACCATGCCGATGAACTCGTTGCCTAGCGGCGGGATTACGACCCGCATCGCCTGCGGCAGGATGATCCGGCGCAACGCGCGCAGCCGTCCCATGCCGATCGCCTTCGCGGCCTCATATTGTCCGACGTCGACCGACAGCATGCCCGCCCGCATCACCTCGGACGTGTAGGCGCCCTGATTGATGCCGAGGCCGAGCAGTGCCGACAGAAACGGCGTCATGACATCGACCGCCCGGGCCGACCACAGGCCCGGAATGCCGATCGTCGGAAACACCAGCGCGAGATTGAACCACAGCAGTAGCTGCAGGATCAGCGGCGTGCCGCGGAACAGCCAGGTGTAGCCGGCGGCGACGGACGTCAGAACCGGATTGGACGAGAGCCTCATGATCGCGACGACCACGCCCAACACGATGCCAAGTGACATCGCGAGCACCGCCATCACCATGGTGTTGGTGATGCCCTCAAGGATCACTTTCGCGGTCAAGAAACGGCCGACATAGGTCCATTCGATCTGACCGTTGACGAAGGCACGACCGGTCGCAGCCAACACGATGACAATCGCTGCCGCAGCGAGCCATCGCTGCCAATGAACCTGACGTGCGACCGTCATCCCCGAAATATCGGGAAAACCCTTCGCCAGCGGAGGCGCTGCTCTCATTGCGTGGACGCATTCATCATTGGCTGGGCCACCGCGTTCGCGCCCAATCCGTATTTGTCTAGAATGGCCTTATAGGAGCCGTCAGCGATCATGGCGGCGAGATGTTGCGTCACCACCTCGCGCAGCGCCACGTCGTCTTTCCGGAACATGATGCCCTGATAGCCGGTGGCGAACGGCTCTCCGATGACGCGGTATTTCCCCGCCTCTTGCTGCTGGGCGTAGGGCAGCGTCTCGGTGCCTTGCACTGCGGCATCGATGCGTCCCTGCTTGAGCTGGTTGCGAACATCGACGCTGTTCTCGCCCGGAACATATTGCACGGCGGGCTTGCCGTTTGCCTCGCAATTCTGCTTGCTCCATTTCTCGATCTCGACCGGGAAGCTGGTGCTGCGCGTCGTCCCGACCTTCTTGCCGCAGAGATCGATGGGGGATTTCGCGGCATTCTCCGTCAGGACGAAGAACTGCGGCCCCGTCGCCAGATAGTCGATGAAATCGGCGGTCTCACGCCGCGAGCTGCGGTCCGAAATGCCACTAATGATGAAATCCGCGCGCTTTGTCTGCAATGAGGGGATGAGTTCGGCGAACGGCGTTTCGCTCCAGACGATCTTCACGCCCAGCCGCTTGGCGATTTCGTTGGCGAGATCGATATCGAGCCCGACAAGCTGGTTTGTCGTCGGATCGCGGTATTCCATGGGAGCGTAGGTCGAGTTGACCGTCAGGCGCAACGTGCCCGCTTGCTTGATCGATTCCGGCAGTTCGGCGGCCTCTGCCGTTGCAGTGGTCAGGAGCGCGGCGAACCCAAGGAAGAACGAGATACGTGTCATATCAGCTCCTTCGGGCCCGCACTGCACTGGCCGCTTGATGTTTAACCGCTTCGAGCGTGGCCGGCTCGACAACACCGGCACGCTCCGTGATGATCGTGTATTGCTCCGGCCGCCGGTGCGCGGCGAAATTGAACATCTTGTCCTTGCCCTGGCGACAGAGATCGAGGTCGAGGTCAGCAACGATGATTTCGTCCGCAAGCGTTTGCGCTTCGGCGACGATCCGGCCATTGGGATCCACGATGCAGGAGCCGCCGATCAGTCCGGAGCCATCCTCGTTTCCCGCCTTGGCGACCGCGATCGCCCAGGTGGCGTTCATGTAGGCGTTGGCCTGGGTCACGAGCCTGGAATGGAAGGTGCGCAGCGCCGCATCTTCGGAGACACCGCCGTTTGGATCGTACGCCGCGGAGTTGTAGCCGACACAAACCAATTCGACACCCTGCAGGCCCAGCACGCGCCAGGCTTCCGGCCAGCGGCGGTCATTGCAGATCATCATGCCCATGATCGCGAAGTGCCAGTCCGGTCCTGCCCGAAAGGCAGGAAATCCCAGGTCGCCATATTCGAAATAGCGCTTTTCGAGCTGCTGATAGGCTGCATCGGCACGCGGCTCGATCGAGCCCGGCAAATGCACCTTGCGATAGCGCCCGAGAATTTCGCCGTGGCTATCGACCAGGATCGAACAATTGAAGCGCCGACCGCCCGATGTCAGTTCGGCGTAACCGATATAGAAGCCGATGCCGAGCGCCCGAGCGCGATCGAACAAGGACTGCACGGCCGGATTCGGCATCCCGCGCTCGAAGTAATGGTCAAGCGCTTCGCCCTCGATAAGCCATCGTGGGAAGAAGGTCGTGAACGCCAGTTCGGGAAAAACCACCAGCGTTGCGCCGCGCGCAGCCGCCTCCTCCAGCAACGCCAACATGCGGCCAAGCGTATGCTCTCGCGTATCAGCTTTTTGCGTCGGCCCCATCTGAGCAGCGGCGGCGCGGAGAACTCGAACCAACATTGCCTCCAATCTGAGCGGATTGCTTACCCAAGAGGCGGGTGATCCCGCTCCGATAGCGCTCCGATGCAGAGGTGATTACGCGGAAGCGCAGCCCTAAACGCAATCACTCGTGCTATGATATTTTCGGTGAGACAATAACGGGCGGTTATATGAACCTGCGCCAATTGGAGATCCTGCGTGCCGTTATCCGCCATCGGACCACGGTCGCGGCGGCGGACGAACTGGCGCTATCGCAACCGGCGATCAGCAACGCGCTCAAGGCGATGGAGGCGCAGGCGGGCTTCGCATTGTTCGAGCGTATCAACAACCGGCTGTTCCCGACATCAGAAGCGATGGCACTCTACAAGGAAAGTGAAGCGATCTTTGCACTCCACGCCAAACTCGAAAATCGCGTGCGCGACTTACGGGAGTGCCGCACCGGACTTCTATCGATCGTGGCGACGCCGCCGCTGGCCTACAGCATCATTCCGCACGCTCTATCGGACTTCCTGCGTCGCCGTCAGCAGACGCGTGTCTTCTTCGATGTGCGGCGTTACGAAGGAATCATCGACGGCGTTTCGAGCAGGGTCGCAGAGCTCGGCTTTGCGCTCGGGCTGTCGCATCATCCCGGCATTGCGCATGAGGTGGTTCATACCGGCGAAATGGTCTGCGTCCTGCCGCCGAACCATCCGCTGGCCGAACGGCCGGTCATTTCCGCTTCCGACCTTATCGGCTTGCCCTTCATCGGGCTGGAGCGCGGCACGCGGTTGGGCGAAGCCGTACGCGAAAGCTTTGCGCAGGCCGGCGCGCTGTTCCAGCCAACTGTGGAGGTGCGATACTGTAATACGGCCTGCGTGCTCGCGGCCGCCGGCGTGGGCGCGGCGGTCGTCGATCCGTTTTCACCGCGCCAGAGCGGCGGCCAGGACCTGATCGTTCGGCCTTTCACGCCCAAGACCGTGGCAGTGGCCTATATGCTGTGGTCTGAGGCGGAGCCTTTATCGCGTCTGGCCAAGGCGTTTCTGAATGAAGTCCGGCAGGCGAGCCGCTCGCTGGACCGAGATGCCTCTTGAGCGTTGAACAATGTGCAAACAGGGCCATCTGCGACGACTCTCCGTTGAGAAGCGCCTGCCCAACATGGAAGAGCCGGTTGCGGATTGAGACAGCTGTGCCGCCACTGACAGCCCAATTCGCCCCGCTGCCGCCGATCATGATGGCGTTCGCTTCTGCACTTGTAGGCAGCACCTTGCGCTTCCTGACACCCCAGTGACACCGGCGGGGGCCGAGAAGATCAAGGCTGCCTTGGAAGTCCTTGGCTGCACGGGCGCCAAGATGGAGAGGAAACCGAGGGCAGCGGTTCATCGTCGCGCGTCAGGAACATCTAAGCCGGCGTTAACCCTGTCGGCAAACGCCCGGTACGTGGGTCGGGTTGTTAGGTCAACCGCCGCCAAGTTGCCTCATTAGATCGGAGAATTTTCACCGGCACAAATTTAAGTCGGAGGAGCATCATGCTGAGAATGGTGTTGTTGGGCCTCCTCATTCCATTGGGTGTAGGGGTGCTCGCGGCGATGGAACTCAGAACTCCACCGCGTAGTGCAGTAGCGGTCGTCCAGCCCCTTGCCGAGACAGCCGTAGGCATTTCCGATTCACATGGTGCGTTGGCGAAGGCTGATCGACTTGAAACTACCGCTACCAGCAGCGAGACGCCAGCGCAGCCTGCTCTAGTCGACGAACGCATTTCTCCGTCGGAAGACATCAGTATCGGTTCTTCGGAGCCGCCGAGCGTGATCAACCGCCATCGGCACCATCCCAAATCAAAGAAGGTTACTATCGCCCCTCCTAAGTCGAAGCCAAAGAAAGCCGATATCAAGCGAACCGCCATTTCCGAGCGGCGAAAGGCCGCCAGCGACACCGGGCCCTGTCGGCTAAGCGCGTTTGGCGGCTTGCGGAAGGCTTTGAATTCAAACGACTGCGAGATCTGATTCACCGAGCCATAATTCGCCTTGAAGCGGCTTCGGTCGCTCTAACCTGATGTTATCCCTTCGTGCGAGAAAGCACCCAAGCTGCTCTATCAACAATAGAGAACGCGCGCCCTTTTACTCCCCATCGTGCAATATCGCGTGTTTGGCGCAGATCCGGGGACTGGCGTTTTTTGCCTCCGTCGCAAATCATCGATCGCGCGAGATCGCTTCCGCCTTCGAACGGGCGCTCCGCATACGAACCTGAGATGTTGCAAAGGCATCAAACAGTCGCCCTCCCTCACGAGACGCGAAATGGCCATGCGACCCGCACCATACGTCAAATCAACGGGCGTGGCCGAGGTCGAGGCATTCCGCAACACGAGAACGAGCAGCCAACTTATCCGAAGTGCGGCTCTGCGAAGAAGCCGCCCCTTCTGTGTAGCGTCGTCATTATCGTTCCCAGCTGATGAGCCTCTCGAGATTTCCGGAATTGCCCTGTGAGAAACGGCGTCCATCGCGCACATGTAGCGCTCCTGCTTCGTTGAACAGGCCCACAATGAAGTCCGGTTGTCGCAGAACTTTGCCGGCGGCTACCGAGAATTGTCGCGATCTGTCGCAGGGATATTGCGTTGCATAATTCGCGACAGGTTGGAGCGCCTTCGCTGATGACCGCTCCTATCAGCGCTCTTCAATCGCCTTGCTCTTCGCTGCGGCTTCCCAAATTGCATCAGGTGTCGGCAGGACATAGGTTTGCGACACTTTGCGACAAAGATGGCTCGCCGGGACAAGGTTCTTCGACAGCTTGTGCCTAAAATGTTTCAGCACTAGATCGGATCTGCACATAAGGACGGTTCCACTCGGAATGGGCGGGGATCTTGCGATCCCGATCTGACCCCACGATGCTGTGAGGGAAACTATGCAGCAAGGATTTGATCTCGGCCGACCGTACGCGGCCGATACATTCTGTTACACTTTTCCGATGGGTTGGGTGCTGGACTTCAGTATGATGCGGAACGGAGCACCTGGATGGAATCGACACCGCACATCGCCGTCGTGGACGATCACCGTGATATCCGCGACTTGGTCGGCAAATATTTGATGCAGCACGGCTACCGCATCAGCCTTGCGGAGAATGCTGTCGCACTCCGCCGTTTGCTCGAACGAAATGCTCTGGACCTGGTGGTTCTTGACATCATGATGCCAGGCGAGGACGGATTGTCCCTCTGCCGTCATCTGCGCAGCACCACTGACCTCCCCGTTATCCTGTTGACTGCCATGGCGGAGGAGACCGATCGTATCGTCGGGCTGGAAGTGGGCGCTGATGACTACGTGACCAAGCCGTTCAATCCCCGCGAACTCCTCGCCCGCATCAAGGCGGTGCTTCGACGAGTCCAAAGCCTGCCGCCGCAGAAGGGCCGGCTCGCAACCAAGGTTGTACGTTTTGATCGGTGGACCTTTGACGTCAACCGGCGCGAGTTGCTCGGAGACGACGGCGTTGCTGTGCCGCTCAGCACGGCAGAGTTCCGCCTGTTGTGCGCATTTCTCGATCATCCAGGCCTGGTACTCAGCCGCAATCAGCTTCTTGACCTGACCGTCGGCCGAGATGCCGATCCGTTCGACCGGAGCATTGACAATCAGGTCAGTCGCTTACGGAAGAAGATCGAGGCCGATCCGAAAGTACCAGCCTTGATCAAGACTCACTGGGGTGGTGGATACAGCCTTGTCGCAGAGGTCGAGCAGCCATGATGAGCTTGTGGAAGCGCAGCCTTGCCGCCCGCTTCATCTGTTTCACGCTGCTGTCCCTCGTGCTGTCCCAAGCAATCGTGTTCTTCATTTCCTGGGATGAGCATGGGCAGGCGATTCGGAAGGCCGCCAAGGGCGAGATATTCAGTCGATGCGCCTCTCTCGCCCGGGTCTTGGAAGCGACGCCTCCGGCGCTGCAGACCGATATCCTTAATGCCAGTAACACCAGTTCAGCGAGATATTGGATATCGACCAACGGTCTGAAGGATGCCTCCGCGTGGCGAGAGGATGCATGGGAGCGCTTGGCGCAGCCATTGCCGCGCGTATCCTTTCCCGGCCACAGCGTGCCCGCCGAGGTGAAACCGGATTTCGCCCGAAAGAGTGCCAGCAGTAGCAGCGCCACCTCCTCACAATGGATCGACCTGAAGCCGGAAGCCTGGCCGCTGTCCCGACCAGCGAAGTTTCTTTATCTCGATGACGCCACCGGCATGGGCTTGGCCGTTCAGTTGGCGAACGGCGCATGGCTGAACACTGCATTTGCCAAACCCGCGCAAGACGGTTTCTGGACCTCCAAATCCACCCTGGCGCTCGGCCTTTCGGCGTTGTCGTTGTCGATCATTGCCGTATTCGCCGCACGCGGCATTGCACAACCATTGCGCCGTCTCGCCGTGGCGGCTGAAGCCCTCGGTCGTGGTCAGGAGGTCGTACCGCTGCCGGAAACCGGCCCCGACGATATCCGACGCACCGCCGAGGCATTCAATCGCATGCAAGCGCGACTGCACCGTTTCGTCGACGATCGCACCAAAATGCTGGCCGCCATCGGTCATGATTTGCGCACACCCCTGACTTCGCTCCGCTTGCGTGCCGAATTCGTGCCCGACGAGGACGTCCGCGAGAAAATGCTCTCCACTATTGCCGAGATCCAGACGATGACAGAGGCGACTCTCGCATTCGCTCGCGAAGATGCAGCCGCAGAAAATACGCGCACCGTGGACCTCTCGGCTCTCGTGGAAAGTCTCTGCGACGATCTCGCCGAACTCGGTCATGACGTCTCTTTCTCGGAGGGACAGAAGGTCAGCTACAGCTGCCGACCAGACGCACTCCGCCGCGCATGCCGCAACCTCGTCGAAAATGCCATTCGTTATGGCGAGCGGGCGCGCGTCAGCGTGGAGAGACGAGCAGATAGTATCGAAATCATCATCTCGGATGATGGACCCGGTATTCCCGACAGCGCCCAGGAGCAGGTTTTTACGCCGTTTTTCCGGATGGAGAATTCGCGAAACCGCGAAACAGGCGGCGTGGGTCTCGGCCTTTCCATTGCCCGGACCATTGTCCGCCACCACGGCGGAGATATCGCCTTGACCAACAAGCCGAAGGGACTATGCGCGGCTATTAGCCTGCCAGCGCAGGAGGGCGGGCCGCCTCCCATCGGCCGACCGATCACGGTCGCAGGAGAGAACGTTATCAACGCTCTCGAACCGGCACCGCGCAGCATCTCCGCTTGAACAGGCAGCACGGGCACGATTTTGTCGGCGTGATCGCCCGAACATGTATCCCGTTGCATTGTAAACCGCGTTCAAGGCTGCAGCTCCCGCTCCGCAAGGCGGCGCAGCTCTTCCAGTGTTATGCACGCTGGCCGGCGCGCCAGCCCATTTCCCAGAAGTCCGACTCGAGACGCGTAGCTTCCTTGAAGATGGCGATCAGCTCGGCCTCGCGGGCGGGCGTGGCGTAGAGGCCGGCGAGATTCTCCAGGTGAGCCCGCGCTTTCGCCGCGACGTCCTGGTATGGCGCGCCGGCATACTCGGCGATCCAAACGCGATATGGGTTCGTTGCAGCGAGCGCATTGGGCCGCGACGCAAGCCGTGTCGCAATCTCCGCGTAGCCGATCACGCAGGGAGCAAGCGCCACCTTGAGCGCCAACAGGTCGCCGCGCATTCCAGCGTCGAGTACGTAGCGCGTATAGGCCAGCATCTCGACGGCAGGCGGGGCTTGTTCGAGATCGGCGGGCGACAGGCCCCAGCCGGCGCAGAGCTTCACATGCAGGTTCATCTCGACGTCGAGGATGGCCGAGAGGCCGACGGCCGCTTCACGCATATCGGCAAGCTTGGGCGACTTGTAGACGGCAAGCGCGTAGGCGCGGGCAAACTCGATAAGGAAAAGGTAGTCCTGAACAAGGTAGTGACGAAACGCCGCTTCGGCGAGCGAACCGTCCGCCAACCCGCTCGTGAAGGAATGCTCGGTGTAGGCCCGCCACTCGGCGGATGCTGCTGTCTTTAGGCGCTCGAAGAAGCTCACGATCATTCGCCGGCTTTGCTTTTATGAATGTCTTTGGCTCGCTGCCACTGACGCGTGGGGCGAACCGGGCGGAGTTGAGCTTGATCCGTGCAAATCCAAGCTTCGGTTGCGAACACACTGCACCAGTTTCGCACTAGAAGCGACCCCGTCGTCCGCCCCTTGCGCCCAAAACTCTTGCCGTGGCCTACACGCTGTAGTCGGAGACGGACCCGCTATCACGGCTGGCCAAGGCATTTCTGGACGAAGTCCGGCAAGCGAGCCTGCTTCTGGGCCGGTAAGTTCCCTTACCAAGCCCTCCCCATGGCGGATTCAAGATACTACGTTACGACCATGAAGAATCACGACCATCCCCAGGCCATTGGACCAACAGCCACACCAGAGCCCTTCGTGCGGCAAAGCTTCGACGACGCACGCAAGGCGGTTGCGGCTTTGCGATCACTTTATGCCCGAAATACCCAGTTCCTGCGCGATTCCTTCGCCGCGCTCGCGGCTGGCAGCGACAGTAACCGGCGATACCGGGCGTTCTATCCGGAAATCAGCGTCACCACGAGTTCATACACCCAAGTCGATTCCCGTCAGTCCTATGGCCACATGCCGACGCCTGGGCACTACTCGACCACGATCACCCAACCCGGCCTGTTCGAAACCTATCTCATCGAGCAACTCGATTTGATCATGCGCAACCATGGCGTTCCGGTCGTCGTATCGGAGTCAGAAACGCCGATCCCACTGCATTTTGCTTTTCAGGAAGGCACCTACGTTGACGGCGCCGCCGCCAAGAACATCAGACGACCGATCCGAGACCTGTTCGACGTTCCAGATCTTGATGGAACCGACGATCAGATCGCCAATGGCACATACGAAGCAGCGGTCGGCCGGCCGAGGCCGCTGGCGCAGTTCACCGCGCAGCGCGTCGACTATTCCCTGCATCGCCTGCAGCACTACACGGCCACCAGCCCAAATCACTTTCAGAACTTCGTGCTGTTCACCAACTACCAATTCTACATCGACGAATTCTGTGCTCGCGCCAGGAACCTGATGGCGCAGGGCGATAGCGGTTACGCCGAATTCGTCGAGCCAGGCAACATCGTTACCAGGCGCGGTGAACAGCGGCCGGACGCCGGCATCATAACGGCGCGTCTGCCGCAAATGCCGGCCTATCATCTGAAGAAGCCGGATCACGCAGGCATCACCATGATCAATATCGGTGTCGGGCCCGCGAACGCCAAGACGATCACCGATCATATCGCTGTGCTCAGGCCGCATGCGTGGCTGATGCTCGGGCACTGTGCCGGATTGCGCGACACCCAGGCGCTGGGGGACTACGTGCTGGCCCACGCTTATGTGCGGGAGGATCATGTTCTCGACGACGACCTCCCGCTATGGGTGCCGCTTCCTGCGCTGGCCGAGATCCAGGTCGCACTCGAGGAGGCCGTCGCGGAAGTGACCGGGCTATCCGGATATGACTTGAAGCGCGTCATGCGCACCGGCACCGTTGCCTCCATCGACAATCGAAATTGGGAATTGCGCGACCGGCGTGGTCCGATTCAGCGGCTCTCACAGTCTCGCGCCATTGCGCTCGACATGGAATCGGCAACAATCGCCGCCAACGGATTCCGCTTCCGCGTACCCTACGGCACTTTGCTGTGCGTGTCCGATAAGCCGCTGCACGGAGAATTGAAGTTGCCCGGCATGGCTACCGAGTTCTACAAGCGGCAGGTGGCCCAGCACTTGACCATCGGCATCCGCACAATGGAGAAGTTGGCGAATATGCCGTTGGAGCGGCTGCACTCGCGCAAGCTCAGAACCTTCTCGGAAACGGCCTTCCAGTAGGCGCGCCGAGACCTTTCGGAACCTTACCGCGTGCCGTAAGCGCGGTCGCCGGCATCACCGAGACCAGGCAAGATAAAGGCGTTCGCATCCAGCCCCTCATCGATGCCGGCCGTCCACAACCGCACGTCGGGATGCAGACCCCGGAAGCGCTCAATACCTTCCGGCGCGGCAAGCAGGCATACCAGCCGAATATCCTTGGCGCCGCGTTCCTTCAGCCGGTCCACCGCCGCCACCGCCGTGTTCGCCGTCGCAAGAACCGGCGACACCACGATTGCAAGCCGCTCGTGAAGATCGGACGGCGATTTGAAAAAATACTCCACTGCCACGAATGTCTGCGGTTCGCGGTAGAGCCCGATATGCGCGACGCGGGCGGTCGGAACGAGGTCCAGCATTCCGTCGACAAACGTCACTCCTGCCCGCAGCACTGGCACGAAAACCAGTTTCTTACCCGCAATCTTGGCCGAGTGCATGCGTGCAAGCGGAGTCTCGACCTCTACATCGGTCAGCGGCAAGTCGCGCGTCACCTCGTAACAAAGCAGCATTCCGATCTCCTTGAGGAGCTCGCGAAACGACTTGGTCGAAATCGTCTTGTCACGGATCAGCGTAAGCTTGTGCTGGACCAACGGGTGATCCACGATCGTAACGCCTTCCATGCTTTTGCTCCTTACGAGTAATCGAATCGCGTTCCATAGCATTTTTGAGCGAACCGAATACCCTGTTCGCATGAAGAAATCGCGTCAAACACATACTAAAAAACCGTACCGTCGCTACTAACCTTGACAGGCGGCGAACCGTCAGGCCGGCGCGCGAACGCCAGCGCCCTGCCGGCCGCCCAGGTGCCGCCTTCCAGAATCTTCGCCAGTGGAAGAGAGACCGGGTCAAGACCAACGCGTTGCCGTAGCAGATCCGCCAGCCGGTCCAGCAGCGCAATGGTCAGCGCCCTCCACTCGACCACGAGCGGAGACGCGACGTCATGTTCGCGTTGCACGTCCGTGGGGTCGCGCAGCACCAGCACCCCGGCGTCGACGAACAATCCGCCGTTGCGGTATTCCGCGAGGCCCGTCAGGCCGTCTATATCAGTGACCTGCAGCCCCGCTTGCTGTATCGGCTCGATCAGCGAATACGACAACCATTGCGACAATTTGTGCAACGGCACCAGCCCGCTGGTCGCATCCTCGGTCTTGAGCGCCGGATAACGCCAGCAATCCCCCAAGGAAACTCCGCCTAGCGTTATGCGCGACGGCCAGATCGACCCCAGTTGGCGCAAAAGTTCTGACAAAATCGTCGAGGCAGCGATCGCCCCCGCGTCGGCCGTCCCTGTGAGGTGATCAAACAACCCACCCGGCCGAGGCGTGTCGTGGCGGGCGAAAATCCGCGGCGACGTCGATGCTACTTGGCCGAGCCGGCGAAGAAGGCTGATGCGGCCCTCGAGGCCAACCAGCGGATTGTCGTCCGCAACCTGAAAGCCGGTCTGCAGATCGGCAACGGTCAGCCGCTCAAGCATGGCGGCATCGGCCCGCAACGGTTCGTCAGCTTTCGCTGAGAACGCACCGCGCGCAAACATATCCAGACTGGCTAGCGCTAGCCCCTCCGAACGGCCGATACTTGCGCCCGTCAGGGGATCGCGATAGCGCCACGACGGACCTGCTCCGGCGTCGAGCAGCACGCTGATCATGGCGAGGTCAAACTCGGCGCGGGCGCGCGCGTTGCCGTCACGCCAGCTCTTGGCGTCGGCAAGCGCCGCCCAGCGATCGACGCCGCCGACGACAAAATGGCGCCAACGTGAGTGAAAGGGAACATCGAACGTCGGATAGGCCTTGCGCGTTGTCGCAAGCACGAGATCAACCGCCTCGTCGAGCCGGCCAAGATCGACTTTGAAATGCTGAAGCTGATCGTTCAAGCCGATTTCCAGCATCCGGTGCGCGCGACTGCGCACCGCTTCCGCACTTAAAAGAGATAAGCCGTCTGCCGTCGCGTCAGTTGTCACGATCAATGGCCCCGGCCCGCCCTAGTATTTTTCGAGCGGCCGACCGGAGGCGATCAGGCCGTCAGCCTTCGCGTCAGGTGAAAAATATCCCGCGGCTTTCTTGGCGGCGATTTCCACATGGGCGTCGGCGGGAATCATATAATCGGGAATGGCAACGCGCTCGACAATGTCGATGCCCTGCCCCGTGAGCGCATCATATTTCATGTCGCTCATCGAGATGAAGCGATCGATGCGCTTCAATCCCAGCCAGTGAATGACATCCGGCATCAGTTGCTGGAAACGCGCATCCTGCACCCCGGCAACGCATTCGGTTCGTTCGAAATAGGCGGATGCATCGTCGCCATCCTCCTGACGCTTGCGCGCATTGTAGACCAGAAACTTCGTGACCTCGCCGAGCGCCCGGCCTTCCTTGCGGTTGTAGACGATGACGCCCAGACCACCCGATTGTCCGGCGCGCGCGCATTCCTCGATGCCCTGGATGAGATAAGGACGGCAGGTGCAGATATCAGAACCGAACACATCGGAGCCGTTGCACTCGTCATGGACGCGACAGGTGATTTTGGTCCGATGGTCCGGAAGCTTCGTGACATCGCCGAACAGATAGACGGTCGTTCCGCCGATCGGCGGAAGAAACACTTTCAGATCCGGACGCGTGACAAGCTCGGGAAACATGCCGGCGGTCTGCTCGAACAGCGCCCGTCGCAGGCTGGTCACGCTCGTGCCGAAGCGTTGCGCAATCCCGGGCAGATGCCATACCGGGTCAATCGCGATCTTGACGACGGAGACGGAGCCGCTGGCGTGAACGAATTGGCCATCCGCTACCAACCGCTTGGCGGCCAGAGCCGCCTGAATTTCGGGCAGATCGAGACGGGCGCGCGTGATCGCGATGCTCGGCCGGATATCGATGCCTTCCGCGATTTCAGCGCGGAAGTTTTCAGCGACGAGATGTCCCCACGGATCGAGCGCGACAATGCGTTCCGGGTCGAACCATTGCTCAAACGGCCCGACGGTTGCCACCGGATATGTGTTGGTCAGATCGGGCCGACGGATCGGATCCAGCGCGCCCGACGATACGGCAAGTGCGCGGTAGACCGCATAGGAGCCGCCATGGGTGCCAATCACGTTACGATCCTGTGGACGCGATACCGTCCCGATGATCGGACCACGTTCACGCGCGGTCGGTGCACCCCACAGGATCGGAAATTCATGTGTCGCGCCGGGCACCGGATGCGACGTCAGGCGAATATGATCGGTACGGTTGGAATGACTCATCGTTCGGTAGTCCCAAAACGGCAACGGCCCGCCTGGATGACGGGCCTGACCGGAGAACCAATGAATTATGCGGGTCACTGACCCCTGCGGTACTATATAGGTAAATCGTGTGTACTTACAATAACTAGGAAGAAAATCCTTCCTCGGGACGGGGCGTCATCGGTTGATCGGGACGCATGGATAACGCTACCTGCCCGGCCAATCCAAAGGCCACTCGATTTAGCGACGGTCGAGACGCCGTCGGCGAAGCAATCAACATCGCCTATTCTGCGAGCGCTTCATCACCCCTACCGCCGCTCCGACTTGCTGAAAATGCCCGATTTTTCAGCGGCCGGCGTCCAGCATGAAACTTGCTTGTGAACTTCCGGCTTCAGCATCGCGATGAGGGCTCAATGAACCTGATCAGCTTGGACATACGGATGCTTCGCTCGCTGATTTCGGTAGTCGAGACTGGCAGCATCACGGAGACTGCAAGGCGATTGGGCCGAACGCAACCGGCGATCACACTGCAACTCCAACGCCTTGAGGAACTGACCGGAAAAGCCATTTTCATCCACGAGGGCCGGCGCCTTTTTCTCACCACCGAGGGTGAGACGGTTCTCAAATTTGCCCGGTCGATTCTGAGCCTCCATGACGAGCTTCTGTCGCAACTCGCATCTCCGGATATCGAGGGACATGTCGTTCTCGGCACGCCCGATTTGTATGCGGCATTCATGTTGCCTTCGATCCTGAAAATCTTTCGAAAGGCATTTCCACGCGTTCAGATCCAATTGAACTGCTCGCTTTCGACCCCCTTGGTCGGATGCGTCAAACGGGGCGAAGTGGATATAGCCCTCGTGACCCGAATGAACGATTTCACCGGCGGCCAGGTCGTTCGGCTGGAACAGTTGATTTGGATGACGGGCGAGCAATCTACCGCGCATAACGAAGCGCCCATTCCGCTGGCGCTATTACCCCCCGGCAATATCTATCGCGACCATGCCATCGAGCGGCTGGAAGCCGCGCGCTTGCGATGGCGCATCGCCTGCATCAGCGACAGCGTTGGCGGACTGCAGGCGGCAGCCTTCGCCGGAATCGCGGTCACGGTGCTCGGTCGCAGCGCGCTGGTCCGCAACATGCGTGAGCTCGGACCCAAGGAAGGCTTGCCTCCGCTTCCGAAGGTCGATCTGCTGCTCTACAAATCGCCGGGCACAACGTCCAAAGCCGCCGGGGCCTTGCATGAATACCTCGCGCACTATCTCAATCTCGAAGACGAACTGCTGCTCGCAACAGAATTGCCGTTAACGCCGGATGTCGACGCGCGCACGGTTTCAGGACAAGGGAGGCCGAAACTGGACCCAGGGCCTCGCCCGCTCGAACGCGGCGGCGATCCGCAAGATCAAATCCTCATCCAGCCAAGTGGCGACAATTTGAAGCCCGATCGGCAACCCGCTGTCGTCAAATCCGCAGGGAATAGTCGCAGCCGGCAGTCCCGTCAGGTTTATCGGCCACGAGAACGGCGACCAACCTAAATGGCGGTCGACGGCGCAGCCCGCAATTTGATCGACACCTACTGCGCCCGCGCGAAATGCCGTAACAGCAACCGTAGGCGTGACGAGAGCGTCGACCTTTCCAAACAGCTCCAGAAACGACGCCCGCAAGCCCGCCCGCCGGTAACTTGCCTCGACGTAGTCAGTGCCGCTATAGCTGCGGCCTTTCGCGATGACCTCGCGATAATCTTCGTCGGATGCCGACAGGGCAATGAAATCGCGATTGGCCACAGCCGCCGCCTGTTCCGTATAGGCGATCGGCTTCAGAATTCGCTCCAGCATGTCAGGTGCAAATCTCGCGCAGTCCGGCATAATTTCGGCGCCGAGTGTCGCCAGCGTCGCGCTGGCAGCTTCGAATGCGTCACGTACTTGCGGATCCACGGCGGCATAGCCGAAATCGACGCTGGTCCCGATTTTCAGACCGTCGAGACGATCAGGCGCTACCGTGAACCGGCGGGAGGCCACTGGCAGGCTCGCCGCGTCACGAAGGTCATGGGCCGCAATCACCTCCAGCAACAGCGCAGCATCGGCGACTGTCCGCGCGATTGGCCCGGTGTGGGCCAGCGAGGCCCATGATGGCGGCGAAAATCCGGGTGACCGCGGCACCAGTCCGAAGGTTGGTTTCAACCCGACCACGCCGCAGAAGGAAGATGGTACGCGGATCGATCCCACGCCGTCGGTACCTATCGCTAACGGGCCGCATCCGGCAGCAACCGCAGCCGCGGCACCGCCACTCGACCCTCCGCTTGTCCGGGCCTTGTTCCAGGGGTTGCGGGTGATGCCCGATACCGGACTATCCGCCGTAAGCTTATAGCCGGACTCACATGTCGTGGTCTTGCAGGTGACGATCGCCCCTTCAGTCTCCAACGCGGCCACGACCGCAGCATTGGCATCCGGTATGAATCCCCTGTTGCAGGGCGCGCCGCCAAACGCCGGCACACCCGCGACGAACACCAGATCCTTGATGGTAACCGGCACACCGGCAAGCCGTCCCTGAGGTTGCCCTGCCCGCCAGGCTTCCGTCGCCCGATCCGCGGCGGCGCGCGCCTGTTCATAGGTGGGCGTAACCACGACATTGCAACACCGCATCCGTTATCTCCAACGCGGCGATGACGTCTTCGACAACCTCCCGCGGCGTAAAACGCCCGCACCTGTAGCCCTCCAGCAAATCGGTAGCGGAGAGTTTGGCCAGATCGCGAATTCCCGCGGCTGGCGCCGTTCGAGCGCTGCTTGATTCCACTGCGTCCTCACAAGCCCTGGGTGGCGGCCGCAACGGCCTTCTTCGCCATGACGGTAACCAGATGCGCGCGGTACTCGGCGTCGGCGTGGATGTCGGAGTTCAAGCCTGCGGCATTGATCTTGATCGAGGCTGCCGCGCCAGGCTCAAATCGAGCTTCGAGTGCGCTCTCCATGGCCGGCACGCGAAAGACGCAAGGCCCCGCCCCGGTCACGGCGACGCATACCTTGCCGCCGGCTTTCGCGACGCAGACCCCCACCATGGCATAGCGGGATGCCGGCGACTTGAATTTCGCGTACCCCGCCGCGGACGGAATCGGAAAACGTATCGAAGTGATGATCTCATTTGTCTCAAGCGAAGTTTCAAACATCCCCGTGAAGAACGCACCCGCCGGCAGTTCACGCCGGTTGGTCACAACGATCGCGTCGAGCGCCAGTACCGCCGCCGGATAATCCGCGGATGGATCGTTGTTGGCGACCGAACCGCCGATCGTGCCGCGATTGCGCACAGCGGGATCGCCGATGCCGGCGGCAAGATGCGCCAGCATCGGGACCTTGCTCCGGACGATCTCGGATGTGGCAACGGTGACATGCCGGACCATCGCGCCGATCACCAACGCGTCTCCGTCGACGGCAATCGTGGATAGTTGCGGAATTTTCCCCAGATCGATCAGCGCCGCGGGCTCCGCGAGGCCTTGCTTGATGGTCGGCAGCAGTGTCATGCCGCCGGCAAGCAGCTTGCTCTCGGAGACGTCGTTCAGCAATGCGAACGCATCCGGCACGGTTTCCGGACTGTGAAATTCGAATGACTTCATTTCACTCTCCTATTCTGCGGCCAGCGGCATTGCTGCATTTTGAATGATGCGCCAGATCCGATTCGGGGTCGCAGGCATGTCGACGTGATGAACGCCGAGATGCGAGAGCGCATCGACGACGGCGTTGATGACAGCAGCCGGCGACCCGATGGTGCCGACCTCCCCGCAACCCTTCACGCCCATGGGCGTGTGCGTGCAGAGCGTGGAATGGGTCTCGACCGTCATGTTGGGAAGATGATCGGCGCGCGGCATGCAATAGTCCATGAACGAGCCGGACAGGAGCTGGCCCGAGACCTCGTCATAGACGGCATTCTCGAACAGCGCCTGGCCGACCCCCTGAACGATACCGCCGTGCAACTGCCCCGCGACGATCATCGGATTGATCACAGTGCCGACATCGTCGACCGCGGTGTACTTCTCCAGGGTCACGGTGCCAGTTTCCGGGTCGATCTCGACCTCGGCAATGTGGCATCCGCCGGGATAGGTGAAGTTGACCGGATCGTAATAGGCCTGCTCCTCCAGGCCCGGCTCCAGAACCTCCAACGGATAATCATGCGGCACGTAGGCGGCGCCGGCGATTTCCGCGAACGACTTGCTGCGGTCGGTACCGGCAACGGAAAAGACACCAGCCTCAAACTGGATGTCGTGCTCGCCCGCCTCGAGTAGATGCGCGGCAATCTTCTTGCCCTTCACGATCACCTTGTCGCTGGCCTTTGAGAGCGCGGCCCCGCCGACCACGAGCGAGCGCGAACCATAGGTGCCCATGCCGAACTGCACCCGGTCGGTATCGCCAAAGGCAATATCGACGCTGTCGAAGGGCACACCGAGCTTGTCCGACACGATCTGGGCGAATGTCGTCTCGTGGCCCTGGCCGTGATTGTGGGTACCGATCAGCACGGTGACTTGTCCGGTCGGATGGACGCGAACCGTGGCGCTCTCATAGAGTCCGCCACGGGCGCCGAGGCGTCTGGCAAAGCGCGATGGCGCCAGACCGCAGGCCTCGACATAGGTGGAAAAGCCGAGCCCTCGGAACTTTCCGGCCCGTTCGGACGCAGCCTTGCGCGCGCCGAAGCCGGCGGCGTCTCCTGCCGTCAATGCGCCCTCGAGGCAACCAAGCGGATCGCCCGAATCGTATTCCACCAGCACTGGCGTCTGGTAGGGATACGCCTCCCTTGCGATCATATTGCGCCGCCGCAGTTCGACTCGGTCGATCTTCATTTCGGCTGCTGCGACGTCAACGATCCGCTCAAGCACAAAGGTTGCTTCCGGCCGCCCGGCGCCACGATAGGCGTCAACCGGGACGGTGTTGGTGAAGACCACCTTGACGTTGCAGTAAATCGCCGGGGTGGTGTAGACGCCACTGAGCAATGGCCCGTATAGATTTGTCGGAATGTTGGGTCCGAAGGTCGACAGATAACCGCCCATATTGGCCAGCGTTGTCACCTTGAAGGCCAAGAATTTTCCGTTTTCGTCGAGCGCCAGCTCGGCTTCCGTCACGTGATCGCGGCCATGGCGATCTGAGATAAAACCTTCCGACCGGTCGGCTACCCATTTGATCGGCCGCTCCACCTTCCTGGCAGCCCAGGTGATGACCGCTTCCTCGCCATAGTGGAACTGCTTGACGCCAAAGCCACCGCCGACATCAGGCGCCACGACCCGCACTTTCTGCTCCGGCAGCTTGAGCACCAGTGCCGCCATCAGGAAGCGCACCACGTGAGGAAACTGGCTCGTCGTCCAAAGCGTGTAGTGATCCCTGCCCCTGTCATATTCGGCGATCGCAGCCCGCGGCTCCATGGGATTGCCGATCAGCCGATTATTGACGAGGCTGAGACGGGCGATATGCGCCGCTTTCCGGAAAGCCGCGGTGACAGCGGCCTTGTCGCCCAGTTCCCAATCGCAGCACAGGTTATTCGGCACGTCGTCGAACAGCAGCGGCGCATCGGCGCGAACGGCTTCGAGTACGCCGACCACAGCGGGCAGAACCTCGTAATCGATGGCCAGCAGTTCGGCCGCAGCCCGCGCTTCCTTCAGCGTATCCGCGACGACGAAGGCCACCATGTCGCCGACGAACCGCACTTTGCCCTGCGCCAGCATCGGGAACGGCGGCTCCTTCATCGGAAGCCCGTCAGTACCGTGAATGCCCCAGCCGCACGGCAGCGACCCCAGGCCGTCAGCCGCGACATCCTCGCCGGTCAAGATAGCATGGATGCCCGGCAGCGCCAGCGCTGTGGTCTTGTCGATGCCGCGAATAACAGCATGCGCATGCGGCGAGCGAACAAATACGCCGAATGCCATGTCCGGCCGCTTCATGTCGGCGACGTAACTGCCGCGTCCGGTCAGAAAGCGGAAGTCTTCTTTGCGGCGGGGCGCCTTGCCAATTCCAATGATGTTCGACATATCACTCTCCGATGGTCGGCGCGTTCATGGCGGCCGCACCAGCTATGACCGATGCGACGATGTTCTGATATCCAGTGCAGCGGCACAGGTTTCCTTCCAAGCCGTGACGCACTTCTGCTTCGGTCGGAGCCGGATTCTTTGTCGCCAACGCGACCGCCGTCATCACCATTCCGGGCGTGCAGAAGCCGCATTGCAGGCCGTGGTTCTCGCGAAAAGCCTCCTGCATCGGATGCAGCCGGTTCGAACCCGATGTTGCAGACAATCCCTCGATCGTCATCAACGCAGCGCCGTCGAGACTCGGCGCGAGCAAGGTGCAGCTCTTCACCGCATCTCCATTGAGCAGCACGGTGCAGGCACCGCACTGGCTGGTGTCGCATCCGACATGCGTACCGGTCAGATTCAGCGTCTCGCGAAGCAACTCGGAGACCAGCGTCGCGGGCTCGACGTCCACCTTGCGGGACCGGCCGTTGAGCATGAAATTGATGACCATCGTGACCTCCAGGGCTGTGGGAGATTTCAGACAAGAACGCGGGCGCGTCCCGCCGACCAGGTGGCTAGCAGAACATCGCCGACATTGAACGGGTCCTGAAAGAACGTTCGTTCCGGGACGTAGGCGATGAATTCTTCGTCGGGGATCGTATCCAGCATCACCTTGACGAATGACCCCTGATACTCGATCGCCAGCACGCGGCTGGGCAGCGCCGTCGCGCCGCCGCCGGGTTCGCCCGAGGTTGCCCGCATCAGCTCGATGTCGTCGCGCCGTATCGCCAGATCGATCCGGTCGCCGATGCCGATCTGCCGATCTGCCTGCACGCCGACATGAATGCCGGCGCGGTGGGGGTGCGATATCACAAGATGATCCGAGCCGACCTGCTCAACCCTGCCGGACAACACGTTCTGGCCGCCGAGAAACTCCGCCACGTAGCGGTCGTGCGGATAAGCGTAGACATCGCGGGCGGCGCCAGATTGCTTGATCTTGCCCTTCTCCATCACGACAACGACGTCCGCGAGTGCAATAGCCTCGAGCTGAGTGTGCGTGACGTGGACGAAGGTGATGCCGAGCTCGCGCTGCATCCGCCGCAGCTCCTGGCGCATCTGCACGCGTAGCTGCTCGTCCAGCGCCGAGAGCGGCTCATCCAGCAGCAGCACCCGCGGCTCCGTGATCGCCGCGCGCGCCAGCGCCACGCGCTGCTGCTGGCCACCGGACAAATTTGCAGGCAAGCGGTCGGCCAGTTCGGTCAGTCGGACCTTCTCCATCATCAGGTCGACGGCCTTGTAGCGCTCTGTCCTGGACTGGCCGCGCACGCGCAGCGCAAACGCGATATTGTCTCGGACAGTCAAGTGGGGAAACAGGGCGTAAGACTGAAACATCATGGCTGTGCGGCGTTCGACTGGCACGAGGCCGAGCACGTTCTCGCCACCGATCACAATCTCGCCCGCGGTCGGGTCTTCATGCCCCGCGATCATCCGCAAAATCGTGGTCTTGCCGCAGCCAGATGGCCCCAGGAAACAGCAATAGGCGCCATCCGGTATCTTCAGATTGACGCCATCGACGACATTCGTAGCGCCATCGTAGCTCTTGCAGAGACCTGCCAGTTCGATATTGCCGCGGCCGGGACGCATGCGTGAACTCCTCAATGGCGTGCTGGACCGGTGCCGCGGCGCCGGTTGATCAGGACGATGGCGCCGATACTGACACCGATCGCCACAAAGGAGACGATGGTGGTAACCGTGCCCAGCGCATACAGCGAGGGCGACGTCACGTTGAGCGTCATGCTCCAGATCTCGAGCGGCAGCGTATTGAGCGATCCGGCGGTCTGCAGCGAGCGGGCGAACTCGTCGTAAGAGAGCGTGAAACCGAACAAGGCGACGGCGACGAGACCCGGCGCGAGGATCGGAATTACAACGAGCCTGATGGTCTGCCAGCGGCTGGCGCCGAGGTCGCGCGCGGCTTCCTCCCAGGCCCCATTGAAGCGGGACATGACCGCGAACATCACGAGCACGCCGAACGGCAGTGTCCAGGATAGCTGCGCGCCGAGCGCCGAGGTGTACCAGCTCGCGTTGATCCCCAGCCATTGGAACAGCAAGCCGATTCCGATGCCGAGCACGAGGCCGGGCGCGACCAGGCTGCCGATCATCAGGTAGAACACAAATGTGTCTCCGAAGAACCGGCGGCGGAAGGCCAGTCCCGCCATGAACGAAACCACCAGCGTGATGATGGTGACGAGCCCGGCAAGCTTGATTGACCGGTCAAACGAGCCCTTGACGTCGCCGGTGCGGACCTGGGTGAAAAGATCGACAAACCAGTGCAACGAGTGCCCCTTCATCGGGAACACAAGGCCGCCACGAACATCCTGGAACGAAAGAATGTAGATGCAGATCATCGGCCCGTAGAGCGCGGCCACGTACAGCGTGAAGACGACTGCCAGTACATAGAACGTCCAGGGGCGGCGATCGCTTCGCGGAGCCGCGGCGTGGCGGCGGGATTTCATCATCGGGACGTCCAGCCTTTCGAGGACAGTCGTCATTGCGTGATTTCGCGGCGGATATCGACGGTGCGTAGAATGAGGGAAATGGCGACGATGAGGACGACCGTCAGCAGCACCGCGCTTGCAGCGGCGATCGGGTATTGCAGCACGCCGACATTTTCATAGAACGCACTGACGACCGAGGCGGAGCCGCCGCCCGACATCACCTTGACGACGAAAAAGTCTCCCATCACGATCGATACGACGAAGATCGATCCGAGCGCGATGCCGCTCTTCGACATCGGGATGATGATCAGGCGCATGACATCGAGGCGGCTTGCACCGGAATCGACCGCGGCCTCGACCACTCGCTTGTCGATGCGGGCCATCGAATTGAAGATCGGGACCACCATGAAGATGGTCAATTGGTGGACATAGGCGATGACCACGGCGAGGCCGGAATACAGCAGCACTTCAAGTGGCTCGCGGATAAGGCCCGTTCCGATCAACGCCGAATTGACCAGTCCCTCCTTCCCGAGCAACGGGATCCAGGAGATCATCCGAATGATGTTGGAGGTCCAGAACGGCACCGTGCAGATCAGAAACAGGCTGATCGCCAGCAACTGGTTCTTGACGTGAAACACCAGGAAATAGGCAACGAGAAAGCCGATGATGAGCGCGAAGAACCATGTCAACACGGTGAACTTCAGCGTCGCCAGATAGAGATGGAAGGTCTGCGCCGAAGTCAGCACATCGACGTAGTTTGCCAGCGTAAAGGTTGCGATCAGGCCACCGAAGCCGTCGGTCTCAAGAACGCTCGCGACAAGCACCACGAGAATCGGGATCAGAAAGAACGGCACGATCACCAGCATCAGCGGCGCAACGTATAGCCATGAAACCCAATTTTGCCGCGACATCGCGTGTAGCCTGCCCCGATCTTGTCCGATGCTTCGGAGTTATGCATTCAGTGTGCCAACGCGGGTTAGCGCATCGGCACATCCGCTTTCGGATCAGGCCACCTTGAAGTCATTCCACCGCTTGTTCATGTAAGCGGCTTCGTCCATCAGGGTATTCCAGCAGGAGATGTTCTTGACGCGATCCAGGAACGACCCGCCGTCCCGCTTGGTGCCGGCCTTTTCCATCGGCACGCCGTAGGGATCGTTGATGACGGATGGCGCCGGCTTGCCGTCGTACCAGAAGTCCCACTCGGCCGCGGTCAGGAACTTCTTTGCTGTCGACGGGACCGGGCTGTAATAGCCGTAGCGTCCGACAAAGCCACCCTGCCAGCCCGAAAGGTACCAGTTGAGATACTCATAGGCGGCGTCGAGCTTCTTGCCTGACAGATGCTTCATCAAGCCCATGCCGTTGCACCAGCCGCGATAGCCTTCCTTGCCATTCTTGACGTTGACCGGCGCATAGACGCATGGAATTTCCTTGACCCGCACCGCGGCGACCGCCGGCGACCACATCGACTGGATCACCACCTCGCCCGCTGCCATGAGCTGGACTGACTGATCGAAGGTGGTCCACGTTGCGCGGAACTGTCCGGCCTTCTTCAACTCGATCAGCTTTTCGCAGGTGAAGTCGATCTCCTGCTTGGTCATGTTTCCCTTGTTGCCGTATTTGATCAGACCGGCGCTTTCGAAACACAGGGCCGCATCCATGATGCCGATGGCGGGAACGTCGAGGATCGCGGCTTTGCCCTTGAATTTCGGGTCGATCAAATCCTTCCACTCGGTGACCTCGTGCCCGACGAGATCCGGACGGTAACCGATCGAATCGGCATTGTAGACCTGAGGCAGGAAGGTCGCCCATTCCGTGACACCGTCATGCAGCTCGGTCGCGTTCGGCTTGGCGATATACATCGCCTCATAGGGCGAAATGCCCTGCCGCGGGATCTTGTGGCCGTCGATCTCTCCCTTGGTGAAGATCGGCAGAATATTATCGAATTCCTTGATCTTCTTGACTTCGATGCCTTGGATCACCGAACGCTTCGCCGCCAGCTTGGCTTGCCATCCCTCGAGGTCGGCGATGTCGACGGAGTCAGGCTGGCTGATGAAGCGGTTGATCGCGGCTGACGTATCCAGGTTCTGCATCGTCACCTTGAAGCCGAGGTCCTTGGCGGCCTGGTCGCCGATCGCCTTGACCACCGAATAGGACACGCCGACATGGCGCAGTTCGATGTCCTTGATTTCCTGCGCCCAGATCGTTGGAAAGCCGCGGACGGCATCGGAGCCGATCGCGGCCCCCGCTACAGCGGCGCTCGCCTTGAGAAGAGAGCGCCTGGACAAGCCTTTCTTTCCTGTCGAGCGCTTCGCCGAAGATGGCTTGCAATCCGCCTTGTCAGCTTCAGACATGATAATCTCCGCCCCGTGTTGATGAACCAGCGTCTGCGTCCGACCGCTTCACTTGCGCAAGCCGCGTCGATGCGTGCAGGTAACGGGAGAGAATTCAGCTTGTAAAATTGGAAGTAACAATGCGCGGCATAAGTCGCGCTAATGAATCTGCGCCTGGACGCCTCGCATTCCGCGCGCAACGAGTGCCAAGTTCACGCACACCGATCATCGGCTGTGCTCGCTGGCATAATCGGCATTGTCATGCACTTCGAGATCTTGCGAGAACGCGTCAGGTGCTGCGCTCAGTATTGAGAGCGCCGAAAACCGATCTTGCGCTACAATGTCAGACCGGGCAGATCGAGCCCGTTGGCGCGGGCACATGCAATCGCGCTTTCATAGCCAGCGTCGGCATGACGCATGACGCCTGATGCCGGATCGTTCCACAACACGCGTTCAAGGCGGCGGGCCGCCTCCGGGGTGCCGTCCGCGACAATGACCATGCCGGCGTGTTGCGAATAGCCGATCCCGACGCCGCCGCCATGATGGAGCGAGACCCAGGTGGCGCCGCTGGCACAATTGAGCAGCGCGTTGAGCAGCGGCCAGTCGGAGACGGCATCCGAGCCGTCGCGCATCGCTTCGGTTTCGCGGTTCGGGCTCGCAACGGAGCCGCTGTCGAGATGATCGCGACCGATGACGATCGGCGCCTTCAGCTCGCCGCGCGCCACCATTTCATTGAACGCCAGGCCGAGCCGGTGGCGATCACCAAGACCGACCCAGCAGATTCGTGCCGGCAGCCCCTGGAATTTGATCCGCGCTTTCGCCATGTCGAGCCAATTGTGCAAATGCTTGTCATCCGGCATCAGCTCCTTGACCTTGGCGTCGGTCCGGAAAATATCTTCGGGGTCTCCTGAAAGCGCTGCCCACCGGAACGGGCCGACGCCGCGGCAAAACAAAGGACGAATATAGGCTGGAACGAAGCCGGGGAAATCGAATGCGTTCTTCAGTCCCATGTCCTTCGCCATCTGGCGGATGTTGTTGCCATAGTCGAGCGTCGGAATGCCTTGCGCGTGGAAATCCAGCATCGCCTGGACGTGGCCGACCATGGAGGTCTTGGCAGCCACTTCAACTGCCTTCGGGTCGGCCTCGCGTTTGGACTCCCATTCGGCAAGCGTCCATCCCTTCGGCAGATAGCCGTTGATCGGATCATGCGCGCTGGTCTGGTCGGTGACGATGTCCGGCCTGACGCCGCGGCGCACCAATTCGGGAAAAACTTCGGCGGCATTGCCGAGCAGGCCGACGGAGACCGGCTTCTTGCTTTGTGCCGCCTCCGTCATGATCGCGAGCGCCTCGTCAAGCGAGCTTGCCTGCCGGTCGAGGTAACCCGTGCGCAGCCGCATCTCGATGCGGCTCGGCTGGCATTCGATCGCGAGCATCGACGCCCCGGCCATGGTCGCGGCAAGCGGCTGCGCTCCGCCCATCCCGCCGAGACCCGCCGTCAATATCCACTTGCCCGCGAGATTGCCGCCGTAATGACGTCGCCCGACCTCGACAAACGTTTCGTACGTCCCCTGCACGATGCCCTGGCTGCCGATGTAGATCCACGAGCCGGCCGTCATCTGGCCGAACATCATCAGCCCGGCCTTGTCGAGAGCGTTGAAGTGATCGAGCGTCGCCCAGTGCGGCACCAGGTTCGAGTTCGCGATCAGTACGCGCGGCGCATCGGCATGGGTGCGGAAAATTCCGACCGGCTTGCCGGATTGAACGACCAGCGTCTGGTCGCCTTCGAGCTTGCGGAGCGAGGCGACAATCCGATCAAAGCTGTCCCAGTCGCGGGCGGCCCGGCCGATACCGCCATAGACGACGAGCTCGCTCGGCCGTTCGGCGACGTCGGGATCGAGGTTGTTCATCAGCATTCGCAGCGGTGCTTCCGTCAGCCAGCTCTTGGCGCTGATCTCAGGCCCATGGGGCGCCCGGATGATACGGTCGTTGTCCAGTCGGCGGTTCATGACAAAGAGCCTCTCTCGGCAAGGATTGGAAACGGGTTACTCTCAAGCACCGACATCGCGGCGGCCGGCAACGTGCCGGCTTCAACCAGGGCCGTTGCCTTCGCGAGATCGTCGGCCATGTAGCGATCACTACCGAGCGGCTGGACTTGCTCACGCAACGCTGCAATGACCGCCGCAAGCGCAGGACTGGTCGAATGCGGTGCGCGCAACCCGATGCCTTGCGCCGCAACCAGCAACTCGATGCCGAGAATGGTGGCGAGATTGTCCGCCATGTCAGATAACCGCCGCGCCGCGTGTGCGGCCATCGATACATGGTCTTCCTGATTGGCGCTGGTCGGCGTCGAATCGATCGAGCAGGCTGCCGCGCGCTGCTTGTTCTCCGCATAGAGCGCGGCCGCCGTCACTTCGGCAATCATGAAGCCAGAGTTGAGGCCTGGATCGGGAGTCAGGAACGGCGGCAGGCCAAAGTTCAGCGCGGGATCGACGAGAGTCGCGATGCGTCGCTCGCTGATCGCGCCAATCTCGGAGAGCGCCAGCGCAATCTGGTCGGCGGCAAAAGCGACCGGCTCGGCGTGGAAATTGCCGCCCGAGACGATCTCTCCGGTCTCGACCAGCACCAGCGGGTTATCCGTGACGGCATTGGCTTCGATCGTCAGCGTGCGGGCGGCTTCCGTCAGAAGGTCGAGCGCGGCGCCGGCGACCTGGGGCTGGCAGCGCAGGCAATAGGGATCCTGCACGCGCTCATCGCCTTCAAGATGCGACATGCGGATATCGCTACCATCGAGCAACGCCGTCAGTGTCGCGCCGGCGGCGATTTGCCCGGCATGCCCGCGCAGTTGCTGGATCTCCGGGCGAAACGGCGCCGTCGACGCCATCGCCGCATCGACGGACAAGGCGCCAGTCACCAACGCGGCGTTAACGAGGCTATGGGCACGCAACAAACCGGAAACGGCATAGGCCGTCGAAAACTGCGTGCCATTGATCAGCGCAAGCCCTTCCTTCGGACCGAGCGTCACCGGCTCAAGACCAGCGGCGGCCAGAGCATCGCGGGCCGGCACAACGCTTCCGTCCACCAGCGCCTGCCCCTCGCCGATCATGACCGCCGTCATATGCGCAAGCGGCGCGAGATCGCCGGACGCTCCGACCGATCCCTGCTGCGGCACAAGCGGACAAATGCCCTTCGCCAGCATGGCCTGGAGTTGCTCGATGATTTCGCGACGTACGCCCGATGCACCTCGTCCCAGCGAGACGATCTTGAGCGCCATCATCATGCGAACGATCGGTTCCGGTGTCGGCGGCCCTACCCCGCAGCAATGCGACACAATGAGATTGTGCTGCAGCAGCACCGTCTGGTCGGCAGCAATCCGCTTCGACGCCAGTTTTCCGAATCCGGTATTGATGCCGTACGCTGGGGCTTCCGCGCGCGCGGCCGCCGCAACGATCGCCGATGCCGCTTCCACGCGAGGCCAGAACGATGGATCGAGCACGACCGGCGCGCCGGCAAGCACTTGCGCCAGATCGTTGAGGCTGACCCTTCCAGGCGAAACCACAATGGGGGCGTCGGGACGGCTCACTGTCCCCTCCACACCCGGCTGTGCAACGGATTAAAACCGATCCGGTAAACGAGCTCGGCCGGCCGCTCGATCTCCCAGATCGCGAGATCGCACCATTTGCCTGCCTGGAGCGTGCCGGCCTCGCCGATAATGCCGAGTGCGCGCGCACCTTCCCGTGTCACGCCAGCAAGGCATTCGGCAACGGTTAGCCGGAACAGCGTTGCGCCCATATTCATAGCCAATAGAAGCGACGTCAGCGGCGAACTGCCGGGATTGCAGTCGGTCGCAAGTGCCATGTTGACGCCGTGGGCGCGGAATAGTTCGATCGGCGGCTTTGTCGTCTCGCGAATAAAGTAGAAAGCGCCCGGCAGCAGCACCGCCACTGTCCCTGCTCGCGCCATTGCCGCGGCGCCGGCATCATCTGTGTGCTCCAGATGATCAGCCGATAAGGCCGAGAATTCCGCGGCAAGCGCGGCGCCGCCGAGGTTCGACAATTGATCCGCATGCAGCTTGACCGGCAATCCAAGCGCCTTGGCCGCGCGGAACACCCGCGTCGTTTGCTCTCCCGAAAACGCAATGCCTTCCATGAACGCATCGACAGCATCGGCCAATCCGGCCTGCGCCACCGCCGGCAACATCTCGCGGCAGACAAGGTCGATATACCGATCCTTGTCACCGTCAGCTTCCGGAGGCGTCGCGTGCGCGCCGAGAAACGTCGTCTTGACAGCGACCGGCCGGGTGTTACCCAACACGCGCGCCGCCGAGAGCTGACGCATCTCGGTTTCCGTATCGAGCCCGTAACCGGATTTGATCTCCAGCGTCGTCACGCCCTCGCCGATCAGGGTATCGAGTCTTGGCAGCGCGCCAGCAATAAGCTCGGCCTCGCTGGACGCCCGCGTCGCCGCGACCGTAGAGACAATGCCGCCACCTGCGCGCGCGATCTCTTCGTAGCTCGCTCCCTGCAGCCGCAGCTCGAACTCGTGCGCGCGGTTGCCGCCAAAAACCAGATGGGTGTGACAATCCACCAATCCCGGCGTGATCCAGCGCCCCGCGCAATCGATCCGCTCGGCCGCATCGGCGTCCGCTGGAAAGTCGGAACACCTGCCGGCGAAGGCGATGCGGCCGTCGCGCGCGGCGATCAGGCCGTCCTCGATCATTCCAAGATCGGGCAGATCCTCGCGGATCGTGGCGAGCCGGGCGTTGAGCCAGATTCGATCGAAGCGCTCGGCCATGCAGCTCTCCTCGGCGGCAGCAGCTTGACGTATCTATATGTCTATACATAAAATCGTGTGGGTGTTCTGTCCAGCCGGTTTCGAAACATGTCGACACTGCATTTCGCATCAGCGCTGCTCCCCTCGGGGTGGGCCGATGACGTGCAGGTGGTGGTGACGGATCAGACCATCACGAAGGTTACCGTCGGCGTTGCGCCGGGGCAGGCCGAACGCCATAAGCTGGCAATTCCCGGCATCGCGAGCCTGCATAGCCACGCGTTCCAGCGTGGCATGGCGGGACTCGCCGAAACGCGCGGCGATTCCGAAGATACGTTCTGGACATGGCGCGAGACCATGTATCGCTTCGCGCTCGAAATGACACCGGAAGACGTCGAAGCCGTCGCCACGCTGCTGTATGTCGAGATGCTCGAGCAAGGCTATACGCGCGTTGGCGAATTCCACTATCTGCATCACGACCGCGACGGCGCGCCCTACGGCAATCCTGCGGAGATGGCGACGCGAATTGTGCGGGCCGCCGAAATCTCCGGCATCGGGCTGACGCTGCTGCCGAGTTTCTATGCACACAGTTCGTTCGGCGGGGCGGCACCGCATCCCGGTCAGCGCCGGTTCATCTGCTCGATCGACCAGTTTGCCAAACTGACTGACGCTACGCGGACAGCTGTCCGCGCGTTGCCCGGAGCAAATGTCGGCATCGCCCCGCATAGCCTGCGCGCCGTGGCGCCGGACGAATTGGCGGCCATCGCGCCACTGGCCGAAGCCGGGCCGGTGCATATCCATGCCGCCGAACAGATCAGGGAAGTCGAGGAATGCATCGCCTGGTCGGGCCGGCGGCCGGTTGAGTGGCTGCTCGAACATGCGCCTGTCGATCAACGCTGGTGCCTTATCCATGCGACCCATATGACCACGACGGAAACCACCGCGCTTGCAAGAAGTGGTGCGGTCGCCGGACTCTGCCCGGTCACCGAAGCCAGCCTTGGCGACGGGATTTTTCCGGCCCGAGAATTCCTCGGTGCCGGCGGGCGGTTCGGTATCGGTACGGATTCCAACGTGCTGGTCGGCGTCACCGACGAATTGCGTCAGCTCGAATATGGCCAACGCTTGAAACACCGTGAGCGCAACGTGCTGTCCACCGGTCCTGGCCTGTCGACCGGCCGCGCGCTGTTTGACGCCGCGCTCACCGGCGGCGCCCAGGCGCTCGCGCAGCGAACCGTGGGAATCCAGGCAGATGCACGTGCCGAGATCGTGACCCTCGACACCACTCATCCTTCGCTCGCCGGGCGCCGGGGGGATGCCGTCCTCGACGGCTGGATTTTTGCAGCGGGCGCAAGTGCCGTCGAGACGGTCTGGGCCGGCGGCACCAAAGTCGTTGAGAAAGGACGTCACAGGCTCCGCGAGAGCGCGCGTGATACGTTCAACGCAGCGGTGCGGAGGCTCGTGGCATGAGCCTCGCCACCGATCGCGGCAAACTCCAACCGGCCGACAAGCCGACGCTGTACAAGCAGATCCGGATCGACATCGAGCGCCGCATCCTGACCGGAGAATGGCCGCCCGGTCACCGCATCCCGTTCGAGCACGAGCTGATGTCGCGCTATGGCTGCTCGCGCATGACAGTGAGCAAGGCGCTGTCGGAACTTGCGCAAGCCGAGCTTATCGAGCGGCGGCGCAAGGCCGGCAGCTTTGTACGGCGTCCCACATTTCTGTCGGCGGTGCTCAAGATCGCCGATATCCGCGCGGAAATAAGCGCGCTCGGCCGCAGTTATGGCTATGAGTTGATCCACTGCTCGCGGCGCACCGCAAACGCCGCCGACCGCGCACGCCTTGGCGCAGGGAAAACCGGAAAGGTGATCGCGATTGCCTGCCGTCACAGCGCCGACGACGTACCTTTCGCCATCGAGGACCGGTTGATCGATCTCGACGCCGTGCCCGAAGCCGCTGCGGCGGATTTTGCAAGCGAGCCGCCCGGCTCGTGGCTGCTTCACCATGTGCCATGGACGGAAGCCGAGCATTCGATCAGCGCCGTCGTGGCTGACGAACAGGCCGCGGCGGCGCTGGATATCGCGATCGGCGCCCCTTGCTTGGTGATCGATCGGCATACTTGGCGCAGCGCCCGGCCGCTGACGGCCGTGCGCCTGCTCTATCCGGGCGAGTCCCATAAACTGGTTGCTCGCTTCAAAGGCGGCTGAGAGGGATAACGATGCACGCAGGATTTGGCACAAGCTATGCAGCAGTTTTTGCAACAGCTTCGCCGCAACGAGTGTGAAGACCAGTCAATGAACCAGCAAAGGGGTACAGCCATGCGTAGTTTTGGAATTTTCGCGGCAACCGCCGCTCTCCTGGTGGCCGCACCGGCCGCCGCCCAGGACGTGAAGGTCGGCATCGGTATTTCCGGATGGACCGGTTTTGCACCGCTCACGCTCGCAAATCAGGCGGGCATCTTCAAGAAGAACGGGCTAGATGTGACGATCAAGAAGATCCCGCAGAAGGATCGTCATCTGGCCATCGCCTCAGGCGACATCCAGTGCGCGGCGACCACTGTCGAGACATGGATATCCTGGAATGCCAGTGGCGTTGCTACCAAGCAGATCTTCCAGCTCGACAAGAGCTACGGCGCCGATGGCATGGCGACGCGAAACGACATCGCTTCGATCAAGGACCTGAAGGGCAAGACGGTTGCCGCGTCCGCGCCGGGCACCTCGCCCTATTTTGCCTTGGCCTGGATGCTCAAGAAGAACGGCCTCACGGTCAAGGATGTCACGATCGTGAACCTGGAGCCGGCGGCGGCGGCACAGGCATTCGTCTCCGGCCAGAACGATGCGGCCATGACCTATGAGCCATACCTCTCGACAGTGCGTGCGGCGCCCGACAAGGGCAAGATCATTGCAACGACGCTCGACTATCCGATGGTCATGGACACGTTCGGCTGCACGCCGAAATTCCTGACCGAAAACCCGAAAGCCGCACAGGCACTGGCCGACAGTTATTTCGAAGCGCTGGAGATGATCGCAAAGGACCAGGCCAAGTCGTACGAGATCATGGGCGCCGACGTAAAACAGTCCGCTGAGCAGTTCGGGAATTCGGCCAAATTTCTGCGCTGGCAGGACAAGGCGGCGAACCAGAAATTCTTCGCGGGCGAATTCCTGACCTTCAACAAGGAAGCTGCAGACCTGTTGCTCGAGATCGGCGTCATCAAATCGGTGCCGAAGATCGACGATCTCTTCGACGCCAGCTTCATCAAGTAGCTTCGGTTTGCATCGGTCCCGCTATCAGTCGTGAGAGCGGGACCACCGCGGTCAGCGCACCGCTTTTTAGGATATGCCCCCGTGATACGTCCCCTGGATCCCGTGACATCGAGGCAGCGCGCGGCCTATGGCCTGGCGTTCTTCGTCCTTTTCGTTGCCGTGTGGGCTTGGGCGACCTTTGGCGGCTACGTCTCCAAGACATTTCTCGCCAACCCGTTGACCATGCTGCAGGAAGGTTGGGAGCTGCTGACAAAGCACGGCTTCCTGTTCGACATCGGCATGACGATCTGGCGCGTCGTCGGCGGCTTTGTGCTGGCGGCCATCATCGCCGTGCCGCTCGGCGTTGTGATGGGGGCGTACAAGCCGATCGAAGCTTTCCTGGAGCCGTTCGTCTCGTTTGCCCGCTACCTGCCCGCCTCGGCCTTCATCCCGCTGTTGATCCTGTGGGCAGGCATCGGCGAACTGCAGAAGCTCCTGGTTATTTTCATTGGCTCGGTCTTCCAGAGCATTCTGATGGTGACCGTGACAGTCGGAAATACGAGGCGTGACCTCGTTGAAGCCGCCTACACGCTGGGCGCCAGCGACCGCGGCATCATCAACCGGGTGCTGCTGCCCTCCTCTGCCCCCGAGGTCGCGGAGATCCTTCGGCTCGTACTCGGCTGGGCCTGGACCTACGTCATCGTCGCCGAGCTGATCGGTTCATCATCGGGCATCGGCCACATGATCACCGACAGCCAAGCCCTGCTCAACACCGGCCAGATCATCTTCGGCATCATCGTGATCGGGCTGATCGGCTTGGTGTCGGACTTTCTGTTCAAGGCCTTCAACGCCTGGCTGTTTCCGTGGAAACTGGCATGACTGAGCTGAAAATCGATCAGGTCGCCCGCACCTTCCCCGCGCAGCAAGGCCATGCGCCGACACGGGCGCTGGAGCCGATCGACCTCAACGTCGGCAACAATGACTTCGTTACCATTCTCGGCCCGTCGGGCTGCGGAAAATCGACGCTGCTGCGCATCGTCGCCGGACTTGACCGGCCGACCAGCGGCCGGGTCATTCTTGACGGGCAAGAGGTCACTGGCCCTGGCGCCGATCGCGGCATGGTATTTCAGTCCTACACGCTGTTTCCATGGCTGACCGTGCGCGAAAACATCGCGTTCGGCCTGCGCGAACGCGGTGTTTCCGAAGCGGATCGCGGCAAGACCGCCGACGGCTTCATCCAACGGGTCGGCCTATCGGGGTTTGAGAATCATTGGCCGAAGCAACTCTCCGGCGGCATGCAGCAACGCACGGCGATCGCGCGGGCACTTGCCAACGATCCAAAAATCCTGTTGCTCGACGAGCCGTTCGGCGCACTAGATAATCAAACTCGCGTGCTGATGCAGGAAATGCTGCTTGGCATCTGGGAGCGCGACCAGAAAACCGTGCTGTTCGTTACCCACGATATCGAGGAAGCGATCTTTCTCGGCAGCCGCGTGATCGTCATGAGCGCTCGTCCGGGCCGTATCAAGGCCGAGATCGCGGTCGATCTACCCCACCCGCGATCTTACAAGATCAAGACCACGCCCGAATTCGTCAGCCTGAAGGAACGGCTCGTCGAAGAGATCCGCGCCGAGGCGTTGAAGGTTGCGGTTCATGCCTGACGATCGCGCACTACGAAATCCCCCTCGGATGCGGTGAAATCAGTCCCGAACTTTGCTACGCTGATCCCTGACAACGTTAACTGGAGCCGCTGGATACGATCGCATCCATCACTCCTGATCGCCTCGCGATTGCGCACCTCCAACGCAGCGCGACGTTCCGCATCCCGACAGGGAGACAGCCCATGGTGAAACCGTTTCCGTCCAAGACCCACATCGGCAACCACATGCTGCATCCGGAAACGCTGATGCTGAACTACGGGTACGATCCGCAATTGTCGGAAGGAGCCGTCAAACCACCGGTCTTCCTGACCTCGACCTTCGTCTTCAGGACCGCCGAAGACGGACAGGACTTCTTCGATTACGTTGCGGGCCGGCGCGAGCCGCCCGAGGGGATGGGCGCTGGGCTGGTTTACTCGCGTTTCAATCATCCCAACAGCGAGATCGTAGAGGACAGGCTCTCGGTCTACGAGCGCGCCGAGAATTGCGCGCTGTTCTCTTCGGGCATGGCCGCGATTTCGACCACAATCCTGGCCTTCGTCCGCCCTGGCGACGTCATTCTGCACTCGCAGCCGCTGTATGGCGGGACGGAGACTCTGTTTGCGAAGACGCTTGCGAACCTCTCCATCGGCGCGGTGGGCTTTTCCGACGGCATCGACGAAACCGCAATGAGAGCGGCAGCGGAGGACGCCAGGCGCAAAGGCCGGGTCGCGATGATTTTCATTGAGACGCCGGCCAATCCCACCAACGGCCTGGTCGACATAGCGATGGTCCGCCGCGTCGCCGAGACGATCGGCCGGGCCCAGGGGAATACGCCGATCATCGCATGCGATAATACGTTGCTCGGACCGGTGTTTCAGAGACCGATCGAACACGGTGCGGATCTTTCGCTGTACTCGCTGACCAAATATATCGGCGGTCATTCCGACCTGATCGCAGGCGCTGCGCTCGGCTCAAAGGCGCTCATGAAAGACGTCAAGGCGTTGCGAGGCGCGATTGGCACCCAACTGGACCCCCATTCCTGCTGGATGATCAGCCGGTCGCTCGAAACGCTGGGCCTCCGCATGGAGAAAGCTGACGCAAACGCGCGGCTCGTCGCGGACTACCTGCGCGACCACCCAAAAGCGGCCACGGTCCATTACCTCGGTCATCACGATGAGCAATCCCCCGCCGGCCGCCTGTTTGCCCGGCAATGCACTGGTGCGGGCTCGACATTCTCCTTCGACATCGTCGGCGGCCAAGCCGCCGCATTCAAATTCCTGAACGCCCTGCAGATCCTCAAGCTGGCGGTGAGCCTGGGCGGCACGGAATCGCTTGCTAGCCTGCCCGCGAGCATGACCCACTCCGGCGTTCCGGCTGACATCCGTCAGAAAATAGGCGTTCTCGACTGCACGATCCGGCTGTCGATCGGTATCGAGCACCCATCCGATCTGATCGCTGATATCGCACAGGCCTTGAACGCGGCTTAGCAGCACGCAACGCGTCGAGGACAACGAACGAACCGACTGCGAGGCGGTTCCCATCCGGGGCGCTGCAAGCAATTGCTAAGCCGGCAAGATCGACTTAACGTCAATGAAAAAGACCGGGTGGAAACACAATGGCGCTTATCAAGACAACCGAGGCCGGACTCTACCGGATCCCCCTGCCCGTTACCCTCTCCGACAGCACGCACGGCGAACTCAAAGCCTTCGAACTGGTGACATGTCGTGTTCGCGATTCCGACGGGGCCGAAGGTGTCGGCTATACCTACACCGTCGGCCGCAATGGCGGCGCGATTGCCGACATCCTCCGGCGGGAGATCCCCGAACTGATCGAGGGCCGCGAAGCCGATGACACCGAAGCCATCTGGCATCACGTCTGGTGGAGCTTGCATTACGGCGGACGCGGCGGACCGCCGGTGCTTGCGCTCTCGGCGCTCGATATTGCCCTGTGGGACCTGAAGTCGCGCCGCGCCAATCTACCGCTGTTTCGCATGTTAGGCGGCTTCGACGCACGCGTGCCCTGTTACGCCGGCGGCATCGACCTCGATCTGTCCATCGAGCAGCTCTTGAAGCAAACTGACGACAATCTCGCCAAGGGCTTTCGCGCGATCAAGATGAAGGTAGGCCGCCCCGATCTCGCATCCGACGTCGCGCGGATGCGGGCGATGCGCCAACATCTTGGTGACGGCTTTCCGCTGATGGCGGATGCCAACATGAAATGGACGGTCGAGGAAGCCATCCGCGCGGCACGCGCGCTGCAACCCTACGATCTCACCTGGCTCGAAGAACCCATCATTCCCGACGATATTGCCGGCCACGCCCGCATCATGGCTGCCGGCGGCGTTCCGATCGCGGCCGGCGAAAACCTGCGCACGCTATGGGAGTTCAAGAACTATATCGCGGCCGGCGCGGTGTCCTATCCCGAGCCCGACGTCACCAATTGCGGCGGGGTTACAGCTTTCATGAAGATCGCGCGGCTGGCGGAAGCGTTCAATCTACCGGTTACGAGCCACGGCGCACATGACGTTACCGTGCATTTGCTCGCGGCCTGTCCGAACCGCTCCTATCTCGAAGCGCACGGATTTGGGCTCGATAGCTACATCGCGCACCCGCTTGCCCTCCAGGAAGGCATGGCATTGGCGCCGACGCGGCCCGGCCATGGACTAACATTCGACTGGAAAGGGCTGGCGCAGCTTGCAAGCTAGCGGGAGGGCCTAGCGGGGCGACGCGGTGCTGATCGCACCGGTCGGCCCGCGAACCCTTGCAAAGCGGGTTCTGCATAACAGCCGCCAGGAAAAACTGGCAGCTCCGCGGGGACGGCCCTCCTTTCGTCCAAAATAGAATGCAAAGACAACACGTTGTGAATTCGGTCCGGCGTGCTTTCTGATAGCGTCGTCAGGGCGCCCGTCTCGCCGCGCTGTCCTGTAAACACGACGAATGTCTAGGCAGGAGGATGGCCCACCAAAATTCAAAGCAAATCGTACAATTCAGCCAGCGGTTGCCAAGCAAGGCCGGCCCTCCGGCCACGCGATCAAACTCGTAAAGCAACGGTGTTGAGCGGTTAGGAAATATGTTCTCGCTCACGCCGAAGAAACATCAGCAGCTTATGAAGAGCGAGGAACGATCATGATCAAGGTGAAGATCAATAGCCAGGAGCATAGCTGGGACGGCGACCCGGATCTTCCATTACTCTGGTTTCTCCGCGATGAAGCCGGATTGACGGGCACGAAATACGGCTGCGGCCAGGCTCTCTGTGGCGCCTGCACCGTTATCGTCGACAAGCAGGCCGTCCGCGCCTGCATCACCTCGGTTTCCGACGTGGTCGGCCGGGAGGTCACCACCATCGAAGGCCTTCATCCGACCGGGGATCACGCGGTCCAGAAGGCCTGGCGGCAACTGAACGTTCCCCAATGCGGCTTTTGCCAGGCCGGCCAGATCATGCAGGCCGCCGCCCTTTTGATTGAAAATCCAAAACCCAATCACGACCAAATACGCGAAGCGATGGCGGGCAATATCTGCCGTTGCGGCACTTACCAGCGCATCGAAAACGCCGTGCGTCTCGCATCGACGGGGGTGTGATCATGAATGTCCTCACCAATCCCAGAAAGCTCCGTGGTTTTGAGCGGTACATCAAAATCGACAACGTCTCACGCCGCAGCATCCTGAAGGGCCTCGGCCTGGCCGGCGGCTTCGTTTTGGCCGCGCCTGTGATGTCACGCCCAGGCTTTGCCGCGTACCAGACCGGCGCGGACAAGATGCCGCACGGTGTCGTGGTGGACCCGCGCGTCTTCGTTTCTGTTGCATCCGACGGAACGGTGACGATCGTCGCGCATCGCGCCGAGATGGGAACCGGTGTCCGCACCAGCCTGCCGATGATAGTCGCCGAAGAGATGGAAGCCGACTGGTCGCGCGTTCGCGTCCAGCAGGCGCCTGGCGACGAGGTCAAGTTCGGCAACCAGGATACCGATGGATCGCGCAGCACGCGGCATTACCTGATGCCAATGCGCCAGATCGGCGCCTCGGCCCGCACCATGCTCGAAACAGCCGCGGCGAAACGCTGGGGCGTGCCGGCAACCGAGGTGAAGGCCGTCAATCACGAGGTCGTCCATAGTGCAAGCGGACGCCGCATTGGCTTCGGAGACTTGGCGGCCGATGCTGCCAAGGGGTCGGTGCCGAGTGTCGAAGGCCTGAAGCTGAAAGATCCGAAGGACTTCCGCTATCTCGGCAAGGGCGCGATCGGCATTGTCGACCTTCACGACATCACGGTGGGCACCGCGCGTTACGGCGCCGACGTCCGCCTGCCCGGCATGAAATATGCCGTCATTGCCCGGCCGCCGGTGACCGGCGGCAAGGTCGTGTCGTTCGAGGGGTCGGAAGCGATGAAGGTTTCCGGCGTCGAGAAGGTCCTGGAGGTCAAGGGCTGGCCGTGGCCCTCAAAATTCCAACCGCTCGGCGGGGTCGCCGTAATCGCGCGCAACACCGGCGCGGCCATCAAGGGACGTGACGCGTTGAAGATCGTTTGGGATGACGGGCCAAACGGCAAATACGACTCGGTCGCCTACCGGGCTCAGCTCGAGGGAGCAGCGCGCAAGCCCGGCCTGGTCGTGCGCAAGGAAGGCGACGTGGACGCCGCCTTGAAGAGCGCCGACAAGGTGATCGTGGGTGAGTACTACCTGCCGCATCATGCCCACGTCGCCATGGAGCCGCCGGTCGCGGTTGCGGACGTCAAGGGCGACAGGGCCGAGATCTGGGCGCCGGTGCAAAGCGCGGGCGGAACGCGCGAAGACGTCGCCAAGACGCTCGGCATTCCCCAGGAGAACGTCACCGTCAATGTCACGCTGCTCGGCGGCGGCTTCGGGCGCAAGTCGAAGTGCGATTTCGCCATCGAAGCGGCGCTGCTTTCAAAGGAGCTCGGCGCTCCTGTCAAGGTGCAATGGACCCGGGAAGACGACGTTCGCAACGGCTTCCTGCACACCGTCTCGGTGGAACGCATCGAGGCCGGTCTCGACAAGAACGGCAAGGTGACGGCCTGGCGGCATCGCAGCGTCGCGCCGAGCATCGCCTCGACATTTGCCGCCGGTGCGCTGCATCAGGCACCGTTTGAACTCGGCATGGGGCTGGTCGACATGCCCTTCGAGATCGCCAACGTCCAGTGCGAAAATCCGGAAGCGGCCGCGCATACCCGCATCGGCTGGTTCCGCTCGGTATCGAACATTCCCCGCGCGTTTGCGGTGCAGTCCATGGTCGCCGAAATCGCCCACGCCACCAAACGCGATCAAAAGGACATGCTGCTGGAGCTGATCGGCTCTCCGCGGATCGTCAAGCTCGATTCCGTGAAAGACCTCTGGAACTATGGCGAGCCCTATGACAGCTATCCGATCGACACCGCGCGTCTTCGCAAGGTCGTCGAGCTCGTCGCGGACAAGGGCGGCTGGGGACGATCCGTGCCCAAGGGCCACGGGCTCGGCATTGCCGTGCACCGCAGCTTCGTCAGCTATATCGCGACCATTGTCGAGGTAGCAATCGACGATAAGGGCAAGCTCACCGTGCCCCGCGTGGATACCGCGATCGATTGCGGAACCTACGTCAATCCGGAGCGGATCCAGGCGCAGATGGAAGGCGCTGTGATCATGGGCCTGAGCTTCGCCAAAACTGGCGCGATCACCTTCAAGGACGGCAAGGTACAACAGGGCAATTTCGACGATTTCCCGGTGCTCCGGATCGACGAATCCCCTGCCGTGACCAACGTCTATATCGTGCCTCCCGGACCGGACACGCCGCCCAGCGGCGTCGGTGAGCCGGGCGTGCCGCCCGTTGCGCCGGCGCTGATCAACGCGATCTTCGCCGCGACCGGCAAGCGCATCCGCGCACTGCCGATCGGCAAGCAATTGGAAGCGTAAGGAGGAACGTTAGACCGCACGGGCCGTTTTCGTTGATCTAGGAGGAGCCAGACCGATGAAACCCAACTCAACGGCGCTCGCGGTGTCGCTGCTGTCGAGCGTGCTTCTGTTGACTGCCCAGGCGGCGACCGCTCAAACCACGTCGCCGCCGCCCGCGACCGCAACGCGGCCAGCAACAACACCGCCGGGGCAAACCTCGATGCCAAGCGAAAGCCCACCGGCCACGACAACGCAGACCACCGGCGAAGCCAGCCGGGATCCGATGATCAAGCAAATGAACGAAGACGAAAAGCGGAAGGTCGAGACCAAGGGCAAATAAAAACAAGCCAACCTGAAAGCGGCGGACGTTCGTCCGCCGCTTTTTTCGCGCCGCTCCGTTGCCGTCTCGGCAAATTGCCTCTGGCGGTTACTTCTTGAGGGCAAACACCCAGACGACGCCGCCCTGCGGCACGTTGTTCTCGATACCGATGTTGTTGGTCGTCAGCGCGTCCTGGATGCGCTGGGCGTCTACACCCCACCCGGACTGGATCGCGATATACTGTGTCCCGTCCACTTCGTAGGCGACCGGCATGCCCATGATGCCGGAATTGGTCTTCTGCTCCCAAAGCAGTTCGCCGGTCTTGGCGTGGAAGGCGCGGAACATCCGGTCGTTGGTACCTCCGACAAAGATCAGGTCGCCCGCGGTCGCCGTCACCGACCCAAACAGGTGCGATCTGGGGAAAAGATGCGACCACACCTTCTTTCCCGTCGCCGGATCCCACGCCTGCAGCTCACCAAAATGCGTGGCGCCGGCGCGAACCTTCAGACCGATATCTTCGGGCTTGGTCCCGAGCCAAAGCTGACCGGGCACCAACGGCACCTTCTCGCCGGTAAAGCCGCCGCAGAAATTCTCGTTGGCGGGAATATAGACCAAGCGGGTCTTCGGACTATAGGCCGCCGACGGCCAGTCCTTGCCGCCCCATAACGACGGACAGAACTCAACCCGCTTGCCCATAACCGGCTTGTGAGCCGGATCGACGATCGGCTTGCCCGTCTCGGGCTCAATGCCCTTCCAGACGTCGGTATAGACATAAGGCCAGCCGGCCACATACTTGATGCTGTCCGGCTTGCGCTCGAGTACCCAGAAGATCGCGTTGCGTCCCGGATGGATGAGGCTCTTGAAGATGCGACCATCCCGCTGCAGGTCGATCAGCATTGGCGCATCCACCTCGTCCCAATCCCAGGAATCGTTCTGATGGTACTGGAAATAGGTTTTGATCTTGCCGCTATCCGGGTCGAGCGCTAGCACCGAGGTTGTGTAGAGATTGTCGCCGGGGTGAGTATCTCCCGGCCACGGGGCGGCGTTGCCGGTGCCCCAGTAAATGGTCCGGGTGTCGGGATCGTAGTTGCCCGTCATCCACGCAGAGCCGCCGCCCGTTTTCCAGTCGTCGCCGCTCCAGGTCTCGTGGCCCGGTTCGCCTGGGCCGGGAATGGTGAAGGTCCGCCACAATTCTTTGCCGTTATTGGCATCATAGGCGACGACATAGCCGCGCACGCCGAATTCACCGCCGGCGGCACCGACGATAACCTTGCCATCGACAACCAGCGGCATCAGGGTCAGGTACTGACCCTTTTTGTAGTCCTGGACTTTGGTATCCCACAGGACCTTGCCGGTTTTGGCATCGAGCGCGACCACATGGTCATCCGTTGTAGCCAGGTACAGCTTGTCCTGCCACAATCCCACCCCGCGGTTGGTCGGGTGCAATTGGAAGAGATCGTCGGGGAGCTGGCGTTTGTAACGCCAGTACTCATCGCCTGTCTTGGCGTTGAGGGCGATCACCTGGCCCTGTGGGGTGGCGACGAACATCACGCCATTGTTTACGATCGGCGGCGCCTCGTGCCCCTCAATCACGCCGGTCGAGAAGGTCCACACCGGCACCAGGTCTTTTACGTTCGAAGTATTGATCTGGTCGAGCGGGCTGTATCCCTGGCCGTCATAGGTTCGGCGATAGAGCATCCAGTTGCCGGGTTCCGGGTTCTTCAGGCGGTCGGCGGTCACCGGGGTGTATTTCTCAATCGGGCCGGCAATGGCAGCGATTGAAAACAGGCACGTGGACGCAACAAAGCTCGACAATAGCCATTGCTTCATGGTCATGGACGCTAGCTCCCTGTTTGTTTTCTTCATCTTTTTTAGTCGTGCGGCATCTGATGCGGGCGGCCGTCACCCTCCTTGCTGTGCTCCTACCTTTCCAACGAATGTCGCAGCTATGGTGAGCGAGCCGTCGGCTATTACCAGCGGGAGTGCCGCAAGGCGCCGCGGCGCTGGTCCAAACACCACTTGCGCGCTTTGCCGGGGGTCGAACTCGGAATTATGGCAAACGCACTTAAGGACGTCCTTGTCGCCCTGCGCTGCCTTCCCCCACGCCGTGATGGGGCACCCGGCATGGGAACAAATTACCGAATACGCAACGATGCCGTCGGCCGACCGCGGGCGCGTGCTGTCATCAAGTTCGGCTGGATCAAGCTTTACGACTACCACCTCATTCAACCGCGAGCCTTTGCGGACCACTGAGGTTTTGGGATCCTTTGGCCAGGCGCGGACGGCTGGTCCGCCGGGTTTTAGATCCTGCGGCTTGATCACTTCACCCGCATGATCTCCTTCGGCGAAGACCAGGACGTCGGCCTTTTGAGGTCGCAGGTCGCTGCCAGGGGCGTCCTCTTCGGCAGCGGCCGATCGAGGCGCCGATGCGTGCACCGCACTTGCGAGGGCGGTCAGGAGGATTGTGCGCCGAGTCTGGTCTGAAGGCGATGACATTTTCGTCTCGCTTTCTGCACTGATGCCATGGAGTGATGGCGGATGCGCGATGGTTTGACAAACTGAAAGGCTGAACTCGGCCAAAAAGAGGCGGCGTACAAATTTTGTTAGGCGTGGCCTTCGTCTTTAAAAATTCACGCGGTTTGTCCGACGCAACTGCAGCAAACTGCACTATGCCGCGTTCCAGACGCTGCGCGAGATCGGCAAACCTCGCCGCCCAAAGCGGGCAGTTTCCGACACAAATACTTTCCGGCGCAGGTAGCTTCACCATCCCACTGGCGAGCGGCATCAACGGACCGCGACGTACGCGGCCTTATACGTTGAAGCGACGAATGTGCGCCGGTTGACTTCTCGCTGTATTCTCCAAATACTTGGCCGAGAACTGGAAAAACCAGTCCCGGCGATAACGATATTCAGGGGAGGACACGATGCCGACTTCACGCAGAACACTGCTGAAGACTTCTGCGGCGGCCGCCGCTGCATTCAGTTTCGATTGGAGCCGCGCGCAGGCGCAAGCTGAGACGGTACGCATCGGTCTGATCTACGACTTGACGGGCCCCTTTGCCGCCGGCGGGTCGGTCGCCTCCTCCATCGGCGCGCAGATTGCCATCGACCTCGTGAACGAAAAGGGCGGCATCGGCGGCAAGTACAAGGTCTCCCCTGTCGCTGCCGATTCCCAGAGCAAGCCGGATGTGGCGATCAATGAAGCCAATCGCCTGATCGACCAGGAGAAGATCGACATCATCAACGGTGTCTACGCGAGTTCGCACGCGGTCCCGCTCGCGGCCAAGGTCGAACAGCAGAAAAAGATCCTCTGGATCACGACTGCGGTTTCGACCGCCGTATTCAAGGACAAGAACCTGCAATACGTCTTCCGCGCACAAATTCATTCCGACCAGTATGGCCAGGCTTTTGCGAGCTTCATCAGCGAGCACGCCAAAGCCAAGCTCGGCATGGAGCCCAAGGACGTCAAGGTGGCGCTGATTCACGAGGACGGCCCTTACGGGGTCGGCGTTGCCGTGGCCGACGAAGCCTATGCGAAGGAGGCCGGCCTGCAAGTCGTGCTCAAGGAAGGCTATTCAGCGTCGGCCCCCGACCTGTCGGTGTTGGTGACCAAGATCAAGCGCGCCAGGGCTGACGTGATTTCCCATGCCGGATACAATCCGGACATCACTCTGTTCCTGCGCCAAGCGCGGGAGAACGGCCTCAAGTTCAAGATGCTGTTCGGCGCCGGCGCAGGCTACAGCCAGCTCGACAAGTTGCGCGCGACCTTCGGCGCGGACATCGACAATTTCTGCAACATCGATCCGGTGCCGGCGCAATTGCTCGATCCCGCAAAACTCGCGCCCGGCATCGGCGATCTCACCAAGATCATGGTCGCGCGCTACAAAGAGAAAACCAGCGCGACCGACGTTCCGCCGCATTGTTCGATGGGTTTCAACCAGACCTGGATCCTGCTCAACAACGTGCTGCCGGTGGCGAAGGAAAAATACGGCGGCTTCGATCCCGAAGCGGTTCGCAAGGCGGCACTCGACGTGGACATCCCGCCGGGCGGCACTATCCAGGGCTACGGCGTGAAATTCTATCGGCCCGGTACGCCGCTCTCCGGCCAGAACGAGCGCTCAACCCCGGTCGTGATGCAAAATGCCGGCGAGCATATCTCGGTGGTCTGGCCCACCAGCATCAGGACGCGGGATCCAGTGTTCCCGCTGCCGAAGTCATCGGTCTATGCGGCGTAAGGGCTGAAATGATCTAATCAGTCTGTTCGCGATCGCGGTCTTACCTATCCCGCTTGCGAGCCCTTGCGAGGGAGGTCGTATCGCTTCGAAGATGCGATACGGGTGGGGAAATTCTCTCCACACGAACAGTGTGACTCGCTGCGGCACCCCCACCCCAACCCTCCCCGCGAAGAGCGGGAGAGGGAGCGCAGTTCTTTCGCGGCTAGTATTCGACCTCATCTCGTCACGGCTCACAGCGTGACGCGCCGTCCCTCCTCAGCTGCCCAATAGCCGGCGTAGTTGACTTTGATCGTCTCAAACGCCAGCGCCAGATCGGAGAGCGGTTGCCGGCCGCTGGCGACGCACTCCATGAAGTCCTGGATTTCCTGCGTATAGCCGCGCGTCCATTCCTCCTCAAGACAGACATATTGCCAGCCGGTCTTGCGGTCGACCTTTTCGGTGATATAGACGCCGGCAAGCTTCTCCTCACTGGTCTGGTAGCTCATCATGTGCGTGTTCGGCGTGATGTTGGCGAATAGCGAGCCGCCGCTGGTATAGGTCTCGATCAGGTTGCGGACGCCACCCATGATCATGTCGCCGGAAAGCACCGTCGCCTTGGTGCCATCGGAGAAGGTCACCGTGAGCGTGCCCCAATCCTCGACGTCGACCGGATTGGCCTTGATGTAGGTACGCTCCTCCGGTTTGAGGATAGCCGTCACATTGCCGACGTCACACGTCACGCTCGCAACGCCAATCGTCTCACCGCGAGCCTTCGCCTCAACCTGCTTAAGATAAAGCACCGCCGAAAGCGGATGGCATCCCATCCGGATCAGCGAGCCGCCGCCGGTCATCGCCCATTGCGCGGCGTGCGCCGCGTGCGAGCCGGAGTGGCTCTCCTCCCCCTTCATGAACAGGATTTTGTCTTTCGTGGCCTTGAGGATCTCGGCGGTCTTGGTCACTGCCGGCGCATAAATCCAGTCCTCCGCATACATGAAGAGCTTGCCGGTCCTGTTGATCGCCGCACGGGTCTGCGCCATTTCGTCCAGCACGCGCTCATACATTAATGCCTTCGGCACGTGCTTACCGATCGGCGCCCTGTCGCCATCCCGGCCGAAATAGCCGGCGAATGGCTTTTCGCAGATAACGTGTTTGCCGGCCTGCATCGCATCGACAATCATCGAAGTGTGCAAATTGGGTGGCGTGCAGATGTCGATCACATCGAGCTCGCCGTCGGCGATCAGATCGACAAAGCTGCGGTATACCGCCGGGATCTGGTGACGATTGGCAAACTCGAGGACATAACTGCCCCTCGCTGCAACAGCCCTGACCTCGACATCCAGGCCATAAACGCGCCGATAGGCGTGCATGTGCAGCTCGGACACGAAGCCGCAGCCGGCCAGACCGATCCTGATTTTCGCCATTGCGGATACATCCCGGGTTGTCGTTGGTCAGGATCGTACAACAGGGAATTAGGGCGAGTCACTCTCGTAGGGTGGCGCGTCACATGAGCCGGCCCGTATCTGATGCGCTCACGGATATTAATACCGCTATGCGAGCTCGACATGCACAAGAAACGTGCGGCCGGCCGACGGTGGGCTCAGCTATGTCGACGCTCCAGCTTCCGTACAAAGCCGGAGTCCGTATGACGCCCTTCATACTCGTCATCGATTTCCTTCAGGAGGGTGTCGCCCTTCTTCGGCTCCACAGCAAGCAGTATAGCGTCGATCTTGGCCTCTATCCGGTCCTCGCCCTCCTTGGATTGCGGCGAGCCGACGTGCAACAAAATGGCCAGACCGGCCACCTGCCAAAGCAGTTGCAAAAACTCAGATTGCCAGTTCTCCAGCATGTCACGCATCATCTGCATGGTGTAGTCGCTGATTTCAACCGGCTGCTTGAGAGCAAGCTGCTCGTTCGCGTAGGCATACCAGCCGAATATCCAGTGACCGGTCAGCGTGATCAGAAATAAAGCCCCAGTAACCCAGGCGAACCCGTACCGCGTCCAGATCGATCTCCGAGCCATATCATGCTCCTGCTTCGCGCCTGCGAGCCATGAACGCCTCATCCTTCAATGCTGATTTGTTCCGTAAGTTCCCTTAGGTGCACTGCTGCGCCAAGCGACGCGCGAAGGGGAACATCTTTGGGAACTTAGACTTGATGTTTGGTGCCCGTTGAGGGCGATAAGCCAGACCGTTGAACGTCCGGATGACCAGTCCCGCCATCGCGAGCGCTACTGCCGTTCTCTTGACTGGGGCGGCGGTGCTTTTGGTTTACGATCTGGGTCATTTCTCGACCCATATGGTGCTGCACATCGCGTCGATGAATATCATCGCGCCCTCAGTCGCCGCGCTGATCGTTACTCGCCGGCACATCGGCAGCACCCGACCGTTTTGGCTTTGGACCGCGACTTTCCTTCAGATTGTTCTGCTCTGGACGTGGCATTCCCCCGCGGTCTATGACCTTCTCCTCCGGTCTCCGGGGGCTGGGTTGACGTTCCACGCAACGTTATTGTTAGCTGCGCTCTTCTTCTGGCTGTCCCTGCTGACAACTTCCGCCGCATCGCGGTGGCAGACAATTCCGGCGCTCCTGCTTACTGGAAAACTGACATGTCTGCTTGCGGCGCTGCTCATCTTCGCGCCGAGAACGCTCTATGGGTTCGCGAGCCATCTTGGTGACGCTCCTGAACATTTCTCATTGTTTCACGCGCTGGAGGATCAACAGCTAGCCGGCCTGCTCATGATCACAGCCTGTCCCCTGAGCTATCTGGTCGCGGCCGTGATCATCACCGTGCAGTTATTAACACGCGCGGAAACATCGGCGGCTCCCATGCCGGACGGCAGGCTCCTCATCGGCCGTTAGCGATGTCCCTGGTTTCACGCCCACGCCTGATACGAACCATCCGTTTCATTCTCTATGGTCTGGTTGCAATCGCGCTCGGCGGCTTTCTCTTCGCATGGTCCGGTCTTTACAGCGTTGCAGCAAGTCGTGGCCACTTCGCGCTGACCAACGCCATCCTTACATTCGGAATGCGTAATTCCGTAAAGACTCATGCGCTTGGCATCGAGGCTCCGCAAACCTACAGCAACGACCTCTCGACACTCGGCGCCGCTCATTTCCACGATGGATGCGCCTATTGCCACGGCGCACCAGGCGTTCCGATCGACCCGATCGCACAAAGCATGTTGCCTCCTCCACCTGACCTTTCGAAGGCGGTGCCGGATTGGCGCGATCGGGAGCTGTTCTGGATTGTCAAACATGGCATCAAGTACACCGGCATGCCGGCTTGGGTCGCGCCGCAGCGCGACGACGAAGTATGGGCGGTGGTCGCATTTCTCAAGCGACTTCCCACCCTTGATGCGGCCGGCTATCGCGAACTGGCGCTTGGCGGGTTGTCAATTCGACCGCAGATTGGGAGGGAGATCGCCACCACTGAGGATACCTCGAGGGCGATGAGCGCCTGCGCGCGCTGTCATGGTGCGGACCGCCGCGGACCGAAAAGCCACCTGGTACCGGTGCTGCACGGCCAGCCCGCCGAGTTTCTGATTGCGGCGCTGGAAGACTTTGCCGCGGGCCGTCGCGCGAGCGGCATCATGCAGCCGGTGGCAAGCGGACTGTCCCCCGCCGAACGCGAGCGGGTAGCACGCTACTATGCGACGCTTGCGCGACCGGGCGCGCCGAACCGATTGGAGAACGTTACGGCCGTCGAGCGTGGGCGCGAACTCGCGACGCGGGGGGATCCGAATGCAAGAATTCCCCCATGCATGAATTGTCACAGCGCCTCAGCGCTCAACGCGTATCCGCGTCTTTCGGAACAGCATGCCGCCTACATCGTCAATAGGCTGCGGAATTGGAAGAAGGGAATTACATCCCCCTCAGCAACCGATGCGATTATGGCGCCTATCGCCCGGTCTCTAAACGAGCAGCAGATCGACGATGTCGCGGCCTATTTTGCATCGACAAGCGCGTCAATTTCCAAAGAAGAGAATCAATGATACCGGCCCGACCATGCTGGTACCTGCTCGGCGCCTCTATGCTTCTCGGCGGATGTACCAGCGATGTTCAATCGGTGATGAATCCGAGCAGTCACCAGGCAGTGCAGATTGCTGAATTAGCCTGGTTTCTGTTCGGGTTCGGGACATTCGTGCTCGTCCTCGTGATCGTGACGTTATTGCTCGCCGTCCGCGGATCATTGCGAATACGCCAAGCGCTGGCGCGAGAGAGCACTGTGATCTGGCTCGGCATTGCCTTTCCTGCCGTGACGCTGACGGTGCTTCTGGTCTATGGCGTTTGGGTGACGCGTTCGCACCTCAACCTGCCTCAAGGCGGCAACACCATCAGCATCGAGGTGGTCGGAGAGCAATGGTGGTGGCGCGTCATGTACCACGCTCCTACTGGTCCACAGATTGCCAGCGCCAATGAAATTCGTATTCCGGTTGGATCTCCGGTCACATTGAAACTCAGGGCCGCTGACGTCATTCACAGTTTCTGGGTGCCGAGCCTTGGTGGAAAGGTCGACATGATCCCGGGGCGCACAACTCAGTTGCAGCTCACTGTCGATCGGCCGGGGGTCTATCGCGGACAATGCGCCGAGTATTGCGGCGGGCCTCATGCCCTCATGGCCCTGGACGTGATCGCCATGTCTTCATCCGATTATGCGGCCTGGCTCGAGCGTGCGGCGACGGTGCCCGCGACGCCCGAGACCGACATCGGCTTGCACGGAAGATCGATTTTCCTCGCGGCCGGTTGCGGCGCATGTCACACGGTGCGCGGCACCGCTGCCGCAGGCTCGGTCGGTCCGGATCTGACGCATATCGGCGCGAGACGCTCAGTCGGCATCGATACCCTGCCGCTGACCCGCGAAAACCTGATGCGCTTCATTGTCGATGGCCAGCACGTCAAGCCCGGAAATTTGATGCCTGAGTTTCGTGTCCTGCAGCCACAGCAACTGGAGGCGCTTGCTTCCTACCTTCTGAGCATCAAGGCAGCAGACTAGATGGCTGACGCAAGCTCCTACCCAAACACACTACCTCGGCCAAGCGAGGAATTGGCTCAGCTCGAAGCAATATGGGCTATGCCTAGAGGCTGGCGGATCGTCACTGACGTCAACAACACCGTGATCGGCCTTTTTTATGCCGGTACTGCTGTGCTGTTCTTCCTGTTGGCGGGCATCCTCGCACTGCTGATGCGCCTTCAGCTCGCGGTGCCCAGCAATACCTTCCTCAGCCAGAACACCTACAATCAGATCTTCACGATGCATGGCACCGTGATGATGTTTCTGTTCGCCGTCCCCGTTGTCGAGGCAATGGGCATACTTTTGCTTCCCCAGATGCTCGGTGCGCGCGACCTGCCTTTTCCGCGACTCGGCGCTTACGCGTTCTGGGCCTATCTGGTCGGCGGTCTGATCTTCTTCAGCACGTTGTTCTTCGACCTCGCGCCAACGGGCGGCTGGTTCATGTATCCGCCGCTGACCAGTTCGCAGTTCTCGCCCGGACCGGGGGCGGACTTCTGGCTCCTGGGTATCGGTTTCATCGAGATCTCAGCGATCGCCGGTGCAATAGAAATCATCGTCGGCGTGCTGCGTACCCGCGCACCCGGCATGAGGCTTGACCAGATGCCGATATTTGCGTGGACGATGCTGATCTTCGCCGGCATGATCGTCTTCGCGTTCCCAGCCGTGATCCTTGCCACGCTGCTGCTCGAACTGGAACGCGCGTTCAATTGGCCTTTCTTCATCGCCGCGAGGGGCGGCGATGCGTTGCTCTGGCAGCATCTTTTCTGGTTCTTCGGACATCCGGAAGTATACATCATTTTCCTGCCGGCTGCCGGCATGGTGTCGATGATCGTGCCGACCATGTGCGGTACGCCACTTGTGGGCTATCGGCTTATCGTCGTGGCGCTGATCGCAACCGGCTTCTTCAGCTTCGGCTTGTGGGTCCACCACATGTTCACCACCGGAATTCCGGCGCTGTCGCTTAGTTTCTTTTCGGCCGCCAGTATGGCGGTGGCGTTACCAAGTGGCATTCAGGTTTTTGCGTGGATCGCGACAATCGCGTCAGGCCGCTTGCGGTGGACAACGCCGTCCCTGTTCGTGCTGGGCTTCCTGTTCATTTTCAGCCTCGGCGGTCTCACTGGCGTAATGGTCGCGATGGTTCCGTTCGACTGGCAGGCGCACGACACCTATTTCGTTGTCGCACATTTCCATTACGTGCTGGTCGGCGGAGTGGTGTTTCCGCTGTTCGGCGCATTTTACTACTGGGCGCCGGCATTTAGCCGTCTGGCACTGTCCGAGCGACTTGGAAAGTGGATCTTCTGGCTGATGTTCGCCGGCTTCAACGTCGCATTCTTTCCGATGCACCTCACCGGCCTGATGGGGATGCCGCGGCGCGTCTATACCTATCCGGCAGTTATGCAATGGGACGTGCTGAACATGATCTCCACGATCGGCGCCTTTCTGTTGGCCGCCGGCATTGCCATGTTTCTGGTCGACCTAATTCGCAACCTGCGTCCCGCCATGTCGAAACCAGCGGGCAATATTTGGGGAGGAGCAACCCTCGAGTGGCTGCCCAATAATGTCTATGGGCTCCGCAGCATTCCGGCCTTAACCAGTGCATACCCGCTGTGGCATCATCCGCAGCTAGCCAGGGAGGTCGAAGACGGACGGCATTTCTTGCCCGGCTCGATCACCGGTCTGCGCGAAACCATCGTCACCTCGCCCTTCGATGCAACCCCGCAGTACTTGCTCCGCCTTCCCGGCCCAGGCTGGACGCCGCTCTTGGCGGCGGTGCTCACGGCGGCCTTTTTCATGTTGCTCACCGTCAAGGCGGTGGTGCTTGCGCTGATCTGCGGGCTGCTCGGAATTGCGATGACGGTCGTGTGGATGTGGGGTAGCGACTTGAAGCCACTGCCACCCGTCGATATCGGAGCGAACCTCAAGCTCCCAACCTATGCAACCGGTTCGTTGTCGCATGCCTGGTGGGCCATGATCGTCCTGTTGTTGGTCGCCGGTTCGCTCTATCTCTCTTATGTGTTTTCCTACCTCTATTTGTGGACCGTCTCACCACAGGTTTGGCCGAGGCTTTCAGCGCTTGCACCGATCGCATACCCTGTCTTATCGGCTTTGCTGCTTGTTTTTGGCAGTGCGATCCTGGAAATCGCCCGACGTGTTTTACCCGGAAGGTCTCGCAGCAGTGGCGCCTTCGTAGGGTTTGCCGGTCTTGCCGCGGCCGCGCTTGCCGCCGCGCTGGTGATCGACGTGTTCGCGCAATGGCGGGCAGGGCTGCGCCCGGAATCCGATGCGCATGGTGCGATGGTCTATATGGCTGCCTTCCTGCAGGGGCAGTTAACCCTTGCGGTTCTGGCCGTGACGGGATTTGCGATTGCGCGCAGCTTCGCTGGCCGTCTTGATCGAAAACGACGCGTGGTCTTCGACAATCTGGGTCTGCTATATCACTACACGGTCGGCCAAGGCCTGCTGGGGCTTCTCCTCGTGCACGGATTTCCGAGGCTTGCGGGATGAGCCACACTTTCAAGCCATCTCTTGGCAATCTTCTGCTGGTGCTTGCGCCGCTCCTTATCTGGTTTGTGCATCTGACCATCGTCTACGCCGCCGAAGCGCTGATCTGCATTGGACCAGCGGCCGCAGCGGCTACCATGATGGCCTGCACGATTGCTCTCGCCACTGCCGCAGCTTTAACCGCCCTCCTCCTGACAGCATGGACGCTCCATCGCGGTAATACCCGGCATGCCCAGAGCCCCGGCAGCTCTCGGTTCCTGCTTGGCGTATCACACCTTCTGATTCTGCTTTCGCTCCTTGGGATAGCGTGGACGATCCTGCCGGCTATCTTCCTGCCCACTTGCGCATAGATTCCGAACTTTCTTCCGTCGGCTAGTTGCTGCTGCGGCCGACGCCCTTACGGCGCATCAATGCGACGAAGAGATCGGCCAAGCCGAACTGCCAGGGCTCGCAATCGCCGCTGTGACGCATCCGGTTGGTCAGCCGGCCAAGCTTCGGCGTGGCGACCGTCACCAGATCGCCTTCGACATGGGTGAACCCCTGCCCCTTCGCGGCGCGATCCTGAATCGGCGCGAACATCGTGCCGAGGAACAGCACAAAGCCGTCGGGATATTGATGGTTCTCGTTGATCGTCTGCCCGACGATGTCGGCCGGGTCGCGGCTGATCTGGGTCAGCGAGGATGCGCCGTGCAGCACAAAACCCTCCGGCCCCTTCACCTCCAGCGATATCTCCATTCTCCTGACGTCGTCGAGCGTGAATCCGGCGTCGAAGAACCGCACGAACGGACCGATCGCGCAGGAGGCATTGTTGTCCTTTGCCTTGGACAGAAGCAGCGCCGAACGCCCCTCGAAGTCGCGCAGATTGACATCGTTGCCGAGCGTGGCGCCGACGATGCGCCCATCGCTCGCCACCACCAGCACGACCTCCGGCTCCGGATTGTTCCAGGTCGATTTCGGATGCAGGCCCGCATCCATGCATGTACCGACCGCCGACAGCACGGGCGCTTTGGTAAACACCTCGGCGTCCGGCCCGATGCCGACCTCAAGATATTGGCTCCAGGCGTTCTGGGAAACCAGCACGTCCTTCACATGCTGCGCTTCGGCCGAGCCCGGCTTCAGTTGCGACAGGTCGGTACCGACGATCCGCGTCACCTCGGCCCGGATCGCCTCGGCCGAATCCGGATTGCCGCGCGCCCGCTCCTCGATCACCCGCTCCAGCATCGACACGGCGAACGTGACGCCGGCGGCCTTGATCACCTGCAGATCGATCGGGGCGAGCAGCCATGGCCTGGTCGGATCGCGGGTGTCAGGCGGCGTGTTGTTCAAGAGATCCTGCAGTGTGCCGACCCGCTCGCCACGCGCGGCGCGCAGCGCCTGGGCCGGATCGGCAGCGGCGGCAAGCTGGCTGGCAGTAGGGAAGTCCCCGGTGATGTCGAACACGCCGTCCTGGCGGATCGCGACCACCGACGGGCCGGCAAGATCGGGACGCCAGACGCGCCCCATCAGCGCGGCACCGGCGAAATCGTCGGGCAGAATGAAAGCGGCGTCGGTGACGATCGGCATCGTGGGAATCCTCGCAAGCATCTATGCGGTCAGCACCGTCCTTAGAAGGGAACCGCTCAATGGGTCAACACCTCCCGGGAATGTCCGTCCCCAGCATCGCGGCCGCCATGACAGGCCACCGCACCGCAGCATGCAAAATCAGACGATCGGTCAAGTGCAGCCGATTGCACGCCCTGAAACAACCATGGCGGCATGGCGACTGCGCGAAGACTTCGAAGGGCTCCGATGTCTGGGGATTAGGCGCGGAACGCACCGCCGGCCCGATCGCTGAAGACTAGCGGCCGGCAGGCCTGCTCACCTGTCGGCCCAACGGAAAGGCATGGGACCGCCTCGCCATACTCTCAGAGCGCGGTTGCGCTGACTGCCATCAGCGCAACTTTGCCTATCGTGCGAGCTCAGGCAGGTGCCCGCTGCAAGCCGGTTTGCTCAAGCAGCCTTGTTCAAGCAGCCTTGTTCAAGCAGCCCTGGCCTTGGACTTGGCCACGTGGCTTGAGATCGCATCCATCAAGGGCGGCGACAGGCAATCATACGGCTCCAGTCCGAGTTCCTTCAGCCGGGCCCTTATGCCGTCCATCTCGCTCGGTTGGACGCCGGACTCCAGCACGGACGACACGAACGCCGCAAACCCCGGAGCTGCCCACCCGCCTTCCTGGAACAGCTCGGGATGGATGAAGTCGAGGCCGTAGAACGGATGCCCCGTGTTCTCGATCCGGCCGTACATATGCGTCCCGCAAGCCTGGCAAGCGTAACGCTGAATCGCCGCCGCCGAGTCGACGATCTGCAGCTTGTCGCCGTTCTCGATGACTTTCACATTGTCGCGCGGGACCACGGCGACAACGGAGAAGGTCGCCCCTTCGGGCTTCCAGCATTTGGTGCAGCCGCAGGCGTGGTTGTGGGCCACGTCGCCCTTGATGGCAACCTTGACCGGCCTGTCCGCGCATTTGCAGACCAGGGTGCCACCGGCGAAGTTGCCCGTCCCCTGCTTTACGCCGCTGTCAATCAATGGGTGGATATGAACAGTCATAGGCCTATCCTCCTTGTGCTTGAAGTTCCCCGATTCAGAACACGACAACCGAACGGATCGACTTGCCTTCGTGCATGAGGTCGAATCCCTTGTTGATCTCCTCCAGCTTAAGGACGTGGGTGATCATCGGATCGATCTCGATCTTTCCGTTCATGTACCAGTCGACGATTTTCGGCACATCCGTGCGGCCGCGCGCGCCGCCAAACGCCGTGCCCTTCCAGACGCGGCCGGTCACGAGCTGGAACGGCCGGGTGGCGATTTCCTTGCCGGCCTCCGCGACCCCGATAATGACCGAGACGCCCCAGCCGCGGTGGCACGCTTCGAGCGCCTGTCGCATCACGCCGGTATTTCCGGTGCAGTCGAAGGTGTAGTCGGCGCCGCCGTCGGTAAGCCCAACCAGATGCTGGACGATATCGCTGACCTTGGTCGGGTTGACGAAATGGGTCATGCCGAAACGGCGGCCCCAATCCTCCTTGGAATCGTTGATGTCGACGCCGACGATCTTGTCGGCGCCCACCATCTTCGCACCCTGGATGACGTTGAGCCCGATGCCGCCGAGACCGAACACCACGACGTTGGCGCCCGGGGTCACCTTGGCGGTATTGACCACGGCGCCAACGCCCGTCGTCACCCCGCAACCGATGTAACAGCTCTTGTCGAAGGGCGCGTCCTCGCGGATCTTTGCCACCGCGATCTCCGGCAGCACGGTAAAGTTCGAAAACGTCGAGCAGCCCATGTAGTGAAAGATCGGCTTGCCCTGATAGCTGAAGCGCGAGGTGCCGTCCGGCATCACGCCCTTCCCCTGCGTTGCGCGAATAGCTGTGCAAAGGTTGGTCTTGCCGCTCAGACAGCTTTTGCACTGACGGCATTCCGGCGTGTAGAGCGGAATCACGTGATCGCCGGTCTTGACCGACGTCACGCCCGGCCCGACTTCGCGGACGACGCCTGCACCCTCATGACCGAGTATCGAAGGAAAGATTCCTTCGCTGTCGAATCCGTCGAGTGTGTAGGCGTCGGTGTGGCAGATTCCGGTGGCCTTGATTTCGACGAGGACCTCGCCGGCCTTCGGGCCTTCCAGGTCGACCTCGACAATTTCAAGCGGCTTCTTGGCTTCGAATGCGACAGCAGCGCGGGTCTTCATCGTAAACTCCACCTTATCTTTTCAAATCGCTGCACGGGCGTACCAAGACTGCACCTCGCATGTTCGGCATGATCATTTGCTTCCCATGCACGACTTTTCTGTCTCGGTGTACGCGTCGGGTTTGTCTTCCTTCTTCGCAGGGCGGACGCGCCCGACGGCGTCATGGGCGCGGGCACGCAGATACACATAAAGGTCGTCCATGTAGCAGGCGACATTGGGATTGTCGCCGAGGGCTGGCATGACGGAATTGCCGCTCTTGCGGCCGCTCGCGACGACCGAGACGAAGTCGCCGTAGCTCATCGTCTTCAGCGACTCCTGTAACGCCGGCGCATAGGTCGATCCCATCCCGTCAGGGCCATGGCAGACGTGGCATTCGGAATGATAGCGACGGTATCCGGAGTAGGTGTACCAATCGACCGTGCCATCGGCCCCGACTTTGTAGGTCGGGTTTCCTTCCTTGTCGAAATACTTGCCGTCCTCGGTCTTGACCGCGGCAGCATCATCCGCAGCGAAGGCAACTGTTCCCGGCGCCACGAACGTGAGAGTGGCCGCAATCAACCAGATTTTACGCAAGAGTTCATCCTTGATATTCGTTGCAGACCAACCGACGCGTGGAACGAGCCACGCGCCGAATGAGGTGGTCCTGCTTTACTGTGGCAGCGCGAACACCGTGAGGGTGCCGCCCAGTGCGGTATAGTTGCTCAGCGCGGCATAGCCACCGACGGCACCGAGACCCGCAGTCGGATCGGTCAGACCTGCGGCAAGGCCGATACCCGCCCAGCCGCCGACGCCGGACAGCACGGCCACATACTGCCTGCCGCCCTGCTCATAGGTGTTGACGTTGCCGATGATGCCCGACGGTGTCTTGAACTTGTAGAGCTCCTTGCCGGTCTTGGCGTCGACCGCCTTCAGGAAGCCCTCCAGCGTTCCGTAGAACACCACGCCGCCAGCGGTCGCGAGCGCTCCCGACCATACCGAGAACGGCTCCTTGTTCGACCACAGGATCTTGCCGGTCTTGTTGTCCCAAGCGATGAAGTTGCCCATGTGGGTTTCGCCGGGAGGCGGATACATCGAGAGCGTCGCGCCCACATAGGGCTGACCCGCCGTGTAGCTCACCTTGAACGGCTCATAGTCCATGCAGACGTGGTTGGTCGGCACGTAGAACATCTGCGTATCTGGCGAGTAAGCCGCCGGTTGCTGATCCTTGGTACCGAGCGCCGCCGGGCAGATACCCTTGACGTTTACGTCCTCACCAGCCTTGTCCGTCGAGTACTGGTCGACCACCTTCGGTCGGCCGTAGGTGGGCGAGTTCTTGTTCATGTCGACGCCGGTGGTCCAGTTAACCTTCGGGTCGTACTTCTCGGCCACCAGCAGTTCACCGCTTTCGCGATCCATCGTATAGGCGAGGCCGTTGCGGTCGAAATGGGTCAGCAGCTTGCGAGGCTGGCCATTGAACGGCTGATCGGTAAGGATCATTTCGTTGACGCCGTCATAGTCCCATTCGTCGTGAGGCGTCATCTGATAGACCCACTTGGCCGTTCCGTCGTCGGCATTACGCGCGAAGATGGTCATCGACCACTTGTTGTCGCCGGGACGCTGTTTCGGATTCCAGGTCGAGGGATTTCCCGAACCGTAGTAGACGAGGTTCAGGCTGGGATCATAGGACATCCAGCCCCATGTGCAGCCGCCACCAATCTTCCACTGGTCGCCCTGCCAGGTTTTGAGGCTCGAGTCCTTGCCGACCGGCTTGCCGAGCTCGGTGGTCTTCACGGGATCCACCTTGATCATATCGTCCGGCCCCTCCGAGTAGGCGCGCCAGACCTGCTTGCCACTCTTGAGGTCGTAAGCCGTAACGTGGCAATGCACGCCGAACTCGCCTCCCGAGATACCGATTAGAACCTTGTCCTTGACGACCAGCGGCGAAGAAGTGCCCGTCTCGCCTTTGGCGGGGTCGCCGTTCTTTGTGGTCCACTCCACCTTGCCGGTCTTGGCATCGAGGGCGACCAGCGTGGTGTCGGCCTGGTGCAGGAAGATCTTGCCGTCGCCATAGGCTACGCCGCGATTCACCGTGTCGCAGCACATCACCGGAATGACGTTCGGATCCTGCTTCGGCTCGTACTTCCAGACGATCTTGTTATCCTGCGAAAGGTCAAGAGCATAGACCTTGTTGGGGAACGGCGTATGGACGTACATCATGTTGCCGATGATGAGCGGCCCGCCTTCGTGGCCGCGCAGCACGCCGGTCGAGAACGTCCATGCGACCTGCAGCTTGCCGACATTGGATGCGTTGATCTGGTTAAGCTTCGAGTAGCGTGTATTGGCGTAGTCGCCGGCCGGCTGCACCCAGTCCTTTGGGTTCTGCGACATCTTGATCAGTTCTTCGTTGGCGTGTGCGACGCCGACAACGAATGTCGCCATAGCGCCAAGACAGGCTGCGGATAGCACCTTGCGCATAGTGGTTTCCTCCAGGATACGAGTTATGGGTTTCCGCCGAAACGGCCCATTCTTCCATTATGGTCCCTATTCCTATCCCGTCCGGAAATGGGAAACTTGCCCAAGAGCGAAGCGCGTTTGCTCAATAGCGAAACCCAATTGAATTTTTTAAATTTCGCCTTGGCGCGCGGTTTCGGCTCTGCCGTGATGCTGCGAAGCGTCATGCCGTGGGCGTGTTCCCCCGGTCTTTCCTGCGCGACTCTCGATCTAGGTTTCCCTTGACGCCGCCGAAACTAAGTTGGAGGATTGTCAAAGGGATATTGGGAAGAATCTGCGCGACTTCCCTCACGACTGCCTAAATTGGGTCCAAATGTCGCAACCATTTGACCGACGCCTCGGCGAAGGTTGCAGCCTGTTCTCAAATCGGTGGCTGGGCAATGTCTGACACAGTCCGTTCACTCAGCACTTCCGGGTTGGCACCAAAGAAGCAGATCCAAACTTGGTCAGATGCACTGACCGATCTATGTGGCCAGTTTGACGTCGATCCGCTGGAAGGTTCCTCGCTGGAGGGGCGGATAAATTACACGACCGTCTCGCAGCTCAAACTCTGTCAGATCGAGGCCAGCCAGCATCGTATCGCGCACACGGTCTCGGGCACAAAGCTGAGCGAACATCCCTACGTCAAGATACTGTTCCAAACCTACGGCATCTCGCATTTCGAACAGAACGGCCGTCGCATCGACATCATGCCTGGCGATTGTCTTGCCTATGACGTCTCCTGTCCGCACACGATCGTCAGCCCCTCGCTGACGCGGCACGAGGTCGTGATCGTCCCCAAGGAGCTGCTTCACGAACGCGGCTTCCGCACGGCGAAGATGTTGCCTTGCAAGCTCTCCGCGCGCAACGGCACTGGCCGCATCGCCTACGACTTCGTGCACACCGCGTTTGATGAAGCAAAGAGACTGTCGCCGCACAACGCCATCGGCGTCGCCGATTCGCTCATCGATCTCTTGCTGTTGCCGCTGCGCGAGGCCGACACGATGTTCGACCGCGTCGGTCCCGAAGCGATGTACATTCGCGCGCAGGCCTTCATCCGGGAACATTTGCGCGACCCGGATCTTTGCATCGACCAGATCTCGGCAGCATTGGGCTGCACCAAGCGCTATCTGCACATGCTGTTCAGCGACAAGGGCATGACCGTCAGCGATTACATCTGGCGGGCGAGACTGCTGCACTGCCGACAGGAGCTGGAGACCCAGAACGGAAAGACGATCACGGATGTCGCATTTTCGTGGGGCTTCTCGAGTTCGTCGCACTTCAGCCGCGTGTTCCGGAAGCATTTTGGCTTCGTTCCGTCCGCGATCCACAAGGCGCACTGCGTCGATCCGGCGACGGATGCTTCCTGACGAGAACGTCGAAGCCGCGCTGACTTCGTGTCCTCCCGCAGTCTCGATCGCGATGGTTGCCTCGCGACAAATAAACTAGAAAGTTGCCTTCAGCCCCGCATAGAAGGCGCGCGGCCGCGCCGGGCTCACCGTGCGAGGGTCGGTGAAATCCGCGCCGCCGTTGGCGAAATTCGGTATGTCTCCGGTCTCGAAGAACGTCCCGTAGGTCGCATAGCGATTGTCGAAGATATTGTCGACGCGGCCGTAAATCTGAAACGTCTTGTTGATCTGATACGAGGCGTGCAGGTTGAAAACCGAATACCCCGGCAGCCTCGCCGCCTGGTTGGATTCATCGCCCACAAAATACTGGCTGCCGACGAACAGCGCATCGGCACCGAGCTTGAAGGCGTCGGTGACCGAATAGTCGATGCCAACCTTGACCCGGTTGCGAGGTATCGCCGGAATTCGATTGCCCGGCAGGACCTGGACTACACCGTCAACGGCGAACGGGCTATTGGAGCCGATCTGCAGGGCGTCGAGAAAGCGCGCATCTACGAGGGCATAGCTGGCATAAAGTTGCAGCGTCTTCGACGTCAGATTGACCTGAGCCTCAATGCCCTGGCGCCGCGTCCTGCCCACGTTCTGGAAATAGCCAAACCCCTGAAACTCCGGACTGGGAATCGCCAGAATGTCATCGGCATTCGTCGCGCGGAACGCGCCGACCTTCCACCCGAGCGTTCCGATATTCAGCTCCTTGGTACCGCGCAGACCGGCCTCAACAGTGCGAGATACAACCTGCTTCAGAGGCGGGTCCGCGATCAGGAAGGCCGCGATGAGACAGGGGCGCGCGGGGTCGGCGCATGCGAGTTCCAACGGGGTCGGTGCGCGATTGGCTTCGGAATAGCCGGCATAGGCCGTCAGTTCCGGCGTAATCTTGTAGGTGCCGCCGATCATCGGATTGAAGCGGCTGAAGGTATGATTGCCGTTGAGCGCGGTGCCGATCTGATCCTGAAGGACGATGTTTGCATAGTTGAACCGGCCGCCGCCCGAGATAGAGAACGCGTCCGTGACGTCGAACGTGTCGAGCGCATAGACGCCGGTGTACCGGTTGGTGGCGCGGAGCGAGACCGGGCCGATGGATACGGGCTCACCGGACGGGCCGAGGAATATGCCGCTGCCGCTGACGACGTAGTTCGAGCCGATCGTGCCCAGTTCCGCGCTGGCTCCGAAGCGGGTGACGCCAGAATCAAAACTGGTGCCAATCATGAACTGGTTGTTGTGGCCGAACAGCTGGTCGGTGTTGGTTGCCTGCAGGGTCGCCCCTGTCGTCGTCGAACGGGTTGTGGTCCGATCGATCTGCCCCAGCACTGCAGTGTCGGGGAACGGATTTGCAAGCTGGACGCCGTTAAGGCCCCTTGCCGGCACGTCATCGTCGTTGAAGCAAAGTAGCCCCGGGTCGGCGGCACATCGCTCCGTCTCGGTCGGGTTTCCGTCCACCGTCTTCTGCCGGTAGGCGCGGACGCGCGCCGAGCCTTCGATCGTCCAGGTCGGCGTCACCTCGACCTTTCCGGTAAAATTGGCGTAGGCAACGCGATTGTCCGTGGTCTGCGGTGTCGTATAGGTCGCCCCCCAATACCTCTGCAGCAGTTCGACCGGCACCGCCGCCGCGGCGCCGAAATTGTTCTTGGCAACGCCCACGTTGAGGTGAAATTCACTGCTATCGGTTCGGTAGCCGACGTCCCCGTAAAAACGGCGAATCGCCGACTCCGAAAAATTGCGATAGCCGTTGTCACGCACGCCTTCGAGCGCGGCATAGACGGAAAAATTGTCGATCTGCTTGCCATACTGCGCCGAGCTCTGGATGCGCCCGAACGAGCCGCCCATCGTGTTGATTTCGGCACCTTGATAGCTGAAGCCGTCTTTCATTAGTACATTGACGGCTCCGCCGAGCGCGTTGAGGCCGAATGCCGGGTTATTGGTCACGACGGTGACCGACCTGATCGCGGCTGTCGGAATCAGATCCCAGTTGACGGTGTCGCCGAACGCCTCGTTGATGCGCACCCCGTTCTGGTAAACTGCCAGTCCCTGAGGTGTGCCGGCCACTGGCGATGCAACGAACCCTCGAAATTGTATGTCAGGCATAAAAGGATTTCCGGTCGTGTCACTTAGGACGATACCCGGCACCTGTTGCTGTAATGTATCTGCGATGTTCAGTGAGCCCGTGCGCGCAATCTGCCCGGCTCCAACCGCATTGATCGCGGCCGGCACCTTATCGACATCCATTCCCGATCGCGCCGTCGGCGTCGGCGCGGTCGGGTAAACATAAACCCTGCGCACATTTCGGGTGGCTCGAGGTGCGGTACTGCCGCGGGCCGGTCTGGCCGCTGGTCTGGCTGATGTCGGCGGGGCGACTACCTCGATGGCGGGCAAGACTTCACTCTCGCCAGATGCGGTTTGGGCCTCGGCACGGTCGATCCCGGGAACCAGGCATAACGAGATTGTCCCGATCACCAGTACGCGTGCGCCCATACCCCCACCCCACTGCATTCCGGCGCATTGGCGATGCCGGTTCGATGCGGACGATACTAGTGAGAAGACATCGACACGCGCTAGCCGCAAAAGGTCGGGTTCCCTAAATGCCCTCCTTCCCGAAGAGATCGGGAAAAATTCCCGATTCGCCATCCATCAATGGTGCGATCCGTGGGGAACGACCGCTTCTACCGTGACGCCCCCGTTGCCGGAGACCACATTCAGCGTACCGCCCAATGCCAGTATTCTCTCGCGCATGCCGGTGAGGCCAAAGCCGAGCTTGTGATCTGGCGCCAAACCACGACCGTTGTCGCTGACGCGCACCAGGGCGCAGCCGCGGCTTCCATTCATTCCTGCGGCCTGTTCGACCGTGACGCTTACGGCGGTCGCGTCGGCGTGGCGGAAGGCGTTCGTCAGGGCCTCCTGGATGATGCGGTAAACCGTCAAGTCGGTGACCTCCCCGGTCTCGTCCGGCGCGCTCGCAATGTTGGCGTCGATGGTTACGTCGGGACGGGACTCACGCCACAAACGCAAGAGCACGCCGAGCGCCTCGCGAAGTCCAAGCTCCGCAAGTCCAACAGGCCGCAGCTTTTCCAGTATCCTGCGATTGAACTGCTGGAGTGCGTTGATCTGCTCCATGATCGCGGTGCCATGCTTGCACAACGCGTCCGCGGTCGGAGTGCGCCCGTCTTCGGAAAGTCGCATCAGGGCGCCGGCGTGGGCACGCAGTGTAAAGAGATAAGGCCCGAATTCGTCATGCAACTCGCGCGCAATCTCCTTGCGTTCCATATCCTGCAGCGAGACCGTGCGCTCGGCGAGCCGCCGCTTGTCTTCGACAGCTTCGCCAAGAGCGCCTGCGAGGTGGTTCAGCTTGGCACAGATCGCCGCCAGTTCGGGCGTGCCGCCGGGCTCGACGCGTGATCCATAGTGGCCCGCCTCGATGCTTGCCATGGTCTGCGAAAGCGCCTGCAGCGGCGCCAGCGCGCGGCCAACCACGACGATCGTAACGAGAAAGAGCGCGATGGCGAGGGCAGAACTAACCGCCAGCTGGGTAACGATTCCATCCCAGATTTCGGCCATTTCGTCGTTCGGATGCGAGGTGATCAGGAGCGACTGCGGCTTTCCGTGGATCGTGATCGGTACGCTCACGGTGGTCGTTTCGGGATGCACGAGCGCGATAAACCATGCTGGCGGCGATCGTTCGTCGCCGCTATCGCCCGAGTGCTCGGCCACGGTTGCATCGCCCTGCCGCGTGATACTGACGTGCCGGAGCTTGCTGAGGTCGTGGACGATCTGATTCAGCCGCGCCTCCGGGTCTGCCGCTTCATTCAGACCGGGAACGATCGTCTCCACGAATTCGCGGGCCAGCCGGATGACGCTTTGATCTTCGGCCCGGACACGGGGCCCCGCCTCCACCACCAGCCGCGCGATGTTGATGGCCAGGCCAAGCGTGAGCCCCAGCGCAAGCAGCAAATTGATCCGCCCGCGCAACGATAATTTCTGCCACATGAGGTTTGCCCCAATCGCGTCGCAATCCGTTCCTCCGCCGAGAGGACCGTTGACAGTGGAAAAACCGACGATCAGATTGAAGCGTACAGCAATCTCGCGGGCGATGCATGACCGGCCAGCCTGACGCGATGCAGCAAGGGATCAAAGCGGCTATCGAGGATCGATGCAATGCGTGTTCTGATCGTCGACGATCATCCCATCGTTGCTTCGGGCTGCCGCACCGTATTTGCCGACGAACCGGAGGTCGTGCTGCTGGAGGCTGCCGACGCGGAGAGCGGCGAACGCGTATTCGTCACTGAGCGCCCCGACATCTGCGTGATCGATATCAACCTTCCGACCGTCTCGGGGTTCGAACTGGCGCGGCGCATTCTTGCGCGCACTGCGTCGGCACGAATCATCATGTTCAGCATGAACGACGATCCGGTCTTCGCCGCGCGCGCCATTGAAATCGGCGCCAAGGGCTATGTCGCGAAGACGGGCGATCCGCAGGATCTCGTCGAGGCCATCCGCGAGGTCGGCAAAGGCGGCGTCTACTTGCCCTCCGCGATGGCGCGAAGCATTGCATTCGCCGGACCCGCTTTCGCTCGCAGCCCACTTGCAAAACTCACTTCGCGGGAAATGGAGATCCTGCGCCTGCTCAGCGCGGGCAAGAGTCTTTCCGAGATCGCGTGGCTGGTTCATTCCTCCTACAAAACCGTTGCCAACACCTCGTCGATCATGCGCCAAAAGCTCGGCGTGCGAACTTCCGCCGAACTGGTGCGGCTGGCAATCGAAAGTGGCATTGGCGTAAGCGCGCCGCACGGCGCCGGAGTAGCAAGACCATGAGCATGCAGACGGTTTCACTGAACAAGGCATATGGCGGAACGCAAGGCGTTTACCGGCACGCCAGCCGCGAAACGCGAACCGACATGACCTTCTCGGTGTATGTCCCGCCGCACGCCGCCGGCACCAGGCCGCCGGTCGTCTGGTATCTCTCGGGCCTGACCTGCACCCACGCCAACGTGACGGAAAAGGGCGAATTCCGCAGCGCCTGCGCCGAACTTGGCCTGATCTTCGTTGCGCCCGACACCAGCCCGCGCGGCGAAGGCGTGCCGGGCGATCCCGCCAATGCCTACGATTTCGGGCTTGGCGCCGGCTTCTATGTCGATGCGACGCAGGAGCCGTTCGCCCGCAATTACCGCATGTGGAGCTATGTCACGGAGGAACTGCCAAAACTGGTTGCCGAAAACTTTCCAGTCGACACAAGCCGGCAATCCATTCTTGGCCATTCCATGGGCGGCCACGGCGCACTGACGATCGCTTTGCGCCATCCCGGCCGTTACCGCGCTGCCAGTGCCTTTGCGCCGATTGTCGCACCCTCGCAGGTGCCATGGGGCATCAAGGCGCTCGGCGGTTATCTCGGCACCGATCGGCAAGCATGGCGCAGGCACGATGCGGTAGCGCTGATCGAGGACGGCGCCAGATTATCCGATCTGCTGGTCGACTATGGCGATGCCGATCAGTTTCTGACCGAACAGCTCCGCCCGGAGCTGCTGCAGGGCGCGTGCGAGAAAGCCAAGATCCCCCTCACCTTGCGCCGACAGCCTGGCTATGACCACAGCTACTACTTTATCTCCACATTCATGGGCGATCATCTGCGTTGGCACGCCGAGCGCCTGAAGGGCTGAAGCGGCGTGATGCCGCCCCAACGGAGAATTGGGTTGCAAGCCAATACAATTCGGTCATGGTTCAAGCCAAAGGCTTTCCACGTGGCGGCGTGAAAAAGGCCTGTCAGGGAGGAACTATGATCCGATGCTTGGTCGCTGCAATCGGCTTGAGCATTGCAGCTACCTCCGTGCTCGCGGCCGCCCCCATCGAGATCGGCGTCGGCTATCTTGGCCGCGCCGGCATCAAGGCGAAATTATCCCTCGTCGAACTGCCGGCGGAGAATGACGGGCTTGCAGGCGCACGCCTCGCCATCGACGACAACAACACCACGGGCAAGTTCCTCAATCAGCGCTTCACGTTGGAAGAGGTCCGGCTCAAAGACGATGAGGACGTCGCGAAGGCGGCGGCGGCGCTTGCCGAGCGCACCAGCTTCATCATTGCCGACCTTCCGGCAGACGACCTGCTGAAGGCCGCCAACGCGCTTCGCGAAGGTGGGACGTTGCTATTGAACGCCGGAGCAATCGACGATCGCCTGCGCGAGCAGGATTGCCGCGCTAACGTGATCCATGTCGCGCCGACGCGCTCGATGCTTGCGGATGCGCTCGCGCAATATCTGGTGTGGAAGCAATGGAAGCGCTGGTTGCTCGTGGTCGGCTCGCATGATCAGGACAAGCTCTACGCCGACGCACTGCGGCGCGCGGCCAAGCGCTTCGGCGCTAAGATCGTTGAGGAGCGAACCTTTGAAGATACCGGCGGCGCGCGCCGCACAGACAGTGGCGTCACTCTGATCCAGCGGCAAATGCCGGTATTCACCCAGCAAGCACCGACCTATGACGTCCTCGTGGCAGCCGACGAAAGCGAGGTGTTCGCGTCCTACCTGCCCTATCGCACCTGGGATCCGCGCCCGGTTGCCGGTTCGGCGGGCCTTGTTCCGACAAGTTGGCACGCCGCGCAAGATCAGTGGGGCGCGATCCAGATTCAGAACCGATTTGCCAAACTGAACTCGCGACACATGAGCGCATTGGACATGCAGGCCTGGACGGCAGCACGCATGGTCGGTGAAGCTGCGTCGCGCACGAAGTCCGGCGACCCAAAGGCGGTGTCGGATTTTCTTAGAGGGAAAGACTTTTCCGTTGCTGCGTTCAAAGGCCGGCGGTTGACGCTGCGGGACTGGAATTTGCAGCTTCGCCAGCCGATCCTGCTGGTCGATGGACGCATGGTGGTCTCGGTTTCGCCGCAGGACGGATTCCTCCACCAGGTCTCGGAGCTCGACACGCTTGGCTTTGATCGACCGGAAACCAAATGCAGGTTGAATTGAAGGAGGATGGATTGCATATGTGGCGTCATTGCCTGCTTTTCGGGGTGGCTGGATGGCTAGCGGTGGTGACGCCAGCATCGGCCTTCATCGCCTATGTATCCAACGAGAAGAGCAACACCGTATCGGTGATCGATACGAACAGTTGGACGGTTACCAAGACCATCAAGGTTGGCCAGCGGCCACGCGGCATCGAATTCACCAGGGACGGCAAATTTGTGTTCGTGGCGGTTGGCGACGACGACAGCATTCAGGTCATCGACGTTGCCAAGCAGGAAGTAGTCGACACCCTCCCCTCCGGCCCGGACCCCGAACTGTTCGCCCTAGATGCTGACGGCAAGATCCTCTACGTCGCCAACGAAAACGACAACACGGCGACCATCATCGATGTGGAGAAGCGCGCCCGTCTCGGCGAAATCCAGGTCGGCGTCGAGCCCGAGGGCATGGCGATCAGCCCGGACGGCAAAATCCTGATCAATACGTCCGAAACGACCAACATGGCGCATTTTATCGACACCACGACGCGCCAGATCGTCGCCAACGTTCTGGTCGATGCGCGCCCGCGCTTCGCCGAGTTCAAGCGTGACAATTCGGAAGTGTGGGTATCATCGGAGATCGGCGGCACCATTTCGGTGATCGACCCGGTCAAACGGGAGGTGATGAAGAAGATTACATTCGAAATTCCCGGCTTGCGGAGCGAAGCCATCCAGCCGGTCGGCATCGGCATGACCAAGGATGGCAAGACCGCTTTCGTCGCGCTCGGCCCAGCTAATCGCATCGCGGTCGTCGATGCCACCAGCCACAAGGTCACCAAATATCTGCTCGTGGGTCAGCGTGTCTGGCACGTGGCATTCACCCCGGACGAAAAATATCTGATGGTCACCAATGGCGTATCGAACGATGTCTCGGTGATCGACGTTGCCGCGCAGAAGGTCATCAAGACAATTCAAGTCGGCGAACTGCCCTGGGGTATCACGATTGCGCAACCATGACGGCCACTGACGCATTTTCCACCGGTCAGAACATGCGGGACATCTCTTCCCGGCCCGAGGCCGCAGATATGCCTGCATTGTCGATCGATGGCGTCAGCCATTCCTATGGCGCCCGACAAGCGCTGATCGACGTCGGCTTCACCGTCGCACCGGCAAGTTTCACGGCGTTGCTTGGCCTCAATGGTGCCGGCAAGAGCACGCTGTTCTCGCTGATCACGCGGCTTTTTGGAATTCAGCGCGGTCATATCGGGATTTTCGGTCACGATATCGCGCAAGCGCCCGGCGAAGCCTTGCGGCTCCTCGGCGTGGTATTTCAGCCCCGCACGCTCGATCTCGACCTTTCGGTGATGCAGAACCTGCTTTATCACGCCGCTCTCCACGGCATTGCCAGGCGCGACGCCCGCGCGCGCAGTGGCGAGGTGCTGGCCCGTATCGGCCTTGCAGACCGCGCCGGCAGCAAGGTGCGCGACCTCTCCGGCGGCCAGATGCGACGACTGGAAATCGCGCGGGCGCTGCTGCACCGGCCGCGCCTCCTCCTACTCGACGAGGCAACCGTCGGCCTCGACGTCAAGGCGCGCGCCGACATTCTGAGCCACGTGCGCCAGCTCGTTGCCGAACAGGGAATTAGCGTGTTGTGGGCGACGCATCTGTTCGACGAGATCGGCTCGACTGATGATCTCGTTGTCCTGCATCAAGGCCGGGTATTGGCCCGAGGCAAGGTTGCGCAGGTTATCGCCGACGCCGGCGGTAACGATATCAACACGGCGTTCATGCGGCTGACCGGCTCCGCCGCGCAAAGCGGGAGCCCGACGTCATGACATCGGTAACCATAAGGCAAATCCGGAGCGGCTTCTCGCTCGCCGAATATCTTACCTGCCTGAACGGAATCGTATGGCGCGAGGCGCTTCGCTTTCTGCATCAGCGCGAACGTTTTGTCTCGGCGCTGGTGCGGCCCCTGGTATGGCTCTTCATCTTCGCCGCCGGCTTCCGTCAGGTGCTCGGCCTTTCCATCATCCCGCCCTACGAAACCTACATTCTGTATGAGGTGTATATCGCGCCCGGCCTGATGGCGATGATCCAGCTCTTCAACGGCATGCAGTCCTCGCTCTCGATGGTCTATGACCGCGAGATGGGCAATATGCGGACTTTGCTGGTGAGCCCCCTGCCGCGATGGTTCCTGTTGTCCTGCAAGCTTCTGGCGGGAACCGCGGTCTCGCTGCTCCAGGTCTATGCCTTCCTGTTGATCGCCTGGTTCTGGGATATCGCGCCGCCTCCAACCGGCTACATCACGGTGCTGCCCGCGCTGGTCCTGTCGGGCCTGATGCTCGGCGCGTTGGGCATGCTGATCTCTTCCGGCATCAAGCAGCTCGAGAACTTTGCGGGTGTGATGAACTTTGTCATCTTTCCGATGTTCTTTGCTTCCTCGGCGCTTTATCCGCTGTGGCGCATCCTGGAGAGCAGCCCGATGCTCTACTATGTCTGCCTGTTCAATCCGTTCACGCATGCCGTGGAGCTGATACGTTTTGCGCTGTACGGACAGATGAACTGGATTGCGCTCGCGGTGGTGGGAGGCTGCACGATTACTTTCATGATCGGCGCCATCCTCGCCTACGATCCATCGCGCGGCCTGATCCGCCGCGGACCGGCCGGAGGCGAGACATGAGGTACCGGACTGCGATCGCCGTATTTCTCGCCGTTGCGGCCATGAGCGGGTACGGCCATGCCGCCGATCCGCGCTATCCGGACTGGCCGTGCACGCAGGCCAAGGTACCCGAGATATCCGTCGCCGCGGTGTGGGCAGGCCCGCCACTCGACGACGGCGCCGGCAAGTGGAAGGACGATGCCACGGTCAGCGCGCTGGTCGCGAAGCTCGCGGCAAGGCGAACGCCGCTCGAGGAGGCGCAAAAGGCAATCACGGAATATCTGAACAGTGCAGCCGACAAGACCGCAAGCGGGAAACTCCTGTTTGCCGGCCTGTTTGAATCCCTCAATGCCCAACGCTCCCAGGTGATGAACGGGCTGGAGCGCGTCACCCGCAAGCAGCGCGAGGCAGCGGATAAGATCCGCAACGACACGCTTGCCTTGCAGGCGCTGCAGAGCGAAACGCCGCCCAACCAGGCGAAGATAGACGAGCTCTCAAATCAGCTCGTGTGGCAGACGCGCATCTTCGAAGACCGGCGGAATGTCATCAAATTCGTCTGCGAGGTGCCGACGGCGATCGACCAGCGGCTGTTCGCCCTCGGGCGAACGATTCAGCAGGAGATCGAATAGTCGCTAACGCGGCGATGCGGTCTCCTCACCTGTCCTCGGCTCCGGTTGCGACTCCGCCAGCGTCAGGCCAGCCCGTTCCCAACCGTCGGTCCCGTCAGGGTACCACGCCACGTTGGAATAGCCGTAAGTGAGGATGCGCTTGGCCGCGTTCCAGGACATCCAGCAATCGGCAAGACAGTAGATCACCACCAGCGCAGCATTGTTGCCTGCCGTCGCGCGGACAAGCCCGCGCCGCAGATAATCTTCCGTTACGGCCGCGAGCTTTCCGTAGCCGGTGTCCGGCAGCCACACGCTGCCGGGAATGTTGAGCCGCGGCTGATCGCGCCAGATAGTGCCCTCAGGAAGGTTTTGCGGCTTCGGCGCGCGGGGCATTACGTCGATGAATGCGCCGGCCTTGGCTCGCCAGATCGCCTCGGCCTCTGCGGTGGTCAGCACGCGTACACCGGCAAGGGTCGAAGGAACCGGCGCACGGTAGTCTTCCATGCGGTACCCGCCGGGCTCGGGAGGGCTCTCCCGCGCAAAGGTCGAAACGATGAATGGGAATGCCGCAAGGATCAGGCCTGCGAGCGCTTCTCTCATGGCGTTTTAGTTGCCGTCTCCGCGCCGATCGGTCGGTCATTCTCGTCGAGCAAGGGAACGCCGAAGTCCAGCAGTATCTTGTTGACGGCCGGCTGGTTTTCCTGGATCAGGCGATTGAGCTGCCGCTTCCAGTTCTGGTCGGCCGCCCGCACTCCCATGCCGATACGGTACGCCAATCGAGGACCTGTCTTTTCCTTCACGAGGGGCGTGACGTGGAGCGGCGGGTCCGCCTTTTTCGCATAGAAGCCTGCCATCGGTCCCCAGAGAATGCCGGCGTCGATCTTACCGGACATCAGGTCGGCCATCATGGCCTCCGCTGACGACTCCAAACGGGTATCCACCATCAACTGATACGGTTTGGCATTCACCATCAGGCCGTTGACCGCCATATTCGTGGCAGGCGGTGTCCCGGCCACGATGCCGATATGCTTGCCCTTGAGACGCTCGTCTTCCAGCGTGGTTACCTCGTCGAGGCCGCTGCCCTTCTTAGCGACCAGCGCGTAGGCGGTGCGGTAATAGGGATTGGTGCCCTGAACGAGATCATCTCCCTGCGGGAAGCCCATGATGACGTCGCAGCGATGGGCGGCAAGCGTCATGCGGACGAAACCCGTCGCTTGCGGGAAGTACATGTAGTCCAGCTTCTTGTGCAGCTTCTCGGCGAAAAGTTCGGCGATTTTGTTCTCGAATCCCTCGCCCTTGTCGTTGGAGAACGGCAAATTATGCGGGTCGGCGCAGACGCGCAGCACCTTGGGATCGACGAGCTCAATCGACAGATCGCCGCCTTCCTTGATCTGCGCGCGCGCGGGCGCATGACCGAGGAGCGTGGCGATGATCGTCACCACGAAAATCGACAGCCAGCACTTTCGCCCGGCACTTGTCATCGAAAGCTTCTGCACTTCCGGCCCGCCTTGTTGCCAATTTCGACTTGTATCGGCAACCTCGACGAACCGAAGTTCTATTGAAGCCGCAGACACGCAAAATGCTATGCTTGTCGGTTGGAGGCTGCAACAGGAATAATCCTCGCGGCGAATTGGCCGCTTGTGCTGCGATGCAACGATCGTTTCGATGGAACACGGGGAATTGCCGATCGCGCTTCGTGGTAAGACGGAGGCCGAAACATGGCTTATCACGCGTTGATCGTTGCCGTGCTCGCAACGTTCGCTCCGGCGACAGCCTCGCTCGCGCAGCAACAGGAGCTGCCCGTCAACTCCATTGCGGACGGCGTGTTCGTGCACAACGGGCAAATCGCGCAGATGACGCGCGAGAATAACGGCGCGATCGCCAATGTGGGATTCATCGTTGGCCAGGAGGCCGTCGCGGTGATCGATACCGGCGGCAGCCTCCGCGAGGGAAGGCAATTGCTGCCAGCCATTCGCGCCCGAACCGACAAGCCGATCCGCTACGTTATCAATACGCACGGCCACCCCGATCACATCTTCGGCAACGGCGCTTTCGTGCAGGACGGAGCGACGTTTGTCGGCCACGCGAACCTGCCGCGCGCGCTGGCCGCGCGCGGTCAATTCTATCTCGACGCATTTCGCCGCACGATGGGCGATCAATTGATCGATGAAATACGCATCGTGCCGCCAACGCTGCTCGTCAGCGGCACGCTCCAGCTCGATCTCGGCGGGCGAACCCTCGCCGTACGGGCGTGGCCTGCCGCGCATAGCGATTGCGATCTCACGGTGCTTGATGAAAAGACCAGAACCCTGTTCGCGGGCGACCTCGTGTTTCTGACCCACACGCCCGTGCTGGACGGTAGCATCCGCGGCTGGCTGGCCGTCATCGGTGAGCTCGGCGCCTTGCCTGCGGAGCGCGTGGTTCCCGGTCACGGTCCCGTGAGCGGATGGCCGGTCGCCCTCGCCGATCAGCGCCGCTATCTCGAAACGCTGGCCTCAGACGTACGCGGGCTCGTCGCCCGCGGCGAGCCGATAAAATCCGCGGCGGGTACCGCAGCGAGCTCCGAGCGATCCCGGTGGGAATTGTTCGACGACTTCAATGCCCGCAACGCAACCGCGGCATTTTCGGAAATTGAATGGGAATAGCCCGCGCATTGTCCTATATTGCGCGCGTTGCTTCCAACCGTGCGAAGGTCGTGACCATGCCCGGATATCTGTTCCGCCTCGTCGGCGTCGTTGGCTTGCTGCTGTTCGGCGCGCCCTTGCCGCTCGCGGCGGAGACAAGCGGCCTCTGGCCCGGCCTGGTGCAGGACATCTTCAACAATCGCCCGATGAACGATGGCAGCGACGTGATCGGCATTGAAATGCCGTCGCGTGCCGAGGATGCCGCAATCGTCCCGGTGACCTTGCGAACGAAACTTGCGGCCGACGATAGCCGGCAGGTGCTGAGCATTACGCTGGTCATCGACCAGAACCCCGCGCCGATGGCGGCGAAGTTCCAGCTTGGACCGGACGCCAATGTCTCGGAAATCTCCACCCGCGTCCGCGTCAACAATTACACCGATGTCCATGCGGTGGCCGAACTCAGCGACGGCAAACTCTACATGACCAAAACCTATGTGAAGGCCTCCGGCGGCTGCTCAGCGCCTGCCGCCAAGAACGCCGACGAGGCCAAGGCCAGGCTCGGCCAGATGCGCTATCGGCAGTTCGCGAAGGCCGGCGAAGGGCCGGCCAGTGGCGCGCGCGAAGCCCAGATCATGATCGGGCATCCCAACAATTCCGGCTTGCAGATGGACCAGGTCACGCACCTGTATGTCCCGGCTTTCTTCATCAATGAACTGCGGCTCTGGCAGGACGACAGCCTGCTGTTGAAGATGGAAGGCGGCATCTCCATTTCAGAAGACCCCAATATCAGGTTCACCTACGTCTCCAATGGCGCGAAACGCTTTCGTGCCGAGGCAAAGGATACCGAGGGGCACGTCTTCCAGCGCGAATGGAAGATCGACGATTCCGGAATATGATGCGTCTACGGTTAGAATAGCATCATCTCCCGGACGCGGTGCAGCGCGACATCGCTGCTCGGCAGAGCCGGGACCTATTGCGGACATCGTGCGCTCTGGTGACATGGGCCCCGGCTCTGCAGCGCATTACTCGCGTGCTGCGCTGCGTCGGGGCAAGAGAGAAAAACGGTTGCCGCCTGGTCGTCGTCCCCGAAGCGGGGGCCGCGTCGCATTCAGAAGCAGCGCACTTCCGCTTCGGCCTGGGCCCGCCTCAGCTCGTTGACGGCGCTTGCCGCCTGCTCCGACGTGCGGAACGGGCCGCCCAGATCGCCCCGGACCTGCGACATGCTAAGCACGGTTTCGGCCGTGACATAGCGCTGATAGGGCACGAGCGAAGCGATAACATCGATCGAACAGGAGCATTGCTCGATCGCTTGCCGCGTCTCGCCATTCGCTTTCAAACAGCCAAACGCATATTCGACGCGCGCCGACGTCGGGTAATCGTTGAGCTCCTCGGCGTGCGCGCTCACCGCAATCGTCATCAGCGCTGTCAACGTGGCGACAATACGTCGTACCCATCCGACAAGCGTCATCGTCTTCCTCCCGTGCTAACCGTGGAAGCTATGCTATGACTGGCCCGCTGAAAAGCAGACGTTCAAAGATACGGCTCAAGGCACCATGACGCATTTTGCTCGCACGCTGCTTGCTACGATTGTCCTGGTCTCGCTCGGCACGTGCTGCAGCGCCGAGGCGTTACGCGTTGCGGTGCAGAAGACCGGAACATTCGCCTGGGAACTGGCAGTGATCCGCGCGCACGGCCTCGACAAGCAGGCCAACCTTTCGGTCCAGGTTCTTGAACTGGCGAGCCCCGAGGCGGGCAAGATTGCGCTTCGGGCCGGGAATGCCGACATTGTGGTCACCGACTGGCTTTGGGTGTCGCGCGAACGCGGGCTTGGCGCCAAACTGACATTCTATCCCTATTCTAGCGCGCTCGGGGCCGTCGTGGTCCCTGCCTCATCACCGATCCGGACCTTGGCCGATCTCAAGGGCCGCAAGCTCGCCGTCGCGGGCGGACCGATCGACAAGAACTGGCTGCTGCTTTTGGCATGGTTGAAACAGGGCGGCATCGACCTGAAGTCGGACGCAACAATCGCTTACGGCGCGCCGCCACTGCTGGCAGCCAAGACGCTCAGCGGCGAAATGGATGCGACCGTGAACTACTGGAATTTCTGCGCGGCACTGGAGGCGAAGGGCTTCCGCCGCATCGCCGGCATCGAGGATCTGCTGCCGAAGCTTGGCGCCAAGGGCCGCACCGCGATGCTCGGCTACGTTTTCGACGAAAGATGGGCGAACACAAACCAGGACAAAATTGCCCGCTTCATCGCCATGACCCGCGCGGCGAAAGAGATTCTGTCGACCTCGGATGCCGAGTGGGAGAAAATTGCGCCGCTGACCGGCGCTCCAGACGCCGCAACGTTGCACGCCTATCGTGATCGCTATCGAGAGGGAATTCCGCGTCGGCCGATCGCCGATGAAGAGGCCGACGCGCGTATTCTCTACCGCGTGCTGGCTGAAATCGGCGGCCACGAACTTGTCGGGCCGGTGCCTGAACTGGCTGCCGGAACGTTCTATCACGCGATCCCGGGAGATTGAGGTGGCACGCCTGCTGTCTTTCGCGGTGTTCGTCGCAATCTGGTGGATCGCCTCGCTGCTTGCCGGTGACGCGAAGCTTCCACCTCCCCCCACCGTGCTCACGGCCATGATTGCGGAAGCCCGATCGGGTAACCTGTTCTTCCATCTCGGCGCGACATTGGCACGCGTTGCGCTCGCCTTCACCCTGGCGATGGCGCTGGGCGCGGCCATCGGATACCTGATGGGCCGGGTGCGACTTGCCGATCGGCTTGGTGACCCCTGGCTGATCCTGCTGCTCAATCTGCCGGCGCTCGTGGTTATCGTGCTCGCCTACATCTGGGCCGGATTGACTGAAGTGGCCGCAATTGCGGCAATCGCCATCAACAAGCTCCCGACCGCTGTCGTGACGTTGCGCGAGGGAGCACGTGCCCTCGACGCGGCGCTCGACGAAATGGCGACGGTATTCGCGTTGCCGCGCTGGAGCAGGTTTCGACACGTCATTTTGCCGCAACTGTCGCCCTATATCGCAGCCGCCGCACGATCAGGACTTTCCCTGGTCTGGAAGATCGTACTTGTTGCGGAATTGCTTGGACGTCCAAACGGTGTTGGTTTCGAGATTGGCGTGGCGTTCCAGCTATTCGACATTCCATTATTGCTGGCCTACTCGCTGAGCTTCGCCGCGGTCGTGCTTCTCATTGAAACCTTGCTGGTGCAGCCGTTTGAGGCCCGGGTATCCCGGTGGCGTCCCCGTGCGGCTTGAAGTCGATATCGCCAGCAAGACGTTCAAGAGCGCGGCGGGCGAACAGCACGACGTGATCGCCGGGGTCGCCTTCGCTCTTGATGCAGGCGAGGCCGGAGTATTGGTCGGCCCATCCGGCTGCGGCAAGAGTACGATGCTCCGGATTCTCGCCGGCCTCGACCCCGATTTTCAAGGGCGCGTCTCGCGTCCTCCCGGCGCGCGGATCGGCTTCGTGTTCCAAGAGCCGCGGCTGTTGCCGTGGCGGTCGGTCGAGGAGAATGTGCGACTTGCCGCGCCTGCCGCCGATGAAGCGAAGCTTTCAGCACTCTTCGAAATTCTGGAGCTGAAGGCACATCGCAACCATTTTCCCGGCGAGTTATCGCTCGGCCTCGCGCGGCGCGTTGCGCTTGCCCGCGCGTTCGCCGTCGAGCCGGAGCTGCTCATTCTCGACGAACCGCTTGCCTCGCTCGATGCCGCTCTTGCGAGCCGCCTGCGCGATGAGATCGCCACGTTGATGGACGGTCGGTCCATGATAACGCTGCTGGTCACCCACGATGTGAACGATGCGGTTCGTCTCGGCGATCGCGTGATCCTGCTGTCGCCACGCCCGGCCCGGATTCTCGCAGACCTGCCCATCCGCACGCCGCGAAGCGTACGCGGAGAAGTCGAGATCGCCGCAATCAAGTCGGAAATCATGCGGCGGATCAATGGCGATACCACCAAGCAGGCTGCCTTGTAGGCAGTGCCCGAGGCCGGTGCTAGGATGCGTGATAGGTTGGGATTGACGATGAAACGCTCGATCGGAATCGCAGCGCTCGGTCTTTCTCTTGTGGCCATGACGGCAGCGGCCCAAGACATGATGCGTCATGTTGACCTGTCGTCGCCCGATATGACGTCGGCCGAAATGACTCGCGCCGAGGTCGAGGCCGCGCTTGCTGCGGCGACCACCGCCGCACCCGCTGACTTCACGGGGAAAAGACTATCCGGCCTCGATCTGTCCGGGCTCAACCTGTCCGGCGCAATTTTCCGCGCGGCCAGGCTCAACAAGACCAAGCTCGCCGGCGCCAAGCTCGACCGTGCCATTCTCGACCAGGCATGGCTGCTGGAAGCGGACTTCACTGGCGCAAGCCTCAGGAGCGCAAATCTGTTCGCCTCGCAGATGGCCCGCGCCCGCCTTGACGGCGCCGACCTTTCGCGCGCACGCGTTGCTGCCGACCTAACCGGCGCGAGCCTCGTCGGAGCCTCGATCGCGGAAGCAAATCTTGGCGCCGACATGCGTAATCAGTCTATGGGGCTGATGCGCGCGGTGCTGAAATCCGCCAATCTGGAACGGCTGAACGCGCGCGGCGCCGACCTGTCTCGCGTCGATCTCGAATTTGCGATGCTGAAGGGCAGCGACCTCACCGGTGCTTCTCTCAAGGGTGCCCAACTCGGCGGGGCCGACCTGACCGGCGTCACCGTCATCGACACCGATTTCGAGGGTGCCGATCTCGATACGGCCCGGTTGATCGCCCCAATCGGTCTCGATCGGGCGAGAAACTTCGATAAAGTCAGAAATCGAGACCGACTGGTAAGGCAATAATGGCTCCCAGCGCCCCGCGACGAAAGGATGGCCCGATGCGATGGATACTGGCTTTGGTTGCACTGTTGTCAACGAGCGCCAATGAGGTGGCCGCGCAGGGAAAGGGCATCCGATTATGGAATCTTACCACGGCGACGATTTCCGAATTTCAGCTTTCCCCGCCCGGAAAGAACGACTGGGGTCCTAACCTCACCCTGAACGACAAGGACAAGGAAGTAGACCACGACGAGCGCCTGCGTATCACCGGCGTGCAGCCGGGGCGCTACGACGCCAAAGTCGGCTACCGCGGCTCAAAGCACTGCTTCGTACGCGACATCGAAATCAAGGCCGACGCCGTGTTTTCGATTGCGGACAAGGATTTGAAAGACTGCAACAAGTAGCCGCCACTGCCGGACGACCATTCAGCCTGTCGACCACACGGCGTCGCCGGAAGCCTTTCGATTGAGGCCTGGATATTCGCAACGCCACTTGACCGCGGTCCATTTCGGGTGTTCGCCAACCCACTGCGCGATATAGGGCTGCGCAGCCATGGCGCATTGTTGCAACGAAACATTTGAAGAGAAGACCAGATGGGTTTCCTCGCACGTGGTGGGCGAGAGCACCGCACAGACGGTCACGACCAAGTCTATCGGGGTCATTGCTGATATCCCTTGATTAGTTCCCGGATAGATAACGCAAAGAGCTACGGCAATAGGCGAAGCAAGGTTTCACTACACTGTGAAAAGGCCGGAACCCGGCCGTGCGTCCCCGCGCTAGAAGTTAACGCCAAATACCAGCCGCGCCTGGTGGCGGTCGAAATTGACCAGATCAAGGCTGGCAGTTGACCCGGCCGGACGTCCCCACGCCTGAACGCTCCAGCTCGCGGTCAGCCGCGAGTGCTTCGACAATTGGAAATACGCTGTCGGACCGACGAACATCGCCTGCCCAACAAGTTCCTCCAAGCCGATCCCCTCATACTTCCGCGAGTACCGCGCCTCACCGCCCAGCAGAAAACCCGGCCGCACCTGCGCCAGCACCCCGAGCGCCACGCCCGCGGCGGAGTCACGCTCCATGGCGCTACTGCCGACCAGGCGCGTCCATTCCGGTTCGTAGATCAAGTTGAACGCCGCGATGACGCGATTCGGGACGAGCTCCCGATCGAACGCCAACCTGAATTCAGTCCCGAAACTCCGCACCCCTTCAGCCGTCGTTTCATCGATACGATGCGCGTGGATTTCTGTCGCGAAAGTGAGCCCGAACGGCGCCACCTCCCTATCGAGAAAACGGTAGCGCAAATCGACCGATGCGCCCTGCCACGATAGCCGGCGCTGATCGTCAAGACCCGGCACGCCGCTGATCTTTTGCGATGCAAACGTGCTACCCACCTCGATTCGAAAATTCCGGACAGGTACAAACTCCAGCTCAAAATCCTGGCCGACAGCCCGATAAGTACCGCCGCTCCTGCCGAAGCGCCCGGTCGTGTCCGTTTGAAACTCCCGTTCGCCGACGCTGCCGACATCGGTTCCGATCATGAAGCCGAATATATGCTCGGTATCGAAGGCCTCCGCGTGGGCGCAGGCCGGTAGCAGCGCAACAAGAGACACGACCACAGCCTGGAAGGTCTCTGCACGCGTCAACATTCGCATTCAGGGGGTCATGAGGTTGAACGGGTAAGTCCGTGGTATCAGCCGAGACTTACCCTAGCATGAGGCAGGGACCGTCGGCGAGCCAAGGGACAAATTGGAATCTAGATGGGATAAGCGTGCGAGCCTAGACCGGATGGCCTTCGGCGGCCGCCTACGGGATTCCTGTCCAGTTGGTCAGGATCCGCGCGTGCAGCAAGCAGTGGAAAACTTCCTTGGAAAGTCCTGCAGCTGGAGCGCGCGCAGTTGCCCGGCCCGCGGCAACAGGCCGTTGCCGGAGCCGGGCAGACCGTTTCGACGCGTCTATTTACGCGCCGCGCAGGCGTACATGTTGATTTCCATGCCCACCGGCACTTCGACGATCTTCGGAGTCTTCCAACTCATCAGGGTCCTCCCAAGCAGTGCTGGCACGACGTTCGTGCCTGGACGAAAACTAGGGTCACCGTGGACAGAGCGCAAGTACGCAAGGTCGAAGGTCGCACTATGCGCACTATCTCCGAAGCAAGAAGTTCGCTCTTGGACAAGCCGACTTCCCTCTTGGACAAACGCTGCGGATCAGGGCGCCGAATCGACGCATGCACCGCGAGGGTTCGTCCAATCACCGCTCGAACGATTTCCGTTACGCATCCGCGCTCGTCTGCCGAAGCGGCATGACGGCTAGGGTGATAGTTATCTCAGCAGTCCTTGTCTGCCTCTGTGACCTTGTCGGGCTTGGCACCCTCAGCCTGCTGTGCCGCCGTCGGTTCGCCTTGCATCTGCCGCTGCGTATCTTGTGAAGAGGCTGCAGTTTCTCCAGCCGCCCGGTTCATGGTGCCGGTCGGCGGATGTTGGCTGGTGCTGCTCGCCATACCCGTTGTTTGACTGTCGCCTGTCTGGGCCGGGCCGGAGCCTGCGTCCTTGAGGTTGGCGGCGCGTCCCGTATCGCAGGGACCGGCCAGTGCTGTGCCGGTGCTCAAGACCAGGACGGAGCAACCAGCAAGAATGAGCCGTTTCATTTTCATCTGCCTCTCCTTTCAGCGCGCACAACGCGATGAGAGGCAACCGACCCGTTGTCCGCAGGTTCCGGGTGACTACGTGAATATCGACATGTTTATCTGACGCGTGATTTCTGGCGAGGACAATCCAATGGAACCGATTCACCACGGGTTGATCAGTTTTCTCTTGGCGCTGTGCTTTGCATCGGCGGTGTTTGCGCAGGAAAGGCAGCTTGGCCAAACCGCACCGAATGCGGAAAACGCCCTGCCCGCTGACGGGTCGTCGCTGACCGGAAAAGAGCGCTTGGGAAAAAAGTGGATGGACGAGCAACGGATCGACAATTGCAACGTGCCCATCGACAGGCGCGGCAGCAGGCCGCGATCCATCACCTGCCCGCATGTTCCGGCAGGATGATCAGCGACGACGGTGCAACGGTCGACATCGACCAGACGAACTCGTGCGTGCCGCGGCGCTGGTCCGGAATTTTCTCAAATGCGCGGAGAAGGTGATCCGCTACGCCTGAATACCATCGGCATGCTCGCGCGGTCGTCTGAACGGCTTGCCGTATGCCCGCTGCCGAATCGCGATGCGATATCAGGGCATCACCACATCGTTTGCCGGGCGCGCTCCGGCCATTCCCGATCGTATTTCTCGCCGCCAACGGTGTTGTCGCTCATCTCGGCCAGGATCTGGCCGGGCGTCGGCAAGCTCCTGGGATCGACCCGCTTGTCGGGATTCCAAAGATCGGACCGCACGATGGCACGCGCGCACTGGAAGTAAACCTCCTCCACCGTCACGACGATAACGGTGCGCGGCGCCTTGCCTTCCATCTTGAATGACGCGAGCAGCTCCGGATCGGCCGAGACATGCGCGCGGCCGTTGATGCGCAGCGTGCTGCCGGAGCCGGGGATGAGAAACAAAAGCGCCACCCGGGGGTCACGCACGATGTTGCGCAGCGAGTCGCAGCGGTTGTTGCCACGGCGATCCGGCATCATCAGCGTCTTCTCGTCGTCGACGCGAACGAAGCCCGCAAGGTCGCCGCGCGGCGAGCAGTCCAGCCCTTCCGGCCCGCAGGTCGCGAGCGCCGCGAACGGCGATTTGTCCATCAACGCCCGATAGGCTGGCGTGACGCGGTCGGCGACTTTGACCGTCGAGGCATCGTTGGGAAAGCCGTAGATGGCCTCGAGCTGCTCGATGGTTGCGACAACGCTCATTTCCGGTCTCCCCTCAGCGATCCCATTTCTCACCCTTGATGACGCGGACGAGCTGACGGGCATGGTACTCGGCGCTGCCGGTATTGACGATGGTGACGTCGGGCGCGGCCTCGGCGTCCTCCACTGTGCGGCTCAAGCGGGCCTCGAGCCTGCCGTCGCTGCTCCGCCGCCGCATCGCAAGCCGTTCGGACAGAACGTTCGGCGGGGCCGTGATCGAAACCACCGCCACGTCGGCATAGGCGCGACGCATCGCGCCAATCACGGTGCGCGATACATTGGCAACGATGGTTCGCCCGGCGCGGATTTCGTCATCGATCGCGCGCGACAGTGCGTAGCAATGGCCGTGAGCTTCCCAATGGATGGCGTATTCGCCACGCGTCAGAGCCTCCTGAAACGTGCCGGCGCTGACCTGTTCGTTTTCTTCCGACGCCGACGCCTCGCGCGTGATAACGCGGCGGGGAAACACAATGTTGCTGTCATCGGCGCAGGCTGCCCTGGCGAGGCCGAGCAGCGTGTCCTTGCCGGCACCGCTCGGACCGACCACCAGGATCAAGCGGCCCGGCCCGATTACGGTCGTCTGATCTGGCGCTGTGGTTGTCAGCGATTCCGTCATGCCACGCGCCGCCCTTCCCGCCAGGCGCTGCGCACCACTGGAATGTTACGGGCGACATGCACCCGGATCACATCGGCGCGCTTGCCGGGCGCAATCTCGCCACGGTCCGCAAGGCCCACGGCCTCGGCCGGCGTCTTGGTCACGGTGCGAACGGCGGCGGCCAGATCGATCGCCGGCACATGCCGCGGCAATTGCAGGGCCGCCATCAACAGGCTCGAAGGGATGTAGTCGGACGACAGGATATCCAGCAGTCCTTCGCGGGCGAGATCGATCGCGGCGATGTTGCCGGAATGCGAACCGCCGCGAACCACGTTCGGTGCCCCCATCAGGATGCTGATGCCGGCCTGATGCAGGCCGCGCGCGGCTTCCATCGTGGTCGGAAACTCCGCCACGGCGACGCGATCCTGGATCGCATCGGCGACGTTTTCCTCGGTCGTATCGTCGTGGCTGGCGAGCGGAATTTCATATTGATGCGCAAGCGCGACGATTTCGCGCATGTTGGCCGCGGCATAGGTTTTTTGATAATGAAAGCGCTTCTCGAACAGCGCATCGAGCTCGGCGTCGGTCTTGCCGCCGCCCTTGCCGCGGTAATAATCGCGGAGCTTGACCTCGTCGCGGAACTGGCGCTGGCCCGGCGTGTGGTCCATCAGTGACATCAGCCGCACGTCCGGCCGCTCGATCAGCTCCTTGGCTTCCTCGACCACGCTGGGCATCGGGATTTCGCAACGCAGGTGCAGGAAGTGGTCGGCACGCAGCAGGTTTGCCTCGCGCGCGGATGTAATCGCCTCCGCCAAGAGGCCTGCCCTGCCGTCAACCTCCTCGGCGCCGTCCTCGCGCCAGACCCGCAGCGAATCCAGAACCGTGGTGATGCCCGATGTCGCCAGCTGTCCGTCGTAGGAGACCACCGCCGCGATCGGGTCCCAAAACACCTTTGGGCGCGGCACATAGTGCATTTCGAGATGGTCGGTGTGCAGCTCGATTAGGCCTGGCATGATCAGGTCGCCGCCGGCGTCCTCGCTGCCTGACGGCGCAGTGCCCTCGCCGTATTCCGCGATGCGGCCATCTGCGAAAACGACCCAGCCATGCTCGATCACGCGATCGGCCAGGACGAGGCGGGCATTGCCGAGGATGGTTTCGTGCTTCGAAGTCATCTCATATCTCTTCCTTCAGGCCGCGGCGGCAAACGATGTCACGTCGACAACGCGGTCGGCGATCAGATGACGAATTTCATCGTCATGGACGATCGCCACCATCGCGACGCGCTGTCGTTTCTTCTGTTCAATCAACTCGACGACAACCGCTCGATTGGCGGCATCGAGCGAAGCTGTGGGCTCGTCCAGCAGCAGAATCGGCAGATCGGAAATGAAACCACGCGCGATGTTGACGCGCTGCTGTTCGCCGCCGGAGAACGTCGACGGCGGCAGCGCCCACAGGCGCTCGGGAATGTTGAGGCGGCGCAGCAGCGCGCCCGCCCTCTCGCGAGCTTCCGCGCGTGCAATTCCGTTCGCGATCAGCGGCTCCGCCACCACGTCGATGCTGGCGACCCGCGGCACCGCCCGCAAGAACTGGCTGACATAGCCGATGGTCGAGCGGCGCACGCTGAGCACCTGCCGGGGTTCGGCCGTGGCGAGATCGATCACCGTGCCCTGATGCCGGATGCCGATCCGGCCGCCATCGCAGCGGTAATTGCCAAAAATCATTTTCAGGATTGAGGATTTGCCGGCGCCTGAGGAGCCCGACAGCACGACGCATTCGCCCGGCTCGACCTGAAACGAGACGCAGCGCACCACGGGCAGTTCGACGCCGCCCTGCAGGTGCATGATAAAGGTCTTTTCAGCGTTGGTGATGTCGATCATCGCAGTCATTGGCGCGCTCATGCCGGCAGGATCGAGGAGACGAGCAATTGAGTATAGGGCTCGCGGGGATCGTCTAGCACCTGGTCGGTCAGGCCGGTTTCGATGACGCGACCACCCTTCATCACCATCACACGGTGCGACAACAGCCGCGCCACTGCGAGGTCGTGGGTGACGACGATGGCGGCAAGGCCGAGCTCGCTGACGAGATTGCGCATGAGATCGAGTAGCCGCGCCTGCACCGACACGTCGAGCCCGCCGGTCGGCTCGTCCATGAACACCAGCCGCGGCTCGGTGACGAGATTGCGCGCGATCTGCAGCCGTTGCCGCATGCCGCCGGAATAGGTCCGCGGTGCGTCGTCGATACGCGCGGTATCTATCTCGACGCGCTCCAGCCAGGATGAGGCGGTGCCGCGGATGCGGCCGTAGTGATTCCAGCCCACCGCCATCAGCCGCTCGCCGACATTGGCGCCGGCCGAGACCGCCATCCGCAGGCCTTGCGCGGGGTCCTGGTGCACATAGCCCCAATCTGTGCGGAACAGAAAGCGGCGCTCGGCCTCGCCGAGGCTGGCAAGATCGCGCAACATGCCGTCCCGCATCCGGTACGACACCCGCCCGGCGCTCGGCGCGAGTTGCGCAGACAACAGTTGCAGCAGCGTGGACTTGCCCGAGCCGGACTCGCCGACAACAGCCAGCACCTCACCAAGATAAAGCGCAAACGATACGTCGCGGCAGGCAGTCAACCGGCCATAGGTCTTACCGAGGTGTTCGGCAACCAGCAGCGGCTGGTCATCCTGCATGGGATCTTGCGGCTCAGCCATGCGCCCTCTCCTTGTGCGGCGCTGCGCTCTCGCTGCCGCGATGACCAGCCAACTGGCGAGACTCGCAATAATCGGTATCCGAGCAGACGAACATCCGCCCGCCCTTGTCGTCTGTGACGATTTCGTCGAGATAGGAATCGCCGGCGCCGCACAGCGCGCAAGGCGCATCGAACCGGTAGCGCGTGAACGGGTGGTCTTCGAAATCGAGCGATACCACGTCCGTGTGCGGCGGGATCGCGTAAATGCGCTTCTCGCGCCCGGCGCCGAACAATTGCAGCGCCGGGCAATTGTCCATCTTCGGATTGTCGAATTTCGGTGTCGGCGACGGGTCCATCACATAGCGCGCATTCACCTTCACGGGATAGGCATAGGAGGTCGCGATATGGCCGAAGCGCGCGATGTCCTCGTACAGCTTGACGTGCATCAGGCCATATTCGCCCAGCGCATGCATGCGCCGCGTCTCGGTCTCGCGCGGCTCCAGGAACCGCAGCGGCTCGGGGATCGGCACCTGATAGACCAGCACCTGACCCGCATGGAGCGGCACTTCGGGAATCCGGTGCCGGGTCTGGATCACGGTGGCGTCTGACGTGGACGTGGTTGTCGCGACACCAGCGGTCTTGCCGAAGAATTTCCGGATCGAGATCGCGTTGGTGGTGTCGTCCGAACCCTGGTCGATCACCTTCAGCACATCCTGTGGCCCCAGGATCGCCGCCGTCACTTGCACGCCGCCGGTGCCCCAGCCGTAGGGCATCGGCATTTCGCGGCTGGCGAACGGCACCTGATAGCCGGGAATCGCGATCGCCTTCAGGATTGCGCGGCGGATCATCCGCTTTGTCTGTTCGTCGAGGTAGGCGAAATTGTAAGCCGGCGCGTTCATTCCGCGGCCTCCTGCATGTCCGGCGCCTCATTGGCCTCGGCGAACTCCTTGCGCAATTTGCGCAGCAGACCGAGCTCGGATTGAAAGTCGACGTAATGCGGCAGCTTGAGATGCTCGACGAAGCCGGTCGCCTGAACATTGTCCGAGTGCGACATCACGAATTCCTCGTCCTGGGCTGGAGCGATCACTTCCTCGCCCAGCTCGCGGGCACGCAGGCTGCGGTCGACCAACGCCATCGACATGGTCTTGCGCTCGCTTTGTCCGAAGGCCAGACCATAGCCGCGCGTAAAGCATGGCGCTTCCGTCGCCGATCCCTTGAACTGGTTGACCATCTGGCACTCGGTCAGCTCGATCGCGCCAAGCGGGACGGCAAAGCCCGCATCCTCGGCGAAGAACTCAACCTCCACCTCGCCGAAGCGGATTTCGCCGGCAAAGGGATGGTTGCGGCCGTAGCCGCGCTGTGAGGAATAGCCGAGTGCGAGCAGGAACCCCTCGTCGGCCCGCGCAAGATTTTGCAGCCGCAGATCGCGGTCGGCCGGAAAACTCAGCGGCTCGCGCGTGAGATCGCCGACCGGCGCATCGGCATCCGCGGCCGGCGACGATTCGATCAAGCCATCGCGACCGAGAATGTCGGTGACGCGCGGCATTGCCGTCTGCGTTGCCTCCGACGTCGCCGGCTGCTCCGGCACAAAACCGTCCGCAAGCTGCGGGTCCAGCAAACGATGGGTATAATCGAAGGTCGGCCCCAGGATCTGGCCACCTGGAATATCCTTGAAGGTCGAGGAGATCCGCCGGCGCACCTGCATCTCGCCGGTGTTGACCGGCTCGGTCGCGCCGAAGCGCGGCAATGTGGCGCGAAAGGCGCGGACCAGGAAGATCGCCTCGATCAGGTCGCCGCGCGCCTGCTTGATCGCGAGTGCCGCCAGCTCGCGATCGTAGAGCGAGCCTTCCGTCATGACGCGATCGACGCCGAGCGAGAGCTGCTCGGCAATTTGCGCCAGCGAGAGTTCGGGCACATCACGGTCGCCACGCCGCTCATGCGCAAGCAGCCGGTGGGCATTCTCAATGGCGCGTTCGCCTCCTTTGACGGCTACATACATGGGCTACGCTCCGCTTGCGACCAGCCGCGTGGTTCGGGGGATCGCGACGATCAAGTCGTCATGGACCAGCACTACATCGATGCCGCGCGGGAACAGGCCTTCGTTGATGGTGAGCCGCTGAAAGAGGTCGCGCGGTTGGAGCATCGCCTGCAGCAGCGCTGTACCGTCGATGCCCGGCCCCTTCACCTCGAAGGTCGGTCCCTGTGTCAGGCTCTCGACCTGTAGGATCAGTGTCGTCGACCGATCAGGATACTCGTTACTGCCGAACGCGAAGCGATCGAGCGCCGGCAGGTTCCTGGCCTCGCCGACCAGCGCGAAGCTGGCGATCGAGGAATCCGCGATCACCGGCGCACTGGTATGGAACTTGAGCCACTTCGCAACGTCAGGCGTGGCCGACATCGCGGCGTCGAGCCAGATCGGCGTGTCGTGATCGAACAGCGTCAGCGCGATCGCCGCCGCGCCGCGCATCATCCCGGCCGGCGCGCCGACGGCCGCCGTGACCCGTTGCACGCTGCCGGGACGCGCCATCGCGTCCATCACGGAGCGGAAGGTCGACTGCGCCGACGGCACCTTGTCGGCAAACCCCGCGGGCAATTCTGCAACTGTCGTCATCGCATCACCCCTCGCCGCGCACCATGGTGTAGAAATCGACCCGCGTCGCCGCCGTCTCGGCCGCCTTGCGGCTGCGATCGGCGCTCATGGCGGCACGTAATGGCCCGATCACCTTGGTCTCGACCTCACCCGAAAGCTCCGTCGACTGCACCATGGCATCACACAGCGCGATCATCTGCGCCTTCTGCCTATCGCGGCCGAGCACGTAGCCAAATCCGATCTCACCGGTCGCAAGGCGCACCGCCGCGCGCGACACGGTGGCCTCGCCGAGATTGAACGGCGCACCGTCGCCGCCGATGCGGCCGCGCACCATGACGAGGCCGTTCTCCGGCTCGCGCAGGTTTTCGTGTTCGGGTACCGCGATTGCCGCGAGATGGCCCGCAATATCGCCAGCCTCGGAATGCGCGAGCACCGCCATCGCGGCCTTCCGCTGCGCCTCTCCGCTGTTCCGCCTGGTCAAGCTCATGAGCCACCTTGCCTGAATCAAGTTGTCTATGATAGTAGACAACTTGATAACGAAGCGCCATGACTGTTTCGTGACAAACGGATAATTTCTGGTATCACCAAGCCATGAGCCTGCAGGAGAGTTCCGGCGTCGCCTTGTGGCGCCAGGTCGCCGACGGTATCGAGCGCGGCATTGCCGACGGCCGCTTCGCAGCGGGCGAAAAGCTGCCGGGCGAGATCGAGATCGCCGATACCTATCGGGTCAACCGCCACACCGTGCGGCGCGCACTGGCTGCGCTTGCCGAACGCGGCCTGGTGCGCGCCGAACGCGGCAGCGGCACCTATGTCGAGGCGCAGCGCATCGCCTATCCCTTGCGCTCGCGGACGCGATTTTCCGAAATCGTCGGCGCCGGTGGCCGCGAGCCCCGCGGCCAATTGATCGATGCCTCCGAAGAGCCCGCGACGCGCGAGTTGGCCCGTGAGCTCGGACTGAGGACCGGTGCGCCCCTGATCCGGATCGAATCGGTGCGGCTCGCTGACCGCACGCCGATCTGCGTCAGCACCAGTTGGCTCTCCGCCGATCGCTTCCCGGGCGCCGGAACCGTCTTCGCCAACGCACGCTCAATGACCAAACTGCTGGCGCATTACGGCGTTCGCGATTACCGCCGCGCCTCAACCCGCGTCACCGCCGGGATCGTGGACGCCACCGATGCCGCAAGGCTCGATCTCGCGCTCGGGCGTCCCGTGCTGGTCGTTGACAGCACGGACGTCGATACCGACGATAAGCCGCTCGTGACCAAGCGCTCGCGCTTTGCCGCTGAGCGTGTCGAATTCGTGGTCGAGAGCGGCTAGCCTAGCCACGAGATGTTACGCGATTGGCCGCTGCCCGATGATCGCGAAACGCAGCTTGCCCGAGATCCAATCAATTGCCGATACCGTCATCAGGATAAGCAAAATCAGAAACGAAACCTTTTGCCATTCCAGCACCCGGATTTGTTCGGCAAGCTGAAGTCCAATTCCACCTGCTCCAACGATTCCGATAATCGTCGCTGACCGCGTATTCGATTCAAAATAGTAGAGCACCTGGCTCAACAGGATTGGAAAGACCTGCGGCAACAACCCGAACCGGACGCTATGAAGATGGTTGCCCCCCGATGACTGGACTCCCTCAGCGGGGTTCTTGTCGGCAGCCTCGATCGCTTCCGAGAATAACTTTCCAAACGTCCCAAAATCGCTGCAGATAACCGCGAGGATACCTGCGAACGGGCCCAGCCCCACGATACCGACCCAGATGAGAGCCCAGATCAAGATATCGACACCACGGATGGTGTCGAGACTGCGGCGCGTCAAAAAGTGAACGATCCGGTTTGCAACTACATTGCGCGCCGCCAGCAGGGATACGGGTAACGCGAGCAAAGCCCCGCCCAGCGTGCCGAGAAATGCGATCGAAACCGTCTCTCCGAGCGCGTGCAGATATTTCAATACTTCCGCCCAAGAGCCAGGATGGGGAGGCAACATGAGCTGAACGAATCCACCCAGCCTGACCATTCCGTCGGAGAGCCGGTGAAAGGGAATTTCGAGTTGGACGATCCCGAACAGAAAAAGCGCGACCGCCCCGCCAACGCCTATTGCGATTTTTCCCCGGTGCCACCAGTCCGGGCGGAAAATATCCGGATGACGTTCGACGATGCCGGCCTGGTTTTCAAAACTGAAGGAGTTCATGCCGCGGAGCCCTCCAGCCCGAGGAGGCGGTGGCGCGCGCGCTCCGTGATAAAGTCGATCAACATGACGGTGACGACAATGAGCAAAAGGATGGCACTGACATCGGTGTAATAGAACTTGCGAACGGCCTCGATCAAATCCTGGCCGATCCCGCCGGCGCCGACAAAACCCATCACCGCCGCGCCACGGACGTTGATCTCGAATCTCAGCAGGGCATAGCTTACGAAATTCGAAAGAACCTGAGGTACCGCACCAAATCGGACAATCTGAAGCCAGCTTCCTCCGCTCGCCGCTATCCCCTCGATCGGTTTACTGTCGATATTCTCAACAACCTCAGCGAACTGTTTGCCTAGCGCACCGGTGGTATGGATTGCGATCGCGAGAACGCCCGGCAGCGGTCCCAGACCGAATGCGAGCACGAAAATCAAGGCAAAGACGATCTCTGGCACGGTCCTGCAAAATTCGAGAACGCGCCGCGTGACAAAAACGGTTGTACGCGACCTGACGAGGTTGGCCGAGGCGAGGAAGCAGAGAACGAACCCGCACATCGCCCCCGTGAGCGTTCCCATATACGCGATCAGCAACGTGTCTCCGAGAAGCCGCGTCCAGCGAGGCAGCCCCCAAAGCCACTCAGAGAGATCAACCCACGCAGTCGAGAACGAAAATTTTGGAGCGATGCTGGCGAAGTAAGCTGGCAAGCGCCAGAAATTCTCGGCGAAACTCCAAAGATTGACGTCACCCATCCAGCCGGCAGCGATCGTGGCGGCGATCAGGACCGCCGAACCCAGCCATACGCGCCGCCGCTTGGCGGCAACCGCAGCCGCATAGCGATCGGCGAGTTCTCGCAGCCTGGCTTCCGGGAATTCGGGGACTGCTGTTCGCATGGGATGTTCAGGCGAGAGAATGGGCAGATCTCGCGATCTGCCCGATCCATCTGGAGCCGCAGCTCCGTTCAGGATTTCTGCTTGCGAATGCTGTCGACAAACTTGGTCAGATCGATCACGGCGTCATAGGCCTTGTGGTCAACCTCGACGAATGGCAACTGCTTCCCTTCGTAAATCTTGTCGAAAGCGGCCTTGTCTTTCACCGCGATTTCCAGCACGGCCTTCTTGATTGCCGCCTTGAGGTCGGCGGGCAGGCTGCTGAGATATGCCATCGGCGAATTCACAATCTGCTCGGACTTCATGATGATCTTGAAATCGGCGGCCTTCGCCATGCCCTTCCGTTCCATCCGGAGCAGGTTCGACTCGTTCTCGTCGTTCCACCAGTTGAACGCCGCGTCGCAGGTCCCTTGCGCAAGTCCGATCACCGCGTTTTCGTGGCTTCCCGAATAGACCACCTTGGAGAAGAACTTTTCCGGGTCGATACCCATCTTGTCCATCGCGAAACGCGGCACGTTGTTGCCTGACGTTGAATTGGGGTCGACAAGGCAGAGATTCTTGCCCTTCAGGTCCTTGATGTCCTTGTAGCTGGAATCGCTTTTGACATAGAGAACCGAATAATAGCCCTTGGTTCCGTCGCCATTCACTTCGATCGCGAACGGCTCGACCTTCGCACCGATGATATAAGCGCGCGCGTAGGCCGAGGGACCGTACATCGCGATGTGGATGTTGCCTGCCCGCTGGCCTTCGATAACAGCGGCGTAATCGTTGGCGATCCGCAGCGTGACTTTGGTGCCGAGCTCGCGGGACAGATACTCCGTCAGAGGCGTCCATCGGTTGGTTGTGCCCGAGGCATTCTCATCGGGAACCTTTGCGAACACCAATTCAGGATATTTTGCCTTCCAGTCCTGAGCCGTGGCAGCCGAGGCCGAGAACGCCAATGCCGCTGCAGCGGCGAAGATTATACGACGGTTTATCATGACGTCTCCTGTTTCGCAGTGATGAGCCAGCGGATCTAGATGCCGCACAGCTCCTGGTTTTCAGACGCAAAGGCTCAGGCTGCGGCAACCGTACCGAGCGCGGGAATCGGAGCACGGACCGGCACATGCTCTCGCGCCGCGTCCATCACCTCATCCGCCTCGAGATCGTAGAGCTCGCGCGCGATATGATCTGTCAACATCGCCGGTGCGCCGTCGAACACAATGCGGCCTGCCGACATTCCGATCAGGCGATCGCAGTAGCTGCGCGCCAGATCCAGCGAATGCAGATTGCACACCACCGTTATCCCGAAGTGCTTGTTGATGCGCAGCAGCGCGTCCATCACGATCCGGGTGTTGCGGGGATCGAGTGAAGCGATCGGTTCGTCGGCAAGGATGATGTCGGGCTCCTGCACCAGTGCACGCGCAATCGCGACGCGCTGCTGCTGACCGCCCGAGAGCTGATCCGCGCGCTGCGCCGCAATCGACGCCATATCGAATTGCTCGAGCGCCGACATCGCAATGGCCTTGTCATGTTCGGGCCACAACTGCGCCAGCGACCGCCATGTCGGCACCGTTGAAAGTCTTCCCATCAACACGTTGGTCAGGACATCGAGGCGGCCGACCAGATTGAACTGCTGAAAGATCATCGCCGAGCGCGCACGCCACTGCCGCAAATCCTTGCCGCGAAGCGCGGTGACGTCGACGCCTTCAAAGAGGATGCGCCCTTCGGAAGGTTCGGCGAGGCGGTTGATCATCCGAAGCAGCGTGGACTTGCCGGCGCCGGAGCGGCCGATCACGCCGACAAAACTGCCCGGTGCGATCGAGAATGACGCATTATCCACCGCAGCTTTGGTGCCGAAACGGCACGTCAGACCTTCCACAACCAGCATGCAGCGCTCCAGAGTCCTATCGTGGAGCATCGCTACCGGCTCGATCTTACAGTTGTGTGACAACGAGTGCTGCGGTGCGGCGTTCGTCCACAGCCGTGCGGCGTCATGCATACGTCATGATACTGTCATCAAGCGCATCGAAGACGAGCAGGCCCTTCCCGCAACTGCCGACGGACCTACCGATGGCTGGCAAGACGCTTTCCACTGAACCGACCGTCGACCCCACCGCGTCAGTGCGCGACTGCCAGCTTGGCGCCTACACCGAGGTCGGCGCCCGGACCATTCTGCTCGAGGTCACGATGTCCGATTATTCCTACATCGTGAACGATGCACAGATCACCTACACAACAATCGGCAAATTCTGTTCGATCGCGGCGATGACACGGATCAATCCGGGCAATCATCCGATGCACCGGGCCTCGCAGGCCCATTTCACCTATCGCGCCAGCAGCTATTTTCCGGGCGAGAGCGATGATGCCGAGTTCTTTGCATGGCGACGCGAACATCACGTCCATATCGGCCATGACGTCTGGATCGGCCACGGCGCGGTTATTCTGCCCGGCCACTCGATCGGCACCGGCGCGGTGATCGCGGCCGGCGCCATCGTGACCAAGGATGTCCCCGCCTATACGATCGTTGCAGGTAACCCGGCACGGCCGATCAAGCAGCGCTTTCCGGAATCCATTGCCGGGCGGCTTGCGGAGCTCGCGTGGTGGAATTGGGACCATGAGACGCTGTGCCGCACCCTGCCCGATTTCCGCAAACTCGATGTAGAGCGCTTTCTCGAAAAGTACGAAGCCGCCGCAGCAGCTACTCGCCGTCCATTCAACCAGAGTGCCGCATCGTGACTGAACTGTTCATCGAAGGTGGCCGGGCCCTGCTCGGCGATGAGATTGCCGAAACCACGCTGCGGATCGCCGGCCGCGAGATCGTCGCCGTCGGTACGAATAGCAGTCATGGTTTGTCCAGTATCGATGCCGGCGGCTTGCTGGTGCTGCCGGGTATCGTCGATCTGCATGGCGATGCCTTCGAGCGGCAGATGATGCCGCGCCCCGGCGTCGATTTCCCAATCGATGTGGCGCTTGTTGACAGCGACCGGCAGGCGATCAGCAATGGGATCACGACCGTCTATCATGCCACGACTTGGTCGTGGGAGCCCGGCCTGCGCAGCGCCGACAATGCCAGGCGCTTGCTGGAGGCGATTGAGCAGATGCGGCCGCAGCTCGCCGCCGACACCCGCTTCCACTTGCGTCACGAGACCTACAATCTCGACGCGGAAAGCGAAATCATCGACTGGCTATCGGAAGGACGCGTCGACCTGTTCGCCTTCAACGACCATATGGACTCGACGGTCGCCAGCCTTGCCAAGCCGCAAAAGCGCAGCCGAATGGTGGAGCGCACGGGTCTCAGCAATGAGGCGTTCGATCGCCTGGTGGAAAGCGTGGTCTCCCGCGGCCACGACGTGCCGGCTTCGATCGCCCGGCTGGCGCAGGCGGCGCGCGCGGCAAACATCCGGATGCTCTCGCACGACGATGAAAGCCCGGCGATGCGGCAAGCGTTTCGAGCACAGGGCGTTGCCATCGCCGAATTTCCGGTCAACGAGGAAACCGCCCGCGACGCTGCCGCAGCCGGCGACTTCATCGTGTTCGGCGCGCCCAATGTGGTGCGCGGCGGCAGCCATACCGGCTGGACCAGGGCATCCGACATGATCGCCAAGGGCCTGTGTTCGGTGCTGGCGTCGGACTATTATTATCCGGCGCCACCATTGGCAGCCTTCCGGCTCGCAGTCGATGGCGTGCTGTCGCTGGCCGCGGCATGGCAATTGATCTCGGTGGCACCGGCTCGCGCCGCCGGCCTCGCCGATCGCGGCATGCTCGCCGCGGGGCAGCGTGCCGACATCATTCTCGTCGATGACACGCTGCCATTGCGCCCGCGCATCGTCGCGGTCATTGTCGCGGGACGTCTCGTTCATCTGACGGAGGCAAACCGCCTCGTCCGTTCGTCAGCAACACCACGCAAGGCGGTTGCAGCCGCGTGAGGCGGCCCTATTCTGGCGCAATGGCAAATCACCCCCGTTACGCGATCTATTACACCGCCGCGCCCGACAGCACGCTCGACCGGTTCGGCGCCTCGCTGCTCGGCTACGACGCTTACAGCGGCGAAGACCTGCCCTTTCCGGATGGACTCCCCTCGGACTGGCGCGAACTGACGCAGGATCCGCGTAAATACGGATTTCACGCTACGCTGAAGGCGCCGATGGCGCTGGCCGACGGCAAGGCCGAGGCGCAGCTTGCTGCGGCCTGCGAATTATTCGCCGATCTAGCCCGGCCAGTGCCGGTGATCCAACCGGTCGTCGATTCGATCAGCGGTTTCATTGCGGTAATTCCCGCCGAACCGTCGGCAGATCTCGACCTCCTTGCCGCCCAGGCGACCAGGGCATTCGATTCACTCCGCACTCCACTTGGTGCCGAAGATCGCGAGCGGCGAAATCCGGACGCGCTGACGCCACGCCAGCGCGACTATCTCGACCGCTGGGGCTACCCTTACGTCTTCGAAGAGTTTCGTTTCCATATGACACTGACGGGGCGGCTTCCCGCCGAACGGCGCGAGCCGATCGTGGCAATGCTGCGCAGCAGGTTCTCGATAACCGGCATCGGGCCGCTCGCGATCGACGCCATCGCCTTGTGCCGTCAAGACAATGCGAATTCGCGGTTTCGGGTCATCGGCCGCTGGCAACTGCGCGGCTGACGTCGACGCCGCTCATTCCGCCAGCGCTTCCTTACGCGTTCTCAGAATTGCCGGCGAAAGCATTGCCAGCAACAAGGCGGCGACGACTGCGAGGATAACCGCGCTGATCGGCCGCGACAGAAAGACGGTGAAATCGCCGTCAGCGATCAACATCGCACGCCGGAAATTTTCTTCCAATTGCGGACCGAGCACAAGGCCGAGCAGCAGCGGTGCCGGCTCGACACCGATCTTGATGAAGAAATAACCGATCATGGCGCAGCCCATCATCAGCCAGACATTGAACAGGCCGTTGGCGATCCCGTAAGTGCCGATGCAGCAGAACAGGACGATGGCGGGGAACAGCAGGCGATAGGGAATCTTCAGCATCGAGACCCACAGGCCGATGAGCGGCAGGTTGATGATCAGCAGCATCAGATTGCCGACCCACATGCTGGCGATGACGCCCCAGACGAGCTTCGGCTGCTCGGTCATGATCTGCGGACCGGGCTGGATGCCCTGCATCATCAACGCGCCGATCATCAGCGCCATCAGGGCGTTGGCGGGAATGCCGAGCGTCAGCAGCGGAATGAAGCTGGTCTGGGCGCCGGCATTGTTGGCGGCCTCCGGACCGGCAACGCCCTCGATCGCTCCCTTGCCGAAGCGCGAGGGATCGCGGGCGAGCTTCTTCTCCAGCGCGTAGGAGGAGAACGGCGGAAGCGCAGCACCGCCGCCGGGCAACACCCCCAGCACGGAGCCCAGCGCTGTGCCGCGCACCACGGCCGGAAAAGCCCCCCGCAAGTCTTCCCAGCTCGGGATCAGGCTGCGGATCGACTGGCTGACCACGCGGCGCTCGGCGGGTCTCTCCAGATTGGCGATGATTTCACCCAGCCCGAACAGGCCCATTGCGATCGGCACGAAATCAAGACCATCCGACAGCGCAGGGATGCCGAAGGTCATGCGCGCGACACCCGAGGAAACATCGATCCCGACGAGGCCGAGCAGCAGCCCCAGCAGCACCATCGCCAGCGATTTGGCGACCGAACCATGCGCGAGGACGACCGCGGCGATCAGGCCGAGCACGAGGAGACTGAAATATTCGACCGCGGTAAATTTGAGCGCGAGCACCGACAACGGCACGCTGAGCACCGCGATCACGATCGTCGCCATCGTGCCGGCAAAGAACGAGGCAATCGCGGCAATGGCGAGCGCAGTTCCGGCCCTGCCCTGCTTGGCCATCTCGTGACCGTCGATACAGGTGACGACCGACGACGTCTCGCCCGGCACATTGACCAGGATGGCGGTGGTCGAGCCGCCATATTGCGCGCCATAGAAGATGCCGGCCAGCATGATCATGGCGCTGGCAGGCGATAGGCCGAAGGTGAAGGGCAACAGCAACGCCACCGTGGGGATCGGACCGATGCCGGGCAGCACGCCGATCGCGGTCCCGATGACCACGCCAATCAGGCAGAACAACAAGTTGTTGAGTTGAACGGCCGTCGAAAGACCCATCAGCAGATTGTCAAAGAGTTCCATTTGCGTCTGCCTGCGAAGCGTGCCGCCCTAGCGGGGCCAGATCGGGATCGGCAAGCCCAGCAACTTGACGAACAGAAGAACGGCGGCGCCCGAAAGCACGATGGCAAACGCTACGGTCTCGACAAGCCGGCCTTCTCGCGTGGCGAAGCTGGCGAGAATCACGGCGGCGACGGAGGTGATCGCGAGGCCCAACCGCTCCGCCGTCAGCGCGAAAACGCCGACAGAAGCCAGGATAGCCAGCAGCGGTCGCAACTGAACGGGCGCGATGCCGCGACCCGCGCGCCAGAGCCCGCGTCCGCTGAAGAAAAGGCCGAACGCCATCAGCGCGAGCGCGACGACGCGGGGCATGTAGCCCGGCCCCATATCGGCGGCGTGACCGACCGTCAGATTGCGCGTGGCGACGAGCGTACCCGTCGCCACCGCCACGAGGAACAGACCAAACAGCAGGTCCTGCAGGTCGATCCGGGAACGCGTCATCGACCCACCCTTAGCTGCCCTTGATGCCGGCCTCGCGAATGATTGTGCCCCAACGGCCCGTCGCATCCTTGAGCCAGTTGCGGAATTCCTCCGGCGATTGGGCGCGCACCACGCCCCCCTGCTCGGCGATCTTCTGCTGAATCTCGGGCAGCTCCAGGATCTTGCGGATTTCGGCGTTCAAACGCGCGACCATGGCGGGCGGCGTGCCGCCCGTCGTCAGGATACCTTGCCACGTCCCGGCGTCGCCGCCGGGCAGGCCCGCCTCCTTGAACGTCGGCAGATCGGGAGCCGAGGCAACACGCTGCTCGCCGGTGACAGCAAGTCCGACAAGCTGCTTGTTCACCACGAAGGGCATCGTCGCCGCAGCGCCGTTGATGATCACGCCGCTCTCCCCGGATACGACGGCGCGCGAGGCGGCCGCTCCGCCCTTGTAGGGAACGTGCTTCCACTGAATTCCGAGTTCCTTCGCCATCACCACGGCGGTGATATGATTGGCACCGCCGACGCCGGAATTGGCGACGGTGAGCTTGTTCGGATTGGCCTTGGCGTATTCGATCAGCTCCTTGGACGTTTTCGCCGGGACCGATTCATGGACCGCCAAGACGTAGGGGCCGAACATCACCATGGAAATGGGCGCGAGGTCCTTCTGAACGTCGAAGGTGAGATCGGAGAACAGGCTCGGTGCCGTCGCCAGCGATCCGACATCCATCAGCAACAGCGTGTGGCCGTCGGGCTGCGCCTTGGCGACGGCGTCGGCCCCGAGATTGCCGGCCGCGCCGGGCTTGTTCTCGACCACGACTGACTGACCGATGGCGGCAGATAGTTTTGGGCTGATCAGGCGCGCCAGGATGTCCGACGTGCCGCCGGGAGCGAACGGCACGATCAGCCGCACGGGCCGCTCAAAATTCTGAGCGCCGGCTCCGCTTGGCGCCAATGCACACACCGTAAGGACAGTGGCGGCGATCGCCCGGGCGAGAGATAGCATGGACATCGGTCGTTCCTCCGTTTCAAAGCGCAATTCAGCGCGATCCCGCCGTTTCACCGGCAGGCTGCAGACCTTCGAGGCAGCGTTGGGAGGAATGATAGGTCATGGGCAGGGTGGCCTATGAACTAGTCTGCGGATAGGTCGATACCTTTTTTGGATGGATCAGCCACGCATCAGCCGATAGAAGCAGGATATCCGGCAGGTAGCCGATCCCTCGTTTCAGGTCGAAGATTCAAATTTCATGTTTGAGTTGAGCCAGTTGCGCTGCTTCGTTGCAGTTGCGGAAGAACTGCATTTCGGGCGCGCGGCGCTGCGGCTGAACATGACGCAGCCGCCGCTCAGCCGCCAGATCCAGATTCTCGAACGCGTCCTTGACGTGACACTGCTGGAGCGCAGCAACCGGGCCGTCCGGCTGACGCCGGCGGGGCAGCGTTTTCTGGTCGATGCGCGGCATCTCCTCAAGCTCGCTGAAAGCGCGGCCGTGCTGGCCCGGCGGATGGCAACCGGCAAGGCCGGATCGATCAATATCGGCTTCACGGCGACATCCGCCTACAGCTACGTGCCGGCGCTGGTCGCGGCGTGCCGGCGTGAACTTCCCGATATCGAGATATCGCTGAAGGAAATGGTCTCCAGCGACCAACTCAAGCGGCTCGATTCCGGCGAGATCGATATCGGCCTGCTCCGCCCGCCGATACCGCGCGGTGGTCTTGACGCCTTCCGTGTGACGGCGGAACCGCTGGTCGCGGCACTGCCGAGTGACCATCCGCTGGCTCAGGCGGACGAGCTACGTCTGGAGTATCTCGCAAGCGAGCCCTTCATCATGTACGAACCCTATGAAGCCCGCTATTTCCATGATCTCCTGGTCGAGCTGTTCTCGCGCGCAAATCTAGTGCCGAATTACGCGCAGCATCTTGCGCAGATCCATTCGATCCTCGCCATGGTGCATTCGGGTGTCGGCGTGGCGTTGGTCCCCGAGACCGCGGCGAATCTACGCTTCAGCGGCGTAGTGCTGCGGTCCGTCCTGATGCCGTGGCAGCGGCCGGCCGAATTGTTCTTTGTCCGGCGCGGCGACAATGACAATCCGCTTCTCCCCGTCATTGCCGGCATCGCCCGAGACTTGGCCGGCCAACCGGCTTGATCCAATCAATGGATCGATCGATACAGTGATTGGGTCTCCATCCGTGGCCATCTTGCATTAATCCTTCGGCGTAAGCCGCTGAAGGATCAGAGCATGAGCAGGATGACCCCCAAGGAGATGGCCAGCCGGATCGGCGATGGCCTGCTTTCGTTCCCCGTCACGCCGTTTAGGCCCGACAACACGTTCAACGAGACCCGCTACCGCTCCAATCTCGATTGGCTGTGCGGGTATGAGGTGGCCGGTCTGTTTGCCGCCGGCGGCACCGGCGAGTTCTTCTCGCTGAGCCCGGCCGAGGTCACGAAGGTCGTGGCAACGGCTGTGGACGAGACCAAGGGACGCGTGCCGGTGCTCGCCGGGATCGGCCATGGCACCGCCATGGCGACGCAACTTGCCATTGGAGTCGAAGCGGCGGGCGCCGACGGCGTGCTGCTGCTGCCGCCCTATCTGGTCTTTTCGGAACAGGAAGGACTGGCTGCCCATATTGAAGCGGTATGCAACGCGACCAAGCTCGGTGTCATCGTCTACAACCGCGATAATGCAATCCTGAACGAGGATACGCTGGAGAAACTGTGCCAGCGCTGCCCCAACCTGGTCGGCTATAAAGATGGTATCGGCGACATCGAGCTGATGACCCGCATCCATCTGCGCATGGGCGACCGGCTGACCTATATCGGCGGATTGCCGACGGCCGAGACGTTTGCACTGCCTTATCTGGAAATGGGCGTAACCACTTATTCCTCCGCGGTATTCAACTTCGTTCCGGAGTTCTCGACCAAGTTCTACGCGGCCGTGCGGCGCCGCGACCGCGAGACGGTGCAGGCCGGATTGCGCGACTTCATCCTGCCCCTGATCGCGATCCGTAATCGCAAACGCGGCTATGCCGTCTCGATCATCAAGGCGGGGATGATGGTAATCGGCCGTGACAGCGGCCACGTCCGTTCGCCCCTGACGGACCTGACACCCGCCGAGACCGAGGAACTGGCGGCACTCGTCGCGCGGCTCGAGAGCAGCGAGTTCGCAAAGCGGGAGCTCGCGGCCGCCTGACCGGCATACCCGTCATCCTGAGGTGCGAGCGGAGCGAGCCTCGAAGGATGATCGGCCGGTGGCCGTCGCCCATCGAGGGCCGCGCTACGCACGGCCACCTCAGGGTGACGGATCACATTGCTTTATCGTGAGCTACCGCCGCTGGTTATAGACGTCGAGGCAGACCGCACCTAGCAGCACCAGCCCTTTGATCACCTGCTGGTAGTCGATGCCGATGCCGAGGATCGACATGCCGTTGTTCATGACGCCCATGATCATGGCGCCGATCACGGCGCCGCCGACCTTACCCACGCCGCCATAGGCGGACGCGCCGCCGATGAAGCAGGCGGCGATGACGTCGAGCTCGAAGCCGGCGCCGGCCTTCGGCGTCGCCGTATTGAGCCGCGCCGCGAACACGAGGCCGGCGAGAGCCGCCAGCACGCCCATGTTGACGAAGGTCAGAAACGTCAGCCGCTCGGTCTTGATGCCGGACAGGCTGGCGGCCCTGGCGTTGCCGCCGATGGCATAGATGTGGCGGCCGATCACGGTGCGGGTGGTGACGAAGCCATAGAGCGCGATCAGCGCCGTCATGATCACCAGCACGTTGGGCAGGCCGCGATGCGAGGCGATCAGGCCGGCGAAGAACACGATCACAGCGAAAAGCACCGCGCTCTTGGCGACGAAGAAACCAAACGGCTCGACCTCGATCCCGTGCGAGGCCTGCCGCGCCCGGCTCTTCGCACTGGTATAGACCAGAGCCACCGCCAACACCGCGCCGATCAACAGTGAGGTCGGATAAAGCGTGCCGGCGCCGGGAAACAGTTCCGGGATGAAGCCCGAGGACAGTTTCTGGAAGGTCGGCGGAAACGGCCCGACCGACTGTCCCGCCAGGATGGCAAGCGCAAGCCCCTTGAACACCAGCATGCCGGCCAGCGTCACGATAAAGGAGGGGATCTTGAAGTAGGCAACCCAATAACCCTGCGCGGCGCCGATTAGGGCGCCCACCAGCAGGCATGCAATGAAGGCCAGCGGATAGGCAATGTGATAGCGCACCATCAGCACGGCCGCGACGGCGCCGACGAAGCCCGCGACCGAGCCCACCGACAGGTCGATGTGGCCGGTGACGATGATCAAGAGCATGCCGAGCGCCATAATCACGATATAGCTGTTCTGCAGCACCAGATTGGTCAGGTTCAGCGGCTGCAGCAGCGTGCCGTCGGTCATGACCTGGAAGAACAACATGATCGCAAACAGCGACAGCAGCATGCCGTAGTTGCGCAAATTATTCTTGATGAAGCCGGCGTGCCCGGGCAGCGCAACCGTCTTGTCGGTCATGGCCGCAAGTCTCCCTGAAGTACCTTCTTGTCGATTTCCTTGTTGCGCATGATGGCGCGCATGATCCTTTCCTGGGTGGCCTCGGCGGCGGTGAATTCACCGACGAAGGCGCCATCATTCATCACACAGATGCGGTCACAGACGCCGAGCAGCTCCGGCATCTCCGACGAGATCATCACTACCCCTTTGCCTGTCTCGGCCAGCTCGTTGATGATACAATAGATTTCGTATTTTGCCCCGACATCGATGCCGCGCGTAGGCTCGTCGAGGATTAATACTTTCGGATCGGTCATCAGCCATTTCGACAGCACCACCTTCTGCTGGTTGCCGCCGGAGAGCTGGCCGGTCTCCTGATAGACGTCGGAACAGCGAATCCGCATGCGGTTACGGTACTCGCTCGCGACACGCAGCTCGGACATGTCATCGATCCTGCCCTGCCGCGCCACGCGGCCAAGGCTCGCCAGCGTGATGTTCTTGCGGACGTCGGCATCCAGGATCAGGCCGAGCTGCTTGCGGTCCTCGGTGACGTAAGCGAGGCCTGCGTCGATCGCCGCCGCCACGCTCGACAGGTTGACTTCCCTTCCATCGAGCCAGACGCGGCCGCTGATCTTTTCACCCCAAGCGCGACCGAACAGGCTCATGGCGAATTCGGTACGGCCGGCGCCCATTAGGCCGGCGATCCCGACCACCTCGCCGCGCCGGACCTCGAAATCCACGCCCTTGATCACCCTGCGGTCCCTGTGAAGCGGGTGATGCACCGTCCAGTCCTGCACGGCGAAGACCGGTTCGCCGATCTTGGCGGTGCGTTGCGGAAAGCGATGCGCCAGGTCGCGATTGACCATGCTGCGGATGATCCGGTCCTCTTCCACCGGCTCGGCCCGGCAATCGATGCTGTCGACCGTACGGCCGTCGCGCAGCACCGTGATCTGGTCGGCGACGCGCGCGACCTCGGATAATTTGTGCGAGATCAGGATCGAGGCGATGCCCTGGGCGCGGAACGCAAGGAGGCGATCCAATAGTGCCGCGCTGTCGTTCTCGTTCAGGCTGGCAGTCGGCTCGTCCAGGATCAGCAATCGCACCCTCTTGGATAGCGCCTTGGCGATTTCCACCAATTGCTGCTTGCCGACGCCGAGGTCCGTCACCAGCGTATCGGGCATCTCGGTAAGGCCGACCTGGGCGAGCAGTTCCTGGGTGCGGCGATAGACCGTGTCGCGGTCGATCACGCCGAGACGCTGAGGCGGATGAGACAGGAAGATGTTCTCCGCGATCGACATCAAAGGAATCAGCGCCAGTTCCTGGTGAATGATGATGATGCCAAGCGCCTCTGAATCGTTGACGTCGCGAAATCGGCGCTCCTCGCCGTCGAAGATGATGCTGCCTTCGTAGTCGCCATGGGGATAAACGCCGCTGAGAACCTTCATCAAGGTCGACTTGCCGGCGCCGTTCTCGCCGACCAGCGCATGGATCTGCCCCGCCTCCACCGTGAAGTTGACATCGCGCAGGGCCTGCACACCGGCAAAGCTCTTGCTTACACCGCGCATTTCGAGAATTGCGGTCATCGCGCCATCGCGTCCTTATCTGCGGTCGGATACAGGCAGGTGGCGGCGCCGGCGATGGCCGGCGCCGCCATCCTCTTTAGTCGATCTGCGAACGCTTGTAGTAGCCGCTCGCGATCAGCACCTTCTCCCAGTTGCTCTTGTCGACAACGACAGGCTTCAGGAGATAGGAAGGTACCACCTTGACGCCGTTGTTGTAGGTCTTGGTGTCGTTGACGGTCACTTCCTTGCCGCTGAGGGCCGCGTCCACCATATCAGCGGTGACGCGGGCAAGATCGCGGGTGTCCTTGAAGATGGTCGAATACTGCTCGCCGCGCAGCATCGATTTGATCGACGGCACCTCGGCATCCTGGCCGGTGACGATCGGCATCGGCATGTTGCCGCTGCCGTAGCCGACGCCCTTCAGCGACGAGAGAATGCCGATGGAAAGGCCGTCATAGGGCGAGAGCACCGCATCGACCCGCTTGCGGCCGTAGAAAGCGCTCAGCAAATTGTCCATTCGTGCCTGGGCGGTGGCGCCGTCCCAGCGCAGCGTCGAGACCTTGTCCATGCCCTTCTGGCCGCTGCCAATCACCAGCTTGCCGCTGTCGCTGTAGGGCTGCAGCACCGACATCGAGCCATTGTAGAAGAAGTAGGCGTTGTTGTCGTCCGGCGAGCCGCCGAATAGTTCGATGTTGAACGGCCCCTTGCCTTCCTTCAAGCCAAGCCCCTGCTCGATCGATTGGGCCTGCAGCACGCCGACCTGGAAGTTGTCGAACGTGGCATAGTAGTCGACATTGGGCGTGTCGCGGATCAAGCGGTCATAGGCGATCACGATGATTCCCTTGGCCTTGGCCTGCTTCAACACGTCGGACAGTGTGGTGCCGTCGATCGCCGCGATCACCAGCACCTTGGCGCCCTTGGTGACCATGTTCTCGACCTGCGAGAGCTGGTTCGGAATGTCGTCCTCGGCATATTGCAGGTCGGTGCCGTAGCCGCGCTCTTTGAGGATCTTGACGATGTTGTTGCCGTCGTCGATCCAGCGCGCCGACGATTTGGTCGGCATCGCGATGCCGACGGTGCCCTTGCTTTGCGCGAACGCGCCAGTCACCGCTGTTGCGGCCATAGTTGCTGCCAGCGCCACGGCCGACAATGTTGTCTTCAGACTAGTCATGCTTCACTCCCTTGATCATCGAGGATCTGTGATTCCTGGATTGTCGGACCGCTGGATGCGGTTCTTAAAACTCGGCCGTTCTGCGCGTTTGTGCCGCGGCTCGTCTTCCTCCATCAACCCGTTGCTAGTTTGACGTCTGGTTCAGGGCGGCCACGCGCTGCGACATCGAGTACGAAGGTGCGGCCGTGATCGGGATCGGCGCGTTTCGCGTCCTCCCCCATCCTCTGCCAGGCCGAGGTAACGAGCAGCCGCGAAAAATCTTGGCCGACAAAAGCGGGACAACTCGATTGCCGTGCCGGAACGCGGAGACTGCGCAGATGCTCGCCTTGCGGGCTGTAGACGTCAATGCAGCCGCCACCCCAGCGCGCGTTCCAGATCAGCCCGTCGGCATCGACCACCGCGCCATCGATGCCGCCGCCCCCCCGGCGGGTAACCAGCGCGCTCGGCTCGCCGCACGGCAGGCCGGTCGCCGCATCGAGATCGACGCGGAACAGCACATTCTCCTGTGTGTCAGCGAAATAACCGATAGTCCCGTCCGGCGAGAAGCAGATCGCATTTGGGATCGTGATTTGATCGTAGAGGCGCGACAGCTCACCGCGATGCAGCGCATAGATGGCACCCAGCCCCCGCTCGGCCTGGCGGCCCATGGTGCCGATCCAGAATGTGCCAGACGGATGAACGCGGGCATCGTTCGAACGCGTCGCGGCATTGTCGGCTTCGAGCGAACGGTACAGCGTCATTCGCCCCTCCGCGGTATCGCGGACATAGAGACCGTCATCCGCGACGAGCAACTGCCGATGCGCATCGATCCGTCCAAGCGCGCTGCCCATCACACGGAGGGAATGGATGGTGGTCCACCTGGTGTCGAGCCGCGCCTCGAACAGCCGCCGTTCGACGATATCGAACCACCAGGCGGTATCGGTGGCGGCGTCGTAGGTCGACCCCTCGCCAAGATGGCACCGCTCGCTGCAGAGAACGGTGGTCGGCACCTCCTCCATCTTGTGACCACCGATCATCGCCCGCTCTCCCCGGGCAACTCTACCGCGGATTGTGTCCCGATTGCGCCGGGGATCGCATGCGTGAAGCGATACAGCGTGGAGTGGCGATAGATCTCGCCCGGCGAAAGCCGTGCCGTCGGGAAGTCCGGCCGATTGGGCGTATTGGGCCACACGTGCGGCTCGAGGCAGATGGCATCGGACTGGCGATAGAGGCGGCCACCCTTTCCAGCTGTCGAGCCGTCGAGAAAGTTTCCGGAATAGACCTGCAGGCCCGGCTGGTTGGTGAGCAGTTCGAGCACGCGGCCGGACGTTGGCGCTGCGAGCCGCGCGGCGAAGCGAGGCTCGCCGCTTGGCGGCGCGAGGCAGAAATTGTGATCGTAGCCGCGGCCCACGCGCAGTTGCGGATGGTCGTTGCGGATCCGCGCCCCGATCTCGATACCGGCGCGGAAATCGAACGGCGTACCCTCCACCGCACAAGGCGGCTCGGGCAGCGGGATCGCCTCCGCATCGATGGCGAGGAAATGATCCGCCGCCACGGTGAGGTGATGATCAAGAATGTTCCGGCCGGAGCACGCACCGGACAGATTGAAAAAGCTGTGATTGGTAAGATTGACCACGGTGGGACGATCGGTCCGCGCGGTCATGTCGAGAGAAAGTTCCATCGGCCCGGTGAGACGCCAGGTCACCTCTACGTCGAGCGCGCCGGGATATCCCTCCTCACCATCGGCGCTGGTGTAGGCGAGCGTCACGGCCGGACAGTCTCCCTCCTCGATCCCAACAATCCGCCAGTTGCGACGATCGAAGCCCTCAAGTCCGCCATGCAACGCATTGGGGCCATTGTTGGCCGCGAGCTGCACCTCAGTGCCATCGAGCACAAAGCGCGCGCCGGCGATACGGTTGGCGTACCGCCCGACAGTGGCGCCGAAGAACTGCCGCCGGGCGAGATATCCCTCGAAGGCGTCATGACCGAGCACGATGTCGTCGCGTCTTCCGGAGACATCCGGCACCAGCAAGGCCTGCAGGCTTGCACCATAGGTGATGATGCGTGCTTCCAGTCCATCCGCCGCCTGCAAGACGACGCGCTCGACTTCGCTGCCGTCAGGCAGGACTCCGAAGCGGGAGCGCGCCACGCGCGGGGCGGACGGCGTGTTCATGTCTCGTCCTCGAATGGCTCAACCGTGCGGCGGCGCCCCAGCAAGAATGCGTCGGCGACGAGTTGCAGCGGCGCAAGATCGACGTCGCAGTCGCCGGTTGCAGCGAGTTCGCGAAAGCGATGATAGAGGCCGGCATATTCGGCGTCCGCGGCATCGACGAGTTGTTTGCCCCCTTCCCTTAACCTTGCCCCGCCCATGGACAAGGTGACGGGACCGCCGTCGGTATCGAGATCAATGTCCCAGCTTTGCGGGCCAGCCTGGCGGAAGTCGAATTCGGCCGTGATCTTCAGCCCCTGCGCGTCACTGAGCGCAAGGGTCGCAGCGATCGGGGCGTCGCGATTGGCGGGGAACGCCAGATCGGCCGAGGTCACGAACAATGGCTGCGGCAAAATACGCGTCAGGATCGAAAGCGCGTTGATGCCGGGATCGAACACGCCGAGCCCACCTGGCTCAAAGATCCAGGCCTGTCCGGGATGCCAGACCCGCACGTCTTCCTTCCAGGTAATTTTGACAGCAGTGATCTTCCGGCCGGCCAGCAATTGCCGCGCTGGCTCGACGGCCGGAGCGAAGCGCGAATGCCACGTGGCGAACAGCGTGCGTTGCACGGTCCTCGCGGCGGTCACGAGCGGATTGATTTCAGCCACCGTGGCGCCCGGTGGCTTTTCCAGCATCACATGCTTGCCCGCCGCCAGCGCCGTCGCCGCTTGTGCGTGACGAACCTGCGGCGGGGTGCACAGCGCCACCGCGTCGATTGCTGGACCGTCGCGCAACAACTCATCGAGCGTCGCCGCATGCGGCACGCCGGGCAGCGAGGCATTGCGGCTGGCGACGGCAACCAGCTCCACGCCGTCGGTCGCAGCGATCGCCGGCACGTGCTGGTCACGCGCGATCTTGCCGAAGCCGACGATGGCGACGCGAAGCGGGTTCATGATTGCTCCCCAGGCTCGACCGCTGCGGGAATCGTAGGCGCGGCGCCGGACGATGGCGAAACGCCCTCATGACGGCGCAATCCGTTGTGGATCACCTCGGTCATGGCCGCGGTGGCTGCCTCGGCATCGCCATTGGCGATCGCATCGACGATGCGCTGATGCCACAGCAGCACCGTCTCGCGGTCCTGCGTTTCGACCGGGGCGCTGAGCAGGAACGAAGCGCGCAACGCCGCCTCGATGACGTTGCCGATCGAGCGCATGAACAAATTGCCGGAAGCGTTGGCGACAGCGAGATGCAGGGCAAGATCGCCGTCGGCAAAGCCGACGGAGTCGGAGGCTTCACGCCCCATCCGCTCCATGCTCCGATTGAGTTCGGCGATGTCGGCCCCCGAGCGGCGACTAGCGGCGAGCGCAGCCGCCCGCGGCTCAACCGCAAGCCGGATTTCGGCGAGATCGTTGAGAAAACGCCGATCGATGCCGGCATCAAGATGCCAGGCCAGCACGTCGGCATCGAACATGTTCCAGGCGCCGCGCTCACGCACCACCGTGCCGACCCGCGCCTTGGTGGTGAGCAGCCCCTTCGCGACCAGGGTCTTGACGCTCTCGCGCAACACCGGCCGGGAAACGCCGAACATCGCCGTCAGCTCGGCGTCGCCCGGCAAGCGGCCGCCTTCGGCGTAGCGGCCGGCGATGATGTCGACCCCGATGCTGCGGGCGACCTCGGCGTGGTTGGAATGCGCGCGCCGCGTCGGGATGACGATAAGCCGGGAGGTCATGATTTGAGGACTCCTGCCTTGGAGATTGGTATCAAGACACCTTTCCGCCTTCAGTTGACCTGCGAGGCTGGTAATAATTCCACGGATCGGCCTCCCTGACTAGTAATATTATTTTACTATTGGTTTCGAAACTGCGACCGGTGCCGGCTTCTGCATATGCCCAAGCGCCGGCTTATTTTTCTGATGGCCGCTTGCTCGCATGGGCGGCTTTGACCTTGATTGCCTCACTCACACAGCGCAGCTACGCGTTGTCGATGCCGCCCGAGAACAAGGATTCGATATGCAGCCCGCCACCGCGAAACCGCTCTACATCCGCATGCACGCGGACGATAATGTCGCGATCATCGCGAACCGCGGAGGTCTGCATCCGGGCGCTGAGTTCTCGTGCGGTTTGCGGCTGGTCGAACAGATCCCGCAAGGCCACAAGGTTGCCCTCGCCGATATCGGAGAAGGCGAAGCCGTTCGCCGCTACGGCGAGGTCATCGGCCATGCCGCAGCGCCGATCGCCCGGGGCAGTTGGGTCAAGGAATCGCTGGTGCAGATGCCCGACGCGCCCTCGTTCGACAACCTGCCGAAGCCGAACGGCGGCGCGATCCGGCTGCCGCCGCTGGAAGGGTACACGTTCGAAGGCTATCGCAATGCCGACGGTTCGGTCGGCACCCGCAACATCCTCGCCATCTCGACCAGCGTGCAATGCGTGGCCGGCACAGTCGAGTTCGCACTGGAGCGGATTCGCAAGGAGCTGCTGCCGAAATATCCCAACGTCGATGACGTGGTGGCGGTCACGCATGCCTATGGCTGCGGAGTCGCGATCAACGCGCCGGGCGCCGCGGTGCCGATCCGCACGCTGCAGAACCTGGGGCGCAATCCCAATTTCGGCGGCGAGGTGATGATCGTTGGCCTCGGCTGCGAGAAGCTGCAGCCCGAACTGCTGCTGCCCGAGGGCATGAGCGCCGACGACGAAATCATGCGCATGCAGGACGAAGGCCTCACCGGCTTCGGCGAGATCGTCGGGGATATCGTGCAGATGGCCGATGCGCGCCTCAAGATTTTGAACCAGCGCCGCCGTGAAACCTGCCCCGCTTCAGCGCTGGTGGTCGGCATGCAATGCGGCGGCAGCGATGCGTTCTCGGGTGTCACTGCCAATCCTGCGCTGGGTTTTGCTGCGGACCTGCTGGTGCGCGCCGGCGCCACCGTGATGTTTTCCGAAGTGACGGAGGTGCGCGATGCGATCCATCTCTTGACGCCGCGCGCAGCGAACCAGGATGTAGCCGACGCGCTGGTGCGCGAGATGGCCTGGTATGACCGCTATCTCGCCGGCGGCGAAGCCGACCGCAGCGCCAATACCACGCCGGGCAACAAGAAGGGCGGCCTCTCCAACATCGTCGAGAAGGCGATGGGCTCGGTAATCAAGTCCGGCACCAGCCCGATCGCGGGCGTGCTGGCGCCGGGCGAACGTGTCAGCCAAAAAGGACTGATTTTTGCGGCGACACCGGCAAGCGATTTTGTATGCGGTACGCTGCAATTGGCGTCGGGCATGACGCTGCACATCTTCACCACCGGCCGCGGCACGCCCTATGGACTTGCCGCCGTGCCGGTCATCAAGGTGTCCACGCGCAGCGAGTTGAAGCAGCGCTGGCACGACTTGATCGACGTCGACGCCGGCAGCATCGCAACCGGCGATGCGACGATCGAAGACGTCGGCTGGGAGATATTCCGCCTGATCCTCGACGTGGCGAGCGGCCGCGAGACCTGGGCTGAGCACTGGAAGCTGACCAACGCGCTCGCCCTGTTCAATCCCGGTCCCGTGACCTGACCAGAAGGCAAGATGCCTGAACTGCGGCCGCCGCGAGATGCGGCGGCTGTGAGCGGCTAAGCCGCCATCAGCCTTTCGATATCGGGGATCGGATGGGAAGTTAATTGCTTCGGAATCTCGCCTACGATCCGCTCTGCCACTTCAGCATGATAAGCCTGTCGCAGATTGCCCAGAACTTTCGCGGGCGCAACTACAACCAATTTGTCGAAGCGATTGCCGTGGGCAAGACGATAGAGCGCATCGGCAATGGTGCCAGCGAACCGCTCTTCGGCGATATAATGCCAGTCGGCTTGCTCCATTGCGCTTCGCGCCGTGCCGACACTCTGGATGGACCGCCCGGGACGATCGGTTCCCTGCTCGCGCGTCGCCGGATTTTCCTGCTCGAGCACGTGCTCCACCTCCAGACTGAGCTGCTGCGGGGTGCCTTTGTTGCGTAGAAAGAGGGCCTTTTGGCCGTCGCCGATGAGAACGAGCGTGTTGTGAGGAATGCGGGGTTTGGTTTCGGTGGCCATTTATCGTTGCTCCATGTGGGCCAACGCACGAGCCGCCGCGAGGTTGCCTGCGGAGCAATGAAACCTCGCAGCCGGCCTGGTGGGTCCCACGTTACACTCACATCGAAAGTCAGGAAAAGCACCATGATCGTTCGCGGCGATACGCGACGGAGAGAGGCGGCCTTCGGACCGCCTCTCTCCCTTAGATATCAGTCTTCGATTTCCTCGATGATCCGGCGCTCGCCGGGCTCGATGATATACATCCGATCATCTCGCTCAATGTAGCGATACTCACGCAGCCGCGGAGATTCCCGATATACCTCGTCCGGGAACGATCTTATCTCGACCGAGTCCGGCAAGCGGTCGCCGACGCGCACGCGCGTGGAAGCGGCGCTGCCCGTGGTGCGCTGCTCGGTTCTGGTCGAACGCTGCTCCGTCCTCGACGAACGCGCGTGTTTGCGGATAACCGCCCTGTCGCTGTCCGAGAAGGTCTGCTTGCGCGGTGCCGGGGCCGCCGCGGTCGATTGGCCGCCCCGCGGCAGCACGTCGACAATCTTGTAGGTCGCGGGATCGACGATCACGATGTCCTCGCGAACCAGGATGAAGTTATAGCCGCGGTATTGCGGCATCACTTCGACAACTTCAGCCGGCAGCGGCTCGAAATGCACATCGCGGGGGACGACGGTGCCCACCGACAATGAGAAGTTCGCATTGGTTACCGGCTTGACGTTCAGCCGGCTGATTGACGTGCTCACGCGGGTACGCTGACTTTCCGATAGATTGGCCGAGACGTTGACGTTTGTCTGCGACTGCGCGGTGTTGGTCTGCGCGTTCGAAGGCTGAGCCGCCGTATTGGTCGAAGGCTGCGCAGTCCCGCTCTTCGTCGCATCGTTAGACGTATTGGCCGGACCGGTCGATTGTTGGGTGCTTGTCGACTGGTCGTTGGCCGGCGCCGCTGTGTTGGTCTGCGCCTGCGAGGGCTGCTGTGAAGACGAGCCCGGTTGCTGGGCAGATTGCGCCTGTGCTGGCTGCTGCGATGGTTGCTGAGCCTGCTGTTGCTGCTGCGCAGGCGGATTGGCTGAACTGCCCATCGGATCTCGCCTGAGACGCCGCGCCCGACTGATTCTGAGACGCCGCGCCAGGCTCGTTTGACTGGGCCTGCGGACGTGGCGAGTCTGTTGTGGCATTGGTCGGCGGTTTCCGCGCGTCCGACCTGTCGCTTTGGTTGTTCTGAGGTGTCGCAGGTGATGGCGCCGCCTTGGGAGGCTGGCTTTGCGCCGCCGGCGGGTTTGTTCTCTGCTGATCACTTGGCGATTGCGCGAAGGCGCTTGTGCCCAGCATTAGTGCGGTGATGGCGCCGCCTAACAGGCTTTGTTTCATGTTCCGCTCCTTGTTCCGTTCTTGGAAGATTGTGTGTTTTTAACGAATAACTCTGCATGGATACGCGCTGTTCCGGCCGACGGGTCTACCGGAACTTGCTCCTCATTGATTTAGCTCCCGGAACCAAAGTGGATGCGACGCTTTGAGCTCGCGGGCAGCATTCGAACGAGGAGGAACTTATGAGGAAGATTGCGATCGGCCTATTGGCCGGCGCGGGCGCGCTCCTGGCCAGCAGCGCAAATGCGTCTGACATCTACACTGAGAACGAATATTCGAACTCCGACCTGATACAGCAGGTTCGCATGGTCTGTGACGATGATGGGCGTTGCTATCGCACCCGCGGCCGCAGCCGCGTGATCGTTCGCGATTCATATGCTTATGCGCCGCGCGAGCGATATATCGAGCGTCGACACTACTATCGCGATCGCGATTGGGACGACGGGCCGCGGGCCGGCGTTGGTTTCCGGGCACCTGGCGTAAGCGTGGGCGTCGGCGTGGACAGCCACCGCTGGTAGGACAAACGAGGAGAGACTTCGGGCTCGTCTGAGGTCTCTCCACCGCTGTTGGAATTTCATGCACCCACTGGAACGGCGATCCGACATACCTGTTAGCGGGTGAAGAACCGGCAAGCGGAGAGGTTCACATGAAAGTTTCCGATGTGATGACACCCGAGGTTCAACTCTGCACTCCCGATGACACGTTAAGAGACGCCTCGCAGGCCATGGCGGCACTCGGTGTCGGGTTGCTCCCGGTAACGGACAATGAACGCCTGGTCGGCATGATCTCCGACCGCGATATCGCGATCCGCGGGATCGGCATGGGCCGAGGCCCGGAGGCGCGGGTCGGTGACGTGATGACGGCCGACGTCAAGTATTGCTACGAAGACCAGGATCTCGACGAGGTGTGCGCCAACATGGGTGACATCCAGGTCCGTCGCCTGCCCGTGCTCAATCGCGACAAGCGGCTCGTCGGCATCATTGCGCTGGGCGATATTGCGCTGGTGCAAGGCGGCAACGGGACGGGCGCGGCGTTAAGCCGAATTTCACGTCCCGGCGGGCAGCATGCGCAGGTTTGATCTGCGGGCCATTCCGTAGACGAGGGGACATGAATGGCTCTTGAAAAGAAGGCCGCCTCGTGACCGGTACGGCTCCGGAATTGGCGAGGCCATCGCGCGCTCCTGACCAGGATCGGGATAACGATCGACGTCATGGAGGCGAGGAGCTCTTGACCAAGTCGCAGGAACAAATTCCGCTCGGAATGTAGCCGTCGCGTTCCCGCCTCCAACGGTCAGCTGCCGCTGGCATGGCGCCGCTGTCCGTTTTTATGAGATCGCAGGAACCCCGCTCAGCCGCCCGCCGTTCTAAATCATTCGGGGCCGGGAAACGCCGGCGGAGCGGCGATGAGCGATGACACTGACATCCAGACCAACCTTCCCGCGGTACCGCAAGATCTCGCTGCCTCGAAATCTTGAGCGTTATCGATTTCGCGCGCTCGACGACTCCGGAGATGAATGGCTTGACGACTGGATGGTGGCCTATCCGGCCGCCGATCTAGCCCGGTCGGGCTGAGCCCTCAGGACTTCCGCCCGCGCTTCTTAGAACTCTTGCTCGAACGCTTCTTGCTCGACTTCTTGGGCACCTTGGCGCCCTCCCTTCTGGCTTCGGAGAGGCCGATTGCGATCGCCTGTTTTCTGCTCTTCACCTTCTTGCCCGATCGGCCGCTCTTCAACGTACCGGATTTGCGCTTCTTCATGGCGCGGCCGACTTTCTTCGATGCGCCCTTTGAATATTTTCGTTTCTTCGCTTTCTTCGCCATCTTGCTAGTCCTCGCTATTCAACAGTACGCACGGGACGCCGCGCTACCGGCGCTCCGTGCGACTCATGTCGGCAATCGACCTTCTAACTAATGCTTCCCGACGGTCGTTCCTGCTGCCATATCCTGCGCCATTTCGAGATGATGGCGCAGTGTCGGAAGCATCCCGTCCGCCCACTCCTTCAATTTTCGGATGACCCGTGACCTTTCGAGCAGCGAGCACTTTCTTTCTGTTGCCGGCTCACCGCAACAGCTCCGTATCAATCAGCGATACGCCCTCTGGTTCCTTTGCACGTTGCTTCGATCCCCACGGCAGGTTCGGCCGCGTCTCGCACTGCAGGAAATTCTCCTGCGTTTCGCGCCGCGTTGCCGCAAGGTATATGTCAGGGATCCGACAGACGATAACTCGTCGGCAGGTTAATCTCCGCAACGAGGTTAGCCAGATGCTCGCCGCCCTCCTACCCATCGAATGTCCGCGTTGCGTCAGATGTCTGACTCGAATGCGATTGGCCAACGTTGTCTCCGGCGCCGACCGTTCCGAAAAGCGAACCTTCGAATGCGCAAAATGTAACGCCACCGAAATCAGGTTCGTTGCAGATCCGCTCGATTCAGAAGAACTGAACCGCCTGACAGACAACATCAGGCCGCCGGCATGAACCTGACGCGGACTGTGATGCGGATCGGAGTGTCCTGCGCACTTGTGGCCTTCAGTGCGGTCGGCCTCTTGATCAGACATATGGCTTGAAGTGAATGACGTTGCTGCCCGCGATTTTTACCCTGGATATCGGCGGAAGACCCACCCTCGCTTTCGAAGCCAAGAACTTGCGGGAATCCCAGCAGCTCTGTCACGAGCATTGGCTGCGTGAGGACATAGCCGGCCTGATGTCGAACGGTGCACCTCTATGGGATGGCAAGGCGCGGCTCCGGGCCCGACGCTCGACCGAGAACGAAATCGCCATGTACCGGGAAGCCGCACGGGATGCCGCGCAGCCGCAGGAAGAGTTGCTGCTGGCCTTTCTCGTGGAACTGGACGACCTAGAAGAGGCGCCGGACCGCGCCTGACATTCACTCAGGTCTCATTTTCGAATGGCCGCAACCACTCCTCTGCAGTCACCTCTGCCGTCCTGTTCCTCACGCCGATCAGATGCCGGAACAACTCAGCCTCGCCGATCATTCTCATCATCAACTGATGCGGAGGGCTTTGGAATGAAAACGCTGGCGCGGCATCGCAACGGCGACGTTTGCCGCGAGCACGAGAAGGACGGCTGCACCAAGGTCGTCCTGAAGCCGTGATGCCATGCCGCGCGTCCTGATCGGCACGTCGGGTTGGCACTACGATTCCTGGCGCGGACCGTTTTTTCCCAAGGGACTGCCGCTCAAGGAGCAATTGAAATTTTACGCCGGTCAATTCCCGACCACCGAATTGAACGGGGTGTTTTACCGGACGCCGACGCCGGAGGCGGTAAAGGGCTGGCGTGCGCAGACAGGAAGCGATTTCGTATTCGCCTGGAAGGCATCCAAGTTCATCACGCATTGGAAGCGGCTCTCGGAGAATTCGGTCAACAGCCTCGAGCTACTCGAAAGCCGGCTCTCCCTGCTCGGCAGGAAGGCGGGGCCGGTGCTGTTTCAGCTACCACCGAATTTCCAGGCCAACGCCGACCGGCTTGCCTCGTTCTTCAAGCTGCTCTCGAGGAAGCGCCGGTACAGCTTCGAATTCAGGCATCCGAGTTGGTACGAGCCCAGCATCACCCGGCTGCTGCGCGAGCAAAACATCTCGCTTTGCATTTCCGACCATCATGACGCGCCGGCACCATGGAAGCGCACCGCCGATTTCGTCTACGTCCGCGGGCATGGGCCCGGCGGCCGCTACAAGGACCACTATGGCGAGGCCGCCCTTGCTGATTGGGCCCGTCGCATCAAGTCCTGGAAAAGGCAGGGCTGCGACGTCTTCGTCTATTTCGACAACGACCAGAAGAGCGCCGCGCCGGCCGATGCCCGGCGCCTGATCGAGCTAATGTGACACGCCTGATCGCGGTAAAGCCCGGGAACCAAGGCGTCGATCTGTCGTTGGCCCTTTGAACTATTTTTCTGGTTATCGGGTTTTCGGATGAGCCATTTCGCCGATCGCCGCAGCAGGTCGCTGTGGATGGACGTTGTGGTCGCCCCCAATGCAGCACCGCTGCAGGGCGACAGGGAATGCGACGTCGTCGTCATTGGCGCTGGCATCGCAGGAATCTCCACCGCATACGAACTCGCGATCGAAGGCTCACGCGTCATGGTGATCGATCGCGGTGATATCGCCGGCGGCATGACGGCGCGAACCACGGCGCATCTCGGCTCACCGTGCGACGATCTGATCTCAGCGATGATCGGAATCCGCGGCGCAGAACTTTCGCGTCTGTTCAATGAAAGCCAGGCGGCTGCGATCGATCGCATCGAGGAGGTGCAGAACAAGGAATCCATCGATTGCGATTTCCGTCGGCTCGACGGCTATCTCTTTCAGGCGCTCAATACCGATTCGAAAATCATCGAGGACGAACTTGAAGCGGCCCGCAAGGTTGGCGTGCCCGCCCATCGGCTGGTCGGCGTCCCCTTCTCTCACTGCGAGCAACAACACGTGTTGCGCTACCCGCGGCAGGGTACGTTTCATCCTCTCAAATATCTCAAGGGGATTGCCGCGATCATCGAAGCGAAGGGCGGGACGTTCCACGCCGGAACGGTGGTCGAGTCCATCGAGGAGCGTGACGATGGCAAGGTGGTCGTCTCAACCGGCGGGGCCAAAGTCGTTGCCGGCGCGGCGGTCGTGGCGACGAACTCACCGATCGTGGATCGATTTGCCCTGCACACCAAGATGGCGCCCTATCGCACCTATGCAATGGCATTCTCGATCCGGAAGGGAACGGTCCCGGACGCGCTGTATTGGGACACGCTAGATCCCTATCATTACGTGCGGCTGCAGCCCGGCGAGGATCAGGCCGATTATCTCATTGTCGGCGGTGAAGATCACAAGAGTGGTGAAGCCGACGATGCCGAGATGCGTTTTCAGGCCCTCGAAGCCTGGACGCGCAACCTTATCCCTGACGTCCAGGAGGCTACCCACCGCTGGTCGGGGCAAGTTCTCGAGACCATCGACTATGCGGGTTTCATCGGCAGGAATCCGGGGAACGAGAATATCTATGTGCACACCGGCGATTCCGGCCAGGGCATGACACACGGAGTGGCGGGCGCCATGATCAACGCAGCATTGATCCTGGGCCGCGACGCCAAATGGGCCGAGGTCTACCAGCCGTCGCGCAAGACCCCTGCCGCCATCGGTAATTTCCTGAAAGAGAACCTGACCCCGGTGAAGAATTTCGCCGAATATCTCGCGCCGGGCGAATTAAATTCGGTGAGCGACTTGAGGGCCGGACACGGCGCCATCATACGGCACGGCCTCAGCAAGATCGCCGCCTATCGCGATTCTTCTGGCCAACTCTATACCCGTTCGGCCGCTTGCACGCATGTCGGCTGCCACCTGCACTGGAATTCGTTCGAGACATGCTGGGACTGCCCGTGCCACGGATCTCATTTCGCCATCGATGGGACGCCACTCAACGCTCCCGCGGTCGGCCCGCTGGCCGAGGTTGACATCGAGGATCAACCATAAACTCCCGGGTTGCCATCAGCGGAAATTGCGCGGCAGGCTGTTGTGGATATCGGTGGCGGCGACGGCCGCGTGACCTGTTGCGACCGCGATCTGGTGCAGGTCTGAAACGGCATCTCCGACGGCGTACAATCCCGGCACATTCGTGCGTTGATGTGCATCGACTTCGAGACAGCCGGTATCGTTGTGGCGGGCACCGAGTTTCCGTCCCAACTCGGAGCGCACTTCACAGCCCAAGACCGGATAGATCACGTCGAAACCTTCGACCGTTCCATCGCTCAGCGACACGATCATTTGCTTGTCCTGCCTGCGGAAGCCTACCGCGCGGGCCTTGGGCAAGCGAATGCCTGCTTCCGACAACTCGCGGGAGAGCGGCTCGCCGCAGTCCTTGCCGTCCAGCGTCAGCAGCGTGACCTGTCTGGAATAGGTGCGCAGAAACAGCGCTTTTGTGCCCGCGTCATCGGCGCTGCCCAACACACCGATACGCAGGTCAGATGCCTCGAACCCGTCGCATATCGGACAGTATCGAACCAGCCCATAGCCTACGGCCTCTCGCAGATCGGGATCGCCGAGGTCGCGATCGACCAATCCGCTTGCCATCACGGCCCGCCTTGCTCCGATGATTCCCCGGGAATATCTCGCCTCGAACCCGCCCTCAACGCGTTGCAGTTCCGCAATCCAGTCACCGATGATCTCGACGCCGTAGGTCTTTGCCTGCGAGGTGAGCGCCTCAAGCAGGCTTGTGCCGGCAATTCCATCCGCGAAGCCCGGATAGTTGTGCGTCTCCGGAATCAGCGCTGCCCGGCTTTTCCCGCTATCGACGACGACGACTTTGCGCCGATATCGCGCCAGATAGATCGCGCAGGTCAACCCCGCCGGTCCACCGCCGACGATCAGCGCATCAAGATCTCCGGGTTCAACTTCTGGCATTCCTTCACCGCTCTCCCTGGCGAACCAAGCGCGATGAGTATCGCAACGTTCCTACGCGCCGGTTGCGAGGGGGACATCGGCATGGCTGAGCGCACAGGAACGAAGGCGGCGGTCGGACATTGACTTGGACCAGACCCCACCACAGCGCAGGTCACGATTATGGGTACCATTAAACGGACGACCCGCCGAGTTGCGGGGAAGACCAAGGAAGTCATCGCCGAAGTCGTCGGCGACGGTAAGTTGCAAGAGGAAGCTAAGGCGGAACAGCGCAAGAGCGAGGATGAGGATAAGGAACCCAGCGAGCTCAATCCGTTGGGAAACCTCCACCGCCTCACCTAACCGCGGCACCAGGGCTGCGGCGCCGGCGACGCTTTTAGGAGAGAGATACAATGCTGCACTATCCGCGGCCACCTTTTCCCAGCCAGCATCAGCCGATGCCGGGCACGACCGGCGCGATGAATCCGCTGCCTGATCATGGCGAAACTTCCTACAAGGGCAACGGCCGGCTCAACGGCAAAAAGGCGGTCATCACCGGGGGTGATAGCGGCATCGGCCGCGCGGTCGCTATTGCGTTCGCCAGGGAGGGAGCCGACATCTTGATCTCCTATCTCGAGGAGCACGAGGATGCTCGCGAAACCGAACGGCTGGTGACGGAAGCAGGCCGCAAGGCCGTTCTTGTTTCGGGCGACATCCAGCACCCCGATCACTGCCGCGCCGTGATTGCCAAGGCCGTCTCCGAGCTCGGCAGCATCGACATTCTAGTCAACAACGCCGCACATCAGGCCAGCTTCAAGTCCATCGAGGATATCAGCGACGAGGAATGGGAGTTGACCTTCAAGGTCAACATCCATGCGATGTTCTATCTCACCAAGGCGGCCGTACCCCTTATGAAACCGGGAAGCTGCATCATCAACACCGCATCGATCAATTCGGATGTGCCCAACCCTAGCCTGCTGGCCTATGCGACGACCAAGGGAGCGATCCACAATTTCACGGCAGGGCTGGCGCAGATGCTGGCCGAGAAGGGCATCCGCGCCAATGCGGTCGCGCCCGGGCCGATCTGGACGCCGCTCATTCCCTCTACCCTGCCGGAAGAGTCCGTGGAGAACTTCGGCAAACAGGTTCCGATGCAGCGGCCCGGGCAGCCCGTCGAACTGGCTACCGCCTACGTCATGCTGGCCGATCCGCTGTCCAGCTACGTCTCCGGCGCGACGATTGCGGTTACCGGTGGAAAGCCGTTCCTGTAACGAACGAACCGGCTGACTGCGGCAGCCGAGGCCGCGCTAGCTGCGACTGGCAGCTTGCATGCGATCACGCAGATACTGAACGAGAACGAGCGTCTTTGCGTCAACGATTTTCCCATTTGCGACCATCGCAGCAGCCTGCTCCAGGGTGATCTCGACCACCTCAATATCTTCCCCCTCTTCCTTGAGCCCGCCACCGCCGGACACCTTGTCTGCTGGCGAATAGGCGCAGGTAAAGAACACGATCTTTTCCATGATCGCGGCGGGACTCGCGTAGAGCTCGAACAGCCGTTCCAACTTCGATACCTTGTAACCAAGTTCCTCCCGCATCTCTTTCACAATGCGCCGTTCGGCCTCCTCGCCATCGAGCTTGCCGGCGCACCTTCTACGGTTCGCTCCGTGCCGTCCTGCAAAAATATCGGCAGCCGAAATTGCCGGGTGAGCAGCACAGTCTTGCGATCGGGATCGTAGGGCAGAATGACGGCTGAATTGCCGTTATCGTAAACTTCGCGCTGGCGCTGTTGTCGTTCGCCGTCACGCCTGCGCTGTTCGTAGCTCACGCGGATCAGCTTTCCCTTGCCCTGAGCAATGGTCTCGACCTCACATATGCGCACGGTCTCGCCGTCCATTTTCATGGGTTCTAAACGCCGGTGATCAGACTCCGATCCATTCGGGTAAGCGAACAGCAGCTACTCCGCGGCGGCTGTTGCCAACGCACGCCCCATCCCCATGCACGGACCGGAACGCGCCTCCATCCTTCACGTTAGTCAAGGAAAAGGAGGTCGCCATGGTCCTGAATGCCCATACTGATCCGATGACGGAAGAGCAGAGGAAGGAAACCAAGCGCCTCTGCGACGCCGCTGACATTCCCGACAAGTCCGGTGAATTGCTGACTCGGTCGGGTGCCCAGCAGATGATCGAGGAGCTTCGGCGGAAAGCCGCAGAGCAGCGGGCATGATATGAGGATCGAGCCTGCCGGCTACGTTACGCACGGACCAGACGAATGCCGCCATCCGCGGATAACGGCATTCGCAAGGGACTAACGGCCGCCGGGTTGCGGGCCGGTAACGTTGCTGGTGCCAGGTCCAACATTTCCCATGCTGGACGGGGCGCTGCTGGACGAGCTTCTGGCCTTCATTTTGCCGGTAGCCGTCCCCGTCGTCATTCCCTTTTTCATGTGGGTGTGTTTTGTCGTGCTCTTGGTAGCGCCGGGGCCAACGTTGCCTTGGCTTGATGCGCCAGGGGCCGGCTGCATTTGCGCGAACGCGCCGCCAGTCGATACCAACAAGGCGCATGTGCAAGCCAGGATCGTTTTCTTCATGGGAAACTCCTTTGGTTGAAGCGATTCTTCAACCAGCGCTTGCGCAAAGCGTTCCGATACGAACGCACCGTCAGGCCGAGGCAAGCACCGGATGTTCGGACTGCTGCCTCCTGAATTGCTGATAGGCCGCGATTGCCTTGTTGGCCAGCATCAACCGCCGCCGCTCGCCACGCCGCACCATCAATTCTATCGTATCGCTGAGGAAGCGGCCCGCCACCATCGCATCGCCCAGCTCTCCCGTACGCTCGAGATAGTCCCAGGCGATTTCGATCGAACTCTCTATCAACAGGGGCAGCGGTTCCGTCATCTTCGCGTCCAAGCATTTTTGGGAGAACGCCCGGCTGCAATCTCCGTTCCTGCAGCAGCGGAGGCGGCCGTCGCGGATGCGTCACGGTCCTCCGGCAACAGCTCCCGCAATCACCATCGTCAGGTCGTCCAGATCGATCTTGCCCTTGACGACGAGGCCTTCGGAGTCATCGATGCTCAGCGACTGCGGATTATTCGCCGCTTGCCGTTTCAGCTCAGCAACGATCGCTTCCCTCAATTTCTCTTCAAGCATCTGCCGCATCTCCATCCATCCCGTAGCGCGTGGCCAATTCTACGGCGTCATAGACGCAGTAAGGCTAATGGGTGTTGGTCTCACGCCATTTTTCCAAGTCTACTTTCGATGACGACCGTTGCTCCTTCTCCGGCTTCTCCTTCCACGGTTTGTCGGTCTGCTTGTGCGATCCCCAGTCGGTCTGCTGGCGCGGATCATCGGTGGGCTTTTCCTTGCTCATTGGGACACCTCCAGAATTGGAAGCGGAAAGCACGGGACTTAGTTCCGATAAATCGGTGAACTCTGGGTTCCAACGTCCAGAACCGTGCAGACAGGTAAGGTTCCCGCCTCCTAATCTTTCCAAATGGATAGGAAAAAGATCGAGGATCGGGCCCAGCCGGACCTGCATATCGAAGCGCTGACAGCGCTCGAGCAAGCACGGGCCATGCCTCATGGTCCTGCACGAAGCGAAGCTTTGAAGCGCGCAGGTCTCTTGCAAAACGCGGCCGACCTGCAGGGACTGACATTTGCCAAGCGTGGACGTCCTCCGAAAGACTGACCGATCCTTCACAGCAGGATCCCCCGAGACCCGGCAAACAGCGCACGTGACGCCCTGCTAAGCGGTCCACCCGATCGGAACCGGGCAACGGTCTCCACGTTGGCCTTGCGAACAGCAAGGAGGCTCCGATGGGATTGGCTGAATACATGATCGTCTCCGAGCCGGACGGGTGGACGGTCCTCCATGACGGGAATGCGCCGCATAGATACGACACGAAGGAAGCAGCCTTCGAAGCGGCCGTCGCCGCGGCGTCGCTGGCGATGCGCCAGGGGCACGAGATTCATATCGGCGTCCCCGGTCGCGACGGCGGCTACAAAGCCCCACTCGGCGCCGAGGACTCGCAAGGCGTGCAGTGAATGCGGTCCCCCGCCCAGCCCAGGCGGATATAGAGTTGTAGCGGATGGGCGAAGCGACATCCGGGACAGGTAGCCCGAGACAACCCGGATGTCGCGGAGCTTGTCATCGGGCGTGTACTCGCGCGCCCTGTTGGCATCCGCGCAACGAAGATACTACTGTCATGTTAGAGAAGCGAATTTTCCGGCTTCAGCCCTGGTTTTCCCGATACCGCTGCTTCACGATTTCATCGCCGGCCCGCGTCGCGGCCCTATTGCGATAATGATAACTCAGCGTCCCATAGATCAGCGCGGTAAGAAGCACGAACGCTCCGATAAAATAGACTGCTTCGAGTCCCATCACGTTCTCCCAAAAACTTGTTGTATGACTACGCTTTTACTTCGTCGCGGCCATGCACTTGCGCGGGCGGCGCGGTCGCCTCCACGGCCGTAAATGGCTCAAGAATGCGATAGCTGTGTTCAGCATGCGCGGGCACCAGCCAAGAGTCGCCTGGCTCCAGCCTTATCGTCTGACCCTCGATAACAAGTTCGGCACGTCCCTTCATGACGTAACCGACCGTTTCGTAATCTCTCGGTTCGGACACGTCGGTTTGCGGCTGTTCGTTTTCCCATAACCGCATCGAGAGCCGTTTGCCGGAAACGAGATAGGTTTGACCCATCGTCCCCTTGGGTGCGGTTTTGCTGGATACCTTTTTGACGGTGCTGTCGCTCATCTGCCGCTCCATCTCGCTTCACCTGGAGTCAATTGGGCGTGGCACTGCCGGTTCCACTTAATGCTTCAATTTAACGGCGCCTCCTGACGGACGCAGGAGGAACCTGGTTCTCCGGTCCGCGTTTCCGCACGTGCGGATCGATGGAAGTCGGGAGGATTTTGTGGACGACTTCAGGGACATTCAACACGGCGTCAACGATCCCGTTGGTGGCCTCGACGTAAAGCGAAAGTTCAAGGACAATCAGACCGAGCACGAACGCGCCCAAACCGCGGCGGACGTTCGCGCCAGCGCCGTTGCCGCTCCGGACGAAAAGTTCCTGCCGGAAGCCTTGAGGCGCCGGCCAACGGGTCCGCTCAACCCACGGACCGGTCGTCGTCCTGCTCCGTAAGCAGATTCCACTCTATCTGGGTAGTTCGCCGGCCGAAAAGTCAGCAAATGCGGACGCGCATTTCGTTACGGAGCAAGGGAACCGGCCCGATCGTCAAAAACAAGATCGTGATAGGTGACGTAGACCACATGCGCGCGTGACCGTTGGCCGTAATGCGGTGGTGGCAAGCCACACTGCATATCGAGCCAACGGAGTTTTCCATGAAGCATTTGTTGATTTCCGGATTCGTGGCAGTCGCCCTGCTCGCTGTCGCAACCACATTGCGTTCATACTCAATTTCCAGTGACCGTTCTGCCTTGACCACCGGCGTGGCACCGTCGAAGACGACGGCGGCCGCCGCAGGCGTCAACAAGCTTCCCACCGAGGATTTCGAGGATATGTCGCTGGTGTTTTCGGCGCCCGCGAAACATTGACGACATCGCGATAGCGCCCAGCCAAGCGCTCTATCGCTTTGTCGCTCGCTCGAGGAATTGCACCAGCGCGGCACGGTCCTGCTCCGAGCCGATGCGCTGCTCCGGCATCTTGGTGCCGGGCGTATAGGCTTGCGGCCCGACTTCGAACAGCTTGGAAATCGTCTCCGGCGTCCAGACGATATCGAGCTTCTTGAGCGCTTCGGAAAAATGATATCCAGGCGCGGTCGCGATGCGCCGGCCAAAGATTCCGGCGAGCGTCGGCCCTGCGCGATTGGCCTGATCGGCGCCGAGCGTATGGCAGGCGACGCAGGCGCGGAAGATTTCCGCGCCGCGATCGCCGGCATAGGCGGCGAGCGGATCTCCCGCCGTTTCCACGAGGAGCGGATCGACCGGCTCGCCTGTCACGGCGTTCCAGCGCCGGATGATGTTATCAGCGCCGCCCGTGAGCAGCGTACGGCTGTCGGGTGCGAATACGACCGACCAGACCGGCAAGCCCGGGCCGACCAGCGTGCGCGCGAGCGTACGCGCCTTGCGGTCGATCACGGCGACCGTGCCGCCGATGCCCGCGGCGGCCACATGCGCGCCATCAGGTGAAATCGCAATCGAGATCACCGGCCTTGGCCCTGCCGCGAGCTCGCCGGCGCGCGCGCCGCCGGCGGTCAGGAAGTAAACCTTGCCGTCGGCACCGCCGACCGCGATTTCACCGTCACGGCCCGCCGCCACGGCGTTGAGCGGTGTCGGCATCGGAACGACGGTCGGCGCCTGCGCGCCCGACAGCGGCCAGATGCGAACGCTGAGATCGTAGCTGACGCTGACCAGCGTGCGGCCGTCGGCCGTAAACGCCACGCCATTGACGTTCTGCGTATGCTCATCAAATACCCGCGGCGCACCGCCTGCGAGCGGCCAGAGCCGCACCGTGTGATCCCACGAAGCCGACGCGAGCGTCGCGCCATCAGGCGACACGGCGAGCGCTACGATCGGCGCCGTGTGGCCTTCGAACACCGCGTCGGGCTCTGCCTTGCCAAAGGTCCAGATGGCGATGCGACCGTCAGCGCCGGCGGTCGCTGCGCGTCCCTCCCCGAGCAGCACGACTGCGTTGATTGCGTCGGAATGGAAACGAAGCACCTGCTCGGCCGCATTGCGCGTCAGCGACCAGCGGATCGCAGTTGAATCGAAACTGCCGGAGATCGCGCTTTGACCATCGGCCGAGATCGCCAGCGCCCGAACCGGCCCGCCATGCCCACGCAGTTGCGCGACGGCGGCCGTTGCGCCTATCGGCAGCGCGATCAGCACGGCCGCAAGCGCCAGAAGCGCCGACCGGCCTGCCTTGCGACGTGAAGCTTTCGCCGAATCGCTGGATGCCATTCCCGCCGGCCCTTTAGCGTACGCCCGGCCTGTCGCGGTCGAGCCCCTTGGCTTGCAGGTCGTCGAGGTAGTCCTGAAAGCGCCGCTCGGCATTCTCACCGAGATCGCGCAAGAACGTCCAGGAGTAGATGCCGGTCGCGTGCATATCGTCGAACCCTATTCTGACGGCATAATTGCCGACAGGATCGACCGAAAGAATGGTGACATTGCGTTTGCCGCCGACGGTCTTGCGCTCGGCTTCGGAATGCCCCTGCACTTCGGCCGACGGGCTGGTGACCCTGAGCAATTCGGCGGAGAGATCGAATGTGCGGCCATCGTCGAAGGTAACGCGCAAGCTGCGGCGATCCTTCGGCAGGCGGATTTCGACCGGCCACGCCAGCGTGACGTCAGGCGCGCCCACCGCCGGCGTCAGCTCGGGCCAATCAGATTATGGCCGGGATCGCCGACCCTGGCACCCGTGGTCGTAAAGGCGACGGAGCTCGACTCCTGAAAGTTGTTGAGCACGATCGCAACGCCAACAGCAGCAACGACTGCGAATGCTACTGCCGCAACAAAGGATTTCATGTCACTTCCTCATGTTTGACTTGAGCCGCGCCGGATCATTCGGCCGGCACGGCTCGGGCCGGGCTCTCGGATGGAGCCTCGCCCTTTGCCTGCTGTTCCTTGACCCAGAGCGCGTGGTGTTCCTTGGCCCAGTTGAGATCGACCTCACCGGTTCCCATCGCGTCGAACGCCCCCTCCATGCCGATCGAGCCGATATAGATGTGCGCCAGCATGACGGCGATGAAGAGCATCGCGATCACGGCATGGATGACGGTCCAGAACTGGAGCGCCGTGACGTTGGCCGGAAGATACGGGAACAGCAGGAACCAGCCGGACACCGACATCAGCACGCCACCAATGATCACGATCCAGAAGATGCCCTTCTGGCCCGCGTTGAAACGCTTGGCCGGCGGATGCTTGTCGTCAGACAGAAGGCCCCCGCCCTGCTTGAGCCATTCCCAATCGAGCTTGCTGGGGATGTTATCCTTGATCCAGATCAGGAACATGATCGCAAGACCCAGCATGAACGGGAATGCCAGGTAGTTGTGCGCAAGCTTGGCCCAGGCTGACATAGTCGCAAAAGCGTCGGGGCCGAACAGCGGCAAGATCAGGGTGCGTCCGAAGCTGACGTTCAGGCCCGAGAGCGCCAGGATGATGAAGCAGCTTGCCGTGAGCCAGTGTGTAAACCGCTCGAAACTGGCGAAGCGCAGCATCGTCTTCCCTGAGAACCCCTCATGCACGCGAATCCGGCCGCGCACCATCAGGAAGATCGCGAGCACAGCCAGCATGCCGAGGATGGAAATGCCGCCGATCCACGGCAGCTTGCTACGCTGGAAGTCGCGCCAGTCGCGCCCGGCGGGCTGGATCAAGCTGGCAGCCATCCCGTCGGGGATCGATACGCGCCCGGTGATCTTGTCGCCCTCCTTCAGCGCGTTCAGGAGCTTGTCTTCCTGAACGGCCTCGGCGGTCGGCTTGAACGAAATCTGTGCAGCCGCGGGCTGTGCGAGAACGAACAGCAAAGCGAATGCGGCGAACAGCGGTTTGAACACCGCGAATCTGAGACTTGAAAGTGAGCCTGGCATTTGCCAACGCCTTTCGGTTATCGGAATTACCCTGATGCCGCCGCGCCGAAACGCGGCGGCCGTTGCATCAGCCGGTCGGCGAATCGCTGTAGGCGGTCTTCCAGCCCCACATGCCCGAGCCGTAACCGCGCTTCATCACCCGCTCCTTGTAGATCTCGGCGATGATCGCGCCGTCCCCGGCGAGCAGCGACTTGGTCGAGCACATCTCGGCGCAAATCGGCAGCTTGCCTTCGGCCAGGCGGTTGGCGCCGTATTTGGCGTATTCGGCCGGGGTGGAATCGGCTTCCGGCCCGCCCGCGCAGTAGGTGCACTTGTCCATCTTGCCGCGCGATCCGAAGTTGCCGACCTTCGGATATTGCGGCGCGCCGAACGGACAGGCGTAGAAGCAGTAGCCGCAGCCGATGCACAGATCCTTGGAGTGCAGCACGACGCCGTCCGCGGTGGTGTAGAAGCACGACACCGGGCAGACCGCGGCGCACGGCGCGTCCGTGCAATGCATGCAGGCCATCGAGACCGAGCGTTCGCCGGGCTTGCCGTCATTGATGGTGACGACGCGGCGGCGATTGATGCCCCACGGCACTTCATGTTCATTCTTGCAGGCGGTCACGCAGGCGTTGCACTCGATGCAACGGTCGGCATCACAAAGAAATTTGACGCGAGCCATGATCTATTCTCCTCTCACGCCGCTTGAATCTGGCACAGGGTCACCTTGCCCTCGTGCATGCCGGTGACCGGGTCGTAGCCGTAGGACGTGATCGTGTTGACGCTTTCGCCGAGCACGATCGGATCCGAGCCCTTCGGATATTTGCCGCGTTGGTCGACGCCCTGGAACCAGCCGGAGAAGTGGAATGGCATGAACGCCACCCCCTTGCCGACGCGGTCGGTGACCAGCGCCTTGACGCGGGCCTTCGAGCTGTTTTCCGGGCCGTAAACCCAAACCCAGCCGCCATCCTTGATGCCGCGCTCGGCGGCATCCGAGGTGTTGACCTCGACGAACATGTCCTGCTGCAATTCCGCGAGCCATTTATTGGATCGGGTTTCTTCGCCGCCGCCTTCGTATTCGACGAGGCGTCCCGAGGTCAGGATGATCGGGAATTGTTTGGCGAGCCCCTTCTCGACCGCCGCCTTCTGGATCGAGAAGCCCAGATTGGCCATGCGGAACTGACGCCCATCCGGACGCGTCGGATATTTTGCGACGAGATCAGGCCGCGCCGTGTAGATCGGCTCGCGATGCACCGGCACGGGATCGGGCAGATTCCACGCCACCGCGCGGGCCTTGCCGTTGCCATACGCCATTACGCCATGCTCCAGCGTGACGCGGATGATGCCGCCCGACAGATCGACCGCCCAACCGACGCCGTCCGGATTGTTGCCGCCGATCTTGTTGATGGTGGCCAGCTCTTCCGCGGTGAGATCCTTGTCCCAGCCGAGCTTCTTGAGCACACCATAGGTGAACTCGGGATAGCCGTCGGTCAGCTCCGAACCCTTGCTGTAGGAGCCTTCAGACAGCAGGTTGACGTTCTTCACCGAGCCGTCCGGCTGCTTCTCCTCATAGACCACGCCGAAGCGCGCGCGGAACGTGCCGCCGCCATCCTTGGCGTGCAGGTTGGTGTTGTAGAGCGTATGCGTGCCCGGATGCCGGATCTGCGGCGTACCCCAGCACGGCCACGGCAGGCCATAATAGTCGCCGCCGATCTCGGGCTCGTCCGCCTTGGCGCGCAGCGTCACCAGGTCGAACTTGCCCTGGTTCTTCATGTGCGCCTTCAACCGCTCCGGCGACTGGCCGGAATAACCGGTAGAGAAGCCGCCGCGGTTGATTTCGCGGAGCAGGTCCTCAGGCACCGGTCGCTTGTTCTCGACCTTGATGTTCTTGAACATCTTGTCGGCGAATCCGAGCTTCTCTGACAGCAGATAGATGATCTCGTAGTCGTCCTTCGATTCGAAGATCGGCTTAACGATCTGCTCGCCCCACTGCAGCGAGCGGTTGGACGCCGTACGCGAGCCCGAGGTCTCGAACTGGGTACAGGCCGGCAGCAGATAGGTACCGTTCTTCCGATCGGAGATCGCGGCAAAGGTCGTCGGATGCGGATCGGCGACCACGAGCAGTTCGAGCTTTTCGAGGCCCTTCACCATTTCCGTCATGCGCGGCACGGTATTGCCGCCGTGGCCCATGATGACCACGCCCTTCACGGCATCGCGCTGATCGACATCGTCGGGATTGGACAGCGTCGCATCGAACCAGCGGGTCCACGGGATGCCCGGCAGCTCCATATTCTGCTTGCGGGTGCGTGCCGGACGGCCCGCCTTCGCCGGAACTTCGTCGAAGCGCGACTGCAGGTAATCGTACTCGACTTCCCAGACCCGGGCCCAGTGCTTCCAGGCGCCTTCGACCAGACCGTAATAGAGCGGCAGCGTCACGATATCGAGCCCGATATCGGTCGCGCCCTGCACGTTGCAGTGGCCGCGGAAGATGTTGGCGCCCGAGCCGAAGGACCCGACGTTGCCCGTCGCGAGCAACAGGTTACAATAAGCGCGGACGTTGGCGGTGCCGACGGTGTGCTGGGTGCCGCCCATGCACCAGACAATGGTCGATGGCTTTTGCTTTGCGAAGGTCTCGGCAACTTTCTTCAGTTGCTCGCCGGGAATGCCGGTGACGCGCTCGACCTCTTCCGGCGTCCACTTCGCGACTTCGGCGCGGATCTGGTCCATGCCGTAGACGCGTTGCTTGATGAATTCCTTGTCTTCCCAGCCATTGTTAAAGATGTGGTGCAACATGCCCCAGATCACGGCAATATCGGTGCCGCCGCGGAACCTCACATATTCGGTGGCATGCGCCGCGGTGCGGGTGAAGCGCGGATCGAGCACGAACACGTTGGCGCGGTTCAGCTCCTTGCCGGAGAGGATGTGCTGCAACGAAACCGGGTGGGCTTCGGCGGCATTCGACCCCATGAAGACGATCGTCTTCGAGTTGCGCATATCGTTGTAGGAATTCGTCATTGCGCCGTAGCCCCAGGTATTGGCGACGCCGGCAACAGTGGTCGAATGGCAGATGCGGGCCTGGTGGTCGATCGAGTTGGTGCCCCAGAACGCCGCGAACTTGCGGAACAGGTAGCCGCCCTCGTTGGAGAATTTTGCCGAGCCGAGCAGATAGACGGAATCGGCGCCCGACTTGGCGCGGATTTCGAGCATCTTGTCGCCGATCTCGTTGATGGCCTGATCCCAAGAGATCTTCTGCCACTCGCCGTTGACCAGCTTCATCGGGTATTTCAGCCGGCGGTCGCCATGGACGAGTTCGCGCACCGCCGCGCCCTTCGCGCAATGCGAGCCGCGGTTGATCGGGCTGTCCCAAGCCGGCTCCTGGCCGACCCAGACGCCGTTCTGCACTTCGGCGATCACGGTGCAACCGACCGAGCAATGCGTGCAGATGTTCTTCCTGATTTCCGTCGGTGCGCCGACCTTCTCCGGTCCCGCCTGCGCCTTGCGCACAGAGCCGAGCGGCATCAGGCCGATCGCGGCGCCCGCACCGGCCGCCAGACCGGACCGACGCAAGAACGTACGGCGGTCGAGAACTCCCGACGCGAGGCCGGCGGCGATACCTTGCAAACGCGCCTTGCCCGCGGATCCGTCTCTTCGCTTCATCAACATGTGCGTCGTCCCATCAATAGCGGTTTACGCGATAGAAATTCTTGACGTGATCGCTTTCCTTATAGCGCGCCTTGACGCGCTCGGCCTGCGACTCATCCGCAGCCGCCTCGCTGCCCGCAAGCGGCACAACGGCTGCTGCAGCGACCGCCGAACCGCCCATCAGAAACAGGCTGCGCCGATCCACCACTGTGGCCCGTGACTTATTGTCAGATGGCTTGCTCATTGCATTCTCCCCTTGTCACGTTGCCTCATCGCCGTCACTCGGACAGCGTGAAGGCCTCAGATTCCAATTCCATGAAGACACGGCCGGTGCGGCCGACGGCGCGGTAGAAGCGCGCCGATTGCGATATTTCCAGATCGGCGAACATCCGCGCCGCCCACGGCTTGAGATGACGCTCGAAAAAGCGCGCCTGCTCGGCGAACTCGGCCTCGAAGTCGCCGCGTGCGAGCCCAGCCATGACTTCGAGCAGAATCGCGATGTGATCTTCCGGCTCACGCGAGGTGCCTGCGCGCTCGATTCCAAGCGCACGCAGATCCTCGCGCACCCGCGCCAGCGGGCGCTCGTGAAGAAAGCCGGTGAGATAATAGGAGGCATAGGGCAACAGCTCGCCGCGGCCGAGCCCGATGAAGAGATCGAAGAACTCCTTGCTGACGGCGCGGTCGTCCGTCGCCGCGGCGGCGGACGCGAGTTCGACATGCGCCATGCCGAGATCGGAGCCGTCGCCCTTCAGCGTGGCAACCCGTTGCAGCGTTTCCGCATCCGGCGCCTTGCCAAGCAGCAACGACAACAGGCCGTATTCCGCGGCACGCAGTTGATCGATCTCGTCGATTTCGGATTTCGATGTCACCTGATCCTCGGACGATCCGTAAAGATCGGGACGCAGGGCGAGACGATCCACCTGCGTCAGCGCCTCGACCGCGAGAACCCGCTCCGCAGGAGTACGCGACCATGCGGAAACGGAGGGCTGCGCAATGCCTAACCCCCGCGCCAGCGATCCGACGCCACCTGCTGTCTTAATTGCTAGTTCCAGTCCGGCATCACGCATGGTGCTACCGATATCTCCCCGCCCGCGCCCGCGTGCCTCTTATTCAGGCACACACTTTAGAACTGGAATTATTCCAGGAAGAAATTTGTAGCATAGGCCCCACCTATGTCCGCAAATACTTTTGTCTAAACAATCGGTTTTGCGGTGCCATGGCGTCGCACTCGTTGCTGCGGTGCAACACATTTCGCTGCCTCGGATTCGCGCAGCGACGCAGGTTCCTCTGTGTCCCGTTTCGCCTCTGAAACGAGTTCCGTTTCCGTCGAGGGTTCATCAGGCTGTCGCAAAGACCCCTCAGAATGGTCTTCCTGCGATTTTGCCGAGAGTTGACGTTCAGCGGGCTGTGGCGAAGGACCTAACACCTCAGTTTCGGAATTTGCGACGGAATTTGTTGTTTCGGCCGTGGGCTTGCCCATGATTTGCGCGACCAGCCGCGCCACGTCGACGCCGGCCCCGAGTTCGCCGCCGCCGGGCACCCCGCCCGGCGCGTTCCAGTCATAAGCATATTCAAGTGCCGGACTGACGTAGTTGCGAATCGCGGGGTCCAGAGCCCAGGACTTACGCAAAGCTGCATTCCGCAAATGATCGGGAACGCCTTTACGAAGAAATGCGGTGATGTCGGTGCTCTCCGTCAGCTCCTCGAGCTTGGGTAGCGTCGAGAGATCGAACTCCGGCTCGACCGCTTCGACTTGCGCTGGGGAGGGAGCCGGCGAATCGCCGCTTTCGACAGCCGGCGTGTCCCGCTTCGGCTCGGTCTGTTTAGCTTCCTGCTTGCGCTGCGACCATCGCGCCAGAAAGCCCTTGTCCCGATCGGCTTCGTCCGGACCACTCATTTGCGACCCATCCTTTCGTCCGGCCCGCCGCCCGGCACCCGCGGCCGGTCACCGCTGGCGCGATCCCGCTTGCGCTTGTGGAACACGCGCTCGACATGGAATCGATCGACGAAGGCCGCAATCCATGACGCGATCTCGGGCGGCATCGGCACGGTGCCGATCACGTCGCAGCCGCTTTCGAACATTGCCTCCCCTTCGGTCGGGTCGGCGGTCACTTTCGTCAGCTCCAGTTCATGGCCACCATCCTGACGCCGCAACGCGACCCAGATCCGCGGCTCGCCATCGGCAAGGTTGTCGCGATAATTCGCCGTCTCTGAGCTGAACAGATCGATGCTGGCCGAGCCCGCGTAATAAGTCGTCGCATCGGCTTCGGTGGCCAGCGCAGTCCACGGCGCGGTCGCGGGCACTTCGTCCAAAATCATCGCCGGCGACCACAGCTGGTCGATCCAGGGATTGTCGATCGAACGGCGCCGCACCACCACGCCGACCTCGCGGGATACCTCAGTCATTGCCATGTCGCACCTCCGTTCGGTGGATCATGTGACATTCGCGGCGGCGGCCAGCGGCAAGCCCGCGATCAGATTTTGCGCCTTTAGTCTCACGACCTTGTCAGCGCCCATGGCGAGGATGAGGTAGACTGGTTTGTCGCCGACCCGCTCATCCACCAGCCGCACATCTTCGAAGGTCAGGCGCATCAAGGCTACGATCCGTTCAGCAACGGCATTCTCCAGCCGCTCGCCGCGCCACAGCGCATTGCCGATCCGCGTCGCCTCGCTGTCAAGGCCGATGAACCAGCGCCAGTCGCGATCCTCGATCGTGGCAATATTTTCGACGCTGACGGTAACGCCAAGCAGGTGGCCAATCCAGCGCTCGATGACCCGGCAGAGCCCGGCGCGCGCTTTCTTGTTGCCGCCGATATTCATCACCATTGCATGGGCGTCCGATCGCGACCAGTAGGTCCAGGCGTTTTCGTCGTCCATCACATCCATCTCGCCGAATGACTTTGGCTGCTGCAGCATGGCTGTCAGCGGCGATGAATGCAGGTCGTGCTGGGCATGCTGCTCCGCCTCGATGACTTCCGCATCGGCGAGCAGCAACGTGCCTTCGTGAATGGCCGCGAGCTGGCTGCGATAGAACAATTCGGCCGCCCGCAAAATATAAGGATCGTCGCAGCCTTCGAGCACGTTGCGCAGGATCAGGTGGCACAATTGCGACAGAAAGATCGGCGGTAGATCGCCGGCACCTTTGCGGGCGAGCGCGACATAGACCGCCTCCAGCGACGGCGCCGCCATCAACCGGTCGCGGAAATTCATCATGAAGGACCAGTTTTCCCGCGCGTCAGCATCGGCAAGCCGGGCGATATCAGCGCTCGAGACCGGGCGTAACGGATCGGCCATCAGGCTCGCATGCAGATGGCGCTCGGCCTCGCAAGCATCGGCCGGCGGCATCAATTCGGGCCGCGCCAGATAGGCCATGATGAGTTCGGGCGTCGCGACGAGCCCGCCGTGATCGGCGCGGCGCGTGAGGTGATGGCCCGAGGCGACCCAAAATTCTCTCATGTACGATCCGTCGTCCTGGCGTCGGTCCTGATCAGCCCGAGAAGATCGACCTCTTCGGCAGGTTCAACATCGCCTTCGACTTCATGAAAGGTAAAGGCGCTGGCATGCGCGTGCAACCGGTCGGCATCTGCGGCAACCGCGCGCGGCTTGAGGGTACGAAAGCGTTCGCGGATTTCGCCGTTTTCGACGCTGCGCTGCACGGCGAGCAGCGTCTGCGGCGGGTGTTCGCACAAGGAAGCTGCGAACGCGATCTCCTCCTCGGCGGCAAGACGGGCGGCATCCGCATCGGGCGCCCCGAATTTCGCCAGCAACTGGCTTGCAAGCCGCTCGATCATCGCCTGCCGCTCCGCTTCGCTCGCTTCGGTGACAATGGCAAGCGTCGACCATCCAAGGCTGTCGATGCCGAGAAAGCCGGAACGCAGCGCCACGCGCTGCTTCTGGCCGAGCGTGGCTGGATCCCGGTTCCAAAAAACGAACGCGCCGGAAACCGCCCATTCGCCGGGTTCCGCCGCCCGTTCGAAGACAAAGGTATCTGATGGGTCCAGCCTGATGGTTCGCGGAAATTTCAGCATGTCCGCCTCATCCGAATTTCGGGCCGCGCGCCTGCGGATCATACCAACTGGCTCTTGCAAGCGCATCCACAAGACGGTTCCGCTCCGGCTCTCGGCCGCCGACCGGCATGCTGACCAGGAGATCGCCGTTAACGTCGATGCCCCGGCGCTCACCAGCCTTGCTCTTGGGAAGCCGTTCCAGATAGTCCCGCGCGATCGCCTCGAAGCCGCGCTCCTTCCACCGGTCGAATGCCGTCATCAGGTGCCTGGTGAAGCTTTCGATGATGGCATCAGTATCAACCATCTCGAAACCTTCGCTCAGCAGGGACACGCCCGACGCCGCCTGCACCTCCGGAACATGCGCCATGGCGGCAGCGCGCAGGATAACGCCGAAAACGAGCCATGCCGGCACCTCGTCCTCGGCGCAATCCACCGGCCAGGCAAGTCGTCCGCCGCCGAGCAGTCCGGCGTCGAACCTGATGCCGTCAGGCCAGTCGAACTCAACCTCCCGCTCCGGCGGACAATGGGCGGCAATCGCATCCGCCAGCGCGTTCATGCCGGCAAAGAACGCCCGCCGCGCCGACCTGAGCGGCTCGTCGGGTTCAAGGACCACCGCGAACTCGACCAGATCGTAGCGGCGTACCCACACCAGCGTTCCGGCCCCCGCCTCGGCCGCGATCTCGCGAGCATGGGCAAAGGCGTCGCCGAGCTCGCGCAACGCGACCAAAGTATAACCGGGTGGCAAATCGAGCGTCTGCTCCATATCTGTTGGACGAACGATCACGAGCGGTTAATCCCTAATTGCTCCACGGGCCGCTTGTGTATGCTATTACGCGCAAGTTGGCCACGCGAGCGGCCTTTGTATCTTGCAGATATCCGTCCGAGCGGTTACCGCAGAACCGTAGGATGAAGCAACAACCCGTTGATGCTCCGGGTTCAAGGTATTTCAAAATGAGTGTGGCGACGTCTCGCCTCCTGATCTGCAGTTGCGAGAAGACCATGCCGCTCGATGCGGAAGCAATCGGTCGTGGCTGCACGAGCAAGGTCACGCAGGCCAACCAGCTTTGCGGGCTCGAACTCGACCGCTTCAAGGAAGCGCTCATCGAGGGCGCGCCGATTACGGTTGCCTGCACCCAGGAAGCGCCGCTGTTTCGGGAAGTCGCGGAGAACGCCCCGCAAGCCCAGCTCACCTTCGTCAACATCCGCGAGACCGGTGGCTGGTCGAAGGACGCCGCGGCAGCCGGTCCGAAAGCCGCTGCGCTGATTGCTGCGGCGGGCGAAGACATGCCCCCGCTCTCGCTGGTGACGCTCGAGAGCAGCGGCGTTGCCCTGGTCTACGGCCGCGACGAGATCGCCATCGAGGCCGCGCAGCGTCTCTCCGATCGTTTGGACATCACCGTGCTGCTGACCAAGCCCGGCGACGTGGCGCCGCGCCGGACCAACGAATTTCCTGTGCTCAAAGGCACGATCCGCAACGCCCGCGGCCATCTCGGCCAGTTCGAGCTTTCGATCGACGACTACGCGCTGCCGTCCCCGTCCTCGCGCGCCAAGCTCGTGTTCGGATCCTCGCGAGATGGCGCGACATCGACCTGCGATCTGATCCTCGACCTCTCCGGCGGCACGCCGCTGTTCCCCGCGCATGAACTGCGTCCCGGCTATTTTCGCGCCGATCCGCGCGACAAGGCGGCCGTCGAGCGCGCGATCGCGGATGCCGGGGGCCTGGTCGGCACTTTCGACAAGCCGCGCTTTGTCAATTTCGAGCCGTCGCTCTGCGCACATTCCCGCTCGTCCATTACCGGCTGCACGCGCTGTCTTGACCTCTGTCCGACCGGTGCAATCACGCCGAACGGGAACGCGGTTGCGATCGACGCCAACGTCTGTGCCGGCTGCGGCTCTTGCGCGTCGGTATGTCCGACCGGGGCGGCGTCCTATGCGTTGCCGAGTGCGGACGCGCTGATGCGGCGGCTGCGCACGCTGCTGCAGACCTACCGCAAGGCCGGCGGCAGCGACGCCGTGGTGTTGTTTCACGACGGCGAGCATGGCGAAGACATCATCGATGCGTTGGCACGGTTCGGCGAGGGCTTGCCGGCCAATCTACTGCCGCTGCGCGTCAACGAAGTGACCCAGGTGGGACCGGAGATCATCGCGTCCGTCTTCGCCTATGGCGGCAGCGGCGCCGCGCTGCTGACGCGCGAGAAACCCCGCCACGACATTGCGGCGCTTCGCCGCGCGGCCGAGACGTCGGATCGGATCGTTAGCGCGCTGGGCTTCGGCGCCGGCATCATCCAGATCATCGAAACCGACGATCCGGACCAACTGCGCGCCATGCTGGATGCCGCCCCACGCGGCGTTGCCACGCAAAAGCCCGCCAGCTTTGTGCCGCGCGGCGCGAAGCGCGGCGTACTCGAAACGACGTTTCGCGAGCTGCATCTCGCGGCCCCCACGCCCGTCGACGTCGTGCCGCTCGCGCCGGGCGCTCCCTTCGGCACCGTGAATCTGAATGTCGAAGGTTGCACGCTCTGCCATGCCTGCGTCACCGCCTGCCCAACCGGCGCGCTGTCCGACAACCCCGACCGCGCGATGCTGCGGTTCACCGAAAGCCTCTGCGTGCAGTGCGGGCTTTGCCAATCCACCTGCCCCGAGAAGGTCATCAGCATCGAACCGCGTCTCGACTTCCAGGCCTGGAACACGCCGCAGCGCGTGCTGAAGGAAGAAGAGCCGTTCAACTGCATCGCCTGCGGCAAACCGTTCGGCACCAAGAGCTCGATCGATCGCGTGCTGGCCAAACTCGGCGGCGAGAGGCACTGGATGTTCCAGGGTGCCAACGCCAGGCGCCTCGACGTCATCAAGATGTGCGCGGACTGCCGCGTCGAAGCGGTTGTTAACGAAAGTTTCGACCCACATGCGGTGCCGCAGCGCCCGCCGGTCATGTCGACCGAAGATTATTTGCGCGCGCGCGAAGCGAAGAAGGACGATCCGCTTGGATCGTGAGCAGCCTGTGCCCGCCACCCCTCCAGATCTCAAGGCCCGCGCGACGTCGAAGGCCGCCGGCATTCCCGGCGTCAAGCACGCCATCGCGGTCGCTTCCGGCAAGGGCGGCGTCGGAAAGTCCACCACCTCCTGCAACCTCGCGCTCGGCTTCGCCGCGCTTGGACTGAAAACTGGCATTCTCGATGCCGACATCTACGGTCCGTCGCAACAAAAACTGTTCGGACTGCGCGGCAAGCCGCGCCAGCTCGGCCCGCGCATGCTGGAGCCATTGGAGCGCTTTGGCGTCAAGGTGATGTCGATCGGCTTTCTGGTTGAGGAAGACAACGCCATGATCTGGCGCGGACCGATGGTGATCTCGGCCATTACACAAATGCTCCGCGAAGTCGCCTGGGACGATCTCGATATTCTCGTCGTCGATCTGCCGCCCGGCACCGGCGATGCGCAACTCACCATGGCGCAACAGGCGCCGCTAGCCGGCGCGATCATCGTCTCGACGCCGCAGGACATCGCCCTGATCGACGCGCGACGCGGCATCGCGATGTTTCAGAAGGTGAGCATTCCGATCCTGGGCCTGATCGAGAATATGTCGAGCTTCTGTTGCCCGACCTGCAACCACGTCACGCCGATCTTCGGCCACGGCGGCGCGCGGATGGAAGCCGAACGCCGCGGCATTCCCTATCTCGGCGAGATCCCGCTCGACATGCAGATCCGGAAAACTTCGGACGAGGGCCGCCCCATCGTCGCGATCGAGCCCGACGGTGTCCACGCGAAGCATTACATCAGCATTGCCCGTGAAATCTGGACCGCGATCGTAACCGGCGCGGCGCACCGGCCGCCGCCGCGTATCGTCATCGAATAACCGCGGCACAGCATATGGGCGGACCTGCTAACGAGCCTCTTCGAAGCCGCCGAGCACGGCCGTGAGATTGGCGCCGAGAATATCCGACAGATAACCGCCCTCCTGAACGAAAACGGTCGGCAGGCCGAGCCGCGCGATGGCAGCGCCGATACGCCGGAAGCCGGCCGTGGTCACCGCGAGGCCGGCGAGCGGATCGTGCTCCGAGGCATCGAGGCCGAGTGCCACCACCAGCGCGCCGGGCGCAAAGGCGCGGATGGTTTTTTCGGCGTCGCCGAGCGCCTTGATGTAATCGTCATCCCCGGTGCCCTTGGGCAACGGGATGTTCAGATTGGCGCCGAGGCCGGGCCCGGCGCCGCGCTCATGCGCATATCCCCACACGAATGGATAGAAGAAGACGGGGTCGGCATGGATCGACACCGTCAGCACGTCGGAGCGCTCATAGAAGATGCCCTGCGTGCCGTTGCCGTGATGCACGTCGACATCGAGGATTGCGACGCGCTCATGCTGCAGCCGAAGCTGCGCCGCTGCCACCGCGCTGTTGTTGAAGAAACAGAAGCCGCCCGACATGTCGGCATAGGCGTGATGGCCCGGCGGTCGGCACAGCGCATACACAGCGTCTTCGCCGTCCATGACGAGTTGCGCCGCAGTCGCAGCGACATCGGTGGCGGCACAGGCGGCGGCGTAAGTGCCCTTGCCGATCGGAGCCGCCGTATCCGCCGCGTGCCAGCCCAGGCGGCCGACGATATGGGTTGGGTATGTCGCGCCGTAGCGAACGGGGTGGATGTTGGCGATCATCTCCGAGCCGGAGTCACCGAGCGCGACCCAGGCGTCCCAGGCTTCCTCCATAAAACGCAGATACTCCGCGCTGTGAACGCGCGCCCGCGGGCCCTGCCCGAACAACGTCGGCTCGACGAGGCTGTGCTTGCCGGCCTTCAACCCGGCCAGCAGCCGATCGGCGCGTTCGGGCTGCTCGGTGGTGCGCTTGATGACGCCGCGCACCAGGAAGAATTGCGGATCGTGGCTTCGATGCAGTTCGGTGTAGACGGCCTTCACACGGATACTCCGTTGGCTGGGAACAGGATACCGTTCGGTTCGGTGGCATTGCCGAGCGGCGGCGTAAGCTCTCGCACCAGCCTGCCGACTTCGCGCCAGGCGTGGCCGATATGGTAGTCGACATGCGCGGTGATGCGCTCGGGATGACCGGCTTCGATCGCCGCCAGCAGCGGCTCGTGCGTCCTCGCGATCTCATGCGGGTCATCGTAGAGGCGGCCGATCAGGCCGATGACCATACGCAGTTCTGCTGCGAGATCATCGAACAGCCGCAGCAGGCGGCGGTTATCTGCGATTTCAAAAATCAGCCGGTGAAAGCGATAGTCCTCTTCCACCTGCCGGGCGGGGTCGTCGAGATCGGCGGTTCGGTGCAGAACATCGATTTGCCGCCGCAAAACATCGCGCGACTCCGGAGTAAGCCGCCGCGCCGCCAGCACGCTGGCATGCCGTTCGATGCACAGACGCAGATCGTAGATCTCGTCGATGTTTCTGATTTCGAGCTTGCGGACGAAAAAGCCCCGGCGCGGGCTCGCAACCAGCAGCCCCTGCTTCTCCAGAAGGCGTGCCGCCTCGCGCACGGGCGCGCGGCTGACGCCTAATTCCCTGGCAACCCCTGCCTCCACCACCTTGGAGCCTGGGGGCAATCGCCCCTGAACAATGGCCTGCATCAGGATTCGAGCGATCTGGCCGACCAGATCGCTGTTCGCAAGTGCCGGTAATCCCACCGGAAGAGACATAGGCCGCATCGGTTAAACCCACGCCAGTCCGTGGTTATTTTTTAATCGTCGATTGTCGACACTTTAATCTTGCCCAGATGCTGCGCCGCACGCAAGCTGAAAAAGTGAAATGAGCGAAGGCGGAAATGACAAGCGCAGCCCACCACACCGCGAAGGCCTGGCCGGCGGTGGACGACCAGACCCTGCAAATCCGGATCGACCTCGCGGCGGCTTACCGGCTGATTCACCGGCTGGGTCTCGACGACAGCATCTACACCCACATCTCCGTCCGCCTTCCGGGCCGACAGGACCGCTTTCTCATCAACCCCTACGGCCTGCGCTTCGAGGAAGTCACGGCATCCAACCTGGTGACGGTCGACCTCGACGGAAACGTCATCGACGATCCTATGGGGCTCGGCATCAATCCGGCGGGTTTTACGATTCACAGTGCGATCCATGCCGCGCGGCATGACGCGATCTGCGTGCTGCACACGCACACGGTCGCGGGCATCGCCGTTGCCTGCCAGAAGCAAGGATTGCTGCCGCTCAATCAATGGTCGCTGCAGTTCACCGGCTGCCTCGCCTATCATGACTATGAGGGCATCGCGCTCGATCTCGACGAGCGTTCGCGCCTGGTCGCCGATCTCGGCGACAAGTTCGTGATGGTGTTGCGCAATCACGGCATGCTGACCTGCGGACGCTCGGTCGCCGAGGCCTTCAAGCTGATGCACAATCTGGAACGCTCCTGTCGTGCTCAGCTCGCGGTGCAGTCGTCAGGCGCCGAGATCGTCGAGCTATCCGCAGCCGTGGCCCGCAAGACGGCCGGCCAATACTCCAGCTTCTACGACGCGATCGAAACCAACGGCGTGCCCGACAGCGAATGGGCCGCTTTCAAGCGGATGCTCGCGCGTACCGATCCCGATTTTGCCAACTGACCACGCGCGCCCCGACAATCGAGAGCGTCGACAAGCCATTTCTTCAAACGAGGTATGCGATGTCCAAGCGTAAGATTTTGATGAGCTTTGCTGCGATATGCATGCTGAGCACCGCGGCAATGGCCCAGGGGCCGAAAGCAGGCGGCGTCATCAATGCCGTGATCCAGCCCGAGCCGCCAAGCCTGATGATGGGTCTGGTGCAGAACGGCCCTACGCAGATGGTGGCCGGCAACATCTATGAAGGCTTACTACGCTACAGCCCCAAGCTCGAGCCCCTCCCCGGCCTCGCCGAAAGCTGGTCTGTCAGCGAGGACGGCAAGGTCTACACCTTCAAACTGGTGAAGGGCGTGACCTGGCATGACGGCAAGCCGTTCACCTCAGCGGACGTCCTGTTCTCGATCGAATTCCTCAAGCAAACGCACGCACGTGCCCGCGGCAATCTCGTGCAACTCGAAAAGGTGGAAGCGCCGGACGAATCCACCGTCGTCTTCACGCTGAAACAGCCGTTCGGCCCCTTCATGGGCATCTTCGAAGTCGGCTCGCTGCCGATGATCCCCAAGCACATTTATGAAGGCACCGATTTCAAGACCAACCCCGCCAACAACACGCCTGTTGGTACCGGCCCCTTCATGTTCAAGGAATGGCAGAAGGGCTCGTTCATCCGCCTCGTCAAGAATCCGAGCTACCACGTCAAGGGCAAGCCGAACCTCGACGAGATCTATTGGCACGTAATCCCGGACGCCGCCGCGCGTTCGGTCGCCTATGAGACCGGCAAGGTTGACGTGCTGCCCGGCGGCTCGGTGGAAAATTTTGACGTACCGCGCTTGAGCAAGCTGAAAAACACCTGCGTCACTGGCGCGGGCTGGGAATTCTTCAGCCCGCATTCCTGGCTCTGGCTCAACAACCGCTCGGGTCCCACGGCGAACAAGAAATTCCGCCAGGCGCTGATGTTTGCGATCGATCGTAACATGGCCAAGGACGTGGTCTGGAATGGTCTCGGCAAGATCGCGACCGGTCCGTCGGGGTCGGCAATCAAGTACTACACGAGCGCGGTGCCGAAATACGACTACGATCCCGCCAAGGCGAAGGCGCTGCTCAAGGAAGCCGGCTACAAGGGCGAGAAAGTCCGCATGCTGCCCCTGCCCTATGGCGAGACATGGCAGCGCTGGGCCGAGATGGTTCGCCAGAACCTGCAGGACGTCGGAATCAACGTCGAGATGATCGCCACCGACGTGCCCGGCTGGAATCAGAAGGTCAGTGAGTGGGACTACGACATCGCCTTTACCTATCTCTATCAGTACGGCGACCCCGCGCTCGGCGTCGGCCGCAACTATGTCTCCAGCCAGATCGCAAAGGGCTCACCGTTCAATAACGTCGAAGGCTATTCGAATCCCGAGATCGACAAGCTGTTCGCCGACGGCGCGGTCGCCTTCCCCGATGCGGCGCGCGAAGAGATCTACGCCAAGGCGCAGAAGATCCTGGTCGAGGACGTGCCGGTGGCGTGGATGCTCGAACTGCAGTTCCCGACCATCACCCGCTGCAGCGTCAAGAACCTGATCACGACCGGCATCGGCGTGAACGACGGTTTCCGCGACGCCTGGATCGAGAAGTAACCGCCTATTCGTGCGGCGTCGGGCTCCGGCCCGGCGCCCGGCTACCCGCGCCTCCAACCCTAGCGACAGCCCATGATCTCTTTCATCGCCCAGCGGATCGCGAAGGCCATCGTCGTCCTTCTCGCGCTTGTCGTCATGAACTTCTTCCTGATCCGGATGGCGCCGGGCGATCCGGCGGTGGTGATGGCGGGCGAAGCCGGCGCCGGTGACCAGCTCTTCATCGCCCAGCTACGCGAGAAGTTCGGCCTCGACAAGCCACTGCCGGTGCAACTGTTCCTCTATGTCAAAGGCATCGTCGGCCTCGATCTCGGATTTTCGTTTCGCCAGCAGATGCCAGTCTCCAAGCTGATTCTCGATCGCCTGCCGGCGACGCTGTTGCTGACGGGTACCGCGTTTGCGATCTCGCTCGCGTTCGGCATCCTGTTCGGCGCGTTGGCGGCGCGCTTTGCCGGCACCTGGGCCGACACTGCGATTACGGTCGCGGCGCTGATCTTCTACGCCACTCCGCTATTCTGGGTCGCGCTGATGGCGATCTTGCTGTTTTCGGTGGCGCTGGATTGGCTGCCGAGTTTTGGGTACGAGACGGTCGGCGCAGGCTACACCGGCCTTGCGCATGTGCTCGATGTCGCCGCCCATCTGATCTTGCCGGCCACGACGATCGGGCTGTTCTTCATGGCGACCTATGCCCGCATGACCCGCGCCTCGATGCTCGAGGTCGGCAGGCTCGACTTCGTCAAGACGGCGCGCGCCAAGGGCCTGTCGGACTCCTTGATTCAGCGCCGCCACGTGCTGCGCAATGCCTTGTTGCCGGTTGTCACCTTGGCCGGCTTGCAGGCCGGCACACTGGTCGGCGGCGCGGTACTGACCGAAACCGTGTTCGCGTGGCCGGGGATCGGCCGCCTGATGTACGAGGCGCTGCTGCAGCGGGACTACAATCTGCTGCTCGGCGTTTTCGTCGTCTGCTCGGCCATGGTGCTGGCGTTCAACCTGATCACGGACCTCGTCTATCGCTCCGTCGATCCCCGCATCGAGTTCGCATCATGAGGCAGGTTTCGCGAGTGCTGTTGCGCAACCCCGGCGGCATGATCGGCATTGCGATCCTTTTCATCGCGGTGACCGTCGCCCTGATTGGCCCGCTGCTGTTTCCGACCTCGCCCTGGCGCATGGTGCAACGGCCGTTCCTGCCGCCGTTCACGTTGGCCGGCTTTCCGCTCGGCACCGATGCGCTGGGCCGCGATGTGATGGCCGGCATCATCTATGGCGCGCGCGTCTCGCTGCTGGTCGGCCTCATTTCGACGCTGGCCTCGCTGGCGGTCGGCATTCCGCTCGGCGCCGCGGCCGGATATTTCGGCGGCAAGATCGACGATGCCCTGATGCGGTTCACCGAGTTTTTCCAGACGGTCCCGAGTTTTGCACTGGCAATCGTGCTCGTCGCGATCATGCAACCCTCCATCGTATCGATTGTGGCGGCGATAGCTATCGTGAGCTGGCCGCCGGTGGCGCGGCTGGTCCGCGGCGAAGTTATGTCGCTGCGCACCCGCGAATACGTCCAGGCGGCGGTAGTGACCGGCCAGACCAACTGGTGGATCATCTGGCGCGAAATCCTGCCGAACGCGCTTTCTCCCGTCATCGTGCTGGCCTCGCTGATGGTCGCGACCGCGATCCTGCTGGAATCCTCGCTGTCCTTTCTCGGCCTCGGCGATCCCAACCTGATGTCGTGGGGCTACATGGTGGGCGCCGGCCGCACCGTGATCCGTCAGGCCTGGTGGATCACGGTCTTTCCCGGCATCGCCATTCTCGTTTCGGTGCTGGCGCTGAACCTGATCGGCGAAGGCCTCAACGACGCGCTCAACCCTCGCCTCGCCAAAGGAGGGCGCTGAGCATGACTGTCGTCATCAAGAACCTGAAGCTGGCGCTGCCGCCCGGTGGCGACCGCGCCCATGCGGTGGATGACGTTTCGTTCGAACTAGCAGCCGGAAAAATTCTCTGCGTGGTCGGTGAATCCGGCTCCGGCAAATCGATGTGCGCCCATGCGCTGATGGGGCTGCTGCCGGATACGGTGACGGCTGAATCCGGCGAGATCCTGCTTGAAGGAAAGAACCTGCTGACGCTCAGCCCGGCGGAATGGCTGGCGCTGCGCGGCCGCGGCATCGCGATGGTGTTCCAGGAGCCGATGACGGCACTCAATCCCTTGATGCGGATCGGCGACCAGATCGCCGAGATGTTCGAGGCGCATGATTTGCTGACGCCGAAGGAGCGGCAGCAGAAAGCCCTCGCCTTGATCCGCGAAGTCGGCCTGCCCGACCCCGAGCGCGCTGTGCGCGCCTATCCCCATCAACTGTCCGGTGGCCAGCGCCAGCGCGCCATGATCGCGATGGCGCTGGCGCTCGAACCGGCCGTGCTGGTCGCCGACGAACCGACCACCGCACTCGACGTCACCACGCAGGCGCAGATCCTCAAACTGATCCGCGACCTGCAGCGCCGCCGCAACATGGCGGTCATGTTCATCACCCACGATTTCGGCGTCGTCGCCGAGATCGCCGATCGCGTGGTCGTGCTTCAGCACGGCAAGGTGGTCGAGCAAGGCACCGCCGACGACGTGCTGCTCCGCGCGCAACATCCCTATACCCGCGCCTTGCTGGCGGCTGTTCCCACGCTGCAGCCACCGCAGCGGTCGCCTCTGCCCGATCGCAGCAAGGCGGTGGAAGTGATCGGGCTCGGCAAGACCTATGTCAGCGGCGGCGGATGGTTCCGCAGCGAGCGCCGCGTGGAGGCGGCCAAGAACGTCAGCTTCGATATTTTTCGCGGCGAGACGCTCGGTCTGGTCGGCGAATCCGGTTCCGGAAAATCGTCCGTCGCCCGCCTCGTCATGCGCCTGATCGAACCCGATGCCGGCACCGTGCGTATCGGCGATGTCGATCTCACCCGGATCGGCGGCAAGGCGCTGCGCGAACAGCGCCGCCGCATCCAGATGGTGTTTCAGGATCCGTTCGCTTCGCTCAATCCACGCCGCAAGGTCGGCAACATCATCACCGATGGACCGATCGCGCATGGCGTCGATCCGGCGGCGGCACGAAAGCGTGCCGGCGAGCTGCTCAGCCTCGTCGGCCTCAACGCCGGCGCGATGGAGCGCTTTCCGCATGAGTTCTCCGGCGGCCAGCGTCAGCGCATTGGAATCGCCCGCGCACTGGCGCTCGATCCGGAAATCCTGGTCGCCGACGAAGCCGTCTCCGCGCTCGACGTCTCCGTGCAAGCACAGGTCTTGGACCTCTTGGAAGATCTGAAGGCCCGCCTTGGCCTATCGATGCTGTTCATCACCCACGATTTGCGCGTGGCCGCGCAAATCTGCGACCGCATCGCCGTGATGCAACACGGTGCGATCGTCGAGCTCAAATCCGCCTCGCTCCTGTTCGCGGCCTCCGAGCACGCTTACACCCGCGAACTGCTCTCCGCCGTACCCGGCCAAACCGCGTCGTCCAAGGCGGCATGAACGAGACCGTGAACGATGCGCTGCGTCCTGGTTAGCAAGAGCCTCGATCTTCGCTTCTATCTCGGCCCGCAATTCATGCGCGCTGCCGACCGTATCGAAATCATCAACCATCCCCACGAAGGTCCGGCAACGGACGTGCGGCTGGCAGTGGCCTGGCACCCACCGGATGACGCCTTCGATTACTATCCCAATCTGCAGGCGGTCTGCTCGATCGGCGCCGGCGTCGACAATATTCTGGCGTGTCCCAGCCTGCGACCCGATGTCGATGTGATCCGTGTCGTCGATCCGGAGCAGGCGCAGATGATGTCGGGCTTTGTTGCCTGGCACGTCATCGGACATCAGCGGCGCTTTGCGTCCTATCAGGCGCAGCAGCGCGAGGAATGCTGGCAGCGTCTCGGCCAGCGCCGGGCGCAGGACGTGCCGGTCGGCATTTTGGGCTTTGGCGAGATTGGCCGTCGGGTCGCCGCCGATCTCGCTCTGCTTGGTTTCCCCGTCATGGCGTGGAGCCGGACCGCAAAGCCGACGCCGCAAGGCATAAGCGGCTTCGACGGTGCGGCAGGCCTCGATGCGATGCTCGGCCAGACGGAAATCCTCGTGAACCTGCTGCCGCTGACGCCGGAAACCCGGGGCATCCTCAACCGCAAGACATTCGCCCGAATGTATCGCGGCGGCTACCTGATCCAGGTCGGCCGCGGCGAGCATCTGGTCGAAGCGGATCTGCTTGCCGCGCTGGAGGATGGGCAACTGGCGGGAGCCGCGCTCGATGTCTTCGCAACCGAGCCGCTGGCGCCGCACCATCCGTTCTGGCGGCATCCGCGCATCGTCGTCACGCCGCACGATGCCTGCGAGGTGAGCGTGGAAGCGATCGGCGCGACTTTCCGTGCGACCGCGGAAGCGCTACGGGCCGGCCGGCGCCCACCGCACTCCATCGATCGCGAACGGGGCTATTGAACGATATCTGGAAGCACGCGGACCTGCTCGTCCGGAGCCTCGATCAGGCGCTGACAGAGTTGGACATAATGTTGGAGCAGCAAGGGACGCGTGCGCCTTAGGCGCCGGCTGTCGGCAGGCTGGCGGCTGCGATGGCGACGATCTGGGACAGCCGGCGGCCGATCCGGGAGGAGGCGCTGCTCAGCAATGAACGAACCTGTCGCATCTCTTGATCTTCCATGTGCGCCGGGGGGCAAAGCGCACAGGGAAAATGGTCCCAAGCCGCTACCTAGTCGAGATGTCAGGGAAAATAGCAACGCCCGCTTCGTCCCGATGCCGCCTGGCAGTGGAATTATTGCCGCAATCAGCCCGGTCGCGGATGAAATTTTCTCCGCGGATTCTGGCCTCAGAGCCCCGGTGATTCCGGTTCGGAGCGCTGCGGTCGACGAGATGAACACGGGCTTAGCTGGCGGACATAGCGAACTTTATCTGACATTTCCTGCCTCACTTCGCGGCTTGCGCAGCCTGTGGCGCCCCGAGGAACCGTCGCAGCGACGCCAGAACCACGTCGAGCCGGTCATGGTGCAACCAGTGTCCGGCGCCCGCGATCTTCTCCAGCTCGGCTCTCTTGAAGTGCGCAAGCAGGCCGGCGGGATCAGGGAGAAAGCTTTCGTCTCCCCACATCAACAGGGTTGGACAGGTGATGCGCGACCACAGGGCGATATAATCTTCCGGCGATAGCCGGTATGGCGCCCTCGCCCGCTGATAATGATCGAATTTCCAGCGATAGAGGCCGTCGGCACCTTTCCGAGCGCCGTAGCTGGCAAGATGAAGCGCCAACGCCGGCGTCAGCCGCCTGTTGCGCGCGGACAACCGCTTCGCCGCCTCCTCGACCGTCCGGAACGTGCTCTCTTGATGCTCGGAGATACGGTCGAGCTGGTCGATCCAGCGCGACATCTGCTCGGCGATCGGTGCGGGCTGCGAGCCCGACAAGAACGCGCCATCCAGCACGGCAAGGCGCGACACTCTCTCCGGATAGGTGCCGGCATAGGCCAAGGCGACCATGCCGCCCATCGAGTGGCCGACAATCGCGGCGTCCTGCAGCGCCGCAAAGCGCATCAGCCGGGTGAGATCATAGACGTTGTCGGTGAGGCTGTAGCTGCTTCCCTTCGCCCATTCGGAATCCCCGTGCCCGCGCAGGTCCGGCGCCATGATATGGAAATGCGGCTGCAATTCTCGCGCGATCGCATCCCAGCTACGGCAATGGTCGAGCCCGCCGTGAATCAGGATCAACGGCGGCGCGGATTCATTGCCCCAGTCGACATAGTGCAACCGCAGCCCCTGCGACTCATAGAAGCGATCTGCCGGTTCGGCCATCGTGGATCGTCTTTCTCGCGGAGGTGATGGCCTATTTCGGCGCAAATCCGAACGTGCGCTCGAAGCGCCTGGCGTAATCGGGCCACACCTCGGGATTGACGATGCGCGGCGGTCGCTTGCCGTCGAGCGCGTCGAGAATCTGCTCGGCGGCGATCCTGCCCATATTGATGCGCGCTTCTTTCGTCACTCCGGCCGTATGCGGGCTCGCCAGCACATTGTCGAACTGCAGCAGCGGATGCTCCGGCGGCGGCGGCTCCTTGTCCCAGACGTCGAGACCGGCTCCAGCAATGCCTTTGTCGCGCAATGCCTCGTACAGCGCTTCCTCATCGTGAATGAAGCCGCGCGCCGTAGTGATGAAGAAGGCGTGCGGCTGCATTAGCGCGAACTCGCGGGCGCCGATCATGCGGCGATTGTCCTTGGTCAGGGGACAGGAGATCGAGACGAAATCCGAACGGCGCATCAGATCATGAAGCTCGACCTTTTCGCCGCCGCGGGCGGCGATTTCTTCCGCGGTCAGATAGGGATCGTAGGCGATCACCTTCATATGTAATAGGCCGTTGCAGAGCTCGGCGATACGGCGGCCGACATTGCCGATGCCGACGATGCCGACCGTCTTGCCCTGCACTTCGTTGCCGATCAGCGCGTTGCGGTTGACGTTGGCTTGGCGGCGCAGCGCGCGGTCAGATTCAAGGATGCGCTTGGACAGCGTCAGCATCATCCCCAGCGCATGCTCGGCGACCGAATTGGCGTTGCCGCCGGACTGGTTGACGACGAGCACGCCAGCCGCCGTGCAGGCATCGACATCCACGGGATCGAAGCCAGCGCCGTTCGAGGACACGATCAGGAGGTTCGGCGCCCGCCGCAACAAATCCTGATCGCCGTGAAAATGCCTGGCGATCTCGTCACGCGCCGCGCCCACCTGGTAGGCATGCGCCGCCGACAAGATCGGCGCTGCGATCGTATCGGGACTGTCATTCTCCAGCCGGTCGAGCCGCACATCGGCGCGGCTTTTCAGGATATCGACATAGATCTCGTGGGCGAGATATTTGACATAGAACACACGTTTGTTGTTGACGGTCATTTTCCTTGGCAACTTTCAGTTACGGAATATCGTAGGGCGTGGCCGGACGGAAACATGGAAGCTTGCGACCGCGGTCAAGAGGCAGGTCTCGACGGAAATGCAGGCGGCGCGGAAGTGGCGCCTGGGGCGGCAGCAAGCGGCGCCACCATTCCGAACCCGTCTCGCCATTACCCCTCCCCGACATTGATCTTGTTATCTCACATCGTCGCATGCCGAGTGTAGCGCCGCGAAGCGCAGAGCCGGATACGGTCGGGACATGTTGACAATCCCGCCGATGGCGTCAAGTTTCGCCGCTCCAGGGACGAGCGCGAACGAAGACGTCGCGGGTTAAGGAGACCAAAATGGCGGTTACGGAGGACAAAGGCTTGCCCGAAGCTTCCGAGAAGAGCTGGCACGGCATCGTGCTGCAAACCCTCAAGCACAACGATATCCGCCTGGTCCCCTACGTGCCCGACCGCGTCCTGACGACGCTGATCAGGAACCTGCACGCCGATCCCTTCTTCACCACATTCCCCGCGGCACGCGAAGAGGAAGCGGTCGGTATCGTTTCCGGCGCCTGGATGGGTGGCATGCGCGGCGCGGTGCTGATGCAGACGTCCGGATTCGCAACGCTGGCCAACGTGCTGGCGTCGCTGGCAATCCCCTATCAGATCCCGCTGATCATGTTCGTGTCCGAGCGCGGCACGCTCGGCGAATTCAACTACGGCCAGTCGCTGGTCTGCCGCACCATGCGGCCGGTGCTGGACTCGCTCGCGATGGAGCATCACACCATCACCCGACTGGATGAACTCGAATTCATCGTCGACCGCTCTATCAAGCAGGCCATCACAACGCAGGCGCCGGTGGCGCTGATCCTCTCGCCGCTTCTGACCGGCGGCAAAGTCTTCGACAAGTGAGCGATGCAATGAACAGCGACACCCCTGCCCGCAATACCAGGGTCATGAACCGCTTCGATCTCACCTCGCGGCTGGTCGCGAAGCTGAAGAACGAGGAAGCCGTGATCGGCGGCATCGGCAACACCAATTTCGACCTGTGGGCCGCCGGCCACCGGCCGCAGAATTTCTACATGCTCGGCAGCATGGGCCTCGCCTTCCCGATCGCGCTTGGCGTGGCGCTCGCGCAACCAGAACGCCGGGTGTTCGCGCTCGAGGGCGACGGCTCGCTGTTGATGCAACTGGGTTCGCTGTCGACGATCGCGACACTTAAGCCGAAAAACCTCACCATGGTGGTGATGGACAACGGCATCTACCAGATCACCGGTGCGCAACCGACGCCGGGTGCCGCCGTCGCCGACATCGTCGCCATCGCTGTCGCGAGCGGGCTCGCCAACAGCAGTTGGGCGGCGGACGAGGAGGATTTCGAACGCCTGGTCGAGAAGTCCATGTCGACCGCGGGCCCGACGCTGATCGGTGTCCGCATCGACGACAAGCCGGGCACGGGCACCACCCGCCGCGACCCCGTACAAATCCGGGAGCGCTTCATGCACGGTCTGGGCATACGGGAGTCGCTCTGAGGCCAATTAACCACAGGTGTCGCCAATTTCGCGTGCATGGGCTGGCAGGCGCGTAAATCGTGCTATGCCGTCCCGATGACGATCATTCTTCGACTTTTCGCCTGGGGCCTTGCCGCCGCCATCGCCTTCGCGACCCTCGGACCGGCGGAGCAACGGCCGCACTCGAACCTGGGGCAGAACGGGGAGCATGCGCTTGCCTTTGTGCTGCTGGGAGTGGCCTTCGGACTGGCCTATGCGCGAGATCGGTCGCGCTCGGCGGCCTTCGTTATCGGCTTCACCGGTTTGGTCGAGATCCTGCAGTTCTGGGCGCCGGGCCGGCATGCCCGCCTGGAGGACTTTGTCGTCGACGCGCTGGCGGCATCCGTCGGGCTTGCGGCCGCTATGGTTCTCGACTGGAAGATCAGGCGATCTCGCCACAGCGCATCGAAGAAAAATCCTCGCGGGACGATCGCCCGCGAGGATGGCTCAATAAGACCTGCGTTCGTTAGAGCGTTTTCCAGCGAAGTGGACACCGGTTCGCGTCAAGAAAACGCGTCAAAACAAAAATCTAGAGCCCGGCTCTGATTCAATCAGAACCGAAAAGGCTCTAGTCGAGGATCCTCACAACCCTGCGCGTGCGCGGTTCGACGATCACCCGGCGATCGTTGACCACCGCATAGCGGTACTCGGTGTGCCGCGGCACTGGACGCAGTTCGACGGTCGGCGGCAGCGGCTCACCCACCACCACATGCTCACGAACCACGACAGAACGGTCTCGCGGGACCGAATTGATCACGGCGTTCGGAATTTCTACGGCAGCACCGACTGCGGCACCCACCGTGCCGCCGACGATCGCGCCGATCGGGCCACCGACTTCAGCGCCCGCGGCAGCTCCGTCCGCGGCACCCTGCGCAGTTGTCGATTGCGCGAATGCCGCGCCAGAGGTCAGCAACGACGCAGCAATCAGTGAAACTGCCAAACGATTATTCATCTCATTCTCCAGTAAATTGATGATGTGTCTCAACCACGGGAGGCGTGAGAAGGTTCCGGTTTCAGCACAAAGGGCCGCGCCGATGGTTCGGCGCGGTTCCAGTCACAGGGAGTACAAGAGATCAGGCTTTAGCGACTTCGTGGCTCGCCATCATTTCGAGCGCGCGCACCATTCCCGAATGGTCCCATGCCTTGCCGCCATGCGCGGTGCAGGCGCTGAACAATTGCTGGGCAAGCGCCGTGCTCGGCAAGGAAAGGCCAAGCGCACGTGCGCCCTCTAGCGCCAGATCGAGATCCTTCTGGTGCAGCTCGATGCGAAAGCCCGGCTCGAAGTTGCGCTTCACCATGCGCTCGCCATGCACTTCGAGAATCCGCGACGATGCAAAGCCGCCCATCAGCGCCTTACGCACCAGCGCCGGATCCGCGCCGGCTTTTGATGCAAACAACAGCGCCTCGCCCACTGCCTCGATCGTCAGCGCCACGATGATCTGGTTGGCGACCTTGGTGGTCTGCCCATCGCCGTTGGCACCGACGAGGGTGACGTTCTTGCCCATCTTGTCGAACACGGGCTTCGTCGCGTTGAACGCGCGCTCCGGTCCGCCGACCATGATGGTGAGGCTCGCCGCCTTCGCGCCGACCTCGCCGCCGGATACTGGCGCGTCGAGATAATCGGCGCCGAGCGCCTCGACTTTCTTCGCAAACTCCTTGGTGGCGAGCGGCGAGATCGAGCTCATGTCGACAACGATCTGCCCCTTCGAGAGCCCCTCGGCGACGCCGCCCGGCCCGAACAAGACCGCCTCGACGTGCGGCGTATCAGGCACCATGATGATGACGACGTCGGCCTGCTCGGCGACCTCCTTGCCGGATTTGCAGACAACACCTCCCGCCGCAACGAGCTCCGGTGCAATCGGCGCGACGTCGTGCAGAAACAGGCGGTGGCCTGCCGTCTGGAGATGGCCCGCCATCGGGCGCCCCATGGTGCCGAGGCCGATAAAGCCGATATCGATCATTTCAACTCCCCTTACTTTGTTTTTTGTTTAGGTATCGGCGGTCAGCGCGGCGTGCCAACCGAGGCCCTCGACCGTCGTCGTCCTTGGCTTGTATTCGCAGCCGATCCAGCCGCGATAACCAATAGCGTCGAGATGCCTGAACAGGAAGGGATAGTTGATCTCGCCGGTACCCGGCTCATTGCGGCCAGGATTGTCGGCGAGTTGCACATGGGCGATGCGCGGCAGATGCTTTTGCAAGCTTCGGGCAATGTCACCCTCCATCACCTGCATGTGGTAGATGTCGTACTGCACAAACAGATTGCTGGAGCGCACATCCGCAATGAGCTGAAGCGCCTGTGCGGTCTTGTTCAGGAAAAAGCCGGGGATGTCGATGGTGTTGATCGGCTCGATCAGGAGCTTGATCTGCTCCTTGGCGAGCGCATCCGCCGCGAAGCGGAGATTGCCGATCAATGTCTCGTTGAGATCGGTCGCATCAGCACCGTCAGGCGCGATGCCGACCAGGCAATTGAGCTGACGGCAATCGAGCGCCTTGGCGTAATCTATGGCGCGTCCGACGCCGTCGCGGAATTCATCGACCCGGTCAGGCAAGATGGCGATGCCGCGCTCGCCGGCCGCCCAGTTGCCGGCGGGGAGATTGTGCAGCACCTGGGTCAGGCCGTGCTGGTGCAACTGCTCGCGCAGATCGGCCTTGTCGAAATCGTACGGGAATAGATATTCGACCCCGTGAAATCCCGCGGCCTTGGCGGCGGCAAAGCGATCGAGGAACGGCTGCTCGCTGAACAGCATGGTGAGATTGGCGGCAAATTTCGGCACGATCAGATTCTCCCCTTATGCCGGCAGCAGCTTGCCGGATTGCGGCGCGGTCGATTTGGCCGGCGTGTCGTCCAGCGGCAAGTCCAGCACCTCCTCGAATTCGATGATGTTGTCGATCTCGGTGCCCATCGAAATGTTGGTAACGCGCTCCAAGATGAACTCGACGACGACAGGCACCTTGAATTCCGCCATCCATTCGCGCGCGGTCGCGAACGCCGCTTGCGCGTGGTTCGGATCGGTGACGCGGATCGCCTTGCAGCCGAGCCCTTCAGCCACTGCAACGTGATCGACGCCATAAACACCGAGCTCGGGCGCATTGATGTTCTCGAAGGAAAGCTGGACGTGGTAGTCCATGTCGAAGCCGCGCTGCGCCTGGCGGATCAGTCCGAGATAGGAGTTGTTCACGACGACGTGGATGTAGGGCAGCTTGAACTGCGCCCCGACCGCAAGCTCCTCGATCAGGAACTGGAAATCATAGTCGCCGGACAGCGCGACGATCTGGCGCGAAGGATCGGCGGCGCGAACGCCAAGCGCGGCGGGAAGCGTCCAGCCGAGCGGGCCGGCCTGCCCCGCATTGATCCAGTTGCGCGGACTGTAAACACCGAGGAATTGCGCGCCGGCGATCTGCGACAGCCCGATCACGCTGACATAGCAGGTTTCGCGTCCGAAGGCCCTGCTCATCTCCTCATAGACGCGCTGCGGCTTGATCGGGATGTCGTCGAAATGGCTCTTGCGCAGCATCGTGCGCTTGCGGTCCTGGCAGGCCGCCGGCCATGCCTGCCTCTCCCTCAGCTTGCCGGCGCTGCGCCATTCCCTGGCGACCGAGACGAACAATTCCAGCGCCGCCTTGGCGTCGGAGACGATGCCGAAATCGGGATTGAACACGCGTCCGATCTGCGTCGGCTCGATATCGACATGCACAAACTTGCGGCCCTTGATGTAGTTCTCGATCGAGCCGGTGTGCCGGTTGGCCCAGCGGTTGCCGATGCCGAGCACGAAGTCGGATTGCAGCATCGTCGCGTTGCCGTAGCGGTGGCTGGTCTGCAAGCCGACCATGCCCGCCATCAGCACGTGATCGTCGGGGATAGCGCCCCACCCCATCAGCGTCGGCACCACGGGAACGTTGACCGTCTCGGCGAACTGCACCAGCAGTTCCGACGCGTCGGCATTGATGACGCCGCCGCCCGCCACGATCAGCGGCCGCTCCGCGGCATTGAGCATGTCGAGTGCCTTCTCAATCTGCTTGCGCGTTGCCGCGGGCTTGTAGACCGGCAGCGGCTCATAGGTCTCGTCGTCGAATTCGATCTCCGCAAGCTGCACGTCGAGCGGCAGGTCGATCAACACGGGACCGGGACGGCCCGAACGCATGACATGAAACGCCTGGCTGAACACGCGCGGCACCAGCGCCGGCTCGCGCACGGTCACCGCCCATTTCGTCACCGGCTTGGCAACAGATTCAATATCGATGGCCTGAAAGTCTTCCTTGTAGAGCCGCGCGCGCGGCGCCTGCCCGGTGATGCACAGGATCGGGATCGAGTCCGCGATCGCCGAATAAATCCCGGTGATCATGTCGGTGCCGGCCGGCCCCGAGGTGCCGATGCAGACGCCGATATTGCCCGCCTTGGCGCGGGTATAGCCCTCGGCCATGTGCGAGGCGCCCTCGACATGGCGCGCCAGAATGTGCCCGATCGAGCCGCGCTTCTTCAGTGCGGAGTAAAACGGATTGATCGCGGCGCCCGGAACGCCAAAGGCGATGGTCACGCCTTCCTTCTCCAGGATCCGCACAGCCGCATCGATCGCCCGCATCTTCGCCATGTCGCGCCTCGCTCAAACAGTGTTGGCTCTGGCGGCGATCTTCGTGGCGGTGAGGCGCGATCTCAACGCGGGTGATTTTATTTCCCGCGGAGTGGGAGGAAGTTAGAAAATGCGCGACATATCAGGCGCTTGGTTCACGAACGTGATGGAAATCCTGTAAGAACGCCGTTGCGAGGAGGATTTGCGCCGGAACTCAATCCAGGTTCTTTCGCTTGATGCGCATTTGCATATCAAACTTGAGGTCGTACTTCTTGCCGTCCGCGCAGACGGCGTCATCGACCTCAAACTGCTGGTCGTCTTCATCCATCTCGAGCTTGCCGCCTGAGCATCCCTCGGCCTGAGCCGCAGCGACAAGCTTTGCGCGCTCGTCTTCAGTGACTGCGCGATCAGCGAGCGCAGGAAGCACCGATAGGACCAGTATCGCAGTTGATGTGATCAATCGCATATCCAGTCCTCCTGAGATCCGCTTCGAGCCAGCCAATTGAATGCCGGCGATTGGCAATGGTTCCGGATTTTCAGCCAATTCGCACTGCCGAACCCCAGGCAGAATTATTGCACAAGGCCTTCAACTACCGGTAGACTGCGCTTGCGCCACCGATAAAAAGGACGTGCGATGACCGATGTCCCGATGAACGCCGGTGCTCAATCAATCGCCGCTGAACCGAGCCTTCGTAGGGTCATGGGCCCCTGGCTGCTCCTGCTGTTCATTGTCGGCGATATTCTCGGCACCGGAATCTATGCGCTCACAGGCCAGGTGGCGAAGCAAGTCGGCGGTGTCGTGTGGCTGCCTTTTGTGATTGCGTTTGTGGTCGCCCTTGTGACCGCGTTCAGCTATCTCGAACTGGTCACGAAATATCCGAAAGCAGCCGGCGCGGCTCTCTACACCCACAAGGCTTTTGGTATCCATTTCGTCACGTTCATCGTTGCATTTGCGGTGATGTGCTCAGGTATCACCTCGGCATCGACCGCTTCCCGGGCTTTCGCCGCGAACATGTCGGGCGCAATGGGCCTCAACCTATCGGCCTTTGCCATCACGATTACCGGTCTCGTTTTCATGGCACTCGTTGCTGCAGTCAATTTCCGCGGTGTTGGCGAAAGTCTGAAAGCTAACGTCGTTCTCACCTGTGTGGAGCTGACGGGGCTGCTGATTATCATTGTTATCGGCCTTTGGGCGATCGGGTTGGGCCAAGGCGATGTCTCGCGTGTAATTCAGTTTCGTTCGACCGCTGACGGCGGCATTTTCTGGCCGGTGATTGCCGCGACCACGCTCGCATTCTTTGCCATGGTAGGCTTCGAGGACTCGGTCAACATGGCCGAGGAATGCAAGGATCCAAGCCGTGACTTTCCAAAGGTGCTGCTTGCAGGCCTTGTGATTACCTGTCTCATCTATGTTCTTGTCTCGGTCTCGGCAATCACGCTGGTGGCGCCGGAGCAATTGGGCGAAGGCGAAACACCCCTTCTGAAGGTCGTCCAACAGGGCGCGCCAAATTTTCCGATTTGGATCTTTGGATTCATCACCATGTTTGCCGTGGCCAATACCGCCCTCATCAATATGCTCATGGCCAGTCGCCTTGTGTATGGCATGAGCCGCGAGCATGTGCTTCCGCCAGCTCTCGGGAGAGTACATAGGACGCGGCGGACGCCTTATGTCGCTATCGGCTTCACGACCTTGCTGGCGTTTGCCTTGATCACGTTCGTCGGTGAGGTGCCGGCACTCGGAGGCACCACCGCGCTCCTGTTGTTATGCGTTTTCACGGTGGTTAACGTTGCGGTGCTGGCGCTTCGGCGCGATTCTGTAAGTCATCAGCATTTTCGCACGCCGACTATTCTGCCGATCCTGGGCGCCATGGTTTGCGCTTTCCTCGCTAGTCCCTGGGCCGGCCGTGACCCCGTTCAGTACCGGGTCGCCGGGGTCCTGATCGGGGTGGGCATCGTTCTTTGGCTCATCACGATCATGGTCAACCGGATGACCGGGATAACGAGACTCGAGCCTGATATGGAACATTTAGGTCGCGGCGGACCCGTCAACTAGACGAGGCGCAGGCAGAGCGAAGCTCGCACTTGGCGAGATCGATTGCTTTGTCACGGCGTGGCCTTGCGCAAACGCAGTTAGTAACGCGAGGCGGATCAGTTCATCCGCAATTCCGTGATGTGCCGCGGATCGGGGCTCAGCTCGCCACGCTCGACGCGCTTGACGATATCCGTCAGCGCGGCGTTTGCAGTGCAGGCGATGCCAAGCTTCTCGCCCTCGCGCACGACAAAACCGTTGAGGAACTCGATCTCCGTGCGCCGGCCTTTCTGCATGTCCTGACCCATCGAGGGGCGCTGCTGGGAAGACGTGCGCTTTGAGTCCTTGAAACGCTGCTCGTCGCAGGTGAGCATGGCTTCCTCGTCGCCCTCGCCGGCACGCGCGATCGTGTCCGGCGGCAGATGCAAAATCTCTTCCAGTTGATAGCCGTGCGCCTGTCCGACCCGGATCGCTTCGCTGCCGAGCCGCGTGGAGAAACGGCGCAGCGGCTCGCTTTGCAGGATTTCTGCGCCCGGCAGTCCGGTGCAGGCGGAGAGCCCGTTGCCCATGACGTTGGCGACCAGCTTCGACCAACGCTCGCCCCAGAGATTCCCCGTCACCTTGGCGCTATCGGAGTAGCCGACCAGACGGCAGACCTCTTCCGCCCGCGGCGTGATACGGCCGTGTACTTCGCCGGCGCGAAATACCGTGTGCGCCGCCCCGCCCTTGCCGGCGCCGCGGTGGATATGGCCGGGCTCCGGCAGGTTCACCGTGATGCTGCTGGCAATGCAGCCCAGCGTCTTGCCCCAGCCGACAATGCCGGCGATCGTCTCCTCGTTCATGCAGTTCTGCAGCGACACGACATAGCCGTCCGGCGCCAGATATTGCTGGATCAGCATGGTGGCCCAGGCGGTGTCGTAGGATTTCATGCAGACGAAGGCGATGTCGACCGGCTTCTCCTTGGCGAGCTGCTGCGCGTCCGTGACATGGAGCGCGCGCACGGGCACCGAGAATTCCGCAACGTCCGTGGCGTGCGTGACGCGCAGCCCGTGCTTCCTCATGTGCTCGACATGCTCGGGCCAGGGATCGATGAACGTGACATCCTCGCCCGCCTGCACCATATGGGCACCGGCATACCCGCCGACGGCACCCGCTCCGACGATCGCGATCTTCCGACCCATGCTTCCCCCTGCATCTTCTTGCAGCAGACGACGCAACCGCGTCCGCTCATCCGTTGCGAGACACTCTAGCGGATCGAGAGGCCCTGCCAACTGTGCGCTTTGCGCCGATTTTGTTGCAAAAGTCGAAAATCGAACGACCCCGAAAATCTCGCGAAAGGTGATTTTCAGAGAGCTGTAACGTTGCGAAGCCACATCACGCCGCTACGCAGGTCCGTGGTCGTTTTTCCGAGGAACGACGTGGTTCCCTCACGTCGCCACGTGCAACACGCGTCAGCGTCCCTGAAAATTTTCGTTCGTCACCCCAAAAAGACTTTTACAACGAAATCCGCCAGAAGCGGTCATTCCGAAGAGGGGAGCTTTTAACCCACAACGGACATTCGACTTCGAAGCCGATCATCAAGAGGCCCTGTCGCGATCGATTCTTCGCAACCGCACGAAGGCGGCCCACGCTTTTGGATACGCCTCGTCTTTCGGATCAATTGCGAGCAGCGCGCGGCAGGCTTCTTTGATTTCATCAGATGAAGGACGCGAAATGGAGGCCCCGGAATTCGATTGCTCCCAACGGTCGTCGACATCTTTGGCCAAGGCCATGGCTTGCGCGTCTTTGGGTTGGTCTCGCCAGCGGGTGGTCCAACGGAAACGTCGGCCATGTGGCGGGTGGCTGTTCGCTGCGCCACTCGCTCTGGTTCCCTAGCGCGGCCTTGAATGTCGAATTCGCTCCTTGTCCTACTCGCCCGGGCTGGCCTGTTGAACCGAGCTGGCTTGCCATCTGACCAACTTGTTGTTCTAAGGTTCCACCGGACGACTTTGCGCCGCCCGCCGACATATCCGGCGTCATGGTGGACAGAATCGAGGGCCCCGCTGTTGGCATGATCGTTTGAATGGTTTTCGCCATCGAGGCTGTGCCGGGCGTTATCGGCATCTTCCGCAAGGCTACGTCTTGTTCCTCCGAAACCGGGCATCTCCTGAATGCAGCATGCCGATGTGCAATCCGACCGTCGTCGTCGATACGGGCAAGGTCGACCGCCACCGTGTAAACGAAGTCGCGGTACTCGGCATAATGGCCGGATTTATCTTTCGCCCTAACGGTGCCGCAAACGTACTCCGCCCCGTCGTCTTCAACCGATCGCAACGCACTAAAATCCGCCGATACCGGATCGATCAGCAAACGAGTAACTGCAGTGCGAGCTTTGGAGTGCTTCGTTGCGAAAATCATGCCCAGCGAGTAGTCGGGTGTGATCAAAGAAGGCCGATACTGAAAGGCGTTCATCCCCGCGAATAATGCTGCGCCGATGGCGGCCGAGATGATTGCGGCGGGTATGTTCATATGTGCAGCTCCGAGACCCCGCGCCCGCAACCATCATCATCGCGAAAAGCGTCGCTCCTGCCGTAGAGCTAGAGAGATGACGGCGATTAACAGCGAGAGAATCTAAAGTTGTAGTTCTATCTATTCGCCACTTTAAAGCGCGCCGCCTTAATGAACGGTAAAACCAAGTGCACAGCTGTCCAATGGAACTCTGTGGTTGTGTGTTGTCTGATGAAGAAAGAGACGTGCTTTGACCCACGAGCCAGTGTGAAGGAGGTCTGCTGTTGGTGCCAAAAGCGGACCCGTGCCATGCCGCTAATCATGGATGGCTTGTGGTTGCGCCCGTTTCGGTCGGGCTCAAACAGCCTTCGGTTTACTCACCCGCGGGTTTCGAGCGGTTCGTGTCTTCGGAGGTGATCCGGCGGTGGGCTTGATCCGAATTCGCATCGATCCACCCTTGGGCTGGTCGATCTCGAAAGAATTTGTCTTTCGCACGAGGTCGCTCAGCTTGCGGGAGCCGAAGGTCCTCGAATCGAAATCGGGGCCAGGTTGGTAATCTGTTTTCCGACTTCCCCAAGATCGACCCACCCGTCTTCGCTTTCCATCTGGGCGATGACCTTCTTGATGATAGAGGTGGCTTCATCAGGGGATTGCAGCGGCTGCGACCTCGAGGCGGCATCCTGAGTGTTGGCCGTGCTGCCAAGCAGGTTCTCGGTATAGAAGAATCTTCGGCAGGCCTGCCTGAAGCTTTCCGGCGTCTTCTGCGCGCCGAACCCGAACACATCGACGCCGTGCTCCCGGATGCGGGCGGCAAGTCGCGTAAAATCGCTGTCGGAAGACACCAGGCAGAATCCGTCGAACCGACCGCTGTGAAGCAGATCCATCGCGTCGATGACCAGGGTTATGTCGGACGCATTCCTTCCAGTCGTATAGGCGAACTGCTGCTGCGGTATGATGGCGTGCTTCGACAGAATATCGGCCCAGGCCTTGGATCGGGCATTGGAGAAGTCGCCGTAGATGCGGCGAACGCTGGCCTCGCCGATCTTGGCGATCTCCTCAGACCATCCGCAATCTTTGCGGACGCATTGTCGGCATCGATCAGAACCGCGAGACGGGGCGAGCGGGTTTCAGAAGGCATGAATTTTCCCAATCGCTGAATCGAAGGACACCGTCCCTCGAAGCCGCGCCATGGACAGCGATGCATGGATATACTGATGTCGGGGCTCTCGCCGCCAGACCTAATTTCTCTCGGCGGCAATGACGGACCGCAACCCGGCTCAGGCCGACTTCGCCCCAGGCATCACGCCACCGAGCGCCGCCGTTAATTCCGCCGCCACCTCCCGCACCGTCTGCCCGAGTATCGGCAGCCGCTCGTCGGTCAGTCGACTGGTCATGCCGGAGACGGAGATCGCGGCTAAGGGCTCGGCGCAGTCGTTATAGACCACGGCGGCGATGCAGCGCAGGCCCATGCAGGCCTCCTCATCGTCGATGGCGTAGCCTTGGCGGCGGATCTTCTCGAGCTCCCTGAACAGCTCGCCCGGCCGCACGATCGACTTTTCCGTCAGCCGGGGCATGCCGTGATTATGGATGATCGCGCTGACGTCGTCGTTGGAATAGGTCGCGAGCACTGCCTTGCCGACGCCGGAGGCCACCATCGCGACGCGGCCGCCAACCTTGGTCAGCGAACGCATGATCTCGCGGCTTTCCATGCGCGTCAGCACGATGATCGATTCATCATCGACCACGGCGAGATTGGCAGTTTCCCGCGTCAAGTCGCGCAGCTTGCGCAAGTAAGGCACCGCCTGCGCCGTGAAATTGCGGCGGCGTGCGAACGTCGCCCCTACCGAAAAGCAGCGCGCTCCGACATGCCATTTCGATTCGGTGCGGTCGAACTGCACGAAGCGGCGGCTTTCCAACGTGCCGAGCAGGCGATGCACGGTCGAGGTCGAGAGCCCGGTGCGGATGGCGAGATCGCTTAAGCGGTAACCTTCGTCGTCTTCGGCGAGCGTCTCGATGATCGAGAGCGCGCGGTCGACGGACTGGACGCCGCTGTCGCGGACATCGGCTTCGTGGTCTGCGGTGGATTTAGGCTCGACGGCCTTGCGCCGGATCACGTCTCTCTTCATCGCGACCTGCATCCATCCGTACTGCGCCGTAGCATGGGTAGAGCGAAGCGAAACCCATCATCACATGACCAGTGCTACCGGTATTGATGGGCATCGCTTCGCTCCACCCATCCTACGGGCCCTCCCCGCTGCGGGCGAGTTTACCGAACGTCATCAGATGAAAATGCCGCCTCGGATGGTTTTCCGAAGCGGCATTTACTGTTGATAATCTCAGAGCAAGCCGGCGCCGCGTGCCCATTTGTACTTGGCGCCGAGCACCTCGACCGGCAGTTCGGTCGAATAGGCATAGGCCGGGATGCCGTTTTGGTAGAGATATTCGGCGGCTTCCTCGACCTCGACGTCGCCGGCAAGCGAGGCGACGATCGGCTTCACAAAACCCTTGGCCTCCATCTCCTTCTTCACCTCGACCATGTTGCGGGCAAACACCATCGGCGGGGTGACGATGGTGTGCCAGTAGCCGAGGATCAGCGAATGGATGCGCTCATCCGACAGGCCGAGCTTCACGGTGTTGATGTAGGTGATCGGCGGCTCGCCGCCGGTGATATCCACAGGATTTCCAGCCGCGCCGAACGGCGGGATGAACTTTCTGAACGCGGCGTCGAGATCCGGCGGCATCGACATCAGCGAAAGGCCGTTGTCGACGCAGGAGTCCGACAGCAGCACGCCCGAGCCACCGGCACCTGTGATGATCAGCACGTTCTCGCCTTTCGGCGTCGGCAGCACCGGCATGCCGCGCGCGAATTCGAGCAATTGCCGCAAGCTGCGGGCGCGGATCACGCCCGACTGCTTGAAGACGTCCTCATATATCTTGTCGTTGCCGGCGAGCGCGCCGGTATGCGACGAGGCCGCCTTGGCGCCGGCCGAGGTGCGGCCCGCCTTCAGCACCACCACCGGCTTTTTCTTGGAGACGCGCTTGGCCGCCTCCGCAAAAGCACGGCCGTCTTTCAAGTCTTCGCAGTGCTGGGCGATCAGGTTGGTATTGGGGTCCTGCTCGAAGAACGCCAGCAAATCGTCCTCGTCGATGTCAGACTTGTTGCCGAGACCGACGATCGCCGACACGCCCATTTTCGCCGAGCGCGAAAAACCGATGATCGCCATCCCGATGCCGCCGGATTGCGACGACAAAGCCGCATGGCCCTTGACGTCGTAGGCGGTGCAGAACGTGGCGCAGAGGTTCGACCAGGTATAATAGAAGCCGTAGATGTTCGGCCCCATCAGGCGAACGTTGTACTTCTTGCCGACCTCGACGATTTCGGCCTGCAATTCAGGCGCGCCGGCTTCGGCAAAGCCCGACGGGATCAGCACGGCGCCGGGAATTTTCTTCTCGCCGCATTCGGCGAGCGCACCGGCGACGAATTTTGCGGGAATCGCAAACACCGCCGTGTCGATCACGCCGGGCACGTCCTTGACGCTCTTGTAGGCCTTGTAACCGAGAATATCGGCCGCCTTCGGATGGATCGGATAGATCTCGCCCTTGTAGCCGCCGTTGATGAGGTTCTTCATCACGGAGTTGCCGATCTTGCCGTCCTCGGCGGAGGCGCCGATCACGGCAACGCCCTTCGGCTGCATGATGCGGTTCATGGCCGCGACGATTTCTTCGGTCGGGCGCGGCGCCGGACGCGGTTTGTAATCGAAATCGACGACGATGCGCACGTCGGCTGCAATCGCGTCCTTCTTGGTGGCGAACACCGGATTGAGATCGAGTTCAACGATTTCGGGGAAGTCGCTGACGAGCTGCGAGACCTTGACGATGACATCAGCCAGCGCATCGCGGCTGACCGGATCGCCACCGCGCACGCCCTTCAGCATGTCATGGGCCTGGATGCCGTCGAGCATCGACAGCGCATCGTCCTTGGTCGCGGGCGCGAGGCGGAAGGTGATGTCCTTCAAGACCTCGACCAGCACGCCGCCGAGGCCGAACGCCACCAGCTTGCCGAACGAGCCGTCGGTAATGGAGCCGACGATGACCTCGGTGCCACCGGCCAGCATCTGCTGGACCTGGATGCCCTCGATCTTCGCGTCGGCCTTATACTTCTTCGCATTAGCGAGAATGGTGTCATAGGCCTCCTCAGCATCGGACGCGGTCTTGACCCCGACCATGACGCCGCCGGCTTCGGTCTTGTGGAGAATGTCCGGCGAGACGATCTTCATCACCACCGGGAAGCCCATGCTGGATGCGATCTTGGATGCATCAGCGGCAGACTTGGCCACGCCCTCTTTGGGAACCGGAATGCCATAAGCATCGCACACCACCTTGCCTTCCGGCGCAGTGAGGCTCGTGCGCTTCTCGGCTTTCACCGTATCGAGCACCCGGCGGACAGCCTGTTGGGCGCTCGGCTCGACGATCTTGCGGGCCGCATCTGCAGAATTTGACATTGGCTTCCTCCTGGGGCTAGTTTTATGGCATTTGGTATGCCAGAGATTAGATTGTCAAGGTAAACTATCGCGCAGAAACAGCGAAAACGCGGGCATCTTGACATCCTGGTATTTGGTATGCCAAAAATCTTCGGGTGTTTCTTCTGCTAAGAAGACGTCTCCAAAACAGGGAGGAGACGAGTCGTGCCCGCACGTAAACAAACCAAGGCGCCGCCTGTCATGGCTGAGGCAGATATCGCAATCGTCCGGATTGCGCCTGAGACGAGCTTCAAGAACAAGGCCTACGAGGCCTTGAAGGAAGCTATTCTCAAGATGGATATCTATGCGACTCCCGAGCAAGTGATGCTCGACGAGCGCGCGCTGTCCGAACGCCTCGGCGTAAGCCGCACCCCTATTCGCGAAGCCATCGCGATGCTGGAACAGGATGGCTTCGTCAAAACCGTGCCGCGTCGCGGCATCGTCGTGGTTCGCCGCACCAAGACCGAGATCGTCGACATGATCCGCGCCTGGGCCGCACTCGAGAGCATGGCGGCGCGCCTGATCACGACCACCGCGCGCAAGAAGGACATCACCGCGCTGCGCGATTTCTTTAAGGACTTTGGCAAGGACCGGCTGCCGCAGGATCATGTCGAGGAATACTCCAAGGCCAATATCGCGTTCCATCAGGCGCTGATCTCGCTTTCGGAATCGCCGGTGCTGGTCGATCTGACCAACGATCTCCTGCTGCATGTGCGGGGCTACCGGCAATTGACCATCGGACGGAAGGACCGCACCGCGACCTCGCTGCCCGAACATCTTGGCATCATCGAAGCGCTGGAAGCACGCGACACCGAACTCGCCGAGAAGCGCGCGCGCGACCACACGCTGGGCCTAGCCGCCTACGTCGAAGCGCACGGGCAGGAACTTTTTAGCTAGACGAACCTTCGCACCAGAAGACGACGAAAAATCGTCCGAACCAAAACGATCAGGGAGATGAAGCCCATGCTGAATACCGCGACCAAGTCCGAAGCACCGGGCACCGAGCAAGAACTGACGGATGGCTTTCATCTCGTCATCGACGCGCTCAAGCTCAACGGCATCAGTACCATCTATGGTGTGCCGGGCATCCCGATCACCGACCTCGGACGCATGATGCAGGCCGCGGGCATGCGCGTATTGTCGTTCCGCCACGAGCAGAACGCCGGCTACGCGGCTTCGATCGCCGGCTTTCTCACCAAAAAACCGGGCGTCTGCCTCACGGTCTCGGCGCCCGGCTTCCTCAACGGCCTCACTGCGCTGGCCCACGCCACCACCAATTGCTTCCCGATGATCCTGATCTCGGGTTCCTCCGAGCGCGAGATCGTTGACCTGCAGCAGGGCGACTATGAAGAGATGGACCAGCTTGCGATCGCCAAGCCGCTCTGCAAGGCAGCGTTCCGCGTGCTGCATGCCGCCGACATCGGTATCGGTCTTGCCCGCGCGATCCGCGCCGCGGTGTCGGGACGTCCGGGCGGCGTCTATCTCGACCTGCCGGCGAAGCTTTTCGGCCAGGTGATGGATGCCGGCGCCGGCGCGAAGTCGCTGGTGAAGGTGATCGACGCAGCCCCCGCCCAGATCCCTGCCCCCTCAGCCGTCAAGCGCGCGCTCGACGTGTTCAAGGGCGCCAAGCGCCCCCTCATCATTCTCGGTAAGGGCGCGGCTTACGCGCAGGCCGACGACGAGATCCGCGCCTTCGTCGAAAAGACCGGCGCACCGTTCCTGCAGATGAGCATGGCCAAGGGCCTGCTGCCCGATACGCACGCGCAGTCGGCCGGTGCGGCGCGCTCGACAGTGCTGAAGGACGCCGACGTCGTCATGCTGATCGGCGCCCGCCTCAACTGGCTGTTGTCGCACGGCAAGGGCAAGACCTGGGGCGATGCGCCGAAGAAATTCATCCAGGTCGACATCGAGCCGAAGGAGATGGATTCCAACGTCGAGATCGCGGCCCCCGTGGTCGGCGATATCGGCTCCTGCGTGTCCGCTCTGCTCGAGGGCATGGGCAGCAACTGGCCGGCCGCGCCAGCCGACTGGGTCTCGACCGTCAACAAGAAGCGTGACGACAACGTCGCCAAGATGGCGCCGAAGCTGATGAGCAACGCTTCCCCGATGGATTATCACGGCGCGCTCGGCGCACTGCGCACCATCATCAAGGAACGGCCGGACGCCATCCTGGTCAATGAAGGCGCCAACACGCTCGATCTCGCCCGCGGCGTCATCGACATGTACAAGCCGCGCAAGCGGCTCGACGTCGGCACCTGGGGCGTGATGGGCATCGGCATGGGCTATTCGATCGCAGCCGCAGTCGAAACCGGCAAGCCGGTGCTCGCGGTCGAAGGCGACTCGGCGTTCGGCTTCTCCGGCATGGAGATCGAGACCATCTGCCGCTACCAGCTTCCGGTCTGCATCGTCATCTTCAACAATGACGGCATCTATCGCGGCACCGACGTCAACACCGGCGGTTCGGATCCGGCGACGACGGGTTCGTCAAGGGCTCGCGCTACGACAAGATGATGGAAGCCTTCGGCGGCGTCGGCATCAACGCCACCTCGCCCGACGAATTGAAGCGCGCCGTCAACGCGGCGATGGATTCCGGCAAGCCGACGCTGATCAACGCCGTGATCGATCCGGCGGCAGGCTCGGAGAGCGGCCGCATCGGCAACCTCAATCCGCAGAGCGTTCTGAAAAAGAAGTGAATTGATCAACCCATCGGCGTCATTCCCCGCGCAGGCGGGGATCCAGTAACCGCCGAACCATCGTGTGACGAAGGCTGCGTCCGACTGAACCGACGGTGACTACTGGATGCCCGCCTCCGCGGGCATGACGGCACAAGATAGTAAGAGGAGAGAACATATGTCTAAGGCGCTCACGGGCGTTCGCATTCTCGATTTCACCCACGTCCAGTCGGGCCCGACCTGCACGCAATTGCTGGCGTGGTTCGGCGCCGACGTGATCAAGGTCGAGCGCCCCGGCGTCGGCGACATCACGCGCGGTCAGTTGCAGGATATCCCGAACGTGGACAGCCTGTATTTCACCATGCTGAACCACAACAAGCGTTCGATCACGCTCGACACCAAGAACCCGAAGGGCAAGGAAGTCCTCACCGCGCTGATCAAGAGCTGCGACGTGCTGGTGGAAAACTTCGGCCCCGGCGTGCTCGACCGCATGGGCTTCCCCTGGGAGAAGATTCACAGCATCAACCCGAAGATGATCGTGGCCTCGATCAAGGGTTTTGGCCCCGGCCCGTATGAAGACTGCAAAGTGTACGAAAACGTCGCGCAGTGCACCGGCGGCGCCGCCTCGACCACCGGCTTCCGCGACGGACTGCCGCTCGTCACCGGCGCGCAGATCGGCGACAGCGGCACCGGGTTGCATCTGGCGCTCGGCATCGTCACCGCGCTCTATCAGCGCACGCACTCGGGCAAGGGCCAGCGCGTTACCGCGGCAATGCAGGACGGCGTGTTGAACCTTGCGCGCGTAAAGCTGCGCGACCAGCAGCGCCTCGCCCATGGGCCGCTGAAGGAATACAGCCAGTATGGCGAAGGCATTCCGTTCGGCGATGCCGTGCCGCGCGCCGGCAACGATTCCGGCGGCGGTCAGCCCGGCCGTATCCTGAAGTGCAAGGGCTGGGAGACCGATCCGAACGCCTACATCTATTTCATCACCCAGGCCCCGGTCTGGGAGAAGATCTGCGACGTGATCGGCGAACCCGGCTGGAAGACCGATCCGAACTACGCCAAGCCCCCGGCTCGCCTGCCGCGGCTGAACGAAATCTTCGCCCGCATCGAACAGTGGACGATGACCAAGACCAAGTTCGAGGCGATGGAGATCCTCAACAAGGACGACATCCCCTGCGGCCCGATCCTGTCGATGAAGGAACTGGCGGAAGACCAGTCGCTGCGTGCCACCGGCACCGTGGTCGAGGTCGATCACCCAACCCGCGGCAAGTACATCTCGGTCGGCAATCCGATCAAGCTGTCGGACTCACCGAGCGAAGTGACCCGCTCGCCGCTGCTCGGTGAGCACACCGACGAAATCCTACGCCAGGTCCTCGGCTTCAGCGATCACCAGGTCGCCGAAATCCACGACTCCGGCGCACTCGACCCGCCGCGCAAGCAGGCGGCCGAATAAGCAGTCTGGGATTCTGGAATACAAAGGCCGCCGGTTTCCGGCGGCCTTTTTCATTCTGGAGTGCCAGCGGCTCAGCTCATTGCTGCATTGCAACCATCTGATTGCTGCTATGCAAACAAAGCCATTGCTGCTGGTATCTGGTATACATAAGCTGTCCTCGTACCGCGAAAGCGAGGCTCCTCCGCCACTTCAGAAAGGGGACATCCATGTCCAAGACTGCATCCATCGGCCTCCTGCCCTCCAGTACCCTGTTCGGCCGCCTGATGGCTTCCATCGACCGCCTTCTGATCGCGAGCAGCCGCGTTGCGGTTCGCAGCGGCGACCTCCCCCCTTTCGGCCTCTGATGCTTCTCCAATAAGGGCTTTTTCGCGCGACCCCGCGAAATCCCATGGCAATCTTAGGTTGCATTTCCATCAACGGCCCCGGTTTCCGGGGCCGTTTTCGTTTTCCGCTCACCGATTGCCTGTTTGGGCGCCACCTGCGACAAATTGGCCGGGTCTTCTATCGAAACCAAAAACCATTTGCATGGTGGCATATCATATACAACAATGCTCAGAACGCTCATACCAGAACAAGGGCGCATACCAGGGGGAGCTAGGCCGTGCAGTCCGCAAGGGACAGCGAAGGCGATATCGCAAGGAACAGGCAGCGCGAGCGTGCCTTCCCCTCTTCTTGCGCTTCTCAGATTCACAATTGGCCGAAAAGAGCGGATGCCGCCCGATCAGGCCCCTCGTACAATTCGAACCTGCGGGAGTCGCGTTGAGGCAACCATTGCGGCGCGACGATCATGGGTGCATGAAGACCTGATCTTTTGATCGGGAATGAACTTAATAAGCCGGCAAAGAACGGCGTAACCACAGTTCGACGGGAGTGAAGCAAATGAGGCGTTCTACACAATTTGCGTTAGGAACGATTGCAGCGCTGTGCGCAAGCAGCGCCACGGCTCCTGCAATTGCGGCGTGGGAACCGGTGCGGCCTGTCGAATTTATCGTTCCCGCCGGCACAGGCGGCGGCGCCGACCAGATGGCGCGCACGATCCAGGGCATTGTCACCAAGCACAATCTGATGAAGCAGCCGCTGGTCGTCATCAACAAGTCGGGCGGCGCCGGCGGCGAAGGTTTCCTCGACGTCAAGGGATCGGGCGGAAATCCGCACAAGATCATCATCACGCTCTCCAACCTCTTCACCACTCCGCTTGCCACCGGAATACCGTTTAGCTGGAAAGATCTCACGCCGGTCGCGATGCTGGCACTGGATGAATTCGTGCTGTGGGTGAACGCCGACAAGCCGTACAAGACGGCGAAGGAGTACATCGACGCCGTGAAGGCCGCACCCGCCGGCTCGATCAAGATGGGCGGCACCGGCTCGAAGCAGGAAGATCAGATCATCACTGTCGCCGTGGAAAAAGCTGTCGGCACCAAGTTCACCTACATTCCCTACAAGGGCGGCGGCGAAGTCGCCGTTCAACTCGTCGGCAACCACGTCGATTCGACCGTCAACAATCCGATCGAGGCGGTCGCGCAATGGCGCGGCGGCAAGCTGCGCCCCCTCTGCGTTTTTGATTCAAAGCCGATGGCCTACGACGAGCCGATCGCGGACGGCAAGGCCTGGAAGGACATTCCGACCTGCAAGTCGGCAGGTCTCGACATGGAATATCTGATGCTGCGCGGCATCTTCATGTCGCCCAGGGCCACCAAGGACCAAGTCGAGTATTATGTCGATCTGTTCAAGAAAATTCGCGCCACTCCTGAGTGGCAGGACTTCATGAAGAGCGGCGCCTTCAACACGACCTTCCTGACCGGCGCAGAATACGCCAAATGGGTCGAGGCCGAGGACAAGCGTCATCAGGTTCTGATGAAAGAGGCCGGTTTCCTCGCTCCGAGCAACTGACCGAGAAGCACTGATCGATTGGGGTAGCAACGCAGACGTCGGGCTCGGTTTCCGCGGGCTTGATTGCGCATGGAGTTTCGATGACAACAGGCAGTTCGAGCAACACCGGCCCGACCCACAAGCTCGTGGAAGCAGGCGTCACCCTACTGATCGCCCTGTTCGGAGTGATCGTGATCGCCGGCAGCCTCAAGGCGGGGATCAATTGGGGCGCTGAGGGCCCCCGCGCCGGGTTCTTCCCATTCTATATCGGGCTTTTCATCGTCGCTTCCAGCGGGATCAATCTGTGGAACGGGCTGCGCGAAGACAATGACGGACTGTTCGCGGAGTGGGGACAGCTTCGTCAGGTTCTGAGCGTCGTCATTCCGACAGCCATCTATGTCGGCGCTATGCCATTCACTGGGCTCTACGTCGCTTCGATCATCTTCATCGCATGGTTCATGCGATGGCTGGGCAAATACCGCTGGCTTACCGTGCTGGCGGTGGCGTTCGGCATGCCCATTGTCACCTACTTCATTTTCGAACGCTGGTTCATGGTCCCGCTTCCCAAGGGGCCGGTTGAAGAGTGGCTCGATCTGTAACTTCGACGCTCAGTCAGGATTGGATTATCGGGATGGAAGAACTCGTCAATCTTTTTCACGGCTTTGCAGTCGCGCTGCAGCCGTTCAATATCATGGTGATGGTCCTCGGCATCGTGCTCGGCGTCATCATCGGCGTGCTCCCGGGACTGGGCGGCGCCAACGGCGTTGCCATCCTGTTGCCGCTGACATTCTCGATGCCGCCGACCTCGGCCATCATCATGCTGTCCTGCATTTACTGGGGCGCGTTGTTCGGCGGAGCGATCACCTCGATTCTCTTCAACATACCCGGCGAACCATGGTCGGTAGCCACCACGTTCGACGGCTATCCGATGGCGCAGCAGGGCAAGGCCGGCGAAGCACTGACGGCCGCCTTCACCTCCTCCTTCGTCGGCGCGCTGTTCGCAGTCGTCATGATCACGCTGGTCGCGCCGTTGGTTGCAGGTTTTGCACTGCAATTCGGGCCTGCGGAGAAATTCGCGGTCTATTTCCTGGCGTTCTGCAGCTTCGTCGGCCTCAGTAAGGAGCCACCGTTCAAGACCATCGCGGCCATGATGATCGGCTTTGCGCTTGCCGCTGTTGGACTCGATTCCATCACCGGCCAGCTGCGGCTGACATTCGGCTTCACCCCATTGCTGAACGGGTTCGACTTCCTCATCGCGGTGATTGGACTGTTCGGTATCGGCGAAATCCTGCTGACGATGGAAGAAGGGCTCGCCTTCCGCGGTGGAAAAGCCAAGATCAATCTGCGGGTCGTGCTGCAGACCTGGAAGGAATTGCCCAAATACTGGATGACCTCGTTGCGCTCCTGCTTCATCGGCTGCTGGATGGGCGTTACGCCGGCGGGCGCTACTCCGGCCTCGTTCATGAGCTACGGCATCGCCAAGCGCATGGCGAAGAACGGCAAGAACTTCGGCAAGGGCGAGATCGAAGGCGTGGTCGCGCCGGAAACCGCGGCCCACGCCGCGGGCACCTCCGCCCTGCTGCCGATGCTCTCGCTCGGCGTGCCGGGCTCTCCGACGGCTGCGGTGTTGCTCGGCGGCCTGTTGATCTGGGGCCTGCAGCCCGGACCGATGCTGTTTGTCGAACAGAAGGAATTCGTCTGGGGCCTGATCGCCTCGATGTATCTCGGCAACATTGTCGGCCTGATTGTCGTGCTGACCTGCGTGCCGATCTTCGCGGCAATCCTGCGCGTGCCCTTCAGCATCATTGCACCGCTTATCCTGGTGCTCTGCGCGATCGGCGCCTATTCAGTCCATAGCAGCACATTTGACGTCATGCTGATGCTGGTGTTCGGCGTGATCGGTTATCTGCTCAAGAAGTGCAACTATCCCCTCGCGCCGCTGGTGCTGGCGATCGTGCTCGGCGACAAGGCCGAAGAGGCCTTCCGCCAATCGCTTCTGGGATCCCAGGGATCGTTTGGGGTATTCCTTTCCAATCCGCTGGTCAGCACGATCATGATCCTGGGATTGATCGCGCTGTTCTGGTCGCTCATTCAGGAAGGATATAGCCGCCTGCGATCTGCGGCGACCGCATGATTAAGCTGTAAACGAAGCAACAGCCTTAGATCACTCTCGACGAAAGGGCCGCGCAACTGCGCGGCCCTTTTTGTTTGTGCAGCTTTTCACCGACGCGGGGAATTCTTAGAACACGTGCAATTTTCTCTTGTCTACTGGCATAACATATACCACAGTCGCGCCGAGCTGTCGGGCAACGATAGAACAGCAGCGCTTTGGAGGAAAAATGACGGATACAGTGCACGGAGCAGCCCCCGTCGCGGAGGCTCGAGTGAGCGATGCCTATCGCTGGACTCAATTGGCCATAGGCGTCGCCGCAATGGTGATGATCGCGAACTACCAATATGGTTGGACGTTCTTCGTCCCCGACATCCAGCAGAAATTCGGATGGGATCGCGCCTCAATCCAGTGGGCATTTACGCTGTTCGTGCTGTTCGAGACCTGGCTGGTGCCGGTCGAGGGCTGGTTCGTCGATAAATACGGCCCGCGCCTCGTCGTCCTGATCGGCGGCATCCTCTGCGCCATCGGATGGGCGATCAACGCCCAGGCGACCACGCTCAACGGCTTCTATCTAGGCATGATCATCGCAGGCATCGGCGCGGGTGGCGTGTACGGCACCTGCGTCGGCAACGCGCTGAAATGGTTTCCCGACAAGCGCGGCCTTGCTGCCGGCATCACCGCCGCCGGATTCGGCGCAGGCTCGGCGCTGACCGTTGCGCCGATCCAGGCCATGATCAAGGACTCCGGCTTCCAGACCACCTTCCTCTATTTCGGTCTCGGCCAAGGCATCATCATCGTCATTCTCGCCTTCCTGATGTTCTCGCCGAAAGCGGGACAGGTGCCAACGGTTCAGAACAGCAACGTGATCCAGACCCGGCGCAACTATCAACCCACGGAAGTGATCCGTCAGCCGATCTTCTGGCTGATGTATTTCATGTTCGTGATCGTCGGCGCCGGCGGATTGATGGTGACCGCCAACCTCAAGCCGATCGCCGTCGACTGGAAAGTCGACAGCGTACCGGTGACGCTGATGGCGGTGACGATGACAGCCGTGACGTTCGCAGCCACCATCGATCGCGTCCTCAACGGCCTGACCCGTCCGTTCTTCGGCTGGATCTCCGACATGATCGGCCGCGAGAACACCATGTTCATCGCCTTCGGCATGGAGGGCATCGGCATCTGGGGTCTCTACATGCTGGGCCACGACCCGGTCTGGTTCGTGCTGCTGTCGGGCTTCGTGTTCTTTGCTTGGGGCGAGATCTATTCCCTCTTCCCATCGACCTGCACCGACACATTCGGCTCGAAGTTCGCGGCGACCAATGCCGGCCTGCTCTACACGGCAAAGGGCACCGCGGCGCTTTTGGTGCCGGTGGCGAACTACATGCAGCAGTCGTCGGGCACCTGGGACACCGTGTTCATCGTCGCGGCCGGCGCGAATATCCTGGCCTCGCTGCTGGCGATCGCGGTGCTAAAACCTTGGCGCAAGTCGGTGGTCGCCAAATCGCAGATTGCGGCCTGACCTCACTGCTACACCTCAGGAACAAGGCGCGCTCACCCTCCGGGTGGGCGCGTTTTCTTTTGGCGACCGAGAGTTCTGGCATACCTGACGCCACCGGAGACCGATAAACCCGAGGTCCCCTCCTTCTGGAATGTCATGGCGCTTCCAGAAACGTCAACAATATTGCCTATTTATCTCGATCTCACGCGCGAGAATTCCACGTTCCGCGTGTTGACAATTGGCATTATGTATACCAGACTTGATGCAGTACTCACCCCAAGGAGGTTGCCATGCAAGTCGAAGATATCCTGCGCAAGAAAGCCGCCCGTGTCGCAACGGTCCGTATGAACGAGACCGTCGCCATTGCCGCACAACTGATGCGCTCCGGCAATATCAGCGCGCTGGTCGTGAAGGATGTCGTCCGCACCGAAGGCAACACGGCGGTCGGCATGTTCACCGAACGCGACGTGGTTCGCGCGATAGCCGAATACGGCGCAGCCGGCGTGAACATGCGCGTTTCGCAATTCATTTCGGTGCAGCAGCTTGTCTCCTGCACCTCGACGGATACGCTCGAGCATGTCCGTCACCTCATGAGCAAGCACCACATCCGCCACGTCCCGGTGATCGACAATTACAGCCTGATCGGCGTGATCAGCATTCGCGACATCACGACCGCGTTTGACGACGAGGCAACGCCCTTCAAGTTGGCCGCGTCGGCCTGACAGGTCGCTTCGAACCTCGCCGGCATTCTTGGGGCACTCCCAGGGAAGGCGGTATCGCACCGCAAAACTCGGCCTTAACTCCTGTCGCAAAACAGGCGCTCGCAAATCTGCGCCGGAGTGGTGGCGCGCCGGAAAGCAACATCTGTGGGGGGCGCATGGCGCGTGACATTCTGATCCTTGGAGCCTCGTACGGCTCATTGCTGGCGACAAAGCTTTTGATGGCGGGTCGCAACGTGACCCTGGTTTGCCGAAAGCAGACGGCAGAACTCATCAATCGCGACGGCACGGAAGTTCGCATCAAGCTGCGCGACGAGGCGGCCCACCGGCCGATCTTCTCGCGCGACCTGCCTGGGATCCTGGACGCGGTCGAGCCCGCCGACGTCGATCCTTCCCGTTACGATCTGGTTGGTCTTGCCATGCAGGAACCGCAATATACCAACCCTGCGGTCCAGGCTCTGATGATCAAAATCGCCGAGGCGAAGCTGCCTTGTCTTTCGATCATGAACATGCCGCCCTTGCCCTACCTCAAACGGATCCCGGCCCTCGCGAAAATGGAATTGGAGGAGGCCTATACCAACGCCGCGGTGTGGGAGCGCTTCCAGCCGGGGCTGGTGACGCTCTGCTCGCCCGATCCGCAGGCCTTCCGCCCGCCGGAAGAGGCGGCGAACGTGCTTCATGTCGGCCTGCCCACTAACTTCAAGGCTGCGTCATTTGCGGATGAGAAACATAACCTGCTGCTTCGGGAGCTCGAAGCCGACATCGATGCAGTGAAGCTGGACGGTCAGGACGTTCCGGTGAAGCTCAAAGTGTTCAATTCGATGTTCGTCCCTCTGGCAAAATGGTCGATGCTGTTGACGGGGAATTATCGCTGCATCACGCCGCAGGAGCCGCAATCGATCCGCGACGCGGTGCACGGCGATATCAATCTCTCGCAGTCGATCTATGACCATGTCGATGCCATTGCCCAGCGTCTGGGCGCCGATCCCACGGATCAGGTCCCTTTCGAGAAATACGCCAAAGCTGCGGAAAGCCTTCTCAAGCCCTCGTCGGCGGCCCGGGCGGTCGCTGGTGGCTCGCCTTCTATCGAGCGCGTCGACCTGCTGGTGAAGCTGATTTCGCATCAGCTTGGCGTACCCAATGCCGAAATCGACCGCACGGTCCAGATCGTCAATCAGAAACTGAATGAGAGCGTCGCCACCGTATCTGCTTAGAGCCACCACCAGTGTCTTGGCACCGGGCGCCGTGATCGAACGTCACCTGAAACCTAGGGCGTGAACCATTAATTCGGACTGATCGGCCGATGTGCGCTTTGGCGCGCATGCCGGACCCAAGCCGGAAACCGCCCCGCTTCCGAAAAGTGCCACGAGCGGACGTCTACCGAAGCTGTCTTAGCTCCGCTACGGCCCAAAGGAGGCGACGTCGTGACCCTGTCGGACTACAGCAATGACGCCGCTGCCTCCTCGGCATCGTATGGAAAGATCCATGCCGCCGCCGACATCCAGCCTCGCATCCTTTCGGCCTGCTTCGATGGATCGTCGTCTGCGGATCGATAGAACCGGCCGGCCAGGCGCGAGGCGGCTTGCACGCGGCTGGTCCGCTCCAATCTCAGATCCTGGTAAGCCTTCAATCGCGCCGGGATCTCGTCTCGTTTTGCGTGCTCGAGCAAAACAGCCAGCGCGAAGCCGTCCTCGATGGCTTGTCCGGCGCCTTGGCCGAAATGCGGCACCATTGGATGAGCGGCATCACCGAGAAGGGTGACGCACCCGCGCGACCAGTATGGCAATGGCGGCCGATCATAGATGCCCCAGCGAAACGTCTGGTCGAGCGCAGCGATCATATCTTGGACGGGCGCATCCCAGCCCTCATACGCGCCAGCGAGCGCTTTGATGTCGCCCGTCGCGAACCAGGTTTCCTCCATGTCGCGCGTGCTCGGAACGAACGCGACGACGTTAATCAGGCGCCCCTGCGACACCGGGAAGCAGATGAAGCTGCGACCGTGCCCCATCCACATGTTCAGGCCACGCAATTCTGCGGCCCATGAGAGTTTCTGCGACTGCACGAGGCCTCTATAGGCCACGATGCCTTCGCTGGTCGGGCGCGCCGTCAGGCCTATCTCGCGCTGGACCATCGAATGAATGCCATCAGCCCCTATGACCAGATCCGCTACGCAAACGGCACCATTGGCAAAAGTCAGTCGGGCGCGGGTTTCCGTGTCATCGACGGCAATGCACCGGTACCCAAATCTGACCGTCCCTTTCACCACACCCAGCAGCATGTCGAGAAGCTCGACACGGTGAAACTGATAGCTCTGCATCGCGGGCGCCGAGGGCGGTCTCGGAACGAGCTCTCCCCGTGACGTTCGCAGCGTCAGTCCCTGGCTCGTTGTGGTAATGTTCCCGAGCGCGTCGCAAAGCCCGGTGCGTTTCAGCAAGGTCGCCGCATTCGGGGGAATGGATATGCCGGCGCCGGCCTCACGCGGGGACTCCGCCTCTTCGAAAACCGAAACGTTCATGCCCCGCGCGCGCAATGCGATTGCAGCGGCCAGGCCACCAATTCCCGCGCCAACGATCGCAACATCCAGCCTGTCGTTCATTGCCAATGGTCCGACCATCGAACGTCATCGTCTGTTTGAATCAGGGAGGTGTCAGTCGCCGATGACCTCATCGAGCAGTACCCATCTGGCCCCGTCGAAGCGGGCCATCCTGGCCTTTCGCCATCCAATCCGCTGCGCGGGGGTGATGTTGATTGTCACGCCCGGCAGGAACATCGACAGCTGCAAGTCGCGGACGTTGGTGGCCTGTCTGATCAGATTTTCGCGGGAAAGATCGTCGCCGCATTTCTTCAAGATATCGACGATGATCTGCGCGGTCGCATACGGGAAGACGGCGTCGTCGAGCGGTTCGTTCGGCGCCCACTCCTTCATGAAGGCGCGATACGCCTTCATGCCTTCATCGGCGTCCCACATGGAATCTTCAGGCGACTTCAGCCAGACCGCCGTGACCGCGCCGGTCGAGGCCGCAAGCCCCGCCGGCGCGAGGACCGCCGAAATTCCGCTGACGCCGGACAGCAGGACATGCTGGACTTTCCAGCCGAGCTCGTGCGCCTTGCGGACGGCCTGTGCGGCGAACCGCGCGTTGGAGGCATGAAACAGCGTGTCGGCGCCGGAGGCCTTGAGCGCCACAATTTGTGAATCGATCGTCGGGTCCGTGATGTCGTAGGCAGCCTCACCTACGACCATCGCAGCGTGTGATCCGAGCGCCGCCTTGAAGCCCGCCAAATTGCCCTTTCCGAGGTCGTCATTCTGATAGATGACCGCGATCTTCGCGTCGGGCTTGCTTCGCAGCAGATACTCCGTATAGATCCGGGTCTCGACGGGCTGCGGCATCATGAACGTGGTCGTCCATGGCAGATTGTCGGGGTCGTCGAGCTTCGGGGTGCTGGCAAGCAGCAGGATCTGCGGAACTTGCTTGCTGTTGAGATACCTCGCTACGGCAAGATTGGTCGGAGTGCCGACCGATCCAACGATCGCAAGCACGCCCTCGCCTTCCACCAGCTTGCGCGTCTGCTCCACCGTCTTCGGCGGCGCAAAGGCGTCGTCGAGCGAAATGAGCTTCACTTGGCGGCCATTGATGCCGCCGGCCGCGTTGATCATGCTGAGATAGGCGGCTTCAATCCGGCCGAAACGGCTCAGCGACGAGATCGGCCCGCTATAGGGAACTGTCTGGCCAATCCTGATCTCGGTATCGGTGACGCCGGGGCCGTATCTCTTGTCAGCCCCGGCAACCGGTGAAAGGGTGATGACCGAGAGACTTAGCGCAGCAAGGATCGCCGGACGGATCATGGAGACTGCCTCCTCTTGGTTCGCTTTTGCCGGTTCGCTCGTTGCGACCGTTTCGCTATCCCGCATCGCAGGATGATGCTGTACAATCGGCGCTGCGTCCCGAAACTTCCCCGAAATTTTCCGAACGCGAGCATCACGAGGTGTCCTTGCTCAAGTCATCACAGCATTCGATTGTTGTCGGCGACCGGACGGTGGACTTGGCGCGTGAACTGTTGCTCGACAGAAACGGCAAAGTTGTCCCGCTCCGCCCTCGCGCCTGGCTGGTGCTCCAGCTGCTTGCCGCACGGGCCGGACGGCTGGTCAGCAAGGACGAGATCCTGGATGCGGTCTGGTCGGACTGTGAGGTGACGGAAGACTCCCTCGTCCAGGCCATTGGCGACATCAGGCGCGCCCTGGGAATGGCGGGGCGAGTAGCCCTGAGAACCCTGCCCCGCCGCGGCTACATGCTCGCCGTGGATGGAGAGCCAGTCGACAGCACGCTGCCATCGGCCGTTGCGCCCTCGACACCCTCCGACGTTGGAGACGTATCAGCTTCATCCGCGGTGCCGCATCTGTCCATCGTCGTTCTGCCGTTCACGAGTCTCGGCGGCGATCCCGCGCAGGACTATTTCGTCGATGGCGTGACCGAAAGCCTCACTACGGACCTCTCGCGCATCGCCGGCTCCTTCGTCATCGCGCGCAACACCGCGTTCACGTTCAAGGGAAAAGCCATCGACGTCAGGCAGATCGGCCGCGAGCTTAATGTACGCTATGTGCTGGAAGGGTCGGTGCAGCGCGGCGACAATCGTTTTCGCTTGAATGCTCAGTTGACCGAAACCGAGACCGGAAGTCATGTCTGGGCCGAGCGCTTCGACAAACCGGCCGCTGACCTGTTGGACATGCAGGATGAGATCGTATCCCGGCTCGCCAATACCCTGAATGCGGAGCTCATCAAGGCCGAAGCGCGACGCGCGGAACGGTCGCCACGCCCGGACGCGATGGATTTGTACTTTCAGGGCAGAGCTTTCATCAACAAGGGCGTTACGCCGGCGTTCATGGCGCAAGCGCGAGACTTCTTCGTGCGTGCCCTTGCTCTTGATCCCGGCAATGTCGAAGCCGCGGTCGCCGCGGCCCAGATCGACGTGTCCATGGGCTCAGCCTTCCTGACCGATGACGCATCCGTACACTTTGATGCCGCAGAGAGTGCGTTGAAAAGCGCGCTATTCATTGCGCCCAATCATCCCAGGGCCCACATGCTGCTTGGTGCGGTTCTGCTGCAGACGAACCGCACGGCTCAAGGTATCACCGAATGTCAGCAGTCACTGATGCTGGATAGGAATCTGGCCGATGCCCATGGATTCATCGGGCTTGGCAAATATCAATTGGGTCACGGCGAGGAAGTCGAGGGACATATCCAGGAGGCGCTTCGGCTTTCTCCGCGTGATACGCGCACCTACCTGTGGTTCATGTTTGTCGGGATGGGCAAGCTGACCAGCAACGCGGAGCACGAGGCAATCGACTGGTTTCGCCGGAGCCTCCAGGCCAACCGGAATCACGCGCTCTCACATTTTCAATTCGCAGCCGCGTTGGCGCTGGTGGGAGACCTGAAAGAGGCGCGATCTGTCGCCGCGGCCGGACTCGCGCTCGATCCCAGCTTCACGATCCGCCGCTACCGCATCAACGCCAAAGGCGACAACCCGGCCTATCTCGCCAAACGCGAATGCTTCTACGAGGGGATGCGTTTGGCCGGCCTGCCGGAGGGGTAATGTCAGCCTCGGGATATGAAAGGATGCGCCGTGGATAGCCCAATATCCGCTATGGCCCAACGTCGGACTCGTGCACCGCAGCAAATGTCGTCGCATGACCTGGTATCCCATCACTTCTGGCATGATCTTTACGGTGATCGATGATCCGGCTGCCGGATGAGTCCGGGCTTTTCGAGAACGGCCTTTGTGGAACCTAACGGAACATTAGACGTTCTGTTTCGCGGAAATGAGCAGCGCCGTCGCCCCGGCGCAGCAAGCGCAGACGCCGAGGCGCTGCGCTGCGCTGGCCGGAGGGAAAGCTCATGAGACTCACACTTTCGGTTATCAAGGCCGACATAGGCTCCGTTGGCGGTCACACGAAACCATCTACACGCATGATGGCGGCTGTCGAGGGCGAGGTCGCGAAGGCGATCTGCGATGGCCTGCTGATCGACGCTTTCGTCTGCCACACCGGCGACGACATTGCGATCATCATGACGCACACACGGGGCGAAGGGAGCTCCGAGGTGCATCAACTTGCCTGGAAGGCGTTCCTCGCGGCCACCTCGGTCGCGAAAACCTCCGGGCTTTATGGCGCCGGCCAGGATCTTCTCGTCGACGCACCGTCCGGAAACGTTCGTGGCGCCGGGCCGGGCGTCGCCGAGCTCAGCTTCGACCACAGCCTCTCGGGCTCGAGACCTGCGGAGTCCTTCATGGTGTTCGCCGCCGACAAATGCGGCCCCGGCGCCTACAACCTGCCGCTCTACCTCGCCTTTGCCGATCCAATGTATTGCGCCGGGCTGATGCTGCCCCCGATGATCAAGGGATTCCGTTTCCATGTCATCGACATGGACAACACGGCCGGCGACAGCGTGATCGAACTCGACGCGCCCGCGGATGGCTACCACATTGCCGCGCTGCTCCGCGACAACGAGCGCTTTGGCATTGATCGCATCGTTTCGCGGACCCATGGCGAGGTCGCCGTCGCCGTTTCGGCGCAGCGTCTTCACGCGATCGCAGGCAAGTACACCGGCAAGGACGATCCGGTCGCGATCGTCAGGAACCAGGGGATTTTCCCGGCGCCCGAAGAAATCGTCTCGCCGTTCGCGAAGGCGCATTTCGTGGGCGGCGATGCGCGCGGCTCGCACGTGATGCCGCTCATGCCTGTGCCAATTAACACACCGGTGACAGGCATGTACTGCCTCCCGATCGTTTCCTGCGCCGGCTTCTCGATCGACAAGGACGGCCGATTCTCGGAGTCCTATACCGATTTCTTCGACAACCCGGCGTGGGACGAGGTCCGCCGACGCGCCCAGCGCAAGGCCATCGAGATGCGCAGCCAGGGCTGGTCCGGCGCCGCGATGCTCCCCTATTCCGAGCTGGAGTATGGTGGCTTCCGCGACACCGTGTCCTCACTGCTGAAGCGCTTTCAGGTGCGCAAGGAGCGCAAGCCGGAAGCGGCTGAGTAAGGGACCGCCTGCGAGGTGGGTATGGCAAAAAGGCGCATCGGCATTCTCACGGGCGGCGGCGACGTTCCCGGCCTTAACGCCGTCATCAAGAGCGTGACCTACCGCGGCAGCGAGAACGACATCGAGGTCGTCGGCCTCCGCCGTGGTTGGGAGGCGCTCACGCACGTGAACCTCGACGACCCGGCCAGCAGGTCCCACTACATCATCCCGCTGAACCGTGACAACACGCGCACCATAGACCGGAGCGGCGGCACCGTGCTGCACTCAAGCCGCACCAATCCGTCCAAGATGAAGAAGCTGCCGGATCATCTCGTCGGCAACGACTTTCCGGTCTCGCTCAGCACAAGGGGCGGCATCGCAACCAGGACGTGGGACGTCACCGGCCAGGTGCTGGCTAATCTCTCGGGGCTCGGCATCGAGCACCTGATCGCCATCGGCGGCGACGACACCCTCAGTTACGCAGCCAAGCTCAATGACCTCGGCGTCAAGATCATCGCCATTCCGAAGACCATGGACAACGACGTCCGCAACACCGAGTACTGCATCGGCTTCTCGACCGCGATCACCCGTGCCAGCGACGCCATCCAGCGGCAGCGCACCACTGTCGGTTCGCACGAGCGAATCGGCATCTTCCGCGTCTTTGGCCGCGATGCCGGATTTACCGCGCTCTACACCGCATACGCCACCTCGATACGGTGCGTCATACCGGAGTACAAGTTCGATCTCGACAAGCTGATCCAGTTGCTCGTCGAGGAGAAGCGCGCCAACCCGAGCAACTACGCCCTCGTCGTGCTCAGCGAGGGCGCCGCGTGGGAAGGCTACGAGGTGCAGGAATACGGCGAGCCCGATGCCTACGGCCATCGCAAGAAGGCGAGCGTGGCGGAATCGTTCGCCGATGAGATCAAGCGGCGAGCCGGCGAGGAGACGATCACATCTGACCTCACCTACGATCTGCGATCTGGCAATCCGGACTTCATGGACAAGCTCGTGGCCCTGACTTTCGGTAACATGGCCTACGATGCCATCCTGGAAGGCAAGACCGGCCTCATGTCAGCGCTGGTGGAGGGACGCTACGACCTCGTGCCCATCCCTGACGCCAAGCTCGGGCCGCGCAAATTGGACGTCGCCAGCACGTACAACACGGAGCGCTACCGCCCCATCTACGGCAATAAGCGAGGGCTGCCGATCTTTCTCAACCGCGCGTGAGTCGGGGGGCTGCCTCTTGCAGCCGACCCCCAAAGCCGGCTCAGGCGCGCAGCCGCCGAATGTGCCAAGGGGGCTCGGAAGCGGTGTGGAACCGGGAAGCGTCGCGATCGGGCGCTGGGGGCCTCCGTATTGAAACAAAAATTGATCGGATAACCCAAAAATGCGGGGATATCTCCTAAAAGGCGGCTTGATTTCTTGCTTCTTTTTCCCGGCTGGACGGCATTTCTTGATGGGGAAGAAGAGATGACTGATCAACAATTGGCTCTTCAGGCAATTAACGAAGCCCAACTCATACTGGAAGAATACCTTCGGCCCCGGCCGCAGAACAATGAAGATATCCTCGACAAGCTGGTGGAAGTTCTCGAACGCCCCGATCTGGTAGTTGCTGTGAGCCGCTTGCAGCAACAGAGCAATCTCTCCGTGCGCAAATGAGGAAACTGCCATCAATCGTCTTGGCCGCGTGGATTGCCGCGCTCTTACCAGTCGGGACGTCAGTTGCGCAGGCCAAACAACAATGCAGCGCCGCAGCGCCATCAAATCCGCACGGGCGTTGGTGGTCCTATCGCCTTATCGACGGAAGAAAGTGCTGGTACGAAGGCAAGCCCATGCTTTCGAAATCGTTGTTGGAATGGCCCAAGGGGGCATTCGCGCAACCCGTTTCCAACAGAGAAGAAGTTCAAAGCGTTGTCAGAGGGAAGCCTGGCGATCCATTAGACGCGCAAGCCCGGGCATTGAAAGACTCTGATACTTTCGAAGCGCGATGGCTCGAAAGGGTGAAAATGCAATAGGCGTCGCCCAAAGGAAAGTCTCGAAGCGCCAGCATCGCTCCTGTGCGGTACAGACCATCAGTTTTGGGAGATCGCGAAGAACTCTTGTTTTCTAACCAGGCGCAATACGGAAACCTGCAATGCGAACGGCCGCAGATTTCAATCTCTACTACACGACTCCTGACCCCTGGCACATTTCCCACGCGCGATTCAGGGACAGGGTCTTGCGCCGACGCCTGAAGCCATTCATCCGGAACAAATCCGTTCTTGAACTCGGTTGTGGCGAAGGCCACCTGACCAGCGCAATTTTCAGCAAAGCACGATCGGTGGTGGGTATCGACATAAGCGATGTAGCCATTGCCCGCGCTAAATCGCTGAACCTGCCAAATGCCAGATTCGAAAGCGCTGATTTCTTACAAGCATCATTCGAAGGTTACGACGTGATCGCGGCCCTCGAATGCGTCTACTATCTGTCCTTTGAAGAGCGGGGAGCATTTTTTGAGAAAGTTGCCAAAGAACACCCTGGCAAGATACTTTTGCTTTCGGGTCCAATTGTGGACTACAGAAGACACTTCAGTCATAAGCGATTGATGTACGAGTTTACGACTTTGGGGTTCACTCCCCTCAAATTTTATAACCTGTCGGTTTATTGGTATCCGCCCTCATCCAGAATTATCGCTGGCCTGATCAAGCTGCCCCTTGGACACACCTTGCTTGATTGGATACCGGAGTCGATGATCTACCAAAGGCTGTACGCACTTCGAGCACCCAAACGCAGCTGATTCCTATATCGCCAGTTCGAATTTTGCCCGCTGTTGAGCAACCGTGCCGGTTCTTAGCGGTGAAAGCCCGGCGGGTCTTCCGATGCAACAACGACTACGCGATGACCGGCAACGACTTGAGGCCACGAACGACCGGCGCGGCCCGCCATTGCAATTCGTGAGCGGGACAGGCGAGACTCAACTTGGGCAGGCGCCTCAGCAGGCAACCGAACGCAATCTCGGCCTCCATCTTAGCCAGATGCGAGCCGGCGCAAAAGTGAACGCCATCTCCAAACGCAAGGTGCGGATTGGGCTTGCGGGCTACGTCCAGCCGATCGGGCTCCGCGAATTTCTGCGCATCCCGGTTGGCGGAGACAATGACGGGGAAAATGACATCGCCGCGCCTGATCGTAGTGCCGTGCAGGTCGATGTCCTGGGCCGCATATCGCTCCGTTGCGGTCTCAACGGGTGCCGTGAAGCGCAACAACTCCTCGACCGCAGGCCCAAGCAGCGAAAAATCTCCGAGCAGGCGCTCTTTCTCGCGCGGATTCTCCATCAGCGCCAGCATTCCCGAACCAATGAGATTCACGGTCGTCTCGTGGCCGGCGATGATCAGGAGTACCAGCATGGCGATGAGCTCGTTCTCGCTCAGCCGGTCGCCCCCCTCTTCCACGGCAATCAGCGCGGAGATGAGATCATCCTTCGGGGTGCGCCGGCGCGTGGCAACGAGACGTCGCAAATATCGCATTAATGCAAAGATCGAGGGCAGCGAGAGCGCCATGCGAAATTCCGACCGCGCTCCGAGAAAAACATTGGTCCACTTCCGAAAGCGCGGCCGGGCCTCTTCGGGCAAGCCCAGCAGCTCTGAGATCACGGTCAACGGAAGCGGAAGGGCGAAATCCTCGATAAGGTCGGGCTTCGACTTTGCGCGCATCCGGTCGACGAGATCCTCAGCCAGGACTTCGGTGCGATTTCGTAACTGCTCGATGCGTGCACGACTAAACGCCTTGTTGATGAGGGCCCGCAGCCTTCGATGTGCGGGATCGTCCAGGTCCAACATGTTCTCCGAAAGTATCCGGAGGCTCGCTGGTGTCCACCACGGCATGGACTTGGGCGAGCGCAAGCCGGCATTGCTCGCGTTTTTGACGAACCTGTCGCTGTCCTGGAGACACAGGACCACGTCATCGTAGCGCGTAATCAGCCACGCCCGCTTTAGGACCGGTACGCCAACCTCGAAGACCGGCGCTTCGCTGCGAAGAAATGCATAGAACGGAAACGGGTCACGCTTGTGTTCGGCTGAGTAGATGTCGACGTTGCGAGGATCATTCATGGACAGCACCTTGAATGAAAACCAAAGCAGCAATGTGTTGCGTCACAATCTCCGTTCAGCCCAACGACGGTACGGGTCAAAAGCGTCGATCTTGGCGTGTCCGCAGCACGTCCGGTAAGCAGGTGATCCCCGGAAATGCCTGATACCTACGGAATAATCCGCACTGCGGAACAAGCCACCAACTTTTGCATGATGGCTTTGCCCTGAGCATCGCCCGCCGCGGTAGACTTTTGCAGGGGGTGACGGCATCCTGCCCATCGAATCTCACAACATGACGTGCGGCCTTCGTGGCCATACCGGGGAAACACAGAGGGCAGACATGATCAAGACGCGATTCACCGAGCTCGTTGGCGTCGAGCACCCGATCGTGCAGGGCGGCATGCAATGGGTCGGCCGCGCCGAGCTGGTCGCCGCCGTCGCCAATGCCGGTGCGCTCGGGCTGATCACCGCGCTGACGCAGCCGACGCCGGAAGACCTGACAAAGGAAATCGCGCGCTGCCGCGGCATGACCGACAAGCCGTTCGGCGTCAACCTCACCATCCTCCCCGCGATCAAGCCGCCGCCTTACGCCGAATACCGCCAGGCCATCATCGAAGCCGGCATCAAGATCGTCGAGACCGCCGGCAATAAGCCGCAGGAACACGTCACCGAATTCAAGAAGCACGGCATTAAGATCATCCACAAATGCACCAGCGTCCGCCATGCACTGTCGGCAGAGCGGATGGGCGTCGATGCCATCTCGATCGACGGTTTTGAATGCGCGGGCCATCCCGGCGAGGACGACACGCCCGGCCTGATCCTGATCCCGGCCGCCGCCGACAAGGTCAAGATTCCGCTGATCGCCTCCGGCGGTTTCGGCGACGGCCGCGGCCTGGTTGCGGCGCTGGCGCTCGGCGCCGAAGGCATCAACATGGGCACGCGCTTCATGTGCACCAAGGAAAGCCCGATCCATCAGCTCGTGAAGGAGCGCATCGTCGCCAATGACGAGCGCGAGACCGAATTGATCTTCCGCACCATGCGCAACACTTCGCGCGTCGTGAAGAACGCGATCTCGACCAAGGTGGTGCAGATGGAGAAGGAAGGCGCGAAATTCGAGGACGTCCGCGAACTCGTCGCCGGCGCCCGCGGCAAGATGGTCTACGCGTCAGGCGACGCCGACGAGGGCATCTGGTCCGCCGGCCAGGTCCAGGGCCTGATCCATGACATTCCGACCTGCGCCGAACTGGTCTCGCGCATCATGCGCAAGGCGGAAGCAATCATCCGCAGCCGGTTCGAAGGCATGTTGTCGGGCGCGCAACGTCAGGCGGCAGAATAACGCGGTCTCCGCCAACAACGAGAAGAGCCCATGAAAGCCTATGTCTACGGCCCCAACGGCGCCGAAATCACCGAGGTCGCAAAGCCCTCGCCGAAGGGCACGCAGGTGCTGGTCAAGGTCCATGCCTGCGGCCTCAACCGCGCCGATCTCGGCATGACCAAGGGCCATGTGCATGGCGCGGCCGGCGGCGTCGGCACCGTACTCGGGATGGAATGGGCGGGCGAAGTCGCCGAGCTCGGGCCTGATGCCAAGGGCGTCAAGGTCGGCGACAAGATCATGGGCTCGGGCGGCGCCGCGTTTGCCGAATACACGCTAGCCGACCACGGCCGGCTGTTCCGCGCGCCCTCGAACATGAATTTCGAGGAAGCCGCCACCCTCCCCGTGGCGATCACCACCATGCACAATGCTGTCGTGACCAACGGCGCGCTGCAGCCGGGCCAGAGCGTCTTGATCCAGGGCGCCAGCTCCGGCGTCGGGCTGATGGCGATGCAGATCGCCAAACTGAAGGGCGCCAAACTCGTGATCGGCTCCTCGACGGACGCGATGCGCCGCGGCCGCCTGAAGGAGTTCGGCGCCGATCTCGCAATCGATTCCAGCGATCCCGGCTGGGTCGATCAGGTGCTGAAAGCAACTGATGGCGAAGGCGTCGACCTGATCGTCGACCAGGTCTCCGGCAAGGTCGCTAACCAGAATCTCGCCGCCACCAAGGTCAAGGGCCGCATCGTCAATGTCGGCCGGCTCGGCGGCACCCACGCCGATTTCAATTTCGACCTCCACGCCGCCCGCCGCATCCACTATATCGGCGTCACCTTCCGCACCCGCAGCATCGAGGAAATCCGCGAGATCTTTGACGAGGTCCGCAAGGACATCTGGGGCGCCGTGGAATCGCGAAAACTGCAACTGCCGATCGACAAGGTCTACCCCTTCGCAGAGATCGGCAAAGCATTCGAGCACATGGAAGCCAACAGGCACCTCGGCAAGATCGTGGTGGTGCTGTAGATGCGTCTCCCGGACGCGGTGCAGCGTTCCCCGGCGATGCGAAGCATCGTCAAGATTCGTGCCTCACTCAGACTTATCGATGTTCCAGAAGATCGGCGTAGCAGGTCCGTCGAGCACGCCTGAAAGCGATTTCCGCCACCCGCTGACCCCGCGCCATTGCCCGAGTGGAACATAGATCACTTGGTCATAGACGACCGTCTGGATATCTGAGGCGATCTTCTTCTGCTCGGCCGGCGTGGATGCACGCACGAAATGGTCTTTCAGCACTTCGAGCTGGCTCGATTCCGGCCAGCCGAACCAACCGCCTTTCCTGCCTCTACCGTTGACCAATATGTTGACGACGGGGTCCACCACATCGGCAATGATGAAGTTGGTGAAAAACATGTTCCAACCGCCCTCTTTCGGCGGCTTCTGGTTAGCGCGACGCGAAACCACCGTTTGCCAATCGGTCGCCTGCAGGTCTACGTTGAAACCAGCCCTACGCAGGAGCTGCGCCGCGACGATCGGCTGCGCTTTGAATACCAAGACATCACCAGGCGCCATGATCACGACGGGCGTGCCGTCGTAACCGGATTCGGCGAGCAGCTTCTTCGCTTCTGCGATACCGTTGCCTTTCACCAGCGATTCCGAGCCAATGTCGGTGGCCAACGGCGTATCGCAACCGAAAATCGCGCCGCATAGTTGGTAGTATTCTGAATTTCCAACGAGCGCGTCCAGCACATCTTTCTGGTTCAGCGCAAGCAGCGCCGCGCGACGCACCTTGACGTTATCGAAGGGCGGATAAAGGAAATTCATGCGTCCGACGATCTGGAAACCATGCTTATCCAGGGTTTCAAGCTTCAAGTCCTTGTTGGGGGCCAACATCGTCACGAGATCGAAGGGGATACTTTCCACGAAATCTATGTCGCCGGATTGCAGCGCGTTCACGGCGGTCTGTGCATCTGGCATCCGAATCCATTCAACGCGATCGACCTTCACCACTTTGCCGCCCGACGTCCAGCTCGGCGGCTCCTTGCGCGGCACGTAATCCGTGTTCCTCTCATAAACGGCCTTTACGCCGGGCTGGAATTCAGACTCAACGAACTTGAAGGGACCGGAGCCGACCTGCTCCTTTATTTGCTGGCCCGGCGGCGTTTCGGCCAGGCGCTTGGGCATCATGAACGGAACAATCGATGAAGGCTTTCCAATCGATTCCAGCACTAACCCGTAGGGCTCTTTCAGCCTCAGCGTGATAGTTCTGTCGTCAGTGGCCTCGATGCTGTTGGTGAAGTCCATGAGCGTCTGGCCCATAGTCTCGTTCTTGCTCCAGCGCTTTAGCGACGCGACGCAATCCTCCGCCGTGACTGGGATACCGTCATGCCACTTCAATCCGTCGCGAAGCGTAAAGGTGTAGATGAGCTTGTCGTCGGAGACTTTCCAATTCGCCATCTGCGGCTGGATCTTGAAGTTGGAGTCGGTGGCAAGCAAAGTGTCATAGATCATGTAGCCGTGATTGCGCGTGATATACGCGCCGGTGAAACCCGGATCGAGGATACGCAAATCGGAGTGCATCACCGCAGTAAGGGTCTTCGCATGCATCGGCGAAGACATTAGTTGCGCAGCCGCGAAAAATCCCGACAAGGTGATAACGGACACTACAGTGCAGAGTTGCCGACGCGACTGAAGCATTGGATGTCTCGTGATATGAGCTGGTCAAAATCCTCACAATCAGACTGCCGCCTATCGGCAATCACGTCCGGCAGGACGGCGCTCGCAGCGCGTCGAGCGGAATGAGATTCACGGGCTGACTTTCTCGATCAACTCCGGCTTGATTACTTCATTCCGGCCTGCTGCAACCCCTTGTAGAGTTCATTCAAGGTATTTTGAAACGCCGGGTTCTGGTTTGGAATTTCCTGTTGATAGATGTACTGTATACGCGCCAGAGTGTAACCTGGCAGCGCCTTGTTAAAATCATCCAAAGCAGCGACTGCTTCATCGTGCTTTCCGGCAAGCTCATACGCGGCTATTAAATGCGCGCGGCTGAACCACACCGTGCCTCTCTCTTCAACCGATCTTCGAAGCCAGATAATTGCGTTGTCGTAGTTTCCCATTGCGAAATTCGCGCGCCCCAGGACCCAGGAAAATACGCTCCTGGCAGGATCACGAGGACTGAGTCTTATCGCCTTCAACACCAGCGGGGGCGCTTCTTGAGGACGTCCCGTCAGGACGAGTTGATTGGCCTTCTGAGCATATCCGAGGGCAAGATTGGGATTGAGAGAGAGCGCTCGCTCAAAAGCCTCCAGGGCCCCTTGATGATCTCCCTTTGCGCGACGAATAAAGCCATCGTCCATGTGGTTCAGCGCAATAGTCGGATCAAGACTGAACGCCTGCTGCAGCGCTTGCTCCGCCTGCTTCAGCAGGTCGTTGCGTGCAAGGTCGTCGTTTTTAGCAGCCTCGTTCCAGCGATTCAAATAGTCACGCATCAAGACGTCAGCCAGTTGGCTCCAGGCGATGGCTGATTCTGGGCTGAGCTGCAGCGCTTCCTGCAGATATTTGCGTGCAATAAGGTTGTGCTGCGGCGTAACCGAGTCAATGAGAATAGCCATGGCGCGTAACCTCATGTCAATCGCTGTCGAATCTTTCGATCGATCGCGTCGACGGCTCTCAGCCTTGACCAGTTGAAGACCGAGTGACGAGGCGATTCGACCCGTTACGGCTTCCTGCAACTCGAAGAGGTCTGTAACATCACTATCAAACTGATCCGCCCAAATAGCTCTGGCGGAACGCGCATCTACCAGATGCGTGTTAGCTTGCACCCTGGTACCGACTTTCAGGATGCTGCCTTCGAGGAGGTATCGAACATCGCAGTCTTGTCCGATCTGTCTGGGATCGACGGCTTTCCCTTTGTAAGTGAAAGCTGTCGCACGCGCAATGACCACAGTATCAGCCAAGCGCGAAAGGTGGGTGGTTAGATCATCGGTGACGGCGTCCGCGAAATAGCCCTCCTGCGGATCATTGCTCATGCTGCGAAACGGCAAGACCATAATGGAAGCTTGAGCAGACTGCGCGTTTTGGTCACGCCAGAGCGGCAGCGTAGCAACAACCGCCGCCATGGCCAATATAGCGGCCAATACGGTGACGATCGGACGACGTATTGCAGGAAGCGCGATGGATCGGCGCGCAGCAAGACGCAGTCGCCGCAAGAGAGAATCTTTTTGCTGCTGAGCCAATTTGACCCGAAAGACTTGAATCGGAGGGTCAATGTTCTTGAGCCGGTGACGTCCCCTGTCCTCAAATGCGAGGTCCGGATGACCTAGGAGGTGATCCCGAACAGTATTAGTAACAAATAGTTCGCCTGGCTCAGCGAGAGTCTCCAGGCGTGCTGCGATATTGATGCTGTTTCCATAGATGTCGCGCTCGTCAAAAATGATGTCACCGGCATTTACGCCGATACGCATCTGAAAGCGACGCTCCGGGGCAACACCGGCATTGCGCTTGTCCAATTCCTGCTGAATTTCGATACCGCAACGTACGGCATCCAGCGCGCTGTCGAATTCGACAAGCAATCCATCGCCGCTGGATCGGATAAGACGACCGCTGTGTTCGGAAATTTTGGGTTGGATCGAGGCGCCGAAATATTCGGCCAGCATTACGTGTGTGGCTTCCTCGTCGGTCGACATGAGCCGACTGTAGCCAACGACATCCGCTAGTAGGACGGCTGTCATCCTGCGTTTCACAGGGCACCTCCTTCCCGCGGCATCTGGGCCAAATATTTTTACAAGAGCAGGCGGCTGTTGTCACGTGCCGCGATCCGGCGTGGGTCCACAATACCTCGGGTAGCGCCATTGGAGCGCCCCTCAAGGTTCCAAGGCACCCCATGCAGGCCATCGCGATGATTTAGTCGTCTGCCACCTGACACTTCGTACGGGAAGTAGAACGGTGAGCGAAGCGACATCCGGGAAAGTGCCGCAACTCGGCAATCATCGCGCCTCGCCAGCAAAAGCCTGCCGCAACACCGACAACAGCTCGAGCGCTGCGTGCGGCAGCGGGCCTTTCTCGACCGCCGCGAGTGCATCCTCAAACTGTTGCGGCGTCGCCATGCCGACCAGGATCGTGCCCATCGCCGGATGCGAGATCGCAAACCGCGTGGCGGCCTCGGTCAGGCTGGCGGCAAACCCCTCCTCGACCAGCGGCATCAGGCGGCGCGCGCGAGCGACATCGGCATCGTAGCTCATGGCAGAGCCGATCGGCTCCGGTGCGGCACCCGCAATCGGATGACGCTCGGCCGAGCCCGACAGCGCGCCGCCCGCCAGCACGCGGATGCCGACGACGCCGACGCCGGCGGCCTGCGTGTGGTCGAACAGCCGCCCATAATCCTGCGCCGGATAGCGCGGCGGCAATTCGCCGGCCGCAGATGGATTGAGCATGTTGTAGACGACCTGCGCGCTGTCGAACACGCGCGCATCGATCACCTGATGCAGCGCCGCCGTGTCGCCGAGCGCCGTGATCCCGAGGAAACGAATCTTGCCCTGCTCACGCAGGCGCTCGAACGCGGGCACCACCTCATCGAGCACCTGCCGCGCGCTCAGCGCCGGCCCGCCGCCTTGCTCGGTAATCGGATTGTGCAGATGAAAGATGTCCACCCGCTCAAGCCGCAGCCGCGCCAGACTGCCTTCCAGCGACAGCCGCACCGCCTCATCAATCCGGCCACGATCGTCAGGCGGCAACCGCACCTTGGTCCCGACGACCACGCCAGCCGGTTTCAGCTTCTCCAGGACGCGGCCAAGATTCTTTTCCGACTCGCCATCGCCATACTGCACCGCCGTGTCGAAGTAATTGACGCCCGCGGCAATCGCCCGCGCGATGGCGCGCTCCTGATCGGCAGCATCGCCCCGCACCATGAGACCGCCGACGGCGCCACAGCCGAAGCCGAGTAACGAGAGCTGCATGCCCGTGCGGCCAAAGGTTCGAAATTCCATCGCCGTTCCCTCCCGAGTGGATCGAGATTATCCGATGTCGAATGGCAGTTGCTCAATGTTGATGCTTGTCGATATTAGATCGTAGCCGAATTATTTCTACTACGTCACAGTCGGTCTCCCTCATCCTGACGAGCCCGCTGAGCGGGCGTCTCGAAGGATGTAGGCCACAGACGGGGCCTCATGGTTAGAGACGCGCGGAGCCTGTCATCGGGCCGCGCTACGCGCGGACCCGTTGGCGCTCCTCACCATGAGGGGCTTATGGCGCAGCAGAACCAATCCGCCCTACGCCCTACCCTTCTTCGGCGACCAGCCATAGGCCTTGATGCAGGCGCCGCCCATCAGCATGGCCCGCTCGGTTTCGCTCAGGCGGCTGGTCCTGAGGAACGGCTCGATGGCCTGCTCGTAATTGACGACCGCGAACGCCCGCGTCCAGTCCGTGCCCCAGAGGCAGCGCTCAAAACCCCAGGCATCGAACACGCGGGCGAGCGGGTCCCAGATATCAGGGAATGGATACGGCTCGCGCGACAGCGTGCAGGCGCCGCTGACCTTGATCACGGCGTTCGCTCGCTTGGCGAGATCCAGCACCTTCGGAAGGTCGGCCCAAGGCTCGAAAGGCTCGGGCGGCGCCGGCGGCACGCGTGGCTGCAGGATGCCGAGATGGTCGATGATGAACCGCGTGTCGGGATGGCGATCGATCAGCGCCCTCCCTGCGTCCAGATTGTCCCAGCAGTGCAGGTTGACCGGAAAATCATGGCGCACGGCCGCGCGCGCAATCCGGTCGAGGCCGGGATCATCAGGCGCACGCTTCGCCTCCTTCGTCAGCATGATGCGGATTCCAACCGCGCCCGGTGTCTTCTTCCACTCCGCGACGACGTCGGCCACATCAGGATCATCGGGATCGACCGGCTTGACGATAGCGAACCGGCCGGGATGAACCCGCTGCACTTCCACCGCATAGCTGGCATCGTAGCGGTACAGCGAAAAGGCCGAGATAAAGATCGCCCCGTCGACGCCAACCCTATCCATCGCCGCTACCATCTCGTCACCCGTGACGTGATCGGGCCAGTTCGGCACACTGTGCCAGGGCCGCTTCGGACTGTTCGCCTCGTAGGCATGAACCTGGGAATCGACAATGATCATGTGCGCCTCCACTTTTTTGCCAGCGATTTTGGACGATGCGGACGGACCGTGTCCAGACGGCGAGGACGCGGCGCTGCAATGCGTTTAGCGGTGCGCTGGATCAGCGCCCCATCCGCCGCATCTTAGGCGGGCAGGCGCTGTCAACGAAGCTCACTGAGCAAGGCCTTGGCCTTTCGCAGATCGCTTGTGTTAAGTCCTTCGGTGAACCAGTCGTAGACGGGCGCAAGAAGGTCACGTGCCATTTTCCGCTTGCCCTGACGGTTCAAGAGCCGCGCCAAGCTGGTGGCCGCACGCAATTCCCACGACTTTGCATGCTGCGCTCGCGCAATGGCCAGGGAATGCTCGAAATACGCTTGCGCCTTCGCCTCATCCCGCTGCGGCGACTTGAGCGCGATTTCGCCGGCAACGCGATGAACCTCGGCCTAGCACCATCTTTCCTTGGTTGCTTGCATCGCTGCCATTGCGTTGCCGATGCAGCGCCAGGCATCATCGAACTGGCCCGAATCCGCGTGCGCAATTGCCAACATGAACTCCTGCTCCGGTGTAAATATCGTCGATCCGGCCGACCGCCATAAATCAATGCCAGTCGTGACGATCTCGACGGCTTTCGCGGATCCCGTGAGGGTTAGGATATAGCCCCGCCGTAACACGCCTTCCGCTTTCCGGAACGGGGCGCCTTTCTCCTCCGCCAGCGCAACAAGGTCTTTGAGATGCTCATTTGCGGCGTGGTAATTCCCGCAGTAGGTGTTCACAAGAATCGGGAAATTCAGCGTAAACATCAAAGTGGCAGCATGCTCAATCTGGCGCGCTTCCATTAGCGCGCACTCTGCGTCATTCAGCGCAGCTTGGGGATAACCGAGCAACCACGAGGCCATTGAACGAAAGGCCAGGCACGTTACCCGGAGGTCCTGGCCAAATCGCGTCATCAATCGCCGGTGCTCGGCGGGGCGATAGAGGGCGAGAGCTTCATCGTAGTGCGCCTTGGCTTCAACGAGATCCCCCCTCAACGCCAGCGTACTGGCCATGGTACGGTGCCCGATCAGGAGCGGGACCGCCGCTCCCTCCTTCTCGCCAAGCTGCAAAAACCGGCTTGCGAGCTCGCGCGCAGCGTCACCATCGAAGTTTATGAAATTGACGATCCACTGGCCAAAGAGGGCTGAGAGGAGCAACGAAGGGTCATCCGGAGACTCTCCAAGCTGTTCCGCTTGTTCGATAAACGCCCTCGCCTGTGCCACAGCCGTCTTGGTTTCGGGAGCGCCATATCCCTTGACATGCATGAGCGTGTTCACGAGCGCGACTTGCAGGATGATCTGTCCGCGCCGCAGGTCGGGCGCGCTGGGCAAGGTTGCTAGTTGCGCTAAGGCCTGACCAAGCTGTTCTGCTGCTTCGACCAGCGCCGAGCGCTCCTGTGACCGCAGTCCCGCCTTGCCCCACAGATGCGCTGACTTCGCGATCAGGTCGGCCTTTGTGTAGTGACGCGCCAGCAGCTCGGGTTGGCTCTCGGCTATTTCCGGGAACTGACTTTCAAGGATTTCGGCGATACGCGCGTTCAGCGCGCGCCTCGGCTCTCGCAGCAGCGTACTGTAGGCTGCGTCCTGCACAAGGGCATGCTTGAACATGTAGCTCGCATGCGGCGGGATACCCTCTCGAAACAACAGACCCGCCGCAATAAGCCGGTGGAGGTCGTCATCCAATTCCGCTTCCGGCTTTCGCGCGACCGCCGCCAGCAACATGTGAGGAAATTCCCGGCCGATCGCCGCGCCGACCTGCGCGACGTGTTTCGCTGGGCCGAGCCGGTCGAGCCGCGACATCAGCGAAGCCTGCAGGCTAGCCGGAACCGCTACGACAGGCGTCGGTGCCGCTGCGCAGGCCCGCTGCACATCACTCTCACCCTCTGCGTCCAGCACCGCCTTTGTCATCTCCTCGGCGAACAGTGGAATGCCGTCCGTGCGCTCGATGATGTCCTGGCGGATATCCGCCGGCAACGATCGGTTGCCGACGACGCCCTCGATGAGGGAATGGATGTCGCACGGCGCCAGCCGATTGAGCGTAAGCCCAGTCACATGCGGCCGTCCGATCCAGGGCGGACTGAATTCCGGCCTGAAAGTAACAAGTATCAAGAGCCGGTGGCTCACGGCCAGGTCCACCGCCCGGGCGAAGAATTCGAGGCTGGTTGGATCGGTCCAATGCGCATCTTCGAAAATCATCAGCACGGGATTGATCCGCGCCAGCGCCTCGACGTTCGAACCAAGAGCTTTCAGCGTTTTCTGACGGCGGAGCTGTGGTTCAACTTCAACCGTAGGATAGCGTCCATCGTTGGGTAGTGACAGCATTTCGGCAAATAGCGCTGCATCCTCTGAAGGCGTCGAGCTTTGCGCCAGCAGCGCGTCAAGCTTGTCCGCTTTCGCTTGCTGGCTGTCATCGTGAGCGGAGCCGGTGGCGCGCCACATCTCGCCGATCACTGGATAGAGCGTGCTGTCGGTATGCTGCGGCGAGCAGAAGTATTGCAGGCGAATGTGCGGCTCGCGAGCAAGCTGTTCCAGAAGCGCAACGGTGAGTCGTGATTTGCCGATCCCCGCTTCACCAGAGAGCAGCACCACCTGACCTTCGCCGCTCTTGGCCCGCTCCCATCGGCGCAGAAGGTGCTCCAGTTCTTTGTCACGACCGATCAGCGGCAGTACATCGCAGCTCTGGAGAGCGTGCGATCGGCTGGTCACGGTTGTCTTGCCGGCAACTTGCCAGGCAGCGACTGGTTTTGCGAATCCCTTGATCTCGATCTTACCGAGATCGAGATACTCGAATTGCGGTCCCGCGATCGTCTTCGTGCGCCCCGAGATAACAACGCCACCGGGCTGTGCGAGCGATTGCAGTCGGGCGGCAAGGTTCGGGGTGTCGCCGAGGATGCCATGCTCCTCGGAAATCGCGCTATCCGACATATCGCCAACAATCGCTACGCCCGTTGCAACACCGACGCGCGCGCTCAACTTCTCTTTCGCGGGCAAGGCGGCGATCGCCTGCACCAGTGCAAGGCTGGCTTGAACGGCACGCTCCGCGTCGTCTTCGTGCGCCTGAGGATAGCCAAAGCATACGATCGCGCCGTCCCCATGATGTCGCGCGACAAAGCCGTCGAAGCGGGCAACGGTTTCAGTAATGCAACGCCGGTAGTCGGCGATGATTGCGCTGAAGTCTTCGGGATCGAGCCTTGCGGAGAGCTCAGTCGATCCGACCAGGTCGCAAAACAGTACGGTAAGCTGCCGGCGCTCGATCGGGCGCGAGTCCCGGGCCATCGGTACCACCGCGGGAGAATCCACGCGCAGTTTGGTCCCGCAGTCGCGGCAGAACTTGTTTAGGGCTGGGTTTGCCGCACCGCAGGCCAGACAGCGCCGCACGACCGCCGCTCCACACTGCCCACAAAATTTGCTTTGCTCCGAGACTTCGGCCGCGCAATTAGTGCATTGCATCCGGACCTCAACGGATATCAGTAGCGGCGGCACAATGCTCCGGAAGTCGAGGGAACAATATGATCTCCGTCACAACTCCGGGTGTTCCGTCTCTATGGATTCCAAAGTGGGATCCAACGTTTGGAGTTGACCATGTCAGATCGACCTCTGAAACGCGGGTGGTGTTCCAGGGTCTGCCTGCGCCCTCATCCTCGGTGGGCGAATGATTTTGCAAGGCCCAGGCATCTCGCCGCGAGATTGCGGACGCGTGCTTTCGTAGGATGGGTAGAGCGCAGCGAAACCCATCGCCGGTGTGAACGGTAGCATTGATGGGTATCGCTTCGCTCCCCCCATCCTACGAACTGAGCCGAATTGCTGCGCGAGCGGTAGAGGTCCGCTTAGGCCAAGAGCGGACATACGCGCACACTGCTAGCCTTGGTGTGAAGCAGTTAGATCAGTCGGGCGGTAACCGATCCTTATCCTGATGTCAGCCATCCAGCCGCTGCCGTTATTTGGGTGACAAAAGCTCTGCGAGTCCAGTCTGCTGCGGTATTCGCAATAAGCGGCGCGGCGATCGGCTGGCTGTGCCAACACCTGATCACGCCGTGGCCCGACACCACACTCTGGCCATTCGTGTTGGCCGGCCTTGTTGCAGGCAGCACTTACTGGTTCGTCGCGGTGCAAAGAAACTTCTCAGCGTATTTAAGGCACAACAGAGACGGCCTTTGTGTTAAGTCAGGTCGGCATTTCCAGTCTCCAGAAAAATGAGGCACCTCAGCAGCTGCCCGCCACCTCCATTGGTTAGTTGGCCCAGACGCGAAGCTGCAGCAGTGCGTCGTCACCAAGATCGGCCGGTAGTTGCCGTGGATAGTTGCGATGAGCTCGATTTAGTTGCAGGCCCGGTTGGGTCAAAAGCTGAATTGGCCAAACCCAAATGCCATGTCCGCTATGGCCAACTAGCGACGCATGCAGCGTCTAAGGGTCCGAGGTAGGATTGCGCTGTAGGGGCCCCTTGGTCCGCAGCGATCTCGTAGAGACGAACGGCCTCGCGGTCGTCCTTGGGCAGTTCGCCACGCCCCTGCTCATGGTGCACAAACAGGGGCAAAGTCAGCCGCGACATTGTCGGTAAATAGCAGTGCGAAAAAATCGATTTTTCTTCAAAGATCGATTTTCCTTAACAACTTCAAAGTGATTTGCCCCGTCCAGTCTCGCCCGCAAAAATATTCCGCTTCGCCGCCGACCCAAATCACGCCTACAAATCCCGCCGTCCCGTCCCGACAAGAGGGGCGTTGGCCATCGTCACGAACGTGGGGCGGGATGCGGTGGACGCGGCAGCGTCAGGCGCGAGAGGTTGTTCGCAGGGCGGCTCTTCGGCCATGAGCGGACACGGCGCGCAGGACGTACGGCGCTGAAGCGTACGGCAAAACCGTGTGGTCCTGACACCCGTGGCTGGTGCCAAGCTGCCGGTGGCGAACTTGATCCAACCGGATCGATTTGCCCATCAAGCCGGCAGCGATGGAGGCAAGAGGAATTCGTCTCCAGGGAGAGCTCGGTATAAGTCGTCAAACCACTGCGCAGGGAATGCCGGAGTGCCTCGGCTGTACCTGTATGCTCGTGTGCGTTTTTTTGCGCACTATTGCACACGAGACCGCGGGTGCAGCAAGCACCCGGCATTCCCTGCGCCCTCTTCCTGTAGGGCGAAACGATTTGCAAAGCTCGGGCGGATCGCGCCGCGAGAACGCGGACAGACACCCAATTGTCATCGTCCGCGAAGGCGGACGATCCAGTATCCCAGAGGCAGCAGTGATTGAATCGATAAGCCGCGGCGTACTGGATACCCGCTGGAGCCTGTCATCGGGCTCGCCGAAGGCGAGACCCGGTGGCGGGTACGACGATCTGTTGTGTGTCGAGTGGATTGCTTCGCTCGCAATGACCGCCCTCTCATCTCACGCAGCGTGGCCATTTAAACTTGGAACAATTCGCAACAAATCGCTCCTGCAAATGAGTGGCGATAGCGCATCCAACTGTCAGCTTTAATCCCACACAACGCCCTGCTAAACCGCCGGCCATGACCACTATCCCCACCATAAAAACCAACGTCGCGGCGATCTCGATCTTCGCCAGCGCCGGCATGGCTGCGGCGAAGTTCGCGGTCGGCATCGCGATCGGCTCGCTGGCGCTGATCTCGGAGGCGCTGCATTCCTCCGTCGACGTGATCGCGACCGTGATCACCTGGCTCGTGGTGCGAGTATCCGACCAGCCCGCTGACGAGGAACATCACTATGGCCACGGCAAGTTCGAAAGCCTGTCGGCGCTCTTCGTCATCGCGCTGCTCTATGTGCTCGCCGGCGGCATCCTGGTCGAATCCTGGAGCCGGCTGCGCGAAGGTGCGCCGCCGCCGACGATATCGGCTGTCCCCTTCGTCGTTCTGGTAATCGATATCGCGGTCAATTTCTGGCGCGCGCGGGCGCTGCATCGCACGGCGCGGCAGACGCGGAGCCAGGCGCTGGCGGCGGACGCGTTGCATTTTGCTTCCGACGTGCTCGGCTCGATCGCCGTCATCGCCGGCCTCGTGCTCACCGGGCTCGGTTATGCCTGGGGCGACTCGGTTGCCGCCATCGCCGTTGCCGTCATGATATCGATCCTCGGCCTGCGGCTCGGGCGCTCCACCATTGAGACCCTACTCGACCGCGCACCCGTGGGCGCGTCCGAAAAAGCGACCGCCGCCATCCGCGCGGTGCCCGGCGTCGTCGGCGTCGAACGCGTGCGCGTGCGCATGGTCGGGCCGACGCATTTCATCGACGCCATCGCAAAAGTGCCGCGCACCTACCCGATCGACCGCGTCGAGGCGATCAAGAACACCGCGCAGGCCGCGGTCACGCAAGCGCTCGGCGACGCCGACCTCACCTTCACCGCGGTGCCGGTCGCGCGCGACAATGAGAGCGTGCGCGAGCGCATCATGGTGATCGCCCGCAATTCCGGCCTCGCCGTCCACCATGTCACCGTGCACGATCTCGGCGGCAGGCTGACGGTCAGCATCGACCTCGAAGTCGACGGCGACATGGAACTCATCGCCGCGCACGACATTGCCCACGACCTGGAGCGCAGCATCCGCGAGGAATTTGGCGAGGACGTCGAGGTCGACACCCACATCGAGCCGCTCGAGCCGGAGCTGCCTGTTGGCACCGATGCTGCGCCCGAGCGCGTCGAGACCATCAAGGCCGCGCTGTCGCGCTTTGCCGGCGGCAACGGCGCCATCCACGATATCCATAATGTTCGCGTGCGCGACACCGATGCGGGCGAAATCGTTAACTTCCATTGCCGCGCCGCGCCATCGATGAGCGTCATCAAGGTGCACGAGAACGTCGACGAGATCGAGCGCGCGCTGCGCCGCGCGTTCCCTTCGATCAAGCGCGTCATCAGCCATGCCGAACCGCCGCGCGCGTAGCTTTGCGGGCGCGTTCCCGTTTCGGACTCGCATCGAGCGTGCCTTAATTCGCGTTGGACAACATTTATTTCGAATTAACGAATCGTTGACTCTCGACAGCCCGAAAAAAGTGGATTCAAATCGGCATGATTCGGAAGCTACGGGGTGCTTCCGGACATTGTGCAAAAGAGCCTTCGGCGGGGGTCTAAAGCATGGCGCGCGCGCATGCGGCGAACGCGTGTGTCCAATCCGATTCGATCAAAGGATTGGCGCAATCGATCGCAAAACCTGCCTACCACCGGCTGCTCACCGCAGAGCCGGCGCTGCGCCGCGCCGTGCCCACGCTTATCATCGCCTTCCTCATCACGATCTGCCTCGGCGCCTTCGTGCAGGTGATCGACCAAAGCCGGCAGAAGCGCGCCGCCATGAAGCGCGACCTCTCCGCGCTTACCGAGCTCCTGGCCGAACGACTCGATCGCATTGCCTCGGTGCGGCAGGACCGCGTCGCCAACATCGAACGCTTGCAGGGCCTGCTGCCCGACCTGATCCCGGCCTGGGGCGTTGCGAGCGGCCGCCACGTCATCATCACCGGCGCCGATCACCGGATCCTGGCCCGTGTTCCCGTCGAAACCAGCCTTGGCGCCAGCGATCGCATCCTCGACGTCATCAGCACGGCGCAACTGCTCGCCACGCCCGGCCAGCAGGGCGTCGTCAGCGACATGACGCTGCCGAACGGCAACGGCGCCATGGCGATCTCGCGGCTAGTCAAGTCGCTGCCGGGCATGGTCATCGTCATCCAGGAACGGAACGAACCGCTGTGGGGTTCAGATGCCGCCCTGTCGGTGACGCTGTCGGCTACCACGGGCTTCGTCGTGCTGATCCTCGGCTTCGCTTTCCACTGGCAATCGACCCGCGCCCGCGAGGGCGATTTGATCAACGACGCGGTGCGCGGCCGGATCGATACCGCGCTCAACCGCGGCCGCTGTGGATTGTGGGACTGGGATCTCTCGCGCGGCCGGATATTCTGGTCGGCATCGATGTTCACGATGCTCGGGCTCGATTCCCGCAACGACCTCCTCACCTTCGGCGAAGTCAACGCGCTGGTGAAATCCGACGACATCGACCTGCTCGCGATCGCCGACCAGATGATCGCCGGCAAGATCACCCACATCGACCAGAGCTTCCGTATGCAGCACACCGGCGGCCACTGGATCTGGCTGCGGGTGCGCTGCGAGCTCAGCCACACCTCGGCCGATGGCGGGCTGCACCTGATCGGCATCGCAGTCGACATCACCGAGCAGAAGAGCCTCGCCGAGAAGACCGTGGAAGCCGACCTCAGGCTGCGCGACGCGATCGAAACCATTCCGGAAGCCTTCGTGCTGTGGGACGCGGAAGATCGCCTCGTGCTCTGCAACTCGCATTTCCAGCGCCTGCACAAATTGCCCGATACGGCGGTGACCCCCGGCACGTCGTACGAAACCGTGATCGAGGTCGGCAGCATGCCGGAGGTTCGCACCAGACTGCAGGAGACCGGCGCGCAAGCGCCGGGAGCCCGCACATTCGAGGCGCAGCTCGACGACGGAAGCTGGCTCCATATCAGCGAGCGCCGCACCAAGGACGGCGGCTACGTCTCGGTCGGCACCGACATCACCCGCATCAAGGAGCACGAGCAGAAGCTGATCGAAAACGACTCCCGCCTGCGCGCCAACGTGCTCGACCTGAAGCGCTCCCAGGCGGAGCTCGCCGACCTCGCGGAAAAATATTCGCAGGAGAAGAACCGCGCCGAGGAAGCCAACCAGGCGAAATCGAAGTTCCTCGCCAATATGAGCCACGAGCTGCGCACCCCGCTGAACGCCATCATCGGCTTCTCCGAGATCATGGGCAGCGGCATGTTCGGCGTGCTCGGCTCCGACAAGTATCAGGAGTACTGCCACGACATCCTGACCAGCGGCAAATACCTGCTCGAAGTCATCAACGACATCCTCGACATGTCGAAGATCGAGGCGGGCCGCATGAAGCTCGACATGGAGCAGCTCGACCTCTCGAAAATCCTGGCGGAATCGCTGCGCGTGGTGTCCGGGCGTGCCGAAGACAAGAACCTGACGCTGGACGCGGACATCGAAAGCACGATTTCCGTGTTGGCCGACCGCCGCGCGGTCAAGCAGATCTTCGTCAACCTGTTGTCCAATGCCGTGAAGTTCACCCCCGACGACGGCAAGGTCACCGTGCGCAGCCACGTGCTGCCCAACTCAATCGTGCTGATGATCGCCGATACCGGCATCGGCATCGCGCCGGCTTCGCTGCGGCGGCTGGGCAAGCCGTTCGAGCAGGTCGAGAGCCAGCTCACCAAGACCTACCAGGGCTCGGGCCTTGGGCTTGCGATCGCAAGATCACTGACCAGCCTGCATGGCGGCACGATGCGGCTGCGCTCCAAGCTCGGCACCGGCACCGTCGTCCGCATCGTGCTGCCGCGCGAGGCGCGTTCAACCGAGGCAGAGGATCAGGTCGCAGCCTGACTTGCCGTTCACGCGCCCTTCTTTGACCGGGTCGTTGCAACCAGGACCAGCATGAACGAGACCGCGGTCATCAGCGTGCTGATGGCCGCAATCGTTGGATCGATCTCGTCGCGGAGCGCGGTGAACATCCGCTTGGTCAGCGGCTGATACTGACCGCCGGAAATGAACAGGGCGACGATGGTCTCGTCCATCGCAGAGATGAAGGCGAAGATGCCGCCTGCGATCACGCTGGCCTTGATCTGCGGCAGTGTCACCACAAAGAAGCTGCGCAGCCGGTTCATGCCGAGGCTGCGCGCCACCATCTCCTGCGTGGCATCGAAGCTCTGCAACCCGGCCGCGACCGAGATGACGACATAGGGCAGGCCCAGCATGACATTGGCGAGCACGAGGCCGGCCATGGTCGAGACCAGGCCGACCTTGGCAAAGACGAAGAAGATGCCGACCGCAGTGATGATGATCGGCACCACCAGCGGCAGCAGCAAGGTCATGTGGATCAGCCGCATAATGCGCCATTTCGACTGGCTGATCGCGTATGCCGCAGCAACGCCCAGCGGGGTTGCGATAACCACGGTGAGCACCGCAACCGTCAGCGTCACGCGGGTCGCCTGCATCCATGCCGGATTGCCGACATACTCCTGATACCAGCGCAGCGACAGCGACGGCGGCGGAAAGGTCAGAAACCGCGCGGCCGAGAACGACATCGGCGCGATGATCAGGATCGGCAGGATGAGATAGAGCAGCACCAGTGCGCAGGTCACGACCAGGGCAATGCGGAATGGGCGGGACATCGTCATTTATGCCCCAACACCCGATCGAGCGGAATGAAGCGGCTGACCGCGAAGAAGATCAGGCCGACCGCGACCAGCAGCACCACGCCGACGGCGCTGGCGGCACCCCACTGGTCATAGAGTTCGACGTTGCGGCTCACCAGCATCGATATCATGATGGTGCGGCCGCCCCCGAGCAACTCCGGCGTGATGTAAAACCCGAGGGTGAGCACGAACACCAGCGTACTGCCCGCGAGCACCCCGGGCAGCGAGAGCGGCAGAAATATCCGCCAGAAGGTGAGCATCGGACCGGCGCCGAGACTGGCGCCGGCCTGCATCAGATCGCGCGGGATCTGCTGCATCGTGGCGTAGAGCGGCAGCACCATGAATGGCAGCAGGATATGCAGGGTTGCTACGATTGTGCCGAAACTGTTGTGGACGAGCGCCAGCGGCTCGTCGATCACGCCGATCTGGCGCAGCAGTTGGTTGATGACCCCGGTCCGTTGCAATAGCGCGAGCCAGGCATAGGCACGGACCAGCACACTGGTCCAGAACGGCAGCACCACCAGCGCCAGGATGATGATGCCCCACCTCCTTGGCGCGATACTCGCCGCATAGGCGATGGGATAGCCGAGCAGCAGCGCCAGCAGCGTCACCAGCAGGCTGATCTCGAACGTGAGGGCAAAGCTGCGCCAGTAGATGTCCTCGCTCCAGATCCGGCGGTAATTCTCGAGCGTAAAGCCGTTGTGATAGACCGACTGCCAGGCGAGCCAGCCGACCGGCAGCACGACCAGCAGCAGGATCACGAGCAGCGCCGGCAGCGCCAGCGCCAGCATCAGGCGCTGTTCGCGACGTTGGTGGAGTGCCGAGAGGTCCTGCACGGGGCTGCTCATTGTGATCCTGCGATGGCGCGGCACGCTGACGAGCGCCGCGCCGGGTTGCCGCAAAACTATTTCTGCATGAAGCCGACCCAGCGCTTCTCCGCGGCCTCGCCGGCCGGCGACGACCACCAGGCGTAGGACATCAACGCCTGCTTAGCCGCGTTCTCCGGCGCACTCGGCAATTGCGCGGCCCGCTCCGGCTTGATGACTCCGGTATCGAAGGCCTTCGGGTTGGCCGGGCCGTAGTCGATATGCAGCGGCAGGTTGGCCTGGTGGACAGGGTCGACCGCCTCGTTGAGGAAGCGGACCGCGGTCGCGAGATTGGGCGCACCCTTGAGAATGCAGAGCGAGGTGCTCTGCAGGATGCCCTGATTGTAGGTGAAGTCGACTTTGGCGCCCTCCTTGACCAGCGCACTGACGCGGCCGTTCCAGGCCATCACCATGTCGACTTCTCCGTCATTGAGGAGCTGCGCCGATTGCGCGCCCGAAGTCCACCACACCGTGATATTGGGCTTGATCTCCTCGAGCTTCTTGAAGGCGCGATCGACGTCGAGCGGATAGAGCTTGTCGGGCGCGACACCATCAGCCATTAGCGCCGCCTCGAGCGTGGCGCTCGGGTGATTGCGCAGCGCGCGGCGGCCCGGGAACTTCTTCACATCCCAGAAATCGGCCCAGCTATTGGGCGCCGCTCCCGCCGCGAATTTCTTCTGGCTGTAGGCGAGCACGCTCGAATAGAACTCGTAGGCCACCGAATATGGAGAACGATAGGCCTCGGGCATCGCGGCGCCGTTTGGCAATTTCGAGAAATCGAGCTTCTCGAGCAGCCCTTGCTCGCCGCCACGTAGGCAATAACCGGTCGGCACGTCGACCACATCCCAGGTCGGCTTGCCGCTCGCGACCTGCGATTTGATCGCGGGCCAGGCGTCGGGGATGCTGTCCTGGTTGATGGTGATGCCAAGCTTCTTGGCTGATGGATCGAGGATCGCGATGGTTTGCGCTTTCTGATAGGCGCCGCCCTGGGACACGAAGGTGATCTGGTCGGCACGGGCAGAAAGACTCGCCAACGCCGCAAGGGAGACGCCAAGCAGTGTTCGCCGGCACAAAGATGCAATCATCATGTTCAATCCCTCTTGTTATGGCCGGGCCGGCAACGCTTACCGCCCGGCCGCATCCAGAAATTGGTACCAGCCGGCCACTATGCGGACGGCCGGTTCGCGGAACGGATAGAATGGAATAGTCTTGAGACGGCCAGCATCGAGTAGCGCGAGATCGACCTTCTCCCCGTGCACGAGGGCCGCGAGGTAACGACCCATCAGGCTCGACATCGCGACGCCAGCGCCGTTGTAGCCGACCGAATAAAGAGTGCGATCATCGAGCCGGCCGACATGCGGCACCGAATCGAGCGTCATCGCGACAAGGCCCGACCATTTGAACGCGAGCGGAATATCAGCAAGCTCCGGGAAGATGCCGACCATTGCCTTGCGCAGCGCATCGAAGGCGCTTTCGGAATCCTGCTTGCCGAAGGCGCCGCGTCCGCCGAAGATGACGCGGTCGTCAACCTTGCGGAACCAACGCATCATGCGCTTGGTCTCGGTGTAAGTGCGCCCCGTCGGCATCAGGCTGCCGGCGAGGTTCGGCGACAATTTTTCGGTAGCGATGAGAGCGCTGCGGAACGGCACCAGCGTCCGCTGCACACGCGCGGTGGCCGACGTCAAATCGGAATAGCTGTTGGTGGCGATGATCGCCTGGCGCGCCCGCACGACACCGCCGGGCGTTTCTGCCACGACACCGTCGCCGTCGCGACGCAGCGCGAGCACCGGGCTTTCCTGAAAGACCGGCACGCCGCGTTGCGCCACGCCCCTGGCGAGGCCCCGCAGATAGTTCAGCGGATGGATGCCGCCGGAGCCCGGATTGAGAATCCCGCCGACAAAGACCTGCGAGCCCGTCTCATCGCGCACCTGGTGCGGGTCGAGGATCCTGACCTCGGTGTCGTGCATCTCGCGCGTCATCCAGGCGGCTTCGTCGATCGCGGCCCGCAGCGTCGCTTTGTTATGTGCAGCCTTGACCTGCCCTGTGCGTGTCAGCCGCGCTCCGGTGATGCCGAGTTCGGACACGAGCTCTTCAACCATCTCAACGGACTCATGCGCGATCTCGTACATTCGCCGGGCCATGGCGCGGCCGTGGGTGGCGTCGATGTTGCGAAACGAGAGCCGGAATTTGGCGGTGATGACGCCGCCATTGCGGCCGCTCGCGCCCCAGCCGGGATGATTGGCTTCGAGCACGACCGGCGAGAGGCCGCTCTTCGCGATATGATGGGCGGCCGATAGCCCGGTATATCCGGCGCCGATGATGACGACATCGGCCTTTACTTCGCCGGCAAGCTTCGGAAAGGCAGGCAACGACTCCGCCGTATCCGCCCAGAGCGAGGCGGCCGGTGCCATTGGGGTCCAAACCTTTGCCATATCAGCCGCCCCGCCCTGTCAGCTTCCAAGCGCCGCGTCGGCGAACGCCTTCATCGTGGCAAAATGGAAATCGGGCTTTGTGAGCTCCGGCACCTCAGGCGTGCCGCCAAAACCTTTCATGCCCTGGCGCCGCTCGATCCAGCAGACCTTGTAGCCGAGCTTGCGGGCGATACCGATGTCGTGATGCTGGCTCTGGGCGACATGCAGGATTTCGGACTGCTTGTAGCCGAACGCGGACTGCCGGCCCTTGTTGTAGGCGAAGAATTCCGGATTGGGTTTCGCAACCCCGGTGTCGTCGGCGCAGATCGTATCGTGGAAGGGATTGTCGAGCGCATGAGCATAGCATGACAGTGCGACACGATCGGCATTGGTCATTGCGACCAATCGGAACCTGGTGCGCAACCGCTTCAGCGCCTCGACCGAATCCGAAAACGGCTGCCAGCGCAGCACGGCGAGCTGAAAGGCGTCACAGGCGGCATCGTCGGTCGGCAGTCCCAGTTCCTTGGCGAGATACCTGTAGACATGGAACATCACTTCGCTCGACCGCTCCGGATGAGCATCGCGGCCGCGCTTATAGCAACCAAAGATCTGATCGTCGCTGAGCTCGACCGCCCTGCGGCCGGAGATCTTGCGCACGGCATCGAGCACGCCGGTTTCGAAATCGATCAAGGTACCGACGACGTCGAAGGTGAGAACCTTGAAGCTATCATAGGACATTTTCATCTCTTGTTCTGGTTAGTTGCACTCGGGTTTGACGATCGGCACTCCTTCCCGTTGCCTTCACTGCGCCTTCTCCTTCGCCTTGGGCACGACGATGGTGTCTTCGGGATGGAGAGTGACGGTGAAATCGCCGCCAACAGGAGGTAACAGGCGCGAGGCCTGGTAATGGCTCGGCTGACGCAGGCTCAAACGGGTGCCGTCGGCCAGTTGCAGGAACACGCGCAGGCTTTCGCCCTGATAGACGATGTCGGTGACCTTGCCGGTCAGGCGGTTGAGCGCGGCATCCGCCACGCCGTCCGCAATCAGGAGCTTCTCGCTGTGCACCGCGAGCATCAGCGCCTCGCCATTCGGAATTGCGCGCGCGCTTTTCAGGACCGCCTGCCCGAGCGCGACGCTGCAGGCGTCGATGCGCCGGACCGGCAGCAGGCTCGCCTCGCCGATGAAACTCGCCACGAAGGAGTCGGCAGGGTAATCGTGCAGCCGCTCCGGGCGATCGATCTGGACCAGCCGGCCGTCCTTGAGGATCGCCACGCGGTCGCTCATCGTCAGCGCCTCGCGCTGGTCGTGGGTGACGTAGATGATCGTGGCGCCGATCCGCTTGTGCAGCTCGCGCAGTTCGATCTGCATCGCTTCCCGCAACTGCTTGTCGAGTGCCGACAGCGGCTCGTCCATCAGGATGAGGCGCGGCTCGAAGATCATAGCGCGTGCCAGCGCCACGCGCTGGCGCTGGCCGCCGGAGAGCTGGGCGATGCCGCGCGCCTCGTAGCCCGACAGCCCGACCATCGCGAGTGCGGCGCGCACTCTCGCAGCCCAGTCCGCCTTTGGAATCCGTCGCGCACGCAGCGGAAAGGCAACGTTCTCGCCGACGCTCATGTGCGGAAACAGCGCGTAGTTCTGGAACACCACGCCGATGTCGCGCTTGTGCGGCGGCAGGAAGGTCACGTCGCGGTCGCCGAAATGGATCGAGCCCGACGAGGGTTGAATGAAGCCGCCGAGGATACCGAGCAGCGTGGTCTTGCCGGATCCGGACGGCCCGAGCAGGGAGACGAATTCGCGCGGCGCGACGTTCAGGGTGACGTCGTCCAGCGCCCGGACGGCGTCATAGTTCTTGCTCGCGGCCCTGATGTCGACGCTCTCTCCGCCCTGGTCCAATGATCGACCTCGTTGCGTTACCGAGGGCGTGCACCGATGCGCGCCATCGACGTCACCCGCGATATCGCAAGCGACGGTTGAAACCGGCATGATCTCGTCTTATAGACCGGGCACTTCGGGGCGGCTCCCAAGGCCGTCCCTGCCCGCCCGTTTTTCAATCTCGCCCGTACTGGCAGGCTGTCGCGCAAGCCAACCAGAGTTGGCCGGCAGGGGCAATTGCCAAATTCTCACCGTCGGCATAACATCAGGTTATGCCCGACCTCCGGCGGAAGCTACCCTCCAGTCACGCGCTGTTCGTCTTTGACGCGGCGGCGCGCAACGGCAGCTTCACGGCGGCGGCTGCCGAACTGAACGTCACTCAGCCCGCGGTAAGCCGAATGCTCGGACAGTTCGAGGAGTATCTCGGCGTTCGTCTGTTCGATCGGACCAATGGCCGCGCGGCCCTGACGGAAGAAGGCGAGATCCTCTATCGCCGCGTGTCGGATGGATTCCGCAGCATCGAAAGCGGCCTGATCGAGATCGACCGCCGCCGCAAGGGCACCGAGACGGTCACGCTTTCCGTCTCCTCGGCGTTCACCACCCACTGGCTGATGCCCCGAATCGACAAACTGCAGCGCCAGTTTCCGACCGTCGATCTCCGCTTCCAGCTTATCTCCGGTCCGCTGCGCGGGCCGGTCGACAATGTCGATCTCGGCATGCGGTTTCGCGATCGATATGATCCCGAGCGGAACGGCGCGCTGGTCATGAAGGAAGTCATGCTGCCGATCTGCAGCCCGGCCTATCGCGACGCAGACAGCGCGGATGGACCGATCGAGGCCAACACCATCATCCGGCTCGCGGATACGCCGGGCGATTGGGCTGCAGAATACCCAACCTTTCTCACCAAACGATCCGGGCCCGCCAAGTCGCTGAGTTTTTCCGACTATGCGGTGGTGGTGCAGGCCGCGCTGCTCGGTCAAGGCATCGCGCTCGGCTGGCTTACGGTCGCATCGCATTGGCTGCTGACCGGCGCTCTCGTCCCGGCCTCGGAAATGCTCACCACGACACCGCGGCTTTGCGAACTGGTGCACCCGCATGACCGATCGATCCGGCCGGTCGTTGGCGAGATCAGGGGCTGGATCATCGATCAGATGCGCAGCGACATGGCCGCCATCGACCGGCTCTACCCGCGTTTACGGCTGATGGCTTCAAGCTATTAGGCACCGGCGCCATCTATTCCAGCGTCGGCGCTACCTCGCGGGCGACCTGCACCAGCGCCGCGATCAGCGGCGTCATCGGGTCGCGCTGCGGGATCACCATGCCGATGCTGTAGTCGACGACGGGATCGACGATCGGAATGCTGCGGACGGAGTCGGCCAACCCCAGCGTCTCCGCCAGCTTGGCTGGCATCACGCTCGCCCAACGCCCGGTCTTCACGTGCGTGTAGAGCACCAACAGCGAGTTCGAGGTCAGCGTCGGCGTGGCCTCGGCCCCAACGGAGGCCAGCGCGCGATCGATGATGCGGCGGTTCTGCATATCCGGCGTCAACAGGCACAGCGGCACCTGCCCGACCTCCTTCCAGGTGACCTGCTTGCGATCGCCGAACATGGCGTCGGGCGCCGTCAGCAGGCGATAGCTCTCGTTGTAGAGCGGAATGGTGCGAACCTTGCCGATCGGCTCGTTCTCGATATAGGTCAGCCCGGCATCGACCTCGAGATTTTCAAGAAGGCCCAGCACGTCGGCCGAGGTGCAGGACTGGATACGAAAGCGCACGTCGGGATAGCGCGCGCGGTACGGCGTCGTGAGCTGCGCCACCATGCCGAGCACGGTCGGGATCGCGGCGATCCGGATCTCACCGGAGAGCTTGTCCTTGAGGCTGTTGATCTCCTGCCGCATCGCGCGGGCGTCGCCGACGATACGCCGCGCCCAGTCGAGCGTGCGCTCCCCCTCCGGCGTAAAGCCCTGAAAGCGGGAGCCGCGCTGCACCAGCATGACGCCGAGAATTTCCTCGAGTTGCTTAAGGCTGGTCGACATGGTCGGCTGGGTGACGCCGCAGGCTTCCGCCGCCCGCCCAAAATGCCGCTCCTTCGCGAGCGCCAGCAGAAGTTCAAGCTTGTCGATCAAAAGGATGGCCCCCGGAGTTTGGTGCTGAGGGCAGTTCGCCCGGTGGCCAGAAATAGCACGGCCCCCGGGCGGTCAAAACTTCAAAAGCAGCGTCTGGAACGCCGGATCCGCCGGTAATGGGTCAGGCGGCTTCCGGCGGATCGGCTCGTCCCACCAGTCTGCAGCAGCAGACTGGTTGCGAACGCCAGAAGGTTGCGGAGAGCGAAACGAGCCTATCACCGTCTCAATGCGGCATCGTCAGCCGGTTCAGCACCAGCCCTTCTTCCAGTGACCGGGCGGGCAGCCGCGGCCGCGCCAGCCGACTTTCCGGCCGCGGCTCCAACCAAACGGACGATAACCGTGCCCGCGGCCCCAACCATGCCCGCGGCCGTGCCCGCCCTTTACCTCGATCAGATCGCTCTTGACCAAGGAGTCCTGGACCAAGGGATAGCCGCGGGGCATTGCCGTTGCCGGGGACATGAAAGCGATGGGTAGTGTGAGTACGATTCCAAATAGTAGTTTGCGCATGGGCTGTCCCGCTCCAGGGTTGAAGACGCCGTTCTCAAGCAGGAAAAAGCGGCAATAGTTCCACGCGATTGAGGCAGGCTTCCGAAAGCCGCCATTGGCGCACCGCTCCCATCAAAAATCAGGAAGGGCTGTCGATCGCACGGGCGGCGCCATTTCTTCATCCGCAGCTGAAAAAAATGGGAACGATATCCATCGTCCCGCGTTGCAGGAGCGAGCAGGTAGTTCAGGAAGGAGAAATCCACCGGAATTATCAGCTCAAAAGCCCCGTCAGTTATCTAAGATAGCTGGCGGGGTTTTGATTGGGAGGAGGCCCGTGCCCTTTGCGCTGTTCGCTGACGACCGGCAGATCGGCCCTGGCCTGCCGTCCGAGGCAGAGGTCTGGAAGCAGGCCCTCGACGCTTCCCTGATTTCCGATCTTCCCGTTGCCGACGAAGCGACCAAGCCGGTTCTGCCGGCGCGCTATCACGTGAAGGAAATCAGGGAAGAGTGCTGCGCTCCGGATCCAGCCTGGAAGCTCCCGGACGAAATATCGTAGCGCCGCCTCGCCGGCATCTCACGCAGATCCCTGTTGCGCCTGCTTGACGAAGGTTAGACCGCTCACGGTCAGCCGCTCCTCGCTGGTTTCACCTTCGGCCACCAGCCTTTCAAGGTGGGTTTCGAGTTCCGGCAGCTTGCCGTCGAAATCGGCGCCAAGGCCCATCAGCTCACAGGTTTTCTTGATGCGCTCGATGGGTTTGTCGAAGATGTTGATCTCGGTATGCATCCAGCCTCCGAATGACGGTGGTTCCGAGCGATTTCACAATGATCGCTCCTCTGCACTTGGGGGCAATCGGGAACGGTTCAAGCTTTGGGCGAAAATGTCATCGCAACGCCAAACCGAACGAAACCGTGAATTTGGCCAATGAAGGGCTAACAGGAACGTCGCCTCCGAACGACCGTTGAAACGGGAGGGCTCATTGCCCGCCTGCCGTCTGTTTTCGATCCGGAGCGCCCCCCATGAAAGTCGGCGATTTTGTTGTTGAGCGGCTCCACGCTTGGGGTGTCCGCCGAATTTATGGATACCCCGGCGACGGCATCAACGGCGTGACTGGCGCATTGCAGCGCGCAGGCAACATCGAATTCATTCAGGCCCGGCACGAGGAAATGGCGGCCTTCATGGCGGTGGCGCACGCCAAGTTTACCGGCGAACTCGGAGTCTGCTTCTCAACCGGCGGTCCCGGCGCCACCCACATGATCACAGGTCTGTATGACGCCAAGCTCGACCACGTGCCCGTGCTGGCGATCTGCGGCCAGGCCGAAGCGACTGTGCGCGGCGCCAGCTACCAGCAGGAACTCAATCTCGACCGCATGTTCGCCGACGTCGCCGGCTTCGCTCAGGAAGCCTCGGCGCCCGCCCAGGTGCGGCATCTGATTGACCGCAGCATCCGTGTGGCGAAGGCCGGAAATTGTCCGTCAGTCCTGATCTTTCCGAAAGACATCCAGGATCAGGATTATGAAGAGCCTGCGGTTGCACACGGCTTTACACGCTCGGGTGTCGGATATCGCCGGCCGAAGATCATGCCTGACGATGCCGAACTCGCCCAGGCCGCGGAAATCCTCAATGCCGGGACCAAGGTTGCGATATTGATCGGCGCAGGCGCGCGTGGCACGGCCCCTCAATTGATCGAGCTGGCGGACCGTCTCGGCGCAGGCGTTGCAAAGGCGCTGCTCGGCAAGGACGTGCTGCCCGACGATTTGCCCTTCGTCACCGGTGCGATCGGATTGCTCGGCACCGAACCGAGCTGGGACCTCATGCAAGGCTGCGACACGCTGTTGATGATTGGGACCGGTTTTCCCTGGTCGGAATTCCTGCCCAAGGACGGCAGCGCCCGAGCCGTCCAGATCGACATCGAACCCTCGATGCTTTCGTTGCGCTATCCCGCCGAGGTCAACCTGCACGGCGACGCCGCAACCACCTTGAATGCGCTGCTGCCCCTGCTCAAGCGCAAGAAGGATCGGGACTGGTCGAAGAGCATCGAAACCAACATCGCCTCCTGGTGGAAGAAACTCGAGGGCCGCGCCATGGCGGATGCGGAGCCGGTGAATCCGCAGCGCGTGGTCTGGGAGATGTCGCCGCTGTTGCCGGCGAACGCCATCGTCACCAGTGACAGCGGCTCGTGCGCCAACTGGTTTGCGCGCGACTACCGTGTGCAGACCGGTCAACTGGCCTCACTCTCTGGCGGCCTCGCGTCGATGGGTGCGGCGGTGCCTTATGCCATCGGCGCCAAGTTCGCGCATCCCGATCGCCCCGTGATAGCACTCGTCGGTGACGGCGCCATGCAGATGAACAACATGGCGGAATTGATCACCGTTCAGAAATACTGGAAGCAATGGGCGGATCCCCGCTGGATCGTCTGCGTCTTCAACAATCAGGACCTCAATGAAGTGACGTGGGAGCAGCGCGTAATGGAAGGCAACCCCAAATTCGAAGCCTCCCAAGACATTCCCGATTTTCCATATTCGAGGTTCGGAGAGATGCTCGGCTTCAAGGGCATCTTCGTCGATTCCCCGGATCGGCTGAGCTCGGCCTGGCAGGAGGCTCTCACGAGCGATCGGCCGGTGGTGCTCGAAGTCAAGACCGACCCGGAAGTCGCGCCGCTTCCGCCCCACGTAACGCTGCAGCAGGCCCGCGGCTTCATGTCGTCGATGATCAAGGGAGACGAGGCAACCGGGCATATGATCGGCGAAACGGCCAGACAAGTCTTTGATGGCCTCTTTGGCAAAAGAGACTGATAAGCGGGCCGCGGACGGGCATCTGTCACAATAACGCGGCGATAACCATGCCGGCACGGCCGCGTTCCGGTCTTGAATTCCCGGTTCCCTGGCGGTATCTAGTGCGAACTTGTGCTACAATTGGATCGTCATGCTGAAGCAACGGATTATGTGCGCACTGGGAGCCGCGATCGTTCTGATCGTGCTTTCAGTCGCGCCATCTGTTGCCCAAGCCCATGCCGGTCATCAGCACTATGCTGCCGCTCACAACCATGGCGGGCATAGTGATACCGCTTTTGATCAAGCCGCCTTTGATCAATCCGAACGGTCGGCAGCGCGCGCAGTGTTGCAACAGGCTCCGCGGGAGCAAGGCGAGACGCCCGCCTCTTCGGACCGGAATTGCGTCGGCGCCTGCTGCACAGCCGCATGCGCCGCTTGCTGTGTGGCCGGGTTGCCGAATTTCGTGCAACTTGTCCCACTGTCCAGATCGGCAACGCGTGTTGCGTTTGTTCTGTCCCAGATAGGGCCAGATCGCGCACCTGAATCCCTCAGGCGTCCTCCTAAATACTTCATCTGAACGCAAACGATCAGTGAATTTGCGCGGCCCGCGCTACGGCCCGCAACTGACGGCCATTCAGACTGAAGGATTTTGGTATGTTTTCCGATTTCGGGTGCACTCTGCGCGCTCTCGCGGCAGTCGCAGCTCTGTGCGCTGCGATCGCTCCCGCTTCCGCCCATGAAGGTCATGACCACGGCGAACAACCTGCCGTCTCGACAGGTGCGTTGCCACGTGGCGAGGCCGATTCCGACGCATTCGAAATCGTTGCCGTCGCCCGCGGCGACCATCTTGAAATCCATCTCGACCGGTTCGCCACGAACGAGCCGGTGACGGGCGCGGTACTTGAAGTTGAAACGCCGGGCGGCTCAGTAAAGGCTACCGAGAATGCCGACGGTACGTACCGGCTACCGGCACCGTGGCTGGCAAAGAACGGACGCACTGACCTCATCTTCACCATTACAGCGGGAGACGCCACCGACATTTTGCCGATGACGATTCAGACAGCGCGTGAGGCGGCGCAAAGTCCCGCACAAGGGGACGCGGCTCACGGCGAACACATCGGCACAAATTCGGTTCTCCTCGTTCTGGGCGGCCTGCTGGCGGGGGCACTGCTAACGGCCGTTGCGCTTCGCGGGAGACGAGCGGCGGCCATTGTCGCCATACTTGCTGCGTTCGTCGCGGGCGTCCGCGAGACGAAGGCGCATGAAGGCCACGGCCATGAGGAAGACAAGGCGCAAGTCGCGATCAGCGTCGTTTCAGGGGAACGCGCCCAGCGCCTGCCGGATGGGGCGGTGTTCGTGCCCAAGACGGTGCAGCGGATATTTGCGCTGCGGACGCTGGTCGCCGAACAGGCGAAGCACAGGAAGGTCACCGAACTTCCAGGCAGGATCATTCCCGATCCCAATGCCAGCGGGTATGTGCAATCCGCCGTGGGCGGCCGGCTTTCCGCGCCGCCGGAGGGTTTTCCTCGACTGGGCACACGGGTCAAACAAGGCGACATCCTGGGCTATGTCACGCCGCCCATTCAGGCGATCGACATTTCCGACATGCGGCAGCGCCAGGGCGAGCTCGACCAGCAGATCTCGATCGTGGAACGCAGGTTCGCACGTTACGAACAACTCGCACCGTCGGGCGCCATTTCCCGGACCCAACTCGAGGACACGCGGCTGGAGCTGGAAGGGCTTCGCGAGCGGCGCGCATCGATTGACAAATCGCGCCGCGAACCCGAACCGCTGATCGCCCCGGTCGCAGGCGTCATCGCTGAAGGCACTGCCGTGGCCGGCCAAATCGTCCAGCCAAGCTCCGTCGTCTTCAACATCATCGATCCCGCGCGGCTGTGGGTCGAAGCGCTCAGCTTCGAGAGCGTCGAACCATCGCAAGGCGCGCGGGCGTCGACATATACCGGCAGGAATTACGACCTGATCTATCGCGGTACCGGCTTCGCCGATCGCAGCCAGTCGGTGCCGGTACATTTTGCCATAACTGGCGACACGGCGGGGCTCAGGGCCGGCCAGTTCCTGACCGTGCTGGTCGCCACCGACGAAACAAAGGAAGGCCTTGCGGTGCCGCGCAGCAGCGTCGTGCGCGGGTCGAATGGCCAGGATTTCGTATACGAGCACATCGCGCCCGAGCGGTTCGTGCCAAGGAGCGTGCGCACCGAGCCCCTCGACGGCGACCGGGTGCTGATCGTGTCCGGTTTCGCTCCGGGCAAGCGGGTGGTGTCGCAAGGCGCCGACCTGCTCGATCACGTGCGCTGAAGGAACACATCCATGTTCACATTCCTGGTCAGCGTCTCGCTTCGCAACCGCCTCCTCGTTCTTGCGATCGCGGGCGTCCTCGTTGTGCTGGGCGCCTATACCGCGCGCCAGCTGCCGGTCGACGTGTTTCCCGACCTCAATCGCCCGACCGTCACGATTATGACGGAATCGGAAGGCTACGCCCCGCCGGAAGTCGAGCAGCTCGTCAGCTTCCCGATCGAAACCCAAATGAACGGCGTGCCGGGCGTCAGCCGCGTGCGATCGGTCTCTGGCATCGGGCTTTCGATCGTCTACGTGGAGTTCGACTGGGGAACCGATATTTACCGCAACCGTCAACTGGTCGCGGAACGTCTCGCGCGGGTGCAGGACCAACTGCCCTTGAACGTCACCCCGCAGATCGGGCCCATCAGTTCGATAATGGGTCAAATTCTGCTGGTCGCGGTGACGTCGAAGACGGCCTCCCCAATGGAGGTGCGCGAGATCGCCGATTTCACGATCAGGCCGCGACTGCTCTCCATACCCGGCGTCGCGCAGGTGATCCCGATCGGCGGCGAGGTCCGCCAGTACCGGATTGCGCCGCTGCCTTCCGCGCTGCGCGCACTCGGTGTGAGCTATGAGCAGGTCGAGCTGGCGCTGAGGCAATTCGGGACCAATACCGGTGGTGGGTTCACCGATCAGAACGCCCGCGAATATCTGATCCGCAATATCGGGCGCACCACGAGCCTGGAAGACCTGCGCAACATCGTCGTTACCACCACCGAAGGCCGCCCTATCCTGCTGCGGCAGGTGGCAAACGTCGATTTTGCGCCCAAAGTCAAGCGCGGCGATGCGGGCTATATGAGCAGACCCGCCGTGATCGTCTCGGTCGAGAAGCAGCCCAATGTCGATACAGTGCGGCTGACGCAACAGATCACGCAGGCGCTCGCCGAACTGGAGCCCAGCCTGCCGTCCGGCATTAAAGCCAACGAGATTATCTTCAGGCAGGCGGACTTTATTGAAAACTCGATCCAAAACCTCGAACGGGTGTTGCTCGAAGCAGCACTCGTGGTGGCGGCCATCCTGTTCGCGTTCCTCCTCAACTGGCGCACCACGGTAATCTCGCTTACGGCGATCCCAGTCTCGATCCTGACCACGGCCATCATCTTCACGCTGCTCGGTCTGTCTATCAACACCATGACCCTGGGAGGACTTGCTATTGCCATCGGCGAACTGGTCGACGACGCCGTCGTCGATGTCGAGAACATCTTCCGCCGACTGCGCGAGAACAGGGAGCAAGGCAATCCCCGTTCAGTTTTCGACGTGGTTGTTTCGGCATCCAACGAAGTGCGCTCAGGCATCGTCTACGCCACGATGATCATCGTCCTTGTGTTCGTGCCGCTGTTTGCGCTCTCGGGCATCGAGGGACGACTGTTCGCACCGCTGGGCCACGCCTACATCATCTCGATCCTCGCGAGCCTGCTGGTTTCGATCACGCTGACGCCTGTGTTGGCCTATTATCTGCTGCCGGGGATGAAGCGACTTGCGGAGCGGGAGAGCTGGCTCGTTCGCAAGCTCAAGTCGGCCAACCATGCCGCGCTCCGGTTCGCTTTCGCTCACAAAGGATTGCTGCTTGGCGTGACGGCGATCGCCGTGTTGGGCGCAGGCGCTGGCGTATTCGCCTTGAAGCGCGCATTCCTGCCGGCTTTCAACGAGGGTACTTTCACGATCAATATTGCGTTCGCCCCGGGAGTTTCGCTTTCGGAATCCAGCCGGGTGGGATCGATCGCGGAACGACTGCTGCTCGATGTGCCGGAAGTAATCAGTGTTGGGCGGCGGACAGGGCGCGCCGAGCTGGACGAGCACGCAGAAGGCGTCCATTCCTCGGACCTCGAAGTCGATCTCAAGCGCTCGCAGCGGCCAAAGCCCGAGATTATCGCGGACATCCGCTCCCGGCTTTCGGTGCTGCCGCTTTCGATCAATGTCGGTCAGCCGATCTCGCACCGACTCGATCACCTGCTCTCGGGCATTCGTGCCGAACTCGCCCTCAAACTATTCGGCGACGACCTCGACACGCTGCGAAACAGCGCGGAAGAACTCCGTGGGCGGCTCGCCAAGATCGATGGGATCCAGGACCTCCAGGTCGAAAAGCAGGTGCGTATTCCGCAGCTCGAAGTCCGCGTCGATTATACGCGGGCTGCCTTGTACGGCGTGCAGCCCGGCGCCGTCACGGAACAATTATCGCGGCTGTCGAGCGGACGCGTCATCTCGCGCGTGGTCGATGGTTACAAGCGCTACGACGTGGTCATGAGATTGCCCGAGCGCCTGCGCACGACCGAAAAGCTCGGCGAGCTTCTGATCAAGACCCCCTCCGGCTGGATACCGGCGCGTCAGATCGCGGATGTGAAGGAAACGGACGGGCCGAACCAAATCCTGAGGGAGAACGGCCGCAGACGCATCGTCGTGCTTGCGAACTCCGACGGTAAAACCGACATGGCCGAGATCGTGCGCCGCATTCGCGCTGAATTGCAGGCGACGCGGCTGCCGCAGGGCGTCACCGCGAGCCTTGAAGGCACATTCCAGGCGCAGGAGGAAGCCAGCCGCAGAATCGCTATTCTTTCAGCTCTTTCTCTCGCGCTGATCTTTGCGATTCTCTACAGCCGCTACCGCTCCACCGTGCTGGCCTTGATCGTCATGGGCGGGGCGCCGCTCGCTCTGATCGGTTCGGTCGCTGCGCTGGCGCTGACGGACCAGCCGCTATCGGTCGCCAGCATGATCGGATTCATCACACTGACGGGGATCGCGACACGCAACGGCATTCTCAAGATAAGCCACTACATCAATCTGGCTTTGCACGAACGGGTGCCGTTCGGGCCGGAGCTTGTGATCCGCGGAAGCCTTGAGCGCATGACGCCCGTGCTGATGACCGCGCTTTCCGCGGGGCTTGCGCTGCTCCCGCTGCTTGTCGCGGCGGACGAACCGGGAAAGGAAATCCTGCATCCTGTCGCGGTGACGATCTTCGGCGGACTGATCAGCGCGACTTTGCTCGATGCGCTGATCACGCCCGTGCTGTTTCTCATGTTCGGCAGGAAGCCGCTGATGCGGCTGATGCAACGGCAGTCCGACGAGTCGCTCGGGAAACATGCTGCTTCACATTCGTATTGATCGCTCACGCCTTGAAAGGAGACCGCGCATGAAGTTCAGATACCTCATTCTGGGCGCCGCCCTGCTGGCCGGGTTGCCGGCGTACGCACACGAGCCGAAAGGTTCACATGGAGGGCGCGTCGGCGATGCCGGCGCCTACCATGCGGAACTCGTTGTGAGAGACAAGACGGTTGAGATCTTCCTCACAGGCGAAGACGACAAACCGGTCGATCCGAAGGGATTCAAGGGCGTTGCCATTTTCAATCTGGAAGGAAAGGCAGAGCGCATAACGCTCGCTCCTTCGGAGAAGAACGTGTTGAGCGGGACCGCGGCTACGGCCCTGCCTGCTCATCCGAAGGGAGCGATTCAGTTCACCGCTCCCGACGGCAAAACTGCAACCGCGCGGTTTGACTGATGCACCCGACACACCATCGGCGGCCAATGCCTAGTCCCGCCCCACCAGTGCCAGGAAAACCCGCCTCACCTCGCCTTGCGTCTCGCGCAGGCGCGCTTCCAGCGTCGAGAAATCCGGCGTGTCGCCGGCGCGCGCCATCACGCGCAAGAGATTCTCTCCCGACGTCTCCGGCTTGAATTTGCCGGTGACGCAAAGCCTGAGGATTTGCGTCAGGTCGTGATAAAGCCGTGCCGCCGAACGCAAAATCTCGGCGTCGGATGGCGGCAGCACGCCGAGGCGTGCCGCGTTGTCGAGCACCTGCAGCGTGGAGACGCTGAGGATCTCGGGTTTCTCCGAGGCGTGAACGAGCTGCAAATACTGCGCGATGAAATCGATGTCGACCAGGCCGCCGGCGGCGAGCTTGAGGTCCCAGATCTCGTCCTCGCCCTTCTCCAGCGCAATCGCCCGGCGCATGTCGGCGACATCGCCGGCGGTAGAGGCCGCATCGCGCGGCCGCGTCAGCACGCTGCGAATCGCGTCCTCGATCGCTTTCCGAAACGCCGGTGAAGCCGAGATCACCCGCGCCCGCGTCAGCGCCATGTGCTCCCAGGTCCAGGCTTCGCGTTCCTGATAATCGGAAAAGGAATCGATCCGCGACGCCAGCGGCCCGGCGCGGCCCGACGGCCGCAGTCGCATATCGACGTCGTAGAGTACGCCGTAATTGGTCCGCGTCGTAAATGCCGAGATCAGCCGCTGGGTCAGCCGCGTAAAATATTGTGCGCCGTGCAGCGATCGTTCGCCGTCGGAATCGGGATTGTCCGCGTCGAAATTATACAGCAGGATCAGGTCGAGATCGGAAGATGCCGTCATCTCGCGGCTGCCGAGCCGGCCCATCGCGAGGATCGCGGTCTCCTGTCCCTTGATGCGGCCGTACTGGGTCGCGAACTGCTCCCTAACCAGACCGTGCACGGTGTGCACGATGCCCTCGGCGACGTCGGCGAAGGCGACGCCAGCATGCTGGGCGGAAACCGTGCCGGACAGGATCCGCGTGCCGATCAAGAACAGGCTCTCCTGCCCGAACAGCCGCAGGCGATCGAGGAAGTCTTCGTAAGAGTCTGCGTCCTTCAGCGTCGCCGCCAGCCGCGCCGACAATTCCTTCCGGTCCGGCATCGCGCCGAAGAAACGGGGATCGATCAAGCCGTCCATGATCTGCGGCTGGCGCGCCAGCATGTCGCCGAGCCGCGGCGCGGCGCCGAGGATCAAGGCCACAAGGGCGACCAGATCGCGGTTCTGGCTCAACAGTGAAATCAGCCGGCCGCCGCGCTGCAATGCGCCGAGAAAGCGATCGAACGTGGTCACGGCGTCGTCGGGATCTTCGGCATGCGCGAGACCGTGGATCAGGCCGGGCACGAATTCGATGAAGGCAGCCTTGGTCGCCTCGTTGCGGAGCGCGCGATAGTTGCCCTGCATCCAGTGCTGCAGGGTGCCAGCCACCGCGACCGGCTTCTTGAAGCCAAGCATCGTCAGGTGATCGAGCAGACGCGCATCCTCAGGCCCGCCGGCATAATTGAGCTGCGGCAGCTTCACCGTGCCGGTCGGATCGCCCTCGAACAGCTTGCCGTAATGCCCCTGCACGACGTTGAGATGGCCGAGCAAGTCCTTCGCAAAGGCGGCCCGGCTCTGATAGCCAAAGAAGTTTGCAAAGCGCTCTACGGCCTCGGCATCTTCGGGCAGTGCATGGGTCTGCTCGTCCGAGATCATTTGCAGCCGGTGCTCGACGCGGCGCAGGAACTCATAGGCCGCGGTCAATTCGTCGAAGGCCTGAAAGCTGATCCAGTTGCTGGTCGCCAGCACCTGCAACGCATGCAGCGTGGGGCGCACCCGCAGCTCCGGATGGCGGCCGCCGGCAATGAGCTGTTGCGTCTGCGCGAAAAACTCGATCTCGCGGATGCCGCCGCGGCCGACCTTGACGTTATGACCTTCGACCGCGATCTCGCTCTGGCCGCGATAGGTCTGCATCTGCCGCTTCATGTCGTGGACGTCGGCGAGCGCGGCAAAATCCAGATGCTTGCGCCAGACGAACGGCGACAGTTCCGCGATCAGCGCCTCGCCCGCTTTGGCGTCGCCGGCGCAAACGCGCGCCTTGATCATCGCGGCGCGTTCCCAGGTCCGCCCTTCCCGCTCGTAATAGTGCAGCGCCGCTTCCGTCGAGATCGCCACCTGCGTTGAGGCCGGATCGGGCCGCAGGCGCAGATCGACGCGGAACACGTAGCCCTCGCCGGAGCGTTGCTGCAGCAGGCGGGCGAGCGTTTGCGTCACCCGCACGAAGAACGGCGCCGGCTCGATGTCTGCTACCAGCGAGGTGCGGGCGGGATCGAAAAACACGATCAGGTCGATGTCGCTGGAGTAGTTCAATTCGCCGGCGCCCATCTTGCCCATCGCGAGCACGATGAGGCCAGAGCCCTCCTCCGGCCGGTCGTGATTGGCAGCGGTCATGCGACCGCGCGCGACTTCCTGGCGCAGCAGGAAGCGCAGCGCCGTCTGCACCGAGACGGTCGCCAGATCAGTCAGCTCCGCCGTCACCCGCATCACCGGCCAGACGCCGCCGATATCGCATAGTGCGATCAATAGTGCGGCCTCCGATTTCAAGCGGCGAAGCAGATGCATCACCTCGGCTTCGCTGGCGGCAGCGAGCACGTCGCGCGATGTCTTCTCGATCAGTGCGGCGAGATGCTGTTCCGGATCGCATGCCAACAGGCGGATCAGCCGCGCGGCGTCGGCGCGGATCAGGTCGAACAGGTATGGCGAGAACTCGACGATGCCGAGCAGGATAGCCCTGGCAAGCGGACGATCCAGCCACAGGCCGATCTCGGCCGCCTGCGCCGGCTCCAGTTCGGCGAGCCAGTCTCTGAGGCGTTGTTCGGCGTTGCTATTGGCTGCGATATGCGGCCCGCTGACGAACCGCGCAGCCAAGGCGGAGGAATTCATGCCACCTTCTGTGGCACATCCTGCGTTTGAGCCGCAAGCCTGTCGCCCGCGGCAGATAGCGCCGGGACGACCAGCGTTGCGGTCAGGCCGGGACGGGAATCGGCGAGCCTGAGTTCGCCGCCATGCAAGGTCGCCACCGCGGACGCCAGGCTGAGCCCGAGGCCGGAACCCGGCAGCGTGCGGCTCGCCTCAAGCCGCACGAATCGCTCGACCGCGTGCTTGCGATCGCCTTCGGGAATGCCGGGTCCATGATCGGTGACGCTGAGCAGCACGTGGTCGCCTTCGCGCCGCGCCTCGATCAGGATCTCCCGAGTGCGCGCCGCGGCGGCAGGATCCAGCGGCTGCACCACTGGCGAGGGCTTGCCGTACTTGATGGCGTTCTCGACCAGATTGGCAAGTGCCTGGCTGATCAGTTCGCGGTTGCCATGCAGCCGCGCCGTCGCGGTCTTGACGCGGAGCGTCATGCCGTCGTCTTCCGCCAGCGGCTCATACAATTCGTGGATACCCTTGGCGACGTCGGCCGCGTCGAAATCATCCATGTTGCCGCGCGCCTGCCCGGACTCGGCGCGCGCGATCATCAACAGCGCGTTGAAGGTGCGGATCAGGCTGTCGGATTCCTCGATGATCCGCTCCAGCGCCGCGCGGTATTCGGCCTCGCTGCCCGAACTCGCCAGCGCCTCCTCGGCGCGGTTGCGCAAGCGCGTCAACGGTGTCTTGAGGTCATGGGCGATGTTGTCGGAGACTTCCTTCAGCCCCGTCATCAGAGCCTCGATGCGCTCCAGCATGGCATTGAGGTTTTCCGCGAGACGATCAAGTTCGTCGCCGGAGCGTCCGACTGGCAGTCGCCCGGAAAGGTCGCCCGCCATGATACGCCTTGTGGTGCCGGTCATGGCATCGATCCGTTGCAGCACCCGCCGCGCCACGAAGATGCCGCCGCCAATGCCGAGTACGATCACGACCAGCAGCGACCATTGCGCGGCGTTGGCGACGATGCCGAACAATCGGCGCCGCTCCTCCAGGTCGCGGCCGACCAAGAGACGAAAACCGTTGGTGAGTTCGGTGACACGCACCAGCGCGCGGTGATCCGCGGTGTCCTGCTCGTCGAGCCGGCGATAGCCGGTCTCCGACCAGCCGGTCGAGGCCATCACGCCCGGCGCCAGCGCGCCGACATTGCCGCCGATCGCCTTCCCCTCCGGCGTGGTGACGAGATAGAGGTTGGCGCCCGGCCGCAGGGCCCGGTTACCGAGCGTGAAGACGAGGCCGCGCAGGCCGCGGCGCGTGTAAATGTCGGTGATCTCCGCAGTCTCGGCATTTACCGTGGCGGTGATCTGCTCGTTGATCAGCCGCCGCGTATTCCAGGCAAAATAGCCGAGCAGCGATGCCGCAAACAGCGCGAACAAAAACAGATAGACCAGCGTCAGCCGAAACGCCGTGGTCCGGACCAGTTTACCGAATGCCGTCACGGATCATGTATCCGGCGCCGCGGATCGTGTGCAGCAAGGGCCGATCAAAACCCTTGTCGATCTTGGAGCGCAGCCGCGAAATGTGCACGTCGATGACATTGGTCTGCGGATCAAAATGATAATCCCAGACGTTTTCGAGAAGCATGGTGCGGGTCACCACCTGGCCGGCATGCTTCATCAGATATTCGAGCAGGCGAAACTCGCGCGGCTGCAGCGTCAACTCGTCCTTGCCGCGGGCAACACGATGAGAAAGACGGTCGAGCTCGAGATCGCCGACGCGGTAGGTGGTCTCTTCGGCCGGACCGACATTGCGGCGCGACAGCACTTCGACGCGCGCCTGCAATTCGGCGAATGAATAGGGTTTTGGCAGATAGTCGTCGCCGCCGGCGCGCAGCCCCTTGATGCGATCGTCGACCTGGCCGAGCGCAGAAAGAATTAGAACTGGCGTGCGATCGCCCTTCTCGCGCAACGCGCCGATCACGGACAGGCCGTCGCGCTTGGGCAGCATGCGGTCGACCACCAGCACGTCATAGTCGCCGCTCTCGGCCATCGATAGCCCCTCCTCGCCATCGCTGGCGAGATCGGCGACATAGCCGACTTCACGGAACGCCTTGACCAGATAGTCGGCGGACTCGCGGTCGTCTTCGATGATCAACAGGCGCATCTGGTTGACGGGCGTAGGGATTGCTGCGGGGGCGCTCACAGGATTTGGTTCCTCTTCACCATGGCGCGGCCGCCCTGCACATGCAAGGCGACCGCGCAGTATCGCGATCAAGTGAAAAGAGCGGGCGATGAGGCTGGGGGACCTCACCGCCCTTAGGCCCTTCCGACGGAGGGGGGCGTATTCCGAAGGAAGGTTGCCAGAGGGAGCGAGTTTTGGACCCGCTCCCCGGAAGGAGACGTCGGCGGGGGCGACGAATGCCGGCGTAACCCTCCATCTGGTATCTAGTCCTCGTTTAGCCCTTCGCCAGCGGCACCGCGACGAAGCGCGACGAACCGCCGCTCTTCACGCGCATCAGAACGCTGTTCTTGTTCTCGGTCCGCGCAGCGTCGATTACCTCACGGACTTCGCTTGGGGTGCCGACGGGCTTGCCGGCGACCTCAAGAATGACGTCGCCTTCCTTGAAGCCGCGTTCGGCCGCCGCGCTCTTCGGGTCCACCTCGGTGACGACGACGCCTTCCCTGCCGGCGCCGGCCACGGTGTTGGCGGGGGCGACCGTCAGGCCGAGCTTCGGCACGTCGGTTCCCTTGGTCGCGCCGCCCTTGTCTTCGCGATCGGTGTTGGCCTTAGCCTCGACCGTGTTCGGCAACTGGCCGAGGGTGAGGTTGACGACCTTGTCCTGGCCCTTTTGCAGCACGTTGAGCTTGACCGCGGTGCCGGGTGCGAGACCGCCGATGGTGCGGGCGAGTTCCCTGGCATCCTTGACGGGCTCGCCATTGACGGCGGTGATGACGTCACCGGACTGGATGCCGGCCTTGGCCGCTGGACCATTGGCCTGCGGCTCCGCCACCAACGCGCCTTCCGCCTTCTTCATGCCGAGACTATCGGCGATGTCGGAAGTCACCGGCTGGATCTGGACGCCGATCCACCCGCGGCTGACCGAACCCTTGTCCTTGAGCTGGGCGATCACGTTATTGACCGTCGAGGCAGGAATCGAGAAGGCGATGCCGACGCTGCCGCCGGACGGCGAATAGATCGCGGTGTTGACGCCCATCACCTCGCCATTGGTGTCGAACGCCGGACCGCCGGAGTTACCCTTGTTCACGGGCGCGTCGATCTGGATGAAGTCGTCATAGGGCCCGTTGCCGATGTCGCGGCCGGAGGCCGAGACGATGCCGGCGGTTACGGTGCCGCCGAGGCCGAACGGGTTGCCGACCGCGAGCACCCAGTCGCCGATCCGAGGTTTGCTATCGGACAGCTTGGCGAACGGGAAATCCTTGCGGCCCTCAACCTTGATCAGCGCCAGATCCGTGCGCTGATCGGTGCCGATCACCTTCGCGGTGTAGGTCTTGCCGTCGTCCATGGTGACTTCGACCTTGTCGGCGCCGTCGACCACGTGGTTGTTGGTCACCGCATAGCCGTCAGGCGAGATGAAGAAGCCGGAACCCTGGCCCGTGACCGGGCCACGGCCGCCACGCGGTCCGCCGCGCAGGCCGGGCGGCAAGCCATCCGGACCGCCGAAGCGGCGGAAGAAGCGCTCCATCGGCGAGCCCGGCGGGAACGGCGAGTCATCGTCCTTGTTGGCGCTGTCGTCCTTGGAACTCTTGTCGGCGATGTTGATCTTCACCGAGATCACCGACGGCTTCACGCGCTCGACAATGTCGGCAAAACCGATCGGACGCTCGACCTTGCGGACCTCGTTGTTGACCTGCGCGTGCGCCGCGCTGGTGAAGACATCGGCCGGGCCCTGCTGCGGCGAGAAGCCATACACGGCGGCGCCGAGGCCGGCGACCACGGAAGCCATCAGCGCGAACTTGCGCGCGGAGAACAGCGAGCGGCGAGCTGCGCCGTACGACGGTAGCGAAGAAAGATCGACGGGACGTTCTGTCATGTTTCTAAAATCTCCGGAGCGTGAATTTCGACGGTGCGGGGCTGGGCACCTGACAGGACGGAAGATGGGGCTTGCCGCCTTACCGCGCGCTGGCTGGGGAATTAAACTTTTGTAATGCGGCGGCTTATGGATGCGGCAGAATAGCGCAAGCAATCAATGGGTTAGCGCTGGCCGAAAAACAACTTTCAGAGGACAGGGCGCTCGCGCCGGGCCAGGCAAGCAGCCAGCCGTCGCAGCTCTGGTAAAACTTACGTTAAGTCAATTAGTGTCACAACCTCTGCACGAATAAGGAGAGCGTGATTGCGGCCGCCGAAGGCGAACTTCAATCACCGCCGTCAACGACAAGGATCAGGAAGAAAACCATGGTCAGCGCCGTTTCCAGCCAAGCCGCCACATTAAATCCCCTCGCCTATACTGCTCTCGACGGGGACGACAACGCCAGACAGCCCGCATCGAACGCGACGCCGACCGACAGCGACCGCGGCCCGGCCACGCAGGTGTCGCTGTCGCGGGACGCGCTGGATCGCGTGAAGGCAGCATTCAAGCAAAGCCCAGACGCCGCACAGCAAGCCGTGAACGCCTTGTCGCAAGCAGGCGAGGATCGTTTCCAGGCACACATGCAGGCCATGGATCGCCGGGTAGAATTGATGAAGATCAACGCACAGCTCAGGATGCTCGACTGGCGGGAAGAGACCAACAACTCTTTGGCATCCACGATCAAGTCTATGCGAGAGTCCGCTATCAAATGGCAAAATACGACACCGGTGCCGGCAGTACAGCTCTCGCATGCCGAGATCAGCGCGATTCTGAAGAAGGTCGCGCCGCGCGGCATCGATCCATCCAAGATCGGCGGTGCCGACACCTACTCTTTCGGTGACGATGGAAAAATTTACACCTTCCTGAAGGATGGAACGGCTTGGGTGAATGAGGGCGGAGTGCCCACCTCCGAGGAGCAGAAGCAACGAGGTTACCAGGCTTTCAACGAAACGATGCTGTATTTGTCCACCAGGATTGAAAATCCCGGCGTCTCGCGTGCCGACCTGATCGCGAAGCGCAACGCGCTGATGGTTCAATAGCGGCGGCAGCTCTCAAAGGAACGGCGCAGGAGCTCCTCCTGCGCCGATTCTCCTTCCTACAGCTTTAGCTGATCTGGATGCCGTTGATGTCGAACACGAATTACCACATCGACGTAATTCTGGAAGTTGGTGATGCGGGCGCGCAACGATCGCGTCCCGACTCGCCGCGCAAACCCGCCTCAGCTCTTCTTCATCTTCATCCGGCCCATGAAGTCCCGCTTGCCGAGCGGCACGCCGTTGGTGCGCAGGATGTCGTAGGCGGTGGTGGCGTGGAAATAGAAATTGGGCAGCGAGAACGACATCAGGAAGCCTTCCGCCGTGAAGGGCAGCTTGTGATCGCCGAGATGAAAGACGACGTCGCGGCCGCCGAGCGCGTTGACCGCCTCCGGCGTCCAGTCCTCCAGAGCCACGCGGGTTTGCGCGACCAATCCCTGCAATCCCGTATAATCATACGGCGTCTTGGACGCGGGCGGACGAAATTCGCCGCTTTGCACGCCCTCGATAGCGCCGCGCGAATGCTGGGCGACGGAGATGATCTGGAAGCGCAACGGCAGCATGTCGGGCGCAAGCCGCGCCTCGACCATGGTGTCCGGATCGATGTTCTTGTCGCGGAAATGAACGAGGCCGCGCTCGAGGAAGCCGCTGACGGCGCCAAGGGTCTGCAGGTAGTTCGCCACGCTGGCGTCGTAGAGTGAAAGGGCCATGTCCCGGTTTCCCCCTGGTTATGTTTATTTTGACAGGGGAGTCATAGCTCAAGCCCGCCCGCTTGCAATGGCGGGCTCAAGCCTTTTTGTCCGGCGCATCGGCTGCGAGCAAGCGCTCCAGCCTCGCCTCTTCCTCCTCCGTCAGATGCAACAGCGAAGGATCGGTCGCGCTGCCGGTATCCGAACGGCGGCGGTTGTAGAACCAGAGCGCCAGCCCGCCTCCGGCCAACGCGAGCGGCGGCAGCAGCCACAGCAATAGCGTATGCGGCGTGAAGCGCGGCTTCAGCAGCACGAACTCGCCATAGCGCGCGACCAGAAAGTCGATCACCTGGCTGTCGCTGTCGCCGGAGGCGATCCGCTCCCGCACGAGTAACCGCAGGTCGCGCGCCAGCGGCGCGTCGGAATCGTCGATCGACTGGTTTTGGCAAACCATGCAGCGCAGCTCGCGCGACAGGTCGCGGGCGCGGGCTTCCTTCGCCGGATCGGCCATGATCTCGTCGGGCTGCACGGCGTGAGCGGCCGGCGCGGCTGACAGGACGGCAGCAATGAATACGCTGGCAAAGAGCTTCTTCAACGGCTCACTCCGCCGGCTGCAGCGCGCGGGCGGCCTTGGCAGGCTTCGGCGCGCCGACGCGCAAGCGTCGGTCCGAGAGCGACAGCAGGCCGCCGAACGCCATCAGGACAGGTCCCCACCAGATCAGCAGCACCAGCGGCTTGTGATAGATGCGCACCGCGATGGCGCCCTCCGCATTGGTGTCGCCGAGCGAAATGTAGAGCTGGCTGGCGCCGCGGGTCAGTAGCGCCGCCTCGGTCGTTGACGAGCCCCGTGTGGTGAAGTTGCGCTTCGACGGCGTCATCACCTGGAGCGTCTCGCCGTCGAGCGCAACCGTGAACTGCGCGATCATCTCACGGAAGTTCGGTCCCTGCCGTTGCGTGATCTCGTCGAGCTTCAACCGATAGCCGGCGACGCTTGCGACATCGCGCGGCTTCATCGTGCCGATATATTCGCTGTTCCAGGTGGTCTCGCAGACGATGCCGATCAGCGCGACGCCAATGCCGGCATGCGCAAACGCCGTGCCCCAGGTCGCGCGCGGTAGCCCACGCGCACGGGCCATCGCGGTGGCCAAGGGAACGCGGAACAATCCCGTACGTTCGACGAGATCACTCAAGGCGCCGCCAATCACGAATATCGCAAGCCCGATCGCCAGCGGGGCCAGCGTGGCTCCGCCATGGGTCCATGCAAACAGCACTGCAATCGCGACCAGCGCCGCGATGCCGGCCGCTGTCAGCCGCTGCGCCGCGCCGAGGAGATCGCCGCGCTTCCATGCCAGCAGCGGCGCAAACGGCATGGCGACCAGGAGCGGTACGAACAGGGGCCCAAAGGTCAAGTTGAAGAACGGTGCGCCGACCGAAATCTTGTCGCCGGTCAGCACTTCCAGCGCCAGCGGATACAGCGTTCCGATGAACACGGTGGCGCAGGCCGAGGTGAGAAAGAGATTGTTGAGCACCAGCGCGCCCTCGCGTGAGACCGGCGCGAACAGCCCGCCCTGCTTCAGCGCCGAGGCGCGCCAGGCGTACAGCGAAAGGCTGCCGCCGATGAACAGGCACAGGATCAGCAGGATGAACACGCCGCGCGAGGGATCGGTCGCGAACGCGTGCACCGAGGTCAGCACGCCCGAGCGCACCAGGAAGGTGCCAAGCAGTGACAGCGAAAACGTCAGGATCGAGAGCAGGATGGTCCAGACCTTCAGCGCGTTGCGCTTTTCCATCACGACGGCGGAATGCAACAGCGCGGTGCCGGCGAGCCAGGGCATCAGCGAAGCGTTCTCGACCGGATCCCAGAACCACCAGCCGCCCCAGCCGAGCTCGTAGTAAGCCCAGTACGAGCCCATTGCGATGCCGAGCGTGAGGAAAATCCACGCAACAAGCGTCCACGGCCGCACCCAGCGCGCCCAGGCCGCGTCGATCCGGCCCTCGATCAAGGCGGCGATCGCGAACGAGAAAGAGATCGAAAACCCGACATAGCCGAGATAGAGCATCGGCGGATGCACGGCGAGCCCGATGTCCTGCAGCACCGGATTGAGGTCGCGGCCTTCGATCGGCGGGCTCGCGATCCGCAGAAACGGGTTCGACGTGACCAGAATGAACAGATAGAACGCAGCCGCGATCCAGCCCTGCACCGCCAGCACATGGGCGCGCAGCGACAGCGGCAGATTGTTACCGAAGGCGGCGACCAGGCCGCCGAACAGCGCCAGGATCCCCACCCACAGCAGCATCGATCCTTCGTGATTGCCCCACACGCCGGTGATCTTGTAGAGCAACGGCTTCATCGAGTGCGAATTCTCGAACACGTTGACGACGGAGAAATCCGAGTTGACGTGCAGCGTCACCAGGGCCGTGAACGAGGCCGCCACGAACAGCAATTGCGCCAGCGCCGTGGAGCGCGCGACGTTCATCAGCGCGTGATCGCCCCAGCGCGCGCCCAGCATCGGAACTGTGGACTGGATCAGCGCAAGTGCGAGCGCCAGCACCAGCGCGTAGTGCCCGGCTTCCGCGATCACTTCGCGGTCCCCTGCACCGGCGCAGATGCGGCCGTGGCGCCGGGCTTTGCGCCGTAGTCGTCCTTCCAGTGCCCCTGCTTCTTCAGCGCGTCGGCGACGTCCTTGGGCATGTAGGTCTCGTCATGCTTGGCCAGCACGGTATCGGCCTTGAATACGCCTGACGCGTCGAGCGCGCCCTCGGCGATGACGCCCTGCCCTTCGCGGAACAGGTCCGGCAACAGTCCCTTGTAGGCAACTGGTAGCGTGGCGCTGCCGTCGGCGATGCTGAAATTCACGGCAAGGTTGTCGCCGCGCACCAGCGAGCCCGGCTGTACCAGGCCGCCGAGACGGAACCGCTTGCCGGGTGGGATCTGCTTTTCCGCCGCCATGGTCGGCGTGGAAAAGAACACGATGGAGTCGCGCATCGCGTTCAGCACCAGCGCCGCCGCAACCGCAAGCACCGCGAGCGAACCGCCGATCATGGTCAAACGCCGCTGCTTGCGCGTCATCAATATCCCCTGCCTTCGTCTTTGGGTTCCGCCATCCAGCTCTATCCATCAAGCCCGAGATTTTTCAGGCCTTCATTGAGCTGGCGCAAGCGTTCGGCATCGCCCGCGACCGCCTGGCGCGCTTCGGCGCGCGCGCTCGTCGCCTTGTCACGTTCGCCCATCACCATATAGGCCCGCACCAGCCGCAACCAACCCTCGACATCGCTGCCGTCCTGCTTCAGCCGCGCCGCCAGCCGATCGACCATGCCACGCACCATCATCCCGCGATCGGCCTCGCTCATGTCCCTGGCGGCGGCCATTGCATCGTTGGAGAGCGCCGGCGCGACGGGGGCGCCGACCCGGGTCAGCGCCGCCTCGACCAGCGGCCGCCACGGCGCGTCCGCCGACGCTTTTGACAGCATCGCCTGCCAGATCGCGGCGGCATCGGCCTTCCGGCCGTCCTGTTCGGCAGCGAGCCCGAGGAAATAGCTAGCCCTGGGATCGTCGGGGTTTTGCGCGACCGCGCGCTCGAATTCGACCTTGGCATCCGCCGTGACGACGCCGCCCGCGCTGCCAACCAGCGCTTCACCGAGATCGGAGCGGCGCTCCGCGCTGTCGCCAGCATGTTGAATCGCGTTGCGGTAGGCCCGGACCGCGTCGTCGAAGCGACCGAGCCGCGCCAGCACGGGCGCCAGCACGGTCCAGCCGCGACCATCGGTCGGATTTTTCTCCAGATGCGCTTCGACCTGCGCCACCATATTTTCGAGCGGCTGGCTGGCGTCCGCCATACGGGTGCGTGAGGCGAGCGGGAAATCACCAAGACGCGGCGATCCCAACGCGAGGTAGAACGTCACTGCCGCGATCGGCAACCCCACCAGCGCGACGACGGCCGAGGCACGCCGCAGGCCAAGGTTGGCCCGCGCCGGCAGGTTGCGCTCCGCGTCTGCGGCTGCAAGCAGGCGGCGGCCGATTTCGACACGCGCGGCTTCGGCTTCGGACAAGCCGATCAGCCCGGCTGCGACATCGCGGTCGATCTCGGCGAGCTGATCCTTGTAGACGACCGCCTCGCTGCCGCCGGGTTGTGCAGAAGAGCTGCGGCTCAACGGCCAGAGCACGGCAAAAATCGCCGCGACCGTCATCAGCGCGAACACAAACCACAGCGTCATCAAGTAGTTCCCGGGCGGAACGACGCCTTTCAGGCAAGCGCCGATGCGCCGCTTTACACCACCGGCGGTAAGCCCGGCAATTGACAATTGCGGCAGAAAACCGGGAAGCGGGCCTACCGCCGCCAGCGATCCGGAGTTCCTCGGCGCAGGTCGCCTGGCTTCCCCGCCGAACCGCGGCTCGCAAATCCATCAACGGGAAATTGCAGCGGAGCCAGCATGCACGAGCGCGGGACCGCGCCCTCTGGCCTAAGTGTTTACACCAAGACGTAGGCGATGCTACACAATAGGGCTGAGACATTAATTGCGTGCAGAGGCAGATCGATGCGACCCTGGAAAGCATTTCGACGTGGCGCTGTTCCGTTCAACCTCTGTCGCAGCGTACCGCTTCTGTCACCTCCGTTGCTGTTGCTGTCATTTCCGGCCGCCGCCCAGGACGCAACGGAAAGGGCAGCGATCGCGGCTGCAGTGCTGCCCCGCGATCTCAGCCCCTGGGGCATGTTCATGCAAGCGGACGCCGTGGTCAAAGCAGTGATGATTGGCCTGGTGTTTGCGACCGCGGTCACCTGGACGGTGTGGCTCGCAAAGACGATCGAGCTGATCAAGGCGCGACGGAATGCCCGACACGCTTTGCGCGAACTCGCCAATGTCCGGAACGTAGAAGACGCCGTGCGGCAGGTGCCCGAGGGCGCGGTTGCCCAGTTGCTCGAGGGCGCCCTGGCGGAACTCCGATTGAGTACCGATCGAATGGACAAGGAGGGGATCAAGGCACGGATCGCCTCCCGGCTGCAGCAGATCGAGGCGGCGGCAAGCAGGCGCATCGGACTAGGCACCAGCGTGCTTGCGACCATTGGATCGACCGGCCCCTTCGTCGGACTGTTCGGCACCGTCTGGGGAATCATGAACAGCTTTATCGGAATCTCGAAGTCACAAACCACCAACCTCGCCGTGGTCGCGCCCGGAATCGCCGAGGCGCTGCTGGCGACGGCACTCGGGCTGGTGGCGGCGATTCCCGCGGTCATGATCTACAATCTCTTTGCACGCCAGATCGCCTCATACCGGGCGCTACTCGGCGACGGATCCGCAGAGATCACGCGACTGGTCGGCCGCGAGCTCGATAGCGGTACCATGCTGGTGCGGCGGCACCTCGCAGCGGCGGAGTAGCAGCCATGGCCGCCAGTCTGAACCAAGGCAATGGCGATCTCACCGAAGTCCATGAGATCAACGTGACGCCTTTCATCGACGTCATTCTCGTCCTGCTCATCATCTTTATGGTTGCCGCACCGCTTGCGACCGTCGATATCGCCGTCGATCTTCCGGCGTCGAACGCCCAGCCACAGCCGCGGCCCGACAAGCCGGTCTATCTGACCGTGAAGCCGGACCTGTCGCTTTCCGTCGGGAACGAAACCGTGGGCCGCGGCGCGCTGCCCGGCGCGCTCGATGCGAGCACCAGCGGCCAGAAGGATACCCGCATTTTCCTGCGCGCCGACAAGCTCGTCCCTTATGGCGAGGTGATGCAGGTCATGAACATGTTGCGGGCCGCCGGCTACCTCAAGGTCGCCCTGGTCGGAATGGAGCAAGCTTCATCGCCATGATGCAGCTTGCGGCCGAAGATCGTTCCGACCTTCGACGATGGATGTTCAGCAGCCTCGCGGTGCTGTGCATCTACGCCGGATTGACCGCCACGCTCGCCACCTGGCGCGACGTGGACGACAGCGTGGCTGCCGAAACTTCGGGCGCGATCGTGGTCGACCTGGCGCCGCTAGCCGCAGCACCAGCGACGACGCCGACCGACATTGCGCCCGGCCCGGAGCAGGTGATGTCGGAGGCGCAGCCGGTAGCGAAGCCCGAGGAGACGCCGCCCGATGAAACGCCCGAGTTGCCGCCCGCTCCAAATCCGGACGCCGCCGTGGCGCTGCAAACCAGGCCGCAGCCTGACGTGACGCCGCAGCAGCAGGCAGCGGCCGCCACGACATCAGCACCGCCCGCGATTAACGAGCGGATCGCACCGGTCGCCGTTGCGCCGACCAAGGGTGTGCCGAATGACAAAAATTCGGAGGCCGTGGTGACATGGCGAACCCAGGTCCTCGCTTTGGTCGAAAAGAACAAGCGATACCCGGAAACCGCGCGGTCGCGGCGCGAGCAAGGGACGGCGCAGGTGTCGTTCACGCTGGATCGCAAGGGAATGGTTGTCAGCGCGCGGGTAACTCAAAGTTCGGGATCCGGCGCCCTCGATGAAGAAGCGCTCGCGCTCCTCAAGCGCGCGCAGCCCTTCCCTGCCCCGCCTGCAACGTTTCCCGGCGAATTAGTTGTCGTCAGGCAGCCGATCCGCTTCACCGTCAAATAGAGCGTGCGAAAAGGCTGACTGGTCGTCGAGTTACGGGCATCAGTTCGATGCGTTAATCCACCACGATCGCGCCGCTGCCAAAGCTGTAGTTGACGCCGAGCCTGACCCCATCACTGGTCACCCGCGTGTTGGCGTCGAACGCAACCGCGGTGTTGACCGCCACAGGCGGTGTCGAACGCACCGAGCCAAAATCCATGTGGAGATATTCGAGCTTTGCGGTCCAGTTGCCGGTCAGCCGCGTCTCGAAACCGGCGCCGACAGCCCAGCCGAACCGATACAAGTGCCGATCCAGAGACGCCGTCGTCGCGACACCCGCATTATCGAAACCTGCAACAGCCGTTGACGTCGTTATCTTGCTGAACGGAACGCCCGCGGTGGCATAGGCAAGCAGGTCCGGCGTCACAAGCGTTCCGACGCGCCCGCGAACCGAAGCCGCCCAACCCAGACAATAGTCCAGACTCGCCGTCACGGTGGCATCGAGCGGAGCGAGCGCCGGGTTGCAGATGTTGCCGGGGCAAGCGGTGGTGCTGCTTCCGCGCTGATTGCGATATTCAAAATCGCCTTCAATGCCTGCCAGCATCCGGCCCGATGTCCAGTTATAGCCAGCCTGTGCCCCAATACTGGCGGTGTCGTGCGTGGACGATAGGCGGGCTCCGGCAAGCGAGGCACCGGTTGCAGCATCGTTGAACGCAGCGTTGGTAACGCCCTCACCCCGCAAATATCCGACATTGCCGCCGGCATAGATGCCGGCCCAGTTCCAGGCCGCCGCTTCCTGCGCGGGGCTCTTGTAATAACCGTTGCCGTCCGGCCGTCTCGCCGTGCCGATCCAGGTGCCGGGCGGGCCGCTTGGCCGGTCGATACCGTATTTGACGTTGAGAAACAGCTTGAAGCCGCGACCCGGTTGCAGAATCTCGTCCTTGTGAAATTGAACGGAGTTGCGAATGTTGGCGTTGAGCAGATTGTCGCCAACTATCCCGGTCGCGACCTCAACCGCGCCCCACGGCGAATCCTTCCAGAACTTCCGGTGCTCGAGCTGCACCTTCACCAAATCGTATCCGGCGGTCGCCGTATCGAATTGTGGGATGTCATTCTGCGCAAATGCGTGCAACACGCCGACGCGCGCGAACCAATTGTCGTTGCGCCAGTAAACGCCGCCGCCGAGGCGCATCGGAGGAATGCGCGGCACGTTGCTGCCGTCAGTGAACGTCGCCCGCACAACATCATATTGGCCGTCGAAACCAAGGGTGCCATTGGCAAGTTGTGCGGCGTCCCACTGCAACGCCAGTTCGCCGCCGCGGAAGGTCGCGTCACGCTGATCATAGTTGACCTGGATGTAATCGGTGCCGGCTCCGCATGACGCAAACGTTTCCTGGCAGAAGATGCCGGTGGCGCGCGAGAAAATGAATTTCTCGTACGACGTGTAGTAGGCATTTGCGGCTAACCTGAAATCGCCATCCGTGCGTTTCAAGCCGATTTCCGCGGTCTGCGCGGTTTCGATTCCGAGGTTCGGGTTGCCGATCTTGAACGTCTTCTCCGAGCCATCGGGACCCTGGGCGAACAGTTCGAGCGCGCGCGGCGCACGTTCGATCCGTTGCAGCGTCAAGCTGGCCACCAGCGAGGATGGAAGATCCTTGATGATGCCGAAGCTGACGCTCTTCGGTATGAAGTCGAGCTTGGCGGCGGCCCTGCCCGGCTCATCCGGTGGTGGGAGAAAGTTCGGCGGAAAAGTGAATGCTGTTCCCGCGACATTGACTCCCTCGATGCGACCCGCCAATTGCGTACGCAGCGTGTCCGTGTGCCTGACTTCATTGAGGAAGTACGCCGCCGCCGTTCTGGTCTGGGCCGGAAGCAAGATCGCCTGCCCTGCCGTGTCGAGTTGCTGGTAGGCGCCTTGCGCGCCGAAAATGCTGGTCAGCGGACCGATCGGCGTGGCGAACGGCGAAAGCTCGAACTCGAGCTTGCCCTCGGTCTGCCGATTCTTGAAAGTGGCGGTAATCTCCTGGAAGCCGGTGGTGGCGAGCACCGTCTCATCGTGCCGGTACTCCGAATACCCGGTCCAGTACCTGATCGCGGCAAGTGCGCTTGCGTCCGGGCGATACTCGCCCTTGGAGCTGATCTTGGTTTGCTCGAGGTCGTTGTGCTGACGGGCATCCGCGGTCGCAATACCGGGGACGTAGTAGTCGCTAGTGAAGCGCGAGACGGCGATGCCGGCATAACCGCCATCGAAAAGCCAGGAGCCGCCGACCGCCGCGCCTGCGCTTTGCGAAGCGGAGTTCGGCTGCTTGCCGTTGAAGGCAGGCGCAGGGATCGGCGGGACCAGATACGGGTAACTCGGGACGCTGTAATCGCCGGAGGAGCGCCCGTAGATGTCGGCATGAACGGCGGCGTTGCGGCCGCCGGCATCCAGCAACAGGCCGCTCTCCCATCCCCTGTTGACGCTTGTCACGCCCGACCTCAGCTCTGCAGCCACTCCCCCGAGCGGCGCAGCGGTCGGAATCCGGTTGTTGTTGACGTCGACGACGCCGCCGACGGCCTGCGACCCGAAGCGGAGCGCACCCGGTCCGCGAATGACGTCGACCTTCTGGATGGCGAGAGGATCGATCGGCACCGCGTGATCCTGCGCGATGTCAGACACATCGACCGCACCAACGCCGTTCTCCTGAATGCGGACCTTTGCGTCCGACAGGCCACGCAAGATCGGGCGCGACGATTCCGTGGCAAGCCCCGCCGAAGTTGCGCCGGGCATATTGGTGAACAGGCTGCCGAACCCGCCGTTGCTGCTGCCGGTCTGGATCTGGTTGCTTCCGATCGTCGACAGCGGCGCGAAGGGCGGATTGAAGGGCGAGGTCGGGGTGGTGGTGGGCGTTGGGCCCGGCAGCGGTGCCGCCACGGTCGTCGAACGCCGACCGGGCTCGCCGCGCGCAGCCCGCCGCGCGGGTTTAGGCTGACGCCCCTCGACGGTCACTTGCGGCATGTCGATTTCCGTCGGCGCGCCCGGCGTGGCTTGCGGTCCGGCCGGCGCGGTCTGCGACGGAGCCGGCTCCGCCGGGGCTTGCCCCGCTGCCGGCGGTGCCGGAGCGGCTGGTTCGGCGGGCGGCGCGGCCTGGGGCGCCGATGGCGCGGGCGCTGCGGTCTGCGCGGGCGCCGCGGCGTGGCCCAACCAAACCACGGCCAGTGCCGATGTACCCACAAGGGCCATTCGCGTCGCGCGCATATTCATCCCCAGCCGATCGCGCTTCAGCAACAGCTATTTGATAAGCCGCAACACCAAAACGTAGGTAAGGCTACATGTTAATGCTGGACCGTTATCTGTCAAGATGCTGCGAATGACTCGCAAATGCCAGACGCTCCGCCTGTTGCAGATCGGCGACAAGCGCCAACTTGCAATGTGGTCGGCAGCACGCCATGGTCGCGCCTCGTCTGAATGGATTCGCCTGGAAGGTGCAGTGGTGCGTAAGCCCTCGACAAATCGGGCCAAGCCGATGCAGCCGCTGCCCGCGGAACAAACGCAGGCGCGCCGCTTCGGAAAGGCACGATCGGCGCGATCGACCGCTGTTCTGGAAGACTATGTCGAATTGATCTCTGATCTGCTCGGAACGACCGGCGAGGCGCGCCCGACCGACATCGCGCGCAGGCTGGGCGTGTCGCATCCGACGGCGATCGACACCATTGCGCGGTTGAAGCGCGAAGACCTGGTTACGGCCCGCCCCTATCGCGGGGTGTTCCTGACCGAAAAGGGTGAGACCCTCGCCAAGCGCGTCCGCGCCCGTCACCGTCTGGTGGTCGACGTCTTGCTGGCGCTGGGCGTCCCGCAGGAAGCCGCGGAGGCTGATGCCGAGGGCATCGAACATCATGTTTCCGATGTGACGCTGAAGGCCTTCGCCGAATTTCTTCGCAATGCCAAGGATCGACGCAAGGCATGACGCGATAGAATCGAGACCGGCGCTAGCCTGCCCTGGTCGATTTACGCTTGCCGGTCACGGCATTTTCGGCGGCTCTACTCATCAGCGACGCATAGTCATGGCCGAACAGGATTTCGCAGAAGCGGATCGCCGCCTTGGCCTGCATTTGCCGGTAGGCGCGCGCCCTGGTGTCGGCGCCGCGCAGCGCCTGCACCAGGCTCTCGGTGGAATGCTCGACGTAATGCTGCAGGTCGGAATAGGTCCGCAGGGTGACTTCGTTGATGGCGAGTTCGCTGGCATAGGTGCGGCACACCGCCACGAAGTCGATCAGGGCGGCGATCTCTTCGACCTCCGCGGCATCGATCTTCGGCGCCGAAGCGATATCCTTGTCGGCACGCTGACGCAGGATGCGGCGGACCCGGCCGGGCACGCTCTCGATCTCCGACCGCAGCGAATTGGAAATATCGGCCCGGATCGACGTAAGCTGGCGGCCCCACGCGGAATCGTTGCGCAAATCGAGCTCGGTGCGCAAGCCCCGCACGCCATCGTGCAGGATTTTCAATTGGTCGCCGACATTATCGAAATGGCCGCGCCTGATGTCCGTGCGCAGGCAGGCGGTAAGGAACGAGAGATCGTGCAGCGCGATCGTGACGGCGATGCCATAGGGCGTGGCTGCCACGCGAATCTCGTCGTCGGAGGCCGCCATCTTGACCGCGAGACGGATGATCTGCCACGGCGCCGCCAATCGCTGCATGATTAGCGCCAGCGCGAACGGCAGCAATTGCGGCGTCTGCAACGAGGGCACGTTGAGCGCCGACGTCACGGTGTCGAGCTGGGAGGGCGTCAGCGCCCGAATCTGGCCGGGAAGCCGGCTGCCGAGCGTCTCCATCGCCTCACGGGCCCGCAGCACCGCGCCGATCGATAATAAATCCTCGACGACATTCGGCGAGCCAATGCGCGAGAGCGCACGATGCCTGTCCTCGCCCTGCACCGGAGTGGCGATCTTGACGATCGCCTCGGCTGCGGCGAGTTGGAATTTGCGGGTCGCGGCTTCGAGACCTGCGGTGGAGCCGCTCAGCCTGATCTCGTTGAGTGTCGTTTCGAATGCACGCACGGCTTCGGGCGCGCCGTCGCGGCCCAGCCATTGCCAGACCGGCAGCAGCGACGCGCGTCGGATCTGCCCGGCGCGCACCGGAAAATTGCCCTCGACGAGAAACGGCTCGAGCGGACCGTACAACAGCCGCGCCGGATCGTCCGTCCGCGGACGCGCCTCGTCGTCTTCCTCGGTCCCACGCACGACTTTGCGCAACTGCTCGAGCACGAAATTGGCGACGGCGAGGTCTTCCCCGCGCTCGATGGCGCGCTCGAACTCCCGCATCAGCAGCGCCTGCGATTGAGGCGGGAGCTGGGCGAGATAGTCCCTCAGCCGCTCTGTCGATGTCTGGCTCATTCGCCTGGTGTGGATATGTTTGTGTCACGCGGACGGCAAAGCGCGTCCACCGCCGATTTTAGAAGTGTGCGCGTTAAGAAGCCGTTTAGGAATAACGAAATCGCCCCGGGCAGTGCCGGATAGCACCGCTTCAATCCCAGGTAATTCGGCCCGATAAGGCGTTCATATCCCCGGCAACACCAGCTCTGCCCGCAGCCCGCCGATCGGGGCATCGCCCAGGACGAGGCTACCGCCATAGAGGGCGGCGAGATCGACCACGATCGAAAGCCCAAGCCCGGAGCCCGGCTTGGATTCGTCCAGGCGCTGGCCGCGCCGGGACACCTGCGCGCGCTCGGCAGCGGACAATCCGCGGCCATCGTCATCGACAATGATGCGCAACCGCGGCCCGGTGCCTGATACCGCCGGCGATTCCGCGCGCACCTCGATGAATACCTGCGAGGCCGCCCATTTGCAGGCATTATCGACCAGATTGCCGGCCATCTCCTCAAGATCCTGGCGCTCGCCGCGGAACTTTGCCCGCGGGTCCGCCTTGACCACGATCGTGACGCCGCGATCCCGGTGGATTTTTTCCATGGTCCGCCGCAGCGCCTCGATGGCGGGCGCAACCTCGGTGACGGTGCCGACGATGGTGACGCGCGCGGCGATACGAGCGCGCTCGAGGTGATGCGCTACCTGATCCCGCATCACAAAAGCCTGCTCCAAAACCTTGCTCGCAAAGGGATCCACCGTGTGGGCGGAGGCCTCGTTGACGATCACGGACAGCGGCGTCTTGATGGCATGGGCAAGGTTGCCGACATGGGTGCGGGCGCGCTCGACGATCTCGCGGTTGGCGTCGATCAGGGCGTTGGTCTCGCGCGCCAGCGGCGCGATCTCGACCGGAAATTGGCCCTCAAGCCGTTCGGCGCGTCCGGAGCGGATGTCGGCGATCGACTCCGAAATGCGCTTGAGCGGCGCCAGCCCGAAGCGGACCTGGAAGATCGTGGTCAGGAGCAGCACGATCCCGAGCGCTGCGAAGGTGCCGCCGAGGTAATAATCGAAGGCGCGGATTTCGTCGAAAATCTCGGATGCGTCGCCGGCCACGCTGACCAGAAACTTGCCGTCGGCGCCGAGGTCGACCGGCCGCTCGACCACCCTCAGATCCTGGCCCTCTGGACCGTCGACGTAGCCGAGACGGATTCCGGCCGGGGTCAACTCCGCGCCGATATCCTCGAGCTTCGGCAGCTTCTTGTCCCACAGCGAACGCGAGGCCTTTGTTTCGGCCTTCTCGTCGGTCCGGACGATCTGCCAGTACCAGCCGGACAAGGGCAGCTCGAACAGCGGTTCGCCGAGCGACTGGAACTGGTGCTCAGGCGGCTCGTCCGGCGTTGCGACTTCGGCGATCAGGGTGCGGAGGTAGAGGTTGAGGCGGCGGTCGAAGGCGCGCTCGGTCGCGTTCCGGTAGACCGATGACAGGATCACGCCGGTGATGACCAGGATCACGACCACCCACGCGGTCGCCGACAGGAACAACCGCGTGGCGAGCGAACTTCCGCGCATCAGAACAAGATCCCGAAAAGCGTATCCCCAGGCTCCAATCCTGCGGATGGAGACCGGCCTTCGGATAAGATCATGCTCGAATAAAAGAGCAAGGCTCATCAGGCGCCCGGTGACGGCGGCGTCAAGAGATAGCCGAGCCCACGCACGGTCTGGATGATATCGACATCGAGCTTCTTGCGGATGCGGCCGACGAACACCTCGATGGTATTGGAGTCGCGGTCGAAGTCCTGGTCGTAGAGATGCTCGACCAGTTCGGTGCGCGACACCACGCGCCCGGTGTGATGCATCAGATAGGCCAGCAGCCGGTACTCGTGCGAGGTCATCTTGACCGGATTGCCTGAGACGCTGACCCGCCCGGTGCGGGTATCCAGCGAGACCGGGCCGCAGGTCAGTTCCGACTGGGCATGGCCGGTGGAGCGGCGCAGCAGCGCGCGAATGCGCGCCAGCACTTCTTCGAGGTGAAACGGCTTTGCGACATAGTCGTCGGCGCCGGCATCAAAACCCTGCACCTTGTCGCTCCAGCGGTCGCGCGCGGTGAGGATCAGGACTGGCATGGCGCGGCCGTTGCGGCGCCAGGCCTCCAGGACCGAGATGCCGTCCATCTTCGGCAGCCCGATGTCGAGCACGACGGCGTCATAGGGCTCGCTGTCGCCCAGATAGTGCCCCTCCTCGCCGTCGAACGCGCGATCAACCACATAACCGGCATCCGTCAAAGCCGTCGTAAGCTGACGGTTGAGATCCGGATCGTCCTCAACGACAAGCAGGCGCAAGCTGGCCTCCAATAGTGAGCCCTACAATATCAGTTCTCATGATGAGGCTCAGCGGGGTGAACGGGCCATGAACGAGGCACACCGGGCAGTGTGACTTTTTCGTCATGACGCTTTCCGCGGGCCGGGCGCGCCCGCAAACCAAACGCCTAACATGCCCGATTGGATACCCCAAGGGGGCCCGGCATACGGCAACGGCTCCCGAACGGTGGGACCCCCTTCCCGGCAGCGCGGGTAAACACCGCGCAGGCTCGGTCAGTCTCTTACGTGCGGAAGAATACGAACCAGACGATGCCAAGGATCAAAATCGCGAGCCCGGTCGATACCGTCAGGAGTGCAAGGACGGACGGACCGGGTTCAGCTTGGCGCGCCTCGGTCGGGGTTTCGACGATCTGGCCATGTCGTTTCGTTGCCATGGGGACCTCTTCGAGTAAGTGCCTGTAATGTCAGCGAATGCTCCGACACCGCCTGGGAAAGCAACGCATGATCGAAAGTGATGTTCCGGGCGTTTGGGCCGTGTCGCGCGGCCGCCATGTTCAAAAGGTCGCAGGCGCGCCGCCGAGCCGGCCCGCTCGACGGTTAACGCCGTTGCTAGATTCCGTAGCCCGGCATGTTTGAGAGAGGGACATCCGATGGTATTCTTGCCGGCCGTCTGTTGCGTTTTCGGAGTATCCCCATGGCCCCCCGCGCCAATTGGAAGGGTTTTCTGCGCCTGTCGCTCGTGACCTGTCCTGTCGCCCTCTATCCGGCGACCTCGGACACCGAGAAGGTCTCGTTCAACCAGATCAACCGCAAGACCGGCCACCGCATCAAATACGCCAAGGTCGACGCCGAGACCGGCGAGGAAGTCGCCAACGAAGACATTATGAAGGGGTACAAGATCGACACCGACACCTACATCGAAGTGTCGAAGGACGAGCTTGACGACATCGCGCTGGAATCGACCCGCACCATTGAGATCGACGAATTCGTTCCGAAATCCGATATCGACGGCCGCTATCTGATCCGTCCCTATTATCTGGTGCCGGACGGCAAGGTCGGCCACGATGCGTTTGCGGTGATCCGCGAAACCATCCGCAGCATGGACAAGGTCGCGATCGGCCGCGTGGTGCTGACCAACCGCGAACACATCATCGCGCTGGAGCCGCTTGACAAGGGATTGATGGGAACGCTGCTGCGCTACCCTTACGAGGTCCGTAGCGAGAAGGACTATTTCGAAGACATCCAGGACGTGAAGATCACCAAGGATATGCTTGATTTGGCAAAGCATATTGTCGAGCAGAAGTCCGCCTCATTCGAGCCCGAACAGTTCGAGGACCGCTACGAGCAGGCGCTGATCGACCTGATCAACCAGAAGCGCAACGGCCTGACAACCAAGACCAAGGCGGCGCCGAAAACCACCGGCAACGTCATCAACCTTATGGACGCGCTCAAGCGCAGCCTCGCCAGCGAAAAGGAAGCCGCCCCTGCCAGGGCGCAGGAGAAAGCCCAAGAGAAATCCAAAGGCAAGAAGCCGCGCAAGGCTGCTGCTGGCCAGCGTGAAATGCTGTTGCCAATCAGCGGCAACGGCAAGCGCGCCGCTAAGGAAGCGCCGAAGGAAGCTCCGAAAAAGGCGGAGAAGCCGGTGCGCACCGCCGCCCGCACCAAGAAGGCCGGATGATCGGGCAAGGAGCGCGATAGCATCCAGCCGCGATGCCCTGGTCGACGCCGTTCGACGATCCGATAACGCTTCGCGGCGGAGGCAGGCTCGTGACGCTGCAGCAGGCCGCCGACCATGTCATGGCATTGCCGGAAAATGTGCAGCACGAGGCGCACTGGCAGATCGCGGTCGAGAATCTGATCAACGCGGCGGAGACCGGCGGCGGCTGGCTGATGTTTGCGCGAATCGCGATGATGCGGGCTCTCAATGCGGACGGGAACGGCAAATAGCGCCGGTTTCAATCCCCGCCACCATCCCCGTCCCCGCTGCCAAAGTCCAACCCGCCATCGCAATTGCCAGACGACCGGTCGTTGACCATCCAATCGATCGGCAGGGCTGCGACCAATATCACGGCGAACACGCGCCACGGATTTTGCTGGACATAGGTCAGGATTGGCGGACCCCAAGTCATCAACAGCGGCCCAAACAACAGCTCCAGCGTGATGTCTGTGCGGGCTTCCCGCTATTTGAGCGAGGTGCTGACGTCGGTGAATTTGGTGCTGAGCATGCTGCCGACGCCGTTGACGGCGGTGACGATCACGATGCTGATGCCGGCCGCAATCAGGCAATATTCGATGGCGGTAGCACCGCTTTCATCGTCGACAAATCGTTCCAGTAATCGACGCATGGACAAACTCCTGTCGACGCTCCCCGAAATTCTCCCGCGCCATATTGCTTAAACTCTAGGTCGGAACGGTTGAAGAGGCCTTGCCGAACAGAATGAACGATTGATTAAGGCTGACGAGGAATCCCGCCCCGGATTCCTACGGTACGGAAAATTTACCATCGATTGTGTGCCGACCGGCCACCCTCGCCCGATCGGCGTCTTGCGGAGTGAGCGCACATGATTGCGCAGAAGCGCGAACCGGGAAGGAATTACATCGGTCTGTTGCACGATGAGACCGAGGAGCAGCGCGTTGCCGACATCTCCACGGCCGCGAACTACCCTATCTTGGATCAGATACTCGACCTGATTGCGGCGATGTTCAGCCGCCGCAGCGGAGCGAGGTAGCCACCCCGCCCGCCGCGGTGTTTGAACAACGGACCGGGCAATGGGCCCGGTCCGAGGCTTCGTTCTTAGAAGTTACGCTGGGCGCGGAACTGGAGCAGGACGGTGTCCTGATCCTTGAACTCGTAAAGCGCGTTCGGCTTCGGAGCGGTTGCCGTGAACACCGACGAGCCCGACATCTTCTGATCGAGGTGGAACCATTGGACTTCGCCCGAGAATGTCAGGTTCTTGACCGGGGTCCAGCGGGTCACGACGCCGAGCTGCGAGACGTTGAAGTCGGGGTTGCAGCTGTAGGTGCCAGCCGCGGAGGCAACACCGGTCTGACCCGGATGGCTGGCCGCAAAGGCGTTGCAATAAGCGCCCTTGGCCGTCGTGGTCCCCGCACCCACCAGGTTGTCGTCGGCTCCGCCGTCATACCTCACGGCGGAATAGCTGCCGAACAGGGCGGTCGACCAGTTCGGATTCCAGTTGTGATTGAACGCGCCGCGGACACCCCAGGCCGTCGTCAGGACGATACCGCCGGTACCGGCCGCGCCCGGGAAATAGACGCCGTCGGTGGTCGCGCCGAAGCCAACGCTCTGGTAGCCGAAGCCGCTATCGCCGAACATCGCAAAGTTCGGCGAGGAGCCGCTCGTGGAGATGACATACTTGGTGGCGCCCTTGGCGTAAGATGCGTCGATCTTGATGTCGTCGCCGGCACCGGTCGGAAGGTTCTTGATCTGCAACGCCGCCATCACCGCGCCGCCCCACTTGCTCTCGGGGTGGCCGCTGATTTCGGAAAGCCCGGTCGGCGCGGCGCCGGCGCCCAGCGTGTTGTACGAACCGCTCACTTCATGCGCGGCAGCCGAAAGCTGGAACAGACCCCAGGCCTGATCCACCCGGATTCTGCCGACGATGTCGGGCGCGTGCACGCCGGCATAGGCGTTCGATCCGGTTCCGTTGGCGCCGATCGCCGAGGGGATGCTCAGGTTGTAGACAGCGGTGCGATCCCACACGATGGGGTCGTCGAGACCGATCGAGGCTGACACGCCATTTCCGAACTCGGCAGTATACTGAATGTTGTTGACGCCGGTGTCGGTATTTTGGCCGCCGAGCAAGTTGGAGTTGATATTGCCCGGGAAACCTTGCCACGGCGTGGCATAGGCCGAGGCGGACTTACCGAAGGTGAAACCGGCGAACTGAATGAAGACGTATTCGACCGCGACATAGCCGCCGCCGGCGGTCGACAGCGAATTCGCACTGAATGGCAGAGTCGGATTGACGCTGCCGCCACCGACATTGTTGAACTGGAAGTCGCCCTGGCCGAAGGTGCGGACCACACCGTACTCGGTCGCGGTACGGGTATCGATCGTCAGCGCCATACGGGAGCGGGCGACAAAGGAATCGCGATAGCGGTTTTGCTGGCCGAGGTCGCCGTTCCAGGCCGGGGTGCCGTGCGCCCCGCCATTGAAAGTGACGTCCGCACGCAGATAACCGCCGATCTTGATGCAGGTGTCGGTGCCCGGGATGTAGAAGAAGCCCGCGCCGTAAAGCGAGCAGATCCTGACATATTCGACCGCCTTGGCCTTGACAGGAAGGTCAGCCGCCTGTGCCCCGCCCAAGGCGATCAGCCCTGCCGCCGAGCTGAGAATTAAAGTCCGCGCCGTTTTCATTATTACAGTCTCCTGTTCGCGATGCCCCGCGACTTCTGCAAGTTGTGTCCCGCGATGCCCCGCGTTTCATGCAAATGCATGCGCACACACCTAGTGCAAAAATCTCCAGTGAGAATGACAAGACCGTGAAGCCGCTTCGGTTGGCCGGCGGCTGTGATTTTTTCGCAACGCAGCAGCGTCGAAGCAGAGTCAAAACGATCCACTTTCGCTCAAGCTCGGGCGCTCACAGCAAGAATATTCTCCCCGCTTGCCTCATCTTTTGGCTTGAGCGGAAAAACGCATATCAGCACTTCCCAACGTACGCGCATCCGCGCTTTACCGAGTCGGAAAATCCTGTCCAACTGTCGCAAATCGGCTGGACCAAACCGGCCTGTATCGAGGGGAGAAGACCGTCATGAAGCTCGGCGCCGCCATTGCGGAAATCATGAAGCGGGAGGGAATCGAAATCCTCTGCGGCTATCCGGTCAATCATCTCATCGAATATGCCGCCAATGCCGATATCCGCCCGGTGATGGTGCGGCAGGAGCGCATCGGCGTGCATATGGCGGACGCCATCTCGCGCGTCACCTCCGGCCGCTCAATCGGTGCGTTCTGCATGCAGCACGGGCCCGGCGCCGAGAACGCGATGGGCGGTGTGGCGCAATGTTACGGCGAGTCCGTCCCCGTGCTGGTGCTGCCGATGGGCTATGCGCGACGACTCGCCAATATCGATCCGAACTTCAATTCCAGCCAGGCGATGAAGGCGTTCTCGAAATCGTCCGAGCCGATCAACATCGCGGCGGAAGTCTGCAACATTTTCCGCAGAGCCTTTACCAAATTGAAGAACGGCCGCGGCGGACCGGTGATCGTCGAAATCCCCGCCGATATGTGGAACGAGGAAGTGCCGGAACCTTTGAACTACACACCGGTGCTGCGCACCCGCTACGGTGCGGATCCCGTGCATGTAAAGGAAGCCGCGGCCCTCCTCGTCGCAGCGAAGCGTCCGGTGATCTATGCCGGCCAGGGCGTGCATTACGCAAAGGCCTGGCCGCAGCTCAGACGGCTGGCCGAGCGCCTCGCCATTCCCGTCACGACCAGCCTTGGCGGCAAGTCCTCGTTTGCGGAGACGCATCCGCTATCGCTGGGTTCGGGCGGTCTTGCCGTGCCGCGCGCGGTGCCGAAATTTTTGGGCGACGCCGACGTGATCTTCGGGATCGGCTGCTCGTTCACCGAGACCTCGTTTGGCATCGCCATGCCGAAGGGCAAGACCATCATTCATTCGACGCTCGACCCGAACCATCTCAACAAGGATGTCGAAGCCAAGGTCGGTCTGGTCGGCGATGCCGCCCTGGTTCTCGATGCCTTGCTGGACGAGATCGGCAAGACCGTTACGTCCGATCGGGATGCAACCGCGGTCGCCGCCGGGATCGCTGCTTCCCACAAGGAATGGCTGGCGAAATGGATGCCGAAGCTGACACATAACGACGCGCCGCTGAACCCCTATCGCGTTTTGTGGGACCTGCAGCACACCGTCGACATCAACAACACCATCATCACTCACGACGCCGGCAGCCCGCGCGACCAGCTCTCGCCGTTCTGGAAATCGGTCGAGCCTTTGTCCTATATCGGCTGGGGCAAGACCACACAGCTCGGCTACGGCCTTGGCCTTGCGATGGGCGCCAAGCTGGCAAAACCCGACAAGCTCTGCATCAATGTCTGGGGCGATGCCGCGATCGGCTTCACCGGCATGGATTTCGAGACCGCGGTGCGCGAACGCATCCCGATCATGTCGATCCTGCTGAACAATTTTTCCATGGCGATCGAACTGAAGGTGATGCCGATCTCGACCGAGAAATACCGTTCCACCGACATTTCCGGCGACTACGCCGCGATGGCGCGCGCCTTCGGCGGCTATGGCGAGCGGGTGACGAAACCGGAAGACATCATCCCCGCCATCAAGCGCGGTATCCAGAAGACGCAGGAAGGCGTGCCGGTGCTGCTGGAATTCATCACCAGCAAGGAGACCGAGGTTTCAAGGCCGGGGACCTGAGGGATCCCTCCCGTTATTCTGCCATCTCCGCCGGTGTCGAGGGGCCGGCCAGCGGCCGCTCCTCCATCGCGATGATGCAAAGCGCAGCGCAGGCCAAGAGCGCGGCGGCGGCGCCGAACACATAACGGAATGCGGTGATCATGTCGGCGACGGGGATCGCGTTCGCTGGGCCGCGATGTTCGCCGAGCGATATTCCCGCCCCCAGCGCCATCAACAGGATCGCACTGAATGCCGCGACCGTGAACGACGACATCAGCGCGCGGAAGAAATTCATCGCGCCCGTGACGGTGCCGATCTGCGGGCGTGCCACCGAGTTCTGCAGTGAGACCACGCTGACCGGAAACGTCGTGCCGAGCCCGAGCGCGAACAGCGACAGGACGATCAACAAGCCCCACAGCGGCAGCACTGTCACGGTCAGCACCATACCGAAGATCGCCGCCGCCGAAGTGCCTGCGATGGCCACGCGCTTGTAGTGCTTGGCGCGCGCCATGGTCCGTCCGGCGATCGCGGCACCACAGGTGGAGATCGCGGCGAGCGGAATCAGCGCCAGCCCGGCTTCGCTCGCGGTCAGATGATAGACGACCTCGTAATACAGCGGCAGATGCACGGTCAGCCCGGTGATGGCGCCAAGCGCGCAGGCACCCGCCACCATGGCGTATGGCGCTACCGTCCCACCAAGGAGCGGCAACGGCAGGAACGGCTCTTCGGCATTGCGCGCGTGCCAGACAAAGGCGAGCGCCAGCGCCACAGAGGCGCCGATCATCGCCATGATGGCGGGCGACAGCCAGGCATAACGGTTGCCGCCCCAGGTGAGCACCAGCATGACCACGACCGCAGACGCCATCAGCAGCACACCGCCGAGCCAGTCGACTTTGCGGCGGCGGTGGAACACCGGGATCTTGCCCATCTTCGGCAGCAGCAGAAACAGCGCGCCGACCGCAAGCGGCACGTTGATCCAGAAGATCATCGACCAGTGCAGATGCTCGGCGAACACGCCGCCGAGCACAGGGCCCATCAGTCCAGCCGCCATCCAGACGCCGCTGAAATAGGCCTGATACTTGCCGCGCTCGCGTGGGCTGACCACGTCGGAGATCACGGTCTGCACGACCGGCATGATGCCGCCGCCGCCAAGCCCCTGCAGGCCGCGCGCAACGATCAATACCGGCATGTTGGGCGCCACCGCGCAAAGAATCGAGCCGACCGTGAACAGGGCAAGCGAAACCGTGATCATGACGCGGCGGCCGTAGATGTCACTCAGCGTGCCGAACACGGGTGCGACCGCGGTCGAAGCCAGGAGATAGGCGGTGATGACCCAGGACAGGTTGCTGACGTCGTTGAACTGGCGGCCGATGGTCGGCAGCGCCGTCGCCACGATGGTCTGGTCGAGCGCCGCCAGGAACATCGTCAGCAGCAGGCTCATCAGGATGGTGCGGACCTCGTCCGGGGTCAGCGGCGCGGGCGGCGCAATCGGCGGCGCATCGCTGATCTCGATGACCTCTGTCGTGATGCGCGAGAGTTCGCCGCCGATATCGTCAGGCAATGTCGTCTGGTCGGCAGGCTCACGGCCGTGCCGCTGGTGCTGGTTCATGTCGAACGCAATATTGTTCTGCGCGGCCAACGCCGCCGAGATGGAATCGCCATATGCGAGGCACCATAGAGGGCCGTTTCCCTTCGCGGCAGCACCCTCCACGCATAGGAGCATCCCGCAAGCAGGTCGTCGCGTTTCCGTGATCGGAAAAGGGCTTGCGTTCAGACCTTCGGCCGCTTCTTGAGCCGCGCCCGCTTCGGCAACATGGCCGGCCATTGCACGATGTGGTCCTCTAGCTCTTCATCGGGGATCTCGTCCTCGGTGCCCTGGACCCGCCCGCGCACCGAAACGCCGGCCTCATGCACGGTGTTGGGATCGCCCGAGATCAGCGGATGCCACCAATAGAGATCGCGTCCCTCGGCGACCAGCTTGTAGCCGCAGCTCGGCGGAAGCCAGGTCAGGCTGCGGACATTCTCGGGTGTTAGGCGGACGCAATCCGGAACCTTGTCGGAACGGTTCTGGTAGTCCTTGCACGTGCACAGGCCGGAATCGAGCAGCTTGCAGGAAACATGGGTAAAGTAGATTTTCCCGGTATCCTCGTCTTCGAGCTTTTCCAGGCAGCAGCGCGCGCAACCGTCGCACAGGCTTTCCCATTCGGCGCTGGACATCTCCTCCAACGTCTTGGTTTTCCAGAAGAAACCCTCCTGACCGGAAGGCGATTTGCGCGGCGCGGTCATGCAATCAGTCGTTTCCTCGGGTCGGTCGGTTGCGGCCCTTCTAGGAGGTCCGCCGACGGGGGCGCAAGCGGGGCTCACTACGGAGCCAAAAGCCTGCAGCAGCGTTAGGGCTGACCACCAAAATGGTGAGCGAGAGCATTGGTTTATAGCCCCCGCTCGGATAGAACAATGGCGAGTCCCCGAGGCCGTAAAAGCGCCTTGGGTTTGCCGCAACGTCCAAGCAAGACGTCCCGACCGGCCCCGCCGGGCGCGACTAGAACAGATCAAGGGCTCCGGTGCGCCAGATCGTACCTCCAGACTTGAAGCAGAAGATCCGGAACTTCTTTCTGGATCTGGACGCGCGTATCGACTCGACGCTGTTCTCGTCGGGCAAGGGCCTGCGCGAGCTGTACGAGCGCTACTCCACTTTCATGGACCGCTTCTATGTCGGCCGCTGGAAGCGCTGGGTCTTCATCGAACCGTTTTCGGAAGCCGCCACGATCGGCCTTGCCGGGCTGATCGTGATGTTGGCGCTGGCGATCCCGGCGTTTCGCGAAACCGCCGATGACGACTGGCTGAAGAAGTCCGATCTCGCGGTGCAGTTCCTCGACCGCTACGGCAACCCGATCGGCAACCGCGGCATCAAACATAACGACTCGATCCCTCTGGAAGATTTTCCGGACAATCTGATCAAGGCGACGCTCGCGACCGAAGACCGCCGCTTCTATGAGCATTTCGGCATCGACATCCCCGGTACCGCGCGCGCGCTCGTCACCAACGCGCAGGCCGGCGGCGTACGCCAGGGCGGTTCTTCGATCACGCAGCAATTGGCGAAGAACCTGTTCCTCACCAACGAGCGCACCATCGAGCGCAAGGTGAAGGAAGCTTTCCTTGCGATTTGGCTCGAGACGCGGCTGACCAAGAACGAAATCCTGAAGCTATATCTGGACCGCGCCTATATGGGCGGCGGCACGTTCGGCGTCGACGGCGCGGCGCATTTCTATTTCAACAAGTCGGCGCGCGACGTCACTCTGGCGGAATCAGCGATGCTGGCCGGACTGTTCAAGGCGCCGACCAAATATGCCCCGCACATCAACCTGCCCGCCGCCCGCGCCCGCGCCAACATCGTGCTCGACAACCTCGTCGATGCCGGCTTCATGACCGAAGGCCAGGTGTTCGGCGCCCGGCGCAACCCGGCCTTCGCCGTCGACCGCCGCGACGAAAACTCGCCGAACTACTATCTCGACTACGCCTTTGAGGAAATGCGCAAGCTGGTCGATACCTTCCCGAAATCCTATACCGAGCGCGTGTTCGTGGTCCGCACCGCGATCGACATGAATGTGCAGCGCGCCGCCGAGGAAACGGTTGAAAACCAGCTCCGCCAGTTCGGCCGTGACTACCACGCGACGCAGGCATCCGTCGTGCTTGCCGATCTCGACGGCGGCGTCCGCGCCATGGTCGGCGGTCGCGACTACGGTTCGAGCCAGTTCAACCGCGCGACAGATGCCTATCGGCAGCCGGGCTCATCATTCAAGCCCTATGTCTATGCCACGGCACTTTTGAACGGCTACAAGCCCTCTTCGATCGTGGTCGACGGCCCGGTCTGCATCGGCAACTGGTGCCCGCAGAACTATGGCCACTCCTATTCCGGCTCGGTGACGCTGACCCAGGCCATCACCCGTTCGATCAATGTCGTGCCGGTGAAGCTCTCGATTGCGCTCGGCGGCAAGGTGGCGAACCCGGCCAAGGCCGGGCGCGCTAAGATTACCGAGGTGGCACGCCGGTTCGGCCTCACCGCCCCGCTGCCGGATACGCCGTCGATGCCGATCGGCTCCGATGAGGTCACTGTGCTCGAACACGCAGTCGCCTACGCGACCTTCCCGAACAAGGGCAAGGCGGTGAAACCTCATGCGGTGCTGGAAGTGCGCACCGGCGCCGGCGACCTGGTCTGGCGCTTCGACCGCGACGGCAAGAAGCCGGTGCAAGCCATTCCTGCCTCCGTCGCCGCCGACATGTCGGAAATGATGAGCCATGTCGTCAGCGAAGGCACCGCCCGCCGCGCCGCGATCGACGGCATTCCGACTGCGGGCAAGACCGGCACCACCAACGCCTATCGCGACGCCTGGTTCGTCGGTTTCACCGGCAACTTCACCTGCGCAGTCTGGTACGGCAATGACGACTATTCGCCAACCAACCGCATGACCGGCGGTTCGCTGCCCGCGCAGACCTGGCGCGAAGTCATGGTGGTCGCGCATCAAGGCGTCGAGGTGAAGGAAGTCCCCGGCATCGGCATGGGCACGAAGCTGCCGCAGCCCGTGCTTTCCGCCAGCGCCGCAGCCAACGGCGCGGCACGGGTGCCGGAGACCAAGCCGGGGCCGCCGCCGGTATTGACCAAGCGCGGCGCGGATATTCTGGTGCGCGTCGAGAAACTGCTCGACGAGGCCGGCAAGGCCGCGGGCAAGACTTCGTCCAACGACCAGAAGCAGCCCTCCAAGCCGGTCACATCAGGCGCGCTGGCATTTCCGGAGAACTATGTCGCAGCTGCCGGCGAGCAGGCTGCGCCAGCGGAGCGGAAGAATTAAAAAACATGATCCGGCAGAATCTTAACCGGCGTTCCTCGGAACAGATGCGAAGCGTCCGCCCCGACATGTTCGAAACAAGAGAAGCGCTTCAGGTTTCGGATGAAGCCGGTTCAAGCGGAATTTGATGCCGTGAGAGTTCGGAGCACTGCCCTGTGCGACTGATCTTCATCACCTTGCTGGCATTGGCGCTTGCCACGGCCGTGGGTCTTGGCTCGACCTACCTAACGGCGACGCGCGGCACTGATCTCGGCACGCTCACCATTGGCGCCTGGACCGCGCGGCCCAAGGCCGGCACTTCCGAAATCGATCCCTATTCGCGTGCCTCGATCGCCCGCAGCGGTGAACTGCCTGTTGGCACCGGCGACGGCATCGCCTTTACCGCCACCACCGACGACAAGGGGAAGCCGCTCGACGGGCGCTGCGACGTCATCGTCAGCGGGGTGACGCCGGCGGCCCGGTTCTGGACGCTGACGCTGTTCGACCGCAAGGGGCATCTGGTCGCCAATTCGCTGCAACGCTACGGCTTCACCAGCCAGGAAATCGTCCGCGGCTCCGACGGCGGGTTCGAGATCCGGGTGGCCGCGCGCTCGCGGGCCGGCAACTGGCTGCCGACCGGCGGCATCGAGCGCTACGCACTGATGCTGCGGCTTTACGATACGCCGGTCGGCGTTGCGACGCGCACCCAGCGCGACGCGCCGATGCCCGCCATCACCACGGTGAACTGCCCATGATCCGGCTGCTGTTCACCATTATCGCAGGCGTGCTGCTCGGCGGCGTGGTGCATCTCGTCAGCGTGCTGGCACTGCCGCGCATCGCGACGCAAGACGCCTATTCGCGGCTGACGCCGATGACCAAAGAGAACGCCGTCACGGCGCTGCCGCTCGCCGAACCGAACAACGCGCCGATGCCGTTCATGGACCCCGCCTTTGCGGTCGCGATCTGCCGCTACGACCTCACGGACGGCCCCCTGAAACTCACGGTGCCGGTCAGCCAGGCCTACACGTCAGTGTCGTTCTATACGCGCAACGAGGTCGCCTATTACGCCATCAACGACCGCTCGGCCGGCCGGAAAGTGATCGAGCTCGACCTGATGACGGAAGCGCAGCATTCCGAATTGCCGGAGGATGAGGAAGTCACCGCCGCCGACCGGCTGATCATCGACTCTCCCACCACGACAGGCCTGATCGTGCTGAAGGCGTTGGCGCCGGAGCCCGGGCTGATGCCGCAAGCGCAAGCCGCGCTCGCGGCGTCGAGCTGCAAGGTGGAGACCGAGCCGCCGCCGGCCAAGCAACCCGAACCGCCCGCGCCCGCGCCAGCCCCTGCACCGGCGCCACGATCCAAGCGCTGATCACGGCCTCGAGCGGGATGGGTTGGAGTCGAATCGTCGCAATGAGCGCGAAGCAAACGATCTCGTGTCCCGGACGCAGTGCGGATACTCTTCGGCGGTACACCGCAGGGCCCAGACAAAAAATCGCGAAAACAACCCCATGCAAAGTAGAGATGCGCGAAAGCCCATTCGCCATGTTTCGAAGCGTGACGGACCTCTAAAGCGGACGTTGAATTGTACGCTTAACCCTGTCGCCTTCTCAGCATCACTTCAGTTCTTCACGACGACAACCAGCGGCTTGTCCCTGGCGGCTCTGCTGTGCACGACCAATGCCTTGACGCTTGCGCTGGTACTTTCATTGCGGGCGAGATGGACGAGATCAGCCGCGATGATGCCTGCTTCTCCGGCGTTCAGCCGAGTCACGGCCGCTCCTTCGATTTCCACGACAAGGCTTCCTTCGAACACGTGAAGTAATTCCTGCGCACCGGGATGCTTGTGCCATGGAGCGGCCGTGCCAGGTGCGAAGTCGACGACACTGACAATCGTCTCCTGGACGGTTTCGCCCTGACTTTCTAGATCTTTTCGGAGTATCTGGGTGAGCTTTGGCGCTGTCTGCGTCTGAGCCCAGGCGATCGTTGGCACATATGGCAGCGCTGCTGCCGCTCCAGCGAGGTAAAGCAATTCACGGCGGATCATTTTCATCTTCTGCCTCTCGGGTTTCTCGGCGGTTGCGGTCCCACGTCTTGCACTTGCGCTAGAAATACCGAATGAACCCCTTGCTCGGGCGGAAATTCCGGGAACAGATTCCCCCAGGCAGGCTCTGGACGATGTGCATGATCTGGCATTCCCGATAGAGGCTGCGGTCACCCTCGTGAAAGGGTTGGACGCGATTCCTTAGCAAGTCGCTTCATGCGGAGCCGAAACTCACCAGTTCGACACTAAAGGCCAGGCTCCGAGCATGATCACCGCGATAGCCGCGAGGGCTTCCAGTGCCGATGCGGCACGGATACGGATCGTCTCCCTGCGCACAACGAGGGGCAGAAGCCATGTCCGCGCGAACACCGCCGCCAGTGGAAGAGTGCAATCGTGAGGGTCATGCCGGCCGCGAAAGCAGCTGACAACAGCAAGCCCCATTTGGACCGAGACGAACGGAAACAGCAGGGTTACCGCCACGTAGAACGAGCCAAGCGTGGGCACCAGAATGCCGTCCAGCGGCGAAAGGCTGTTTGCCAAGACCGGCGATTGCAGCGCCGCCGTGCTTGCTTCGCCGTAAAGCGAAACAGCCTGAAAAAAGCTGTAGCCAACCAGCAGGCACAGCAGCAGCAATATCGTCCACAGCGCCCGACCATTGGTAATTTCCCGCAGCTCCTTTGCGAGCAGCGGCCACAGCGGCGCGCCAACCATATGTCTTAGGTGAGTGCAAGAAAAATGTCCTCCAGCGAACCGGCAGGCAGCGAGGCTTGTGTGCGCAATTCGTCCAGTGTGCCGGATCCGCGAACTCGGCCGTCGGCGAGCAGAATCAGCCGGTCACAGACCCGCTCTGCATCGACCAGCTGATGAACGGCGAGAATGAATGTTCGGCCGTGAGCGGCATGGTTGCGGAGCACGTCGGCGATCTCGCGCGTTTGCCGCAGATCGAAGCCGTCGAATGGCTCATCCATCAGCAACACAGGATGCGGCGCCAGCAGAGCCAGCGCCAGCAACAGTCGACGGTTGTACCCTTTCGACAGCGCATGCACGCGCTTGTGGAGAACGGGCCTTAGCCCCAGTGACGTGACCGTGTCTGCGGTTTCTGCCTTCGATCGCCGGTAGACACCGGCAAAAAACGAGACGACCTGGAAAGTCGCCTCATCGCGATAGGGACGCACGCCATCCGGCAGATAAAAGAGCGTTGCGGCGTTCCGATGCAGGCAGCGGCTCGCCATGCCATAAAACGTCTCCTGCTTCAGCGGAAAGGAGGCCGACGAGCGTTTCCAGCAGCGTGGTCTTGCCGGCACCATTCGGTCCGATAATGCCGACGACCTCGCCCGCGCCCGCAGAAAAAGATACGCCCTCAATGGCACGCGCCTCGCCGTACCATTTCCTCAGATCGATGACGCGCAATGGCAGTGACAGAGTTCTCGCCCGATGGCAATCCTGCGGAGAGCGTTGGAGCGGCGCCTAGCGCTGCTCCTTGACTTTGCCGCTGCTATCGACGACGAGGGACACATCCTTGCCGTCTTTCGTCGCCTTGACGGAAGTGCCTTCGGCGGTGGATTTGATGTCGCGGATTTGCGAATAGCCTGCCGATTGCAGCTTGGCCACAAGCTCCTCTTGGGTAAGGGCATGAGCGGGCGAGAAGGCGCCAACCATCATAAGACAGCAAAGGACGGCTTGAGAGAATGCTCGTGCTGACATGATCTCTACTCCTTCTTGATTGTGAACAGGAGAACTCCGTGGCGGGGCGCGCGGCCAGCATGCCTGTATCTCATGCAAGAACTGGCAATGCAGGCGCTTAGTTCAACGCGACCGCAGCCTTGTCGAGCGCCGCGCGCAGGCCCTTCGCCAGCTTCAAGGCATCGTCGTTGGCCCAGAAATGGCAGAAGAACAGCCGCGGCTGCTCGTCCAGCATGTGGCTGTGCAGCGCAGTTACCTCGATCCCGTTGCTTCGCAAGGCCCTGATGACGGGATTGACCTCGCTGGCCGTCAGAACGAAGTCGCCGGTAATCGCCGCTTTGCCGCCGCCTGTGGGCTGGAAGCCGATGGCCTCGGCGACTCCCATTGGGCCGACCGGCATGAGCTGCATGCCGCCTTCGCTGATCGGATCGCGGCGCGGCACGGCGAACTGGTAGACGCCGCCATTGTTCTGGCCCTTGACGCCGATGATCTGGTCGAGTTGCGCCGTGTCGAGATCGATCGGCGGCGGCGCGCCGGCCGCAGACGCGGTAAGCGGCGTCTTGCTGGCTGAAAGCGCATCGCGAATGACCGCCGCAATTTTGACGGGGTCACCATGACCGCCGACATGCATGTAGAAGGTCGCGGGACTGGCGCGCAGCACATGATTGTGCACGGCGGTGATCTCAAGCCCGCCTTCAATCAGTTTGAGCATCACCGGATTGATCTCGGTCTCCAGCAGTACGAGATCGCCCATTGCCATAACTCCGCCATGGGCCGGCTTGAACGCGACCCAGCCGCCCAGCGCGAGCGCCGGTTTGATCGCAACGCCGTCGAGCGTGACGGAGAGGTCGGTGCGTGGGAATCCGTAGCGGTGCACGTCGCCGGTCACCGCCGCCTTTCTGCCCATGACATCATCGACCTTCTGCCAGTCGATGTCCTGCGACCTTGCCGCCGCACTGAGTGAGACCGCGACGAGCAATGCGGCGAGATATTTGAGGATGCGCATCTATCTGTCCTCCAGGATGAGATTGCCGACAGGCTGTGCAGCATCGGGCATGAGCAGGCTACCGCTCGTCTGCATCAAGCTCAGCGCCAGAGAGAACCCTTCGCGAACGCTTTCGGCGTTGCCGCAATAGACGACGGTCGAATCGACAGTGACGGGCTGGTGGCCGGGTTGACTGGACGGCAGCACGGCAATGTTCGCAAGTTCCGTATCGGAGCTCGCCGTCGCAACCGATGTGCGTGGCCTTCGTTCGTCCATACGCAACCTCCTCGACAAAGCGAGTGCTGCGCAGAGCTTGGACGATCACCGTCTGATGGGGAGTCTGCATGTCCCCGCGAATCTTCTACCGCGGAGCGCATCGCACGTGCAAGGAATCGGCTGCGGCGAAAATCACAAGCCCGTGCGCATTTTTGCCAGCGACGACTGGAACTTTTCGGACTACGTCGTGAGGGCCGCCCGCCCTTTCTTCTGGAGCTGGCGCAGATCGCTTGCGGCTTCTGCGAGCAACCAGTCGCGAAAGGTCACGATTTTTGGCAGCGCCGCGGTCGCCTTCGGGCAGATGATCCAGTACGTCCGGGACAGTGGCAGCGATTGCGGAAATGGCCGTACCAGCCGACCATTAATGAGATCCCATGCCGCCAGTGTCGTGCGCGCGAGCGCGATGCCCTGCCCATTGATGGCGGCGTCGATCACCATGCTGGCGCGGTTCAACACCGGGCCGTGCGTAACGTCGGCATCGTCGATGCCTGCCTCCTGCAGCCAGTTTCTCCAGTCGGCCCGACTGTCCATGTGGATCAGCGGAAACTTGAGGATGTCGGCGGGCTTGCTCAGACGACGGCGCCCGGACAGCAGCTTTGGACTGCATACGGCGAATAGTTTTTCCGGACTCAACCTGACCGTATCGAGGCCGGGCCAATTGCCGTCGCCATGTCGAACCGCCAGGTCGACTTCCTCGCGCGCGAAGTCGACGTGATGCAGCGTCGCAGACACCCGCAGATCGATGCCGGAATGCGCCTCGGCAAAGTGACCGAGTCGATGCACCAGCCATTTGGCGGCAAAATCCGGCGACGTGCTTACTGTGAGAACGCCGGCGTTCTGCCGCTCGAGCAGCCGTTCTGTACCGATGGCGATGCGATCCAGCGCGTCGCGCACGACGGTGAGGTAGTCGCGGCCTGCCTCGGTGATAATGAGGCGCTGACGCTCCCGGTTGAATAACTTGACGGCAAGCTCGGCTTCGAGCGCCTTGACCTGGTGACTGACCGCACCTTGCGTCACGCAAAGCTCTTCCGCGGCGCGCGTAAAACTCTCATGCCGGGCCGCGGCTTCGAAGCTTTTCAGGGCGTTCAATGGTGGAAGGCGCGGGCGCATTGTACGACTTCATGAGGAAAACTAGGGCAGGCACGAGAAAGGATGCTTTGCGGGAAAAACCCCGCCGACACTATTAGAGCGGCTCCAACGCAGCATTTCACGAGACTTGGAGCTTGTCGATGTCAACTTTCATTACCGATCGCCACGCATTCCCGGCGCTCCAGGCGGGTGATCCACCTGCCCGAAGTCATCAATCAAATTCCGGACCGGCAACAGCCATTCATCGATGGCTTGACTGGGCCGAACGACGCCGGCAGCGCCTCGCGCTGCGGGAGCTTGCCGATGACAAGCACTTTCTCGACGACCTCGGCCTGACGCGCGAGCAGGCGCTGGACGAAGCCGCCAAGCCATTCTGGCGCTGACTAACAATTCACAGGAGAAACGAGATGTCCGATCCGATCGTCTACGGTTTTCCGCGCAGCACGTTCGTAAACATCGTCCGCCTGATCCTGACGCACAAGGACGTGGCCTACAGTTTTCACGACCTCGAGCCTGTGATGGGCAAGCCTGACCATCTGGCGCTGCACCCGTTCAACCGCGTTCCAATCCTCAGGCACGGCGATCTCACCGTCTATGAGACGAGCGCGATCGCCACCTATGTGGATGAAGCCTTCGAGGGTGCGCGCCTGACGCCAAAGGATGCCCGCGCGCGGGCGCGCATGAACCAGTGGATCAGCGCGGTCAATTCCTATTTCTACCCGTACATGATCTACCATGTGACCCATGAGCGCCTGGTTTTTCCCGAGCTTGGCATTGCATCCGACGAGAAGGTCGTCACGCATGCGCTGCCCAAGGTCGAAAACGCGCTTGCGGTCGCCGAGCGCCAGCTTGGGCACGGCGAAAACTTCCTGCTCGGCTCGGAACTCACCATCGCGGACTTCTATCTGCTGCCGGCCACCTTTGCGTTCAGCCTGACCGCCGAGGGGCAGTCGATGTATCCGAAGTTCCCGGCATTCTGCCGCTGGCGGGAACGGATGGACAATCTGCCGGCGACGCAAAAGGTGCGCGCCGCCGTCACGCGCCTGCCGATCGAACACGCCCGTGAATGGGCGAATTCGCACCGCCCGAAATACTGAGCGAGCCGACAACGAGACACCTTGCGGTTGAGGATTGTCGTCGCTAGGTTTCAGAATACGGGGAAAACACAGGCTCCCCGCCAGACGGCCCGCCGTCCAAGCCCTGTGCAACGCTCCGCATTTTGGAGGTGATTGCACGTGGACGGACACTCGCCAGCCATTGGACAAACGTTGCGCGGTGACATGAGGTTATCATGTCGCTGAAGCCCGTGAGAGTGATCGAAATACCGGGCGCGACCGGCAGCGCGTTCGATCACGGCGTCTTCGATGCCAAGAGCCGCCGCGTCTTCATTGCGCACACCGCGCGCAGCACGATCGAAGTGATCGATCACGACGCCGGGCGTCACATCGCGACGCTGCCGGGATTTCCCGGCGCGGCCGGCGCCGTTGCCGACGATGGAGAAGTCCTCGTCACCAATCGCGGCTCGGCGTCGCTTGCCTGGCTGGACGCCTCGACGCTGCAAACCAAAGCCGTGATCGAGACCGGCGCGAGACCGAACGGCGCGGCGATCGTCAAACGGCTGTCGCTTGGCATCGTTGCCTGTATCGGGGATGAGCGCGACCCGCCGACCCTACAAGCGTTCCACCTGCATGACGGCAGCCGGAAAACACTGAACTTGCCGGGCCGCCCGCGCTGGTGTGTCACCGATGCTGCGGCCGAACGGCTGTTCCTATGCATCCGCGAACCCTCGATGATTCTCGTCGCAAGCCTGCCCGATCTGAGCCCGATCGCCCAATGGCGGCTGCCGTCGGGCGGCGCGCATGGTCTCGACATCGATCATGCATCAGGTCGCCTTTACGCGGCCTGTGACGACGGCGCGCTGGTCGAAGTCGATAGCGACTCCGGCGAGATCACCAACGTCTGGCCGATCGCCGGCCCGCCCGATGTCACGTTCTTCAACCCGGCAACCGGTGTGGTTCACGTCGCGATCGGGGAGCCTGGGCTTGTCGAAACCGTCGATCCTCGCACCGGTCACGGCATGCAGACCGCTACCGGCGCCGACGCTCATACGACTGTGCTGGTGCCACCGGACCAGTTGTACGTGATCTCGCCCACGCATGGCGGAATTCTTGTCCTTTCGGACGCCTGATGTCCGTGCGGACACAAAGACTGGAAAGGAGACTCAGCATGAAATGGATCACCCGCGAAAAGGTCAAGGTAGATCGGGTCGCCTGCCCGTGGCTCATCAAGAAGTTCGTCGATAAGGACGCCGAGTTCGTGTTTGTGCCTGCGGAGAAGGTGATGACGGAGGCTAAGCGCCTCGATGCCATTCCCTACGACGTCAAAGACGTCGAGCTTGGCCATCACGGCAAGGAATGCTCGTTCGAAGCAATCCTGAAGAAGTACAAACTCACCGGCGACCCCGCTCTGGTGCTGCTGGGGCGGATCGTTAACGGCGCCGACACCGACAACACGTTGTACCATCAGCCGGAAGGACCGGGCCTGGAAGCTGTCGCCGAAGGCTTCCGGCATCTCGGCTTCAAGGATGACCACGCACAAAATGCGGCGGAGTGGATCGTCTACGACGCGCTCTATGCGTATTGCCAGGAGATGATAAGGCGCGGCAAGCCGCACGGCGACTTCATGAGTTGATGCTCGTTTACTATCGCTTGAGCACCAAGGGTGGGTATGATACAGAAATCACTCGGGCCATTGACAACCGCCCTATGAGCTCCCGCAGCCAAGCGTTGTTTCGCTCCATTACGGAGGTGAAACATGTCTTGCGGCAGCACGACCTGTAATTCAACTAACACTCTCGGCGCAGCTTCACCCGTTTTTCCGGATCTTGGATGGTCCTGGAAAATCCTGCTTGCGTGGCTGGCCCGAGTAGCACTGTGGTGGGAACGACGGTGGCAGTACAGGGAACTTCTCGAACTTGATGACCGGCTGCTAGCCGACATCGGCATGTCCAGGACGGTCGTCGAAGAAATACACAACTCTTCTTTGTATGAGCGTGCGTGGCGCGACAGCAAATGACAATCCAATGTTCTCCATGGATCCGCGGATATCGGGCTGGTCCCATCAGACCAGCTCTCCTCGCGTTTCTCGCCGCTTGTTTCCTCGCGGACGTGGGACTGTTCGCGTTCGCACAAACAGGAGCCGTCATGATCGCTATCGATCGCTTGACGCTGGGGTCACGGCCTGCAGGATTCACCTTCGCGCGGACCGGACGGGGAGCCGAAGGCGAATGGACCGTTACCGCCGATCCGACCGCGGCCGCAGGGCGGGCGATCGAGCAGACTAGCACCGATCGCACGGACTACCGCTTCCCGCTCGCGATTCACGAGAACTTTTCCGCCGCCAATGTGGCGGTCGAACTCCGCTTCAAGGCGGTCGCCGGCAGGATCGATCAGGCCGGGGGCATCGTGGTGCGGCTCCAGGACGCCGACAACTACTATGTCGTCCGCGCCAACGCATTGGAAGACAATGTCCGCTTCTATCGCGTCGTCCAAGGCAGGCGCGAGCAATTGAAGGGCGCCGATTTGCGGATCACGGCGAACGAATGGCACAGTCTCGGTCTGCGCGCCGAGGGCGACCGGTTCTCTGTATCCTATGACGGCAAGATGCTGTTCAGCGTAACTGATCGCACTTTTGCTGAAGCAGGCGGGGTTGCGCTCTGGACCAAGGCCGACAGCGTGACCCGTTTCGACCGGATCGCGATCACTCCGCTGCCGTAGCCTTGGGCGTAAGTTCGGACGTCCGCTCACGACCGGGTCGAGCCAGCAGCAAGTCCGGCCATGTCCGGAAAGCGGAAGTAAATTCAGAACATTGGCGGCACCATCGCTGGCCATTTCGGGTTGATGGGGCCGCCGCGAACGTGACCCAAGCTCCAAAACTGGAGCCTCGAAAACTCGCGGCAAGCTATCTGGCGTTGATCAAGCTTGCATCAATCCGAATCTGGCTGCGTGCTAATGAGTCCACGCCTCTACCCCTTCACCGTCACCGCGCGCCCGATCACGGGCTGGGCGGCGACCGGCGGATTGGCCGTTTGCGCTGCGAGTTCGCCGATCAGGCGGTCGGCGTCGGCGGCGATACCGTCCGGCGCGTGGATCACCAGCCGCTCCAGCGCCCAGCGATACGATGAAATGCGCCGCTCCAGGCATTGCTGGACCCATTGCACGATCAGCGTGTTCTCTTCAATGCGCGCGATCGCATCTGCCTGTTCGCGCGGCGACAATTCCGACACCATCTTCAGGCTGGCGCTGCGCTTGCGGTCGAGTTCTATGACGCGGATCGCGGAGGCAAAGAACGGCTCGAACCTCGTGATGTCGTTGCGAACGTCCTCGATCAACTGCTGATAACGCGAGGTGTGCGAGCGGTGCGGCTCGTCGAGCAAAGCGCGGCCGTAGGTGGTGCGGTCGAACACCACCTTTTGCCGCCATGGCGAAGGCAATGGCTGGTAATCGCCGAACACGCTCTTCCAAGCCGGCCGCGAATGCGGCGGTTCGATCAGGGGATAGGCGAGATCGCGAAGCTGGCGTTCGTTTTCGGTGAGTTGGAAGTGTGAAGGCTTGAGGCCAACGCTGGCCGTGGCCTCGGCCCCCAGCCAGCGGTGCATGTCGTCGTTACGCATATCGGCGCGGGTGCGGCCGAAATCGCCGCCGCTGCAACCGCCGAGCGCTGCACTCACAACAAGCAACATGAGAGCCGAGTGTGACCGAAGCCCGGTGGTCCGGATCGGGAGGCGCAGCTCCGGCATTTCAAAGGTCCGTCGTTCAGGGGCGCCGACGGCGACGGCGACCGGGCGCTGTCCCCTCTTCCGGCCCGCGTCCGTCGCCGGTTTCGCCGGCTTCGCGTTCGATGCGGACAACGGGAAGGATCAGCACGGTTCCCAGACCATCGCGTGGAGCGCCATCCATGGTTGAGCCCGGCCGTCGCGAAGCCATATCCGCCGGGAATTCAATGATGGTGCCCATATTCCGTTCTCTCTGGTTGCCGCGGTCACGATTTTGACCGGCGACATGCCATTATTCAGAACAGAACGTGGTTAACGGCATCTTAATTTGTGCAGGCGGTACAGTTACGGGCTCCGCGGCCCGCCAAAAGCTCACATTTTATCGGATTTCTTCAGGGGCTGTTTTCCTTAACCAACTCTTAAAACGCCCTGCGTAGGCTGACGCGAAGGATGATCGAAGTCGCGTACACCTGACATGACCGCAGCTCCATTGTTTCCCGGATTCGACGGGCTGATGACGCTCTCGCGCCGCGAGGGCGTCGATATCCGGCCGACTTTACTGCGCGTGCTGACCGATCTTTATGTCCAGACCAGCGCCCATTCCGCCGACGAGGAGCGGCAGTTCGTTGAACTGACGTCCCGCCTGATCGACCAGGTCGACGACGCCACCCGCGCGGCGGTGCGGGCGCGCCTCGCGATCTATCCGGCGACGCCGGCCGAGATCATGGACAGGCTCGGCCTGCGGCGTGCGCACCCCGACCAGCCCCTGCCGCTCGCGGCTGCGATTACCGCTACCCCGACCGACGCGCCGACCGTGAAGGCGCCGACCGAGGTGCAGTTGCGGATGGCCTCCAACCTGGCAATGCGGCCCAACGATGCTGCCGAAATCAGCGATATGTTCTTCGCGGCCGGTCCCAGCGAGCGCGCGCTGATCCTGCACAACATCGCCGATACGCCGCTGAAGGCCTCGGCGCGAATTCCCGCAGCCCGCGCCGCCCGCGCGCTTCATATCCTGGAGATGGCCGCGTTCGCCGAGGACGCCGAAAACTTCGCGCTCGAACTCGGCGACGCCCTGATCCTGCCCTCGCGGATCGCAACGCAAGTTGTCAATGATCCCGGCGGCGAGCCGCTGGCATGCGCGGCGAAGGCACTCGACATGCCGAGCGCAATCTTCCAGCGCGTGCTGCTGTTCCTCAATCCGGAATTCGGCTCATCCGTGCACAACGTCTATCGCTTGTCGCGACTCTACGACCGTTTGAGCGAACGATCCGCGCTCGTCATGCTGGCCGCATGGCGCGGCTCGACCATGGCGGTCAGCCGCGCCAAATATCGCGCCGCGCTGTACGACGAAGAACGGCACCGCGCGCGTGCGGCGGGGTCGCAAACACGTCCCGCGGTGCAGCCTGGAACCGCGCCGGCCACACGCACCGGCACCGACGGCTCAAAGCGCTAAGCTTTCGCCAGATCCAGGAAGTGCCGCCCTGCGCGGTCTTCGGTCTCGACGATCCAGGCGTCGGGATCGAAACGGAGTTCCTTGACGAGACGCTCCTCGACCGATTGCTCGGGCACCGGCTGCGGCGAGGCCGGCGCGAACAGCCGCTCGGCCGGGCGGCTCTCGTCGTAGACGGTCTGCGGCGCGGGCGCATACAGCATGGCGTTGCCGTCGAGCAGCGCCACCTTGACGAACACCGCCCCCGCCTCCTCCGCCCCGCGCTTGCGCACGGCGCCAAAAATTCCCTCCGTCTGGCAGCGGCGCAGGTAAGCGGCCACCCAGATGCTTGATTTTAATCGCATGGAAGCGACGATAGGCCGACGAGCGGACGGAATCTAGTCGATCGGATGCCCGATCATCGCCGCGAGCTCCTTCACCAGCCGATCGGACATCTGCCCGGTCACCGGGAGCTTGCGGTCCCGCTCGAATTTCGAGATCGCGGCTTGGGTGTCCGCACCGACCGCCCCGGTCGGCTTCAACTGGCCGTAGCCATATTGCGTCAGTGCGCGCTGCACCGCCGCCACGCGACGCGCGCCGGCGCTTTGCCCATTTGCCGGAATCGGTGCCGGCGGTCGCACCACATTGGCAGGGGCCGCGGCGGGTGCGCCGGTCGACTTGACCACCAGATTGGTCATCGGATCGGCGTTCTTGGAATCGTTGTTCCTGGAGTCGCTCCTGGGCTCGGCGCTCTTGATCTCGATGTGTTTGGGATCGGCGCCCCTCACCTCGACCGGCCTGATTTCCGGCGGATCTAGATCGGCTGGCCGTGCGGTCAATTCGACGGGGCGCGGGCGCGGCAGTGGGTTCACGGCGGCAGCTTGCGGCGCCGGCAGCGTCACGACAGAGCCGAACATCGGCGAGGGATGGCGGCCGGCTTGCAGAAACAGCGCATTGGCGACAATAGCGCAGATTGCGGCAGCCGCGAGCAGGCCTGCGATCATGTCTTTCGGACTGTGCAGGAGAATGCGCACCACGAGGCCGCGCTCTTCCTCCGCTTCGATCGCAACCGCTTTCGCGCCGCGACGGCGGCGGCGCGGCATCTCGTCATCGTCGTCAATACGCCTAGGCACGTTTCTTCACCTGATGGACTTCATCGTGAGATTCGGGTCGCAACGCCGGCTTCAGCGTCGCGACGTTGTTTGAAGTGGTCAGCGAAGGCGCAAAGTCAAGCGGCAAGGTAACAGCCACCGTGGTACCCTCGCCGACACTGCTCTGCACGGTCATCTCGCCGTTGTGCAATCCAACCAGACCCTTCACAATCGACAGGCCGAGGCCGGTGCCTTCGTGCTTGCGCTGATAGGTCTTGCCGGCCTGGAAGAACGGATCGCCGATCCGCGCGAGATCCTCCGCGGCGATACCAACCCCGGTATCGGTGACATTCAGCAACAGCCGAGATCCTTCGACCGCCGCGGAAACCGTCACGCTGCCGCCGCGCTCGGTGAACTTGATGGCGTTGGTGATGAGGTTCAGCGCTATCTGCTTGAACGCGCGGGGATCGCCGTTCATCACGGGCAAGTCCTCCGATGCGCGGGTGATCAGGTCGACGCCGTTGTCGCGCGCCTTCAGCGCCAGCAAATTGCAGCAGTGCAACAGTGCCGCGCGCGGCGCGAACGGCTCCGGCGAAATCTCGAAATTACCGGTTTCCATCTTGGACATATCGAGGATGCCGTTGACGACCGACAGCAGATGCTGGCCGGAATCGTTGATCAACTGCGCATATTCCCTGCGGCGCGCGGCGTCGATCATCATCGCCTCTTCGTGCACGATCATCTCGGAGAAGCCGATGATGGCGTTCAGCGGCGTGCGCAGTTCGTGGCTCATGGTGGCCAGGAACCGCGTCTTGGAGGCATCCGCCTGCTCGGCGGCAGTACGCGCCATTTCAAGGGCCTGCTCTTGGATCTTGCGGTCGGTGATGTCGCGCATCACGGCAACAACCTCGGCCTCGGGCGAAACCTGCTCGAGCGGCCGGCAACGCATCTCGACCCAGATGAAATCGGCGGAAGCATTCTGGCCGCGAGGCGCGTCGCGGCGCAGGCGGAATTCGACGCTGCGCTGCTCGCTGCCGCGTGCAGCATCCGACAGGGCGGTGAGATAGGCCGGACGATCGGCGACATGGACGCGGTCGAACAGCCCATGGCCGGTGAGCCGGGCGCCCGGGGTGCCGAGCATGGCTTCCGCCGCCGGCGAAATGAACTCCACGGCGCCGCTGCGGTTGTGACGCGAAATCACGTCGCTCATGTTTCGCGCAAGCAAACGGTAGCGGTCTTCCTCGAGATAAAGCAGCGACACGGAAGTGCGCGCCAGCGATTCCGCGCTAACGGCCAGTCCCGCCGCATAGAGCGTTGCCGAAGCAACGCCGGCACCCATCAGAACGCCGTGCAGCGCCGCGTTCGGCTCCGCCATCGGCAGCAGGTGAAAATGCCCGAGCGCGATCAGCAAGGCGGCGCATGACAACGCAAGCGCAGAGGCAAATACGACTACGCGGCGCGAGGCCGACAGCGCCGCTTCCAGGGGAACGACGATGAGCCAGACCGCGGCGAACGATTCGATGCCGCCGGTGGTCACGGCGACCATCATGACAAGTCCCGCCAGCGCCAGCGCGGATAAGATATGCGCGCCCTCGTAGCGGCCGGTGCGCGACAGGAACCAGGACAACAGGATGGGTGCGATCAGCCAGGCGAAGGCAGCGACCTCGAGCGCCGTGGGCGCCCCGCGCATCGCCAGATAGACCGGAAAGGCCGCAAGCGCCACCAGGCTGCCGAGCAGCCGCGGCGCCATGAAAGCGCGATGGCGCGCACGCGTCAGCGCATCATATCGTGCCGAGGGATGCACCAGCGCATCGAGACAATCGCGGATGATACTCAAAACGGTCACGGCTCTCGCGCTTCGGCTTGTTCGTCAGACAGACGCGCCGGAACGCCCCCTCAATCTTTGCGTCACCGTGTCAGAGTGAGCTTAAGCGAACGCTAAGGCCCGGCGCATGGCCGACCAACAACGCACATCCGCGGAGGTTTGACGTCTCACGCGACGGTCATTCGACCCGGATGGTGAACGACAGGTTTCCAGCGCGGTCGAAACTATGGTTTCGAAATGGTGGATACGCGAGCGGCGCGAACTTTTCGCGCGGCGCTGGTCGTCAATCGAAAATTTACGCCGAATCGAATCGTTGCGGTTTTCAGAAAATTTTCGGCGATTTTACCTCAATGCAAACACTTGCGATTTATCGAGGGCTGTTAGTCAGAAACAAAGCTAGCGGACTTAACCGCAACACAACCATAAGAGACGACCGGGGTCGCGAGATGTTTTTTCTGCTTCGCATGGCATTCTGGCTCGGGCTCGTGCTCGTGCTGTTGCCCAGAGAAAAGACGGCTGAATCGGACAAGGTGCCGCAGATCGGCGCGTCCGAAGCCGTATCGGCTGCGACCGCCGCCGTCTCCGACATGGGCCAGTTCTGTAGGCGCCAGCCGGCGGCCTGCGAGGTCGGTGGCCAGGCCGCCACCGCGATCGGCCAGCGCGCCCAGGACGGGGCCCGCCAATTGTACAAGATCATCACCGACAAGAAGCCGGAGCCTCCCACCGTCCCCGACAAGAAGCCCGACCATACCAGCTCAATCGGCACCGCCGGCGACGCCGAGGCAGTGATCGCGGCCGCCTCGCCCGCCGACGCGCTGACGGAGGACGATATGGCGATCGAATGGCGGATGCCGCGGATGCCGTTGGCTTCAAAATAAGGCCGCGGAACCGGGTCCGTTCCGTCGCTTTCGTTCAATCCGCATCCTATATAAGACTTACGAAAACTGATGCGGGCCAAGATGACGATCGACGAAATCAGAGATAATTTCGAGCTGCTGGAGGAATGGGACGACCGCTACCGGTACGTCATCGAACTCGGCCGCATGCTCGACCCGATGCCGGAGGCCGAGCATTCCGCGGAGAACAAGGTCAATGGCTGCGTCAGCCAGGTCTGGCTTTCCCGGCAGATCGACCGCAGCGGAAACGGCGAACCGCGGCTGAAATATCTGGGCGACAGCGACGCTCACATCGTGCGCGGCCTGATCGCAATCCTGCTCACGCTCTATTCCGGCCGCACCCCGCAGCAGATCCTTTCAACCGATGCGCTCGCGGTGTTCGACGAATTCGGATTTCGCGAGCACCTGACGCCGCAGCGTTCCAACGGCCTGCGCTCCATGGTCGAGCGCATCCGCTCCGACGCGCGCGAGGCGCTTGCCGCGGCCTCGTGACCACCGTCATCGCGACCGTTGGCTTCTCGCAATAACCGGGCTTACTTCCGCTTCCGCGCCTGCTGGCCGAGGCCCATCTTCTTGGCGAGTTGCGAGCGCGCCACCGCGTAGTTCGGCGCCACCATGGGATAATCCGGCGGCAGGCCCCATTTGTCGCGGTATTGCTCCGGCGTCATGTTGTACTGCGTGCGCAAGTGACGCTTCAGCGACTTGAAGCGCTTGCCGTCCTCCAGACACACCAGATATTCCGGCGTCATCGACTTCTTCACCGACACGGCCGGCTTGGCTGGCTCAAGCGGCGTCTCGGGCCGGCCGCTCGACACCCGCATCAGCGCGGCATGGACCTGGCTGATCAGGTTCGGGATTTCCGAGGCCTGGGTCGGATTGTTGCTGAGATAGGCCGATACGATATTGGCGGTCAGTTCGACGGCCGTTTTGCCGGCGGAATCGGTCATGGCTCAACCTTTGGGATCACGAATGCATCTGTCGACCACACGGTTCTGACAGTATCCAATCACGGCAATACATCGGCGGAATCTCGTACGACTTGGCAAATATGGACGAACTACCGGGAAACTGACAAGAACGGCGGCGCTTTATTTTCAACAACCACTCTCGCGGCAAGTATTGCCGGTTCAGGACCGCTGATCGAGATGCGCGCGCAGTTCATCGATCGAGGCGAAGCGCATCATCCCCTCCGGCATCTGGGCCTCGATCGAACCGTCGGAGTAGAGGGAATATGCCATGCCATCGACGACGCCGGACTTCAGCACCGTCACCGCCGGCTGATCCTCCGTGCGCGGCGGTCCACCATTGGCTTCCGCCGGCGCCGGGGGTGTGCGGCCGCCGCGGCGCTGCAGCGGGGTTTCACTGGGTTTTGCGCGCTCCGCTTTCGGCCAGGTTTCCTCGAACGACGCCCGTGGCGGTTCGGCCGGCTCGACCGGCGGCACGGCGGGTGGATTGGAACGAAGGTCCGATGACAAAAGGTCCGGCGGCAGCGGCTCACTGGCGCGCCCCTGCGCGCGCTCGCGCTCTCTTCGCGACGTCGAAGAAAACAGCAAATTGCGCTTCGGTTTCGGAGCCGACGGTGCGGGTTCGGGGTGTGTCGGCTCCGGGATCGGGTGATCGCGCAGGACAGCCTCGTTCTGCCAAGGCGGCGGCACCGCTGGCGAGAAAGGCGGCGGTGCTGTTGGGGGGAATGGTCCGGGACCAGTGGGCTGATCGGCGGCCGGGAAACCGCCTTCGAAGGGAGCGAAATCCCGCACCGCGGCCTCGCCGCGCGCTTCAGACACGCCAGCGCCGAGCCGCCGCGCAACGTTCTTCAGCTCCCGGACCGCTATCCAGAGCGCGAGCATGATCGCGCCGGTGCAGACGCCGATCACGCCGGCGATGATCAACGTGTTGCCGGTGCTGAATTCCTTGATCGGGATCCCGAAGCCGATCGCCAGCAGCCCCGCCAAAACGAGGCCGATCGCGGCGACCAACATAACAACCATCATTGAACTAACCCCTCAGCCGCGCCCGAAACGCTCGCAAGCCGCCCAACGCCACGATACCGTCATATTGTGCGCATCGCCACCCGCCAAATTGCACACTGGGTTCCGCATAGCGTTGTTCGGTTACAGGAATCCCGGTCGCGGGTGTTTCGTGCCATTCAGGTGCCGTTCACTCCGGCGCCCGTAGTTTTACCACCTACCAATTACTGCCCTTTTGTTGCATTGCATCAGGGATTTACGCCACAATTCCCAATTACTTGGTAATGGAACTGAGCTATATGGGTACCCGGGGAATGAGGCTCAAGAATATCCAAGCTGGGCCATAGGGGACTCTGGGCTACCAATGTCATCCATCACGACTTCTGCCCTCGATACGCCTTCACGGCGCTCGTTGGAGCGGACCTGTGACGACCTTGCCATCTTCGTGCTGGCCGTTGTCACCCTCGTCGCTGGCCTGACCTTCCGCGACTATGGGCTGGGCTGGGACGACTACACGCACGCCGAATATGCCGATCTGCTGCTGCGGATGTACGGTTCCGGCTTCAAGGATACCGGCGCGCTGTCGTTCGCCAATCTCTACATGTATGGCGGCGGCTTCGACATGGCGGCCGCCCTGCTGCACAAGGTCATCCCGCTCGAATTGTTCGAAACGCGCCGCCTGCTCGGCGCCGTCGTCGGCCTGATCGGTCTTGCCGTGACCTGGCGGCTGGCGCGGCGCGTCGGCGGCCCGCTTGCCGGGCTCGCGACGCTGCTCTTGCTGGCGCTGTGTCCGACCTTCTACGGGCACATGTTCATGAACCCGAAGGACGCGCCGTTTGCCGTCTCGATGGTGATCCTGATCCTGGGTCTGGTGCGCCTCGCCGAGGAGTATCCCGCGCCTTCGCCGCGAACCATCCTGATCATAGGCCTCGGCGCCGGCCTCTCGATCGGCTGCCGGATCCTCGGCGGGCTGGCGGTGGTCTATGCGATGGTGGGCTTCGTCCCGCTGTTGATCGAGGACGTCCGCACGCAAGGCTCGCGCGAGGCGATCCGCCGCTTCGCCCATGTCGTGTACGTGCTGCTGCCCGGCCTCGTGCTCGGGTACCTGATCATGGGCCTGGTGTGGCCGTGGTCGATTATGGAGCCGGACCACCCCTTCAAGGCGCTGACCTATTTCTCGCATTTCTTCGAAAAACCGTGGAAGGAAATGTTCGACGGGGCGCTGGTCTCGGTGCCGGACATGCCATGGTCCTACCTGCCGACTCTGTTCGCGCTGCAGCTTCCCGAGATATTGCTCGCGCTTCTGCTCGCCGGCGTCGTCGGCAGCTTTATGTCGCTGTCGCGCGTGGACGTGGCAGCGCGCCGCAAGACCATCTTCCTGATGTTGACGCTGGCGGCCACGCTGCCGCTGGTGATCGCGATGGTGAAGCGGCCGGCGCTCTACAACGGCATCCGGCATTTCGTTTTCGTGATCCCGCCGATGGCCGTGCTAGCCGGCGCATCGTTCGCCTGGGGTATGAACTGGCTGAAGAACAATCACCGCCGGTGGCAACCGGCGGCGCTAGCGGTGTTCACGTTCGGCCTGCTGTTGCCGCTCAGCGAGATGATCCGCCTGCACCCTTACGAATACACCCACTTCAATCACATCGCCGGCACCGTTCGCGGCGCCGACAAGATGTTTATGCTGGATTATTGGGGGCTGGCGCTGAAGCAGGCTTCCGACGGTCTGCGCGAAGAGCTGGTCGAACGGCAGGAATTCCCTCCACAGGGACGCAAGTGGAAGGTCGCGGTGTGCGGCCCGCAGCGCCCGGCGCAGGTGGCGCTCGGTCCCGACTTCACGATCGGCTGGGACAGCCAGTCGGCCGACTTCGCGATGACGCTGGGCGAGTTCTACTGCAAGGGCCTCACTGCACCGGTCATGGTCGAAATCAAGCGCGACGATGTCGTGTTCGCGCGCGTCTATGACATCCGCGGCCGCGCCATCTCGACACTGCTGGCGATTCCAGCGCCGTAAGTCGGCAAGAGCATAACTGCCACCCGTGATGCCTGCCTTGCTGGCCATCCGGCACAGGGCTAGGCTAGCTCCCGAAATCAACAATTTTCGGGAGAAGCCACGCCATGTCGCCAGCCGAAGCTCGCCTGAAACAAGTTCCATCCGGCATCACGGATGCCGAGTGGAACCAGCGCGTCAATCTCGCCGCCTGCTATCGCCTCGTCGCGCTCTATGGCTGGGACGATCTGGTCGATACCCACATCTCGGCGCGCGTGCCCGGCCCCGACCATCACTTTCTGATCAATCCTTACGGCTTGATGTTCGAGGAAATCACGGCGTCGAGCCTGGTGAAGGTCGATCTCCACGGCAACCAGCTCAGCGAGAGCGAATACAGCATCAACCCGGCCGGCTTCACCATCCACTCGGCGATCCATGAGGTGCGCGAGGATGCCGGCTGCGTGCTCCATCTGCACACGCCCGACGGGACAGCGGTGGCGAGCTGCATGGAGGGCCTGCTGCCGATGAACCAGACCGCGCAGTTCGTCACCCACGATCTCGCCTACCACGATTACGAAGGCGTGGCGCTGGACCACGACGAGCGCCCGCGGCTGCAGAAGGACCTCGGCAACAAGAACCACATGCTGTTGCGCAACCACGGCACCCTCACCGTCGGCCGTTCGGTCGCCGCCGCCTTCGAGCGCATGTACCATCTGGAGCGGGCCTGCACGATGCAGGTGCGCACGCGCATGCTGGGGCCCACCGCCTACCCGATCGAGCAGGCCGTGATCGACAAGAACGAGCGGCTGTTCGCCAACGCCGATTTCGCGGAACGGCGCTCGACCGAGCTGGTATGGCCGCCGCTGTTGCGCAAGCTCGATCGCATCGATCCGAGCTACAACAGCTGAGCCCGAAGAGAAGGTCATCGCGGCGTGACGGTACTGGTGACCGGCAGTTCCGGCCATCTCGGCGAGGCGCTGATGCGTACGTTGCGGGCGCAGCGGCGCGAGACCATCGGTATTGACGTTCTGCCCGGCGTGTTTACACACCACGTGGGCTCGATTACTGACCGCGCGTTCGTGCGCCGCTGCATGAACGGCATCACGACCGTGCTGCACGCCGCGACGCTGCACAAGCCGCACGTGGCTACCCACAGCCGCCAGGAATTTATCGACGTCAACATCACCGGCACGCTCAATTTGCTCGAAGAAGCCGCGGCAGCCGGCATCACGGCATTTGTCTACACCAGCACCACAAGCGTCTTCGGCGAGGCGCTGGTGCCACCGCCGGGCGAGCCGGCGGCCTGGATCACCGAAGATGTCACGGCCGTGCCGAAAAACATCTATGGCGTCACCAAGGCCGCCGCGGAGGATCTGTGCCAGCTCTTTGCGCGCAATGACGCGATTCGCACCATCGTGCTGCGCACCTCGCGCTTCTTTCCCGAAGAGGATGACAATCGCGCGACACGCGAGGCCTACACCGACGCCAACATCAAGACCAACGAGTTCCTCTATCGGCGCGTCGATATCGAAGACGTGGTCAGCGCGCATCTTTTGGCGGCCGACCGCGCGCCATCGACTGGCTTCGCGAAATACATCATCAGCGCCACCACGCCATTCTCACGCAACGACACGGCGGAACTGCGCAACGACGCGCCGCGTGTGGTCCGCCGTTACGTGCCGGAGTTTGAGGCTGAATTTGCGTGGCGCGGCTGGAGGATGATTCCAGGCATCGATCGCGTCTACGTCAACGACCGCGCACGTGCCGAACTCGGCTGGCAGCCGCGCCATGATTTCCGCGCGCTGATTGCGCGGCTGCAGGCCGGCGGGGATATCCGCAGTCCGCTCGCGCGCGAGATCGGCAGCAAGGGCTATCACGACCGCGTCTTTCGCGAGGGACCCTACCCGGTGGAGTGACGGCGCGAGAGATATCCGGTGGACAAGCCGCGCGGATGCGCTAAACTGCCTGTCACACACCCTCTACACGTCTTGAAATCAAACGCCGTCCAATCCCGGGCGGCGTTTTTATTTTAAGTAGCTCCGTAGGGTGGGCAAAGCGACTTGTCCGCCGTAGCTCGCAGAGCGAAGGCGGAAGCGTGCCCACCATCAAAAGACCGGCTCACCGGCTAGACGGTCGGCACGTCGCTTCGCGCCTTTGCCCACCCTACCGCTCCCGCGCTACTTCCCCTCCGCGAACGCGCCCAGGATCCGCGCCCAGGAGCGGATACCCTTGTGATAGCTCTTCAGGTCGTACTTCTCGTTCGGCGAATGAATGTTGTCGTCGTCGAGACCGAAGCCGACCAGCACGGTGTCGAGACCTAACGTGCGCTTGAAATCCGCCACGATCGGAATCGAGGCGCCGGAGCCGATCAGGAGCGCCTCCTTGCCCCACTCGTCCGTCAGCGCGCGCTTGGCGGCCGCCAGCGGCCTCATGTTCCAGTCGAGCGCAATCGCCGGCGCGTTGGAATGGTCGGTGAACTCGGCCTTGCAATCGGCGGGCACGCGCGCCCTGACGTAATCGCGGAAGGCTTTTCGGATTTTCTCCGGATCTTGTCCCTCCACCAGCCGGAACGAAACCTTGGCGGAAGCTTCCGCCGGGATTACCGTCTTCGAGCCCTCGCCGGTATAGCCACCGATGATGCCGTTGATGTCGCAGGTCGGGCGCGAGGAAACCTGTTCGATCAGGAGGCGATCCTTTTCACCGGCCGGAATGGAAAGGCCGATCGGCTTCAGGAACGATTCCGGCGTGAGGTTGAGATTCTTCCACTGCGCCAGGATGTCCGACGGCAGGTCTTTTACGCCATCGTAGAATCCGGGAATGGTGATGTGGCCGTTCTCGTCATGCAGGCCGCCGAGAACGTTGGTCAGCACCCGGATCGGGTTGCGCGCGCCGCCGCCAAAAATGCCGGAATGGAGGTCGCGATTGGCGGCCTTGATCTTGACCTCGTCATAGACGAGCCCGCGCAGCGAAGTCGTGATCGCCGGCGTGTTCTGGTCCCACATACCGGTGTCGCAGACGAGCGCGAAGTCGGCCTTCAGATCAGCCTTGTTCGCTTCCAGGAACGGCACGAAGTTTTTCGATCCGATTTCCTCTTCACCCTCGATAATGATGGTGATGTCGACCGGCAGCGATCCTGTGACCTTCTTCCAGGCGCGGCAGGCCTCGACGAAAGTCATCAACTGGCCCTTGTCGTCCTCGGCGCCGCGCGCGACGATGATCTTGCGGCCGTCGGCATGGTCGGTGACAACAGGCTCGAACGGCGGCCGGTGCCACAAATTGAGCGGATCGACGGGCTGCACGTCATAATGTCCGTAGAACAGCACGTGCGGCCGGCTGCCCCCGCCGCCATTGGCTTTCGCGACGATCGCCGGATGCCCCGCCGTCGGCCTCACCTCGGCCTTGAAGCCGAGCGTCGCGATATCCTTTGCCAGATGATCGGCGGCCGCCTTGCAATCGCCGGCAAAAGCCGGATCGGCCGAGATCGACTTGATCCGCAACAGCGCGAACAGCCGTTCAAGGCTGTTGTCGAAATCGGCGTCGATGTGATCGAGGACCGGCTGAATCTTGGCGTTGGACATGGCTTGTTATCCCTGGCTGCGAGCCTTGTTGTTAGCGTCAAGTTGTAGCTCGCCCGCGGTGTGAGGCAAGGCAACTTCTGCGGCAGGCGGATGCAATATGTGCCAGACCAGGCCCGCCACCAGCAGGACGGTGGCGGCGAGATTGTTGCCATAGGCCTGCAGATCAACCGGGAACAGCGGCAGCGACAGGCACAGCAAGCCGCCCGCAACGGCGAGCAACATCCATGTCCCGGTTTTGACCGGCGGGCGCGGATCGTAAGCGGCGCGGTGGAGCAAAACAGTGATCGGGAAGAATAGCCACAGGAAGTAGTATTGCCGGGCCAGCGGCGAAGCTACCGTGATCAGGCAAAACAGGATGCCGATCTCTTCGGCATCCGACCGTTCCGTGCGGCGCAAGGCCGGCGGCATGACAGCGAGATAGCCGAGCCCGATCGCGAGCGAGATCGCCACGACGATCCAGTTCGCCGTCCTGAAATCGACGTCGATGATGTTCATCGTGCGCACGGGCTTGGCCGGATTGTCCTGGTTGTAGTTGATCGGCCGCGTCAGCCGGTGCGTCACCGCGATGATTGACTGGTTGACCCACGACCAGTTTTGCTCGTCTCGCTGCCCGAACCCCTTCTCCGAACTCGAACCCACCATGCCCTGGTACCAGGTCCTCAGTTCCGTGACATTGTGCTGGAAGCCGCGAAACGGCGCCGGCAGCACGAACAGAAACAGGCCGATGAAAACCAGCATGCTCGCGGCTGCCGCCCACTGTCTTCGCCACACCAGATAAGGCAACACCGCGACCGGAAACACCTTGATCGCGGTAGCGAGCGCGAACATGCTTCCTGCCATCCAGCCACGGTGATCGCGCAACAGCCAGAATCCGTAGAGCATCAGCGCCAGCAGCACGAGATTGGGCTGGCCAAGGTCGAACATATCGAACACGAAGGTGACGGTGACGAAGCCGGGCAGTGCTTCCAGCCATGGCCCGGGCTTGTGCCCTGATCCCGCCATCGCGTGCGAGAACTGGGCTGTCATCCACCACGCGACGATGTTGAGAAATGACAGGCAAAGATAGAGTGGGATCTTGCCAAACCAGCTCGGGATCGCCAGCAGCACTGCCGACAGCGGCGGATAGATGAACTCGAAATAGGTGCCGGGGTCGTCAGGGTAGAGATTCTTGCCCTGCAACACCTGCTGACCGGCCCAGAACCAGAGCGGATAGTCCTTGGTCTTGCCGTTGCCCCAGATTTCCGGGACCAGCACGTCGGCCGTCAACGCGATGCAACAGACCAGAAACAGGATATCGAGCGGTCTTCGTAGCGACGGATATCTCAGCACACGCTCGTTCCGGATTCAGAGGAGATTACGTCGCAGCTCTTCACGCGAACCGACTGCCATTCGCTCGAAAAAGTCCTATCGCCGCAGCAAGCCGCCGAGCGCGCCACGCACCAGCGCGCGACCAACTGAACTGCCGAGCGATCCACCAACGGATTTGCCGAGATCGGCGACAATGCCGCCGACCACCCTGTTGGTGACGGACCGGGTAACGTCTCGCGCAATCACCTGCCCCGTCGACAGCCTGCCGCGCTTGACGTTGGTGCCGAAAATCGTGCCGACGATCGAACCGATCTGGCCGAGAATTCCGCCGCCGCCAGCGCCACCATCTTGCCCTTCCGCAGGCGCCGCCGTCGTAGCTACCCGCTTCTGCAGCATCTCGTAGGCGGATTCGGCGTCGACCGCGGTGTCGTATTTGCCCTTGACCGGGCTGTTGCCCATGATCGCCTTGCGCTCTTCCGGCGTGATTGGCCCGATCCGCGCTGTCGGCGGCCGGATCATGACGCGCTCGACCATGGTCGGCGTGCCACCGCCTTCAAGGAACGACACCAGCGCCTCGCCCTTGCCGAGTTCCATGATGACGCGAGCGGTGTCGAGCTTTGGATTTGGCCGGAAGGTCTGCGCCGCCGCGTTCACCGCCTTCTGGTCGCGAGGCGTGAAGGCGCGCAACGCGTGCTGCACGCGGTTGCCTAACTGGGCCAGCACCTTGTCCGGCACGTCGATCGGATTTTGCGTGACGAAATAGACGCCGACACCCTTGGAGCGGATCAGCCGGACCACCTGCTCGATCTTATCGAGCAATGCCTTCGGTGCATCGTTGAACAACAGGTGCGCCTCATCGAAGAAGAACACCAGTTTCGGCTTCGGCAGGTCGCCGGCTTCCGGAAGCTCTTCGAACAGCTCCGACAGCATCCACAGCAGAAAGGTCGCGTAGAGCCTCGGGTTCTGCATCAGCTTGTCGGCGACCAGAATGTTGACTATTCCCCGGCCATCGCTGTCCGTCTTCATGAAGTCTTTCAGCAAAAGCGCTGGCTCACCGAAGAATTTAGTGCCGCCCTGGTTTTCCAGCACCAGAAGCTGGCGCTGAATCGTCCCGATGGTCGCCTTGCTGACATTGCCGAAGCTTTGCGCGGCCTTCCGGATTTCGGCCAGCTCATCCTCCTCGGCATCGGGCCCCTTTCTGCCGCCAACTGGCGCGATCGCATCCAAGAGCGATCGCAGATCCTTCATGTCGATCAGCGTCAGACCGTTTTCATCCGCTACACGGAATGCGACGTTGAGGACGCCTTCCTGCACGTCGTTCAGGTCGAGCATTCGCGACAGCAAAAGCGGTCCCATTTCCGTCACGGTGGCGCGAACCGGATGGCCCTGCTCGCCGAACACGTCCCAAAACACGGTCGAGAACTGGTCGGGCTGGAATTTAAGGCCCATCTCGCCGGCGCGCTTGAGAATGAAGTCCTTTGCTTCACCGACTTCAGCAATTCCGGACAGATCGCCCTTGATATCGGCCGCGAACACGGGAACACCGGCGCGGGCAAAGCCCTCCGCCATCACCTGCAGCGACACGGTCTTGCCGGTGCCGGTCGCGCCGGTGACGAGGCCATGCCGATTGGCAAGCGCCAGCGTCAGCCAAGCCGTCTGTTCGCCTTTTCCGATGAAGATCTTCTCGTCGGTATCGGCCGTCTTGTTATCAGAAGTCACCATCGCATCGCCTCTTCGCGCGCCGGGGGATTTGGTGGCGATCATATCGCATCCTGCCCGCCGATTGAAACGGTCAGCGATACATACGTGAGCATTCGCCCGCCTGTTCGTTCATGCTTCTCATACTTTTTTCCGACCTTTGGCAGAAAAGTCGAGAGCGCAGCGCAACAAGTCAGCGTGAATCCGGCATTCACTCTTGCATTGCTGCAACACTCGCGACTCGATCTAAGCCTTCGCACGCGCGGATCGCTTGTATTTCAGATCGCAGGAGCTCAAGATCAATTTAGAAGTACACGACCCGGTTAAACCGGTTGGGGACGGGGCAAATATGGACGAACTGGTAGGACAGCTGGCCTCCAAGGCCGGCATCGATCGCGCTGTCGCTGAAAAAACCATCGGCATCGTTCTGGGTTTTCTCCGTAACGAGGGCCCATCCGACAAGGTTCAGGCCGCCCTGATCGACCAAATTCCGGGTGCCGAAGCCGCCATTGCGGCTTCTAGCAGCAATGGCGGCTTCGCGAGGCTGATGGATGGAGGCTTGATGGCGGTTGGCACCAGGCTGATGGCGCTCGGTCTGGGCATGAGCGAGATTCAAAACGTGGCGCGTGAACTTTTCAGGTTCGGTCGCGACAAAATCGGAGCAGATCAAATGGGCGAAATCATTTCAGGGACACCGGGTCTCAGCCAGTTCGCATAGTCGTCTTGGTGAGCACTTCGGCCCGGGCACATTCTTTTTTTCATCTGGTATCATGACTTATCCCCTTTCCGAGATCGACGGCTTGACCGCCTACTCTGCCTCGAAACTGAAGTCGTTGGGCATTCGCACGACTGATGCGCTGTTGGAAGCCGCTCGCACCGTGAAAGGGCGCAAGTCGCTCGCAGCGAAGACCGGCATCAGCGAGCAGCAACTGCTGGAATGGGCCAATTTTTCCGACTACATGCGCATTCCCGGGATGGGCAAGGCCAAGGTGGGCCTAATGCGTGCCGCAGGCGTCACCACGGTACGCGAACTCGCCCATCGCAATCCGGCGCGACTTGCCCAAAACATGAAAGACGTGAACACGAAGCGCAAACTCGTCCGGGTTTTGCCCTCCGAACGATCTGTCGAGCAACTGATCGAGCAAGCGCGCAAGCTGCCGCCCAAAATTAGCTATTGAAGATCAGCAACTGAAGCGCCAGGCCGCCCGCGGTGCCGGCCCTCACGCCTTGACTCGGCGGCGCGGACCGCGCAAAGCGACCGCATGATGGCAGCCAAGCCCAGACCTCCCGCTGCGTCCGGTCCGGCCGGTCAATCGGTGCTGCCTGCGCTGCTCTCCAAGCCCTATCCGGCGGTGATGGGCGTCCTGAATTTGACGCCTGATTCATTCTCCGACGGCGGTCAATTCGCCGCCCCGGAGCGGGCGCTGGCCCAAGCCCGGCGGATGATCGCCGAGGGCGCCGATATCATCGACATCGGCGCAGAATCCACCCGGCCCTACGGATCGGAACCGATCTCGGCGGAAGAGGAATTGAAGCGCCTGCAGCCGATACTGTCCGACGTCGTCGCGCTCGGCATTCCCGTGTCGATCGACAGCATGAAATCGGCCGTGGTTGCCTGGGCGCTCGATCAGGGCGCCGCGATCGCCAACGACGTCTGGGGGCTGCAGCGCGATTCCGGCATGGCCGGGCTGGTCGCGGAGCGTGGCGCGCCCGTCATCGTCATGCATAACCGCGAGCGCGCCGATACTGCTGTAGACATCATGGAGGATATCGCCGCTTTCTTTGCGCGTTCGCTCGACATCGCCGCAAAGGCGGGAATTTCATCCGACAAGATCGTGCTCGACCCCGGCATCGGCTTCGGCAAGACGCCCGATCAGAGCATGACCGCGCTGGCGCGGCTCGGCGAGCTGCACTCGTTCGGGCTGCCGCTGTTGGTCGGCGCCTCACGCAAGCGTTTCATCAGCACGGTGACGCCGTCGGAACCACATCAGCGCCTCGGCGGTTCGATTGCCGCCCATCTGCTGGCGGCCCAGAACGGGGCGCGGATCATCCGGGCGCATGACGTCGCCGAAACCGTGCAAGCGTTGCGTGTGGCCGCAGCAATCAGGGAACAGGGATGAGCGATACGATCTTCATCACCGGCCTCGTCATCCATGCCCGCCATGGCGTAATGGAGCACGAGACCAGAGTCGGGCAACGGTTCGTGATCGATCTCGAACTCTCCATCAACTTGTCAGAGTCCTCGCACTCTGATCGGCTGTCCGACACCGTGTCTTATGCCAGCGTGGTCGAGACCGCGACCGCCGCGTTCACGAACACCAACTACAAGCTTTTGGAGCGTGCGGCCGGCGCCGTTTCGGACGCGATCTTCGCGGCATACCCACGCGTCCATGCGGTCAAGGTCACGGTCCACAAGCCGCATGCGCCGATCGCCGAGATCTTCGAGGATGTCGGCGTGGTGCTGATGCGCACGCGGCAATCGCCCTGACATGGCTGACGTCCTGATCGCGCTCGGCGGCAATGTCGGCGACGTTCGCGCGACGTTCAGGAAGGCCATTTCCAATATATGCGGCATGACGCAGGCGGCGTTGCTCGCCCGTTCCTCTGACTACATCACCCCGCCCTGGGGCGAGGAACACCAGGCGCCCTTCATCAATGCCTGCATCGAGATCGAAACCAGCCTTGATCCGCATGCGCTGCTATTCACGTTGCACAAGATCGAGAAGAAATTCGGCCGCGACCGCGCTGATGAGACGCGCTGGGGTCCGCGCACCCTCGACCTCGACTTGATCGCCTATGATGACGTTAGCCTCGACAAGCCGGAACTGACGCTGCCACACCCCCGGCTGTTCGAGCGGGCTTTTGTGCTGGTGCCGCTCGCGGAAATTGCGCCCGACCGTATCATCGCGGGACGCCGCGTTAGCGATGTGCTGGCTCAGCTTTCAACCGAGGGCATCCAGCGGTTACCTGACCACGATTGAGCCCGAAAAGACCCAAAACACTGTTTGGCTTGACGGCCGCCCCGTGGCAATTTCCGGCCAAATCAAGAGACGACCAGGGAATAGTGGGCTGGATGACCAATACTGACGAGCTGACTTTGGCCGCGGAGTTTCCGCCGGCGACCTATGACGACTGGCGCAAGCTGGTCGACGGGGTGCTGAAAGGCGCGCCATTCGAGAAACTGGTCAGCAAGACCTCCGATTGGTTGAAAATCGATCCGATCTATCGCCGCGCGAAAGGTGCCACACCAGTTGCCGGCCGTGCCGCCGCTGCTCCCTGGCAGATCATGCAGCGGATCGATCATCCCGACGCCAAAGTGGCCAACGCGCAGGCACTGCACGATCTGGAGAACGGCGCTACGGGGCTGACACTGGTGTTCGCTGGCGCCAATGGCGCCCACGGGTTTGGATTGGATCCTTCGGCCGAAGCAGTCGAAGCCGTCCTCGACGGCATTTATCTCGATGCCGGCATCGGCGTCGAGCTTCAGATCGGTCCGCAGTCCAGAATGGCGGCCATTCAGGTCGCCGAATACATCAAACGCAAAGGGCTCGATCCCGCGGCCTGCGATATCCGTTTCGGTCTCGACCCGGTCGGATCCTGTGCGGTATCGGGCTCCAGTCCCTATAGCTGGGACGAAATCGTGCCCGCGGTCACCAGCGCCATCAAGAGCTTCGCCGCGATGGGCTTCAAGGGCCTGTTCGCAGCCGCCGATGGACGGATAATCCATGATGCCGGAGGATCGGAAGCGCAGGAGCTTGCATTCGTGCTCGCCTCCGGCGTCGCCTATCTACGTGCCACCGAGCAGGCTGGCATCGCGCTCGAAGACGCGCAAGGGATGGTCTACGCGCGGCTTGCCGCAGACGCGGACCAGTTCCTGACGCTGGCGAAATTCCGCGCGCTGCGGCTGTTGTGGGCGCGGATCGAACAGGCCTGTGGCTTGGCGCCCAAACCGTTGTTCATCGCCGCCAATACCGCCTGGCGCATTCTGACGCAGCGCGACCCTTATGTGAACATGCTGCGCGCGACGATGGCGACCTTCTCCGCTGGCCTCGGCGGCGCAAACGCCATCACCGTATTGCCGCACACGCTGGCCCTGGGATTGCCCGATCCGTTCGCGCGGCGCGTGGCGCGCAACACGCAACTGGTGCTGTTGGAAGAATCCAATCTCGCCAAGGTGAGCGATCCGGCAGCCGGCTCCGGCGGCATCGAAACGCTAACGCGGCAACTCTGCGAAGCTGCATGGTCGCTGTTCCAGGAAATCGAGAAGGCCGGCGGTATGTTCTCCGCCCTCGAACAGAACCTGATCCAGAAAAAGGTCGCCGCAACGCGGGCCGCGCGCGAGTTCAACGTCGCCAAGCGGCGCGACGTACTGACCGGCGCCAGCGAATTTCCGAACCTGCATGAGGACGAGATCGCCGTGCTGGAAGCTACGCCGATCGTGCTGCCACCCTATGGCGAGGCCAAGTACAAGTTCGACCCGCTGCCGCCGATGCGGCTGGCCGCGCCGTTCGAGGCGCTGCGCGACAAATCGGACGAAAAGCTCAAGTCATCTGGCGCGCGGCCAAAGATCTTCCTCGCCAATCTCGGCTCGCCCGCCGACTTCACCGCCCGCGCCACCTTTGCGAAGAGTTTCTTCGAGACCGGCGGCATCGAGGCGCTCGACACGCAAGGATTTGCGGATCCTGCAGCACTCGCTGCCGCATTCACGGCGTCCGGTGCGGAAATTGCCTGCCTGTGCTCGTCCGACAAGGTCTATGCGGAACATGCGGCACCCGCCGCAAAGGCCCTTCAAGCGGCCGGCGCCAAGCATATCTATCTGGCAGGGCGGCCCGGCGAACAGGAGGCCGCGCTGCGTTCTGCCGGCGTCGGCGATTTCATCTTTGCCGGCGGCGACGCGCTGGCGATGCTGCAGGCCGCCTGGCAGCGGATGGAGTGAGCATGACGGAAAACAGCCACAAGACAGTCCTGACCGGCGGCTGCCAGTGCGGCGCCATCCGCTTTGCGGTGTCGAAAGTGCCGCCCAAGGTCAGCATCTGCCATTGCCGGATGTGCCAGAAGGCATCGGGCGCCCCCTTCGCCTCCCTCGCCGATATCGAGCACGAGCATTTCACCTGGACCCGCGGCAAGCCGGCGACGTTTCAGTCCTCCTCCATCGCCGAGCGCGATTTCTGTCCGGCCTGCGGCACGCCCCTCACCTACCGGTTGATTGGCGGACCCCGGATCGAGATCATGACCGGCACGTTTGACCGCCCGGACCTGGTGGTGCCGACACGGCAATATGGAACGGAATCCCGGCTCGGCTGGGTGGTCGGTATCGCCAATCTGCCGAGCCAGACCACGCAGCAGAATTACGGGCCGGAGAAGATGGCGACCATCGTCAGCCACCAGCATCCGGATCACGATTAGGGATTGGCGGCCTTCGATTTCACATGTGCTATGATGGGAACCATGAGCCGTATACCGAACTTCGCAGACGTCGCCTTTGAAGCCACCGCGCCCGCGCAGCCCGCCGGCAGCGCCGAGCCGTGGCTGACCCCCGAGGGCATCCCGGTAAAGCCCACCTACAGCGAGACGGATCTCGAAGGCATCGACTTCCTGGAAACGTGGCCCGGCGTCGCGCCCTATCTGCGCGGCCCCTACCCGACCATGTACGTCAACCAGCCCTGGACGATCAGGCAATATGCCGGCTTCTCGACGGCGGAAGATTCCAACGCCTTCTACCGGCGCAATCTTGCGGCCGGCCAGAAGGGTCTTTCAGTCGCGTTCGATCTCGCCACCCACCGCGGCTACGATTCCGATCATCCGCGCGTGTCTGGCGACGTCGGCATGGCTGGCGTCGCGATCGATTCCATCTACGACATGCGCACGCTGTTTGCGGGCATTCCGCTCGACCAGATGAGCGTGTCGATGACCATGAACGGCGCGGTGCTGCCGATCCTGGCGCTGTTCGTGGCGGCCGCCGAGGAACAGGGCGTTCCGCCGGAAAAACTGTCGGGCACCATTCAGAACGACATTCTGAAAGAATTCATGGTGCGCAACACCTATATCTATCCGCCGGCGCCCTCGATGCGGATCATCTCCGATATTTTTGCGTACACCTCGCAAAGGATGCCGAAGTACAATTCGATCTCGATCTCCGGCTACCACATGCAGGAAGCTGGAGCGACGCAGGATCTCGAGCTCGCCTATACGCTGGCCGATGGCGTCGAATATCTGCGCGCGGGCCTTGCCGCCGGCCTCGATGTCGACCGCTTCGCGCCGCGGCTGTCGTTCTTCTGGGCGATCGGCATGAACTTCTTCATGGAAGTCGCCAAGATGCGCGCCGCGCGGCTGCTCTGGGCAAAACTGTTGAAGCAGTTCAACCCGAAGGACCCGCGGTCGCTGTCGCTGCGCACACATTGCCAGACGTCCGGCTGGTCGCTGACCGCGCAGGACGTCTTCAACAACGTGATGCGCACCACCATTGAGGCGATGGCGGCCACCCAAGGGCATACCCAATCGCTGCACACCAATGCGCTCGACGAGGCGCTGGCGCTGCCGACGGATTTTTCGGCCCGCATCGCGCGCAACACGCAATTGTTCCTGCAGCAGGAAAGCGGCACCAACCGCATCATCGATCCCTGGGGCGGCTCCTATTACGTGGAGCGGCTGACGCGCGACCTCGCGGTGAAAGCATGGGGACATATTCAGGAGGTCGAGGCGCTTGGCGGCATGGCAAAGGCGATCGAAGCCGGCGTGCCGAAGCTGCGCATTGAGGAAGCTTCCGCCAAGACGCAGGCTCGAATCGACGCCGGCAAGCAGGCCGTGATCGGCGTCAACAAGTACAAGCCTGTCAACGAAGCGCCGATCGACGTTCTTAAAGTAGATAATTCCAACGTGCGCCGGCTGCAGATCGACAAGCTGAAGCGGCTGCGCTCCGAGCGCGACCAGAAAGAGGTCGATCAAGCGTTGGCCGCGCTGACGCGCAGCGCCGGCGAAGGCAACGGCAATCTGCTGGCGCTGGCGATCGACGCGGCGCGTGCGAAAGCCACCGTCGGCGAAATTTCGGACGCGATGGAAAAAGTGTTCGGGCGTCACCGCGCCGAGATCAAATCCATCACCGGCGTCTACAAGCGGGAGGCGTCCGCCATGTCCAACCGGGTCGCAAAAGTGCAGGCGCTGATCGATGCGTTCGAGACGGCCGAGGGCCGTCGGCCTCGCATCCTCGTCGCCAAGATCGGCCAGGACGGCCATGACCGCGGCCAGAAGGTGATCGCATCCGCCTTTGCCGACGTCGGCTTCGACGTCGATATCGGGCCGCTATTCGCCACCGCGGACGAGGCGGCGCGGCAGGCGGTCGAGAACGACGTTCACATCCTCGGCGTCTCATCGCTGGCGGCAGCGCATCTCACGGCCGTGCCGGAGCTCAAGGCCGCACTGAAGAAGCATGGCCGCGAGGACATCATGATCATCATTGGCGGCGTGGTCCCGCCGCAGGATTACGACGCGCTATATGCGGCCGGCGCGGAGGCGATTTTCCCGCCTGGCACCGTGATTTCGGATGCCGCCGAAGAGCTGATCCACAAGCTCAATGCCCGGCTCGGCCATAGCGAGGCGGCGGAGTAACCCTCCGCCGGGTTCAGGCTCTTCCAAAGGATAATCCTTGCGCGGCATTGCATTCCCCACGCTCATCCGGACAATTGGTTTGGCGGGCGCCATCGCATGTACTGCGGCGCTGCGCATGGCGTCTGCCGCCGAGCCGAAGCCGGATTTTTCCATCAAGACCAAGTGGGTCGAAGCCAGCATCTTTCTCGACGCGAAGATCAAGACCGATCCAGCCCTGGCGGCGAACTGCCTGGCAGAAGGAAAGGCTTGGGCCACAAAGAACCGCGCCGATGCCGACAAGGAACGCAAGCAGGATCCGGACCTCTTCCGCAACGCGTGGTCGTTCGAGCGAAAATACGAGACGCGCTCGGTTGTCGATGGACGCTATGTCAGCATCATCAGGACCGACTACAAATATACTGGTGGCGCGCACCCCAACAGCTCGTCCGACACGATCCTGTGGGATAAGTCAGCGGGCAAACGCATCAGCATCCGTCCGTTCTTCACCGAAACGGCCGACAACGGCCCGACGCTGAAAGCAATGCGGCAAGGCGTTATTGCCTCTCTCACGGCCGAGAAAAAGAAACGCGGCGCGGAAGGCACTGATACCAGCGCCATCGAAAGCATCGAGCCAAAACTTCTCAAGATCGGGCCAGTCGCACTGGCGCCATCGACCGAGGAAGGCAAGAGCTCCGGCCTGAACTTTTACTACGCACCTTATGCGGTCGGCTCCTATGCCGAAGGCGAGTATGTCGCCTTCGTGCCGTGGGAGATGTTGAAGCAATATCTGACGCCGGAAGGCGTCAGGATTTTCGGCGGTGCGCGACCGAAGGAAGACGAAGACCGGCCGCAATGACGGCCGCACCATCAAGCAGCACGGCGGCCTAGCGCTCGCTCCAGCGAATGGGTCCAGTCTGGAATCCAGGACTGGAACAGTGCTCGCCAACGATCCTCATCCTGCGGCGCGGTGTCGAGCTTTACCGACCATTCGATAAAGGTTCGGTTGCCTTCAACGATCGGAAGCAGATGCATCGTCCCCTCATAGCGCGTCGGCGCTGGAACCTTGGATTGCGACTCGGACGGAAATGGAAACGGATCGATGCCCGCATAGGTCAGTGAATGCGCCTGGTCGGAATGGCCCGCCAGCCGCTGCCGGATCCAGTTGCCGAGATAGCAGAAGCGCCTGACCGCACCGACTTCGTCGCCGCCTTTGTTGTCTTCGATCACGCTTTCGGTGACGCCTTCGATATAGGCCGGATAATTGTTGAAATCGCGGATCAGGGCCCACACGGTTTCCAGGGGATGGTTCAGCACGGTGCTGTAATAGGCTGTTGTCATGGTTCTCTCCGCAATCGATCGCGGCTCGATGCTGGGCCGCACACGGATCCCTATTTCGGGTAGCCCGATCGCCGCCACCCGATTTCCGGCTGTGGCGAGATGCCCGGTGATGAAACCGCTTCACTACCAATGCCTTGCGAGCGGAGCGCAAAGCCGCCTACAATGCCGACATTACAAGAGCGCCTGACCTCGCGGCGCCGCAGGGAGGATCACCATGTCCAAAAAGATTACCCGCCGCGCATTCGCGGCTTCGTCTGCTGCCGCCGCAGCCGTCGCGGGCTTTGGTTTCAAGCCGGCTTTGGCGCAGGCCTACCCGGCCCGGCCGGTGACCGTGATCGTGCCCTGGGGTGCCGGCGGCGGCACTGATGCGACCGCGCGCATTGTCGCGGCGCTGTTGGAAAAGGATCTCGGCCAACCCTTCAACGTGGTCAACCGCACCGGCGGCTCCGGCGTCGTCGGACATTCCGCGATCGCGACTGCACAGCCCGACGGCTACACCATCGGCATGCTGACGGTGGAAATCTCGATGATGCACTGGCAGGGGCTCACCGAACTCGGACCCAAGAGCTACACGCCGCTGGCCCTGATGAACGAGGACCCGCCCGGCATCCAGGTCAGTTCCACCTCGCCCTACAAGACCGTGAAGGAACTGGCGGACGCGATCAAGGCCGCCCCCGCCGGCAAGTTCAAGGCCTCCGGCACCGGTCAAGGCGGAATTTGGCATCTCGCGCTGGTCGGCTGGATGCAGGCGATGGGACTTGCCCCCAATCACGTTGCATGGGTGCCGTCGAACGGCGCCGCGCCGGCGATGCAGGATCTTGCGGCCGGCGGTCTCGACCTCACCACCTGCTCGGTGCCGGAAGCCCGCGCCATCATCGAGGCCGGCAAGGCGCGCAGCCTCGCCGTCATGGCTAAGGCGCGTAACCCTGCATTTCCCGACGTGCCGACGCTGAAGGAGGCGATGGGTATTGATTATTCGACCGGCGCGTGGCGCGGCATTGCCGGTCCCAAGGGCCTGCCTGCCGACGTCTCGGCCAAGCTCACCGCGGCGCTGAAGAAAGTTTACGACTCGAAGGAGTTCAAGGACTTCATGAGCAATCGCGGCTTCGGAACGGTGTGGGGCGACGCGTCGGAGTTCGCCGCATTCATGGACAAGGGCGACGCCCAAATGGGCGTGGCGATGAAGGCCGCCGGACTCTCTAAGGCTTGATCTTGATCGGCTGACATCGCCCGATATCCGCGGAGCCAGTACATGCGTCTACCCGATCGCGTCACGGGATTGTTTCTCGTTGGCCTCGGCGCGGCTGCCGCGTATGGCGGCTGGCAGTTGCCGCCGGTGCCCGGCCAGCCGGTCGGGCCCAACGTCTTTCCACTGGTGATCGGAACGGGCCTGGCCCTGTGCGGGCTTGCGATTGCATTCGGGATCGGCCGCAGCTTTGAGGAGGAAGAACACCTCATTCCGGCCGAGGGCGGCCAGGTGAAGCCGCCGACCGGCAAGCTTTATGGCCTGCGCGCCCTGCTCCCGCCGGCGCTATTGCTGTTCTACGTGGCGGTCGCCGAACGGCTCGGCTTCATCATCACGGCAGCGTTGATCGTGTTCGTTACGTCGACAGCGCTTGGCGCCCGCTGGAAGCTTTCGCTGCCGCTCGCCGTGCTGGCACCGATCGGCATCCATCTGATCTTCTCGAAATTGCTGCGCGTGCCGCTGCCGGCCGGGCTGCTGCCGATGCCCTGGTGATCGATGCTTAACACCCTCAGCCAAGCCTTCGCGCTCATTACCACGTGGGAAGTCATCATCGCGATGCTCGCGGCATCGGTCTATGGCCTGGTCATCGGATCGCTGCCGGGGCTGTCCGCGACCATGGCCACCGCTCTTCTGGTCCCCGTCACGTTCTATCTGTCACCGATCGCCGCGATCGCCACCATCGTCGCCGCATCCACGATGGCGATCTTCGCCGGTGATATCCCCGGCGCGCTGCTGCGCATTCCCGGCACCCCCGCCTCGGCGGCTTACGCAGACGAAGCCTATGCGATGACGCGCAAGGGCGAGGCCGAACTCGCGCTCGGCGCCGGCGTCTGGTTCTCCGCCGTGGGCGGCATCGCAGGCACGCTGTCGCTGATGATCCTCGCGCCGCCGCTGGCCGAAATCGCGCTGTCGTTCTCGACCTTCGAATATTTCTGGCTCGCATTCCTCGGCTTGATGTGCGCCACGCTGGTCGCGCGGTCTTCCCCGGTGAAGGCAATCGCCAGCATGTTCATCGGCCTGCTGGTCGCGTGCATCGGTATCGAAAATCCCGGTGGCGTACCGCGCTTCACCTTCGGCATGACCAATTTGTTCGGCGGCATCGAACCGATCCCGGCGCTGGTCGGCGTGTTCGCCGTGGCGCAGGTGATGCGGGCGATGCTGACACCGGAGCCGCCACCGATCCCGCGGCGTAAATTCGGGAGCATCATGGCGGGCCAATGGAAGCTCACCAAAAAGTACAACTGGCAGATGACGCGCGGGAACATCGTCGGCATAATCATCGGCGTGCTACCGGGCGCCGGCGCCGACATGGCCGCCTGGGTCAGCTACGCCATGTCCAAGCGCTTTTCGAAGGAACCGGAGAAATTCGGAACCGGCCACGTCGAGGGCCTGGTCGAAGCCGGCGCCAGCAACAACGCCAGCGTCGCCTCGGGCTGGGTGCCCTCGCTGCTGTTTGGCATTCCCGGCGATACCATCGCGGCGATTGCTATCGGCGTGCTCTACATGAAGGGCCTCAACCCCGGCCCGACGCTGTTCACCGAAAAAACGTCGAGCATGTATGCGATCTACCTGATGTTCATCATCGCCAACGTCATCATGATCCCGCTCGGCATCATCATGATCCGGCTCGCAACCCACGTGCTGCGCGCGCCGCGTTCCACCGTGATGCCGGTCATCATGCTGTGCTGCGCCGTCGGCTCGTTCGCCATCGGCAACAACATATTCGGCGTCGTTATCGTCGCGACCTTTGGCGTCATCGGTTATGTCATGGAAGAAAACGGCTATCCGGTCGCCGCGATGGTGCTCGGAATCGTCATGGGCACCATGATCGAGCAGAGCTTCGTGACCTCGCTGATCAAGTCCGACGGCAGCGTGCTGCCGTTCTTCGAGCGGCCGATCGCCGCGATCCTCGCCGCCATGGCGATCGGCGCGCTGATCTGGCCGGTGCTGGTCTGGGTATGGCGGAAGCTCAAGCGCGAGGCGCCCACCGCTGCGTCGGCGCGCTGACTGCGCCGGGCCCCTCGCCTGCAGGGCAAGGCCGTAGTAAGCCAACGGCATAGTGAACTTCCCGTCGGCGCTGGGCGGGATACCGCCAGCGTGCTAGAATTTCACGATGACCACGATCGCACATACTATGAGCGGCTTGCGGACACAGATAGATCCGCAATCAAATCCGTTTGTTACTTGCTGACATGCACTACTGGAATAAGCAAAATTTCGAAGGTCTCTCGAAGCTTTCTGAAGAGCTGGACGCGCACCCCAATCTAACGGCGTCGCTGGCAAGCTACTGCCGCTTTCGCGAAAAGGGATTGCGTCGCGAAGCGCTCTCCGCGCTTGAAGACTTTCTTCTAGCGGCGCGCTCATTTGACAGCGCCGTCGCCCGTTCGGCTGTGGTCACCATCTTGGAAGCAAACGCCCGGACAAGCGGGACCCATCAATTCCTTACGCAGCCCTTGGTCACCCGGTTTCTGGTACCGACACTTCGGTCATGGATGGACGATGATCCGGCTGCGAGCACACCGATCCGATGGCTCGGCATACTTTCGCGTGATGATCAATTGCTTGGTAGAGCTCTCTCGATGTGCCCCGAGGATACTCCAGTGCGAAAGATGTTGATCGGGGCTGAGCTTTCCTGTGCCGAATATGCGACACATCATCTCGATGAAACCATCTTCCTTGGCAGTGTTGATGGCGTGGTCACAGCCTTAGCCCGCGCCAGATATCTCATAGCGAACGCCCCAGAGCCCGAGGCGCTTGCTCACCTGACATCCGAAGTGCATTACTTCGATGCCATGGTCGCCGACTGGATAACCTATTCGAAGGACCCGACAGGCTCCTTCCCCGAGTGGTGTACGAAGCACGGGAGGAAGTACGGCTATCCCATCAAGATCTACTACAAACGGTGAATTTGCCCGTAAACAAGTGGTTTCGAATACGATGAGCAAAAGCACCGTTGACATCAAGGTTGTCGCCAAGGACCTCCGCGCCGGCCACCGCGCGGCGCTGGCGCGTGCGATTACCCTGATCGAAAGCCGGCGTTCCGACCACCAGGCCGCGGCGCGCGAACTGGTGCAGGCGCTGTTATCAGACACCGGCAAGGCGGTGCGCGTCGGCATTACCGGCTCGCCCGGCGTCGGCAAATCCACCACGATCGACGCGCTTGGCATGTTCCTGATCGAGCGCGGCCACAAGGTCGCGGTGCTCGCAGTGGACCCCTCCTCGGCGCGCACCGGCGGCTCGATCCTCGGCGACAAGACACGGATGGCGCGGCTGGCGAATTCCGACAGCGCCTTCGTCCGCCCCTCGCCGTCGTCGGGCACGCTCGGCGGAGTCGCCGCGAAAACCCGCGAAGCGATGCTGCTCTGCGAGGCGGCCGGTTTCGACGTGGTGCTGGTGGAGACCGTCGGCATCGGCCAATCCGAAACCGCCGTCTGCGACATGACCGACTTCTTTCTCGCCCTGATGCTGCCCGGCGCCGGCGACGAATTGCAGGGCATCAAGAAGGGACTGGTCGAACTCGCCGACATGATCGCGATCAACAAGGCCGATGGCGACAACGTCAAGCGCGCCAATCTGGCGGCGGCCGAGTATCGCTCCGCGCTGCATATTTTGAGCCCGCGCTCGGAGCATTGGCATCCGCCGGTCGTGACCTATTCGGCGCTGACCGGTATAGGTATGGACACGCTGTGGCAGAAGATTTTGGATCACCGCACCGCCATGAACGCCTCGAGCGAGTTTGCAGGCCGGCGCCGTGAGCAGCAGGTGAAATGGATGTGGTCGATGCTGGAGCAGCGGATGATGGCACGGCTGCGTTCCGACGCCGCGATCCGTGCCAAGGTGAAGAAGACCGAGGCCGAGGTCGCCGACGGCCGCATCACGCCGGCGGTTGCCGCCGAACAGATCGCGGAGTGGTTGCGGTGAGCGAAAGGCTTCGCATCCTCGTCACCGGCTTCGGTCCGTTCCCCGGCGCGCCCTACAATCCGACGCAGCCGCTGGTGGCGCGGCTCACGCGACTGCGCCGCCCTGCCCTTAGCGACGTCGAACTGTCCAGCCACATCTTCCCCGTAACCTACAACGCGGTCGATCGCGAATTGCCGCTGGCATTGCGAAAACACCGGCCGCATGCGCTGCTGATGTTCGGCCTCGCCTCGCGTACCCCTTATCTGCGGATTGAAACCCGCGCCCGCAATGCCGTCACCATGCTCTGGCCCGACGCGGCACAAACCCACGCGCGCAAAGGGTCGATCGCCGACGGCGCCGATGCGCAAAGGTTCGGCCCGCACACAGCCAAATTATTGCGTGCGGCCAAGAACACCGGGCTCGATGCCCGCGCCTCGCGCGACGCCGGAAGTTATCTCTGCAACTACCTGAGCTGGCGCGCGATCGAATCCGTCCGTGGCGACAACGGGCCCCGTGTCGCCGCCTTCATTCACATCCCGCCGCTGGCGCGCAGCGGCGCGGCCAGGCGAAAAGGTTCTCCGCGCATCTCGCTGGAAGAGCTGGTCGATGCCGGCGAAGCGATGCTGCTGGAAATGGTGCGGCTGGCGCGACGGGCTTCGTAATTTCGTAGAGTGGGCACGGCGCAAGCGCGCCTTTGCCCACCCTACAGACTTCCGTCGCACCCGACATTAACCCTACCCGAAACAATCGCGGCCTCTCTGCCCGGTCTTCACCATGCCCGGCGGCATTTTCGCGATACCTATGAAACGCGAATGCCACGACCTGCAATCGCGCGAGGGCCATTCACCATGGACATGAACCGCCGCCGTCTTATTGGAGCGTCCGCCGTCGGTGCAGCCGGTGCGCTTGCGATGTCGCCTGACGCTGCGCGCGCGGCACCACCCACCTCCACGCTCGGGCGCGACGTCACGCAATATGGCGTCCGCCCCGGCAGCCCGGACGATCAGACCGCGAAACTGCAACGCGCGATCGACGAAGCCGCGCGCGCGCAAGTGCCGCTGGCGCTGCCGCCGGGGGTCTATCGCACCGGCATGCTGCGGCTTTCGAGCGGCACCCAACTGGTCGGCGTCCGCGGCGCGACCAAGCTGGTGTTCACCGGCGGCGCCTCGATGCTGCAGAGCGAAGGCGCCAACAGCGTCGGCCTGACGGGCATCACCTTCGACGGCGGCCGCATTCCGCTGCCGACGCGGCGCGGCTTGGTGCATTGCCTCGGCGGGCGCGACGTCCGGATCGCCGATTGCGAAATATCAGGCAGCGGCGGCAACGGCATCTGGCTCGAGCAGGTCTCGGGCGATATTTCCGGTAACATCTTCACGAAAATCGCGACGACCGCAGTCGTATCCTTCGACGCGCTCGGCCTGATCGTCTCGCGCAACACCATCACCGATACCAATGACAACGGCATCGAGATTCTCCGCACCGCGATTGGCGACGACGGCACGTTGGTTCTCGACAATCGTATCGAGGACATCAAGGCCGGCCCCGGCGGCTCCGGGCAGTATGGCAACGCCATCAACGCCTTCCGTGCCGGCAATGTGATCGTGCGCGGCAACCGCATCAAGAATTGCGACTACTCCGCGGTGCGCGGCAATTCGGCATCGAATATTCACATCACGGACAACAGCGTCAGCAATGTCCGCGAGGTCGCGCTCTATTCCGAATTCGCGTTCGAAGGCGCCGTGATCGCCCACAACACGGTGGATGGCGCAGCCGTCGGCGTCTCCGTCTGCAATTTCAACGAGGGCGGACGGATTGCCGTCGTACAGGGCAACATCATCCGCAATCTCTTGCCGAAGCGGCCGATCGGCACCGCGCCCGATGAAGATGCCGGGATCGGCATCTATGTCGAGGCGGACTCGACTGTCACAGGCAATGTGATCGAGAACGCGCCGTCGTTCGGCATCATCGCCGGCTGGGGCAAATATCTCCGCGACGTCGCGATCACCGGCAACGTGATCCGCAACGCCTTCGTCGGCGTCGGCGTATCGGTGCTGCCGGGGGCCGGGACAGCGCTGGTCAACAACAACATGATCTCGGAAACCCCGCGCGGCGCCGTGGTCGGCCTCGACCACGCCCGCACGATTACGACCGATCTGTCAGCCGAAGGCGCGCAGCGCTACGTGCAGGTCGTGGTTGGGAGCAACGCGGTGCGGCGGTAGCTCACGGTCTCTCCTCGCACCGCGCTACAGCGCGTTGCGCAACGCCGGATATCGTTGCTTGATCACGTCGAGATCGAGCGCCGGCAGTGGGATCTCGTCCAGTGCCAGCACATCCGGCACGGACGGCGCCTCGTCCGCCACGACGAGTTGGCTTTCCAGCGCGACCAGAACATCAGCGGGAATATCACTCGGCGGCGCGGCTGCAATCGGCGGCGGCGCGGCGACAATCGGTGGCGACTGCAGTTGCGGCTGAAGGTGCACGACCGCCGGGCGATAGCCCTCGTCGCGTGGCAGTGGCGTCAGCAGCAGCGGCGCCGTTCGACGGCGGCCTAGCCAAGCCAGGTCGATCGTCGTGTTGTCGAGCGAGGCTTCGCGGCTCAGCAGGTCACGCCAGGTTGCGACCGCGGCCTTGGCTTCCTGGATGTTTTCGAGGAATTCGCGTTCGGTGTGAAAGCGGCGCCAGCGCCCGGTCTCGAACAGTTCAGTGAGGTATTCCAACCGTTGCTCGGCAAGGCTGCACCAGCGCGCAACGATGTTGCGGCCACGTGCCACGTCTGCAGGATGTGCCATAAATCAGCCCGTAAGAGAGGGACGGACGCAGACGCAACCGAGACGAATCAGTGGAATGTGACTTTGGATATTCTGTGGAAAACTTTTTCGTTGTCCAGTGCGTGAAGCTACGGAAGTACGCAGCAATCGAAGAAACCCGCACAAACACGGGATGATCCGCTCTATTCACGGTCAAGCCGCACAGCAGCATGGCCGCGTGCGGGACGAGCCTCGATCATTTCATTTGAGAAGATTCACGGGAAGAGTGTGCATCTAGCAGACGAGTCGGAAAACTTGCAGTCGCAAGCCGTCGCGGTGCCGCACGAAACGCAGCTTCGTCCCAAAACCTGCGCTGAAAATGAAAGACCCGTCCGGGGGGACAACCGGACGGGTCAAGCTATATGGGGCGCTTGGGGTGGATGGGCGCTCGCGCCGAATACAGCCTATGGGGAGGGATTACCGCTCCCACGTAGATAAGTCGCAACACCATCGCCGGACGTTCAAAACGACGGACGATTTTTTTAACCTTGTATTCGGGAACGATCGTCGGAAAATCGCTGCGTGGCAGGCTATTTTGCGGCGTTTGCGGCCGATTTGTCCGCTGCCATCGAGGGCAAGGGCTCGTTCAGTGCGCGGCTCACGGAAGTGTTATCCGCAGCCGGGTCTTGCGCCGGCGCTTTCTCCCCCGCCGGCTTGCCGGAAGCTGAAGCAAGCGGAACCGCCGGTGCGGCAGCCGCGGCGGTAACGGCGGCAAAGGCATCGGCCTCGCCTGCCCCAAACTGATCGTCACGGCCGGGGCTGCCGAGATCGCGGGCGGTCCTGGTCAGGATTGCGCGAACATCGCCCGGCTTCAACGAAGGATTGCGCTCCAGCATCAACGCCGCAACGCCGCTGATATAGGCGGCGGAGAACGAGGTGCCGGATGTGATCTGGTATTTTTCATCCGGTGCCGGCAGGAAGATATCCGCGCCCGGCGCGGCAACCGCGATGTGGTTGCCGCGGTTCGATGCCGCAAACAGTCTTTCCTGCGCGTCGGTGCCGCTCACCGCAATGACGTTGGGATTAGCGGCCGGATAGAGCGGCGGCGATTTCGCACCGGCATTGCCGGCCGCAGCCACCATCAGGATGCCACGGGCCGCCGTCGCCGCGATGCCTCGCTCGATCAGCGGATCCTTCGGACCGGCAAAGCTCATATTGATGATCTGCGCGCCGTGCTCGGCCGCATAGTCCAATCCCCGGAGGATTACATAGGACGTGCTCTCCGCACCCTTCGATCCCGCGCCGAAGGCGCGGATCGCGATCAACCTCGCCTCCGGTGCGCTACCCATCAGCTTGGCATGCGCCACGATCGCGCCGGCAATGCCGGTGCCGTGGACATGCGGACCTTCCTTGCTTCCGAGCGCATCGAAACTGTCGGCGACCGAATTGGCGAGTTCGGGATGCTTGGTGTCGACGCCTGAATCAATCACCGCAATGGTGACGTTCATGCCTCGGACGAGCGCGTGCGCCTGTGGCAGCCGAAGCTGGGCGATGGCGTATTGCGCGGCATCGCCCGCGGTCGAAGCCTTCTTCTGATCCTGCAGGAAGTAACGGAAATTGAGCTGCACCGAACGCACGCTGGCGTCGGCCGCAAGTTCGCGGCGCACGGTGTCCACCGGCCGGTTATCGACGATGCGGAACAGGCCGATGGTGCCGGCGAGCAGCGGGAAGTTCTGCGACGCGATGCGCTCCAGGCCATGACGCCGCGCCAGTTCGTCGGCCTCGGCGGTGGATAACGCACCGTCGATTTCGGCGACGAGTTCGTTCTTGACCGCGCGCAGATCGACCGCAGCCTGTGCGTTGTTGTTGGCCGATCCGCCCTTGCCCTTCTTGGCCGAGGTACCGCTGCCGCCGCCGGCCGACATCACCGGACGATCGAAGCACTCGCCGTCGGGACCGCGAAGCGCATATGCGCAAGCCGGATAGAGGTTGGGCGAAAACCGCGCATGAGGCAGCGTCGACGGCACGCCGGCCCCCGGACGGACTCGCAGGGTCGTGGCGCCGATCCGGGACGGCGGCGTCCGTGCGACGGTAGCGGCGCGCACAGCCGGCCGCGCCGCGACGGTCGGACTGATCCGCGGCGTTGTGGGTACTCGCGCGCCAACGTTCAGACTGGGGGTGCGCATGATGCTCTGCGCATGCACCGCCGAGGGTCCGTACGCGATCAGTGGCAACAGCGCGGCCGACAACACCCATGCCGCACGCCGGGTCCTTGTCCACCAACTCACGCCATCATGAACCATGGGACCTCAGCTTGCCCGGCCCGCGCCAGGCGACCTTACGGCGTTGCCACCGCCAGGCTGACGATCTTTTCACGCTGCAGCCTCTCCAGCAGAGCTGCGGCTTCGTCCTTGCCAACAGCCTTATTGCCGAATTGCAGGCGGAACATGCCGCCCTTGGCGCCATCGACGATGGAGGCCTGGTAATTGTCGAGCAAAGCGGTGATGTCGGCGATACGGGCTTCGGGCGCGAACCGTACCAGCGCGCGCGGCGGCGCGGCGCTGATGCCGAGATCGCGGGTGATGGGCGCCGACGACCGCTCGTTTACGCTCAGCGAAGCGGTCTGGAACGAAGCGGTCTGGTTCTTCATCAGCACGGCGCCGATCACGCCGGCCTGCAACACGAGCGCCACCGCGCCGAGGCTCGCCGACCAGGCGAGCGTACGCGGCGACAGGCTTGCGAAAAATTCCGACACCCGCGCGGACAGGCTCACCGAGCGCGAGGGCTCGCGCGCAGGCTCCGCGTCGATCGCAGCAAACAGCTTCTGCATGGCGCGCGCGGACGGCGCTCCGAGGCTCTCGTTGAGGCTGATCGTCTCGGCGTATTCTTCGCGGATGACGGCATACTGCCGGGCAAGGGCGGGATCCCCGGCAAGCGCGTCCTCGACGCGGCGTGCATCGCGCGCGCTCAGGGTGCCGGCCGCGTGGAAGGGCAACAGCATCTCGATTTCGCTGGGATCGTGATCCAGCATTTTTTTGCTCGCTGCCATCATGGCCAACCTCGCTCTATGCCTGCTGCTTTGAGCAACTCGGCCAATTTCTTGCGCGCATAAAACAAGCGCGTCTTGACGGTGTTCTCCGGAATGCCGACGATTTCGGCCACCTCTTCCACGGACTTCTCGTGGTAGTAGACGAGATCGACGATCTCCCGATGCTCTGGCGAAAGTGCCGTCAGGCACTTGCGCAACGCTTCACCCGTATCCTTCTTCTGCACCACCACTTCCGGATCGTCGGACGTATCCTCGATCGCGTTCGCGGCTTCCTCGTCCAGCCCAACGTCCTTGCGGCGCCTGAGTGCCGAAAGAGCCTTGAACCGCGTAATCGCCAAGAGCCAGGTAGTAACGGCGGATCGGCCTTCAAACTTGCCAGCCTGACGCCACACATCGAGAAAAACCTCGCTGATGAGGTCTTCCGCGACCTGCTCGTCCCTTACGAGCCGAAGCCCGAAACGGAACACCCTGACATGGTGCCTTCCGTAAAGCACCTGCATGGCGAGCCGGTCGCCTTGAGCGATCCGAGCGATCAGAACTTCGTCTGAAGCCGCCTGTGTCGCGCTCAATGGCCGTCTCGCAAGATTGGTCGGACGGGGGTGGCCGGCGGTTCGATGTGAAAGGTGAGATTCTTCACATTACGGCAATGCCCGGATTGCATGTGTGATCTACCCCACAGATGGACATTGCCAGGCCATTTTGCCGGCGAAGAGGAGCCAAACCCCAGAATTGGTACCATAATAGGGAAACACTTTCCTAAAGAGCGCCACCACCCCACAACCTTAGCAAGGCTTCGCCGGCGGGGCAGCATCTGCGTGACACCTAGGGTTCTGCCAGGCGGGTTCCGCACTATCGGAATCCGGCAGATTTCCGTTGCGGAATCAGTGCAATGGCAGGGTTTTAACGGAGCCGATTCGACTTCAAAAGATACCAAACCTAAAGGCTTTCTTCCCTAAAGTTTCGTCCGGCATCACCAACAGCGGCGGGACATGAGCAGCGCGGCATCATTGCTTCAGGGGCAAGGCTCCCACAATGCGACCGCGCACGTCGGCCGCCTCCCGCTGGAAGTCTTGAAGCGCCGGGCCGGCCAGCGCCGCCAGATGCTGGCCGTGCAAGGCGTCAGCTATTCGCTCATCACCTCGGTCCTGCTGGTCTATTGCTACGCCGGCACCGTGCCTATCATCATTCCATCGACCTATTTCCTTTCCGGCATCGGATTGGTGTCGGTTTTTGTCGTGTTGTCGGAAGCCCACTTCAACGACCGGTTCGAGGACCATTATCTCACGATCTTCCAGGTCGCCGGTCACGTCGCGCTCCAGCTTTGTTTTCTGCTGGCCGCGCCACAGATCGGATTTGCCTTCCTGAGCGTCGTATTCCTGATCTTTGGGTTCGGCGCGCTGCGAATGACCTCGCGGCAGGCGATCATCACCTGGACCCTCACCATGATCGGCCTGGCGCCGATCTTCCTGTTTACCAGCACCCCGATCGGCCTGCCGATTACCACCCAGACAGAACGCGTCGCGGCCATGCTTTCCTTTGTCCTGACGATCGGACAATGCGCCTTCGTGGGACTGTACGGCAGCAGCATGCGCAAGATGCTCTACGACCGCAGCTTCGAACTGAAGGCGGCGTACAAGCGGATCGAGGAGCTTGCCGAACTCGACGAACTGACCGGGTCGTCGAACCGCCGCAGCATCATGCGGATGCTGGAGGAGGAGATTGCCCGCGCGAGCCGCAGCGGATCGCCCTGCGCGATCGCGCTGATCGACCTCGACTGGTTCAAGCGCATCAACGACGCCTACGGTCACCCGACCGGCGACGAGGTGCTGCGGACATTCTCGATCACCATGTTTGCCAACATTCGCAGCGTCGACCGGTTCGGCCGATATGGCGGCGAAGAATTCCTGCTGGTGCTGCCCGACATGGACGTCGATCAAGCCATGCAGGCGCTCGACCGGTTGCGCGCCATTATTGCCGATCTCGACTGGAGCGCGTTCTCGCCGGGCATGAAGGTGACGATGTCGGCAGGCGTTGCAACGCTGAACCCGAACGAGACATCAGACACTTTGCTCGCGCGCGCCGACAGCGCGCTTTATGCAGCCAAGGCGCAGGGACGTAACCGGATTACCAGCGCCTGATCCGACATATTTCAGCTCCGGCGGCGAAGAAGCTCCGCCGCTTTTTGCTCCAGGACAGAGTCATGATTTCGAAGACCGCCACCTCTCCTTCTCCCGGAAACCTGCTCGACGAGTTGCAGTCCACGCTTGCGCACGGAACGGTCGCTCGCCGGGTAGAGACGCTGCGCCGGGTGACCGATCTCTTCATCAACGGCGCGGTGGATTATTCGGACGAGCAGGTCGGGCTGTTCGACGACGTCTTCCAGTGCCTGATCGACCACATCGAAACCTCGGCCAAGATGCTGCTGGCCAACCGTCTCGCCCCGATCGACAGCGCCCCGCCGCTCACCATCCGCGCGCTTGCATTCGACGACGTCATCGAGGTGGCGGGTCCGGTGTTGTCGCAATCGATGCGGCTCGACGACAAGACCCTGATCGAGAACGCGCGCAGCAAGAGCCAGGCGCATTTGATGGCGATCTCGACCCGCAAGACGCTGAGCGGCGCGGTCACCGACGTGCTGGTCCAGCGCGGCAACGATCAGGTGATTCAGTCGACCGTCAACAATCCCGGCGCGGAATTCACCGAGCGCGGCTTTACCCGCCTCGTCAGCCGCGCCGAAGGCGACGACGATCTCACCGCCTGCATCGGCATGCGTCCGTCAGTACCGCGGCATCTCTACTTGAAACTGCTCGCCAAGGCCTCCGACACGGTGCGGCAGCGGCTGGAGGCCGCCAATCCGCAGCAGGTGGCCGAGGTGCCGAACGTGGTCAAGGAAGCAACGCGGCGCGCGCGCTCGGCGACCTCGACGATCACCAAAAACACCGCGATTGCGCACGCGCTGGTGAAGTCGCTGTACGAGGACGGCCGGCTCGACGAATCCGAGGTCGCGTCGTTTGCCGGTGCCGGGAAATTCGACGAGGCCAATGCCTCGATTGCGGCGCTCGCCAATGTGCCGGTGGCGATCGCCGAGAACATGATGATCGAAAGCCGGGCCGAAGGCGTGATGATCCTAGCGAAGGTCGCTGGGCTGTCGTGGTCGACGGTCAGGACCATCATCAGGATGCGCGACGAACTGTCTGGCGCGAAGCCGACCGATCTGGCGGCCTGCAAGGATACCTATGAACGGTTGCGGCCTTCGACGGCGCAGCAGGTGCTGCGCTTCCACCGCATGCAGCAGAATGTGCCGGCGTAGGTTCGCAGCCGCTTCAATATTTCAGCAGCTTCGCTCCGGCGAGCGCGCCGATCGCCGCCACCAGCGCGGTCGCGATCGTGTACCAGGTCGCGACGAACAGCGGGGAATCGTCGGTGCAATGCGAGGCGTAAAGCGTTGCCGCCAACCCCGCCGACAACAGTCCGGCGATGGCGCCCGACAATGCAGGCCGCGACGGGGCCCCATGGCGCAATCCGAGCAGCGCGCCGGCCAGGATCGGCAACGACATCAGCGGGATCGCTGTCAGACAGACCCACGAATTCTTGCCGACCAGCCGCGTCATCATCGGCACTCGTTGCGGCATCATCATTTCGCTGCCGATCCCGGCGGTCAGAATTCCCACCGGCGCCAGCAGCAGCCAGCCAAATCCGCGCAGGGAAGCTTCAGGCCGCGACAGATGCAGGCTGACGGCAATCGCCGAGATCGCGAGCGACAGCGTCACCGCGAATTTTAGGTCGAAAAACGGATTGCGCATCGCAATCATCACGTCGGGCCTGACGCCGAGCTCAGTGAAGAACATCAACAGCGAAATCGGTGCCGCGGCCAGGAGCGCCAGCATCAGTGCGAAGCCGACCGGGCGCGCGCGGTGCGCGCTGTCAGCGGCCAACGTTCGAATGAGCTGATCGGTATCCATGCTCAGTTTTCCCGCAACTTCGCCGTCAAGCTGGTCAGCCCCCGGTGCAGCGCCACCCGCACCGCGCCCTCGCTCATCGAAAATTTCGCCGCCGTATCCTTGATCGAGGCGCTGTCGACGGCGATCGACTGCAGCACCTCGCGCTGCCGCGCCGGCAGCGCCTGGAGTTGGGCGGCTACCTCGCTTGGCGAAGCCGTTTCGGCCGGCGTTTCGCCCGGCAGCGTCTCGGCGAAATCGTCAATATCGACGAAAATGCGCCGGCCGCGGCGGCGGAGCGCATCGATCAACTTGTTGCGGGCGATCGCGAACAGCCATGGGGCAAATGGGGCGGTGATATCCCAGGTGTGCCGTTTCAGATGGACCGCCAGCAAAATGTCCTGCACGATGTCCTCGGATTGATCGACCGGTTGCCCTGCGCGCGCCAGACCGCGGCGCGCCGCAGCCCGGAGCACCGGCGTGACGGCCTTGAGCAGGCGATGATACGCCGCGCTGTCACCTGCAATGGCCGACCGCATCAGGCCGGTCCATTCGTCATCCCGTTCGCGCAAGAGCGCTCCTACCCTGCAATTCGGTCGATCTTTCAATTTGTTACATCAGGACAATCCGATCACGAACTCGTGATCGAGGGTCCCGTCGGCAGCTTGGGCTGGCTCCCTATCCTGGAATCGGGGCCGGCCGGCTGCGCGATGGCAGGCTCATAACATCGATTGCGCAGGCCCGCATCCGCGTGCCCGCTCTCTCTGGAGCAGCCGCGCCGGCAAAAATTCATGCCAGCTCGTCGATGTAACGCCATTGCCCAGCTTTTGCCCGGTCTTGCCCGAAGATTCCCATTTTCCGCCGTGCTGTGGACACCTGCGGGGTCTCATTTCGCCGCTGGGCGGCGGCCAATGGGGAGATTCCATATGACGATCCGAGCCAGCGCGGGGTCGGCCTTTGTTCTTGCAGCAGGGCTTCTGTTGAGTTTCGCAGGACCATCGCCGGCGACGGCTGCCGGCGACGATGGCGCCGCGGTATCGAAACCAGAGAACGCGACGCCCGAAAAGTCCGTCAAGCAGGGTTCTCGTCACCTGAAGAAACGCTCCGCCCACCGCAAATCCGCGCGTGCGGCATCGAAACCCGCCGAGGACAAAAACCCTGAGGAAAAGCAGGTCGCGGATGCGAGCGGCGGCACTCCGTCCGCGATGCCCGAATGGCTCGCCAACGCCAACGCGCAAATGACCGCAGCCGATGCGCCGCCCGACAGCGCCAAGGGGATGTCGGCCGCGATGTCTGAGAAGGCCAACACCGTCCTGCAAGCGGCGGGGGACAAGCCGGCTGACGCCGAGACGCCGGCCGATGCCACCGTAGTTGCGTCAGACCAGCTCAACGATGTCGATCGGGCGCTGCAGGCGACCGCGCCCGAGGACTCCGCCACGCAGACGGTCGCGATGGCTTCGACCAAACCTGCATCGGAAGCCTCTGATCAAGCCGCCAACAACGAGAGTTCCACCCTGGACAAGACCTCGCTGATCGGAAAGATCTTCATCGCCTTCGGCGCCCTGCTGACGATGGCCTCGGCCGCGCGCATGTTTATGGCGTAGCTATCGGGCTACCGGACGCGGCATCCCCGCATCCGGGATCCGTTCCAGCCCACTTGAAGCCCACCCCGGCAGCGGGCACATTGCCCGCGCAAGAACTACCGGGGTGGATCATGGCAACGTTCGAAAACATCATTGTCGAGAGCAAGGGCGCGGTCGGCATCATTACGCTGAACCGGCCGAAAACGCTCAACGCGCTGTCCTTCGGCGTGTTTCGTGAAATCGCTGCCGCGGTCGATGACCTCGAGGCCGACGACAAAATCGGCTGCATCCTGCTCACCGGCAGCGAAAAGGCGTTCGCCGCCGGCGCCGACATCAAGGAGATGCAGCCGAAAAGCTTCATCGACATGTTCTCCAGCGATTTCACCGCCATCGGTGGCGACCGCGTTGCCACCTGCCGGAAACCGACAATCGCGGCCGTCAGCGGCTATGCGCTCGGCGGCGGCTGCGAGCTTGCCATGATGTGCGACATCATCATCGCCTCCGATACCGCCAAATTCGGCCAGCCCGAAATCACGCTCGGCACCATCCCGGGCATCGGCGGGACGCAGCGGCTGACGCGCGCGATCGGCAAGTCGAAGGCGATGGATCTCTGCCTCACCGGACGCATGATGGATGCGGCCGAAGCGGAGCGTTCCGGCCTCGTCAGCCGCGTCGTGCCGGCCGACAAATTGATGGAAGAAGCGCTGTCGGCGGCAGAAAAAATTGCCTCGATGTCGTGGCCTGCGGCCGCCATGGCCAAGGAAGCCATCAACCGCGCCTTCGAGACTCCGCTGTCGGAGGGGATGAATGTCGAGCGCAACCTGTTCCACTCGACCTTCGCGCTGGAAGACCGCGCCGAAGGGATGGCGGCGTTCATCGAGAAGCGCAAGCCGGTGAACAAGAACAGATAAGGCCGCAGCCTCGCTGTCGTCCCTGCGAACGCACTAGCTGATTCACACATCTTTGAGGGTCTCCCAGGCGGAAGCCACGCCCAAGAAGTATTGGAGGCCATGCCTCATGGTGATGGGGCCGGGTTTGGTGCGAGGGTATCCATCCCATCCGCCGAGGCGAGCAATGATCCATGAGGCCCAAGCCAAGGTTTGCGGGCGATGTGGATTGCTTTGGAGTTTGGTTCTGCCTTCGTACTTGGTGGCCAGTGCGGCGAGCAGCTTGATCTGCTCTTTGTTGAACGCGTTGCTGGCAGGTTCGGCGCTGCGTCCGTCGCGAGCCTGAACCAGTTGCAGGATCACGACGGCAGCCTTGGCGGCGATCGCGGTGAGCTTGAGCAGCCGATCGGCGGTTTCGATCCGGCTGTCTTCGAGTTGCAGCCCCTGCGTTTTGATCAGGCGGAACAGCTGCTCGATAATCCAACGCTTTTTGTACCAGTTGACGATCTGCCAGGCAGACGCGACATCGTTCACGTCATGGGTCGTCAGCAGGTACCAGTGCAGCGGCTCGACGCCCGCTGGCGGATCGACTTCAACGACCTCGACCAAAGCGAGTTCGACTGTCCGCGGTAAGTCGGCAGACGCGTTCTGCGGCCTTCTGAGGGTGACCCGACCGAACCGCAGCACCAGCTTGGCCTGTCGGGCGGGCCGATCGGCACGCGCCACAACGTCGATGGTGGCAGTGTCGACGACGGGCCAACTGCTGGCGGTGGCATACATGCTTGCACCGTCGGCCAGCACGCGATCATGCATGCTCCGCGTCAACAGATGGAAGTTTGAGGCCGATACGCTCGCCCATTTGGCATAGATGTCGCCCTCGCGATCGTCGATCACCGTGACCATCGTGGCCGCAGAGAGCACCTGCTTGGCTCGATGGGCCGTGCTGATCCAACGTTCCGACTCCTTCTGCTCCAGTGGCCGCTGATCGTGCGGCACCGTAACCCGGCCCTGGCGCGTCCAAATCTTCCCGCCTACCAGCCCCAGACAGGCGTCACTGGCGGCATCCACGGCGGCCATCGCATGCAACAGCAAGCCGTGGCTGTTCCCTTTGCCGATCTCACCCAGCCCGCGCCGACGCTCGGGTTGGGTCCTAAAGTTGATCTCGCTTGTATCCTGGATCGCCAGCACGTGCCGGCCGGCCGCCGCAACCGCCGTCTGTTCGCCCCAGCCTGCGAGCAGTGCTTCCAAGCTCACGTTCTCATTGGCGAGAAATCGGCCGTATCGGACTATCTTGGCCCGATCACCATCCGCCGCTCGACGCAAGCACGAGCTGGCGCGCGTGACCATCCCTTCGAGCAGAGCCGCCCCCCTTTATCGAGACGGCCATCCCCGAACCGACCAAGCCTGAATTGTTCGTTCAACATCTTGGCACCTCAATGGAATCGAAGTGCCAGATACAGAATCACAGCAGACCGTCGCTGCGGAAGGCCAAATCAAGACATCGAGTCATTCCGTCGCAGCCGGCAATGTGTGCATCTGCTAGTGCGAACGCAGGGACCCATACGCCGCGGCCGTCGTGTTGATGCGAGGACGGGCAGACATCTTCTCAAAACAACTACGCCCTGTGGTTATGGGTCCCTGCGTTCGCACTAGCTGATTCACACATCTTTGAGGGTCTCCCAGGCGGAAGCCACGCCCAAGAAGTATTGGAGGCCATGCCTCATGGTGATGGGGCCGGGTTTGGTGCGAGGGTATCCATCCCATCCGCCGAGGCGAGCAATGATCCATGAGGCCCAAGCCAAGGTTTGCGGGCGATGTGGATTGCTTTGGAGTTTGGTTCTGCCTTCGTACTTGGTGGCCAGTGCGGCGAGCAGCTTGATCTGCTCTTTGTTGAACGCGTTGCTGGCAGGTTCGGCGCTGCGTCCGTCGCGAGCCTGAACCAGTTGCAGGATCACGACGGCAGCCTTGGCGGCGATCGCGGTGAGCTTGAGCAGCCGATCGGCGGTTTCGATCCGGCTGTCTTCGAGTTGCAGCCCCTGCGTTTTGATCAGGCGGAACAGCTGCTCGATAATCCAACGCTTTTTGTACCAGTTGACGATCTGCCAGGCAGACGCGACATCGTTCACGTCATGGGTCGTCAGCAGGTACCAGTGCAGCGGCTCGACGCCCGCTGGCGGATCGACTTCAACGACCTCGACCAAAGCGAGTTCGACTGTCCGCGGTAAGTCGGCAGACGCGTTCTGCGGCCTTCTGAGGGTGACCCGACCGAACCGCAGCACCAGCTTGGCCTGTCGGGCGGGCCGATCGGCACGCGCCACAACGTCGATGGTGGCAGTGTCGACGACGGGCCAACTGCTGGCGGTGGCATACATGCTTGCACCGTCGGCCAGCACGCGATCATGCATGCTCCGCGTCAACAGATGGAAGTTTGAGGCCGATACGCTCGCCCATTTGGCATAGATGTCGCCCTCGCGATCGTCGATCACCGTGACCATCGTGGCCGCAGAGAGCACCTGCTTGGCTCGATGGGCCGTGCTGATCCAACGTTCCGACTCCTTCTGCTCCAGTGGCCGCTGATCGTGCGGCACCGTAACCCGGCCCTGGCGCGTCCAAATCTTCCCGCCTACCAGCCCCAGACAGGCGTCACTGGCGGCATCCACGGCGGCCATCGCATGCAACAGCAAGCCGTGGCTGTTCCCTTTGCCGATCTCACCCAGCCCGCGCCGACGCTCGGGTTGGGTCCTAAAGTTGATCTCGCTTGTATCCTGGATCGCCAGCACGTGCCGGCCGGCCGCCGCAACCGCCGTCTGTTCGCCCCAGCCTGCGAGCAGTGCTTCCAAGCTCACGTTCTCATTGGCGAGAAATCGGCCGTATCGGACTATCTTGGCCCGATCACCATCCGCCGCTCGACGCAAGCACGAGCTGGCGCGCGTGACCATCCCTTCGAGCAGAGCCGCCCCCCTTTATCGAGACGGCCATCCCCGAACCGACCAAGCCTGAATTGTTCGTTCAACATCTTGGCACCTCAATGGAATCGAAGTGCCAGATACAGAATCACAGCAGACCGTCGCTGCGGAAGGCCAAATCAAGACATCGAGTCATTCCGTCGCAGCCGGCAATGTGTGCATCTGCTAGTGCGTTCGCAGGGACGACGTTCGTTATAGTACCACTCCGCGCCAGTGCCGCATTGACCAGCGCGCGATAGCCCCGTTCAGCAAACGTCGTGGGACGATCGAGCCCTAACCGCGCCAGGCATTCGCGGCTGGAGGCATCCGGCGGCTGTCTCATCCCCTGCCACAGCAACCCGGGCAGACGCAGCAGCGTTCGCTGCGCTTCCCGCAGCAACTGCAAGGCCGGGATTAGCCGCTGCTCGACCTCGGTAAAATCGCTGCCGAACGGAAACGACGGCAACAGTCCTGCCTCGCGCGCGGGCTTCAACGCATCCGCGATCCGCTCCGGATAATTCTCGCGCTGCGCGCGCGGAATTTCGAACTCCCTCGGCAGCTTGCCGGCATCTTTGGCGATTTTCGTCAGCTCATCCTGGAAACGCGAATCCGTGACCGCCAGCATCGCCGCGATGGTCTCGGCGTCCGACTTGCCCCTGACATCGGCAACACCGTATTCGGTGACGAACACGTCGCGCAGATGCCGCGGGATGGTCTCGTGACCGTAGTTCCAGCGGATGTTGGAGTGCGTCCTCCTGCCCGCCTGCCGCGTCGCTTCCAGCGTGAGAATCGACCGCGCTCCTTGAAGCGCGAACGCCTGCGCGACGAAATTGTACTGGCCGCCGACGCCGCTGACGACCTGGCCATTGTCGAGACCATCGGAGACCGCCGCTCCCATCAGCGTCGCCATCATCGCGTTGTTGACGAAGCGGGCGCCGACGCGCGCGCGGCGCTTGGCATCCTCGTCGCCATAGAGCTCGTTGGTGAACGATACCGGCATCATCTGGATGCGCGCGAGCTGGTTAGGCGGCATCTCGCGCAACGCGCGATAGAACGATTTCGGCCCCAGGAAAAATGCACCGTGCAGCACGACGCCGTCGACCTCGCGCTTGAGAATATCGGCCTCGATCAGGCTAAGAAACGCCTCGATCAGCATTTCGCTGACCCCATACAGCCCCTTCGCGAACGGCGCGCTCTCCATCGGCTCCACGCCCGGCGCGAGCCGCTTCATGATGGCGCGGAACTGCGCATTGTCGCGATGACGGACGATCAGCCCCTGCGCCAGCGCATCGCCAACTTGCCCGATGCCGATCTGCAGCGTGCCGCCATCAGGTACGAGACTCGCAGCGTGAAGCCCGATCGCGTATTTGGTGTCGCTGACCGGCTCGGCCGGCGGGGCGAACAGCGGAAAATCCGTCGCGGGGCTGTCGAGCACGGCGGAAAATTGGTCCGCCGGCAGATCGCCCACACCCGGCATGAACGGCAGTTCTGAATTGACTTGCGCGAACACCTTGAACGAAGCGCGCCCCTCGGCGCGGGCGTGCAGCAGATCAAGCGCTGTGTCGGTGTTGCAGCTCAGACTGTAACGGGTCACGCCATCGACTACGCGCTTGGCCACTAGTGGCGTGACAACATTGAGCCCACGCGCCAGCAAATACGATGCAGCATGGGTATAATTTGCGGAGATGTAATGCTGCTGCGCGAACGGCACCTGCAGCCATTTGCCGGCGAGGAAGAAAAACTCGATCACCTTGATGTTGGGCGGCAGTTCTCCGGCATGCAGTGCATTCGCATAGGTCAGGTCGGGATAGTCACCAAACAGGCGATCGATCACGGGGCTGATGAAACGTTGTTCGAGCAGGCTCGAAGGCCGTAGCTTTTCCAGCGTCAGTGCCGAAAATAACGTCAGCTTGATCGAACGGTCGGCAGCGGCGCGTGCATACAGCGCGTTGACGACGTGGTTGGCCTTGCCGAGCCCGAGCGGCAATCCAACCACGAGATTGGTTCCGACATCGCGGATGATATCCTCCGCAATCGCTTCGGGATCGGCAAACAGCTTTGGCATCGAATGCGAACCTGGGCGTAGCTAGCAGGCAGCCGCCCTGGAATCGGACGCCAGCCACGAGAGCTATAGCCTATCTTCACCCAAAGATTCGTCTGTGACGAACCGGCAACAGCCAAGCACGGATTTCACCGAATTAATGTACTGATGTCGCGCGGCAGTTTGCCTGTGGCCATGGTGCCCCCTAAACAGGTAGACGACTGTCGGCGGGGGCGGACGGACAATGCATGATCCGGAATGACGGGTAACCGGCACTCCTGATGGTCATGTTCAAACAAGAAGATAGAGCGGGATGACTCGAAGCAGGGTTATCACGTTCTCGTGTTGACTACGGAATCAAATGACTAGGCGCGCCACCAGGGTTGGCCACGTTGAAAGATGGTTGCTTCGATCGGGCATTTGCCTTGCTGTGGCTTGCCTCGCGTTTGCGGCGCCGGCCGCGCATGGTGAAAGCCTCCCCGAGGCGCTGGCCAAGGCCTACCAAACCAATCCCGCACTCAATGCCGAACGCGCCCGCCAGCGCGCCACCGACGAGAACGTGCCGCAGGCGCTTTCGGGTTATCGGCCGCAGATCGTCGCTACTCTCTCCGCCGGCTTTCAGGCGGTGCGCAACCTCTTGCCCGACAACACCGTCCAGTCGGCGAACCTGAAGCCCTGGACCATTGGCGTGACCGTATCCCAGACGTTGTTCAACGGCTTCAGGACCGCCAACAGTGTGCGCGTGGCGGAATTGCAGGTGCAGGCCGGTCGCGAGGCGCTGCGCAATGTCGGTCAGGGCGTGCTGCTGGATGCGGTCACGGTCTACACAAACGTTCTCGCCAACCAATCGCTGGTCGAAGCGCAGCGCGCCAACGTCGCGTTCCTGCAGGAAACACTTGGCATCACCCAGAAGCGTCTGAATGCCGGCGACGTCACGCCTACCGATGCTGCGCAGGCCGAGGCACGTCTGAGCCGGGGTCGCGCAGATTTGAATGCCGCTGAGGTCAATCTGGCCGTCAGCCAGGCGACTTATCTTCAGGTCATCGGCAACGCGCCCACCCTGCTCCGCCCTGCCGAAGCCGTGGATCGCCTGCTGCCGCGCAGCCGTGACGACGCCACCGGGCAGGCCTTCCGCGAGCATCCAGCGGTGATGGCGGCAAGCTTCGATGTCGACGTCGCCTCGACTTCTATCCGCGTCGCCGAAAGCAGCTTGATGCCGACGATCACGCTGCAAGGCAGCGCCAGCCGCAGTAAGCAGTCGGACCCTACGCTCGGCACATTCGGGACCGACCAGGCTTCCGTGACCGGCCAGCTCACGCAGCCGATCTATGATGGCGGCATGGCCGCCTCACAGACCCGGCAGGCCAAGGAAATCGCAACTCAAAGCCGGCAGGTGCTGGACCAGGTCCGCAACCAGGCTCGCACCGCCGCGGTCGGCGCCTGGGTCGCCAATGAAGGTGCCAAGATTGCGGTCACGGCATCCGAAGCGGAAGTGCGTGCTGCCACCGTCGCGCTGCAGGGCGTGCAGCGGGAGGCGGCCGGCGGCCAGCGCACTACGGTCGACGTGCTTAACGCGCAGCAGGACCTGATCTTAGCAAAGGCGCGGCTGATCGGCGCGCAGCGCGACCGCGTCATCGCCTCCTATACGCTGCTGAGCGCCATCGGCCGGCTCGACGTCAAGAATCTCGGCCTCAAAACGCCGGACTATCTGCCGGAAGTGCACTACCATCAGGTGCGCGACGCCTGGCACGGCCTGCGGACGCCGTCCGGGCAGTAGGTTGTATTTTGTCGTGGTGTTAACCTGACGCTGATCATGTCCGGTATTTTCAGTCGCCAGCAACTCGCCTTGCCCTAAAACTCGGGTCCATTCCCGCTTCCTTTTGATGATTCAATTTCGCGAGGCCTCGTGGTTTCAAACATCTTGCGCTGGTCGGCCACCGGCCTGTTGGTCCTCTTCCTGTCGATAATCCTTCTGATCACCTCATTTCGCATGGCGGCGTCGATACGCGAGACCGGCGTGCGTGCCCAACTGGCGCCAAAGACCGGCCATCTGGTGCCGACCCGTTCGGGTGGCGTGTTCGTGCAGGAGAAGGGTCCGGCGAATGGCATTCCCGTGGTCCTATTTCACGGCACGGCGGCGTGGAGCGAGCTATGGCGGCACACCACCGACGTGCTGGCCGCGGCCGGCTTTCATGTGATCGCGCTTGACCTGCCGCCGTTTGGATTCTCGGATCGTCCTGGCAGTTACACGCGGCAGGACCAGGCTTCCCGAATCAACGACGTGCTCGAGACATTGGAGGCCCCGCCCGCCATCATCGTCGGTCATTCGTTCGGCGCTGGTGCGGCGACCGAACTCGTGATGCGATATCCAGATCGGGCACGGGCCCTGGTGCTGGTCGATGCCGCGCTCGGATTGACGGCTGTGCCATCGGTGGCGCCTTGGGTGATCCAACCGCAATGGATCCGCGAAATCCTGGTGTCGCTGACCATCACCAATCCGATCGCAACGCAAATGCTGCTTCAATCGATGATCGCGAAGAAGGAGCGCGCGCTGCCGGAATATGTAGCGATCCTGCAAAGGCCGCTGGCGCAGCGCGACAGCACGAGCGATATCGCCGACTGGCTGTATTATTTCCTCGGCTCCGACACCAACGCCGCGAGCGCGGACCGCAATGCATATGCGAAGCTGGAAGTCCCCGTCGCGATCCTGTGGGGCGACAAGGACACCATCACCCCGGTCGAGCAAGCCCTCGACCTTCGAACGCTGCTGCCATCAGGTACGGAGCTGACGTTGCTGCCGGGGCTCGGTCACATTCCGCAGATCGAGGACCCCGACCTGTTCAACGACGCCCTGCTCAAGACAATTGGAAAACTCTAGACTGGCCCCGAGATTCGCACCGGCCGGAGACATCATGGACATCATCAGATTGTGCGCCTGGGGCTACGCCGCCCTGCTCGGCTTTGTGATTCTCACCGGCTACATCCCGGCCTTCATCGACGCCAATGACATGATCTTCGGCCTGTTTCGCCGCACCTGGTATGCCGACGGCCTGCATCTGGTGTCGGCGCTATGGGCCGCAATGGCGGCGATGACCTCGCGTCGCGCCTCGGAATTGTTCTTCCAATTATTCGGCGTGTTCTATTTTGCCGATGGCGTGCTCGGCCTGCTTACCGGCAGCGGTTATCTCGACTTCGGCATCCTGATCAACGGCGTCCTCAACCTGCCGATCTCGACGCGGTTTTTCGCCAACGCGCCGCATCTCGGCCTCGGCGGCGTGGCGATCGTGATCGGCTATCTGCTCGCGCCGCGGACGCGGACCGCCGTTCATGCTTAAATGGCTGCGGCGTATTCTCGCTGTCGTCGCGATCCTGATTGCGCTGACGGTGCTCGTACCGCTGGCCTACATCGAGGGCACGTGCCGGCCTGCGGCGAGCACATCGGCCTCGGCTGCGCCGGCCGTCACCCTGCCCGCGATCGATGAGCCGGGTTACCGGCGCAAGCTGAACAACACGTTCTTCACGTTCCCCGAATGGTACATCGTCTATTCCTTCGAGGATTTCGGCCGCTTCCTCGACCGCTCCAGCGAAAGCCATTTCAACTATCTCGGACATATCTTCGGTTTCTGGCGCAGTTTCTGCACCATCAACCGCGCCGTGCCCGCGACAGGAGAATCGCTGGCCGAACTGAAGACGATGATTTACGTGATCGGCATCAGCTATTCCGTCGAATATGCCGTCAAAGGGTTCTACGAAAATACCATCGGCCGCGCGTTCGAATGGATCAGGGGCGAGAAGCGCACCCCGCAGGATGAATTCGGCCGCGCGGTGCTGCAGGATTATTCCGCGTTCCTCTACACCATCCCCTGGTACAAATATCCTTTCCGCGAGAAGCTCGACGGTCTCCTCGCGATCTCGGCGCCGACGCCGAGCAAGGTGCGCAGTTGGGAGCGCGACTTCGCGCTCGGCGCGGAATACTTCGTCAAGATCGGTTATGCCTCGCTGATCCAGAAGGCGCTCGACGCCAGCAACGACAACGAGCCGCGCGACATCATGCTTGCCGTCGCGACGCTGCCGCCGGAGGTATTGGCGAAAGAGCCGCGCATCAAGCCGATCCGCGCACTCAACGCACAATGGCAGCTCGTGCAGACGCCGCGCTACAAGGCGTTCACCGATATACTGCTGGGGTTGCTGGATCAGGGTTACGGGGTTGCAGAGATCGCGGGCAATCACGACATTTTCGTCACCGTGATTGCGCCCGACGCCGCCAAGCTGGATATCAAGGGTACGACGGAGCTGTTTTCACTGGAACTCGGTGCGAAGCCCGGCTTCCGCCGGGCGGGCCTGAAGGCAAGGATCGACCGTCTCGTCGACATCAACCGCGAGCTCAAAGCCAGGGCTGCAAGCATTGAGCACTTCTATGACTACTAACGGCCGTCAGCGCGGCGGTGGGCGTTGGGGCCGGATCGCCGGCGCAATCGCCCTCGTCGTGTGCGGCTGGCTTACCGTTATCTCCGCCTTGACCTTCGGCTCAGCCCCCGGCAAGTCGATGGCGGTGATCGGTCCGCCGGCCCAGGCACTGGCTGCTATCACCAAGGCCAACGGCCGTATTCTTGCGTCGAACAACTACGTCACCATCGCGCGTTCCGACGACGCCGATTTCGTCGGCCGTCTCTACGCGGCCGGCGCGCTGTTGGTGCTCGACGCCGAACAGGCGGGCGGCTGCAGCGGCCAGCCGCCAAAGCGGTTCACCGCGCAGCTTTGACGGACCAGAGTTCCAGTCTCCTGGCCGGTCCACCTCGAACGGCTTAATCCTTCCGTACCTTCAGCTTCTTCTTGCCGCTTGGGTACCCATTTCGACCGAAATCCCTGTATACTGGTGGCGGGCCGACCTCCGGCCGACGGGCTAAAGACCATGATCAAGATATCCATGAACCGAATGGTCGCGCCCCTGATAGGGCTTGTCGCGGCGAGTGGCATCGGAACGATCGTCGCCATGCAGTACATCGGGCGCGAGCCGACTGCTGACAAGGCCGCAAGCGTCGCGCCAAAACCGGCCACTGACGAGACAGCCAAGGGACCGGCCGCACTCGCAAGCGCGCAGGCGGCGGCAAACGCGGTGACAGCCGCGCTGGCCGGATCGACCACAGCGCCCGAGAGCGGCGACGGCTTGCCGGCATTCGATGTCGCCCGCATCGAGCCGAACGGCGAAGCGGTAATCGCGGGACGCGCGGCGCCGGGCGTCACCGTGGAACTGCTGCGCAATGGCGAACTGCATGATCGCGTGGTCGCGGATCAATCCGGACAATTCGCGATGATCCCGCGCCCGCTTCCGCCAGGCACTTATGATCTGACGTTGCGCGCCAAGCAGCCCGACGGCAGACAAACCATGTCGAAGCAGAGCGTAACGGTGGCGCTTGAGCCGAACCTGAAGGAACGGCCGGTCGTGGCGCTGATGGCGCCAAACAAACCCACTGTCGTGATGTCACAGCCGGCCCAGCCAAAGGGGGAAACCGCCGCCGTGGTCGTGGAGGCGGTCGAGACCGAGGCCGGCGGCAAATTCCATGTAAGCGGCCGCGCGCGCGCCGGCGCTCCGGTGAGGCTCTATCTGAACGACAGCTTCATTGCGTCGGTAACGGCGGGAGCGGACGGACGCTTTGCCGTCACGATCAATGAAGGGATCGGGCCCGGGAACTACCGCGTAAGACTGGACGAGGTGGATTCGAAGTCCGGCGCGGTCCGTGGGCGCGCCGAGGTACCGTTCAACGCGCCGGACCCCGTGGTTACCGCTTCGGTACCGCCGCGGACCTCACCGTCCAAACCAGACTCCGTCGCCCTGCCGAAGTCCCAGGTGGCGGATGCCTCGGCCGGCGCCCTGTCGGACGTCACGAGCTCCTCCATCGTGGTGGTGCCGAAGATCGCGACCACGACGGTATCGCGCGGCGACAGCCTGTGGCGCATCAGCCAGGCCACCCTCGGCGCGGGCACGCGCTACGCCACGATCTACAAGGCCAACCGAGAGCAAATCCGCAATCCAAACCTGATCTATCCCGGCCAGACCTTTGTGATTCCCAACCGGGAAGCCAATCCTTAAGGAGTGCCAAAACGGACTTTCATGCTCCTGCCGTTCTAAAGAAATGGCCTTCGAAAAACAACGAACGCGTCAAAGACGCTGCTTGGTCGATACCGTACTCGGTCCTTGATGGCACCTTGGACGAATGCATCACCAAGTTTCTGCAGCAACCGCTCAGCCAACGTCATCTCTACGAGATTCATACTGCCCCACAGGGGGAGTTGATCCCTAAAATAATCTCGGCCGAACTCGTCGTCGAAATTGCGAGGCTGCGAGATTTTTTGTGATGTCTATGATGACGATCTCGCTTTGCTGAGCGATGCGCGATGCTTCGTATGGCAGACAGGCATCACGACGCGTACTTCTGGTAGAACGTATTGGTGAACAATTCGCCGGGATCATACTTCCGCTTCGCCGCGAAGAAGTCGTTGATCTCTGGGTATGAGCGCTGCAACTGGTCTTTCGAATAGTAGAGCTGGTAAGGCAGGAAGAACCGGCCCTTGTGCGCGATGGTGAGGTCGATCAGCTCTTCCGTCGCCTTCTTCATCCGCCGGTTGCCCTCTTCGTCCGTGGTCTGGTTGATGTAGAGCACCAGCGAGAACGCCGGCTCCGGCGAATAAGTCAGGAAATTTTTTTCCTGATGCACGACGCGCACCGATGCGTTCAACAGATTGGTCTTGTTGTCGGTCAGCACCTTGCGCATGCCATCGACAAACGAGACGAACTGGCTGCGCGGGATGAAATATTCGTGCAGGATGTCGGTATCGTCAGGCAGCGAGTTGCGCAGATAAGGCACCGAATCGTGCATCGGGTCATTGCGGTTGACGAGACAGGCTTCCGCCGATCCGATCGCCTGCGCGCGCGTCACCGTGCAGTTTTCCATCCGATGCTCGATGTGCTTCTCGGAAAGCCACTTCATCTCCTGAAACAGCGGACCTTGCTTTGATAGGTTGATGGTCAGCCGCCGCAGTTTGGTGCCGCTGACTTCGCCGAGCGGCTGGCGCTTGAAATCGGTACCGTCGACCTTGGTGTAGGTATAGAGCAGCAGCTCCTTCAGGAACGTGCTCGGCGCAGTCGAGAGATGGCCGTACATCAGGCCGATATTGGTGTCCTTCTCGATCTCGCCGGCGAACAACGCCGGAAATTCCTTGTAGTCCATGACGCGACGGCCGGTCTGGTAGACGAGGTTGTCGGCAATATCGAGCTCGGCCTCGACGATCACGCCGAACAGGCCGTAGCCGCCGACAACGAGATTGAACAGATCCGCATTCTCGGTCGACGATACCGTGCGCAGCGAACCGTCCGCCAGCATCACCTTCATCGACTTGATCGATTTCGCGAGCGCGCCGGCCTGATGGTCCATGCCATGGGCATTGACTGAGATCGAGCCGCCGACGGTGAAGATATCGGTCGATTGCATGGCGCGCACTGCAAAGCGCGGATGCAGCACGTTCTGGATGTCGTGCCAGGTCGCGCCCGGCTGCACCGTGACCGATCGCGTGCTCTCATTCAGCACGATCTTGTTGAAGCCGCGCATATCAAGCACAATGCCGCCCTTGCGGAAGGCATGCCCGCCCATGCTGTGGCGGACGCCGGCGGTGGTGATGGAGAGCTTGTTGTCGCGCGCAAAGGCCAGCGTCCTGGCGACGTCCTCGACGCTGCGCACCGCGACCACGCCATAGATTTCGGTCTTGTTGAGACAGCTCGCATCATTGATGCTGCCGCCAAGCTGCGACCATTTCACGTCCTTGAGCGGCGCTATCGCCTTGATCCGCTCCAGATCGATTTTCGCCTGCTCGCCGCCGCCGACCGCCGGGCCGCAATCCTTTTCGCCGGTAGGGTCGGCGGCGAGCGCCTGAAGCTTGCGATAGCTGTAAACGCCGAGCAGCATCACGACCAAGGCGGCCACGGAGACGCCGGTTTTGAATTTTTGCGAAAATTTCTGCATGAATTGATTCCAGGGATAGGAGAGATTCCGGGTAGGCGGATCTTTAGTCAAATTTGGGCGGCTTCTGGTTCGATAGACCGGTTGCGTTACCGAAGCGATAAGCCGGAGCGAACAAATGCAGAGCTGCCGCATACACGTGATGGGGGCATCGGGTGCGGGCGTCACCAGCCTTGGCCGCGCGCTCGCAAGTGCGCTGGCCGTCCCGCATCACGACACCGACGATTACTTCTGGCTGCCGACTGATCCGCCCTTCCGGCATATTCGCGACGTCGCGGAGCGCCTGAAGCTGATGCAGGATATCTTCCTGCCGCGCACGGCTTGGGTATTGAGCGGATCGCTTAACGGTTGGGGTGACGTGCTGATCCCAAATTTCGACGTGGTGGTCTTCCTCGCAACCTCTCGCGAGATACGGTTGCAGCGGCTGCGTGCACGCGAGGCCACGCTGTTTGGCACCGAAGCGGTGGCGCCCGGTGGCTGGCGGCATACAGAGACCGAGGAATTCATCGAATGGGCGTCGGGTTATGAGGAAGGCAACGTGAGTCGTACGCAAGCAAAGCATCAGGACTGGCTTGCCAAACTGCCCTGCCCGTGCTGCGGCTGGATGGATCGCGGCCGTTGCCCGAACTGGTCGCGAAAGTTTGTGGAACGATCCGCGGCTAGAGCGACGGCCCGGCGTGATTGGTGCCTTCTGGCGGCCCATTTCTGTGGGCGCCGGACGCTGCGGTCCGCAAGAAGATCTTGGTCGAAACCCGGCGCAGCTTTACGGGTTCTGAAGCCCAGCGCCTGACATTGCGGCCCGCTGCTGTACGCGCGGGTCACAGTCAAAATCGCGCAGCCAGTCGCCGGCCTTGCGCAGGCCGCCAAACGGAAACAGGTGAAATCCGGTGATCGGCGCGGTCGCCGCCGCAGGCGCCGACCGCAATCCCCTGACGACCTCGTCTGGCCCGGTATCCGTCAAAAGCCGGCCGAACCGGCCGATCTGGGCCCGCAGCGCGCGCATGGAATTACCGATGCCGCAACGGAGCGCGAATTTTGTCAGTGTCGCCGGCGTTGCCGGACCGGCCAGGCCGATGATGACAGGCAGATCGATGCCGGCGCGATTGAGGGCGCCGATCCATTGCAGGATCGGCGTGCTCTCGAAGCAGAATTGCGTGACCACATCGACCCGCGTTCCCGTCCGCTGCCCCCAGTCGCGCCATGCCTTCAGACCGTTGAGCGCTTCCGGCAGTTCGAGATAAGGGTGGCCCTCGGGATGGCCGGCCACACTGACGGATGCAATCGCGTGCGCCTCGAGCAAGCCGCTGGCGACAACATCGCGCGTCGATTTGAATGGACCTCTCGCAGCGGCGACATCGCCGGCGATCAGGAGAATGCGCGACACGTCAGCTTCGCCGCGGGCTCGCGCCAGGCAATCGTTAAATGCTTCCCGCGAGGGCATTTCGCGCGCCGCGAGATGGGGCACCGGATTGTATCCGGCGCGACGCAGCGCGGCAGCCGTCTCAATGTTGTGGCGATAGTTGTCGCCGGGCAGGAACGTGATCGTAACGTCGGTGCCGGCAGCGAAATGATCGCTCAGTTGCACGACCTGATGCCCGCGCGAGGAGATTTCGACGGAGGCCTTCGACAGCAGCGCGGCTAATCTGGGGGATTGATCGGAGACGGTCACGGACGCCTCCACTTGTCATGCTGGCGCGCGGCGGCGCGAGATCACATAGGTTTCGTCATTGAACCAGAGGCCGCCATGTTTCTTCAGCACACGGTCGGTGGCTTCGAGATAGCGGCCATCGCGAACCACTTCCGACAATCTGTTGTCCTCGATCTGCGCCACGTAGATCGCAGCGTTCCAGGCCGCGAACAGCGTCGAGGTCCCGATCGAACCGCTCACCTCGTCCGGCAGCGTGTGCATGTGGTAGCGGAAGATCGAGCGTGCATCGGAGGACGCATTAAAAGTGTAGTGGCGTGCGGCCGCGCCAAGCTCGTGCTTGACCTGGCGCAGGATCGCATAGCGGTCGGTCTTGAAGGGATCGTCGCCCGGCCAGACCTGATCGATGATCTCGATGCCGGGATCCTTGCCGTGCGAATGGATGCCGATCAGCCGTCCGCCTGGACGCAGCGCCTTGACCAGCGGCGTCACCACTTTCGAAGCCTTGAACTCGACGCTCGCCCGCGCCCGGTAAGGCTGTGAGGCGATCACCAGGTCGTAATCCGCCATCACGCGGCCGGGCCGCGGCATGATCGGATCGAGCAGGAACGAATGATCCTCGCGCCGCAGCGTCAGGATCACGGGACGCTGATAGACCGGATTGCCCGTCCTCGGGCTGATGCCTGCGCGCCAGTTCTCGGCGAGGAAGCTCTCGAGCTCGCCGATCTGCTCGGCAAAGCCGTGCGCGGTGTTGCCTGATAGCGTGACGTCTTTCCAGATCAGGCCTTGCGCTGACGTCACCGAACGTGGCGTCAGCCACGGCGCCTCGGCGTAATAGAGGTTGGTGACGACCAGCACGGTTGCGGGATGCTCGAACAGGCGGTCCGCCATCTTCTCCAGCATCAGGCGGACGTCTTCGTAACTTATTTCCTTCGCCACGACATAGAGCGGCATGGTGGGAAAGCGCGCATGCACGGCCCGCATTACCCGCGACAGCACGGTGCCGTCGCCGACGCCGGCGTCGAAAATGCGAAGCGCCGGCGGCGCCGGCTGCAAATTGCCGAGTTCGAGCGAAATACGGTTGCCAACCTCGGTCTTCTCGCTGCAGGTCGAGACGAACAGCAGGTACTTTTGCCGGTTGTCGAAGAATCGGAAGCCCGGCGGCGCGACGGTATTGGCAGCGGCCGCGCCATTCAGCGGCTTGGTCGAAGGCAAACTGGTAGGTGCGGCAGCCGACGCCGGCAGGTGCTCGGCGAGATAGGCGCGGACCTTGTCGAGCGTGCCGGTCGTGATCCGGGCGCCGTCGCGTAAGCGCGACACCAGCTTGCCGTCATTGACCACCAGCCTCCCGAAGGTCGATTCGGCCGTGCGCGTCTGGCGGCAATAGTCGCGGATTTCGCCGAGAATCTGCTCGGCCGTAGGCGCCGATTTCGCCGGCGGCGCGTGGCCGTTTTGTTGCCCCGTAGATCCTTGGTTAGATCCTTGGCTTTCCTCGATCCGCATGGCTTGCTCCTGCGGTTGTCGCTGCCGTTATCAAGGAACGGCCGCCGGATCGCGTCAACCACAAACCGAGTGGGCAGGAAACATGGGCACATGCCCACAACTATTTAGCGTGCGCGGCGCGAAAACACCGAGATCAGCACCGGCAGCGTCACCAGGATCACGATCGGTGCCAGCATCATGCCGGTGACAACCACGATCGCCAGCGGCTTTTGCACCTGCGAGCCGATCCCCTCCGACACCGCCGCCGGCAACAGGCCAACGCCGGCCACCACGCAAGTCATCAGCACCGGCCGCAGTTGCAGCTCGCCGGTGCGGATCACCGCCCGCATCCGCTCACAGCCTTCGTCGATGAGCTGATTGTACTGCGACAGGATGATGATGCCGTCCATCACGGCAATGCCGAACAGCGCGATGAAGCCGATCGCCGCCGACACGCTGAAGGGAATTCCTGAGATCAACAATCCGAGCACGCCGCCGAAGATCGCCATCGGGATCACGCTCATCGCAAGCAGCGTGTCGACCATCGAACCGAAATTGAAAAATAGCAGCACGCCAATCAGCGCGAGACTGATCGGCACCACGATCGACAGCCGCTTGATGGCGTCCTGCAGATTGCCGAATTCGCCGACCCATTCGATCCGCGATCCCGGCGGCAATTGCACCTCGGCGGCGACCTTGTCCTGGGCTTCATGGATCGCACTGCCGAGGTCGCGGTTGCGAACCGAGAACTTGATCGGCAGATAGCGTTCCTGTTGTTCGCGGTAGATGTAGGCGGCGCCCGAGATCAGGTTGATCGAGGCGACCTCGCTGAGCGGGATCTGCGTGATCGTGCCGCCCTGCCCGGCCACGCCGATCCGCAAGTTGTGGATCGCCTCCGCGCTCTTGCGGTATTCCGGGGCAAGACGAACGATGATCGGGAAATGCCGGTCGCTGCCGGGCTCGTAGAGGTCGCCGGCGCTGTCGCCGCCGATCGCGACCTTGATGGTCGCGTTGATATCGCCGGGCGACAGTCCATAGCGCGCCGCGCGGGCGCGATCGATATCGATCTGGATGGTGGGCTGGCCGAGCGAGGTGAACACCGCGAGGTCGGTGACGCCCTGCACGGTGCCGAGCACGGATTTGATCTTGTTGGCGGTGTCCGTCAGCGCCTGCAGGTCGCTGCCGTAGAGCTTGATCGAGTTCTCGCCCTTGACGCCCGAAACCGCCTCCGAGACGTTGTCCTGCAGATATTGCGAGAAGTTGAATTCGACGCCCGGAAATTTGTCCTGTAACTCTCCAAGCAGTTGCGCGGTCAGTTCCTCCTTGTCGCGGGTGCCGGGCCATTCGCTGTTGGGCTTCAAGGGCGCGAAGAATTCGGCATTGAACAGGCCTGCGGCGTCCGTGCCGTCGTCGGGGCGGCCGTGCTGCGACACCACCGATTCCACCTCGGGGCGCGCGCGGATGATCTTGCGCATCTCGTTGACGTAGGCGTTGCCCTCCTGCAGCGAGATGGTCGGCGGCAACGTGGCGCGGATCCAGAGATTGCCCTCTTCCAGCTTGGGCAGGAATTCCAGCCCCAGCAACCGCGCGAACGCAATCGTCATCAGGACGAGCACGGCAGCGCCGGCCAGCACGATCTTTCGGTTCGCGATTGCCCATTTCAATACCGGTACATACAGCCGATCGAGCTGTTTCACGATCCAGGTTTCGGTTTCTTCCAGATGCGAGGGCAGAATGATGGCGCTCAGCGCCGGCGTCACCGTAAAAGTCGCGATCAGTCCGCCGGCCAACGCATAGGCGTAGGTCCGCGCCATCGGCCCAAAGATATTGCCTTCGACGCCGCTCAGCGTAAACAGCGGCAGGAAGGCGGCGATGATGATCGCCGCGGCAAAGAAGATCGAGCGCGACACGTCGGCGGCCGCAGACAAGATCGCGTGGCTCTTCATCCCCATCTTGGTATCGAACAAGATGTGGCTGCGCTCGGCTTCGGACATTGCGGTGGTCTGCGTCAGCCGCCGGAAGATCGCCTCCACCATGATCACGGTGGCGTCGACGATCAGGCCAAAATCGATCGCGCCGACCGACAGCAGATTGGCGGATTCGCCGCGCAGCACCAGGATGATGACGGCGAAAAACAGCGCGAACGGAATTGTTGCGCCGACGATCAGCGCGCTGCGGAGGTCGCCGAGGAACACCCACTGCAGCAGCACGATCAGGATGATCCCGACCACCATGTTGTGCAGCACCGTATGCGTGGTGATGTCGATCAGATCCTTGCGGTCGTAGATCCGCTCGATTCTCACACCCGGCGGCAGGATCGAGGAATGATTGATGTCATGGACGAGCTTTTCGACCCGGGCAATGGTCGGCGAACTCTGCTCGCCGCGCCGCATCAAGACGATGCCCTGCACGATATCGTCGTCCTGGTCGAGGCCGGCGATGCCGAGCCGCGGCTTCTCGCCGATCGTGACGTGGGCGACGTCGCGGACCAGCACCGGATTGCCGCCCGACTGCGACAGCATGGTGTTGTTGAGATCATCGATCGAGCGGATCAGGCCGACGCCGCGTACCACGGCGGATTGCGCACCGATATTGACGGTGTTGCCGCCGACATTGATGTTGGCGTTGGAAACGGCCTGCAGCACCTGCGGCAGCGTCAGCCCGTTGGCGACGAGCTTGTTGAAATCAACCTGCAGCTCGTAGGTCTTGGTCTTGCCGCCCCAGCCGGTGACGTCGATGACGCCGGGCACGGCGCGAAAGCGGCGCTGCAGCACCCAGTCCTGCAGCGTCTTGAGGTCGAGCACGCTGTAGTTCGGCGGGCCCTTCAGGCGATATCGAAAAATCTCGCCGGTCGGGCTGAGCGGCGAGATGGTCGGCTGCACGTTGCCCGGCAGCGGCGCGAGCTGCGACAGCCGGTTCAGGACCTGCTGCAACGCCTCTTCATAGGTGTAATCGAAGGAGAACTGCAGTTTGACGTCGGACAATCCGTACAGCGAGATGGTGCGGATGGTGCGCAGGTTCTTGATACCGGCGACCTGGGTCTCGATCGGGATCGTGATGTAGCGCTCGATCTCCTCCGATGACAATCCCGGGCTTTGCGTCACGATGTCGACCATCGGCGGGGTCGGATCGGGATAGGCCTCGATGTTGAGCTGCCTGAACGCGATGAGGCCGCCGACCAGCACGGCGATGAACATGCCGACCATCAGATAGCGGCGGCTGACGGCTAGGGCGACCAGGCGATCCATTCAGACCGGAGCTTTCAATGAGGGGTCAGCTGCCGGACGCGGCACGGTCGATGAACAGTGCGCCCTTAGTGACGATCTGCTCGCCGGGCTTTACATTGCCGACCACTTCGACGAGATCGCCGTTGATGAGGCCGGGCTTGATCTGACGCAGTTCAATCGTCTTGTCCGGATGCGCGACCCAGATCCGGACCTGATCGCCTTCATAGATCAACGCCTGCTTCGGTAGCCCGACCGCCGGACGATCGCCCGCCGAATAGATCGTGACGTTGGCAAACATTTCCGGCTTCAGCGTACCGTTCTTGTTGTCGACGGTGGCGCGGACGAGCAGCCGCCGCGTAGCCGGATCGATTGCGGTCGCGACGTAATTGATCCGCGCCGAGAGCGAACGGCCTGGCAGCGCCAGCACGTTGAACGTCACCTCCTGCCCGACCGCGACGTTGGCGCAGTCGCTTTCGCGGACGAAGGCCGTCATCCAGACGGTGGAGAGATCGCCGATCACATAGACGGGGTCGCTGGCGCCGGCGTTTACGTATTGCCCCGGGCCGATCTTGCGTTGGACCACGGTGCCCGAGATCGGCGCGAAGATGGTGATTTCGGGATTGATGCGGCCCTTCTCCTGGAAGGTCGCGATGTCCTCGTCGGTGAGGCCGAGCAGGCGCAATTTGTTGCGCGCTGCCTGGACCGCCGTTTCCGACGAGCGCATGTCGTTCTGCGCCTGGATCAGCGTCGCCTGGCTCTGCTGATAATCCTTCAGCGGAACGGCCTTGCCCTCGAACAGATCCTTGGCGCGCGCTCCCTGCAACTCCGCCAGATCGAGCGCGGACTTCGCCTTGTTCATGGCGGTCATCGCCGCAATGAAATCGTTTTGTGCCTGAACGTTGTCGGCGGCCTCGATCACGAACAACGGCTGGCCCTTGACGACGCTATCGCCTGGCTTGGCCAATAGCTTGGTGACCCGGCCCGCATAGGGCGAGAACACCGGCGTCGAGCGATCTTCGTCGATCGCGATCTTGCCTTCGGTGACGTGCTCGGCGCGGAAGCCGTGTTCGGTGACGGGCTGAATGGTCAGGCTGGCCCATTCGGCGGGGCTCGGCGTGTAGCGCTGCAAGCCCCTGCGGGACTGACTCGAGATTTCCGAATGCCCGCGTTTTGGACCCCCGGCCGGTACGAAGCCGTAAACGGCCGCGCCGGCCAGCGCCATCAGGGCTACCGCCGCCGCCCATTGCGGTAGGCTAACCACCTGTAATTGCTTGGAAAAATTTTCAAGCATGCAGCTCGCACCAGCAGCGACAATTTGTCTCATCCCTGCTAATAGGGCCCAATTGGCGTCTCGCACAACCCCAAAAATGCGATGGCCCTAGCGGTCGAGGCTAAAGTTTGAGGAGGTAGGCCGGCGCCGCCAAAATCCCTACTCGCGCGCCGGCCATTGCGGCGGATGGCTGCCGAGCGGCATTGCCGGGCGGGCCCAGAATGCCGGGGTCTTCGACAGAAGCGCCGAGTGCCTCACCGACCGCAGCGTCCCGAAGCCCGAGTCCATCTCTTCGATGAAAGGCATCACCGCCTCCGCCTTGAGTTCCTCGATCGCAAAACCGTCGCTGACGTGCCCGAGATTCCACAGCCAGCGTCCGGTCTGCGCCAGCGACACCTGGACATGCCAACTGCCGCCGTCGCGCGCCTGGCGCGCCTTGGCCATCATGGCACCGAACGCCATGAAGTATCCGGTGGCGTGGTCGAGCATCTGCGCCGGCAATTCCTTCGGCCCGTCGACACCGGCGGCCTGCCCTTCGGCATGGTTGAATCCGGTCGCCGTCTGCACCAGCGAGTCGAAGCCGCGCCGCTCCGCCCAGGGTCCGGCGTGACCATAGGCCGACAGCGTGACGTAAACGATACCGGGATTGATGCGTGCGGCATCCTCCGGCGAGAAGCCGAGGGCGGCGAGTGCGCGCGGCCGATAGCCTTGCGAAAAGATATCCGCCTGCGCCAGCAGATCGCGCAGCACGCCACGCCCCTGCTCGCTCTTGAGTTCGACAAAACTCGTCAGCTTGCCGCGCCCGGTATCGATGGTGAGCCACGGAATCGCCGGCAGTTCTGGGCCAGAGATCAGCAGCACGTCGGCGCCATGCGCGGCGAGCGTTCGCCCCGCAACGGGACCTGCGATGACGCGCGACAGATCAAGCACACGGATACCTGCGAGCGGCCGCTCGCCCTTGGGCCACGGCCTTGGCGGAGCCTCGCCAATCTTCGTGATTGAGATCAGCGGCAATCCGGCGAGCGCCTTGGCATGCGGCGTCGCCGACCATTCGTCATGCGAGCGCATGAAGGCAACGACACCACCGCTCGTATAGGCCGCGGTCTCGAACGCCTCGCCGTCCCATTGCATCAGCGCGGCCTGAACCGCGTCACGCTCCGGCTTGCAGTTCAGCACGCTGCAGACGGCGTCGCGGTGATGGGGAAAATTGGTGTGCAGGCGCACGAAGCCATCGCGGGTCTTGTAGATACCGGCGATGGCGTCCCAGGCCGGCGGCGGCGGCTTGCCGTCGACGCGCAGATAACGTTCGCTCCGACATTCGACCATGGCATGGCGCATATCCAGCGCGACGTCCTGCGCCTCGCCGCTGCGCATTTTCCAGATCTCGGCGGCTGCAAGCCCGGTTGCGGCGACGCTGACCTGCGCCGCGGCGGCGACGCGAAACGATGACGGCAATTGCGGTTCGTCGCCGGTCAGCGTGAGCGCGCCGAGCGCGGACGGATCGCCGCCGATCGATGTCCAGATAGCGGAGAGGATTTCCCTGGGGCTTTGCATCGGCGCGTCTCTCCCCTAACGTTCTTTTCAACATCGCACGCAACGTAGCCCGGATGGAGCGCCAGCGAAATCCGGGAGCGGTCTCGCAAGCAGCGAGGCTTAGACCTGGCCCCTGGAATGATGGAAAACGAGAGGCTTTCCCGGTTTGAGCTTTCGTCGTGACCGCCGTCGCCGCTACAATGCGCAGGGGTCACATAAGGAAGAACAAAATGGACTTGGGCTTGAAGGGAAGAAACGCCGTCGTGCTCGGCGGCACGCGCGGCATCGGACGGGCGATTGCGGAAACGCTGGCGGGCGAAGGCTCGGGCGTCGCCGTTTGCGCCCGCAATGCGGATCAGGTCGCGGCCACCGTTGCCGAGTTGAAAGGCCTTGGCGTGCGCGCGACCGGCGCACCCCTTGATGTCACCGACGCGGCCGCGCTGAAATCATGGGTATCGGACGCGGCCGGGGAGCTGGGCAGCATCGACATGCTGTTTTCCAATGCCGGCGCGATGGCGCAAGGTGGCGATCCCGCCTCATGGGAGCAGAATTTCCGGCTCGACGTGCTCGGCGCCGTCAACGCGTTCGAGGCCGCGCGTCCCTTGCTCGAAGCGAGCGCGCAGAAAACCGGCGACGCCGCCTTCATCATCATATCATCGATCTCGGCGGCGCAGGCGGATGGCGCCAGCTCCTACGGCCCGATCAAGGCGGCGCTGATCCACATGGCCAAGGGACTGGCGCGGCAATACGCTGACAAGAAAATCCGCGTTAACGTGGTGTCGCCCGGCACGGTCTATTTCAAGGGCGGCATCTGGAACATGGTCGAGCAGAATATGCCGAAGCGCTACCAGGATGCGCTGGCGCGCAACCCGACCGGCCGCATGGCGACGCCGCAGGAAATCGCCAATGCGGCCGTGTTCCTGGCGAGCCCGGCCTCTTCGTTCACGACCGGCTCGAACCTCGTCGTCGACGGCGCGATTTCGAACCGCGTGAATTTTTGAGAACGTTCGTAGGTATCGGCCGGTGAGCGCCGTGCCTACCGTCCACGCCTCCCCGCCGTCATTCCGGGGCAGCCCGCAGGGCTGAACCCGGAATCCATTTCACAGCGCAAGATGCGGCCTAATGGATTCCGGGTTCGCGCTGGGCGCGCCCCGGAATGACGAAAGGTCTGAAACTCAATTTGGACGCGCGGTTTGCGCGTAAGCTGCCGAGTCCGGCTTGCCGCGGCTGCGAAAAGCAGCAGGCATTGCGGAGGCCTTAACGTGTCGACGGGACTGGCGGCGTTGTGAGGGCTCGGCTTACAACTCGCGAACCAAATCGGTCAATTTGAATCGATAAGCTAAGGGAACTTTACGAATTTTCCGTCACTGTGGCGGCTGCTTCGATGACCCAGCCGCTGGGTCGAACGACGGATGGCCACGATGATTGTCGACGAGCAAAGGACAAAGGTACAGCGCGAACCGCGACGCCAGCTGCGCAAACGGCCGACATGGATGACGATCGACAATGGAATGACGAAGATTGAATGCTTTGTCCTGGACGTCTCACCGGGCGGCGCCAAGATCGCGACCGACGCCCCGTTCGACGTCAGGGACAGCTTTGAACTGGCGCTGGTGCCCGAACATACGACGCGCCAGTCATGCGAAGTGGTCTGGCGCCGGGGCAAGACCTACGGCGTGAAATTCCTGTCTTGAGGAGCGGTGGGGGCCGCAGCAGCTTGAGGATATGACCACCGCGGGGGGGCCTCATGGTTCTCCCGGCGACGCGAAGCATCGTCCGGAGACGGCGCCTTGCGCCTCCTCACCATGAGGGCAGATACTTGTCCCTCGGCGGCATATCAAATCTTACCCAAACACCAGCATAGAACCTCACCTTGGGGAGCGGCATCTTTGCCGCGCCTTGAAGGATGCAGGCCGTCTGTCGCCTCATGGCCCTCCTCGCCGCCGGAGTGCCATCCCGCCCCGCCCTACTCTCGTCGCCATTGGCTTCGATATGTGACTGTATTATTACAGTCAGATGTCAATTCGATTACGACGGAGCGGCGGATGAGCTTGGAATGGCAGGCGCGGTCAAGTTCCCTGGCCTGGTCAAATCCCGTGTCCTGGTGGTGGGGCCTGTTGACCTTGGTGAGCGGCGTCAACATCGCCATCTGGTTCGCGCTGTATCGCGAGCTTCCCGTCCAGCCGACCGGCGCTGCCGGCGGCACGTCCGGCATCGGGATGATGCTGCTGTTCTGCGCGGCCTATGTGTTCGGCTGCGCCTTCAGGTCGTTTCTGCCGCGCGCCGATGTGCAGCGGATCTGCCTATTCGACACCTGGCTGTCGAGCGTCATGGTCGGACGTTCGGTGGCGACCGTGGCCGAGATCTGCTTCGTGGCGCAATGGGCCATTATCCTGCACCAGCTCGGCACGATGACCGGCGCGGAAACGGCCGTGAATGTCGCGTGGGTGATCGTCCCGCTGATCCTAATCGCCGAATGCCTCTCGTGGTATGCGGTGCTGACGAGGAATTATCTCGGCAATGCCATCGAAAATTCGCTGTGGGCGGTCGCCTTCTTCGCCATCGGCGTCGGCCTTTGCCGCCTGCTTCCGGAATTCAATGGCGCGGTTCGCGTAAGCCTCGTCGTCGCCATCGCGGGGATTGTGGGCTTTCTGGCGTTTCTGATGACGATCGACGTCCCGATGTACTTGAAGCGCTGGCGGACCGGGGATGCCGATGGCGACAAGCGCCTGACGCCGCGCGAGGGCCTGCGCGATGTCAGCACGCGCTGGGTCGTGACGTACGACCTGGCGGAGTGGAAAGACGAGATTGCCTGGATGTCGCTCTATTTCAGCCTCGCCGTCTGGTCCAGCCTTGCGCTGTGCGTCTTCTATTCGCTCGAACATCATTTACCGCAGTACCGGACCGAAGCGGCGATCACGAGTGCAGCGCCGAGCACGACCGTCGTCGGCAGCACCCGATAAGACAACAGCCACCGCGCTGAAACTTTACGTCGCATTGCCGCGTTACCCGCGTGTGTCGCGAGTAGCGCGGCTTTGTTTTCAGAAGGGCGTGTTTTGGACCGGTTTCAGGTAGGTATCCATTTTCTGACGCTGGCCGCAGCTTTCGCGCTCGCCATACCGATCGGTTGGGATCGTGAAAAGCGGGCGCGGAGCGCTGGACTGCGAACTTTCCCGCTGGTCGCGCTGGCAAGCTGCGGCTTCGTGCAGGCCAGCGAACAGTGGATGGTGAATTCTCCCGATGGCATGTCGAAAGTCATCGAAGGCGTGATCACCGGCATCGGCTTTATCGGCGGCGGCGCGATCCTCAAGCAGGGCGCCACGGTGCAGGGCACGGCGACGGCGGCAAGCCTGTGGGCCACCGGCGCGATCGGCGTTTCCGTCGGCCTCGGCAGCTACGACGTCGCGGTGACGATCGCCGTGCTTACGTTCCTGACGTTAAGGCTGCTCACGCTGGTGAAAGAAGAGCGCGATCTCCAGATCGGCCCGGATGGCAAGGAGGAAGAGAAGAAGGATTGAGTGCCTGGCCCGGAACCGGCCGCGGGGATAACGCCGCAGGAACAATCCGGCGCCTACGATGCATAGCAGTCACCGCACCGTGAGGGTGTTTCGTCGCCCGCGGACAGCATGAAATATCTGCGCCTCGCGCGAAGCCATTTTCTCAGCCGAAGAAAAAGTCCGGAAACAACATGATGTTAGGGTAACGCAATGATCAAACCTGGAGTTCGATCATGTGGAACCTCATCAACATACTGTATCGGGAATATTGCCTGGCCCGGTTGGAGGAGATCCACAGGGTTCACCTCTCGCACTGAATACCGGTGGCGAGCAAGTGTCGCAAACGATGTCTACGGTTCAGCCAGCCCACTTGCGGTGAATCGACTCAGGAGAATTCATTCGGATCGAGATCGAAGGAGGAGGATATGCAGCCATCGACAGACGATCTGCTGATACGCCAAATCAGTGCCCTGATATCAGCCACCGCTGCGGCGGCGTGCAGCAACAGAGAACACGCCCCATTCGTGGAGGCAAGGATGTACGAAAAGCTTGCTGCACATTGCGCCGAGAAGCAGACACTTGCAGCAGCGTTTGCGAAAAGCGGCGTCGGGGCGACACGGAGCGGACTGATCTACTGGTAACGGAAGACGTGTCCAGACGAAGTCGCCAAGTTTCGGCGTCCGATCTCGGACGAACCGGAAGAGCGTCACGCCTGGGCCGCTTCTGATCCCCGCCGGCGATTTGCCGTCTCGCGCTGTATTCTCGCCGGCGCTGCCAGAGCTTGAAGAAACTCCACCGGCACCGGGAACACGATCGTTGAATTCTTCTCGCCCGCAATGTCCTGCAGCGTCGACAGGTAACGCAGTTGCATGGACTCCGGCCTCCTTGCGAGCATCTCGCCTGCTTCTACCAGTTTCTCGGCGGCCTGCTGCTCCGCTTCAGCGCCTATGATTCTTGCGCGGCGGTACCGCTCGGCCTCGGCTTGACGAGCAATGGCACGAATCATGCTCTCGTTGATATCGACGTGCTTGATTTCGACATTCGCGACCTTGATGCCCCACGCATCGGTCTGGCTGTCGAGAATTTCCTGAATGTCGCGATTGAGCTTGTCCCTCTCTGCCAGCATCTCGTCCAGCTCATGCTTGCCAAGCACGGATCGAAGAGTGGTCTGCGCCAGCTGGCTGGTGGCCGCCATGAAGTTTTCCACCTGGATAACCGATTTGTCGGCATCTACGACGCGGAAGTAGATAACCGCGTTGACCTTTACGGAGACATTGTCTCGAGAAATCACGTCCTGGCTTGGAACGTCGAGCACGAGCGTACGAAGATCTACCCGAACGAATTGCTGGACAATCGGTACCAATATGATGAGCCCGGGACCTTTCACGCCGGAAAAGCGCCCCAATGTGAAAACGACCGCACGCTCATATTCCCGCATGATGTGAATCGCCGACAGGAACACCGCAATGATCACGGCTGCGATCACGATGAACGGGAGGATATCTGTTACAAATGTCGGCATGGTTTCACTCCTCATGATTTCGGTGAGGCGTCAGGATCTGGTTCGACGAGCAGTTTCAGGTTCTGACGTTCGAGAACACGCACGCGATCGCCTGGGGTGAACTCACTTTTCGATTTCGCCGCCCAACGTTCTCCCATGACCAGGACCTCGCCCTTGCCGTCGGCCCACCACAGCACCTGGCCAGCGCTGCGCAGCAGAGCCGCTTCGCCTGTGGTCACCTCGCGCTGATGCGCGCGCCAGACCGCCGCGAGCGCAATCACCAGGAATCCCGCACTGGCAATGGTGGCCGCGGCGACCACGGGCCATGAGAGATGGAAACCCGGCACGTCGCCGCGAAACAGGAACAGCGAGCCAACGGCGAACGAGATGACGCCGCCAATTCCGAGCACGCCGAACGAGGGTAGAAACGCTTCTGCAACCATCATCGCGATGCCTAGCAGCAGCAGGCCGGCACCGGCGTAGCTGATCGGTAGGAGATTCAGGGCGTAGAGGCCGACCAGCAGAGCGATTCCACCGATCACACCCGGGAAAACGGCGCCTGGACTGATGAACTCGAATAGAAGCCCGTAGAGCCCGATCAGCATGAGTATGTAAGCGATGTTCGGATTGGTAATCGTGGCCAGAATGCGGTTGCGCCAATCGGCCTCGATTGCCGTTGTGCTCAGGCTCCCGGTATGCAGCCCGACCTGTTGATCATTGATCGTTACGGTTCGGCCGTCGGCTTGGGACAACAGATCGGGCAAGTCCTTCGCAACAATCTCGATGACGCGCTGCGACTGAGCCTCGCTCGCGGTAAGAGTGGCAGCTTCCCGAACGGCTTTCTCCGCCCAGGAAACATTTCGTCCCCGAAGCTCCGCCAGTCCCCTGATGTAGGCAACCGCATCATTGATCGCCTTCGCCTCGCCTGCATTGGCCGGCGACGAGGCTCCTTTCTTGTCACCATCCTTCTTGTCATCATCCTTCTTATCATCGGTGCGCCAGCCGGAGCCGCCGCCAAGCTGGACGGGCGTGGCTGCACCGAGATGCGTGCTCGGCGCCATCGCGGCGAGATGGCTCGCATAAACAATGTAGGTGCCGGCGCTGGCGGCTCGCGCTCCGCTCGGGCTCACGTAAGAGATCACAGGAATGGTGGATTTAAGTATCTCTCCTATGATCTCGCGCATTGAGGGGTCGAGACCACCAGGCGTATTCAGCCTCAGCACGATCAGCTTCGCCTGTCGCCGACGCGACTCCTCAAATCCGTCGCGGATATATTCAGAAGTCGCTGGCCCAATCGCTCCATTCACATCCAGAAGAATGGCGACGTTCGCCGGCTCGCTACTTTGTCCAAGTGCTGCTCCGGAGCCAAGTACGAGCAATGCTACGGTAATAAGCCTGTAAAGAAAGTGCACCATGGTAAGTCGCTCAAAGACTTGCGCGCCGAAACAGTCACAACTAGGTGGCCCATTCGCAGGTGAACCTGACTGTTACGGCTGGAGCGCAGGATCCGGTGCCGGGCGGGCGTGACGTATCTGAGCCCTGATGCGCAAGCGCGCTCCGCAGGTCATGTGAATCGAACGCACATCCGAAATCCCGGTTCCCCAAACATACGCCTCCCGGACGGATTTCATCTCGGTGTGCGGCCAACACCCGGCGGTCACGCCGTCCGAAAAGAGCGGCTCGATGAAAATCCCGTGACGGCGGCAGGATGCGGACGTCGCGCGGGTGGCGGATTTTTTGCGCGGGATTATCCGGATGCTCGCGGCGATCGTTGTTGAGCGGTTCGACCAGCGCGGGCCCTGCGGGCGCCCGATGCTTGCGCTTAACGCATCATTGGCGAGGCCGATCAAATCGTGGGAGCGGTCGAACATCCGCAGCGCCACTAGATGCCTCACCTGCCCCGGACTGCTCTGGATATAGCCTTCGACCAGGATCAGGCGCGCCCGCCCAACACTTCTTTGCGGTACTGCTCCATCACCTTCGGCCATACCACGACGTTGATGATACTGGTCTCGTCCTCGAGCGCCTCCAACAAGCGTAAGCATCGCTGACCTGCCCTGCGGTGCCAGATAAAAAACGTGGCGCGCCCCATGCAATCCGCATAATCTCAGCGCGCTCTGTCGGTTTTTTAATCCTGCCTTGGAGCTTTAATCATGACCAAAACATCATTCGCGGTTGCCGCCATAGCGGCGGCTGGATTTTCGCTCGCGCAACCCGCATTGGCACAATCAGACGACAAGCTCGGTACGGTGAATTTCGAAACTTCGTGCAAACCGGAAGCGCAGAAGCTCTTTAATCAGGGGATGCTGTACCAGCACTCGTTCTGGTATCGCGCCTCGCAAAAGGTGTTCGAAGATGCACTGAAGGCCGACCCCGAATGTGGCATTGCCTATTGGGGCATCGCGCTAAGCTTGCTGTGGAATCCCCACATTCCGACGCCCGCAAAGAATTTGACCGAGGGCGTGGCCATGATCGCGAAGGGCAAGGCCGTCGGCGCCAAGACACAACGCGAACGTGACTATATCGACGCGCTCGCCGTCATGTATGCCGATCACGAGAAGGTCGATCACCGCACCCGCATTCAGGCCTACGCGAAAGCGATGGAGCAACTGGCGCAGCGCTATCCCAGCGATGACGAGGCGCAGATCCATTATGCCCTCGCGCTCAATACTTCGGCATCACCTGCCGACAAGACCTACGCCAGCCAACTCAAGGGAGCGGCGATCCTGGAGCCGATTGCAGAACGCCAGCCGCAGCATCCAGGCGTTTCGCATTATCTGATCCATCTTTACGACTATCCGCCGATTGCCGAGAAAGGCCTCAACGCGGCGCGGCGTTACGCCAAAATCGCGCCAGCTTCGCCTCATGCCCAGCACATGCCGTCGCACATTTTCACCCGCGTCGGCTATTGGACTGAATCGATCGCATCCAACGCCGAGTCCGCGCGCGTTGCCAAGGAATCCGGAGACCTCCACGATCAGCTACACGCCATGGACTACCAGGTCTATGCCTACCTGCAGCTCGGGCAGGACGACAAAGCCAAGGCCATCATCAACGAGATGACGGCGATCACCGGCTTTACCGAGACCTTCCTGCCCGGGCCTTACGCGCTGGCCATCTCGCCGGCACGTTACGCGGTGGAACGCGGTGACTGGAAGGCGGCTGCGAATCTTCAGGTCCGTCCAAGCCCCCTTGCCCAGGTGCAGGCGATTACCTATTCCGTGCGTGCGCTCGGGGCGGCTCGCTCAGGCAATCCTGAAGCCGCCAAGGCCGACATCACCAAGCTCGCCGAGCTTGGTGACAAGTTGCGTGCGGCAAAGGACGCCTATTGGTCGGAGCAGGTGGACATCCAGAGGCAGGTCGCTGCCGCCTGGGTTCTCTATGCCGAAGGCAAGCAGGATGAGGCGCTGGCCGCGATGAGCGCGGCCGCCGATGCCGAGGACAAGACAGAAAAGCATCCGGTGACTCCGGGCGTTCCGAAGCCGGCGCGCGAGCTATACGGCTCCATGCTGCTTGAGCGTGGCATGCCCAAGGAAGCGCTCGCCGCTTTCGAAGCGACGCTGAGGAAGGAGCCCAATCGGCTCGGCGCCTATGCGGGTGCGGCCGTGGCTGCCGAAAGATCCGGCGACCTTGCCAAGGCGCGGGAGTATTACGGCAAAGTCGTCGCGATCGCCGAAGGCGCAGACAAGGAGCGCACTGAGGTTGCCGACGCGCAGGCCTTCCTGCAAAAGCGCTGAGGCGGAAGGCAGGGCAGCACGTTATGAAAGCATATTTTCTGCCGATCCTACTGGGGATTCTCGTGACGCCGGCCGGTGCTGCCCAGCCGCTCCAAGTGATCGGATACTCAGGTCATCTCGGCGAGTGGGAGTTGACTGCAACGGTTACGGAAACGGCTCCCGGCTCGACGACGGAATACGCCGGGCCGTTGACGATGAAGCACATTGGCATCTGCACCCAGGATGGCCCGGAGGAGAAAACCGGTTCACTGCGTTTTCGAATCGCGGCCTCATCGTCCAGATTGAATGCAACAATATCGGTTGCCGGCGTCGAGTGCACCTATAGCGGACAATTATCGGACTCATATACTGGTACGATGAATTGCCCTGGTCGACAGGGAGTTCCCCTTAAGCTCTGGGTGAAGTAGCTAGGCCCGCTCACCTGGCGTCACCTGCTGCGTAGTGCAGACGCCGTCGACGTCAATGAAAATCCCGCGACGGCGGCAAGATACGGATGTCGCGCGGATGGCGGTTTTTTTGCGCGGGATTATCCGGATGCTCGCGGCGGTCGTCGTTGAGCGGTTCGACCAGCGCGGGCCCTGCGGGCACCGGATGCTTGCGGCTTAACGCATCATTGGCGAGGCCGATCAAATCGTGGGAGCGGTCGAACATCCGCTGCGCCACCAGATGCGTCACCTGCTCCGGGCTGCTCTGGATGTAGGCTTCGACCAGGATGAGGCGCGCCCATCATCTCATCGGGAAGCGCGCGCGTGTCGTCTCCGGATGAGCCACATCGCACATCTGACGAACCAGTCTGGCGCTCCCAGATACCGGAATGCTTCAGGCGCTCCCTGGTCGTCGCGCTCTCGGTTGTTCAGATCGGAGAAATAGTCCTGTTTGGTGGCGTACCATTCCAATGTATGCACAATCTCTTCCTGCAAATGCTCGCTGTCCGGCAGCTTGATGAGGAAGTTCAGTTCGCGCCGAAGACAGATCGCCTCGATCCTGTAGCGGATCGTCTCATCGTAGTCGATGCCCCACACATCCAGCCTCGCGTGCGTCGCTTCATGGATGATCGTGGAGGCGATCATCTGAAGCGTCGTTGTTTCCGCAAGAACAAAACGCTCATCAAATACGCAAGCGTTTAATGATGAATTGTAGTGTGCGACAGCGCTTGGAAGCAGGTGAACCCATACTCGCTCAAGATTGCGGATGACGCGGTAGTAGTGAAGCGCGTCGTGGCTCTTGATCAGTCGAAGCGCGTCCTCGACGCGGCGGAGGGCGGGATGAGGCTCGGCTTCCCTGGTCCCTACCCAAAGTCCATCAACCTCTCGACCCCTCGACAACCAGAGTTGGATTCTCTCGACGCGGGATGGCTTTCGATCAGGCTTTCTGACCACGACTAGACCGCGCGATCTCCGCGATGATTCCAGGCACTGCAAATGTTATCTCGTCGTCATGTCCGAATCCGACCGCCGTCAAACTGTAAGCTTATTTCGCTTTCGTGTTGCTTAGCCGTTTTATTCAAATCGTCTTGATTGTCGGGACGGTGTGACGAAGTAGCCAGTGTCGAAAATCCGCAGCCGCCATAGATTCCTGGCTCGGGCTAAGACGCGCCCCGGTGACGCTGCTCAGTGGAAATCCCGGGACGGCGGCAAGATGCGGACGTCGCGCGGATGGCGGATTTTTTGCGCGGGATTATCCGGATGCTCGCGTCGGTCGTCGTTGAGCGGTTCGACCAGCGCGGGCCCTGCGGGCACCGGATGCTTGCGGCTCAACGCATCATTGGCGAGGCCGATCAAATCGTGGGAGCGGTCGAACATCCGCTGCGCCACCAGATGCGTCACCTGCTCCGGGCTGCTCTGGATGTAGCCTTCGACCAGGATCAGGCGCGCGCCCATCACCTCTTTCCGGTACTGCTCCATCACCTTGGGCCATACCACGATATTGGCGATGCCGGTCTCGTCCTCCAGCGTCATGAAGACGACGCCCTTGGCGCTGCCCGGCCGCTGCCGCACCAGCACCACGCCGGCGCAGCGGATACGGCGGCGGTCGTTTTTGTGGTTGATGTCCTTGCAGGCGACGACACGCTCTTTCGTGAACATCTCGCGTAAAAATTCCATCGGGTGGCCCTTCAGCGACAGCCGAACGGTCTGATAGTCGGCGACCACCTGCTCCTGCAGCGGCATCTGGGGCAACGGCTTGGCATTCTCGTCGGGCTGCTCGCGGGCGACCGCGGCCTGAAACAGCGGCAGCGGCACGTCATCGGGCAGTCGCCGCACCGCCCACAGCGCCGCGCGACGATCGAGGCCGAGGGAGCGGAAGGCATCGGCATCGGCGAGAAGGATCAGCGCGCGTTTCGGCAGGCCGGTGTCGCGGGCGAATTCCTCCAGCGAAGTGAAGGGCCCGCGTCGGCGGGCGGCGACGATGCGGTCGGCCCAGTCGGTAGTCACCTCTCCCGCTTGCGGGGGTCGAGACGAGCGGAGCTCGCTCTGAGGTCGGATCGCATCGCAAGATGCGATCCGGGTGGGGGAAACTCTCTCCACACGGGCAGTGTGACTCGTGGAGGCACCCCCACCCCGACCCTCCCCCGCAAGCGGGAGAGGGAGCACAGTTCCTTTGCGGCTGACTGAGCCTTTGTCATTCCGGGGCGATGCGGCAGCATCGAACCCCAATGCGCAATTGCGCATTGTGGAATCTCGAGGTTCCGGGTCTGGTGCTAACGCACCATCCCGGAACGACGACTGCATTCGTTTCAGCCGCTCCTCGTCTTCATCGAGCCAGTGGAAGCCGTCGATCTGACGGAAGCCCAAGCGCACTGCGCAGTACTTGCCCTGCCCCTGCTCCAGTGTGTTCTGCGCAAAACTGTAGGACACGTCGATCTCGCGCACCTCGACGCCGTTCTTGCGGGCGTCACCGACGATCTGTGCGGGCGCGTAAAAGCCCATCGGCTGCGAATTTAGCAGGCCGCAGCAGAACGCGTCGGGGTGATAATGCTTCAGCCATGACGAGACATAGACGAGCTGCGCAAAACTTGCGGCATGGCTTTCCGGAAAACCGTAAGAGCCAAAACCCTTGATCTGGTCAAAACAGCTCTTGGCGAATTCAGGGTCGTAGCCGCGCGCGATCATGTTGTTGATCAGCTTGGCCTCGAATTTGCCGATGGTGCCGACGTTACGAAACGTCGCCATCGCGCGGCGCAATCCGTTGGCTTCCTCGGGCGTGAATTTTGCGGCTTCGATCGCAATCCGCATCGCCTGTTCCTGGAACAGCGGCACGCCGAGCGTCTTGTGCAGCACGCGGTACAGTTCGTCCGAAGGACCATGCTCGGGCGCCGGCGAGGGATAGCTCACCTTTTCCTGGCCGTTCCGCCGCCGCAAATAAGGATGCACCATGTCGCCCTGGATCGGGCCGGGCCGCACGATCGCCACTTCAATGACGAGGTCGTAGAAGGTACGCGGCTTCAGCCGCGGCAGCATGTTCATCTGCGCGCGGCTCTCGACCTGGAACACGCCGAGGGATTCACCTCGCTGCAGCATTTGATAAACTTCGTCGTCGTCCTGCGACTTGATGTCGGCCAGCTCGTAACGCCGACCCTTGTGGTCGGCGACCAGATCGAAGCTCTTGCGGATGCAGGTCAGCATGCCCAGCGCCAGCACGTCGACCTTCATCATATGAAGCGCGTCGACGTCGTCCTTGTCCCATTCGATAAAGGTGCGCTCGTCCATCGCCGCGTTGCCGATCGGCACATAGGTGTCGAGCCTATCCTGCGTCAGCACATAGCCGCCGACATGCTGCGACAGATGGCGGGGGAATTCGATCAGCTCGGAGGCCAGTGCAACCGCGAGTTCGACCATCGCATTCGCAGGGTCCAGCCCGGCCTGCCGGACTTGCATCTCATTGAGGCCCTTGCCCCAGCTTCCCCACACGGTATCGGCAAGCGCTGCGGTGACGTCCTCAGTCAGCCCCAGCGCCTTGCCGACGTCGCGGATTGCGCTGCGCGGGCGATAATGGATGACGGTGGCAATGATCGCGGCGCGGTGGCGGCCATAGCGGCGGTAGACATATTGCATCACCTCCTCGCGCCGCGAATGCTCGAAATCGACGTCGATGTCGGGCGGCTCCAGCCGCTCCTTGGAGATGAAACGCTCGAACAATAGATCGACCTTGGTCGGATCGACCGAGGTGATGCCGAGCACGTAGCAGACGGCGGAGTTGGCGGCCGATCCCCGGCCCTGGCACAGGATATTCTGGCTGCGCGCGTAGCGGACGATATCGTGCACGGTGAGAAAATAATGCGCGTATTTCAGCTCGGCGATCAGGTCGAGCTCTTTCCGCAAGGTGGCGCGCAGCTTCTCGTCGATCACCCCACCGAAATATTTGTCGACACCGGCCCAGGTCAGGTCTTCCAGATGCTGTTGCGCGGTCTTGCCCGGCGGCACTGGCTCATCCGGGTACTGGTATTTGAGCTGGTCGAGCGAAAACGAAATGCGCTTCGCAAAGCGCATGGTTTCCGCAATCGCCTCGGGCAGATCGCGAAACAGCCGCGCCATTTCATGGATAGGCTTGAGATAGCGTTCGGCATTGGCTTCGAGCCGCCTGCCGATCGCGTCGATCGTGGTCTTTTCTCTGATACAGGTCAGCACGTCCTGCAGCGGTCGGCGGGCGGGATGGTGGTAGAGCACCTCGTTGGTCGCCAGCAGCGGAACTTTTGCGGCAAGCGCCAAACGATGCAGTCGCGCGAGGCGGCGTTTGTCGTCGCCGCGGTAGAGCAGGCTCGCGGCAAGCCACACGCCATCGGCATCAGAGTTCTTCAGGCGCTCCAGGGTTGCCTGCGCGCTCGCCACGTCAAAGCTATGCGGCAGCGCCAGCACCAGAAGCTGGCCCTCGGCGAAATCGAGGAGGTCATTGAATTTCAGGTGGCATTCGCCCTTTTCGATCCGCGTGATGTCGTCGCCGCGTTTGCCGCGGGTAAGTAACTGGCAGAGCCGGCCGTAAGCCGCGCGGTCGCGCGGATAGACCAGAATGTCAGGCGTGCCGTCGATGAAGACGAGCCGCGCGCCGATCAGAAGCTTTGGCTTATGCGTAACGGCAGGGTTGTCGAGCTCGCTCCAGGCGCGCACCACGCCGGCCAGCGTGTTGTGGTCGGCGATGCCGATCACGGGAATACCAAGCTCGCTCGCCTGATGGACATAGGCGCGCGGGTCCGAGCCGCCGCGCAGGAACGAGAAATTGGTGGTGATGCCGATTTCGGCATAGTCGGGCACAGGATTTTTCATGCGAACAATCCATGCACGAACCATCTGATAGGAGCGGGTTCGTCTCCCTCGTCCGCCGGTTCGCTCTCATAGAGCCCATCGCGAAAAATCCAGAAACGAAGTCCCGCTTCATCCTCGATGCGGAAATAATCCCGCGTCGGGCCATTGCCGCCCGGCTTCCACCATTCCATCGCGATGCGTTCGGGCCCCTCCACCCGCACCACCGCGTGCGTGACGCGCCGCCAGGTGAATTGATGCGGCGGGCCGTCGGGCACGGTTGCGAACGGCACTTTGATCGGCTCCGGTTTGTCGAACAGCCGCAACGGGCGCAGCGGCGGCTCGCCCTCGATGCGCTCCGGCCAGGCGGCCTGGGCGGCTGCCGCCAGATGATGCTGCGCTGGCACGGACAGCACCGCGCGTTCGGGAATATGCGTATCCTCCGGCAGATGCACGACCACGCGTTTTCCGCCGATACGCGCGGCGATGCGGTCGATCAGCGCGGACAGTTCGTCATTGTCATGGACGTTGGCATCGAGATCGCGCTGCTGCTGCACCACGATTTCGGTGCGGCAGGCGGAAAGGCGGATGAGATCGAAACCGAAACCGGGATCGAGGGGATCGTTGAGCGCATCGAGCCGTTCGCGAAACAGGCGGTCGATCACATCAGCCTTCGTCACCGGACGCCCGGTGTCTACGGGAATCGTCCGCACCGCGCCATCGGTGCGGAAGAAGCTCGCCTCCAGCCGCCGCGCGCCCTTGCCCTGCTTGTCCATCGCCGTAACAAGCATTTGAGCAAGCGCGGACAGGTTCATCGCGATCACGGTATCGGTGGCGACCGGTTCGGGAAACCGTTTCTCCACGATGTAATCCGGCAGCGGTTTTCGCGGGCTGATCGGCGCATCGGCCTGCCCGAGTGCCTGCTGTAACAGCGCCGTAAAAGACGCACCGAACCGCGCCGTGATTTCGTGCGGTGCGCGCGAGGCGACGTCGCCGATGGTCTTTAGCCCAGCGCGGCGCAGGCCGGCGGTGATGGCATCACCGGCGCCGAGCGCAGATACCGGCAACGGACTGACGGCTTCGGCCTCCTCGCCATCGGCAACGATCTTTCCGGAGGCGTGGCGCGTCAGCGTGCGGGCGCAGATCGCGGTGGAGGCGATTGCGGCGCTGATGGCAAAGCCGCGGCGGCTCAGCGCGCCGTTGACGATCTGCAGCAACGCACGCTCGCCGCCGAACAGATGGGCGCATCCGGTGATGTCGAGATAGAGCCCATACGGCGGATCGAGCGCTACCAGCGGGGTGAAGCGGTCGCACCAATCGGCGATGTCTTCGAGCGTCTTGCGGTCGGCGACTTCATCCGCGTCGAACACCGTCAGCTCGGGGCAGATCGCGCGGGCATTGGCGAGCGGCAGGCCGATCGAGAGGCCGGCCTGGACGGCGACCTCGTCGAGGGAATGGATCAGGATGGCATTGTGCTGCTTGGCGACGACGACGGAGGGGAAGATTTGCGTCATCTCGATAGTGGGACTCGCGGCGACACCCCCACCCCAACCCTCCCCCGCAAGCGGGAGAGGGAGCGCACCGGTCGTGTTGTTAGAGATATCAACCCGGGCACTGCTGTCGTTCCCTCCCCCCTTGCGGGGTCCGAGGCGAGCGAAGCTCGCTCTCGAGGTTAGGGAGAGGGGTGGCGGCAACGGCGGTGCTTGTGGCTTACCCCTCTCCCCAGCCCTCCCCCGCAAGGGGGGAGGGAGCGCACTGCCCGTGTCGCAGAAAGCATCGCTCGAAACCGCTTTGCAATTTTCAGCTTGCGCGGCGCTGGCCTGCGTAAGCTTGCGCTTGATGCGGTCGATGGGCAGGCGTGGCAGCCAGAGGCTGAGGATACGCCGACGGTTCACTGAATAGGCACTCATCACAATTCCATTCCATGATCCAGCGGCCGACCGGGCCATGACGGTTACGAACGAGCTGCGCGTCGAATACCGGCGCGCCCCACGCGCTCCAGGGCGCCGCAGGCATTAAAGGCGCCGCAGGCATTGAAGACGCGCCCGGCGGCGAATGCGCCGCGCGCACGATCCATCGGGTCTCCGCGGTCGAGGGGCGCGGCTCCGCCGCCACCCGCAGTAGCAATGCGGTGACGCCGGAGGCTGCTGCGGCCAGCGTGAGCTTGCGGCTGGCGACGAGATCGAGCTGACGCGCCTGCCCCCAGACTTCCAGCACGACGGCGCCGAGCGCGTCGCAGGCCAGCGCGTCGGCGGCGGTCCGCAGCGCGGCGTCGGCGTCGGTGGCACGCACGGTGACGAGCAGCCGCGGATCGAGACCCAATTCGCACAGCCCGCTCATCGACAGCGCGCCCGCTTCAATTTCCGAAAAATCCTGCCGTACCCAGACTAGCGGCCGGCGCGGCGATACCCTTCCCGCCAGCCCTGCGATGAAGCCGGTTGCTGATGCGCTCTGGTGTCCCTCGGCGAACACTTCATGCACCGTTGCGAGCGCAAGCCCACCCTGCAGCACGGCATCCGCCGCCTTATGCCCAAGCGCAATCTTGTTGAGGTCATGCGCATCGCAATGCGCCTCCAGGCGCTCGATGCTTCCGCGCAAACTCGCAAGCGTGCTTGTGCGTGCGGTGCTCATCCGCCGTTCCTTCAGAAAATTGGCCTTTACCGCTTCTTCCCGAGTGAACGCGGGGCTGGCTCATTTGTTCATGATATGTTCTAATATAAAGCTAACAGCGCCGGCAGAGTCAATCGAGATCGACGCTTTGCCAATTCATGAGCGGAATCAAAGGGATTCAAATGGCTGGATTTTGAAGACCGTCATGGCCGGGCTGCCGCCTTCGCTAAAGTTCGGCGGCCGAGTGAGCTTGTGGCCCGGCGAAGCCTTGGCGGAGACGGGTCCCGGCCATCCACGTCTTAGTCGCCGACGAAAGGAAAGACGTGGATGCCCGGGTCAAGCACGGGCATGACGAGAACGGAGAGTGTGACATGCGCATCATCACCCTCGATAGCCAAACCGATTTCGATGGCTGGCGTAAAGCGGCCCGCGCGCTGGCGCTGAATGGCGTGAAACCGTCCGACGTGAGCTGGCGCGTGGCTGATGATGCGCCCGAACTGTTCGAGCCGATCGCTCCGCCGCTTGAGCCGCCACAGGGCACCTTCAACGTGCCTGCAAAATTCGTCGAACTGGCGGAGGTTGCGATCCTGCACCGCAACCCCGAGCGCTTCGCCCTGCTCTATCGCCTGCTATGGCGGTTGCGAACGCATCACGATCTGCTTGAACTCGCGACCGATCCTGATGTGGCTGAGATCACCGCGATGGCAACGGCCGTGCGCCGCGACGAGCACAAGATGCATGTCCTCGTCCGCTTCCGCGAAATAGGCCGCGAGCAGAAATCGCACTTCGTCGCCTGGTTCGAGCCGGAGCACCACATCGTCGAACTGGCCGCCCCGTTCTTCGCGCGCCGTTTCGCCGACATGCCCTGGTCGATCCTGACGCCTGATCTCTGCGCGCATTGGGACGGCCTCGTTGTCTCGTTCACGCCGGGCGTCAGCAGAAGCGAAGCCCCTGGCGCGGACCGGCTGGAGGAAACCTGGTGGCGCTATTACGCCAGCATTTTCAATCCCGCCCGACTGAAAGTGCAGACCATGCAAAAGGAGACGTCCCGGAATCACTGGTGGAACCTGCCGGAGGCTTCATCGATTAAACCCCTGATCGAAAGCGCCGGACACAGCGCAAACGCGAAGATCGCGAATGCCGCGACCGAGCCGCAGAAGCGGCCGGAACTGCCGAAAGCCAGCTATAAGGCAAGCGAAATGCCCCGCAAACACGCCGATGATATCGAGACGCTGCGCGAAGAAGCCGCCGATTGCCGCGCCTGTCATCTTTACAAGAATGCCACCCAGACCGTGTTCGGCGAAGGCCGGCAAACCGCGCGGATCATGCTGGTCGGCGAACAGCCCGGCGACAAGGAAGATCTCGCCGGAAAGCCGTTCGTGGGGCCCGCGGGGCAAATGCTCGACCGCGCGCTGGAAGAAGCCGGCATCGATCGCCGCACGGTTTACGTCACCAATGCGGTGAAGCATTTCAAGTTCGTGCCGCGCGGAAAGATCCGCCTGCACCAGAAACCGAACACGCCGGAAATCAAGGCATGCCGGCAGTGGTACGAACGCGAGCTGGCCGCGATCAAACCCGATCTGGTGGTGGCAATGGGCGCAACCGCAGCGCAAAGCGTGTTCGGGAAAATTACGCCGATCAACAAGAACCGCGGCCGCGCGATTGATCTCGCCGACGGCACCAGGGCGCTGGTGACGGTACACCCGTCCTATCTGCTGCGGTTGCCGGACGCCGATGCCAAAGCGCGCGAATACCGGCGCTTCGTCCAGGACCTCAAAATCGCCGCCGACGTGCTGCGAAAATCGGCACATGCGGCCTGAATTTCGCCAGTCCGGCAGCCGCAATTTCTGGTGAAATATAACGGGAAAATTGACAATCCCGCTTGCAACCATTAATTGATAGAAGACACAATCGCATTCTCAAGGCAATGTGGGACGTCTGCTCACGCTATGATGCCCCACATGGTCGACGCGCTGCGCGGTTCCCTACCTCCAGCCCCGGCGCCGTGCAGCGCGCGACCCACTTGCTCCAGCGCCTTGCGTTGTACGCGCATGGGACCGCTCGGCGTTTATCGATGCGACCTTCCAGCGGCACATATCGAGACGCTTTTAGCCTCTCGCCACGGCCTCCAGTTCGGCAATATCGAACTTGACCATCTTCAGCATGGCTTCCGCAACGCGCTTGGCTTTTGCGGGGTCCGGATCATTCATCAATTCGCCGAGCCGTTTGGGTGCAATCTGCCAAGAGAGGCCCCAGCGGTCCTGCAGCCAACCGCAGTGCTCGATCTTGCCGCCCTCCCTCAAGGCGTCCCACAAATGGTCAATCTCAGCCTGCGTGTCGCATTCGACCATAATCGAAAAGCTGTGGTTGAACGGGTCGAGGGGACCCGCTTCGATCGCCATGTAGCGCTGGTCGCCCAGGGTAAAGGCCGCGATCTTGACGCTGCCGGGCGGGCCGCTCGGGCTCTCGGCAGGCAGCGACGAGACCCACTGGACTGACGAGCCGCGGATCAACGAGGTGTAAAAGCCGATCGCGGCCTCCATATCCTTTTCGAACCAGAGATGCTGTGTGACCTTCATCGACGCTGCCTTTCTCCATCAGACACCAGCCGGCGCGCGGCCGCTCCTGCGACAAGGACGGATGGAGGGGGCGGCGTTCCGACAGGGGCGATTAAAATATTGTGGAATTTCCTTGAACCACCTTTGGCCTGGACAGCGCGCGCATCCCTGGCCGTACGCGGCCGGGATAGCCCAACTGTCATTAACGGTTCGCAATCTCCTGATGGCATGGGTGCTGATGCTGCCGGCCGCGATCTGCCTGTCGTCGGCGAATTCTACGTACTGTTCTCGAGCCTGTTGTGACGCTATCGGCGATGCGGTCGGGACGCTGCCGTGGCAGGCCTCGACGGATAGCGGGAGACCGGAACCAAACTGCGGCCTTCTGCTTTCCGCAAAGTACCTGACGAATGATACGGCAGGACATCGACATTCACACAGCTCGCAACAGCTCTGCAGCCGGAACCCGCCATGACCAAAAGGCTCCCGAATGGCACCAAGCCGATCCACGACCCGATTCGGGCGGAAATGCTGGACAGTTTCGATGAGGAACTGGAACTTGAGATCGACGACGATCGCCTTGATGCGCTGACCAATGAATTTGCCGACCATACGGCAGAAGAGACGATCGATCGGCGCGTGTACTTCAAGGAATTATTCCGACTGCAGGGTGAACTGGTAAAATTGCAGAGCTGGGTGCAGCACCACCAGCTCAAGGTGGTGGTGCTTTTCGAGGGGCGCGATTCCGCCGGCAAGGGCGGCGTCATCAAGCGCATCACCCAGAGGCTCAATCCTCGAGTCTGCCGCGTCGCGGCGCTGCCGGCGCCAAACGAGCGTGAGCGCACCCAATGGTACTTCCAGCGTTACGTTTCGCATTTGCCGGCGGGCGGTGAGATCGTGCTGTTTGACCGTAGCTGGTACAACCGCGCCGGCGTCGAGCGCGTGATGGGCTTCTGCACCGAAGATGACGTCGAAGAATTCTTCCGGTCGGTGCCGGAATTCGAGCGCATGCTCGTGCGCTCCGGAATCACCCTCATCAAGTACTGGTTTTCTATCACCGATGAAGAGCAGTATTTGCGCTTCATGATGCGGATCCACGATCCGCTCAAGCAGTGGAAACTCAGCCCGATGGATGTGGAATCGCGCAGCCGCTGGGAGCAATACACCAAGGCCAAGGAGGCGATGCTGGAGCGTACCCACATTCCGGAAGCTCCCTGGTACCTCGTCGAGGCCGACGACAAGAAAAAGGCACGGCTGAACTGCATCGCGCATCTGCTCGAACAAATTCCCTACCAGGAAATCAAGCGCGAGCCGGTGGTACTGCCGCCGCGGGTTCGCAACCCGGAATATAGCCGCGGGCCGATTCCACCCGAAATGTACGTACCGTCGCGCTATTGAGCGCGGGACCGAAGACTGTGCTCAGTCGAGACGAGCGGCAAATAATGAAGGCCTGTATTGGAGATACAGGCCTTCCCTCATGTGACCTCGCACTTCATGTGCGATCGAAGTTGAAGTGACGTACGCCCTTACGATGCCGCCAGCTTGTTCTCGACCAGCTTGATCCAGTACGAGGTGCCATACACGATCGCCTCGTCGTTGAAATCATAGGCGGGGTGGTGGAGCCCGGCGCTGTCGCCGTTGCCGCAGAAGATGAACGCGCCCGGCCGCGCCTCCAGCATGTAGGAAAAATCTTCCGCGCCCATCAGCGGCGGCATATCGTGAACGTTCTGGGCGCCGGCCACTTCCTTGGCCACCTGCATGGCGAATTCGGTTTGCTCGGCATGGTTTTGAGTCACGGGATAGCCGCGCTCGTAAGTGAGATCGATCTTCGCGCCGGTCATCCTGGCTACGCCCTCACACACCTCGCGGACCCGCTTCTCGACCGTTTCGCGCACTTCCGGCGTTAGTGTCCGCACGGTGCCCCTGAGTTCGGCGATCTGCGGGATCACGTTGCGCGCATTGCCGGCATGGAACTCGCAGATCGAGATCACCGCGGATTCCAGGGGATCGATGGTCCGCGACACGATCGACTGTAGCGCGGTAATAAGCTGAGAGCCGACGAGCACAGAATCAATGCACTTGTTCGGGCGCGCGGCGTGGCCGCCGAGTCCCTCGATCCTGATATCGATCGAGTCGGTCGCGGCCATCATCGGACCAGGCCGGATGGCGAACGAGCCGACCGGGATGCCCGGGCCGTTGTGCATGCCGTAGACCTGCTCGATGCCGAACCGGTCCATCAGCCCGTCCTGGATCATGGCGGCAGCGCCTGCCCCGCCCTCTTCGGCCGGCTGAAAAATCACGACCGCCTCACCGGCAAAATTCCTGGTCTCGGCAAGATATCGCGCTGCCCCCAGAAGCATCGCAGTGTGACCGTCATGGCCGCAGGCGTGCATCAGGCCCGGCTTCTTGGAAGCATGAGGGAGGTTGGTTGCCTCTTCGATCGGCAATGCGTCCATGTCGGCGCGGAGCCCGATCACCCTGATCTCGCCCCTGCCGGGCTGCTTGCCCCTGATGACGCCGACGACGCCGGTGCGGCCAAGGCCGGTCGCCACCTCGTCACAGCCGAATTCGCGCAGGCGGTCTGCCACGAATGCTGCAGTGCGGTGGACGTCGTACAGCAGCTCGGGATTTTCATGGATATCGCGGCGCCAGGCCTGAATATCGGGTTGCAGATCGGCGACGCGGTTGACGATGGGCATGGGATTTCTCGAACCTCAGATTGGAACGTTAGACCTCTGTAGCATGCAAGCGGTGGTTCACCCAACAGCCTGGGGACGCCGCCCATTCCCCGGGCGTCATGGCCGGGACTTGTACCAGCCGTCCACCTCTGACTATTAGGCATGGAGGGCGCGTGATGGGCGGAAACTGAGCATGCCGAAAAGGCTTGAAGGCGATTTCGATTATATCGTGGTGGGCGCCGGGACCGCCGGCTGCATCATGGCCAACCGGCTGTCGGCCGATCCCAAACAACGCGTGCTGATCCTGGAGGCCGGCGGCAACGACAACTGGATCTGGTTTCACATCCCCGTCGGCTATCTCTTTGCGATCGGCAATCCCCGCTCCGACTGGATGTTCAAAACCGAGCCGGAGCCCGGCCTGAACGGCCGCTCCCTCGCCTATCCCCGCGGCAAGGTGATCGGCGGCTGCTCCGCCATCAATGCGATGATCTCGATGCGGGGCCAATCAGCCGATTACGATCACTGGCGCCAGCTCGGCCTCACCGGCTGGGCCTACGACGACGTAAAGCCGCTGTTCAAGCGGCTGGAGGATCATTTCCTCGGTGAAAGCGAACATCACGGCATTGGCGGCGGCTGGCGCATCGAGGCGCCGCGGCTGTCATGGGAGGTTCTCGATGCGGTCGGCGACGCTGCCGAGGAAATGGGCATCAAGCGCATTCCGGATTTCAACACCGGCGACAATGAGGGCGTGAGCTATTTCCACGTCAACCAGAAGCGCGGCCGGCGCTGGTCGTCCGCGCGCGGTTTTCTCAAGCCGGTGCTCAACCGCGCCAATCTGCGGCTGGAGAAGCACGTGCTGGTCGACCGGCTCATCATCGAGAACGGCCGCGCCGTCGGTGTGCGCTTTATCCAGGGCAATGAGGTGATCGAGGCCCGCACCAAAGGCGAGGTCGTGTTGTGCGCGGGATCGATCGGCTCGACCCAGGTGCTGCACCGCTCTGGCATCGGACCCGCCGACTGGCTGTCGCCGCTCGGCATCGATGTTGTGCTCGACAGACCGGGTGTCGGCCGCAATCTGCAGGACCATCTGCAGCAGCGCGCGATCTACAAGGTCGAGGGCGTCCGCACGCTGAACGAGACCTACTGGTCGTTGGTCCGGCGCGGGATGATGGGGCTCGACTATGCCTTCCGCCGCCGCGGGCCGCTGACGATGGCGCCCTCGCAACTCGGCATCTTCACGCGCTCAGATCCGCGCCGCGCCCGCGCCAACATCCAGTTTCACGTGCAGCCGCTGTCGCTCGACAAGTTCGGCGATCCCCTGCACCGCTTCCCCGCCATCACCGTGAGCGCCTGCAATCTGCAGCCGACCTCGCGCGGCACCGTGCGCATCCGCTCGGCAAAGCCCGACGAGGCGCCGTCGATCGCGCCGAACTATCTCTCGACCGACGACGACCGCCAGGTCGCGGCCGATGCGATCAGGACCACGAGGCGGCTGATGAAGCAGAAGCGGCTCGAGCGATATCGCCCGGTCGAATACCTGCCCGGCCCCAGCGTTGGCGATGACGATGAATCATTGGCAAAGGCCGCCGGCGACATCGGCACCACGATCTTCCATCCCGTCGGCACCGCGAAGATGGGCACCGCGAGCGACCCGATGGCGGTGGTCGACGAGCGGCTGCGCTTCTTTGGGCTTGCGGGCTTGCGCGTCGCCGACGCATCGGTGATGCCGACGATCACGTCGGGCAACACCAACACGCCGACGGCGATGATCGCGGAAAAAGGTGCGACCATGATCCTGGAGGATGGGCGCAATTAGCTGCGTAACGAAGCAGCGCAGATGGCCTAACGGATCGTCCAGGCTACACGCTCACGCTACTGCGCCCTGCGATGATTCCTCGGCGTGACCGGCCTCTGCCGCAGTCGCGGCGCGGGCGCAGCCTCGTTGTAATAAGCATTGGAATTGTAATAGGCGTTCGATTGATCGAACGACCGGTATGCCGGCCGGCCGTTGAGCACGTCGGCATTGGGATGGTAGAACGAAAAGGCGCCCGGCTCCTGGATCGCGGCCTGCGCGAACACGGGCGTTGCGATCGCGGTCATCAGAAACGCGGCGGCGAGTGTTGGGATAGACTTGGTCATTGGTGATATCCTCTTTGTCGTGAAATCACTCCACCCAATTGGGGATCGCACCGCAAAAGCGGATAGCCGTGCGACGGCTCTCACCGCGATTTGAAAAGCCGTGCTTGAAAGCGCGCGATGGCGTGAACGCGCGGAATCATCATCGAGGAAGTTGATACCGACAAATTGGGGTTGGCCGGCCTGCCCCTACTCGAATATCAGCGGAGGAGCGCAGCGGCGCGAGGATGATGCGAACGCCCACCGTCTTCCAGTTGCAAGATCCGCAAAACTGACACAGATTCCGCCTATTGCCGGAGAATAACGGCGAACGCGAGAATCGGAGGGCACGTCCATGATCAAGGTAAGCGTAATGTATCCGAATACGCCCGGCGGGCGCTTCGATCACGATTACTACCGCGACAAGCATATGCCGCTCGTGAAAGCGCGCATGGGCGATGCCTGCAGGTCCTACACGGTCGACAAGGGCCTGGCCGGCGGCGCGCCGGGCGCGCCAGCGACCTATATCGGCATGTGCCACATCTTCTGCGACTCGATCGAGGCCTTCCAAGCCGGTTTCGGACCACATGCCAAGGAGATCATGGCAGACATCCCGAACTATACCGACCAGTCTCCGGTCATCCAGATCAGCGAAGTCGTCGTAGGTTGATGGCGTAGGCTTTTCGCTCGCGATGTAGGGCGGGTTAGCGACAGCGTAACCCGCCATCAGCATCTGCAGCCCGGATGAGCGAAGCGACATCCAGGATTCTATCTTGCGATTGCCACCGCGTATCGCGGAGCCTGTCATCGGGCGGCGCAATAGCGCGCGGTGGCTTTGCCACCCTGCGGTTCTGCCGACTGATTTGCCGCGCGCACAAACGAAAATTTCAATGGCGGCTGCGACCAATTGGCACGACGGGCAAATCACCAAAAGTCTGTCCAGCCTTTCGCGCAAAAATATTCCGCTGAACTTGTGACGCAAATCATCTGCATAACTCCGCCCGTCTCACCCGATTGAGGGGCGCTCGCGATCGTCACGAACGTGCGGTGAGATGCGATGGACGCGGAAGGCGCACAAGACGGTGGCGCCTTAAGCGTACGGTAAAGTCGTGTGGTTCTGGCGCCGCGGTGCTGGCGTTAAGTTTCACAGGTATCTCGTGGAGCGACGGTGGCAAGAAAGCCGTTCACCGGGAAGAGGACGAAATAAGCCCTAAAGCCATTGCGCAGGGAAGGCCAGGATGCTCCCGCTGTACCTGTATGCTCGTGTGCGCGTTCTTAGTGCGCAAATTGCACACGAGACCGCGGGTGCGGCGCGCACCCCCTTCCCTGCGCCCTCTGTGTTTCGGAAGGGCAAAAGAAAGTGCAAAGCTCGGGCGCCATGCGTCGCGAGAAGGCGAAAGTATGTCCAGCCGTCATTGCGAGGAGCGAAGCGACGAAGCAATCCATCTATCCCCACGCGGCACTATGGATTGCTTCGCTGCGCTCGCAATGACGTGGAAAAGCCGCAGCGTACTGGATACCCCGCATGCGCGGGGTATGACAGCGTTGGCGCCGTCAGCTCCGCAGCGCCTGCAAGCCCTTGAACGTGAGCCGCTTCGGGTCGCGCACGCCGGCCAGATAGAATTTGCGGATGAAGGCGATCGCCGCCTCACGGTCGCAATCGGTCAGCGCCACAAGGGCATCGACGGCAATTCGCTGGGCGTCCATGGGCTTCCTCGTGCTGTCAGGTGCCGCAAGGCACGCAGCGTAGCGGCACGCCGGTTAATCCGGCGTTAACCGTGAGGGCAACTTGGATGATTCGCCTTCACACACGTATACGCGAAATTACGGATGGGGCGTCCGGACGCAGCCGCCGCTGGATGCGGCTTCACGAATACTGCATCACGCCATCGTCGATCTTGCCGTAGCGCAGCGTGACGATATCCAGCGCATAGTTCTGGTACAGCCGCCACGGGCGCTTCGAGCCCTGTTTCGGCAGTTTGGCAATCGAGCGCTGCACATAACCGGACGAAAAATCGAGCGACGGCAACTCGGTGATTGACGGATCGACGTTATGCGGCATGCACTGCTTGTAGCCGTTGCGGTCCATATAGTTGATGAGCCGGCAGACATATTCGCAGGTCAGATCGCATTTCAGCGTCCACGACGCGTTGGTGTAGCCGAACGCGGCCGCCAGGTTTGGAATATCCGAATACATCATGCCCTTGTAGTTCAGCGTGCGCGCGAAATCGACCGTGCGGCCGTCGACGCTGACTTCGAGGCCGCCGAGCACCTGCAGAACCAGCCCGGTCGCGGTGACGATGATGTCGGCTTCGAACTCGCTGCCGTCCTTCAGCCTGATGCCGCCCTTGGTAAAAGTGTCGATCTCGTTGGTGACGACGGAAGCGCGCTTGTCGCGGATCGACTTGAACAGATCGCCGTCGGGCACCAGGCAGAGCCGCTGCTCCCACGGATTGTAGCGCGGCGTAAAGTGCTTACCGACGTCGTATTCCGGTCCCAGCGCCATCTTGACGCCACCGAGGATCAACTGCTTGGCGCGGTCCGGCTTGCGCCGACAGAGCTGGAAGAAATACATGCCGAACAGCACGTTGCGCCAGCGGATCAGGTGATAGGCGAGCTTGGCGGAGAGATTTTTGCGCAGCTTGTTGGCAAGCGCGTCTTCAGCCGGCCGCGCCACCACGTAAGTCGGCGAACGCTGCAGCATGGTGACATGCGCAGCGGTCTTCGCCAGTTCCGGCACCAGCGTCACGGCGGTCGCGCCCGAGCCGATCACCACCACGCGTTTTCCCGCGTAGTCGAGGTCTTCGGGCCATTTCTGCGGATGCACGATCTGGCCGGCGAAATCCGCGGTGCCCGAAAACTCGGGCGTATAGCCTTCCTCGTACTTGTAATAGCCCGAGCACATGAACAGGAAATTGCAGGTGAAGCGCACGGTCTCCGCCGCGCCCTCGCCAATGCTGCGTTCGGCCTCGACCGTCCAGCGCGAATCCGACGACGACCACGAAGCGCGTTTGACGCGGTGGTGGAAGCGGATGTGCTTGTCAATGCCATTGTCGGTAGCGGTCTCGCGCACATAGTTGAGGATGCGCGGCCCGTCGGCGATCGCCTTCGGCTCGGTCCACGGCCGAAACGAATAGCCGAGCGTGTACATGTCGGAGTCGGAGCGGATGCCGGGATATCGGAAGAGATCCCAGGTGCCGCCGATACAATCGCGGCCCTCGAGGATCACATAGCTCTTGCCCGGGCACTTCTCCTGCAGGTGATAGCCCGCGCCGATGCCGGAAAGGCCGGCGCCGACAATGAGGACGTCGAAGTGCTCTGCCGCATCGGTCATGACGATCTCCCTGCCATCAGATGTAAGGGGCAGCAGGGAGAAATTGCAACTCGCATTGTCAGGTTGCCGCGACGATACAGGCTGTATCGGAATTTACGATTGAATCTCAACGATTGCGAATTGTGCGGCCGGCCAGCAAAAAGCCCCGGATCGCTCCGGGGCTTGTTGAGGCTCTGGCGTTTGCGTCAGGGCGACACCTGCGGCGGCGCGTCCTGCCTGAAATCAGTAGCGGTAATGGTCCGACTTGTACGGGCCTTCCGGCTTGACGCCGATATAGTCGGCCTGGTCCTTGCGCAACTCGGTCAGCTTGACGCCGATCTTGGCGAGATGCAGGCGGGCCACCTTCTCGTCCAGCGTCTTCGGCAGCACGTAAACCTTCTTCTGGTACTTGCCGTCCTTGTTGTTGGCGAACAGTTCGATCTGCGCCAGCGTCTGGTTGGTGAAGGACGCCGACATCACGAAAGACGGGTGGCCCATGGCGTTGCCGAGGTTTACGAGGCGGCCTTCCGACAACAGGATAATGCGGTGCTTGTCGGGGAATTCGATCTCATCGACCTGCGGCTTGATGTTGGTCCACTTCAGGTTACGCAATCCAGCGATCTGGATCTCATTATCGAAGTGACCGATGTTGCAGACGATGGCGCGATCCTTCATCGCGCGCATATGGTCGATGGTGATGATGTCCTTGTTGCCGGTCGCGGTGACGAAGATGTCGGCGCGGGGTGCGGCGTCTTCCATCGTCGTGACTTCATAGCCTTCCATCGCTGCCTGCAGCGCGCAGATCGGATCGACTTCGGAGACCATGACGCGGCAGCCGGCCTGGCGCAGCGACGCGGCCGAACCCTTGCCGACGTCGCCGAAACCCGCGACCATCGCGGTCTTGCCGGACATCATGACGTCGGTGCCGCGGCGGATGCCGTCGACCAGCGATTCACGACAGCCATAGAGGTTGTCGAATTTCGATTTCGTCACGCTGTCGTTGACGTTGATGGCGGGGAACAACAGCGTGCCCTTGTTCGCCATGTCGTAGAGGCGGTGCACGCCCGTGGTGGTCTCCTCCGAGACGCCCTTGATGTTCTTGGCGATCTCGGCGAAGTAGCCCTTCGGCTTCTCCTTCAGCAGGCGCTTGACCAGCGCATAGAAGATTTCCTCTTCCTCCGAAGTCGGCTTGTCGAGGAAAGCGGTATCGCCCTGCTCGGCGCGGTAGCCGGCATGCACCAGCATGGTGGCGTCGCCGCCGTCGTCGAGGATCATGTTGGGCGTGCCGCCGCCGTGCCAGTCGAACAGCTTTGCGGTGTAGTCCCAATATTCGGCGAGCGTCTCGCCCTTCACCGCAAACACCGGAATGCCGGCGGCGGCGATCGCGGCGGCTGCGTGGTCCTGCGTCGAATAGATGTTGCAGGACACCCAGCGGATGTCGGCGCCGAGTGCGGCCAGCGTTTCGATCAAGACCGCGGTCTGGATCGTCATGTGCAGGGAGCCGGCGATGCGGGCGCCCTTCAACGGCTGCTTCGGACCGTATTCCTCGCGCGTCGCCATCAGGCCCGGCATTTCGGTCTCGGCCAGCGAGATCTCCTTGCGGCCGAATTCGGCGAGCGAAATGTCCTTGACGATGTAGTCGGTGAAGGCGGGCTTCTTGGCGGCGGCGGTGGTCATGGGGAGTTTCCCTTTGTTGAACTCGTCATTCCGGGGCGCGCGTGAGCCACGAACCCGGAATCTCGAAATCATGAAAAAGATTCCGGGTTCACCGCTATCGCGGTGCCCCGGAATGACGTCGTTAAAACTAAACTGCGCGCTTGAGCGGTTCGACCAGATCGGTCTTCTCCCAGGAGAAGCCGCCTTCATTGTCGGGCGTGCGGCCGAAATGGCCGTAGGCCGCGGTACGGGCGTAGATCGGGCGATTGAGATCGAGATGGGTGCGGATGCCGCGCGGCGTCAAATCCATCGCCTTCGCGGCCGCCTTCTCGAGCTGGTCCTCCGGCACTTTTCCGGTGCCATGGGTATCGATATAGATCGACAGCGGACGCGCCACACCGATCGCGTAAGCGAGCTGCAGCGTGCAGCGATCAGCGAGACCGGCGGCGACGATATTCTTGGCGACATAGCGCGCGGCATAGGCCGCCGAACGGTCGACCTTGGTCGGATCCTTGCCGGAGAAGGCGCCGCCGCCATGCGGGGCTGCGCCGCCATAGGTATCGACGATGATCTTTCGGCCGGTGAGACCGGAATCGCCATCGGGGCCGCCGATGTAGAATTTTCCGGTCGGGTTGATGTGCCAGATGGTATTGCCGTTGATCCATTCCTTCGGCAGCGCTTCGCGGACATAGGGCTCGACGATGTCACGAATCTGACTGGAGGTGAGGTCCTCGACCAGGTGCTGGTGCGAGACCACGATCTCGCGCACTCCGACCGGCTTACCGTTCTCGTACTGCACGGTGACCTGGCTCTTGGAGTCCGGACCGAGCACCTTCTCGCGGCCGGAGTGGCGTGCTTCGGAAATCAGCCGCAGGATCTTGTGGGCGTAGAAGATCGGCGCCGGCATCAGGTCGGGCGTCTCGTTGGTGGCGTAACCGAACATGATGCCCTGGTCGCCCGCGCCCTCTTCCTGGTTGCTGGGCTGCTTGGCATCGACGCCCTGGGCGATGTCGGCCGACTGCGGATGCAGCAGAATCTCGATGTCGGCTTTTTCCCAGTGGAAGCCTTCCTGCTCGTAGCCGATATCCTTGATCGCCTCGCGAACAACGCTCTCGATCTGGTCATTGGTCACCGAGCTCGGACCGCGCGTTTCGCCGGCGATGACGACCTTGTTGGTGGTGGCAAGCGTTTCGCAGGCCGCGCGGATCTGCCATGGGTCGATGCCCGCCTTCGGACCTTCCCGGTAGAACAGGTCGACGATCTCGTCCGAGATTCGATCGCAAACCTTGTCCGGATGACCCTCGGAAACCGACTCGCTGGTGAAGAGATAGGACGCGCGCATCAAACAACCCCTTGTTCCCGCCGGATGCCGGCGGCTGTGTGTGTCGTGTATCCCGGAATGTCAGTCGCGCCGCCGCGAAATGACGTAGGATTCGTCGTAAAACCAAAGCCCATTATGCTTGCGCAGAACCTCTCTGGTGGCATCGAGGGCTCGGCTGTTTTCAGTCATTTCCGCCAACCGGTCGTCTTCGATCTGGGCGACATACACCGCCGCATTCCACGCTGCAAAGGCCGTCGAGGTTCCGATCGAGCCGGTGACCTCGTTGGGCAGCGCTTCCATATCATAACGGAAGATGGAACGGTTATCGGCGTAGGCATTAAAGTTAAGGTCCCGCCCGGCCGACCCCAGCTCGTATTTCACCGCGCGCAATAGCTCATGGCGGCTCACGGCGAAAGGATTTTCTCCCGGCCAGACCGACTGGATGATTTCCAGGCCCGGATCCTGCCCGTGGGAGTGAATTCCAATCAAACGGCCCCCCGCCCGAAGGGATCGGGCCAGCGGTGCAATGATCCGCTTGGCGCGGAAATTCACAGAGGATTTGGCCCGATAAGGTTGGGAAGCGATCACAAGATCGAAATTGGCCTCGGTTCGCCCGGCCCGTGGGATGATCGAATCAAGCAGGAACCGGTGGTCTTCCCGATACACGACCAGCGCCACCGGGCGTTCGTAGATCGGCATGCCCGATTTGGGGCTGATATTGGCCCGCCAGTTTTGTTCCAGAAACGGCCCAAGCTCTGCAATCTGGGCCTCGAACTCCCCCGACGAGGCCCCTCGCAGGGCGACCTCGTGCCAGATCATGCCCGCCGCGGCGGCAGGAGACGCCGGCGTCAGCCAGGGCGCCTCCGCGTAATGCATGTTGGTCAGGACGATGACAGTCGCCGGGTGCTCGAACAGCCGGTCCGGCACCTTGTCGAGCGTCAGCCGGACGTCCTCCAGGCTCAACTCCTTGCCGGCGATATAGAACGGCATATGAGGAAAACGGCCGTGCATCGAGCGCATCACCCGTGCGAGCACCGTGCCGTCTCCCACGCCCGCGTCGAAGACCCGCAGCGCCGGCGGCCGCGGATGCAGGCTGGACAGTTCCAGCGCCACCCGCTCCGCAATCACCCGCTTTTCGCTGCAGGTATGGACGAACAGCAGGTATTTCTGCCGGTTCTCGAAAAAGCGGAAATTGCCGCGGGGATCGCGCTTTTCCGGCGGCACTTCAAGGCCGCGCGGCGGCGGCAGCGCGCCGGTGGACGCCGCGATATAGGCCTGGATCCGGTCCAGCGTATCGATGGTGATGCGCTTGCCCTCGCGCAGCCGGTGCACCAGCTTGCCGTCGTTGACGACCCGGCGTCCGAACGTCGTCTCCGCCATATCGGCCTGGCGGCAGAATTCGGTGATCTGGCTGAGGATCTGGTCGTTTTTCATCGCGTAGGGTTGGGAAATTGCGGTGGGCAGCGCCAAGTGGCGGATCCATCCTACCACCTTCTGCCCACCGAAGGAATACCGAAACACCGTGGCCGGGTCATTTGGAACCAGCCACACTTGCCAGTCGTCGCCGCGACAAGGGCAAGCAGGTGCCGTGGTCGAATTCGTCGCTGCTCGAGGAGGTGTATTTGGCGGAGAAATGAGGGCGCGGGAGCCGGCCGTCATTCCGGGGCGATGCGCAGCATCGAACCCGGAATCTTGAGATTCCGGGTCTGGTGCTTACGCACCATCCCGGAATGACGACGGAGAGATTTACTTCCCCCACACCTCGTTGGCCACTTCCACCACGAGGCTCAACTTCGCCCACTGCTCCTCCTCGGAGAGGATGTTGCCTTCCTCGGTGGAAGCAAAGCCGCATTGCGGCGACACTGCGAGCTGGTCGAGCGGGGCGAACTTGGCGGCCTCCTCGAGGCGGCGCTTGATGTCGTCCTTCTTCTCGAGCTCGCCGAACTTGGAGGTGATGACGCCGACCACCACGACCTTGTTGCCCTTCGGCAGGTAACGCAGCGGCTCGAAGCCGCCGGCGCGATCGGAATCATATTCGAGGAAATAGCCGTCGTAATTGGTGCCGGCCAGCATGGTCTCGGCGACCGGCTCGTAGCCGCCGGACGAAATCCAGGTCGAGCGGAAATTGCCGCGGCAGACATGGGTGGTGATCACCATGTCGGCGGGCCGCTCGGCCAGCGCGTAGTTGATCACCCGTGCGTAGATTTCCTGCAGGCCGTCGGGGTTGTCGCCGCGATCGCGCGCTTTCTGCAATTCGTCCTGCGAGCAGAGATAGGCCCACACGGTGTCGTCGAACTGCAGGTAGCGGCAACCGGCGTCGTAGAACGCCTTCACCGCCTTGCGATAGGTCCTGCCGAGATCGAGGAAGAACTCCTCCAGATCAGGATAGACCTCCTTCGAGATCGACTTGCGGCCGCCGCGGAAATGCAGCACGGCCGGCGACGGGATCGTCATCTTTGGAGTAACATGCGCTCTGTCGGCATGCTTCTTCAGGAAGCGGAAGTGATCCAGCATCGGATGGTTGTCCGGGAAGTCGAGCTTGCCGATCACGCGGACGGCGTCGTGCCGGGTCTCGACGCCCGCGAACTGAATACCGGTTTCGGGGTGGAACAGTTCGCAGCCGGTGAGCTTGGCGAGGAAATCGAAGTGCCACCAGGAGCGGCGGAACTCGCCATCGGTCGCGAGCTTCAGCCCGATCGAGGCCTGCTTGTGCACGACCTTTTCGATCTCGAGATCTTCGGCCTTGCGCAGGTCCTCCGCCGTGATCTCGCCCTTCTCCAGCTTGGCGCGCGCTTCCTTGATGCGCGGCGGCCGCAACAGACTGCCGACCTCGTCGGCGCGGAACGGGGGCTTTGTTCTCTGCATGGTCTCAACTCCCATAATCTAGTGCGCGGCGGCTCCGGCGACGCCGAGATAGCGTTCAAGCACCGCGGGATCGGCCTTCAACGCGTGGCTTGCCGCATCATGCACGATCGCGCCGCGTTCCAATATCACAACCCGATCGGCCAGCCCCAGAATCTTTTGCGCATTCTGCTCGACGATAACAGAGCAGATGCCGCCGGCCCGGGTGATTGTGCCGAGCGCCCTTAAGAGTTCTTCAACGATGATCGGCGCCAGCCCCTCGGTCGGCTCGTCCAGCAGCAGCACCTTGGGATTGAGGGTCAGCGCGCGGCCGATCGCCAGCATCTGCTGCTCGCCGCCGGAGAGCTGGTTGCCGAAGTTGCTGCAGCGCTCCTTGAGCCGCGGAAACATCTCGTAGACCTTGTCCACCGTCCACGGACCAGGCTGGGCCACCGCGGTCATGTTTTCCTCGACCGTCAGCGAACGGAAGATATTGCGTTCCTGCGGCACCCAGCCAATCCCGGCCCGCGCCCGTTGGTCCGGGCGCATCGCGGTGATATCAAGCCCGCCGAGCGCAATGGTTCCGCCGAAACGGCGGGTAATACCGACGATCGAATTGATCAGCGTGGTCTTGCCGGTGCCGTTGCGCCCCAATAGCGCCAGCACCTGGCCCTCACCGAGCGTCAGCGACAGCGAGGGAAGCACGACGGCTTCGCCGTAGCCGGCGCGCAGGGCATCGATGGCGAGAAGCTCAGGCATGGGCCGCCTCGCCCAGATAGACCGCTTTCACTTGCGGATCCCGCGCCACTTCGTCCGGCGGTCCCTCCACCAGCATGGCGCCGTTGACCAGCACCGAGATCCGGTCAGCGAACGAAAATACCAGGTCCATGTCGTGCTCGATCAAAAGCACCGTGACGTCGCGCGGCAGGGCAGCGACCGCCGCCAGAATATCGTGGCGCTCGCTCTCGGGCACGCCGGCCGCCGGCTCGTCGAGCAGCAGCACGCGCGGTTTGGTCGCGATCGCGACCGCGATCTCGAGCAGGCGCTGCTTGCCATAGGGCAGCGTCGCTGTGCGCTCGTTCATCACGTCGAGCAAATGAAACCGTCCGAGCGTTTCCGCGACGTCGCGGTTGACGTCGTCGCGCGCACCCATCCGCCGCCACCAGTCGCCGCCGCGGCCGAGCCGCTCGGACACCGCGAGCCCCACGGTTTCGAGCGGGGTCAGGTCGGCATAGAGCTGGTTGATCTGGAAGGTGCGCGACAGCCCGCGCAGTACCCGCTTATGGACCGGCAGATCGGTGATGTCGCTACCTTCGAGCAGGATCCGTCCCGCATTGGGCTTGAGCACGCCGGTCAGCAGATTGATGACGGTGGTCTTGCCGGCACCGTTGGGCCCGATCAGGGCATGACGGGCGCCCTGCTCCACCTTCAGCGACAGGTCACGGGTGACCCGCAAGCCGCCGAAGGATTTTTCCAGCCCCCTGGTTTCCAGCACGATCGTCATGGCGCGTCGCTCTCGGGAACGGCAACGACGGCCTTGCGTCCGAAGACCTGGCGGATGACGAGGTTCGGCCCCCAAAGCACCCAGCGATGGATGCGCTCGCGGCCGACCAGCACCATCACAACCAGAACGAGCCCGATCCAGAACATCCAGTATTGCGGCGTAATGGTCTGAAACAGCTCCTGCAGCATCTTAAACACGACGGCGCCGATCAGCCCACCATAGAGATAGCCGGTGCCGCCGATCACCAGCACCAGCATCAGGTCGGCTGAGCGTTCGAACGCGAACACGTCGAGCGAGGTCAGCGCCGTGGTCTGGGTGAACAACGCCCCGGCAATGCCGGCGTAGAACGCGGCAATCGTATAGATCGCGATCAGGCGCCGGTTGACGGGCACGCCGATGGCCGACGCCCGCAGCGGATTGTTCTTGATCGCGCGCAGCGACAGGCCGAACGGCGAGTTCACGATCCGCCGCGCCAACAGAAACAGCAGGAACAGCACGATCAGCGAATAGAAGAACCCGGTCTTGCCGAACATATCGAACGCGAACAGGCCGAGGATCGGTTGCATCTCGATGCCCTGCAGCCCGTCGGTGCCGCCAGTGATATTAGAGAACCGTTCCGCCAGAGCTTCGAGCAACAGCGCGATACCGAGCGTCACCATCAGCCGCGTCAGGTCGACGCCGCGGATGACAAGGAAGCTGGTCAGGAAGCCGAGTACCATGGCGACGAGACCGGCGACCCCCAGTGCGATCACCGGTTCGTTGATGATGCCATGCAGGGCCAGCAATCCCGCCGAATAGGCGCCCACGCCAAAGAACGCGGCGTGCCCCAATGAGACGATGCCGGCGTAGCCGAGGATCAGATCGAGCGACAGCGTGAACAATGCCAGCCGCAAGATATCGGTCATGATCAGATAGCGGGACGGAAACAGGAACGCGCAGGACAAGGCAAGAATCCAGAACGCGATCTCGGCCGGGCGCCAGCGAGCGCGGGCGATGGCATGGGATGAAACGTCGGAAACTGCGGTCATCGGAGTCTCAGCGCGCGGCGGCGCGGCCGAACAGGCCGTTCGGACGCCAGATCAGGATAACGATCATGATGGTGTAGATGACGAACGGCCCCATCTTCGGCACGTAATATTTCCCGGCGACGTCGCCGATGCCGAGCAAAAGCGACGCCAGGAACGGCCCGGTGATGCTGGAGGAGCCGCCGACGGTGACCACGATCAAAAAGTAGATCATGAATTTTAGCGGGAAATACGGATCGAGCCCGAGGATCTCGGCGCTCAGCGCGCCGCCGAGGCCTGCAAGGCCACAACCAAACGCGAAAGTGAAGGCGAACACCTGGGGCACGTTGATGCCGAGGCCGCTGGCGGCGCGCGGATCGTCAACCGCCGCGCGCAGGCGGCTGCCGAAGCGGGTTTTCGCCAGGACCAATTGCAGCGCCACAGTAAGTAGGCCGCAGATCACGATGATCATCAGCCGGTAGCGGCCGATGCCCACGCCGAAGAAATCGAACTGCCCTTCGAGCGCCGCCGGCAGCTTGATGAAGATCCGCGACGATCCCATGATGTAATCGACCGCCGCCACCGACATGAAGGTGAGGCCGATGGTGAACAGCACCTGGTCGAGATGGCTGCGGGTGTAGAGGTGGCGGTAGAGCGTGCGCTCCAGCGCCACGCCTATCGCGGCGGCCGAAACAAAGGCGAGCGGAAGCGCTGCGAAGAACGGCCAGCCGGAATTATTGACCAGCACCGCGCAGATATAGCCGCCGGTCATGGCGAAGGCGCCATGGGCGAGATTAACGAAATTCATCAGCCCCAGCGTCACCGCCAGCCCGCAGGCGAGCACGAACAGCAGCATGCCGTAGGCGACACCGTCGAACAGGATGGTGAACAGCGTGGTCATGGAAGCGAACTTAAGCCAAGGCCTGAAGAGAAACTGACTGCTACGGCGTCATGGCCGGGCTTGGCCCGGCCATCCACGTCTTCCTCACCACCCGCTGCGAAGAAAGACGTGGATGCCCGGGTCAAGCCCGGGCATGACGTGGAGAGAGCGGGAGGTGCGCCCCGGAATGACGCGTTCCGCGTCACTTCTTCGTCTTGCCCGAATCCTTCACCGCCTCAAACGTCGCGAACTCGACGTTGTAGAGTTCGCCGTCGACCTTCTCGACTTTGCGGATGTAGATGTTCTGCACGATGTCGCGGGTTTCCGGATCGATCATGATCGGGCCGCGCGGGCTCTCCCACTTCATGCCCTTCATCGCCGCGATCAGCGCGTCGCCGTCAGTCTTGCCGCCGGTCTTCTTCAGCGCCTCGTAGATCAGGCGAATGCCGTCATAGCCGCCGACCGCCATGAAACCCGGGCGTTGGCCGAAAGCTTTCTTGTAGGCGGCGACGAATTCCTTGTTCGCGGCCGAGGGATGCGCCGCGGAATAGAGATGCGCCGTGACGGTGCCAAGCGCGGCGTCGCCCATGCCGTTGAGCAGGTCGTCGTCCATCACGTCGCCGGGGCCGATCACCTTGATGCCCGCCTTGTCGAGGCCGCGTTCGGCATACTGCTTCATGAAGTTGCCGCCTTGGCCTGCCGGCACGAACACGAACACGGCGTCCGGCTTGGAATCCTTCATGCGCTGCAAGAACGGAGCAAAATCAGGGTTTTGCAGCGGCACCTTCACCTCTTCCACGATCTCGCCACCACCGGCGGTGAAGTTCTGCTTGAAGAAGTTTAGAGCGTCGTTACCGGGCGCGTAGTCGGAGGTCAGGGTTGCGACCTTCTTGATGCCGTTCTTGGCGGCCCAGTCACCGATGATGGTGGAGGACTGCGCCAGCGTGAACGAAGTGCGCACGATATAGGGTGAGCGCTCGGTGATGATCGAAGTGCCCGCTGCCATCACGATTTGCGGAATCTTCGCCTGCGTCGCCAAGGGCGCTGCCGCAAGCGCTGCCGGCGTCACGCCAAAACCTGCGATGAAATTGACCTTCTCGTTGACGATCAGTTCCTGCGCCAAACGCTTGGTGTTGTCGGGAACCGCCGCGTCGTCCTTCAGGATGACTTCGATCTTCTTGCCGGCGACGGCATCGCCGTTCTGCTGCATGTAGAGCTTGACTGCGTTGTCGATCTGCTTGCCAGTCGATGCCTGGCCGCCGGTCATCGGCAGAATGAGACCGATCTTGACCGTCTCCTGGGCGTGGGCCGGCGCAAGCGCCAGCATCGCGGCGACCGAGCCTGCGGCCAGCAATATTTGACTGCGAATAGGCATGAGCATCTCTCCCCCTGATCGGCCTTGTGTCTCGAACCGAGTCCCCGGCCCTTGATCTAACCATAACCCAGATTTTTCCGCCGGGTAGCGCGGCAACATGGCGTCCTTGGCTGCCCTTTTGTCAATCGGACCATCGGCGTGTTGCGGCGAACAAGCCGCATAGCCGTAAAGGACGTGACGGTACTGATACGATCCGATATCGCTGCCCGAACCTGCCGCGATTGCCACTTATTTGTACGATTGTACAAATGAAATGGCCCTGTCAACAGAACGCTCTCGCCGGTTCCCCAAGGTAACGCCCCAAATCCATCATCCTTAAAGGGTTAAGGTTGTAGTCATCTGCCAATGCCGACCAGCGCGCGCCATATTGCTACGATCTCACCGTTGCCCTCGCGGGCTGCGGTTTGAGCGGCTGTGGGACCATCAACGAGAAGGTCGCAGCCGGCGTCAGCGATGCCATTCCGGCCTGGGCGGGCGGCTTGCCTGCCGACGCGCCGCCGCGCCCGGGAACCGCGAAGTATGACGAGTACATGCGGGAGCGCGAGCGAAAGCGCCTAATGCCGGCGTCCGAACGCAACAAGGAGACCAATCCGGCTCCCGCGTCCCAGGACGCGGCGCGCTAATCCATAAACACCACGGTCTTGCGGCCGCTAAGGATGACGCGGTCCTCGAGGTGATGGCGCATCGCGCGCGCCAGCACGCGGCGTTCGATGTCGCGGCCCTTGCGCGACAGATCTTCCGGCGTGTCGCGATGGCTGATGCGCTCGACGTCCTGGTCGATGATCGGGCCTTCGTCGAGGTCGCGCGTGACGTAGTGCGCGGTGGCGCCGATCAACTTGACGCCACGCTCATGGGCCTGGTGGTAGGGCCGCGCGCCCTTGAAGCCCGGCAGGAACGAGTGGTGGATGTTGATGCAGCGCCCCGATAGTTTTGCCGACATCTCGTCCGACAGGATCTGCATGTAGCGCGCCAGCACGACAAGGTCGGTCCCAGTCTCCTGAACCAGTTTCCAGACCGCCTCTTCCTGCTCGCGCCTGGTTTCCTTCGTCACCGGCAAATAATGGAACGGGATCTCGCCGAAATCGAGCGAGCTGTACGTCTCGCGCGGATGGTTGGAAACGATCGCGGTCGGGATCATCTCGAGTTCGCGGGTGCGCCAGCGATAGAGGATATCGACCAGGCAATGATCCGACTTGGAGACCAGCAGCATCACCCGGCGGCGGCCGGCGCGGTCGCGCATCTGCCACTCCATGCCGAAGCGGTCGGCGATCGCGGTGAAACCGGTCTGCAAGGCCTGCAGTTCGACCGCGAGATCGGCGGCGGTGAATACCACCCGCATGAAGAAATTCCCGGTCTGGACGTCGTCGAACTGCTGGGCGTCCAGAATGTTCTGACCGTTATGGGCCAGAAAAGTCGACACCGCGGAAACGATGCCGGGGCGATCCGGGCAGGACAGGGTCAGGACGAATTGATGATCGGGCATGGCGCGGACTTGGCTACAATTCAGGCAGAAGGGTGAAAACCTCGGGATTTGCGCCCTGCTCTATCACCGCCGACGCGCTTGCGCCAATCCGGAAACCGGAGTCAGGATGAACAAAGCGCGAAGCAAAAGCGTTGGAGCGAGATCATGGCTGACAGATTGAACGGTTACCGCATCCTGATCCTGGAAACGCGCGAAGAAGCGCAGTTTTCCCGCCTGCTCGCCGAGCAGGGCGCCGACGTGCTGCAATGTCCGATGTTCACCATCCACGATGCGCCGGACCCGGCGCCGATCGAAGCCTGGATCAGGAGGGCAATCGAAAAGCCCTTGGACGATTTGGTGCTGATGACGGGCGAAGGCCTGCGCCGGCTGATGAAGGTCGTCCGGCGCATCGGCGTCGAACAGGAATTCATTGCCGTCCTCGGCAACGCACGCAAATTCGCCCGTGGCCCCAAGCCGGGCAAGGCGCTGCGCGAAATCGGGCTGGAACCGCAGATGACGACGGAGAAGCCAACCTCCGAAGGCGTCGCCGAGATGCTGTCGCGGCTCGATCTCCGCGGCCATCGCCTCGGCCTGCAACTTTATCCGGACAAGGATCACAGCGTCCTCATCGGCGCGATCAAGGCGCAGGGGGCAGAAGTCGATACCGTGCTGCCTTACGTCTACGATGCGCAGGCTGCGGATGCCAACATCATCACCGCGATCGACGAGATGGCGGAAGGCCGCGTCGATGCGATCGCGCTGACCAATCTCGGCCAGATCCGCCGCCTGATGGAGGTCGCCCGCGCGCGAGGCTGCGAGGACCGGCTGCGCGACGGGCTCGACCACACGCCGATCGCTTCCGTCGGACCGGCGGTTTCGGATGAACTCAAATCCCACGGCCTGCGTACCGACATCTATCCGGCGGAGGATGCTTTCTTCATGAGGCCGCTGATCTCGGCGATGGCGGCAGCGCTTGGCAAGAATCCGCCCCGCGCGGTGGCGAGAAACTGAGACAAGTTCAACCACAGTCTGGATTACTTGCGACCGGCAAAACGTCCGCTTTGCCGCTGATAGTGTTGCAAAAGTCCGGAAAGGACGCGCGGCTAGTTTTCCGCGAAAGAACGAAATAAGCGACAATCGCCGGTCAATGTAGCCTCAGACCCGTTGTCAGAATCGCCGGTGAGTTTAGCGCCCGACAGAGTGGTACCCCATGTTATTATTCGATCGTCGCGCCTATGGTTCTAAGAATTTGAGTCGCATGCCGCAAAAAGACTTTTGCAACACTATCCCGCTGAAAGCGGACATTGCGCGCTAATCTCCGCATGTCCGCGACGTGCCGATTTCGTTGTAAAAGTCGGCTGTGACTGATGATGTCGTTCGGCTAGTTCATTTGGGGCGATGGGGTTTGCCCCCGACCCGACGCTCTCCACGCAACTTTTACGCTACGCAATACACAGAGCCTGAACGGGTGGCGGTCGCGCCATTAGCGAAGCGAGCCGTCGGAGGTTCTGGGCGATGGCAGCCAGAACAAATTCGTCCTGGGCGCCCCGTGGACCACGCAATCGAAGCCGGCCGAGCTTCAGAATGCGCTTCAAGTGCGCGAACCGCATCTCGATCTTCTTCTCATGTCGCGACTGCTCAAAGCTCTCGGTGCCGGCGAGCGATCGGGCAACGTCTCGGGCGTGTTCATGGATGTCGCGCGGGATCTTGCGTGATGGTTCTTTTGGGCAGCACTGGGGTTTGAGCGGGCATATATCGCAATCGAGCTTGCTGGCACGATACAGAAGCGTCTTGCCCTCATGCATGGTGCCACTCGTGCCAAGCCGCTTCCCGCCTGGGCGGTGGTAAACGTCGCTCGTCGGATCATATCGAAAGTCGCTGCGCGAGAGGGTGCCGTCGTCCCGCTTCGACTTGTCGAACACGGGAATATGGGGCACGATGCCTTTCTCCTCGACCAGCCAGTTCAGCATTGGAGCTGCCCCGTAAGCGGTATCTCCGACAAGCCGCTCCGGCTTAAGGCCGAAGCGCTCTTCTGTCCGCTCGATCATGGTCTTTGCCGCACCGACCTCGGCCTGCCGAATGGCGCGGGACGCCTCGACGTCGACGATGACGCCGAACTTCACATCGATGAGATAGTTGTCGGAATAAGCGAAGAATGCCGGTCCCTTGTGCGCCCCGGTCCACTGCGCCGCAGGATCGGATGGCGAGACAAACTTCGGGACAATCTCGCTGGCGGCGCCCCACGCCGTCTCGTCAAGGGTCGCCAGATACTCCTTCACCGCGCGGCTGGACCTCGCCGGCTCACGATCCTTGCGCCAATCCTGACCTGCGATCGAGCGCTGCTTGTTGGCATCGGCCTGGATCAAGCTCGAATCGACGGCAAAGCCTTCGCCGCCAACCAGACCGGCCGCGATGCCGCCTCGACGACCCGCTCGAACATGTGGCGGAACACATCTCCATCGCGGAAGCGCTCGTTGCGGGCGCGCGAAAATGCCGAACGATCCGGGATAGCGTCCTCGATACCGAGCTTGCAGAACCAGCGATAGGCCAAGTTCACCTGCACTTCACGGCAGATCAACCGCTCCGAGCGGATCGCAAACACATACCCCACGACCAGCATCCGGATCATCAGTTCCGGATCGATCGACGGGCGACCCATCGACGAATAGTGAGGTGCAAGTTCGCTGCGAAGCCAGGAGAGATCGAGGGCAGCATCGATCTTTCGTACCAGGTGATCCTCGGGCACCGCGTCGCCAAGACGAAACTCGTAGAACAGTTGACCTTGGTCACTCTTCAGACGGCCCATCATGGATCGACCTCGCCGAGATTCGCGTCACCGTAACGGAATCATGGTTCGCGGCCTGCCTCAACCGACTTTTGCAACATGGGGTAATTCCGGGATCGAGCCAGACAAAAGGCAAAGGAATCAGCTCTCCAGGAACGTAAGGGGCCAGCTTCATGTGGCCTCGCAACGATGGAGAGCGGCAATGGAATACTATGTCGGACTGGACGTATCGTTGAAGCAGACATCGATCTGCGTGGTCGATCAGACGGGGTCGGTCGTGCGAGAGGGCGTGGTCGATTCAGATCCTGAGGCGATCTCAGTTTACGTGAGGTCAAAAGCGCCGGATGCAGTACGCATCGGCCTCGAGACCGGCCCAACGTCCACCTGGCTGTGGACCGAACTTAAGCAGCTTGGCCTACCGGTGATCTGTATCGACGCGCGCCATGCCAAGGCCGTGCTCAAGATGCAGATCAACAAAAGCGACCGCAACGATGCTATCGGGATCGCCCGCATCATGCAGACCGGCTGGTTCAAAGAGGTGCACGTCAAGGATATCGACAGCCATTCGGTCAGGGCGCTGCTGGCGAGTCGGGCGCTGCTGGTCAAGATCAAGCGCGATCTTGAGAACCATGTTCGCGGCCTTCTCAAGAACCTCGGTCTTGTCATCGGCCGCGCCACGTTCAATGTCTTCGCCGTACGAACCGAGGAGTTGATCGAGGGCCGTCCTGAGCTGATAGCTGCGATCAGACCGCTGCTCGAAGCGCGCAATGCCGTTGGGCAGCAGGTTAGCGAGCTTGACCGCAAGGTTATGAAACTGGCCCGCCATGATGCGCAGGTCCGCCGATTTATGACGATGCCTGGGATCGGTCCGATCACCGCGCTCGCCTTCAAGGCAACGATTGACGATCCGGCACGGTTTGCGCGATCGAGAAGCGTAGGTGCTTATGTCGGGCTAACCAGTAGACGCCACGCCTCCGGAGAGCTCGATTGGTCAGGTCGCATCTCGAAGTGCGGCGACGCGATGCTACGAAGTTACCTGTTTGAAGCAGCCGGGGTTCTGCTGACGCGCGTCCCGAAGTGGTCCGCCGTGAAGGCTTGGGGGGTTAGGCTCGTCAAGCGCAACGGACTCCGCAAGGCAAAGGTCGCAGTCGCGCGTAAGCTCGCGGTCATTCTGCATCGCATGTGGATCGACGGAACCGAGTTCAACTGGTCGAAAAAGGAAATTGCTGCCTAGCGAGGGCATTACAGAGTTTCTGCCAAACGGCGGGAAAAGACGTCCCAGCCGGGACGATGGCGATGGTGAGTTCGACAGATTTGGTGCGAGCGTCGGAAAGGACGACCGCGATTGCAACATTGAACCGCCAACGTCACCTTACGCCATCATGCGGAGGGTTCACCCCTACCGCGGAGAGAACAGTGGGCCCGGCAAGGATGATCGTGGAGAGCTTGACACCCAGACCCGGAATTAGAGAACAAAATCTGCCAAAAGCCGACGTCTGGTTATTGGTTGCACCGGTAAAGCGGCGCGCAAATTGTGTCCAATCTCACTTCTGTCCAACGTCGGCTCAAGCTATTCTGAAGAGCCTCTAGGGTGGAGATTTTGTAGTATGGCGAAGCTAGTCTTTGGAATGAACCAGTCTCTGGACGGCTACGTCGACCATCAGGAATTTGCGCCAGGTCCCGCGCTCTTTCGTCACTTCATTGAGCAAGTGCGCGGCCTGATGGGCAGTGTGTACGGCCGCTGCATGTACGAGGTCATGCGCTATTGGGACGAAGACCATCCTGAGTGGACCCCAGAGGAACGCGACTTCGTGGCGGCGTGGCGGTGCCAACCGAAGTGGGTCGTGTCGCGCTCGTTGAAGTCAGTCGGCCCCAACGCCACTCTTGTCGAGGATGACTTCGAGGCGGTGATACGTGGGCTGAAGGCTCAGCTCGTTGGGGAGATTGAAGTTTCCGGACCAGACCTAGCACGAAGCCTAACCGACCTTGGTCTTATTGATGAGTATCGACTTTACCTCCATCCAGTTGTACTTGGTCGCGGCAAGCCATTCTTCGCAGGCCCCCGGCCGCCGCTCCGCCTTGTGACCAGCAATCTACTTGGCGAGGACGTGATTAGGTTGACGTACGTTCCTGCTTAACCAGGCGACTTGCTCGAGGGACTGCGCCGACGCGTCAGGTCCGCTTTGGGTCGATTGTGTCGCAAAAGTCGTTTTGCCGAAGATGTCAAAAATTCTGAGGGCCGCAGGCGCGATTTTCGTGTAGAGATCTGAGGGACCTCAACGCCTCACGCTAAACTCATAGGCGACTTCGGTAACGCGACTGAGGTTGTCCGAATCGTCGATCGCTTCGCGTTTTAAGGTTTCACCAAAAATTCGGACTGATGCAACTTTCGACTTTTGCAACAATATCGGCCAGACTCGGACATCGTACCTAGTTGGGTGATGTCCGCGCTGCTCTCAAGAACGGACATTGTAAGGTCGCTCGTTCATGTGACAAAGGTCACGCGCTCAGCGGATGATTTTTTGCTTGGGGGTTGCATTGGTTTTAGAGACCGCCCTGGGGGAGGCTGCAATGCCTGGATTGCTCTTAGCGCTGTCGATCGCGTCAATTGTCTTTTGCGGCGCGATTTTCGGATTCTTCTATGCCTGGGTATGCTCGACGATGTCGGGGACTCGATCAGGCGGATCCCCGTGTCGCAATCGCCGCCATGAAGGCGATGAATGCCTCAGTGCGCAACGCGGTGTTCTTTCCCGCATTCTTCCTGACACCGGTAGTTCTGGTTCTCACGGCGGCCGCAATGCGCTTTGCCGGTCAGAGTTTGGCTGCGTTCTGGTACTTGGCCGCGGCTGCGGTCTATATGGTTTTCGGCCTTTTCCTCACAATGGCTGTGAACGTTCCCATGAACGAGGCGTTGGCGGTGACGCCTATTCCGGCAGACATTGAAGCCGCGCGGGAGATTTGGGAAAGCTATTCAGGGCGATGGCAGTTCTGGAATCAAGTGCGAACGATCGCTTCAGGCATCGCTTTGACTTTCGCCGCTTTCGGATTGACGATATCGCGACCGACCGTCGCAGAGAATGTATGACAGCAAAGCTCGATCTGTCACCTTCGCCCAAGTTGCAGAAGAATAGACTGGCTTAGCCAGCGGCCCAATGCTCTGACCGGGACTCCTCACCGAATGTCCGTTGCGGGTCGCGCGGACATCACAACGTGGCTGATCCGCGTCTGCTTGCCTCCGGATTGTGTTCTCTAATTCCGGGTCTGGGTGTCAAGCTCTCCACGATCATCCTTGCCGGGCCCACTGTTCTCTCCGCGGTAGGGGTGAACCCTCCGCATGATGGCGTAAGGTGACGTTGGCGGTTCAATGTTGCAATCGCGGTCGTCCTTTCCGACGCTCGCACCAAATCTGTCGAACTCACCATCGCCATCGTCCCGGCTGGGACGTCTTTTCCCGCCGTTTGGCAGAAACTCTGTAATGCCCTCGCTAGGCAGCAATTTCCTTTTTCGACCAGTTGAACTCGGTTCCGTCGATCCACATGCGATGCAGAATGACCGCGAGCTTACGCGCGACTGCGACCTTTGCCTTGCGGAGTCCGTTGCGCTTGACGAGCCTAACCCCCCAAGCCTTCACGGCGGACCACTTCGGGACGCGCGTCAGCAGAACCCCGGCTGCTTCAAACAGGTAACTTCGTAGCATCGCGTCGCCGCACTTCGAGATGCGACCTGACCAATCGAGCTCTCCGGAGGCGTGGCGTCTACTGGTTAGCCCGACATAAGCACCTACGCTTCTCGATCGCGCAAACCGTGCCGGATCGTCAATCGTTGCCTTGAAGGCGAGCGCGGTGATCGGACCGATCCCAGGCATCGTCATAAATCGGCGGACCTGCGCATCATGGCGGGCCAGTTTCATAACCTTGCGGTCAAGCTCGCTAACCTGCTGCCCAACGGCATTGCGCGCTTCGAGCAGCGGTCTGATCGCAGCTATCAGCTCAGGACGGCCCTCGATCAACTCCTCGGTTCGTACGGCGAAGACATTGAACGTGGCGCGGCCGATGACAAGACCGAGGTTCTTGAGAAGGCCGCGAACATGGTTCTCAAGATCGCGCTTGATCTTGACCAGCAGCGCCCGACTCGCCAGCAGCGCCCTGACCGAATGGCTGTCGATATCCTTGACGTGCACCTCTTTGAACCAGCCGGTCTGCATGATGCGGGCGATCCCGATAGCATCGTTGCGGTCGCTTTTGTTGATCTGCATCTTGAGCACGGCCTTGGCATGGCGCGCGTCAATACAGATCACCGGTAGGCCAAGCTGCTTAAGTTCGGTCCACAGCCAGGTGGACGTTGGGCCGGTCTCGAGGCCGATGCGTACTGCATCCGGCGCTTTTGACCTCACGTAAACTGAGATCGCCTCAGGATCTGAATCGACCACGCCCTCTCGCACGACCGACCCCGTCTGATCGACCACGCAGATCGATGTCTGCTTCAACGATACGTCCAGTCCGACATAGTATTCCATTGCCGCTCTCCATCGTTGCGAGGCCACATGAGGCTGGCCTCTTACGTTCCTGGAGAGCTGATTCCTTTGCCTTTTGTCTGGCTCGATCCCGGAATTACCCCATGTTGCAAAAGTCGTTTTGCCGAAGGTGTCAAAAATTCTGAGGGCCGCAGGCGCGATTTTCGTGTAGAGATCTGAGGGACCTCATCGCCTCATGCTAAACTAATAGGCGACTTCGGTAACGCGATTGAGGTTATCCGAATCGTCGATCGCCTCGCGTTTTAAGGTTTCACCAAAAATTCGGACTGATGCAACTTTCGGCTTTTGCAACAGTATCCTCCGGCGAGCAGACATTGCTGGTTTAACTCGCCGGTCCTAATCCACCTTGGCGCCGGCGAACTTGACCACCTTGCCCCATTTCTCGGTTTCATCAGCCACCAGCTTGCCGAAATCGGCGGGCGAGCCCGGCAGCAGGATGGCGCCGATCTCGGCAAACCGGGCCTTCACCTTGGGATCCGCGAGGATTTCGTTCACCGCCTTGTTGAGCGTGCCGACGATTTCCGGCGGCGTGCCCTTTGGCGCTGCGAGGCCGTACCAGGCGCTCGCCTCATAGCCCGGCAGGTAATCTGCGACCAGCGGCAGGTCCGGCAGCACGTCCGAGCGCGTCGTGCTGGTGACCGCAAGCCCGCGCAGCTTGCCGGATTTGACGTGCTCGGCGCAGGTCGGAAGATTGTCGAACATCACATGCATCTGGCCGGAGAGCATGTCGGTGAGCGCCGGCGCGCCGCCACGGTATGGCACGTGCTGCATGTTGATGCCGGTCAGCATCTTGAACAGCTCGCCCGACATGTGGATCGTCGATCCGTTGCCTGACGATGCCATGTTGAGCTTGCCCGGATTGGCTTTGGCGTAGGCGATCAGCTCGGGAATCGACTTGATCGGCAACGAGGGATGCACCACCACGACATTGGGAAAGCGAATGATGCCGGCGATCGGCTCCATCTCCTTCATGAAATCGAAGGGCAGCTTATCGTAGAGGGTGGCGTTGATGGCGTTGGCCGGGGCCACCAGAAGCAGCGTGTAGCCGTCGGGGGTGGCGCGCAGCACCTGCTCCGTGGCGATGTTGGTGCCGCCGCCCGGCCGGTTCTCGATGACGAGGGATTGCCCGAGCTTTTCCGAGAGCCATTGCCCCATCAGGCGCGACGTGAGGTCCGCCGAGCCGCCGGGCGTATAGCCGATCACGATGCGGACCGGCCGCGATGGATACGCCTGCGCACTTGCGATGCTTGAGGTGGCGGGGAGCGCGGCTGCGCCGGCTACGAGCTGCAAGAATTGGCGACGTTGATATTTCATTATGCTTCCTCCGACAACACGCGGCGATGGCTCTTTGCGGCCGCTCGGCGCGTGCATCCTAGAGCATGATCAGGAAAATTGGGTACCGATTTTCGTCGGGGAGGAGCAAATGCTTTCGCATCAACGCGAGCTGACGGGGCTTTCGTTCGGCGAGCTAGACGCTCGCCGCGTGCTCGCTGAGGAACGCCTGATAGGCGAGCCGGATGCCGTGCTCAAGCTTCGTGCTGGCGCGCCAGCCGAGTTTGGCCAGCCGGCTGACATCGAGCAGTTTTCGCGGGGTGCCGTCCGGGCGCGAGGCATCAAAACCGATCTCGCCGGCATAGCCGACGGTCGCCGCGACCATGCGGGCGAATTCGGCGATCGTGATGTCCTCGCCGGTGCCGATATTGACCAGTTCGCTATCCGAATAGGTCTTCATCAAATGAATGCAGGCATCCGCGAGGTCGTCGACATAGAGGAATTCGCGCCGCGGCGTGCCGGTGCCCCAGACCACGACCTCTCTGGCGCCGGCAACCTTGGCTTCGTGAAAGCGGCGGATCAACGCGGCGACGACGTGGCTGTATTCGGGGTGATAATTGTCGCCGCGGCCGTAGAGATTGGTCGGCATCACGTTGATGAAGTCGGCGCCGTACTGGCTGCGATAGGCTTCCACCATCTTGATGCCGGCGATCTTGGCGATTGCATAGGGCTCGTTGGTCGGCTCCAGCGGCCCCGTCAGCATCGAGTCCTCGCGCAAAGGCTGCGGCGCCAGTTTGGGATAGATGCAGGAGGAGCCCAGAAACATCAGCTTCTCGGCGCCGTGGACATGCGCGGCATGGATCACGTTCGAAGCAATCGCCAGATTGTCGTAGAGGAATTCGGCACGCAGCGTGCTGTTGGCGACGATGCCGCCGACCTTGGCCGCGGCGAGAAACACCACCTGCGGACGTTTGGCGGCGAACCAGCGGTTGACCGCGGCCTGATCGCGCAGGTCGACCTCGCTGCGCGGCGTCGTCAGCAGTTCGACCTGTTCCGCCGCCAGCCGGCGCACCAGCGCGGCACCGACCATGCCGCGGTGCCCGGCGACGTAGACCGTCTTGCCCGTCAACTCAAACGGCAGGCTTGCCATTGGCGACCTCCCGCTTCGCTTCTGCCAGATCGTTCGCGACCATCTCCTTGACCAGTTGGGTGACCGACGTCTTCGGCTTCCAGCCGAGTTTTTCGCGCGCCTTGCTGGCATCCCCGACCAGAAGATCGACTTCGGTCGGCCGGAAATAGTCGGGATCGATGCGGACCACGATCTTGCCGGATTTGGCGTCGACGCCGGTCTCGTCAACACCCTTACCGCGCCATTCGATGCGGCGGCCGACCTCGGCGAACGCCAGCTCGACGAACTCGCGCACCGAACGGGTCTCGCCGGTCGCCAGCACGAAATCGTCGGGGGCGTCGGCCTGCAGGATCTTGTGCATGCCCTCGATATAGTCCCGCGCATGGCCCCAGTCGCGCTTGGCCTCGAGGTTGCCGAGATAGAGCGCCTCGTCGAGGCCAACCTCGATGCGGGCGACGCTGCGGGTGATCTTGCGGGTGACAAAGGTCTCGCCGCGGATCGGGCTCTCATGGTTGAACAGGATGCCGTTACTGGCAAACATGCCGTAGGCCTCGCGGTAATTCACCGTGATCCAGTAGCCGTACAGTTTGGCGACGCCGTAAGGCGAGCGCGGGTAGAACGGCGTGGTCTCCTTCTGCGGCACCTCCTGGACCAGGCCGTAGAGCTCGGACGTCGAGGCCTGATAGAACCGCGTCTCCTTCTCCATGCCGAGAATGCGGATCGCCTCCAAGAGCCGCAGCACGCCGATGGCGTCGGCGTTGGCGGTATATTCCGGGCTTTCGAAGCTGACGCCGACATGGCTCTGGGCGGCGAGGTTGTAGATCTCGGTCGGCCGGATCTGCTGCATCAGCCGGATCAGGTTGGTCGAGTCGGTCATGTCGCCGTAATGCAGCAGGAACGGCACGTTGCGGGAATGTGGGTCCTGGTAGAGGTGATCGATCCGCGCGGTGTTGAACGAGGACGACCGCCGCTTGATGCCGTGGACGGTGTAGCCGAGGCCGAGCAGATATTCGGCCAAGTAGGCGCCGTCCTGGCCGGTGACGCCGGTGATCAGCGCCACGCGCCGCTGTGAATCCTGAGCCGCCATGTCTTCTCCAAACCCGCTCGTCGCGCAGGCCATAGCATTCGACCTCCGCCAAGTCTATCGCCATAGCCGTTTGAAATCAGGCTCTTAGGCACCTAGTCGCCATGCTGGCGCAAGCGTTCGAGTTCGATGATGGTGACGCCGCCATATTCGAGCCGCAGCAAACCCTCCTTCTCGAGCCGCTTCAGGCACTGGTTGGCGTTTTGCCGCGAAATACCGGAGAGCGCTCGGATTTCTTCCTGCGTGATCTCCAGATGGCGCGTCATGTCCGGATAGAGAATCGGGTTGAACAACGAGGCGATGGAACGCGCGACGCGGCTGGTTGCGTCGAGCGTGCGGCCATGTTCCACCGCGCCGATGAACTGGCCGAGCCGTTCGTTAAGTTGCCGGACCAGAAAGCGGTTGAAGACGACGCTGTTCTCGAACAGCCAGAAGAAGGTGCTGCGGTCCATCAGCGCCAGCCTGGTGTCGCGCAATGCCACCACGTCGTAACGGCGCGGCTCGCTCTTCAGCACCGTGCCTTCGCCGAACCAGGCGCCCGCCGTGAGGCCAGCGAACGTCGCCGCCTTGCCCCCGCTCGATACGGTACTCATTCGGGCAAGGCCGGTGACGATGCCGGTCCAATAGTCGAAGCGATCGCCGCGCATGAAGATATGCTCGTTGGCGCGGTAGGATTTCTCGAGGATGCCGGCACGGGCGACTTCGATTTCCCGCTCGTTCAGTTCGCGCGACCAGGCCGCGATGCGCTTGAGGTAATCCGCAGCAATCATGATCGCATCGACCGTAGCGCCCTATACTTGCTGCACTGCAACAGAAGTGCAGCCTGGCAAAATTTCCCGACGAATTGTCAGGCAAAAGACATTTCAAACTATCGCATTGCCCTAAGGAGGGCCACCTCGGCAGGTGCGCCATGGCGCGACTGGTTGGGGTGCGGCGTTACCACGCGTGATGCCGGCCGTGATCGGCATCGTAGTCGGATGGCCGGAAGGCGACTGCGGATGTAAGATTGCGGGTGTAGTTGCGAACGATAGATAAAGAGCGCGGCAAGCGCCTTATCTGGAGGGAATGAGTGGCTTATACGTTGGAAGTGCGCGGCGTGTCGCTGCGCTTCGGTGGCGTCCGTGCGCTGACCGAGGTCTCGTTCGGCGTGAACGAGGGCGAATTGTTCTCGATCATCGGCCCGAACGGCGCCGGCAAGACCTCGATCGTCAATTGTATTTCCGGCCGCTACAAGCCGACCGAAGGCCAGCTTTTCTACCGCGGCAAGGACATCACCGGCCTCAATCCGAACGCCCGGCCGTCCCTCGGCATCGGGCGCACCTTCCAGAACCTAGCGCTATTCCACCACATGAGCGTGCTCGACAACATCATGGTCGGGCGGCACCACCTCTTGAAGAACAATTTTATCACCGGCTCGCTGTACTGGCTGACCGGCGCGCGGCGCGAAGAACTCGAGCACCGCCGCAAGGTGGAGGAAATCATCGACTTCCTCGACCTGCAGTCGGTGCGCAAGGCCACCGCCGGCACCCTGCCCTACGGCTTGCGCAAGCGCGTAGAGCTTGCCCGCGCCATGGCCCTGGAGCCGCAACTGATTCTACTCGACGAGCCGATGGCCGGCATGAACTTCGAGGAAAAGGAGGACATGGCGCGCTACATCGTCGACCTCAACGAAGAGTTCGGCATGACCGTGATGATGATCGAGCACGACATGGGCGTGGTGATGGATATCTCCCACCGCGTCATGGTGCTGGATTTCGGCCGCAAGATCGCCGAGGGCGATCCCGCTTCCGTGCTCGCCGATCCCCATGTGAAGCGCGCCTATCTTGGCGAAGAGGACGAGGTCCTCGTCGACCCCGACGATACGCCGACGCCTGCGGAGAGCGCAGCATGATGGATTACGCCGGGCGCGCCGCCCAAGCCGATACCTTTCCAAAGCTGTTGCGCCTCAACGCCAGGGAGCACGGCGGCGAAATCGCCCTGCGCGAAAAGGATCTTGGGCTGTGGCGCGTCTTCACCTGGAGCGATTACCAGACCCGCGTCCATGATTTCGCGCTCGGCTTGATCGAACTTGGTCTTGGGCGCGGCGACGTCATCGGCATCATCGGTGACAATCGCCCGGACTGGGTGGCCGCCGAAATCGCAACGCATGCCATCGGCGCCATGAGCTTGGGTCTTTATCGCGACGTGCTGGACGAGGAAGCGGCCTATTTGCTCAGCTACGGCGAGGCCAAGCTGGTATTCGCCGAGGACGAGGAGCAGGTCGACAAGCTGCTGGCGTTGGCCGATCGCGCCCCCAACCTCAAGCACATCGTCTATTCCGATCCGCGTGGCATGCGGAAATACGACGATCCCCGTCTGATGGAAGCCGAGAAGCTGGCCACGATGGGACGCGACCGCGCCGCGCGTGAGCCCGGGCTCTACGATCGGTTGGTCGATGCGACGCGAGGCGAGTATGTCGCGATCCTCTGCACGACATCGGGCACCACGGCCAATCCCAAGCTGGCGATGCTGGCGGCTGGACGCGTCCTGAGACATTGCGCGACGTATTTGGCGTTCGATCCGAAGGGCCCGGACGACGAATATGTCTCGGTGCTGCCGCTGCCCTGGATCATGGAACAGGTCTACGCGCTCGGCAAAGGGCTGCTGTGCCGGATGAAGGTCAACTTCGTCGAAGAGCCCGAGACCATGATGCACGATTTCCGCGAAATCGCGCCGACCTTCGTGCTGTTCGCGCCGCGGCTCTGGGAATCGATCGCCGCCGATGTACGCGCCGGCGTGATGGATTCCTCGCCGCTCAAGCAAAAACTGTTCGACGTCGGTATGAAGGTCGGGCTTTCGGCGCTGGCGCAGGGCAAGCATTCGATCTTTGCCGATCAACTCTTGTTCCGCGCGCTGCGCGACCGCTTGGGTTTCACGCGGCTGCGCTCGGCTGCAACCGGCGGTGCCGCGCTCGGGCCTGACACCTTCAAGTTCTTCCAGGCCATGGGGGTGCCGCTGCGCACGCTCTATGGCCAGACCGAATTGCTGGGTGCCTACACGCTGCATCCCGCCGGCAAGGTCGATCCGGATACGACTGGCGTGCCAATGGCCGACGATATCGAGATCCGCGTCGACAACCCTGATGTCAACGGTGTCGGCGAGATCGTCGTGCGCCATCCCAACATGTTCTTGGGCTATTACAAGAATCCGGAAGCCTCGGCCGCCGACATGAAGGACGGCTGGATGCATTCCGGCGATGCCGGCTACTTCAACGAAGATGGCCAGCTCGTCGTCATCGACCGCATCAAGGATCTCGCCGAAACCGCGCGCGGCGAGCGCTTCTCGCCGCAATATCTGGAAAACAAGCTAAAATTCTCGCCCTACATCGCGGAGACGGTGGTGCTCGGCGCCGGCCGCGACGCGCTGGCGGCTATGATCTGTATTCGTTATTCGATCATCTCGAAATGGGCGGAGAAGAACCGCATCTCGTTCACGACCTATACCGACCTCTCCTCGCGCCCCGAGGTCTATGCGCTGTTGCGCAAGGAGGTGGAAGGCGTCAACGCCACGCTGCCGCCGGCGCAGCGTATCTCCCGCTTCCTGCTGCTCTACAAGGAGCTCGACGCCGACGATGGCGAATTGACCCGTACCCGAAAGGTCCGCCGCAGCGTCATCAACGAAAAATACGCCGACATCATCGACGCGATTTATGGCGGCAAGAGCGACATTCCGGTCGATACCGTAATCCGCTTCCAGGACGGCACCACTCAGCGCATTCGCACGACGCTGCGGGTCGTCGATCTCGGCGGCCCTGCGCCGATGGCGGAGGCCGCGGAATGATCCGAGTGTCATCCAAGGCGCCGCAAATACGGTTGTCATGCGCGGGCTTGACCCGGGCATCCATCCGCTTCGGAAAAAGTGCTTTTTTCAGGCGACGGATCGCCGGGTCAAGCCCGGCGATGACAGCTATCACGTTCGGTGAGTTCGCATGAACACCCAGCTCCTGATCCAGCTCCTGGTCAACGGCCTCGTGGTCGGCACGCTCTATGGCGTGGTCGCGATGTCGTTTGTGCTGATCTACAAGGCGACGCAGGTGGTGAACTTCGCGCAGGGCGAACTGCTGCTGGTGGGCGCCTGGGTATGCTGGTGGCTGCTGACCAAATATCAGGTGCCGTTCTTTCTGGGCATGCCGATCACGCTGGTGTTCATGTTCCTGTTCGGCATCGCGATCCAGATCGTCATCCTGCGCCCCATGATTGGCGAGCCGATCATTTCCGTGATTATGGTGACGATCGCGCTCTCGACGGTGTTTTCGGCACTGATGAAATGGATGTTCGGCGTCAATTTGCAGCCGTTCCCGCGCATCTTTGAGACCCAGAACGTCAACATCCTCGGACTGCAGGTGCAGACCGTCTATCTGATGAGTCTTGCCGTCTCAATGGCGATGATGATTGGGATGGCGTGGTTCTTCCGCCTCTCCAAGTATGGTCTGGCGATGCGCGCCACCGCGTTCAACCAGCAGGTGGCGCAGTCGCTCGGCATTTCCGTCAAAAGCGTATTCGCGATGGCCTGGGCGATCTCGGCGACGGTCTCCGCCGTCGCAGGCGTGGTGGTGGCCGTCGTCAACGGCGTCTCGGCAGGCCTCTCTGCCTATGGTGTCAAGGTGTTTCCGGCGGCGATCCTCGGCGGTCTCGACAGTGTCGGCGGCGCGGTGCTCGGCGGCATCATCATCGGGCTATTGGAAAACATCGCGCATTTTCTCGACAGTGAATATCTGCACTGGGGCAATCTCTACGAGATCGCGCCGTTCTATGCCCTTATCATCATCCTCATGATCAAGCCGTACGGCCTGTTCGGCACCAAAGACATCGAGCGGGTGTAAGCAATTATGGCAGGCCAGACCCTCATTCCCGCCGGCGATTTCCGCACCAGCTATGCGGCGGACACCACCGTGTTTCCGTCCACGACCAGCCGCAACGCCATGATCGCCGGTATTGTGCTGATTTGCTTTGCGCCACACGTCGTCAACGAATACGTGCTCAGCCTGCTGATCCAGATCGGCATCTTCGGCATCGCAGCACTTGGGCTGAACATCGTCGTCGGCTTCACCGGCCAGATCTCAATCGGTCACGCTGCCTTCTTCGGCTTCGGGGCCTTCACCTCGGCCTATCTCTCGAACCGGTTCGGCATTCCCGTCTTCTTCTGCATTCCGCTCGCCGGCGTCGTAACGGCCGCGGTCGGCTTGGTCTTCGGCCTGCCTGCCGCGCGGCTGAAGGGGCTTTATCTCGCGATCGCGACGCTGGCGGCGCAGTACATTCTGCTCGACTTCTTTGCCCGCGCCGAATGGTTCACCGGCGGCAGCGTTCCCGCCAGCGCCGAACCGTTCTCGATCTTCGGATACATGCTGCGTGGCGATAAGCAATATTTTTATGTCGTACTGGCCTATGTCGTCGTCTGTTATCTCCTGGTTACCAACCTGATCCGTTCGCGCGACGGACGCGCGCTGGTCGCCGTGCGCGACCATTATCTGTCCGCCGAGATCATGGGCATCAACCTGACCAAATACCGGACGCTGTCGTTCGGCCTCGCCGCCTTCTTTGCAGGCGTCGGCGGCGCGCTCTATGCGCATTATAATCAGGTTGTCTCCAACGAAGGCTTTGGCATCGATCGCTCGATCATCTTCCTCGCCATGATCATCATCGGCGGGCTCGGCTCGATCATGGGCACGCTGATGGGAACGGCGTTCATGGTGCTGCTGCCGGAATCGATGGAATGGATCAGCGTCGCGCTCCGCGACAGCCCGATCGATCAATTTCTAGGACTAAAGAACAATATCGCTTTCTTGCGCGAAATGGCCATCGGCCTGATCATCATCGTCTTTCTGGTGTTCGAGCCGGACGGCCTTGCGCATCGATGGCGACAGATCAAGGCATACTGGAAACTCTACCCGTTCTCGCATTGAGGTCGGAACGGGACAACAACGAGAAGACCTCGAGAACTAACCGGGAGGATTATTCCATGACGATGAAGACTCTATTGAGTACGGCCTCGCTGGCTTTGCTGTTGGGCAGCAGCGCGGCATTGGCCCAGGCGCCGATCGCGCTCGGGCATCTCACCGACTATTCGGGTCCCACCTCGGACGTCGGAACGCCGTTCGGACAGGGTGTCGCGGATACCTATGCGTGGATCAACAAGAGCGGCGGCATTAACGGCGCCAAGGTCAGTCTCGATACCGTCGATTACGGCTATCAGGTGCCGCGCGCCATTGCCCAGTACAAGAAATGGTCGGGCGCCGACAAAGTCGCCGCCATTCTCGGCTGGGGCACCGCCGACACTGAAGCGCTGACGGGGTTCCTGGCCCAGGACAAGATCCCGGATATCTCGGCATCCTATGCCGCAGCACTCTCCGATCCGACCGGCGCCGGCGGCAAGGCCAAGCCCGCACCCTACAACTTCTTCTACGGCCCGAGCTACTCAGACGCACTTCGCGGCATGCTAACCTGGGCCGCCGAAGACTGGAAAGCCAAGGCCAAGTCCGGCAAGCCGAAATACGTCCACATGGGCGCCAACCACCCCTATCCGAACGCGCCGAAGGCGGCAGGTGAAGCGATTGCCACCGACCTCGGGTTCGAAGTGCTGCCGCCGATCGTGTTCGCATTGACGCCCGGCGACTACAGCGCGCAGTGCCTGACGCTGAAGAGCTCGGGCGCCAACTACGCCTATCTGGGCAATACCGCCGGCTCGAACATCTCCGTGCTCAACGCCTGCAAGGCGGCCGGCGTCGACGTTCAGTTCCTTGGCAACGTCTGGGGCATGGACGAAAATGCCGCCAAGGCTGCAGGTGCTGCCGCCGACGGCGTGGTGTTTCCGCTGCGCACCGCGATCGCCTGGGGCGGCAACGCGCCCGGCATGAAGACCTTCATGGAAATCTCCAAGATGTCGGACGCGGCCGGTACCGCCTACCGTCCCGTGCACTACCTCGCCGGCGTCTGCACCGCGCTCTACATGAAGGAAGCCGTCGAATGGGCTGCCAAGAACGGCGGCGCTACCGGCGAGAACGTCAAGAAGGGCTTCTACCAGAAGAAGGATTGGGTGCCCGCCGGCGGCGAAGGCATTTGCAACCCCTCGACCTTCACCGAGAAGGATCACCGCGGCACGCTCAAGGTCGATCTGTATCGCATGAAGGTCGCAGGCGCGACCGACGCCCCGCTCAACGAGCTCGTCAAGAACGGCGGCATCAAGATGGAGAAAGTGAAGACGATCGACCTGCCGCGCAAGCCCGAGTGGCTGGGTTGGTAAGGCTAGGAGACGCATCTGTAAGCGCCTCACACTCAAATGTCATCCCCCGCGAAAGCGGGGAATCCAGTACGCCGTAGCGTCTCAGTCGATCGCAGGCGCCTCTGGAATACTGGATCACCCGCCCCAGTGCGCAATTGCGCACAAGGCGGGTGATGACGGCGGTGGATGGAGCGGAAGTCCGCTCTACTAACAACGCCAGGATCAAGAAACATGACTGAAGCAACCGAACTCAATCGTCCCGCGACGGCGGCGGCACAAGCCGCCCCGCTGCTCAGCGTCCACAACATCGAAGTGGTCTACGACAAGGTCATCCTGGTGCTGCGCGGCTTGAGCCTCGAAGTGCCGAAGGGCGCGATCGTAGCACTGCTCGGCGCCAACGGCGCCGGCAAGTCGACGACGCTGAAGGCGATCTCGGGCCTGCTCAAGACCGAGGACGGCGAAGTGATCCGCGGCGAAATCGTGTTCGACGGCGAGCGCATCAACGGCATCGACCCTGACAAGATCGTCCGCCGCGGCATCTTCCAGGTGATGGAAGGCCGCCGCATCATCGCCGACATGACCTCGATCGAAAACCTGAAGCTCGGCGCGTTCACGCGCACCGACAACGAGATCGCCGCCGACATTGACATGGTGTTCAGATATTTCCCGCGGCTGAAGGAGCGCACCGGGCTCGCCGGCTACCTCTCCGGCGGCGAACAGCAGATGCTGGCGATTGGCCGCGCGCTGATGGCGCGCCCCAAGATGATCCTGATGGACGAGCCGTCGATGGGCCTGTCGCCGCTCCTGGTCAAGGAAGTGTTTGGTATCATCAAAGCGATCAACCGCGACCTCGGCGTCACCATCCTGCTGGTGGAGCAGAACGCGCGCGCGGCGCTGTCGGTCGCGAGCCACGGCTACATCATGGAACAGGGCAAGGTGGTGCTCGACGGCACCGCTGACGAACTGCGCGACAACGAGGACGTCAAGGAGTTCTATCTCGGCGGCGCCGGCGACCAGCGCAAGAGTTTCAAGAACCTCAAAAGCTTCAAGCGGCGAAAGCGGTGGTTGTGAACAATAGCGTTTTCGAGCGAAGTGGAGACCGGTTCGCGTGAAGAAAACACGTCAAAACAAAAAAATTAGGTACTCAGCCGAGCACCTGGTCCGCTTCCGCCACCGCGCAAAGAACATGATAGAACGAAGACGCAGGGATGGTGGCGACCAGCGAGTTGCCGTCGCGGTCGAATTGGTCGTACCAGCCGCCCGTGACGGGATGGCTGAGATAGTGCCGTTCGAGCCGCGCCAGCGCCGCTCGCGCTTCGTCGGCCGCGCCTGCCTCGCCCGCCTCAGCCTGCGCGATCCACGCCTTGGCGATTTCCGTCTGCGGCCACAGCCGGCGCGTATGCCGCCTGATGTTGCCGCGAGCATCGCCTTCGTCGATCAGGCAGCCAGTCGCCTCGTCGCGATAGCGCAGCGCCGATGCCAGCAATTCGCCGCGGTAACGCCCGGTCGGACAGCCGGTGATGCGCTCAAAACCTTTCAGCAGCCACGCCCATTCCGCCTGATGTCCGGGCTCGACGCTGACCGGCTCGATCTTCGACCAGTCCTCCTCGAAATATTCGCCAAGCACCTGCCGCTGCTTATCGTAGAGGTTGGCCAGAAACAGGCTGAAGAAATTCCCGGCGCGGTTCTGGAACACGGTGTCGTGCGTCGCGTCGAACGCCGCGATCATCGCTTCGAACAGATGCATCTGCGGGTTCTGCCGCCGCGGCATCGATACCGGCAATCCCTCATGAACGCCACCATGCGGCGAGCGCAACTGAGTATCGATGAAATGACACAGCGCGTCGATCTCGGCGCGGATCTGCGCGTCGCGATCCAATCCATAGACGGTTGCCAAGGCGAGCAGGACAAAGCCGTGATCGTAGGAGTCCCGCAGCGGATCCAGCATTGCCCCATCGGGCTTCAGCGTGTGCACAAAGCCAGGCTTGCCGTCGGGGGCTTTCGCCTTCGCCAGCAGGTGCTCCAGCCCCTTGAGCGCGATCGCGCGCCCCTGCGGATACCAGCCCATTTGCGCCGCCTTGGCGTAGCAATAGATCTGGCGCGCCAGCACGAAAACCCGGCGCGGCGCCAAGCGGTCTGCACGGCCGTCCGGATCGAGCCGATCGATAAATCCGCCCGCTACGTCGTCCCAGCCTTCGGTCGACCACAGCGGCAAGCAATGCTCGACCATGCGAAGCTTCAGCCTCGCGACGATATCGGCCCAATCCAGCGTGTCTGCCGCCGCAGCGGTATCTCTTTCAGCCATTGCGTTTCCTGGAACATCAACATCGGTAGAAGCCGTCTGATAGCACGTCAGAGGCGGCACGCAATCGGCCCTCACCTGAGGCATCAGCCATGACCGACCACTACGACGCCCTTGAAACGCGCGAGCCGGGCATACGCGAGGCGGAGCTGTTTTCAAAGCTTCCGGACGTCCTGCGCAAGGCGCTCGCCGCGCCGGCTTATGCCGAGCGGTTGAAAGGCATCGATCCCGCCGCCGTGACCAGCCGCGCCTCGCTTGCTGAGTTGCCCGTGCTGCGCAAATCGGAACTCCCTGCCCTGCACAAGGCCGCGCCGCCCTTCGGCGGGTTCGTGTCGGGGCCGCTTGGGTCGTTCGGACGGCTGTATACCTCGCCGGGACCGATCTTCGAGCCCGAGCCCGTTCACGCCGACCCTTGGCGTGGTGCGCGGGCGCTGTTCGCGGCCGGCTTCCGGCCCGGCGACGTGGTGCTCAACACCTTCAGCTACCATCTGACGCCGGGCGGCTTCATTTTCGACGCCTCGGCACGGGCGCTGGGCTGTGCGGTGATTCCGGCCGGCCCCGGCAATACCGAGCAGCAGTTTGAACTGATCGAAGCCTATCGCCCGGTCGGCTATAGCGGCACGCCTGATTTCCTCAAGATCCTGCTCGACGCCGCCGCGAATGCCGGACGGGATGTCTCCTCGATCAAGCGCGGGCTGGTCTCCGGCGCGGCGTTTCCGAAATCACTGCAGGACGAAGTCAAGGCGCGCGGCATCGACGCCTATCAGGCGTTCGGCACCGCCGACCTCGGCATGGTCGCGTTCGAGACGCCGGCGCGCGAAGGCATGGTCGTCAACGAGGATCTGATCATGGAGATCGTGCGTCCCGGCACCGGCGATCCGGTGGCGCCCGGCGACGTCGGCGAGATCGTCGTCACCTCGCTCGATCCGCAGCATCCCTGGATCAGGCTCGCGCTCGGCGATCTCACCGCAGCGCTGCCCGGGACGAGCCCATGCGGACGCACGAATATGCGCATCAAGGGCTGGATGGGCCGCGCCGATCAGACCACCAAGGTCAAGGGCATGTTCGTCCGCCCCGAGCAGATCGCCGAGATCGGCAAGCGCCATCCCGAACTCGGACGGCTGCGCCTTGTGGTCATGCGATCCGGCGAGAGCGATGTGATGGCGCTGAAGGCGGAGACAGCCACGCCAGGCGAAGCGCTTCAGAGCGAGCTCGCCGCCACCTTGCGCTCCGTGACGAAGCTTGGCGGCAATGTCGAACTGGTTGGCGCAGGCTCCCTGCCGAATGACGGCAAGGTGATATCAGACGAGCGCTAAGGCACCTGGCTATCAATTGGCGTCCCAACATGGCGCGCGCCTATCTTGGTTCGCTAGTTGCGCTCGTTGCTCCTGGTGCTGCTGTCGATGTAGTAGTTTGGCCAATCGCTTGATCAAATTAACATGGGAGGGCACGCCAGATCGGCGTGCTCTCTGCGGTCGACTCCACTGATCAGAAAAACTAAGAATGCTCCCGGCTAGCTGCGGCTAGCCTGATGTGGGTGCTTTTGTATCTCGGTCTTTTTCAATGCTACTCGAAGCCAGCCTGTACGCCGTCGGTCAAAGCATCCTCGCAACTGGCATGGCGCTTGCTTTTGGAATGATGCCGCGGCTGCTGCCGCTCCCCATCGCGGGCCGGCTTGCGTTCGGGATTGCCGCCGCGCCGTTCGCGACAGCGTCGCTCGCGGTATTGCTGATGACGTTGTGGCCAGGCCAGCCGGCGTGGCTACTCGCGCTCCTGCCGGGACTCACCGGTCTAGCGCTGCTTGTCACGGGGCGGCCAATCTTACGCAAAATCTGCGGTTCGGCACGCGAAACGCGCTGGCGCGATCCCTTGTTCTGGATCACCAGCGCTTGCCTTGCGTTTCTTGCATGGATCGTGCTCGCGCGCGTCGCCCATTACACGGTTCAGCCCACGGCAAATTCGGATTCGCTGCAATACCTCGCGGAGGCACGTCACCTACTGTCGCATCGCAGCCTGTTCGCATACTCCGGCATGGAAGGCCTGCCGGACGGCACGTTGCGCGGCGATGCGCATGGCGTACTTTGGATCGCCTATCTCGCCTCCGCGCTCGCCTTCGCGCCGGCTGCCGATAGTGTCGGCCAGGACGCACTGGCACGCGTCGCATTTCAGTTCCCGCTCGCCGCCTATGTTGCCGGCGGGGTCGCTTGTGCCAGCGTGATCAGGCTTCCGTTGGCGATCCCGCTGTCGGTTGTTCTGTTGCTCGCAGTGCCCGGCCTTTCCGGTACGTCCATCGGCGGTGATCGGGACGCGTTTCGTCTGGCGGCTTTGCTTCTCCTCAGCACCTTCCTGCTGGCCCATGCCCGCGCGGCCCTGCTTCACGCAGTTCATCCAGCGGTATTGATGCTAGCCGTCGTTCTCGGTGCTTGGGCGCTTCAGGGGCACGGGCTTGCCATCGTGCTGGTTCCGGTCCTGACGGGTGTTTGGTTCCTATCGACGCTCATTTTGCGTTTGCCTGCATACCGCGCAATTTTGCTGGCTGCAGCCGTGGCGATAGGCTTCGCCATCGCCGCCCAGCCTGTCATTTCCGCCTATCTTCGCACCGGTTCACCCGTTGGCGACAACGTCGCGGCCTCCGAGGTCCTCAAAGGGACCGTTTACGTCCAAGGCACGTCGAAGCGCGACGAGGCCCGCATCGGCGCCGGTTCCGATCGGATTACGCGAATTGGCATTACGATTGCGCGTGATGGTGGCTGGCCGAGCGTGGTTGCGCTCATGACTCTGTTGGGCGTGACGTTCTCGCTTGCGTCGAGATGCAGATTTGTGGGCCGTCATGCGAGCCCGGTGGTGCCGTTTCTGCTCTCGGCGTGGTTCATAGGTGAGACGCTGATTCTGCTCGACGCACTGCCGTTGGGCCATTTCAAGATCGGTGCCTGGACGGTGCTGAACGCGCGTTATGCGATGCAATGGTACGTCGCCGCGGGCCTCCTGGCCGCATGGGGCATTGCGGCTGCGGTTGCCATAGTGCGAAGACTCTTTCCAACGCGGACGATGCTCACGCGAGCGTTGGCTGGCGGCGTCCTGATTGCTGGAACGGCGCTGACGGGTCGCGCGCTGAAACACGGCTGGCCCGTCTATGAAACCGCGGTGTATCGCGTCTTTGCCAGTCGCCTGGAGCAGGCCACAAAGGCACTACCGACGAATTGCGCGATCCTCTCCGAGGATACCGGCGTGAATTTCCACGCCACGCGGACGGTCGTTCAGATGTACAGCACCACCGTTCTGCCGATGATGCGTATTGAGACACCACAGGCCGTCCTGGATTGGCTTGACAGCCGGCATCTGTGCGCCGTTGTCCTATACTCGGGATTGTACATCGATACCGCGGGCCCAGACACGCCGCTTGCGCGGCTGCTTGCCAGCGACGCGTTCCGACTCGAAAATGGTGCGCCTTGGCGAATCTATATTCGCTCAAGCTACCCAACGATGGTGCGATGAGTCCCCCTAGGGAAAGCCGCGGTCGAACTGGTCCAGCAGCCAGTCTGCAAGGTTGTGTTTCTCGGACAGCATTCGAGCGCGACGCGCTGCCATTTCCGCCTCGAGGCCAGAATCGGCGAGCATCGCGCGGATCATTTCAAGCATGGCGTCGAATTGCGAGGGCCGGAAACCCCATGCCAGCCGGTAGCGATCTTCGAGCTCGGTGATCACCGAGCACTTGCCAACGAAAGTATTGCAGCGGATCGCGGGCCGCCCGAGTATGGCCGCTTCCATCGTCATCGTCTGGCTGTCGCTGACGAGCATTTTCGCGAAGGCGAGGATGCTGTGCATCTGTTCCGGCGGTGCCCGGAAAGCGTGCCCACGCAGAGATGCCGGCAGGTCTCCCTCGCCATTGACGAAAACGCGCCCATACGGCTGGAGCGCGCCGACGAGACGCTCGACCTGCGTTACCGCAAGGCCCTTCGCACCGACATCGTGGTGTGCGGTGAGTTCAACCAGCCGCACGATGATGAAAGGCTCTCCCATGCTGACCCCGAGATGCGCGAGCGCGCCGGGATCGGGCGTGAAATGGTCCGGGTGCAGGTAGGCCAGTTCGTGATAGCTCTCGTGCGTGCGGACCTTCGATGTTTTGGGATCGCGTAGGATCGACGGGATCACGATCCGGGTTGCGAAGGGATAAGTGACGCGAGCGAACAGCGGCACGTAATCGGCATCGTCCTCGTTGAGCACGATAGAGGGGCGTCCGATCAGGCGACCGACATGCGCGACCGATACTGATGTCCCAACCAGGAAGTCCGGGCGCGCCGGCAGGCAGGCTTTCAGGACATGTCCGTTGTGGATGAGTAATTCGATCGCGCTTCCGATGAGCCCGGTGCGCGGCCTGGAGGCCACCGTATGGGGCAGACTGTAGTGGTCGAGCAGCCGTCCGATGATGCCGCGATCGCGTGTCGTAATCGTCACGCGGTCACCACGCTCGATCAGGCTCTTCGCCACGTTCCTGAAAAGGTGGACGTGTGCCGGGTGACCTAGGTCAAGCAGGACGTGCATCGTTCCCGCCTCAGCGCGAATATAGTGTAGGGATATTAGAGATGGCTGACAGGACCTCGGTCGGTTCGAGCCCGATGACGCTACAGTACCAGGCGATGGAATCGAAGCGAGGCGCGTTCTCGCTCTCAGAGAGCCGCAGCGCGCGCTCCCGGTCCATCACTCCCTCACGGATCTGATTGGACCGAAAGGTGTCGTTCTCGCTGAAGCCGGCGACCCGGTAGTAAATGTAATTGTAGAACGCCGCCGTGCCGTCGCCGATCCGCCAAGTTGACTTCGTGTCGCTCGCCGTCTCCCAGTCATATCCGCCGAGCAATGTGCCGTTCACGTCGTCCTCGACCCAGGGAACGTAATCGAACAGACGCAGATATTGATGCTTGATGAAATAATAGCTTGCGAAGGCGCCGGCCGTATCGAACAACGATCGGTTGAGGTAGCGCGGGTTTCGCAGGAAATTCAGGCCGTAATAGGCGGCCATCCGCGCCTGCGCGAGAGACGAGGGCCGGTGTCCGAGCGTTGGCGGCACGCCGCAGAACCCGGCCTTGAAATGTGTTTTCTCGAGCGGATTCGACGCCAGCACAGTCGTTTCAAGGCCGAGCTTCTTGCCGAGATCGTTGGCGTAGTAGAAGTATTGCTTGTCACCAGCCATAAAGAGCGGGATCATCCCGAGTACCGGCTGCTGCAGCCAGGCGCTGACGTTGCGCCGGATATTCGCCCGCTTCTCCGCGATGTCTGCGGAGACCAAGATGTGCTCAACCTTGAGCGCACCACACATGCGCGCCTGGTTGCGCCGTGCGAGGTCGGTAATCATGCCCCAATCGTAGGTATAAGCGACAGGCTTCAGGCCGAGTTCACGCACCGCATAGTGAAGGCCGTAGCTGCTATCACGTCCGCCGCTCAGCGTGAACAGACAGTCCGCGCCGCCGTTGCGGCGCGCGGCCTTCAGCTTTTCCGCTGCGGCCTCAAGTGCCTCCCGCCCTCGATAGCGGTGCGGCGTATGACTGTTGCAGAAATTGCAGACACCATTCACGTCGAACGCGATGAACGGCACGGTTTCGGGGAGGATACAGCGCTTGCACCGCTTCAACGCACTAATCGGGGCCGGATCGATCTCGAAGCATGAAAAGTTACCACGCGGCACGGCCGGCGCCGAGTTGAAAGCGGCCTCGCGTGCATCCGCAGGTGTCTCATCGCGCAATTCGCGTCGCCGGCCCGGAATGGATATCTCCTCGCTGCCCGTACCGTGCAAGTCCACGCGGTGAATGCGCAGAGCTCCCAGTTCAATGATAAGCGCATCCTCAGCAGGGATCTGCTGGATCAATCCCATCGGCCAGTCGAGTCCCTTAGTACGTTGGAAGGCTTCGAGGATGTAGCGCTCGGAGGCGAACACGAGCGAGCGATTAGAGGCGTCTTGCACCGTGTAGAGCGAGCCGTTGTTGGTTGCCAGGACGATACAATCGAGGCTGTCGAAGACCAGCGCAGTTGAGACCGTGCCCACGATCTTGCGAAAGGTCTCGCGCAGAGTGCGTACCGGGCCTGTCCCGCGCGCAAGCTCGCTGCCTATCAGTTGTAACATCACCTCGGTATCGACCTCGGCCTGCCGCACGAGGTCGTTCGACGTGCGCCAGAGCGCCTCGTCATTGACGATGATACCGTTGTGCACGCCCAGGACTCCTCTGGAGAGCACGGGTTGGTTGTTCGCGTGGACGTTCTGCGCGCCGTTTGTGACCAGCCGGGAATGCCCCAGAAGCGCAAATGGCCGCGGCGAACGGTAGATCGCACTAAGCGACTGGTCGAGAAAGGCGCGGAAATGTGCCGAACGCAGGAAGTACTTGGGCCGAATCGGGCTCTTCTGGAAACTGATCGCTTCGGGCAGCACCGCCGCGATCCCGGCGGATTCCTTGCCGCGCGTCTCAGAAAGCAGAAACAAGCTCTCGACGGCGCGTTCCAGCCGCTCGCGGGGCAGGTCTCGCGGGTCTGCAATTACTCCGAAGATTCCGCACATCGATGCAGTTCCCTACTTCAGATGCCGGTTCATTTCCATGTCGAACCACATTGCGAACAACATCGACTGCCAGCCCATAATGAGCAGAAAGGCCGTGAACAGCGGCGTGTTGTCACCGACCGAGCCGACGAAGAGCCGGTAGCCGACGACATACAGGCCGAACAGAAGGCCGAGCGCCAGCAGCAAGAACCCGGTGAAGTAGAACAACACCAGTGGGTGGAAATCGCGGATGACGTATTTTTGCACCATCCGGTGCCCGAATAACCGTAGCAGCAGCAGCGACAGGTGTGGCACAAGCCGGATCGGCCGGATGCCGGACTCCTCGCCGATTCCATAGACTGGCTTGATGGGGATGTCGCATACCCGGAAATTATAGATGTTCAGCTTCACCAGCATATCGTTCGGCATGCCATAGCGCTTGTAGATGCCGTCGAGGTCGATGGTCTTCAAGACGTTGAGGTTCGCCACGGTATAGCCGGTCTGCGAATCCGCGATGTGCCAGTAGCCGGATGCAATCTTGGTTAGCATTGAAAGCAAGCTGTTTCCAATGTAACGAACGCGGGGTATCTTCATCCACGCCTCGCCGGTGAACAGCCGGTTTCCCTTGGCGTAGTCGACCTCGCCGGCAACCACCGGATCGAGGAGGGTGTGAAGGTCTTCCGGGTCCATCTGCGCGTCGCCCGCCATGACGGCCGTCACGTCGATGCCCTCATCCCGCGCCCAGCGGTAGCCTGCGGCGATCGCGCCGCCAACGCCCTCGTTCTGCGGCAGCCGGATCAGCACGACGCGTCCGGGCTGCGCAGCCACATGTTCCTCGATGATCGCGCTGGTGCGGTCCCGGCTCTGGTCATCGACGCACACGATGTGGTCGACGAAATCCGGCATCGTCCCGATGACGCGCGCAATGAGTTTCTCTTCGTTGTAGCAAGGCACAACGACGGCGACGGTCTTGTCTTTGTACATTTAGCTCGCTAAACCCCGGGGTGGGACAGAAGGACCGGTCCTGCGCGCGCGCCGCGACGGTCTAAGACAATGATTTTATCCGACAAAACGTCGCTGCGATCAATACCGACGAAGGGGCTTGCGCTAGGCAAACGGCTGCGCGAGGAATGCGCCCACGGAACCGCGGCGCGAACGAGAACGAAATGAGCAATGCAACGCTCCAGTTCTATAACGAGCAGGCTCGCCGATACGCGGAGCTTCGCGCCCGCCCCATACAGGTCTACACCGACGCCGCGGAGCGCGCGGCGCTCGAACCTTACGCGCTTGCTGCTTCTGATATCCTCGATCTCGGCTGCGGTGAGGGACGGCTCACCCGCTGGATCGCAGCGATGAAGCGCAAACATGGGGGAAGCTTTCGGGTCCACGGTGTCGACTTCAGTCCGGAAATGATCGCACAGGCGCTGCGTTTCAACGGCGACCTTCCGGCCACCTATGGCGTCGGCGACGCGATGGCCCTCGAATTTCCAGACGGCAGTTTCGATCTCGTTGCTTCCTGCACCGCGCCGAACAATTTCCCAACGCTTGAGGGTGCCCTGTCCGAGATCCACCGCGTCCTGCGCCCCGGCGGCATCTTCTTTGCGACGATCATCAACGCCGAGGAGACGGCCCGTTTTGCCCGCTACGTCTACTACGCTCCCTATTTTCTCTGGCGAGGAGTGAAACGGCTAGGCGGTGGAGCAGGTGGATATCATCGGGTTCTTTATTCGCGCGACGAACTCGAACGTCTGCTCGCCGGCCGCTTCGAGACTGTCGAACTCAGCGGCATGCGCGTCGTATCGGATTTCGTACCCGAGTTTCCGCTCAACGTGTGGCCGCCCCTCTTCCCGATTATGCGCGGCATTCTGAAATTCACGCGCGACCTCGATCGCCGTCTCGAACGCCATCCCCACTTCGGCCGGCACGCGCGCTTCCATCTCGTTGTTGCAAGAGCGGTGAAATGACCGCAAGGACCGAACCGCCGCATATTGTCGTCACGGTGGACGTGGAGGATTTCTTCGAGCCGCGCCCGCCCTTCGACACTTATCGGGCCGAGACTGGCGGCGAACCCTGGGGCGCGCCGCTGATCATGGACATCCTCGAACGTCATGGTGGGCACGGCACCTTCTTCGTCGATGTCTATAACCGTCGCACCGTTTCAGAGGCGCTGGTCGCGAACTGCGTTCAGGAGATCGCGGCGCGCGGGCACGAGGTCGGCCTGCATACGCACCCTGCTTTCCCCGAAGGGCGGCGAGGCTACGGCATGGCTCAGACGATGAAAGCCCATTCGCTTGCGGAACAGGCGGAGTTCGTCGCCGACGGCGTTGCGATGATCGAACGCTGGATCGGAAAGCGTCCAGTGAGCCACCGCGCAGGCGGCTACGGAGCGAACTATGACACGCTCGCTGCGCTGGCCGCGATCGGCATCAGCGTGGATTCGAGCGTCTTCCACGGCTATTCCCATTGCGGTCTGAATGAGCCGCCGCTCACGGTCAACGCCCCCGTCTGGCATTCCGGCGTGCTGGAGGTGCCGGTCACCGTGACGCGCTGCGAACTGGCATTCGGTCCGCTGCGGCTGTTCTCGATGGTCAAAAAGCTCGATCCGGATTGGTGCAGCCCCGGCGAACTGCGTCGTCAGATCGACGCCACCATCGCGGCCGACGCTGGCCCTGTCCTCCTGTTCCTGCATTCCTATTCGCTGCTCGACATCGAAAACGGCTTCCGACCGGACGCGCGGTCCGCCGAGGTGCTCAACAGTCTGCTCGGCTATGCGATCAGCAGACACAGCGCAAGGCTTACCACGCTCGCTGAGGCGGCGCGGGTCTACCCTGCCGACCGACCCGATGCGCTCGCGCCACCGCCGGTCGTGCGTTCCGATCTCGCCTGGCGCGACCGCGAACTTGCCTTCTGGCTGGCGCGCAAGGTCAGGCCGCGCCACGTGCGGGCTGCATTGGGGTTGCGCTGACATGGCGCAGTTATGTTAGTACAATGTCGTGATGCATGATGAGTAAGCATGGCGCAGCATGTGAAAGCAGCCGAAACGGGGCCTGGCACCCATGAGATTTACCACGCCATTGCCGCGCTCGGCGAATGGCTGGAGACTGCCGACTATCGAGGCAACGATCCCTATCAGCTAGACAGCGTCATCACGCAGGCGGCCGGTCGCCCGATCATCGGTCCGCTGGTCGGTTTCGCCCGCAAGGTGCTAAAGCCCTACCATGGTCTGATTCCGCGGCGTGTTTTCTCCGCGGCGAAGCCGATCCTGATCCCGCAGGCGCTTGGTGATGCGCTTTCCGGCGAGGGATTTCGCGAGCCGGACGAGCCGGCCCGCCGCCGCGCGAGACGGCTTTTCACGCTGATCGGAGAGACGCGCAGTCCTCTTGCGCGAAACGACGCGTGGGGACTGCCCTTTCCCTGGGGCGGCGCGGATCGCCACCCACCACACTGGCCTACGGCGATTTCGACGACCTTCGTAGTTAACGGCCTGCTCGACGCGCTCCATCTGCTCGACCGGGCGGCTGCTATTGCACGACTCGAGTCCGCATTGCGCTTCCTGCTCGAGGAATGCGGGGTGGAGGAGACCGATGCCGGACCCTGCGTACGCTTCGGACCAGGCGACAACCGACTCATTCTGAACGTGAGCGCGGCTGCCGCAGCGGTGATGGTCCGCATAGGCGAACTGCTCGGCCGCGACGAGCTTCTCGACTTCGCACATCGTGCGCTGCGGCTCGTCGCACACCATCAGAACCCTAACGGTTCGTGGTATTACGCGCCGGCGCACGGCAGCCACGCCCTCGACACGATCATCGATAGCCGCCACACGGGGTATATCCTGGAGGGGCTCGTCGTCGGCAATGCGCGTTTCCGTGATCCTGTCCTGGAAGCAGCTATCGAGGCCGGTTGGAACTATGTCGAAACGACGCTCCTCGATGACGAGATGCCGCGCTGGAGCCCGCAGCAAACCTGGCCGGTGGATTCCCATGACGTGGCACAGTCCATTCTCACGGCGCTTTCACTCGGCAAGATAAAACTCGCCGACCGGCATGTTGTGTTTGCCATGCGCCGGTTCCATCGCGGTGGAGGCCTGTTCCGGTATAAGCTATTCGAGGATGGGCGCTCTAACGATGCGGTCTTTGTCCGTTGGACGCAAGCGCCAATGTACAAGGCGCTTGCACGCTATTGGCACAAACGATGAGCCCCCCGACCCGCCGCCTATTGCTCTGGAGCGCGACGTTGGTGCTCGGTGTAGCTGTCTGCACCTATCTCGGCTGGCGAGTCGAATGGAGTGCGTTCGCTCGCCTTACGCTGACGCAGCTCTCCATACTTCTTATCTCGACGTTGGTGCTGATCGGCCTGCATGCCTTAGGAGCGGCAGCCTTGCTGCGCGGGCTCGGCTTCCGTACGGGGCTAAGGCCCGTACTGACGGCCATGCTGGCGGCGAGCACGGTGAGTCTCGCGGGTGATCCGAAGCTCGGCGTACCGGCGCGGCTTGCACTTTATCGGCTGCTTGCTGGTGTACCCCTCCGCATAGGCACTACGGCGACCTTGGTAGAGAGCCTGCTTTGGATGCTTCTGATGGGGGCCATCGTCGCAGTGCCCGGGCCGCTTGCGGCTGGATACGCGCTGCCACTATCGCTGTTCGCTGCCGCGACTGTCGCCGGAGCTATCGCGCTGGTTGCATTTGGTCCAGGCCTGTTCGAACGGCTCTGGTTGCTTGGGCCCCTCCTGCGCAGGCTTGGCGCCGTGCGGCGCTTTGTGCTCGACGTGCGGAAGGCCATTCTTGGCATCAGCCCGTTCTGGCTTGCCATCGCGACTCTGTGGCTTGCGATGACCTATCTTGTTGATGTCTGGTCGATCTGGTTTTTGGCGGACGCGTTGGGCACGGCGCTGCATCCGATCGCCGTCAGCCATGCCATCGTGATCTCATATCTAGCCGGCGCTGCCTCGCTGCTGCCGCTTGGCTTGGGCGTTCGCGACGGGGCATTCGCGCTATTGTTGGAGCGCGCCGGCGCACCTGCGGATGTCGCCGCCCTTATTGCGCTTCTGCACCGGACCCTGCGCACTGTACTGCCGCTCGTGCTCGGCTTCATCGTGTCACTCGCGATCCTACGGCGGTATCGTAACGCAGGTGCGGTCATCGAGAGGCCATGAAACTGTCGTCCCCAAAACTCGCCGGCATAGCATCGCGCCTAAATTCCTCAATGCCGGGCAAAAGTGATGGACGCGAGCGTCAGCTCTTAGGACGCAATTGTGCCTCAGAACCCGTGAACAAGGTCGATCACCGTCCGCTGTTGATCGGCGGTGATCTCGGCAAACATCGGCAGCGACAGGATACGTCCCTGATCGCGATGCGCATTCGGAAATTGCTCGGGACGGTGGTCAAACCGCTGATACGCGGCCAGGAACGGCAGCGCCGTCGGATAGTTGATCGCCGTCTGCACGCCGTTCGCGTTCAGATGCGCCGCCAGCGCGTCGCGGCGCGGATGCTTGATCGTGTAGAGATGATAGACGTGGGTGCGGTCAGGCGCGACCTGAGGCACGATCACATCCTCGATCTGGTTGAGGCCGGCATCGTAGGCTTTCGCCGCATCCTGACGCGCCTTGGTCCACTGCGCGAGATGCGGCAGTTTCGCCGACAGGATCGCGGCCTGCATGCCGTCGAGCCGGCTGTTGATACCTTCGATATAATGCTGATGCTTTACCAGGCCGCCGTGCCGCGCCAGCATCGTCATGTGCTCGGCGAGCGCGGCGTCGTTGGTGACGACGGCACCGGCATCCCCCATCGCGCCGAGATTCTTGCCCGGGTAGAACGAATAGGTCGCGGCCGCGCCGAACGTACCTACCTGCTGTCCCTTGTAACGCGCGAGATGGGCCTGCGCGCAATCCTCGATCACCCAGAGCTTGTGCTTGCGCGCAATCGCCATGATCGCATCCATGTCGGCCGGCTGCCCGTAGAGGTGCACGGGGATGATGCCGACGGTGCGCGGCGTGATCGCGGCCTCGATCGCCGCCGGATCGATTGTGAAGGTCGAGCCCTTGGTGTCGCAGAACACCACGGTGGCGCCGGCATGCGTGATCATTGCAGACGTGCTGATCCAAGAATGCGCCGTGGTGATCACCTCGTCGCCCGGCTTAACCTTCAGCGCGGCCATGGCGAGATACAGCGCATCGGTACCGTTGGCGCAGGACACGCAATGCTTGACGTCAACGGCAGCGGCGAACTCCCGTTCGAACGCGTCGACGTAGGACCCGCGAATGAACGCATTGTCGCGGATGACGGAGGCAATCGCGCCGTCGATCTCGCTCTTGATGGTCTGATACTGCAGTTGCAGATCCGCAAAAGGCACCGGCATCGGTCGGCTTCCTACTTGTCCGCCAGCAGCCGGCGCGCCGGGTTGCCGGCATAGATCCCTGGCGACGTGATATCTCCGGTCACAACAGAGCCTGCGCCGATGACGACGTCATCGGCGATCCTTACCGGCAAGATCGTCGCGTTGGAACCGATTGAGACGCGATCACCGATCACGGTCTCGCGCCACAAATCCCTGTTACCCTGGGCCGGACCTCCGATCGAGAACGTATCGTTCACGAACATCACGCCATGGCCGACAAAACAATCTTCGCCGATCGTGACCAGTTCACAGATGAAGGTGTGAGACTGCACCCGTGTGCGGGCGCCTATCACGACGTCTTTCTGAACTTCGGTGAATGGCCCGACAAAGCAATGGTCGCCGATTTTGCAGCCGTAGAGATTGCACGGCTCGACGATCTTGACGCCTCTGCCGAAAGCAACGTCGCGAACGCCGGCTTGATATATCTCAGGCCGGTTCACGAGACGATACCGAGCCGGCCCAGCCGCGGAGTAAAACGCAGCGGCACCTCCGCGCCCGTCTCGATCGATTCATAGAGTGCGGATATCAATTCCAGGCTCTTGCGGCCCTCGAGACCATCGACCAGCGCCGAGCGCTGGTTCACCAGGCAATCGATCACATGCTGGTAGTAGGCCTGGTGACCGAAGCCGTAGACGTTCGGCGGATTGACGGAAAACTTCTCGATCACGTCCTTGTCTGACGGAAGTTCGTCGACAAAGCGCCAATGCCGTATCTGGTTGACGGCAAAGCCGGCGATCTCGACGGTTCCCTTCTCGCCCAGAATCGACAGTGAGCCCTCGAGGTCGGTTGGGCGCACCGCCGTCGTTGCCTCGATGATGCCAAGCGCGCCGTTGCGGAACTTCAGCGTTGCCACCGCGGTGTCCTCGGCCTCGATCTTCACCAGCGCTGTAACGGCGCGGGCGTGAACACTGACGACGTCGCCGAAAAACCACTCCAACATGTCGATGTGGTGGCTGGCCTGGTTGGAAAGCACGCCTCCGTCATAGGCCCAGGTGCCGCGCCAGGCGTCCTGGTCGTAATAGCTTTGATCGCGGCACCAGCGCACGCGGACGGTGCCGAGGACAAGGCGGCCGAAACGCCCCGCCTCCAGCGCCTCGCGAGCCTTCACCACAGGAACGTTGAAGCGGTTTTGCTTGATGACGAACAGCTTGACGCCGGCTTCGTCACAGGCACGGACCATGTCATCGGCGTCCCGTAGCCGTAACGCCATCGGCTTCTCGACAACTGCGTGCTTTCCGCTTTTGGCGCAGGCGAGGACATGAGCAGAATGCATCCCGCTCGGCGTCAGCACCGCCACCGCGTCGACGTCTTTTCGGGCGAGAAAAGCCTCCATGTCGTAGTCGGCAGAGACGCCGAATTTGGAAGCAAGCGCGTCGGCACGGCTGCGAACGGGGTCGCATACCGCGACCAACCTGGCTCCATCGACATGATTGCCACCCAAAAGGTCGGCGTGACGTTTTGCGATGCGCCCGCATCCGAGCAGGCCGAATCTGATCATGGAGAGCCCTATTTAATTTACCACCCGAATCACGTTATCCGCCCAACCATCCGAAGCCAACCCTTCAAAGAGGGCTGCCTTCCAAATCCAAGGCAGGGCTGCTAGATTTCGTCCCTTCTAAAGGCGTTTGACAAGTACCCTAGACGAGTTTTAGCGATTCGTCCGTCAAGCGCGGAGTCGGACGAAACCGCGATGTGCTTTCAGGCCAAGAATGAAGCGACCAGCAGTTTTCTTTGATCGAGATGGCGTACTCAATGAAGACCACGGTTATGTTTACGAGATCAGCAAACTGAAGTGGATAGCTGGCGCACGTGAAGCTGTAAAGGCTGCCAACGACGCTGGATATCTTGTATTCGTTATTACGAACCAATCAGGCGTAGCTAGAGGTCTTTACGAAGAGCATCACGTGCAAGCTCTGCATGAATGGATGGCAGGTGATCTGGCTAGAATCGGAGCTTACATAGACGCATTCGAATATTGCCCCTATCATCCCAATGCGGTGATAGAGCGATATCGCAAGGTAAGCCATCGACGAAAGCCTGCTCCAGGAATGATCACCGATCTTCTGGAACGCTTCCCAGTAGATATCAGTCGCAGCATTCTCGTAGGAGACAAGCCAACTGATTTGGAGGCAGCGCGGGCCGTTGGCATTCGAGGACTTCTGTTCTCGGGTGGCGATCTGGCAAAACTGGTGAGATCAGTCATAGATCCCAAGAAGAACGTGAGCGGCTGAAGTGTCAGGCGGGCGCGTTATCCCCTTGCTGCAGCACATAGCGACGAATCACCTCTATGATGTAGTCCTGAGTAGCTCGATCGAGATACGGATGCATCGGTAAGCTGACCACCCGTTTCGACAATGCCTCGCTGACCGGCAAGCCAGATTCCAACTTGGGATAGCCACGATAAGCGGTCTGCTGATGCATAGGCCTCTCGTAATAAATCATCGTGGGAATGTTGAACGTCTTTAGGCCCTCCATGAAGTTCTTTCGATCAAGCTCCTGAGGCAGGCGAATAGTATATTGCGCCCATACAGACCTATTACCGCTCACGACATGAGGCACGCTGACAACGTCGCGCAAGGCATCTGTGTAACGCCTTGCGACTGATTGACGTGCTTCAACTTCATCATCGAAGATCTTGAGTTTTTCAAGCAGGATTGCAGCCTGTATCGTATCAAGCCGAGCGGTTAGCCCGATCCGAACGTTGTCATATTTGCCCGCGCCCTGACCGTGAACGCGTATACTACGAAGAAGGCTGGCAAGCTCAGCATCATTCGTAAAAATCGCGCCCCCGTCCCCGTAGCATCCAAGGGGCTTTGCCGGAAAAAAGCTCGTTGTCGTCGCTAGCCCAAATGTACCGAGTCTTCGTCCATCACAGCTTGCTCCGAAGCTTTGTGCTGCATCGTCAAGAACAAACAGTCCTTCGGCAGCCGCAACCTCCTCAATGCCGTGATGATCAGCGGCTTGACCAAAAAGATCTACTGGTATGACAGCCTTGGCCTGCAAGCCAAGCTGCTTCGCGAGCGCAATACCTTGCTTTAGCGAAACAGGATCGATATTGAACGTCTCTTCGTTGACGTCCACAAAGATCGGCGTGGCGCCCACTAGCACCACCACTTCGGCTGTCGCGCAGAAGGTAAATGAGGGACAGATTACGGCGTCACCCGCGCCAACACCCTTTGCCATGAGCACCATGAGCAACGCATCTGTCCCGCTTGCACAGCTTACGACGTGCTTGCTATCCGAGAAGAAACCGAGCTCTACTTCAAGTTGTGCGACCTCTGGACCATTGATGAACTGACCATGATCCAAGACTCTTTTAATGGATTGATCGATTGAATCCTTAAGCCGAGTTCGCTGCTCCGCAATATCGATGAAGGGAATCTCTTTGGTTACGCGCATGCTTATCTATTGCCCCTACGTATGCTTCGCGCTGTGTTGACCTGCATCAACCTCGATTATTACCTAAATCGGAACGCGACCTCGAGCAACTTATGCACATTGGCGGTTTACTGGCCAGAGGTAGACATTCTCGTTCTGCTCACAGATTTTTACTGATATTGTCTACTTTGCTCTTCTTCGCGGAGGCGGAATCGCGGTCACGGTGGAGATAGCTAACTTCCCAAACCGCGGGAGTTCGTGTACACGTGATCTGCTGGTTTAGCGCTTTTGTTCTGTGACCCTTGCATGGCTACTACCGTTCTCGTGACTGGCGCCGATGGTTTCATAGGTCGCAATCTCGTTCTTTATCTCGCATCACGAAATTTCAAGGTCATCGCTGCGTCCCGGAAGGTTTCCGACTTCAAGCATCCGAGCGTTATCTCGGCGCCTCTTCCCGACCTGGCTATGCCGTTCGATTGGCAGCCCCTCCTGGAAAAGTGCGATGCCGTCGTCCACCTGGCCGGAATTGCGCACCGCTTTGCTGACCAAGAGCGGTACAACCTCGTCAATCACCTGGCCACCGAAACACTGGCGAATGCAGCTTCTCGCCAGGGAAAGCATCTGGTTTTCGTTTCGTCGATTGCCGCGCAGAGCGGATCATTCTCGGAGGTGGAACTAACCGAAGATGCCGCGCCCAACCCTACCAATGCTTATGGCCGCTCCAAATTGGCGGCTGAACAATCAGTCCGCGCCGCCGGCGGTTTCTTTACAATTCTTCGTCCTGTCGTGATTTACGGACAAGGCGAGAAAGGAAATTTTTCCTTCATACATAAGTTATCGGGTCTGCCGATACCGCTGCCATTCGGAGCATTGACGGCGCGTCGATCGGTGCTCTCGGTTGAGAATTTCAGCTCGGCCGTCGTTCTGGTGCTGACCGAGCCTCGAGCACGCGGGGAGCTGTTCATCGTATCCGATCCGACGCCTCTCACCGTTCCGGATCTAATTTCGCGGCGGCGGGCCACGTTGGTTCGCGCTCCCTGGCTAGTGCCAATTCCCGAGAACTGGGTCAAAGTGTTCTTCGCGGCAGCTGGTTGGACCGGGCTTTGGCAGCGGATCGGCAAACCTCTCATTGCGCGCCCCACAAAGTTGCTCGCGCTCGGCTGGAAGCCGATCCTGAGCGATTCGGCCTCTGACCTTATGAGCTCCCCCCGCAAGTAATCTTGCCGAAACCGCCACCATGCTATTTTCAGCCGAATCGTTGCTTTCGTCGAAGTAGCGGCGAATCGTAGTGTAATCGGTCTGAAGTGGCCTTTTGCCGCTACCATGGGCAGTTTGAGCTTTACAGTTATTATCACTATACCGTACTTCAGCGCATTTAGCCCGCGAGCGCCAACAATTCCACCAGAAGCACCTATCGTCGTGACCTGAGCATCAGTAACGCATGATGAGCGATCCGGCCGCAATCCATCTCACGACAACATCCGCACGCCCGCAATTCCGGCGCAGACTGGGTTGGCTCCTTTGCTGGCATGTCGCGGCATGTTGTGTCTCGCTTTCCTACGCCGCAGCCTCCTTTCCTGGCATCGTGGAGTTTGACAAAGCAAACGTCCTGATAGCGATACTGCGGACGCTATCCTTCGTCGGGGTATCGGTTGCTTTCATAGTCAGCCGATTTAGCTTTGGTTATTTCGTCGGATTTTACTTCTATACGATGATCCTCGGCTATCTTTGGCTGATCGAGTTTTCGCTCCTTCCTTATAATCACTCGCTGGCGATAATCTCGATTTTCACGTCCGCGCTCGCCTTCCTTGCGCCCGCGCTGTTTATCACTTCGCCGGTTAAAACGAGATCCAGCTTATCGGTATCTGGCTTCGATCTCCTTTTATCTGCCATCTTGATTTTCTCTGCTGTTTCTATCGGGGCCGGCGCCTTTTACAATTTCAAGTTTGCCGGCCTTTCGGAAATCTACCGATTTCGCGAAGAACTCGCGTTTCCCGCGGCGGCGAGATATGCCCTCGGCATCACATCGAACACGTTGTTGCCGTTTGCATTTGCGGGCTTCATTCTGCGTGGAAGTTTCTTGCGGGCAGGAATCGCACTTGTCCTGCTGCTGCTGCTCTATCCCGTGACATTAACCAAACTAACGCTCTTTGCGCCGTTCTGGCTCCTGTTTCTCGCCGTCTTGTGCAGATTGGTGGAAGCGAGGAGCGCAGCCATTTTGTCGTTGTCGTTGCCGATATCGATCGGATTAGCAACGCTATTCCTCGCCAGGGCGGGGATAATTCCTATTGAATGGGCAGCGCAGTACTTCGGCATAGTCAATACCAGGATGGTCGCCATGCCATCGATCGCCCTTGAAGTGTACAATAACTTCTTTTCGACGCATCCGTTGACGCACTTCTGCCAAATCAACGTACTGAAGGTCTTCATCGACTGTCCGTACAACGAACAGTTATCGATTCTCATGAAGGTCTATAACCAGGGCGCATTCAACGCATCGCTTTTTGCGACAGAAGGCATCGCTTCCGTTGGCCTTAAGCTGGCGCCGCTTTCTGCGTTCGGCTGCGGTCTTGTCATCGCAATTGCCAACCGCTTGTCTTCTGGGTTGCCCTGGAGCTTTGTCTTGTTGTCAGGTGGGATGCTTCCGCAGGTTCTTCTTAACGTTCCACTTTCGACTAATTTATTGAGCAACGGCGCCGCTATCCTGTTCTTGCTTTGGTTCGTTACGCCACGCACCATCTTTGACGGCAAAAACCAAGCGGTCTCTCAAACCGAAGCAAGTACGACTTAGCCGAAATCTATCCCCGATGTTGCGACGATTTCAGCGTATTCTCAATAACCCTCGCAAAGCCCGTGGCAAAGGCAGCGACGTGGTCATCGTGGCCGGGAACAAAACTTCGAACTGATGGTACGCCGGATTCCTGAGAGACCCGTATAATGTGATCGGCCAGAGTCGCGGGATCATCCGTCCCGAAATAGCTCGCCGTATCGTTGGTCTGTTCGCGGTGGACGTCAAGATCAGACAATATCATCGGCACGCCAAACGACTTCGCCTCTTCAACGGCTGTGCTCCATCCCTCCGATCGCGACGGATTGATCAGCCCGGTGCACGCCCGCAGCAACGCGTAAACGTGCGAAAGCGGGATCATTCCCAGATGACGGAAGCATTTTTCGAGCCCGCGACTTCGGACCCCCGCCATGACCTCATCGAAATAGCCTCGCTCGCGCCGATCTTCGGTGCTGCCCGAGGCGCACACGACCGCATCGAACCCTCGCTCCGCCAGGATGGCCAGCGCATCGACGACCACCTGGTGATTCTTGTGCGTGTAGAACTGATTTGGCAGGTAGAAATATTTTTCAGGCAACTGATACTGCGCAACGATCTCAGCCGGATTTGCGGTCAGGAACGCCGGCGACGACCCGGTCGCGAAACGAACCACACAGACCTCGTTCTTCGCGCCGGGATAGAACTTCCGGAAGTCGCGATGCGAGCTTTCGCTGCTCAGCATGACGGTGCGCCCCGATGCAATCTGCATTCGGAAGCCGGCTTCGCGACGCCACCGCGCCGCCGCCGGAAAAAGCTGCGGCAATCGTCGATGCTGAAAATCGGGAAACCAGGCCACTGCGGGATAAGGCAGTCGCCAGCCAAAGAAGCGGGCAGCTTCGAAGACGGCATCGATGCGGTGCGTCCGGAATTCTGCCATCACCCCCTGGTCCAATCCCCAGGCCAGCGCGGCAGCCAAACCGACACGGCCGTCGAACGCCGCCGATCGCACCACCTCCACACCAGGTATCGCGGCAAGCGGCGCAAGATCCGCATCATCATCACCGGTCCCGGCAAACAGGACGGGCGCAAACTCGCCGGAGCGGAACTTGCTCAGCGCCTGAAATAGATTGCTCTGATAGTTATAGCCGCCGGCCCAGAGCCTGCGGGGAATGTGCGTAAAAGCGAGACGCAGCGGCGAACCTTCGTTCACCGGCTCTGACCCTTGAACCACAAGACGTAGTCCGCAAAGCCCTGTGCAGCCGGGATCGTCCACTCGAAGGGCAGAGCGCGGAGCGTTGCGTCGTCCGCCAGCAGACTTGACGGATCGCCGGCGCGCACAATGCCCGAAAATTGTACCGATACGGTTCCGCCCCAGCATTCTGCAAGCATGGTAGCAACCCGTGCCACCGTCGTTCCAAGCCCGGAGCCAGCGTTGATCACTTGAAAGGTCTCCGCCTGCGGCTTTCCGCCGATCACCGCCAACAGCCGGGCGACGTCGCGAACATCGGTCCAGTCCCGCACCTCCGCACCTGTTCCTCCCAACGCCAGGTTCCGTTCACCAGCTTGAAAGCGGGAGCAGATGTCCCATGGCAATTGCTTGCGCAAGTTTGGGCCGTAGACCGAGAACAGCCGCGCCACCGTGCTGCGTATGCCAAAGGTGACGGCATAAGTTCGGCAGAGCTGCTCCATCATCAGCTTGTGCTGCCCATAGGGCGACATCGGCAGCGTTGCGGCATCTACCGCAATCGCTCCCCCATGACCGTCTCCATAGACTGCCGCGCTCGACGCGACAATCAAGCGACAATCCCTGGCGGCCCCGCGGAGCCACTCCAGCAGCCTGGCCGTGCTCGTAACAGTGCGCGAAAAATCCTCAAACGGCTGCGCGATCGACAACCCGACCGACGACCCGCCGGCCAGATGGAAAATCATCGACGGCAGTCCGGAGTGCTCCGCAAGCGCGTTGAGATTGGCCGCATCGATTTCGCCGTTCAGCCAATGCGCGAGACCGATCCGCCCCCGTTCGGCTTCGCCAATCGCGCCGTGACCGATGCCGTGAACGCGATTGCCTCGATCGGCCAGCACCCTGACGAGATGCCGGCCAATGAAGCCATTGGCGCCAGTAACCCAGATGATCATGACTGCGCCTTGTGACAGACAAACGAGTAAAGTCGGCCGGGCCGGTGGTCAAAGCGCTCTGCCATCGAAAGTAGCGAGGTGAGGACGCTCCTGGAAGCGAGTGCGGCGCGCCAAATGGGCCTGACCGGAATCTTGTCCGTCAATCTTTCCACGACGGCCACCTGCAGCGTCTCGATTGTATGGGGAAACAGATTGATCGGGCTCTTGAGCGGCGACAGCACCTCGATCGCAGCAAATCCCGCATTCCTCAACGCGCCGATATATCGATCGAGAAGATACGCGTGCTCGCCGCCATAGAGGTGATGCAGGGGATGCTGATCGAGGAATGCCCCGAGATCGGATTCCCTGCTGATCACGTGTTCGCGCGCGGCGATGAGCATTCCGCCCGGACGAAGCACGCGGAACATTTCCCGGCAGGCGCTGTCGAGATCGCGCATATGGTGCAGCACGGCGCGCGCGAACACGACATCGAACACGCCGTCAGCGAACGGGAGGCGCTCGGAAAACTCCTCGACCACCTCGATCGGCAAGCCAGCCTCGGCCGCGAGCCCTCGGATCGCCGCCGTCCCGACCACGACGCTGGGGTCAGGCTCGAGCGCAGTGACCGCAAATCCGCTTCGCGCCAGCGCGTAGCTCGCAATTCCGCGCCCGGCGCCGACGTCGAGCGCCTTGCCGGTCCGATTCTCCAAAAACTTCGAAACCGCTTGCCATTCGGCACTGGCAAAATAACGCTTCGCCGCATCGATCAGAGGGTCGTCATAGAACGCGTCGAGCACAAGCTGACGCTGGTCCGGCTGGTTGCGCAGCCAAACCACGGCATCTTCCCACGTCGTGAATGGCTGCTCCACCATAAGTTAGCTAACCCAGCGCGCCATTCAGATCAGATCCTGAAATTTCGCCCATTGCAGTTGTTTGCTATAGCGCTCCTTTACCATGGCGCACCCCGCCTGAGCGATGGATCTTGCCAGGGTTTCATCTCTCATGAGCTTGTCGATCAATTCCGGTATTTGTTCAGGCGAGGAATATTGCAACATGGTTTCGCCATTAACGAAGCCTTCCGGATAGCGCCCCGCGTCGGTCAGAAGGACCGCTCCGCCCCCTGTCGCCTCAAAGCATCTCATATTGCCGCGATCTTCTCCCGCCATGTCGACGGCGCCGTTGAAAACGATCCGGCTCTTGGCGATCGCGGCATAGGCATCGCGGCCATACAACGGATCGGCGCGAATCTTCCGAATTTCGTCCGGATGACGATATGAGCGCAGCGCAGGCAGAGGAGGAAGAAAATTGGCCAATCGGGTAAGACGCGAATCTTCGAGGTAAAAACGTGCCCGCACACCGGGCGCTGAAGCCGCCGCCCGAAGGGCTTGGCTGCGCTTGACGTGATGGCGCGAGAATCCGCCGATGAAGATGAGATCGAGTTCATCACTTCGAGCTGCGGCATAGGCATCCATCACCGGATCGTGCGCCGGGAAAAAATACGCTACTCGACAGCCCTTTTTTCGCCAACGCTCGAGAATTGAAGGAAAGTTGCATACGATCAGGTCGTATTTCGTCAGGTCTGCGTTTCCGGACGGCGCAGCGCGCCAGCCAACCGATTTCTTCACGCAACCCGGCAATTTCGCGACAAACTCGCTGCCGTAACGGATCGGGTCAAGATTGTAGAACACTTCAGTGCGATGTTGCTCGATCTGCGCGAGCAGAATTTGCTCCAGATCTTCTGTCTGCAGACCGTTCTCTTTCGCCCAGAGCAGTTGCAGGTCCTTGTCGTCTCCGTTGGCATAAAATGCATTCGGGCCGTTGGTCAGTACGGGCAGAAGGATATGGGACGCCGTAAATCTGGTATCCAAAAACTGCGCTCGTCCGGCGGCGAAACTTTGATACGGCAAGCGGCGACGATGGGCCTGGAATCCGCGGGACAAGCCGTTGTTCTGGAAAACACGCATGACACTCAACCTTCGATACTTGCATCTGGCGGGGCGCTTAATGTCCGGATCACTCTGGCCGGATTCCCGGCAGCCAACGTGTACGGCGGAACATCCCTGGTGACGACTGAACAGGCTCCGATTGCGGCACCCTCTCCAATCGTGACTCCCTTCAGCACACTCACGTTGAATCCGATCCAAGCCCTATTGCTCACCACCACTGGCGCGTGCGCGATCTTCTTCCAATCTTTCCGGCCGGCACTCCATTCGCGAACGTCGTTCCGGCGGTCTATCCAATCGACGCTGTGGGAATCGTGGTCCACAATCGTAATCCCCCACGACATGATGACATCGTCGCCGATGGAGAGGCTTCGATAGCAGACCAGATGACTTCGTCCGATAAATGTGCGGCTTCCGATCTGAATTTTGCCTCCCGTTTCCTCGAAACTGATATCAGCGTGGACGATCGAATCTTCTCCTACCGACAAAACGTTGCCTGCCGCCCGCCTGATGCGGCGCCATGCGATCGTCGACCCACGTCCGATACTTACTGCCCCGGAAAAGCGGCTTTTCCAGCCAAGGATGGCGTCGATTAGGCCTATCAGGATGCGCCGCATGCTAAGACCTCGCCAGCATCCACTTCATGTTCAGATACGGCCAGATGCGGCCGACCGATTCCCAATCCCACTGTTTCGAGGAGCTCAGATGGCCAACGGTCTGGCGCAAGCGTTCCTCATCCACCAGCTCGGCAAACGCCGGCACCTTCTGGCCGAGCAAACCTGCGGTCCAGCCGGCCAGAGGTCCGTTCAACCATTCAGGCATCGGCGAATTGAATCCGACCTTTCGGCGTCTCATTCGGATGGATTCCGGCATCAGGTTAACCATCGCCTTTCGTGCAATGACCTTGGTATAGCCATTCGATGACTTGCTGGATTCCGGCAATGCCATCGCATAGGTGACCAGACGCCAGTCCATGAACGGCATGCGGACCTCAATGCCGTGAGCCATTGACAGGCGGTCGAAGTTTCGCAGGATGGTCGGCAGCACGGTGCAGTGAAACATCCGGTAGAGCCGTCGGTTCAATGCACCCCAGTCGCGCGGCAGCACGTCGTCTTCTCCGACCAGCGGGAGCTCCGCCGGCACGTCGCGCAGACCACCACGCAGGAAATAGTTTCCCTGGCGCCGGATCATCAGCGCCCGCAACAGATCGGTGCCTCGCCGCGCCGGTGCCGAACTGGAAGCAAATCCAGCGAGCAGGTTTCGCATCCAGAACGCCCCCGAGCGCCCCTCCTGAAGATAGGCCCCCATCAATTCGTCCGCGCCATGGCCGTCCAGCGACACTGTCACGTTGTGACGTCTGAGTTCTCGATAGATCAACCAGGCCGCGCTTGGAAGTCCGATATAGACGTCATCATTGTCGTCGAGGATCTGGTCGAGTTCGGTTAGTGCGTCGGCCCGCCCAATCTCAAGGAAGGTCGGCACGACCTCCGCCCACGCCGCCGCCTCCTCCGCCATCGGCCGCTCGTCATTCGAGGCGCCGGGAAACGTCGCCACAAAAGCGTGGCGCCACGAGGTGCTGTCCCGCGGACCCATGCCGGCCTTTTCGTGCGCGGCCATGGTGCTGATCACAGCCGACGAATCGAACCCTCCCGACAGACAGGTCCCGATCGGCACGTCGCTGCGCATCCGAAGCGCGACCGCGTCCTGGAACAGTTCGCGAAAGCGTTCCACCCGTTCGGCTTCGGTGCTCGGGACCACCGGCAGGTGATCCACCGTCCGCCACCAACGCCGGACCTCCAATTTGCCCTGGCGCAGCCACATGCAATGTCCGCCCTGAAGGCGGCGCACCTCCTGGCAAAGGGTCCGCTCGCTTCCTTCGACTCCGAAGGCATCAAGCATAAGCCGTCGCGCCACTTCGATATCAAGCGACACGTTGATCAGGCCGCTTCGCACCAATGCGCGCTGCTCGGATGCAAAGACAAAGCGTTCCGATGTCAGCGCATACAACAGCGGCTTGATGCCGAAGCGGTCGCGCGCCAGAAACAGTTCTTCGGTTTTGGTGTCGAAGATCGCCAGCGCCCACATTCCGTTGAAGCGCGTCAGCATGCCTTCCCGCCACGCTTGCCATGCGGCCAGAATGACCTCCGTGTCCGACTGGCTGCGGAAGATTGCCCCCTGCGCCTCGAGCTCGCGCCGAAGCTCAAGGAAATTGTAGATCTCGCCGTTGAACACGATCACATGACGGCCGTCGCCGGAGACCATCGGCTGAAAGCCTCCCTCGCCAGGATCGATAATGGCGAGCCTGCGGTGGCCGAACGCCAAATTGCGGTTCGCGCTGTACCAGCAGCCCTCTCCAAAGGGTCCGCGATGCGCGAGGAGATTCGTCAGTCGCGAGATTTCCGCCGGTTCGACCGCGTCGCCGCGGAGGTTCACGATGCCGGCAATTCCGCACATTCGTCAGATCGCCTTGAGGGACAGGAAGCGGCTGGCGATGACGCGGAGATCCCGCCAGCAGGCCGCGCCGTAGGGACCGGCCCGTGAGATAGCGACCGCGACGACGAAGATGATACCAGCCGCCAGAAGATAACAGCTCCCCACGTACCACCAGCCAATTGCCTGGTCGAGTTGCGCATTACGGAAGCCATATCGCAACGCCAGCGCGGTTGCGATGCCGACGCCAATCGGCGTCAACACGAAGTGGGTCAGACGCAACCGCATACCGGCGAGGCCGAAATGCCGGCGCAGCAAGATCACGACGGTGACCATTTGAGCGATCATGCCAATGCAGGCGCTCCAGCCCGCCGCCTGCCATCCGAAATACGGCAAAGCGATCGCACTGGCCGCTACCGTGAACACGCCCGTGAGCAATGAGATCACGGCATTCGAACTCGATCGCCCTTGCGCCAGAAGATAGAAAGCAAAGACATTCGAACTAGACCCAAGGGTGCCGGCGATCGACAGTATCACCAGCACACGCTGGGCCTCGGCAGCCACTTCGGCGCCGGTCCACAGATGAAGCAACGGGCCGGCGACGGGAATAAGGCCGCCAAGCGCACTCGCGGCGAGCACACTGAGTATCCAGGACGAGCGGAACAGGAGATCGGCCTTGCGATCGTCAGTCTCCTTCTGTAGAGCGCTGAAGAACGGGAAGAGAATTTCGCCGACCTTCAGGACGCCGATATACACCGCCTCCTCCAGCCGCTGCGCAATCGTATAAAAGCCGACGAATTGCGGCTGCAGCAAAGCTCCGAGCAAGTAACGATCCGCCTGTGCGGCAATGAGCGCGCCACTCTGTGCGGCCAGTTGCCAGCCACCCAGCTTGACGAGGTTGCCGAGCGACCCGCGATCGATCGTCGGACGCGCGAGCCACTCGCCTACGACACGTCGGGACCATCCAAAGGCCAGAACAAGGCTCGTTGCAAAACCCAACGCCTGACAGCCGAGAAACGTCGAGACTTGAGGCCAGCGCGGAATCAACAACAGCATGGAGCTTGTTGCGACCGCGGTACTGATGATGCTGATCGAAGCAACCCTTCGATAGTCCTGGCGCGCCGTGAACAAGGCCAGGAAGACAGCGGACAGGCACTGGCAAAACCATCCGGCACTGGCCAGAACAAATGCGAGTCCCAGATCATCCGCGGACGACCCGCTCAGGTGAAATCCAAGCCGCGCAAGCGGTGCCCCGGCCAAAGCAAGCAGCATCGCGATCACGCCGCCGGCTGCCAATGCCAGCATTGCCGCCGTGGCGAACATTCGTCGCGCATCGTGGCGCTCCGACGGCTCCAGCCGCAGGGCCAGTTCCCGGGTCGTCGATAATGCAAGAGCGTTGCTGAATGCCAGCGCGGGCGCAACGCATGCCGTAACGAGCCCAGCGACGCCGAACGCAGCGACACCGAGGCGAAACACCACGAACGGCAGGACAAGGAGGTTGAGCGCCACGGCGACCGCAAAGGCGATCGCGTTCCAGGCAGAATTACCCAGCAAATCGGTCGGATTTTTTCTTGATGCTATACTAGCCATCAGGCCATCGCACATTCGCGTGAGTAACAGCCAGCATGAGCACGGCAGGGATGGCGCCAAGCACAGGTGGTAGCGCTGCCGAAGAGCCGCGCTGTCCGGCCGTCGCCATCAACGCCCGACTTGAAGCTGAGAAATCCGGTTGATCGAGCGAGCGAAACTGAAGACCGCCATCGGCGATCAGCACGAGACTGCCGACGGCATAGATCATGAAATAGGCAGCCAGAACCCCGCCGGTCCAGAAATGCAGAAAGACCGGGACCAGCGCGACCTGCTGGACTAATCCCAGCACCAGCTGAACGGAATTCGCCGACCATCCTGCGAGAAGTCTGCGTGCGCGGCCGGCCGCCGATCCGCTCATCGGAACTTCTTGCAAGCTCCCGTACATGTCATATTCATTTTCGTTCGGCGCACTGTGAGTTCCAGGAGAGTGCAACGCATGCGCTGGCGCACGCCGGCGCGCACCAACGGTTAGAGCCTTCACTCGATCGCTCAAATGCCGCGTCAACGCAGCATGATGCATTGATATCGGCACGGCCGCTGGCTGGGTGGAGCTATACGGTTTCGACCAGCACAATCAGCCGGCCCGGCAGCACAGCGATCATGCCCGGACAATATTGTCGGCTGGCGCGAGAAACTTGCCCCGGCAGTCAACCAGGAGCAGGGCATGCGCCCGGATCAACTCATAGTCAAACTTGTCATGGTCTGTCGCGAGCAGCACACAATCAAACTTAGCAATGCTCTCGGCGGTCAGCGGGATGCTCGACAGATCGAAATGATGCGCACGCATTCGGGGAAACGCCGGAACATGTGGATCGCTGTAGGCCACTCGTGCGCCGCGATCGCGAAGTTTTTCCATCAAGAACACTGATGGCGACTCGCGCACATCGTCAACATTCTTCTTGTAGGCGATCCCCAGAACCAAGATGCTGCTTTCCTTGATGGATCTACTTTTCTCATTAAGCGCCGAGGCAACTTTTGAAATCACATAGTCGGGCATCGACGAATTGATCTCGCCAGCGAGTTCTATGAAGCGCGTATGCATTCCATATTCCCGCGCCTTCCAGGTGAGATAGAATGGATCAATGGGAATGCAGTGGCCACCAATTCCGGGACCGGGATAGTAAGGTACGAATCCAAAGGGTTTTGTCGCCGCAGCGCGGATTACTTCGTGGATATCGATGCCCATCTTGTCGGCAACCATCTTCATCTCGTTGACGAGACCGATGTTCACCGAACGGTGGATGTTCTCCAGCAGCTTCGTGAGCTCGGCGGCCTGAGTCGAGCTGACCGGCACCACCCTGTCGATGACCTGCCGATAAAGCGCGACACCGGCCTCAAGACATGCCGTCGTGCATCCGCCGCATACCTTCGGGATCGACCTCGTCGTGAAACTGGCGTTGCCTGGATCCTCCCGCTCCGGCGAAAAAACCAGAAATATGTCCTTTCCGACTTTAAACCCGCACTTTTCGATGCGCGGCTTCAGCTCCTCCTCGGTCGTGCCGGGATACGTCGTACTTTCAAGCGACAGCACCGTGCCCTCGCGCAGATACGGCAGCAGCGCCTCTGTGGTGTTCAGGACAAAGCTGAGGTCGGGCTCGCGATACTTGTTGAGCGGAGTCGGAACACAAAGAATAAGCGCATCCACTTCTCTGGCGCGCGAGAACTCCGTTGTCGGTTCGAAACCTTGCTCGATCGCTTTACCGATACTCGCGGACGAAATATGTTCAATGTAGGAATTGCCTGCGCGAAGCGTATCGACCTTGCTCTGGTCGATATCGAAACCGACGACCTTATAGCCCACCTCGCAATAGCGAAGCATCAATGGCAAACCAACATAGCCGAGACCGACAATTCCAATTTTAGCGGTCTTGCGGTTGAGTTTCTCGATTAGCTCGGAGTTCATGTAGACGTCTCTTGGTTTACGGGTCCCATATCCGCTTCCGCAGACATCGCCTGGTTCTCTAGCGTGGATGGATGGTTAGCACCCACGAGAAGGTTGCATAGACCGGCAACCCTGGGGCTACAACAACAAAGACGATCGACCATGGCAAGAATTCCAACCAGACAGATCGGCTTTGCGAGATTGCGTTCGGGCTACGCCGCGGGATTCGACGCTAACAACTTAGCGATATCGAACGCCGCACATCCCTGGCCATACTCTCCAATCTCGCGTCGAGCAACCCGATCGGGTCCTTTCCAGAGACGATTCCATCCATGCGTAACCGTCTCCGTCCATTCGGTCTCGTCTCGCAGAGTAGTGCATGGCACGCGATGGAAATAGGCCTCCTTCTGAACCCCGCCGGAGTCGGTGTAGACCTCGACAGCATGGTGCAGCAGTTTTGCCATATCGAGGTAACCGACCGGCTCGATGATCTTCAGGTGATCCAGGTTCACTCCCGTTCGGGATGCCGCCTGCCGGGTACGCGGATGCAACGGCAGGATCACGGGATGGCTTTGTGCCCGCTCCTGCAAGAACTGCACGACCGCTCGGAGCTGTCGGGGATCATCGGTATTCTCTGCGCGATGAACCGTCGCAAGGGCGTACTCCCTCGGCCGTAATTTCAGGTCGGATAGTGCCGTCGAAGCCCTCTCTGCCTTGCTTATTGCGAACAATGTCGCGTCGTACATCACGTCACCAACGTGATGCACGCCCTGGGTAACCCCCTCAGCAGCCAGGTTCGCAACCGCCGTCGCCGTAGGACAGAAATGTAGCGTGGAAAGGTGGTCGGTGACGACGCGATTGATTTCCTCCGGCATGCGCCGATTGAACGAGCGAAGCCCGGCCTCAATGTGCGCGACCGGAATGTGCAACTTGGATGCAGCCAGTGATCCGGCCAGCGTGGAGTTTGTGTCGCCATAGACCACGACCCAATCCGGCCTCTCGGCAACCAGAATTGGCTCGATCGCCATCAGCATCCGTCCGGTCATGTCACCGTGGCCACCTCCGTTGACGGCGAGACGATGCTGTGGTTTTCGAATATCCAGTTCTTCAAAGAAGATATCGGACATATTGGGGTCGAAGTGCTGACCGGTGTGGATCATCACTTCCGAAAGTCCGTCGGTCTCGCGAATGGCACGGCTGACGGCCGCAGCTTTGATAAACTGCGGGCGCGCGCCGACGATGGTGAGAATCTTTAGCGGCATCAGGAATATTTGCCGACCTCGGGCACATGCGCGAGATGATTTCGTATGCAGCTCAGGATTCGCTCACGGTTCTTGCGCGTCCAGTCGACGGTCCTCGTGAGCCCGTCCTCATGCGCAACGGTCGCGACGAAGCCGAGCTTCTCCCGAGCCTTGGCAGGATCACCAAAGCGCTGTCCCGATCTGTCCCAGTCGCGCGCCGGCGTCAACGCGATCGGCGTCTTGTTGCCGGTAATCGCGTTCACCCGATTCGCAAGCTCAAGAATGGTGGTCTCGGCGCCGGAGGCGAGATTGTAGATTTCTCCCGGCTCGCCCGACAACGCACATGCTATCAGCCCTCTCGCCATATCTTCCACGTAAATGAAATCGCGGGACGCAACTCCGCCATTCTCGACAGGCAAGGCCTCGCCGTGCAACGCCTTCCAGATGAAGGTTGGACTTACGTTTCGCCAGACGGTGTGCACCGTTCCCCGCCACTGGCCAGCCCCCAGAATCTCGCCGGGTCCGTAGACGTTTTGAAAGCGGGCTTTTACAAACGGCAGTTTATATCTGGACCAATAGTAGTTCCCGTACATCTCGCCGATCAATTTGGAGATTGAATACGGACTGTCGTGAAACAGAGAAACCGGCGCATCCTCTTTCGTTGCGCTAGCCCCTCCAAACGTCTTTTCCGCCACCGCGCAACCAGCCGCAGCATACACCACCTTCTGCAACGACTTCATATCCTTGAGCTTCTCAAAAAGCTTCAGCGTCGTGAGGGTATTATTCTCGTGATCGGCGAGCGGATTCGCGATCGACGACTGATTCCCGTGATAACAGGCGAGATGAAAGACATAGTCGAGGTCCTGCGGCAACGCGGCGAGCACCGCATCATCGGTAATGGATCGCGAAATGAATTTGACTCGCGGATCGTCCGGAACATTCGAGGAGTCCGCCGACAAAAGATTGTCGACGATCACAATCCGCGTCGGGGCCTGTTCCAGCAGCATTCGGACAAGGTTGGAGCCGACGAAGCCGGCTCCGCCAACGACGAGAATGGTCGCTCCGTCAAAAGACTTCATGATCAGCTCTTTGGTTCGGCTAGATGGCTGTAAACGTCGCTCACGCCATGCGCGTCATACCACGCGAGAAGCCGCCGGATCGTCTCCTCAAACGGCACTTTCGCCCGCCAGCCCAGCAAGGCATGTGTTCGGCTCGGGTCCGGAACGACCGATGGCACATCGTCATCGCCCACGGGCACTACTTTGACGCCGGGATCGACGGCCATGCCCAGATGTGACCGCACCAGATCGTATATTTCCTTGATCGAATGCCCTACCCCGCTGGACACGTTAAAGACACCATCCGGCGCATCGGCAGTCATTGCGATATCGACAGCGGCAAGAAAGTCGGACATGTCCAGAAAATCACGCTGCGCGTCACTGCAAAAGCATGCCTGGCCGGCCTTAAGGCGCTTGTAGAAGGTCGGGATCGGACCTATCGCCAGACGAGGGCCGGTCACATTGGCAAGCCGGAGGGAGACGAAGGGCAGACCGCTCATCGCCAAATATTGTTCGCCCGCGACTTTGGAAATTCCGTAGCTTGTGAACGGCCGCAGCGGATGCTCGACGGGGATAGGCGTGCTCTCTGGTCGTCCATAACACAAGACAGTCTGAAAGTTCAGGATGCGGGTAACAGCCGCGTGGCGCGCTGCTTCGATGACGTTTGCGGTTCCCTCGACATTTGTCGAAATGTCTTCCCACCAGTTGGCGGGGTCTTTGTAGGAGGCCGCCGAATGGACAACGTGAGTTGGCTTAAACTCGGCAAATGTCCTCAGCACCAGATCGCGATCGGCGATTGAGCCTTCGACAAGGGTCAGACGGGGAAGAGCCGGCACGACCTCGCGCTTACCGGTCGCGAAGTTGTCAATGACGAGGATCTCGTGGCCTTGCGGCAACCAGTGCTCAAGAAGATTCGAGCCGAGGCAACCCGCGCCACCAGTAATGATAATGCGCATCGACGTGCCCTGATCAACTGGTGCGGATTTCCGCCCGCGCCTCCTTCAGGTGCGTGTAGCCGCCGACGACGCCTTCCTTCTGCCAGCGCTCGACCGACATGCGGGCTATGTCATCGAGTGAGGTGAACTCGACCGCACCGAAATCCCTGAACGTGCGTTCGGGGTCGAGAAGGATAGAAGGCGCATCGTCATGGGCGAGCGGTTTCACCTCCGGCTCCGGATAGTCGTTGATCTTCATCGCCCGAACCACGGCGTCGTAGAGCTCCTTGATGGCGACATCCTTGCCCGAGGAGAAATGGTAAGTGCCACGGCCAATCCCGTCGGCGGCCCTGACGACGATGCGGGCCAGGTCGCCCGCATAGCAGAAATCCCGACGCGCCGGCGTAACGAAGCATTTCTGTCCCTTGGATAGCCGGCCATAGAATATCGGCAGGGGACCAGACACGTTTCGCGGTCCGATCACATTGGCCAGCCGGAACGTCACCCAATCGACTCCGGAAAACTGCACGTAATTCTCGCCGGCCGTCTTCGAGATCGCATAGCTCGAATTGACGGGGTTGATCGGATGATCAAGCGGAATCGGGGACTGCAGCGGCTTAGTGCCATAGCAAAGGGCCGTCTGAAAATAGACCAGGCGAGACACGCCATGAACCTTGCAGGCCTTGGCAACGTTCGCCGTGCCGACAGCATTCACCAGCGCGTCGGAGCTCCAATCCTCCGGGTCCTTATAGGAGGCCGCGGTATGAATGACGATCTCAGGCCGAAAATCCGACAACAGCCGATTGATCACCTCGGCGTTCGCAATCGTGTCCTCGACCAGCGTCAGGTTCTCATGCTTGGTCAGGTTATCGGCTCGGCCGGTCGCATAATTGTCGATCGCAACCACCTTGTCGCCCCGCGACAACAGCATGTCGATGACCGTTGATCCGACCTGTCCGGCTCCGCCGGTTACGAAAATCTTCATGCACACCATCCAAACTGAGAAGTTACCAAGTGTCCCCTACGCCTTGACCAGGGCGCGAAATTCGGCTGCTCGATCGTGGAACCTCTGGTGCCAGAGTTCCAGACTGAGAAGTCCCCACGTCTTTCTGGAAAACTGGGACTGCTCGCCGAAATGGGAGAGAACAACATCGCTATTGAAGAACGGCCGATGCTTTAACCGTTGCTCGGCAAAGATGTCCAGAGCAAACGCCTTCAGGTCCCCGTCAAACCACTCCTTGAGCGGCACAGGGAAACCCATTTTGTCCCGGCGCTCGATCAAGGCCCTGGGCAAGGTTCCTTCGTACGCGGTCTTCATCAGGTGCTTCATCTGTCCGCCCATGAACTTCACGTCGGCAGGAACGGACGCCAGAAACTCAACGAGAGGATGATCTAGGAGCGGCACACGGCTTTCCAGCCCGTGCGCCATGCTCATGCGATCTTCGACGTGGAGCAAGGCCGGCAACAAGCACTTGACATCGAAGTGCGTCATCTTGTCGAAATACGCCTCCTTCTTGACATTGTCCTGGTTGTTGAAGATCGCCCGAAACGATTCGAAGACCCCGTTCTTGTTCAGCGCGCTCCAATCGACCTCGCCCACCATGTCGGTGGAGCGATCGACCAGGCGGAAATATCTGCGGTCGAGGTCCTCGAAGAGGCCGTCCCGCCAGAACTCCTTGATCAAGGGCTTGTATTCCCGGAGCAGACCAAGGTTCGGCACGATCGACTCGATGGTCACGACATAGTGGCCGTTTCGATAGGTGCCGTCGATCGCCGCCTTGATGCATTGTTCGAAGTAGGCGACCAGGTAGCGGGCGTAACCGCCCAACAGTTCATCGCCCCCCTGCCCGCCCAGAACGACTTTGAGATGCTTCGCCGCGAGCGCGGACACCATGTACTGGGGGAACGAGCCCGGCCCGGCGACCGGGAAGTCCAGATGATAGATCACGTCGCCTATGTGGTTGCGGAAGTCGTCGGCAGTAATGTCCACCATGTGAAGGGACATATCCGCAAGCTCTGCGACCGCCTTGGCGTAATGGCTTTCATCATAACCGGGATATTCGAGGAAACGGCCGTGAAACGCATCGCGGCTGCGATGGTCGAGCTTTGCTGCCAACAGCGCAACTAGGCTCGAATCGAGGCCGCCCGACACGTAGCCCCCAACCGGCACGTCTGACCGCATGTGCACGAGCATCGAGTCGGACAGCAGCTCGGCGAAACGACGTTCGAAGTAGCTTGGGCTGTGATCGAAATCGACCTCGTATTGAACATCCCAGTACCGCTTCGTCGAAAATGATCCGTTCGCTACGCGGAGAACGTACCCCGGCAGCAGAGTCGATATTTCCTTGAATAACGTCTTCTCGCCGATCGTATACTGAAAGGTCATGTATTCGCTCAGCGCGTCGGCATCGGTATCGACGTGGTCCAGAAACGGCAGCAGCGCTTTCGCCTCGGAGGCAAAATAAAGAACCCCTTTTTGCACCGTGTAGTGGAACGGCTTGATCCCGAACCGGTCGCGCGCCGCAAACAACTTCTTATTTCGCTCGTCCCAGATCGCGAATGCAAACATACCACGCAGATGGTCGACACAGCCTTCGCCCCAGCGATCATAGGCGGCAAGAATAACCTCGGTGTCCGAGCTAGACCTGAACGTCCAGCAATCGGAGAGCTGCTGCCGGAGCTCGATGAAGTTGTATATCTCCCCGTTGTAGGAAATGACCGTGCTATTCGGAGCACGCATCGGCTGCGCCCCGGCGGGCGTCAGGTCGATGATTGCAAGGCGACGGTGCACCAGGCCAACGCGCTCGCCATCATCGGCCCATGAACCGAATCCATCGGGCCCGCGATGGGCGATCAGTGTGCCCATTGCATCGAGCGATGCCTGCCCGCGAGCGAGGGGCAGACCAGCCAAGGATACAAAACCAGCGATACCGCACATGAAGTTGTCCGAATTTAGATAATGTTTGTCCACGCCCGATCAGGGCGCAACTTATCCGCGAATTCTGCGTCCCAGCCTGAGCACCAGCCTGCCCAGCACCACGGCAAACGTATGGAGAAAATTCGGGACAAACCTGATCTCCTTCATGTCTTCGATATGATGCTGATGAGTTCGAAGCGTGCTCAGGGTAAACGCTTCACGCAAATCGGCCTCTTCATCCGGCTGAGCGGACCGCACACCGCCGCGCGCCAAGGCCAGCCCCTTCTTGTCCGCGATGTTTCTAATCTGCGCCAGCATATCGGAGACGACGTGGCGGTACCGAAACTTCGGATTATCGACCAGCGCCCGATAACAGGCACCGATTCGCGCCTCGTTGGCGCTGTCGTCCTGCATCTGCTCGAAAACTGCGTCTGCATTCGAGCAATCGGGTTCAACCGGTATGTAATGTTCACCGGGGTTAAGCGCGCCGGCGTATTTTCCGGGAGTTAGGATCTGACATGATCCCGCTATCGCGGCTTCGAGCAGGCGCGGTCCAACCGCCGAGTAGACCCGATTCATGTCCTGCCCCGGAAAGCAGATTCTCTCCAACTCCTCGAATCTGGCAGACCGATTCCGCTGTAGTTGGCGCTCAACGCAAGCCCTGATGTCGCCTCTTGGGTCAATCAGCGAACTCCCGCTCTCGCATCCAAGCGTGAACCTGCAATTGCCCAAAAACTGCAGCCAAGCGTCGCCGACAAGAACATCACAAGGATGAGTGGAAATGTCCAGCTTCAAGCCGCGACCCGTCATCCCAGAGCGAAAACGGTCGCCGAGCTCGGACTTCATTCGCCCCAGCCGTCCGAAGTAGACCGGCAGCGCCTTGGCACGATAACCCACGTCTATCTTTCGTTCCCTGAAAGGTACCGAATACCGCTGCATGATCGCGACGTCAGCGTCATCGACATAGCCCGTCAGCCCTTCGACGATTGCCGCGTGCTTTCCTGCGCGAGGATAGAATTCGTCCCTGTGCTCGTGACACACCGAATAGATGAGATCGACCTTCCAGTTCGCCAGCCAGTCATCGAGAAGCTCGCTGTGGTCATACTCGTCTTGTGGCAGCGCGATCTTGACCGCATTCGACTTGGCTATAAAGGCGTACTCCTCCAAGATACGATCAAGCCGCAGCGACTTCGGCTTCGCCCATCTCCAGGTGAGAAAAGTCGTGTCGAGAATAATTGCATCAAAGTTCTGGTTACGCAGCCGCGACGTGACCGGCTGGCGCGCGCTGTGCAGCGTATATTCGTTTTGCGGCGCGTACTTGATCAGGCAGAACGCATGATTGACCGAAGTGCGCCGCGCAGACGCAAGATCGTCGATCTCGTGGAGGATCAAAATCCGCATGAGGTAACGTCAATCGGCTTACGGAATGCGCGGCGAATAGGCTAAATCGCCTCGAACAGATAGCAGCCATCCACACCCGCTCTATGGCCATTTGACACGGGGAGACCAAATTCGTCAAAGTGGAGAGCTGTCAAGAACTCCCTATTTTCGCGCGGCGTCCTTTGGTTGAGCACCGCGGCATGCCTCTTCGGTAACTGCATCATTTCCCATGCGGCGACCGCGCTGCCATACTCGACCAATTTAAAACCAAATGGCTCCACTAATGACTGGAAGCTTTCCTTCGAATACGCCCGTGAGATCGGGCAGTCCGGACCATCCGTCGATCGTCGAAAGGCATCCTCCGGCGAGAGACCCTCGAATTGTCCTTGCTCGATCTGAAGGACAAATGGAACATAGAGGTGAAACCATATGCTGTCGCGGTTGTAGACCATGATTCGAGCACGTCCACCCGGCTTCAAAATCCGCCGAAACTCGCGCAGCGCTTTTTCTGGCGCGGCCATATGATGAAGCACACCCGAGGTATGAACTATATCAAATGCTCCGTCCTCGAAGGGCAGGCTATTCTGCTCTATGTCGATCCGCACAAGCTCGGCCGGAATCTTATGAAGGGCCAGTCTAGCCTCGGCTTCCGAAAGCGAGCTCGCCGAAACATCAACCCCAACGAGCCGACGCGGCTTCGACATTACTCCGAAACCAACAAGATCGTGCCCCGGCCCACAACCAAAATCCAAGATACTGAGATTATCCTCGACGTTGGTCGGCATGAGTTGAGCATACCCGTAGTATTGACCATTCCTCCAATGCAGATATTCCAAGCTGCTCGCCGCATCCGCAAAACGCTGATGGAGCGTGACGTTGTGCTTGGTCCAGTATTCCTCGACTGAGGTCTCTGCCACATTTTGGCCAGTTAAATCCATGCCTACCCCTCGGGACAAAGCCGCCGCACGACGCATAACCCTTTTCAGTTTTAGAACGTACCGAGACATCTATTGAACACCGTCATCCATTAGAGAGTAACGCCGAAAGCGCACGCTCAAGCTCCGAAATTTACAATTCGTCAAGTAGTGAATCCAGCGACCTTTCGCTGTCCATTTATGTATGGACCATGCGCTCAATCGTAGTATCGCTGCGTGTTAGAGCCAGCTCCACCGATGCCTGCGCAAGGTCCTCGGTATTCGTCGCGATTCAAACAGGTCGAGCCCATCTGCGATACACTCGATAAGGACGCCGGCATCCCCGACGCCAGCCCATCGAGCCAAGGAAACAATTTCCTCCGCGCCGTAGATACCAAGACCGCCAACCTCTGGGCGCGCTACATCCAGCCTGAACGCTAGAGAACGCGCTGTAACCAAGCGGATAGCCCATACCGCATAGAGGATGGCAGCGAATGCCACACTTTGCGAGCTGCGCGATTAGATCTCAATCGTGATAGCACGAAGCGCGGATCATGGCGCTTTGTCAGCACTGGCGTCCCGGAGGGCGCGAGTGATGTTGCGTGCGCTCCGAACAGCGCCGGCGAAACAGCTACGACGGCACCATGCCGCTTCCTTCGCTCTTGTGCGCTCGCTATCCAGTCAAGATCGACATAACTCGTTCGCCGCATACGGGATTCGACGCTGTGCTCCACTTTCTGGAGAACAGGCGAAATCATGTTCTCCCAGTGATATGTCTTCTCAAAAAACTGTCGCGCCCGCCTGCCTAGCTCGATCAATGCCGAGCGATCTTCGCTTAGCTCATCGATTACGGCGGCGAAATTTACGGGATCCGAGATATCGACCACTCGACCAATCCCCTCTCGGCGCACGATGCCCGCGACATATTCCGTTCGGCTCGACAAGATTGGTAAGCCGGCCGCCGCATATTGCGAGAGCTTGTTGGGGCAACAATACCGATATACATAGTACGCCGGATTGTATGGGATGAGACCAACGTCCGCCTCAGCAGCTGTCCGTATCAATTCGCTCTCCGGCACGGCCGGCGGAAAGCTAACACGGTCCTCACCGAGTCCGAGCGATCGCGCCAATTTGATTAGCTTGTGCCGATAAGGATTGTCACGTCCGCGCAAGATCAGCTTAGCGGCGGACTTCACGTGCACGAAGGCGTGCAACGTCTCCTCGATGCCTCGGCCTTCTGCAAACCCTCCGAGGAACGCGATCTTGAGCAGACCTTGGGTGGCGCGCCTCGCATACGCGTTCTCGAGATCAAGCCCCTCACTCTCGCACAATCTCGCACAGTTCGGTAAGGTTAAGAACTCGCATTGATACTCGGCCGTCATGATGTCGGCGAACTGCGGAGATACCGTGACGCGTAAATTGGCAAGCTGGCTGAGTTGCCGTTCCAGGCCAATCCAGAACTCGATCTCCCAAAACTGGAAGTCGGTGTATGAGTATGGCCAATACTCATGTGCGTCAAAGATGCAAAAGCTTCCCACATCGCCTGCAACAACGGTGGCCGCCGGCAACGTCTCAAGGTCGGCCGCCACGATAAGATCAGGCGGCCCCATCTTTTGCATGGCTTCCAACAAAGCGGAGTTCGTATTCACAAAATACGCGCATAACTCGCGGAACCTGGAAGTGTCGCCGTAGGCGCCAATTCGATCCGCCAAGATCTTTTCGGGCAGGGAAGCATAACCTGCGAGCGTGGCGAGCATGCCGCGAGCTATCGATGGCGATGCACGAAGCTGCGCCAATGATGGTAGCCACGCCGCATCGTGCTTAGTACGCTCGACGCGGACAATGGTCATGCCCTCGCTGTTGACCTCGCGATACGGGCCGTCCCCGACCTCGCCAAAATTATAAGTGCCTATTACATAGACCTCATGGGTTTTCATCAGACTTGTGGCAACCCATGTTATGCGCGGGTCTAGCACCGGGTCATGAGCGGCGAGAACATAGGCTACAGGACGCGTCGCGGAATCGGAATTGCGCGAGCGCTGTCGAAATGAAGATAACCCCTTCGCCAGAGCTCGACGCTCGATGGCGGAATCGGCTTCGGCAACAAAACCTTCATACCAGTTGGTTGGCTTGAGAATGACTTCCTCGAAGGTTCGCTCCACCATTCGCGCCTGCAGCGCATCGTCTCGAAGGAAGTCGATCGCTTCAGCGAGGTTTCCGAGATCACGCCTCAGCGGCATGAAGTGCTCATTGGCGTGGAATATGTCCGAATACAAGCCTTCATACAGTAGTTGCGCTGCGCCGGCGGCTGCTGCCTCGAAGTGCCTCGGGGATATCTGAGCGTAGTTCACGTTTCCTTCGAAGGCATGCAAGAATTCGCGGTGCGCGGCCAAATAGTAGCTTTCGGAGGCGCGATCCTGCCCAGAAGTCCTCGCTTCGTACCCACGACACCATTCAGCGACCTCACCGGTGAAATCAAAGAGGTTCGCACCGGACTCCACGCCAAGCACAACGCGCGAGCGTGATAGAAATTTACTCCATTCGGATCCAACTATTCGATCTTCCCACCGGCTAGATATATCGGCGCGAAGTCCGCGGTCGCCCAAGGCTCTTGCGACATCATAGCCGATGCCCCGCTTCTCGTAACCGAGCCGACCAAATTCGAGCGGTTGGATCGAACCGCGGTAACTCACGTCGATGTCCCGCCGCTCTCGGCTATACCCTTCTCGCATTGCTGGCGAAACGTATCCCGTCAGCATCTGGATAAGCTCGCAGTCGCCAATTATCGCACGCGGATAAACTTTCTCCTGTTCGGCCGGCGGAAGGCACGTGAGTACGATATCGAATCCCTTTTCGCGAATGATGTTTGCAAACGAAGCCGAGTTAACCTGCTCGTCCTGCTTCATAAGCACCTTGACGCCGTCATAATCGGCAAAGCGTCGCGATAGATGGCGATCAAGGTTTGCAAGATTGTGCGCGAAGTAACTGGCAGTCGGATGGACGACCACAGCGTCATACTCACTGAGCGACAGCGACTCTGGCAGACTCAGATACGCACCGCCACCGGGCCAAAGATTGAGAACGATCACCTCATGTCGACTGTGTAACTGCCAAGCGTAGATACTCTCCACAACGGTGCTCAGTCCGTTGGGATCGAAAAACGCAATTAGCAAGATTCGCCCGCTCTTCCTGCCGAACGGTCGCTCGCCAGGGATTGGAATCAGTCGCACTACCTCTTACCCCCGTTCCGGAAATTGCTCGCAGATGGAATACAACTATAGATCGTATCTTGCCAGCTATTCTTCTGACGTTTGCAGAAGCTACCCCGTTCCGTACCTAAGTACGTTTCAACAAGGTGCGCGATAACAAGTCTCGGCGGCGCTATCAATCGTGCTCGCCCCGAATACGCCACCACCCTACTCTCCGGATGAACTCGGCAACGCAACCGTCTCAAAGTTCCACTCGCAAGAATGAAAAAATGCCGCACTGGCTGCAGCCAAGCTGTTGGGCAGTTCGACGGTGATCTCAAAGCTGCGCGCGAGAAGATCGTAACGTGGCGCGGCATTGGCACCCTCAATCGTTGTTTCGTGGTGGATCGAGAGACTGATCACATAAATACCAGGACCAAGCTGGTTCGGGTTCAGCACAAGATCGACGCGCCGCCCATCCCCCACGTTCGCTTGAAATCGATCCGGTGGACTGAAGAAACGGCACATCGGACGCCCCTGTAGATCGTAAACGGCAACTCCGTACGTATAGGCGACCTCACCTTCGATCTCGGATTCGAGAAAAATTGTCATTTCAGCCGGCTGTAGCGCTGTAAGCCGATCCGTCAGTCCCGTCGGCCCGCTGATGCCGAAGCCTACGATTTTGGTTCCCTTTAAGGCGTTCCATCGTGAAATTCCGTCGCGCGTTGTATTATGGAAAGCGCGTCCTTCTTGATCGGAGACAGCCGCAATATTGGCCTTCCTTTCGTGGGGAAGGAATGTTGGGATTTGAAGTCGTAGGCCCCCAATACTAGGCGCGGTTCTCGGTTCCTCAGCCTCACCACGAGGCGGATCCGTCGCTTCGAGCGTGGAGCTAGACATTTGTTCGACAGAGAGCGTCTGGGCCATCGGCCGGGGGTCAGTTCCGGATCTCGAACCCGCGCGTCTACGCGTGGCCAGCGGATCGCCGCTGCCCGGCATTGCACCATAGAGCGCCTCTTCATAGGACTTAACAACTCTCAAGGCATCGCCGGCAAGTTTAATGCGCCCGCCGTCGAGCCAGATCGCCTCGTCGCAAAGCTCCAACACCTGCTGCATGGAATGCGAGACAAGCAACAGCGTGCAACCGTTTGCTATGATGCTATCAACGCGCTGCTTGGACTTGGCGAGGAAATAGGCATCGCCTGCGCCCAGCACTTCATCAATGATCAGAATGTCGGGGCGGATCGCTGTTGCTGTGGCAAACATCAGGCGCGCTTGCATTCCACTGGAGTACGTCTTGAAAGGCTGGTCCAGGAATGGTCCGAGCTCGCAGAACTCGACCACGTCTTCGAAGGCGTCATCCACTCCGCGACTGGAGAGACCGTTATAGTGCAGCGACGCCTGAATGTTTTCCCGACCAGTATAGTCGGGGTGAAAACCCTGACCCATTGTCATCAGCGCCTGTACCGTACCGCCCACCTTCACGCGACCGGCTGACGGCCGGAAATTACCGGAGATCAACTTCAGCAGGGTGGTTTTGCCTGCTCCGTTCCGTCCGATGAGGCCCATGCGGCGGCCGCGCTCAAGCTGGAATGAGACGTCATCGAGCGCGAGGAACTCCTGCTGCTCCTTCTTGCCGGAGACGAAGCGTGAGAGGCCGAATGCGTCCAAAAGCTTCTCGCGAGCGCCTCCGCCAAGGCGATAACGCTTGGTCACAGCATCGAAGACAATAGCGGGACCTTCGTTAATGCTCATGTCAAGCATAGTCCGCGAAGGCGAAGCGCGCACGGCGGAAAAAGGCCAGTCCAAGAAAAAAAGTACCGGCGCCAAGACAAGCAGCGCCGATCATTGCGGTCGGGGAAGGCCAAGTGCCCAGCGCAAGCGGTGCCTGAAGGGACAGCACAAAGTAACTGATTGGATTAAGCCAAATGATGAATTTCAGCGCACTCGGGACCATGTCCGGCGTATACGCCATCGGACTCAGGACCATCATGGACATGGTGACGATGCTAACGCCCTGCTGAATGTCGCGAAGGACGAGCGCTATCAGAGAGAATATCCAGACCAGCCCGATCAAAAACATGACGAGAAGCAACCAAGTGATGGGCACGACCAGGATGGCCACAGAAGACGCCGAGCCAAGGAAGACCGCGGCGATGCAGGCAATCAGGAGCGCCACCAACGACGGAATCTGGCTTGCGAGAACAGATCTTGGCGCAAGCAGTTCCGCAGGAAAGACCGTATTCAACAGAAGGGAGCGCTGGTTGACGATCGCGCCGAGCCCAATAGAAAGGCTCTCAGAGAACATAAGAACGGCCGACAGGCCGCTTATCACCAGAACCGTGTAGACCTCGGGCGAAAGGTTAGGCGCCCGGACACGAAAAATCACGACGTAAACGGTGGCGTAAAATGACACCATAGAAAGCGGGTACAGGATCGCCCAAAAACTGCCAAGGATGGATCCTGCGTATCTTTGTTTGACGTCGTGCTTAACGGCATTGAAAAGCCGAGGCCCATACAATCGCAACCAGAACATCAAGACTGCCCTATACGCCTAAATTTGGAACGCGAACATGATCGTCGTTCGGCCGACACTCGTAGGCGATGCAAGATTCAAACCGATGCGTGTAGAGGTCACTGGTCGCAGGATAGGCGGCCCGGGGCCGTTTCCCGGTACCGCTCGCCCGATCGCGCACACACCAGATCTGCCCCCAGTCTTTCACCTGCCCTGCTCATCCAGCCGATCCTTCGTGCTGGATTGCCCGCCATCAGGGCGAAATTCGGAACGTCCTTCGTGATCACCGCGCCGGCACCAACGAAGCAATATTCGCCAAGCGAATGTCCGCAGACGATGGTGGCATTTGCGCCGATGCTTGCGCCGCGCCCAATCGGCGTCTTGCGAAACTCGTCCTTCCGCGAAACGCCCGCCCGGGGATTGTTGACGTTCGTGAAGACACAGCTTGGACCGCAAAACACGTCATCTGCAAGCTCGACGCCATCGTAGATCGAGACGTTGTTCTGGATCTTGCAACCGCTTCCGATCCTCACATTCGGACCGATCACCACGTTCTGGCCGATCGAGCAGTTCTCGCCGATCACCGTGCGCGGCAGAATGTGACAGAAGTGCCAGATCTTGGTGCCGCGCCCGATCACGGCACCGTCGTCGACGTAGCTCGATTGATGGATTAATACGCCCGGAAAGCGCGGATCCTCGCGCATCTCGCTCATCTGTGCATTGCCCTCTGGGCAAAGGCATGAACGCCATTGCTCTTAATGGTCGGTGCATTGCGGAACGTGGATACGATATCAATCGAGGGGCGAACCTCGTCTAGGCCGAAACCGCGGCCGGCGATGATCTCTTCGTAGCTCCTCGTGTGCAGGTCGGTAAACCCCTCAGAGAACTCGACCTCCTCGCCGTCGACGGTGATGGAACGATACGTCGTGTTCTTGCCCTTGATGCTGTCAGGCAGATCGTTGCGGTCCAGAGACAGGAACCAGCTCACGTCGGCGCGCTCGCATTCCAACGAGCCCGCCGCCCTGTCCGGCTCGCGCAGGTGGGCTTCGTTGCGGCTCGCTGATCCAAACACGAAGCTGAGCATGTCGAAGAAATGCACGCCGATGTTGGTCGCCACCCCACCGGATTTCGCTTCGTCTCCCTTCCACGACGTGTGATACCATCGGCCGCGGGAGGTGATGTAGGTCAGCTCGACCTTGTGGCGCTTCTTGCTCTTGGCGAAACGCTCACGCAGCGCGATGATCGCCGGGTGCAATCTTAGCTGTAGGATGGTCGATATGCGCCGACCGGTGTCGCGCTCAATCTCGGCCAGCTCATCGATAATTTGAGGGGTCAGGGCAAGCGGCTTTTCGCAGATGGCGTCGATACCCGTGCGAAGAGCGAAGCGGCAATGCGCATCATGCAGATAGTTTGGCGAACAGATCGCCACATAGTCGATCTTGCTGCCGCGACGCCGCAGCCTGTCAACATGACGGTCAAAAAGCTCGAACTCCGTGAAGAATCCGGCATCGGGAAAATGACTGTCGATGATACCGACAGAGTCATTGGGATCGTAGGCCACCGCCAACTTGCCCCCGGTGTCTGCCATAGCCCGCATGTGCCGCGGTGCGATATAGCCTGCAGCGCCGATCAATGCGTAGGTCTTCATCAATCCTCTCTTTCGAATTTCACGCCAGCTTCAGGCAAGCTACCGCACTCGGGGTGAATCGAGGATCACTCCCAAGTGCACTTTCTTCACGACGCCTGCCGACCTGCAGACGGTTCAGACCGCGGCGATCAGATCGGCCTCGACAAGCACGCGTACCTTGCGACCCAGCAAATCGAGCAAAAGCGCTACTCGACGTTGATCGCTGACACCCTCCACCAGCGCAAGACTGTTGGTGAACGCGCCTTCGATGATCCGAACCCTGTCGCCGGGAGAGAAAGCAGCCCGGGATACGAGCTTGATGAATCCGCTTTCGTCCTCGCGCGCCTTCAAGGAGTTGACCACCGCATCGTCCACCGACGCCGGCTTGTCGCTCCAGCAAACGAGATGCGAGACGCCGAGCGTCGATTGAATGGCGCGCCATCTCTGCGCCGCGAGGTTGATCCCAACAAAAAGATAGCGCGGAAACAACGGACGCGCCACCGTCTCTACCTTTCGGGCGTGGCTGCGGCGCTTCAGGTAACGGGGAAGATAAACGGCAAATCCCTGGCGGCCAAGGTTGACCGCGGCCTTTGCCTCGGCATTGACCTGCGTTTGCACGAGATACCAGCGAGAACCGCACTCCGTCGCCATCATGCAGCACCGTTCTTTTGTGACGGACGCAAACCCAGCAGATCCGGCGCCAGCACTCTTTCTGCACCGAACATGGCAACGGCGTGGTCGAAGGTGCTTCTCGCCCGCATCAGATGCGTGACGACGACGGCATCGAACGGCTCGCCAACCGCATCATAGGATGGAACGACGTTGACTCCGATGAAGCGCGTCGCCGTCTCGTCTGGGTCCACGACGGCAACTATCGATATCGGGCTATCGACTGCGCAGAGAATGGCTATTTCGCAAAGATCCGATTTTCCGGTGAGGACAATTCTTTGGAAACCCAAGGCGTGAGCCCGGTCGAAGGTCTGGCCATATTCTTCCTTGGCCTGGCGAAACAACGAGAAGGAGGAGGATAGATACGCGATCGTCAGCCGCGACTTCTCAGAGAAGCCCTGCGGCGTGAGGTAGTAGGCATATCGCCGCGCCGGTGCCTGGCCTACCTTGACGAAGCCCTTCTTGATCGCACGCTTGAGGTAGGCGTTGACGAGGCCGAGCGCGACGCCAAGCTCGGCGGCTATCCGCCGCTGCGACCGCGCGCCGTCCGTTTCAACGGAAGTCAGCAGACCGAGCACAAGCCGATCGCTGTTATTCTCTTCCGTGGGTAGAGTGCCTGCCATTCCGCCTGTCCCCGCTGGAGAAGCTGGTAGCGCGTTCATACGATGAACGTCAAGAAAAAACGTTCACCCCGTGAACACGACAACCTATTGATTGGAAACGAATTTCATCGGAAGCGATGTGTCGCCAAGATCACACTTTAGGCGCGGTCCTTTGTCTGAGTCCAGATATCGCGCTGCGAGCGCCGAATAGCTGTAGTGCTGCGCGACTGCGATCCGATCGCTCCGCGGACGCTCCGGGCTGTCCAGTGCCGTCACCAGGGACGTAGCGAGCGCAGCAGGATCATTCGGTTCACATCGCGCGGTTACCAGATCTTCCAGCCCTACAAGCGCCTTGTCTTCGCAGGCAATGACGCTGCGCGGAGCGAAGAGACAGTAATCGAATAGTTTGTTCGGGCTGATGCCATGGTGATAGAGCGCGTTCTTGTGGAAGGATACGACCGCGCAATCTGATGCATTGAGCATGCCGTGCACGATCGATCGGTCGACTTCATCCTGGAATTCCACGTTCGCAAGCCCCGCGGCCCGCTGCTTCAGTTCGGCCCGTGAGGTGCCTGAGCCGATCAGGACGAAATAAATCTCTGGATTTGTCCTGCGGAGCGCAGCCGCAGCGTCGAGAATGACCTCCATCGCATTGGGAGGACCCATGCCACCTGCGTAGAGAACGAGCCGCCTGCCCTCGTTCTTCATCAGGTTGATGCGGTCAATGAGCGAGTGACTGAGGCTTTCGATTTCGCGCGCGCGTTGGATTTCGCCCTCGGACACCCCGTTGGGAATCCACGTGAACCTGCCGGCCGGCAAGCCGCGCGCCCGCATATGGGCCTCCGCGCCTGCCAAAAGGCAAACAACACGATCCGCAGTGCGATAAGCGAACCGCTCCTTCCAGCCGAGCAACGTCATCAGCGGATGCCATGCCGGGGTCATCCCGAGCGCCACGATGCTCTCTGGCCAGAGATCGCGGACCTCGACCCAGAATTTGGCACCGAATCGACGCGCGACCCGATGTGCCGCCGAGACGAAGAATAGATGTGGGCTTGAAGCGATCACGACATCCGGTACGCCAACCTGCTTGGCTATCGCAGCTGATCCCGAGCGAAGAACCGGTCCGAAACTCAGGTTATTCCACAGTCGACCCAAACTGCCCTTGCCGTAGCGCGGCGTATCGAGAAACCAGAAATCGACGTCATTAATCCGCAGCGGGCCTGGAGACCGCGGTTGTCTGTGCAGATGATGGAAGCCGGAGCTGACGACCAGCACGCGATGGCCCATCTTTCCCCAGGCCTCTGCGAGCCAGAACGGCCGCCAGTGACGACCCAATCCGGGCCCGCCGGCAAAGGGATGCAACAGCCAGATGTTCATGCCACTGACCGGCGCGAAAAGAGTTCCTTATAGAGCTTGTTGAGCTCCGCCGCGTCGTACTGCCAATTGTAATCCTTGGCGACTGCCGCTCGGCCCGCCAGTCCCAACTCAATCGCCCGTCGAGGTTCGTCTGCAAGCAAAGAGAGCCGCTCTATTAGCGCTTTCTTATCATCTAGGGACACTGCAAATCCACAGCCGGCCGTTTCGACAATTTCCTTCGAGCGCGGCAAGTCGCTGGTAATGACCGGCACTCCTGCAGCCATATACTCGAAGATCTTGGTCGGCATGGCATAAAGATGGTTTGGCTCATGCTGGAAAAAACAGAGTCCGATCAGGCTCTCATTGAGCAAAGCAGCGATTTCGGATCGGTCCAGTTTTCCGCGGTGCACGATCCCCGCGGAAGATCGTCTCAGCCAATCAGCTTCTGTCGCGCCAATGCTGCCGGCCAGAACGAGCGGCAATCGCGCAGCGTCGCACGCTTCGACCATTTCGATGAGTCCACGGTTGAAACTCGCATGCCCGATATAGACGGCCTGTCTCTTTCGTAGAGTCTTGCCGGTCGGCTCGATGAATTCGTCGAGCCGTACACTGTTTCGGACGAGCGTCACCGCTGCACCGAAGTCACGAAAGCGCTTCGCAATGGTTGGCGTCGCCGCGACAATCGCGTCAAAATGGCGCGCAGTGTTCCGCTCCACCAAATCCATGCCGAGCGCGACGACCGGCTTCATCCACCGGGGGATCCATTTCTTTGAGTAAATGTCAGCGGGCACGTCCTCATGGACATCATAGATCACCTTGCAGCCCCGGCTCCTGAGCCACAGTGCGAAAGGTATCAATTCCGGGTCGTGAAACTGCACGACATCCGCGCCCGTCGCACGCGCAAGCGCCGTCGCAGCTCGACCCATGACCCACGGCCTCTTCCACCGGGCGACTGCCGGCAGTTCGATTGGCTTGAATTCGATGCCGCCTGCATCGCTGGCGCGAGGCGGCCGCGCCACAACAGTCACGGTGTGACCGGCCTCAGAAAGGCTTCGCGCTTCTTTTTCGACAATTCGAATGTCGTTGGCCGAATGGACGCTCGACAGCATACAAATCTTCATGGGGCTCCAACCCGGAAGCGCTCACCCCAGAGCGCGACACAATAAAGCCGCCAGCGCATTCCGAGGTCGAGCCGGTGGAATTTCCTCTGAACTGCGCCCATGTCGACGTAGCGAGCAAGCAGCGTACTGCCAATCACCTTGTCATACATCGCAGGGGAATGGCGGCTGAGCCAAAGTTGGTCGGGCGCCGCAAATCCGATCTTGTCCTTTCGCCAAACGATGCTGGCCGGCAGAAGGTCCTGCATAGCTGCGCGAAGCGGCCACTTGGCCCACCCCTTGTTCAATTTTATGCCCGTTGGCAGAGTCAGGGCAAATTCGACAAAGCGGTAGTCAAGGAATGGCAACCGCGTTTCGATGCCAAACCGCATGGAATTCTTGTCCTCGAAACGCAGGAGCATCGGTAGATTTGTTTCGGTAATCTCCAGCACCTGCATTTGCTGCGCATCTCTCGTCTTTCGCGAAAAGCGACGGAGAGATTCCGGCAGGTCCGGCTTCTTCAGGAAAGTGTATCGCAAGCGATAGAAGGCCGCGCGCAGTCCCGCCGAGCCCGCTCCAAACAAATACATAAGTAGTCGCCGCGGCGGAATTCCTGCTCGCATGGCCTCGCCGAAGGCAGACAGAAATTTCCGCACGCCCGCGCGTTGAAAATGATCGAGCAGCCAGGCGGCATAGTAGCGATGATACCCCAACAGCGTTTCATCGCCACCCTGGCCGTCGAGGAGCACAATCACGCCATTTGACCGCGCGGTTTTCATCACCTCATATTGCATCATGATCGAAGGGCCAGCGAATGGCTCTTCCTGGACTTCCAGCAATGCTTCCGCTGTTGATGCAAAATCCTCGTAGCTAGGCCGGGTGCGCAGCCAATTCAATTCTGATTTCGCTGCAATCTCGGCCGCGTATGCTTCCTCGTTGTTGGTGGCCTGCTCGCTCACAGCGGTAATGGCAAAGAACCGCTCGCTCGACATCGACCCGTAGCGCCTCGCAGCCAGCGTCGCGACACTTGAACTGTCCAACCCGCCCGACAGGCAGGTTCCGACGCGAACGTCCGATCGCAAACGCAGTCGGATAGCGTCATCAAGCAGGCCTCGCAATAATTGCGCCGCATTTTCCTCGTCGGTTACCTTCAAACGAGGAACGAGCAAATAGTAGCGCTCAATATCGACCCGACCTGTCGACACATCAACGCGCATCCGATGTCCGGGAGGTAGCTTTTCGATGCCTTTGAAGAAGGTCCGGTTGGTATGGTCGGTCAGGCCGCAGACGAGAAAGTCGCTGACCAGATCGTCGTCAGCAACGGGGCGTTCAATCAACGGAAGAAGTTGGCGAATCTCCGAGCCGAACGCGAACTGCGTGGCCATATTGACATAGTAGAACGGCTTCACGCCGAACCGGTCGCGGGCACAGAAAAGCGTGTTGTCGCGTTCGTCGTGAATTGCAAACGACCACATGCCGTTAAAGCGCTCGAGGCAATTTTCGCCCCAGCAGACATAGGCCGCCAACAAGACTTCGGTGTCCGAGGCCGTGTAAAAGACAAATCCGAGCGTCTCAAGCTCCGCGCGGAGCTCAAGATAATTGTAGATCTCGCCGTTGTATGTGATCCAGATCGGGACGCGCGTGTCGCGCATTGGCTGCGCGCCGTCATCCGTCAGATCGATGATGGCTAGTCGCCGGTGCCCCAACCCGACATTACCATTCACCCTCACCCCGCGCCCGTCCGGCCCACGGTGAGCGACGAGATCCGTCAGTCGATCGACTTGATCAGCATCAACGGGCCCGTTCTTTGTGACAAGGCCGAATATGCCGCACACGGAATGCCTATCCAAATCGCGTTGATGGCGGAGTTCAATGTGGCCCGCCTCGGAAACCCATCGGATTGAGATGCCCTTATTGGGCACATGCTGCTCTCTTAGCCTGTTCATGCAGTGAACGTCAACAATCGATCGGATCCCATCAGCGTGCAGTCAGAACTTGAATGGCCCACCAAGATCAGCAGCGGCCGGTATATCGACACTGATACTCGCGTCAGCCGAGCTGCAAATGAACCAAGAGGAAGTTGTTCAACAAGGGACGAAATGGACGTCGGGTGGCGGCAGGTTGCCCCGATGCTACTGTTGGCGTCGATCGCGGCGAGGTCGATCTTGTCGCCATGCGCGAATGTGTTGATGACGTCGCGGTACGCGAACGCAGCCCCCAAGTCTAATAAGGCCGAGAGGACCATCCGGTCGAGGCCGCCGCCGGTCATCGTGTCTTTGTCCTCGTGGCCTGCATAGATGGCGAGGGTAACGCGAGCGCACAACGAATACCACAGGACGCGCCGTGGATCGGCGCTGAGCTTGCGTTTAGCTCAAACCATGTCAAACGAGATGCCGATTTGCGTGGTGTGGCGCTACCAGACGGTGGTGCTCTATCGTTTGGGAGGATACCTTCCAGCAACGAGCACCCCCGTTCTTCGGTGAGAGCGCAATAGGTCGATGCAAACGGAAGTTTAGTTGGAGGAGAGCTTATCGTTGACCCAGAGCCGTTTGAACTGCGGCAAACATCAGATCAAGCAATAAGGCTCCAGTCGGCATCGTGAACCTCTATGCGATGATGTGCCAGTCAGAGCCGTAGTTCGTCACCCATACGAGCTGATCGGCGCTGTCGAACTGCAGCAGGGAGTGGGTCCCATCATCATTGGCGAGCAGCTCCGAGACGCGGTGGAAATTGGCGTCGTAGTTGGTCTGCAGGCTGCTCCAGCTGTAAGTGTTGCCGACATCGTATTGATAGAGCAGCACATGGCTGCCGTTGTCTTGGTTGTAGAGATGCTTCACCTGCGACCAGTCGGCGTGAAATACGACTCAATGCTCCTCCAAGGCCGGTGTTGTTCACATCATAGAGGTACATGGCGTGCGAGCCATCGTCCTCGTCGTAAATCTGCTTGGAGAATCTCTGCCAGTCCGAGGTGAGATAGCTGGTGATCCGCGCCCAGTCGCCGATGTTGTTCGCGTCATAGACATAGGAGATATGACTACCATCGTTCTGATCGTAGAGCTGTTTGGTGACGTTGCCCTGGAGATCGGTGAGGGTCTGGATGCGGTTCCAGGCAAATTGATCCAGGGAGTCGTATTGATAGAACCAGCTCGATCCGTCGTCGTTCTGGTAAAGTATCTCGATAGCGTTGCCTTGCCAGTCGCAGTTAGTCGTAATCGACGCCCACACGAACTGATCCGAGGTGTCGGTTTGCACGGCCTGTGCGACCGGCAGCGGCACTAAGTGATCGTCGAACTGCAGTGCCTCGATATTCTGCAGCACGTCGGTGCCGGCGGGACCGGTGACGGTCGCTTGGTCCAGACCAGAATTGTAGATTGAATAGTCGAAGGCGCTGCCGGCAAACACGGCAAAGTCAACGCCGCTGCCGCCGTCGAGATGATCGTCGCCGAGCCCACCATACACGAGGTCGTCGCCGGGACCGGCGTCAATATTGTCACCGGTGATATAGCCTACGATCGTCTGTGAACCGTTGCCGTGGTCGATTGTCAGGCCGAGATGGCCGAAGTAATTGTTCAGCCACTCATCAAGGCCAGGCACGTAGTAGATCGCGTCCCAAACCTGATAACTGCCGTGCTCTACCGCGTTGATGACATGCGTATTGAAGTAACCAGTACCGTTGATCAGCCCGTCCAGGGTGACGCCGTTCACGACGGCACCAATGGTCGGATCGAGCAGCAATTGGCTCTGGCCGTCATCGTAGAGCAATTGCACATGGTTGCCGACGGCGCCGCCGTCCCAGCCGACACCCGCCATATCGTCGGTCAATCCCCCAAGGCATCGAGCAACTGCCAGGCGACCGAGACGTAATTGTTGCACGCGAAAGTCGACGATGCGAGCAACCTTTCGAGATCATTGCCGATCAGACCGGCACCGTAGGGAGCCAGCTCATGCGAAAGCACCGTGCAAAAGGCCGCCTGATAGGCGCCTGCAGTGAGTCCTGGCATGTCGAGAATTGCGATGAACTGCGCCTGATTGGCGCTGTAGAGGCCAACAATTGACGAAGGATCGTTGCGGATCTGATTGAGGGCCGCGACTGAAGAATACCCCATAAGTTGGTACCCCCAAATTTCTCAACTTTTGGACGTACTAACATCCGGAGCGCCGCAATGGCAAGTTGAACTGGCCCTATCCACAACGTCATTGCCGATCGCTCGCCGAGACCCCTAAAGCCCTTACAACACCCGCTGCCGCGGGGAATCCCGCCGTCGAGCACAAATCAGGCGCCCGGTGAATCGGCCCGGGATTGACGATCACGTAGCCGACGGTCGAGCGGGATGCGCGTCAGGTGCCGGCCGGAATTGGCGTCATAGGCAAGCCAAGTGAAACCCCTCGCCGTGGCGCAGCTCGTCAAATCTGCCGGCCGTGCGCGGTGATGCGCTGGACTGCGCCAGCTGGCTATGCCTTTGAGTCCGCGTCGACGTGCTGCGAGCATTAAACGCTGGGCAAGCCCGCGACCCAGATGCAGCCTGGGGTAAGAAAGCCAAGCGCATTGAATTGTGAGATGACCGTTTGCCGCATCAATGAACAGCAATTGAGAAAATTGCGGGACGGCGGCAGCAATTGCCGAACCCGCAGATGTCAGATCGGGCCATAGTGGGGGAGCTTGGCGTCAGCAAGATTCGACGGTTCCCGGGAAGTACTGGCGCACGTGCGCCAGTTGACGCGCGGGTGGATCTTAGTGGCAAGGTCCGTCCCCGCTCGCTAATTGGCAAGACGGCTGCGAAGGATACGCTGTGTCGGGTCAACCAAATCATTCCGGGAGCGCTCAAGATGCAATTGTCCACTGCCAAACACCTAGCCCTTCTGTTCGCGATTTCTGTATCGGCGATCCCGCCCATAGCGCAGGCCCAATATTATGGTTCTCCGGGGGGCTACTGTGTCAGCAGACATCTGATCTGCGTAGTTCAGCCTCCGTACAACCAGTATCGAAGCTCGTGTGCAGTTGCACGCCGAACCTTCCAACCTGGGGATATTGCGAGTGTCGTCTGGAAAACTATGGCCGCTTAGTCCCCGGGTCCATTGTCTTTCGGTAACGGCCCGCCCTAGCGTGAACCGGCGGCTATTAACGGATCAGCTTGCTCCAGCCGCGGCGAGGTCGCAAGCGATCTTGTCAGGATCGCCAAGGATGGCATCCATGGCAACAGACCATGGACGATTTGGTTTCCTTGGCAAAATGACGTCGCGTCTTATCCAGAATGCCGCGCTGTAAGGCGACAGATGCAGCCGCCTTTTACGCCATCTCGTTGAAGTCGATCGCGTACAACCGTCCTGGATTGTGCTGAGCGTCCCTATAGTCACGTTGTGCCGCCCCCGGCCGGTGAATGCCGACTGATGGTTGATCTCGTCCAGTTACTTGTCGGCCCGCCGACCACTTTGGAAGGCCCGAGGGGTCCATGGTTGGGGGTTCTTCTTTTCCCAATCACGATAGGGATCCCAAGCGGCCTTATGGGCGTCGTGGGCGGTCCACAGTCCGTTGTAAGCCTGCTCGAGTTAACTAAATGCGTCGCGAAATTCACCGTCAAACTGCTTAGTGGCAGGCGCGGCCCGTCCTGCCTCGGGATCAGTGAGGCGCCTGGAGGCCGCGCTTCCAACGCATATTCATGATGGCCCTCCTACTGATTGCGGCCCCGCCCACATCTGGCCCGGGCTTCCCTATCAACAGCACTGGAATGATCAACGCGCCGGCAGGCCGGCGCGAGACGAAGCAGCGGTGCTGCGGCGGGGTACGCGTGGTCGGCAATCAGGAAAATTTATTGACGTTTTCACTAGCTCTGAGCATTGATTAATCTTACGACAATCCAAGCTAACGAAAAAATTGCTCGTCTCTTTTTCTGCCGTCTCAGGCACCCGCCTAGTATTCTTAAGTCTTTTCATTGGCATGCGCATAGTAGGGGAATAGAGGAATGCCGGTAGTGAACGATTACACCTCCATCCTTTCCGGCGACACCTGGTCCGGACGGGGCGCAACCGGCACTCCGGTTTTTATCACTTTCTCATTCGAAAGTGTCCCGCAACCCTATCTTTCTGCCAACTACAGCCAGCGGTTTATCAACTCGTTCCAAACCTTTTCCCCTGAGGACAGGGATTTAGCCCGCGAGGCCCTCCGCCAGTGGGGCGAGGCCTGCGGCATTCAGTTTCTGGAGGTCGCCGCCGGAGAGGGCGATATAAGATTCGGCCGTTACAACTTCGACTACACTCCGAATAACGCGTCGAACAGCGGCTTCGCTTATTATCCGAGCCGCGCAATTGCCGATACATACATCACCGAGTCCCTGCTCGGTGGCGACGTTTTCGTGAACACTCAGTACAGCAACTCTGTCTACCTGTTGCTGCATGAGATTGGCCACGCACTCGGGTTCAAGCATACGTTCGATGGCACGACTACTCTCGACCCGGCCTTAGACAATCATACCAACACGGTGATGAGTTACACGGGCGGACTGGTCGACGTCCTCGGTCCGCTCGACATCCAGGCCGCGCAGTATGTTTACGGGACCCCGTCCGCGGATGGCACGCACCTCGCGTCGTGGTCGTGGAGCGCGGCGACCGCCACACTGACCCAGACCGGCAAGGCGACCGCGGACAAGATCTTTGGCACATCGATCAAGGATGTGATCGACGGGGCCGGTGGCAACGACCAAATCGGCGGATTTGGCGGCAACGATATGTTGCGCGGTGGCGTCGGCGCAGATCACGTATTCGGCGGCGCTGGGAACGACGTGATCGCTGGTGGCGCCGGAGACGACCTCCTGTACGGCGGCAACTATTGGGGCGACAGCGCCGCCGGCTCGGATACGCTGGACTACTCGGCGGCGACTACGTCAGTCACGCTGTTCTTCGACGCACAATGGAACGGGACCCTTTGGTACAACGCAACCGGATCCGATATCGGCACCGACTTGACCTACGACTTTGCCAACGCGATCATGGGTGCGGGCAACGACACCGTCACCGGCAATGCGGATGCCAATCGGATCGACGGCCGCGGCGGTACCGATACGATGCGAGGCGGCGATGGAGACGACACCTACGTCATCGACCGCGTATCGGACGTGATCATCGAGTTGGCGAATGGCGGCACAGACACCTTGGAAGTCGGCTTCACCTATTCGGGGCGTCCTGCCAACGTTGAGATCGTGCAGTTGGTCGGCACGTCTGCCATTGATCTTACTGGCTCAACCTACGATGATGTCCTGAACGGCAATAGCGCAACCAACACGATCCTCGGTGGCATCGGGGCCGACGTCATTGCCGGTGGTGGCGGCAAGGATCTGATGACCGGCGGTGCAGGCCTTGACCGGATGGTAGCTTCGTCGCTTGCGGACAGCGGCGTGGCCTTCGCCTTTCGCGACGTGATTAATACCTTCGCGCACGGTGACAAGATTGATGTCTCGATGATTGATGCCAACAGCCTGGCTGCCGGCAACCAGGCGTTTACGTTCGTATCGGCTTTTGCAGGCGTCGCAGGTCAGCTTCAGTGGGATCTGACTAATATCTCGCCGACAGGTGTGAAGGGCTACCTGGCACAGGGCGACGTGAACGGCGATGGCGCCGCCGACTTCTCGTTGCAGGTCTACACGTCGCCGACCAACAACCTGCCAGGTGGTTCAGCGGGATGGAATCTCGCAGCATGGGATTTCATCCTGTGACGCTAAACCAGCTTCGAAGCAGAAGGTTTTTCGAATAGGGATTACAATATAGCGGCGTGTGCGAATCCATGACCCGATGGTCGGTGGCCGCAAGCGATTGACCACAAACCCCGCCCGTGTTTCATCACCCATTTGGGTGAGCGCTCGTGCCGGATCCCCTATCCGGCGCCGAGACGAAGTAGCGGCGCTGCCTCGGGTGGATCCAATCCGGAAAATCGATTGACGTTTTCGCCGACTCTGAGCACTAATCAACTTAAGACAATCCCATTTAACAAAAAAATCGCCTTCATTTCTTTTTGCCTTCTTAGGCACCCTCCAGATTTCTCCAGTGTCCCTATTTTGTGGAGCATTTGCCATGCCCGTATTCACCGGCGACAATACCAACAACACCCTGACCGGCGGCGCCGGAGACGACACCCTGAACGGCCTGGGCGGGAACGATATCCTGATCGGCAATGGCGGCGCGGATATTTTGGACGGAGGAACCGGATCCGACTCCGCCTCGTACACCACCTCCGCAGGAGGGTTGACCGTCAATCTTGCAGACGCCTCCCAGAACACAGGGGATGCCGCCGGCGATACCTTCTTCTCGATCGAGAACATTCGCGGTAGCGGGTTTGCGGACACATTGATCGGGGATGGTGGCAACAACGCCTTGCGTGGCGGAGCCGGAGCAGACATTCTGGATGGCGGTGCAGGCTTCGATTTTGCCGATTACCGCGGCGCTGCCACAGGGCTGATTGCCAGTTTGGCGAACCCGGGAACCAACACTGGCGATGCAGCCGGGGATACCTATACCTCGATCGAAGGACTGATCGGCTCGGATTTCGATGACACGCTAACCGGTGACGGCAATGTCAATTTGTTGCGCGGCGGGCTCGGCGCCGATGCGCTCGACGGCGGCGGCGGCAATGACTTTGCCGATTATGCCAACGCCACCACTTCTGTCACGGTCAATCTCGCCAATTCAGCGGCTAACACTGGGGAAGCGGCTGGCGACACATTTACGTCGATCGAGGCGATCCGAGGTGGCGATTTCAACGACACGCTCATAGGTGATGCAGCCATCAACATCCTGCGTGGGGGACTGGGCGCTGACATCCTTGACGGTGGGCTTGGCTTTGATTTAGCCGATTATGGAAACGCAACGGCGGGAGTGACTGTAAATCTTGCAAATTCCGGCTTGAATACCGGCGAGGCAACGGGCGACACGTTTATATCGATCCAAGGTCTGCTTGGCTCGAGCTTCGCCGATCAACTCACCGGTGATGCCAACAACAATTTGCTGAGGGGCGGCGCTGGCGCCGACCATCTCAACGGTGGAGCTGGCTTCGATACTGCGGACTACTCGCAATCAATCATTGGCTTAGTGGCGAGCCTCGCCAACCCCGCCGCGAATACTGGGGACGCGGCCGGCGATACATACGCATCCATCGAAGGGCTATGGGGTTCCGCCTTCAACGACACTTTGGTGTTGAGCAACGCTGGAGGCTTCCTGGACGGGAATCTGGGAGCTGACACGTTGATTGGCGGCACGGGGTTTGACCTCGTGATGTACAAGAATTCCACGAGCGGCCTTACGGTCAATCTCGCCAATTCAGCGGCAAACACGGGAGAAGCCGCTGGCGACACCTTTACCGCCATCGAAGGTATTGGCGGATCAAACTTTAACGACACGCTGATCGGTGATTCGGGCGGGAATTATCTGCGCGGAAATTTTGGGGCGGACGTCTTGAATGGCGCAGGTGGAACTGACATTGCCGACTACTCCGAGGCGACGACCGGCCTGACTGTCAGCTTGACCGACCCAAACTTGAATACCGGAGAGGCCGCGGGCGATACTTTCATATTTATCGAAGGTCTCGGCGGTTCGTTTTTTAACGATGTTCTCACCGGCAACGGCGACGTCAATCGTCTCATCGGCAATGATGGCGTTGATCAGCTCTATGGCCTGGTCGGTAACGATACGCTGGACGGTGGCGCGGGCAATGACTTGCTCGACGGCGGGGCCGGGATCGACACGATGACGGGCGGTGGCGGCGACGACACCTACACTGTGGACAATGCCGGCGACCAGGTAATCGAAGCCCTCAATGGCGGGACCGACACCGTCAATACTTCGGTCAACTACGCGCTTGCGGCCGGTCAGCAGATCGAGGTCTTTACCGCTAGCGGTACGAACGGGATAACCCTTACGGGTAACGAGCTCGGTCAGACCATCAACGGCAACACCGGCAACAACATCCTGAGCGGCGGCGGTGGTGCGGATCTCCTGCTTGGCGGCATCGGCGCCGACGTGATCGACGGAGGTGCAGGAAAGGACACCATGACGGGCGGTGCGGGCCTCGACCGGATGGTGGTTTCGTCGCTTGCGGACAGCGGCGTGGCCTTCGCCTTTCGCGACGTTATCAATACCTTTGCGCACGGTGACAAGATTGATGTCTCGACGATTGATGCCAACAGCCTTGCTGCCGGCAACCAGGCGTTTACGTTCGTGTCGGCCTTTACAGGCGTCGCGGGTCAGCTTCAGTGGGACCTGACTAATACCTCGCCGACAGGCGTGAAAGGCTACCTTGTGCAGGGCGATGTCAATGGCGACGCCGCTGCGGATTTTTCGCTGCAAATCTATACATCACCAACCAATAACCTGCCCGGCGGCAGCGCAGGGTGGAATCTTGCGGCGTGGGACTTCGTCCTTTGAAGTAAAACCCCATTGAATTAAATCGTTTGTACGGCTTGCGGTCGTGCGAGGCCGCCACTTGTAGCGAGATTGAGCGGCATCATGTAGCAGCCGGGCAAGTCGGTCGATATAACGCGATGCGCTGACGGCTTCTTTCGTGCGACCTCCATGCTGGAAATAGCCGTTCCCTCCCTTCGGATGCGCCACCGCGGGCACCGTGCATCCGGCACACGCGACAGCCGCGAACCGCAGTTGCTCCACAGGGCTTACCTGTTCGTTTCGATTTGGCTTTGCCAGCGAAGGGCATCGATCTTTGAAGAGGCGTGAGACCGAGCCAAGCCGCGAAGTCACGGCCTTTGGCGAAGGTCTCGGCCGGCGGTGCTAGAGCGGCGATCGCGGTGGCGGAGATTGGGCCAATGCCGGGAACGGTCAATAGCCTGCGGGATACTTCGTCCTCGCGAGCACGTCGCGCGATCTCCTTGTCAAGATCTGCGATCTTGCCATTGAGGCCGGCGAGCAGGTCTAACATCAATCGAAACATGGCGTGGGCCGCTTGGGAAGCGAGCTGGCCATCTCATCTTCTTCGATCAGGTCGGCAAGCATCGCCACATGCGACGGCCCCTTAGGTGCGACCCAACCATATTCAGTGAGGTGTCCCCGGATCGCGTTGATGAGCTGCGTTCGCTGCCGCACTACCAGGTCACGGGTCCGAAACACCAGACCCGCCGCCTGTTGCTGTTCGCTCTTCACGGCCACGAACCGCATGCTCGGCCGCTGCGCTGCTTCGCAAATCGCCTCAGCATCGATCGCGTCGTTCTTCTGCCGCTTCACGAACGGTTTTACATAGGCGGGCGGGATCAGCCGAACTTCATGACCAAGCTGGGTGAGCTGACGGGCCCAGTGATGTGCTCCACCACATGCCTCCAGCGCTACCGTGCAGCTCGGCTGGGCTGCGAAGAAATCCAGCAGCTTTCTACGGCTGATCCGCTTGCTGAATATCGCTCGCCCCCGCCCGTCCGCTCCATGAGCGTGGAAAACATGCTTGGCGATATCGAGACCGACTGTGATAACCTCTGACACGGACGCCTCCCTTAAGTGGTGCTCAACACCTCCACTTTGGCACATCGATGCCGTCGGCGGGGCGTCCACCCCATCATAAATGGAGGGCGGATCGTCTATAGCTATTCCCAATTGGCGGCGGCGGAGCTGTACGACTTCTTAGCCGACGAAGCCACGGACGCGGTCTGGGAATTTGCAGAGGAGGAGCTGGACGAACACCCCTCGCTTCTGTCTGGGGGGCTGCTTGCACTTGAGGTGTACGAACAAACCCAACCGGCCCTAGCTTTTAAGGAGAGTACAGAAGATTTCTTTGAGAAAACGATGACGCGTATCCAGAACACGCTGGATGATTACCTCGATCCGTCGATTCCGGAAGATCAGAAGAGATCGTTGGACCTCGATGCCGTTGAGACCGATCTCAAGCAGTATTGGAAGGATCTTGTGGACGAGAAGATCGGCTTTCCGGTCAATAGCGCTCTCGATTTCCTCGACAACGCGGTTAAGAGCGCCCGCGTGATGCTCGGCAACAGCGATGTTCGAGCCCGCCTGGACATTGATCCTGTGGCTGGCGGCACACTGCCGCTGGCGGCCGCCGCAGGCCATCACGACGGCATCTTGGGAAGTAACAACGCGGACGTGATCTCTGGCGGCGATCTGATCGACTTGATCTATGGCGCCGCCGGGAATGATACGCTCAGGGGAGGCACCGGCTCGGATATCCTCGTTGGCGGCGACGGGAACGACTTTCTCGTTGGAGATATAGGTGAAGATATTCTATCGGGAGGATTGGGTAACGATCAGCTCGACGGTGGTTTTGGATACGATGAAATGCGCGGCGGAGTTGGCGACGACACATTCACATTTAATAGCTCGGCCGACCAGGCGATCGAGGCCGCCTCTCAGGGGATTGACACAATATTGTCGAGCGTCTCACTCAGCGTCATGCCGACTAATGTCGAGAATGCGACCTTGACGGGCTTTGGGTGGAACGGTCTGACCGGAAGCAGCGCCTGGAATGTCCTCACCGGAAACTCTGGTAATTGGTTGGCCAGCTCGGCAAGGACACCCTTACTGGCGGCGGAGGCCTGGACAAGATGGTTTATGACTCGATCGCCGATTCCGGACCGGCATTTGCCGCCCGCGATGTGATCAACACTTTTGCCCACGGCGACAAGATCGACATTTCCGCGACCGACGCCAACAGTACGGTCGCGGGCAACCAAGCCTTCAGCTTCGTTTCCGCCTTCAGCGGCGTCGCCGGACAACTGCAGTGGGATCTGACTAATATCTCGCCGACAGGCGTGAAAGGCTACCTTGTGCAGGGCGATATCAATGGCGACGCCGCTGCGGATTTTTCGCTGCAAATCTATACATCACCAACCAATAACCTGCCCGGCGGCAGCGCAGGGTGGAATCTTGCGGCGTGGGACTTCGTCCTTTGAAGTAAAACCCCATTGAATTAAATCGTTTGTAGGGCTTGCGGTCGTGCGAGGCCGCCACTTGTAGCGAGATTGAGCGGCATCATGTAGCAGCCGGGCAAGTCGGTCGACATAACGCGATGCGCTGACGGCTTCTTTCGTGCGACCTCCATGCTGGAAATAGCCGCTTTCCTCCATTCGGATGCGCCACTGCAAGAGCGTTGGTCGGCGGTCGCAAGACGGATCTTGCCGGCAAGTTCTGGCGGGCGTCTCGTCCCCAACCATAAAGAGACTGGAGGCTACTGATGGACCAGGTCGCCGCTCGGAAAGGCCGGCGTCGAGTTCATAGCGGAGAACGGTGGCGGCGGCCTAAGGATGAGGAAGAGAAGGCGACATCTCTGGAAAGTGCCCTCGGCGTGGTTGTGATCTGAAGGCGCTTGCGGTGGGGGCTTCTATGTCGCGATTGAACCTTCTCCTCTAACAGAGAATGGCCTGTACGGAGGTAGATGAACATTTGCTTGCGGACCCATGCTGTTACAACTATCATCCTGTCCGTATTTTTCGGCCGCCGCTATTTGGTCCTATTGTTTCAGCGAGGCTGCTATGCCGACTTTTCTCAGACAGGCATTTCCTATCGCGTTGCAAGGCTCCGTAGGCACAACGCTGTCTCTCTCATCGCTGGTTACCCAAGCCTTTGGAGACAATGCCGGCTCCATCACAGGTGCTTGGCTTGGCTACTACGGCATCGAGGCTATGCAGGCCTGGAATTTCAGCTACGTGAACCCCGCTTCTCCGTCCATTTCAGCTTGGCGCTTAAACGGTTCACCAATCCCTGCTTCGACTCCCAGCAGCTTCAATCAGACGTTTGTTTCTTCCGCTCAGTTTGCAACAACCGATGTTCAGCTTGGGAATATGTTCGACCCCCAGCTCTACATGACCGTTCGTATCGACAACGGGGCGCCTGACCCGGTGTACATTCAGTACGTCTTCACGACCGACACGGCAATATCATCGCCAGTTCCGGTGAACCGTGCACCGACTGCAACCGAAATTGTCGCTGCTGCACGCACTTTCGTTGCCGAACATCCTGGAATTCTCAACAGCAACGACTGTCACTGGATCTCAATGGTGATTGGCGGATCCGTCGGCGCAACCATGTCTGACGCCTCCTATAGCCTAGTTCCGACGGAAAATCTCGAGGGAGGCTTCTGGCGCGTCGCGTATCGGGGAACGGCAGCCACGCCGAGCAATTGGCTAACCCTAACCAAGCCCGGAGACATAGTGCGTTTTGATTGGGCAGATCCAGCACAGCCACAGCACACCACGCTGATCACAGGTCAGGTTCAGCCCGACGGTGGTGTGCTCGTAGTAGACAACTCCGGAACCATTCACGAGCACGTCGCCTATTACGATCAGTTCTCAACGGCTTCGACCGTAACAATCTATCGCGTCACCGCAGACAATCTTTACCTGATCGAAACGACAGATGCCAGCGAGACTGTCCTCGGCACGACGTTTAACGATTTACTTCGTGCCGGTGGTGGTAATGACATCATAAATGCTGGCGTTGGCAACGATGTGGTTGTTGCAGCCGCCGGCGACGACACCGTCAATGGGGGCGCCGGCCACGACCGCATCGATGGCGGTTCAGGCGTCGACACCATGAGTGGAAACGCCGGGAACGACACTTATGTCATCAACAGCGCCAGCGACATCGTTGTGGAACAGGTCAACGAAGGCACCGATACACTTGAGGTCGGGTTCACTTGGTCCGGCCGCCCGGCCAATGTCGAAGTGGTTCAGCTTACAGGCAGTGCATCGATCAATCTCACAGGCACCACCGGCAATGACATCTTGCATGGCAACAGCGCAACCAACACGATCCTCGGCGGCGTTGGCGCCGACGTCATCGCGGGGGGCGGAGGCAAGGATCTGATGACCGGCGGCGCCGGACTCGACCGGATGGTCCTCTCGACCTTGTCGGATTCGGGGACGGCGTTCGCGTGGCGCGATGTGATCAATACGTTCGCGCATGGTGATAAGATCGACTTCTCGGCGCTCGACGCCAACAGCACAGTCACGGGCAACCAGGGCTTCAGCTTCGTTTCGGCCTTCACCGGCGTCGCAGGCCAGTTGCAATGGGACCTGACCAATATCTCGCCGACAGGCGTGAAAGGCTATCTCGTTCAGGGCGATATCAATGGCGACGCAGCCGCAGACTTTTCGCTGCAAATTTACACAGCGCCGACCAATAACTTGCCCGGAGGCAGCGCCGGATGGAATCTCGCAGCATGGGATTTCATACTTTGATACTTACTGAAGTTGCAGGTTCGATCCATTGGAGGCAAGGTAGGTCGTCGCAAACGAGCTCCTGGCCCAAGAACATAAGCGTCGCTTACCCGAATGGCCGAAATGAAAGCTATTTCGCCGAGCGGAGGTTCGGCCTATTCGATCTTATTCTAACCATGCCGAGTTCATTCCGCCGGCGTGGGCACTAAGTCATTGCTTAGAGGCGGAGAGATGCTATGGCGCAGACCCTGTATTACCCGGTAAATTTCGTTACGCTGCATCAGAAGGCTCCGACGGGAGTCGATCCAGGTCTTAACTCCGGAAATCAATATCTAGAAATAAATGGTGTCCAACGTCCCGAACGAAGTACGGACAAGAGTTCGGCTTCGGCGATCCCGGCGAAAATCCCAGCTTCGCCAGCTTCGATTAGACGGAATGGGAGGTTGGCTTTGCCACTCTGGTCCGGCCATCCAACTTGACCGCAAAGGGCACGTATCAGGTCGAAGCTCCAGGTGGAAGCACAAGTACAATACCTGGCGCTCAATGAGCGTGCCAGATGCACTTCATTGTTCCGACGAAGTATCTCGACCCCACAGTTGCTGATTAAGTGCAAGCGCTGATGGATGACGCGCGCTCGGCGCTGCTCGAAAACTGGCATCGCGGGATGACGAAGAAATTCGCACATTTTGTAGGTCCCCGCTCGATCCAAACCCGCTGATACCCAACTGGAGGTATTATGGCTGACGTCCCTGCGAATGTATCAACGACATCTTGGTTCGAAAGTAGCGAATTTTATTCAGCCTCCAATTTGGAGGCATCATACTCAGGCTTATTCGAAGCATCAGGCGATGACGACTGGATCGCGATTACTCTGATTGCAGGGATGCGGTACGTGTTTCTTCTCCGGGTCGACTGGCGCTGACGCTGCTCTCCAAGAACTTGACACATCGCTCGCGATTTTTGACGCGAACGGCAATCCCCTTGCGAGCGATGAAGACAGTGGCGTTGGCGCCAACCCCCTCCTCATATTTATCGCTCCCACTGCCGGAACGAATTATATTCAGATGGCGAGAAATAATTCTATAGCGACGCAATGCGAGTATTCGGTGTCTGTGACGTCTTGGTTGTAGCCATCTTCTCCTCACATGGGTAAAGAGTACGTCTTTCTCACATCCGCTCCCGATACGATGTCTGTACCGACGATCGATCAGATACTCGTCGGTGGCGCCGGGAATGACGTCCTGTCGCTTGGCGCCTTCAATGGATTCAACGGAATCGACGCTTACGGCGAGCAAGGAGATGACACGTTAAACGGTAATGCCGACGGGAATAATTTGTTCGGAGGCGTAGGGAACGACACGCTGCGGGGCAACTCTGGATCCGATAGGCTGTGGGGTGATGCCGGCAACGACTTTCTGTTCGGCGGCAGCGGTGCGGATGATCTCTACGGCGGCCCCGGAGCGGACTACATGGCCGGCGGCGACAACCCCGATCTATACATCGTCGATAATGTTAATGATGTTGTTGTCGAACCGTAGATGAGCCAGGGGATCGTGTTGTTACGGGCCTTGAATGCCTATGTCCTGCCTAATAACGTTGAGGAGTTGATCTTGATCGGCGACACGCCGTTGAGCGGCAGTGGCAATGCTCTCGCCAATAAAATCACCGGCAATCTTGGTTCGAACATCCTGCGTGGCAACGCCGGGGACAACATCTTGTTCGGCGGCCAAGGCGTTGACACGCTTATCGGCGGTGCGGGCAAGGACACGATGACTGGCGGCGGCGGTCTCGATAGGATGGTTCTGACATCGTTGGCGGACAGCGGCGCAGCCTTCATCAACCGTGACGTGATCAACACCTTTGCGCGCATGGTGACAAGATTGATCTCGCAGCGATTGACGCCAACAGTATCATTGGCGGCATTCAAGCCTTTACGTTCGTGTCCGCGTTCACGGGTGTCGTGGGGCAGTTGCAGTGGGACCTCACGAATGTTTCGTGGGCTCGGGTGAAGGGCTATCTGCTTCAGGGCGACATCAACGGCGACGGCGCCGCGGATTTTTCGCTGCAAATTTACACGTCGCCCACGAAGAATCTCGCCGGCGGCAGCGCCGGATGGAATCTCGCGGCGTGGATTTTATCCTCTGACGCCAACTCGGTTTTCGATTTGAACGCTTGGGATTTCGCACTTTGAGGTTCCTGCAAAGAGACCATCGCAAATGACGGCGCACCGCCGACTAGCCGCGTCGACCAACTAGGGGATGCCTATGCCTGATCGTGCAATGGTCACCGACGGTTGTCGCAGGCGTCGCGCCTGATGCGGGGGGTCTCCCGGAACGATCGCTATCAGTAACAGCCGTTTTGCAATGATTAGGTCCGACGCAACCCATGTCGGGACTGACAAGAGCGGGTCGGCAATGTTCATTCAGTTTTATGATGCATTTGGCGCAGTTTCCGGATTGCCGCTCCAGGTCAACTCGACCTCTTCTGGCGATAAGATTTACGTCGGCGGTTGTGATCTTGCTGATGGCGGTGCGGTGGTCTTTTTGGGAAGATGTCTCGACTGGGGCAATCCGAGCTCAGCGCTTCAGCTCTGCGGGTCAGAAGGCAGGCGCGGAGCTCCTGATAGACGCGGCGGGCAGCCACGGAACTCTCGACGTCGAGAGCCTGCCGAGGCGGCTTTGTCGTAGCCTGGACCGACACCGATGGACAAGGAATGGGTGTTCGGGCCCAGGTCTATTCTGCGACAGGCGGAAAGATCGGCATGGAAAGGGTGGTTAATAGTCAAACAGCTGGCCACCAAGGCCATCCGACAATCGCAGTGCTTCCCAGCGGAGAGTTTGTCATCGCGTGGGAAGGCGATGGTCTGAGGGCGCAGCACTTCTCGGCGAATGGCACCGCCATTGGAAACGAACTCCTCTTGACTCCATTGAGCCCTCCACTTCCGTCGAACGCCTCGGAAAGCTATCTCTTTGGGCAGATTGTGGGCCTTCCGGACGGCAATTTTGTAGCCATCTGCAACGACCGACAGGTCTACGATATATTCGACGACGGAGTGTTTAGCTCGAGCGGCATAATCTAAATAGTCAGTTCTCTCGCCGGCGGGCGTTGCGATTAGCAACTCAGTCGAGCTGAAGCAAATATCAGCTGACTGTTACCACTACCCAGTCAGCCGGCGATGAGTTCGACGTCATCAATGTCTTTCTCGACAAGACGGGCGGTCTCTACATTGCTTACGACCACTACGGAGCGCAAGATGAAATCAATCTCGCCACGATCTCACACTATTCCATCGCCGGAGACTTGTTGAGTGAACTGGTAGCGGCAAGCGACAATTATAATCTCTCCTTTCTGCCTGCCTTTGCTCTGCTATCGGACGGCCGCGTCGTGGGTGCTTGGGAGGAAGCGACGTTCGCCCTGGACGGAGCGAAGTCGGACACGCGCAGAGTTGTCATTCTTGATGACCGTGGGGCTTCATTTGCAGGGGCGTAGCAGATGATTTCATCGTTGGCGCAACACAGGGTGCTATGTCAACAATGTCATCAACGGCGGCTCGGGCAACGAAACTATCCATGGCATGAATGGCAATGATCAGATTTTCGGCGCTGGCGGCGCCGATTTTCTCTTTGGCGGGAATGGTGCTGACATACTCGATGGCGGACTCGGCAACGACGTGCTCACGGGTGGTGAGGGCAAAGATTTGCTGACGGGGTCGGGCGGGCTTGACCGAATGGATTTCAACACGCTTTCCGCATCCGGTGTTGCATTTGGAGACCGCGATGTGATCAATACATTTGCGCATGCCGACAAAATTGATCTGTCGGATATCGACGCGAATAGCCTCGTTGGCGGCAACCAGCCTTCACGTTTGTTTCGGCCTTCACCGGCGTCGCCGGCCAGCTGCAATGGGACCTGACCAATATCTCGCCGACGGGCGTAAAAGGCTATCTCGTCCAGGGCGATATCAATGGCGATGCGGCTGCGGATCTTTCGCTGCAAATCTACACATCGCCGACTTGCCCGGCGGTAGCGCCGGATGGAATCTCGCGGCATGGGATTCTATACTTTGATACTTGGCCCGCGAAGCCGGTAAAAGCTCGCCTATGCAAGCTGGAGGTGGGTCGTCGGAATTAGCTTGGCGTCGGTTGCGCTCGATATTGGCGATGGGAACTCGTGCCATCGAAGGCGCGGCAAAGCCAATTATGCGCTCTCAAGGCTGAAACAGGGTTCGATTCCCCTAGAGCGCCAACGATTTCAGTAACTTATGCCTCTGCTGTTTTCTTCATCAAATAACTATCGAATAAACGGGCACGAACGTAGGCGAACGCGCCGTGACCTGAATTGTCCTTCTTGCGCGCGCGGGATTGAATGAGCAGCGAGGTGCGCCCGGCGGCAGACGCTAGAAAAATCGAGAGATTATGGAAAACTGAAATGGTCGGCGCGCTATGTCGCTGAAACCATCGAATGGCTGGCGCGCACTCAGCCGCTGATTGCATATGCACTGCGCCGATTGTGGTTTCGTGCTCTGCATCCTTATAGCCACGTGTATCGAGCCTCGTATTCGACTGACAGGTATGGCGCTTCAACTTGCCGGTGTCGTCGTCGTGGGTGTGGGACTACCGGATACTCGGAGCCTTCGCTGATGAGCCCACAACGCGGCAGGCGATCGTGAATTGGTGGTCTGGGCGGCCAACGTTTGGGCCGAGGCACGTCGTTCTTGCGGCGGAAGGCGCCTCGCTTGGACTCTCCGGAGGTTCTGCTCGCGGGAGGGTGATCCCCGGTCCGAATAAGCCCTTAGACCAGCGAGTCTCCTTGCTGGAAGATCAATACTCGCGTTTGTTCAGTGAGATGTGAACGCTTGCTTTTGAGACGGCAATCAGGATTGAGAAGGTAGAAAACTCGAAGGCCGAAGCCTCTGAACGTCAAACGGGCCGATGATAGTATCCGAGGATAGCTACGGCTGGCCTTGCAGCAGGCCTGCCACTCGCGCGCGTTGGTTTCATCTTTTTTGTTCTTGAGATTTCGACCGGCACTGCCTCTCCCGAACTCGCGAAATTATTCGGGGCCACCACCTGCCAATGGTCACGTCGCTAGTAGCGGCAACACGGCAGCGCCGCACAATGGGTAAGCTAGTCATCAATGACATCTCAAGGACAAACTCCCGGGCCGATCGGCCGGGCGTTGCTTCAGCAAAATGTTCTCACCGTCGTCCCCATAACTGATCGAGTTCTTTCTGCGCCGCCGCGCGGCGATCGTCGATCCACTTCGCCAGATCGAGCAGGTGAACACCGCGAGCAGCCTCTTGGCTGGCCTCGATCCGCACCAACGCACTGGCATGGATTGTGGCGGCCATGATTCTTGCCCTCGATCACCGCCAGTTCCCGAACAGCGCCCTCTTTTCCTCGGGCGGACCGGTCATAGCGTCTATGCTTTCCATGCTCCGCTTGTCCTACTTTTCGGTATCGCCGGCTTTCCGTGGTGGCTCAATTTGGCTTAGCGATCGGCGTGGGGCTAGGTCTTTTTCTTGGTTGAGCATCCGGTCGACCACATCGAAAGAAAGCTTTCAGCCGCCTACACCTGATGAAGCGCCTCTCGCTTGGCCTAAATCCTTGCCACAGGAGGCCTAGAGCGCCTTAGTTGAATTGAAGAGCGATAACAGGTAGTTTCTCCCGTTCATCATTCAATTAATGTCCATCCTTGATGCTGCTCACCATCCTCATACCTTGCTATAATGAAGCAGCTATCCTTCCGGCGTCCATCGCACGTCTTTGCGATTACCTCCGAGAGCAGCCTTGGAGAGGCCCGTTAAAGGGAGATTGGGAAGTCCTGGTCGTAAATGATGGGAGCACCGACAGCACCAAATCGGTAATGGCCGAACTTTCCGCCACCAACCCAAGCGTTCGGTGCGTCTCCTACCCTATCAATGCGGCCAAGGGCGCGGCTGCAAGTCGGCTTCGCCGAGGCTCGGGGAGAATGGATTTTTTTGCGTTGACGCTGACCTCGACTACGGTCCGGAACACATCGCGGCGTATCTAGCCACGGCCACGACCAGCGGCGTCGATCTCGTAGTTGGTTCGGCCTATATGAAGGGCGGTTCGGCCGTCGGCGTCCCGCCAATGCGTCTATTTATGAGCTGTGCCATGAATTGGTATTTCGCGCGCGTCCTGCCGGTTGGCTTTTCGACATATACGTCGATCTTAAGGCCTGTATCGGCGGTCAGCGATCCAGCAGATGCTCCTGACAACGCCGGACAAGGATGTGTTACCGGAGATGCTAATCAAGGCGCAACTGCTGGGGCTCTCCATGATTGAACAGCCCGCCCACCTCCGTTGGAAAGTCGAGGAGCAGCCCGCACGACGTGGCGGGGCCAGCGTATTAGGAACAGCAAAGAAGGTTGTGAAACATCTCTTGTGGGGAGTAATCGAAAACCCACTGTTGTTCTTCATGGTCCCGGCGGCCGTGACCGGTATTTTGAGGTCTGGTTCGGGATCGCGCTGATTACCCTGTTCACGCGGGCAATCGCCGTCACTGACGCCTCGGGCCTTCAGGCTATATCGAACGCGGCAAGCCAGGGCGTCCGCTCCAGTCCTCAAACAGCATCGATCTTCGCGATACTGGTCATCACAGATCTCATCTTGTTTGCCCTAGGAACCGTGATCCTCCAAAACAAGATCAGGAAAGACCACGACTTCATCTATTTCTCGCGCCTCAACGCGAAGCTCGAAGAGCTGTCGCGCCCCGACGTCTCGTAACTGATGGAGATCTCCCGAAACAAACAGTTTCGCAAGTTCCTGTGCGGCGCCGTCTCGATCGTCGTTCTAGTCGTGCTGTCCATATGGGTTCGCGCTTACGCTGACGCAGCCGGCACGTTCATCAAGCCCTATATGGGCACTTACCATCAGGATACGCTGGCCGAAATCAGCAAACAGTCCTGGTGGCAGCTGATGCTTCCGCTCAAAGCTTTTTGATGGCCGCTGGGGTCCTACAGGTTTTCTGCTGGTTCACTGGCTGGAAACGCTCGTAGGCGAACCCAAGGCGTTCTATCTCCTCGCGGCGATCATGGTCGTGACGGGATATCTCCTTGCCTACTTGGCGTTTCGCTCGCTGATGCTGGCCTTCTTGTTCGGCTTTGGGCTCGCAACCACCACGTTCAACTATCACGTGTACGCCGTCTCAGGTAGCGTTATCATCCTACCGGTCGTGACGTTCATGCTGATCTTCGCTTATGCCCAGTCGAGTTACTGCGGCGGCAAGCTTTTCACATTGGCTGGGCGCTTGCTACCGTTGGTACATGCATAGCGCTCGCGCTGTCGTACGAGGGATGGCTCGACGTTATGCCGCTAGTCGTGGTTGTCCATCCTATTCTTGCGTACCGCTATCGCCGTATGGGAGACCGCGATCGCGTCTACCGATGTCTGTTCGTCGCACTCACCACAACGGCAGTTGCCATTGTGTACATCGGCATCAAGAACCGCTTCGGATTGGAGGGACTTCATCCAGTCGGCGGCGAGGCCGACTTGATCTCGACATATGGCTTCAACCAGTCGATTCTGATGATCGAGGATGTCGTTTCGAGTTTCTTCACCTTTTTCTACACCACGATCAGCACTTACCTGCCCCCGCAACTGCTCTCGTTCTCCTTGTCGTCCTGGCTCTACGGACCCGACGAGGTTGTTCGACTGCAGGAAGGATATCACCCGCAGGCAACTCACCTAACCCATTACAACCATCTATTCTTGTGGCGCTATTACGCTGGATTCTTCCTCGCCCTCTTCTTAACGGCCTACGTCAGGGTGATAAGAGCCTCCTTCCAGCAGGCGGATGTGCACTACGTCATACTGTTTGTTCTTCTGACCGCAACCCTGATCGGCAGCCCGACCCACCTGATCATCAAATGGCGGCCGATGCACGCTGCGCCCCTTCTGGGATATCAGTGCTTCATGTCGATCATCGGTTTTACGCTACTGCTCTGCTATCTGATTCACCTCAAGATGCGCCGGGTCCAAGGCTGGCGGTCCGTGGGCTTGGCGCTCGCGCTGATCGCAAACTTCGGATATTGCGCCTACGCAAGGCCGAGCTTGCTTTCGCATATGTCGCACGAAGTATTTCTCGGGGCGTATCCCGACCCACGTATCAATCTAGACAACTGAGTAAGGCCACACTTAATGCCAGAAGATCCTTCGATCGATCCCATGACGCTGTCCCGCGAGGCACTCATCGCGGCACATATCATTCATACATTCGATCGCAAGCGCGTCCTCAGCAATCTTCATGGCTGCTATGGTCAGATCATGCGCTCAGTCTACGCCAGGCTGCTTTCGCTGGTTGACGGGAAACGGATACTTGATTGCGGTTGCGGTTTTGGCCAGTTTGCTCGGACAGCTATTGATGCTGGATACGATGTCACGCCCATTGATATCGACGAGGACTCTCTGGCGATCGCTCGTGACGTCTACAATGTTCCGTGCCTTCGAGTGAGCGCATATGAGACATCGTTGCAGGATGGATCGTGCGATACAGCGGTTTGCAACGACTCAATCAGCATTTGGATATTCAGCGGCTTACGCCGGAGTTCGCCCGCCTCGGCGTGCGTCGTGTCGTGATCTACGACTCCAACATCGAAAACTCGATGCTACTCCGGTATAGAAAGGTCGTAGGGCATGAGGAGAGCCACGACCGACCGGCTGACGAAATCATCGATGAATTCAGAAGCTGCGGTTATGAGCTGCGATCTCTTGAGTTTGAGAACTTTTTGGCTCTCCCGATCAGTGGTGGGTTGCAGCGGCCACCAATTCCCATTTTCTCTCGATTTCCGTCGACGATTATGCTTTAGATCAGTTGGTTGCTAGCATCTTGAGGACGCTAAGAGTCGAGCGAGGTCTGGCCTTCCGCTTTCAAATTGTTCTCGACCGATTTAAATAGGCTGCGGTAATCGGATTCTGAACTAGTGTCCTGAATCTGAAGTTCAGCGGACTCAAGGCGGTTGCGGCCCGCCTGAATAGGATGCCGACACGGTTGGCAAGTGGCGTCGGTTTTGCCGAGCATCGGCTCGAAGCTCTTTGGGACGAGCCGCGATCAGGGACGCCGCGTACGATCGAGGATGCCCGGATCGAAGCCGTGATTGTCCGCAACCTTGCACGAAGCCGCCCGACGCCACCCACTGGAGCTCGCGCGGCATGGCGCGGGCCAGTGGGCAGTCCGTCTCAACCGTCCAGCGGATATGGCGCGCCTTCGGCCCTGCAGCCGCATCGATTGGAGCAGGTCAGCTGCAGTGGGACCTTTACCAACGTCTCTGCGACGGGCGTGAGGGGTTATCTCGTGCACGGCGACGTGAACGTTGATAGCGCCGCCGACTTCTCCCTGCAGATTTATACGTCGCCAACCAACGATTTGCCGGGCGGGGCCGCGGGCTGGAGTCTCGCGGCGTGGGACTTCTTCCTCTGACGCTTCGCGGCGGCTGTTTAAGGTCGGTACTGCCGGAACACATCGTCCGGCAGTACACTGGCCTCAGTTAACCAGCCATCAAGCCGATAGCGCCAAGGACCCGGCCTCTTCTAAAGACAGTGAATGGACGGCCGTTCCCCGCCACTGATCACAACACAAAGTCCCATGCCGCAAGATTCCAGCTCGCGGGTCCGCCGGCTAGGCTCGCCGTCGGCGAGGTATAGATTTGCAGCGAGAAGTCGGCGTGGCTGTCGCCATTCACATCGCCTTGCACGAGGTAACCCTTCACGCCCGTTGAGGAGACATTGGTGAGGTCCCACTGCAACTGGCCGGCGACGCCAGTGAAGGCTGATCCAAATGTAAACGCCTGATTGCCGCCAACTAGGCTGTTGGCGTCGATCGACGCCAGGTTTATTTTGTCACCGTGCGCGAACGTGTTGATCACGTCGCGCTGGGCAAATGTGATGCCGGATTCGGACAAGTCTGTGAACCGAAACTGATCGAGACCGCCTGCTCCGGTCATCAAGTCCTTGCCGCCTTCGCCAAAAATAGTGTCGTCACCGTGGCCGCCATAGAGGAAATCGTTGCCAAACCCGCCATAGCCGAAATCGATGCCATCCCCGAGGTCGAGATTGTCCGCACCCTTGCCACCGTAAACGATGTCGTTACCTAGACCCGCTACAATGACATCATTGTACAGCGAGCCGACGATGGTCTGGCTGTCGTTACCATATTCTAGCATCAGGCCTTGGTGCTCAGCGTAGGCGTTCAGCCAGTTGTCGATGCCCGGCACCGAATATATTGCATCTCGCACTTCATACTCGCCGAGTGCGATTGCTTCCTTGATGTTCATGTTGAAGGCGTCGATGTCACCCCAGTGATAGAATGACTTCATCGCGGTGTAATGAGTGCCTTCAATAAGGCCCTCCAGCGTCACGTCGCGAACAACGAGACCGATCGTCGGATCAAGCAACAGGCTGGAAAAGCCGTCGCTGACAATCATTTGTGCATGGTTGCCGACAGCACCGCTGTCCCACCCCATAGCGACCTGATTTTCATTCGAGATGCCGAACTCATCCATCAGGTGAAACGTCAAAGTGACTTGGCTCGCGCATTCGAGATGGTCAGACTTCAACAGGTCATCGAGTTCAAGGGAGTTCGGCCCCGCTCCATATGGCGCCATTCCGTAGGAAACAACCGAACACCACGCAGCTTGGAGAAGTTCTTCGCTGAGATCGGACCAGCCGAGGTCGGCAATAAATTGGCTCCGAGTTGAATTGTAGTACGTGACGACCATCGACGGATCGTTGCGAATGGCCTCGTAAGTCGAGGCTGCCAAATATGCCATGGGGCATGGTCCTGAATGTAGCGCTGCTAAAGAAGGTGGACACTATTGTGAATGCCAATCTCGCGTCAATCTTGGATAGAGTCCGCATGGCCCGGTGTGTCCAAAGTACAACTACGGGTCTGCTAGTTCGAACGATCCCGTTGGGTTTGCGGAGTGATCCCTGAAAGTTCCCATCGTGATTAGGCGATTTTCCGTAGTTCTCCCGAGAGAGCATGTCTCACCCAAATGGGTGAGCGTTCCCATCGGTGAGCATGGCGAGAGGTTAAAATCCGAATCAACACCCCGCGAACGCATGATCCATCAGTTCTTGTTTCTACCGCAAATGATAGTTCGCACCAAGAATCGGACATGATCCCGGATCGCCTTTTGGTCTGCGGGCGACATATCCTGCATAGTGGCGAGTTCAAGCACGTCTTTGACCACCTGCATATCGCGCTCCGTGCTTTGTCGTGGTCATCGCGCCAACGTACGAGTTGTCAGGACAGATAGTGCTGCGCATTTCTTCGAGACCCTTAACTTGACCCTGTCCAGAGCAATGCGCGATTCTCCAACAGCGGTCAGTCCACCCGTGAAAATCGCTACGCAACCTTTATGGGCCAACGGCGCTCTATCGGCGGCAGCCGCAAGCGTCGCACCGCGAGGAGCACCGCGCCGGTGGTCAGAATTCTCATCGGCCATGTCGCTCCCCCAAGTGGAAGGGAACCTACCGCTGGAGGGGGAATTCGTCAGCCGCTAAAACTCATTGATTGGCGGCAGCGGCTGGCCGAGCAGCGTCAGCCAGGCATCGAAGACGTTCTGCATCACCGACGACAGGGAGCGCTGGTCGCCGCTCTTGCGCTCGACGATCACCTGCTCGACTCCGTCCCATTTGCCTTCGCCCCAGCGCAGCTTGTCCCAGCCGGTGCCGGTCAGGATGATGGCGTCGGCGCCGTCGACGGTGGCGTTCGTACGGTCCAGTTTGTGATGCTTAAAGGCATCGGCACCACGTCCCGAAGGAGCGCGACGTTGTCGACATATGGCGCCTTGGGCTCGCGGAGGAAGATCAGGTGCGCCTGCACGGCGGCGCGCACCGCCCCGAGGTCTGGGAATGCGATCGGCGGCGCCGGGTTGTTCAGGACGAAATCCGAGAAGTGGTGAAGCTCGACGGCCGCCTGGCGGGCGGCCAGCATGACGGCCTGGCGCGCCTCCTCGACGCCGGCTGCGGCGGTTTGGGCGGCGACGAAGGCCGGTCGACCGCCGTGAAGTTGCGGAGCGACGGCCGGACGATGTTGTTCAGGTGGTCGATGATCGGCTGCATACGAATCCTTGGTGCCGTGCCATTATACGCGGGCGGGCTTCTCAGTAGTTGATTGCAGGCGGGCTGTCGATTGCCCCGGTTCTCAATTCGCGGCAGGATGAAGTTGGCTGCCCCCATGGAACGGCGCCAGTCAACGCTCGTTTGAACCTACGTCTTCCGGAGTGATCAAGATGCAAATGTCCACTTCCAGATGCCTTCCCTTTCTGCTTGCAATTTGTGGGTCAGCGATCCCATCCGTGGCGGGGGCGCAGTATTACCCGCAGGAGGGTTACGGCGTCAGCAGACGCCTGATCTGCATAGTCCAGCCTCCGTACAACCAGCAACGGAGTTCGTGTCCGGTTGCGCGCCGTACTTTCCGACCGGGAGACTATTGCGAGTGTCGCCTGGAAAGCTATGGGCGCTTAGTCCCCGGAACCATTGCGGTTCGGTAGGTCAGGCACCGAAAGGCCCGGCAGCGTGAACCGGCGGGCCGCTCGTCATTCAGGTGCCAGCGAGCCGCTTGCCGACGATCGCAACAAGTGCTCAGCCGGAAGCACACCGAAAAACGGAAACGCATGGGTCGTCAAACAGGGCCCTACTCACGTCCTGAGGCGATCTGAGGCATGATTGAAACCATGCTGCACGTCCTGTCGAAAGATCCAGGAGAGAAGCCTGCCAAATAGGTGAAGAAGAAGTGACTGGCAAAAATCCGCTGAAGTCCCCAACATGGCTCAGCGAACGCTTTTGCAATATCTAAGCATGGACGATTGGAAGATCGTCGCTCACCTGCCCATTCCCGCGGGTGAACTGATGCTGAACCGGCTGCTTCATCATGGATCGAGAGCCGCGATGAAGAGCAACATAGGGCAATCATAGCCGCTCCGGCGGGGCTCAAGGCGATGCGTCAGCCTCAGCTTCGCCTGGTCGGCCGCGCAATGCGGCACATAAAGCCTTTTACGGCGCAGAGGGCGCCTTTAGGCGGCTGAGCCAATTTAAGTTTGAACGGGCTGCAGCCAACTTCGGAATCTTGCGATGGGCGCGGCGGCGATGAGAAGGCTATCTCGAAGGCGACCATCGAGCGCAGCCGGCTGGCGCGCGTGACGGCGCAACCGGCTGCAACCGGTGCCTCAAATGACAGTTTGGATGTACGTCGATACGCGCAAGGACGTCAGCGACAAGGACCCCCTCAAAGTGGCTTTTGCGTGAGGCCTCTTGATCTCGCGGATCAGTTGCGATTGGATGGGTGGTGCCGTTCAGGCTCAAGAGCATGCCCGCAGGCGTTTCTGCGAGCTGACGTACAGGCCGCCGTTTCAGGAATTGTTGCTAAAATGCTGCCCGCGAACTTGCGGACCTCCGCCAGCATGAAAATGTTCATGAGCAACGGCCTGCAGGTATTCGTTTCCCGGGTCTCGAGAGGAACGACATTTATCGTCTTACAGGCGCTGAGAGGGGGAATGACGACCTTGCGATCTGCTTCCCTAAGTTCAAGAACGCACTATTTCGAGTAGAGCAGAGCGAAAGAGCCGATCGTGATCGCGGAATCCAAGAATAACAACGACTCGCCGCTGACGTAACAGGCCGCTGAATGTGCTTCTACGAGCTTACACGCAATATATCTACATTCGAAAATGCCAAGTTGATCGCCAGGGATATTCAGTTGCTTACGTCACAGAACAGGAAGCAGACAGGGCGAGGAAGTTCGCGAGGACCGTATGGTCGAAGCTGATCCCACTGCTACTAAGGATTCAATTCGGGCGGACGCTAATAGAGCAATGGGGCATGTTCGCGAGGTAGATCAGCAAAGTTGCCAACAAGCTTTTCGTACACTCAAAGAAATACACAGGGGCTTCTTTCCCCAAGCAACGACGATACGAAAGGATCTCTAGACAGGTTGCTACCTCGCGTTTGTCTTCATGAGCACATGGTGCACCCGACTTGGTAAAAATCCTCCAGATCGATTCATGCGCTGCAGCGAAAGACGACGAAATGAACGAGCCGACTGGCAAAAAACTCACGATTATCGGAGTGAGGGCTTCTGACGACTGGGTCGCGGCGCTCGATCGCTGGATCGCAGATCGCGGCCCCAGCCTTTCTCGGCCCGAGGCCATTCGCCGGCTGGTCGAGCTGGGGCTGCAGGCGACGCCTAAACCGAGCTGATCAACCACGTTGCGCAAAAGCTCCACTTTGTTGGGGTTGGTCGGGTACAAAGAAGGGCTTCTAGAGCGGGGATGGGTTAACGGATATTGGTGTTGTTCGACGCTTGGATTGGCGGCTTCGAGAATGTCCGTGGCTCATATCTCTCCGACGTGATCACCGGAGATTCTGCTGGCAATGTTTTTTTTGGCTCGGATGGCAACGATTCGCTCTCGACATTTGGTGGGAACGATCAATTGGAGGGTGGCACTGGTGGGGACATACTGGATGGCGGCGTCGGCACCGATACTGCGGTTTATTACAACGGAATATTTGATCCTTTACCGGGGTTACAGCATCGCTGAACAATCCAGCAGCTAACACAGGTGAAGCACAAGGGGACTCGTACATCTCTATCGAGAATCTGTATGGAACGAGTAGCGGCGACACCTGGAAGGAAATGCTGGATCAAATGCCCTCTACGGGAATAGCGGGAATGATCTTCTAAGCGGCCTCGCCGGCAACGACACATTGTATGGGGGAGCAGCCAATGACACACTGCTCGGGGGACAGGACGTAGACTACCTCAACGGCGGTGTCGGCAAAGATACGACGACTGGCGGCGGCGGCCTCGATCGGATGGTACTTTCGAGCTTGTCAGACTCGGGTATCGCATTCGCAGCGCGCGACGTCATCAATACATTCGCACATGGCGACAAGATCGACCTCGCCGCAATCGACGCCAATAGTAAGATTGGAGGCAACCAAGCCTTCAGCTTCGTCTCCGCCTTCACCGGCGTTGCCGGCCAGCTGCAATGGGACCTAACTAATATCTCGTCGACGGGTGTGAAAGGCTATCTCGTCCAGGGCGATATCAATGGCGACGCCGCCGCGGATTTTTCGCTGCAAATTTACACATCGCCGACCAATAACTTGCCCGGCGGTAGCGCCGGATGGAATCTCGCGGCATGGGACTTTATACTTTGATACTTGGCCCGCGAAGCCAGTAAAAGCTCGCCTATGCAAGCCGGAGGTGGGTCGTCGGAACTAGCTTGGCGTCGGATGGGGAACTCGTGCGACCATTGCCAATCAAAGGCGGGGCAAAGCCAATTGTGCGCTCAAGGCCATCGCTCGGCGTTAGCGCGATCTTTGGCGCGCTCAATCCGGTCCGCGAGGCCCTCGACGCTGCTGACCTCCAGCCGATCGTTGTAGAGCGACGATGCCGCGCGAGTTGATCGAGCGCCTTCGACTTGTCCGCTAGTTTTTGAGAATCCAGCCCGGATCGCGGCTTGCAAGCGCACATGTCGAGAAGATATTCCTCGACGAAGCAGGCTTGTCTGGGCTCAGGGCCGGCATGGGTGCATCATGCGGCCTTCCAAACGCCGAAGCTTCTTATCGGGATAACATGGCAAAACCGTGCGACTGGGCCGCGCATGAGCTGCATCTTTTGCTTTCTGCCGGGCCGCCTCCTTCGCTCGCTCGGCTTGCCAGGCATCGTAGGCCGTGGTCCCGGGCCTCGGGGGCGCATCGGATGGCAGCCCGCCCATCCAGCTCGGCATGTCAGCAACTGGGTTGCTACCCGTGCTCGCGCAGCCTGCAAGGAAGCTTAGAACGATAATCAAGACGAGCAGGTTGAACTTCATATCAGAAAAGACATAGCGACTTCTCTCTCGGCTTGGGATCGAGATATTGGAAGCGTGGCTGCTTCACGTTTACATGAAGCTTTCGCTAATCCGTAGTACGCTGGTCGTGGTGGTGGTCCATCTGCGCGACGATCACGCTAGACTTATTTGATCCGCTGCAATAGAAGTCATCGATCAGGCTTGCGAATCAAGCTTTATGTCCAGGTTCACCTTTGGCCACAAGATAGATTCTGAACTGCACCCGACGGTAAGCCGTGACATGATCCGGCTCCTATTCTGTGCGGCGAAAGCGGCCAGAGCTGGCCTTGGATAGCCTAGCGCTCACACCAACTCACCAGGAGCCATCCGTTCGCTAGGCGCTGGCCAACGGCCCGACCTGCGTTATGTGTTTCTCCTCTTGCTGAACGACCATTAATTGCATGCTAGCATCAGTCCAAGCAGGAGAATATCGATCGTGAGCAATCGGATCGCCAATCTTTCCGCGGCTGGGTTGACTGGTCTTGCGTTGATCTTGGCGGTGGTCTCCATTTTCCTCATGGGATTCGTCTTCCCAGACTTTCATGTCTGGCGTTCTCACGGACCAATATTAGAAGCCGCGCTCTTCTCCTCGCTGATGCTCCTTTTTGTACCAGTAATGGGGTTGGCTCGCTTTTCCTTTGGCTACCTATTGTCAGTCCCTTTATTGTTGGCAGTGACGGGCTTCGTGTGGCTCAGTTTTTTTAGCCAGTTTGCGTATCAAAAAGACCTGGCCAGATGGTCAATGATAGCGGCACTCGCGTGTGCGCTTGCGCCGCTTCTGTTTGTTAAGTGGAATATTCGGCGGCCCCAGCTCTCCGAAACTGCAATAAGCAGGCTCGCAGGATTCTTGATGTTGCTTTCCGGCGCGGTCCTTTTAAGCGATGCTTTGTATGGCGTTGCATTTGACTATCCGGACAGTCAGGCACGGACGTTAGTCACCCGCCCAGTGCTGCTCAACTACGCAACCGGCATTATTATAATTTCCATCCTGCCGTACCTGTTTGCGTTCCACACAGCGCGCAGGAGTTTCCTCCTCGCCGGGCTTGTTCTGTTCCTATTACTGGCCTTTTACCCGATTGTTGTGAACAAGACGGTGCTTTTCGCTGCAGTCGCATTGCCGGGCACGTTCTTATTGTTCAGCTATTGCGAGCCGCGGATAGCTACCATTCTGATATATATTGGTGTCATAGCCGTTGGGCTGATCGATTATTCGGTAACATCTGAGCACTTATACGCATTCAGCTATTTGAACCTACGGTTTGTCGGGATGCCGTCGATCGCGATCGACCATTATGCGGACTTTTTTGCCAACCGTCCGACTACAGGTTTTTGTCAGGTCTCGATTATTCGTCACTTCTTTGGCTGCGCCTATGGGGAACTGGGGCCGGCGCTTGCTGCCGTTTATCGCAATGGGAACCTGAATGCCTCATTCTTCGCTACAGAGGGCATAGCCTCCGTCGGGTTCAAGCTCACTCCGCTCATGGCGGGGATCTGCGGGCTCATTCTGTCGCTGGGAAACATAGTTTCTCAACATCTAGCACCGCGGTTCGTCGCCGTATCCGCTTGCGCCCTTGTGCCGACCCTTTTGAACGTACCGATGACGACGGCGCTTGTCTCGAATGGAGCCGCGATTCTCTTCTTGCTTTGGTGGCTAACGCCAGATCATCTATCGGGCGGGAAATAGTATCGCATCCCAGCCGTAGCGCGACAAAAGCTATTGCAGCGCTCGCCGGACATATTAGCGTTTCCATTGTGGCAGCCGATCAACAGCGTCACCCACACGCCTTCGGTCTGGGCGTGGCGGCGAACGCGCGTGTAACGGAAATAGCGATAGCCGAAGCGGAGCGCGCTCAGCGCGAACACCTGAAGGAACCAGTAGAGCACGATGGTGACACGGCCGAACAGCACCGGCGCCTTGCCGTTCGATGCGCCGAAAATGAAGGCATAGTCCAGCACGACGAGCGTGACCGCCAAAATGGTCGCCACGCGCAGGATGTTCAGCGCATCGGGGAGCGAAATGAAGCGCCATTTCGTCGTCGTCAGATTGAAGAAGTAGCAGATAACGATGCTGAAGGCGACGAACAGCGGTAAGATCTTCAGCAGCAGCGGCAGGCGGGCATAGAAGGCCTCGCCACCGTCGAAGCGCAGGTAGAAGCTTGCCAGCAGCGCAAGCGCGGTCGCCAGCGCATCATGCGCTGCGATCAGGTAATTGCGACGGGTCAGTTGGGAAAGAGGCGTCATTCCATTAGCCGGCTGCGGAAACGATGAGGATTCGCATTGTGTTGTGCGCCCGCTGATATCTTATCTGCGGCGTGCATGCCAGCGATCATGGCCGGACTGTTCCGGAACATTCCGCCGCCTTTGATCTGGCGCGCAGCACCATGCCTCCGGCAACTCCGACCATCACGAGGTCGAACTGGTCGTCGCGATGAAGAGCGGTGGCCTCAATATCCCGGCCGACAAGGCGCTCGATCATGTCTACGGCTACGCCGTCGGCATCGACCTCACCCACCGTGACTTGCAGATCGCCTCGCGCAAGAAGGAGCGGCCGTGGGAAGTCGGAAAATCCTTCGACTATTCCTCGCCCTGCTCCGCTATCCAGCCCGCATCCAAGATCGGCCATCCCGCCAAGGGAAGATCTGGCTGACGATCCGCAGAAGGGCGACCTCACCGAACTGATCTGGAGCGTGCCCGAAATCATCTGGCAGCTTTCGCAGCAGGTGGAACTCGCCGCCGGTTGTTCACCAGCCGGGCTCGGCGCGCGCCTCCTTTACTGTGCATTACGGTGAAAAGCAGAATCCCCGCCACTCCGTAGTCTTGCGGGCCGTGCCGGGCAGACCGCTTCCGATCCAAAAATGTTGCCTCGCCCTGCCCCGGCGACGGCCCTCGCTGGGTGGCGAACAAGCAGTTGGAAATCAGCGCCAGATTTGTTTAAGTCAGGCCGGGCTGCTCCCTCCCATCGCAAAATCCAAAAAATCAAGGTTTCTCAATGCCTTTCCCCCGCGCATCGCAGGCCCTTTCCCGCTTTACCGTGCTCGACCTGACCCGCGTCCGGTCCGGGCCGACCTGCGTGCGGCAGTTGGCGGACTGGGGCGCCAACGTCATCAAGATCGATGCGCTCCTGGAAGACGGCGGCGGCGAGCAGCCGGGCGGCCCGCGCCACGGCTCGGATTTTCAGAATCTGCATCGCAACAAGCGGGCGATGACGCTGAACCTGAAGGACCCGAAGGGCCTCGAAGTGTTCAAGCGCCTCGCCGCCAAGGCCGACGTGGTGGTCGAAAATTTCCGTCCCGACGTGAAGGCAAAACTCGGCATCGATTATGAGAGCCTGCGCCAGGTCAACCCACGCCTCGTCTATGGCAGCATCTCTGGCTTCGGCCAGGATGGCCCCTACCACAAGCGCCCGGGCTTCGATCAGATCGCGCAAGGCATGGGCGGGCTGATGTCGGTCACCGGCGCGCCGGGCCAGGGCCCGATGCGGGTCGGCATCCCCGTCGCCGACCTCACTGCCGGGCTGTTCTGCGCGCTCGGCATCCTCACCGCGCTGTTGGAGCAGGACGTTTCCGGCGAGGGTCAGTGGGTGCAGACCTCGCTGTTACAGGCGCAAATCTTCATGCTGGATTTCCAGGCTTCGCGCTGGCTGATGGAGAAGGAAGTCGCCAAGCAGGCTGGTAACAACCATCCGACCTCGATCCCGACCGGCGTCTTCAAGACCTCCGACGGCTATATCAACATCGCGACCACGGGCGGGCGGATCTGGGAACGCTGCGCGCAGGCGATCGGCGCCCCCGAACTGATCACCAACCCCGATTACGCCACCGCGCCTGCGCGCTCGAAGAACCGCGACGCGCTGAACGCAGCGATCGGCAAGCTCACCGAGAAGAAGTCGACGGAGACCTGGGTCAAGGAATTGAACGAGGCCGGCGTTCCCTGCGGCCCGATCTATTCGATCGACCAGATGTTCGAGGACGCCCAGGTCAGGCACCTCGGCATCGCGCAACACGTGCCGAACGACGAGAACCGCTATATTCAGCTCGTCGGCCAGCCGGTGACGCTGTCCCGCACGCCGAGCACCATGGCGGCACGCCCGCCGGACTTCGGCGAACAGACCGAAGAGGTGCTGGCCGAGTTCGGCTTCGGCAAGGACGAGATCGCCGAGTTACGCCAGCGCAAGGTGGTGTGAGAGCGCGCGGACCACCCATCCCCAGGTTGGCGGCTCTTGCGCAGGGCTGTACTAAGTCTTGGGAGGGTAAATGAGGACACGAGCCGGTTCGCTAGACTCAACTGATGTCTTGAGGCGGCCCATCGGATTTTAATCATTGATATGATTCGCTTCTGGCGCAATCCCTTGGCACAAGGTGGGCCTGAGTGCGTGCTCCGCTTTTCCCGACGAACGGCGCTATCCGTATTTGTTCCTAAGTTGATTTGAGGAGTGTCTTCATTTGCTCTAGTCAAGGGCTCTAAGGTGGGGTGCGGCGTGCGATCTTTGGCTTCTGCTTTGTGTATATGCCTGGCTGGCTGTTCTTCGGCCCTCGATGTGTTGCCGGACGGCGGCGAGCCGCCCGTCTTATCCGCGGTAACGACGGTCATCAGGACGGTAGCGGCTGAAGCCAAGCTTTCGAATCCGCTGGAAGTCGCCGGTCCTATTCGCGCCCACCCGATTTCATCGGAACCTTGGATTATTTGCGTCAGAGGCCAAGCGCCTGACTCGCCTTCAAATCTGACCTATGCCATTTTCTTCAAGGACGGCAAATTTGTATCTTTTCGGATGACCGCCCTTGTCGATCAATGCGATTCTCAGAAATTCGCTACCCTTTAAGGCTGCCTGAGGTGCGGCATGAATCGAGCTTCTTCAGAGCTCTTAGAGATCATCCGCGCGCTCTCGTTGTGGTCCTGCTATACATCGTGTTTGGGCCGCCAACATGAACGAGAGTCCTCAAGCGGTAAGGCCACCTCGATGGACGGCCTCTCTATTCGTAAGAGTCGCTAGTCATTCCCGATGAACTGCATTTTGGCCGTTTCAACGCCTGCAGCGCCAAGACTTCCAGAACAGCAAATCGTCCGTTAAAATGGCGCCGCTGGCTACGCCTTCGGCCGCAGCATGCGCGCGACACTGCCGAACGCGTTATCGAACCGACCAGGCCGTCGACCAGAACACCTTCGGATCGCCGCCCGAGCCGATCATCGACAGGCGGAACGCATCCTCGGCGCGGTTGCCAGCACCAGCCCGTTCATCATCAGGAGCAGCGTCTTCCAGGTCAACAGCACGGCGAAACCGTGCATCAAGAGGCCAAGGGCTTCCATCAGGTAATACCAAGCATTTCGTCATTGCGCGCAAAGCGAAGCAATCCATGCTAGGAAGCATGGATTGCTTCGTCCGGAGCTTATCATCGGGCCGGACCCGTTGGCTCCTCGCAATGACGCAAATCAATGTGACCTATTGCCATTACCGCACTAACGAAACGGTCTGCCGGCTGACATGTTGCCGCGATCGGCTACACTGCCCTTTCATTATCCCGTGAAAGGCATTCCATGCGTATCATGATCCTCAATGGCCCGAACCTGAACATGCTCGGCATCCGCGAGCCGCATATCTACGGCTCGACCACGCTCGATGCCATCAAGGCCTCGTGCGAGGAGTTCGCCGCCTTCACCGGCACCCAACTGGCGTTTCACCAGTCCAACCACGAGGGCGAGCTGGTCGATCTGATCCAGTCGGCGCGAAACTCAGCCGACGCCCTTATCATCAATCCCGCCGCCTACTCCTTCACCTCGATTGCGATGTTCGATGCCATGAAAATATTCGAGGGGCCGATCTACGAGGTGCACATCTCCAACATCCATGCCCGCGACGAGTTGCACCGGCACTCCAAGCTTTCGGCAGCCGTGAAAGGCGTGATTGCGGGCCTCGGCCCCTATTGTTACATCGTCGCGATGCAGGCTGCACTGCAGGGGGCCGGCCAATTGCCCGCGGCCCTTCCGGCCGCCATGCGCATCGGACCAAAGTAAGGAAGCGGGACATGCAGGGATCCGGCTATCTCGCGATCTGGAGCGATCTGACGCCGCAGGACGAAACCGACTGGGCGCACTGGATCACCCGCGAACACGCCGCCGAGCGCGTCGGCATCAACGGCTTCTCGCCTGCCGCATGTTCCGCGCGCTGGGCGCGTCGGTGAACCGCTATTTCATTCTCTACGAACTCGAGGACGAGCGCGTCGTCGGCGGGCCGGACTATCTGGCGCGGCTGAACGCGCCGACGCCATGGTCGCAACGCATCATGCCGCGGCTCGGCAATTTCGCGGCGGCGGCGGCCGCGTTGCGGCGTCTGCAGGCACCGGCCAGGGCGGCATCGTCGCGCCTCTCCGCCTCGAGACCGCGCCATCCTGGGATGCCGCCACGCTTGTCGCCGAGATCGCGCGCCTCGACAGGATCATTGCCGCACGCGTGCTGCTCACCGACATCGCGCAGACGTCGATCAAGACCCGCGAAAAGGGCATGCGAAGCAACGATGGCTCGTTCGCCGCCTTGTTGCTGATCGAGGGACTTGACGGAGCCGCCGTCCGCGACGCCCTTCATCATCTGCGCAACAAGCTCCCCGCCCAGGATCACGGTGCGATCGACAGTCTGACGCTCTACCGGCTCACTTTCAGCCTGCCAAAGCGGCTGCTGTCGGACTAATGAAATCGTGGAACGTTTTTCCGCTCCTGAAAGTTGAATGGCCTAGGCGGACGCAACAACCCATTACGCCAAAATGGAATTTCGTAAGTGATCTCGGGCGCACGATGCCAACACGGTTGGTGTGAATTTGTACACGCAGGCATTCACCGTGTTGGATACCGCACCGTTCACCCTGCCCAGTCGACCTGGCACCTCGAGACGGCGCATATCTTGCGGGTGCCGCGGCTCACAAATCAGTGGAAAATGCTGGTTGACGACGACTTTTCCGATTTCTGCATCATGGCTTCCGAAGGACACGAATGGCCGCGGGGACCGACCGGGCGAGGTCGCAAAATCAGGCGGCGTTCGATCTGAATTCCGGCACGGCATCCTTGAGCACCGCGCGGATGGTAGAGCGGTCATCCCGCGCGATTGCATCCTCCAGCGCCGCAAGCCATTTGCGCAAGGTCTGCATCGGCGGCTCATTCGGCTTGGCCGCCATGATGCCGGCGACCCCGATCTCCATCGTCGGCTCCGCGCTGGCGAACAGGATCTCGTTCAGCCGCTCGCCCGGCCGCATGCCGGTGAACACCACCTCGATATCGACGCCCGGTTCGAGGCCGGACAGGCGGATCATCCGCTCGGCAAGCTCCACGATCTTGACCGGCTGTCCCATGTTGAGGACATAGACGGAGACGTCGGGCCGCGCCGGCGTTAGCGCGTGCGTGGCTGCGGTCAGCACGAGATCGCAGGCTTCGCGGATCGTCATGAAATACCGGACCATGTCCGGATGCGTCACCGTGACAGGACCGCCGGCCTCGATCTGCGCCTTGAATTTCGGCACCACCGATCCGTTCGAGGCCAGTACGTTGCCGAACCGCACCGAGATCAGCCTCATGTGCGGCTTGCCCTCCGATTGCGTCATCAGGTCGTGGTCGAGCGCCTGACAATACATTTCGGCGAACCGCTTGGTCAGGCCCAGCATCGAGACCGGCTCGATCGCCTTGTCGGTCGAGATCATCACCATGGCTTCGGCGCCAGCCGCCTGGGCCGCGTCGGCGACATTGACCGATCCGAAGATGTTGGTCTTGACGCCCTCGCTCCAATCGCGCTCGAGGATCGGCACGTGCTTCAGCGCGGCGGCATGGAACACGATATCGGGCTTGAACTCCCGCATCAGGCTTATGATCCGGTCACGATCGCGGATGTCGGCGATCCGGCCTTCGATGACGGCGTTGGCTGCGCGCGCCGTCAGCGCTTCCGTCACGGCGTAAAGCGCCGGTTCCGAGTGCTCGATCACCAACAGCCGCGCAGCGCCAAAGGTCGCGACGCGGTCGCATATCTCCGAACCGATCGAGCCGCCGCCGCCGGTGACGATCACCGCCTTGCCCCTCACCAGCGCTTCAAGCCGCGCGTAATCGATCTTCTCGCTCGGCCGCAGCAAAAGATCTTCGACGGCGACATTGGTCAGCCTCGGCACGTCGCCGCCTTCGAGCGACGGCAGGCGGCTGACGAACAGCCCGAGCCGCTTGGCCCGCATCAGAACCGCCTCGGGGTGCGCCTCGGGTTCGAACGCCGACGGCGTCATCACGACCCGCGAAATCGGCTTTCCCCGTCCGGCATAATCGCGGACCACGTCCTCGACGTCGTCGATCCCGCCCAGCACCGGCACGTTGCGGATCGACTGCCCGCGGTCCGCGGCCGATGGCGACAGCACGCCAACCGGCCAAAGCTGCTTGACTGCGCCGCTCTCGATCGCGCGCAACAGCACCTCGGCGTCGGCGGCGCGGCCGATCAACAGCGTCGCCGACGCGCCTTCGGTCTGAGCATGGCGGCGAACCCGGGTGTAACGGAAATAGCGATAGCCGAAGCGAAGCGCGCTCAGCGCGAACACCTGAAGGAACCAGTAGAGCACGATGGTGATACGGCCGAACAGCACCGGCGCCTTGCCGTTCGATGCGCCGAAAATGAAGGCATAGTCCAGCACGACGAGCGCGACCGCCAAAATGGTCGCCACGCGCAGGATGTTCAGCGCATCGGGGAGCGAAATGAAGCGCCATTTCGTCGTCGTCAGATTGAAGAAGTAGCAGATAACGACGCTGAAGGCGACGAACAGCGGTAAGATCTTCAGCAGCAGCGGCAGGCGGGCATAGAAGGCCTCACCTCCCTCGAAGCGCAGGTAGAAGCTTGCCAGCAGCGCAAGCGCTGTCGCCAGCGCATCATGCGCTGCGATCAGGTAATTGCGACGGGTCAGTTGCGAAAGAGGCGTCATTCCATTGGCCGGCTGCGGAAAGCGAGGGGGATTCGCGAGGCGCGTCCCTCGCCCGCTGATATCTCATCTCTGGCGTGCATGCCAGCGATCATGGCCGGACGGTTCCGGAAGATTCCGCCGCCTCCGATCTGGCGCGCAGCGCCATGCCTCCGGCAACTCCGACACCCAGCACATACATCCAGCCTTCATGGAAGTCGAAGATGTGGGAGTTGAACAGCGAGGTGAAGATATTCTGCACTACGACCAAAAGCCCGATCCAGTTCGCAAGCCCGTCGCCACGGAACAGGAGCAGGTGCAACAGCCACATCGCGTACAGTATGACGACACCAACAATGCCCCATTGCACCGCGACGTTGAGCGTCTGGTTATGGGGATTTCCGATCACCTCGCTGCTGGCCTGGTATGAGTCGTGCGTGGCGACGCGCTCGAACAGGCCTCGCGTCGCGCCTGTGCCGTGGCCGATCAGCGGTGCCTCGGCAAAGAAGCCGAGAGACTTCCGCCAGAACTCGAGCCGCAGCCCAATCGATGTCGGAATGTTTTGTTCCTTGTAGAGCTGGTAGTCCCGGACAAACGTCTCGGCAGTCCGGCGCAACGCCGGTGAGCTCTGCCAGGCAACGGCGGCGAACGCGGCCGCTACGCACAGGATGATGACGATGCTGCGCCATCTCAGATACAGCAGCGCAAACACCGCGAACATGATCGGCACCGTGACCAATGCCGTGCGCGACACCACCAGGAACGCCATGTTGACGAAGAAACCGAAGGCGATGGCGGTGAGCAGCACGGCCAGCGCAATCCGCTTTGCCCGCAGCAGCATGATGACAGGATAGGCCAGCGCAACCGCGCACAATGTGAATTCCTGGCTCTGAGCGATGTAGTTCTTGACAAAGATGCCGCGTGCGGCGAGCTCTGGGGTCCGCAACGAAAGTTCAGGGCGGAGAAACACCAGCCAAGACATCAGCATCAAGAGCGTGCACGAAACGAGGAACGCCACAAACACCCACGATCCGCGCGCCGAGCGCTCGAAATGATAGAGCAGGACCGGAAGCACCAGGAGCTTCGCGGCCGGCCCCACAGCATAGAATCGCGCGCCCCAAACGGCGTCCGACCACAGGGTTCCGACAAGCGCCAGAACAAACAGCGCGATCGGCAGCGCGGAAACCGGCCGCTTCAGTGAGGCAAGAAAGCCCTTCAATTCAACCGTCGGCGCAACCGTGACCAGAAGCGCAGCGCCGAAAATACCGACCAGCGAGGTCGACCATGGCAGCGACAGCGCAAGTAGAACCGCTATGACGTCGCTCACCTTCATCCATGCGGCAGGATCGCGCCAGAGAGGCAGCGCCTTGGCGATCGGCGACGAAGCTGCGTTTGCGCTCACGCTTTGCCTCCCCGGGCGCGGCCGACCAGCGACGTCGTGCTGTGGCCGGGCAGGATATCGACGAGCACGACCTCGCCGCCGGTAGCCTCGACGATCTCGTGGCCGACGACCTGCTCGCGGGTGTAATCGCCGCCCTTGACCAGCACGCTCGGCCTCACCCGCGTGATCAGGTCGATCGGCGTGTCTTCGGCGAAGATCGCGACGAGATCGACCGCCTCCAGCGCTGCCAGCACTTCGGCGCGCGCCCGCTCATCCTGCACGGGGCGTCCCTCGCCCTTCAATCGTTTCACCGAGGCATCGCTGTTGAGGCCGACGATCAGGCGGTCGCAGGCGCCGCGCGCGGCCGTCAGCACCTTGACGTGACCGGGATGCAAAATATCGAAGCAGCCATTGGTGAAGCCGATGCGCAGCCCCTGCCTGCGCCACTCCACCAGATGCACGGCGAGATCGCCGCCTGCCGGCACGATCTTCTCTTCGGCCGCCAGCGATGCATGCGGCAGGATTTTCCGCCGCAGCTCCGCGGGCGTGACGGTAGCAGTGCCCTTTTTGCCGACCGCGACCGCGGCCGCGGCGTTCGCCATCCTGAGCGCCGTCTCCCAATCGGCCTGGGCCGCGAGCGTCAGCGCCAGCACCGCGACAACCGTGTCACCCGCGCCCGACACGTCGCGCACCTTGACGGGAAGCGCCGGCACATGGATCGCTTCGCCGCCGCGCACCACCAGCGTCATGCCGTGCTCGCTTTGCGTCACCAGCATGGCCTCGCAGTCGGCAAGATACATTGCGTCCTGCGCCGCCTCGGCAATGTTCTGGTCGGTGTCGGCGCGGCTGCGGGTGGCTTCGGCAAACTCCTTGCGGTTGGGAGTCAGCAGCGTGGCGCCGCGATAGATCGCAAAATTGGCGCTCTTGGGATCGACGATCACGCGCTTGCCGTGCTTTCTCGCGGCGTCGATAATGTTGCGGATGACGCGCGCTGTCAGCACGCCCTTGGCATAGTCGGACAGCAGAACGATATCGGCGCGCGGCACAAGCGGCAGAATTGCATCGATCAGCCGCTGCTCGACATCCGTCGAGGCCGGCACGGCCTGCTCCCAATCCGCGCGCAGCATATGCGTAGAAAAATGTTCGGAGACGAAGCGCACCTTGCGCGTGGTCGGGCGGGAAGGATCTGATACCAGCACGGCCTCGACCAGGCTCTCCCGCGCCAGATCGGCCTTCAGTTTCGCGCCTGCCTCGTCCTCGCCGACAAGACCTGCAAAGATGCAGCGCGCGCCGAGCGAGGCAATGTTGCGGGCGACGTTGCCAGCACCGCCGACATTGGTCTCGCTACGCTGGACCGCGATGACGGGCGCCGGTGCTTCCGGCGAAACACGGGATACGTCCCCATAGACGAACTCGTCGAGCATGAGATCGCCGACGCAGAGCACGGTCTGATTTGGGATCGCCTGGCTCAGGGCTTCAAAATCGAACATCCGTCTACCTGGTGCCCATCAGCGAAAGCGATCGGGACGATCGAGAAAAACCTTCACGTAGGTCTCGACCGCGTCTTCGAGCGCAGTGAAGCCGCCATTATACCCGACGTTCAGCAGCCGATCGACTTCGCTCTGGGTGAAGTATTGATAGCTGCCGCGGATCGCTTCGGGCATATCGATATACTGGATGTTCGGTGTAACGCCGAGCGCGGCATAGGCTGACAGCATCAGATCGCGAAAGCTGCGCGCAGTGCCGGTTCCGACGTTGAAGATGCCGCTGACCGATGGCGTCGAGAGCAGCCACATCGTGACGCGCACGACGTCGTCGACATAGATGAAGTCGCGCCGCTGGTCCCCGTCGGCGATCCCTTCCCGATGCGACTTGAACAATTGCACCGGACGGCCGGCCTTGATGTCGTCGAAGCGCCGCGCCAGCACGCTCATCATCGTGCCCTTGTGATATTCGTTGGGGCCGAACACGTTGAAGAACTTCAATCCCGCCCATTGCGGCGGCAACCGTTCGCCGCGCGCTGAGCGTTCGGCGACCACCATGTCGAACAAATGTTTGCTCCAGCCATAGAGGTTCATCGGCCGCAGCCGCTTCAGCGCGTCCATTGATTGGTCGTCGCCAAACCCCTGCTCGCCGTCGCCATAGGTCGCGGCCGAGGACGCGTAGATCAGCGGCGTGGCATTGGCCGTGCACCAGTCGAGCAACCGCATCGACAGGCGGAAATTGGTCTCGATCACCAGGTCGCCGTCGGTTGCCGTGGTCTCGGAGATGGCGCCGAGATGGATGACGGCTTCCAGCCGGCGACCCTTCAGCCAGTCCATCAGTTCCGACGGCGGTACGAAATCGGCTAGCCGGCGTTTGGCCAGATTGCGCCATTTGCCGTCGTGGCCGAGCACGTCGCACACGGCGACGTCCCGGCCGGCGTCATTCAACGCAGCCACGACGTTCGACCCGATAAAACCGGCGCCCCCGGTCACCAGCAACATGCCATCCCCTGCCATGATTGTTCGGGCGAAAGCTTTGCCTCACTCCCGCGCGGCAGGCAACTTTGCTCCTTCGGCGCATAAGGATCGAATCGACCGGCTTTACGTGTCGCTTCAGAGCGGTTACCGACGGGCCGGCAATTGCTTAGCGGTGAAACAGCCAAGATATGAATTTCAATTCACCAAATGCGATCGAAATGGAAGATAGCGCCGACACCAGGCCTATTCTGATTGTTCCCTATATGTGGATTGGCGACTTCGTCCGCGGCCATACTGTGGTGCGGGTATTGAGGCAGCGCTGGCCGAACCGCCCGGTGGACTTGCTCGTCACCTCCCTCTGCGCCCCGCTGGTCGACTATATGCCGGGCGTCCGTGCCGGATTTATCTGGGACCTCCCCCGCAGCCGGCTTGCTTTGGCCAAGCAGAGGGGCCTGGCCGCCGAACTGCGCGCCCGTGGCTATGGAACCGCCCTCGTCCTGCCCCGCACCTGGAAGGCGGCGATTGCGCCAGCGCTGGCGGGAATCCCCGAGCGCGTCGGCTTTTTCGGCGAGGCGAGATTTGGGCTGATCAACCGGATGCGCTGGGGCGAAAAGGCCCTGCCCCGCTTCATCGACAAGAATGCCGCGCTGGCGTTGCCTGACGGCGCTCCGCTGCCGCCGGAATGGCCGGTGCCGCAACTCGTCGTTCCGCCGGAGGAAACCGCCCGCTGGCGCCAGGCCAATAGCCTCGGCACAGGACCTGCGGTGGCGCTGGCGCCCGGCTCGGTCGGTGCGTCGAAGCGATGGACCTATTATCCGCAAGTCGCGCGGCTGTTGGTCGAGCGCGGGCTCGACGTCTGGGTGGTCGGTGGTCCCGGAGAGAAGGGGCTGGCGCAGGACATCGTCACCGCCGGCGGCGGCAAAGTCCGCGACCTCACCGGCACCGACCTGCGCAACGGCATTCTGGCGATGGCAGCGGCCGGCGTCGCCATATCGAACGATTCCGGCCTGATGCACATCGCGGCAGCGATCGGCACGCCGACTATGGGCATTTTCGGTCCCACCAGCCCCTATCTCTGGGCGCCGTTGAACGGTCTCGCGGCAACCGTCGTTCAGACCAAGACGGAGCTCGCCTGCCAGCCGTGCCAGCGCACCGTCTGCACCATGAACGACCATCGGTGCATGCGCGACATCGAAGCCCCCTACGTGGCCGACCTCGCACATCGCCTGCTGGTGACTCAGCCGAGCGTGCGGTAAACGGCGGCAATCGCGTTCGCCTCGGCGTCGAGGCTGAATTTCTCCAGCACGCGCGCACGCGCCCGCTCGCCCATCGCGACAGCCGTCGCCGGATCGCGCATTAGCGGCTCCAATGCAGCAACGAGCGCCTCAGTATCTCCCGGCGGCGTCAGCATGCCCGTCACGCCGTCCTCGACCACGAACTCCGCTGCGCCTGCCCGCGCCGCCACCAGCGCCGCGCCTGCCGCCATCGCCTCGATCAGCGTCAGGCCAAAGCCTTCATTGCGCGAGGTGAAGGCGTAGATTGTCAGCCGCTGATACCAGCGCTGCACTTCCTCGATTTCGAGCTCGCCCGTGATGACGATGCGCGATTGCAGCCCGGCCGCCTCGATCTGCCGTTTCAAGCCGTCGGCAAAACCCTGCTGCTCCGGCACGACCGCGCCGACGATGACAGCGGTGAAATCGGGATAGCGCGGCAACAGCCGGCACATCGCCTCGACAAAGACATCCGTGCCTTTTTGCGCGCGCACGCGGCCGAAGCAACCGATAGCGTAGCGTCCGGGCAGTTTCGCTTCGGCAAACGCCGATGCGCGGTCGGCCGGCGGCGCATAGCGCATCGTATCGACGCCGTGCATCACGACCGTTGCGTTGCGCTTGAGGAACGAGGCCGACAGTTCGGATGTTGCGATCACAGCATCCATCTGCCGGATCAGCCAGCGCGTCAGCCAGGTGTGATGTCGCTGCGCCGCCGACGTGAAGACCAGCTTCAGCGGCCAGCTGAGCGAACGCAGCAAGACGCCGACGATCATCTCGTCGTTGCGTCGCGCGTGCCAGATCAGCGGCGAGCGGTGCCGCCTTAATTTCAAAAGATCCGCAAAACCCATCCGCGCGATGCCGTCGGGCGCGTGCGGTCCGAGCCATGCCGCCCGATACATCTGCGCAAGTTTTGGCGCCACCATCCGGTTGGTCGCCGTGACGCCCGAATAGCGCCTGTGCAGATTCGGCACGATCAGTTGCAGATCACTGGCCAAGTTGTTCTCGATCGGCACGTCCGGCTCCGTTTCGGCCAGTTCCTATACGCAACATTAAGCATAGTGGCCAGTTCGCCGGCGCCGAAACCCACTCTTCACCGCAGCCCCGTTAGCATCGTTCCTAACAAATCGGGAGAGGTGGCCTATGACCGTGCTCGTCACCGGTGGCGCCGGCTATATCGGAAGTCATACGGTTCATGCGCTGGTTGATGCCGGCGAAAGTGTTGTCGTGATCGACAACCTGTCCACGGGATTTTCCTCACTTTTGCCCCGCCCCGTGCCGCTGTTCATCGGCGACGCCGGCGACGAAAACCTCGTCGAGAGCGTGATCGCCCAGCACCGCGTCGAGAGCATCATTCATTTCGCGGGCTCCGTTGTGGTGCCGGATTCGATGCGCGATCCGCTCGGCTATTACCGCAACAACACCATGACGACCCGCAGCCTCTTGAATTCAGCGGTGAAGGGCGGCGTCAGCCGCTTCCTCTTTTCATCGACGGCTGCCGTCTACGGCAATCCGGACCAGGTGCCGGTGCCGGAACACGCGCCGACGCGACCGATGTCGCCTTACGGCTCCTCAAAGCTGATGACCGAAATTATGCTGCATGACGTCGCCAGCGCGCACGATATGAAGTACGTCGTGCTGCGCTATTTCAATGTCGCCGGCGCCGACCCGAACGGCCGCTGCGGCCTGTCGACCATCGGCGCGACTCATCTGCTCAAGATTGCCGTTGAAGCCGCCACCGGGCAGCGCGCCAAGGTCGACGTGTACGGAACCGACTATCCGACGCCGGATGGAAGCTGCATCCGCGATTTCATCCATGTCAGCGATCTCGCGGAAGCTCATCGCGCCGCGCTGTCGTACCTGCGAGGCGGCGGAAGCTCGATCACGCTGAACTGCGGCTACGGCCGCGGCTACTCGGTGCTGGAAACCATCGAGGGCGTGCGCCGCGTCTCGATGCGCAATTTCGCGGTTCAATATGCGCCGCGCCGGCCCGGCGACATTATGGCCATGGTCGCCAATACCAGCCGCATCCGTTCCGTGCTGGATTGGACGCCGCAATACGACAATCTCGAAACCATCGCCGGCCACGCGCTGACCTGGGAAAAGAAACAGTTCAGCGAACGCGGCGGCCTTCCGCAGCACGCGGACTCGGCTTGAAATCAAGCGCTTATTTGGCTTGAAAAAGCCCCTCTAAGCAGGCAAGGAGGCATCGCAGCAGCCCTGACGCGCCGGGCTATCCAGGCGCCGTCAATGGAACGCGAATGACCGAACTTCCAAGCAAACCGACAAGAAAAATCACCGACGATCCCTATGGCGCGGCGATCCTGATTCGCCGCCTCGTCATGGAACAGGGGGTCGTCTACTGGCGGCGCTATTTGCTGGCATTCGCGCTGATGGGCCTCGCGGCTGGAGCTACCGCCGGCTCGGCCTACATCCTCGGCCAGGTAATCAACCAGGCCTATGTCGACAAGAACGTACTCGGCATCGCGCTGCTGTCGGGCGTCACGGTGATCCTGCTGTTCATCAAGGGCGTGGCGACCTACGGCCATTCCGTGATCCTGTCGAAGATTGGCAACGCCATCCTCGCCAACAACCAGCGGCGGCTGTTCGCCAAGCTGATGAACGAAAGCATCGGATTCTATTCCGAGCGGCATTCGTCCGAATTCCTGGCGCGGCTGACATCGGGCGCGCGCTCGATCACCGAGGTGATGGAGCTTCTGATCAACGCGGTCGGACGTGACGTACTGTTGCTGATTTCGCTGGTCGCCGTGATGGTCGCGCAGGATCCGATCCTGTCGCTGATCGGCCTTCTGGTGGTGCCGCCGGCGATGTTGTTCCTGCGCAAGCTGGTGAAGCGCATCAAGGGCCTCGCGCACCACCAGTTCACCGGCAGCGCCGACATCATGGAGACCATGCAGGAAGCGCTGCAGGGCATCCGCACGGTGAAGGCGTTCACGCTGGAACAAGCCATGCAGCGGCAGATCGACGAGAACATCGCGATCGTCGAGCGTAACTCCAACAAAATGGCGCGGGTGTCCAATCGCGCCAATCCGCTGATGGAAATGCTCGGCGGCTTCGCGGTGGCCGGTTGCCTGCTCTATGGCGGCTACAGCGTGGTTGCGCTCGGCGCCACACCCGGCCAGTTCTTTTCCTTCATGACGGCGTTTTTGCTGGCTACCGAACCCGCCAAGCGGCTGTCGCGGCTCAACATCGACCTCAACAGCAAGCTCGTCGGCGCCAGGATGCTTCTGGAGATCGTCGACAGCCCGGCGAGCGAGCCGCCCGACAACGACAAGCCGGCGCTGAAACTCTCCGATGCGCGCGTCGAGTTTCGCGATGTCACCTTCTCCTACCGGCCGAATGAGCCGGTGCTGCGACGCGTGAGCTTCGTCGCCGAACCCGGCAAGACGACCGCGCTGGTCGGCCCTTCCGGCGGCGGCAAGTCCACCGTGCTGGCGCTGTTGCTGAGGCTCTATGAGGTCGACAGCGGCGAAATCCTGATCGATGGCCAGGCGATCTCCGGTGTATCGCGACAATCGCTGCGGCGGCAGACCGCCTATGTCGGGCAGGACGTCTACCTGTTCCGCGACACGATCGGCGCCAACATCGCCTTCGGCAAGGAAGGCGCCAGCCAGGACGAGATCGTGGCGGCGGCGAAAGCGGCCTGCGCGCACGATTTCATCATGGGCTTTCCGCTCGGTTACGACACCCCGGTCGGCGAGCACGGCACGCAGCTCTCCGGCGGCCAGCGCCAACGCATCGCAGTCGCTCGGGCGCTGATCAAGAACGCGCCGATCATCCTGCTCGATGAGGCCACCGCGGCGCTCGATTCCGAATCCGAGAAAGCCGTGCAGGAGGCGATCGAGCATCTCTGCCAGAACCGCACCACCATCGTGATCGCCCACCGCCTGCACACCATCATGCATGCCGATGCCATCCTGGTGGTCGAGGCCGGCGAGATCGTCGAGCGTGGCCAGCATGACGATTTGCTGCGTCGCGGCGGGCGCTATGCCTCCTTCTTCCGCCTGCAGCAGCGTGAAGCCGGTCCGCCCAGTCTGGCGCCGGTCAGCGCAACCGCGTAAAAGCTAGAGCATCATCCGGAAAAGTGGGCACCGGTTTTCCGAAAAGATCATGCTCAACTAGAAGACTCCGGATTTCCACCGTAACCCGAGACCCTTTTCATGACCGCAGCCTCCTACGTCATATCAGCAGCCCCGCAGCCCGCGCTTCCCGTCGTCGGCGAGACCGGCTCCTATCCGGTCCGCCGCATCTGGTGCGTCGGGCGCAACTATCTCGAGCACATCAGAGAGATGGGCAATGACGAGCGCGCGCCGCCGTTCTTCTTCGCCAAGCATGCTGACATGCTGGTGTCCGACGGCGCCACGATCCCCTATCCGCCCCTGACCAAGGACCTGCATCACGAGGTCGAACTGGTCGTCGCGATGAAGAGCAGTGGCCTCAATATCCCGGCCGACAAGGCGCTCGCCCATGTCTACGGCTACGCGGTCGGCATCGACCTCACCCGCCGCGACCTGCAGATCGCCTCGCGCAAGAAGGAGCGGCCGTGGGAAGTCGGAAAGTCCTTCGACTATTCCGCGCCCTGTTCCGCGATCCAGCCCGCATCCAAGATCGGCCATCCCGCCAAGGGCAAGATTTGGCTGACGGTCAACGGCAAGGAAACGCAGAAGGGCGACCTCACCGAACTGATCTGGAGCGTGCCCGAAATCATCTGGCAGCTCTCGCAGCAGGTGAAGCTCGCCGCCGGCGACATCATCATGACCGGCACGCCGGCCGGAGTCTCGCAGCTCAATCCCGGCGACAAGATCGAGTGCGGCGTCGACGGCGTCGGCACGCTGAAGGTGAGTATCGGCAAGCCGGAATAGGCCGACGATATTTTCAACGACAACAAGCCCCGGAACATCCGGGGCCTTTTTATTGCAGGAGGGCCTGTTTCTACTGCTTCATTGCTGCTCAGAACCCCTCATCCTGGGGAGCGCGAAGCGCGTCTCGAAGGATGTAATGTTTCTCCCGCCGATGCGAAGCATCGTCCGGAGATGCGCGGAGCCTGTCATTGGACCGCGCTGCGCGCGGACGTTGGCGCTGCTCACCATGAGCGGATTATAACACAGTAAGGCTGTCCCGGCTTGCCGCGGCCGCTATGGCGGCGGTGGATAGCGATCGAAGGTGGGCAGTTCGTGCACGCGCTCCATCCAGCGAAGGCGCTCTGCGACCTGGATATGCACCATGGCTGGCACGGCGTCGGGATCGTCGTAGGTCGCGCTCTGGATATCGACGATCCCGGGCAGCACATTGGCATTGGTGTAGAAGAGACCGGTGCCACAGTTCGCGCAAAACTGTCGCCGGCCATGTTCCGATGATTCGTAGATCTTGGGCGTTCCCTTCGTTACCTTGAGCGCGTCCTCCGCGTACATCGTCCACCCAACCATCGGCGCGCCGGCATGACGGCGACAATCTGCGCAATGGCACAACGCATGAACGAGAGGCTTCCCCGCGATCTCATAACGGATGGCGCCACAGTGACAGCCGCCGGTGATGTTGCTCATGCTCGCCTCCAGATGGATGCGTTTTCGATCGATTGCAGCCCGGATGAAGCGCAGCGTAATCCGGGACAATCATCGGCCAATGAAGCAGCCCCGGATTGCGCTTCGCTTCATCCGGGCTACCAGGCCTATGGTTACGCCGACTTCCTGACCGCGTTGTCGACCAGCGTCTTGCCGAGCGACCAGATCGCGCCGGGAACCTTGTGGCTGGCGGCAATGACGTCGTCGAACGATTTTTCGATCCAGGTGCAATCTTCTTCCGTGATCACCAGCGGCGGCAGCAGCTTGATGGTGTGGCTGCCGTGGCCGGAGACCTGCGTCAGGATCTTGTGATCCTTGAATAGCGGTACGGTGATGAGCTGACAGAACAGGCCTTTATTTGCGGTCTCCAGCAGATTCCAGGAAGCCTTCAGCTTCAGCGATTTCGGCGGGCCGAACTCGATGCCGATCATCAATCCCTTGCCGCGCACTTCCTTCAGCAATTCATAGCCGGGCACCATGCGGGTCAGCGCAAGGCGAAGCTCGGCGCCGCGCTTGGCGGCCTGCTCGACAAGTTTCTCCTGCTTGATCACATCGAGAGTGGCGATGCCGGCGGCCATCGCCATATCGTTCTTCGCAAACGTCGAGCCATGCACGACCGCGCGATCCATCTGGTTGAATATCTTGTCGAAGATGGACTTGCGGGTCAGCAGCGCGCCGACTGGCACGTGACCGCCCGACAGCGCCTTCGCCAGCAGCACCATGTCGGGCTCGACATTCCAGTGCTCGACCGCGAGGAATTTTCCGGTGCGGCCGATACCGGTCTGGATTTCGTCGGCAATGAAGATCGTGCCGTATTTTTTGCACAGCGCGGCAGCGCCCGGCAAAAATTCGTCCGTGGGCATGTTGACGCCCTTGCCCTGGATCGGCTCGACGATGAAGGCCGCGACCTGGCGCGAGGACAGTGCCTGCTCGAGCGCGGCGAGATCGTTGAAATGTATCTGCGTGCATCCCGGCAGCAGCGGCTCGAAGCCGCTTCTGAAGTTCGCATCGTCCATCAGCGACAGCGCGCCGTAGGATAGGCCGTGGAAGGAATGCGAGCAGGAGACGATGCCGGGACGGCCGGTCGCACCGCGCGCGAACTTGATTGCGGCCTCGACGGTCTCGGCGCCGGAATTGGCAAAGAACACCTTGTCCAGATACGGAACATGTTCGAGCAGGCGTTCCGCCAGTACGCCCGCGAGCGTCGAGACGTCGAGCTGCACCAGATTGGGAAAATCGCTGTCGAGCACGCTTTTCAGCGCCAGACGCAGCGCCGGATGATTGCGGCCAATCGCAAAAACGCCAAATCCGCTGAGTAGATCGAGATAGCGGGCCCCATCACGATCGAACAGGTATTGACCTTGACCCTTCTGAAAGCCCACATCGTAGCCGATGGTCTTCAGCACCCGGACGAGCTGCTCGTTCAGATGGCGCGCATGCATGGAACTGCGCTGCGCCTGCCGCTCTACAAACAGCCCGAAAACGTCTAGAGATGAATCTGGCATTGGCTACATACGTCGGTTGATGGATGTTTCGTCAACTGAAAACACTCAATGCGGCGTTTTGACCCCGCTTGGATCATCTACTTAAACACAGGTTCGAACCATGTTGCACTGCCCAAGACCTATCGCGCGCACAATAGTTTATACGGGAATCTTTTTAGCCACAGGTCTTAATGCGGCGCTGGCCGCCGATCCCACCGGTGACTGGAAAGTGGCCGATGGTGTTGCCAACATTCGTGTCGCCCAATGCAACGGCAACATGTGGGGCGTCGTTGCCTGGGAAAAGATGCCGGGCGGCAAGGACAAGAACAATCCGGATGCCTCAAAGCAGAAGAGGCCGACTTTGGGCATGCCGATCCTGATCGACATGAAGAAGAAGCCCGGCGTCAATGCGTGGGAAGGTGAGGTCTATAACGCCAAGGACGGACAAACCTACAGCGCGACCATCAAGCCGGTTGGGACCGACCAGCTTGAGATTCAAGGCTGCGTGCTCGGCTTCCTCTGCGGCGGCGAGACCTGGACCCGTGTCGGTCCGCCGATCCCTTCAAGCCCCACCAACAGCATGGCCAAGGGCACACCGAAGGGTGCACCCGGCGCATCGCCCAAGACCGCGGCGCCAGCCGCCCCGCCGGCGCCGCCGAAGACCACGGGTGCGGTAAATCCTGCGCCCGCGCCGAAGGCCGCGGCGGGTCAGAAACAGGCGGCCGCCCAGCCCGGCGATATCGGCGATATCTGCCTACTGCCCGACATCGCGCGGTTTGCCCATTAGTGCGGGCTGGAACAACAGCACGGCAGCAAGCGTGATCACGAACGAAAGCGCCAGCAGTTTTCCCATGCTGGCGGTGCCGGGATGACTAGATAGCCACAAGCTCCCGAACGCAGTCGCGGTCGTCAGCGCCGAGAAAAAGATCGCACGCGTCAGGCTCGACTGCAGCAGGTTATTTCTGCCCTCGCGCCAGGCCACGACGTAATAGATCTTGAAGGCGACGCCGACGCCGAGCAGCAGCGGCAATGCTACGATGTTGGCGAAGTTGAGTGGCAGTTCGATCAGCACGCAGAGCTCCAGCGTCACCGCGCCCGCCACCAACAGTGGCACCATCGTCATCAGCACGTCAGTGACCCGCCGCAGCGTCAGCCACAGCAACAGGCTGATCACCAGCAGCGCCCAGATGCCGGCGTGAATGAATGCCCTCACAATGGTGTCGCCGGATTTGAGGATCGACACCGGTCCGCCGATCGCGTTCGGCTCGGCGGCCAGAACCGCATCGGCAAAACGGCGCAAATTGTCGTTGTCGTTGGGATCGCCTTTCGGCAGCGCCTCAACGCGGATCAGCCCGTCCTTGGACTTCCAGCTATTCAACAGTTCCGGCGGCAGCGTCTTCAGCGTCACCGGCCCAGCCTGCATCGTGTTCCTGAGCTGCTCGAACACGATCTTGAGCGGGGCGACGAAGATATTCTGGGCCTTGTCGCGCGTCGCCTGGTCGCTTCCGGCAAGCTTCGACAGCGCGTCCGCCAACCTTCGCGAGGCAACCGCCCCCGGCCCCTTGCCGTCGCCCGCGGCCCTGCGCAAGCTGTCGACCGAACTCTTCAGCGCCTCCACATTCTCCTCATCGGTGGGCGCGGCGTCGACCGAGTCGGGATTGAGCGCGGGACCGACGACCTTCGCTGCCTTTGCGATCAACTGGAGCTTGGCTGGCTGGTCTTCGGGCACGAAGCTGTCGATCGACATCACGCGAAGAACTTCCGGCAACTTCTCCAGCCGCGCCTCGATCTTCTTGGCCTCGGCTTCGGAATTGGTCAGCACGTTGATGGCGTTGGCGCCGGTGTTGGGATCCTTGCGCAGGTCGAGGAAGGTCGCGATCGATTCGGCCTTCGGATTGCGCAGGTTGATCGGGTTGAAGTCGAACTTCATGAAGTAGAGCAACGGCAGGCCGGCCACCACGAGCAGCAGCGTTCCGGCGACGATGATGACGCGGTGCCGTTCGAGGAACGCGTCGACCGGCGCCAGAAATGCGTAACCGACAGGCTCGCTTTCTCCGGGCGGGTGAAGCAGCTTCAGCATGGCTGGCAGCACCGTGATGCTCGAGATGAACGCGATCAGCATGCCGGCGCCGGCAATCTTGCCGAGTTCGGAAATGCCCTTGTAGTCGGTCGGCAGGAAACAAAGAAAGCCGGCAGCGGTCGCCATCGCGGCAAGCGACAGCGGCACGGCCGAACGTCGGGCCGCGCTCTCCAGCGCCAGAGCCAGATCTTCGTTCTTGAAACGCTCGGAACGGTAGCGGACGCTGAATTGAATGCCGAAATCGACGCCGAGGCCGACGAACAGCACGGCAAAGGCGATCGACAGCAGGTTCAGCGATCCCACCATCATCAGGCCGACTGCGGTCGTCAGCGCCAGGCCGATGAACAGGTTCACGAACACCGCAAAAATGATCTTCGCAGAGTGCAGCGCCATCCAGAGAATGACGAGAACAATAAGCACCGTTGCGACGCCGTTGACGATCGCGCCGTCCTGCACGGTCGAATATTCCTCGTTGGCGATCGGAACCGGGCCGGTCAGCCGGACGCGGGCGCTGTACTGGCTGGGGAAGTTGAGCTCGGTCGCGGCCCGCCGGATCGCATCGGTCGCGTCCTTGCCGGGTTCGAGTGCATTGTAATCGAGCTTCGGCTTGAATTCGAGGAACGCGCGGCGGTCGGCATCGGTCAAAGGCTTGTCGCTGACGAGCTCGCGCCAGGAGAACGTCGCCGTCCCCTTGCTCAGCATGTCCTCGATCGTCTGGCTGATCAGGTTGAACGGGCGCTCGGTATTGTCGAGCTTGACCTGCCCGCGCTTGACGCCGGCAAGCCCGGTTTCCAGCGCGCCGGTCAGCCCGCGGATCGAGGGATCGCCGGCCATGATCTCGATCAGGGGCGCTGCGGCTTCGAGCTGGCCGGCGACCTTGCCGACTTCTTCCACCGGCAGGAACAACAACCCGTTCTTCTCGAAGAACTCGCCGGAACCCAGCGGCTGCACCGATTCGAAATGTTCGGTGTCGCCGGACAGCTTCGTGGCCAGCGCCTTGGAAGCGGCACTGGCGAGTTCCGGGGTCGGCGCTTCGACGACAGCCAGAATCAGCTTTTCACGGTCGAAGGCCTGCTCGAACTGATTGTCGCGCTTGCGCCAGTCGAGGTCGGGCGAAATCAGCGTATTGATGTCGGTGTTGATGGCGAAATGCCGGGCGGCATAGTAGGCCCCTCCGACCGCCAGAAGCAGGGAGACAATGACGACGAGAGTGGCAAACCGCGTACAGGTTCTGACGACGGCGACAACAATACTGGTCAGCACTTCGTTTCTTTCTAAATCTAAAGGAGAGCTGGGCGAAAACGCCCCGCTGTCTAGCGGAGTTCCCACAGCCGATCTAATGTTGTTTTGGCTGCTTCCCCGAGGGTTCAAGCGAAGCCACCACAACAGACCGGAACGGGCGTTCGGGCGCCGGTATAGCCGGTCCGAGGGGGCGATAAAGTGGCGAACCGGTGAGGAACGAACGGCCGCGCAATGCATTTATTGGTATCTAAATACCTAACACGCGGTAACCATAGCGCGATCCGCCTTTTCTATCTGCACGATTTTTGACACATAGTCCTGCGCTTCCATCTAATTGGATGGGGATTACCTACGGGTTCCGGTCGTGGTGCGGATATTGCAAATCCGGATGTGACCGGCTGCACGGAGACCTTCGGATGAATTTGCGAAATCAGTACCTCTTGCAACTTGCGTAATGGACATCCCATGGAAGTGTATCTAGCGCAGCCCCGCGGATTTTGTGCGGGTGTCGTGCGTGCCATCGAAATCGTTGAGCGCGCGCTCGAGAAATACGGCCCGCCGGTCTATGTCCGGCACGAGATCGTGCACAACAAATACGTGGTCGAGAGCCTGAAGGCCAAAGGCGCGATCTTCGTCGAGGATCTGTCGGAGGTGCCGCCGCTCGCGGTAACCGTCTTCAGCGCCCATGGCGTGGCCCGTACGGTCGAGGAAGAGGCCGCTGCCCGCGGTCTGCCGGTCCTCAATGCCACCTGCCCGCTGGTCACCAAGGTCCATAATCAGGGTAAACGGTATATGTCCAAGGGCCGGACCCTGGTCCTGATCGGCCATGCCGGCCATCCCGAGGTCGAGGGCACCATGGGCCAGGTTCCGGGCCCGGTTCTCCTGGTCCAGAACGTCGACGACGTGGCGGCCCTGACGCTGCCGACCGACGCCCCTGTGGCCTATATCACCCAGACCACCCTCAGCGTGGACGACACAAAGGACATAATCGCCGCCCTTCAGGCCAAATTTACAGATATTCAAGGCCCCGACATCCGGGATATCTGCTATGCGACACAGAACCGCCAATCTGCGGTAAGGGACCTGAGTAAGCTGGTGGACGTCATCTTGGTGGTGGGGGCTGCCAATAGTTCCAACTCAAACAGGCTTCGCGAAATCGGCACCGAGGTCGGCGTCGCGAGTTATCTCATTGCCGACGGGAGCGAGCTGAACCCTGATTGGCTGAAGGACGCAAAGGCTGTCGGCATCACAGCGGGCGCATCGGCGCCCGAAGTTTTGGTCGACGACGTGATCGAGGCTTTGAGGCGTATCGGACCTGTCACGGTCTCGGTGCTGCCTGGCCGGGAAGAAAATATCGAGTTCCGGCTTCCGGCCGAACTGACTGCGGGTTGATCCACTTCAAGACTTACAGGTCCAGAAAGAAAATCTCCAAAATGGCAATACCGTTCTTCAAGGAAATGCGTATCGGCGCCTATCTGATGAAGCAGAAGCTGCTTGGCCGAAAGCGCTATCCGCTCGTGCTGATGCTGGAGCCGTTGTTCCGCTGCAACCTCGCCTGCGTCGGCTGCGGCAAGATCGACTATCCCGATGCGATCCTCAACCGCCGCATGACTGCGCAGGAATGCTGGGACGCCGCTGATGAATGCGGCGCACCGATGGTGGCGATTCCCGGAGGCGAGCCGCTGATCCACAAGGAGATCGGCGAGATCGTGCGCGGCCTCGTGGCGCGCAAGAAATTCGTCTCGCTCTGCACCAACGCACTGCTTCTGGAAAAGAAGCTCGATCTGTTCGAGCCCTCGCCGTACTTGTTCTTCTCGGTGCATCTCGACGGCCTCAAGGAGCACCACGACAAGGCGGTGTCGCAGAAGGGCGTGTTCGACCGCGCGGTTTCCGCGATCAAGGCTGCGAAGGCACGCGGCTTCACCGTCAACGTCAACGCCACGATCTTCGACGGTCATCCGGCGGAAGAGATCGCAAAATTCCTCGACTTCACCACCGAACTCGGTGTCGGCGTCTCGATGTCACCGGGCTACGCCTATGAGCGCGCCCCGGACCAGGAGCACTTCCTCAACCGCACCAAGACCAAAAAACTGTTCCGCGACGTCTTTGCGCTCGGCAAAGGCAAGAAGTGGAATTTTATGCATTCCGGCCTGTTCCTCGACTTCCTGGCCGGCAACCAGTCCTACGAATGCACGCCCTGGGGCATGCCGGCGCGCAACATCTTCGGCTGGCAGAAGCCCTGCTACCTGCTCGGCGAAGGTTATACCAAGACCTTCAAGGAGCTGATGGAGACCACGGACTGGGATTCATACGGCACCGGCCGTTACGAGAAGTGCGCCGACTGCATGGCGCATTGCGGCTATGAGCCGACCGCTGCCAGCGCCGCGCTGACCAATCCGTTCAAGGCGATGTGGGTCGCGCTGCGCGGCGTCCGCACCTCGGGTCCGATGGCGCCCGAGATCGATCTCTCCAAGCAGCGCCCGGCGCAGTACATCTTCTCCGAACAGGTCCAGAAGAAGCTTTCGGAAATCCGCCGCGACGAGGCGGCTGCCGCCGCCGCCAAGCAGCAGGAGAAGGCCTCCACCGCTGCCTGAGCGAGCACGGAAACAAGATTAAGGGCCCCGGTTCTCAGCGAATCGGGGCCCTTTTCTTTTTGTTTGACGCTTTCGAAAACTTTGAAGCTGCCTGCCGCCCCGCGCCCTCAGGCCTCCGCCATGGCAAAGCTATCACCGTGCAGGAAGCCGCGGCAGCCGCGGAGCGAGCGCAGCGCGCGATTGAAATCGATGCCGGTAGAGACCAGCGCGCGCAGCGTGGTGGGATTGCGCGCCACTCCGCGCAGCACCTTGCCCAAATCGATGTCACCGTTCGGCTTGATGGCGCTCTTGGCGAGCGCCGGAAGAGCCCGGGTGGCCGGATCGGAGATGACCCGCAGCGCCGCGAACGGAAGCCCCGCCTCGGCCGCATAGGCCGCCGCGATGTGGCTTTCCATATCGACCGCCGCAGCCCCGGTCTCCGAATGCAGCGCGGCCTTGCAGGCGGTCGCGGCGATCACCTGTTCGACGCCCGAAAGGATGCCACGGACCACGCGCCGGCGGCGCAGCGCGGCACGGGCGATCATTTCCTCGTTCAGCGCCAGACCTGCCAGAAACCGGGTATCGCCGGCGAGAACCTCGGTCGCCACCACCACGTCGCCCGATTTCAGCGACGGATCCAGCCCGCCGGCGACGCCGAACGAGATGATACCCCTGAAAGTGGTAGGATCCAGCGTTGCCAGCAATGCGCGCAATTGCTGCGGGTCGCTGGAACTGCAGATAACGATCATGCCGGGCCCGGCCGCAATGCGGGCTTCCTGCACCAGTCCTGTAACGATCAAAACCGGCCGCGGATCATTCGAATTGCGATCAACCGAATTGTCCACGATCGCGGCGGCCCCCGCCCCCCAAGTCACATCCCGACCCCTACCACCCTGCTGTTGGTGCTTCTCAAATTCCGATACCGCGCCAGCGCCCAGAGCGGAAAGAACTTCGAGTAGCCATGATAACGCAAATAAAACACCCGCGGAAAGCCCGTAGCCGTGTAGCGCGCCTCGTCCCAGAGCCCTTTCTCGGTCTGTGTGGCTTTTAGGTACTCCACGCCGCGCAAGACAGCCGGATGTTCCACTTCGCCGGCCGCCATCAGACCAAGCAAGGCCCATGCCGTTTGCGAAGAGGTCGATGGCGCCTGCTCATATCCCTTGTAATCGAGTCGGTAACTGACCGCATCCTCGCCCCAGCCGCCATCCCGGTTCTGGATCGAAACCAGCCAGTCCGCCGCCTTTCGGATCATGGGATCCTGGTGGTCCACGCCGGCGGCATTGAGTGCGCACAGCACCGACCAGGTTCCGTAGATGTAGTTCAGCCCCCAGCGGCCGTACCAGGAGCCCTCCGCGAGCTGGGTGCGGCGCAGATAGGCAATCCCGTCCGCGACCGCCTTGCTGGTCCGCGCGGTCTCCCCGAGCTGGGCCAGCATCGAAATGCAGCGCGCGGTGACGTCCTCGGTCGGCGGATCGAGCAGCGCGCCGTGATCGGAGAACGGGATGTTGTTGAGGTAATATTCAAGGTTGTTGACGTCGAAGGCGGCCCAGCCGCCATCACGGCTCTGCAGGCCCTCGATCCACTCGCGGCCCCGCGCAATCGCCTGATCGTATTCCTTGCTGCCGGTCTGCCGGCGCGCCCGGTCCATCGCCATCACGACGACGGCGGTATCGTCGAGATCGGGATAATAGTCGTTGTTGTACTGGAACGCCCAGCCGCCCGGACGAACGTCGGGCGCCTTCGCCGCCCAGTCGCCCTTGAGGTCGAGCACCTGCCGCGGCTTCAGCCAGTCGAGACCTTGCTTCATTTTCGCAAGTGTCTCTTCGCCACCGGTCTCGGCAAGCGCGTGGCAGGTCAGCGCGGTATCCCAGACGGGGGAGACGCAGGGCTGGCAATAGGCCTCGTGCTCGCCGATCACGAGCAGCTTTTCGATGCCCTTGCGGGTGACCGCACGCGGCGGATAATCCGGTCCCTTGCCGAGCGCGTCGTACATCATCACGATATTGGCCATCGGCGGATAGATCGCACCCATGCCGTCTTCGCCGTTGAGCCGCTCCTCGGTGAACGCGAGCGCGGCGTCGATCGCGCGCTGGCGCAGCTTCTTCGGAAACAACGGCTCGACCACGCGCAGGATCTTGTCCAGCGTGCTGAACAGCGTGAACCAGCCCCAGCTTTGGTGCGGCGCCTTCGGCGTCATTCCGACCGATTTGGGATCCTGCAGGAACAACTCGTCGATGCCGACGCCCTTGGGATTCTTCGCCAGCGGCTTCAACGCCGCCATCACCATCAGCGGCACGATCGTGGTGCGCGCCCAATAGGAAATCTTGTTGAGATGGAACGGCGACCACATCGGCAACAGCATGATCTCGATCGGCAGCACCGGCACTGCGCGCCAAGCCAATACACCGTAGAAGGCCAGCAGAAACCGCGTGAAAACGTTGACGCGGGCAGCACCGCCGCGGCAGCGGATCGCCTCGCGCGCGCGCACCATATGCGGCGCATCGATGGAATCGCCGATCATCTTCAGCGCGAAATAGGATTTGACGCTGGCACTCATGTCGAACGGGCCGTCCTGCACCAGCGGCCACCCGCTATGATTGCCTTGGGTGCGACGTAGATAGTTCGCGATCTTGGCTTCGAGCTCACTGTCGATGGGCTCGGCGAGATAGTGGCGCAGCAGGATGTATTCGGCAGGGATGGTGCTGTCGGCTTCCAGCTCGAATATCCAGTGTCCGTCGGATTGGCGGTAACCGAACAGAGCTTCGGTCGCGGAGGAGATGCTCTTCTCCAGGGCGACGGGATCGACTGCGTTTGTGTGATCGATGGCAAGCATTCGCTATACATCCCATTATTCGCGACGGGCTCTGTGAAGCCGGTCACGCAACACGTCCTCAGGCCTAACGCCTCGCCAGGACCAGATCGGCGGCGCGATCGCCTGACCGCACCGATCCCTCGATGGTTGCCGGCAATCCGGTATCAGTCCAGTCGCCGGCGAGAAACAGGTTTTTGAACGAGGTCACCGCCCCCGGCCGCAGCGCATCCTGCTCCGGCGTAGCCTCAAATGTCGCGCGTCGTTCGCGCACGATCTGCCAGGGCGGCAGCGGCAATTCGCCCGCCAGGCCGGCGGCCTTGCAGACATCCCGCCAGATCGCCAGCGCGAGTTCTTCGCGCGGCATGTCGACGAGCCGGTCGCCATTGCTGATGGTGACCGACAGCCGCTGCGGGAATGCGAACAGCCACTCCACCAGCCCGCTGACGACGCCGAGAATCGGCGGCGCATCCTTGGGCGGATCAAAGCGGAAATGCGCGTTGACGATGGCGCGGAATTTCGACGGCGTCTTCAATCCCGGCAGCAGCGCCGCCGCAGGGCGCGGCGGCACTGCGAGTACCACGACGTCGTCGGGGCCGAGCGCGATGGTGTCGCCAACGAATTTCAGCTCGCCGACATGGCTCCCCTTCATCACAAGTTCGCGCAGCTCATGGCCGAGTTGGATCGAGGCGCCCTTGTTCTGCAAAAGCTTGATCGCCGGCTCGACCAGCACAGCGCTGAGGCCATCGCGCGCGATCAGCGGCCGGCAGGCCTGCCCGCCCGCCAGCAGCGTTTCCCGTACGATCGCGCCGGCCAGACCCGCCGAACCCTCCGGCGGATCGACATTGAGCGCGGCCAACAGCAGCGGCTGCACCAGCCGCTGGTACAGCGTGCCCTTGCAGGGGATCGCATTGCCGACCAGTTTGTCGGTCCCTGCCCAGATCAGCGGCATCAATGCGAGGTAATCGAGCAGCTTCGTATCGGGGACGCGGCGCGCCTGGTCGAACACCCACAACGGCAACTTGCCGTCGCCAAGGTCGAGTTGCCAGCGCCGGCCGGTTGAGATGTCGACAAAGGGAAACTGCGCAAGCTTTGGTCCGACCAGCCCCGTCTCGGTGCCGATCGATTTGGCGTAGGCCAGCGCATGACGGTTGCCGGACAACAGCAAATGATTGCCGTTGTCGATGGTGAGGTTGGTGGCCGCATCGAAATAGGACCGGCAACGGCCGCCCGCCTGCTGCGTTGCCTCGTGGACATGCACCCGGTAATTGGCGTTGGCGAGCCGCACGGCCGCTGAAAGACCGGAAATGCCAGCGCCGATAATATGAACATTTTTCTGCATCAGATGATCGCGTATCGGAGAAGGATAGCGATTTTCGCCCATTTGTGGACGCGGACCGGCTCGCGCGGAGCGGCAAAGCCCCGGGCCAGCAGCAAGTCCAGGATCGCGCGGTAATATTTCGACATGATCCGCGGCGCGCGCACCACGCGCCGCGAATTGCGTTTCATGACTTCGTCGGCTTTCTCGAAATGCTTTTTCGCGCGCTCGGCCAGCGCCAGGCATACTTTCGGCAATGCGCGATCGACGATCACCCGCTGCGGATCGTCGGTCGTGATGCCGGCAAGCAGCAGCCCCTCACGTGGCAGATAGAGGCGACCGAGGCCGGCGTCTTCATCGATGTCGCGCAGGATATTGGTCAATTGCAGCGCGCGCCCGAGGTGGTGGGCGAGCAGGATGCCGTCTTCCTCAGGAAGGCCGAACACGCGCACCGACAGTCGCCCGACGGCGCTAGCGACACGGTCGCAATAGAGATCAAGGGTAGCAAGATCTGGCGCCCGGATGTCCTGCGGTACGTCCATCTCCATGCCGTCGACGATGGCGAGAAAATCCTCGCGCTTGAGACCGAAGGTTTTGACCGACGCGGCGTAATCCTGCAGACGCGGCGGTGGGTGACCCTGATACAGCGCATCTATATCGTCGCGCCATTGCTGGAGCGCAGCCAGCCGCTCGGGCCGCGGGCCGTCGGAATCGGCGATGTCATCGACCTGGCGGCAAAAGCTGTAGATCTGGAACATCGCCTCGCGCTGTGCGCGCGGCAGGATGCGCATCGCGGCATAAAACGAACTGCCGGACGCGGTGGTACCGTAATCTGCGTTGGCCGCCGCCGTCTGCAACGTCATGCGCCGGCCGCCGGTTTTGTCTGGGGACGGCGTCCGATCGCGCGGCGGGTGATCTCGCCGGCGATGCCGCCGATGGTATGGCCGAGCAACTCCAGCTTGCTCAAATGCACGCGTTCACTGAGCGGATCGCGCACTTTCAGCATGCCGACGATCTTGTCGGCAAAAGCCTGGATCACAGCAATATCGAGCCCGAGCCGGAAATCCTTCACTTCGGCGTTGAGCGACTTGCTCTCGTTGAGGAGGGTTTCAGTCCGCACCGCGAGCGCATGGAGACATTGCAACAGCGCCGGCGGCGATTTCGTCTCGCCCAGCATCTCCACGGTGGCGCCGCTTGCTGCCAGCGCATCGCGCGGCAGATAGACGCGATTCAGATTCTTGTAGTCCTTGGCGCAATCCTGCAGATGGTTATTGATCTGCAATCCCGCGCACAACGCGTCGGAAGCGGCCCAGGTCGAGGTGCTCTCGCCATGAACGTCGAGCATGAAACGGCCGACCGGCATGGCCGAATAGCGGCAATAATGAGTGACGTCGTCCCAGTTCTCGTAGCGCAGCTTGGTGACGTCCATCCGGAACGCGACCAGCACGTCGAGCGCATGGCGCGGAGCCATCGAACGCTCGGCGAGGGCCTGGCGGAGGCTGACCGCTTCCTTCTGCGTGTCGCCCGTGCCCAATAGTTCCGCCTCGAGCAGGTCGAGATAGCGCAGCTTTTCGTTCGCGCTAAGTGTCGCGTGGTCGGCGATATCGTCGGCGGTCCTGACGAAATTGTAGAATGCGAGGATCAGCGCCCGGTGACGCGGATGAATGATCCACGACGCGACCGGAAAATTCTCGTCGCGGTCGGTCTTTCCGGATCGCAGGTCGCTCGCGCTGGTCATCAAAAACTGGCTACATCAATCGGGATTGGCGGCATGCGCCGGTGCCCGGCGCATGCGAGGAGATCGCGAGCCCCATATAGGGGAATACGTCGCCAAAACCAATGCTATATGGGCTGATTAGCCCCGCCCGTGACGCGCGTCATACAGCCGAGAATGGCTTTTCCGCGAGGGTTAACGGACGCTAGCCGCGCCCTATTGACCGTTGCGCTTGAGAACCTGATCGCAGGCCGCGCTAATCTTGGAGCGATGTTCCTTGAGGCACGCCAAGATGGTGAGGTCACCCTGGTCGATAACCGGACGGCAGTGCTTCTGCACGTCACGGGTACAGGCCTTCTGCTCCTCCGGCGTTCCGCTGCGCTGTTGCTGCTGGGCGAAGGCGCTCGACGAAACCGAGATCGACAACAAAGTGAGGGCGAGGAGAGATTTTCGCATCGTATTCCTTCATTTCGGCAGCATGAAATCCTGTTCCCGATTTGCGTTTTCGGCATCGCCGGAACGGATTTGTATGGATGGCAGGCGCCGCGTAACGCAGCAACGTGCACAGGACAAGCATGGTAAATACGGCCAAATTTACGGCGATCTCAGCGCCGCAAATAACTGACTGATATCTAACGTGTATTTCTCTCTTGACGATCTCGGCAATTGGCTGTTGCGGAGGATGCGGCGCGAAGTTAGATGCTGCGCGGACGGAGCCGATGCGAATATTGATTCCATTCGGCTGCTTGTGCCCTTTCCTGCCGCGACCGGCGGAAACAGCATGCCGTCATTTTGAACCTAAGATACTGCGGAAACACTAAATCTTCGATGCGGCGAGACGTATCTTGTAAGAGAAGCGTCTGTTTAGGGGAAAACTCACGATGAAACTGTTTGGTTCCAGCTTGTTCGATCAGGCTCTCGCAGCGGCCGGGGTCGCCGCCGCGCTCATGCTGTCGGTCACCATTAGCCATGCCCAGGCCGGCGGCCCGTTTGCCGGTTTTGATGGAAACTGGAGCGGCACCGGCACCGTCGCGCTATCCAACGGCACCACCGAGAACATCCGCTGCAAGGCCGACTACAAGGTCAACGCCAACGGCCTCGGCCTGAAACAACACCTCCACTGCGCCAGCGACAGCTACAAGTTCGACCTGTCGAGCGATGTCACCAGCCAGGGTGACCGGATCTCCGGCAACTGGAGCGAAAAGAGCCGAAATATCTTCGGCAATCTGCAGGGCACCGCCGGCGGCGGTCAGATCGACGTGTTTGTCGAAGCATCGGGATTTGCAGCCAACCTGAATCTGCGCACCACCGGCAACAAGCAGAGCGTGCAGATCGACTCCAAGGGTGAGATCCGCGGCGTCAAGATTACGATGACGAGGACCTGATAACTGTTCTTCAAAGCAGTAGGTACGAATGGCGGCTCCCCCGGGATACCGCCATTTTTATTTTCGGCAGCTCAGCGGAATCGCCAGCACCAATACGCGTCACCGCGGTCGCGGCGTTCCGTCACCTCGACGCGCACGAAGCGATCATGCGCGAGCGCGGCCCCCACCCACAACTCGTTCCAGGCATCGAACACCTGAGGCGACAGCGCTTCGCGTTCCGCCATCAGGCGCCAAGAGGTCTGGCGCACGGTTGCGCCCGAGCCTTCGACTTGCAGTTCCGCATCATCGTCCTGCCCCCGCGCAAGCCGGGAAAAGGCCTTGGCGAAACCCACCGCTCCCGCCTCCACGCCGCCCAACAGCGCGGCGACGTCGTCGAAGGTGTGCATCCCGACGAGCCGCGCCGCGGCACCGGCGAGATGGCCGCCCTCCTCCGGTCCGAGCACGGCAATCGTCTCCGGAACGATCGAGGTGATGTACTCCATCGCATAATTGCGAAGCACCTTCTGCAGCCGTTCCTCCGGCCATGTGTTCTCCGGCAGGCGCGGCGCGAGATCGGCGCGGAACGGCGGACAACGCTCGCCCGGCGAAAACTGCAATCGCTCCTCGGGCGCGAGATCGTGATCCCACTCCTTGTAGTAACCTTCAAGCCCCGGCTGACCGTCGACGGTCTGCCCCGTGCAGACAAAGCCGAGCCTGGGATTATTGAGCACGACGCCGTTGTTGGCGTGCCATCCGCGCAGCATCGCCCGCGACACTTCCGAGGGGATTCCGCAAATGGCCGTGCCGGACCAGATCCAGCGCGGCGGCGGATAGCGTACCCAGGCCTTGCGGTCGCTCTCGTAGATATACTCCACCTTCACGCCGCCGACCTGGTTCGACAGATAGTGATATTGGGCGCAAGCGACCGCATGCGGAAGCTGATCAAGACCGAGCTTCTTCAATCCGGGAAGGAAGCGCGCCAGTTGCTGGCGCCGGAAGGTGCGAAATACCACCTCGGCGGCGCGTGGCGCGCCGGCCCGCGACGCCAGCATCAGGATCAGCCCGGTGAGATAGGAATGATAGATGTGTTCGACCGCGCGGTAGGCGGCAGCGTCGGCCGCAGGGCGAGCGGCTAATCCTGCAGACGTCATTCCTCAAGCCTCTCTGCGGCTGCCGTTGGCCGGCAACCCCTGCTATTCAGCAGCGTTCGTTATTCGGCAGCTTTGTTCTTCGCTGGCTCGGTGTGACTGACGCCGCGAATCTTTTCCGACAGGTTGATCAGGAACATCGAGGTCGGCCGCAGGATGAAGAGGTCAGCGACCAGCGCCGCGATCATCGAGAACGCGCTGAGCCAGCCGAACAGCCGCAGCGACGGCAGATCGGAGAACACGGTGACGACGAGGCCGCAGGCCAGCACCACCGTGGTCAGGATCAGGGCCGGGCCGACCAGCACGGTGGCGCGCTCGACCGCCAGTCCCGAATTGACGCCCGGCTTGCTCTCCAGCCGAAGCCGGTTGAGGAAGTGGATCGTGGCGCTCAGGCCCAGGCCGAACGACACCGTGAGCGCGACGACGCTAGCGAATTGCAGCCCCTCGCCCAACATCCACAGCACCGTACCCGATGCCACCACCGGGAAAATGCCGGGCAAGATGCAGGAGAACATCACCACGACCGAGCGGAACGCGAGACCGATGAAGACGGCGACAATGAGGAATTCAATCGTCAGGCCCTGGTTGAGCTTATCGATCATGTTGGCGCTGTTGCGCGCGGCAATCGCCGACAGGCCGGTGACGGCAATCTCAAAGCCGGGATGTTCGGCCCTTACCTTGTCGAGCGCCTTGTCGAGCTTGTCGACAACGGGAAGGATTTCGCTGGAATCGAGATCGGGAACGCGCCCTGACACCACCACCGCATCCTGATCGGCCGAGATGAATCGCCGCACCAGATGCTCAGGGATAACGCTGACATATTCCTTCAGCGTCGCGACGTCGGTGCTGCCCGCCTTCTCCGCGAGCCAGCGGCGCAGCGTTTCCAGCGACCAGACGTTGCCGACGCCGGCCGACTTCTCGACCATCGAGTGGACGTCGGCGATCGTCTTCAAGGTTTCCGGCGCGTAGAGCGAGGCGCCCTTGGGGAATTCGATCAGCACGTCGATCGGGTTGGCGCCGGTGAGCTTGGCGTCGAGCCGGCTCGATGCCGCCACCGCCTGTCGCTTGTCCGGCACCTGATCGGCGAGCCGGTAGCGCGGCTCCAGCGTCGCGTAGATGTAGCCGAGCCCGCCGACGAAGAGCAATGCGATCAGGCTGAACATGCCGGGGCGGCTGACCATGCGCACCGCAATCCAGTAACAGAAATTGCGCAGCGCCTGGACGCCGGCGTCGGCGCTCTGGAATTTCACCGCAAAAATCTTCTCGTTGCGCACGAACAGCACGCCGAATACCGGCACCAGCGACAGCACGGCCACCAGCGCGATGATGGTGGCGGCAAGGCCGGCTTCGCCGAATTTTCGGATCAGTTCGGAATCGGAGAATTGCAGCGCGATGAAGGAAATGCCCGCGGTGCCATGGGTCAGTACGCAGGCCGGGCCGACTACCAGCACCGCGTTGGTGAAGGCCTTCAGCTTGTCCTGGCCGGCAATGAGGCGGTCGCGCGCCGCGAACGTCAACTGCATCGAGTCCGAGAAGCTGATCACCATGATGAGCGGCGTCATCACGTTCAGGAACATGTTGAGATTGAAACCGGCCCAGCCGAGGCCACCGAGCGAGAGCAAGATCGCGATGATCGGCGGGAAGGCCGCAACCACCATGAACGATATCTTGCGGAAGAAGATGATCGCGATGATGCAGCCAGCGAGAATGCCTAGAATGTTGTAGGTCAGCCCGTCGCGCTTGACCGCGTTGCGGATCTCGAGCTGCATGACGGGTACCCCGGAAAGCTGGGCGTTGAGCCCGCTGCCGGAAAGATCCTCGGCCATGACTTTCCTGATTTCGCCGACCACCGTGCCGAGCTCGTTCGAGGAAACGACCTTCGGCTCCAGCGACAGCACGATCAGCGCCAGCGTGCCATCCTCGGACAACAGCTTGCCGCGAATAATCTCGTTGGATTTAACGGTCTCGACAAAACTGTCGTAGGCGGCGCCCTGCGGCAGTTCGGGCGGGAACAGCGCGGCCGGCAACTTGCCGGGCTCCGGCGCCTGACGTGCCGAAAACAGCGAGACCAGGCCGCGAACGCCCTCGATCAGTTGCAGGTCGGTGACCATGTCGCGGATCTTTTCGAGGTTCTCGCGGGCCAGCAGCGTCTTGCCCTCGACCACGACCAGCACGTCGAATTCGGTCGCCGGGAAGCGCTTGGTCACGGCCTCATATTGCTTGTAGTCCTTGGAATCGGAGCGGAACAACTGGCTCAGCGAGTCGTCGATCTTGATTCGCTCGATGCCGAACAGCGCCGCCACGATCAGCACGGCGAGAATGATCAAGGACAGGATCGGCGCCTTGACCGCGATCAGGCCCATGCGCTCGAGCCCGAAGGCGATGCTCTTGCCCGGCGGCGGTTCCTCGGTGGCTTGGACGTGGACGTGACTTTCGGAGTTCTTGTCGAGCATACCCTGTCCAGTTCTCACGTCGGCCTGTTTGTGCAGCTTGGTTTTTTGTGCAGCTTGGTGGCGCGAATACGGCTTTGCCAGCCCCTATCTGATTGGCGCTAGCCCTTGAAATCACGCGGTAAATTAATCGGCGCCGTTTTACAGGCCCGAACCTGATCCGGCAAGCACGCGCGGCAGGGCAAATCGGCACGCAAATGTCGAAAATACGCGTTAAGTCTCTGATTTGCCACACCTGCCAGCACCACCTTGGACCGCTTTGGCGCGTTCAGCCGAAAGCGCCAACGACGGCCGCTGCAACCTCACCGGTCAATTTTTGGAGAAACGGCTCACATTGGGTTGTCAGCCACGAGTTGGCTCACAACGGCGACGCAGGCGGATGTCGATCCGTCAATCTATCGGTCTGGCGGCGATGAGCGCGGTTCTGCTTTCGTCCTTCAGCGCCACGCCCGTGACCTGGCGCGCGATGCCTTCACGCACCAACCACGCGATCTTGAAGGCGGCTTCATCATAGCTCAGGCCTGCGCCGTGGATGTTGGACACGCAATTGCGGTTCTCGTCGGTGAGGCCGATGCGCGGCGCAAACGTCAGATAGGCGCCGAGACTGTCGGGGGCCGACAGGCCGGGCCGCTCGCCGATCAGCATCACCACCATCCGCGCGCCCAACGCGGCACCGATCTCGTCGCCCAGCGCCACGCGTGCGCCGGATGCAACCACGACGTGGCCACACCGGATCCCGACCTCCGCCAGGCGTGGAGCAAGATGGCGAACCAGCTCGAGCGCGTGGACATTGACGGCCGCCGGCGAAAGCCCATCGCCGATCACGATCACAACCTGGTTCGCACTGCCGCCTTGCTTTTCCAGCGCGCCCCGCGAATCCGGGTCGAGCATCCGTCCGAGATCGGGGCGGCGCAGATAGTCGCGCCGGTTGCACGCCTGGCTGTAAACCTCACTGACCTGCAGGCCGAGGCCGGCCAATCCGGCAACCAGATGCTCCACATCGAATGCGGCATGCACGGCGTCGCGGGCGCGTGCATGGTCGAGCGTGAAGGCAAGCAGCGCGTCGGTCGGCATGCTCGCGCCGGAGCGGCCGAGCCCGACGCGCGCCGGCGTCAGCTGCCGCAGGGCTTCGAGTGAGCGGGTCGGCGACGTCGGTTCTTTCATGGGCTTTTACTCGGCAGGCACGGAGGCCTCGCGCAGCCGGATCGAATAGTTCGACGCGTTCTGCTGGCCGCCGGACGCCGCACGCGCGAACTTGATCAGATGATGCGCGATCGTGGCGGAACCGATCAGCCCTTCGAGATCGCCGCGCCTGAGGCGCCCGATCGCGAACTTCCAGAACACGCGCCTGTAATCGCTGAGCACCCCGACCTGCCAGAAGATGTTGCGCAGCATGATCAGCGCACGCCTGATGTTGGGCCAGGTCTTCATTTCAGGCGCGACGGGCACCTTGATCCGGTTGGCGTAGGTGTAGTCGCATTGATACTGGTAACGCGCGTAGAGCTTCTCTGGCTGGTAGGCGACCTCCATGCATCGCTTCCAGGAACTGATGACCTGGTCGTAGGGCATCAGGAATTCGACGTTGGAGTCGCGGCTGTCGTCGTCATTGAGGCGCCCCTCGCGCTCCAGCCGGTCCCACAACGGCGTCTTCGGCAACGCTTGCAGCAGATTGATCGTCAGTAGCGGAATCCGCGATTCATCGACGAAGTCGAGCAGTGCGTCCGCCGTGCCCGGTTTGTCGGTGTCGAGGCCCATGATGATGCCGGAGACGACCTCCATACCGTAGGAATTGATGGTGTGGATGCCTTCGTGGATCGGGACCATCATGTTGTGGTCCTTGTGCATTGCGTGCAGCGCGTCGGGATCGGGCGTCTCGATGCCGCAGAACACGGTAACGAACATCGCCTCGCGCATCTTCTCCAGGATCTCGGGCCGCTTGGCTATGTTCAGCGTCGCCTCGCAGGCCAGCCGCACGACGTAGCCTGTCCTCTTCTGCCATTCGATCAGATGCGGCAGCAAATCCAGCGTGGCCTTGCGGTTGCCGATGAAATTGTCGTCGACGAAATAGACCGTGTCGGTGATGCCGCATTCGCGCATCCTGTCGAGTTCGGCGATGATCTGTTGAGGCGTCTTCAAGCGTGGGTTGCGGCCATAGAGCCCGGGGATATCGCAGAACTCGCACTGATAGGGGCAGCCGCTCGAATACTGGATGCTGCCGAGCAGATATTTTTTCACTTCCGCCAGCTCGTAGGCCGGGATCGGAAACTCGGTCATCGCCAACCGATCCCTGGTCGTCAGCACCACCTGCTGGGCAGGGCGACGCGGGTCGCGCGCCAGACGTTCGATCAGCTCATTGGTGGCGTCACCGAGTTCGCCGACATGGAGATAGTCGAACGAGGGATAGTAATCCGGGCACGCGCTCACCGACGGGCCGCCGATTGCGACCGCGAGATCGAACGCATGGGCGCGGCGGCAGATGTCGTTCATCTGCTGGCGCTGGATGTGCATGCCGCTGACGAATACCGCTTCCGCCCATTCGAAGTCTTCCTTGCCGGCGGGGCGAATGTTCTCGTCGATGAAACGCACCTGCCAGTTTGCCGGGAGATAGGCCGCAATCAGGAGGAGGCCCTGCGGCGGCATGAAAGCCTTCACGCCGGCGGTCAGGGGATAGGCGTATTCGAACGTGCCGAAAGAAGACGTATAGCGCGGAAAGACGCACAGGATACGCCGTACCGTTCCAATGCCCTCAGCTCTCATCAAATTTCCTCAACACTGACATGAATTTAAGCACGAGATTGAAAGTTGGGCCAGAAATCCTTCAACATTGTGACAGTCAGCTCTAACTCGCTGCGGGTTCAATTGGTTGCACGAAAATCTGCAGACCGGAATTCAGGCAATCAGCCGAGAGGCAAATTCGGGCAGCAGGCCGGTGTTGCCCGCAAGCCGGAAATTGCCGTCCGCGAGGCCGGAGCGGACCAGCCAATCGTCGAACTCCGGCGCCCGCTTCAACCCGAAGAGATCCCGGACATAGAGCGCGTCGTGGAACGAGGTCGACTGATAGTTCAGCATGACGTCGTCGGCGCCCGGCACGCCCATGATGAAGGTGACGCCGGCGGCGGCCAATAGCGTCAGCAGATTGTCCATGTCGTCCTGGTCGGCTTCGGCGTGGTTGGTGTAGCAGACGTCGACCCCGAGCGGCAGGCCGAGCAGCTTGCCGCAGAAATGGTCCTCGAGCCCGGCGCGGATGATTTCCTTGCCGTCGTAAAGATATTCCGGGCCGATGAAACCGACGACGCTATTGACCAGCAACGGAGCGAATGCGCGCGCCACTGCGTAAGCCCGCGCCTCGCACGTCTGCTGGTCGACATTGTGATGGGCGTTGGCCGACAGCGCCGAGCCCTGCCCCGTTTCGAAATACATCACGTTTTCGCCGACCGTGCCGCGGCGGAGCGACAGCCCCGCCTCACGCGCCTCGCGCAGCAGCGCGAGATCGACACCAAAACTGCGATTGGCAGCCTCCGTTCCCGCGATCGACTGGAACACCAGATCGACCGGCGCGCCCTGCCCGATCAATCCGAGTGTCGTGGTGACATGCGTGAGCACGCAGCTCTGCGTCGGAATCTGCAGCCGAGAGATGATGCCGTCGAGCAGCCGCAGCAACTCGCCGATCACGGCCGGATCGTCGCTGGCCGGATTGATTCCGATGCAGGCATCTCCTGATCCCAGCAGAATGCCGTCGAGGATCGAAGCGGTAATGCCCTTGGCATCATCGAAGGGATGGTTGGGCTGCAGCCGCACGCTCATCCGCCCCTTCAGGCCGATGGTGTTGCGAAAGGCCGAGGTCACGGCGCATTTCTTGGCGACCAGGATCAGGTCCTGGTTACGCATCGTTTTTGAAACGCCGGCGGCCATTTCCGGCGTGATCCCGCGCGAGACCTTCGCCAAAGACTCGCCTGTTGCGGCATCGGAGAGCAGCCAATCGCGGAAGCCGCCCACGGTCAGTGACGATATGGCGGCAAAGGCCGGGGCATCATGGCTGTCGATGATCAGCCGGGTGACCTCGTCATCCTCATAGGGAATGACAGCCTCGTTGAGGAACTGCTTCAGCGGCACGTCGGCGAGCGCCATTCGCGCTGCGATCATCTGTTCCGCGCTATCGGCCGCGACGCCGGCAAGACGGTCGCCGGATCGCGGCGGCGTCGCCTTGGCGAGCAGCTCGCGCAAACCGTCGAACGCATAGGTGGTGGCACCGATGATCTGCCGATAGACCATGCTGACCTTCCTGCGCCGTACCCACTCCGTTTCCTGGCTAGTCTATGCCGGGCGAACAGCCAAGGCTACAGGCCGCAATCAGCGGAGTGTCGGCATTAATCCGGGCATCGATCCGCCCGAGGCTGTGCGGCGATCAGGACGCGCACGTGAAGATAGAGATCGAGATTGCCCGGCAAGGCGGCACTTTGAGTCATGAGTCCCAATTCTCACGCATAATCGAAGCAGCGCGGCGCCACCTTCGCCGTGCTCGCTGTCTAGCTTGATTCGCGCCACGGATGCTTGCCAATGCGAACCGTCCTTCCGGATACGCGCGGGTGCTTCCGTTTGGCGGCATTGCCCGCGTCGGACAGCGAGCATCCCATCCGCAGGATCAGGCGGGCAGCGCCGTCATGGCGGTATCGGCTCGTCTTACCGGGCAGTTGGGGCCCAGGCACCTTTCGCCGTACCAGCCACCTACAATTGCGCTGATATACCAAGGCCCGTTCCAATCGCAGCAATCTGCCGAATTTTCCCGGCGAGGCATCCCGCAATACCGAACTAGTCGTTTGAAACTACTGATGATTTGCCTTTAGTTGCGGTTCCGAGAAATTCGCGCGTTAAGACATTCTCCACCAAACTTCAGCACATTGCCTACGCTGACGGCATTCACTGGATCCTACTCCGGCGCCGGCACGGCTGAAATTTCCCGTACCTATTTTGGTGGCGCCATGGCATCCCGGTTTTCGCTTGCAGCCAAGTTGTATTCGATCTTCGCACTGGTCGCCGTGCTCGTCGCTGCTATCACGGCCCTGTCCGACTACAACACCCGCCAGAATGCTCAGCTCACCGAAGCGGTCTCGATCGCCAGCCGCGCCGCGCTCAATGTCGAGCGCATCAATTCGCTGGTCTATGCAGTCGTGATGGAATCCCGGGGCATCTACATGTCGACGGAACCGCCGGTGGTGAAGAAATACGGCGACGGGCTGCTCAAATTCAACGAGCGTATTCTCGAGGTGGTCAAGAACTGGGAAGCGCTGGTCCAGGCCGACGACGCCCAACAGTTCGCCACTTTCAAGAAGCGCATCGAACAGTTCGTCGACTTCCGCAAGGAGCTGGTTCGCCGCGGTGTCGAGATCAATGGAGCGGCGGGGCGTGAATGGGGCGACAACGATGCCAACCGCCAAGTGCGCACCGCGCTGAACAAGGATCTCGAGGCGCTCTCCAAGGTCTACGCCGAACGCAGCAAGAGGCTGGCCGAACAGACCGACACCAACCATACGATGGCATTTGTCCTGACTTGCCTCGGCGTGTTGGCGCTGGTGGTGGTCGTCCTCGGCGTGCTGATCATTTCCCGTTCGATCGCGCGCCCGCTTTCGGTCATCACGGCCACCATCAAGCAGGTGGCCGACGGCGCCGAAGGCATCGAGGTTCCGCATACCGAACGCACCGACGAAATCGGCGCGCTCGCCCGTGCCATCAAGATCTTCCAGGATGCGATGGATCGCAACCGCAACCTCAATTCGCAGGTGCTGGAAGATTCCAGGGCGCGCGATGAGCGTACCCGCCACATCGAGGCCTCGGTCGATGCGTTCCGGGAAGCGATCGGCGGCGTGCTGCGCGCGGTCACCGACAATGCGAGCTCGATGCGCGGCAGCGCACAGACCATCGCCAGCGTTGCGTCGGATGCCAACGGACGCGCGGTGGCCGCTTCCAGCGCGACCGAACAGGCGTCCAGCAACGTCTCCGCCGTCGCCAGCGCCGCCGAGGAGCTTTCCGCTTCCGTCGAGGAAATCGGCCGCCAGGTCCGCCAGTCGGCCGGTGCAGTCGAGCAGGCAGGCCAGCGCACCGAGAAATCGGTCTCCGAAATCGAGGGGCTTGCGGCTGCGACCCAGCGCATCGACGGGGTGCTCAACCTGATCCAGGCGATTGCCGAGCAAACGAACCTCCTGGCGCTCAACGCAACGATCGAAGCCGCGCGCGCCGGCGATGCCGGCCGCGGCTTTGCCGTGGTCGCCCACGAGGTCAAGGCGCTGGCCGAGCAGACTGCCAAGGCCACAGCCGAAATCGGCCAGAACGTCGGCCTGATCCAGACGTCGACGAAAACGTCCGTCGAAGCGGTCCGAGAAATCGGCAATGCAGTGCGCGAGATTAATGAGGTGACTTCCATCATTGCCAGCGCGATCGAGCAGCAGGATGCGGCGACCCGTGAAATCTCGGCGAATGCGCAACTGGCGGCGCAGGGCAACGGAACGCTGGTCGTCAATATCGGGTCGCTCAGCGACGCCATCGGCACGACGAGCACGGCGGCGGCTTCCGTCCTCACCGCATCGAGCGAACTGACGGCCACGGCCGAGACGCTGTCGCGCGAGGTCGAGACATTCTTCCGCAACCTGCGCGCCGATTCGTCCGACCGGCCGCGGAAGACCGGCACTTAAGCGGACAGCATCTCCGGTCCGCGCCAGTGTGCCAGCTTAGACACGCCAACAGGGCGTTTTTCCTTGGGGCCGTGACAACAGGTGGGCATAATAGAACATCGCCAAACAGCATCATGTGTTGGGGTCGTAAATGACATAAAAGCGCAAGGGATGAAAACGATGAGTGAAAGCCACATCGAAGGTAAGCAATCTGCATTCGACCCAGCTGATATCACCGCGTTGTCGCACCTCTATCGCGGCGAGCTGTACCGTAGCACGGTCTGGCGTACACGCCTCGATGCAACGACCAATTGGGCGGTCCTTACAACCGGTATCGCACTATCACTTACGTTCAGCAGCGAAACCGCGTCCCCTCTGCCGCTGGTGCTTGTCGGTCTCTTGGTCGTTACCTTCTTATTGATCGAGGCGCGGCGTTACCGCTTTTTTGATTTCTGGCGCATGCGCGCGCATGTCCTCGAAGTCCAATTCTTCGGGCCAATTCTCCGCGGCGAGGGCGTTCAGGTCGAGAATGGCTGGAACGAGATCCTCTACCAGGATTACCGAGCACCTAACCTTCATATTACTTATGCTGAGGCAGTGGGCCGCAGGCTTCGCAATAACTACAGCTGGATTTTCGCGATCCAGGTGACCGCGTATGTCGGTAAACTGCTGATCCATCCGGCGCCGGTCGCCTCGGTGCAGGAGTTCTGGCTGCGAGCAGCGATTGGGCCCATTCCCGGTCAATTCGTCCTGCTGGCCGGACTCGCATTCCACGCAACATGGATCGCGATTGCGATTGCCACATATAGAAGCCGAAGGGGCGCAGGGCGCGCGCGGCCCCAGACTCCCGAGAGGGATCGGTTACTCGATCTTGCACGAGGATAGGGGTAATCACGCAAGCGCTGCTGGCAATATCGCTGCGCCCGTCGTGCATCAGTCTGCTGTTCGCACTTTTGAGACATGCCGATTGGTCGAGCAATGTCCGAGTTCGAGGGCAAAGCGGAAAACATATGCTCACACTGAGTTCTTCGCAGTTGTGACTTTTCGGACTTGAGGCGATATCGGACCTGAGTCCGAAAAACGCTGCAAAGCGGACGTGGATTCACCAATCTCGATTTTGGGTCTACGGACTACGCCGACCGGACAGTGGCGAGGAACTTGCCGACTTCGGCCTTGAGCCGCTTGTTTTCGTTGGAGAGCAGTTGCGCGTTGGCCAGCACCTGTGACGACGCCGTGCCGATTTCGCCGGCGCCACGGTTGACGTCGGCGATGCTGGTCGCGACCTGGGTCGAGCCCACTGCCGCCTGCTGCACGTTGCGCGCGATTTCCTGAGTGGCAGCGCCCTGCTCCTCGATGGCGGCGGCGATCGCGGCGGCGATTTCGGAAACCCGGCCGATGGTGCCGCTGATCTCCTTGATGGCGTGCACTGATTCCTGCGTCGCCGACTGCATCTCGGCGATCTGAGTCGAGATTTCGCTGGTTGCCTTGGCGGTCTGGGTGGCGAGCGCCTTGACCTCCTGGGCAACCACCGCAAAGCCGCGGCCGGCGTCACCGGCGCGGGCGGCCTCAATGGTCGCGTTGAGTGCCAGTAGATTGGTCTGCTCCGCGATCGTGGTGATCAACCTGGTTACGTCGCCAATGCGGTTTGCCGCCTCCGACAATTCGATGATCCGGGCGTCGGTCTTTTGCGCCTGAGCGACCGCCTCGTTGGCGATCCGGTTGGAATTCGCGACTTGCCTGCCGATTTCATTGACGGAGCTGGCCATTTCCTCGGTGGCGGACGCCACCGACTGCACGTTGCTGGAGGTTTCCTCCGAAGCCGCGGCGACCACGGTGGAGAGCTGTTGGGTGGCCGCACTGCTGTTGGTCAGGATCGCGGCGGAATTTTCCAGTTCGGCCGAGGCTGAGCCAACGTTCTCGACGATATTGCCGACGGCGATCTCGAAACTCTCGGCCAGATTATGAAGCTCCGTACGGCGGGCCGATGCCAGTTCGCGGTTCTTTTCCTCGCGCTCCGCCGTCTCGCGTTCGGCCTTGGCGATCGCCTGCACCTTGAACTCCTGTATCGCGTGCGCCATCTGGCCAACTTCATCGCGGCGCTCGAGGCCGGGCAACTGAACCTCGAAATTCCCGGCGGCGAGCTCGCGCATCGCCCGCGACATCGCCACGACAGGGCGGGAAATGCTTCGGCCGATCAGAAATGAAACGATGATGCCGGCGAGCGCAACGGCCAGAAGCGCAGCCATCAGCGTTATCTGCTGTTGCTCGAGCTTGATCCCGGCACGGGCAATTTCGCGGTCCTTGCTTTCGCTGCTGTGCGTGATCAGATCATCGGCGAGCTTTTCGATAACGGCAAAGTTTCGTTCCGCACCCTTGATGAAGATCAGCGCCGATCCGGCATCACCGTCGGCCATCTCGATCGCATTTGTCGATTGCTTGAGATAGCCCGCAACCGCGGCTTTCAGCTTCTCGAATGTTTCCGGACTGAACCCGCCCTTGATAGTTTCTACGGCCTTCAGCGCGTCCGAAATTTTGCCGGCCGCCACGGAAGCTTCCTTGGCGACCTGCGCAATTTTCTTCTCGTCCTTTTCGTTGGCCGCCGTGGCCGCAAGACGATACAGCTTGGCGTGCGCCGTCCACACCGTCGTGGTGAGATCGTTGGCCAGTTCCGATTGCCGTACCGGCCCGGACACCAGCGCGTCAACGGCGGCCTGATTCGACCGCAACGTTTGCAGCGCATAGGCACCGAGCCCGATCAGCACGACGATCAGAAAGGCCGGCGCGAGCTGGACTTTCCACGAAAGACCAATGTTCTTGATCCAGCCGAGCATATCACCCCTTCAGTGCGGCGATCGCCGCACGACAACGCAACGCTTATTTGGGGTCAGAGCTTGTAGACGCCCGCGCAGACAGCCGTATTGTTCAGCTTCTCGCAGTACATTTCCTTCGGCTCGACTTTCTTGCTCACCGGATTGACGAATTTGTAGTCCTGCCAGAACGAAGGCTGCTTGGCGGCGAGTTCGACGCGTTCCTTGACGTAGAGCTTGCCATCGACATCCTGGGCGTCGATCAGGTCCTTGCCGACGAACTTTTCGTTCGAGCCGTGAGCCAGCACTTTGCCGTCAAGCTGATAGACCACGACATAGAGATCGCGATCGTGGAACTTGCTGGCCTTGTTGGTGATCTCCGGGTACGCCTTTTCGGGCCCCTGCTCCTTGATGAAGGCAACGGCCTGCCTGACCATTGCGACGGCTTCGTCCTTGTTCGCTCCGCTGCCAGCACTGGCGGCACCTCCGAGAGCGAGCATAGCTGCCACGGCAGAAACGAACGGCTTTATTGACCAATTGTTCATGATTGTCTCCCGGCTAGGTGGACTCGACTTGCAGGCGCAGGCCTGCGCACGTCACGATGGCAACAAAAGAACAAACCATCCGTTAAAGTGCCTATCCGTAGTGCAGCGGAGATTGGCGTGGCTTAGGACAACGAATTCTTAAGAAATCCGGGCACCGAGGCATCCCAGCCTCACTCCACCAGCAGCACGTCCACAGCGACGTTGAGCTTCTGCTTGGGCGATCCGACGATGATGCCATCGACCGGCGAGACGTCGGAGAAATCCCTGCCGATCGACAGGATGATGTGGTCGTTCTCGACCAGGAGGTCGTTGGTCGGATCGAAGCCGACCCAGCCGAGCTCGGCGCCGCACCAGACTGACACCCAGGCGTGGCTGGCATCGGCGCCCTGCAGGCGCGGCTGGCCGGCGGGCGGGATGGTGCGCAGATAGCCGCTGACATAGGCCGCTGGCAGGCCAAGCCCGCGCAAGCCCGCAATCATCACATGGGCAAAGTCCTGGCAGACGCCGTGGCGCTTCTCGAACACTTCCCTAAGCGGCGTCGAAATCACGGTGGCCTTGGAGTCGTACCTGAAATCGCTGCGGATGCGGCGCATCAGGTCGGCGGCGCCCGAGAGGATGCTGCCGCCCGGCGGGAAGCTTGGCGCAGCATAGGCAGTGACCGGCGCCAGCACCGGCACCAGCGAACTCGCAAAGACGTATCCGACCGGCGAAGCGGGACCGAGGCTGGTAGCCTCAAAGGCCACGTCGCGGATGCGCTCCCAGGGCGGGCTGGTTGCCGCGCGACCGGGCGCCTGACGCGCGACCGATACCCGTGACCGGGAATCGATCCGCAAATTGCGATGCGCGGTCTCGATCAGCACGCTCTCGGTATGCGTTCCGAAAAAGTCCCGCCGCACCGTGCGTTCGGCCGGCCGCGGCCGGATCTCGACAGTGTGGGAAATCAATTGCTGTCCGTCGCCGCTCCGCGGCTCCAATCGCAGCGAGCACCGCGCAAAGCTCACCGGGCTCTCGTAAGCGTAAGTCGTGACGTGACGGATGTCGTAGATCACGCAAGGCCTGTCAGCTTCTCCGGCCGGCTTGCATGCGGTCCGTGTGGGAAATAATGCTGGCCGATCGCGTCAGCGAGATTGAGCAGAGACTGTTCGAGCGCGAACAGGGTTGTGACATCAAGCGTCGTGGCCTCCGCTGTCGTCAGCGTCGCCTGCAATGCCACCGCCAACCGTTGCGGCCGCTCGATCAAACCGTGCTCCTTCAGGCTCGGCAGGGCTGCGATATGGTCGTTGAGCGCCGCGACCTGAAACGCCACCGAGCGTGGATTGAAGGGATCGAGCACCGCAAGATCCCGCACCGGCGCCAGCGCCGGGCCTACCAGGTAGCGCGACCTATAGGTGATCTGGCAATCCACCAACGTCAGCAGTACGTCGAGGTCTTCCTCACCCGCCTCGTCATAGGCGAACTGCCGGGCGAACCGTACGGTGTTGATAGCGCGCTCGGCGCGACGCCCCATGTCGAGGAAGCGCCAACCGGCGGCGCGGTTCATGTTCTCCTGCGCCAAGCCAGCAAGGCTCGCCAGCTCCTGCAGCGTCAATTCGGCGGCGCTGACGATGCTGTCGTCGTCGTCGACCTGCAGCGCAAGGCGCTCCACCATCTCGGTGATGATCTGCCAGGCGTCGGGCGAAAGCCGCTCGCGCAGCGAACTCGCCGTTCGCTGCACCGATCTCACCAATGAGAGCGCCGAGCCGAACTTCTCCTCGCTCTGCAGCGCCTCGGCGATGACCCGCGCTGGATTGGTCCGCGTCGCCTGTGAGGTGGCGCCCCAGGTCACGAGAATCCGCTGGATACGCTCGACCGAATGCAGCGCGGTTGATGCTCCCTTGGCTGGATCGCGCGTCGAGGTGCCGAGCGCACGGATCAGCCGCAGAGTCGCCTCGGCGCGTTCGAGATAGCGGCCGAGCCAGAACAGATTGTCCGCAGCACGGCTCGGCACCACGCCGGCGATCCGCCTGATCCGCACGGTGTCGGCACCGGGCAACAGTGTCGCCGACGAGACGGCCTTGTCGGAGACCACCCAGACGTCCGCCGATCGTACTCCGTCGCCCATCGACACTGCACGGGCATCCGCCTTTTCGGCGATCCGGCAGAAACCGCCGGGCAGGATGGTCCACCCTTGTGGAGTCGCCGCGGCAAACACCCTCAGCACGAACGGGCGCGGCGTGATCCGGCCCTGTTCCCACACCGGCGTCGTCGACAGCCGCACCAGTTCCTGGCCGACATAATCGATGCCGCGGTCCGTGATTGCCTGCCGCAGCCGGTCGCGCCCGGCTGGCGGCAGCTCGCCGGCGAGCACGGGCGCATGGCTGGAAAAGCCCGGAACGGCCCGGCCATAGGCACCCTCGATAACGAAATCCTCCAGCCGCGACAGTACTTCCTCGCGCGCCGATTTTTGGCCACACCACCAGGTCGCGATGTGCGGCATGATCAAGGTCTCGCCGAGCAGGCGGCGGCACAGGCTCGGCAGAAATCCGAGCAGCGCCCTGGCCTCCAATACGCCGGAGCCCGGCATGTTAGCGACGACGACGCCGTTCTTGCGCAGCACGTCGATCAGGCCGGGCACGCCGAGATGCGACGAGGCATCGAGCTCGAGCGGGTCGAGGAAATTGGAATCGACCCGGCGCAGCAGCACGTCGAGCCGCTTCAGGCCCGCGACGGTGCGGATATGGATGCGGTCGCCGCTAACGGCGAGATCGTCACCTTCGACCAGGAGAAAGCCGAGATAGCGCGCCAGCGTGGCGTGTTCGAAATAGGTTTCGCTGAAGGCGCCCGGCGTCAGCAAGCCGATGCGCGGCTCGTCGCGGTCGGCGCTGGCACGAAGGGAGTCGCGGAACGCCTCGAAGAACGGCGCCACGCGCTCGACGTTCATCGACTTGTAGAGACTGGAAAAGGCGCGCGACAGCACCAGGCGGTTTTCCAGCGCATAGCCCGCGCCCGAGGGTGCCTGCGTGCGGTCGTTCAGCACCCACCAGCGCCCGTCGGGGCCACGGCCGACGTCGGCGGCATAGAAATGGAGATGACGCCCGCCCGGCGGTTTGATGCCGCAGACGGCGCGCAGATATTCGTTGCTGCCGGCAATCGCGGCCGCGGGCACCGCGCCTTCGCTGACCAGCCTGGCCTCGCTATAGAGATCGCGCAGGATCATTTCGAACAATTGGGCGCGCTGCGCGATACCCGTGGTCAGTTGTTGCCAATCGGCCTCGTCGATGATCAGCGGCAGATGGCTGAGCGGCCACAGCCGGTCGGCAGTCTCGCCAGGCGCGCGATAGGTGACGCCGGCCTCGCGCAGATGGCGGTCGGCGGAGGCGAAGCGTCGCTCGATATCGCCGGGCGAAAGCGCCGCAAAGGCATCGAAGAAGCGGGCCCAGGCCGCCCGCGGCACGCCATCGGGCCCGATATATTCGTCGGGAATGCCGGGCAGCCGCGCATAATCGCGCGCCCATTGCGCCATCCGGCGCTGACCCGGGCGGGCCTTGCTCTCCTGACTGCTGCCTTGGCCTGACATTCCGATTCCCCGAGACCGTCGCTGCCGATTAGATCAGGAGCGGCGTCCTCAAGTCGAGCGTCAAAGGGAATTCAATTGTGCGTTCCTCGGGCGGCGGCTCGATTCGGCCCGGGGTGTGGCCGTGATCCTGAAACCGAGCCAGCCGCCGCGCCTCCGCCTCATAGGAATTGACCGGCTTCGTATCGTAGTTGCGGCCGCCGGGATGGGCGACGTGGTAGACGCAGCCGCCGAGCGAACGGCCGTTCCAGCTATCAATCAAGTCAAATGTCAGCGGGGCGTGGACCGGGATGGTCGGATGCAGGCCTGAGGCCGGCTGCCAGGCCTTGAAGCGGACGGCCGCGACCGCCTCGCCCGAGCGGCCGGTAGGTGTCATCGGCATCCGCCTGCCGTTGCAGGTCACAATATGGCGGCCTTCGACAAAGCCGTTCGCCTTGACCTGCAACCGCTCCACCGACGAGTCGACATAGCGCACGGTGCCGCCGGCCGAGCCCTCTTCCCCGAGCACATGCCAGGGCTCCAGCGCCTGCCGCAATTCCAGCGCGACGCCGCCGTGGTGCACACGGCCGAACACGGGAAAACGGAATTCGAGCTGTGCCTGATACCATTCCGGCGAGAAATCGTAACCGGATAGCTTGAGCTCATCGAGCACGCCGAGAAAGTCCTCCCAGAGGAAATGTGGCAGCATGAAGCGATCGTGCAACGCAGTTCCCCAGCGTACAAACTTACCCTGCTGCGGCTCGCGCCAGAGCTTTGCGATCAGGGCGCGGATCAACAACTGCTGCGCCAGCGACATCCTGGGATCAGGCGGCATTTCGAGCGCGCGGAATTCGACGAGCCCGAGGCGGCCGGTCGGGCCATCGGGCGAATAGAGCTTGTCGATGCAGATTTCGGCGCGATGGGTATTGCCGGTGATGTCGACCAGAATATGCCGGAACAGCCGGTCGACCAGCCATAGCGGGGCTTCGATATCGGGCGGCGGCACATGCGAGAGCGCGATCTCCAGCTCATAGAGTCCGTCATGCCGCGCCTCGTCGATACGCGGCGCCTGGCTCGTCGGGCCGATGAACATGCCCGAGAACAAATAGGACAGCGAAGGATGGCGCTGCCAGTACAGCACGAGACTCCTGAGCAAATCCGGGCGGCGCAGGAAAGGCGAATCCTGCGGCGTAGAGCCGCCGACCACGACATGATTTCCACCGCCGGTGCCGGTGTGGCGGCCATCGACAAGAAAGCGGTTGGCGCCGAGGCGAACTTTCGCGGCGTCTTCGTACAGGCCGAAGGTGATGTCCACCGCCTCGCGCCAGTTTTGCGCCGGCTGGACGTTGATCTCGATCACGCCGGGATCGGGCGTCACCTTGATGACGTCGATCCGCGGATCGTAAGGCGGCCCGTAGCCCTCGACATGAACCGCGATCTGCATCTCCTCGGCGGTTGCCTCCACGGCCGCGATCAATTCGAGATAGTGTTCGATCTTCTCGACCGGTGGCATGAAGACGCACAACACGCCGTCGCGGATTTCGACTGAGGTTGCCGTGCGCACCGGCTTGGCCTTGCGCTTTACTTGCGGCTCTTGCGCCGGCCCTGGCGCTTCTCCCGCTCCGCTATCCTTGTCCTCGGCCGCAAGCTCCAGCCGCGGCTCCATCGGGTCCTGCTCGACGACGTAGGGATATTCTTCCGGCGGAACATGCGGCAGTGATGCCATCGGCAGCCGCAAGCCCAGCGGCGAATCGCCCGGGATCAGGAACAGATGGCTACGCCGAAGCTGCCAGCGCTCGCTCGTCCAGCCCGAGGCATCGGCATCTGCATGCTGGATCGGCAGCACGAACCCTTTCGGCTTGTCGAGCCCTTCATCGAATACACGCGCCATGCGTGATCGTTCTTCGGGATCGGACAACTTGGAGTCGCCGGGATCGACATTGAACGGAAGTGCCGCTTCCTTTTGCAGCCAATGCACGGGGTCTTCATAGGCCGGCATCACGTAGCTGGCGTCGAGGCCGAGCCGCTTCGCGATGCCTCCTATCAATTGCCGGGCATCCGCGATATCGGCCTCGGGCGCATTCTCGATCCCTGCGATCAGATCGGCATTCTTCCAGATCGGGACGCCGTCCTTGCGCCAATAGAGGCCGAACGCCCAGCGCGGCAGGCTTTCGCCCGGATACCATTTGCCTTGCCCGTAATGCAGCAGCCCGCCCGGTGCAAAACGCGCGCGCAGCTTGCGGATCAATTCGTCTGCCAGCGCCTGCTTGGTTGGGCCGATGGCGGCGATGTTCCATTCCGGCGCTTCCAGATCGTCGATCGAGACGAAGGTCGGCTCGCCGCCCATGGTCAGCCGCACGTCGTCGCGCCTGAGATCGGCGTCGACCTGCTCGCCGAGCCTATCGAGCCGTGCCCAGGATTCATCGGAGAACGGGCGCGTGATCCGCGGCGCCTCGCGGATTCGCCTGACGCTCATCTCGAAACCGAATTCGACATTGGCGAAACCCGCACCGCCGGAGACCGGTGCAGCGGAGCGATAATGCGGCGTGGCAGCGACGGGGATATGCCCCTCGCCCGTCAGCATGCCCGAGGTGACGTCGAACCCGATCCAGCCTGCGCCCGGAAGGTAGACCTCGGCCCAGGCATGCAGGTCGGTGAAATCGGTTTCGACCTCGCGTGGGCCTTCGACCGGATCGATATCGGGACGCAACTGCACGAGATAGCCGGAGACGAAGCGCGCCGCGAGGCCGAGGTGGCGAAAGATCTGAATCAACAGCCACGCCGAGTCGCGGCACGATCCGGAGCCGCGCGCCAACGTCTCCTCCGGCGTCTGAATGCCCGGCTCCATGCGGATGACATACTTGATCTTCTTCTGAAGCTGAGCGTTCAGCTCGACGAGGAAATTGACCGTGCTATCGGCCTCGCGCGGAATCTCCTTCAAGTAAGCCGTGAACAACGGCCCCTGCTCGGAGGTCGCGAGATAGGGCGTGAGCTCTGTCTTGAGATCGTTGCTGTACTGAAACGGAAAGGAGTTTGCGTAGGGCTCGACGAAGAAATCGAAGGGATTGACGACCGTCATCTGCGCGGTGAAGTCGACTTCGATCTTCAGCTCAGACGCCTTGTCCGGAAAGACGAAGCGCGCCAGCCAGTTGCCCTGCGGATCCTGCTGCCAGTTCACGAAATGATTGGCTGGCGTCACTTTGAGGGAATAGCTCAGGATCGGCGTGCGGGTATGCGGCGCCGGGCGCAGCCGCACGGTTTGCGGGCCGAGATCGATCGGTCGGTCGTATTTGTAGTGCGTGACGTGATGAAGTGCGACGAAGATCGACACGGACCGGAAGCTCCAGCGGCTTTTTTAAGCAGAACACCGGTTCCGGATGGGATCAAGCACTAACAGTGGGCACCGCGTGCCTGAAGTAAGGGCGACGCCGCCTCCCCGTCATTGCGAGGAGCGATAGCGACGAAGCAATCCATCGTCCCGCTTGCGGCGCTATGGATTGCTTCGCGGAGCCTGTCATCGGGCGCGCATTCGCGCGACCCGTTGGCTCGCAATGATGGGGTGGACGGCCCCCGAACGGCATCGATGTGCCAGACTGGCGATGCTGAGTCGAACCAGACAAGGGGACCGTCCATGACGAAGATTAGCACGATTGGGTTGGATCTGGCTAAGAACGTGTTTCAGGTTCACGGGATTGATGCATCGGGAAGGGTTGTGCTGAGGCGGCAGCTCAGGCGGGCTGCCGTAGTTTGCGGGGTTGCCACCGTGCCTGGTTGGCATGGAGGCTTGCGGGAGCGCACATCATTGGGCCCGGGTGATCAGGCGCTATGGCCATGAGGTGCGACTGATGCCGCCGGCCTATGTGAAGCCCTACGTCAAGCGCAACAAGAACGACGGCCGGGATGCGGAAGGTGTCTGCGAGGCAGTGGGCCGGCCGACGATGCGCTTTGTTCCGGTGAAGAGCGTCGAGCAACAGGCCACGCTGGCGGTTCATGGCACACGTGCCTTGCTGGTTCGCCAGCGGACGATGGTGGCAAACGCCTTGCGGGCAGCGCTGAGCGAGCTCGGGATCGTGGCCGCGCAAGGACATCAGGGGCTGTGTGAGCTGATGGCCAAGCTTGAGGAGCCGAGCGAAGAGATTCCGGAGATGATGCGATGTGCTCTGTTGATGCTGGCGCAGCACTGGCAGGCGCTCAATGCCGATGAACGCGTGCTTGAACGGCAGATCGCGAAGGCTGCCAGATGCGATCGGGACGCGCGCCGGCTGATGGAAGTCCCAGGCGTCGGCCCGATCATCGCCAGTACGGTGTTGGCCAAAGTGCCCGATGCGAAGGTGTTTCGCTCCGGTCGGGACTTCGCGGCCTGGATCGGGCTCACCGGCAAGGACCACGGTACTGGCGGCAAGCATCGCCCAGGGCGTATCTCCAAACAGGGAGATCGTATGTTGCGCGCGCTGCTGATCAGCGGAGCCAGCGCCCATCTGCGGCAGCAAAAGAGGCGCGGCGTCAGCGACCCGTGGCTGCGCGATCTTTTGGCGCGGCGGCCTTACAAGGTCGCCATGGTGGCGTTCGCCGCTAAAGCCGCGCGCATCCTCTGGGCCATGCTGAGCAAAGGAGAAGTTTACCGAGACCGCGCGAGCGCGCCGGCTGCTGCCTAGTTGAAGGGCGACAGCCGCCGCGCTCGCGCTCATCCCTATCGGAAGGGCAATTAAGGTGTGATGGCAAATGGTCAGGAAACCAGGATCGAAACACTCCGACACGTCATCGCGCGTCACAGCGCGCCGCAATGATTGGAATTCGATCCGCGATCTCCATCAGGGCCCGCGGTCAATGGCCGCTTCTCGAGGCCGTATACATGACCGCTCCCCGATCCATTGCCGAAGCACCAAAAAGCCCTTGCCGAGAGGGGGCCGTCCATACATGACGTTGAGCAGCGTGCCTCCACTCACATCGTAGCTCCAAGGACCCACGGCGCGAATTCGGCGCCGCCGAAGTCAAAACTCTCGCTCTTGGTCGGCTGGCCGGATGCCGTTTTCAGCATCAGCTCGAAAATGCGCTGGCCGCATTGCTGCACGGTTTCCTCGCCGTCGAGAATGGTGCCGCAATTGACGTCCATATCGTCTTCCATTCGCTTGTACATCGGCGTGTTGGTGGCGAGCTTGATCGAGGGCGCCGGCTTGCAGCCGAACACGCTGCCGCGGCCCGTGGTGAAGCAGACGAGGTTGGCGCCGCCAGCCACTTGGCCCGTGGCCGCGACAGGGTCGTAGCCGGGCGTATCCATGAAGACAAAGCCCTTCTTGGTGATGGGCTCAGCATAGTTGAGCACGTCGACCAGATTGGTGCTGCCGGCCTTCGCCATCGCGCCCAGGGATTTCTCAAGGATCGTGGTGAGGCCGCCGGCTTTGTTGCCGGGGCTCGGATTGGCATTCATCTCGGCGCCTTCGCGCCTGGTGTACTCTTCCCACCAGCGCATAAGGCCGACGAGTTTTTCGCCAACCTCGCGGCTGACCGCGCGGCGGGTCAGGAGATGCTCGGCGCCATAGGTTTCCGGCGTCTCCGAAAGGATCACCGTACCGCCGTGGCGCACCAGCAGGTCGCTCGCCGCACCCAGCGCCGGATTGGCCGATACGCCGGAGTAACCGTCGGAGCCACCGCATTGCAGCGCCACCGTCAATTCGCTGGCCGGCACCGGCTCGCGCTTTACTTTATTAGCGTCGGTCAGCGCCTCCTTCACGAATGCGACGCCAGCCTCCACCGTCTTGCGGGTGCCGCCGACTTCCTGGATATCCATCGCGCGCAAACGTCCCGCGAGCTTCTGCTCCTCCATCAGCCCGCCGATCTGGTTGACCTCGCAGCCGAGCCCCAGCACGATCACGTGGGAGAAATTCGCATGCCGCGCGTAGCCGCCGAGCGTCCGCCGCAACAATGCCAGCGGTTCGTTCTGCGTCATGCCGCAGCCGGTCTTGTGGGTCAGCGCCACCACACCGTCGACATTCGGAAAATCCGCCAGCGGGTTATCGCCAGTAAATGGATTCTTCTTGAACATGTCGGCGACGATGCCGGCGACATGGGCGCTGCAATTCACCGAGGTGAGGATGCCGATATAGTTGCGTGTCGCCACGCGGCCGTCGGCGCGGCGAATGCCATCGAACGTCGCGGGCAGATCGAAGTTCGGCACCGGCTTGACGTCGACGCCGAACGCATAATCCTTGGCGAAGTCGCCCATGCCGCAGTTTTGCGTATGCACGTGCTGCCCCGGCGCGATTGGCGCTGTGGCAAAGCCGATGATCTGGCCGTAGCGGCGCACCGCCTCGCCTACGGCAATCGGCTTGATCGCGACCTTGTGGCCGGCCGGAATGCGCTCGACCGTAGTGACCCCATCGGTCACCAGCATGCCCGGCGGCAGGCTCGCGCGCGCGATCAGTACGCCGTCGTCAGGATGCAGGCGGATCACGGGTGCCGGGGTGGTCATGGGGTGTCTCCTTGACTGTATCGTGCCCCGGATGCTGCGCAGCGCGAAGCGGTGCGCTGCTGATCCGGGGCCCATGCGCCGCTGCTTTCAGTTGGGTCCCGGCTCTGCGGAGCAGCGTTACACGCTGCACCGCGTCCGGGACACGAGGGCTTTACGCCTTACCGCCAGAATCCTTCCTCGTCTGATTCACCTGCATCTTGGCGTAGGTCATCATCAACCCGCTCTCGTTCGACAGCGTCACGAGCTTGAAGCCCATGTTGATGGCGCGCACCGCGCCCTCGGCGCCGGAGCAGTGGATGCCGGGATTGAGGCCGCGCTTGCCGCATTCCTTGACGATCTTCTCATAGATCTTGAGGATCTCCGGCTCGTCGCGATCGAGCTTCGGCACCAGGCCGTAGGAGAAGCCGAGGTCAGATGGGCCGATATAGACGCCGTCGATGCCCTCGACATCGAGGATCGATTCCATATTCTCGACCGCGGTCCTGGTTTCCATCATCGGCAGCAGCACGATCTCGTCATTCGCCGTCTGCTGGTAGCTGCCGGCCGAACCGTACATGCCGGAGCGGATCGGGCCGTTCGAGCGCGTGCCCTTCGGCGGATACTTCGCGTACTGGACGAGGTCCTTCGCCTCCTGCGGGGTGTTGATCATCGGGCAGATCACGCCATAGGCCCCGCCGTCGAGCACCTTGCCGATGATGCCGGGCTCGTTCCAGGGCACGCGGACCATCGGTGTGACGGGGTGGCCGTTCATCGCCTGAAAGCACTGGACCATCGAGAGGTAATCCTGCACGCCATGCTGCATGTCGACGGTGACACTGTCGAAGCCGCATTGCGCGATCACTTCGGCCGAGAAGCCTGAGGGGATCGCGAGCCACGCGTTCACCACGGCCTTACCCGAGGCCCATACCTTCTTGACGTTGTTGGTTGCCACTCTCTAGTCCTCCTGTTGATCTAACATTTCATCATTGCGAGGAGCGAAGCGACGAAGCAATCCAGCTTGCTTGTGGCTCATGGATTGCTTCGCGGAGCCTGTCATCGGGCGGCGCTCGCGCCGACTCGTTGGCTCGCAATGACGGATAATCATGATGTTGCCCGCTGAATGGCGGCTTCGCTGACGCCGACCTCGCGGGCGGTGTTGACGATCGCAGCCCAAGTGTCATCAGGCAGCGGTACGCCGTTCTTGGTACGCTCGGCGCGCATCTTGCGTTCGGGGTCACCGGGGACCAGCACGGATTCGACGCCGGCGATCGGCTTGGTCTCGCGGATGAAGTCGGTATAGCGCGAGATTTCGGCGTCGAAATAATCGGTCGTGTCGATCACCTTGGGATCGATATAGAAGGCGAGCATGCCGTTGGCGAACTGCCGGCCACCCGAGGTGGCGCCGGTGCCGGTCAGCGCACCACCGAGCAGTTCGCAGATGAACGCCAGCCCCGAACCCTTGTGCTCGCCGAACGCGCGGATCGCGCCCGTGCCTTTGGTATGGTCGCGTGGCCCGTCGGGGGTGTAGGGACCATAGAGCACAGCCGGATCTTCGCTCAGCGTTCCGTCTTGATCGACGAGCGCGCCGGTCGGCAATTTCTTGCCGCCGCGGCTTGCGACCAGCACCTTGCCTTCGGCAACGATCGAGGTGGCAAAGTCGAGCACGATTGGGTCCTGACCCTGGCGCGGAATGCCGACGCAGTAAGGCGCGGTCGAGAGCCGCTTCTGAACGCCGCCGTAAGGCGCCACCAGCAGCGAGCCGGCCGCGTTGACGAAGTGCACCGATACCAGCCCTTCGGCAGCAGCCATCTCAGCCCAGTCGCCGACGCGGCCGATATGGCCGGCATTGCGCAGCGCGATCGCCGACAGCCCCGCCTTCTTGCACTTCTCGATGCCGGTCCGCACCGCGAATGGCGTCACGGTCTGGCCATAGCCGAATTTGCCGTCGACCACGGCGAGCGACGGGGTGTCAACGACGATCTCGGGGGTCTGGTTGGGAACGACGTTGCCTGTCTTTTTCCAGCGGATATAGACCGGAACCCGGATCACGCCGTGGCTGTCATGGCCGGTGAGATTGGCTGTCGTGAGATAAGTGGCGATGCGCCTTGCTTCCTCGGGCGAGGATTCCGAATGCGAAAAAACCTCAGCGACGAAGTCGATCAGATTGTTGACTTTTATTATGACCATGTCCGGAGTTTAGCCCTGTCCTTGCACGGGAAAGCCTGCGTTTGAGCAGCTACCCCCGTGACTCCCGCACCGGTTTTGATGACCTGCTTGGTCGGCACTTTGAACGAAAAATCGCGCGCGTGTCTACCGCCTCGGTCGCATTTGACAAATGATTGCAATCATTTGCCCGGCCGCTATGCATCGGGCCAGTAGCATCATGCAAATTTGCGCTTACTCGTCAGCTTCGGCCTCGCCCTCACCCGCAACTTCCATCGCGGCAAGGCTGCGCTCGAGTTCGCCCAGCATGTCCTGCAATTCGGCGAGCTTGCGCGCGCCGAAACGGTGCGTGATCTCGGCGTAGATTGCTTCCGAGGTCGGCGCGACCGCCTCGATCAGCTTCAAGCCCTTGGATGAGATCGACACCTCGCCGCGGCGCAAATCCGCCTTGGCCGTGCGGCGCTCGATCAGATCGCGCCCCTCAAGGTCGCGCAGGATGCGCGACAGGCTCGGCCCCAGCAGGAAGGCGACGCGCGCCAGCTCCGTCACCTCGATGGTATCCACCGCCGTCAGCGCGCGCAGGATCCGCCATTGCTGCTCGGTCAGCCCGTGATTGCGCAAGGACGGACGGAACTGGCGCATCACCGCCTCGCGCGCGCGTAAGAGCGACATCGGCAGCGAACGCGAGAATTCGCGCATCGGCGTGCGGCGGGCCTCCGTCGTTCCCTCCTGGTCCGAACGCGATCCGTTCGGTGATTTCTTGCCTGACATTCTTCAGTGGCCCGCCATCGGGGAATCCTCGATCGAGGCAAGGATAGAGTTTTGCGGCGCAACAAGCATCAAATCAGTTTGCGCCGGATAACTTAACATGTTAAACAAATTTCAGCACCCGCTTTTTTGCTGATCGAGCCGGACGCCCATGGCCCTTTCCAGAGAGAATATTCGAAGCGCCGCCGAGCGGCTCGATGCTGCCGAAAAGACCCGCAAACAGATCCGGCAGCTTTCGCTTGAACATCCCGGCATAACGATCGAGGATGCCTACGCTATTCAAAAAGCTTGGGTCGAGATGAAGGTCGCGCAGGGGCGCGCCGTGAAGGGCCACAAGATCGGCCTGACCTCGAAGGCAATGCAGAGCGCGCTCAATATTGACGAGCCTGACTCCGGCATCCTGCTCGATGACATGTTCTTTGCCGACGGCGGGCTTGTGCCCTCCGATCGTTTCATCGGCACCCGCGTCGAGGCCGAACTCGCCTTCGTGATGAAGTCGCGGCTGTCCGGACCTGACTGCACGATGTTCGACGTGCTCAACGCCACCGACTTCGTCGTGCCGGCGCTGGAAATTCTGGATACGCGGGTCGAGCGGATCGATCCGCAGACCAAGGCGACCCGGAAGATTTTCGACACCATCGCCGACAATGCCGCGAATGCCGGCATCGTGCTCGGCGGCCGCCCGATCCGGCCGATGGACACCGACCTGCGCTGGATCGGCGCGCTCTGTTTCCGTAACGGTCAGCTTGAAGAGACCGGGCTTGCGGCCGGCGTCCTCAATCATCCCGCCACATCGGTGGCCTGGCTGGCCAACAAGATCGCGCCGAATGGGCTAGCGCTAGAGGCCGGGCAAGTGGTGCTGGCGGGCTCGTTCATCCGCCCGATCGAAACCCGCAAGGGTGACACGATCCAGGCGGACTATGGACCTTACGGCTCGGTGAGTTGCTACTTCGCTTGACGCTTTAAGAGAGCGGGAGTCATCGGAACATGCCGCACTTCACGATTGAATATTCAGCCAATCTCGATGGACGCGTCGATATGGCCGCGGTCGTTGAACTCGTCCGCAAGGCGGCGGTCGAGGCCGGTATATTCCCGCTCGGAGGTATTCGCGTCCGCGCAATCAAATGCGAGCACTACGCGATCGCCGATGGCCGCCAGAACTACGCCTTTCTCGACATGGTGTTGCGGCTTGGCGAAGGCCGCGATCTCGCCACCCGCAAGACGGCCGGCGAGCATATTTTCAAGGTCCTGTCGGCCTATCTTGATCCGGTATTCGCGAACCAAAAGTTCGCACTGTCGTTCGACATGCAGATCAACGACAAGGAAACAAGCTGGAAACGCAACAACATCCACGAAGCTCTGAAGGTGGAGACGATCAATGGATAAGGTGACACCTAAGGACACGTTTCAGGCCAACCGCGACCGTGTGGCTCCCCTGCTCGCCAAGCTGAAGAGCGAAGGCATCGGGCACATGATCGACGGCAAGACTGTGCCGTCGGTCTCCGGCCAGACATTTGAGACGAAGTCCCCGGTCGATGGCGCGGTGCTGGCTACGGTCGCCCGCGGCAACGCCGAAGACATTGACCGCGCCGCAACCGCGGCCGCGACGGCCTTCAAATCCTGGCGCGAGATGCCGGCAGCCGCGCGGAAGAAATTGCTGCATCGCGTCGCCGACGCGATCGAGGACCACGCCGACAATATCGCGGTGCTGGAATGCATCGACACCGGCCAGGCCTACCGCTTCATGGCCAAGGCCGCGATCCGGGCGGCGGAAAACTTCCGCTTCTTTGCCGATAAGTGCGGCGAAGCCCGGGACGGCCTCAACATGCCCTCCGAGGAGCACTGGAACATCTCGACCCGGGTGCCGATCGGCCCGGTCGGCGTGATCACGCCGTGGAACACGCCGTTCATGCTGTCGACCTGGAAGATCGCGCCAGCGCTGGCCGCGGGCTGTACGGTCGTACACAAGCCGGCGGAATGGTCGCCTGTCACCGCGGACCTGCTGGCGAAGCTTGCGAAACAGGCGGGCCTGCCGGACGGCGTGCTCAACACCGTGCATGGCATGGGTGAGGAGGCCGGCAAAGCGCTGACCGAGCATCCCGCGATCAAGGCGATCGGCTTTGTCGGCGAGAGTTCGACCGGTTCCGCGATTATGGCGCAGGGCGCCCCTACGCTGAAGCGCGTGCATTTCGAACTCGGTGGCAAGAACCCTGTGATCGTGTTCGACGACGCCGATCTCGACCGCGCGCTGGATGCCGTCGTCTTCATGATCTATTCGCTCAACGGCGAGCGCTGCACTTCGTCGAGCCGACTGCTGGTCCAGCAAGGTATCGCCGATGAGTTCATCGAAAAGCTCGCCGCGCGGGTGAAGGCACTGAAGGTCGGGCATCCGCTCGACCCTGCCACCGAAATCGGGCCGCTGATCCACGAACGGCATCTCGCCAAAGTCTGCAGCTATTTCGAGGTCGCCCGGAAGGACGGCGCCACCATCGCGATCGGCGGCAACCCGCATGACGGCCCCGGCGGCGGGCATTACGTGCAGCCGACGCTCGTCACCGGCGGGCACTCAAAAATGCGGGTGGCGCAGGAGGAAGTGTTCGGCCCGTTCCTGACCGTGATCCCGTTCAGGGATGAGAAAGACGCCATCGAGATCGCCAACGGCGTGCAATACGGCCTGACCGGCTACGTCTGGACTGGGGACATGGGCCGCGCGCTGCGTGTTGCTGATGCGCTCGAAGCCGGCATGATCTGGCTCAATTCCGAAAACGTCCGCCATCTACCGACCCCGTTCGGCGGCATGAAAGCGTCGGGCATCGGCCGCGACGGCGGCGATTATTCGTTCGACTTCTACATGGAAACCAAACACGTCTCGCTCGCGCGCGGGACGCACAAGATTCAGAGACTCGGCCTGCCCTCATCCTGAGGAGCGGGCGCAAGCCCGCGTCTCGAAGGATGGGCCACTGGCCTCATGGTTCGAGACGGCGCTTCGCACCTCCTCACCATGAGGGTCAACCACTCAGGACTGGAAACCACATGCCCGTTCCGACACACACATTCACCCCGCCGTTCAACATCATCCGCTGCAGCCACGCCGTGCTCGATGTGGTCGATCTCGGCAAGAGCCGCGCCTTCTACGAAACCACCGTCGGCCTCCACGTCGAGGATAGTGACGACAAGGCGGTGTACCTGCGCGGCAGCGAAGAGCATCAGCATCACTCGCTGGTACTGCGGAAGGCCCCAGCTCCAGCCTGCAATCGGCTCGGCTTCAAGGTCGGCAATGACGGCGATCTCGACAAGGCAGCGACTTTCTTTTCCGAGAACGGCATCCCTTACGCCTTCGCCGATCAGCCGTTCCAGGGCCGCACCCTGCAGTTCACCGATGCCGCCGGCTTCCAACTCGAGCTCTATGCGTCGATGGACAAGCGCCCGCATCTGCTGCGGCGCTACGATCTCTACAAGGGTTGTCATCCGCAGCGGCTCGATCATTTCAACGTCTTCGCGCCCGAGGTTCAGGGCACCATCGATTTCTATGCGCGGCTCGGCTTCCGGCTGACCGAATATGGCGAGGAAGATGGCCCGAACGGGCGGATCGCGGCGGCCTGGATGCACCGCAAGGGCAACGTCCATGACCTCGCCATCACCAACGGCCGCGGTCCTCGCCTGCATCATTTTGCCTATTGGGTGCCGACAGCGATGAACGTGCTGCATCTCTGCGACGTCATGGCTTCAAGCGGATATCTGAAGAACATCGAGCGCGGCCCGGGCCGCCACGGCATCTCGAATGCATTCTTCCTCTATGTCCGGGATCCGGACGGCCACCGGCTCGAACTCTACACCAGCGATTACTTCACCGGCGATCACGACCACGAGCCGCTGCGTTGGTCGCTGAAGGACCCGCGCCGGCAAACGCTGTGGGGCGCGCCGGCGCCGCGCTCCTGGTTCGAGGAGGGTTCGCCCTTTACGGGGCAAGAGGTGCGCGATCCGCTCTTCGTCGCCGACGTCACGATTGCGGATTGATCGGATGGCCCCTCCCCGTCTCGCTACCTTCACCGTCAACGGCACGCTGAAATACGGCGCCGTGACCGACGCCGGCATCGTCGATCTCTCGGCGCTCTTCGCAAAGGAATATCCGACGCTGCGCGAGGTCATCGCAGCCGGCGCATTGATGAAACTCGCCGAGGACGCGGCGCGCCGCTCGCCGGACCATGCGCTGGATGCGATCAATTGGCAGCCGCCGATCCCCGCGCCGGAAAAAATTATCTGCATCGGCGTCAACTACCCCGACCGCAACGCCGAATACAAGGACGGCCAGGACGCGCCGAAATATCCGAGCATGTTCATGCGGACACCGCGCTCCTTTGTCGGCCACAACGCGCCGCTGGTCCGCCCGCGCGCCTCGGCGCAACTCGACTACGAGGGCGAGCTGGTGCTTGTGATCGGCAAGGCCGGACGGCACATCAAGGAGAGCGACGCACTGGACCACATCGCAGCCATCACGCTCTGCAACGAAGGCACCATCCGCGACTGGGTGCGGCACGCCAAATTCAACGTCACCCAGGGCAAGAATTTCGATTCCACCGGCAGCCTCGGCCCCTGGCTCGTGCCCTACACCGATGAAAGCCAGATTGCGGACATTCGTCTCACCACGAAAGTCAATGGCGAGACGCGGCAGGACGACCGCACCGGCCGGTTGATCTTCGGCTTCCGATACCTGATCAACTATCTGTCGACCTTCACCACGCTGGTGCCGGGCGACGTCATCGTGACGGGAACGCCGACCGGCGCCGGCGCGCGGTTCGATCCGCCGCGCTATCTGAAGCCCGGCGACGTCATCGAGATTGAAGCCGAGGGCGTCGGTGTGCTCAAAAACGACGTCATCGACGAAGCCGGATAAATCCTGAGAAGCGAGTGGAAATAGCATGACTTCAACTTCGGGCGGCGAAGCGATCGTCAATGGCCTTGTCGCGCACGGCGTCGACACGGTATTCGGCCTGCCGGGCGCGCAGATCTACGGTCTATTCGACGCCTTCCATCAGGCGCAGTTGAAGGTGATCGGCGTGCGGCATGAACAAGCCTGTGGCTACATGGCCTTCGGCTATGCACGCTCGTCGGGCAAGCCGGGCGTGTTCAGCGTGGTGCCTGGCCCGGGCGTACTCAACGCGAGCGCGGCGCTGCTCACCGCATTCGGCTGCAACGAGCCGGTGCTCTGCCTGACCGGACAGGTGCCGACGGCGTTTCTCGGCAAGGGCCGCGGCCATCTGCACGAGATGCCGGACCAGCTTGCGACGCTGCGCACGTTTGTGAAATGGGCCGAGCGGATCGAATATCCCGACGCGGCGCCCGCCGCGGTGTCGCGCGCGTTTCAGGAGATGATGTCGGGTCGCCGCGGTCCGGTGTCCCTGGAAATGCCGTGGGACACCTTTACGCAGCGCGCGCAAGTCGGCGCGTCAGCCGTGTTCGACCCCTTCCCGCCGCCGCAGCCGGATCCCGACCGGATCAAAGCGGCAGCGGCGTTGATCAAGGACAGCAAGCGCCCGATGATCTTCGTCGGCAGCGGCGCGATCCATGCGCGCGAGGAAATTCTCGAACTCGCCGAAATGATCGATGCGCCTGTCGTGGCGTTCCGCAGCGGCCGCGGCATTGTCTCCAATGCGCACGAGCTCGGGCTGACGATGGCGGCGGCCTACAAGCTCTGGCCGAACACCGATCTGATGATCGGGATCGGCACGCGCATGGAGTTGCCGGCCTCGGGATTCCGCTGGCCATACCAGCCGAAGGGACTGAAATCCGTTCGCATCGATATCGATCCGGCCGAGATGCGCCGGCTCACATCCGATGCCGCCGTGGTCGCGGATGCGAAAGCTGGCACGGCCGATCTCGTGGCTGCTGTGAAGAAGGCTGGCTATAGCAGGACCAGCGGCCGGCGCGCCGAAATCGACGAAGCCACCGCGGCGGCGCAGCAGGAGATCCAGAAGGTGCAGCCGCAGATGGCCTATCTGAACATCCTGCGCGAGGTACTGCCTGATAATGCGATCGTCACCGACGAGCTATCGCAGGTGGGCTTCGCCTCCTGGTACGGCTTTCCAATCTACGAGCCACGCACCTTCATCACCTCGGGTTATCAGGGCACGCTCGGCTCGGGTTTCCCCACTGCGCTCGGCGCCAAGGTCGCCAATCCGCAGCGGCCGGTGGTCGCGATCACCGGCGATGGCGGCTTCATGTTCGGCGTGCAGGAACTGTCGACCGCGGTGCAATTCAAGATCGGCGTTGTGACACTGGTGTTTAATAACAACGCCTATGGCAACGTGCGCCGCGACCAGCGCCAGCATTTTGACGGACGCGTCGTGGCGTCCGACCTGGTCAATCCGGATTTCGTGAAGCTCGCCGAATCCTTCGGCGCGGGAGCTGCGCGGGTGACTTCGCCGGATCAGTTCCGGCCCGCGCTGGAGAAGGCGCTGGCCGACGGCGGCCCATATGTGATCTCAGTCGAGGTGCCGACGGATTCGGAAGTCTCGCCGTGGACGTTTATTCATCCGCCGAAGCCGTAAGCGAAACACCGTCGTTCCGCGGCGATGCGAAGCATCGAACTATGATGCGCAATTGCGCATCTGAGAACCTCGAGATTCCGGGTTCAATGCTTCGCATCGCCCCGGAATGACGACTAAACTCCCCTCTCCTTCGCCGCACCCCGCTGCATCCGCGACGCCGCGATCACCAATAACCCCGCCCCTGCAACCGACCAGCACGCCACCGGCGCCCACTGCAACAGCGGCGCATATTCCGGCAGCTTCTGCAGGCCGCCGGCGACCGCCGCCATTCGCACAAAGGTCGCAAGCGCCAGCGCGGAGAACACCAGCCCCACCACCTTGCCCTCGGCGCCGGTCTCGCCAATCGCCAGTGCCGCTGAAACCGCGGCCATCAGCATGCAGCCCCACGCAGCACCAGCGACGAACTGCGCCGCGATCAGCATGTTGAGATTGCCGGCCATCTCCGCGCCCAGTACGGCGAGCGCACCGAGCAGGCCGGCCGCGCCCATCACGATCAGCCCGCCACGGTGCTTGACCACGACGCTTGCCGGAAACATCGCGATGTTGAAGCCGATCCAGAACACCGGCATCAGCCATGGCAATTCGTCCGGCTTGGCAAAGCGCAGGAAGAACGGCGTGCTGTTGATGGAAAAATGCAATTGGTAGCCGAGCGAGAGGATGACCATCGAAGCGATGAAGAACATCGGCACCGGGCCGAGCGATTTTGCAGGCGCCGCAGGCTGTTTCGCGACCGGTGGCGCCTGCGCCAGATCGCGCTCGACCTTCGAGAGCGCCAGGGTGGTGAGCAGCAATACCACGCCCGAGATCACGAAGGGCAGCCGCGGGTCGTGGTTACGCAGCACCACGCCGAGATAGGGCGAGACAGCGCCCGCCAGGCCGTAGCCGAGCATCGTCAGCGCCGACAAAAACGGAATCGCCGGCCGCGCGGCGTATTTGCCTAACAGCGTCAGTGGCGGCGCGCGCAAGGCCGACGACGTCACGACCCACACAAGAATCAGGACGATGAACCAGACCTGTGCACCCGGCCCCGTACCCGCCACGAACGGCAGCGCGACAAAGGCCGCGCAGGAGATCGCGGTCAGGGCGCCGACGAACACGCCGAGTTTGCCGACGAACGGCACGATCCTGTCGGCGGCGATTCCCATCGCGGTGTCGGTGACGGTGAAGATCGCCTGATCCAGCATCAGGATCAGGATCACGGCCGTCGGCGCAATGCCGACATCGGCGCAGAGTTTTGGCAGGTAGATGACGTAAGTTGTCCAGCCCAGCGTGAACACCAGTTGCAGCACGGCGAGATAGACGCCGGTGCTATTAGCACTGGTGGCGGTGTCGGACTTTGCTTCTGTGGTGGTCATGTCGGCCCCCCCGGCGGAGAGAGCATAGACCACGGGAAAGCTCGATGGAACGCCTCTTCCCTTCTCCCCTTGTGGGAGAAGGTGCCTTCGCGAAAGCGAAGGCGGATGAGGGGTCTCTATCCGCGGAGGCAGACCCCTCATCCGTCTCGCTGCCGCTTCGCGTCAGCGATCCACCTTCTCCCACAAGGGGGGAAGGAAGATCACCGCGCTTTCCGAAAGGTCAGGTTGATGCGCTGGCGCCCCATCACGGCATGCTCGCCGTCGGCGAGCGGCGCCACGCCGTGAAAGAACAGCCGTGACGGCCCGCCCCAGACCACGACGTCGCCATGCTCCAGACGGTAACGGCGCGGCTTATCGGCCCGCTTTGCACCGCCGAACAAGAAGATCGCGGGCAACCCAAGCGACGCCGACACGATCGGCGCGGCAAAATCCTGCTCGTCCCTGTCCTGATGCAGCGACATCCGTGCGCCGGGCGCGTAGCGGTTTATCAGGCAGGCGTCGGGCTCGAAGCCGGCAAAGCCGGCCTCGGCAGCCGCCTGCTCCGCAATTGCGCGAAACGTCGGCGGCATCTCCGGCCAAGGCTGGCCGGAATTCGGATCAATGCCGTCATAGCGATAACCGCTGCGGTCGGTCACCCAACCGGCACTGCCGCAATTGGTCATGGCGACCGACATCTGGTGGCCACCAGGCGTAAACATGCGGCGGAATGGCGCTCGCGCGATGATCTCGCGCAACGCCGCGACCACTTCGTTTTCGAAGGGCTTCGTATATCCGCGCAGCAATACCGCGCCCTCCGCCATCGCTTCGCGCGATGGGCGCAGATCCGGCACGGCCTCGAACAAATCCGCAGTCAATTCAGTCCGCACTCACTTGGCATCGTGAAAAATCACACCGACGGTGTGGCGATGGCCGGAGCGGATCCGGCTGACGCCATGGCGCAGATTAACGCGGTAGGGCCCGCGCGTCCCCTGCACCGGCCGGTGATGCACAGCAAACGCCACCGCATCGCCCTGCCTCAGCGGCACCACCTCGGGCCGCGACTGCATCCGCGGCCGCTGCTCGGTCAGCACGAACTCGCCGCCTTCGAAATCGCGCCCCGGTTCCGACAGCAGGATCGCGACCTGCAGCGGGAACACGTGCTCGCCATAGAGGTCCTGATGCAGGCAATTGTAGTCGCCCTCGCCATATTGCAGCAGCAGCGGCGTCGGCCGCGTCTGCCCGGCGTCATGGCAGCGCTTCAGAAAGGCCTCGTGGCGACTGGGATAGCGGACATCGATCCCCATCGTCTCGTTCCAGCGATTGGCAACGCCGCAGAGCCGCGCATAGAGCGCGGGCCGCAACTGCGCGATCAGCTCCGGCAGTGGATAAGCGAAATACTTGTATTCGCCGCGGCCGAACCCGTGGCTCCCCATCACGATGCGGCTGCGGAAGTTCCTGTCATCGGGATAAAGCGCGGCCAGCGCGGCGCATTCATCAGGGGGCAGCAATCCCTTCAGGACTGCGCAACCCTGCGCGTCGAGGTCGGCAGTTACCTGGGCCCAATCGATGGCAGCGACGCGGGCAGCGATGTCGGACCGGCGGTCGATATTTCTTGCGGTTGCTGTCATGGCGTCAATCTCGCAATCAGGCCTCGACAAAACCACCCGATTTCTGACGAGTTCCATCCTCGTCATTGCGAGCGGAGCGAAGCAATCCACGCCTCAGCTCGGGGACAGATGGATTGCTTCGTCGCTTCGCTCCTCGCAATGACGGCGGCGCCGCGTCAGCCCAGCACTGGCAGCGCGATCACATCATAACCATGGCTGATCTTGCGATTCAGGACGGGATCCTCCAGCTCGAACTCGAAGCGATCAGCCGGGCGGATGCCGCCTTTGGCCGCAAATGTGCCGCCGAACATGGCGCAGCCGTCGGGCAGGCCTTTGCCGCCAAAGCCGCGCTCGATCAGGTCGTTGACCGGCAGCATGGCATCCAGCCTGCCCTCCTGGTAAAGCACGCGAGAGCCCCCGATCGTGGCCCAGGAGCGCAGGATCAGCCGGTCCCAGTGACCGATGACCTCCTCCAATTCCCACAGCACCGATGCCACCGGCTTGTCGCACATCTGTTTTGAGACCGTGACGCTGTAGCTCTCCACCTTGCGGTCGGTATGATCGGAGCCGCAGCCGACAAAGATACGTCCCTGCCAGCCGATCAGCACGAACTCGGCCTCGCCGCTGGAATCGCCGCCCGTCACCTCGATACGATCGTCTTGGGTAATCCGCCGCGCCGAGCAGCGGTAATAGATCGGCGTCGTCGCGGGACGCGCGATGCCGATCGCTTCGAGTTCAGCGATATGCTTGTCGCGCGCGACCGGATCGCGCCCGGTCCAGCCGGCGATCACGGCTTGGTCGATCGCCAGCGTCAGCGGCGTCAACATGCCCTTGTCGTCGACGTTGAAGGTCAGATCAAACACGGATGACATCCTCCATTCCGGCGGCGAGTTCAAAGATGCGGCGGTCCGATCCGCCGGCGGCTGCAAGCATCAGCCCGACCGGCACCTCGCCTTCGCGATGCGCGGGCAGTGAGATCGCACAGCCGTCGAGCATGTTGATCAGGGTGCAATTGCGCAGCGCGCGCAGATTCTGTGTTGCGAATAGCTTGTCGTCGGCAACGAGGTCGGCGATGACGGGCGGCGCATTCGCCGTGGTCGGCAACACCAGCGCGTCATAGGGCGCGATGCGCTTTTCGGTCCGTGCAATGAACGCGCGGCGCGCGCCGACAATATCGATATAATCCGCTGCGCTGATGCTTTCGCCGCGCAGGATCCGGACGCGAACACGAGGGTCGTAGACATCACCCTTGCTCGCGATGAGATAGCGGTGCCAGGCATAACTCTCCGCCGCGGCAAATCCGCCCTTGCTGTTCATGACGGCGACATCGTCGAATTCCGGCACCGCAATCCGCTCGATTATTGCCCCCTCGCGCGACAGCGTCGCAAGCGCGCGCTCAAAGGTTTTCGCGACGACATCGTCGAGATCGTCGAACGCAACCGTGGTCGGCACCGCGAGCCGCATGCCCTTAACCGGGCGCGGCTGCAACGGCTTCACCGCTTCATCTGCGAGCACGGCGTCAAGCACCGCGCAGCAGCCGACCGTGCGGGCCAGCGGACCAAAACTGTCGAGCGAGGACGACAGCGGCACGCCGCCATCGAGCGGCACCCGGCGCTGCGTCGGCTTGTAGCCGACGATGCCGTTGAAGGCCGCCGGGATCCGGCAGGAGCCGCCGGTGTCGGTACCGAGCGCGCCGTAAGCCATGCGATCGGCGATCGATACCGCAGCCCCCGAGGACGAGCCGCCGGGCACATGACCGACGCTGCGATTAAACACGCTCTTCGGCGTGCCGTAATGCGGATTGATGCCGATGCCGGAATAGGCGAATTCGGTCATGTTGGTGCGGCCGATCACAATGAAGCCGGCCCGCCGCAGCCGCGCCACCACGGGCGCATCGGCTTCGGCCGGAGCCGAATCCTCCAGCGCGCGGGAGCCTGCGCGAGTCACCTGCCCCTTGATGTCGAACAGGTCCTTGATCGACACGGGGATGCCGGCATAGGGGGAGGGCGCGGCGCGCGCTTTGCGCAGATGATCCATTGCGTCGGCCGCGGCGATCGCTGCGGCCTTGTCGACGTGGATGAAGGTCCGCGCCCCCTCACCGGCGGGATCGGCAATCCTTGCGAGACACTCCTCGACCAGCTTGCGCGCGGTGGTGCGTCCGGCTTCGAGGTCGGCGGCGAGGCTCGCAAGCGTAGGAAGGTCAGGCATGGCTCTCTTGTACTTTGCTCTGGATCGCGTCCTGATCAGGAGCATCCCGTTGAGAAGTGTGCCGGCAATTTGCCGTGGCGCGGACTATCTCCGATGACTGGCTGGCATACAAGCGCTCTCGTGCGCAGGAATGCGGCCATGCAATCCCCGCCGTCGCTGAACCGTTGACGGCCCACAGTCAATGTCGCATCAAGATCGCAACAAGCGGGTGGACGCCCGTACTTAAGGAGAGTAGCCGATATGGCGGAGCCCGCGCGCGCAAGACCAAAACCCACGCCTGAAACCCAGCATTTCTGGGATGGAACGCAGGCCGGCGAATTACGCCTGCAGCGCTGCGATGCCTGCGCCAACGTCTATTTCCCGCCGCGCCCGTTCTGCCCCTCCTGCGCCTCGCGCAAGGTTTCCGTCTTCAAGGCCAGCGGCAAGGGCAAGCTCTATAGTTATGTCATCAATCACCGTCCGGCCGCGCCCGGCTTCACCCCGCCTTACGCCATCGCGGTGGTCGAACTCGACGAAGGGCCGCGCATGATGAGCAACATTATCGACTGCCCGCAGACGCCGGAGGCGCTGGAGCTCGACATGAAGCTCGAGGTCGCCTTCGAAAAGCTCGACGACAAGATCACCCTTCCCATGTTCCGTCCGGCGAAGGGCTAAGCATCATGCGCAGAAACCAGGTCGCCGTCGTCGGAGCCGCCGAGACCACCGAACTCGGTGTTATCCCGAATATGTCGCAGATCCAGTTGCACGCGGACGCCGCGCTCAACGCCATCGCCGATGCCGGGCTAAAACTGTCCGATATCGACGGCATCGCGACCGCCGTCGAAACCCCGCAGCAGATCGCGCATTACCTCGGCATCACGCCGACCTGGGTCGACGGCACTTCCGTCGGCGGCTGTTCGTTCATGCTGCACGTCCGGCATGCCGCGGCCGCCATCGAGGCCGGCCTGTGCAAGACGGTGCTGATTACCCACGCCGAGAGCGGCAAGTCGATGATCGGCAAATTACCACGTTCGATTCCCGCCGACAGCCTGCAGGGCCAGTTCGAGGCGCCGTTCGGCGTCTATGGCCCGCCCAGCATGTTCCCGATCCCCGTGCTGCGCTACATGAAGACCTACGGCATCACCCATGAGCAGATTGCCATGGTCGCCGTCGTGCAGCGCGAATGGGCGGCGAAGAATCCGCGCGCGACGATGAAGGACCCGATCACGGTTGCGGATGTCCTCAACTCGCGGATGATCGCCTATCCGTTCCGCCTGCTGCAATGCTGCCTCGTCACCGACGGCGGCGGCGCCCTGATCCTGACCTCGGCCGACCGCGCCAAGGACTTTCCCAGGAAGCCGGTCTATATTCTCGGCACCGGCGAGAGCGTGGAAACGCCGATGGTCAGCCAGATGGAGACGTTCAATTCTTCGCGCGCCTTCAAGGTCGCAGGCCCGACCGCCTTCAAGGAGGCCGGCATCAGCCACAAGGATGTCGATCATTTGATGATCTATGATGCTTTCGCGCATCTGCCGCTCTACGGCCTCGGCGATCTCGGCTTCATGCCGCACGAAGAGACCGGCAAGTTCATCGCCGATGGCAACACCCGCCCCGGCGGCAAGCTGCCGCTCAACACCAATGGCGGCGGATTGAGCTACATGCATTCGGGCATGTACGGCATGTACGCGCTGCAGGAGAGCGTGCGGCAAATGCGCGGCATCGCGCCGGCGCAGGTCAAGGACGCGAAGATTTCGGTCTGCCACGGCGTCGGCGGCATGTTCGCTGCCAGTGGCACGATCATCTTTACGAACGAACGCTAGGAAATGGCGAGCCCGAGCGGAGCCCTCAATCCGTCATTGCCGGGCTTGACCCGGCAATCCATCTCTTCTGAAGAAGGATGGGTGCGCGGGTCAAGCCCGCGCATGACGAGTTGAGTTCTGCTTCGGCCGCACAAACAACACAGGAAAGATCATGACAAAATCACTGCAAGACAAAGTCATCATCGTCACCGGCGCAGGCCGCGGCATCGGGCGGGAGATCGCGCTGCTCTGCGCCGCGGAAGGCGCAAAAGTCGTTGTCAACGATCCCGGCGTCGCCGCCGACGGCGCCGGATCGAACGCGGCGCCCGCCGAGGAGGTGGTCGAGGAGATCAAGAAGCGCGGCGGCACCGCGGTCGCGAATTTCGAGTCGGTGGCGGAAGCGATTCCGGCGAGCAAGATCGTCAAGACCGCGACCGATCATTTCGGCCGTCTCGACGGCGTCGTCAACAATGCCGGCATTTTGCGCGACATGATCTTCCACAAGATGAGCGTCGAAGCCTTCGAGGCCGTCATCAAGGTGCACCTGATGGGCTCCTTCTATGTCAGCCACGCCGCGGCAAGGCTGTACCGCGAACAGGAGAGCGGCTCCTTCGTGCACTTCACCTCGACCTCGGGCCTGATTGGCAATTTCGGCCAGGCCAACTACGCCGCCGCCAAGCTTGGCATCGTCGGCCTATCGAAGTCGATCGCGCTCGACATGGGCCGCTTCAACGTGCGCTCGAACTGCGTCTCGCCCTTCGCCTGGACCCGTATGATCGGCACTATCCCGACGGAGACCGAGGCCGAGAAGGCGCGCGTGGCGAAAATCCAGCAGATGGGACCGGAGAAGATCGCGCCGCTCTGCGCCTATTTGCTCAGCGACGCCGCCAAGGACGTCACCGGGCAGATCTTCGGCGTGCGCATGAACGAGATCTTCCTGTTCAGCCAAAATCGTCCGCTGCGCTCGGTGCAGCGGAGCGAAGGCTGGACGCCGCAAACCATTGCCGAGCACGGCATGCCGGCGCTTGCGGGATCGTTCTACAAGCTCGACCGCTCCGCAGACATCTTCACCTGGGATCCGATCTAACGAACTCCTCGTAGCCCGGGTGGAGCGCAGCGCAATCCGGGGACGGTCTCGCAATTAGAGAAACTGTCCCCGGATTGCGCTTCGCTCCATCCGGGCTACCCGAGCGGCGCCATCTCGGCCTGTTTCACACAGCCCGCCCGCTTTATGCCGGAATGCGGGCTGATGTTTTCCTCCCAACAAAACAACGGGAGGAAATCATGACAACCTCGCTGACCTTTCCCGATTCCCAACAACACAGCGGCGGTTTTGACCGCCGCAAAATATTGACAGGCGCGGCGGCACTTGCCGCCTCGGCCGTAACCATGAAAACGGCTTCTGCCGCCTCCGTCACGCCGCTCGGCCAGACTGCCGCGCCGACCACGGCAACGCAACCCCTGCCGCTCGGCCCGCTTCCCGGCGCCCGCTATCCGGATTCTCGCCTGGAGTCGATGAAGAAGCCCAAGGTTTCGTTCGGGCCCACCGGTTTCCCGGCCTTCGCGGGCACCATGGCCGTCGAGCGCGTCGCCACCGGCTTCCGCTGGGCCGAAGGCCCGGTTTACTTCGCAGCCGGGCGCTACGTGCTGTTCTCCGATATCCCCAACAACCGCATCATGCGCTTCTCGGAAGATGACGGGCATCTCAGCGTCTACCGTCAGCCGTCGATGAACTCGAACGGCAACACCATCGACCGCGAAGGACGCCTGATCACTTGCGAACACAGCGGTCGACGGGTCACCCGGACCGAACTCGATGGCTCGATCACGATCATCGCCGACAAGTACAATGGCAAGAAACTGAACTCGCCGAACGACGCGGTCGTCGCGGCCGACGGTTCGATCTGGTTCTGCGACCCAGCCTACGGTATCGGCGGCTATTACGAGGGCATCAAGGCCGAGCCCGAGCAGGAAAAGAAAAACGTCTACCGGGTGGATCCGAAGTCCGGCGACATCAAGATGGTGGTCGATGACTTCGTGCAGCCGAACGGCCTTTGCTTCTCGCCTGACGAGAAGAAGCTTTATATCTGCGATACCGGCTTCACCGACGGGCCGGACAACCCGTCGCATATCCGCGTGTTCGACGTGGATCTCGGGGCCGGAAAGCTTTCGAACAGCAAGGTCTTTGCGGACATGCCAAAGCCCAGCATTACCGACGGGCTGCGCTGCGACACCGCCGGGCGTCTGTGGTGCTCCGTGGGTTGGGGCGATCCGAATGAAGACGGCGTGCGCTGCTACACTTCCGACGGCGATCTCCTCGGCAAGATCCACATACCGGAAACTGTCGCCAATCTGTGCTTCGGCGGGCAGCAGCGAAATAGGCTCTACATCTGCGGCTCGTCGTCGCTCTATGCCGTCTACACCAGTGCACAGGGCGCGATGAAGCCGTGACCGGCCTTCGCCGTCATTGCGAGCGTAGCGAAGCAATCCATCTCACCGAGTATGCGGACGCATGGATTGCTTCGTCGCTTCGCTCCTCGCAATGACGGTGGACGGCTCCTCACCCGCTATTCCGCAATCCCGCCGATATCCCGTTAATCGTAAGCTGAATCCCGCGCAGCACCTGCTCGTCCGGACTATGCGCACGATGCTCCTTCAGTAGCTCGACCTGCACGTGGTTGAGCGGATCGAGGTACGGAAAGCGGTTGCGGATTGAGCGCTCCAGCAGCGGGTTACCCTGCAAGAGGCGCTCGTGGCCCATGATGTCGAGCAGCGCCTCGATCGAGGAATGCCATTCGCGCCGTATGCGCCCGAAGATACTTTCGCGCAAGGCCACGTCAGGCACCAGTTCGGCATAGCGCGACGCGATCGCGATCGAGCTCTTGGCCAGCACCATGTCCATGTTCGACAACAGCATGCGGAAGAACGGCCATTCGCGGTAGAGCTCCTGCAGGAATGGCATGCCCTGCTCCGGATGCTCCGCAATCCAGATCTCGACCGCGGAGCCAAAGCCGTACCAGCCCGGCAGCATCAGCCGGCATTGCGCCCAACTGAACACCCAGGGGATGGCGCGGAGGTCCTCGATTTCGCGGGTCTTCTTGCGCGACGCCGGGCGGCTGCCGATGTTGAGCGTCGAGATTTCGGTGATGACGGTGGAGCCCCAGAAATAATCGGCGAAGCCTTCGGTCTCATAGACCAGCCCGCGATAGGCCTTGAATGCCAGCGCCGACAATTGCTCCATCGCGGTCAGATATTCTGTCCGCGGCGCGCTCTGCCGAGGCTGCAGAAGGCTTGCCTCCAGCGTCGCCGCAGCCAATATTTCCAGATTGCTGCGGCCAACTTCCGGATTGGAGTATTTGCTGGAAATGATTTCGCCTTGCTCGGTGATGCGGATCTGTCCGTTCACCGCGCCGCCGGGCTGCGCAATGATGGCCTCATAGCTCGGCCCGCCGCCGCGACCGACCGATCCGCCACGGCCATGAAACAACCGCAAGCGCACATGGTGGCGCTCGAACACGTCGACCAGTTCGATTTCGGCCTTGTAGAGTTCCCAGCCCGAAGTGACGAAGCCGCCGTCCTTGTTGCTGTCGGAATACCCGAGCATCACTTCCTGGATGCCGCCGCGGCTGTCGACCAGCCGGCGGTAATCGTGCAGCGCCAGCATCCGGTCCATGATGCCGGATGAAGCCTGCAGATCCTCGATCGTCTCAAACAGCGGCACGATGTTGATGGCGCTGCGGCCGGACGGATTGACGAGGCCGACCTCCTTCAACAGCACCGCCACTTCCAGCATGTCCGACATCCCCTTGCACATGGAGATGATGCATTGGTGGATCACGTCGGGGCCGAACCTGGCATGGGCTTCGGCAGCGGCGCGGAACACGGCGAGTTCGCCCAGCGTTTCTTCGCTGTACTTGACGAACGCCGAGGTCAGCGGCCTGACGCTGCGCAGCTCGCGCAGCAGCAGATGGATGCGGGCCTCTTCATTCAGTGCCAGATAGGACATGCCGGGGATCGCGGCATCGAACAGTTCCGCGACCGTGCGCTCATGCACCGCGGAATTCTGCCTGATGTCGAGGCGGGCGAGATGAAAACCGAAACAATCCACGGCACGACGGAGCAGCCGCAGCCGTCCGCGCGCGATCACGCCCGAATTGTTGGCGATCAGCGACCGATTGAGCACGTCGAGATCGGCCTTGAACTCCTTCACGCTTGCATAAGGTGCGGCCTCGCCGACCGGACGACGCGTCGTCTCGACGTCGAGCTTTGCAGCGGTTGCGGTGAGCCTTGCATAGATGCCCGACACCGCCAGCCGATACGGTTCACCGCTCCTGTGCGGCGAAGTATCCGGCGACCGCTCGGCCAGCGCGCGCAATTCGTCGGAGACGTCGGCGAGGTGCGCGGCCAGCGATAATTCGGAGCCGAGGACATGCAACTCTTCCAGATAGAAGTTCATCACCCGGCTCGACTGCAGGCGCAGCGTGCCGCGCATGACGTCGGCCGTGACAAAGGGGTTGCCGTCGCGGTCGCCGCCGATCCAGCTTCCCACGGTCAGGAACGACGCCAGCTCGCCGGGCGCGCCGCCCTCCTCCCGGTTCAGCCGGTCTTCCAGCGCGCAATGCAGCCGCGGCACTTCGTGCAGGAAGGTGTAGTCGTAGAATGACAGGCCGTTGGCGACTTCGTCGAGCACGGTCAGCTTGGTCCGGCGCAGCAGGTTGGTCTGCCACAGCGTCAGCACGGCGCGGCGCAACTGCTCGTCGCAGGCCTCGGCCTCCTCCGGCGTAAGCTGGACGCGTTCGCGCCGGTCGAGTAGCGCGGCGATCTCCATCTCGCGGTCGATCGTGCTCTTGCGGCGTACTTCCGTGGGATGCGCCGTCAGGACCGGGCTGACCTGGGCACCCTTGAAGAAGCGGCGCAGCTCGGCCGCGCTGATCCCGGCGGTCTTTGCGTGAGCGAGCGTCTGGGTCAGCGCGCTCGGTTGCGGCCCGCCGGGACCGCGGCCACGCATCTGGCGGATGTTGTTCTGGTCCTCGGCGATGTTGGCGAGATGCGAAAAATAGCTGAAGGCGCGGACGATCCGCACGGTATCGCTGATCGACATGCTGTCGAGGATGGTCTCAAGTTCCCGCCGCGCCAGCTTGTCCTCGTCGCGGTGGAACCGGATCGAGGTTTGCCTGATACGTTCGACCAGGTCGAAGACGTCAGCGCCCTCCTGATCACGGACGGTATCGCCGAGAATCCGCCCGAGCAGGCGAATGTCGGTCCGCAGCCGGGCATCTTCCTCCAACGCCAGCGTTTCATCGCTCCGGTTAAACCGGATCTCAATCTCGGAAGGCATCGTCTGGGAAGACATGGCTGGCCACCTCAGAAACCGCCCGGCGGATTCCGAGTGTGCAATTTTTTTGCCGCAGTGCAAGATAAAGATGGAGGCGGTGCTCACCGTTGAACCCTCCCCGCACTCCGACCTCATCCCGAGGAGCCGCTTTGGCGGCGTCTCGAGGGATAGGCCGCGGGCCACATGGTTCGAGACGCGCGAAGGCGCGCTCCTCACCATGAGGGTACCGGCTGAGGCCTGGACGACGGAATCAAATCCTCCGCCCTGCTCGCTCCCAATAGGGATCGCGCAGACGGCGCTTGAAGATTTTGCCGGAATCTTCCCGCGGCAGATTGGACTGGATTTCGATGTGCTTTGGCACCTTATAGTCGGCCAGCGCGACCTTGAGCTGGCTGCGGATGGACTCCGGGTCGAGCGTCACCCCCGGCTGCGGCTCCACCACAGCCATCAGCGCCTCGCCGAATTCGGCGTTGGGAATCCCGAACACCGCGCAATCATGCACCCCCGGAATGGCGTGCAACGCGGCCTCGATTTCCGCCGGGTAGATGTTGACGCCGCCGGAAATCACCATGTCGCGTTTGCGGTCACAGATGAAGACATAGCCGTCCGCGTCGATGTAACCGACATCACCCGAGGTGATGAACCCGTCGCGATCGATCTCGGACCGCTTCTCCGGCCTATTGTGATACGTGAAGTCGGGATTGCCCGCGATGCGCGAATAGATTTCGCCGATCTCGCCCTGCGGCAATTCGCGGCCGTCGTCACCGATGAATCGCAGCTCTGCGCCCGGTGCGATCTTGCCGACGGTGCCGGGCTTCTTCAGCGCGTCCTCGGAAGTCGCAAAGGTCACGGCGCCGGACTCGGTCGATCCGTAGAATTCGTAGATGATCGGCCCCCACCACTCGATCATCGCGCGCTTGACGTCGGCCGGACAGGGCGCGGCGGCATGGATGACGTGGCGCAAGGACGACATGTCGTACTTCCTGCGCACTTCCTCCGGCAACTTCATCAGCCGGATGAACATCGTCGGCACCATGAAGATGGTATCGATCTTTTCGGTCGCGACCACGCGCAAAAACTCTTCCGCATCGAAGCGCGGCATGATCACCAGCGCGCCGCCGAGGCGGCCGGCGCGCAGGCCGAACGAGTTCGGCGCGGAATGATACAGCGGCCCCGGCAACAGCGCGCGGGCGCCCGGTTTGAGGCCGTAGATCAGCGCGCGCATGCGCTCGGCGTTGGCGCTCTGCTCCGGCGTCGGCGCGAAACGACGCACGCCCTTGGGATGGCCTGTGGTGCCCGAGGTGTAGATCATGTTCTGCGGCTGCGGCACCGCCGGCCCGTCATAGCGCGGATGTTGTTTGAGCCAGGATTCGAAATCGATCGCGAAGTCAGGCGTCGTCAGATGATCCGGATTGATCTTGTAGTTGGCGATGATCTCCGGCGGGGTCGGCACGCTGAGCGCGGTGACGCCTTGCGGGATCGCCTCGCGTAACTGATGCAGCATGTCGGCATGCGCGATCAGCACCGATGTGCCGGAATCCTTCAGCACATAATTGATCTCTTCCGGCTTGAAGTGCCAGTTGACCGGCACGCCATAGGCGCCGAGCCGCATCGCCGCATAGGCCGCCTCGATGAAGGCGATGTCGTTGCGCATCAGCATGGCGACGCTATCGCCCTGTTTGACGCCGAGTTTTTGCAAGCCGCTGGCGATGCGCTCAGTCCGTTCAGCGACCTCACCGTGGTCGCGCCGGCGCTGGCCGCTGGTGATGCCGAGGAAGAGTTGGGAGGCTGACATTGTCTCTTTCCGATCTGAAGTCGGGTTTTGAGTGACCCTCATGGTGAGGAGCGCGCCCTCGCGCGTCTCGAATCATGAGGCCCACGGACGGGCCTACATCCTTCGAGACTGCGCTTTCGCGCCTCCTCAGGATGAGGGCTGATATTATCCCGCATCCGCAAACCGCGGCGCGCGCTTTTCTATGTTGGCACGCACGGCTTCAGTCTGGTTCGGGCTGCCGAGCAGCTTCTGCTGCTCGATCGACTCGGTGAGCAGCGCTGGAGCGGGATCGACGGACAGCTTGTTGAGCATCCGCTTGGCGGCGCGGATCGCGTCGGGACTCTTGCCGGCAATCTCGCGCGCGACCTCGAAGGCCGCCGCGCGCGGATCGTCGCAGATCCGGGTCGCAAGGCCATAGCTCATGGCTTCCTGCGCGGAGAAGATGCGGCCGGTATAGGTGAGTTCGCGCAGGATATCGTCACGGACGAGGCTCGCGAGAATCGGCGTGCCGGCCATGTCGGGCACCAGGCCCCATCTGATCTCCATGATCGACATCCGCGCGTCTGGCGCGAGGAAGCGCATGTCGGCCCCGAGCGCGAGCTGGAAGCCGCCGCCGAACGCTACGCCCTGGATCGCAGCGATCACCGGCACCGGAAGCTGGCGCCAACCCCAGACCGCCTGCTGCGGAAAGTTCGCGATGCCATGTGTACGTGCAGTGAGGTCGCGCTTCTCGCCGCCGGCGATCCCATTGCCGCCATTTTCTTTCATGGCCTGAAAGCGTCCCATATCGAGGCCGGCGCAGAACGCCCGCCCTTCCCCGGACAATACTACCACCCGGACGCCTTTTTCGTGGGCCAGCCGCTCGGTCGCGGCCACCAGCGCCTCGAACATCGCGGCATCGAGCGCATTCATCTTGTCAGCCCGCACCAGTCGGACATCGGCAATGCCGTCCGAAATCGAGATCGAGACGCGCTGCTCCATGAAAAATCTCCTCAGTTGCTGCTTTACAGAACGGTGTTGTCCGGTTTTAGTCAATCGACCAATTAACAGACAATCCCGTGGGTGGAAACGATGTTCAACGATCAGCTTCTCGCCGGGCGACGCATTCTGGTGACCGGAGGCGGCACCGGCCTCGGCAAGTCCATGGCGGCGCGGTTTCTCCAACTGGGAGCCGAGGTCCACATCTGCGGCCGCCGCAAGATCGTCTGCGACGAGGCCGCGACCGAATTGATGGATCTGCATGGTGGGCGCGTCGTCAGCCACGGCGTCGACATCCGCAATGCGATGGCTGTCGACGAGATGATCGAACAGATCTGGACCTCGGGGCCCCTCACCGATCTCATCAACAACGCCGCCGGCAATTTTATCTCGCGCTCGGAAGAGCTCTCGCCGCGCGGTTTCGACGCTGTCGCCAACATCGTGATGCATGGCACGTTTTACGTGACGCACGCGGTCGGCCGGCGCTGGATCGCCGCCAAGCAGCGCGGCAACGTGGTGTCGATCACCGTGACCTGGGTGCGCAACGGCTCGCCCTATGTGGTGCCATCGGCGATGAGTAAGTCGGCGATCCACGCTATGACGATGTCGCTTGCGGTCGAATGGGGCAAGTACGGCATCCGCCTCAACACCATTGCGCCAGGCGAAATCCCGACCGAAGGCATGAGCAAGCGAATCAAGCCCGGCGACGAGGCCGGCGCGCGCACGCGGGCGCAGAACCCGATGGGCCGCGTCGGCACCATGGAGGAATTGCAGAACCTCGCGGTGTTCCTGATCTCCGGCGGCTGCGACTGGATCAACGGCGAAACCATCGCCATGGACGGCGCACAGGCACTCGCGATGGGCGGCAATTTCTATCAGTTGCGCGACTGGAGCGACGACGACTGGAACAAGGCGCGAGAGTCGATCAAGGCGCAGAACGAGAAGGACCGCGCGGCACGGGGTTAAATCCCCGTGTGTCCCGGACGCGGCGCAGCGTTCTTCACGCTGCTCCGCAGAGCCGGGAGCCAATGCCAGTGGCAAGCAAGATGGACCCCGGCTCTGCAGTGCATCGCTAACGCGCTGCACTGCGTCCGGGGAACGCCGTCCCCGTATTGTCTTTGTCGTGCGATGCCGCCACACTCCGCGCAACGATACAAGACGACACGGGAGAGACATGTCCGCGCCAGAGCAACTGACGAACCTTGCCGACATGGTGCGCGAACGCGCCAGAACGCGCGGCGACGCCATCGCCTACGAATTCGAGGGACGCCAGACCAGTTTCGCCGAGTTCGATATCAACACCAACCGCGTTGCGAACGCGCTGATCGCGATGGGCATCAAGCCGGGTGAACGCATCGCCTATCTCGGCAAGAACAGCGACATCTATTTCGAACTGTTGATGGGCGCGATGAAGGCCAAAGTGGTGATGGCGCCGGTGAACTGGCGGCTTGCCGGCCCCGAGATCGCCTTCATCGTCGGCGATTGCAAGGCGCTGGCGCTGTTCGTGGGGCCGGAGTTCATTACGCAGGTTCGCAACATCAAGGCGCAAGTGCCCGATATGCGGCACGTGATCACCACCGAAGGCGGAGCGCCGGAATGGCAGGATTTTATCGCCTGGCGCGACGCTGCCAGCAGCGACGATCCGAACGTGCCGGTCAGCCCGAAGGATATCGCGATCCAGCTCTATACCTCGGGCACCACGGGCAAGCCCAAGGGCGCGATGCTGTCGCACGCCAACTTCTTCAATCTGGTGCACGCGGGCAACGAGGCCGAGAATCCCGAGTGGAACAAGTGGTCGGCTGACGACGTCTCGCTGGTGGCGATGCCGATCTTTCACATCGGCGGCTCCGGCTGGGGCGTGATGGGGCTTTATCACGGCGCCAAGGGCGTGATCGCGCGCGAGTTCGATCCGACCAAGGTGCTGGATTTCTTCGAGCAGTCCGGAATTACAAAATTGTTCATGGTGCCGGCCGCGATGCAGTTTGTCGTGCGGCAGCCGCGGGCTCGGCACGTCGATTTCTCGCGGCTGAAATACATGCTCTATGGTGCCTCGCCGATTCCAGCCGCGCTTCTGAAGGAGTGCATCGAGGTGTTCAAGTGCGGCTTCGTGCAGCTCTACGGCATGACCGAGACCACCGGCACCATCGTGGCGTTGCCGCCCGAGGACCATGTCGAGGGGCTGGAGCGCATGCGCTCCGCCGGCAAGGCGCTGCCCGGCATCGAGCTTGCGATACTCGATCCCGACGGCAACAGATTGCCGCCGCGCCAGGTCGGCGAGATCGCCACCCGCTCCGGCTCCAACATGGTCGGCTACTGGAATCTGCCGGAAGCTACCGCCAAAACGCTGGGCAGCGACGGCTGGCTGCGCACCGGCGACGCCGGCTACATGGACGAGGACGGCTATCTCTATATCCACGACCGCATCAAGGACATGATCATTTCCGGCGGCGAGAACATTTACCCGGCCGAGGTCGAGAGCGCGATCTGCGATCATCCTGACGTGGCCGAAGCCGCGGTCATCGGAATCCCGGACGACAAATGGGGCGAAGCGGTGAAGGCGATCGTGGTGATGAAGCCGGGGATGCAGGCGACCGCCACCGACATCATCAATTTTACCCGCGAGCGCATTGCGGGATTCAAGACGCCGAAATCGGTCGACTTCATGGAGGCGCTGCCGCGCAATCCGTCGGGAAAGATCTTGCGGCGGAATCTGCGCGAACCGTATTGGGCGGGCAAGGATCGGCAGGTGAATTGATCCGTCATTGCGAGGAGCGTAAGCGACGAAGCAATCCATCGCTCCGTTATGCCGCGATATGGATTGCTTCGCGGAGCCTGTCATCGGCGCGCGTTCGCGCGACCGCGTTGGCTCGCAATGACAGTGGTGATAGCAGCACCTACTTCTTCATCCGCTCGCGCAACACACGCCTGCGCTCTTTGGCCTCTTCCGACCAGACCTCGTCGATATCGTAGAACTCGGGGACCGCCTTTGCGTCCGGTGGCAGCGTCACCCAAGGCTGCTTGGTGGAGGTGAAGATGTGAACGTCCGGCGGGCACTGTGACGGATCATCCATGGTGCCGACGCGCACGAAACGCACCGCGGGCCCGGAGCCCGGATAATTGCTCCAGACGGCGACCTTGCAAATCGGGCAGCGGGCGATGCGCTGGCCCTTGCCGCTTGCCGACGGCGTCATGATGATCTCGGGTTCGGCCGCGATATGCTCGACCCTGTCGGCCTCGTACATCGCATTGAGCGCGTGCACCGTCCCGGTCTCGCGCTGGCACCACGTGCAATGGCAGGCATGCACGATCATAGGCCTGCCGTTCAGGCGGTAGCGGACATGCCGGCACGTGCATCCACCTTCCATGATCTCCTCCTTGGCTTTGCTCCTCAGTGTTTCCCCGCCCCCATATAGCCGAACAGGAATCCCGCCACCTTGCGCTTCTGTATTTCTTCGCTGCCTTCGGTGATGCGGTAGCGCCGGTGGTGGCGATAGATGTGCTCGAACGGCTTGTGGCGCGAATAGCCCATGCCGCCATGTACCTGCATGGCGCGGTCGGCGGCCTCGCAGCACAGGCGGTTAGCCCAGTAATTGCACATCGAGACGCGATCGGAGAGTGTATGCTCGACCTGCGCCTGGGTGAGCTGGTCCATCTCCCACGCGGTCTTGCGGATCAGCAGCCGCAGCATTTCGGCCTGCGTTGCCAGTTCGACCAGCGGCCACTGGATCGCCTGGTTCTCCGCCAGCGCCTTGCCGAACGGCTTTCGCTCGCGCGCGTATTTGACGCTCTCGTTGATGCAATAGACCGCCGCGCCAAGCGAGCTTGCCGCCTGCCGGATCCGGTTCTCGTGCACAAAGCATTGCGCCAGGGACAGCCCGCGGCCGATCTCGCCGAACAATGCGTCTTCGGGCACGAATACATCGGTGAAGCTGACGCGCGGATGGTCGGTCGGCATGTTGAAGGTCCACATATATTCCTCGACCTTCACGCCTGCGCTCTTGGCCGGCACCAGGAAACAGGTGATGCCGTGCGCGTCGCCGTCGTTGCCTGAGGTGCGGGCAAACAGCGCACAGTGGGTCGCGACATGCATGCCGGTGGTCCACATCTTCTGGCCGTTGATGATCCAGCCCTTGACGTTGTCACGGGTCGTCTGCACCGCCCTGGTTTCCATATGCGTCGCATCGGAACCGTGGTCGGGCTCGGTGAGGCCGAACGTGATACGATATTTGCCGGTGATCGAGCCTTCGATCATCGCCTTCTGCTCATCGGTGCCGTAGCGGTCGAGCATGGTCACCAGCGGCAGGTTGCCGACGATCGAGTGCTCGTTCTGCAGATCATTGTGCAGGCCAAGCCCCTTGGAAGCGAAATGCTCGCGTATCACGGCCATCCAGAGGTTGGACCCGTCCTTGCCGCCGTAGCGCTTCGGGATCGCGAACCGCAAATGCCCGGCGGCGTCCGCCAGATTCTTGGCCTTGCGCAGCAGCGCTTCCCAATCACGCCGCGGCAGGCCGCCGTTCTCGAAATCGGTACGCGCCCATTCGCGACGATGATCGAAGAAGCGGATACTGTCGTCGGCCTCCTCCAGCGGCTTGATCTCGCGCGCGATGAAGCGGTCGAGTTCGTCGAGATAGGCCGCGAGGTCGGCAGGCAGGTTGAAATCCAAGGCATCTCTCCCGGAAATGTCGTTTATTGCTTTTGCGTCTAGGCGCTACGCGGCGCTCCTGCTCGGATCGATTTAGGTTGGAAGACCGCGCCCAAGTCAAGCAACGGAATGGAGCTTGGCACGCGCGGGGGCCTTGCGTAATTGGATGGTTTCGGACGCCGGGCTGACGCTATGATCGCAGCCAATCTTCGCCGCAGAAAATCGAAAACGGGAGCAAACATGGACCTGAAATTCTCCAAAGTGACGCGCAAGGGGCCGATCACGATCATCACGCTGTCGCGGCCGGAAGTGTACAATGCGTTGCATATCGATGCGCATTTCGAGCTCAACAAGGTGTTCGACGATTTCTCCGCCGATCCCGCGCAATGGGTGGCGATCGTCACCGGCGCCGGCGACAAGGCGTTCTGCGCCGGCAACGATCTGAAATGGCAGGCGGCCGGGGGAAAGCGCGGCTGGGACAAGGGCGGCTTCGCCGGCCTCACCTCGCGCTTTGACTGCGACAAGCCGATCATCGCCGCCGTCAACGGCGTCGCGATGGGCGGCGGTTTCGAAATCGCGCTGGCCTGCGACCTCATCATTGCCTCGGAAAATGCGACCTTCGCGCTGCCCGAGCCGCGCGTTGGCCTCGCCGCGCTCGCCGGCGGCGTGCACCGGCTGCCGCGCCAGATCGGGCTGAAGCGCGCCATGGGCATGATCCTCACCGCCCGCCACGTATCGGCCAAGGAGGGCCTTGAGCTCGGCTTCGTCAACGAGGTGGTTCCCGCCGGCGAAGCGCTCGCCGCGGCGGAGCGCTGGGCGGAGACGATCTGCAAGAACTCGCCGATGTCGATCCGGGCCTCCAAGCAGGCGATTCAGCGCGGGCTTGAAGTTTCGCTGGAACAGGCTATCGCCGAGCAGCGGGAATATCCGGCGGTGAAGGCGATGGCGGCTTCGCAGGATTACATCGAGGGACCAAAGGCGTTTGCCGAGAAGCGGCCGCCGAAATGGCTGGGGCGGTGAAGTTCTCGACGCCGCCTCCCCGTCATTGCGAGCCAACGGGTCGCGCGAATGCGCGCCCGATGACAGGCGCCGCGAAGCAATCCATTCCTCAACACGGGGATAGATGGATTGCTTCGTCGCTGCGCTCCCTTGCGCAAACGCTTCGCGTTTGTCGCAGGCAATGACGGTGGAGACTTGATCACTGCTCTACTTGCTCCCCAGCTCCCTCTTGTACGACGCGTAGTTCGGCTGATCGACAGCGAGCTTGTCCATGGTGGTCTGCCAGAGATGCTCTGATAGCCCCGGCGTCTGCAGATCGACTTCGCCTTTTGCAATTTTCTCCGACAGCGCGCGATTGAGGTCCATCAGCGAGCCATCCATGCCGAGCAATCGCTTCAGCCGTGCCGCCTCGGCCGCATCGCTCCCCTGCTCCAGCGCCAGTTGCCGTGTGACGAGGTCCAGCGCATTGATGCCGACGCGGAGCTTGAAGGCGCTGTGGCCCTTGATCTCGGGAGCGATCTCGTTGCGGAGGAAATCCGCAACCGCTTTGATCAGTTCGGTGGGTGTCGGTTCGTCCTGCATTTCACCCTCCTCGCGGCGCAAGCAGTCGTAGCAGATCGATCTCCGTCTCCGACGAACGCCGGCCGATCATGGCACGTTCCATCGAGTGATCGGGGCCAGTGCGGAAGCGCTGCATCATGCCGCAGCACATGATGCCCCAGCGCAACGTGCCCATCACTTCCCAGAACATCACTCTGATAGGATCGACCTTGCGGCCGCGTTCCTCGTAGCCTGCGAACAATTCCTCGCGGGAGCCGAAGCCGCCGACCGGCTTGTCGATCTCGCCGAAGCGCCAGGAGTTGACGCAGATCCATCCCAAATCTTCCATCGGGTCGCCGAGATGCGCGAGCTCCCAATCCAGCACCGCGCGCACGCCATCGGGGCCGATGATCAGGTTGCCGTGGCGGAAATCGCCATGCACCAGCGTTACCTCTTTCGACGGCCCGGGATCGCGCTCGCGCAGCCAGCGCAGGGCGAGTTCGAACACCGGCCGCGGCCAGTTGAAGCTGCGGTATTCCCGCTCGAGGTCGGCGATCTCCTTTGTCGTGCTCATCTCGCGCAACTTCGGCAACTTCGTAGCCGGCAGGCCGTGTATGCCGGCGATCACGCGGCCGAGCTGTCGCGCCAGGATCGGCCGCGCCTTGGCGAACTGCTCATCGCGCAGAATCTTCCGCGCGATGGTCTCGCCCTCGATGCGTTGCATGATGAAGCCGCGGCCGAGTTCGTCCTCGGGCTTGAGCACATGCATCACGCGCGGCGACGGCAGGCCGGCGTCATGGGCCAATTGCATAAGCGTCGCCTCGGCATCGAGGCCGGCGGCGCGCCCCGGCGAAGCGCCATAGCCCGGCGGCGCGCGGCGCAGGATGGCGCCGATATTGCCGCCGGGATGCACGATGTCGAAGGTCCAGGTCTCCTGGCTGGCGCCACCGGAGAGCTTGGCGGCGCCGGTCACGCCGGTTGCTCCCGGATACCAGGAGGCGACGCAGCGCCCAAGTTGGCTCTCGATCATTTGCCCTTAAACTTGGCGGGACGTTTTTCCAGGAACGCGGTGACGCCTTCCTTGAAATCTTCGGCCGCGCCGGCGATGCGTTGCGATTCGAATTCGAGGTTGAGCTGTTCCTCAAAGGAATTTTCCGGGCTGTCCCAGTAAAGCTTTCGGATCAGCGACAGCGCAATCGTCGGGCCATTGGCGAGTTCATGCGCGAGCTTCATCGCCTCTTCCATCAGAACTGCGTCGTCATAGACACGGTTGACGAGGCCCCATTCCAGCGCCTTCTCTGCCGGCAACCGGTCGCCCATCAGCGACAATTCGACCGAGCGCGCCTTGCCGATCATGCGCGGCAACAGCCAGGTTGAGCCGCAGTCCGGCACCAGGCCGATGCGTCGGAACGCCTGCAGGAAATAGGACGAGCGGGCGCAAAGGATCATGTCGCCCATCAGCGCAAAGCTCATGCCAGCGCCCGCAGCGGGACCGTTGACGGCCGTGACGATCGGACAATGCAGCCGGCGCAGCCGCCGCAGGAACGGATGAAAGCCGATCTCCAGCGATTGCCCGGCGTTGCTCTTGCCGGGCTTCTGGTTGTTGCGGCCCTGCAGATTGGCCCCGGTGCAGAACGCGCGTCCGGCGCCGGTCAGCACGACGCAACGCACCTCCTCCCGCTTCTCCTCGATCGCATCGAGCGCCTCGCCGAGCCCGCCCAGCATGTCCATCGAGACCGCGTTCATGACCTCCTGATGGTCGAGCTTGAGAACCGCGACCGGGCCATCGAAATCGAGCGTGACGTGCTTGAACTGCATTGTTTCCTCATGACTTGTGTTTACGCGCTATTTCGCTGCGCGGAAGATCGGACGGTGTCTCGCCCATATTTGATTTTCCTGACGGCGTTGTCCATGCTTGCAGCAGAACATCTGCCCGCCACTGGGCGCACGACCTATCGCGCCCCAAAGCGAATGGAAACATCCATGAGCATCTTTGATCTTACCGGCCTAACAGCCGTCATCACTGGCGGCAACGGCGGCATTGGTCTTGGCATCGCGCAGGCGCTGAACGCGCAAGGCTGCAACGTCTCGATCTGGGGCCGCAATGGCGAGAAGAACAAGAGCGCTGCCGCGACGATGTCGGCCGGGCCCGGCAAGGTGCATACGCAGGTCTGCGATGTCTCGCATACCGCCTCCGTCAAGGCCGCGATGCAGGCAACGCTCGACACGTTCGGCCGTGTTGACGGCTGTTTTGCCAATGCCGGCATCGGCGGCGGCGGACGCCGCGCCTTCATCGACCGCACCGAGGAGGAATGGCGACGCATGTTCGCGACCAATCTCGACGGGGTCTTCCACGTGTTTCAGGCCGCCGCCCGCCACATGACCGAACGTGCGGAAGCCGGCGACAAATTCGGCCGGCTGGTTGCGACCTCGAGCCTGGCGTCCTTGTTCGGCACCGCGCGCAACGAGCATTACGCCGGCACCAAGGCGGCGCTGAACGCGCTGTGCCGGGCGCTCGCGGTTGAGCTGGCGCGCTACGGCGTTACCGCAAACGCGATCCTGCCCGGCTGGATCAAGAGCGACATGACGTCGGGGCTGATGGCCAACGACAAGTTTGTCGGCAACGTGATGCCGCGCATTCCGGTGCGCCGCTTCGGCGAACCCGCGGATTTCGGCGGCATCGCGGTCTACATCATGAGCAAGGCATCATCGTATCATACGGCGGATTGCTTTGTAATCGATGGCGGATATACGGCGTTTTGAGGTTGGGCCGCATTGATGTAACGACTTCGTGGTTCGAGACGCGCGGCGTTGCCGAACTCCTCGCCATGAGGGTCTAAGATCTCATCCTGAGGAGGCGCGAAGCGCCGTCTCGAAGGATGCAGGTCCGCGCTCTCTCCACGTCATGTATGGACGGCTCCCTCTCGGCAAGGGCTTTTTGGTGCTTCGGCAATGGATCGGGGAGCGGTCATGTATACGGCCTCGAGAAGCGGCCATTGACCGCGGGCCCTGATGGAGATCGCGGATCGAATTCCAATCATTGCGGCGCGCTGTGACGCGCGATGACGTGTCGGAGTGTTTCGATCCTGGTTTCCTGACCATTTGCCATCACACCTTAATTGCCCTTCCGATAGGGGATGAGCGCGAGCGCGGCGGCTGTCGCCCTTCAACTAGGCAGCAGCCGGCGCGCTCGCGCGGTCTCGGTAAACTTCTCCTTTGCTCAGCATGGCCCAGAGGATGCGCGCGGCTTTAGCGGCGAACGCCACCATGGCGACCTTGTAAGGCCGCCGCGCCAAAAGATCGCGCAGCCACGGGTCGCTGACGCCGCGCCTCTTTTGCTGCCGCAGATGGGCGCTGGCTCCGCTGATCAGCAGCGCGCGCAACATACGATCTCCCTGTTTGGAGATACGCCCTGGGCGATGCTTGCCGCCAGTACCGTGGTCCTTGCCGGTGAGCCCGATCCAGGCGGCGAAGTCCCGACCGGAGCGAAACACCTTCGCATCGGGCACTTTGGCCAACACCGTACTGGCGATGATCGGGCCGACGCCTGGGACTTCCATCAGCCGGCGCGCGTCCCGATCGCATCTGGCAGCCTTCGCGATCTGCCGTTCAAGCACGCGTTCATCGGCATTGAGCGCCTGCCAGTGCTGCGCCAGCATCAACAGAGCACATCGCATCATCTCCGGAATCTCTTCGCTCGGCTCCTCAAGCTTGGCCATCAGCTCACACAGCCCCTGATGTCCTTGCGCGGCCACGATCCCGAGCTCGCTCAGCGCTGCCCGCAAGGCGTTTGCCACCATCGTCCGCTGGCGAACCAGCAAGGCACGTGTGCCATGAACCGCCAGCGTGGCCTGTTGCTCGACGCTCTTCACCGGAACAAAGCGCATCGTCGGCCGGCCCACTGCCTCGCAGACACCTTCCGCATCCCGGCCGTCGTTCTTGTTGCGCTTGACGTAGGGCTTCACATAGGCCGGCGGCATCAGTCGCACCTCATGGCCATAGCGCCTGATCACCCGGGCCCAATGATGTGCGCTCCCGCAAGCCTCCATGCCAACCAGGCACGGTGGCAACCCCGCAAACTACGGCAGCCCGCCTGAGCTGCCGCCTCAGCACAACCCTTCCCGATGCATCAATCCCGTGAACCTGAAACACGTTCTTAGCCAGATCCAACCCAATCGTGCTAATCTTCGTCATGGACGGTCCCCTTGTCTGGTTCGACTCAGCATCGCCAGTCTGGCACATCGATGCCGTTCGGGGGCCGTCCACCCCATCATTGCGAGCCAACGGGTCGCGCGAATGCGCGCCCGATGACAGGCTCCGCGAAGCAATCCATCTTTCCGTGTACGAGGTGACAATGGATTGCTTCGCTGCGCTCGCAATGACGGGGATATGGCTTCGCGATCTCGCGACGCGCTTGCGAGCGCGGCAAACCGGTCGGCGGAGCTGTAGGGTGGGCAAAGCGATAGCGTGCCCACCATCAAGTACCGTGCTCGATGATAGATGGCGGGCACGGCGCTATCGCGCCTTTGCCCACCCTGCGGACTTGACCTCAGTTATCCCCACGGGCCGCGCGAGGCCGAGGTTCGGCCCCACGGACTGCGGCGCGGATAGTTGCCGCGGGCGTTGACGGAAAGCGTTCCACCGTGTGCGCCCATCTGCGCCGCGAGCTGCTGCAACGCGGCGATGCGGTTCTCGGTCGAGGGGTGCGTCGTGAACAGATTGTCCATGCCCTGACCCGACAACGGGTTGATGATGAACATGTGCGCCGTCGCCGGATTGCGCTCGGCTTCGACATTCGGCACGACATGCGCGGCGTTGGCGATCTTGGCCAGCGCGGACGCGAGCCACAGCGGCTGGCCGCAGATGCGGGCGCCGAGATCGTCAGCGGCGTATTCGCGCGTCCGGCTGATCGCCATCTGCACCAGCATGGCGCCAAGCGGGGCCAGGATCATCATGGCGATCGAGCCGATGATACCCGGGCCTTGGTCGCGGTTGCCGCCAAAGAACATACCGAACTGCGCCAGCATCGAGACCGCACCGGCAATGGTCGCGGTGATGGTCATCAGCAGCGTATCGTGATTCTTGATGTGCGCGAGCTCGTGCGCGATCACGCCCGCGAGTTCTTCGCGGCTGACCGACTGCACCAGACCCGTGGTGACCGCAACCGCCGCGTTCTGCGGATTGCGGCCGGTGGCGAACGCGTTGGGCTGCGGCTCGTCCATCAGGAACACGCGCGGCATCGGCAAACCGGCGCGGCCGGCGAGTTCAGCCACGAGATTGAAGAGGTCGGGCGCCGTGCGCTGGTCGACCTCATGGGCGCCGTACATCGACAGCACCATGCGGTCCGAATTCCAGTAGGCGAACAGGTTGGTCGCAGCCGCGATCACGAGCGCGATCGTGGCACCGCTGGCGCCGCCGATCAGATAGCCGACGCCCATGAAGAGGCCGGTGAGACCGGCCAGCAGAATGGCAGTCTTCAGATAGCTCATTGTCGTCTCCCTGCTACCGTGGCCGAAGCCCACGGCCGTCTACGGCCGCGGCCGAAGCCCGCGGCTGTATCCAAGAGGTAGGAACTCCCCCGCCAGCGCTTCAAGACGTCGGGGTGCGTCGAGGCGCCGCGTTTGGAAACCAATTTCCGGCACCGGATTACCGACGCGTAATCTGCCAGTTCAGGCCGCCTCGCAGACCTCCCGCCGGTTGCCACCCGCCTGCTTGTACAACGCCAACGGCGCCGTCTACATTACCTGTCAACGAGCAGCGCGCGGGGGTGTTCCGTCCCGAGAGGGTAAAGCGCAAAGCAAAGGCGTCTGTTCGTCGGAAAAACTGGGAGGAATTTTAAGAATGTTTTCGCATGTGATGATCGGCACCAACGACCTCGACAAGGCCAAGGCGTTCTATGACGCATTGCTCGGCACGCTTGGTGTGCGGCCGGCGCGGGTCGACGGCCACCGCATTTTCTACATCACCAAGACCGGAATATTCTCGGTGACCAAGCCGATCAACGGCCAGCCCGCGACCCCGGCCAATGGCGGCACGATCGGCTTTGCGGCGGACTCGCCCGAACAGGCCGACGCATGGCACGCGGCCGGCATCGCCAATGGCGGAACGACTTGCGAAAATCCGCCGGGCATCCGCGAAGGCAGCACTGGCAAACTCTACCTCGCTTACTTGCGCGATCTCGACGGCAACAAGATCTGCGCGATGCACCGGATGCCGGCGTAAACGAAGATTGCAGGGTGGGTTTAGCCGAAGGCGTAACCCACCCTGCGCAGCACGGGTTGCGGCACAATCGAAGGAACGTCCGGCCATGAAGCGATCTGTCATGTCATTGGCGGCGTCCGCCGCGCTATTCGCAACTATCACGCTGCCCGCCCATGCCGAGCTCGATGTCGCCACCCTGCAGAAGGTGATCGAAGCCTCGCTCGCAAGCGACTATCCGAAGCTCGACGCGCTCTACAAGGAAATCCATGCCCATCCTGAGCTTGCGTTTCAGGAGGTAAAAACCGCCGCGAGGCTCGCCGCGGAAATGCGCGCGCTCGGCTTCGAGGTCACCGAGAAGGTCGGCAAGACCGGGCTGGTCGCCATTTACCGAAACGGCGACGGCCCCACCATCATGGTGCGCACCGAGCTCGATGCGCTGCCGATGGAGAAGACCGGCCTCGACTATGCGAGCCGCGACAAGGCCAACTGGAACGGGCGGGAGGTATTCGTCGCCCATAGCTGCGGCCACGACATCCATATGGCGAGCTGGGTCGGGACGGCGAAGACGCTGCTTGGCCTGAAAGAGCATTGGCGCGGCACGCTGATGTTCATCGCCCAACCGGCGGAAGAAATCGTGGCGGGCGCCAAGGCCATGTTGGCGGATGGCCTGTTTACGCGCTTTGCCAAGCCCGATATCGCCCTCGCCCTGCATGCCGGTCCGTTCTCTCATGGCACGGGCTTCTATCGCACAGGAGTAGGCTCGTCCGCCGCCGACGGCCTCGATATAACATTCCACGGCCGCGGCGGTCACGGTTCGGCGCCGCACACGACCGTCGATCCCGTTGCGATTGCGGCGCGGTTCATCGTCGACGTACAAACTGTGATCAGCCGCGAGAAGGATCCAACTGAATTCGGCGTCGTGACCATCGGCGCCATTCACGGCGGCACCGCTCCAAATATCATCCCGGACTCGGTGCGGCTCTCCGGCACCATTCGCTCCTACAAGCCCGAAGTTCGCGCCAAACTACATGCCGGGATCGAACGAACGGCAAAGGCGGCCGCGGCGATGTCGGACGCTCCCGCTCCCGACATCAAGATCGTCGAGGGTACCAAGCCCGTCATGAACGATCCGGATGTGGTCGCGGCCACCGCAGACGTGCTGAAGGCGGCATTCGGCGATAAGTTCAAGATTTCACCGCCGGGGACCGCCAGCGAGGACTTCTCCGAATTCGCCGGCGCGGGCGTACCGTCGATGATGTTCAACATCGGCGTCTATGACCAGGAACGTATCGTCGCGGCACGCAACGGCACCGGCCCGCCGATGCCGTCAAATCATTCGCCGCTGTTCGCGCCGGTGCCGAGGCCGACCATCGAAACCGGCGTCACCGCGATGACGCTCGCCGTGCTGAGCGCGTTCGATCGGCACGCCAGGCGCAAATGAACTCTAGGATGGGGTAGAGCCAACGGGTCCACCGTTGACCGGCCTCGTTGGCTCCACCCATCCTGCGCGCTTGCCATGAGGCGGAAAATCGTCGCCAACCTGCCCGCGCTTGTGCAAGCCCTCTCCTCCCGTCTACATTGCCGGCCAACGAGCCGAGCGCGCGCCCGCAGATGAATGGTCTGCGCAATGGGAGGAATAATCCATGAAACACGCCTACATCCCGCGAACGACGACCTACAATCTCAACCCGGGTGAAGAACTCAACGATTTGCGCATGTCGGACGAGGTTCGTCCGCTGTACGAGCACGTCAAAAAATTCATCCGCGAGACCGTCGATCCGATGTCGGTCGAGTTCATGCGGCTCGGCGAGGGCAAGAAGGACCGCTGGAGCTTTACGCCGGAGCAGCTCGCGGTACTGCAGAAGGCCAAGGACAAGGCCAAGGAAGAAGGCCTATGGAATTTCTTTTTGCCTGATGCCGAGACCGGCGAAGGCCTGAAGAATCTCGATTACGCCTATATTGCGGTTGAGCTGGCGAAGAATCCGCTGGCGTCGGAGACCATGAACTGCTCGGCGCCCGATACCGGCAACATGGAGGTGCTGGAGCGCGTCGGCACCAAGGAGCAGAAGGAGAAGTGGCTGAAGCCGCTGCTGGCCGGCGAAATCCGCTCGGCTTACGCGATGACCGAGCCCAATGTTGCGTCGTCGGACGCCAAGAATATTTCGACGACGGCAAAACTCGTCTGCGACGAATGGGTGATCAACGGCGAAAAATATTACATCTCCGGCGCCGGCGATCCGCGCTGCAAAATCATGATCGTGATGGTGAAGACCAATCCCGATGCGCCGCCGAGCAAGCAGCAGTCGCAGATCCTGGTGCCGATCGACACCCCCGGTGTCGAGATTTTGGGCCCGATGCATGTGTTCGGCCACGACCACGCGCCGCGCGGCCACATGCATCTGCGCTTCAACAATTGCCGGGTGCCGAAGGAGAACATCCTGCTCGGCGAAGGCCGCGGCTTTGAAATCTCGCAAGTTCGCTTGGGACCAGGCCGCATTCATCACTGCATGCGCACCATCGGCAAGGCAGAAAAGGCGCTCGACCTGATGGTGTCGCGCGGGCTCACCCGCGAAGCCTTCGGCAAGAAGATCGCCCATCTTGGCGGAAACCTGCAGATCATCGCGCAGGCGCGCTGCGAGATCGAGGCGATGCGGCTGATGGTGCTGAAAGCCGCGAAAGCGATGGACGTGCTCGGCAACAAGGAGGCGCGGATCTGGGTCAGCATGGTCAAGGCCATGGTGCCGGAGCGGACCTGCAAGATTATCGACCAGGCGATCCAGATGCATGGCGCGACCGGCATTTCGCAGTGGAGCCCGCTCGGCGAGATGTACCAGGACGTCCGCCACCTCCGCTTCGCCGACGGTCCGGACGAGGTGCACTGGATGGTGGTCGGAAGGCATGAACTGAGCATGCCGTAGTCTCTTCCCCTTCTCCCCGCCTGCGGGGAGAAGGTCGGGATGAGGGGCTCTCACCGCGCATCCGATTCGCGGATACTCCCCTCACCCGCCGCGCTGCGCGCGTCGGCCTCTCCCCGCAAGCGGGGCGAGGCAAGGACCTCCGCCGGAGTAGACAACCCATGCAATACGACCCTAGCGACTTAAAACCCCGCGAGCGCTACAAGGTGCTCACCTCCTTCGTGCTGCCGCGGCCGATCGCCTGGGTGACGACGATCGGTCCGACCGGCGTGGTCAACGCGGCGCCGTTCAGCTTCTTCAACGTGTTCTGCGAGGATCCGCCGCTCTGCATGTTTGCCGCCAATCTGCGGCCCGACGGCCGCGTCAAGGATACTGTGATCAACATCCGGCGGACTAACGAGTTCGTGGTCAACTTGACCGACGAGCCGCTCGCTTGGGCGATGCACGAAAGCAGCGGCGACTTTCCCCCTGACATCGGCGAGCCGGACTATCTCGATCTCAAGCTGGCGCCCTCGACCAAAATCGCCGTACCGCGGCTCGCGGATGCGCCGTTTGCAATGGAATGCAAGACCTGGAAGGAGATCGACGTCAACGGCGATCGCCTCCTGGTGATGGGCGAAGGTATCCACTTCCACATCCGTGACGAATTATGGGACCACGCCGCGATGCGCGTGCACATGGAGCGCTATCACCCGATCGGCCGCATGTTCGCGGACCGTTATTGCCGTACGGACGATCGCGTGGTGTTTCCGCCGGCGGAAGGGGCGAAGACAGCGGTCTAGAAGTAGGATGGGTGGAGCGAAGCGATACCCATCAATACCGTTCGCGATGCCGATGGGTATCGCTTCGCTCCACCCATCCTACGGACTATGACATCGGCCGGTGCGCGCGCAGGAAAGAGCGGATCTGGCGCACCGCGAGCGGCACTCGCTCTTTCGGCTCCTTCCACGGAAACAGGCTGACTTCCGCATTCGGCGCCAGCAACGCGCTTTCCATCGCGACTGCGTAAGGATGGGCCGGGATATCGTCGGGCAGGATCAGCACCGGCGTCTGACATTGGCGGACAAAATCGCGCGTCACGGTGAAGACGAAATCGGGATCGGTGCGATACATCCGGGTCAGGAATTTTTCCGTCTGCTCCATCGTGATGTCGGGCCGACGTTTTGTCAGTTCCGGCGCCCAGCCGGTCATGTTGTTATTGTAAAACAGGTCGCGCATTTCGGGACGCGAGCCTGACGGCATCGCCAGTACGGCGGCGGCGACGCGATCCGGCGCGCGCTTGATCAGATTCCAGATCAAGGGGCCACCGATGCAAAAACCCAGCACCATGAATTTTTCAAAACCGAGGTGATCCATCAGCGCAAGCTGATCGTCGGTGTGGGAATCCCAGGGGCGCTCGATCTCGAGCGGGCCGGTGGATTGGCCGGGCGGCGCGTTGCGCAGGTCATAGGCGATGCAGCGGTATTCGTTGCCGAACTCCTTGATGGCATTGAAGGGCGGATAGTCGCCGGTGATGCCGGAGATATTCGAATTCAATCCGCCGCCGGCGATCAGGAGCAGCGGGAAGCCGGAGCCGGCTTCCTCGTAGTGGATCCGGACTGGGCCTTTTTCGAAGAAGCTCATGGCGGTTTCCTCCTGCCCCATGTTGTTGCGCGTATGCGGCGACGGACTTTTTGGGCTGCTATGTAGAGTCCCCGTGGGGCGCCCCCACCCCGGCCCTCCCCCGCAAGCGGGAGAGGGAGACGAGCGCGCCGCTTGGTGAGAGCTTAGTCGACAAGCCGGATGCGGCCAACCACGATGGCCCGTTGCTTGATCGGTCGGTTCAACAAGCGCCGGTGCGCCCCCTCTCCCGCTTGCGGGGGAGGGTTGGGGTGGGGGTATCTCCGCGCATTCGATCGCGGAGAGGCCCCCGCCCTCGCCTCACCCCTTCGCGGGCTCGCCGATCTTGTCCTGCGTCTTGGTATCGAAATCGCTCGCATCGTGCCGCTCGTGCAACTGGCTTGCCGGATCGCCGGAGATGCGGTTGACCATGCGCCCACGTTTCACCGCCGGACGCTTGGCGATCGCGTCGGTCCAGCGCTGCACATTTTTGTATTCGTGTACCGAGAGGAATTCGCCGGCGCCGTAGACCAGGCCCTTGGCCAGCGCGCCGTACCATGGCCAGGTCGCCATGTCGGCGATGGTGTATTCGCTGCCTGCGAGAAATTCGTTATCGGCCAAACGACGGTCGAGCACATCGAGCTGGCGCTTCACTTCCATGGCGTAGCGGTCGATAGCGTATTCGATCTTGGTCGGCGCATAAGCGTAAAAATGGCCAAAGCCGCCGCCGAGAAACGGCGCGCTGCCCATCTGCCAGAACAGCCACGACAGGCATTCGGCCCGCGCCGGCCCACTCGCCGGCAGGAAGGCGTCGAACTTTTCGGCGAGATGCATCAGGATCGCGCCAGACTCAAAAACCCGGATCGGCGTCGGCCCGCTGCGGTCCATCAGCGCGGGGATCTTCGAGTTCGGATTAACAGCGACAAAGCCGCTGCCGAACTGGTCGCCGTCGATCTTGATCAGCCAGGCGTCGTACTCCGCACCGCTGTGGCCAGCCGCAAGCAACTCCTCGAACATCACGGTGACCTTGACGCCGTTGGGAGTAGCCAGCGAGTAGAGCTGGAACGGATGGCGGCCGACCGGCAGCTCCGCCTCATGCGTAGGGCCTGCGATCGGGCGATTGATGGCGGCGAACCGGCCGCCGCTTGCCTTGTTCCAGGTCCAGACCTTTGGCGGGACGTATTCGGCGGGGTCGGTGGTGGGGGCGTCGGTCATTTATTTCTCCAGTGCCGTAGGGTGGGCAAAGGCGCGCTTGCGCCGTGCCCACCATTTGATGTTCGTGTTGGATATGGTGGGCACGCTGCGCTTTGCCCAGCCTACAGCCCGCAACTTTCGTCATTGCGAGGAGCGAAGCGACGAAGCAATCCATCTTTATTTTACGTGGAGAGATGGATTGCTTCGCTTGCGCTCGCAATGACGGTCACGACGCCGCCACCTTCCGCGGCGCCGCAGCCCGCTCCATCACGAATCCCTGATACCCTTTCGCAGCGACATCGTTGCAGATCTGCCGGTACGGCCCGACGCCGCCGATATAGGGCATGAAGATCCGCGGCTTACCGGGGACGTTGGCGCCCATGTACCAGGAATTGGCCTGCGGATAGAGCGTGGTGGAGGCGACCTCGTTGACATGGGAGACCCATTTGTCCTCGGCCTCGGTGGCGGCCTCCATCGTGTCGAGCCCGCGATCGCGCATGTAAGCGAGACAGTCGGTGATCCAGTCGACATGCTGCTCGATCGAGACGATCATGTTCGACAGCACCGACGGGCTGCCGGGGCCGGTGACGAGAAAGAGGTTGGGAAAGCCCGCGCTCATCAGGCCGAGATAGGTGCGCGGACCTGCCGCCCATTTCTGGTTCAGCGTCTGGCCGTCGCGGCCGCGGATGTCGATCTTGGCGACCGAGCCCGTCATGGCGTCAAAACCGGTCGCCAGCACCAGCGCATCGACATCGTAGTCCTTACCGGCAACGCGCACCGCGTTTTCCGTGATCTCCTCGATCGGGTTGGACCTGATATCGACCAGCGTCACGTTGGGACGATTGAAGGTTGCGAAATAGTCCGTGTCGATGCAGATGCGTTTTGAGCCGATCGGATGATTGTTCGGCTGCAATAGTTTTGCCGTTTCCGGATCCTTGACGATCCCGGCGATCTTGTCGCGGACGAAATTAGCAGCGGTGTCGTTGGCGGCCTTGTCGAGCGCAAGATTGTTGTAGACCGACATGAAGGTGAGCCCGCCGCGATTCCAGCGCGCCTCGTATTTGGCGCGACGCTCGTTGTCGCCGTCGTCGAGCGCGCCGCGGTCGGGCATCTCGGTGTAGATACCGTTCTTCGCCACCTCGCGGGCAAAGCGCCGGATCTCGGGATAGTTGGCGCGGAATTTCTGCCGCTCTTCTTCCGTCAGCGGCGCGTTGCGCGCGGGGATCGAGAAATTCGCGGTACGCTGAAACACCGTCAGATGGCTGGCCTGTTCGGCGATGACCGGCACCGACTGTATCCCCGACGATCCGGTGCCGATGACGCCGACGCGCTGGCCGGTGAAATCGACTTCTTCATGCGGCCAGTGGCCGGTGTGGTAGACCGTGCCCTTGAACCGATCGAGCCCCTTGATGTCAGGCATCCGCGCGTTTGACAGGCAGCCGGTGGCGAGCACGACGAATTTTGCTGACACCGTTTTGCCGTCCGAAGTCGTTACCGACCAGAGGGAGGTCACCTCGTTGAACTCGGCACCATCGACACGGGTATCGAACTGGATGTCCCTTCGCAAATCGAAGCGGTCGGCAACGTGGTTGGCGTACTTCAAAATCTCTGGCTGCGGTGCATAGCGCTCGCTCCAGTCCCACTCCTGCTGCAGCTCTTCCGAGAACGAATAGGAATACTGCATGCTCTCGACGTCGCAGCGCGCGCCGGGATAGCGGTTCCAGTACCAGGTGCCGCCAACACCCGAGCCCTGCTCGTAGACCCGCGCCGTCATCCCCTGTCCGCGCAAGCGGTGCAGCATATACATGCCGGCAAAGCCCGCGCCGACCACGACGACGTCGTAGGTCTCGGGCGATTTAGCGGTAACGGAAGACGTAGCGGACATAAAGGCGGGCTCCCTTTAAAGCTTATCTCTTGATTTAGTTGCCAGCATTCTCTCCGCAGCTTGAAAGCGCAAGATGCAAATCGGCGGCATGGCACTGCATATTTTGCGCGGTGGAATGTTCGCGCCGCATGGCGAGAAGCAAGGCCGCTTGGCATGCAAGCCTTCCATGGGCTAGCGTCTCGTGGAAAGCCGAGCAGCAACCACCGAATGCTGCCGCCGGGAGGAGCAACATGAAATCGCCGATCTGCGACATACTGGGAATCGAATTTCCGCTGCTCGCCTTCAGCCATTGCCGCGACGTGGTCGCCGCCGTCAGCCGCGCCGGCGGGTTTGGCGTATTGGGCGCGACCGCGCATTCGCCTGAAACCATCGAACAGGAACTGAAATGGATCGACGATCACACCGATGGCAAGCCCTACGGGCTCGACGTGCTGATTCCCGAAAACATGTCGACCGCGGGCGAAAAGGACGTCACCTGGAAGAGCCTGGAGGCGCGGATCTCGCCGCAGCATCGCGATTTCACCCGCAACCTCCTGAAGAAATACGGCGTCGAGCTGACGACGACCAATGTCGCCGACAACCAGCCGCAACCGTTTGACGCGCAGCGCGCGCTTGACGTGCTCGAGGTCTCGTTCCGCCATCCGATCAAGCTGATTGCCAACGCGCTTGGCGTGCCGCCAAAACAGATGATCGACATGGGCCGCCAGCATGACGTACCGGTGGCGGCGCTCATTGGTTCGAAAGAGCACGCGCTGCGGCAGGTCGCTGCCGGCGTTGATATTTTGGTTGCGCAAGGCACCGAGGCCGGCGGCCATTGCGGCGAGGTCTCGACCATGGTGCTGGTGCCCGAGGTGATCAAGGCGATCAAGCCGGTCCGCGACGTGCCGGTGCTTGCCGCCGGCGGCATCATGACCGGTAAGCAGATGGCGGCCTGCATGGCGATGGGCGCCGCCGGCGCCTGGACCGGGTCGGTGTGGCTGGCGACGGTGGAATCGGAGACCACCGAAATTTTCCGCGAGAAGATGATCGCGGCATCCTCGCGCGACGCGGTACGCTCCAAGGGCCGCACCGGCAAGCCGGCACGACAACTGCGCTCGGTGTGGACCGACGCGTGGGACCGCAGTCCCGACAGCCCCGGCGCATTGCCGATGCCGCTGCAAAGCATCGTCAGCCGCGACGCCTTCAACTCGATCGACCGCGCCGCCGCTGCCGGTAACGTGCAGGCGCGCGACCTCGTGACCTACTTCGTCGGCCAGGGTGTCGGCCTGATCGACAGCGTGAAATCGGCCGGCGCGGTGGTGCAGGAGTTCAAGAAAGATTTTGCCGACGCGGTGGAGCATATGAACATGCTGATGGAGGAGTGACCCTCTCTCTCTCCACGTCATCGCGAGCGAAGCGAAGCAATCCATCTCGCCAAAAAAGTATGGATTGCTTCGTCGCTCCGCTCCTCGCAATGACGGAACAACGAACCGCGAATTGATCTCTGGAAAGCGAAACAAGAAGAAATGACAAAAGCCCCCCTCTCCGAAGACCGCGTTCCCGTCATCGTCGGCGTCGGCGAAATCGTCGATCGGCCAAAGGACATCGCCGCTGGTCTCGAACCGCTGGCGCTGCTCGAACAGGCGGTGCGACGCGCGGAAGCCGATAGCGGCGCAAAGCTGCTCGGCGAGCTCGGCTCGCTCGACGTCGTCAATTTCCTGAGCTGGCGCTACCGCGATCCCGAGAAGCAGCTCGCAGCAAAGCTTGGTGCTGCGCCGGCGCATTGCTATTACGGCCCGGTCGGCGGCGAGAGCCCGATCCGCTACATTCACGAAGCCGCACAACGCATCGCGCGCGGCGAGTGCAGCGTGGCGGTGGTCTGCGGCGCGGAAGCGCAATCGACGGCGACCAGGGCCGAGCGCGGCGGTATTGCGCTGCCGTGGACGCCGTTCGCTCACGACGTCGAGGAGCCGAAACGCGGTGCGGCGTTTCAGAAGCCGATGGCGGTGAAGCTCGGCGTGTTCCGCCCTATCACGGTTTATCCGCTTTACGAATCTGCAACCTCGGCGCATTGGGGCCAGACGCCGCGCGAGGCGCTCGCCGAATCCGGCGCGCTGTGGTCGACCTATTCGAAGGTCGCGTCGGAAAATCCGAACTCCTGGTTGAAGAAACGATTCACACCTGACGAGATCATCACGCCGACGCCGGAGAACCGGCTGATCGCGTGGCCCTATACAAAACTGATGGTGGCCAATCCGACCGTGAACATGGGTGGGGCGGTGCTGCTGACGTCGCTGGCGAAAGCGCGCGCGGCCGGTGTCCCTGCAGATCGCCTGATCTATCCGGTCGGCGGCGCCTCGGCGGAGGAACCGCGCGACTATCTGGTGCGCGACCAGTTTTATGAAAGCCATCCGCAGAACGCGGTGCTGAAGGCGATGATGGACCTTGTCGAGGGCGACGGCAGGAAATTCGACGCCATCGAGCTCTATAGCTGCTTTCCCTGTGTGCCGAAGATGGCGCGGCGGACGCTGGGCTTGGGCCCCGACGTGCAGCCGACGGTGACCGGCGGCCTCACCTTCTTCGGCGCGCCGCTCAATACCTATATGACGCACGCGGCGATTGCGATGGTGCGCAAGCTACGTCAAGACGGCAAGCTCGGCCTGCTCTACGGCCAGGGCGGCTTTGTCACCAAGCATCACGGGCTGGTGCTGTCGCGTGAGGCGCCGAAAGAGGCGCTCAAGCAGGACACCAGCGTGCAGGCCGAGGCCGACCGCAACCGCCGCACGGTGCCGGACTTCGTCACGGAGGCCTCAGGCAAGGGCAAAGTCGAGAGCTTTACCGTGATCTACAAGGGCAAGGGCGAGGTCGAGCACGGCGTCGTGATGCTGCGCACCGAGCAGGATGCGCGGGCGCTGGCGCGTGTGCCGGCCAATGACGCGGCGACGCTCAAGCATTTGTTAGATATGAACCGGACGCCGGTGGGGTCGGTGGGCGATATCGTTGCGGCCGACGACGGCGTGCTGGAGTGGCGGGTGGCTTAACTCATGTCCCCGACGCGGTGCAGCGCCCTTGGCGCTGCTCCGCAGAGCGGGGACCCATTGCGGCCAGTCGCTGCTCTCGCAACATGGGCCCCGGCTCTGCAGCGCATCACTTGCTTGCTGCGCTGCGTCCGGGGCGCGAAAACGTGACAGCCACCTCACGCCGCCCGCACCGTATCCAGGAACTTGCCGACCTCGAGCTTGAGGCGGTTCGAGTCGGCAGAGAGCGACTGTGCCGCCGAAAGCACCTGCGCGGAAGCCGAGCCGGTCTCGCCGGCCCCGCGTTGCACGTCGATGATGTTGGCTGAAACCTGCTGGGTGCCATCGGCCGCCTGCTGCACGTTGCGGGAGATTTCCTGGGTCGCCGCTCCCTGCTCTTCCACCGCCGCGGCGATGGTCGAGGCGATCTCGGCCAGCCGTTCGATGGTGCCACTGATTTCCTTGATGGCGCCGACGGATTCGTGAGTCGCGCCCTGGATGCCTGATATCTGCTGACTGATCTCACCGGTGGCCTTGGCGGTTTGTTCGGCGAGCGCCTTCACTTCCGACGCCACCACCGCAAAGCCGCGGCCGGCCTCACCGGCGCGCGCCGCCTCGATCGTGGCGTTGAGCGCCAGCAGGTTTGTTTGGCCTGCAATGGTGTTGATGAGTTCGATGACGTCGCCGATGCGCGCTGCCGCCTTCGACAATTCGCTGACCCTGTCATTGGTGGTGCGCGCCTGGTCGACGGCTTCACCCGCCATTCGCGCCGATTCCTGCACCTGGCGGCTGATCTCGTTGACCGAAGACGACAGTTCCTCGGTCGCCGATGCAACCGACTGCACGTTGGTGGTCGCCTCCTCGGAAGCAGCGGCCACCGTGGTCGTTACCTGCTGTGCGCGCTCCGCGGTCGCGGTCAGCGTGCTGGCGGAAGCCTCGAGTTCGGTAGAGGCCGACGATACGGTTTCGACGATCTCGCCGACGGCTGCCTCGAAGGAATCCGCGAGCCTGACCATTTCAGCCTTGCGCTGCTGGGCGGCGATCTGGTCCTGCTTGATCTTGGCCTCCGCCTCGTCGCGGGCCTTCTGTTCCGAGACGATCTTGAACTTCTCGACTGCGCCGGCGACCGCGCCGAGCTCATCCTTGCGTCCAAGGCCCGGCAGCACCACCGCGAAGTTACCGCCGGCGAGCTCGTCCATCGAGACGCTCAGCGCGCGCATCGGACGGGCGATCATGAAGTAGGAGAATATGCTGGTTCCGATCAGCAACAGGATCGTGCCGATACCGATTGCCATGGATTCCCGTTCGGCCGCAGCCATTTCCCGGGCTGCTTCGGCCGCGACCTCTTCAACGCCGCGCTTTGCCAGGTCGGCGATCTGGTTGGCGAGCTGTTCGAGTTCGGCTGCGATCGGCAGCGTCGTCTCACGCGCGATGCGAACGGCTTCCTCGTTGAGCTTTGCAATTTTCGCTGCGGCATCAGTCCCGCTACCCGCGGCGGCAATCGCTTCAGCTCGAACCGCCGCAATCTGCTGAGCGCCTTTGGCATAGTCAGCCGACCTCGACTTGAGTTTTTCAATACGGGCACGATTTTCGGCCGACGAGAGGTTGAGCATCTCGTCGGCAAAACGATTCACGGATTTGAACCGGGCGGCGAGATAGTCGGTGGCCTTTTGCATGTCCGCCGGATTGTTGACGAGGCGGAGATCCCGCACGCCGATCTGCATGCCGCGAATTGAAGCCTTCGCATCCACCGCATCCCGGGCAATCGCTTGCTGCACGGACTTGCGAGCATCCGCATCGCGGATGGCAGTGTTGGCGCGCATCTGGATGATCACCATCGTACCAACAAGCAGAACGCCAAGGCCCGAGGCGATGCCGAGCTTGGCGCCGATCGACAGGTTCAGGATGAAACGGGACATGGCCTTGCGTCCTTCAAATGAAAACGACCCGGGGAAACCACAGCGCTGCCGTTTATTTCCCGCACGGCGGGATCACGGTGAAGAAGTGCCGGGCCAATTTGGGACGAGCCGATTCGTGCGAACGAAGGGCTCCTGCGGCGGCATAGCCACAGAGCGGCACCCATGACCGCCAACCTTTCATACGATGGTTAATCAGCGTCTAAGGCGGCACGGTCCGGGAATTGGTAGTATTACGGACGCGCAGAGCGCTTGACCGCCCTCATGCCGGATCGTCCAACCGCTTGCGCGATGCCGACAGCGTCTGCTGCGGTGTTTCGCCAAACAGCTCGCGATAGAGCGCGGTGAACTCGCCCATGTGCCAGAAGCCGTTCACGAGCGCGACCGCCTTCACCGACTGCACCGACGCGCCGCTCACCAGTTGTTGTCGTACATTCCACAGCCGCCGCAGCCGCATGTAGCGATGCATGCTCATGCCGCGAATGGCAACCACTGCGTTATGCAGCGTTCGCACCGAGACCCCGAGTTGCCGCGCCACGTCGGCGCTGTACAGCGTCTTGCCGGCGTTGTCGGCCACGAACTCGTCGAGCTTACGGACCAGCGCCAGATAGTGGCTCAGGCTCAGGCGCTTGGCTTCGGGTGTGGGCGATGCCGCAGCCAGCGCCAGATCGACCGCCTGCAGGATCGATTCTTCGACGTGCTCGATCACGTTCGGCTGCGCGAAACTATCGGGCGAATGCGAAGCGAGCGTCAGCGCATCGCGAACCGTCACCCGGAGTGTCTCGCATCTATCCGGCAGCGTCGCGATCAATTGAGCACTGTCGGCATCGCCTGGCCAGCCGCGATCGTCGATGGAAGCAAAATTCACAAGCGCGACCAGATTGGCCCGCTGTTCGACGATCTCACACGTCGCGGTACCCTTGACCAGGAGCAGGGTCGGCGCACGGGCTTCAACGCCGTCGATGATCAGAGAAGCCGCATCATCCATCGTGAAGCCGACGATCGCGCCGGTCGTGGAATACTGCATCTGCAGAATTCGAGGGAACGTCCGCTGCAGATGGACCGAACAGGACTTCAACTTCAACGAGGCGAAACCGGCGGCGAAGTGCTTGGCGTCGATCGGAATGCTCTTGGCATCGCCCAGTCCTTCGATGTTCCGGAAACGATCGATGTCCAGAGACCGGCTAACCTTTACGAACTCAGACTCAACCAGTTCATCAAGCAACGACACGCGGCGGTTATCCGAGCCGTCGGCGGCGATCGTCGCAACAACGAAAAAGGACGCTAGCCGGGATTGAGAAGTATCGTATGCGCAACTTGACCATGACGGATGGGTGCCTCGATGCGCCTTTCCTTTGGATGAAGCGGGTTGAGTCCTGGCTGATCTTTATTGACGCAGAACACATGGCAGATCTTCCGGCATCAGACGTTCTGACATCAGATCGTCACAATACTTCTGCCTCTTACCACTTTTTCCCGACCGCGAAAGTTCGTTCGCCGCATTTTGTCCCAGTTTCGCCCACTGCGATTGATCGGCACGCGCAGCAATCGCAACTTTACGATCTAGGGATGTCTCCCGCTCCTCTTGCAGCCGACAAACCGACTGCTCATGGCAATTCGCGTTTCTGATTCGGATCGTCAGGGATCGCGAAGCCGGTATTAGGAACCGGCTTCGAACCGAATAGGAGGTACGAGATCAGGCCGCCCGCACCGAGTCGAGGAACCGGCCGACCTCGAGCTTGAGACGGTTCGAATCGCCTGACAGCGATTGCGCCGCCGCAAGCACCTGCGAAGACGCCGACCCGGTTTCGCTGGCGCCGCGCTGCACGTCGGTGATGTTGGAGGACACCTGCTGGGTGCCCATGGCAGCCTGCTGCACGTTGCGGGAGATTTCCTGGGTCGCGGCGCCCTGCTGTTCCACGGCCGCCGCAATCGTCGACGAAATCTCCGACAGCTTCTCGATGGTGCCGCTGATCGCCTGGATCGCGTTCACGGATTCCTGGGTGGCGGCCTGGATGCCGGTGATCTGCTGGCCGATTTCGCCGGTGGCTTTGGCGGTCTGCTCGGCGAGCGCCTTTACCTCTGAGGCCACGACCGCAAAACCGCGACCGGCTTCGCCAGCGCGTGCCGCCTCGATGGTGGCGTTGAGCGCAAGCAGGTTGGTCTGGCCGGCGATGGTGTTGATCAGTTCGACGACGTCGCCGATGCGGGTTGCCGCCTTCGACAGTTCGCTGACGCGGTCATTGGTGGTGCGTGCCTGGTCCACGGCGTCGTTGGCCATCCGCGCCGATTCCTGCACCTGGCGGCTGATCTCGGTGACGGACGAGGCCATCTCTTCGGTGGCCGATGCCACCGACTGCACGTTGGTGGAAGCTTCTTCGGAGGCTGCCGCAACCGTGGTCGTGAGTTCCTGCGCGCGCTCCGCGGTCGCGGTGAGCGTGCCGGCCGAGACCTCGAGCTGGCTCGACGCCGCCGAGACGGCCTCGACGATCTGGCCGACCGCGGCTTCGAAATCGTCGGCCATCTTGCTCATGTCCGCCCTGCGGCTTGCCACGGCGCGGGTCTCCGCCGCGCGTTGCTCGGCCTCCAGCGACTGGCGGGCGACGGCGTTGCTCTTGAACACTTCGACGGCTTTGGCCATCTCGCCAACCTCGTCGCCGCGCCCGATGCCCGGCACTTCAACGGCAAGATTGCCGCTGGCAAGATCGTTCATGGCGGCGGTCATGCGCTGCAGGGGCGCGGTGATGCTCCGCGCCACGAAGATCGACACCGCAAGCATGAACAGCAGGATCACGCCGGAGACGATCAGCGAGCGCTGGGTTGACACCCAGGCCTGTGCGTTGAGGTCGTCGATGTAGACGCCGGTGCCGATGACCCAGTTCCACGGCGCAAAACCGACCACGTAGGACAGTTTCGGCTGAGGCTTGTCGAAGCCCGGCTTGGGCCATTCATAGGGGACGAAGCCTGAGCCGTCCTTTTTGACGGTGTTGACGAAGTCGACGAACAGCAGCTTGCCGTTCGGGTCCTTGTAGGCCGACAGATCGTTGCCGTTCATCTCTGACCTGATCGGATGCATCACCATTTTCGGATGCATGTCGTTGATCCAGTAATAGTCGTTATTGCCGTAACGAAGCGCCGCGACGCGCGCCATCGCCTGCTTCTGCGCGTCGGCGTCCGAAACACCGCCCTTCTGCGCCGCGGCATGCTCTTCCTTGACGATGCCAATCGCGAGTTCGCCGAGGTGCCGCAATTCAATCTGCTTCTGCTGATTGAGGCTCGAAGCCAGCTCGCGCGACTCGAGAAAGGTCACGCCCAGGAGCCCGACGAAGCTGAGGCAGATGAGGCCATAGATCTTTCGGCCAACCGTCAGCTTGGCCCGACGTACCATTGCAAACATGCTTGATCTCCACGCGACGACGGAGGTCGTCTGTCCCATTGCGCGGAATCGTATAGGTCAGCCGCTTTCTACCCGTTAATTTTGTACTCAGTAGATCTACGGAGTCCCATTAATCAGGACCCCTGCGGGCCCAGTGCTATCGCATATGCGGTCATGTAGTGGTTCGGTGTGCCCACAAACTCGTCATGCCCGGGGCTTGTCCCGGGCATCCACGTCTTGGTCTCCGCGCGAGAAGACGTGGATGGGCGGGACAAGCCCGGCCATGACGATGCGGAAACTTGAGCGCTCGCGAGCTCAGCGCCGTCATATGCGACAGCCCTGCCCTTGCGGGGCCCGGGCGACCTCAGGCCGCTCGTACCGAATTCAGGAACTTGCCGACCTCGAGCTTGAGGCGGTTGGAATCCGACGACAGCGACTGGGCCGAAGAGAGCACCTGCGTCGAGGCCGATCCGGTCTCGCCGGCCCCGCGCTGCACGTCGGTGATGTTGGCGGAGACCTGCTGGGTGCCGCGGGCCGCCTGTTGCACGTTGCGGGAGATTTCCTGGGTTGCGGCACCCTGCTCTTCCACCGCGGCCGCAATGGTCGAGGATATTTCCGAGAGCTTCTCGATCGTGGAGCTGATCGCCTGGATCGCACCGACGGACTCCTCCGTCGCGGCCTGAATGCCTGTGATCTGCTGGCCGATCTCGCCGGTCGCCTTCGAGGTTTGTTCGGCGAGCGCCTTCACCTCGGAAGCCACGACGGCGAAGCCGCGGCCGGCGTCGCCGGCCCGGGCCGCCTCGATAGTGGCGTTGAGCGCGAGCAGATTGGTCTGTTCGGCGATGGTGTTGATGAGTTCGACCACTGCGCCGATGCGGGCGGCCGCCTTCGCCAATTCGCTGACCCGGCCATTGGTGGTGCGGGCCTGGTCGACAGCTTCATTGGCCATTCGCGCCGATTCCTGGACCTGACGGCCGATCTCGGTGATCGACGAGGCCATCTCTTCGGTGGAGGAAGCCACCGACTGCACGTTGGTAGAGGCTTCCTCGGAAGCCGCAGCCACCATCGTGGTCAGCTCCTGGGCGCGTTCGGCGGTCGCGGTCAGCGTGCCGGCGGCGGCTTCGAGTTCGGTCGAAGCCGAGGACACCGTGTCCACGATTTCGCCGACCGCGCCTTCGAAATCGTCGGCGAGCTTGATCATTTCTTGCTTGCGCCGCTGCGCCGCGACCTGGTCCTGCTGGACCTTGGCCTCGGCTTCCTCGCGCGCCTTGTGTTCGGCGTTCTCGCGGATGACCGTCACCGTCTTGGCGAGGTCGCCGATTTCGTCGCCGCGGCCAGCGCCGGGAATCTCGACGTCGAGATTGCCGCCGGCCATTTCGCCCAGCGCACCGTTCAGCCGCGTCATCGGACGCGCGACCCCGAGGAAGGAGAATACCACCGAAGCGATCAGCGACGCGACGACGATGATCGCCATGATCAGGTTGATGCGGTTGGCGCGCTCGGTATCGGCCATGACCTCGTCTTTGGAGGTCTTGGCATCCCTTTGCGCGGCCTCGACGGTTGTTTCCATCAGATTGGCAACATCTGCGGCGGCCTTGACGGTGCGGTTGGTGATGATGTCGTTCTTGACCTGCTCGGTCTTTACCGCTTCCTCATTGGCGGCCAGGAAGCGCTTGACGGTCGAGGAAAGGTTGCTGACCACGACCAGCAACTCGCGATCGTCGGCCTCGCCGCGCAGCTTGTTAAAGACGTCCTTCAGCGAGGCCTCGGTCTTGGCCATCTCCGTGACCAGGTTGGCATCGCCGGTCGCGCCGAGCTTCCAGGCGGCTGCCCGCAGCGCGTTCACCTTTCCATCGGCCTGAAATAGCAGACGCTCGATCTCGAGACGGTTATCCAACTTCGCCATGGCCGGCAACTTCAACTGAGCATCGACCGCCTTGGTCCATTCCTCCGAGATCACCGAGCGCTTCTCGATCTGCGCCAGCAACGTGCTCTGCGCCTTGGCGAGATCTTCCACGGCGGCGGTAAAGCCATCCATCAAGGTCTTGATCTTCTGCAGCCGTTCCCTGGCGTCAGGCCGCTGCGCGGTCGCGAGCGCGGCGTCCAATTCCTTTGCTGCGCTCGCCTTGTGGCGCTGCAAATCGGCAATGGCCTTTTCGACCTCGGCGGGGGCTCGCGCCAGCCTGACGTCGCCGGCGGCAAGCTGAATCTTGCGCAGGTCGATATGGGCAGAGAGCGAGTTGTCGGCCACTTGCTGCGACCGGGCGGCACGCTCGCTGGCTTCCTCGATCCTCGATTCGGTGACCATCTGGTTGGTCACCATGCCGATCGCCAGCAGGACGCCGACCGCGCCGGCCAAGCCCAGTTTGTTTCCGATGCGGTTGAGCTTGATCATGTCGACGACCCCAAATTCTTCTGAAGCAGTTTTTCCGGAGGCGGAATTCGCGATGCAAGGAACCGGCAGCCTGCGCGCGCGAATCCCGGAGATGCAGGGGCAGCCTAGCGGGGACCGGTTAATTTCCGCTTGCGTGAAACTACGGATTGTCCAGCCGGGTTGCGGCGCCGCCAAATTCGCGCAGCACGAGAAAAGGCCCGGCGCCCTTTCCGGGAGCCGGGCCCTTCGTCTGCGGCCGGCCGGTTGTCACGCTGCCCGGACCGATTCCAGAAACTTGCCGACTTCGAGCCTGAGGCGCTGGCTGTCGCCCGACAGCGACTGCGCCGCCGACAGCACCTGCGAGGCGGCCGCACCGGTCTCGCCGGCGCCGCGCTGCACATCGGTGATATTGGTGGAGACCTGATGGGTGCCGCGGGCAGCCTGCTGCACGTTGCGGGAGATTTCCTGGGTTGCGGCGCCCTGCTCTTCCACGGCGGCCGCGATAGCCGAGGAGATCTCCGCCAGCCTTTCGATGGTGCCGCTGATTTCCTTGATCGCGCTAACAGACTCCTGGGTCGCGCCCTGGATGCCGGCAATTTGCTGGCTGATCTCGCCGGTGGCCTTTGCCGTCTGTTCGGCCAGCGCCTTCACCTCCGAGGCCACGACCGCAAAGCCGCGGCCGGCTTCGCCCGCGCGCGCCGCCTCGATGGTGGCGTTGAGCGCCAGCAGATTGGTCTGGCCTGCGATGGTGTTGATGAGTTCGACGACGTCGCCGATCCGGCCCGCCGCCTTGGACAATTCGCTGACCCGCTCGTTGGTGACGCGGGCCTGACCGACTGCGTCTGTCGCCATCCGCGCCGACGCCTGCACCTGGCGGCCAATCTCGGTGACCGAGGAAGAAAGCTCTTCAGTCGCCGAGGCCACGGACTGCACGTTGGCGGAGGCTTCGCCGGAAGCCGAGGCCACCGCCGAGGTCAGCGTCTGCGAGCGCTCGGCGGTCGCCGACAGCGTGCCGGCCGACGCTTCGAGCTGCGTCGAAGCCGAAGATACCGTCTGCACGATCTCGCCGATCACGCTTTCGAAGTTGCGGGTGATGCCGTCGACCCGCCGGCCGCGCTCGATCTTGGCTTCGGCGTCAGCGGCGGCGGCTTCGTCGGCAGCTTTCTTGGCAATCAGCGCTTCCTTGAATACCTGCAAGGTATCGGCCATCGCGCCGATTTCGGTTTTCTCGCCCTGGTGCGGCACCTTCGCGCTCAGATCGCCCATACCCAAGGCCTGCATCGGCGTGACGATGGAGGCAATGCCGCTGGAGACATCGCGAACCAGGTAGGCACTGATGCCGACGCCGATCATGACGGCGGCGCCGAGGATCAAGGCAAGCATCATGAGAGCGGCGGTGTAGCTGTCGGCCGCCTCTCTTGCCGCCTTGTCCGCGCCGGCATTGTTCAAGTCGACGCTCTTTTTCAGGACGGCGTCGGCGTCGAGGCCGATCTTGTTGACGGTGGTGGTATTCAGGTCGTTGGCTTCGGTAGGGATATTGCCAGCCGCCTTGCGCGACAGTTCCATGACCTCTTGGGTGCCCTTCCGATATTTATCCCATAGCTTCGACCATTCGGTATACAGCGCGCGTTCCTCCGCCGAGGTGATCAGCGGCTCGTAGGCGGCGCGGATCTTGGTGTTGCTCTCGATGACCGCAGCGAGTGTCTTTTCCATCGCCAGCTTCTCGTCCAGCGTCTCGGACAGCATGTGCTCGCGGATTACGTTGCGGTACGTAATGACGCCGGCCCGCAGGTCGCCCAGCACTCGGATGCTCGGCATCCAGTTGGTTGCGATATCGACCGTATTGGCGTTAATGGCGCGCATATTCTTCACCGCGAGCAGACCCATGCCCGCCATCGCGGCGAGCAGGAAGGCGACCACGGCGATGATCTTGGCGCGGATCGAATAGCGGGCGAGCATGGGCGGAATCTCTTGATTTTGGGCGCGCGGGATGTCGGATAGGAAAGGCGAGAGTCGGAAAAGAAGGATGCCTTGCGGATATCAAACCCGACGCGTCCTCAAGTTGAGTTAATTCGCGTCGGTACAAATACCTACGCGACAGTTCTCACCAGGAAATGAATGTCGGATCAGCGCATCAGCTTTAGGGCGTCGGAGAAGAATTCCGCTCCGCCGAAATTGCCTGATTTTAGGGCAAGCAGCATCTCGCCGTCATTGGCGCCGACCGCGCGCAAAACCGGTACGCCTGCAGCGATTTCCTCGCCCACGAGGAAGCCGGGAATGCGCAGGCGATCGACCACGGCGCCCGAAGTTTCGCCGCCGGCGACCACCAGTCGCCGCACGCCTGTGCGCACCAGGCCTTCGGCGATATCGGCCATCGCCTGCTCGATGGCATGTCCGGCTGCATCGCGGCCATGCCGAGATTGCAGAGCCACAACCTGGTCCGGCGTCGAGCTGCTGGCGATCAGAATGGGACCGTAAGTGATTCGGTCGCTTGCCCAGGCCAGCGCCCGTCGCGCCTCTGCCGGTCCCGCGATGATCTGCTCGGGATCGAGATGCAGCACAGCCATGGTCTTTTCGGCATTGGCGATCTGCGCCAAGGTCGCCTGCGAGCAGCTCCCAGCAAGGCACGCGGCCGGTCCGCCGACCGGCGCGCCGGACGCCGCGCCCGCAGAAGCCGCTTTGACCTTGCCGGAGGCGACCAGCGCCCGGGCGAGGCCGAGACCGATGCCGGACGCGCCGACGGACAGGCGGTGATCCAGCGCCACGGCGCCGATGGTTTCCAGATCGCGATCAAAGACCGCATCGATGATGGCGGCGCCGATACCCTTTGCCGCCAGCTCCGCGAGACGTCCGCGAACCGCCTCCGCGCCGCGCGTGAGCGTGGCAAGATCCACCAGCCCGACCTGGGTACGGCTCTGGCGCGCCAGCACCCGCACCAGGTTGGAATCGTGCATCGGGTTGAGCGGATGGTCCTTCAGCGGGCTTTCGTTCAGCGGCACGGAGCCGACGAACAGATTGCCCTGGTAGACCGTGCGGCCGGTTTCCGGAAAAGCCGGCGTCACCAGCACGATTGCGTCGCCGGAATCGGCGCGCAGCGCGTCCATCACCGGACCGATATTGCCGGCGTCGGTGGAATCGAAGGTCGAGCAGATCTTGAACAGCACGTGGCTGGCGCCGCGGCCGCGCAGCCATTTTTCAGCGGCGCGCGAACGCTCGACCGCAACATCAGCCTCGATCGAGCGGCTCTTGAGCGACACCACGACCGCATCGACCTCCGGTAGCGCCAGATCGTCTGGCGGCACGCCGATGGTCTGCACCGTGCGCAGGCCCTGACGGGTCAGCGTGTTGGCGAGATCGGAGGCGCCGGTGTAGTCGTCGGCAATACAGCCCAGAGACAATTTCACGATTTTGCTCCGGCATAGGGCTTGAACCAGCCGAGGCCATCGGTGGTCTTGCCGCGCGGGTTGTATTCGCAGCCGACGAAGCCGCTATAGCCGAGCCGGTCGAGCTCGGCGAACAGGAACGGATAGTTCAGCTCTTCGCCGTCGGGTTCATTGCGCGAGGGAATGCTGGCGATCTGGACGTGGCCGATGATCGGCATCATCTCGCGCAGCCGCATGGTGACGTCGCCATGGATGATCTGGCAGTGATAGATGTCGAACTGCAGTTTCAGGTTCGGGATTTTCAGCTCGGTGATCAGGTCGCGCGCGAAGCCGAAATCGTTGAGGAAGTATCCCGGCACGTTGCGCGGATTGATCGGCTCGATCACGACGTCGAGATCATAGGGCGCGTAGAACTCGGCGGCCCATGTCACCGACTTGTAGAACTGTTCGACGGCCTTGGTGTTGTTGCGGTCAGCGATGCCCGCCATCAGATGCAACCGCTTGACGCCGGTCGCCTTCGCGTAAGGCAGTGCGGTCTCCAGGCTTCGCTTCAGATCGTCAAAGCGCTCCGGCAGCGCGGCAAAACCTTTTTCGCCGGCGTCCCAATTACCCGGCGGCAGGTTGAACAGCGCCTGCGTCAGGCCATTGCGCTTCAACCGTTCGCCGACGGCGTCTGCCGGATGATCGTAAGGAAACAGGAATTCGACCGCAGTGAAGCCGGCTTTCGCCGCCGCATCGAAACGGTCGAGGAACGGGACCTCGGTAAACATCATGGAGAGATTGGCGGCAAAGCGCGGCATCTACGGTCCCCTTCTTGATCTTGCTCTTACTTCGGCTCGCCCGGCAGATGCGTGCCGGTCACTCTTGCATACATCCGCGCCACCGAGGCGTCGTCGTCACGGCCCATGCCGGCGGCTGACGTCATCAGGAACATCTGCAATGCCGCAGCGGAAACCGGCACCGGGAATTTCTGCGAGCGCGCCATGTCCTGGATGATGCCAAGGTCCTTGACGAAGATATCGACCGCGCTGCGCGGCGCATAATCGCCGTCGAGCACATGCGGCATGCGGTTCTCGAACATCCAGGAATTGCCGGCGGACGCCGTGATCACCTCGTAGACTTTTCGGATGTCGAGGCCCTGCTTGGCGGCGAATGCGATGGCCTCGGAAGCGGCGGCAATGTGCACACCGGCCAGCAACTGGTTGATCATCTTGAACGCCGCGCCCTGCCCGGCGGCATCGCCGAGCTCGTAGAGTTTTGCGGCCATCGCATCGAGCGCCGGCCGCGCTTTGGCAAAGGCGGCCGGACTGCCGGATGCAAGGATGGTGAGTTCGCCCTGCGCCGCGCGCTGCGCGCCGCCGGAGATCGGCGCGTCGAGGTAGTGCCGGCCGGTTTCTTCCAACTGTTTGGCGAGCCGCCGCGCGACATCGGGATCCATGGTGGCGGAGGAAATGAATACCGCGCCTTTGGCTAGCGTTTCCGCGACGCCATTGGCGCCGAACAGGATAGTCTCGGTTTGCGCGGCGTTGACGACCACGCTGACGACGATGTCGGCCGATTTTGCCGCCTCCGCCGGCGTCGCCGCGCCCTTGCCGCCGTCGGCGACGAACCGCTTGACCGTGTCAGGCGAGACGTCGCACCCGGTGACATCTAGTCCGGCGCGGCGCAGCGAGGTCGCCATGCCATACCCCATCGAGCCCAGCCCGATGACGGCGACGCGCGGTTTGGCGGATTCTGGCATGCGGCGGTTCCTCGATAGTTTCTGTTCAGCGGCCATTCGGCCGGCGGCTTGGCCCTGCGTATCACGGCTTGGCCGCGCTGCCAAAGCGTGAGACAAGGCGGAAAAGAGGTCGGTCCATGAGCGAAACAAGGATCCGCGAGGAAATCTGCCGCTTCGGCCGCTCGCTGTTCGAGCGCGGGCTGACGCCGGGCTCCTCCGGCAATATCAGCGTAAAGCTCGACGACGGCGGCTGGCTGGTAACGCCGACCAACGCCTCGCTCGGCTTCCTCGATCCGGCGCGGATGTCCCGGCTTGGCCCCGATGGACGGCTGGTATCCGGCGACACGCCGACCAAGGAAGTGCCGCTGCACACCGCGCTCTACCAGACCCGTAGCGCCGCGCGCGCCGTGGTGCACCTGCATTCGACGCACTCGGTAGCGTTGTCGATGCTGCCCGAGATCGACCCCCGCGCCGCGCTGCCGCCGATGACCGCTTATTACGTGATGAAATGTGGCCAAACCGCGCTCGTGCCCTATTACCGGCCGGGCGATCCCGCCGTCGCCGGCGCGATCAAGGGGCTGGCGGGGAAATATTCATCCGTGCTGCTCGCCAACCACGGCCCGGTGGTTTCGGGCGATACGCTGGAGGCCGCGGTGTTCGCGATGGAGGAACTGGAGGAGACGGCGAAACTGTACCTGCTGCTGCGCGGCCTGAACCCGCGGTACCTGTCGCCTGAGCAGGTGAAGGATTTGACGAAGGTGTTTGGGTTAGCGCTGCCCGAGCATGAGGAGCATTCGTAGCGATTTACTGCCAAGCTCCCTCCACGTCATTGCGAGCGAAGCGAAGCAATCCAGGGCCACGGAAAAACTAATTACTTCGGGCGCTCCAATGCTGGCAAGAGATCGAATGACACAGCCCTGCGTCTACATCATGGCGAGCCGCCGCAACGGAACACTCTATACAGGCGTGACAAGCAACCTCCCGAAACGAGCTTTCGAACATCGCGAAGGGCTGGTTGCGGGGTTTTCTAGAAAGCACGGGTGCAAGATTCTGGTTTGGTTCGAACTTCATGGCAGCATGACCGAGGGCCATCACTCGCGAAAAGCAGATCAAGGCGGGCAGCCGCGCGAAAAAGCTGGCGTTGATTGAGGGCCTGAGCCCCGACTGGAAGGATCTCTACGGCGATCTGATTTGAGCTCGTCATTTCGGGGAAGTAAGCGATCAAGATATCCAGACCGCCTCTGCGGTGAAATTTCTGGATTGCTTCGCTTCGCTCGCAATGACGTGGAGAGAGCTGCCGTCACCAGTCTACAGCAACTACAGCCCCAGATACGCCTTCCTTACATCCGGATTGACGCTGATCTCGGCCGCGCTGCCCTGCATCAGGACGCGGCCGGTTTGCAGGATGTAGGCGCGGTCGGCGATTTCCAGGCATTCGGACATGCGCTGCTCGACGATCAGCACGGTCATGCCGGCGTCGCGGATGCGTTTCACGGCCTGGAAGATCTCATCGACCAGCTTTGGCATGATGCCCTGCGACGGCTCATCCAGCATGAGTAGCCGCGGGCGGGTCATCAGCGCGCGGCCGATCGCGAGCATCTGCTGCTCGCCGCCTGAGAGCGTTTCGGCGCGCTGCTCCAGCCGCTCGGACAATCGCGGAAACAGCTTGAAGACGAGATCGAGCGGGGCCTCGCGGTTCGCTTCGCCGCGATAGAGATAGCTGCCGAGTCTTAAGTTGTCGCGCACCGAGAGGCGCGGAAACAGCCGGCGGTTTTCCGGCACATAGGCGATGCCGCGCGAGGTGATGATGTGCTGCGCCATGCCGTCAATGCGGGCGCCATCGAACGTCACGGTACCGGAGCGCGGCCGCTCGGCGCCCGCAATCGATTTCAGCAGCGTCGACTTGCCGGCCCCGTTGGCGCCGGCGACGCAGACGATCTCGCCTTTTGCCACCTCGATCGAAACCGCCGAGATCGCGACCAGGCCCTGATAGGCGGTGGTGACTTCATGCACCGACAGCATGACGATCCCCCAGATAGGCGGTGATGACTTTCGGATCGCGAACCACGTCGGCAGGCTTGCCCTCGACCAGCATCTTGCCGAGGTCGAGCACGATGGCACGGTCGACCAGCGGCATCACGATCTCCATGACATGCTCGACCATCAGCACGGTGACGCCGGTGTCACGCACTTTGCGTACCAGTTCGACGCCGGTTTTGGCTTCGACCGGCGTCAGTCCCGTGAGCACCTCGTCCAGCAGCAATAGTTTCGGCTCGGTCGCCAGCGCACGGGCGACTTCGAGCCGGCGCTTTTCTGAAGGGACGAGATCGCTGGCGAGTACATTGGCGCGCGGGCCAAGGCCGCAGAACTCCAGCACCTCGTGCGCCTTGCGGCGGGCATCGCGCATCACGGTGGTTCGAACCAGCGCGCCGACGATGACGTTGTCGATCACGGTCATGGTCTCGAAACTTTTGACGACCTGGAAGGTGCGGCCGATGCCGCGCTGGCAGCGTTCCGCCGCCGGCAACGCGGTGACGTCCTCGCCGTCGAAGATGATCGAGCCCTGGGTGGGCGGCAGCACGCCCGCGATCAGGTTGAACAGCGTCGACTTGCCGGCGCCGTTCGGCCCGATCAGGCCGACGATCTCGCCGCGCCCGACGGATATCGAGACGTCACTGTTGGCGATCAGGCCGCCGAAGCGCTGCCAGACGCCGCGAGTTTCCAGAAGGGCCGTCATCGGACAGCCTCCTTGCGCTTGGGCGCAAACAGTCCGGCGAAGCTCTTGAACGAGAACAGGCCGATCAGCCCTTGCGGCCGCGCCAGCGAGATCGCGATGATCAGGCCGCCATAGACGATCAGGTCGACACCGCGGCCGGAGCCACCGACATAGGAGCGCGTCAATTCGGTGAGCGGGATCAGGATGACCGCGCCCAGCATCGGCCCCCACAGCGTGCCGATGCCGCCCAGCACCGCAGGCAGCGCCATCAGCAGCGAGAATTGAAAGCCCATAACGCTCTCGGGATCGATGAAGTAGACGAACTGCGCATAGAAGCTGCCGCCGACCGCAACTAGGAACGCCGACACCGCGGCCGCGCCCATCTTGGAATTGAACACGACCACGCCGAGGCTTTCAGCCGCCTCCGGATTGTCCTTTACCGCGCGCCACCAATAGCCCCATTTGGAATCCTCCAGCCACCAGGTGACGAACCAGGCGACGCAGGCCAGCGCCAGCGCGAAGTAAAAGTATGGCAGCTTGCTGCGCGGGAACTGGAATTTCAGCCAGCTATCGCCACGCGCTGGGATTTCGATGCCCATCGCAGCACCAGCCCAATCCCAATTGTGGAACAGAAGCAGCCCGATCTCGGCAATGACGATGGTGGCGATGACGAAGTAATGTCCGCGCAGCCGGAAACAGGGATAGCCAAGCGCCATCGCAATCAGCGCGGAGATCACGCCGCCGCCCAGCATGCCGAACCATGGCAGCACGCCGAACTTGGTGAACAGCAGCGCGGTGGTATAGGCCCCGATGCCGAAATAGAGCGCGTGGCCGAGCGAGATCTGCCCGCAATAGCCGGAAAGGATGTTCCAGCTCTGGGACAGCGCGCCCCACATCAGCGTAAGCACCATGATGTTCTGGACGTAAACGTCCTTGACGAACAGCGGGACCGTGGCCGCAATCGCGGCAAGTACACAGGCGACGATGAGGTCGCGCCGGCGGCGTTCTGCGAAAGCGGTATCCATCACATCGATCCGAACAGGCCGCGCGGCCGGACAAAAACCACAAGGAGATAGACGGCATAGATGCCGACCGCCTTGAGCGACGGCGGCAGCAACATTGCGGTGGTGGCCTCGACGAGGCCGACAATGATGCCGCCGGCGAAGGCGCCGAACACGCTGCCAAAGCCGCCGAGCGCCACCGTGACATAGGCAATTAGCGCGAAGGAGGCGCCGACGTCGGGATAGATGTAGAAGAATATGGCCATGATCGCGCCGGCGAGGCCGACCAAAGCCGCGCCAAGTCCCCAGCCCAGCGCAAACACCTTGTTCTTGTCGATGCCGACCAGCGCCACCGCACCGGCATCCTCACGGGTCGCCTCCAGCGCGCGGCCGAAGTCGGTACGGTGGATGAAGAGATAGAGTGCGCCGAAGGCCGCGATCGCCACCAGCGCGCCGACCAGTTGCGGCACAGGCAGGAAAATGCCGGCCACCGAGACCGTCTTGCCGCCGAGCCAGGAATGCGTAACGCTGCGGTAATCAGGCGTGAAAAAATACTGCGCCAGGCCGCGCATGACGATGGCCAAGCCGAAAGTGGAGAAGATCTGCACCATGCCGGCATTGGCTTTCGCACGCACGGCAAAGCGTACAATTAACAGATAGACCACCGCCCCGAACACGAACAACGCCGCCGCGACCAGTGGCGCCGACAGCAAGGGGTCTACCGCGAAGAACACGAACAGGAAGAACGTCGCGTACATCGCGATCATCAGGAATTCGCCGTGGGCGAAGTTGACGACGTCCATCAGCCCGAAGATCAGCGCGAGGCCGACAGCGATGAGGCCGTAAAGCAGGCCCATGAGCAGGCCGCTTGCCAGGCTTTGGATGATGGTTTCGGCGGTCACGACCGTTGCTCCAAGTACAGGTCCTCACCCTGAGGAGCTTGCGAAGCAAGCGTCTCGAAGGATGGCGGCAAAAGCGCACTCGCGGCCATCCTTCGAGACGCGCGCAAAGGCGCGCTCCTCAGGATGAGGACCGGTGCTGCGGGATGGCGGAAGCGCTGCATTCTATTTCATCGGCCAGACGGCTTCGGCGATGGCGGCTTGCGGCGGAAAGATGGTGACGAATTTGCCGCCGATGTATTGCAGCAGCACGGGGTCGGCGTCGTTGTTCTGGCCCAGCTCGTCGAATCTGACGCGCTTCCAGGGCATGATGGTCTGCTCGCCCGGAATGTCGGTCGCGACCAGCGCCTCGCGGATCTTTTCGCCGTCGATCGACTTGGCGCGGTTGATGGCGTCCGCCATCACCAATAGGCCCATGAACTGGCGCGAGGTGAGGTCGTTGAAATCCTTGCCCGACTTCTCCTTGAACATGGCATTGATCTTGCCGACCATCGGCCGCTTGGCGGCGAGATCGAGCGAGAAGCTGCCACGCGAGATCACGCCTTCGAGCTTGTCGCCGACCGCGTCATAGAGCGCCTTTTCGGAGAAACCGGCGTTCTGTGCGACGATCGCGTTCGGCTTGTAGCCGAGCTCGGCCATGGTCTTGACCAAAAGGATCCCGTCCGTGGTGTAGCTCGAAGGCATTAGCACGTCGGCATTCGCGTTCTTGAGCTGCTGCACCTCCGCCGACAATGACGGCGAGTTGGAGCGGTACTTGATGTCGGAGATGACCTTGTAGCCGCGATCGGCAGCCAGCTTGAGCTGGGTGTTGGCGGAGTCGGTGCCGAAAATGGTGTCCTCATGGAACAGCGACAGCGTATCGATCTTGGTGCCCTTCTTCTTCATCGCGTCGAAGAAGTTGAACATCGCAGCCGAAAACATCTCGTCGTGCGGCGCAGCGCGGAAATAGAATTTGAGGCCGCGCTTGTGCAGGCTCGGCGAGGAATTGTCCGCCGAGATGAACGGGACCTGGTAGCGCTCGCAGATCTGACTGACGGTCACCGCGACCGAACTCTGATAGGTGCCGATGACGGCGCAAACCTTCTCCTGGGTGATCAGGCGCTCGGTCTCGGCGCGGCCCTTCTGCGGGTCGGCCTGATGGTCGGCGAACACGAGGCGGATCTTGGCGCCGCCGAGACCGGGCAATCCCTCGCCCTTCGCCAGCGGCAGATCGAAATCGTGGTTCTTGTTGATGATGTCGAGCGCAGTCTCAAACGACTTCTGGGCGTCAACGCCCATCTGCGCACTGGCGCCGGAGAACGGATAGATTACGCCGATCACCACTTCGGACGTTTGGGCGTGCGCGGCGATCGGGCCGAGCGCAGCGGCGGCGGTAGCTCCAAGCAATACGTCACGGCGGCTGATGTTCATGGCGATATCCTTTGTTGGTCGGCAACTATCGATGAAACGGGCGAAGGGTACGGTAAAGCCTCAATGAGCAGCACGGGCTGCATCAAAGCACGGCAAGCTGCTTGTTCATGAGATCGGTCACCAGCATCAATCCGGGCGCATGCGTGATGGCGAACGGCAGCTTCGCGGCTGCGATTACCGATTGCGGGGTAACGCCGCACGCCCAGAACACCGGAATCTCGTCGGCTGCGACCGGCACCGGATCTCCGTAGTCGGGCTTGCTGATGTCGGCGATGCCGATCGACTGTGGATGGCCGAGATGCACCGGCGCACCGTGCACCGCCGGAAAGCGCGTGGTGATCTGCACGGCGCGGATCGCATCCGCCGGCTTGAACGGCCGCATCGATACCACCATGGGACCTGCGAAAGGGCCCGCCGGGCTGCAGGCGATATTGGTGCGGTACATCGGCACGCGAACCTTGCGCTCGATGTGACGGATCGGCAGGCCCTCCGCCAACAGCGCCTCCTCGAACGAGAACGAACATCCGATCACGAAGGCAACGAGATCATCGCGCCAATGCGCCATGATGTCGGTCGGCTCCTCCACCACTTCGCCGTCGCGCCAGACGCGATAGCGCGGCAAATCAGTGCGGACGTCGAGATCGATGCCGAGCGCGGGGATGCGGGGATCGCCGACATCGGACATGCCGATGATCGGGCACGGCTTGGGATTGAGCTGGCAGAACCGGTGAAATGCGCTCGCGAGTTTTTCCGGCAGGATCGCGAGGTTGCCCTGCACGAAACCGTTGGCGACTCCGGCCGTCGACGAAGTCATGCCGCTGCGGCAGGAATGGCGGGCCGCCACGCTGGGCGATAAATCTGGCCTATCGCGGCCCGTAATTTCCGTCCTCGCCAAGCCGGTCATCGTTGTCCCCGCTTCCGTTCTTATCGACATCTACTCCCGCATATGGCTATGATAATGTCTAATCGTCTTTTCTAATCAAGTTCGATAAATCGAATTTATCGACTTGCGGGCAGAGGGTGCATGACTGATTTCAAGGCAATTGAGACGTTCATGTGGGTGGTGACGCTCGGCAGCTTCCGCGGCGCGGCCCAGAAGCTCAACACCACCCAACCCGCGATCTCGCAACGGATCGCGCAGCTCGAACGCGAAGTAGGCGTGAAGCTCTTGCAGCGCGACCGCCGCATGGTGCTGCCGACGCCGAGCGGACGGCAATTGATGGTCTATGCCGAGAAGCTGATCGGACTGCGCTCGGAAATGCTGGCGGTGGTCGGCGACCATTCGGCGATGCGCGGCGTGCTGCGGCTCGGCGTCGCCGAGACCATCGTGCACACCTGGCTGACGCAGCTGATCAAGAGCGTCAATCACGCCTATCCCAACCTCTCGCTCGAGATCGAGGTCGACATCACCTCGAATTTGCGGACGCGGCTGCTAGCGCAGGAAATCGAGCTCGCATTCGTGCTCGGGCCGCTGACCGCGCCGAGCATCAGCAACCGCGTGCTGTGCGACTATCCCGTAGGATTCCTGGCCAGCCCCATGCTTGGGCTGGGCAACCGTCAACTCACGGTGCACGATCTGGCAAAATTTCCGATCATCACCTTTTCGCGCCGGACGCAGCCCTATGAGATGGTGCGCTCCCTGTTCAACCGCCCCGATCTGCCGCCGATCCGCCTGCACGCCAGCGCGTCGATCGCCACCGTCATCCACATGGCGATCGAAGGCCTCGGCATTGCCGTGATACCGACCGCGATCGTCGATAGCGAAATGGCCGATGGGCGGCTGCAACTGCTGTCGACCAATGTACAACTGCCGCTACTCACGTTTTCGGCGAGTTGGCTTGCCTCCCCCGATACGGTCGCGGTTGAGCGCGTGGCCGAACTTGCCGCCAATCTCGCGCAGGGCGGCGTCATTGTTGACGCGCCGCGCGAGGCGCGTCATTGAAAAGCTAGCCTCGCGTATCGTCTGAACTTCGGAACGGCCAATGACAAAAATCGCCTCCAACCTGCAAATCGATTCCGCCCGGCTGTGGGGCACGATTCACGAAACCGCCAAATTCGGCGCGACGCCGAAAGGCGGCGTGCGGCGGCTGACGCTCGGGCCTGAAGACAAGCAGGTGCGCGACTGGTTCCGGAACGCCTGCGAGGCCGCAGGGCTGGAAGTGCATGTCGATGCGCTCGGTTCGATGTTCGGCCTGCGCAAGGGACGCGACATGTCGAAGGCTCCCGTCGGCCTCGGCTCGCATCTCGACACCCAGCCGACCGGCGGCAAATATGACGGCGTGCTCGGCACGCTGGCGGCGCTGGAAGTGGTGCGCACGCTCAACGATGCCGGCATCGAGACCGAAGCGCCGATCTGCATCTGCAACTGGACCAACGAGGAAGGCTCGCGCTTTGCGCCGGCGATGATGGCTTCTGCCGCTTATGTCGGCGATTTCACGACCGACGACATTTTGTCGCGCAAGGACGCCGAGGGCGTCACGGTGGCGGAGGCGCTCGACAGCATCGGCTATCGCGGTGACGCGCCGGTGGGGCGCCAAAAATTCTCAGGCTTCGTCGAGCTGCATATCGAACAGGGCCCGATCCTGGAGGCCGAGAACAAGACCATCGGCGTGGTCGATTCCGGTCAGGGCGTGTTGTGGTACGACGGCAAGATCACCGGGTTCGAGAGCCATGCCGGCTCGACGCCGATGCCGCTGCGCCGCGATGCGCTGGCGACGCTGTCGGAAATCGTGCTGGCGATGGAAGCAATCGCCAAGAAGCACGGTCCGAAAGCGGTCGGCACCGTCGGCGAAGCCGTGATCGCCAACCCCTCGCGCAACGTCATTCCCGGCGAGATCGCCTTCACCGTTGATTGCCGCAGCGCGGATGCGGCCATCATGGACGCGCTGGACAAGGATTTGCGCGCTGCGATTGCCGAGATCGCGGCGCGGCGCAAGGTCGAGGTTCAGTTCGATCTGATCTGGCGCAAGTCGCCGACCCATTTCGATCCCAAACTGGTGGATGCGGTGGAGAACGCCGCAAAAATGCTCGGCTATTCGCACCGCCGCATCACCTCCGGCGCCGGCCATGATGCCTGCAACCTCAACATGGTGATGCCAGCGGCGATGGTGTTCGTGCCTTGCAAGGACGGCATCAGCCACAACGAGCTGGAGGACGCCACGCAATCCGATTGCGCGGCGGGCGCCAACGTGCTGATGCATACCGTGCTGGCGCTGGCCGGCGTCGCATCCTGATATCAAACCAAGAAACGGGGGAATGCCGTGCGCGGAGTTTTCGTCGACGCCAATGAATCGCTGGCCGTAATCTTTGAGCGGCTGCAGCAGCCCGGCGATCCCGAGGTGCTGATCCACCGGGATCCCGATATCACCTCGGATCAATATCCCAAGATCCTCGACGGCGCCGAGATCGCAATCGTCGATCACACCGCGCTGCCCACCGATATCGCGAAGAAATGCACGGGCCTGAGGCACGTGGTGTTTCTCGGCACCGGCGCACGCAGCTACATGAATCCGGAAGAGCTCGCCGAGCTCGGGATCGAGGTGCACCTGATCAAGGGCTATGGCGACACGGCGGTCGCCGAATGCGCTGTTGCGCTGATGTGGGAAGGCGCGCGCGGCCTTGCCAAGATGGACCGCGGTATCCGCGCCGGCAACTGGCTGCGCGACGACGGCATGCAACTGACCGGCAAGACGCTCGGCCTGATCGGCTTCGGCGGCATCGCCGCCGAAGTCGCGCGGATCGCGATCGGCTCCGGCATGCGCGTGATCGCCTGGAACCGGTCGCCGAAAAAACATCCGAAGGTCGAGTTCGTCGATCTCGACGAACTCTTGACTGAGAGCGACGTGGTCTCGATCCATCTGCTGCTCAACGACGAGACACGCGGCATGATCTCGCGCGCCTGCATCGAGGCGATGAAACCCGGCGTCATCCTGATCAACACCGCGCGCGGCGCCATCGTCGACGAGGAAGCGATGATCGATGCCCTGAAATCGGGCCAGATCCGCCATGCCGGCCTCGACGTCTTCAACATCGAACCGCTGCCGGCCGATCATCCCCTGACCAAGCTCCCCAACGTGACGCTGTCGGCGCATTCGGCGTTCCGTACGCCGGAAGCGAGCGAGAATCTGATGCGCGCGGCGTGGGAGCATTGCCGAAGGATTGTGAAGCGAAAATAGCGGCAGCGAACCCTGCCGCTTGAACCGGCCCGCACGATCGCGCGACAACGAAGAGCGGCACCTCGAGGGCCGCCGGCCGGCGCGCCATCCGAGGTCCACATGCTGTCACTCTTCAAGAAGCCGCTGTTCAATCGAGACAAGTCCGCTACCCCTGCGGATCCCCATGCACTGCGGCTCGCGCTTACGAGCGGGAGCTTGGCGAACCCGAATATACATTCCGCGATCCCGGCGACCGTCGCATCGACGGCCGCGATTTCGTGCCAGATTGCGAAGAGGGTTCGGATGAAGGCTACGTTCTGCTGACCAACGGCATGAGCGAGCAGCGCATGGCCGTTCCAGCTCAGGCGGAAGCAAAGCGCGGCGCCGAGCTGACGTGGTACGTCCGCGACGCGACGCCGGAAATCAGCACGACCCTGCGCTGGCTGGCTTCGTTGCCGTTCATCGACAATACCTGGTTCGGATTTTGATGCCGTGGCAAAATCCGCCTTGTTTCGCCGACATGCGCGGCTTGGACGAGCCCCATGGCGACCCCGGTGCTAAACTTGGGTCTGCTGAACCGGCAATGCGCATGCGGCGCTGCGGCGTTTCTCGGTGGCATCTGGATCCAACGCGCGAGTGCGACAGGATCGAGCAAGATCCGTTTCGTAAGCTTACGAAACAGGCCATCAACCAGTCGCCGAATTCTATTTGGCCAAGGACAAGCTAATCCGCGTGACGATAGCATCCCATTGGCGTTCCTCCGCCGCTGGATAATTGATCAAGACGCAGTTCATGAAGCCTTTCGCGCGGTTGCACCGATTATACCAAGTGTGGCCGTTTAGAACACCGGAAACGGCGAAAAACTTAGGAGTCACTCTTCTGTATTGCATATCGGCTGGCGGCCGCATCTTTTCCAGAAAAACGGCAGGGGAATCGTTATCTGGATTAGGAAACGACTTGATCGTGAGGTTGGCCCGGTAATCCTTCGTAAAAAGATGGCGCTCAAGTGTCCCCTCTGTTGCGCCCCTGTCCTCCTCGAAAATTGATACTGGAACATCCACGCTCAGTCCGGTGGCGGGAATTGCGTATCTTCGCCATTCCACGCTGGCCGCAGTAGCCTCCGCTAAGGGCATAAAGCTGAGAACAATAGCAGCGAGCCGCCGACCCGAGCACATGGTCGAGATCCAACATCCTTAACTCAAGCACCAGCCGCCCGCGTTGCCGCGCGGTTCTAAACGACCGGCAAAATGGTCAACGATCTGATGGCGTTCACGTTCCTCGATCATGCTTGCCGACGGCTCCGGGAAAAGGGTCGGTTACAAAAAATTTGCTTATGAAACTTTCAGAGACCCATGTGTAACCCACGGCGGTTACGACTGTCGTCACTTTCAATATGTGGAGAACACGCCGTGCCCATTCCTGTTTCGACAGTTCGCGGCTTCAATAGCTTCGGCATCACGCTTCATATTCCCGGCAGGGACGCTGACGATCTCTTAGAAATTTGGATCAGCCGCCAAATAGGCGAACATCGGACCATATTTTGATCCTCAACTGCGGCTGCGAGGAGGTTGCAGATCATTCGGTAGACGATTGATCTTGCCAGCGCCGCGCTTGCCCTGACAATGGCGGCGCGGCGGCCGCGATTCCGAACTCGCCTCAGTGATGGATGCCGCGCGACCGATCCATCCGCGCGAGCGCGATGCTTTCCTGTGCGATGTGATCGGCGAGCTTCAGAAGTATCCCGAGCTTGGTCCCGGCATCGTCGGCCGTGTCGATCGCTGACGTAGCGCCAGCCGGACCAGCCCTCACTGAGTATGACGAGGAGCACATGATCACTTACATGCGCGTGCTTGCCGACCAACAAGGCGCCGACTGGCGTGAAGTCTCTCGGATCGTGCTGCACATCGATCCAGACACCGAGGCCGACCGCGCGCGGCTGGCGTTCGAAAGCCATCTCTTGAAGTGCCAGATGGATGACGGAGCAAGGTTATCGCCATTTGTTGCGACGCGGCTCCTGATCATTGCGACGCCTGCCCTTCTAGTCTCGATCATCGCTAGGCGTAGCCTTCTCGGCTAGAGCCTTGATGGTGTGGACCGGATTGTTAGGGGCGCTTGCGGTCGCGGTCGTGGCAAAGGAGGTGATAGAGGCTCCGCGAAGGCAATGGGCTTGACCACGGGAGGCTGCGGCTGCGTGATCGAAGCGACTGGCGCGTTGTCAACGGGATTGCTGTGGCGGCCTAAAGTGTACGCCCCTAGCGCAGTGGCACCCAGCAGAACGAGTAGCGCTTTTGCCCGCATACTCGCGCCGCTACCTTTAGCCGGTCTTTCGAGCATTCATGGCCCGCTCAACCTCGTCGGCTAATTCATCCAGATGCCGCGCAAGCCGGTCGAACATTTCACGCTTCGCTTTGTCGGTAGCCAAGTCCCTGACAAGCGCGCATTCGGCCGCGTCTTTGCGCAGCTTCTCCAGATGGGTTTGATAATCCTTCATCGTCCCCTGCCTGTCTTAATTTTTCATGACCGTGGCACGGAGAAACAGGAAACTGACTAACAAATGTTAGGTCGGGCAGGAACTAACAAATGTTATTATTCCGTCCCGCGTTGTTTGACGAACGAGATATCGAATGATGCGGCACTGACCGGACGCGCGATCACGACTTCCCGGTGTGTGCATCAAGCCTCGACCAGACCGGGACTGCCTTGAGCTGGGCTCGACGCGTTGCATCCCGGCGCTCGCGCCAACCGACTTTCATTAATTAGAAACCATAGAAAATGATCTGAAGAATTTAGCGAAACAAATCGCCTGCCACCGCGTCGAGTGGTTGGAGGAAGAACATGACGACAGAGCGCAAGTTCAGAGAACAAGAAGCCAAAATCGCGCGCTATCGGCTTCTGGAACGGGAGGTCACCGATCCGCTCGCTGCAAGTCTATTACACATCATCATCTTAGAGCTTGAGGCTGACCTTCATACGGATCGCGTCCACGGGAGTGTCAATCAGCGGCGTCTGTGAGCGTGTGTAGAAGCCCTCCCGCACAACCGCGGCGCTTATCTCGTCACTAACAGCGCGCGCCGCTCGCTTCTTCCTCCAGCCGCCTTCTAATCCGGCAGGCAGTGGCGCTCCTCGTCGGATCACTAGAAGCTGGCTCTTTCCTCGAACGTATACGTCGAACATGCCGATTACCCCCAAGTTGGTTATAGGCACGGCGTGCGTGGAATGAGGTGGCAAAAGCGCAACAGCTCGGCGTGAAAGCTGCAACTACAAATACCGCTGCGAATGAACGTGCTTGAGTTGATAGCGCTGAACAACGTTGTTTAGGACACCCTTCGAGTTAGAAAGGAATTCCGTCATCATCAGGAATTTGGAGACGATCGGCGATATACTTCATATCGTTATCGTTTGCATCCAGTCTTGGACAAGATCGTCCGAACCCAGTTGGTCGCTTCGAGCTCGTGCTTCGCCCTGATAACCACCGCGCCAAGGCACAGCCATTCCGTCGCGCCAACAGGATCGATGGGGCGCACCGCTTTCAGGCCCGGATCGCCTGCCTCGTCAATGAAAGCGACGTAGTATGGGTCTGGGATTTGAGTAGCCATAGTTCTCGACTATGGCGTGTTTGGAATACAAGGATCAATCCGTGGAGATCCGGCCTCGAGTGACTATAAACAGGTTAGGACCGAGCACAATGTGCTCGGGACACTATAGGGGCACCGGCGTTTCGCACGATCAGATAAGTTTTTGATTTTACGGCATAAAACAGCTTATTGATGGTGGGCACCTTCTCCCACAAGGGGAGAAGGGAAGAACTCAATCCACCATCTCCGCAACAGCCTTGCCGCACGCTGTCGTATCCGCATTGCCGCCAAGATCCCGCGTGCGCAACGTCCGCTCGCCCAGCGTCCGCTCGATGGCGCCGACGATGGATGCCGCCGCCTGCTTCTCGCCGAGATGCTCCAACATCATCGCACCGGACCAGATCATGCCGATCGGGTTGGCGATGCCCTGCCCCGCAATGTCGGGCGCCGAGCCGTGTACCGGCTCGAACACGGACGGGAAATTGCCTTCCGGATTGATGTTGCCCGACGGCGCGATGCCGATGGTGCCGGTGCAGGCCGGGCCGAGATCAGACAGAATATCTCCGAACAGGTTCGAGCCGACCACGACATCGAACCAGTCCGGGTGCAGCACGAAATTCGCGGTGAGAATGTCGATGTGGTACTTATCCCACTTCACGCCTGGATATTTCTTCGCCATCGCCTCCACGCGCTCGTCCCAATAGGGCATCGTGATCGAGATGCCGTTGGACTTGGTCGCCGAGGTCAGATGCTTCTTCGGCCGCGACTGCGCCAGCTCGAATGCGAATTTCAGGATGCGGTCGACGCCGGTGCGCGTCATCACCGTCTGCTGCGTGACGAACTCACGGTCGGTATCGGGGAACATGCGGCCGCCGACCGAGGAATACTCGCCCTCGGTGTTCTCGCGCACCACCCAGAAATCGATATCGCCGGGCTTGCGGTTGGCTAGCGGTGACGGCACGCCGGGCATCAGCCGCACCGGGCGCAGGTTGACGTATTGATCGAACTCGCGCCGAAACTTGATCAGCGAACCCCACAGCGAAATGTGATCGGGAATTTTCGCCGGCCAGCCGACCGCGCCGAAATAGATCGCGTCGTGCTTGCCGATCTGCGCCTTCCAGTCCTCCGGCATCATCTCGCCGTGCTTTTCGTAATAATCCCAGGAGGCGAAGTCGAAATGGTCGAAATGCACGGCGACACCGTGCTTTTTCGCCGCCGCCTCCAGCACGCGCAGGCCTTCGGGGATCACTTCCTTGCCGATGCCGTCACCGGGAATGACCGCGATCCGATATTGCTTTTTGGCGCTGCTCATCGAGAGTTTCCTTGTTGTCTTGCCCGGCCGCTAATGCCGGTTATTCGATTGCCTTGCAATGGACCAATCCTGCCTGCCGCGCAACGCTGCACTGCAATGTTGACCGAGACGGCGCCCGCCGCTTACCAATTTCGCTGACCGTCTTCCACCCTCCTCTCACCACACGAGAATCCCATGGATCTGCATCTGCGCGGCAAGCGCGTCCTGATCACCGGCGCCTCCAAGGGCATCGGCGCGGCCGCGGCCGAAGCCTTTGCCGAAGAAGGCTGCGACGTCATGCTGGCGGCTCGCAGCGGCGAGCAGTTGAAAGCACTGGCCGAGCGGCTGCGCTCGGCGCACCAGATCGGCGCGACCGCCCACGTCGTCGACCTGCGCAAGAGCGCGGACATCGCAAGACTCGCCAAGGAAGCCGCCGATATCGACATCCTCGTCAACAATGCCGGCGACATTCCTGGCGGCTCGATCGACAAGATCGACGAAGCAACATGGCGCCACGCCTGGGAGCTGAAGGTGTTCGGCTACATCAATCTCACCCGCGCGATCTACGCGCAGATGAAGGCACGCGGGCACGGCGTTATCGTCAACGACATTGGCGCCGCCGGCGAAAAGTTCGACGCCAATTACATCTGCGGCAGCGCCGGCAACGCCGCGCTGATGGCGTTCACCCGCGCGCTCGGGGGAAAGAGCCTCGCCGACAATATCCGCGTGGTCGGCATCAATCCGGGTCCTGTCGGCACTGACCGTCATGTCACGCTGTTGAAGACGCGGGCGAAGACCCAGTTCGGTGATGAAAGTCGCTACAAGGAATTCCAGAAGAGCCTTCCGCTTGGCCGGCCCGCGCATGCGCGCGAGATCGGCGACCTCATGGCGTTTCTGGCGTCTGATAGGTCGGGGTATACGTCGGGGGTGATCTTCACGGTTGATGGCGGGTATACGGCGGGGTGGGGCTAGCGTGTGGCCATGCACACCGACCTCATCCTGAGGAGCCGCGCATTGCGCGGCGTCTCGAAGGATGGGCAGCGGGCCTCGTGGTTCGAGACGGCGCTATCGCGCCTCCTCACCATGAGGGTCTGACGTGTGCGATGACGTTAACTCGGCGTCATCGCGAACAGGCCCTCGCAACGTCGCCATGCAATATCTCCGGCCAGCCACAACTTCTATGCGTTTCCACTTGGCCGGAAATGTTCTAGAGCACCACCAGGGCCAAGAAACGGAGATAGCGAAGTGGCTGATCAGGGGCTGGTGCGTGAGACGGCGATTGCCATTGTCGGCAAACTGAAATCCGGCGAAGTCACCCCGCTCGACCTGCTCGACGTGCTGGAAAAGCGGATCGCGGAAGTGGACGGCAAGGTCAACGCGCTGCCGACGCTGTGCTTCGATCGCGCCCGCAAGCATGCCACAGCGCTGATGAAGAAGCCGGTCGCCGAGCGCGGCCTGCTCGCCGGTCTTCCGATCCCGATCAAGGACCTCACCAATGTCGCCGGCGTCCTGACCACGCAGGGCTCGCCGATCTACAAGGATAACGTTCCGGCGAAGTCAGATATTCTGGTCGAGCACCTCGAAAGCAATGGCGGCGTGATTTACGCCAAGTCGAACACGCCGGAATTTGGTGCCGGCGCCAACACCTTCAACGAGGTGTTCGGCCCGACGCGCAATCCATGGGATACGTCACGCTCCGCCGCCGGCTCCTCGGGCGGCGCAGCGGTCGCGCTCGCGACCGGCACGGCATGGCTGGCGCACGGCTCCGACATGGGCGGTAGCTTACGCAACCCCGCGAGCTTCTGCGGCATCGTCGGATTGCGGCCGAGCATTGGCCGTGTCGCGCGTACGGTAGCCGCGGCGGTCGATCGCAATCTCGGCGTCCAGGGCCCGATGGCGCGCAATGTCGAAGACGTCGCGCTGCTGCTCGATGCCATGAGCGGCGAGCACCCCGCCGATCCGCTCTCGCTGCCGGTGCTGCCGAATTCGTTTCTCGCAGCCGCCCGCTCCGGCAACAAGCCGAAGCGCGTTGCCTATTCGCCCGATCTCGGCATCACGCCGGTCGATCCTGAAGTTGCCGCCGTCACCTGCAAGGCAGCGCAGCGCTTCGCGGAAGCGGGCACCATCGTCGAAGAGGCTCATCCCGATTTGCGCGAGGCTCATGAATGCTTCCATGTGCTGCGCGCCTTCGACTTCGCACTTTCCAAGGCGGCACTGCTGCGCACGAAACGCGACCTGCTCAAGCCCGAGGTGATCTGGAATATCGAGGAAGGCGTCAAGCTGACGGTCGAGCAGCTCGAACGCGCCGAAGCGCAGCGCGTCGCCATGACCGCGCGCACGCTGGAATTTTTCGAAAAATACGATCTATTGCTCGCACCCGCCACGATCGTGCCGCCCTTCCCGGTCGAGAACCGCTACGTCGCCGAATGTGCCGGCAAGAAGTTCGACAACTACGTCGAATGGCTCGGCATCGTCTATGCGATCACGCTGGTGTGCTGTCCTGCGCTGTCGTTGCCGTGCGGCTTCACGGCCTCAGGCCTTCCGGTTGGGCTGCAGGTGATCGCGCCGCCGCGCGGCGAGTCGCAATTGCTTGCTGGCAGCAAAGTGCTCGAGGATATTCTGGGCGTGCGCGGCACGACGCCGATCGATCCGCGGCCGCCGAAGTAGCAGTCCCGGTGAGGAGGCGCCAACGGGTCCGCGCGAAGCGCGGCCCGATGACAGGCTCCGCGCCGTCTCGAACCATGCGGCCCGGCTGGTGGCCTCGTCCTTCGAGACGCGCTACGCGCTCCTCAGGATGAGGGGTAAGAGTTTCGTCGCTGACGGTTCATATCTGTACCGCTATACTCCTGACAACGAACTCTGGATCGCGATCGACATGACCAGTGAAAACGAGCCGCCACCGGAAAGCAAGCTGACGCGCAGCAAGGAGCGCTGGGCGCGCGAGGGAAAATTCCTCACGGGCAAGATCTCGCGGCCCGAGGAAGCGCGGCTGCCGCCGGGCCAGCATCTGACCAGGGATTGGCCGACGCTCGATCTCGGATTGACCCCGAACATCCCGCGCGAACGATGGCGGCTCGACGTCTACGGCACGGTCGAACATCCGCTGTTCTGGGATTTTGCGCAGTTTTCCGTGCAGCCGCAAAGCAAGTTCGTATCCGACATTCATTGCGTCACGACCTGGTCGCGCTACGATAATCATTGGGAGGGATTAGCGACCCGCGATCTCCTCGACGCCTGCCGGCCGCGCCAGGAAGCGCGGTTCGTGGTGCTGCATTCACATGACGGCTACACCACCAACCTAGCGCTGGAAGATTTTGCCGCGGAAGACGCGCTGCTCGCGCATAGCTGGTCGGGTGCCCCGCTCGAGCAGGAGCATGGTGGCCCGGTGCGGCTCGTCGTGCCGCATCTCTATTTCTGGAAAAGCGCAAAGTGGCTGCAGAGCATCGAGTTTCTCGCGGAGGATAAGCCGGGCTATTGGGAAGTCCGCGGCTACCATAACCGCGGCGACCCGTGGGCCGAGCAGAGATATTCAGGCGATTAGCGCCAAACCGGGGAGAAGAGCCGTGCCGAACGAACGCTTTCAATTCACCGGCGAAGGCGGCCATCAGCTTGCTGCGGCCCTCGATATGCCGGATGGTGCGGTGCAGGCCTACGCGCTGTTTGCGCACTGCTTCACCTGCGGCAAGGACGTGCTGGCCGCGAAACGCATTGCGACGGCGCTCACCGCAAAAGGCATCGCGGTGTTGCGGTTTGATTTTACGGGGCTCGGCTCCAGCGAGGGCGAATTCGCCAACTCGACTTTCTCATCGAACGTTGCCGATCTCGTCCACGCCGCCGATCATTTGCGCGAAACCCGCACGGCGCCCGCGATCCTGATCGGCCATAGTCTCGGCGGTGCGGCGATCCTTGCCGCCGCTGGGCAGATACCGGAGGCAAAGGCGGTTGTCACCATCGCCGCCCCCTCCGATCCCGTGCACGTCACGCATCTCTTCAAAGATCGCCTCGACGACATCCGCATGCACGGCACGGTGGAGGTCCAGCTCGCCGGGCGGCCGTTTCACATCAAGCGCGAATTCCTCGACGACATCGCCGAACACAGCCTGGCGGCGCAGATCGCAAAACTTCACAAGGCGCTGCTGATCATGCATTCGCCAACCGACGACACGGTCGGTATCGACAGCGCCACCAGGATTTTCGCTGCCGCCAAACATCCCAAGAGCTTTGTGTCGCTGTCGGGCTCTGATCATCTGTTGAGCGGCAAACGAGACGGCGCCTATGTCGCCGACGTCATCGCCGCCTGGGCCGAGCGCTATATCGAGCCTGTCGCCGCGCAGCCTGTTTCTGCCGCGAGCACGGCGCCACGCAACGTCGTGGTGCGCGAAACCCGCAACAGCAAGTTCCAGCAGACCGTCACCACAGGTCCCCATCAGATGGTGGCGGACGAGCCCATTGCCGTCGGCGGCCAGGACAGCGGCCCGGGACCGTACGATTTCCTGCTTGCAGGCCTCGGCGCCTGCACGTCGATGACGATGCGGATGTATGCCGACCGCAAATCGCTGCCGCTGGACCGCGTCACCGTGACGCTGAAGCACAGCAAGATTCACGCAAAGGATTGCGCCGAATGCGAGACGCGCGAGGGCCTGCTGGATCAGATCGACCGCGTGATCTCGATCGAAGGCGCGCTGGATGCTGATCAGCGCGCGCGGCTGATGGAGATCGCCGACAAGTGCCCGGTGCACCGGACGCTGACGTCGGAGATACGGATTGTGACCAAGGCTGCGGAGTAGCGGACCGGCCATGGGCCTTCATGGTTCGAGACGCGCAGCTTCGCTGCGCTCCTCACCATGAGGGGCTAGATGACCTCATCCTGAGGAGCAGCGCGAAGCGATGCGTCTCGAAGGATGAAAGCCCCGCTGTCGAAATGCCTAAGCCGCCGCCAGCGGCCGAACCCGCAGCGCGCCGCGCAGGCCGGCGGCGGTGCCGACGAGGATGCCGGCGAAGGCAATCAGCGAGGCCAGCGCCAGCGTGGAGAATCCCGTCAGGCCCTGCCCGATCGAGCAGCCGAACGCCATGACGCCACCAATGCCCATTAGCGCGGCGCCACTGCCGGAGCGCAGCATGTGGCGCGGTGATTGATAGCCTTCGAGCTGAAAGCGTCCGGTCAACAGCGCCGTCACCAGGCTGCCGGCGAATACGCCGAACACGGTGACGATGCCAAAATTGAGCGTCGAGCCCGTCGACAGCATGACGTATTGAAGCGCGTCCGCGATCGGCGCGATGAAGGTGAGCGATGTGACCGGCGCGGGATTGAAATCGTCGGCGCCGAGATGGCCGGTGGCAAACCAGCCGGCGGCCACCAAGAGGCCGACCACGAGACCCGCGGCGATCTGGCCCGGCGACCGCCGGAATGCCGGATGCGCAAAGGCAAAAATGATCAGCGCTGCGGAGATGACCGAGGCGGCCAGCATGCGCGCGGCCGTTGCGCTCAGGCCCGCGGCAGCGAACAAGGCCGGTACCGAGTTTGCCGTGGCCGTGGTCTGTGACGCCCCGACCATCGCGATGCGCGACGGGGCGATCAGGCCCTTCAGCGTCATCTGGGCAAAAATCGCCAGCACGACCACCACCACGAAGGAGCGGAGATTGCCGCGCCCGAGCAGCACCAGCGCGCGCGAGCCGCAACCGTTCGACAACACCATGCCGTAGCCGAACAACAGCCCGCCCAAGAACATCACGGGCGCGGAGAACGACGGCTGCAGATAGATCGACTTGCCGATATCGACGAGGCCGCCCGCAGCCAGCAACTGCGTCACGGCAACCGCGACGCCGATCGCCAACGCATAGGTGCGCACCAGCCGGCCATCGCCTTCAGCCCAAAAGCCTCTGAGACTGCTGAGCAAGCAAAACCCGCTCAACAATCCGACCGATCCATAGACGAGACCGATCAGCAATCCGCTGATGACGACGATATTGGCACTGTCCAGCACTGGTGTTTCCCTGTTCCCGCGCGGCCGATCCAGCCGTGACCGCTCAAATAGGAAGCCATTTCAGCAGTTGCTAATATGTTGGAAAAATGCGCGCGTCCACGCCGCAACGACGCGAAGAATGAATCGCCCGCCGAGGTCGGCGGCGGAGGAATAAAATCATTGCGCGCGGGCGACGTACGCCAGGTTTGTCCCCCATGAAAAAATGGAGGAATCCGCCGCCTCCAGCGAATGCCTGTTTCAAGGCCGCAGGACCACCCTGTCCCGCGACGAGCCGGCGACCGCGATGAAGGCCGCGCGAGCCTGCTCCAGCGGATAGATCGCGGCCGGCTTGATCAGAAACGGCTTGAGATGGCCGCTGGCGAAGCCGGGGCCGAGTTCCCGCAGCACCGCGCCGGTCGCGATCGACGACAGGCCGAGCGTGTCGATCCCGACATAGGTGTGCTGGCCGCGATAGAATTCTAAAATATTGAATTGCACGATGCGGTCGATCGCGGCGATCAGGATCTGCCGCCCGCGCACCGCCAGCGATTGGTGTGCGGCCTGGAAATAGGGATCGCCGACGGTATTGAACACGATGTCGGCGCCCTTGCCGCCGGTGAGTTCGCGCACGCTCGCCGCAACATCGGTGACGGAAGCGTCGATGACTTCCACCTTCGAATTGGTGTGGCCTTCGTAGGGCTCGCTCTTGCGCACCACGCCGATCACGCGCGCGCCGTGCCAGCTCGCGATCTGCACCGCCGCCTGCCCGACCTTGCCGTTGACGCCCATGACCAGCACGGTCTCGCCCACTTTCGGAATGCCGGCGCGGCGCAGGCCTTCCATTGCGGTAACGAAAGGCACGCCAATGCCGGCCGCCTCTTCCCATGAAATGCTTTTGGGTTTCTCGACCACGGCGTCGGCTTCGACCAGGAGATGCGTGGCGTGGGTGCCGTCGCGGCGAATGCCGAGATCGCCGGACGAGCCGAACACTTCGCGCCCGATCCAACCGCCCGGCCCATCCATGACAACGCCCGCGTAATCGCGGCCCGGCGTGCGCGGAAACGCCGCATAGGGCATCAGCCCGGTGGCGGCCTTCACGTCGGACGGATTGACGGCCGCGGCCTTGACCTCGATCAGCAACTCGTTTTCGCCGCGCGACAAGGCCCGCGTCTCGAGCACGGGTGCGAGCGAAACGGCATCGGCGACTTTTGCAGGCAGGCGGACGCAGCGGGCGTGGACTGTGAGGCTATCTGGTTTGGCGGCCGGCTTCACCGATATTTCCTGTAGGTGTTGAGCTTGATTCATTGGTGATGGCCGTAGATCGCGGCCCGCCACCATGAGTATCGAACTGCCGATTTAGTTCAAGGGGCTGTTGTCCCGCGACGGTCGTTCCGAAGGATGTGGCGATCTACGTTTGGAAAGCTGTCGTAAGGCCGCGAGATCACCTCGCACGAAAGCCTCCTTCTTCGCCCTGCTCCACTTCTTGAGTCTACGTTCGTTCTCTATGGCGTCGGTGATGCGGTCGAACCATTGCGAGAACACCAGCGTCACCGGCCGCCTGGTCTCGGTGTAACCGCCGAACGTTCCGGCGTTGTGCTGCGCAATTCTCATTTCCAGCGTTGTGCGCGTTGTTCCGATGTAGAAGCTGCCATCGGCACAGCGAAGGATGTAAAGAAAGGCACCTTCAGTCACGGTCGTCCCCAAATTCTTCGCTGTCCGCCCCTCATCCTGAGAAGCGCTCTCGCGTGCGTCTCGAAGGATGTGGCCACGATCCGGGCCACATGGTTCGAGACGGCGCTAGCGCGCCTCCTCACCATGAGGGGTGAGGGTTAGCCTAGCCCTGCAAGTCTCACTCCAGCAACTCCTTAGCACCCCAACAGCGCTCTAATCCCTCATCCTGAGGAGCGGCGCTTGCGCCGCGTCTCGAAGGATGCAGGCCCATCTGTGGCGCCTCATGGTTCGAGACGGCACTAGCGCGCCTCCTCACCATGAGGGGATAAATTATTCTTTCGGCCGCTTGTCGTAAACACGTTTCGCCTTGCCGAGCGAACGTTCCAGCGTGTTCGGCGCCACGGCCTCGATGCGCGCGGTGATGCCAATGGTGTTCTTGATGAAGAGCGCGACTTTTTCGGCGTGCGCGGTAAGCCCGCTGCTGTCCCAGCTTCCGGGGCGGGCTTCGGCGAGCACGGTCATCTCGTCCATGCGCCCTTCCCGCGTCAGTTCGATGATGAAATGGCCGCCGCACCAGTCGGTCGCAAGCAACGCTTCCTCGATCTGGGTCGGGAATACGTTGACGCCGCGCAGGATGATCATGTCGTCGGAGCGGCCGGTGACCTTCTCCATGCGCCGCATGCCGGGTCGCGCCGTTCCCGGCAATAGCCGCGTCAGGTCGCGGGTGCGGTAGCGGATGATCGGAAATCCTTGCTTGGTCAGCGAGGTGAATACCAGCTCGCCCTTCTCGCCATCGGGCAGTACCGCGGCTCTCTCGGGATCGATCACCTCGGGATAGAAATGATCCTCCCAGATATGCAGGCCGTCCTTGGTCTCCACGCATTCCTGCGCCACGCCGGGACCGATCACTTCCGACAGCCCGTAAATATCGGTCGCGTCCATGTCAAAGGCCTGCTCGATCTCCGCGCGCATCGCATTCGTCCAGGGCTCGGCCCCGAAGATGCCGAACTTCAATGATGATTGGCGCGGGTCGAGCCCCTGCCGTTTGAACTCGTCGAGAATGGCCAGCATGTAGCTCGGCGTCACCGTGATGATATCAGGCTTGAAGTCGTTGATCAGTTGCACCTGGCGCTCGGTCATACCGCCGGAGACCGGCACCACCGTGCAACCCAATTTCTCGGCGCCGTAATGCACACCGAGCCCGCCGGTGAACAGACCGTAACCATAAGCATTGTGAATGATCATGCCGCTGCGGCCGCCGGCGGCACGGATCGAGCGCGCCATCACCTCCGACCAAATGTCGATATCGCCTTGCGTATAGCCGACCACGATCGGCTTGCCCGTGGTGCCCGAGGACGCGTGAACGCGGACCAGCTTTTCGCGCGGCACGGCGAACATGTTGAAGGGGTAATTGTCCCGAAGATCGGTCTTCACCGTGAACGGGAATTTGGCGAGGTCGGAGAGTTGCCTGAAATCGGAGGGATGCACGCCGGCCGCGTCAAAGGACCTCTTATAATGCGCGACGTTATCATAGGCGTGCTGGAGCGACCACGCGAGGCGTTTGGTCTGTAACGCCATGATCTCGTCGCGCGAGGCGCGCTCGGCCTCATCCAATTCAGCGCCGTAACCGCTTCCGCTGGATTTCAATCTTGCCATGGCCATGGCGTGTTCCTCTGCTTGCTATTTTGGCTTGCTCTCTTCGTGCGCGGCCGGCAGCCATCTCCCGGCGACGGTGCGGGAATGACCGCGGAATTCAGCGATCACCACATCGCCCGATGTGACGCGGACGTCATAGATCCCGGAGCGACCGTTGCGCGAAACTTCCCGCGCGGTCGCGACCAGCACGTCGCCGAGCTTGCCCGGACGGATGAAGGCGATGTCGCATTGCGCGGCGACCGCGCGCTCATTGCGGGAGTTGCAGGCAAAGGCGAAGGTGGAATCGGCGAGGAGAAAGATGAAGCCGCCATGGGCGATGCGCTGGCCGTTGACCATGTGCGGCTGCACCGTCATCGTCAGCGTCGCCTGGCCTGGCCTGACCTCGACAATTTTCATGCCGAGGCCCTTGCTGGCGTCGTCTTCCTTCCACATCGCCTCCGCGCAGGCGCGGGCGATCTCGTCGGGCGAAAGCGCGACGTTCATGGCGGGTTGCCCGCTCTGCGAGACGGATTCACGACGTTCTCTCCCTTAGCGCTCGGGCCTGTTTGGCCTCTTTCCGTAGTCTATTAGTGTTTGGTCGAAGCACCTAGGTGGTCAACGAGCCCGCACCTCAACCACCTCTGTCATTCCGGGATGGTGCGTAAGCACCAGACCCGGAATTTCGAGATTCTCCGATGTGCAACTGCACATCGTAGTTCGATGCTGCGCATCGCTCCGGAATGACATCGTCGTTAGACATGATCATAATCCACCACGACCTTGTCCGAGCACGGCCGCGCCTGGCAGGTCAGGACATATCCCGCCTTCAGTTCCCACGGCTCCAGCGAATAATTGACTTCCATTTGCGCCTCACCCTCGACCAGCTTGGCGCGGCAGGTCGAGCACATGCCGCCCTTGCAGGCGAACGGCAGATCCATGCCGGCGCGCAACGCGGCATCAAGGATAGCCTCTCCTTCAGCGACCGGCACCTCGCGGCGCTTGCCATCGATGATCAAGGACGCCATCGCCTTCGGCGGCGCGGACGCTTCGATGACCTTCTTCGGGCGCGGCTTGCCGCCGAACTCAGAGACGAAGCGCTCGACATGAATGCGATCTTGGGCGATGCCGACCTCGCGGCAGGTCGCCTCGATATCCTCGCTCATGCCGGCGGGACCGCAAATGAAGACGTGATCGACCTGGGAGGCCGGCACCAGCGAGCGCAGCAGCACGCGCACCTTTGCGCCATCAAGCCGGCCATGCAGGATCGGGATGTCCTGTTCCTCGCCCGAGATGACGTGAAACAGCGACAGCCGCTGCATGAAACGGTCCTTCAATTCCTCGAGCTCTTCGAGGAACAGCATGCCTGATGTCGTGCGGTTGCCGTAGAACAGGAAGAAACGGCTGTTCGGCTCGCGCGCCAGCACGCCCTTGATAATCGACAGGATCGGCGTGATGCCGCTTCCCGCGGCGAAGCCGACATAGACCCGAGCCTCCTCCGGCGCGTGGGCGATACCAAAACGGCCGGTCGGCGTCATCACGTCGAGCTCGTCGCCGGCCTTCAATTCGTCCGCCGCCCAGTTCGAAAACGCGCCGCCATCGACCTTCTTCACCGCGATGCGCAATTCGCCATCGTCAGGCCCGGAGCAGATCGAATAGGAACGGCGCACTTCCTCCCCGTCCATCGTCGTGCGCAGAGTGAGATACTGGCCCGGCATAAAACTGTAGTCGCCTTCCAGCTCCTTCGGAATCGCAAACGACATCGATACCGCATCCGCAGCCTCGCGACGGAGGTCGCTGACGGCAAGACGATGGAAACGCGGCGCGTGGGACATCAGCTATTCTCCGCGTCATTGCGAGGAGCAAAGCGACGAAGCAATCCACCTCTCGTCACGTGGTGCGATGGATTGCTTCGCTTCGCCCGCAATGACGGTACTCCCTCTCGAACTGCCTTGATTACGAACATGATCAATGACACTTGAAATAATCGAAAGGCTCGCGGCAACTCTTGCAGCGCCACAGCGCCTTGCAGGAAGTCGAGCCGAATTCGGACAGCAGCTCGGTGTTTTGCGAGCCGCATTGCGGGCACGCCACCTGCTGTTCGCCGAACAGCGCGCGGCGCGAGCTTGAGGCCTGCGGCGGCGCGATGCCGTATGCCCGGAGCTTGCTGCGGCCGTCGTCGCTCATCCAGTCCGTCGTCCAGGCCGGCGACAGCACAGTGCGGATGGTCGGCCGCGGCATGCCGGCGCGCTCCAGCGCCAGCTCGATCTCGAGCGCGATCATGTTCATCGCGGGGCAGCCCGAGTAAGTGGGCGTGATCGCGACCTCGACGCGGCCGTCGTGGACCTCGACCTCGCGCAGCACGCCGAGATCGGCGATGGTGAGCACGGGTATCTCGGGATCGACCACCTGTGAAGCGGCCTCCCAGGCGCGGCGGCGCAGATCGGTATCGCTGAGAACATCCGTTACCATGTTGCACCCGGGAACGTCCGCTGCATCGATTGCAACTCGCTGAGGAGATGGCCGAGATGCTCGCTGTGCCGGCCACTGCGGCCGCCCTGCTGCATCCAGCTATTATCAGGCAAGACAAGCGTTGCCTCACCAACGACGCCGGTGATCGTCTTCAGCCATTGCGGACGCAGCGGCGCCGGATCGACCGCGATGCCGGCATCGATCAGGCCGCGCTCGGTGTCGTCGACCGAAAACATCTCGCCGGTAAAGGCCCAGAGTTCGTCGATCGCAGCTTGCACGCGGCGATGGCTTTCCTCGGTACCGTCGCCGAGACGGATGATCCATTCCGAGGAATGCCTGAGATGATAGGCGCTTTCCTTTTCCGATTTGGCCGCGATCGCCGCCAGCGTCGCATCGCTGGAACGCATCATCGCGCGCCAGTAGAGATCGGCGAAAGCCGCATAGAAGAACTGGCGAACTATGGTGCGAGCAAAATCGCCATTCGGCTGCTCCAGCAGCAGCAGATTGCGGTACTGCCTGACGTCACGCAAGTAAGCGAACTTGTCCTCGTCGTTGCCTCTGCCCTCGACCTTTGCCGCATAGGAATAGAGCTCGCGTGCCTGGCCGAGCAGATCGAGGCCCATATTGGCGAGCGCCATGTCCTCTTCCAGCATCGGCGCGTGGCCGCACCATTCCGACAGCCGGTGGCCGAGGATCAGCGCGTCATCAGCACGGCGCAGGATGTAGAGCACCAGCGGCGTTTCGGAGACCTGAATGTTGGCTGCGGCCATATCGGTAACCTGCTTTGCTCAGTCGTCATTGCCTGCGACAAACGCGAAGCGTTTGCGCAAGGGAGCGAAGCGACGAAGCAATCCAGACTTGCTTTGCGGTCCCATGGATTGCTTCGCTTCGCTCGCAATGACGGAAAGACCTACATATGCCCGACTTCGTCGGGCACGTCGTAAAACGTTGGGTGGCGGTAGATCTTGGATTCCGCCGGCTCGAACATCATGCCCTTCTCGGACGGATCGGATGCCGTGATGGCGCTCGACGGCACCACCCAGATCGAAAGCCCCTCGCCGCGGCGGGTGTAGATGTCGCGGGCGGCCTGCAGCGCCAGCGTCGCGTCGGCGGCGTGCAGCGAGCCGACATGCTTGTGCGCCAGCCCGTTACGGCTGCGGATGAAGACTTCCCAGAGCGGAATGTTCGGCGTCGCCATCATGCGTCTCCCTACTCTGCGGCCTGCAAGGCAGCGCGGTGCCTGCGCTTCTTGGCATAGGCCATCGCCGCTTCGCGTACCCAGGCGCCATCCTCATGCGCCTTGCGCCGAGCCGCCAGACGGTCGCGGTTGCACGGGCCGTTGCCGGCCAGCACTTGTTTGAACTCTTCCCAGTCGATTGCGCTGTATTCCCAATTACCGTCAGCGTTTTGCTTCATGCCAGGATCGGGAATCGTCAATCCGAGGAACTGCGCCTGCGGCACGGTGGCGTCGACGAATTTCTGCCGCAGCTCGTCATTGGAGAAGCGCTTGATCTTCCACCTGGTCGAGGTGTCGCTGTGCTGGCTGACCTGGTCGGGCGGGCCGAACATCATCAAGACCGGCCACCACCAGCGATTCAGCGCGTCCTGCGCCATCGCCTTCTGCTCGTCGGTGCCGCGGCACAGCGTCAGCATGATCTCAAAGCCCTGGCGCTGATGAAATGATTCCTCCTTGCAGACGCGGATCATCGCGCGCGCATAGGGACCATAGGAGCAGCGGCACAGCGGGATCTGGTTCATGATCGCTGCACCATCGACCAGCCAGCCGATGGTGCCGATATCAGCCCAGGTCAGCGTCGGATAGTTGAAGATCGAGGAATACTTTGCCTTGCCCGCCAGCATCAGGTCGACGAGCTCTTCGCGGGAAGAGCCGAGCGTTTCGGCGGCGGCGTAGAGATAAAGCCCGTGGCCGCATTCGTCCTGCACCTTCGCGAGCAATGCAGCCTTGCGGCGCAGAGACGGGGCGCGGGTGATCCAGTTGCCTTCGGGGAGCATGCCGACGATTTCCGAATGCGCGTGCTGGGAAATCTGCCGCGTCAGCGTCTTGCGGTAGGCGGCCGGCATCCAATCGTTGGGCTCGATGCGCTCATCGGCATCGATGCGCGCCTGAAACTGCGCGGCCCGCGTAGCGTCCTCAATGTGGCGGTCTTCGCCGTCGGACGTATTGAGCGCCTGCGTGTACATGGCGGACCTCCCGGAATTCGTTGGGAGGAAATATATAACACAAATCTGGATATGCAACATATTTCTGTAACATATTCACGGCCCATCAAAACGCTTGGAAAGTTCCCCGCCGGGCCTTGGCAGCGGCCCGTTTTCGTTGGTCGCATGGCGGTCAAGCCAATGTTCTGACGCGGGAAGTACCGCCCGGTAGATCTCGCCGCACAGCGCGCGCGCAGCCCGGCCCGGCCAGTCCGCGGGCAATAGCGCGGTCGGCAGTAACGGGTCGCGCAGCACCACGCGCCGGTAATGGTGGATCAGCAGGATCCGGGCGGTGAAGGCGTCGGCCTCGGTCAGCCGCTCGCCGCGGCTGATCCAGCCGTGCAGCGGCTCGAAGGTCTTCATGAACTTCTGATAGGCGTCGGCGGTACGTTCGAGCGGCCAGCTCTCGCTGAGCAGGCGTCGTCCGCTATCATCTTCCGCCGACACCTCGAGACGGATGGCGCCCGCGGCTTCCTGGGGCACGGGCACGCCCGACGGCGCGACCCACACGCCCGGCAGCGGACTGCCGAAGCCCGCGTTCTTCAACGCCTCGCGCGCGGCGTCGCGATCCCCGCCATTGCCGATCAGCAGCAGTTCAAATCGCCCGGTCCAGTCGGAGGCCGGCGGGCCGTAGATGTGCCTGGTTGCGATATCGAAGGTCTGCCGTTCGCCCTGGACCAGGCGATAGAAACTGTTGCGGCCAACTTTAACGCGCTCGAACCAGCCGTCGGCCGTCAGCCGCGACATCGCGGTGCGCACCACGCTGGCGTCGATGTCGAGCTGTTCGAAGAATTCGAGCAGCGTGCCAAGCCAGACCGAGCCGCCGCGCGGCACAATCGCATCGCCGAATACGGTGATGACGATCGAACCCGTGCGCGACGGTTCGCGTTTCAACTGCTGGATGATGCGGGCAAGCGGCGGCGGCATGCGTCAAGGCATAGCGCGTTTTGTAGGAGAGCGACAACGGAGAGAGCGGGGCTTTCATCCTTCGAGATGCGGCCAAGGGGCCGCTCCTCAGGATGAGGTCTTAGACCCTCATGGTGAGGAGCGCGGCAACGCCGCGCGTCTCCGGACGATGCTTTGCATCGCCGGGAGAACCATGAGGCCGTGAAACACGCAGATAGGATCTGCGCCAGCTCAGCGATGCGGATTCGGGTAAACCACGCTGCGCCAGCCGCTACGATCGAACGGTGCCCACTCGCCCTCCGGCTGCGCCAGGCGATCCGCCACTGCGTACACGACCGCCGGGTGATGGCCCATGCCGCAATGGCTGCTTTCGACCTCGATGCTCTCCGAAGTCGCCGACGTCTTTTCCATGCAGCCCTGCCAGGCGCAGACGCCGTCGGTGCGGCTGAAGATCGCGGTGGTCGGCACCGGCGGCGTGCCTGCAAGTGATCCGCCGAAACGCGCGTCCTCCTCGTCGGCGCGGCGGCCGCTCGCCATTTCGTAGACGCGCCAGGCGTTGGTCGCCTTCGGTCCCGACGCAAACGGACTGCCCAGCGTGATCACCGAGCGCACGCGCTCCGGCATCATCTTGGCAAGCTGACGCGCGTAGAGACCGCCGAGGCTCCAGCCGACCAGCGAGACCTTGCGACCGTGCGTGTCGTTCAACTCCTGCACCAGATCGACCATGGCGTTCTGCACACCGTGCCGCAGACCGAGGTTGCGCCCTTGGCGCCAGCCACTGACGGCATAGCCGCGCGTGCGCAGGAAGCTACGCAGCGGCCGTGTCGAGGTGTCGGATGCAACAAGGCCGGGCAACACCAGCACCGGATGCCCATCGCCGCGTGGCGCCAGGCTGAGCAACGGTAAGGCGCCGAGAAACGCGCCGAGTTCGTGAATGGCGCGCCCTTCCAAAAGCATCAGGGTTCTGGACGGCGGGGAAAGCGTCTGCGCAGCAACGGACATCATATCTCCTCTCGGGCTCGGCCCCTTACGTCGCGGCAGCCGGCCACTGGTTCAGCTAAGTAGATGCAACCTGGTAGAATCGTTCGCGGTGCAACATTGTTCCTCAAAAAAAGCTAAGGAACCGGTTTTGGTCTTGCAAGCTGCCCAGATCACATTTGGGACAAGTAAAGACGTTGACGTGATCAATTAGTCACAGCAGCCGCAGCAGGTATTCGAGGGTGTACAGCGCCAGTCCTGCAAGCCCGCCGATCAGCGAACCGTTGAAGCGGATGTATTGCAGATCGCGGCCGATATTGATTTCGATCAGTGAGATCAGTTGCCCCATATCCCACCCCTTGACCTGATCGGAAATGAAGGTCGAGACGCCGCTCTTCTGTTCGGCGATGACAGTTCGGAGCACAGTCACAAGCCCCTGGTTGATTTCGGTGCGCAACTCGGCGTCGCCCGCCAGTGCCTCGCCCGCTTTCACGAACATGCGCACCAGATATTGCTCCAACACCTGGGTCTCGCCCGACGCGCTACGCTCGAAGAAGGAGCGCGCGTTCTCCCAGATGTGGCGTGCAAGTCCGGCGAGTTCGGGACGCGCCAGGAGATCACGTTTCAGACCTTGTATACGTTCGGCATAAGCCGGATCGGTGCCGAGGCGATCAACAAACGTCAGCACCATGCGATCGAACTCGCCGCGGAATGGATGCGCGGGATCGTTGCGGACTTCCTCGAAGAAGGCGGTGGCGGAAGCCACGATCTTGTTCACCAGGAACTTGTCGGCGCGATAGAGCTTCAGCAGCGTCGGCAATTCGGCGCGGATCTTTTCGCGGATCATCGCCATGGTTTCGGCCTGCGTCATCGTCTGATGCACCGCGCGCAGGATGTCATCGAGCAGGCCTGAATGCCGCCCCTCTTTCACGAAGGCGCGCAGCGTTCCGGCCGCGAGCGGCGCAAGATCGATCGCCATCAGTTGCGCGGTGATGCGGCGGCTGACGAACGTCATCAGCCCGGAGGTCTCCGTCGCTGCCACCGCTTCGGGCAGCAGCCGCAGTGCAAAGCGCGCGAGATCCTCGCTGCGCTTGCGGTCGCGCAGCCAGTCGGCGATGAACGCGCCGAAATCGATCTGCCGCAGCTTGGCCTCGACCGGTGCGGCTTCCAGGAAATGCTTCTCGATGAATTCGCCGAGCTTGTCAGCGATGCGCTGCTGGTTGCTCTGGATGATCGCAGTGTGCGGGATCGGCAGTCCCAACGGCCGCTTGAACAGCGCCACCACGGCGTACCAGTCGGCGAGACCGCCGATCGTGGCAGCCTCGGCAAACGCCGCGATGAAGCCGAACGCCGGATGCAGCGGCAGCAGCGCTCTTGCGCCAAGGAAAATCACAAACGTCGTCGCCAGCACCGACGTCGCCAACAGCTTCACGCGCCGCAACTCGACGGCGCGCGCGGCGTCGCCGGGGCTGTCAATGATGAAGGTGGCCGGAAGCGTCATGGTGGCTTTCGAATGAACGACGACCCTCATCCTGAGGAGCGGCGTCTTCGCCGCGTCTCGAAGGATGCAGGCCCCATCGTGGCCTCATGGTTCGAGACGGCGCAAGAGCGCCTCCTCACCATGAGGGTTGGATGGATCTATGCGGACACGCCATAAAAAGAAGGCCCGCAAAAGCGGGCCTTCGAAACGGCAGTTGTCAGGCAGATCGCGATCAGGCGGTCTTGGAGTAGACCTTGGCAAAATTGTCCTGCGCGGTCTTGGCGCTGTCGGCGACGAGCTGGCCGAGATATTCGGTGGTGGCCTTCGCCCGCGAGACGAGCACTTCGCCGCGCGCACGGACCATGTCCGACTGGATCTGGGCAGCTTCGCTCAGCGACTTGGCCGAAGCGAGCTTGTCGATGCCGGCGAAGAACGCTTCCGCGTCCTGATAGAGCGCCTGCTGGATGTTGCGGCTGATCTTGGCGGCCTCGGAAACCGAACCGGCAACGGCGGTCTCGATCGCAGCGGTCGCCTTCTCCGAACCGGCGTAAAAGTCGGCAGCGCGCTCCTTGGCGGTCTCGGTCTGCTTCTTCACGAACTCACGGGCGGCTTCCGGAACTTCCAGGTTCTGAAGCTTGGTGAACGCCTCGGTGACGGGCGCGAAGGCTTCCTTGACGGTGTTCAGCACAGAGTTGGTTTCGGTGGTCATTGGGTCTCTCCATCCTCAGGTTTGAGCTATGGGCTCACCCCGTCCGGATTGGCCCGGGGCACGCGTGTTGTGCCATAGTTAATGGTGCGTCGCAACATTAATGTTGCATCGCGATATCACGAATTCGTGATCAGTCTTATGGATGAGCGGTTTGCCCAGAGAACCGGCAGAAGTTCCACTTTAGGCTAATGCCGGAGCCGGCCCCATCTACTTTGCATGGGGTTGTTTTCGCGATTTGTATCTCGCTAGTGCTGAACCGCCCCCGCAACCCCATAGGCCTCGAGCTGCGCCCAAACCTGCGCCACATTGTGCCCGAGCACGACGATGTCATGCTTCTTGCCGTCGACATCCCGGACGTGGTCCCGCAGCAGGGCCTCGGCCCGGAAGCCAAGGCTCTCGAACAGGGCGATCGCCGCCTGCTGGTCGACGGTCATCTGTACCGACAGCTTTTCCAGCCCGGCGCCCAGCGCCAGCGCAAATGTTTCCTGCGACAGCGCCCGGCCGACCCCCTGCCCGCGGACATCAAGCGAGACTACCATCCGGATCTCGCCGACATGGGGCGACCAGGAATGCGGGTCGCGCACCAGGGTGCCGCAGCCGACTACCGTCCCCGCCTTCACTGCCAGCAGGCTTACGATCTGGCCGCGCTCGATCTCGTTGATCCAGGCCGACAGCACTTTGGGCTGGCTGATGTTGCGCGGCAGGAAGAGCAGATCATGCGTCGGGAGTTTTTGCGCAAATGCCAGCACCGCGGCTTCGTCCGCCCGCCCCATCATGCGAAATTCAATCTCACCGGCGTCGGTCTTGACGTGACGGGGATAGGGACGTGTCTCGCTCATGTTGATCTCTTACCTAGCCAGGAATCCAGTTTCGGCCACAGCCGCTTGATCGCGTTGGCGCCGGCGACGAGGCTGACGTGACCGCCCTTGAGGATGAGCTCTTCCTTGTCGGTCGAGCCGATCTTGGCGATCAGGTGCTTTGCCGCGTCATAGGGCACGATGTGATCGTGTTCGGCGACGGCATGCAGGATCGGCACCTTGATCCTGGAAATATCCGCCGCGCGACCACCGACCGACATGGTGCCGTTATAGAGCTTGTTGTCCCACATCAGGTTCTTGGTGATGTCGCGGAAATACTCGCCCGCCAGTGGCAACGTATCGGTCGCCCAGCGGTCGAACATCCGGTATGACTTCACGAACTCGTCGTTCCAGATGTTTTCCCACAATTGCACCTGGCTGACGGTGCGCGAGGCCGGCCGCAGCATTTCGAACGAGGACAGGATCATTTCGGGCGGCACGTTGCCGACGCTATCGACGAGGCGATCAACGTCGAAATAGCGGCGGTCCGAAAAGTTCTGGAATAGCTTCATCTCGCGGAAATCGATCGGCGTGGTGAAGCAGATCAAATTCTTCATCGGCCCGTCGTGGAAGATCGAGCCGTACAAGAGCGACAGCACGCCGCCGAAGCAATAGCCGATCACGGTAACGTCCTGCTCGCCAGAATCCTGCTGCACACGGCGGACGCAATCCGGGATGAAGTCGAGGACATAGTCCTCCATCCGCAAGGATTTTTCTTCCGGCTTCGGCGCGGTCCAGTCGAGCATGTAGACGTCATAGCCGCGCTTTAGCAGAAACTCGATAAAGCTCTGGCCGGGCACCATGTCGAGGATGTAGCCGCGATTGGTGGTCGCCATCACGATCAGGATCGGCACGCGGTAGATTTCATCCGCGACCGGCCGATAGTGATAGAGATTCATGGTGCCGCGGGCGGCCAGGATGTCCTTTGGCGTCGAGCCGAGCGAAGGGCCGGACGAGGCGATATATTCGACGCCCTTGATGCTGCGCTGGATCGCGCGCTGCACCTCGGACTGGACCCGCTCCGAGAGGGAAGCGAGATCGAGACCCGCGGGAGCGTTCATTTTGGCTCTCCCTCCGCCGGCGGACGCTTGGTGCGCGGCGGCCGCGGCGTGCCGTAGCCACTGTCCGGTGCCAGCGAATTGTGGTGCACCTGGTGCAGCAGCGCCTTGATCTCGTTGAGCTGGCCCTCGATCGCCTGCAGCCGCTCGGCCATGCCGACGAGCTGCGCCCGGCTCGGCAGGTTCATTGCCAGCAGGTATTTCTCCATCAGTTCGCCGAGTTGCTTCTGCGCGCCTGCACTGACGCCGCCGACCTGGTTCATCATTTTTGAGAATTCGGGCGAGGCCATCGCCTGGTTGGCGAAGGAGTTGAACCCCTTTTCCATCTCCCCAAGCATGGTCTGCCAGATCACGGCAGGATCATTGCCTTTGTCGGCCATCAGCGCCCTCTCCCGAAAGACTACGAGCGCTTGCCACGCTTCGCTTGTGTTTGGCCCATACCACACTGTTGCGGCGGGTCGGTCAACCGCTGCGACGTCTTCTGCGGTGCGGGAAACCGTGCCATAGTTATTGAAGCCAGATATCACTTGAGGGAAGACACACGCGATGCTCGCTCATCACCCGCCTCAGATCGCCCGCGCCAACGGCATCGATATTTGCTACGAGGTTTTCGGCGATCCTGCCGCGGAACCGCTGCTCCTGATCATGGGGCTCGGCGCCCAGATGATCCATTGGGATGACGATTTCTGCCGCCAGCTTGCCGCGCGCGGCTTTCGCGTCATCCGCTTCGACAACCGCGACATCGGCAAATCCTCGCGCCTTTCCGGCGGCGGGCGCCTGACGCCGTTCGAACTGCTGAAGCTGCGGTTCCTGAAGATCCCGGTGGCTGCGCCCTACAAGCTGATCGACATGGCCAAGGACACCGTCGGCCTGATGGATGTGCTCGGCATCAAATCGGCACATCTGGTGGGGGCCTCGATGGGCGGCATGATCGCGCAGGAAGTCGCGCTCTCGTTCCCGCAGCGGGTGCGTTCGCTGACTTCGATCATGTCGACCACGGGCAATCCAAAACTGCCGCCGCCCACGCGCGAGGCCGCGGCCGTGCTGATGGCGCCGCCGCCGCGGACGAAGGAGGAGTATTTCGAACGGTTCGCCAAGACCTGGAAAGTGCTGCGTGTCGGCTCGTTCCCGGAAGACGAGGCGCTCGACCCGGCGCGCGCCGCGCGCACCTTTGAGCGCGGCCTTAATCCAGACGGCGTCGGCCGGCAGTTGCGGGCGGTGCTGGCCTCCGGCAGCCGCAAGGAACGACTGCATCACCTGAAAATCCCGACGCTGGTCATCCACGGCACCGTCGATCCGCTGGTGCGGCCCGAAGGCGGCAAGGACACCGCGGCGTCAATCCCCGGCGCAAAGCTGATGATGATCGAAGGCATGGGCCACGCGCTGCCGATCCCGATGTGGCCGCAGATCATCAACGCGATCGCCGAGCACGCGCATGGCGCGGCAGCGAAGGCGGCGTAGCGGCTGCGTAGCCCGGATGGAGCGCAGCGTAATCCGGGATTCGACCAGCATCAACAGCGGCCCCGGGTTGCGCTGCGCTCCACCCGGGGCTACGCGTCCTACGCTAAGCCTTCACCGCGATCCAGATTACGTGACGCACGCCGCGGCCTTTGCCGGTGGCGCGGATGTTGACTTCATTGACGTCGAAGCCTGCGGCGCGAAGACGTTTTGCGAACGCGGGATTAGGCCCTGACGACCATACGGCAAGGACGCCGCCCGGTCGCAGCGCGGCGCGCGTCGCATGCAGGCCTGCAGCGTTGTAGAGCGCATCATTGCCCTCACGAGTAAGGCCTTCCGGTCCATTGTCGACGTCGAGCAGAATGGCATCGAACTTCGAACGATGCGACCGGATGATCTCGCTGACATCCGTCTCTCGAATGCTCACGCGGGAATCGTCCAGGCTGTCGCCAAAAATTTCTGCCATCGGGCCTCGGGCCCAACTGACCACCGCCGGCACCAGCTCCGCTACCATGATCTTCGCTTCATTGCCGAACACGCCGAGCGCCGCACGCAACGTAAAGCCCATGCCCAATCCACCGATCAGCACATGCGGTTTCGCGACCTTCTCGATCTTCTTCGCGGCGAGCGTCGCCAGCGCGGCTTCCGAGCCGGACAGGCGGCTGTTCATCAGCTCGTTGCTGCCGAGCTTGATGGAAAATTCCGTGCCGCGGCGCATGAGGCGGAGTTCGTCATCGGTGCCAGGAATGCGGGCGGTGTCGAGCTTTTCCCAGGGAATCATGCGGAGCGTTGTAGCACGATCGGCCGGCCTCACGCGCCGTCATCGTCCGGCTTGCCGCCTCCGCTAAAGCTTCGGCGCGCCAGCACGGCATAGCCTCGGCGAAGCCTTTTGGCGAAGCCGGGATCGGGCGATCCAATATTCCAGAGACCGCTGTGGTTGCGCACGTCTATCACAACCGCCGCGGCGTACTGGGTCCTCCGCCTTCGCGGAGGACGACAGCGGAGTAAGCCTTATCCGCCAGCCCAGACATCCAGCACGTAGCGGTTCTTGGTGCCGAGATCATCGATCCAGCGCAGACCGGCATCGGCATCCGCTCCCGACTTTTCGCGATAGATCGCAACCAGCGCGGCCTTGACATCAGGCTCCATCTTGCTGCCGTCGCCGCAGACATAGACGATCGCGCCCTGTTTGATCAGGCTCCAGACGCGATCCTTCTGCGCCACCACCTGATGCTGCACATAGGTCTTCGGCCCGTCGGCGCGCGAGAACGCGGTGTGCAGCTCGGCGATGCCATCCGTCGCAAAGGCCTTCAATTCATTCGCATAGAGGAAATCCTGCTCGGGATGGCGGCAGCCAAAGAACAGCATCGCCGGGCCGAGCTTGGCGCCCTGCGCCCTGCGATGCGCGCGTTCCTGCAGGAAGCCGCGGAACGGCGCCAGTCCCGTGCCGGGACCGATCATGATCATTGGTTGGACCGGATCGTCGGGTAAGCGGAAGCCGGCCTTGGTCTCGCGGACAGTGGCATGAACGGTATCGCCGACGCGGCGTCCGGCGAGATAGTTCGAGCACACGCCCTTGTAGACGCCACGCCCTGAACTCGCGGGCGATTCCACCACCCCCACGGTGACGCTGCAGCGCGACGGATCGGAAGAAGGCGACGATGAGATCGAATAGTACCGCGGCGCCAGCAGCGACAGCATTTCGAGGTAGGCGTGGAACGGCAGTTCGCAGGCCGGATGTTCCTCCAGCAGATCGAACACCGATTTGCGCCTTGTCAGAACCTCTGAACGGTACAGTTCGGTCGATGCGGCGTCGTCGCCGACATAGGCAAGCAACTTCGGCTTGGTGACGGGACAACGCGTGTGTTCCGACATGATCTGGATCTGCTTGCGGGTCGCGATCTGCTGCAATTCGACGAACTCGGTCAATAACCGCCCGACCGACACGGCATCGCAGACCGGCAATTGCGCACGGCGGCCTTCGGCGACATGAAGTCTGATCTGGTCGGCGGGCAGGAAACCGAAACGGCGCGCGACGGAATCAACCAGCGCGGGATCGTTGCGCGGCACGACGCTGAGATGGTCACCGACGCGGTAAGTGATGCCGGGCGGCAATTCCACCTCTATGTGGCGGGTCGAGCGGTCGGAACGACTGGCGCCGGTCTTGTTCTGCAGTTCCGAATTGACCAGCACCTTCATCGGCGCGACGCCGCCCTGCGCCACGATGGTGTGAACGGCCGATGGTGCCACCGGTTCGATCGAATAAAGCGGCGCGTCGTCGGCGCTGCGGGCGAAGCCGGAATCGACACCCAGCTGCTTCATGGCCGCGGGTGCTGCCGCCGCGAACCATTTTTCGAACTGGCCGTCGAGATCGCTGCGGGCATCACCCTCGCCGCGGGCGTACAGGCTGCGCGCCCCGTGCGCCGCCAACTGCTCGTCGATCATGCGCGGCACGGATTGATAGGTCGCGGCCCAGTCGCTGTTGCCGCAGCCGAACACGGCGTAGCGCATCTTGGCGAACGCATCCTTCGGCAGCCCGCTATCCAGCCATTTGACGAACTGCGTGGCGTTGTCGGGGGCGGCGCCATTATAGGAGGCGCAGAAGACCATCAGCGCGCCCTGTTCCGGCAGTTTGCCGACGTAATCGTCGAGCGCGCCGAGTTTTGTCGCGAAGCCATTGACCTCGGCGAGGTCGGCCACCCGTGTCGCCAGCTCTTCCGCCGTGCCGAGGTTTGAGCCATAGAGCACCAACAGCGGCGTGTTGTGGCCCGGGCGGGTCCGCGCCTGCGGCGCCGCGGCGTTGGAAGCGGCAGCGGCCACCGCCGCGCGGCCGGCAAACGCGCCACGGTCCTTGTCGGCGCGCGGGCGCACCTTGATTTTGAATCCGTCCGGCTTGACCGTCAGCGTTTCCTTCAGGTGCATCTGATAGCGATGCACATCGATCAGCTTGAAGCGCTGCAGGATCATGCCGATCGCCAGCGCCGCCTCGTGCATCGCAAAGCCGCGCCCGATGCAGGCACGCTGGCCGTTGCCGAACGGTTTCCAGGCGTTGATCGGGCGTTTTGCTTCAGCCTCGCGGCTGAAATTCTCGGGATCGAACACGTCCGGGTTCGGACCCCAGACGCTGGGGTCACGGTGCAACGCCATCACGAGCACGGTGATGAACGTATTCTTCTTCAGCTTGTACTTGCCACCGCCGATGGTCTCGTCCTGAAGCGGCGAGATGCCGTAGGCGGGCGCCGGCGGCCACATCCGCAGCGCTTCCTTCAAAATCTGCGTGATGTAGGTGAGCTGCGTCACCTGCTGATAGGTCGGCTTCGCGTTGATGTCGGGCCCGAGCACCCGATCGACTTCCTCATAGGCCTTCTTCAGGACTTCGGGATGCTTGAGCAGCGCGTAAATCGTGCACGACAGCAGCCCGCTGGTGGTCTCGTGTCCGGCGATCAAGAAGGTGTTGATCTGGTAGCGGATGTTGATGTCGTCGAGCTGCTCGCCGGTTGAGCGGTCGATGCCGGTCATCATGGCGCCGAGCATATCCTTCTTGCCCTCAGCGGCTTCCGCGTTGCGGCGGCGCTCGGCGATGATCTCGTCGACCATTTTGTTCATGAAGGCGACGTCCTGGGCGAGCGTCTTGCGCCGCTTCTGCATCCACAAATTTTCCAGCGGCAGGCCCCGGGTCATCATGATGGTCTCGAGCGAGCGCACCAGCGACTCCACGAATGGGTGATAGTCGCGCCGGTAGAACGAATTGAAGCGATAGTCGAAGCCGCACAACCCGATCGTGTCGAGCGTCAGCGCCGTCATATCGTGCACGACGTCGATTTCCTCGTCGGCGTTGAGTCGCTCCCATTTCTTCACGAGCTGCTCGGCGATGTCGACCATGCTCGGGTGATAGGATTGCATCGCGCGGTTGCCGAACGGCTGCAACAGGATGTTGTGCGCCTTGCTCCAGTTCGGCTCTGTCGTGTCGGCGGTGAACAGCCCATCGCCGCCGACAGCGCGGACGCGGCGCAGCGCGCCGCGCACCGTCTTGTCGAAACGTTTCTCGTCGGAGAGTTCGTCGATCAGATCGTGGCCGGAAACGATGACGATCGGCGCGCCCATCATGTCGAGCCAAAAGATCGGCCCGAGCTCCTTGGAGAGCTTGACCAGATGCTGCACCGGCGCGTTGGGATCCAGCGACAGCATGTTGCCGACGACGGGCTTCTTCGGCGGATGCGGTATCGGACTGAGTTTATTGCTGGACGCCATTGTCGAAGTGTCTCCCTGCCTGCCTCAACCGTCATTGCGAGCCAAGCGAAGCAATCCATCGCTCGGCGAAAAGAGAGAATGGATTGCTTCGTCGCTTCGCTCCCCGCAATGACGGCCTGTTATGCGGACTTACCCAAATCTCTTCCTACGCCACTCGATCAGCTTGCTGCTGACTTCGTCCGGCTTTTCCTGCTGTGTCCAATGGCCGCTGTCGCGCACGAGATACTTCTCGAGGTCCGGCACCAGCTTCTCCATGCCCTCGGTGGCCGACGGCGGCAGCACCGCGTCGTTCTCGGCCATGATCATCAGCGACGGCACGCGCACCGTGTGGTCGAGCCCTTCCGAGCGCTGCCAGTTGCGGGAAAAGTTGCGGTACCAGTTGATGCCGCCGGTGAAGCCGGTTTTCGTGAAGGTATCGACGAATACCTGCTTTTCCTCCGGCGACAGAATCGGCGTGCGCGGATCGTGCTGGGCGTCGTAATTCGCGATCATCTGTGGAAACGCCAGATTGACTCGCGCTGACGCCCCGATACCTGCAATCGGCTGCTCCTCCGGCGTACCCGCGGGCCGCGCCACCGGCTTGCGCATGAACGCGTCAAAGGTCTGCTCGACCCGGCTTCCGAAAATCCTGTCAGGCTCGCGGCCAGGGTCCTGGAATTGCACTATGTACATCTTGTCGCCGAAGCGCTTCCGAAGCAGCTCGATCGGATCGGCCGGCATGCGATCCCAATGCGGGGTGTTGACGCCGACCACGCCGGCGACGCGATCGAGATGACGCAGCGGCATCTGCCAGACGACGAAGCCGCCCCAGTCGTGGCCGACGAAGATCGCCTTGTGGATTTGGAGATGATCGAGCAGCCCGACGAGATCGCCGGTCAGGTGCTCCATGTCGTAATCCTCGACCGCCTCGGGCTGGTCGGTCGCACCATAGCCGCGCTGGTCCGGCGCGATCACCCGGATCCCGGCCTCGCTCAGCGCCTTGATCTGGTGGCGCCAGGAGAACGCCAGCTCCGGCCAGCCATGGCAGAGAATGAGCGGCGGCTTGTCGGATTTGGGCCCCGCCTCGTAATAGCCCATGCGAATACCGTTCACCTCGGCGAACTGCAGCGGCGGCATCTCAATCATGGCAGGCCCCCTATTCAGCGGCGCTGGTCATGCTCGGCGGTGGCGCGAACGCCGCCTCCAGCGCTTCAAACTCGACTGGAAGCATGTCGCAGAGAACCTGGACATGCGGAATGATGTTGGCGCCGGCAATGAAGCCGAAATCGAGCTGGTCGCGGTAGCTCTGCACGGTGATGTTGAGCGCGATGCCATGCGTCGAGATCGACACCGGGAAGATGTGCAGCAGCTCGGCACCGGCGGCATACAGCGTCTGCCGCGGCCCGGGCACGTTTGATACGGTGATGTTGGCCGCCGGCGGCAGCACGTCGGAGAGGTTTGAGCGGCTGTAGAGCAGTGCGAGGATCTGGGTTACGATCGGCGCGCCCAGCATCGAGAGATTGGAGACTTGCGGCATCAGCGCCCGCAGCGGATGCGACATCTCCTTCGACTTGGTGGATTGCGCGATGATGGTTTCCAGCCGCGTCTTGGGATCGTCAACATTGGTGGCGATCGCGCAGATCATGCCGAACACCTGGTTGTTGGCCTCGGCGTTGCCCTCCTCACGCAGCGAGATCGGCACCGCCGCGGTCAGCGATTTGCTGGGCAGCGCGCCCTGGCTGATCAGGTAGCGGCGCACCACGCCTGAAGACAGCGCCAGCACGACGTCGTTGAGCTTGCCGCCGGACGCCTTCGCTACCGCCTTGGCGCGCGACAGCGAGATCGAGGTGCCGGCGAAGCTACGTTCCGAGGAGATCGTCTTATTGAGGATAGTCGGTGGCGAGGCCATGCTGGCCAGGCTGTCGCGCGACTTCGGATCCGAAACCTTGCCGACTACGTCGGATACGCTCTTGAGCATGGTCGGAATGCTGCTCGCGAATTTCACCGCGCTCTCGATCTGGAACATAGCGTTGTCGAACAGGATCGAGCCGAGATCACTTTTTCCCGAGCGCGGCAGCTCGAGGCTCTTTGGCGCAGCTTTCGGGTCGAACGGCTGGGTCCAGAGCTGCTGGTAGGAATCGATCAGGTTGGCAGCGATGTCGCGCGGCTCCGGCGTCACCTTGCGCGCCGTCGGCGGATCGACCTGACGCGGCACCGGCGTGATGTCATAGATCATGCTGGTGAGCGCGACGCCGGCGCCGCCGTCGATGCAGGCATGGTGCATCTTGGAATAAAGCCCGATCTCGTTGTCCTTCATGCCCTCGAAGACATAGAATTCCCAGAGCGGGCGGGCGCGGTTGAGCAATTTGGCATGCATCCAACCGACGATACGCTCCAGCGTCGCGCGGTCGCGCGGCGCCGGTAGGCTGGCGCGGAAGATGTGGCGGTCGATGTCGAACTGGTCGTCCTCGACCCAGGAAGGATGATCGATGTCGAGCGGAGCCTTCTCCAGGCGGGCTTTCAGGATCGGCGCGATGTGCAGCCGCGAGGCGATCATCGCCTTGAACTCTTCGAAGAAGTCGCCCTTGTAGCCTTCGGGCAGGCGGAAGATCGCCATGCTGCCGACATGCATCGGCATTTCCGGGGTTTCCAGATACAGAAACGACGCGTCCAGCGAAGACAGCTTCTTGGCGTCCGCCATATTTTTCCTCCCGCAGTAGAAAACGCGGCGCCTTGGCGGCGCTTCTGGCGTCTGGAATGTCTTTGTTATTGGAGCATATCCGAAAACCGACAGCCATCCTGCATCAATTGCAGGGCGGGATCTTTCGCGATCATGCCCTTAGCTCAGGGCGTGGATTCAGGATTGTGCATTTTCGGGGGGCCCATAGGCAATGGCAAATGGTCCTGATCGGTCAAAATGCTTAAATTCGCCCTCCGCTTGCGCCAGGCGGTCGGCTACTGCCCACAATGCTGCGGGATTCACGCCGAGCCCGATATGGCTGGCAAGGTGGACCTCGATGTTTTCGGCGGTTGCGGAGGGACGCAACAGGCAGGTGTGCCAATTCACAATGCCGTCGGTGCGGGAATAGATCGAGGTCGCCGGCACCGGCAAGTCACCGGCAATAGCCAAGCGAATTTCCGGATAGTCATCCACGGTTTCCCCCGACAGCGCCTCATAGAGCCGCGTGGCGTTGGTCGCCCGGATGTCGTTGGCAAACGGGCTGCCGAGCGTGATCACCGAGCGCACCATGTCCGGCATCTGCAGTGCGAGATCGCGCGCATAGACTCCGCCGAGGCTCCAGCCGATCAGGCTGACCTTTCGGCCGGTGGCTTCATAGATGCGCCTCAGGAGACCTTGCAGTGCCCCGCGCTTGGAAGCGACGCCGCCGAAATTGCGGCCCAGGTCCCAGGCATAGGTGTCGTAGCCGAGTTCTTTCAAATAGCGCCGCATCGGCGCCATCGACAGGTCGCTGGCGAGAAAGCCCGGCAGCGCAAGCACCGGATGCCCGTCGCCCCTCGGCGCGCGCAACAATAGCGGCGACAGCAAGAGACTCGAATTCAGCTCGAACAGCGCCCGCGTCTCGGCCAGCATCAGAAACAGGCTTGGCGGCCGAAGCCGCTGCTCGTCCGTTGCTGCGCCGCCTTCCGCGATGGCCACTCTCATTTGTCCTTCTTGGCCATGCCGCCGAGCCCTGCCATGGTCACGAACATGTCCTGGAATCGCTCGGCGATCTTGGGATCGAACGTGAACCAAGTCTGGATCAGCGACTCCGGCGAAACCTTTTCAATGTTGGCCATCACCTGCTGCTGCATCTTGTCCATCACGGCGGTCTGCATCGGCGAGACGTCGGGCAATCCGAAGAACTGCCTGGCCTCCAGCGGCGTGCAATCGATTTCGACGTTAACTTTCATGACCGCTCCTTATCGCGCTGCCCTTGCTGCAGTATCGACACGATGGACCGAGTCATGCAAGGACCAGAGCCGGTCCCCGGTCCCTTCAATTCCCGATATGGTCAACCAAAGCGTTCGATGGCGAACGGTCTGACATCGGCAAACGGGGTCTCGCCGGTCATCATTTCGGCCAGCAGGCGGGCGGTCGCGGGTCCGAGCGTCAGGCCATGGTGCTGGTGGCCGAAATCGAACCATAGCCCGCCATGGCGGGGCGCCTTGCCGATCACCGGCAGCATATCCGGCAGGCAGGGCCGCGCACCCATCCAGGGTTTGGTGTCGACCGGATCGCCGAGCGGGAACAGTCTGTGCGCCCGCGGCAGGGCCTGCTCGACTTGGATCGGCGTTGGTGGTGCATCGCGGTGGGCAAACTCGGCGCCGGTCGTGAGCCGAATGCCGCGGTTCATCGGCGCCAGGAGATAACCGAGGTCAGTGTCCAGCACGGGATGATTCAAGACCGCATTGCCGCGCGGCTTGAGGTGCAAATGGTAACCACGCTTGACCTGAAGCGGGATCGAATAACCGAGCGGAGCGAGGATCTGGTCCGACCAGGGGCCCATCGCCACCACCACGTCGCGCGCCGTAATCGTGCCTTCCAGCGTCGCCACCTGCCAGCGTCCGCTCGACTGTTCGAGCGTTCGGGCATCGCCGACCAGATAGCGCCCGCCCTTGCGGCCGAACAGCGCCGCATAGGCCTTGGCCAGCCCACCGGGATCGGGCACGAATCCCGGCGCGGGAAAATGGATTGCGCCCGCGAAATCGCCGGTCAGATGCGGCTCCCGCGCTGATATCGCGGCCTCATCCAGCACTTCTCCTGCCACGCCATGCTGCTTGGCGCGCTCGAGATCCTTCACCGCGCTCGCAAGCGTCGCCTCGGAGCGAAACAGCTTGATCCAACCGGTCCGCCGCAACAGCTCGGGTACATTGGCTTCCGCAATCAGTGCCTCATGCTCGATCAGGCTGCGCTGGATCAGCGGCAATTCGGCCATTGCACTGTGCAGTGCACGCTCCGGCGACGAGGCGAGGAAATACCGGGTCAGCCACGGCAGGATGACCGGCAAATCCCTGAAATGGTAACGCACCTGCGGCGCGCGAAGAAACGCGTAGCGCAGGATCTGGCCCACGTCCCGCGGAAACATGTAGGGAAAGACCGAAGCGCATTCGATCAGCCCACCATTGCCGTAACTGGTTTCCTCGCCGGCTGTCTCATGGCGGTCGATCAGAACCACGTTCCGGCCGCGCTTCTGCAGGTGCAAAGCCGCACTGACGCCGACCATGCCCGCACCCAGGACGAGAACGTCGGCCTTCAGTTCCGTCATCCGGCACTCCGAAAGTTCAATGTAACGTGCTTGCGCATACGTCTTAAGGTGAGACTAGTCATTGCCGCACCGCCGCGCAAACCGGCACGCACTGCGGGATAATGAAGCTTGCGCAGTGGCTGGACTCTGGCAACATGGCTCGGCAATATCCGGCGGAAATTGCTGATCAAAGTGGGGAAATCGAACAAATGTCGGTACGTCAGACTTTGCTTGCAGCGGTCACGGCTTCCATCCTTGCCGTGGCGATGGCGCCGGCATCGGCCCAGAGCCTGCGCTATGCCAATCAGGGCGACCTCAAGTCGCTCGACCCGCACACGCTGAACGAGAGCACCACCCACGCCCATCTCGGTCATGTCTTCGAAGGCCTTACTACCCGCGATAGGGATCTGAAGATCATCCCCGCTCTGGCGGAGAAATGGGAAACGCCGGAGCCAACCCGCTGGCGGTTCCATCTGCGCAAGGGCGTGAAATTCCACAACGGCGATCCGTTCACCGCCGACGATGTCGTTTTCTCGGCGGATCGTGTCCGCAAGAAGGGCTCGAACCTGCAGACACGCATTCCCTCCGATGCCAAGGTCGTCAAGGTCGATGACTACACGGTGGACTTCATCCTGACCTCGCCCAATCCCATTCTCAATTCGCAATGGGATACTTGGTACATCATGAGCAAGAAATGGGCCGAGGCGAACAATTCCGTCGACCCGACACCCGCGGCGGCAACCACACCGAGCTTCGCCTCACTCAACGCCAACGGCACCGGCCCCTTCACGATCGAAAGCCATCAGCCCGGCGTCAAGACCGTGTTCAAGGCCAATCCGAACTGGTGGCGCAAGCCCGAACATAATCTCAAGGAAATCATCTTCACGCCGATCGGCTCCGACGCCACCCGCGTGGCCGCACTGCTCTCGGGCGAAGTCGACGTCATCGAGCCGGTTCCGATCCAGGATATCACGCGCGTCGATTCCAGCCCGAACGCCCAGGTGCTGAAGGGACCGGAACTCCGCACCATCTTCCTTGGCATGGATCAGGTCCGCGACGAATTGCTCTACTCCAACGTCAAGGGCAAGAACCCGTTCAAGGACGTCAAGGTGCGCGAGGCCTTCTTCAAGGCTGTCGATATCGAGTTGATCAAGACCCGCGTCATGCGCGGCCTGTCGACGCCCTCGGCGCTGATGATCGCACCGCAACTGTTCAAACTGTCCGGCGACTTCACGCGGCCGAAATTCGATCCCGACGGCGCCAAGAAGCTTCTGGCCGAAGCCGGCTATCCCGATGGATTCGAAGTCACGATGGATTGCCCGAACGACCGCTATGTCAACGACGCCGGGATCTGTCAGGCGGTCGTCGGCATGCTGGCCCGCATCGGCGTCAAGGTGACGCTGCTGGCGCAGCCCAAGGCGCAGTATTTCGCCAAGGTGTTGAAGCCCGGCGGCTACCAGACCTCGTTCTATCTGCTCGGCTGGACACCCGGCACGCTCGACTCCCATAACGTCCTGTTCGACATCATGGGTTGCCGCGACGACCCGAAATCGGCGCGCGGCGAAGCCAATCTCGGCGGCTACTGCAACAAGAACCTCGACGCCCTCACCGACAAGGTGCTGCAGGAATCCGACATGACCAAGCGCGATCTCCTGATCAAGCAAGCGTACGAGATCGCTCAGAAGGATTTCGCATACATCCCGCTGCATCAGCAGGCGCTGGCATGGGGTGTGTCAAAGAAAGTGAAACTGAGCCAGCGCGCCGACAATCAGGTCCTGCTCTACTGGGCGACCAAACAGGACTAGTCGGGCTCGACACAGGTCCCGGCGGCTTAGCGACTTCCGGGACTTTTCGTTTCCAGGCGACAGCGACGTGTGCCGCCGCACCAAGAGAGCAGTGAAAGGAATACATGCTCGCTTTCACTCTTCGCCGCGCTATCCAGGCCATCGGCGTCATGATCGCAGTCGGCGTGATCGCGTTCTCGATGTTCCGTTTCGCCGGCGATCCCGTCAACCAGATCGTCTCATTGGACACGCCAGCCGCCGAACGCGAGGCGGTCCGCAAGTCGCTCGGCCTCGACGATCCCGTGCCGGTGCAGTTCGCACGCTATTTCGCCAATGCCGCGCAATTCAAGTTCGGGGTCTCCTATCAGTTCCGTCAGCCGGTTTCGAACCTGTTGATGGAACGAATGCCGGCGACGCTGGAGCTTGCCGCCTGCGCCACAGTTCTCGCCATGGTGTTCGGCATCCTGATGGGGGTCTATTCGGCGCTGCGGCGCGATACGATTCTAACAAAATTCTTCCAGGCGGTGTCGCTGATCGGAATCTCGCTGCCGACCTTCCTGATCGGCATTCTCCTGATCTATCTGTTCTCGGTGACGCTAGGCTGGCTGCCTTCATTCGGCCGCGGCGACGTGGTGCGGATCGGATGGTGGACCACCGGACTGCTTACTCTTTCCGGCCTGAAGGCGCTGATCATGCCCTCGATCACGCTTGGTCTGTTCCAGATGACCCTGATCATGCGACTGGTGCGCGCTGAAATGCTCGAAGTGCTCCGTACCGACTACATCCGCTTCGCTCGCGCCCGCGGCCTCACCACGCGCGCGATCCACTTCGGCCACGCGCTGAAGAACACGCTGGTTCCCGTTATCACCGTCGCCGGGCTGCAGTTTGGCTCGGTTATTGCATTTGCCATCATCACCGAAACCGTCTTCCAGTGGCCAGGTATGGGATTGTTGTTCGTGCAGGCCGTGCAAAATGTCGATATTCCAATCATGGCCGCCTACCTGCTGATGGTGTCGCTGATTTTCGTTACCATCAACTTGGTGGTCGATATCCTCTACACCGTCGTCGATCCGCGCCTGCGCTCGACCATCCGCCGTCCGGCATAAGCGAGACTGATATGTCTGACGCCGTAGTACCACACCGAATAGAGTCGAGCCCGCAGCGGGCGCGCTCGAACGCGAGCTGGCTGAAGCGCGTGCTCGACAGCGATATCTTTTACTCGTTCCGCCGCTCCCGAATGACGATGGTGGCGGCGGCGGTAACGGTCCTGTTCTTCTTGCTGGCGATCTTCGCATCGCAACTCGCCGTGCAAAACCCGTTCGACCCGGCGCAACTGCAATTGATGAATTCGCGGATCTCGCCGCTGTGGACCGCCGAGGGTCAAAGTCCGTTCCTGCTCGGCACCGATGAACAGGGCCGCGACGTGTTTTCTGCCATCCTCTATGGCTTGCGGATTTCGCTCGTCGTTGGCGTGCTCGGCGTTATCTTCGCCGGCACGCTCGGCATTACGCTTGGCCTCATTGCAGGCTATGTCGGTGGCGCGGTCGACGGGCTGATCATGCGCATCGCCGACGTGCAGCTCACCTTCCCGGCGATCCTGATCGCGCTATTGGTCAACGGCGTCGCCAAATCCGTGTTCGGCAACCGGCTGGATGCCATGAGCACGCTGGCAGTGCTGGTGGTTGCGATCGGTCTCAGTTTCTGGGTGCAATACGCCCGCACCGTGCGTGGCTCGGTGATGGTCGAGAAGAACAAGGACTATGTCGCGGCCGCGCAACTGATCGGCCTGCCTGCGCCCAAGATCATGCTGCGGCACGTGCTACCCAACACCATGGGCCCGATTCTCGTGATCGCGACCATCAACCTTGCGCTCGCCATCATCACCGAGGCGACCCTCTCGTTCCTGGGCGCCGGCATGCCCGATACCATGCCCTCGCTCGGCACCCTGATCCGGATCGGCAACAACTACCTGTTCGCCGGCGAATGGTGGATCGTCGCCTTCCCCGGCATCGCGCTGGCGGGACTTATCCTCTCGATCAACCTGCTCGGCGACTGGCTGCGCGACGCGCTCAATCCAAAACTCCGATGACCGTTCCCGTCCTCTCCGTGCGTAACCTCGAGGTGGAATTCCTCACCCGCCGCAGCACGCTGCGCGCCATCAACGGCGTTTCTTTCGATATCGCCAAGGGCGAAGTGCTCGGCGTGGTCGGCGAATCCGGCGCCGGCAAATCGGTCACGGGACTAGCCGTGATCGGACTGATCGATCCCCCCGGCCGCATTTCGGGCGGCGAGATCTATCTCTCGGGAACGCGGATCGATCACCTGCCGCCGGAAGAAATCCGCCGTATCCGGGGCAAACGGATCGGGATGATTTTTCAGGATCCGCTGACGAGCCTCAATCCGCTCTACCGGATCGGCGACCAGATCGTCGAGACGATCCGGACCCACATGAATCTTTCTGAGACCGCAGCGCGCAAGCGCGCCATCGATCTCTTGGCCGAGGTCGGCATCCCCGCGCCGGACAAACGCATCGACGCCTATCCGCACGAATTCTCCGGCGGCATGCGCCAGCGCGTCGTGATTGCGCTGGCGATCTGCGCCGAGCCGGAACTGATCATCGCCGACGAGCCGACCACCGCGCTCGACGTTTCCGTGCAGGCGCAGATCATCTCGCTGATCAAACGGCTCGGGCGCGACCACGGCACGGCGGTGATGCTGGTCACCCACGACATGGGCGTGATCGCCGAGACCTCCGACCGGGTCGCGGTGATGTATTCGGGCCGGATCGCCGAAATTGGCCCGGTGCAGGACGTCGTGCAGAATCCGCTGCACCCCTACGCCAAGGGCCTGATGGGCGCGATCCCGACGCTGGCGGGCGAAGGCAAGCGGTTGGTGCAGATACCGGGCTCGATGCCACGGCTGTCGGCGATCCCGCCGGGCTGCTCGTTCAATCCACGCTGCGCCTTTGCATTCGACCGTTGCCGCGTCGATCGGCCGGAGCCGCTCAAGCACGGCTCGCACGCCGTAGCCTGCCATCTCTTCGATACCGCGCCCCACGTAGCGGCGAAGGAGACCGCGGCATGAGCCCGCCCTTTGTCGATGTGAGGAATTTGCGCCGCGTGTTCGACGTCTCAAAGCCGTGGCTCAACCGCGTGCTGGAAGGTGGCCATCTGGAATTCCTGAAGGCGGTCGACGGCGTGACGTTCGACATCCGAAAGGGCGAGACTTTTGCTCTCGTCGGGGAATCCGGCTCGGGCAAGACCACCGTGGCGCGGATGGTGGTGGGGTTGCTGCCGCCGACTTCGGGCGAAGTCATCATCGACGGCATCTCCATGACTAATCCCAGGCAGGCCCACGCACGGCAGCGGCTGCGCCGACGGATCCAGATGATTTTTCAGGATCCCTACGCGAGCCTCAATCCCCGCTTCCGGGTCGACGCCATCGTCTCCGAGCCGATCCGCGCCTTCGACTTGATCCAGGGCGAGCGCAATATCCGCCTGCGCGTCGGCGAATTGTTGAATCTCGTGGGCCTTCATCCCGATGACGGGCTAAAATATCCGCATGAATTCTCCGGCGGCCAGCGCCAGCGCATCGCGATTGCGCGCGCGCTGGCGTCAGATGCCGAGTTCATTGTTTGCGACGAGCCGACCTCGGCGCTCGATGTCTCCGTGCAGGCGCAGATCCTCAATCTGATGCGCGACCTGCAGGACAAATTCGGCCTGACCTATCTCCTCATCAGCCATAACCTCGCCGTGGTCCGCCACATGGCGACGCGCATCGGCGTGATGTATCTCGGTCGTATTGTTGAAATCGCCGAGGGCCGCGAATTGTTCGCCAATCCGCGGATGCCCTACACCAAAATGCTGCTCGGCGCTGTTCCTGATCTCGCGATGTCCGGCCGGCAACGTATTCCGGTCAAGGGCGAGATCCCAAATCCGATCGATCCGCCGCCCGGCTGCGCCTTCAACCCGCGTTGCCCGCTCGCGTTCGATCTGTGCCGGCGGCAAGCGCCCGCTTTGATCGATGGGGTTGCCTGCCATGCTGTCAACCATCCGGTTGAGGCCACCGCCTTGGTATGATCACGGAGATGGGTGCATTGCGTGGCATCCCAGCGGTTGGCATCCAGCCCCGCCTGTGGTCAAGTGTTTCAGCACCGCGATACCACGGCATTGGATTCCCATGAGCAACATCAATCCCGATCCGTTCACCACAAGGCCGGAGATCGAAGGCACCTTTGGCGTCGTGACCTCGACCCACTGGATCGCGACCGCCGTCGGGATGAGCATTCTGGAAAAAGGCGGCAACGCATTCGATGCCGGCGTTGCCACCGCCTTCACGCTGCAGGTGGTGGAGCCGCACCTGAACGGCCCCGGAGGCGACGTGCCGATCATCGTGCATGATATCAAGCGCGGCCGCACCGAGGTGATCTGCGGTCAGGGTCCCGCGCCCGCGAAAGCCACCATCGCGCACTACAAGAGCGAAGGCCTGGAAATGGTGCCCGGCACCGGGCTGCTCGCCGCCTGCGTGCCCGGCACGTTCGAATCCTGGATGCTGCTCTTGCGCGATTACGGCACGATGCGGCTGCGCGATGTGCTGGAGCCGGCGATCGCCTACGCCCGCGACGGCTATCCGCTGGTCGAGCGCGCTTCCGCAACCATCCAGGTCGTCGAGCAGTTGTTCAGGAAGCACTGGACGACCTCGGCGGCGGTCTACCTGCCGAACAACGAAGTACCGAGACCGGGCACGCTGTTCACCAACACGCAGCTCTCCGAAACCTACGCCCGCATCCTTAAAGAGGCGGAAAGCGCAGGCGGCGATCGCGTCGCACAGATCGAGCGTGCGCGAAAGTCCTGGTCGCAGGGTTTCGTGGCGGAAGCGATCGACAACTTCTGCCGCACGCAGGAAGTGATGGACGTCAGCGGCTCACCGCACCGCGGAGTGCTTTCCGCCGACGACATGGCGCGCTGGCAGCCGACCGTCGAGGCGCCGCTCACCTACGACTATGGCCGCTACACCGTCTGCAAGCCCGGCGTCTGGAGCCAGGGGCCGGTGATGCTACAGCAGCTCGCGCTGCTAAAGGGCTTTGAGCTCGACGGCCTCGACCCTGCCGGGCCTGACTTCATCCATCTGCAGATCGAATGCGCAAAACTCGCCTTCGCCGATCGCGAGAAGTTTTATGGCGACCCGAAATTCACCGACATCCCGATCGCGACGCTCTTGTCGGACGCCTATAATGACGAACGCCGCAAGCTGATCTCAAGGGACAAGGCCTCGCTCGATTTCATCCCCGGCTCGGTCGAAGGCTTTGGCTCGGTCGTCAAGCTGCGCCGGGCGGAGGGCCATCGCGAGGCGGTCGGTGCGATGGGCGCGGGCGAGCCGACGGTCGGCCGGTTCGGCGAGGTGCGCGGCGACACCGTGCATTTCGACATCATCGACCAGGCCGGCAACATGGTCTCGGCCACGCCGTCCGGCGGCTGGCTGCAATCCTCGCCGGTCATTCCCGAACTCGGCTTCTGCCTCGGCAGCCGCGCGCAGATGTTCTGGCTGGAGGAAGATCACCCGGCAGCACTTGCGCCCGGCAAGCGCCCGCGCACCACCCTCTCGCCCACCATGGCGCTGCGCGACGGCGAGCCTTACATGGCCTGGGGCTCGCCCGGTGGCGACCAGCAGGATCAATGGACCACGCAGTTCTTCCTGCGACATGTCCACGCCAAGCTGAACCTGCAGGAAGCGATCGACGCACCGGCGTGGCACTCCGAACATTTCCCGATCTCGTTCTGGCCGCGTACCGCGCGCCCCGGCGTGCTCGTGCTCGAAAGCCGCGTGCCGAAGGCGACCGTCGACACGTTGAAGAGCCGCGACCATGTCGTCGAGATCGGTCCCGACTGGTCGGAAGGCCGCCTCACCGCAGCCTCCAAGGTCGGCCGCCGCCGCCGAGCCGCCGCCAACCCCAGGGGCATGCAGGGCTACGCGGCGGGCCGATAGAGGCGACTTGAGATGACCTGGTCGATCATTGCCCGTGATACCTCAACCGGTCAGACCGGCATCGCTGTCGCGACCCGATTTTTCGCCGTCGGCGCGCGCGTGCCACATATCGCGCCCGGCGTCGGCGGCATCGCGACGCAGGCGTTGGTCAATCCCTATTACGGCATCGATGGTGTGAAGCTGTTGCGCGAAGGCCGCAGCCCCCGCGAGGTGGTCGACATTCTGCTCGCTGCCGACGATGGACGCGAGGCCCGCCAACTTCATGTCATGGATATCAAGGGCCGCATCGCAGCGCATACCGGCCGCGAATGCATCGACTGGTGTGGGCATATCCAGGGTGACGGCTTCTCCCTCGCTGGCAACATGCTGACGGGCGCCGCCGTGCTCGACGACGCGGCGAAGGCCTTTGTCGCCAATGCCAACCTGCCCTTTGCGCAACGGCTGATCGTAGCGATGAAGGCCGGCGAAGCGGCCGGCGGCGACAAGCGCGGCAAGCAATCGGCGGCGCTGTTGATCCATGGCGAGGAAGAATGGTCCGATCTCGACCTGCGTGTCGACGACCATACCGATCCATTGGCCGAACTTGAACGTCTCGAACAAGTGAGCCGCGAGCGCTGGGTGCATTTCCGCCCCTTCCTGCCGACGCGCAAAAATCCGGCCGGGATCACCGACCGCACGGTCATCGATGCCCGCATCGAGGCGGCGGCGGGCAAGGCATGACCGCGAGCCCGCTGATCGAAATCGAGGGCCTGCGCGTGGTCTTCCACGGCGATGACGGCCGTACCACGCACGCAGTCGATGGTGTCGATCTCAGCGTCGCCAATGGCGCGACGCTTGGTCTCGTCGGCGAATCCGGCTGCGGCAAGAGCGTGACCTCGCTCGCCGTCATGGGATTGTTGCCAAAGCGCTCCGCTGAGGTGTCGGGTTCGATCCGTTTCGACGGTTTTGATCTCCTCGACATTCCCGACGATACGCTGCGCGATTTGCGCGGCAACCGACTCGCGATGATCTTTCAGGAGCCGATGACTTCGCTCAATCCGAGCTTCACCATCGGCGACCAAATCATCGAGACCATCCTGCGCCATCGCGGCGGGTCGCGGCGGCAGGCGCGCGAGCGCGCGATCGAGCTGTTGCGGCGGGTGCATATCCCCTCGCCTGAGAAACGTGTCGACGAATATCCGCACAAGCTGTCCGGCGGCATGCGCCAGCGCGTGATGATCGCAATGGCGCTGGCCTGCGATCCGCGGCTCCTGATCGCCGACGAGCCGACCACCGCGCTCGACGTCACCCTGCAGGCGCAGATCCTCGACCTGATGCGAGAACTGAAGGCCGCGAGCGGTGCCGCGATCATCCTGATCACCCACGATCTCGGCGTGGTCGCGGAAGTCTGCGACGAGGTCGCGGTGATGTATGCCGGCGAGATCGTCGAACGGGCGCCGGTCGACGAGCTCTTTGCCAGCCCGCAGCATCCCTACACCGTCGGGCTGCTCGGCTCGATCCCGCGGCTCGGCCGCCGCACGGCGCACCTGGCGACGATCGAGGGCATGGTGCCGAACATGACGAACCCGCCACCCGGCTGCCGCTTCGCCGCGCGCTGTCCGTTCGCGCTCGACGCCTGCATCGCCGCACCGCCGCCGCTTGCGATGGTGAGCCCTGGTCACGTCTCGCGCTGCGTCCGCGCGCCGCTGGAGCTGCTGGTATCATGACCGCGACGCTCTCGACGCTCGTGCCCCGGGCGCAGTGCAGCGCAAGCAAAGCGCAGTGGTGCACTGCTAAACCAGGGCCTACCTGCGGTCCGTTGCGAGATGGGTCCCGGTTCTGCGGAGCAACGCTTCGCGTTGCGCCGCGCCCGGGACACGAGGAACGTCAGCGATGACCGTCCTTCTCGAAGTCGAAGGCCTGGTGAAACATTTCGTCGCCGCTCGGTCGGTGTTTGGCCGGCCAACGGCCTACGTGAAGGCAGTCGATGGCGTCAGCTTCACGGTCGAGGCCGGCAAGACGCTGGCGCTGGTCGGCGAATCCGGCTGCGGTAAATCCACCGTAAGCCGGCTGGTGCTGCGGTTGATCGAGCCGGATGCAGGAGCCGTTCGCTTCGAGGGCAGCGACCTCGGCGCGCTCAATGCCAATGAATTGCGTGCATTCCGCCGCGATGCGCAGATCATTTTCCAGGACCCTTATGGATCGCTGAATCCGCGCATGACGGTGAGCCAGATCCTGACCGAGCCGCTGGCGCTGCACGATCTGGTACCGGCCCCGCGCCGCCGTGAACGTGTCGAAGAGCTGCTGCGCCTGGTCGGGCTCGAGCCGCGCTTTGCCCGCCGCTACCCGCACGAATTTTCCGGCGGCCAGCGCCAGCGCATCGCGATTGCGCGGGCGCTCGCTGTGCAGCCAAAACTGATCATCTGCGACGAGCCGGTCTCCGCGCTCGATGTTTCGATTCGCTCGCAAATCCTCAACCTGCTGCGCGACCTGCAACAGCGGCTCGGCCTCGCCTACATCTTCGTCTCACACGATCTGGCGGTCGTGAAGCACATCGCCGACCGCGTCGCCGTGATGAATCTCGGCGGCATTGTCGAGACTGCGGACGCCGAGGCGCTGTTCGCCGCGCCCCGGCATCCCTATAGCCGCGCGCTCCTGTCGGCGATTCCCGTACCCAAACCGCAGGCCCGGCGCGGCCGCATCGTGCTGGAAGGCGAGATGCCGAGCGCGCTCAATCCGCCTTCCGGCTGCCGATTTCATACCCGCTGCCCTTACGTCATCGAGCGCTGCCGCACCGAAATTCCTCTCCTGCTCGCCGACGGCACGGGACACGCGACGGCGTGTCACCGCACGGCCGAATTGCCGTCGCCCGGGGCCATCGTTCCCGCCGATGGCGGATTTTCGCCGGTGCTGGAAAAATTGGTCGCCGCCTTCAGCGGTGGCACGGAAGGTGCAGGCCGCGTCGGGGTTGATGTACCAAGGACACGGCCAAGTGCGGTGTAATCGTGGATAAGGGGATGGCAGCAATGAAAATCTTTCGTTTGGCAGTCACCGCAGCGGCGCTGCTGCTGTCGCTTCCGTCGGCCGTTCAGGCCCAGACCACGCTGCGGATCGGGCTTGCCGAGGACCCCGATATCCTCGACCCGACCGTGGCCCGCACCTATGTCGGCCGCATCGTATTCGCATCGTTCTGCGACAAGCTGTTCGACATCGACGAGAAGCTCAACATCGTGCCGCAGCTCGCGCTGAGCCACGAAACTTCGGCCGACGGCAAGGAAGTCACCATCAAGCTCCGGCCCGGCGTCAAGTTTCACGATGGCGAGCCGCTGGACGCCGAAGCCGCCAAATATTCGATTGAGCGTCACCTCACCATGCAGGGCTCGTTTCGCAAGCCGGAGCTGGCGAGCGTCGATCGCGTCGAGGTGGTTGATCCCCTTACCATCAGGCTTGGACTGAAGGCGCCGTTCTCACCGCTGATCGCGCAGCTTACCGACCGCGCCGGCATGATGGTCTCGCCGAAGGCCGCCAAGGAGGCCGGCGACAAGTTCGGACTTCGTCCGGTCTGCGCCGGGCCTTACAAATTCGTCGAGCGCGTTCAACAGGACCGTATGGTATTCGAGAAGTTCGCCGACTACTGGAACAAGGATAATGTGTTCATCGACCGCATCGTGTTCCTGCCGATCGTCGACGCTACGGTTCGCCTCGCCAATCTGAAATCCGGCGGGCTCGACCTGATCGAGCGTGTGCTTGCCACTGACATCAAGGATGTGCGGACCGATTCACGGCTAAAACTTTCGACCGCAATCGAGCTCGGCTATCAGGGCATTACGCTTAACATCGGCAAGGACAAGGCCAAAGGACCGCTCAGCCAGTCCGCCAAGGTTCGCCAGGCGCTCGATCTCTCGCTCGATCGCGAAGCCATCAACCAGGTGGTGTTCAACGGCGAATTCAAACCTGGCAATCAGTGGATTAATCCGGATCATCCCTACTATCAGAAAGCTTTTCCGCTTCGTGGTCGCGACGTCGCTAAAGCCAAGGCGCTGTTGAAGGAAGCCGGCGTCACGCCGCCGGTCACCGTCGATTTCATGGTACCGAAGGGCGCCGAGACCGAAGCGGTTGCTCAGGTCGTGCAGTCGATGGCCTCTGAATCCGGATTCGACATGAAGCTCAGGGTCACGGAATTTGCGACCTCGCTGAAACAGGCCGAAGCCGGTGAGTATCAGGCCTTCATGCTGGCCTGGAGCGGCCGGATCGACCCGGACGGCAATTCCTACGTTTTCCAGAAGACCGACGCACCGCAGAACTACAGTGGCTGGTCCAACAAGGAGGCCGACAAGCTACTTGACGAGGGCCGCCTCGTCACCGATCAGGCGCAGCGCAAGGCGATCTATGAAAAACTGGCCAAGATCGTGCTGGAGGAGAAGCCGCTGCTCTACATCTATCACCGCCGTATCCTGATCGCGCATACGACGAAGCTCGAAGGCTACAAGCAGATGCCGGACGGGCTGGTGCGCGTGGTTGGATTGAAGCTGAAGTGAGCATGGCGCGCGTCGTCTCGTGTCCCGGACGCGTTGCAGCGCGAAGCGGTGCAACGCTGAGCCGGGACCTACCGCCTCTCCCGCGTGGGTCCCGGTTCTGCAGCGCAGCGTTTCACGCTGCGCTGCGCCCGGGACACGGATAGCATCATGCTGAACTTCCTCGCGCGCCGCGTCGTCCAGCTCATCCCGACGCTGTTCTTCGTCTCGATCCTGATCTTTTCGCTGCAGCAATTGCTGCCGGGCGATCCGGCGCTGGTGATGGCCGGCGAGGAACGCGATCCTGATGTGATCGCGCAGATCCGCGAGCAGTACCGGCTCGACCAGCCGGTGCCGGTGCAATATGTCTACTGGGTCAAGGGCGTGCTATCGGGCGATTTCGGCGAGTCCTTGCGCAACAAGGTGCCGGTGCGCGAACTGATCGCCCGAAAGCTGCCGGTCACGATGCAGCTTGCGTCGATGGCCATCGTCATCGCCTTTCTGATCGGGATCCCCGCCGGCATAGTTTCAGCGGTAAAGAAAGGTACGGCCTGGGACTATGGCGCCAATTTCTTTGCGCTGTGGGGCATCTCGACGCCGAATTTCTGGCTCGGCATCATGCTGATCTTCCTGTTTTCGATCCAGCTCGGCTGGCTGCCGGCATCGGGCTATGTGCCGCTGACCGAGAACTGGCGCGGCAGCATCGCCTCCACCATTATGCCGGCCTTCGTGCTCGGCAACGCGATCGCCGCGATCCTGATGCGCCATACCCGCAGCGCCATGCTGCAGGTGCTGGAAAGCGATTACGTCCGCACCGCCCGCGCCAAGGGCCTGCTCGAGCGCTCGGTCATTCTCAAGCATGCCATGCGCAACGCGCTGACGCCGGTGATCACGCTCGGCGCGCTCGAACTGGGCACGCTGTTGTCGGGCGCGGTGCTGACCGAGCAGATCTTCTCGATTCCCGGTTTCGGCAAGCTAATCGTGGACGCAGTCTTCAACCGCGACTACGCGGTCGTGCAAGGCGTCGTGCTGACGACGGCGACGATCTACATCACGCTCAATCTCATTGCCGACATCGGCTATGTCCTCGTCAACCCTCGGCTGAGGACTTAAGCCATGGCCGACACGACGCTCAGCGCGTTACCGATTGCCGTCTCCGACGAACTGGAGAGCCCGGCACGCCGCGCGCTGCGCCGGCTGTTCAAGCGCAAGGGCGCGATGGCCGGGCTTGTCGTGATCGCGACCTTCGTGTTGCTCGCGGTATTTGCGCCGCTGATCTCGCCCTATGAGCCGATCGCGACAAGCTGGTCGCTGGTGCGCAAGCCGCCGTCCGCGCTGCACTGGTTCGGCACCGACGAGCTCGGCCGCGACATTCTCGCCCGGGTGATCTACGGCGCGCGTGCTTCGCTTCTGGCCGGCGCCATCTCGGTCGGGATCGCGCTGTCGATCGGCGTGCCGCTCGGCCTGTTGTCGGGCTATCGCGGCGGCTTCATCGACGCCCTGATCAGCCGCATCACGGATGCGATGCTGGCCTGCCCGTTCCTGATCCTCGCCATCGCGCTCGCTGCCTTCCTGGGCCCCAGTCTCGGCAACGCCATGATCGCGATCGGCATCTCCGCGACGCCGATCTTCGTGCGGCTGACGCGCGGCCAGGTGATGAGCGTCAAGGTCGAGGATTACGTCGAGGCCGCGCGCGCCATGGGCAATCCGCGCTGGCGCATCGCGCTGTTTCACATCCTGCCGAACATCATGCCGGCGCTCTTGGTGCAGGCGACGCTGTCGATCGCGGCTGCGATCATCGCCGAAGCCGCGCTGTCATTCCTCGGCCTCGGCCAGCAGCCGCCCGCGCCATCCTGGGGCAGCATGCTCAACGCCGCGCAGCGCTTTCTGACGAATGCGCCGTGGATGGCGGTCTGGCCGGGACTGGCGATCTTCCTCGTGGTGCTGTCGTTCAACCTGGTCGGCGATGGTTTGCGCGACGCGCTGGATCCGAGGGAGCGGTAGAGGCGTCATTGCGAGCGAAGCGAAGCAATCCATAGCGTCGCAAAGGGAAAGATGGATTGCTTCGTCGCTGAGCCTGTCATCGGGCGCGCATTCGCGCGCCCCGTTGGCTCCTCGCAATGACGACTAATGCCACCAGCGGCTCTAAATCACCAACTCCCGCAGCACCCTTCGGCAATCCATCTCATATTCCAGATCGATCACCGGCGGCCGTGCAAAATGCCAGGTCAAACCCGAACGCGCGGCGCCGCGGCGAACCAGCGCGTCGGCAAAGACGTGGTGGAAATCGTGGATGGTGTAGGTCTGCACATCCGTCGCGTCTTTCCAGCCGAATCCGAACTCGCCCATGCGCCGCTCCATCACGCCGGCCACGTAACGGACCTTCTCCGCAATACCCTCGGGGCTGATGTCGCGGTAACGCACGGTGCGTTCGGCATAGCTCGCATTGCCCTCCTGCGACTCGCCGCTGCCCGCGATCACGAAGCTTGGCGTCGTGCTTTGGCTCGGCCGCGTGAACGAAAAGGCGTAGAATGACGGCTCGGCCGGCGGATCAATCTCCGGGCAGACATTGCTGCGCGCCACCGGATTAGTCGTGCCGTCATAGACCCCCCACTCGCTGAGCGTCTTGACGTAGTGCAGGTTGAAATTGCGGAACCCCTCGTCGGTGAATGCCGCCGGCGAGCGTAATTCGCAGGCGCAGAACGAGGTCAGCGGCCTGCCTGCCGCCTCGATGTACCTTGCGATCCGCGCAAAGCCTTCGGCCAGCGGCAGCCATTTGTCGAAGCGCACCCGCTCGATCTCAAATCCGGGATTGGCTGCGACACCGCCCGAATACTGGAACACGGCGGGAATAAAGCGGTAGTTGCCGGCGGGAAAGTCGCTCGTCATGTTGGCTCCCCTGTTTTTCTTTCCTTCTAGCATGGGGAACCGGCGGCGTCGCCGGGCTTGCGACACGAAAAACGGCGGCAGCGATTTCCGCTGCCGCCGTCGTCGTTTCTCGCGACGTGAACGCTCAGGTCGGCTTGAGCGCCGACCTGCCAAGATCGAAATCCGCGATCTCCTTGGTCCGCTTGGAGCCGGCCTTGGCCTGGTGATCGGTGGCCAACCAGACATAGACCGCCGGCAGCACGAACAGCGTGAACAGCGTGCCAATCGACATGCCCGCGACGACCACGAGGCCGATCGAGAACCGGCTGGCAGCGCCCGCGCCTGTCGCTGTCAGCAACGGGATCAGACCGGTGACCATCGCCGCCGTCGTCATCAGAATCGGCCGCAGCCGGATGCGGGCAGCCATCTCGATCGCCGAACGCTTGTCGAGACCTTCCTTGAGCTGCAATTCGTTGGCGAACTCCACCATCAGGATGCCGTGCTTGGTGATGAGGCCGACCAGCGTCAGCAACCCGACCTGGGTGTAGATGTTGATGGTCGCCACGCCGAAGAACAGCGGAATCAGCGCACCGACGATCGCCATGGGAACGCTGATCATGATCACCAGCGGGTCACGCAGGCTCTCGAACTGCGCCGCCAGTACCAGGAAGATGATGATCAGCGCGAAACCGAACGTGATCGCGAGCTGGTTGCCTTCCTGCACATACTGGCGGGAGTCGGCCAGATAGTCGTGACCGAAACCAGCCGGCAATTTCTTTGCTTCACCCTCCAGGAAGTCCACCGCCTGCCCAACCGTCACGCCCGGCATCGGCACCGCCGAGAACGTCGCTGAATTGAGCTGGTTGTAATGCGTCAGCGCATTCGGATCGGTGGCGGTTTCGATCGAAACGATGGTCGACAGCGGCACTAGCTGCCCGGTGTTGGTCGGGACGTAGTAACCGCCAAGCGATTCTGGCGACAACCGCTTGTCACGCGGCACCTGCGGGATCACTTGATACGAGCGTCCCTCGAGGTTGAAGCGATTGACGTAATTGCCGCCCAACAGCGTCTGCAAGGTAGCGCCGACCTGTGACATGTTGATGCCGAGGTCGCTCGCCTTGGAGCGGTCGACCGAGACGCGAACCACCGGCTGATTGAATTCGAGGTCGCTGTCGGAGACGATGAACAGACCGCTCTTGCGCGCCGCGTCCTTCAGCTTCGCCATCTGCTCATAGACGGCCTGAAAACCGGCGGTCGAATTGATCACCATCTGTACCGGCAAGCCGCCGGGCCCGCCCGGCAACGGCGGCAGGTTGAAGGCAAACGCCTGAACGCCTTCGATCTTGCTGATCTCCTCCTGCACCAGCGGCTTCAGCTTGATCGAGGAACGCTCACGCTCGTCCCACGGCTTGAGCAACATGCCGGCGATGCCGCCCTGCGGCCCGTTGATGCCGTTCAGGACGAAACGCAGGTCGGTCTCCGGAAAACTGGCAAAGGCCTTGTCGAGCTTGTCACCATAGAAGTCGATATAATCGATGTTGGCGTATTTCGGCGCCTTGGTCACCGAGAACACGATGCCCTGGTCCTCCTCGGGCGCGAGCTCCTTGGAGGTGTTCATGTAGAGAAAACCGACCAGACCCAGCATCGTCAACGCGAACAATCCGGTGATCGGGCGATAGTCGAGCGAGCGGTCGAGCTGGCGGCCGTACCAGCGTGTCATTGAGCCGAACACCCTGTTGACCAGCCTCGAGAACCGCCCCTCGTCCGCGCTCTTCAGGAGGACCGAGCACATCATCGGCGACAGCGTCAACGCGATCACGCCCGACACGATCACCGAGCCCGCCAGCGTAAAGGCGAATTCGCGGAACAGCGAACCGGTCAGGCCGCCGAGGAAGCCGATCGGCGCGTACACGGCGGCAAGCGTAATCGTCATGGAGATCACGGGGCCGACGATTTCGCGCGCGCCTTGCAGCGACGCCTGCACCGGCGTTTTTCCTTCCTCCAGATGGCGATGGATGTTCTCCACCACCACGATGGCGTCGTCGACCACGAGCCCGATCGCCAGCACCATCGCCAGCAGCGTCAGAAGATTGAAGCTGAATCCCATCATCAGCATCAGGCTGCAGACGCCGATCAGCGACAGCGGAATCGTCACCACGGGAATGATGACCGAGCGGAACGAGGCCAGGAACAGGAAGATCACGACCACGACGATCAGGACGGCCTCGATCAGCGTGTTCTTCACCTCATCGATCGACGATTGAATGAACTTGGTGGAATCGTAGGCCACCTTCATCTTCATCGACGGCGGCAGGTTGCGTTCTAGTTCGGGAAACAGCGCGCGCACGCCCTTGACCAACGTCAGCGGGTTGCCTTGCGGGGTCGCCTGCACGCCGATGAAGATCGCACGCTCGCCGCTGAACGCGACGCTCGCGTCCGAGCTCTGCGCCGCAAGTTCGACGGTCGCGATATCCTCCACGCGCACGAAGCCGCCGTCCTTGGACTTGACGATCATCTTCTTGAACTGCTCGAGATTCCGTAAGTCAGTATTGGTCTGGACGTTCGAGACGATGAAGTAGCCCTTGGACTGACCGGCCGCGGCCTGGAAGTTGTTCGCGGCGATCGCCGCCGAGACGTCGCTTGGCGACACGCCGCGGCCTGCCATCCGCACCGGATCGAGCCACAGCCGCATCGCAAATGTCTGGCCGCCGAGGATGTCGGCGGATGCGACGCCGTCGACTGTCGACAGCACCGGCTGCACGACGCGCGTCAGATAGTCAGAGATTGCCGAGCCCGAGAGTTCGTCGCTGGAGAAACCGAGATACATCACGGCCGTGGTCTGGCCGGTCGTCTTGGTCACGACCGGATCATTCGATTCCCTCGGGATCAGATATTTGACCGAGTTTACCTTCGCGAGAACTTCGGTCAGCGCCTGGTTCGGATCGAAATTCAGCTTGATGTAGACCTGAATCGTGCTGGTGCCCTGCACCGACGAGGAAGTGATGTAGTCGACGCCCTCGGCGGAAGCGACCGCCTGCTCGATCGGCGTGGTGATGAAGCCTTGAATCAGATTAGCCGACGCGCCCGGATATGAGGTGATGATGTTGACCACCGTGTTCGACAGCTTCGGATATTGCCGGATCGGCAATACGCTGGCGGCGCGCAGACCGATCAGCAGGATCAGCAGGCTGACGACGACCGAAAGAACCGGGCGCTTGATGAAAATATCGGTGAAGACCATCGTAAAATATCCCGCTGAATTCAGCATTTCCGGAGCGCGGTCGAGTCATAGACCGCCCCCCTCTTTCGCCGCGGCTCCTCAAGAGAGCCGCAACATTTATCAGTAGCGCGTTATCAGTAGCGCGGCGGCTTCGCCGGAATCGCCGGCACCGGATCGTTCGAAATCGTCACGGCAGCTCCGGACTGCAGCTTGAGCTGTCCCACCGCCACGACGCGGTCGCCCTCCTTCAAGCCCTTCAGGACTTCGGCGCGGCCCTCAATGCGCTTTCCGGTCTGCACGAAAGTGCGCGTCGCTATCAAGCTGGTCTTGCCGTCCTCTTCCTTCTTTTCACTGAGGAGGTAGACCGAGTCGCCATAGAGCGTGTAGTCGACCGCGGTTTCGGGCACGGTGACGACCGGCGGCTTGTCCGGCAGCACCACGGTGGTGGTCGCGAACATGCCGGGCTTAAGGATCTTGTCCGGATTCTGGATAGTCGCCTGGACACGAATGTTGCGCGTATCCGCCGCGATCTGCGGCTCGATGGTGGTGATCTTGCCCTCGAAGGTGCGGCCCGGATAGGCGTCGACACCGATACGAACGGTCTGGCCGACCTTGAGCTGGCCGGAATCCTTCTCCGTCACGGTGAAGTTCGCATATAACATCGATAGATCGGTCAGCGAGACGATCTGCGTGCCCGCAGTCAGATATTGTCCGACTTCCACCCTGCGAACGCCGAGTTCGCCATCGAACGGCGCCCGCACCAGCTTCTGCGAAATGATCGCTTCGGTCCTGGCGATGCCGGCGCTGGCCTGGTCGAACACAGCCTGGGCGTTGTCCACCGTCGCCTGTGGTCCGACCTGACGCTCGGCCAACTGCTTGGCGCGATCCAGCGAGAGCTGCGCCAACCGCTGCTGCGCCTTGTAGTTGGCGAGGTCTGCTTGCTCGGGACCGTCGAACAACTGAACCAGCGGCGTGCCCTGCTTCACGCTGGCGCCCGCCGTAAACAGGATATTGGTGATGCGGCCGTTGACGTCGGAGGTCACGTTGACCTGGTGCACGGCGGCGAGATCGCCGACCGCGGTCAGAAGATTCGGAATCGTCTCGGACGTCGCCGTGGCGATGTTGACGCTGGTCGGCGGCGGCTTCATGGTCGCGAAGAACTGCGCGATCATCTTGCCGCGGAAGTAGTTGAACCAGACCAGGCCACCAACCAGCAGGGCCAGCAGCGTTCCAACGATGATGAGCCACCGCACCATGCGGACCGGCCGCTTGTGCGGCTTTTCCGTTATCGGCTTGCCCGAAATCTTGTGTTCGGTCACGATATTCATGTCATGCACTTTCTGCAGTTACCGATTGTCCCGAATTCGGTGACAGCTCGCCGTCCAGATGAGAAGCAATTGCGGCTTGGGTAAGTCCGATGCCGCGCAGGATGAATTGACACAACTGCCGCTCCAGGTCGGCGGCGTTGCCGTAGGAAAGGCAGGGCACGGCCGGAAGCCGCGTCAGCGCCGCCATCAGCACGGTGTGGTGCGCGAACCAGAACAGGTTGAGCGGATCGCTGCCGATCCGCGTCGCGTCGCCGGCCGCTACAGCGCGCTCGATCGATGCTGTGAATACCGGCCCGATCAGACCGGCGATCTTGTCGTAAAGCAAACGCGCGAACTCGCCGTCATCGAGATGGCTGGTCGTCATCAGCCGCAGCCGCTGCGCTTCCTCCTGATCCGAGCCGTCCGACACCTCCATGAAATGGCCAACCATGCCCTTGACCAGCTCAACCAGTGTGGCAGTTGAGGGCTCCTGGCCGAGCAAATGCGCGAAATCCGGATCGGCCTCGCACTCCTCTGCGAGGATTTCGGCATAGAGCGAGGCTTTGGACGGGAAGTGCTTGAACAACAGCCCTTCCGAAATGGAAGCAGCCGCCGCTACGCTCTTGGTCGTGGTGCCGGCAAAGCCGTGACGGGCAAAGCACCGCTTGGCGGCGCTCAAGATCAATTGCCGCCGCAAGTCACTGGTCATGCGCAGGGTAGACATGGGGGCGTGAGTAATCACTCACCTTGACGAAGTCAAGGATCTATTGCAGCGCACCCAGCGGATTCTGCCACCGGGTGACGTCAAAGACACAACCTCATCGCATTGTTTGAGCACCAGTTTTTCCCGAATCCCGTTCTCGCCCTCCCGGCTTATTCCGGATCGGCAGCAACCCCAGCGCGCCGCGGACATGCCCGCGGAGCTTGCGCTTCCGCCTTGACGCCTCGGTGATGATATTTAAGGTAGTTGCAGGCGCGACTAATTTGATTGTCGTTGTTTGTCTCAAGGGTCTGGCGAGCCATGAATCTGGATGCGCGCGAACTGGCGGCCACATTCGACCTCGAAAAGCTCACGCCGGAGTTCTATGCCAACCCCTACCCGACCTATCGCGCGCTGCGCGAGAGCGAACCGGTCAAGCGGTTGCCGAACGGCTCGTATTTCCTGACCCGCTACGACGATCTGGTTACAGCCTACAAGAACACCAAGACCTTCTCGTCCGACAAGAAGAAGGAGTTCTCGCCGAAATATGGCGACTCCCTGCTCTACGAGCACCACACCACGAGCCTCGTTTTCAACGATCCCCCCGCCCACACCCGCGTCCGCCGCCTCATCATGGGCGCACTATCGCCGCGCGCGATCGCCGGCATGGAGCCTGATCTGGTCCGGCTGGTCGACCGCCTGCTCGACGCCATCGCCGCCAAGCGCAAGGTGGACCTGATCGACGATTTCGCAGCCGCCATTCCGATCGAAGTGATCGGCAATCTGCTCGACGTGCCGCAGGACGAGCGCGAGCCGCTGCGCGACTGGTCGCTGGCCATTCTCGGCGCGCTGGAGCCGGTGATCGGCCCGGAGGCCTTTGCCCGCGGCAACAAGGCGGTGAAGGATTTCCTGACGTACCTCGAAGGGCTGGTGGCGCGGCGACGGGCCAAGCCCGGCAATCTCGACCGCGACGTGCTGACGCGACTCATTCAGGGCGAAGACAATGGCGAGCGGCTGACCGAAAAGGAGCTGCTGCACAACTGCATCTTCCTGCTCAATGCCGGCCACGAGACCACCACCAACCTGATCGGCAACGGGCTGGTCGCGTTACTGAACCACGCAGGCGAGAAACGCCGGCTGATTGACAATCCCGAGCTGATCAAGACCGCGGTCGAGGAAATGCTGCGGTTCGAGAGCTCCAACCAACTCGGCAACCGCATGACTGTCGAGCCATTCGAACTCGGCGGCGTCGCGATGCCGGCGGGCACACCGGTGACGCTGTGCATCGGCGCCGCCAACCGCGACCCCGCGCAATTCGCCGATCCCGAACGTTTCGATATCGGCCGCACGCCGAACCGGCATCTGGCCTTCGGCACCGGCGCGCATCAATGCGCCGGCATGGCGTTGGCGCGGCTCGAGGGCGCCATCGCGATCTCGCGTTTCCTCGCGCGCTTTCCGGATTATACGCTCGACGGTGAACCGGTACGCGGCGGCCGCGTGCGCTTCCGTGGATTTCTGAGCGTGCCTTGCACGATCAGCTAGAGCGCAGGCGATCTGCATCAGTCCTGCGTCGTAGAATCGTAATGTAAGCCATCCCCGCGACGAACGATTCCTGCGCTTGCGCGTTGGTGCTCCTGGGCGGACGAAGCGAGGGAGTGAGATCATGCTTTCGAGCCGCGCTCGCATCGCAGCATTTTTCCTTGGTATCTCCGCGATAGCGGTGAGCACCGGCTCGTCCGCCCAGGATCGAAGAGGCGTTGGTCCGGCTGGCGGGGGGGCTGCGCCAGCAGCCCGACCCGCTGCCCCACCACCGGCGATGGCCCGACCGGCTGCACCGCCAGCGGCGATGGCCCGCCCGGTGGCGCCTCCTCCGGCCATGGCGCGACCCGCCGCCCCGACGTTCCGTGCAGCTCCTTCGCCGCAACGTCCAGCGATGGCCCCACAGGCGGCGCCGCCGCGTATCGCCGCGCCACCGCGCCCGGCCGCGCCGCGTGTGGTAGCGCCGCGACCTGAAATCCATCGTGCCGCGCCGCCGCAGCGACCGGCCCTGGCGAGGTCCCCGGAACCGCGCATCGCCGCACCACCGCGGCCGGGCGCATCGCCCGTTGTCAGCGCACGCCCTTCGCGAACGGAACAGATCGAAACACGTGCGCAGCAGCGTGAGCAGCGCCTCCAGCAGCGGCAGCAAATGGTGCAGGAGCGGCAGCGTGAGACGCTGTCGCGCCAGAGCACGGAGCGGCAGGGCCGCATCGATCGCTTGCAGCAGCGCGTCCAGCAATTGCAGTCGCAAAAGCCGGAAGGTCTCCCGGCGCAACGCTCGCAGGAAAGGCTGCTGCAGACACAGCAACGGCTACTCCAGCGCGAGCAGCGCATTCAGGAACGTGACCAGGCACGCCTGCAGCGGCTGGGCCCGCAGCCTTCGGCTGAACGATCCGCCTCTGCCGCGGCCGTGCAGGCGGCGGCCCGCGGGCGATTTTCCGCGCACTTCCGCAGCAATGATGCCCTGCAAGCCCGAGCGGCGCTGACCGCCCGGGAGAACCGCTGGGCTCCCCGGCATGCCTGGAAGCGCGGCCACCGCGCCGCGTTCGTGGCCTGGCTCGGCCCGGTCTTCTGGCCTTACGCCTATTCCGACATCTTCAATTACACGTTCTGGCCCTACGCCTACGACCCCGGCTATTGGGCGTATGCCTACGACGACTTCGTCGATACGGTGTTTTGGGGTACGGACAGCCCGTATTCCGCTTACGCCAGATATCCTGAGCCCGGGGCGGCGGTCACCGATTACCGACCGGGCAAGCGCGCAAGCGTAAGCCGGCAGGCGCTGCGGCAAGTGTGCAGAGCGCCGGACGAGGGCGTGACTGCGTGGCCGATCGCGTCGATCGTGCGCGCAGTGCAGCCGACGCCCGAGCAGCGCGCCCTGCTCGACGAACTGAAGGCCGCCGCGGCCAAGGCCGCCGACGTGTTCAAGGATACTTGCGCCGACTCCTTTGCCATGACGCCGCCCGGTCGCCTGCGGGCGATGACGAACCGCGTGACGGCTACGCTCGATGCGGTAAGGATCGTGCGTCCGGCGCTTGAGCGGTTCTACAACTCGCTGGATGACGAGCAAAAGGCCCGCTTCAACGCGCTCGGCCCGAACGTCGGCGAGCGTTCGCAACAGCAGCCGCAGCAGGAGGCAAATACGCAAACTGAGCGCTGCGGTGACCCGAAATCCAGCCTCACGCAGCTACCGATCGAGCGGATCGAGGCCGTGATACATCCGGCAGGCAAACAGAAGGACGCGCTCGACGTCTTGAACAAGGCGACGAACGACGCGGTCCAGAAGTTGCAGGCCGCCTGCCCCGACGACGTGCCGCTCACACCGCTCGGACGGCTGGAGGCAATGGAGAAGCGACTCGAAGCCATGCTGGAGGCAGCCGTGCTGGTGCAGCCGGCGCTGGACGAATTCTATGCCACGCTGAGCAACGAGCAGAAGGCGCGCTTCAATACAATGCCGCAGGTCGCAAGCCAGTGACCGAACACGCCCACCATCCTTCTTGATGAGGATCGAATGAGGCAATCGCCCTTTGTCACGCTGCTCGTCCGGCCAACATCCAGCCGGCGAGACGCACGTTTGCGGCACAGTCGGACGTTCTTGATAGGCGTGTTGAGCGGACTGGCGTGCATGCTTCTATCGCCTTCCGCCCTGCCCCAGGCGCCGCAAGGCGCGGAGGGCGTCTCAGGACAACAGGCCTTCAACAATGCCTGTCGGACGTGCCACATCATGAGAGAGGGCGACAATCGGCTGGGTCCCAACCTGCACAAGATTATCGGACGGAAAGCGGGATCGCTACCAGACTATGCGTTTTCCAGCGCAATGAAGGAGGCAGGATTCGTCTGGGATGAGGAGAAGCTCGATCGCTTCATCGCGAACCCCGATGAGGTCGTGCCCGGCAACAACATGAAGCCGTATGGCGGCCTCTCATCGAGCGAGGATAGAAAAAAGATCATCGCTTTCCTTGCTCAATCACGGTAACGCCGCAGCCTGGGCTTTTCGAGAACGACAAGGCCCCCGTCACTTGGCCCCGCGCGCCAATGCCAAGGCGTGCTCCAGCGCCTGTGTTACGATGACCGCAGAGCGCTCGTCGAGATGAACACCATCGGCCCAGCGCAGCTCGCCTCGGTTCACTTTGATAGACAGCCATCGATTGGAATCCGGAAACGCGGCGTGAATAATTTCCCGTGTGATCGCCGCATATCGCGAGCCTTCGATCGGCCCGGAATAGGGTAGCTCGAACAGCAACACGCGCGCACCGCGTTGTTCCACCGCCCGGATCAGCTCTCCAATCCGTTTCGCGTTAAACTGCACTGCATACGCCGGATCCTCCGCATTGAATTGCTGCAGCGCGCGATCTGCATGGACCCGGTTGTCGAAATCGCTCGGCGGCTGCCCGACCAATCTGCGCAGCTCGAGCGAAACCTGCTCATGCGTCCGCGGCGCGTGAAGCCGCTGCTCGTAGGCGGCTACCGCGGCCCTGACCGGGCGAAAGAACAATGGCTCGGCATCACCGCGTGAGTAACGTTCGACCAGCGCGGCGTCGGTCGGACGGGCGAGAACATTCGCTTCGACCAGAATCAAACTCGGAAGCTGCGGCTGGGTCGCAACGATCTCCAGCCCGGTGAGCGGTGAGCCGCCCGCGAGCGCCAGATTCTCAGCTTGGGTGCGCCGGAAGGTAATACGCCGCGAATACGATCGCGGCGAAGATGCCGAACTGCCAGGAAGTGAAAGTCATGCCGCCCCAACGGTAGTTGGGGATGCTCTAGCATTTCGACCCGGGAGGCCTAGCCGAAAGCAGGCTTTAGCCTCGACGCTGAAAGCTTCAGCCCGCCTCGACGCTTGTCTATTGACCCACGGGAGAGGTTGTGCGCCACGCAGCCACTCGGTATGTCTTTATCATGGTGCCAACGCTAGAAACGCCCCGTCTTTGTATGCGGCCTCGGGCCGCAGCCGACGTCGATGCCTACGTTGCCATGGACAAGGACGTCGAAGTTCGGCGCTTCATCGCGCCCGATTTTCGGGACAATTTTGACGTCAACCGGTATCAAGACTCCCTGCGCACGCGCTTAGCCGTTGATCCGGGGGAAAGGACTTGGATGGTGGACGCTCCGCAACCGATTCGACGACAAGTCGTTCTTGGGCATGGCCCTGCTTATCCCACTGGCGCTGGAGGGTCCCGAAATCGAAATAGGTTGGCGACTGCCAAGGAGCACGTGGGGGAACGGTTACGCCACAGAAGCTGCCCTTCGCGTAGTCCAGTACGCGAGGGACGAGGTCGGGCTGAAGGAGCTTATCGCCTGCATCAGTCCCGAGAACGAAAGGTCCGTACGAGTTGCGAATAAACTCGGTTTTCGGCCAGATGGTCGTAAACGGGCCTACGGAACGGAGTTCGATTGCTATCGGCTGCGATTGGACTAGTTAGGCGGTCGCGGTCTGCTCTTGGTCGATCCAGTCATTTCGCGGCTTCGAAGCGATTGAGCCGCTTTGAAAGCAGACCGGACATGACGGCACTTATGAACACGCGCCCTAATTCCCGGCGGTATTGAAGCGGGAGAGATCGCAATCCCGTTCGGCATATCTCACGCGCCGCAGGCCCTCGCGGTCTTCAACCACGGTCGGCCGGCAGCGTTCCCTCCAGGCAGCCTGGGCGGCTTCATCGGCCTTCAGTTCTTCCGTGGTCCGGGGCACGATCTTCACGGTGCCGCGGCTGCCGACGTAGAAATTGGTTTGCTGGCTGGGAAGCAGCGGCGCGCCTGAGGCAATCGCCGCGGCCTTGGCATCCGCTGCGGCCCGCGCCGCGCGCGCCGCCTGCACGGCATCCGCGGCATGGCCGTGGTCCATCGCGAACTGCGCAGACGCGGACGAGACCGAAGCGACCACAATCGAGATTGCGATGAAGACGCGCATGGACACTGCCCCTATAAATGAATGCCGTGTGTCAGGAATGACCTACAAGCATTGAGGCGGCGTAAAGCTGTTTGACTAACCGGATCGCAATTTGGTCGATAAAGATTTAGCGGTCTGTCGGGCGCGCTGCGCGTTGCCCGCCCTTCATCGAGCTGTAGGGCTCGGAATTCTCCTTGCTCGCGGCGAGGAGAAGCGTGCTACTCGCTGCGGCCGAACTCGCAGCCCTTGCGGGCGTAAACCAGGCGGACGACGCCTTCGTTGTCGTAGGTGCGCTTCGGCTTGCAGAACGCTTCCCACTTCTCGATGCTGGCGCGCCTTGCCTTTGCGTCTTCCTGGTCCTGCGTCTCGTTGCGCACCGGATCGTCCAGATAGGACGTCGTGCACACCCTGCCATAGAACTTGCTGTAGGTGCAGCGTTCCACGACCTGCCAGGCCTGCGCCGATGTCGACAGCAGGGCCAGTGTCGCAATTGCGTAAAGGATTTTCATGTTGTCGCTCATCGCTCGTGGAGACTGTCTCCGTGCGATTAGCTAGCGCCGGAGTTTATCCAGGCGCAACGGTAACCCTTTGTTAAGCTAAATACCCGCGGAAAAGGTTAAATCGGGAACCGCGTGCTGTCTCTTCATGCGACGGCATCAGAAAAGGAGTGGGGCGGCAGTTCACATACGAGACAACATCGTCCGTCATTGAGACAGCGGAACAAGCGTTTTCGAGTGACGGCTGCTAGACCACCGTCCGATGCCGCGCGATGCAGGTCTGCAGGACCTCATCCATCGGCCTTGTCCACCACTCGTTGGAGAAGATTTCGATCTCGGAATAGCCGGCAAAGCCATGCGCCTCGACCGCTGATCGCACAGATGTGATGTCGATAACGCCGTCGCCCATCATGCCGCGGTCGTTGAGGATGTCTTTTGTCGGCACCAGCCAGTCGCAGACGTGAAACGCCAGCAATCGATCCTTCCCCGCGCGCGCAATCTGCGGCATCAGTTCCGGGTCCCACCAGATGTGATAGACGTCGAGCGCAACACCGAGCGCGCCAGTGCGCTGCGGATCGAGCTGGTCGCAGATGTCCAGCGCCTGCTTCGTCGTGTTCACGCAGGCACGGTCGGCGGCGTAGGCCGGATGCAAAGGCTCGATCGCGAGCGGCATGTTGACCTCTCTCGCGTACTCCAGCATTTCCGCGATGGCGTCATGGACTTGCGTCCGCGCGGCCACAATATCTTTCGAGGCTGCGCTTCCCGGCCGCGAATATTGCGGCAGGCCGCCGACGACCAGCACGATACAGGGTGCACCCAGCGCCCTGGCTTCGTCCACCGCACGGCGGTTGTCGTCGCGCACCTCGATGCGGTGCGCCGCATCAGCGGTGAACATGCCGCCGCGGCAATAACCGGACAGTTCAAGGCCGGCGTCGCGCACGGCCCGCGCTGCGCGCCCGAGGCCGATGGCCGCAACCTGGTCGCGCCAGGGATCGATGGCGCGGATGCCATGGCGCGCACAGGCGTCGATGATGGCAACGAGGTCGCCCTGCTTCCGGACGGTAGCCGTGTTCAGCGACAGCCAGCGATGATCGCTCGAGAAATCGCGCATCAGGGTTCGATGCCGCGCGTTGCCAGCACCGTCTTCATGCGCCGCGTTGCCAGTTCAGGGTTGGAGAGCAGCCCAGCCCTGTCGGCCAAGCGGAACAGTTCAGCCAGATGCAGCGTCGAGCGCGTGCTCTCCTGCCCGCCGATCATGGTGAAATGATCCTGGTGGCCGTTGAGATAGGCCATGAACACGATGCCGGTTTTGTAGAACCGCGTCGGCGCCTTGAAGATATGCCGCGACAGCGGCACCGTCGGCCCCAGCACGTCATGGAAACCGGCCTCGTCGCCGGCAGCCAGCCGCGACAGTGCATAGGACGCCGCCGGCGCGATGGCATCGAAGATGCCGAGCAGCGCATGCGAAAAGCCTTGCTCGTCGCCTGCGATCAATTCGGCATAGTTGAAATCGTCGCCGGTATACATCTTGACGTTCTTATCCAGTCGCCGGCGCATGTCGATCTCGCGCTGCTTGTCGAGCAGCGAAACCTTGACGCCGTCGACCTTGGCGGCGTTGGCGTTGATGATCGCAACCGCCGTATCCATCGCCTTGTCGAGATCGGCGGTGCCCCAATAGCCCGACAGCGCCGGATCGAACATGTCGCCGAGCCAATGGATGATCACGGGCTCGCGAATCTGCGACAGCACGCGGTCATAGACCTTGGCGTAGTCGTCGGCGCTGCGGCCAAGTTTGGCCAGCGCGCGCGACGCCATCAGGATGATCCGGCCGCCAGCCTTCTCGACCGCCGCGATCTGCTCCTCATAGGCGCGGGTGACGTCATCGATCGACTTCGCATCTTCTGCGGCGAGATGATCGGTGCCGGCACCGGAAAACACCAGCGCATTGCCCTTCGCTTTCGCAGCCTTTACTGAACGCTGGATCAGTTCCAGCGAGGTCGGCCAATCCAGCCCCATGCCGCGCTGCGCGGTGTCCATCGCCTCGGCGACGCCAAGGCCGAGGTCCCAGACATGCTCGCGGAACGCAATGGTCCGGTCCCAGTCGATCGCTGCGCTAAGCCAGGGATCGTTATCGGCAAGCGGATCCGCCACCACATGGGCGGCCGAGAACGCCACGCGATTGAGCGTGCCGTCAAGCTTGGCCGGAAACGCCCGCGACGCCGCCAGGCGATAGGTCTCGATCGAACGATCCGCGGTCGGCAACTTCAGCGACAGCGATGACGTCGGCAGGACAGGCTTGTTCATGGCTATCCCTCCTCACACCTCAATCGGGGCGACATCGATCCAGCGCCGCTCGCGCCAGCTCTGCAGCGCGCATTCGGCAAGCTGCACGCCCTTGGCGCCTTCCAGCAGCGTGAACTTGTAGGGCGCGTCCTCACAGACGTGGCGGATGAACATTTCCCACTGCTCCTTGAAGCCGTTGTCATAGACAACGTTGTCGGGAACCTTCTGCCAGTCGGCGTAGAAATCATGCGTGCGCTTCTCGTCCGGATTCCACACCGGCCGCGGCGTCGCCTGGCGCGCCTGGATCACGCAGTCGGTCAGGCCGGCCACCGCCGAGCCGTGGGTACCGTCGACCTGGAAGGTGACGAGGTCGTCGCGATAGACCCGCGTCACCCAGCTCATGTTGATATGGGCGATCACGCCGCCCTTGAGACGGAAGGTGGCATAGGCGGAATCATCGGCGGTCGCCGTGTATTTCTTGCCCTTTTCGTCGAAACGTTCGGGGATGTCGGTCGTGCCGAGGCAGGAGATGCTCTCGACCTCGCCGAAGAGATTGTCGAGCACGTAGCGCCAGTGGCAGACCATGTCGAGAATGATGCCGCCGCCGTCCTCGCTGCGGTAATTCCACGACGGCCGCTGCGCTTCCTGCCAGCCGCCTTCGAACACCCAGTAGCCGAACTCGCCGCGCACCGAGAGCATGCGGCCGAAGAAGCCGGAATCGCGCAGGAAGGCGAGCTTCTTCAGGCCAGGCAGAAACAGCTTGTCCTGCACCGTGCCGTGCTTGATGCCCTTGGCCTTGGCGAGCTTCAGCACCGCGACCGCCTCCTCCAGATTGGTCGCGATCGGCTTTTCGCAATAGACGTGCTTGCCGGCCTCGATCGCCTTGGTCAGCAGCGACGGGCGCGCCTGCGTAGTCGCGGCATCGAAGAAGATCGCGTCGTCCTTCGCGGCCAGCACCTTGTCGAGATCGGTTGACCAGCGCTCCACGCTGAAGCGCTTGGCCAGCCGTTCCACCTTGTCCGCATCGCGGCCGATCAGGATCGGGTCGGGCAGCATGCGGTCGCCGTTGGACAGCAGCACGCCGCCCTGATCACGGATCGCGATGATGGAGCGGACCAAATGCTGATTGAGCCCCATGCGGCCGGTCACGCCGTTCATGATCAGGCCGAGGCGTTTGGTCGTCATACTGCTTTCTCCAGGGGAATTGCTGTGGGCTGCGCGAGCGGCGACATCGCGGACCAGTCCGGATGCACCGCTGTAGCGAAGCCAGGTGTGGTCAGCGATCCCGTGAGCAGATCGCCGTCATGGATCGCGAGGCGAATTTTGTTGCCGTCGCGGACATAGAGATCGGGATGGGCCGCGAGAAACGCTTCCGCTTCCGTGGCGGGCGTGTCGCCAAAACCATCGACATAGTGGTGGCCGTTGCGCTCGGCATGGGTGACGCCGATCAGCGCGCCCAGCGCGAGGTCCTGCTGCACGGCCAACCCCGCCTGGCAGGTCAGGTCCTCGCCGGCGATGAAGCGCTTTTCGCCATCCGCGCTCCATTTGGCCGCGCGCGTGGCGTTGATCAGCGACTTGTAGATGCCCTTGCAGGATTTCGACGAGATGCCGCGATAACCGAGCGCCCGCGCCACCGGGAACGCGTCGTAGGAATCGTCGGCCTCGTCGACGATAAAATCGCGCCGCGCCAGCGCGCCGAGCGGCGATTGACGCGTAATGTCGCGCGGCATCGGCTGTTCGATATAGAGCAGCTTCTGTGCGATCGGCCGCAGGGCAGCATCGCGATCGAGCCGCTCGACGAGCGCATTCAATGCGGCGAGGTCGGCGTACTGTTCATTGGCGTCGAGCGTGACGCGGTAATCATGAGACAGCGTGGCGAGTTCGTTGCCGATCCGGATCAGCCGATCGGCATCGTGTACGGGATCGCCATTGAGCTTCAGCTTGAAATAGCGCGCGCCGGCGTTTTCACTGATGTCCGCAACACCCCCATCGCCTTCGACCTTGTCGTCCATGCCAACCGTATGCCGGATCGCGACGCGCTCCAGCCGTTTTCGGCCCGCGAGAAAGTGCGACACGTCATCATCGCCGAGATCGCGCGACAGACGTGCATCCACGCCTGCGATGTTGTCGGCCATGCCGTCGAAGAAGCTGGTTTCCGTGCAACGCAGCAGCGCGTCGAGAAGCGCCTTATCGATTTCGGCCGGCCCGTAGGCCGCCGCCAGCGGCGGAATGTCTTCTCGCGCGCAGGCCTCGATCTGCGCGCCGATGCAGGCCGCATGCAGGCCAAACGCAGTCTCGAAGCCGGAATGCGCCAGATAGATATCCCGCGCGATCAGAAGCGAGCGCCGCAGCTTAGCAACGGTCTCTTGCGGCGACAAATGCGGCCGCTTGTCAAACCATTTCGGGACCAGAAATTCGGCGCTGGCACCAGTTGCCGTTCCCCTGCCCTCGACCTCGATCTCGACCCGCACGAAAGCCTGCGGCGTCGCATTGACGACGACCGCGCCGAACCGGAACGGCCGGGCGAAGGTGACCGGACGTTCGAAAAAGGAGATGTCTCGTACGGCCAAGCGTAACGGCATCGAGCCAGCTTTCAGTCCAGCGCGCTTTGCGTGAAAAAATGCTTGCGAATTCGCTGCACCAGTTCGGTGAAGGCGGGATCGGCCATCGCGTCGAGCGAGCGCGGGCGCGGCAGCGGCACGTCGTAGATCGCGGCAATCGCACCGGGCCGCTCGGTCATGACAAGCACGCGGTCGGCCAGGAACACAGCTTCCGGAATGGAGTGCGTGATCAGCAGCACGGTCTTGCCGGTCTCGCGCTGGATTCGCATCAGCTCGACGTTCATCTTCTCGCGCGTCATGGCATCGAGCGCGCCGAACGGCTCGTCCATCAGCATGATCTTGGGGTCGTGCACCAGCGCCCGGCAGATCGAGGCGCGTTGCTGCATACCGCCGGAGAGCTGCCAAGGCAGTTTCTTCTCGAACCCTTCGAGCCCAACCAGCTTCAACAGCGCTTTCGCCCGCGGCAGATATTCGTCGCGCGGCAGCTTCTTCATGTCGATCGGCAACATCACGTTGGCCAGGATGTTGCGCCACGGCAGCAGCAGCGCGTTCTGGAACACAATGCCGACATTGCCGTGCGGCTTTGTAACCTGCTCGCCTTCAACCAGGATTTCACCGGTCGACGGTGCCAGCAGCCCGGATATCATCTTGAGCAGCGTGGACTTACCGCAGCCGGACGGGCCGACCACGACAAAAAACTCGCCCTCGTTGATGTGGAAATCCAGCGGCCGCAGCGACGGCACGTCGCCGTCGCGCGAGCGATAGGTTTTGGAGACGCCTGATAGCGTGATGCCTGCCGCCGCGCCGCCTGCGCGACCGGGCACCAGGCGCAGATGCGCGGCTGGTTGATTGATCTCGGTTGGTTTGGCCGCCGGGTTCATTCAGTCAAGTCCATTTGGAAAAGTCCTCTCCGCCCGTCGTCGCTGCGAACGCAGGGACCCATACGCCGTAACTATTCCTTCGGGCACTCTGGGAGAGACCCTCTGCAACAACTACGGCCGATTATGGGTCCCTGCGTTCGCAGGGACGACAAGTTCACGCGTCCTTCACGAACCGCCCTGCGGCAGGTAGTCGTTGGTGTAAAACGCCTTCGGATTGTCCTTGGCCTTGGCATCCAACCCGCCATATTCGACCATCAGATTGACCGTGTCGGTCATGTTCTGGTCGGTCACCTGGAACGGCCGCTTGTTCTTGGTTTCAGCCGTGCGGTAGAGCGGGATTGTCAGCTCAAAGCCCTTCGTCAGCGTCTCGAGCTTGCCGCCCTTCGGGTTGGCGTCGAGAATCGCCTGCGCTGCACCCTTCGGGTTCTTCTCGGCGGCTTCGACCGCTTTGGTGGTCGCCGACATGAAGCGCTTGACGAGATCGGCATTGGCCTTGACGAAGTCGGTGTTGGCGACGACGCCCGAGCAAACCATGTTGATGCCGTAGTCGGCGAACTTGATCGCGTTGACGTCCTTACCCGTCGCGTCCTTGATCTTCATCGACTGGTCCATGACATAGCCGAGCAGCAGGTCAGCCTGGCCGTTGATGACGGCGTTCAGCTTGGTCTGGCCGTCGCCGGCCACCGTCTGGAAGTCGCTTTCCTTCAGGCCGGTCTTCTTCAAAAACAGCGGCCAGATCTGCGTCATCGAGTCAGCCGGCGTGATCGCCACCGTCTTGCCCTTGATGTCCTCGGGCTTCTTGATGTTCTTTTCGACAAAGCCCATCGCCGACATCGGGCTGGTCTGCAGCAGCACCCCGGTAGAGATGATCGGCGCGCCCTTGACCGCCGCACGCATCATGGTGGGGACATCGACATAGCCGAAATTGGCGGTTTTGGCCGCAACGGCCTGCGTGGTCGCCGCCGAGCCGCGGCCTTCCTGGATTTCGAGATCGATGCCTTCGGCGGCATAAATGCCCTTGGCCTTGCCGTAATAGAACGGCGCGTGCTCGCCATAGACGTACCAGTTCAGCATCAGAACCACCTTATCGGCAGCCGATGCGGGAACAACTGCAAGCGCGGTCCAGATCAGGGCGGCGGAGATCGCCGTTATCACTCGTATCATGCTCATCCTCCCGTTTTGCTTCGTCATTGCGAGCGAAGCGAAGCAATCCATTCCTCGACTTGCGGCGCCATGGATTGCTTCGCTGCGCTCGCAATGACGTTCTGTGTTGTTGTTTTCGTCCGGTATTCCCTCAAGAAGCAAAAACAATGTCCTCGCGCTGGCTGACGTGCCAGGGAATCACGAGGCGCTCGATGCGGTCGACGACCCAAAACAGGACGACGCCGAGCAGCGCCAGGATCACCAGCGCGGCAAACATCGTCGGCAGGTCGAAGGTACCGATCGAGCGCTGCATCACGTAGCCGATGCCGGAATTGGAGCCGACGAACTCGCCGACGACAGCACCGACAACGGCAAGCGTCACGGAGACTTTCAGGCCGGAGAAGATCGCGGGCATCGCGTGCGGCAGGTTGACGGCGCGAAACACCTGGAAGCGGCTGCCCTGCATGGCGCGCGCGAGATCGACCATGTCAGGGTCGACCGACTTGAAGCCCTGCACGGCTGATACCACCACCGGAAAAAACCCGAGCAGAAACGCCGAAATCACCTTCGGGATGATGCCGAAACCGAACCACACCACGAACAGCGGCGCGATCGCGATCTTCGGCACGGATTGAGAGAAAACCAGCAGCGGATAGACATAGCTCTCCACCGTCTTCGATCCCGCAATCAGCATCGCGACGGGAATGCCGAACACGGCCGACAGCAGGAAGCCGCAGATGGTGGCGTAAGTGGTGGGCCAGGCCTGCCGCAGCAGTTCCGGCCAATCCGTCCGCAGCACCGCCACGACATCGCCCGGCGCCGGTATCTGGTAGGCCGGAATCTGGAACAGGCGGATGGTGAGGTCCCACATCACCACGATGAACAGCAGGAACAGAAACGGCCGCACCCACGCCGCGTTCAGCGCTTTCGACACGCCACTCTCGCGCTTCAGCTCGGCCACGTCTCGCTCCCGGTCATCAGTCTCTTCTGAGTGGGAAATTAACCCGTTGGATAAATACTGGCAAGCGGGTTTTTGTGCGGCGAAATGGCCTGTTCCATCGCCCTGCGAAAGCAGGGGGCCCATAATCACGGCTGCGTACTTTGCGAAGGCTGAGGCCGCTTCCCGGTGCAGCTAATTAGGGTCAAGGGCTATGGATTCCTGCGTTCGCAGGAGCGACGGCTCACACTGGCTGATGCGCCGGCGGCCGCACGGCCGGCTCCGCGGCCTTGCCGAAATCCGCGGTCGATTTGCCCGTCAACGCCGCCAGCACCAGCGCGACCATATGCGCCAGCCGCTCATCCCTCGCCTCCTTCTTCAGGAGGTCGCGGCCAAAGATCACGGAAAGCGTCGCGCTGTTGGAGAGATAGAAGAAGCACAGCGCCGCGATCGAGATGTAGAGCTGCACCGGATCGACGGCGACGCGGAAATCGCCGCTTTCGACGCCGCGCGTCACCACGGTGCGGATCATCTCGACGAACGGCGAATGCATCGATTTGACCTTGGTCGAGCGCTTCAGATGGCGCGCTTTAGCGAGGTTTTCGGTGTTGAGCAGCGCCAAGAATTCCGGGTTGCGGAGGAAATAGTTCCAGGTGAACTCGATCAGCCGTTCGATCGCCTCGGGCGGATCGAGATGTTCGAGATCGAGCCCGCGCTCCTCGGAACGGATCTTCTCATAGGCGCCTTCGAGCACCGCGAGGTAGAGGTCTTCCTTGTTGCCGACGTGGTAGTACAGCATGCGCTTGTTGGCGCCGGCGTTGGCCGCGATGCGGTCGACGCGCGCGCCTGCCAGGCCATGGGCGGCGAACTCCTGCTTGGCGGCCTCGAGAATGCGAAGCCGCATCCCCTCGGGGTCGCGCTGCCATTTCTGAACGCGTTTTGCCTTTGCCAAATCAATCGCCCGGTGATCGTGCAACACAAGCTGTAGCATGCAGGGAAGCGTTTGAGAACGAGGGATGCTCTATCCCGACCGTCATTGCGAGCGCAAGCGAAGCAATCCAGAGGCCAAAGCAAGACTGGATTGCTTCGTCGCTAACGCTCCTCGCAATGACGGCTGGGTCAGTCGGCAGCGCTCGCCAGCCCCGCCGACGGCTGTACCAGCAGCGTGGGCACACCGCACGTCCCGTTCCGTACCGTCATCACCCGCGTTCCCGGCTTGCGGCCGGTGCGGACTTCCGAGACGTCGACGCCCGCCTGCACGAGCCGCGCATGGGTGGCGTCGATGTCGGCGACGCGCCAGCACAGGCCGCGAAGTTTGTCTTGAAGTTTGTCCTGCGACATATCCGTCTCCTTGCCCGGCCGGTGCGTGACCTCGACAATGAGGTCGCCGCAGCGGAAGAACATCAGCCGGCCCCAATCGGGGTGCGAACGGTCGAGCGCCATGTCGAGGCCGAGCCGCGCGCCGTAGAGCGCCGCGGCCCGTTCAGGGTCTGAGGTCGAGACCACGACATGGTCCATCGCTGAGATCGATCCGCGCGTGGTTCGCACCGACAGCGGGCGCTCCTTGTCGCGCTCGAGGAAGAACATACGAACGCCGCGCGTGGCCTCCGTCGCCGCGCGTGTGCGCTTCCACGACAGCACAGCACCCGAGATCGCGTCGCGGCTTTCGACGTCGGCGATTACGTCCGGCTTCAGCGTCAGCCGGTCGAGCCTGCGATGCATCTTGGCGATGTCGCTGGTTCGGAAGCAGATGCTTGCGAGTCCCTCGCCTTGCGCGGCCAGAACGCTGCGAATCCGATCGGTATTGGCGCCGTCGCCGCTCGGCGCCATCAATTCCAGCGTGGTATTGTCGAGCGTGAACAGGACGCGATCGGCCCCTTCGCCGCTGTTCTGCCAGGCCGGCGCGCGGGCAAACAAGGACTGGTAAGCGGCGGAGGCTGCGTTGATGTCGCCGGTGAGAACGACGACGTGATCGAGGCCGGTGATCACGGAAAGAGCCCCCGCACGTTTTTGGCGGCGCGCACCTTCTCGACACCGATGGCCATCGCCGCCGTGCGGTGCGGGATGTTGTCGGTTTTGGCCCGCTGCACCATCTGGTCGAAGGCGCGATCGAGGATCGCGTATTCGCGCCGTGTCACTTCCTCTTCCTCCCAGAACAATTGCTGCAGGTCCTGCACCCATTCGAAGTAGCTGACCACGACGCCGCCGGAATTGCAGAGAATGTCAGGGATCAGGAATACTTCGCCCTGGCGCTTCTCCAGCACCAGATCGGCTTCCGGCGTGGTCGGACCGTTGGCACCCTCGGCCAGCACGCGGCACTTCAGGTTTTCGGCGACCTTGGCATCGATCACGCGCTCCATCGCCGCAGGCACCAGCACGTCGCAGGGCAGCGTGAGGATCTGCTCGGGATCGAAAGTCAGCTCGTTGGAGAACCCGGCGATACTTCCATGCGCGCCCGCATGTCGCATCAATGCTGGAATATCCAGCCCCTTCGGATCATGTAGCGCGCCGGTGTGATCGCTGACCGCGATGATCTTCAGGCCATATTGTTGTAGTTCCAGCGCGGCATAGGAGCCGACATTGCCAAAGCCCTGGATCACGGCGGTCGCGCTGCCCGGATTGATCGATAGCTCCTTGAGCACTCGCTTGGCGAGATAGGCGACGCCGCGCCCGGTGGCTTCGCGGCGGCCGAGCGTGCCGCCCGACGAGACCGGTTTGCCGGTCACGATCTCGGTCACGGTTTGGCCCTGGTACATCGAATACGTGTCCATGAACCAGGCCATCACCTGTTCGTTGGTGCCCATGTCCGGCGCCATCACATCGGTATGCGGACCGACGAACGGGATCATCTCCTGCATGTAGCGGCGCGACAGCCCTTCCAATTCGCGCTTAGAAATGGTGGAGAGATCGACATTGACGCCGCCCTTGGCACCGCCATACGGCAGCCCGACGAGCGCGCATTTCCAGCTCATCCAGATCGCGAGCGCCGCGACCTCGCCGATGTCGACAGAGGGTGCAAACCGCGTGCCGCCTTTGGTCGGACCGAGGGTGAGATGATGCTGCACCCGATAGCCTTCGTACACGGCAACCGTGCCGTCGTCGCGGTGGATCGGGCAAGAGACAGTAACCGCCCGCTTCGGCATCAGGATGCGGTCGCGCTCGTCCATCGGGATTTCCAGATGGTTGGCGATGACGCCAAACTGATTAACCGCCATGTCGAACACGGGACCGGAATAAACCGTCATCATTTCCTCCACTTTTGTCGCGCCGCTGGGGAAACCCGGGCAGCCGTCAGCCGTTATACGACGGCATGCCCAAGCCCCCCTTAAGGACGGTCGCAGTCTCCTCTATACTCCCATCTCAAGCAGCAAAGACGGCGCGGTTGCGAATAATTTCAGCGAATGCATCCGATAACCAGTGCTAATGTGTGTGCGCCGCGCCGGGACCATCTTCGCCCAACACTCTGCAGGACATGACGGAAAACGCATGCAGGCCCTCTTCATCGGACAGACCTATATCGACGTTACCTTCATCACCGACCACATGCCGACCGGCGACGAAAAACATGTGGCCTCCGCCTACGCGGTATCGTTTGGCGGCAACGCCGTGACGGCGGCGTTCTGCTGCGCCAAGCTCGGGATCGTGCCGGACCTGATCGCGACCATGGCCAACGACTGGCTCGGCCGCATGTTTCAGGACATGGCCGCGAAATACGGCATCTCGATCCATCCGCGCAAGGTCAACTCCTCGTCGCTGTCGTTCATCATGCCGAAAGACGGCAAACGCGCCATCGTACGCTGCCGCGACGACGAGCACATTCATCCCTTCCCGATGCTGAACTTGAAGGGCTGTCGCGCGCTGCATGTCGATGGCCATCAGCCGGACGCTGCAATCCACTATGCCAAACTCTGCCGCGAGGACGGCATTCTGACATCGCTCGACGGCGGCGGCCTGCGCACCAACACCCATGAGCTGCTGGAATTCATCGATGTCGCGATCGTGGCCGAACGACTGTGCGAACAGATGGACAAGACGCCGGAGGCCATGCTGGATTATCTGAAGAGCCGCGGATGCCGGATCGGCGGCGTCACCATGGGCGAGAAGGGCCTGCTCTGGTATGACGAGACCGGCACCGTCCGTCGCCTTCCCGCACTTCCGGTCACACCCGAGCGCGTCATCGATACCAACGGCGCAGGCGACGTCTTCCACGGCGCCTATGTCTATTCCTATCTCGCCAATCCCGCTAAAAGCTGGCAGGAGCATTTCGAGCTTGCGCGCGCCGCCTCGACCTTCAAGGTCCAGCGTCTCGGCAATGAGGCCGGCCTGCCCACGCGCGCCGACCTCGAGGCGATCACGCGAGAGTTTCAGGTCAGCGCCTGAGGAAGCGAACGGGGGTTAGTAGGCATGGGGCGCGTGTTCGTCGCCGGCAGCATCAACATGGATGTGGTGGCGACGGCCGACCGGCATCCAAAGGTCGGCGAGACCGTCGCAGGTCAAGCGGTGCATTATTTTCCAGGCGGCAAGGGCGCCAACCAGGCCGTGGCCGCCGCAAAACTCGGCGCACCGTCAACGCTGATCGGCCGGCTAGGCGCGGATGCGTTCGGCCAGCAATTGCGGCAATTTCTCACCGCCCAAGGCGTCGACCTCGCTCTGGTCAAGGACACTGCGGATGTCCATACCGGAACGGCCGTGATCACGATCGCCAACGCCGACAACACCATCGTCGTCGTGCCCGGCGCCAATGCGCTGGTCAGTGCCGACGATATCGCCGTCCCCACGCTTGCCAAAGGCGACATTGCCGTAAGTCAGTTCGAGATTCCGCAGCCCACGATCGTCGCCTTCTTCAAACGAGCGCGCGCCGCCGGCGCGACTACCATCCTCAATCCGGCGCCGGCGATCGCCTGCGGCCCCGAGTTGCTCGATCTCGTCGATATCCTTGTTCTCAACGAAACCGAGCTGGGGCTTCTCGCGCAGACCGAGCTTCACGACACCGACGACCCTTCCCGATTCGTCGAAGCGGCGCTGCGCCTGCCAACGGCTTCAGACAAGATCATCTGCGTTACACTTGGCAAGCGCGGTGTGCTCGCGATTGTACGCGGCGAGCCCACGCTGATTGCGGGACGGGCCGTAAAGGCCGTGGACACCACTGGCGCCGGCGATTGCTTCGTCGGCGCCCTCGCTGCGCAGCTTGCCAGAGGAGAAACGATCGGCGACGCGCTCGAATACGCCAATGCCGCCGCATCGATCTGCGTACAGCGAATGGGCGCCGCGCCGTCGATGCCGACGGCAGCCGAAGTGGCGACGGTGTTGAGCTCGTAGCCCGGATGGAGCGAAGCGAAATCCGGGACGCTCACCCGCTTGCAACAGCCCCGGATTGCGCTTCGCTCCATCCGGGCTACAGAACTCGGCCGCCTCCGCTTAAGTCAGGGCCTTCTTCAGGTCGAAGCTCGCATCGGCCGCCTGCTCGGGCGTGATCGAGCCATGGGCGGCAAGCAGGCGCCGTCCGAACATGTGATCGCCCGCGCGGTTGACGGACTCGATGCCGACGAGTTGCCCGCCCCTGTAGCAAAAAGCCGAGAATGCCGCCTGGGCTTGATCACCGCGCACCACCACGTGGTCGTAGCCGGTGGTTAGTCCCGCGATCTGGAGCTTGTCTGGCCCCTGATCGCTCCAGAACCAAGGCAGGCCGTCATACGGCTTGGCATCGCCGGTCAGCCGGGACGCGACGCAGCGCGCGTGGTCGGTGGCGTTCTGCACCGACTCCAGCCGCAGCGAGCCACCGAAACGCGGGCTCGCAAACAACGCGCAGTCGCCAATCGCCGAGATATTGGGATCGGCGGTCAGCAAGTGCTCATCGACGATGATGCCCGACGCGACCGGCAGGCCGGCGTCCATTGCCAGTTCCACATTCGGTAACACGCCAACACCGACCACAATCAGGTCGGCTTTCATGTGCCGGCCGTCGCTGAGGCTGACGCCCGTAACCTTGCGGCCGTCGCTCTCGATGCTGGTGACCTGCACGCCGAGGTGAATCCGGATGCCGGCCGCAGTATGCCGCGACTGGAAGAACTCCGAGATCTCCGCCGTCACCGCGCGCGCCATCACGCGCGTGGCGAGTTCGACGACGTCGACTTCGAGGCCCTTGGCCCGCGCCGTCGCCGCAAACTCCAGGCCGATAAAACCGGCGCCGATGACGACCACGCGCTGGCCTTCGGTGATGTAGTCGCGCAGCGACTGGCTTTCGTCGAGCGTGCGCAAGTAACGCACGCTGTCGAGATTGGCGTTGGGAATGTCGAGCAGGCGGTTGCGCGCGCCGGTCGCCAGCACCAGATGCCCGTAATCGAGCGAAGCGCCGGAGGCGAGCGCCACCTTGCGCTCCGCGCGGTCGATCGACACCGCGCGATCGGAGATCAGGTCGATATTCTGGTCGAGATAGAATTTTTCCGGCCGGAACATCAGGCTATCGGGTCCGCCGGTTCCTTTCAGATAGGCCTTGGACAGCGGCGGCCGCTGGTAAGGCAGATGGCCTTCATCGTTCAACAACACGATGCGTTCCGAAAAGCCGTGCTGGCGCAGCGAAGCCGCAAGCTGATAGCCGGCATGGCCTGCGCCGATGATCACAACCGCTCCTGCCATCATAGGGACATCCTACGTTCGAGCGCACGGGAATGACCCATGTCGTTTCCTCTCCAGTGATTTTGGCTTGCCTGCCTCGTCCCTTGGGAGCGGCGCTCGTGTCCGTCCCGAACGATGACGGGCGCTATCTGACCTCATGGTGCGACGAGACGCAAGGGCATCAGCGGCCCTGAGGGCGGTCTTTACCGCATTTGCGGGCCTGGCCGGGGATTGTCACATCTTGCCTTCTCCATTTAAATGCCCGGTACATCCGCAGCGCGCCGCGAGGCCTTGCCATGTCGACTTCCGATGATACCGCCGCCCCTGCCCTGCTCAGGATCGAGGGGCCGATCGCCACGATTACGCTCAATCGCCCCGCGGCTTTCAACTCGATCAATCTGTCGATCGCACAAAAGCTCGAGCAGCTCGGCGCGGAGGTCGAGGGCAATGACGACATAAGGGTGCTGGTGATCGAGGGTGAAGGCCGCGCCTTCTCGGCCGGCGGCGATCTGCAGACCATCGGCGCCGCCGCCGCCAACGATACGATCGCCCCCGTGGTCGGCGAACTACTGAAGCACTACCATGCCTTCATCGAAGCAGTACGGCGGATGCCCAAGATCGTGCTGTCCAGCGTTCACGGCTCCGCGGCCGGCGCCGGCATGGGGCTCGCCTTCGTCGCCGATCTCTGCATTGCCGCCGACGACGCCCGCTTTACGCCGGCCTATGCCAAGATCGGCGTCTCGCCTGACGGAGGCAGCACGGTCGGCATGGTCGGCACCGTCGGCACCCGCCGCGCGCTGCAGATCTTTCTGGCCGAAGACAGTTTTACCGCGCAGCAGGCCTATGAGTGGGGTCTGGTTGCCCGCGTCGTTCCGGCGGCAGGACTGAAGGCTGAAACGCGCAAATTCGCCGAGCGGCTGGCACAGAACCCGCCAGCGGCGATCAGCGGCACCAAGTCGCTGGTCTATCAGGCCGCGGTTACGCCGACGAAGCAGCAGCTCGATGCCGAGGAAGCGAAGATCATCGATGCCATGCAAACCGATGAATTTCGCATTGCGGTGAAGAAGTTCACCAGCAAAGGGAAGTAGCGGCGCGTTGATACCGCCTGCTCAACTGTCATCATCCGCGAAGCGGATGATCCAGTACGCTGCGCACTCTCGATTCGAATTCAGCGCCTCGGAGTACTGGATGCCCCGCCTTCGGGGCATGACGCCGCAGGGCTATTTCTTTCCCTGCCCGCGCATGAAATCGAAATCGCAGCCTTCATCAGCCTGCAGAATCGTCTCGTTGAACAGATGCGCATAGCCGCGCCTCGCCCAATCGGGCGTTGCAGCCGGCGCGAGCGCGGTCCGCCGCTTCTCCAGTTCAGCGTCATCCACCAGCAGGTCAATGCTGCGTTTTGCGACGTCGAGCCGGATCATGTCGCCATTCTTCACCAGCGCCAATGGCCCGCCCACGGCGGACTCCGGCGTAATGTGCAGCACGATGGTGCCGAACGCCGTTCCGCTCATCCGCGCGTCTGATATCCGCACCATGTCCTTGGTGCCGCCACGCGCAAGCTTCTTCGGGATCGGCAAATAGCCAGCCTCGGGCATGCCCGGCGCCCCCTTGGGACCGGCGTTGCGCAGCACCAGCACGTCGTCAGCGTTGACGTCGAGATCGGGGTCGTCGACCCGCAGCGTCATGTCCTCGACCGATTCGAACACCACGGCACGGCCGGTGTGCTGCAGCAGTTTTGGGCTGGCCGCCGACTGCTTGATAACGGCCCCGCGCGGCGCAAGGTTGCCGTGCAGCACCGCCATCGCGCCTTCGCTCTTGATCGGATTGTCGCGCGGACGGATGGCGTCCTGTCCCGGAACATCTTCGGCGCCGGCCACAATCTCGCGCAGCGTCTGGCCGGTGATGGTCTTTGCGTCGAGATCGATGAGGTCACCAAGCTGCGCCATTAGCTTCGGCACACCGCCGGCATGGTGGAAATGCTCCATGTAATGTTCGCCCGACGGCTTCAGATCGACGAGCACCGGCACCTCGCGGCCGAGCTTGTCGAATATCTCGAGGTCGATCTTGTGCGGGGAGCGATGAGCGATCGCGGTGAGATGGATCAGGCCATTGGTCGAGCCGCCGATCGCCTGCATCACGACCTGCGCATTGCGGAACGATGTCGGTGTCAGAATCTCGCTCGGCCTCGGTCCCTTGGCTTTCGCCATTTCGGCCGCCACCCTGCCGCTGGCCTCCGCCGAACGGAATCGCTCGGCATGCGGCGCCGGGATCGTTGCGCTCATCGGCAGCGACAAACCGAGTGCCTCGGCGATGCACGCCATGGTGCTGGCGGTGCCCATCACCATGCAGGTGCCGACCGAAGGCGCCAGCCGGCCGTTGACGGCTTCGATCTCGTTGTCATCGATTTCGCCGGCGCGATATTTCGCCCAGAGCCGGCGGCAATCGGTACAGGCGCCGAGCACCTCGCCCCTGTGATGACCGACCACCATCGGACCCACTGGAATGACGACGGTCGGGAGGTCGGCTGAGACTGCGGCCATGATCTGCGCCGGCAACGTCTTGTCGCAACCGCCGATCACGACCACGGCGTCCATCGGCTGCGCACGGATCATCTCCTCGGTGTCCATCGCCATCAGATTGCGCAGGTACATCGAGGTCGGATAAGCGAAGCTCTCCGCGATCGAAATGGTCGGGAACACCATCGGCATCGCGCCCGACAGCATCACGCCGCGCTTCACCGCTTCGATGATCTGCGGAACGTTGCCGTGACAGGGATTGTAGTCGCTGTAGGTATTGGTGATGCCGACGATCGGCCGATTGAGCGCATCATCCGAATAGCCCATCGCCTTGATGAAGGCCTTGCGCAGGAATAGCGAGAAGCCAGCATCGCCATAACTCGTCAGTCCCTTGCGAAGTCCGTCGGCCATCGTCTTGTTCCCGTTTTTCGAGGCTCCGGTTTCCAGGCGTCTTGGTGAGGCCGGGTCACATATGATCGTCAGTATGGTCTTCGGGCCGGCGCCGCAAGGGCGTAGGACCCGGAATTCGATATCTCACTTCCAGTCGATAATCCGGCTCTCGTCGCCGTCGAACTCCATGCAGCAGAACGTGCCGCCTTGGTAGTAATCGCCGACTGGGTCCGGCTTGAGCTTGGCCTGCTCGGCCATGGCGTGTTCGCGGAAATCCTCAGCCCTGCCGGTCGGCCGATAGCCGAGCTCGTAGGCGCGATGGTTGTCCCACCAGGCGCGTTCATTATAGGAAGCGCCGTAGAGGATTTCGAAGTGAATGTCGGGATGGTCGAGTCCGATCCGGCAGAGCTGCACCAGGTCTTCCGGCTTCAGCCAGATCGAAAGCCTGCGATGGTCGAGCGGCTTCTCGCCGAAATTTCCGATCCGGATGCAGGTGACACCAAGTCCGTGCTTGTCGGCATAGAGCGCGCCGACCGCTTCGCCGAACACCTTGCTAACGCCATAGCGGCTGTCGGGTCGCGCGGTGACGTCGGTGCCGATGCGGTGATGGCGCGGGTAGAAGCCGACCGCATGGTTCGACGAAGCGAACACCACGCGCTTGACGCCCTTCTTCCGCGCGGCCTCGAACAGATTGTAGCCGCCGATGATGTTGGATTGCAGGATCGAATCCCAGGGACCCTCCACCGAATAGCCGCCGAAATGCAGGATGCCGTCGATGTCTTCGCAGATCGCCTCGACCTGGGTGAGATCGGCGAGATCGGCCGCCTTGAACTTCTCATCCTTGCCTAGATCGGCCGGCGGCTTCAAATCGCTCAACAGCAGGTCCGGATAGATCGGCGGCAGCAGCTTGCGCAAGGATGTGCCGATCCCGCCGGCCGCGCCGGTCATCAATATGCGTGGCATTTGTTTCCTCTTAGTCTTGCGACCGATTTGCGGTCATTAGCAGGGAATGATAGCTAACCCAAACGCTATGGGAACGCACCAACGAGAACAGCAAATGTCCGATGCAGCATCGCATTCCGCCGGCTGGCGCCCGGCGACCTATTACCCTGATCCGGCTATCCGTGCGCTCGATCCGCGGTTCGAAAAATACTGCCTCAAGCTGTCGGCCGTGGAACGGCTGACAACGGGGCTACGCTGGGCCGAAGGGCCGGTGTGGTTCGGTGACGGGCGATATTTGTTGTGCAGCGACATTCCGAACCAGCGCATCATCAAGTGGGAGGAGGAGACCGGCGCGGTCAGCATCTTCCGCAAGCCGTCGAATTTCGCCAATGGCAACACCCGAGACCGCCAGGGACGCCTGATCACCTGCGAGCATGGCGGGCGGCGGGTGACGCGTACCGAATATGACGGATCGATCACGGTGCTGATCGATTCCTTCGACGGCAAGCGGCTGAATTCGCCGAACGACGTCGTCGTGAAGTCCGACGGCTCGATCTGGTTCACCGATCCGGTGTTCGGCCTGCTCGGCAATTACGAGGGCTACAAGGCCGAGCCCGAAATTGACGCCAACGTCTATCGGTTGGATGCCGCGACCGGCAAGGCCACCATTGTCGCCGAGGGCGTGCTGGGACCGAACGGGCTCGCTTTCTCGCCGGATGAAAAAATCCTCTATATCATCGAGTCCCGAGGCGTGCCCAACCGCAAGATTCTCGCTTATGACGTCTCGCCTTCTGGCGACAAGCTTTCCGACAAGCGCGTGTTTGTCGATGCGGGCCCCGGCACGCCGGACGGCTTTCGAATAGACATCGATGGCAATCTGTGGTGCGGCTGGGGCATGGGCGATCCCGAACTCGACGGCGTGGTCGTGTTCGCACCCGACGGCGTCATGATCGGCCGCATCGCGCTACCCGAGCGCTGCGCCAATCTCTGCTTCGGCGGCGTGAAGCGCAACCGCCTGTTCATGGCCGCAAGCCAGTCGATCTACGCGCTTTACGTGAACACGCAGGGCGCGCCGGGCGGATAGCTCCCCGCCCGCCGGCGCTCACCCCTTCTTCTCCTGCGCAGCGGCAGTTTGCTTGACGAGCGCGTCTTCAAACGCCTTCTCCAGCGTTGCAGCATAATCATTGAACTCGCCGGGACTGACAAACGGATTGGAACCGCCTTCGGCGAGCTTGGCGCGCTTTTCCGCCATCTTGTACATTTCCGGATGCGGCGCGAGCAGCACGTCCACCTTCATGTCCTTGGCCCGCGCGAACGTCTTCCGGTAATCGGTAACGATTCCGGAATAGGTGGGGTTGCTGACGAGGCGGTTCAGCGCCACCGTGCCGCTGCAAAAGATCAGGACCGAGCGCGCCGCATCGCCGTCCTTCACCGGGAATTCCCAGCTCGTGCAGCCCGGCGAATGGCCGGGCGTTTCGCGCGCGGTCAGCGTGACATCGCCGAGCGTAACCTTGTCGCCTTCGCGCACCGTGCGGTCGACCTTCACGGGCGGGAACTTGAGCGCGTCGTCCTCCTGCGCGCCCGGATAGTAGCCGCCTTCGAGCAGCGGCTTGTCGGCTTCGCCGGCGACCATCTGGCCGCCGCTGGCCTGTTTCATCTCGGCGAGGCCGCCGGTGTGATCAATATGGGCATGGGTGTTGAGGAGGTATTTGATATCGGTGATCTTGAAGCCAAGCTTTTCGATGTTCGCTTTGATCTGCGAGGTCGATTCCGGCATCACTGTATCGACCAGGATATGGCCTTGCGGCGATGTGATCAGATAGGAGGCGAGGCCATCGGTTCCGACGTAATAGACGTTGCCGATCATCTTGAACGGCTCGGTCGGCGTGTTCCACTTTGCCCTGAGAGTTTCGAGCAGATCCTTGACGGTCTGGGCCTGCACTGTGCCGGCAAGCGACATCAGCGCGACAAGCGCGACGGCAATTTTCTTCATCTCCACCCTCTACTTTTCTTGCGACTGCATGTCGACGCGAACGTAGGGTGGGCAAAGCGACTTGTCTGCCGTAGCTCGGAGAGCGACGGCGGAAGCGTGCCCACCATTCTTGCGATGCGCGAGATGGTGGGCACGGCGCAAATGCGCCTTGCCCACCCTACGAAGCAGTCCATTGCTGATCGACAGATGGATTGCGTCGCTCGCAATGACGTTAAGGCTTACGCCGCGTTGTAGCCGGCGACAGCCTTCACCTCGAGATATTCCTCGAGGCCGTACTTGCCCCACTCGCGGCCGTTGCCGGACTGCTTGTAGCCGCCGAACGGCGCGGTGCGATCGTTCGGCACGCCCTGCAGATTGACGTTGCCGGCGCGGATCTGGCGCGCCACCCGGCGCGCGCTTTCGACCGTATCGCCCGTGACATAACCGGCGAGACCATAGGGTGTATCGTTGGCGATGCGCACCGCATCGGCTTCATCCTTGGCGCCGATGATGGTTAGCACCGGTCCGAAGATTTCCTCCCGCGCAATCGTCATCTCGTTGGTGACGTCGGCGAAGATGGTCGGGCGAACGTAGAAGCCCTTGTTGACGCCCTCGGGGAGACCGGGACCGCCGGCAACCAGCGTGGCGCCTTCATCGATGCCCTTCTTGATCAGCGCCTGGATCTTGTCCCACTGGCCGCGGTTGACCACCGGGCCGATGGTGGTGCCCTCGGCGCGGGGATCGCCGGCCTTGGTCTTGTCGGCGACACCCTTGGCGATGGCGGCGACCTCCTTCATCTTCGACAGCGGCACGATCATACGCGACGGCGCGTTGCACGATTGTCCGGAGTTGTTGAACATGTGCATCACACCACCGGTGACGGCCTTGGTGAGGTCGGCGCCTTCGAGGATGACGTTCGGCGACTTGCCACCCAATTCCTGGCTGACGCGCTTCACGGTCGGTGCGGCGCGTTTGGCGACGTCGACGCCGGCGCGGGTCGAGCCGGTGAACGAGATCATGTCGATGTCGGGATGCTCGGCCATCGCGGCGCCGACTTCGGGGCCAAGGCCGTTGAGCAGGTTGAACACGCCCTTCGGCACGCCCGCTTCATGCAGGATTTCGGCGAAGATCAGCGCCGAGGTCGGGGTGAATTCCGAGGGCTTCAGGATCATGGTGCAGCCGGCGGCGAGCGCGGGCGCGACTTTGCAGGCGATCTGGTTGAGCGGCCAGTTCCATGGCGTGATCATGCCGACGACGCCGAGCGGCTCGCGCACGACCACGGCCGAGGGGAGCGTCTCTTCGAAATGATAGTTCTTCAACACTTCCAGCGTCGACATGATGTGGCCCAAGCCAGCACCGGCCTGCAGCTTTTCCGCCATCGGGAGCGGCGCGCCCATCTCGTCCGAGACAGCCGCGCCGATCTCCTTCATGCGGCCCTTGTAGATCGCGATGATCTTTTCCAGCAGCGCGACGCGCTCCTCGCGGCTGGTCTGCGAATAGGTCACGAAGGCGCGCTTGGCGGCGGCAACGGCCTTGTCGAGGTCGGCCTTGGAGCCGAGCGCAACTTCATACATCGCTTCTTCGGTCGCCGGATTGATGACCGGGGTGGATTTCTTGACGACGGGATCAACCCAGGCGCCATCGATGTAGAACTGCATGCGATTGACCATCGGAAACCTCTTTAATCTCGGAGCAATGGAGGAGGAACGGAAGCGTTCGGCAGGCATCCTTGCACGAAAGCCAGGGCAGTTGAACCCGCCATATGCGGGGTGCCGCGATGCGGCAGGCGCTGGATATAAGATGGGGGGCGTGGAAGGGGCAAGGCGCTCATGGTGGCATCTGCCGTGCCGTGCGGAGAGACCCCCACCCCTGGCCTCCCCCGCAAGCGGGAGAGGGAGGGCTCGCTGCGAACAGCGAGTGAAAATTCAATGTAGCGTCTAGACGCAACTTCAATGTCTCACGCTGTTACGCAATCGTCGCCAAGCCCGCGCTGCGCCCCCTCTCCCGCTCTTGCGGGGGAAGGTCGGGGTGGGGGTTGCGCCGCATCGGAAGTCTCGCATCAGTCTCTCACACCGCCATCTTCCGATGCCGCACCGGCGCGCCCACCGTGAGGCTTTCGGCAGCATCAATGATGGCGTTGGCGTCGATGCCGTAGTGGCGGTAGAGGTCGCCGATCGTGCCGGTCTGGCCGAACTGCTCGACGCCGAGCGCTTCAGCGCGGTGGCCGCGGACGCTGCCGAGCCAGCCGAGCGCGGCCGGATGGCCGTCAATGACGGTGACGAGGCCACAATCCCGCGACAGCGGCGCCAGCAATTTTTCGATATGGCTGAGGTGCTGCACGCCCCGGCGGTCGCGCCGCAAGTTCCGCGCGGCGGACCAACCCGCATGCAGCCGGTCCGCGGAGGTTACCGCCAGTAAACCGACATCGCGGTGGCTTTCGCCGATGAAGCCAACCGCCTCGATCGCCTCCGGCGCGACCGCGCCGGTATTGACGATCACGAGATCGCAGTTTGGCCCCGGCTGGCGCATCCAATAGGCGCCCTCGGTAATATCGCTCTGCAGGGCAGGCGTCATGATGCGCTGCGGCTGGTCGACCGTGCGGGTCGACAGCCGCAGATAGACCGAACCGCCCTCGCCGTCTTCACGCTGCATGTGGCGGAAGCCCCACCCCATGATCACGGCAAGTTCATCGACGAACGCCGGTTCGAACGAGGCCAGCCCGTCCTGCGCCATGCCAATCAAAGGTGTCGCGATCGACTGATGCGCGCCGCCTTCCGGCGCCAGCGTGATGCCGGATGGCGTCGCCACCACCATGAAGCGCGCGTCCTGATAACAGGCATAGTTCAGCGCATCGAGGCCGCGCTCGATGAAAGGATCGTACAGCGTGCCGACCGGCAGCAGCCGCTCGCCGTTGATCTGATGCGACAGCCCGAGCGCCGAGAGCATGATGAACAGATTCATCTCGGCGATACCGAGTTCGATGTGCTGTCCCTTCGGCGAGAATTCCCAGGTATAGGCAGACGGGATCTTCTCCTGCCGGAACAGGTCGTGGTTTTCCGCTTTGGCGAACAGCCCGCGGCGGTTGACCCAAGCGCCGAGATTGGTCGAGACGGTGACGTCAGGCGATGCGGTAACGATCCGCGCGGCCAGTTCGCTATCGCCTCGCGCGAGTTCATTGAGCACCAGCCCAAAGCCCTGCTGCGTCGACATCTGCACCGCCGGCTTGAAGGTAAGCCGCTCGGGCACTTCGATCACCGGCGCGGTCAGCCGGCGGCGGCCTTCCTGGTTGAAGGGCGCTGCCGCCAAAAAAGCTTCGAGCTCGGCCGGCGGCTGCGACAGCCCTTCGAACTTGTCCCATTCATGGCCGGATCGGATGTTCTGCGCGGCGCGCCACTTCTCCATCTGCGCGACCGTCATCAGCCCCGCGTGGTTGTCCTTGTGGCCCTGCATTGGCAGGCCGACGCCTTTGATGGTGTAGGCGATAAAGCAGACGGGCCGATCGTGATCGATCGATTCAAATGCCTCGATCATGCTGGCCATGTCGTGGCCGCCGAGATTGGACATCAGCGCCAGCAACTCGTCGTCGCTGCGGCGGTCGATCAGTTGCGAGACCTGCCCCTGATCGCCGATGTCGTCCTGCAGATGTCTTCGGAACGCCGCGCCGCCCTGGAAGCACAGCGCCGCATACATCTGGTTCGGGCAATTGTCGATCCAGCGCCGCAAGGCTTCCCCGCCGGGCTCGGCGAACGCCGCCTGCATCAGGCGGCCGTATTTCACGATCACGACTTCCCAGCCGAAATTGCGAAACATCGTCTCGAACTTCGCCCACAGCCCTTCGCGGACGACCGCATCGAGGCTCTGGCGGTTGTAATCGACCACCCACCAGGTGTTCCGCAGCGCATGCTTCCAGCCCTCGAGCAGTGCCTCAAAAATGTTGCCTTCGTCCATCTCGGCGTCGCCGACGAGCGCAATCATGCGACCCTCGGGCCGATCCTTCATCCAGCCATGCGCGGTGACGTAATCCTGCACCAGCGACGAGAACAGCGTTTGCGCGACGCCGAGGCCGACCGAGCCGGTCGAGAAATCGACGTCGTCGGCATCCTTGGTGCGCGACGGATAGGATTGCGCGCCCTTGTAGCCGCGAAAATTTTCAAGCTTCTCGCGGGTCTGCTGGCCGAACAGATACTGGATGGCGTGGAACACCGGGCTTGCATGCGGCTTCACCGCGACGCGGTCCTGCGGACGCAGCACCGAGAAGTACAGGGCCGACATGATGTTGGCGAGCGAGGCGGATGATGCCTGATGGCCGCCGACCTTTAAGCCATCGACGTTGGGCCTGACGTGATTGGCGTGATGGATGGTCCATGACGACAACCACAACACCTTGCGCGCCAGCGCGGTTAGCATTTCCAGGCGTGCGGGCTCGATCGGCATGGCCATGCTCCGGAGGCGTTCAGTATGCGCCGATTTTAGCGGGCGGTGGGCTACCAAAATTCTCAATTTCCTGCGACATACCGCCCGATATTGGGATAATTTCCCATGAGTAGCCTCCAAACCCCGAGTTTGTCCCAATGATCTCCCTCGACGCCATCGATCGCAAAATCCTCAGCCTATTGCAATCCGACAGCCGCATGACCATGCAGGAGCTCGCCGACAGGGTCGGCCTGTCCGTGTCGCCCTGCCATCGCCGCGTCAAGCTTCTGGAAGAACGCGGCGTCATCACCCGCTACATCGCAACCGTCGACCAGAAATCGCTCGGGCTCCATGTCAGCGTCTTTATCTCGATCAAGTTGGCACGGCAGAAGGAGGAAGACCTCAACCGCTTTGCCAAAGCGATCTCGAAATGGGACGAGGTGCTGGAGTGCTATCTGATGACCGGTAATCGCGATTACCTGTTGCGCGTGGTCGCCGCCGACCTCTCCTCCTATGAAGCGTTCCTGAAGAACAAGCTGACGCGGCTCGACGGCATCGCGTCCATTGAGTCGAGCTTTGCGCTGAGCCAGGTGAAGTACTCGATCGCGCTGCCGGTGTGATTGCGCGGCTCTCTCCCCGTCATTGCGAGGAGCGTCAGCGACGAAGCAATCCAGACTGTTGGCGTGGACGGATGGATTGCTTCGCTTCGCTCGCAATGACGTGGAGATAGCAACGCATACTCGACCGTCATCCCCGCGAAGGCGGGGATCCAGTACGCTGCGGCCTATAGGTTCAATCACTGCTGTCTCTGGAATACTGGATCCCCGCCTTCGCGGGGGATGACGACTGAACATATGGCGGTATTCTCGCGACGCTGATCGCCCGAGGTTTGCAACTTCGTTTCCCGCCCTCTCTCAAACAGAGGGCGCTGGGAAGACCGGGTGCTGGCTGCACCCGCGGTCTCGCGTGCGATTTGCGCAAACAAAAGTGCACACGAGCATACAGGTACAGCGGGAGCATCCCGGCCTTCCCTGCGCAATGGCTTTACGGCTTACTTCGTGCTCTTCCCGGTGAACGGCTTTCTTGCCACCGTCGCCCCCGAGAAGCTTCGCTTCTCTCGGACTTAAAGCGAGCACCGCGGCGCCAGAACCACACGACTTCGCCGTACGCGTCGGGCGCGCACGTCTAGCGCACCTCTCGCGTCCACCGCATCTCACCGCACGTTCGTGACGATCGCGAGCCGCCCCTCCATCGGGTGAGACGGGCAGAGTTATGCGGCTGATTTGCCTCTCGCGTGAAGCGGAATATTTTTGATTCCTGGTCTTGACACGATTTCGGAAAATCAGAAGTGATTTGCCTGTCGCGCCTGCCGACCTTGCAATCGCTGGATGTTCGATGCAGCATCCGAAAGGGCGGTGTATCAGACGCGGTATATCGAATTGGAACGGTTGGACGATCTCGAAGCCTTCCTGGCGGTCATCGAGAAGGGCAGCCAGGCGGCGGCCTCGCGTCATCTTCGGCGCCCGTTGCAATCCCTCAACCGGTCGCTGATGGCGCTGGAAGGCGCGCTCGGCGTCGAACTCGTGAAACGGACCACGCGGCGTTCGGAGCCAACTGAGGCCGGGCGGGTGTTCTACGAACGCATCAAGCCGGCGGTTGCAGAAATCATCGAGGCACGGGCCGAGGCAGCCAATCTGCGCGGCGAAATTCTCGGGCCGTTGAAACTCGGTGCGCCGGTCCTGTTTGCATCGTCCTACGTGGCGCCGATCGTCAGCCGTTTTCTAAAACTCTATCCCAACCTGGATGTCGAGCTTCGCGCCTCCGACGAGCAGGTTGATCTCGTTGCGGAGGGCCTCGATATTGCCGTGCGGATCGGCGAGTCCGCCGATGAATCCCTGATCGCGCGCCGATTGCATACGCTGCGCGTGGTCGTCGTTGGCGCGCCGTCTTATTTCGCCGAACATGGCCAGCCGCAGCGTCCAGGCGATCTCGAGCAGCACGCCTGCATCTTGCGGGCTGGCGCCGAGGTGATCGACAAATGGCCGTTTCGGATCGACGGCCGGCTGCAGTCGATCAGGGTGCACGGCCGCTTTCGTTCTAACAGCGCCGCTTCGATCCGCGCCGCCGCGCGCGAAGGCACAGGCCTCGCCCGGCTGCCGCTATGGCAGATCGGCGATCTCGTCGCGCAGGGTGCGCTCACGATCGTTCTGCCGGAATTTGAAGCCGAGGGAATGCAGATCCAACTGGTCTGGCCGCCGACACGGGCGCCGCTGGAACGCGTCCGGCGATTCTCGGATTTTCTGGCGAGCAGCCTGAAGGCCGATCTACTCTAGCTTCTAAAATATCCGCGCATCAGAATATGTTGTAGCCGGGCGCCAGCAGATGTCCGGGATCATGGCGCCGCTTGGCTTCGCGAAACTGCAGCCAGCTTGGTCCGAAGTGAACCTCCCAATCGCCAGGCGACATGGCAAAGGCACTGACCGGATATTGAACGCCGCCGGCTTCTCGAATGCGATCGTAGAGCCTGCGATTGTCGGCGACCATCCGCTCCGCCGCCGCTGCATCGTTCGATGCAGGGATGCGAATGAGATTGAAGACGAAGACCATGTCTTCCTTCGGCAGGCGAACCAGCGGCGTATGAAATGCGCTCGTGAGCAGAGGGTAAAGAGTTATCCGCCCGAACGGACCAACAGCATCGCCCTTCAGACCAGCCAGAATGTCGCCGGCGACCCGTTCGGCGTTGCTGCCGCGCAGGAACGTCAAAAGCCAAGGTTGCGGGTTGGACCATTGGCCTTTGGAGCGGAGCAGATTTTCGAACTTCCCAAACGCAAAGGCGTCCTCGCGATAGGTCAGGTCGGCGATCACGGCGGCGCCGCGATCATCCGACAATCCGGAAAGCACCGCCTTGTCATCGGGATCCGAACCGCTGTCATAAGATATTGCGCCGTCGAGCTGGTACCGCCAACCGCCGCTGCCACCTGGAAGAATGGTCCCCCTGCAACTGGTCGAAGCGCCCTTCCGTCAGCACGCGCCGCTGGTCCGCCGTCAGCGATGGCAAATCGCGGTAGAAGAGCTGAAAGCGCCTGATGCGCTCGGGCGCGCGCACCAGGCGCAGCGTTGCCCGGGTAACGATGCCACATTGGCCGAGACCGGCGCGGACGCTGTCGAAGAGATCCGGATCCGCAGTTGCCGAGCAGCTCAACTCGTTTCCGTCACCCGTCACTACGTCCAGCGCGATGACGTTGTCGGTTTGCATGCCATGCCGGGATGACGTCGCTCCGATGCCGCCCACCGCGATCGTTCCTCCGACCGAGAGGCTGAGATAGTTGGTCAGTACCGGCGGCGTGAGTCCTTGCGCCAAGGTCGCGTCGAGCAGATCGCGCCACACTGCCCCGGCGTCGACCACGACGTGATCGTGCTTGATATCGCGGATCGCGTTTATCGCGCTCGTGTCGACCACGATGCCGTCCTCGACTAGGGAGCGGCCATAGATCGAATGGCCCTGCCCGCGCGCCGCTACTTTGACATCAGCGCCTCTGGCCCAGCGCATCAGGCGCGCGATGTCGGTGCTCGATGCGGGCCTGAGCACGCCGCGCGGTTGCTTCTGAATGAGGCGGCCAAAATCATGGGCTGCGGCGGCGCGAACTTCCGGCTCAAGGCGTACATCGGCAGGCAGAGGCGGACCGTCTGACGACACCGGCTGCGCCGATGCCGTCAACCCGCTGGTGCGCGAAGCGAGCGCGGCGGTGACGCCGAGGCCCGCGCCCAGGAACATACGTCTGTCCGATGGCATGAAGCCCTCCTTGTCCAGAGGAGGTGATGCTCGCCCGCAAAGCTGCGGCCTCATCCGGCATGAGACAATAACTGCCACGCCGGATGGACATTCCCGCAAACCGGGAGGATCCCGGCAGCGGTAGCCCTTCGTGCTGCGTCGGCCTGAAGGCTGACAATCCATGGAACCGCCGCCGCGATCTCTTGCGTTCCCCGGACGCAGCGCAGCGCGCAAGCGGTGCGCTGCAGAGCCGGGGTCCACGCGGTGGCATAGGTCCCCGGCTCTGCGTCGCAGCGTTTCACGCTGCGCCGCGTCCGGGACACGAGATCGAAGCGGACTGCGTCGTCGAGGTCACCTCTGTCGTTTCGCACTCTCCACGCATGGCCGTTTTCGCCGGATTTACGTCATTTCAGATGGATCACCGCGGCAGTAGACTGCGGTTGGTCGATATGAGTGAGGCACGTGCCGGCAAACCGATGAATTCGCGACGTGTAATATGGAGCGCGCTCGCCGCAGTCGCACTTGTTGCCCTGATCGGCGGAGCCTGGATTTTCTCGCTGCCGCCGGCGCCTTCGACTGCGGCCCCGCCAGCGATCGCGCAAGACGAGCGCGATGCGATGGTCGCGGGGCTGAAGCCGCCGAAGCGGCAGCGGCCGCTGATCGCGATCATCGGGATCAACGATGCCACCGAGACCACCGACTATCTCATCCCTTATGGCATCCTCAAGCGCGCCGACGTCGCCGACGTCGTCGCGCTGGCGACGAAACCGGGTCCGGTGACGCTCTATCCGACGCTCAAGATCGAACCGCAGGCGACCGCCGCGGAATTTGATGTGCAGCATTCTGACGGCGCTGACTATGTCATCGTCCCCGCCATGAGCCGCGACGACGATCCCGAGGCGCTGCGATGGATCCAGAGCCAATCGGCCAAGGGCGCAATCGTGATCGGCGTCTGCGCCGGCGCCAAGGTGGTTGGCGATGCCGGGCTGCTGCACGACAAGCAGGCCACCACGCACTGGTATTTCGTCAAGGAGTTGCGCGGCAAGCATCCGACAATGCGTTATGTCGAAGACCGGCGGCTGGTGGTTGACAAGGGCGTGGCGACGACCACCGGGATCACGGCGTCGATGCCGATGTCGCTCACCCTGGTCGAGGCGATTTCCGGCCGCGACAAGGCGCGCGCCGTCGGCCGCGAGATCGGCCTTCCCGACTGGGATGCGCGCCATCAGAGCGATGCGTTCAAGTTCACGCGCCCGTTTGCGCTGACGGCCGTCCGCAACACGGCCGCGTTCTGGGCCCACGAGCAGCTCGGCATCGAGCTCAAACCTGGCGTCGACGAGGTGTCGCTGGCGCTCGTCACCGACGCATGGTCGCGGACCTATCGGTCGCACGCGCTGACGTTTGCCAGTGCTACCGGCGCGCAGCAGAGTCGCGGCGGCTTGCGGATACTTCCCGACCAGATCGCGGCGAACTGGCCCGCGGCGCGATTGCTTCCGACGAGCGAGAATCCGAAACCGGCGGAGGCGCTGGACCACGCGCTCGCGGGCATTGCTGCACGTTACGGAACAGATACCGCCGACTTCGTCGCGATGCAGTTGGAGTATCCGAAACGTCAAATGCCGTAAGGTGGGCAACGCGACTTGTCCGCCGTAGCTCGAAGAGCGAAGGCGGAAGCGTGCCCACCATAAGATCGAGAACATGGATAGATGGTGGGCACGGCGCTCACGCGCCTTTGCCCACCCTACGCTTCCCTCACCGCCAGGGCTCGACGATGATCTTGGTGTGCACTTCCGGGTTGGCGAGATCGGCGAAGGCCTTGGCGACGCCGTCGATGCCGACGGTGGCGGTGACCATCGACGCCGCATCCACCTGCCCTTCCGCGATCAGGCGGAGCGAATAGGCGAACTCCTCGGGCGTGTAGCCCAGCACGTACTGAACGTTGAGTTCCTTCATGATGCCGAGCATCGGCTCGAAGCGGTCGGTCTCCATGCAGACGCCGACCACGACGATGCGGGCATCGCGCGGCGCGCCCTCGAACACCTGTTGGATCAGGCCGGGCACGCCGACGCATTCGAAAATCAATGCTGGCTTCAGCGCCGGCAACAACGCCTGCAGCAGCGGGCGCGCCGTCTTTTCCTCCGACGACATCTGGGCGTGCTCGGCCCAGGTCGCGTAGGGCTGCGAGCGCGCCGGATCGACGACGACGTCGGCGCCGAGCTTCTCGGCGAGCGCGCGGCGTGCCGGCGAGTAATCCGCAGCAATGATCGGGTGCAATCCCCTGATCTTCAGCGCCGCGATGACGGCGAGCCCGACCGGGCCGCAGCCGATCACCAGCGGCACCTCGTCGCCTCTGATGTTGGCTTTCGCGACGGCGTGTACACCAACGGCCAGAGGCTCGGTCAGTGCGGCGTGTTGGGCGGCAAGGCCATTCGGGACTTCGAGCAACAAGGCTTCGCTGAGCAGCAGGCGCTCGGCATAGGCGCCGACATTATCGTTGGAATAGCCGATGCCCTTCGGGCCTTCCGGGCTCAGCAGCGCCGGCAGCGAGCAAACCTTGGTGCCCGCCTTGAACTTGCCCGTGGTGCCAGGACCATAGTCCAGTACCTCGCAGCAGAATTCATGGCCGAACACGACGTCGCGCGAAAGGTCCATCGGCTTGCGGCCGGGGAAATGTTTCGCCAGCTCCACCATGCGGTGCGCATGCTTGCGCGCGTGCAGGTCGGAGCCGCAGATGCCGCAGGCCAGCGACTTCACCAGCACCTGCCCGGCACCGGGTTTCGGCTCCGGCATCTCGTCGACGACAATTTCCCCGTTGCGGAAAATGGCTGCGCGCACGAAGGATCCTCCCGGTGATTTTTGCTCACCTTAGAGTATTATCGGCTCTGATTGAAATCAGAACCGATGCGCCAGGAATTGGTGCCTTCTTGTCGGCGGCCCGGATCAGGCGTTCGGCGACGACTCGCCCGAGACGGTCAGAAGCTGCGACCGGCGGACCCGCTCGCGATGGGCGGTGTAGAGACCTGAGGCCACGATGAAGGCGGCGCCGGTGATGGTGTAGGCATCCGGGACTTCGCCGAAGATGAAGAAGCCGAGCAGGCTGACCCACAGCAATTGCGTGTAGGAGAACGGCGCCAACACGGAGGCGTCGGCGTAGCGGAACGCCAGCACCACGATCCACTGCCCCGCGGTCGAGGCAACGCCGATCAGGATACCGAAGGCGATGTCGTGCCAGGTCGGCGTCACCCAGACGAACGGCACCAGCGCGGAAAGAATGAGAAGGCCCGCGATCGACGAATAGGTCATGGTGGTGATGGCGCGCTCGGTGCCGCTCATCATCCGCGTCATGATCAGCGTGCAGGCCCAGGCCAGCGCCGAGACCAACGGAAAGAACGCCGCGGGGTGAAACGCGCCGGTGCCGGGACGCAGGATGATCAGCACGCCGACCAGGCCGACGCCGGTCGCGATCCAGCGGCGCAAGCCGACCTTCTCGCCGAGAAAGATGATCGACAACGCGGTGACGAACAGCGGCGCGACGAAGCCGGTGGCGGAGGCCTCCGCAATGGGAAGAAACCGCAGGCCGGAGATGAAGAACAGCGACGAGCCCAACAGCGCCGCGCCGCGCAGCAGATGCAGGCCGCGGCGTTTGGTCTGCAGCGCGTACAGCGGGGAACCCGGCAGCATCGCCGGCGTCATGATCATCGCGAACACCAGGAAGCGGATCCAGGCGATCTCGATCGAGGGCAGCGTCGCCGACAGATATTTCGCCGTCACGTCGGAAGTACCGAGAAAAATCGTCGAGGCCAGCACCAGCGCGATGCCCTTGAACGGCCGATCGGCGCGCGCAGGCGCCTTGCGGACGGTGGAGTTCTTTTCGGGCAAAGGCAGATGGGCGCTGTCCAGCCTCGCGGCTGCGGCGGGGGGCGGTGTCACGGCAATCTCGAAGGCAGCAATTTTCGAATCGGGCGAGGTTGTAAAAAACACCAATTCGCCCGGCGCGACTAGGTCCGAAAACAGGATGCGGATATGCGCAGACGGCGCGATGGCAATATTTTGTTAAGGACCGTGTTCCGCGGCGCAGTGATCGCGTCGATGATGGCCGCACGCTCTTCTTCAACCTCGCCCCACTTGCGGGGAGAGGTCGGATTGCGAAGCAATCCGGGTGAGGGGATACAGGTCTATCAACAAGCCGCAGCATTCGCGGTGAGAGCCCCTCACCTCGACCCTCTCCCCGCGAAGGGCGGGGAGAGGGAGAGGCTAGAGCATCGGCAGGCCCCGCGGTTTGGGCCCGCGCGGAAAGGCCTTATCGAGCGCGGCGATCTCCGCATCGCTCAGCTTCAGATCGCTGGCGGCGGCGTTCTCGGCGGCGTGTTCCGCGCTTGAGGCTTTCGGAATTGCGAGCACCGAAGCCGTGCGCGTGAGAAACGCCAGCGCGACTTGGCGCGGGGTTGCCTTGTGCGCGTCCGCGATCGCCTGCAGCACCTCGCCGCCCTTTTTGCGCGGCGACGGAAAGGCATCGTGGCCGAACGGCGAATAGGCGACGACGGCGACGCCATGCTTCTCGCACCACGGAATCACGGCGTGCTCGATCGCGCGTTCCTGCAGATGATAGAGCACCTGGTTGCAGGCGACCTTGCCCTCGCCTGCGACATCGAGCAGTTCGTCGAGATCATCTGAATCGAAATTGCTGACGCCCCAGGACCGGATCTTTCCGCTTCTCACCAGTTCCTCGAACGCCGCCACCGTCTCCTCGAACGGATAGGAGCCGCGCCAGTGCAGGAGATAGCAGTCGAGATGATCCGTCCTCAGCCGCTTCAGCGAGCGCTCGCAGGCGGTGATGGTGCCGCGGCGCGAGGCGTTGCTCGGCAACACTTTTGAGACCAGGAAGAGTTTTTCGCGCGGCAGTCCCGCGATCGCGTCAGCGATCACGGGTTCCGCATCGCCATACATTTCGGCGGTATCTATATGGGTCATGCCGGCTTCGATGCCGCGGCGGAGTGCTGCGATCGCCGCCTTCCGGTCGCTGCGGTCGAGATACCAGGTGCCTTGCCCGATCACGGAGACTGCCGGGTTATTGGTGCCGAATTTTCTGGTTTGCAAGTTCGCCTCGTCTGAACAATTCGCGTGAGGCGATTCTAGACGACCATGCCGTGAAAGTCTCTCGGAACCCTCACGCCGTCATCACCCGCGAAAACGGGTGATCCAGTATTCCAGAGACGGCTATGTTCAATCGATGGGCCGCGGCGCGCTGGATCGCCCCGTCAAGCCGGGCGATGACAGCGGGGACGATGCAGGTTCAATAATTACTCGCCGTTACCTCGTTCGGGATCCCTTCGATCGGGCATTCGTCGGTGCCGACCGTTGGTCGCGTCATCGCCTCGACCATTTCGCGCGTCCCTTCGGGATCGGCGACCCACTTCGCATAGAAATCGTAGGGACAGGCCGCGACGCCGCGCGCGCCTTCGCCGGAATTGATCATGCCGGTATAGCCGCGGTGCAGCAGCTTGAAGAGATGGTTCTGCGACTGGCCGTTGCGGCGCGCGTCGCGGATCAGGCTCTTCGATAATCCCGCGTACTGAATGCCGTACTCTTCCTCTCCGGTCTCGCCGAGCGTACGGCCGTCGAAGCCGATGATTGCGGAGTGACCGAAATAGGAGTAGACGCCGTCAAAGCCTGCAGCGTTGGCGACCGCGACATAGACATTGTTGGCCCAGGCCATCGCCTTGGAAATCAGGATCTGCTGTTCCTTGGCGGGATACATGTAACCCTGGCAGCGCACGATCAACTCGGCGCCCTTCATGGCGCAGTCGCGCCAGATCTCCGGAAAGTTGCCGTCATCGCAAATGATCAGGCTGACCTTGAGGCCTTTCGGGCCATCGGAGACATAGGTGCAATTGCCGGGATACCAGCCTTCGATCGGCACCCACGGCATGATCTTGCGGTATTTCTGGATGATCTCGCCCTTGTCGTTCATCAGGATCAGGGTGTTATACGGCGCCTTGTGCGGGTGCTCCTCGTGGCGCTCGCCGGTGAGCGAGAACACGCCCCAGACTTTTGCCTTGCGGCAGGCGGCAGCGAAAATTTCCGTCTCATCGCCAGGGACCTGCGAGGCGGTCTCGTACATCTCCTTGGAGTCGTACATGATGCCGTGGGTGGAATATTCCGGGAAGATCACGAGATCCATGCCCGGCAGGCCGAGCTTCATGCCCACGATCATGTCGGCGATCTTGCGCGCGTTATCGAGTACCTCGGCCTTGGTGTGCAGCCGTGGCATTTTGTAATTGACGACGGCGACGCCGACCGTGTCGTTGCTGGAGGAAATGTCACCGTGGAGCATTGGATCGCCTCTTGTTCTGGTTTGGGTTTTCAGGGATCGCTAGAGCATGATGATTTTGGTTGGATGAGTTTAGCCGCGGACGCGCTTTACCTCTCCCGCTTGCGGGGGAGGTCGGCGCGAAGCGCCGGGTGGGGGCTCTCTCCACTCGGGCAGTGTCGCCCGCGGAGACACCCCCACCCCAACCCTCCCCCGCAAGCGGGAGAGGGAGCGCACCTTCTTCGTGGTCGCAATCAAATCTAATTTCATCATGCTTTAGTGGCTGATCATCCAGGGTCGCGCGGTCGGAAAGCCTTTGGCGCCGCTCTTCGTCCTGGTCATGAGCCGGGCCGGTTTCTTCTTGCCGGTTGAACAGCAACCGCAGCCGGGACCATGCGAAGTCTTGTATTCCGCTGATGTCTTCGGCGCATTCGCGCTGCGCTCGTTGGTGGCAATCGCTTTCCGCTTGTCCGATGGCATGCAGAAGAACGCCGGCGCGGTCAGGATCACGCGCGGCGATTCGTTTTCGCAATTCGGGCAGTCCTGCGGATCGTCGCATTCGGCCATCGGCCGCATGTCCGTGAACGGGCCGCAATGGTTGCAGAGATATTCGTAGACGGGCATTTGCTTTGCTCGCGCTAATATTAGAAGAGAATTTCGCGATGACGGATGCGGGGCGGCGTGACACGCGGCGCCGTCCCGCATCCTTCTCGCGCGGAGATCACTTGTCCGGCGAGATCGGCATCTGGATGTCGCCGGTGATGTGTTTGATCGGCCCGGCCGATGAGGGCATGATGTCGAAGTCAAAAATCTCCGTCGGCAGCCACAGCGTGGCGCAGGCGTTCGGCACGTCGACCACGCCGGAGATGTGGCCCTGGCACGGCGCGGTGCCGAGGATCGAATAGGCCTGCGCGCCGGAATAACCGAACTTCTTCAGATATTCGATCGCGTTCAAACACGCCTGGCGATAGGCGATGTGGACGTCGAGGTAATGCTGCTTGCCGGCCTCGTCGACCGAGATGCCCTCGAAGATCAGATAGTCCTTGTAGTTCGGCGTGATCGGCGACGGCTTGAACACGGGATTCTTGATCCCGTATTTGGCGACGCCATCCTTGATGATATCGACCTTCAGATGCAGCCAGCCGGCCATTTCGATGGCACCGCAGAACGTGATCTCGCCGTCGCCCTGGCTGAAGTGCAAATCACCCATCGAGAGCCCGCCGCCCGGCACATAGACCGGGAAGAAGATTTTCGAGCCGCGCGACAGATCCTTGATGTCGCAATTACCGCCATGCTCACGCGGCGGCACGGTGCGAGCGCCTTCCGCGCCGACCTTGGCCTTGGCGTCGCCCTTGGCGCGGCCGGCATGCGCGGTCGCGGCGAACGGCGGATTGGCGAGGCCCGGCACACGTGTCGGGTTGGTCGCGATCAGCGCCGTCTCGCGCTCGTTCCAGGTCGCCAGCAATTTCGGGTCCGGCAGACAGCCGATCAGGCCGGGATGGATCAGGCCTGCAAAGTTCACGCCCGGGATATGGCGCGACGAGGTGTAGAGACCCTTGATGTCCCAGATCGATTTCTGCGCCAGCGGGAAATGGTCGGTCAGGAAGCCGCCGCCGTTCTGCTTGGAGAAGAAGCCGTTAAAGCCCCAGAGACTCTCCTTCAGCGGACCGACGTCGAGCAAGTCGACCACCAAGAGATCACCGGGCTCGGCGCCCTTGACGCCGATCGGGCCGGACAGGAAGTGCACGATCGAGAGGTCGATGTCCCGGACGTCATCAGCGGAATCGTTGTTCTTGATGAAACCGCCGGTCCAGTCATAGGTCTCGATGATGAAATCGTCGCCCGGATTGACCCACGCGACGATCGGAATATCGGGATGCCAGCGGTTGTGAATCATGTCGTTGTCGTAGGCCGATTTCGAAAGATCGACCTTGATCAGTGTCTCTGGCATCGATAGCTCCCCTTTTAGACAGCACGGTTTGCGGGTTTACACGGACAGGAATTTCGAGACTTGCGCGGCATCGACGCTGTCGCGCGGCTCGTCGCGGACGATCTCGCCGTTCTCGATGACCAGCACGCGGTCGGCAATGTCGAGCGCAAAGCTCAACACCTGTTCGGAGACTACGATCGACAGGCCGCGCTCGTCGCGGATGCGCTTCAGGGTGCGCGCCATGTCCTTGATGATCGACGGCTGGATACCCTCGGTCGGTTCGTCCAGCAGCAGCACTTTTGGCTTGGTGGCGAGCGCGCGGGCGATCGCGAGCTGCTGTTGCTGGCCGCCGGAAAGATTGCCGCCGCGGCGGCCTTTCATCTCCAGCAGCACCGGGAATAATTCGTAGATGTCCTCGGGCACCTCCGAGCCGCCCGACACCACGAGGCCGGTCTCGATGTTCTCCTTCACCGTCATGGTCGAAAAGATCATGCGGCCCTGCGGCACGTAGGCGAGACCCTTGGCGACGCGCTCGTAGCTCGGCAGCGTGCTGAGCTCGGTGCCTTCCATGCTCACCGAGCCGCTCTTGGACGGCACGATGCCCATCAGCGACTTCATCAGCGTGGTCTTGCCCATGCCGTTGCGGCCCATGATCGCAACGATCTCGTTGGGCGCGACGGATACATCGAGCCCGTGCAGCACTTCGCTCTGGCCGTAGGCGACGTGAAGATTCGAAATAGCCAGCATGAACGTGCTCCCTTTAGTTCCTGCGCATGATCTTGTCCGGAAACCGGACGCCACTTTCCGGGATCATGTGCTAATGTCCCAGGTAAACTTCGATCACTTTCGGATCGTTCTTCACCTTCTCCATCGTGCCCTCCGACAGGATCTGGCCCTGGTGCAGCACCGTGACCTTGTGGGCGATGTCCTCGACGAATTTCATGTCGTGCTCGATGACGAGCACTGAGCGATCCTTGATGATGCGGTTCAAGAGCTCGGCGGTCTTGGCGCGCTCGCTGACGCTCATGCCGGCGACCGGCTCGTCGAGCATCAGGAGTTCCGGATCCTGGATCAGCAGCATGCCGATCTCGAGCCATTGCTTCTGACCGTGGCTGAGCTGATCGGCATAGGTGTCGAGACGATCCTTCAGGAAGATCATCTCGGCGACTTCCTCGATGCGCTGTTTGACGGCATCATCGCGCTGGAAGGCGAGTGAGCCGAACACGGTGCGGCCGCGTGGATAGGAAATCTCCAGGTTCTCGAACACCGTCAGATCCTCGAACACTGACGGGGTCTGAAACTTGCGCCCCACGCCAGTCTGCACGATCTGGTTCTCCTTCAGCTTCGTCAGCTCCTTGCCGCGAAACTGGATCGAGCCTGAGGTCGCCTTGGTCTTTCCGCAGATCAGGTCGAGCACCGTGGTCTTTCCGGCGCCGTTGGGGCCGATGATGACGCGGATCTCGTTCTCCTCGACATAGAAGGAAAGATTGTTCACCGCCTTGAAGCCGTCGAAGGACACCGTGAGGGCCTCGACCGCGAGCAGGAAGGGTTTGGGCTGGTGACCGATGAGCATGATCTATCTCCTCATTTCGCCAGTGTGGCATCGGCAACCGAGATGACCGATGAGCATGTCTGCCTCCTCACTCTGCCGGTGCACCGTCGGCGACGGAATTGCCGGTCCACGCGCCCGACTTTGATTTGCGCCATGCCAACAGCCGATCGATACGCGGCTGAACGTAATCAGCCCAGAGTCCCGACAGACCGTTCGGGAAGGCCAGCACGACCGCGATGAACAGCGCGCCGAGGCCGAACAACCAAAGCTGCGGGAATGATTCCGAAAGGCTGGTTTTGGCAAAATTTACCAGCAGCGCTCCCCACACCGCGCCGAAAATCGACATCCGGCCGCCGACTGCGGTGTAGATCACCATTTCGATCGACGGCACGATGCCGACAAAGGACGGCGACATGAACCCGACATTGAGCGCAAACATGGCGCCCCCTATCGCGGCGAAGATCGCAGCCATGCAGAAGGCGAAAATCTTGAAGTTGGCGACGCTGTAGCCGGAGAAGCGGACGCGATCTTCCTGCTCGCGCATCGCCACCAGGATGCGGCCAAGCTTTGTCAGCCGGATGAACTGCGCGATGAGGATGCAGCCGAACAGCAGGAACACTTCAAAGAAATAAAGGATGACCTTGGCGTGGTCCGGCCTGATGTCCCATCCCTTCAGCGTACGCAGGTCGGTCATGCCGTTGATGCCGCCGGTGTAGCCCTGCTGCCCGACGATCAGAATGGTCAGGATGGCGGCGACGGCCTGGGTGATGATCGCGAAATAGGTGCCGCCGACACGGCGCTTGAACATCGCCGTGCCGATGATCAGGGCGAAGAGGCCTGGGACCAGGATGATGGCGAGAACGGTGAAGGTGAGACTGTGGAATGGCTGCCAGAACAGCGGCAGCGCAGTGATCTGATTCCAGTCCATGAAATCCGGAATGCCGGGCGTGGACTGGATCTTGGTGTTCTCCACGCTCGATGCCTCCAGCTTGAGGAACATCGCCATGCAGTAGCCGCCGAGGCCGAAGAACACGCCCTGCCCCAGGCTCAGGATGCCGCCATATCCCCAGCACAGCACGAGGCCGATCGCGACAAAGGCGTAAGTCAGATACTTCGCGACCAGGTTGAGACGGAACACATCCAGCGACAGCGGCAGGATCACGAACAGGACCAGACCCAGTGCAACGAAACCAATGAGCTCGGATCGATTGAAGAAGCGCGAGTTGATGATCATGACCGTGCCTGCTTTCGCTATTTGCGGACCTTGAGGGCGAACAGCCCCTGCGGCCGCAGCATCAGAATTCCGACGACGGCGAGAAGCGTGAGCACCTTGGCCATCGAGCCCGACATGAAGAACTCCAGCGTCGACTGGGTCTGCGAGATCGAGAAGGCGGAAGCGATGGTGCCGAGCAGGCTAGCGGCGCCGCCGAACACGACCACCAGGAAGGTATCGACGATATAGAGCTGGCCTGACGTGGGCCCGGTCGAACCGATCATGGTGAACGCGCTTCCGGCGATGCCGGCGATCCCGCAACCGAGGCCGTAGGTGTAGCGATCAACTTTTTCGGTATTGATGCCGACGGCCCCGGCCATGATCCGGTTCTGCACGACCGCGCGGACCTGACGGCCCCAGCGCGACTTGTAAATGACGTAAGCGACCGCGCACGTGATCGAAACGGTGAGGCCCATCACGAAGATGCCGTTGATCGGCACCTCGATGCTGTCGGTCACCTTGAGCGAGCCCAGCATCCACTGCGGCAGCTCGACGCCGACTTCGCGCGCGCCGAAGACAGAGCGATAGGCCTGCTGCAGTATCAGGCTGAGGCCCCATGTGGCGAGCAGCGTGTCGAGCGGGCGCTTGTAGAGATGACGGATCAGCACCCACTCCACCACCATTCCAAGCGCGCCGGAGGCGAGGAAGGCCAGCATCATCGCGAGAAAGAAATAGCCGCTGAAAAGACCTGGCAGATAGCTCTGGAATAAGTTCGACGTCATCCAGGTGACGTAGGCCCCTAGGATCATGAACTCGCCATGCGCCATGTTGATGACGCCCATCTGGCCGAAGATGATGGCAAGTCCGAGCGCCATCAACACGTAGACGGAAAACAGGATCAGGCCCGCAAAGCCCTGCATGACGAAGATGGAGCCCAGGTCGCCAATCGAATAGTCGCCGAACATCTGACTTCTCCGCCGGAGGAAGGTCCCGCGTCGCGAGAGAATTCGCGACGCGGGGTCGTCAAGCGCGGATTGACGGTCCACGCCAGGGAGCGGTTGAAAAGTTGCGGGAAGGCTCCGCGCTTATTGGTAGCCCTTCGGGAACGGATCGGGCTCGATCAGGTCGGCGGTCTCGAAGATCAGCTCGAACTGACCATCGAGCTTGGCGCGCCCGACGCGGGTCTTCGACCAGAGGTGATGGTTTTCATGGATGCGCACGTAGCCTTCGGGCGCCTGCTTGAATTCCACGCCGGGCGAAGCGGCTGCGATCTTGTCGACGTCGAAGCTGCCGGCCTTCTCGCAGGTTAACTTCCACAGCCACGGGCCGAGATAGCCGGCCTGCGTCACGTCGCCGATCACGGTCTTCTCGCCCCACATCTTCTTGAAGGCGGGAACGAACGTCTTGTTGTTGGCATTGTCGAGCGACTGGAAGTACTTCATGCAGGCATAGGCGCCCGCGATGTTCTCGCCACCGATGCCGTCGATCTCGTCTTCGGTCACCGAAATCGTCAAGAGCGCCTGTTTCGACAGGTCGACGCCGGCCGCCTTAAGCTGCTTGTAGAAGGCGACGTTGGAGCCGCCGACCACGTCGGTGAAGATGACATCGGGCTTGGTCAGCTTGATCTTGTTGATCACTGAATTGAACTGGGTGCTGCCGAGCGCGTAATATTCTTCGCCGACCACCTTGCCCTTCAGCACGTTCTCGACGTGCTTGCGCGCGATCTTGTTTGAGGTGCGCGGCCAGATGTAGTCCGAACCGATGAAGAAGAACGATTTGGCGCCCTTCTCCTTGGCGATCCAGTTCAACCCGGCGAGGATCTGCTGGGTCGCTTCCTGGCCGGTGTAGATGACGTTCTTGGATTGCTCGAGACCTTCATAGAAGGTCGGATAGTACAGCATGCCATTGTACTGCTCGACCACCGGCAGCACCGCCTTGCGCGAGGCTGAAGTCCAGCAGCCCATGATCGCCGCGACCTTGTCGTTGACGAGCAGCTTCTTGGCTTTTTCCGCAAACGTCGGCCAGTCGCTGGCGCCGTCTTCCTGGATGAACTTGATCTTGCGCCCGAGCACGCCGCCGGCGGCATTGATCTGCTCGATCGCGAGCTTTTCGGCCTGAATCGAACCCGTCTCCGAGATCGCCATCGTGCCGGTGGCCGAGTGCAGGATGCCGACGGTGACCTCCGTATCGGTGACCGCGAGACCCGTGGTGTTGACGGTGGCGGTTGCGGGACCTGCCCCGAATGAGGGCCGAGGAAGGATCGAAACGAGCGGCAGCGCCGCCGCGCCCATCAGCAGTTTGCGGCGAAGCGGAGACTGCAGGCCCCTGTTTGGTTCGTCTGACATGAGCACCCCATTTTTGTTCGAGAACGCTTATTGGTCAGGCGAGGATTGCCCAGAATTGTGCACTGCACAGATACGTGGGATTGCGTATACTGCACCGCAAAATAGCGACGTAGGTTTCTGGTACGGAGTTTGCTGGGCCAAGCGGGTCGGTCGAACTGGGCAGGAGTTGCAGGTGGCAGGGCGGCAGCGGATAGACCGCGTAAGGCGCCAATATAACCAATGGGTCGCGAACCAGACGCTGGAAGACTACGCACTCCGCTTCACCGCCAAGAGCGCGCGGCGATGGTCTGCCGCCCGCGTCGCCAATACCGCGCTTGGCGCGATCTCTTTTCTCGCCCTGGAGGCGATCGGCGGCACCATTACGCTGAATTACGGCGCCATCAATGCCACCGTTGCCATCCTGGTCGTCAGCGTCATCATCTTCCTCTGCGGCCTGCCGATTGCCTATCATGCCGCCAAATGCGGCATCGATATCGATCTGCTGACCCGCGGTGCCGGCTTCGGCTATATCGGCTCGACCATCACCTCGCTGATCTATGCTTCCTTCACCTTCATTTTCTTCGCGATCGAGGCGGTTATCATGGCTGCGGCGCTCGAGATGTGCTTCGGCATCCCGCGGCCGCTCGGCTATCTCATCAGCTCCGTCATCATCATCCCGCTGGTGACTTACGGCATCACGCTGATCAGCCGCTTTCAATTGTGGACACAGCCGCTCTGGATCGTCCTGCACATTCTCCCCTTCGTTGCGATCGCCTATGCCAATCCCCAATCGTTCACGGAATGGCGGAAGTTCGCCGGCGAACACGGCGACGCCGGTGGCCATCTCGATCTCCTGTTGTTCGGCACAGCCGCCTCGGTGGTGTTTTCGCTTGTTGCGCAGATCGGCGAGCAGGTCGACTTCCTGCGGTTTCTGCCCCGCGACCGCCGCACGTCGCGGACGTCGTGGTGGATTGCGCTGCTCAGCGCCGGCCCCGGCTGGATCATTTTCGGCGCGCTCAAGCTGCTCCTTGGCTCGTTCCTCGCCTACTTCGCGCTGAGCCATGGCGTCTCCAGCGAGCAGGCCGCCGAGCCCGCGCATATGTATCTCGAGGCGTTCCGTTACGTGCTGTCGCAGCCGGACATGGCGCTGGCGCTGACCGGCACCTTCGTCATTCTCTCGCAGATCAAGATCAACGTCACCAACGCCTATGCCGGCTCGATCGCCTGGTCGAACTTCTTCTCGCGGCTGACGCATAGCCATCCCGGCCGTGTGGTGTGGCTCGTCTTCAACGTCTTGGTGGCGCTGCTATTGATGGAGATCGGCGTCTACAAGGCGCTGGAGCAGACGCTGGCGCTTTACTCCAACGTGGCGATTGCCTGGGTCGGCGCGCTGGTCGCCGATCTCGTCGTCAATAAGCCGCTCGGCTTGCGGCCGCAACACATCGAGTTCAAGCGCGCGCATCTCTACGACATCAATCCGGTCGGCGTCGGCGCCATGACCATCGCCACTGTGGTCTCGATCAGCGCGTTCTACGGCCTGTTCGGGCCGACGGCGAAGGCGCTGTCCGCCTTCGTCGCGCTCGCTGTCGCTTTCATCGCCGCGCCGCTGATCGCCTGGGCGACCGACGGAAAATATTACATCGCGCGAAAGCCGAAGCGGAGCTGGCAGAACCTGGAATCGATTCAGTGCTGTATCTGCGAGCATTCGTTCGAGCCGGAGGACATGGCCTCCTGCCCCGCCTATGCCGGGCCGATCTGCTCGCTGTGCTGTACGCTCGATGCGCGCTGCCACGATCTCTGCAAGCCGCATGCGCGGGCCGGCGCGCAGGTCTCGGACATGCTAGGGAAACTGTTGCCGGAGGCGATCTACACGCGGATCAATTCGCAGTTCGGGCATTATCTCGGCGTGTTCGCGGTATCCGCCGGCCTCGTCGGGCTGACGCTGGGGCTGATCTATCTGCAGACCTCGGCGACGATTCCCAGCGGAGATTTTGCGCCGGCGGACGTGCTGTGGAAGGTGTTCTTCGCGCTCACCATCATCATCGGCGTGGTGGCGTGGCTTTTCGTGCTGGCGCAGGAGAGCCGCCGTGCGGCGGAGGCGGAAACGCGGCGGCAGACGGCGCTGTTGATCCAGGAAATCGACGCGCACAAGCGCACCGATGCCGAGTTGCAGCGCGCCAAGGAAGTCGCGGAGTCCGCCAACCTCGCCAAGAGCCGCTATGTGGTGGGATTGAGTCACGAGCTGCGCTCGCCGCTGAACGCCATCAGCGGCTATGCGCAATTGCTGGAGCAGGATTCCAACCTCCCCGCAAAGCCCCGCGACCAAGTGCGGGTGGTCCGGCGCAGCGCCGACCATTTGTCAGGACTGATCGACGGCATCCTCGATATCTCCAAAATCGAAGCAGGCCGGCTTTATCTGTCGCGCGACGAGGTCCGCCTGAGCGAATTTCTCGATCAGCTCGTCGGGATGTTTCGCGTTCAGGCCGCTGCCAAGGGCATCGACTTCATCTTCAAGCGGCCTTCGGTGCTGCCGCTCGTCGTCTATGCCGATGAGAAACGGCTGCGACAGGTTCTGATCAACCTGCTGTCGAATGCACTGAAGTTTACGCAGACCGGCAGCGTGCAGTTCGTCGTGCATTACCGCAGCCCCGTTGCGGAGTTCGAGATCATCGATACTGGCCCCGGCATCCAGCCCGACGACCTCGAACGCATTTTTGCGCCGTTCGAGCGCGGCGCGCTTGGCGTCTCGCAGCCGCAGACCGGCACCGGGCTTGGATTGACCATCAGCCGACTCCTCGCCGGCGTGATGGGCGGCGACATCAGGGTAACGAGCGAGGTCGGTAGCGGCAGCACGTTTCGGGTGAAAATCCTGCTGTCGGAAGTGACCAATCCGACGCGGATCGCGCCGGTGCAGGCGCCGATCTTCGGTTACCACGGGCCGCGCAAGACGATACTGATCACCGACGATGATCCCACTCACCGCGATCTCCTGCGCGAGGTGCTCACGCCGCTCGGCTTTATCCTGCTCAGCGCGCCCGATGGACCCGGCTGCCTCGCCCTGGCGCAGCATTGCCGGCCTGATCTGTTCCTGCTCGACATCTCGATGGCCGGCATGGACGGATGGACGGCTGCAGAAACGCTGCGCGCGAGCGGCCATCACCAGGCCCGTATGCTGATGGTGTCGGCGAGCGCGCTTGAAGCGCATGGCGCGCCGTTGGCGCAACCGTTCCACGACGGTTACCTGATGAAGCCGATCGATATTCCGAAGCTGCTCGAAACCATCCGGCAATTGCTGAAGCTCGAATGGCAGTATGAGGCCGGCGAAGTCCCTGCCCCACATTGGAGGCCGGAGACAGGCTCGCGGCCGCCAGTAAAACATGTCGAGGAACTGATCGGACTCGGGCAACTGGGTTACGTCCGCGCGATCCAGGTCAAGCTCGACGAGATCGGCAGCGATTATCCTGAACACGCCGACTTCGTGTCGCAAATGCGCGCATTGATCGACCGCTTCGATCTCGATCAGTACATGGCGACGCTCAAAACCCTGCACAGCTATGATCATTGAACCAAAAAAGCGCGACGTCGCTCTCGTCGTCGACGACTCTCCGGAGACGCTGCGGCTCTTGACCGACGCACTCGACGGCGCAGGCATGACCGTCATGGTCGCACTCGACGGCGCTTCCGCCATGCGGATCATCGACCAGATCACGCCTGACATCGTGCTGCTCGACGCCGTGATGCCGGGGATGGATGGATTCGAGACCTGCCGGCGGCTGAAGCGCGACGCCGGGCTCGATCATGTGCCGATCATCTTCATGACGGGCCTTGCGGAAACCGAGCACATCGTGCGTGGGCTGGAGGCGGGCGGCGTCGACTATGTAACAAAACCGATCGCGGTCGAGGAGATGCTGGCGCGCATCCGCGTTCACCTCGCCAACGCCCGGCTAACCCAGAGCGCCCGCGCCGCACTCGACGTCTCCGGCCGCTATCTGCTCGCGGTGAATGCCGCGGGCAAGATCATGTGGGCGACGCCGCAGGCGCAAAAGCTGCTGTCGGACACGCTTTCCGCCGGCGGCGACGACGACGTGGTGCTGCCGGACCCGATTCCGCAATGGCTCGATGAGGCGCGCAAGGGCAAGGCCGGCACGAAGACGACCGTCATGGCAGCGTTACCCGGCAACGAGCAGCTTCGCCTGCAGTATATGGGGAAGCTCGGCTCGAACGAATTCCTGCTGCGGCTGGCGAGAGATTCCGGCGCGGATACACCATCGGAATTCTCCAGCGAACTTGGCCTCACGACGCGCGAGGGCGAGGTGCTGTCGTGGCTGTCCAAGGGCAAGACCAACCGCGACATCGCGCAAATCTTGGGACTCTCGCCGCGCACCGTCGACAAGCATCTCGAGCAGATCTACTCCAAGCTCGGCGTCGAGAACCGCACCGCGGCGGCGGCGATCGCCGTGAATGCGAGGAACAGGAAGGGGTGAGGTGCCGTCATTGCGAGCGCAGCGAAGCAATCCATAGCTCCGCGCGCCGAGCCATGGATTGCTTCGTCGCTTCGCTCCTCGCAATGACGCCTGAGGACCCAGCATGCCTAGCTGTTCGCGACGGCCAATTTCTCTGGCATGGCATTCGGCTCCGCGTGCGCGATCAAGCGCTTCAATTCCGGAATGCAGGAGCCGCAATTGGTGCCGGCCTTCAGCTTCGCGCCTATATCGGCCGCCGAACACGCCCCCGCCGCGATGGCCTCGCAGATCGTGTTGCGGCCGACGCCGAAGCAGGCGCAGACGATCGGGCCGGTGTTGGCGAGGCCGTCGGCCGATTTGCCTGACAGCAGCATGCGGCGCTGGTCGTGGTCCAGCGTATCCGCCGCAAACAGGCTCTTGACCACGTTCCAGTCGCCAGCGTCGTGCGCCGGGCCGATGAAAAAGCAGGTGTCGATACGGTCGCCGTCAAAGGATGCGGCGCGGTAGACGCCGCCGCCAAAATCCTTGTATTCGGCGAGATCGTTGCGAACGAAAGATTTCAGCCAGGATTGCCAGCCGGCGACATCGGCATTGTCAGCGAACAAGTAGCCATGGCCGCCGTTGACAGCAACGCGCGCCACCCAGGCATGCGCGGGCAGTTCGAGCGGCTTGCGCGACAGCGCGAAGCCGCGGAAGACATATTCATAGGGAGTGATCGAGGCCGGCGTCGCCTTGTTCTCGGGCTGGCCGGAGAACGGATCGGTGACGGGCGCCACCAGCGAGCCGACGCGCGCGCCGGTCGCATTGGCCTCGCTCCAGTGGATCGGCGCGAACAGCATGCCGCGCTGCTGCCGTTCGCTGACCATAACGCGGAGCGTGCATTGTCCGTAATCGGTCGTGACCCGCGCGAAATCGCCATCGGCGACGCCGTATTTTGCCGCGTCGTCCGGATGGACCTCGACGAACGGCTCCGGCAGATGCTGGCCGAGCCGCGGGCTCTCGCCCGTGCGGGTCATGGTGTGCCACTGGTCGCGGATGCGGCCGGTGTTGAGCCGCAGCGGCCGCGCCGCGCTGATCTCAGTTCGCAGCGCCGGAATTTCCGGCGCGATGAAACGGGCTCTGAAATCGTTGGCGAAGAAACCGCCTTCGGCGAAGAAGCGCGCTTGCGGCTCGGTGCCCTGCCGTATCGGCCATTGCACCGGCGCCATCGCGTCGAAATCGCTGTCCGACAGCGATTGCAGCGCGCCTATGTCGAAATCGCGCGCGCCTTCGTTCTCGAACGCCGAGAGCGCGGCATGCTCGCGAAAAATATTCGCCGCCGAGGTGAAGCTGAAGGCCGTGCCGAAGCCGAGGCGCCTGGCGACCTCGCCCATGATCCACCAATCCGGCTTGGCTTCGCCCGGCGGGGTAAGAAACGCGCGCTGCCGCGAGATGCGCCGCTCCGAGTTGGTCACCGTGCCGGATTTCTCGCCCCAGGCCTGTGCCGGCAACAGCACATGCGCGCCCGCGTCCACCGTGTCGTTGGAGATCACGTTCTCGGAAACCACGAACAGATCGAGCTTCTTCAGCGCGTCGCGAACGCCATCGGCGTTCGGCAGAGAGACCGCCGGATTGGTGCCCATCACCCACAACGCCCTAATCTCGCCGCGCGCAATCGCCTCGAACATCTGCACCGCCTTCAAGCCCTCATGGGTGGCGATGCGCGGCGCCTTCCAGAACCGCCGCACGCGGTCGATATCCGGCGGCGTGAAGCCCATATGGGCGGCCAACTGGTTGGCAAGCCCGCCGACCTCACGCCCGCCCATCGCATTGGGCTGCCCGGTGAGCGAGAACGGCGACGCGCCCGGCAGGCCGATCCGCCCGGTCGCGAGGTGGCAATTGAGGATGGCGTTGACCTTGTCGGTGCCCTGCGCCGACTGGTTGACGCCCTGTGAATAGAGCGTCACGACGCGCGGCGTGTTGGCAAACATCTGGAAGAACGTCGCGACGTCCTGCTCGGACAGGCCGGTCGCCAGTGCGGTCGCGCCGACGCTGCCCGCGATGCTGCGTGCGCGGGCGACGGCACCGTCGAAGCCGGTGGTGTGGAGTTCGATATAGTCGCGGTCGAGCGCGCCATTGTCCGCGAGGTAAACCAGCAAGCCGCTGAACAGCGCGGTATCGGTGCCTGGCTTCAGGCCGAGGAACAGATCGTCGTCGCCGACGGTGTCGGTCCGCCGCGGATCGATCACGATGACACGCGCGCCCCGCTTCTGCTTGTTGACGAGCATGCGCTGATACAGCACTGGATGGCACCAGGCCGCGTTGGAGCCGACCAGCACCAGCAAATCGGCCTCGTCGAGATCCTCGTAACATCCCGGCACGGTGTCGGCGCCAAAAGCGCGGCGGTGGCCGGCGACGGACGAGGCCATGCACAGCCGCGAATTGGTGTCGACATTGGCGCTGCCGATAAACCCCTTCATCAGCTTGTTGGCGACGTAGTAGTCCTCCGTCAGCAACTGACCGGATAGATAGAAGGCGACCGCACCCGGGCCGTCGCGCGCGATAATGTGCTGGAAACGGTGCGCGACATGGTCGAGCGCGTCGCTCCACGCCACGCGCTCCATGGTTCCTTTGCCGCAGCGGATCATTGGATAGAGCAGCCGGTTCGCTAGCCCGAGCGTCTCGCCAAGCGCCGAACCCTTCGAGCACAGCCGGCCGAAATTGGCGGGATGCTCGGCATCGCCTGAGATCCCCGCCCCGCCCCGCCCGTCCGGCGTCGCCAGAATGCCGCAACCGACCCCGCAATAGGCGCAGGTGGTGCTGACAGCACGGAGATCGGGATCGACGACGGTCATGCAGGCAACCGGATCATGCGGCTTCCGAACGGATCGCGAGCGAGCGGCCGAACATCATGTCGCCACGGATTCGGGCTGTCGGCTGACGCGTGCGGATCAATTCGAGGTACCAGAGCGCGTCGGCGACATCGCCGATCAGCACCGCGCCGGTCAATCGCCCATCCGCGATCACCAGTTTCTTGTAGGTGCCGTGGTTAATGTCGGAGAGCACGATGGCCTCGCTGCCGTCGCCGCCCATGAAATCGCCTGCGGAGAACACGCTGACGCCGGAAACTTTCAGATTGGTTGCGACGATGCTGCCGGTATAGGCCGCCTCACGTCCCGCGAGATGCCGCGCCAGCACCCTCGCCTGCTCATAGGCCGGCTCGACCAAGCCGTAGCAGACGCCGCGATGTTCGGCGCACTCACCGATCGCGAAGACATCTGCCGCGTCGGTCTGCATGACATCGTCGACCACGATCCCGCGGTTGACGGCAATGCCGGCTTCCTTCGCCAGCGCGATATTCGGACGAATGCCTGCGGCAAAGATCACGGCGTCGGCATCGATCCGACGTCCGTCCGCCAGTTCGACGCTCTCGACACGCTTCTCGCCGTGGACGCGCGCGGTGTTGGCGTTGAGCAGGATCTCGATGCCCTTGCGCTCGACAAGCGATTTCAGAAGTTCGGCCGCGGGCGCATCGAGTTGACGCTCCATCAGGCGGTCCATCAGATGCACCAGTGTCACCGGTGCGCCGGCCTTGGCGAGGCCATAGGCCGCCTCGAGGCCCAGCAGTCCACCGCCAACCACCACCACGCGCTTTTTCTGCGCGGCCAGTGTCAGCAGCAGATCGACGTCGCGGCTGTCGCGAAACGTATGCACGCCGGCGAGATCGGCGCCGGGTATATTGAGCCGCAGCGGCGACGAGCCGGTGGTCAGCACCAGTTTCGAAAACGGAATGCTCTCGTCGTTCTCGATCTTGAGCTCACGGCGGCCGACATCGATCTCGGTCGCCACGCAACCATACTTCAAGGTAACGCCGCGATCGCGCCACCAGGACGCCGGCCGCAGCTCGATGTCCTGCGACGTGGTTTCGCCGGCCAGCACCGATGACAACAACACGCGATTATACGCGAGCCGCGGTTCGTCGCCGATCACGGCGATGGCGTAGCGCCCGAGCGCTATTTTCGCCAGCTCGTCAACCAGACGCGCGGCGGCCATTCCATTGCCGACGATGACCAGCGGCTCACTCACGTGTTGCGTCCTTACTCCGCGACCAAAGGCTGGCCGTAGGCTTCGGAAATCATGAAACCGGACAGTGTGCCGTAGGCTGCGGTCCATGCCGCAGCGACTTCGGGCGTCCATGCCACGCCAAGTCCCTTCTCCAGCGTCCACAGCAATGCGCCGCCGACGACGGGATAATGCTCGGGTTTGGCGCCATAGCTGACATGGCGCTTTGCCAATGCACTCGCAGCGGGCAGCACGGATTCAAGATTGCTCAATCCGTTCACCACCACCGCCAGCGTCGCCATCAGCTTCTTGCGCTGCTCTTTCATGTCGGTGGGAAACATCGCCTTCACCGTTGGCGCGACTTCGAACAGACGATCGTAGAATATGACGGCCGCCTGCTCTGAAATCGGCACGACTTTGGCGAAGCTCTCCTGAACCAGATTGATTTGTGTTGGATTCACCGAAACTCTCCTCGCGTGTTAAGGGCAATCCAGTTGGTCGTGCGGCGGGAACATTAGTTCACCGCCAACACGCGAATAAGAGAGGCAGCTACGCCGCCTCGACGAAGCGATGCCGCTCGTAGAGGAACTCGAGCACACGCTGCCGGCACTTGAGGTAGCCGGGATTGGTCGCGAGCTCGAGCCGCTTGCGCGGACGCGCCAGCGGCACCTCCAGCACCTCGCCGATCCGCGCGCTCGGGCCGTTGGTCATCATCACGATGCGGTCCGACAGCAGCACGGCCTCGTCGACGTCATGCGTGATCATCAGGATGGTGTTGCCGAGCTTCTGGTGCAGCGCCATCACCGAGTCCTGCAGATGTGCGCGGGTTAGCGCGTCGAGCGCGCCGAACGGCTCGTCGAGCAACAGCACCTTCGGCTCCATCGCCAGCGCACGGGCAATGCCGACGCGCTGCTTCATGCCACCGGAAATTTCCGACGGGCGCTTGTCCTTGGCGTGCGCCATCTGCACCAGATTGAGATTATGCATCACCCAGGCGTCGCGCTCGGCGCGGCTCTTGGTTGACGAAAACACCTTGTCGACGCCGAGCTTGACGTTTTCGTACACCGTCAGCCACGGCAGCAGGCTGTGGTTCTGGAATACTACGGCGCGGTCCGGTCCCGGCGAATTGACCTCGCGGTTTTCCAAGAGCACGCCGCCATTGGTAGCGTCGGTGAGGCCAGCCACGATGTTGAGCAGCGTGGACTTGCCGCAGCCGGAATGACCGATGATCGAGACGTATTCGCCCTTCTCGATCGTCAGGTTGATGTCCTTCAGCACCTCTGTGGTGGCGTTGCCGCGGGTGAAGGTCTTGTCGATGTGGTCGAGCTTCAGATAGGCCTGCATGACATGTGTCCTTCAGTTCAGGGCGGTGCCGCGGGTTACGATCTTCGCCAGTCCCGCGATCACGCGGTCGAGCACGAAGCCGATGATGCCGACATAGAACAGCGCCAGGATGATTTCGCTGATGTGCGAGGAATTCCAGGCGTCCCAGATGAAGAAGCCGATGCCGACGCCGCCGATCAGCATTTCTGCAGCCACAATCGCCAGCCAGGACAGGCCGATGCCGATGCGAAGGCCGGTGAAGATGTAGGGCGCCGCCGCCGGGATCATGATCTTGGCGAAGAACTCCAGCGGATTGAGCTGCACGACGGCTGCGACGTTGCGATAGTCCTGCGGGATGTTGCGTATGCCGACTGCGGTGTTGATGATGATTGGCCAGACCGAGGTGATGAAGATGACGAAAATCGCCGACGGCTGACCGTCACGGAATGCGGCGAGCGACAGCGGCAGCCACGCCAGCGGCGGAATGGTGCGAAGCACCTGAAACAGTGGATCGAGCCCACGCATCGCCCACACCGACTGCCCGACCAGCGTGCCGAGCGCGATGCCGACGATGGCGGCAATCGAATAGCCATAGGCGACGCGCTGGAGTGAGGCAGACAGGTGCCAGAACAGGCCCTTGTCGATGCCGCCATTATCGAAGAACGGATCGAAGATCAGTTCCTTGGTGTCCTTGAAGACTTTCGACGGCGGCGGGAGCGTCGAGCCGGTGCGGCGGCAGACCAGTTCCCAGAATAGCATCAGCAGCGCGAGCACGATCAGCGGCGGCACGACGCGCACCGCAGCCTCTTTCGCCATCTTGATGTACTTCTCGGCACGAGGCGCCCGCTTCGGCGTCATCGTCACCACTGGCGCCGCCGTGTTCGGCGAGGTGCCCGAGGCGGTCGGAACGGCCACCGCGGTGGCTTCGGCTTTGATCGCAGGCATCGACATTGAAGTTGTATCTCCGTGTTTCAATGAGCGGGCCGCACGCAACAGCGCGCGGCCCGGGCTTGATCAGACATCAACACGCTTGATCGACAGGGACTTCAGATACGCAGCCGGATTTTCCGGATCGAACACCTTGCCGTCGAAGAAGGTCTCCTTGCCGCGCGAGGTGGAAGCCGGGATCTCGGACGCGGCAACGCCGAGCGTCTTGGCCGCGTCGCGCCACATATCCTCGCGATTGACCTTGGCGATCAGCGCCTTGCTGTCGAAGCCCGCTTCATATTTGCCCCAGCGGATGTCCTCCGTCATGAACCAGAGATCGTGGCTCTGGAACGGATAGGAGGCGTGGTCGCGCCAGTACTTCATGATGTGCGGCGAGTTCTCGACGACCTTGCCGGGAATGCCGTAGTTGAACTTGCCCTTGGCGCGATCGGCGATGTCTTCGACCGGGCAGTTGATCCACTGCCGCTTGCCCATGATGGTGGCCAGTTCGTCCTTGTTCTCCATCTTGTCGGCCCACTGCTGCGCCTCCATAACAGCCATCAGGATCGCCTTGGCGGCTTTCGGATTCTTGTCGACCCAGGCTGCGCGCATACCGAGCGACTTTTCCGGGTGCTTGCTCCAGATTTCACCGGTGTTGATCGCGGTATAGCCGATACCCTGATGGACCAATTGTCCGGGCCACGGCTCGCCGACACAGAAGGCATCCATGGTGCCGACCTTCATGTTGGCGACCATTTGCGGCGGTGGCACCGTGATGGTCTCGACATCCTTGTCGGGATCGATGCCGCCGGCGGCGAGCCAGTAACGAATCCAGAGATCGTGGGTGCCGCCCGGGAAGGTCATCGCGACCTTGGCCGACTTACCGGCAGCCTTCTTCTGCTCGAATACCGCCTTGAGCGGCGAGGCATCGACGCCGACCTTGAGATTGGCATATTCCTTAGCGACCGAGATGCACTGCGCATCGAGATTGAGCCGCGCCAGGATGTACATCGGCGTCGGCTGATTGTTCTGCGTCACCTTGCCGGCCGAGATCAGATACGGCATCGGCGTCAGAATGTGCGCGCCGTCGATACCGTTGCCTTCCGAGCCCAGCACCAGGTTGTCGCGGGTGGTGCCCCACGACGCCTGCTTGGCGACTTCGACATCGGGCATGCCGTGCTTGGCAAAGAAGCCCTTGTCCTTGGCGACAAACAGCGGCCCGGCGTCACTCAGCGCAATGAACCCGAGCGTCGCCTTGGTCACTTCCGGTCCCGCGCCTTGCGCGAACGCGCCGGCTGGGAGGTTCAGCTTGGCGGCGGCGAGCAATGCTGCCGTCGCGCCGCTCGCCTTAAGAAGCTGGCGGCGGCTGAAACCGCGGCGTGAGGTCGGAGTGGTGGGCTTCGTCATGGGTAGTGCGCTCCTTTGCGTGTGAATGGGGCCCTCCGTTTCGTGTCGCCGCGCGAGACGCATAAGGGCGCGCGCCGGTGTTGCCCCGGACGTGCGGCGTCACAATTCGGATGAGTGGTCTCAAGGGACGGCGACAATGGCGTCGGCACTAGCTATTCAAGCTTCGTGCCAAGCCTCCCGCACCGCAAAAACGTTTTTTATTTCAATGAATTGGTCGATAACTGCCGCAAAAAACGGCAAGGGTCAGGAACCAGTCGTCGCATTCGAAACTTGCGATTCGCTCAATCCTTGTGCGGCGCACAAGAATTGAGCAGACCAAGCGGCACACTGCCTTATGCGTCTTCAGCCGCCTTCGCCATCATTGGTTTCGGCGCACTTCCCTCGCCCGGCTTCATGCGGAATTCGTAGATCATGAGGTGCCAGGCCGAGGCCGCCGGCTTGCCGTCCGGCATCGTCGGATCGGTGCGCTTTTCGATTTTGGCGACCAGCTCGTCCTTGACCCCGAACACCACGTCGGAATCGAGATATTTATCGCCATCGATGAAGACGTGGGTGATCAGCGGCTGATAGCCGGGCGCATCGACCAGGAAATGGACATGCGCCGGCCGCATCGGGTGGCGGCCGGTCTGCACGATCATCTCGCCCACCGGGCCGTCGGTCGGAATCGGGTAGCTGCACGGCAGGATGGTGCGGAAGAAAAACCTCCCATCGGCGTCGGTGATGAAACGCGCCCGCGATGACGCCCCTTCCGTCGCATAGGCCGGCTTCTGAGAATCATAGAAGCCGTCGTCATCGGCGTGCCAGACGTCTACCGGCACGTCCGCCAGCGGCTTGCCATTGAGGTCGGTGACGCGGCTCTGCACGAACATGCGCTCGCCGGGCAGCGTTTCCGAGATATCGGTGCCATGCGGCGTCACCTTGTGCTCGCCGACATAGAACGGGCCGAGCACCGTGGTCTCGGTGGCGCCCTCACGCTCGCGGTGGTTCACGGCGTCGACCAGCATCGAGACGCCGAGCACGTCAGACAGCAGAATGAACTCCTGCCGGATCGGGGTGCACTTCTGGCCGGTCCGCGTCAGAAAATCGATGGCATATTCCCACTCCTCGAAGGTGAGATCGGTTTTGCGGACATAGTCGTGGAGTGATTTCACCAGTTCCTGCAGCAGGAATTTAGCGCGCGGATCCGGCGTATTGTCGAAGCTGCGGATGACGGCGGCGGTCAGTTCGGTCTCGCTGAATTGGCGCATTTTTGCTGTCCTGCGGGGATATGCGATGGCTTAAGTCAATCTATACCACCCTTGCAGCCCGCATAAGCACGGCCCGTTGGAACAGGAGACACTTTTCGGCTATCAAGACCGCAGTCGCCAGCCGGAGATGCCGATGTTAGCTCCCGCCTCCCCCGAATCCGCCGGAATGTCCAAGGCCGCCCTTGATCGCCTCGAAGATCATCTGAAGGAGCGCTATATCGATGCCGGCCGCTTCCCGGGGACGCAGCTCCTGATCTATCGCCGTGGCAAGGTCGTCCATTCGTCCGCGCAGGGCTTTGCCGATCTCGAACGCAAGGTGCCGGTCAAGGGCGATACGATCTTCCGCATCTATTCGATGACGAAGCCCCTCACTTCCGTCGCCTTCATGATGCTGGTCGAGGAAGGCCGCGTCGCGCTCGACGAGCCCGTGCACAAATATATTCCGGCATGGAAGAACCTCGGCGTGTTCGTGGCCGGTACGCACCCGGCCTTTCTCACCCGGCCACCGTCGCGGCCGATGCTGATCGTGGATCTGTTGCGGCACACCTCCGGCCTGACATACGGCTTCCAACAACGCAGCAACGTCGATGCGGCGTATCGCGAGAACAAGATCGGCGAGGTCATCAAGACCGGCACACTGCAAGGCATGATCGACGACCTCGCAAAAATTCCGCTGGAATTTTCGCCGGGCGAGGCCTGGAATTATTCCGTCGCCACTGACGTGATCGGCTATCTCATTGGGTTGATCAGCGGCAAACCGTTCGAGCAGTATCTGAAGGAGCGCATCCTCGATCCGCTCGGCATGAACGACACCGATTTCTTCGTGCCCAAGGACAAGGCGCATCGGTTCGCGGCGTGTTATTCGGCCGACCCGCAGGGCGGCTTCAACCCGCTCGCCACCGAGCGCAAGGGAACGCTGACGCTGCAGGACGACCCCGCGACGAGTTCGTTCCTGGAGCCGCCATCGTTCATCTCCGGCGGCGGCGGCCTGTGCTCGACCACGGCCGACTATCTCACCTTCTGCCGGGCGCTGCTCAATGGCGGCGAGCTCGGCGGTGTCCGCTTGTTGGGTCCCAAGACGCTGAAACTGATGACGTCGAACCATCTGCCTGGCGGGGTCGACCTGCCGGCGATGTCGCGCTCGCTGTTCTCGGAAGCGGCCTATAACGGCATCGGCTTCGGCCTCGGCTTTGCCGTCACCATGAACCCGGCGCAGACGCTGATTGCCGGCAGTCCCGGTGAATACAACTGGGGCGGTGCGGCAACGACCTCGTTCTTCATCGATCCGGCAGAAGAGCTGATCACGATCTTCATGACGCAGGTGCTGCCGTCGAGCGCCTATCCCTTGCGGCGCGAGCTGCGCACCATGGTGTATGCCGCGATTGCCGACAGCAACCTCTGAGGTCGGCGGCCGGGCCACACGGAACCCGGCCGCTTCTCCAGTCGGCTCAATATCTTACTTTATTCTCTTATTGTTCTTGGCGAAATTCGGCGGCTTCTCCTATGCTTGCCCCGATTGGGGGCGCCGATCCGGGGCTTGCGTTGCCGAAACTTTCACTGCCAGTGCGTCTTGCCCTTCTGGTCGCGGGAACCACGCTGCCGTTGATTATTTTCGCGGCCGGCATCGTTTTCAACCAATACAAGCAGGACCGCCAGAACGCGACGCAACGGGTCCTTGAAACGGTTCGCAGCATACGCCTCGTGCTCGACTCGGAGATGCAGCGGATCACCGGCGCACTCCAGGTGCTATCGCTGACAAACGCAGTGCGCGACGGGGATTTCGAGGGTTTCCGCCGCATCTGCCAAGGCTTCCTCGACCAGTATGGCGAAGGCGGCGTCGTGCTGGTGGCGAACCGCGAAGGCCGCCAGGTGTTCTCTTCTCTCACGCCTGATACGGCCAACCTGCCATCACGCAACAACCTCCCGATGGTCGAGAGGGTGTTCGCGGAAAAGAAGCCGGTCTATTCCAACCTGTTCTTTGGGGCGGTCAAGAAACGCTTGATCGTAACGGTCGAAGTGCCCGTCATCGTAGATGGCGAAGTACTCTACGACATCTCCTTCAGTCCACCGATCGAGATTTTCCAGGCGATGGTCGAGCAGCAGCGACCGAGCAAGGATTGGACGATCTCTATCTTCGATGGCGAAGGTGTCAATTTCGCGCGCGTGCCGAATCCGCAGGAGACCATCGGCAAGCGTGCATCGCCCTCCCTTTATACGCAGATGTTCAACAATCCAGAAGCCACCCTGCCGACGGTGTCGCTTGAGGGCGTGCCGCTGATTACAAGCTTCGCCCGCTCCTCGCTCACCGGCTGGACCATTGCCGCCGGCATCGCCGAAAGCTCGCTGGTCGCGCCGCTGTGGCGCAACCTCGCAATCACCAGCGTAGTTGGCGCCGTGCTGCTGATGGTCGGGCTCGGCTTCGCGGTGCGGATGGCAACCCAGATCGCCCGCGGCGAGATGCTCCACAATCTTCTGATCGAGGAACTCAACCATCGCGTCAAGAATACGCTCGCGGTCCTGCAGTCGATCGCCACCCAGACCTTCCGCAGCGCGAGCCGGGCGGAGCGCGAGAAGTTCGAGGGAAGGCTCGGCGCGCTGGCGGAGGCGCATAACTTACTCAGCCAGGAGAAGTGGCAGGGCGCGGAGCTGCGGGAAGTGATTTCGCGGGTGCTGCAGCCCTACCTGCTCAACAATCCGGAGCGGGTGCGGATGTTCGGACCGCAGGTCCCGCTGCCGCCGCGGCTCGCCGTCGTGCTGTCGATGATCGTGCACGAGATCGCAACCAATGCCGCTAAATACGGCGCGCTATCGAACGACACCGGGACCGTCGCGGTGGACTGGGAGATCCTCGAAGGAAGCGACGGGCGCAAGTTGCGGTTGATCTGGACCGAGGCAGGCGGCCCACCCGTCACCGCACCGGTGCAGCGTGGCTTCGGCTCGCGGCTGATCGAGCGCAGCGCACGCGACCAGCTCGGCGGCGAAGCAACCGTCGACTTTCTGCCGCGCGGCGTTATCTACACGGTAAGCTGCGCGCTCGACAGGGAGGAATAGCTATTTAAGCATCTCCGGCACGATCAACCGTGGCAGGAACAACGAGACCTCGGGCCAGATGATCAGCGCGGCCAATACCAGCAGCATCGGTATCAGCATGATCAGCGTGTCTTTCAGCGCGTAGCGCAGCCGCACGCCGGCGATCGAGCAGGCGATCATCAGGCACAGGCCATAGGGCGGCGTCACCAGTCCGAACGCCAACGACACGATGGAGATGATCGCGAACTGAACGGGGTGCAGGTCGACCGACCTCGCCAAGGGCTCCAGCACGGTGCCGACAATCACGATCGCCGGAATGGCGTCGAGAAAGCAGCCTACGACCAGGAAGCAGAATGCAATGAAGAACCCGGCCGCGACCGCGCCCATGCCCCAGGTCGAAACGTTGGCCAGGAGCTCCTGCGGTATCTTATAGTAGGCCAACAGCCAGCCGAACGCGCTGGCGGTGCCGATGCAGAACAGCGCGACGCCTGCCAGGCGCCCGGTATCGAGCAGCGCCTTGTAGAGTTCGCGCGGGCCGGTTTCGCGGTAAAAGAACGCCGACAGCACCACGGAATAGAGCACGGCGACGCAGGCGGATTCGGTAGCGGTGAACCATCCGAGCAGGATGCCGCCGACGATGATGAACGGCGTCGTCAGCGCCGGTATCGATCGCCAGATGGCATAGCCGATGTCGGTCCAGCTCGATTTCGGGTAGGTCGGATAGCCGCGCCGCACCGCGTAGACATGCACCGTCGCCATCTGCGCGCCCGCGATCAACAGGCCGGGGACGATGCCGGCCAGATACATCGCTGCGATCGAGGTCGAGATCAGTCCGCCCCAAACGATCATCAGGATCGAGGGCGGGATGATGACGGCGAGCACCGCCGATACTGCCGTGATGGCGATCGAAAACGAGAGATCGTAGCCTTCCTTGGTCTGGGCATCGATGAAGATCTTGGACTGGCTCGCGGCGTCCGCGGTGGAAGAGCCGGAAATGCCGGCAAAGAACACCGACAGCACGACATTGATCTGCGCCAGCGAGCCCGGCCAATGCCCGACCATCGAACGCGACAACGCCACCAGGCGGTCGGTGATGCCGCCGATACCCATCAGGTTGGCGGTCAAGAGAAAGAAGGGCACGGCGAGCAGGATGAACGAGTTGTAGGCGTTGAAGGTCTCCTGCGTGAGCGACATCATCGACAGGCGGGGCTCGATCAGCAGGATCGGTACGCAGGCAAGACCGAGCGCAAACGCTACCGGCACGCGCACGATGAGCAGGCCAACGAAAACGCCGAACAGGACCAGTGCGGCCTCACCGGCGGAAAGTACATTACCACCGTTCATCGCTTCGCCCCGCCAGAATTTTCAATTCGTCGATGATCTGTTCGCCTGCGAAGACGATCCACGTCACACCCGCCACGGGCCATGCGACATGAATCATCCAGAGCGGTAGATCGGCCAGTTCCGACGTTCGGTTCCAGGCGAACCGCGTGAATTCCAGGCCAGCCCACACAAAGACCAGCGCCATCGCCAGCACGCCGAGACGCGCGACGATCCGCACCGCGGCTTCCGCCCGCCGCGACAGGGTGGGCCAGACGTCGACCTCGAAATGCTGCGCCTCCCTGATTCCGACCATGGCGCCGATCATGATGGTCCAGATGAACAGGAAACGCGCCATCTCCTCGGTCCAGATGTAGGACGGAATGAACGGCGTGTAGCGCGAGATGACCTGCAGGGTGACCGGAACGACCAGAATGCCGACACATGCGGCGAGCAGGATTTCCAATAATTTTGCATAGGCCGCCGTTGCGCGTCGCCATAGCGACGGGTTCGGCGGCATCGATATTTCAGTCATCGTGGCTCCGGGAGGTAACAATCACGGAATGGGGCAAGCCGCATGGCTTGCCCCATTCCTATCGTGCGGGCAGCGACAATTCTCAGGCGACGTTGATCTTCTCGAAGATGGCTTCGGCGCCGATTTCCTTAGCGTAGCCAGCCATCACGGGATCGGCGAGCTTCTTCATGGCGTCGCGCTCCTCGAACGGAACGCGCTTGAGCTTGCCCGCCTTTTCCAGCGTATCGAGCTTGACGACCTCCTCACTCGACTCGAGCTGACGGCCGTAGTCGCCGGCTTCCTTGCCCGCCTTCATGATCGCGTCCTGTAGGTCCTTCGGCAGGGTCTTCAGCGTCTTCACCGAGAAGCAGATCGGCCGGATCGATACCGCGTGCTGCGTCAGGCTGAGATGGGGCGCGACTTCGTAGAACTTCATCGCCTCGACGCCGGCGGCCTCGTTTTCGCCCGCCGAGATCACGCCGTTTTGGATGGCGTTGTAGACCTCGTTGTAGGCGATCACCGTCGGGCTCATGCCGACGGCTGCAAACGTCTTCGACCAGATCGGAGCGCCCTGCACCCGCACCTTGAGTCCCCTGAGATCGGCGAGGTTCCTGAGCGGCTTGTTGGCGAAGATGTTGCGAATGCCGCCGCCCGCATAGCCGATCAGGACGACCTCCGCCTTGGTCGCGATTTCGTCGGCCACAGGTGCCAGAATATTCTTTTCGACCACCTTATTCATGTGCTCGATGCCCTTGAACACAAAGGGTGCATCGATGAAGGGAGCCGACTTTGCGAATGTCGACATGTGGGCCGGCGATACGATGCCGTAATCGACCGCCTTGCCCTGCGACATGTACTCGAAATACTGCTTCTCGAGACCAAGCGACGAGTTCTTGTGCAGCGTGAAGTTGACCGGCTTGCCGTAGTACTTCTTCACCAGCTCTTCGAACCTGGTCAGCGCCTTGGTGAAGGCGTGATCGTCGTTGAACTGCACCGCCCCGTTGAGGGTAACGGGCGCCTGTGCCCTGACGATCGATGGCATACCCAGCACGCCGGCAGCAGCCGTCGCACCGAGCCCTGCAAGTACGGTTCTTCGTTTCATAGCTTCCTCCCCATTAACGCCCGTCCCTTGTTAGCGGGACTTTGGCCTGGCCGACGCGGCCACTACCGCAAAGCGTATGCAAATCGGTGCGGCTGTGGAAGCCAATTTAAGTAGTACCCCAGGCCAATAAGCCGCAGACGGCGAGGCCGATGATTGCAATCATTTTGGGCAATCCCGCCCCGGCTCCTCGGCCGAACCTGCGTCTCCCGGGCGCCAATAGCCGTAAGCGCCCGACACCGTTTCGCGGCATGCGCGCCGCTGCGCGACATCGATCCATCGGTGGGATGCCGGCACAGTACAACCGGCACGCCGCAAATATTGCGCGGTGTCGGATCCGGCCCGTCCGGCGGGCAAGGCGTTCCCGTTCGAACGACGCTGCGCCGGATCGATTTGCAGGATTCCGATAGCGCGGCGAGCACGCGGCTTGCTGCTATTTCCCAGCACACCTGGTCCGAACGCGGAGCTGAACTCTGCTGCATTTTATCAGGCATCAGTTTCCGCGGAAATTTTTAGCAACAACCGCCGATGCGCTGCGGGCGATTGCGCAATCGGCCCGGCAGCCCGTAGAAATCCGGTACTTGATCGCGACACAGTAAGCATGCCGGCCAAAATCTGTGACCATTGAACTCGCGGTGGTTGTGGTTTGTCGAATATTTTGCCAAATGTAGCGGGCGGGGTTTTGTCAATATGCCCCGGGCGCCAACAGCTTTAGGTAGTTGGCGGCGCCGGTATCAGGATGCTTCCAACACGCACAAGCGGTTGGCTACCATCCCGCAATCTCTCAGGAATGCCGTGGTTCCCTGTACCAACTCACGGACCGGACTGACTTTAACGCGGTACATATGGATGAATCCCTGACCTACTTTTGCCAGGGTTTCCCGATTGAAGGACGGTAAAACCAGAATGAACAGATCAGCAGCGAAAAAGATGAAACAGCGCAGCGCCGGCAAACCCGATATTGAATTGGGCAAGCGGATTCGCCTGCGGCGTGTGGAACAGAAAATCTCGCAAGCGGAGCTCGGCGATAAGCTCGGCGTCAGCTTCCAGCAGGTTCAGAAGTACGAGAAGGGCGTCAACCGTGTCGGCGCAGCTCGTCTTCAGCAAATCGCTACCGCGCTCGACGTGCCGGTGACGTTCTTCTACGACGGCGACGGCAAGGCGCGCGAAGTCGAGAGCCTGCTCTTCCTGGACAGCGCGTTCAGCCTGAGGCTGCTGCGCGCCTACAGCAAGATCAAGGACCAGACTGTACAGCGTCAGTTGGTGTCTTTGATGGAATCGATCGCCGCCCACGAGGGCTAGGCATTATCGCGCCTGGATCGCAGCACCGCGGACCCGATCATTCGCGCGAGAAATCGCCGGGTAGCCTGTTGCTGCGCTGGGCCAAAGCTTGAGCTGGCCGGGACTAGACTCGTACGACGCCATCGGGAATGGGGATGGCGGAGCCCAGACGCACCGCAGCGAAAAAGCCGACGCGGCAAGTTTCCGACGATCACCGCCGGTTTGACCATCAACAACGACTGCATCACCGTCACGCCGATATCCCGCCACACGCAATGCGCGTGAGCCCGATCCTGCCCTGACGGCCTCACCTACTATCCGGCGCCCTCTGCTGGTCACACGTGCAAAGGCGGCAATTGACCTCGGCGCGACGCTTGTCCGACAATGGATCAAGCCTCACGAGGGAAAGCCGCAACCGATGCTCGACATCGCCAAAACTGCCGAAATATCCCATGCCGACGGCAAGATCCTGCAAATCGTCAGCGATGGCGTCGGCGTCATCACGTTCAACAATCCCGACAAGCGCAATGCGGTGTCGCTCGAAATGTGGGAAGGTCTGGGCCACGCGTTGACCGAACTGCGGGACAATCCTGACGTGCATGTCGTGATCCTGGTCGGCGCCGGCGACAGGGCGTTCGTCTCGGGCGCCGATATCAGCCAGTTCGAAAAGACCCGCCATAATGCGGCGGCGTCGGAAGAGTATTCCAAGCGGAGCGAGGCGCAACGCGCGCTTCTGGCGAGCTATCCGAAACCGACGATTGCCTGCATCCGCGGCTTCTGCCTCGGCGGCGGCATGCAGGTTGCGATGCTCACGGACATCCGCATCGCCTCCGACAATAGCCAGTTCGGCATTCCAGCCGCCAAGCTCGGCATCGCCTATGGCTATGACGGGCTCAAGCACCTGGTCTCGCTGGTCGGCCCATCCTGGGCGCGGCTCATCATGTACACGGGCATGCGGATCGACGCTGCGGAAGCGTTGCGGATCGGGCTCGTCGACCGCGTGCTGCCGGATGAGGAGTTATGGGACGCCACCATGAAGATCGCGCGCACCATCTCCGGCAACGCGCCGCTCGCCATCAAGGCCGCCAAGATCACCATCGCCGAAGTGCTGAAGGACGAAAGCAAGCGCGACATGGATGCGATCAAGGCGATCGGCCGCGCCTGCATGGATTCGGAAGATTTCCGAGAGGGACGAACGGCTTTCATGGAAAAGCGCAAGCCGCAGTTCAAGGGGAAGTAGTTAGTGGTTCGCACAAGATGGGTTGAGCTCTTCGCGAAACCGTCGTCGCTGAGCCACGACGTATGATATCGCTGCGCTCCACTACCGCCCTGCAACTGCTCAGGCAGCGGGTTGTACCGAGCCAATGACAATCTTAGTGCTCGGCACAAACTCGTCTCGTAGGAGAGTTTGTTGGAGGGTCGTCTGAAAATCGCCGATAGCGCATTCCTTCTGATCGTAATTTGTGTCGTATCCCTCCGAGAGATAAATGCACACTCCAATTACACTTGGTTCATCGAAGATACGATTTACCCAGGAAATGACTTCATCAACTCTACTCTTGAGATGCTCGATACGCTCCTTCGGTGAGAAGCTGGACGAAGGAGGATAGAATAACTCGTCCGACGTGTTTGAGACCGGTGAACCAAGTGCAAGAAATGGCAAGCTACTAAGTTGAATGTTGTCGTGGCTTGAGCCGATGATATCAAAAACGATCTTCTGATTGATATTGGCGCCGAATTGGACGCAAAGTCGTCGCTTGGCAGCCGCTTCAATCAATCGAAATAGACGGGCATCGTATTCAAGATCAGCCCACGGCTCGTTGCCGCGGAATGAGATCTCACCACATAAAAAATGACTCATTGCAGATCGCCCTGGTGGGTTGCGTTGGTTAAATCCTTCGCGAAGCTCATCACCGCCGTCCGAGGTAGGATGGGTTTCGCTTCGCTCAACCCATCCTACAATGCCGCGATCACCGCCTTGGCAACGTCCGCCGTGCCGTTGTTGCCGCCGAACTCCATCGGCTTGATTCCGCCCGCATAGGCCTTGTCGACTGCACGCTCGACGCGCTCGCCGGCTTCGGCTGCGCTTTCAAGGCCGTGCTTCTCAGCGAGCCAGTCCAGCATCATCGCGGCCGACAAAATCATCGCGGTGGGATTGGCCTTGCCCTGCCCCATGATGTCGGGCGCGGTGCCGTGGCAGGGCTGGAACACGGCGTAGCGGTCGCCGATGTCGGCTGATGGCGCCATGCCGAGCCCACCGATCAGGCCGGCGGCGAGATCGGACAGAATGTCGCCGAACATGTTCTCCGTCACCATGACGTCGAAGTCCCAGGGCCGCTTCACCATCATCAGCGAGCAGGCGTCGACATAGAGCCGGTCAGCCTTGACGTCTGGATGGCGTTTTGCAGCTTCATCGAACATCTCGCGAAAGAACGCGAACGCCCTGAACACATTTGCCTTATCGACGCAGGTCAGGCCGCCATTCGTCTTCCCCCGCGCCTTGCGGCGTTCGGCGAGGCGGAACGAGAATTCGAACAGCCGCTCCGAGGTCTTGCGGGTGATGACCAGCGTCTCTCGCGCCTCGGTGTCCGTGACGACGCCCTTGCCCATCGAGGCGAACAGGCCCTCGGTCGATTCCCGGATCAGCACGAGGTCGATGCCGCGCTGGTCGGCGCCGACGATCGGGCTCGGCACGCCGGGGATCAGCCGCGCCGGGCGCACGCCGGCATAGAGATCGAAATGGAAGCGCAGTTCGATCTGCGGAGCGATCTCGGTGTTATCAGGGTAGCGTACCGACGGCAGGCCGCAGGCGCCGAGCAGGATAGCGTCCGCCTCTTCGCACAGCCGGACGGTACTGTCGGGCATCGACTTGCCGGTCGCGAGATAATTGTTGGCGCCCGCCGGCGCCTCGGTGAAGCGAAACTTCAGGTCGCTTGTCGTCTCGATCTTGCGCAGGACTTCCAGCGCCGGCGCCATTACTTCAGGGCCGATGCCATCGCCGCCGAGAACGGCGATATGGAGAGCGTTATTCGCGGACATGGGGGTTCCTTGAAGAGATTTGGGATTTTTCCTCGTCATTGCGAGCGAAGCGAAGCAATCCATCTCGCGGCATAGCGGACAGATGGATTGCTTCGTCGCTACGCTCCTCGCAATGACGGCGGCGACGGTGTAACCTACGGCGTCAGCACCGCGCGGCCAACCAGTTTGCCCTTCTGCAAATCGGCGAGCGCTTCGTTGGCCTTCGCGAGCGGCATCGTCGTCACCGGAATCGGCGCGATCATTTTGTTTCGAACGAGTTCGAGCAATTCCTTGGTCTCGCGCAGGTTACCGACATAGCTGCCCTGGATCGTGATCGCCTTGATCGGGATCAGCGGCAGTGCCCAGGGTGCGCCGCCGCCGAACAGGCCGACGATGACGAGCTTGCCGCCCTTGGTCAGGCAGTCGAAGCCGAGTTGCGTGGTGGCCGCATTACCGACGAGGTCGATCACGGCGCGAATGGGTTCGCCGGCCGTTCTCGCGAGCTGCTCCAGCGCGTCCGGCGCCTTGCCGTCGACGGTTGCAAGCGCACCGGCGGCCTCGGCCGCTTCGCGCTTGCGCGCATCGATGTCGACGACGATGGCGCCCTTGCCGCCCATCGCCTTCAACAGCGACAGCGCCATCAGGCCGAGCCCACCGGCGCCGAAGATGACGATCGGCGAGTTGAAGGCGAATTCGACCTTCTTCAGCGCGCTATAGGTGGTGACGCCGGAGCAGGCATACGGCGCCGCGGTAACGGGGTCGAGCCCTTTCAAGTTCAGAAGGTATTTCGGGTTCGGCACGGTCATGTAGTCGGCATAGCCGCCGTCGCAATACACGCCGAGCGAGTTCGGCTTGACGACGCACATGTTCTCATCGCCGCCGACGCAGGTCGGACATTTGCCGCAGCCAAGCCAGGGATAGACCAGCGCGACGTCGCCGACCTTGAGATCGCCTCTGTCGGCGGCGGTCACGTCCGGCCCGAACGCCACGATCTCGCCGACCGTCTCATGGCCCATCGTGCGCGGCAGCGACACGCCGCGGGCCTTCAGCGACAGCGGCTTGCGGCCGTGGCCGAGATCGTAACCGCCTTCCCAAATGTGGAGATCGCTATGGCAGACGCCGGCTGCCTTCACCTTGATCAGCACCTGCGTGCCCGTGGGCTGCGGCGTCTCCTGATCCACCTCTTTCAGCGGCGCATTGAACTCGGCGACCTGAAAACTCTTCATCGCTTCTCTCCCGTCATTCTTGTTCTTGAACCATTTCTCTTGTTCTTGAACCATTTCTTGGGCGCTAGACTTGAGAACGGAGATTGCCACGTCCGTCCCGTCGAGACAAACGCGGGCGCGCTCCCCGCGGTATTCAGATCAGCGGGTGATGGCAAGCCACGAACTGGCCCGGCGCCACAGCGCGCAGTTCCGGCATCTCGTCGCTGCATCGTTGATCCGCGCGGGGACAGCGGGTGCGAAACCGGCAGCCGGACGGCGGCGCGATCGGCGACGGAGGCTCCCCGACCGGCACGGTCTCGGCGGGGCGCACGTCCGGGTCGGGCATCGGAATCGCCTCGATCAGGAGCGCGGTATAGGGATGCGCCGGCCTGGCGAACAGCTGCTCGGAGGGACCGACCTCACAGAGCCGCCCCAGATACATCACCGCGACGCGGTCGCTCACGGCTTTCACCACCGCGAGATCGTGCGCAATGAACAGTAGCGTCAGCCCGAACCGGGCCTTCATCTCCTCGAGCAGATTGAGGATCTGGGCGCGTATCGATACATCGAGCGCGGAGACCGGCTCATCGCACACGACGAACTCGGGATTGAGAATGAGCGCGCGTGCAATGCAGATGCGCTGGCACTGGCCGCCGGAAAATTCATGCGGCAGCCGCCCCACGACCAGGGCCGGATCAAGCCCGACCGCGCTCAGCACTTCATGGACGAGCTGCTTGCGCTTCTCCGGATCCTTGACGCCCGCAATCACCAGCGGCTCGGCGACGATGTCGCCGATCTTGCGGCGCGGATTGAGCGATGAGATCGGATCCTGGAAGATCAACTGCACACGACGGCGCGTCCGCCGCAGAGCCTCGCCGTGCATCGTCGTGAGATCGTGGCCGTCGAACAGCACGCGCCCGGCGGTTGGGCGGCGCAGTTGCAGAACGGCGCGGCCGAGCGTCGATTTCCCGCACCCGGATTCGCCGACCAGACCCAGCGTTTCGCCGCGGGCGATCTGCAAGGAGACCCCGGACACGGCATGAACGATCCTGGAACCGACGGGATATTCGACAACGAGATTGTCGACCTCGAGCAACGCGTCCGACGAAATCGATGGAGCGGATTGCGGCATCATACGTTGGCATCCGCATGGGCTTCGATCGGGTGGAAGCAGGCGAACTGATGGGCCTTCGTCTCTGCCGCCTCGAGCGCCGGTTTCTCGTTCTGGCAGCGGGCCACTGCATAGCGGCAGCGCGGCGAGAACGAGCACCCCTTCAGCGGCCGCGTCGGATCCGGGGGACGTCCCGATATCGCCGGCAGCGGCGTATGCGGCGCGGCATCGAGTTTGGGAAGCGCCGCCAGCAGCGCTTCGGTATAGGGCATCCGCATCTTCTTGAACAAGGCAGGCGTCGGCGCGCGCTCGACCACGCGGCCGGCATACATCACCGCAACGTCGTCGGTACGGCCGGCGACGACGCCAAGATCGTGGGTGATGATGATCATCGCCATGTGGCGGCGGCGCTGCTCCCTCGCCAGGAGATCAAGGATCTGCGCCTGGATCGTGACGTCGAGCGCGGTGGTCGGTTCATCAGCGATCAGGAGTTTTGGTTCGCACGACAGCGCGATCGCGATCGCCACCCGCTGGCGCATTCCACCGGAAAGCTGGTGCGGGTACTGCGCCAGCCGCTGCTCGGGTGCAGGAATACCGACCGCCGCGAGCAGTTCGACGCTACGTCTGGCGGCGGCGGCGTCGTCCAGTTCGAGGTGCTCCTGCAATGTCTCGATCAACTGCGTGCCGATCGTGAGCACCGGGTTGAGCGATGTCATTGGATCCTGGAACACGACCGCCAACGACCGACCGCGCAGCTTGCGCAGTTTCTCCGGCGGAAGCTGCAGCAGGTCCTGTCCGTCGAACATCACCCGGCCGGAGAGCTTTGCCTTCTTGGGCAGCAATTGCAGGACCGCCCGCGACAGCATGGTCTTGCCACAGCCGGATTCGCCAACGATACCGAGCGTGCGCCCGGCGCCGACAGTGAGGTCGACGTGATCCACCGCGCGCAGATTGCCGCGCGGCGTCGGCAGATCGACAACAACGTCTTCGACAGAGAGCAGAATCTTCCCAGTCACAGCGCGCCCTGCCGCGGATCGGTCAGCGCGCGCAAAGTGTCGCCGACCAGATTGAAGGAAAGCACGGTGAGAAACATCGCGGCTGCCGGCAAGAAGGCGAGCCGCGGGGCCACGTCGAGGCTCTCGCGCCCCTCCCCGATCATGCTGCCCCAGCTCGAGATCGGCGGCGGCACGCCGAGGCCGAGGAATGACAACGAGCCCTCGACGACGATGGTGATGGCAACGCCGAGCAGGAAGAAGGCAAACAGCGGCAGGATCACGTTCGGCAACAGTTCGCGCAACAGGATGCGCGCATGCGTGGCACCCAGTGCCTGCGCCGCTATAACGAATTCACGCCGTGACAACGTCAGCGTCGCAGCGCGCGCCACCCTCATGAAGGCGGGAACGCCAAGGAAGCCGAGAATGAGAGTGAGATTGAGAATCGACTGGCCGAGATACGCCGTTACGGCCAGCGCCAGGATAAGCGGCGGAAAGGCCAGCAGCACGTCCATGCTGCCGACAACGATCGATTCGAACCGACCGCGGAAATAGCCCGCGAGCATGCCGAGCGCGCCGCCGATGGTGAGCCCGATTACAGGCGCGCAGAGACCGACCACGAGCGAAATCCGCGCGCCATAGATCAGGCGCGAAAGTTCGTCGCGGCCGAGCCCGTCGGTGCCGAGCCAATGCTCCGCCGAGAACGGGGCCCGCCGTTCCAGCATGTCCATGTCGGTCGGGCTCGGCAGCGGCAGGGCGGGCGCAAAGACTGCCATCGCGAAAACGAAAGTCATCCAGCCGATCGCCGCCCAGAACAGCATGCCAAGCCGCCGGCCCTTAGGCGCAGGCTGGGTTACAGCCACGTCGGCAATATCGAGTTCAAGCGTGGCCATGGCGAATCCTGGGATCGAGAACCGCGTAGAGCATGTCGACGATGAAGTTCATGATGACGAAGCCCGCCCCGACCAACAGCACCACCCCTTGCAGAATGATCAGGTCGCGCGTCAGAATCGCGCCGATCAGCAGCCGGCCAATGCCCGGAAGCGCAAAGATCGTCTCGACGATAACAGCGCCGCCGATCAACCGGCCGATATTGATGCCGGTGATCGTGACCAGAGTCAGCGACGATGGTTTGAGGGCATGCACGAAGAGGATTCGCGCCGGCGGCAGGCCTTTTGCCTTGGCGAGCGCGATATAGTCTTCCTGCAAGGTCGCAATCATGTCGGAACGGAGCACGCGCATGATGCTCGGCCATTCCGCCAGTGCCAGCGTCAGCGACGGTAAAATGAAGAAGCGCAGGTTGGCGAGCGGGTCTTCGCCAAACGGCACATAGCCGGTGGCCGGCAGCCAGCGCAGTTCGACCGCGAAGAAATAGATCAACAGGATCGCCGACAGGAAGGTCGGCACCGACAGCATGCCGAAAGCAGTGCCGGTCATGAAGCGGTCGAACGGTCCACCGCTCCGCGCCGCGCAGATGATCGCCAGGGGAACGCCGATTCCGAGCGCGCCGAGTTGCGCCAACAACATCAGTTCGATCGAGACCGGCAGCCGCTCGGTCACCGCCTGTAGCACGGTTTGCCCGGTGCGGAACGACCGGCCGAAATCGCCATGCAGGATGTTGCCGAGCCAGCCGAGGTAACGGATCCAGACCGGCTGATCGAGCCCCATGTCCTTGCGAAGGGCGGCGACGTTCTCCGGCGTCGCCTGGTCGCCGAGGATCGTATAGGCGAGATCGCCCGGCAACAGCGACGCGATGAAGAACGTCAACAGCGATACGGCGATCAGGACCGGTATCAGGTACAGAAGCCTACGCGCCACGAAGAGCAGCATGGAAGATCATTCCAGCCAGGTGTTGGATACGTCGATCACCCCGCTGTACATTTTTGGCAAGCCCTTGAGCTTCGCGCTCGACAGCGCGTAATAGGTGTTCTGGAAAGTCCAGAACCAGATCGCTTCCTTGTTGATAATACGGCTGATCGCGCAATAGTCCTCGATGCGCTTGTTCACATCGGCCGTGGTCCGCGCGCGCTCGAGCAGATTATCGAGTTCGGGATTGGAATAGTTGGCGAGCGCAACCGGGCTGCCGGTACGGAAGTTGGCATACATCTGAATGTCAGGATCGGCGAGATCGATGATTCGCCATGGCGTCAGTTGAAATTGACGCATGAAGGCACGAGGCGGGATCGTGGCTTGGTCAACCTGCTCTATCTCCATGTTGGCGCCGGCCCGCTTCCAGAACTGTTGCAGCACCTGGCCAACGGTACGCCCCCGGGGCGTCGCCGTGACGAGCATCTTGAATTCGACGGGCTTGCCATAGTCCTTGATCAGCGCCTTGGCCTTCTCAAGGTCTTCGGGAAGCGCACCATCGTCCTTGCATTTGACCCAGGAGCCGTCGCCGTAGGGGTTGCTGGCAGGCCTTGCGAGACCATTGGTAATTGCCTGCGACATCTTCTTGCGGTCAAGCGCCATGACCAGCGCCTGGCGGACACGCACATCGTCGAACGGCGCGACCTTAGTATTGAAGGCGTAGACCTGCGCGCCGGACCCGACATAGGTGTGCACGGTCAGCTTCGGATCCTTCTGCGCCTTCATGATGTTGTCGGCGTCGTATTCGTCGTCCCAGATGATATCGGCCTCGCCGGATTGCAGACTGGCAAACCGCGATTGCGCGTCCGGCAGTGGCTTCAACGTGATGCGGTCGAGATAGGGACGGCCCTTGTTCCAATAGTCGGGATTTTTCTCAAGCACCATGCGGTCGCCCGCGCTCCATGACTTCAGGATATAAGGTCCGGTGCCGACGGGGTTGCGGTTGTAGTCATCGCCCTTGGTCTTCCACGCGGTTGGCGACTGCACCGAATTGTTGGCGCTAGGAAAGCTCACAAGTGCCGGCATGTTCACCTGTGGGTCGTTCAGATTGTAGACCACCGTCAGCTCGTCGGGTGCCTGCACGTTGTTGACGTAGGCGATGTAAAAGGCACAGCGACACTTGTTGGCAGGATCTTTCTGCCGATCGAAATTTTCCTTGACTGCTTGGGCGTTGAAGGGTGTGCCGTCGTGGAATTTGACGCCAGGTCGCAGCTTGAAGGTCCAAGTCTTGAAGTCCGCGGAAGGAGTCCAGGACAGCGCAAGTTTCGGTTGCACACCGCCCTTATCGTCCAGAGTTGTTAGCGTGTCGAAAATCGCCGCCGCTGCAGTTCCGGCCGAGGTATCGAACACACCGACTTTCAGAGGATCGAAACCGGGGATATCGAGCTCAAGGCCGAAGGTGATGCTGCCGCCCGCTTTCTGCGCGCTGGCCGGCATTGCTGACAATGCCACGCCAAATCCCGCCACAAGAAATATTCGCGCAAGCGCGCTCGAACGGGTCGCCGCTTCCATGGATGTTCCCTCCGATATGTCGTTCGTCCGGTATTCCGGATCGTCGATGGCTCGCGGAGATTGTCCGGAAACGCCGTCGCGGGCAAGGGCGTTTGCAAGCCGCGGATGAAAAGCCGCAGCATCGCCACCCTTGCGTCGCGACGCCCGCCGTCAGGCGCGCTCAGCCAACTGCGCCTTGCCAGCGAAGGATGCGATCTCGTCCTCCGACAGGCCGGTCTCCTTCAGGTAGGCACGCGTGTGCTCGCCGAGCGTCGACATGCGCTTGGCCGCCGACACATTGGCGCCCGACATGCGGAACGGTAAATTGAGGACCTTGAAGGTGCCGCCACCGTCCTCCACCTCGGCCAATGCGCCGCGATGGGCAATCTGCGGATCGCGCAACGCTTCGGCTACCGTGCGATAAGCCGAGGACGGCACGCCATGCGCATTGAGCGCGGTGAGGCACTGCGCGGTCGTCACGGTGCGCGACCACGCTTCCACGCCTTCCATCAGGCTCGTCCAGTTCTCCCTCCGATCAGAATATTTGGCAAAGCGCGGATCGCTCACCCACTCGGGATGACCAATCACCTGCATCAGGCTTTGGAAGGTTTTCTCGCTGGCGATTGCCATCATCACATAGCCGTCCGTCGTCTCGATCGGGCCGAACATCGGCCGCTGCGTCGGCTTCACCTCGAATTGCGACCATTGCAGTTCGTTCAGCGTCAGGCTCAGCATAGATTCCAGCATCGAGACGTCGATGTGCTGGCCCTGCCCGGTTGTTGTGCGCTGATACAGCGCCGCCGAGATCGCACCGAATGCGTAGACGCCTGTCAACACATCGGCATGATAGATGCCGCAATAGTCCGGCCGGCTTCGTCCCGGCTGGTAGGCAAGATGCGCCATCTCATAGCCTGATGCCGCGTGAATCACCGGCGCATAGGCCGGCAGCTCCGCTGACGGCCCGGTCTGGCCATATCCCGAGATGGAGCAATAGACCAGTTTGGGGTTGAGGCCGTACAGGGAGGCATAGTCGAGCTTCAATCGCCGCATCACGCCGGGGCGAAAATTCTCGACCAGCACGTCAGCAGTCGCGGTCAGTCGGCGAACGGCTTCGACGCCCCTGGGCGATTTCAGATCGAGCACTAGGCTGTTCTTGCCGACATTGAGCTGGCCGAAAGCGGTCGAACAATTATTGCGAACCGGGGGACGGGTCCGCATCGTCTCGCCTTCCTCGGTTTCAATCTTGATGACCTCCGCCCCCATATCGGCTAGCATGCGCGTGCAGTGAGGCCCGGCAATCGTGGTTGAGAAATCGAGGACGCGTAGGCCTGCGAAGCTGCCTGTCACATTCCTCTGCTCGTTACCGGCTATCGTCATTGTCGTGTAGCTCCTTGGGCCTGACGGCAGTTGTTGTTGGTGTTGCTAGCGCGGCGTGACCCTAAAGGGCACCGCCGCGGCAGGAAAGTCTTTCGCATTAGGAACCGATAGCGAGGGCCCGGCATTATCGCCAGTAGACTAGACCTTAAGACTAAACTGGACCCTTTCTTGCATTTCCCCTCATCAGAGGCTGGTAGAGGGCATTCCTTTGAGAGTCTTATTCATCACTACGGAAATGGATGATTTCGTCCGGGTGGGCGGGCTCGCTGCCGTGTCCGCCGCCCTGCCCCGGGCGCTTCGCCGACGAAGCGACGTCAGGGTCATGCTGCCCGGCTATCGGGACGTCGTCGAGCAACTCACTCACGTTGATATTGTTGGACAATGTGACGCGCTGGCGGAGATGCCGGCCTGCTCGGTCGGGCGGGCCGCGACCAAGGACGGCCTGCCGGTGTACGTCCTGCTCTGCCCGCAGTTGTATGACCGGCCCGGCAACCCCTATGGCGATGAATCCGGCCGCGACTGGCCCGACAACGACATCCGCTTCGGGCGGTTTGCATCCGCTGCCGCCGAACTTGCCTTGGGCAAGGTGGACAAGAATTGGGCAGCGGACCTGGTTCACGCCAATGACTGGCAGGCTGCATTGACGCCGGCCTACCTGGCCTGGAAGGACGCAAAAGTCCCTTCGATCCTGACCATCCATAACCTCGCCTATCAGGGACTGTTTCCCCCGGACTCGCTGCGCCGCATCGGGGCGCCCGAAAGCTCCTTCCACATCGACGGGCTCGAATTCTACGATCACGTGTCGTTCCTGAAAGGCGGCCTCGTCTACGCCTCGCATCTGACTACCGTCAGCGCCACCTACGCAAAGGAGATCACGACGCGCGAGCTCGGCTGCGGGCTCGAAGGCCTGCTGAAGCGCCGCTCGGACGCCGACCAACTGACCGGCATCCTGAACGGTATTGATGAAAGCTGGGATCCGCGCGCCTGCGCACAATTGGCGCAGACTTTCGGCGCCGGCGATTGGGAGGGTAAGCAGGCGAACGCGAACTATGTCCGCAGGCAGTTTGGCCTGGCGGTATCACGGGGGCCGATTTTTGCGCTTGTCGCCCGCCTCGTCCACCAGAAGGGCGTCGACCTCGTATTGTCAGCCGCCGATAAAATCATCGATGCCGGCGGCCAGATCGTGGTGACCGGCAGCGGCGAGCCCCAAATCGAGAAGGCGCTGGTCGAGGCACATCTGCGCCGGCCGGACGCGATCGGTGTCGTCATCGGCTTCAATGATGGACAGGCGCGGCGGATGTTTGCCGGCAGCGACTTCACGCTGATGCCGTCGCGGTTCGAGCCGTGCGGGCTGAGCCAGATGTATGCGCAGCGGTTCGGATCGCTGCCGATCGGCCACCAGACCGGCGGGCTGGCGGAGACCATCAAGGACGGCGAAACCGGATTCCTGTTTTCGAAGCCGTCGCCGGAGTCGTTTCTCGGCGGCGTGCGGCGGGCGTTCGAAGCCTTCCGCGCCAAGGACCGGCTCGACACGATGCGACGCAACGCAATGGCACGATCGTTTAGCTGGGACCTTTCAGCCGCCTGCTACAACGCGCTCTACCGCAAGACAGTCGCGCCTTCCATCGCGGCGTAATCCGATCTACTCCGCCGCTTCCGGCATCACCTCCGTCTGCTCGTGGAGAATGACGCCGGATAGCGGATCAAATTCGCCGACCCAGGGCTTCTTCTCGAGCACTGCTTTGGTGTGGCGGTAACCGGCATCCCAGCGCTGCATGATTCCGGATGGACTGAAATCGATATCCTTGGTGTGGTCCTCCCGGCTGAGCTGCGGGGCGAGCAGCCGCACCACATGCATCCGGGTCGGACAGCCATAACCCGTCAGCTCCCTCACCGCGTCGCTGTTGCGCTCGGCCTCCGGCAGACGCGCGGCGAGCTGGTTGATGACGTGTCGCAGCCGATGCGCCTGCTGCTGTCGCGCGATGTGGCTGGCGATCCGGCTAGAATACTGCACGTCCTTGTGCCGGTTCAGCACCTCCGCCATCGTGGTCGGCTCGGCTCCAGACGGATTCCAAAGATGCACGGCGAAGACCAGCGAGTTCTTGCGCGGATTATCGTCGAAGACGGCTTCCGTCGGCGTGTTCGACAATATGCCACCGTCCCAGTAAAGCTCGCCATCGATGGGGACCGCCGGGAATGCCGGCGGCAGCGCGCCCGACGCCATGATGTGCCTGACGCCAAGTTCGCAGTCCCGGCTATCGAAATAGCGCATCTGGCTGGTGCGGACATGGGCGGCGCCGACCGTCAGGCGTGGCGAGCATTGATTGACCAGCTTGAAATTGACCAGCTCGCTTAAGGTTCGCTCCAGCGGCGCGGTCGAGTAATAGCCGGCATTGTCAGCGCCGAGCGGATAGGAATCGCCGGCATGGGCCAACGGGTTGGGCCGAAAGAACCCGGGAATGCCGTTGGTCACGGTCGACCAATAAGAAAGCTTTTCGTTGAAACCAGGAAAGATGTCGCGAAAGGTCCAGACCGGATTCTGCTCCATCTTCTTCCAGAACGCGCGAAGGCGCGACAATCGGTTCTGCGGCGCGCTGCCGGCGATCAGGCTCGCGTTGATCGCACCAATCGAGGTGCCGATGATCCAGTCCGGCTCGATCCCGGCCTCATGTAGCGCCTGGTAGACGCCGGCCTGATAGGAGCCCAGCGCGCCGCCGCCCTGCAGCACCAACACGATCTGACCCGGCTCGGACCTCGCGAGCGATCGCAAGTTCGGCGAAGAACCGATATCCCGAACGTCCTTCATGTCACGCTCCCTCGAAAGATTCGTTGCGCTAGTGCGCGGTCCAGCCGCCATCGACCGGCAGCGCGACGCCAGTGATCGATGCCGCCGCGTCGCTGGCGAGAAACACCGTCAGCGCGCCGAGTTCTTCGACAGTGGCAAAACGCTTGTTCGGTTGCTGCGCCAGCAGCACGTCGTGGATGACCTGCTCGCGGGAAATGCCGTGCGCCTTGGCCTGGCCGTCGATCTGCGCCTCGACCAGCGGCGTGTAGACGTAACCCGGGCAAATCGCGTTGCAGGTGATGCCGTCTTCCGCGGTCTCCAGCGCAGCTACCTTGGTCAGGCCGACGATGCCGTGCTTGGCCGCGACATAGGCCGCCTTGAACGGCGAAGCGACCAGGCCGTGCGCCGAGGCGATGTTGATGATCCGCCCGAACCTGTTCTGCCGCATCGCGGGCAATGCCAGCCGCATGGTGTGAAATGCCGATGACAAATTGATCGACAGGATCGCGTCCCACTTCTCGATCGGAAACTGATCGAGCGGCGCGACGTGTTGAATGCCGGCATTGTTGACCAGAATATCGAGCCGGCCGTGACTGGCGACCGTGTTAGCGATCATCTCGGCGATTGCTTCCCGGCTGGTCATATCGGCCGGGGAATAGCTGACGTCGACGCCGAAATCGGCGATAAGCTGATCGCGTGTCTTGGCTATCTCGGCCGCGAGGCCGAAACCGTTCAGCACCACGGCCGAGCCGGCTTCGGCCAACGCGCGGGCGATCCCGAGCCCGATACCGCTGGTCGAGCCCGTGACCAGCGACGCCTTGCCTGTCAGCGGCCGCAAGGCCGAAGCGCCCTGTGTCTTGAGCTGAATATTCATGGGCCGCCCTTTCGCGTGACTGGTCAGCATCGTAACGAGACTATTTCCGCCGCAATCTGCACGCCGGGCACGGCTTCAAGGAAATGCTCTTTGGCTTCCAAAACCATACGCCCGTGCTATGGCGGTTTGGGTAGTCATCGAGGGGCGCGATCGGGTAGCTTTCCTGCACGACAGACCGGGGCACGGCCATGGAGATGCATCAGGTTCGCTACTTCCTTGCGGTCGCGCGCGTGCTCAACTTCACGCGCGCCGCCGACGAGTGCAACGTCACGCAGCCGTCGCTGACGCGGGCGATCAAGCAACTCGAAGCCGAACTCGGCGGCGATCTCTTTCGCCGCGAGCGTCCAGCCGCGCAATTGACCGAACTCGGCCAGCGCATGCATCCGCTGCTCAAGCAGTGCTATGAGGCGGCTACCGGCGCGCGCGAACTTGCCTCATCCTTCAAGAGCGGCGAAGTCGGCGCGCTCCGGATCGCACTGACCCATTCGGTCGATCTGTCGCTGTTGATTCCACATCTCGATCAGATCAAGCGGATGTTCAATCGTCTGGAGTTTCGCTTTTTGCGCGGCAACGCCCGCGAAGTCGCGGAATATCTCAAGAAGGGCGAAGCCGAACTCGGCATTGCCGCCGAAATCAGCGAAGAGTGGGACCGGCTCGACACTTGGCCGCTGTTTACCGAAAACTTTCAGCTCGTCGTCAACCGGAAGCATCCGCTGGCAGACCGCGATAAACTCGACTTCAGCGATCTTCGCGCCGAACAATTACTGTCGCGGAACTACTGCGAACATGCGGCGCGGCTGAACTCTTCGCTTCGCGAACACGGCCTCGACGTCGATCGCAGCCACGAGATCGCATCCGAGCGCGATCTGATCGAACTGTTGGAGGCCGATATCGGCGTCGCCGTGGTGCCCGATACAGCGTCTATCCCGCCGACGCTAAAGCGCGCCAGCGTCGAAGGGCTGGATGCCCGGCGAACGGTGAACCTTTACGGCGTGGCCGGACGTGAACGGACTGTGGTGGCATCCGCCGCCATGCGGATGCTGCGCGGCGCCAATTGGCAGCAATTCATCGGCAGGAATGGAACTCCGTAAGAGCTCCGGCTGGGTCGGTTCCCGGGCTTTCCGCCGCATTTCCGCTGACTATCGGTCCCCTTAAAATCCAGGACGGCCGCACCAATATAGAAATTGGCTGGGAGTTGGAGGGACTGATGAAACCTCATCCGCGCCCGAACCGCAAAGATTGGGAACAGATCGCCGAGGATTTGCAGCAGACGGCGGATAGGCTGCCGCCCGGCGATGACAAGGAAGCCGCCAAACGCAAGGCGTTGCAAATGAGGAAGGCGGTCGAAATCAAAAATTGGCTGACTTCCCCAGGTATGCAACCGCCGCGCTGATGCACTGCGCCGCCGGGAGCGAACCGCGGCGAAGGCCTGCTAAGGTGAATACCTGCTCGATAAAAAGCGACCCCGCCATTTGAATCGTGAATGACGGGGCCTTCGGAGCATTTCACCTTCTATGAAGGTTACTTGCTCCTTGTGGACATAACCTTCGACGCGCGATCACGTTCCGGGCTTCTTCGAGATTTTTCCTCTCGGAGATCTCTCGTCCTTGAAGTTTCTCTGCCGGTTCCACTACCAACGCTTGCATCCGGTCGCCGGCGGTCTTGTGCGGCAGCGATCCCGGTTGCGCGTGTCCTGCACGCCGTCAGGCAATTCTCGGAACTGCTTCCCCTTCCCGGAATTTCCGTAGCTGAGGCGAGGTCGAACTGCTCGCCGGCATCATCCGAGCTTGCGGATGCCGGCCCGGGCCAGCGCCGCTGGGGACCTGCGCCAGGCGCTGCGCAGCGAAGCTGCGCCGAAATCGGTCAAGGGAGATCAGCCATGCCGCAGATCCACGCGGACAGACAACCCGTTACCCAGATCACGATCGTCGAGTCGGAACCCGAGAAGCAGGCGGAGGCGTTGTCGGTCATGACCGAGCGCGCCCGCTTCATGGCGCGTCAGCCGGGCTTCATATCGATCAGCCTGCATCGCAGTCTGGATGGACGCCGCATCGTCAACTACGTGCAATGGCAGAACAGCGATCTGCTGCGATCGGCCCATCAGTCGCCGGAGTTTCGCAAGCAGTGGGGCCACCTCGACGACATCACGAGCGAGATCGATCCGCATCTGTATGAAGTTACCGAAGTGATGGATGGTGGACGGTAAGCAGCGCCTTCCGCCATGCACAAGGCGGCAAGAAGCCATCACTCTTCGCTTGCACTCTTCAACGCGGCGATCAGGTCATCGATCTCCATGCGCTTGCGGAAATCGGGATCGACGAAGCGGGCTTTTACCAATCCATCGCGGCCGACCACGAAGGTAGCCGGGATCGGCAGCACACAGCCGTCATTGCCCTGAAAACTCGCCATATCCTGATACGAAAGCAGCCGCTGGATTTCGGTACCGAGCCAGATCGCGAGGTTGAGCGACAGCGCGTAGCCGTTGTCGAGATCGGTCAGCACCGGGAACGGCGCTTCGGCCTCGGATTTGAATTCCGCGGCATAGGCCTGCGTCTCCGGCATGATCGCAACCGTCTGCGCACCTAATGCCTTGATCCGGTCCTGGGCCTGGATCACAGCCCTCACGTTCAGCCTGCAGTAAGGACACCAATGGCCGCGATAAAACATTACGGCGACCGGACCGTGATCGAGGAGTGATTTCAGGCTGATCAGCCGGCCGGTCTCGTCCGGCAACAGGAATGGCGGCATCACCTCGCCCGGCCTCGGCGCGTTTTCGCCGCCGCCGTTCTCATTGAGCCGCGCCACCAATCGGTCGACCGCTTCGCCATAGGCCGGAAAGATCTCCCGCCCCGCCGCGGCGTAGGCCTCTAGCTGCTCGCGCAAGGTGCCCTCCATGTCGCGGCATTGCTGGAACGCCTGCTTGAGGCGTTCGGCGTTGGCTGGCGATAGCGTTGTCATGGCTTGCTCCGGCATATCAGCATTATTTTCCGGCTCGGGCCGCCCCGCAAGGGCGGCCCGAACGCCGCAGCGCTACCGCTTCAGGGCAGATAGAAATTTCCGGTCGGATCAAGCATGCCCGAGGTCGAATAGAGCTGGCCCTTGTCCATGAAGAATACGGTGTTGTTGGGCACCTTCTTGGCGTTCTTCATCATTGCGTCGTGGTTCTTTGGCGTCGCAGCCATCGCCATGGCCGACATCTTGCCGGGCCCGGCATACATGTAGGCCATGCCCGGATTGAATTCCCAGGAAACTTGCGAGAAGGCGGTCGTGGCGACGGCAGCAAAGGCCGCGGCGGCAATCAAGGTCTTGGAAAGGGTGGTCATGCGGAATTCCTCAAGATTGACATCACGCCCGCCAATCGGGCGCTGACCCATCAGAGAATGGACGCCGCTTGATGTGAAATGCCGTTGCACAATCGGTTCGATAGCCACGGCGTATCGAGAGCCGCATAGCGCGGGGCTATCGAGTCAAAAGCTAGCCGGCATTTCCTCTCGTGTGCAATTTCCGCGATTATCGTGACGTAGCCGGCCAGACCATCCGGGGCCAAGGCAAAACCAGAGGAGATCACTACATGTCCAAATCCAACGTCACGTCCCGCACGGTCGGGCACGGCCTCGCGCTTGCCGGATTGAGCGCAGGTTCGATTGCTACCGCCGTGGCCGGCGAATGCCCGGCCGGGAAGATGCAGGCAAATGTCCGCCCGATGGTCGACCATAAGCCGGTCGGCGTCACCGACGTCACTCTCGGCTCGATCAATCTCGAGAAGCAGCCGGCTAATATCAAGGATCGCGAGCTGCGCTTCCGCAAGCTGACCATCGAGCCCGGCGGCATCGTGCCCTGGCACAGTCATGACGACCGGCCTGCGCTGATCTACATCCAGCAGGGCGAGATCGTCGAATACGCCAGCAACTGCTCGGAGCCGATCGTGCACAAGGCCGGCGAGATCAGGCCGGAAGTCGCCGGTACCTCGCACTGGTGGAAGAATCTCGGCAACGAGACCGTCATTCTCTATGTCGGCGACGTCCGCAAGGATCCGCACGACCACAACATGTAAGGAGCTGTAACGAGCGCCACCCGACGTCTCGTTGCCGGATGTGACGGCCTGGGGTCCCCGTGTCGCCCCACACGCCCAGGCGTCACATCCTTCTTTCTCGATAAGAGAAGCGCCATGACCGGCATATCCGCGCCGATGAAATCCCAAGCGATGGAAATGCATGGTCACTCACCGGGCGTGGCCCTGCGATCTCTCGTCATTGGCCTCACGGCGTTCCTGACCGTGGTGGATCTGTTTGCGACGCAAGCGATTCTTCCCTCGCTGACCCGGCACTACAATGTAACCCCGGCCGCGATGGGTATCGCGGTCAATGCCAGCACCATCGGCATGGCCGTCGCCGGCCTCGTCGTCGGCTTCCTGAGCCCGCATATCGATCGACGGCTCGGCATTCTCGTCAGCCTGGTCGTGCTCGCAGTCCCCACGACGCTGCTGGCGATCGCGCCTGATCTCACGACGTTTACGGTGCTCCGCATCGCCCAAGGCCTCTGCATGGCCTCGGCGTTCGCGTTGACGCTGGCCTATCTCGGCGAGCAATGCAGTTCGATGGATGCGGGCGGCGCGTTCGCGGCCTATATCACCGGCAACGTCGCGAGCAATCTGATCGGCCGGCTGGTGTCGGCGGCAGTGGTCGACACGCTCGGGCTGGCCTCGAATTTCTATTTCTTTGCGCTGCTGAACCTTGCCGGTGCAGCGCTAGTGTACTTTACCATCCATCGCGTCAAACCGATGCACGCGATGCCCTCGACGCAATCGCCCTTCGCGGCAAGGCTCGGCCATTGGCGCGACCCGGCGCTGCGCGCTGCTTTTGCCATCGGCTTTTGCATCCTGTTCGCCTTCATCGGCACCTTCACCTTCGTCAATTTCGTGCTGGTGCGCGAACCGCTGGCGCTCGGGCGGATGGATCTCGGCTTCGTCTATTTCGTCTTTGCGCCTTCCGTGGTCACGACGCTGTTTGCCGGTAGGGCGGTCGCCCGCTTTGGCACGCGGCCGGCGATCTGGGGCGCGCTGGCGGTGGCAGCCGCTGGATTGCCCTTGATGCTGTCTTCCCACCTGCCGCAAGTTTTGACCGGCATGGTGCTGGTGGGCGTCGGACGTTCTTTGCGCAGGCCTGCGCCACCGGCTTTGTCGGCCAGGCCGCCAGCGACCATCGCGGCGCTGCCAGCGGAACCTATCTTGCCTGCTATTTCCTCGGTGGCCTCGTCGGCAGCGCCATCCTGGGCCAATTGTTCGATCGGTTCGGTTGGACCGCCTGTATCACCGGGGTCGGCGCCGCGCTGGCAGTGGCGGCTCTGCTGACCGCGCGGCTCGCGCTCAAGCCGTCCGCCGGGTCTCCGGCATGAGCAGCCAGATCATCGTCAGGCCGAGCGCCGCAATCGCTGCAAGCCCGGTAAACGCGATGCTGCTGCCAAAGGTATCGCTGATATAGCCGGCGAGCACCGTGCTGAGTGACGCGCCGATGCCGGTCGCAGTGCCGACCACGCCCTGCGCCAGATTGAAGTGGCCGCTGCCATAAGCGATGTCGGCCACGATCAGCGGCACCATCACGCTGAGCACGGCCGCGGTAATGCCGTCGAACACCTGCACCAGGACCAGAAGATAGGGATCGCGCACGACCGCAAACAGCAGGCCACGGATTGCCAGTGCGCCGAAAGCCATTAGCAGCAACGGTCGCCTTCCCCAGGCCTGCGCCTTGCGGCCGACTGAGGGTGAGGTCAGCGCGACGATCGCTTGAGGTACGATGATGCAGGCGGCGATCAGCACCGGCGCCCATTGGGCCGATCGCGTCGTGACCACGCCAGCCATCAGCGGCAGCATGGCTGCGTTGGCGAGTTGAAACAGCAGGACGCCGCCGGCGAAGATCAACAGCGGGCGCTGCCGAAGCAGGTGAAGCACACTGGTCGCCTCCTTGTCGGCGGCCTTGGTATCGCCGTCCTCGCTCAAGGCACCGTGCGCCTGCGCCACGTTGATTTCCTGGCCACGAATCCGGGCAAGCGCCAACAGGGTGGGGATTGCGAGAAGGGCCGTGACGAAGAAGACCGACTGACTTGACAGCAGATAACCGCATGCGCCCATGAGCGCCGCCGCTGAACCATTACCGAGGGACGCGAAACGGGCATTGCGCCCGAGCCGTTCCCCGATCGCAAGCGGCCCAACCAGGCCGAGGCTGATCGCGGCGATAGCCGGACCCAGCACGCAGCTCGCAAGCGCGTGCAACGTGGCGGCCGCTGTCACTACCGGGAAGATCGGCCACAAGGCGTAGGCCAGCGCGGCGCAGCCGATGGTGGCGACCGCGAGCCCCGCCACCAGCCGCTCGGAACGGGCAGCATCGACGACGGCTCCGCCCGGCATCTGCCCAAGCAGGCCGATGATCCCGCCGATCGACAGCACGAAGCCAATCTCGACCTGCGTCCATTTCTGCGTCGTCAGGTAAACCGCGATGAACGGACCAAATCCGGTCTGCACGTCGGCGAGAAAGAAGATGAACCAATCGAGGCCGCGTTGGCTCTCACGCGACGGTTTGGGCCGCTCGCCGGGCGCGGGCGGCAGCGGCACAACGTTGCCCTCGCCGGCGGATCGCCCATGGCGATCGTCGTTCATCGGATCGAGCGACTGGGAGGGGCGCGCGATCAGGCCGTTTCTCCTTTATTTGTCGAAATCCCACGGCTGTAAGCGGCCGGCCGCACCGAGCACGATGACCGGCGCGTCCTGCTTGTATTCCGGCGCCGCAATCACCTGTTCCTTGGTCAGCTCGAGCGTGATGCTGTCACTCTTGTTGGCAACACGACCAAAATGCAGCGCACTCCAGTCGACGACGATCTTTCGGCTACCGACACCGAGAAAGCCGCCGAAATCGATGACGGCGGCGCGCACCGTGCCCTCGCGGTCCACGATCACATCGACGATGCGTCCCATATTTTCGTTGGCCGCACTGCGGACCTCGCGGCCAAGAATGCCGAGCGCGTCGCGGGCGCCGATCACAGTGACCGACGGCGGAGGCGCCGGTTCCTTTTTCGTGGCATCTTTCGCTGCATCAGCCGGAGCGGCACGGCTTCCCTGCGTTCCACTATCTTCCGCTGCCGAAACCGGAAGGCTCATCGCTAGCCCGGCGATCAGCGATATGATGACAATACCGGCGCGCATATGGCCCTCCTGAACTCCGAAGACGCACGGATGGGAATGCACGACCGCTAATGCGTCAACACGATCGACACCTGAATCTGTCCGCGCGTGCGCAATACCTCGAGCGACACTTCCTCGCCGTGGCGGCGCACCCTCAAATCGACGCTGGAAGGCCCGAGCCGCAGATCGCGTAATACCACCTCGTTGAGGAATTCCGGCAGGCGCGGGTCACGAAGCCGGATCTCGCCGCGCGCGGCATCGAATTCAAGGCCGAGCGCTGCTTCAAGTAGCGTAAACGGCGTCGCGCTGGCCCAGGCCTGCGGCGCGCAGGCGACCGGATAAAGCACCGGTCCGCGCCGCTTTTCCCGTCGGAATCCGCAGAACAATTCCGGCAGCCGCCGCAAGTCCATGTAGCTCGCAGCGTCGAACAGGCCCTTGAACAGATGCGCTACCGAATGTTTCAGGCCGTAGCGTGCAAAACCGAGCGCGATCAGCGCATTGTCGTGCGGCCAGATCGATCCGTTGTGATAGGACATCGGGTTGTAGCGAACCTCACCGTAGGCCACGGTGCGGATGCCCCATCCCGAATAGAATTTCTGGCTCATCAGATCGGCCGCAACGAGGCGGGCGCGGTCGGTCCGGACGATGCCGGTGAAGAGAAGCTGGCCGGCATTGGACGTTCGAACCTTGCACGGCCGCTTGGCACCATCGAGCGCCAGCGCGTAGGTGCCGAGTTCCTCGCACCAGAACGCCTCCTCGAAGCGCTCGGCCAGCAGCAGGGCTTCGGATTCGAGCTTCGCCGCCTGATCAATTTTTCCCAACCGCCGTGCGCAACGGGCGGCCAGCCGCTTGGCGGCGAAGACATAGCCCTGAACTTCCGCCAGCGCGATATAGCCTTCGGCGAGTTGCCCATCGGCATGGAAGATCGCGTCGTAGGAATCCTTCCAGCCCTGGTTGGCGAGCCCCTGTTCGGTAGCACGCTGGTACTCAATGAAACCGTCATGATCGGGGTCGCCAGGCCCGTCGATCCACCGCAACGCCGCCTCGATCGCGGGCCACAGTTCGGCCAGCGTTTCCTCGTCGCCGGTGCGCTCGACATAATAACCGGCCAACAGCACGAACAGCGATGTCGAGTCGACGCTACCGTAATATTGCGCAAACGGCACTTCGCGCAGCGCCGCCATCTCGCCGCCGCGCATTTCGTGCAGGATCTTGCCAGGTTCGGCATCGGCGAGCGGATCGACGGCCTTGGCCTGAAAATGAGCCAGCCGCCGCAGCACGCCCTGGGCAATACGCGGATCGACCCACAGCATCTGCAGTGCGGTGATCAGTCCATCGCGACCGAACGTGGTCGAATACCAGGGAATGCCCGCATAGGGATATCGCCCCTGCGGCGTTTCGGTCATCAGCATGTTGAGGTCGCCCATCGCCTGGCACAGAACCTCGTTGAAGATGTCGTTCGACGTCTCGATGCTGGCTGCGCCGATCGTCGAGCGCCGCATCTCGCGGCGATGCGCCAGCAGGCCGCGATAGAACGGTACCGGCTTCTGCATGGCAGGCTTGTTGCAGGACACCGCGACGAACAATGCGATCACTTCCTTCGGCGCCAACTCGAAATGATAGGTTGCCGAATTGACTGCGAGCCGCGTCGGCCGTGGCTCGAAATGCAACGATGTAACGCGGACCTGACCGTCGAGCCCGCTGTACTCCAGCACGACATCGCTGGGGCCAAGCAACCGGCTGGAGCCCACTCCCCGGCGCGACCGGCGCTCGCCGCGCACCTCGAACAAGTCGGCGAAGTCATTGTCGAACAACAGCGTCAGGTCGAAGCTCGCCGGCCGGTCGCCGTGATTTTGCAGGGCGATGCGCTGGTAGGCGGTACCGCGCCACAGGAAAATCGAGCGCACGATGTGCAGCGTGTCCTTCTGCAACGCCAGCCTGCCGTTGCGGTACACGTCCGAATTGGTGAGATCGATGGTCAGCGCCGAATTGTCATCGCGCAGATTGGAACCGAGCAACAGCGGCTGGACTTCGTCGAGCACCATCTCCAGCCGGGCGAGATAACGGGTGTCGGCGTTGAACAGACCGTCGGGCCCGCCGGCGGAGGCGCCGATATCGCCATGGCTGTCCAGCACGATGAATGTATCGTCGTGCTTGAGCGAGCGGCGCTGCCGCGTCGCCGGCCCCGTCATCGGGATGTAGAAAGGTGATTCCGCGACGTGTTCGGCAGCCTGAATGGTGATCAGTTGGGTGACTTCGGCTGTCATTTTGACCCCTCAAGCGATTTCCTTGCGTTGTGATGGACGCATCGGGACGCAAACGCAACTGCCACAGATCAGGCCGCATGGCTGGCGAGGCGGCCCATTTCGCGCGCGACCAATTCTCGGTAAGGCCCTCTTCCCTGCACGAGAATATCCGGCGGCCCATCTTCAATGATTCGCCCGTGATCCAGCACCACCACGCGGTCAAAATTGCGCAAGGTGGCGAGACGGTGGGCGATGGCAATCACGGTGCGTCCGCGCATCAGCCGCGCCAGCGCCTCGCGGATCGCCTCTTCGGATTCGCTGTCGAGCGCCGCCGTTGCCTCGTCCAGCAACAGGATCGGCGCGTCTTTCAGGAAGGCGCGCGCGATGGCGATCCGCTGCCGCTGCCCGCCGGAGACCTTGATACCGCGATCGCCAACCATCGTCGCCATGCCTTCGGGCAGATTTTCGATGAAATCGCAGCGCGCTGCAATCGCCGCGCGCAGCACCTCGTCGTCGGTCGCGTTCGGACGTCCGTAGCGGATATTTTCCATGATCGAGCGGTGGAACAGCGAGATGTCCTGCGGCACCACCGAGATCGCCTCGCGGAGGCTCTGCTGCGTCACCCGCGAAATGTCCTGGCCGTCAATGGTGATGCTGCCGTGCTGGACGTCATAGAAGCGCTGCAGCAGCACAAACAGGCTGGATTTCCCGCCGCCGGAATGACCGACCAGCCCGACCCGTTGTCCCGGCTGAATGCGCAAGGAGAATTTCTCGAACACCTGAACGCCGCCGGGATAGTGGAACGAGACGTTGTTGAAGGCGACGGCGGCGCCGCTGCGGATCAGCGGCTCGGCCTCGGGATGATCCTTCAATTCGTGCGGCAGCAGCAAGGTGGCGATCGCCTCCGTCAAGCGGGCAACATGCTGGGTGACGTCGACCAACGCCACCGCGAGGTCGCGCGTCGCGCTCAAAATCGAGAGCCCGAGCGTACATACCAGCACGACATCGCCGGTGGTCGCCGCGCCCCGCTGCCAGAGCGTGATAACCCACGCCAGCAGCGCGATCGTCAGCAGAATCGTCACAACGGCGTGAAGCAGCCGCAGCTTCTCGAGATAGCGGAGGCTGCGCCCACGGGCATCGAGTTCCCGCTCGACGGTGGCGTCGAAGCGGTCGTGTTCGTAGCTGAGGCCGCAGAACGCACGGACCAGCGGCAGATTGCTGATAACATCGACCATCTCGCCGTCCACCGCAGCCGCCTTGTCGGCAAAATCATCATGCAGCGGCTTGCCCGCCGCGGCGAGGTGAAACATCGCCATCAACATAATACCCGCGATGATGATCAAGCCCGCGGACATCGCCAGACTGACAGTTCCTATAAGGAGTATCGCCGAAACGGTCGCGATGCACGGCGGTAACACATTCCAGACGAACATGTTTTCGACGGTGAAGACGGCATTGGACGTCGCCGTGATACGGCTGGTCAGCATGCCCGGCAAGCGGTCAGAGAAATAGCTGGGGGCGTGACCGGTCAGGTGGCGGAACATGTCACGGCGGAGATCGCCGGTGACGCCCACGAAAGTGAAGCTCGCCGTCCAGCTCGCGACCCGCCACAGCAGATTATCCGCCGCAATAAGCGACATGAGAAAAGCGAATGCCAGCCATACGCTGCTCGCGTGCGACGAACCGGCCGTCAGGCTGTCGACCAGATACTTGACGCCATATTGCGTGCCCACCGAGCAGGCAACCGCTGCAACGACGGCAGACACAATGACCACATGGGCTCCGCGGCGCCGGCGCAGATAGCGCAAGACAAATGGAAGCGGCCGCCGCGCATATCCTGAAAGATTATCCATGTCGTCTGCAAACCTGTTGAGAGTGAAAGGGAATCCCTAACGCATATCGCGCACGAGGACGTGAACGGTGCCGCTTCGGGTTTGTGGGCGCGCGGCCATCACCGCGCAACAATTCTGCAGCATCGAGGTCGCCTCAAATCTGTTGGTGTCAGATGGCATCAGCAAGACAGTCGTGTGGAAGAACCAAGATGCGCCGACAGTTGGAACTTCGCAGATGCAAGAACGTTCCAGCTTCCGGCACGCCGGTGCCGATCTGCGGGCTGAGGGCTTTATCCAACTAACATTCGAAACAGGAGACGAGAGATGCGCATCGCGCAGGTCGCCCCGCTGACGGAGGCTGTTCCCCCCAAACTGTACGGCGGCACCGAGCGGGTGGTGCACTGGCTTACCGAAGAACTGGTAGCGTTAGGGCACGAAGTCACGTTGTTCGCCAGCGGGGATTCCCGCACCTCGGCGAAACTCGATGCGACGTGGCCGAAGGCGTTGCGCCTCGACGGCTCCGTGCGCGACCCTAACGCGCTGCACATGGTGATGCTGGAACGCGTGCGGCAGAAATGCGACGATGAAGAGTTCGATTTTCTGCACTTTCATCTCGACTACTATCCGTTCTCGCTGTTCTACCGACAGCCGACGCCGTTCCTGACCACCCTGCACGGCAGGCTCGACCTGCCGGAGCATCAGCCGGTATTCAATACCTTCTCCAAGGTGCCCGTGATCTCGATTTCCAACGCGCAGCGTCGGCCGGTGCCGCAGGCCAATTGGGTGCGCACCATTCACCACGGGTTGCCGGAGAATCTGCTGACGCCGCAGCCGGTGCAGCCGTCCTATTTGGCGGTGCTCGGGCGGATCGCGCCGGAAAAGGGCGTGGATCGCGCCATCAGCATCGCCACCCGATGCGGCATTCCGCTGAAAATCGCGGCCAAGGTCGATCGCGCCGACCAGGACTACTACGACGAGCTGATTTCCCCACTCATCAAAGCCAATCCGCTGGTTGAATACATCGGTGAGATCAGCGACCGCGAAAAGCCCGACTTCCTCAGCGGCGCCATCGGGCTGCTGGTGCCGATCGACTGGCCGGAGCCCTTCGGCCTCGTCATGATCGAGGCCATGGCCTGCGGCACACCGGTGGTCGCTTACAACCGTGGCTCGGTGGCGGAGATCATCGACCCCGGTCTCACAGGTTTCGTGGTGGAAGATGAAACCAGCGCGGTGGCCGTGGTCGATCGACTATCCACGCTGGATCGCGGCGCCATCCGCAAGCGGTTCGAAGCCCGTTTCACGGCGCGCCGAATGGCGCTCGACTATCTTGTTGCGTATCGCGGCCTAATGGAGGAAGAGCCGCGCATCAAGCTCGTGAGCAGCGCGGAGTAATAGCAGTCGCACCTGCCCTCGTCGTCGCAAGACGACCGTAGGGTGGGCAAAGCGAAGCGTGCCCACCATCGCATGGATCCGGACAGATGGTGGGCACGGCGCTCACACGACTTTGCCCACCCTACGAGATCACAACCACGTCAGGAGACCACCGTCCGTTTCGGCTCGACGATCTCGAACATCCGCGGGAATTCGTCCATCAGCATCATCAATTCGTCGAGCCGCACCGGATTGCCGCTGACCTGGATCTTGCCGGCGCTGACTGCTTCCGGGAACGTCGTCAGTTTGGCGATCACTTCGTCGAGCACGCTGCGCGGCAGCGTGAGGCTGGCGTCGGCATCGCCGGCTTGCGCACTGGCGACATAGGTCAACGCGCAGTTTTCCAGGTTGAGCATGAAACTCTCCTTGGTATCGGTGAAATTCCAGTTCAGCACGATGCGCTTGCCTTCGGCCTTGGGACCGTTGAGGCGCACGCCGAGCACGTCCCAGAGCTGCTCGGTGCGCAGCGCCGCCAGCGTTTCACGCGGCATCGCGGCGCGCGGCGGCGTCTTGGGCATCCCCTGCCGCAGTTCCTGCGCGCCGAACAGATACGCATTGCGCCAGGTCGAACTTTCCGAGGCGTAGCCGAGCTGCTCGAACGTATCGGCGAGCAACGCGCGTGCCGCCTGATTGTCGGGATCGGCGAACACTAGATGGCTCACCGCCTGTGCGACGAAGCGGAATTCGCCCCTGGCAAAATCCTCGCGCGCGCGCGCCAGGACCGCGTCCGCACCGCCCATATACTCGACATATTTTTTGCCCGATTCGACCGGCGGCAGCGGATCGAGATTGACGGGATTGGCGTCGTACCAGCCGAGATATTTTTGGTAGATCGCTTTCACGTTATGCCTGATGTGGCCGTAATAACCACGGCCATGCCAGGCGCCCTCAAGGCTCGCCGGCAGGCGGATGGTTTCGGCGATTTCGGCTGCGGTTAGCCCATGGTTCATCAGACGGATGGTCTGGTCATGCGCGAATTTATAGAGATCGCGCTGCTGCCGGATCATGGTGTCGATCCGCTCCCGGCCCCAGACCGGCCAATGGTGCTGGCCGCACATCGCATCCGCCTTGCCGCCCCACATCTGCAGGGCCTCGCCGAGATATTTCGACCAGGCCAGTGCGTCGCGTACGTCGGCGCCGCGGAACGGCAGCAGATTGTGGAAATTATGCGTGCAGTTTTCCGCAAGGTTGAGAAGCTTGTAACGCGGTATGAAGAAATGCATCTCTGCCGGCGCTTCGCTGTTCGGCGCCATCTGGAATTCGAATTCGATCCCGTCGATGGTCCGCCGGTCGCGGGTCGCGATGATCAGGTCGCTCGGGCGCACGAGCGCAACCGCCCCCGCCGCCATGGTCTTGCCAAGCCCGCAATCGACCTGCCCGCGCACGCCTTTCGCAAGAAACGGCCCGAACTGATATTGCGCGCGCCGCAGCATGGCGGGGCCGGCAATGATGTTTTCCGAAACCGCATGCTCCATGAACAGATTGGGCGCAATGATCGGCACGCTGCCGCGGCTCAGCGTTGCATCATCGAGTACGCCGCGCGCGCCGCCCCAATGGTCGGTGTGGGTATGGGTGAAGATCACGGCCGCAACAGGCCGCTTGCCCCGGTGCTGAAAGTAGAGCTCCATCGCCGCTCGCGCGCCCTCGATCGAGGTCAGCGCATCCACCACGATTACGCCGCTGTCGCCCTCGATCAGCGTCATGTTGGCGATATCGAGCCCGCGCACCTGGTAGACGCCGGGCATTACCTCGAACAGGCCATGATGCATGTTGAGCCGCGACTGCCGCCACAGGCTGGGATCGACCGTCGGCGGCGCTTCTTCCGCGGACAGGAAGCCGTAAGGCTCCAGGCTCCAGACCACCCTGCCCTGAGGCGAGGTGATCTTCGCATTCTCGATCGTGCCGAGGAAGCCGCGCGCGGCATCGTCGAAATCACGCGTGTCGGAGAACGGCAGCGCCTTTAGCGTCGCCGCATGCTGCGCGATAACGGACGCGGACGCTTCCTTTGGAGATTCCTTCGCTTCGATCGTGGCTGGTTGGCTCATTGTTGTGTGCTCCCTTACGCGAAAGAAACAGAAGGTCGAAAATTCGAACAGCGTCAGCGACACTCTAACCCTTGGAAGCACATCAAGACCGGCAGCGTGAAGCCTCTTGCCCTCGTGACCGACAAGCGCGTCGCCGATCTGCCCGATGTGCCGACGATTGCGGAGGCCGGATTTCCGGAAGCCACCATTTGCCCTCGAGCTTGCCGCGCTGATGAAGGCCTTACGAGAAGCTGACGAAGGTGATCGCGACGTCAGGCATGGCGCTGCAGTGATGTCTGCCTCCTAAACGAGCCTCACGTCATGCGAGGAGCGAAGCGACGAAGCAATCCATAGCTCGGCAAGCTGAGAAAATGGATTGCTTCGCTGCGCTCGCAATGACGGCGGGAGACGCCGACCGCCCCGTTACTTCTTCACCTTGCTGGCATCCATCTTGATGCTCGTATCCAGCATCTTGACCGAAAAAGCAGTGTTCACGTCGAACGGCTTTTCCATGCCGAGATAGGTCTGCACCAACTCGTAGTCTTTCTTCATCCGCTCGGCGTCGATCCAGCCGAGCGCCTTAGTCGTCGTGAATTCGTCCGTCATCAGGAACTTGATCCGCTCCCACTGCCGCTGCTGGTTTTCCTTGTCGAGGCCGGAGGCTTGATCCAGCAGCGCCTTGAGGCAGGGCGCGACGTCGGCGACGCAGGCGGCATAGGCCTTCTGGCTGATCTTGACGAAATCCTCGACCAGTTTTGGATTCTTTTGCAGATAGGCGCCGTTGACGATGAGCGAATTGCCGTAAGGGTTCAGCCCGATATCCTTCCAGTTGACGTAGCCGAGATCGGCGCCGAACTCGATCACCTTCAAATCGTGCTCATTGTAGAAATCGCTGATGATATCGACGGTATGGCTCTTCAGCGCCGCGATCTTGGCGGTCGGACCGACATTGACGAAGCTCACCGATTCAGGCGCGATGCCGGCGGCCTTGGCAAAGGCCGGCCACATCACCCGCGAGGCATCGCCCGGCGGATTGCCGATCTTATGGTTCGGAAAGTCCTTCGGCCCGTTCACGCCATAGCTCTTCAGCCAGTAGAAGGTCTGTCCGGTGTTGGCGTAGATGCTCATCAGCGCCACCACGTCGGCGCCCTTGCTCTTGGCCACCAGCGCGGTCGCGAGATCGGCGATGCCGAACGGCGAGCCGCCGGAGCCGACTTTCAGCGATGAGACGCCGGAGCCTTTGCCGACTTCGATCGTGAGATCGATGCCGGCCTTCTCGTACCAGCCTTGGGACTTGGCGTAATAGAACGGCGAATGATCGGCCGTCGGCGTCCAGTTCAGGATCAGGCTAACGGACTCGGCGGCCACACAGGGCGCAGCCGGCGCGGCAAGCGCAAGCGCCAATCCCGCAATTCGCAAAGCCTTCATTGCACCCTCCTCGTTCTGCAACCGATCTTGTCGTCGCGCATCCGTGACGCTACCAATGCAACAAGGGACCAGACGACTTGTCAACTATTTGGTTGGAAATGCCGAAGAAACGTTCTGAGAATACCAGGCCGCAGCGGCGCGATCCGGCCGCGACCCGCAAAAAACTGCTGACCGCGGCACGGCGCGAATTCGCCGGCAGCGGCCTCGCCGGGGCCAGGGTCGACGAGATCGCTGCGCGCGCAGGCGTCAACAAGCAGCTCGTTTATCACTATTTCGGTGACAAGGACGCGCTGTATCTGGCGGTGCTCGAATGGGTCTATGAAGAGATCCGCGCCCAGGAGCGCAAGCTCAACCTCGAGGGACTGCCACCCGAACAGGCCATCAAGAAACTGATCGAAAGTTCGTTCGATCACCTCGCCGCGCATCCGGACTTCATCGTGCTGCTGAACGACGAAAACCGGGGCGGCGCCCGGCATGTGCGCGGATCGCGAAAATTGGAAGCGATGCATTCGCCGCTGGTCAGTCTCGTCTCGACCATTCTCGACGAGGGCGTGAAGGCCGGCATATTCCGTAAAGGTATCAACCCCCTGCACCTCTATATCTCGATTGCCGGGCTCAGCTATTTTTACTTTTCGAACACGCCGACCCTGTCGGCGATCTTCGGCAAGGATCTGTCGAGCCGAGCCGCGCGGCAGGCCCGCCGCAGGCACGTGGTCGACCTGGTGATGCACTCACTGCGGCCATAATCAACCAGATGGTTGATTACTGGAAGGGGCCGCGGTAGATTGCCGCCGCGCGGCGGGGAACCGGCCGCGCATCCAAAGGGAGCGCACACGGTGTTCAGCGGTGACGGCGGATCGGCTCGGTCTTTCGCGATCATCCTGATCGTGCACCTCACCGTGATCGTGCTCTGGCAAGTTATGGTCGACGTCTTCCAGGTGCCAAAATTCATCCTCCCCTCGCCGCTCGCGACCGTCGCGACCCTGGGCTCGCCCAGCTATGCCTGGCTCTCCAATCTCGCGGTTACCGCCATCGAAATTCTCGGCGGATTCTGCCTCGGCGCGCTGGTTGGCATCGTGCTGGCCGTGCTGTTCACCTGGTCGCCGCTGGTCAGCCTGTTGCTGCTGCCGCTGTTCGTGACGCTGAACATGATCCCGAAAGTGGCGCTCGGACCGCTGTTCATCGTCTGGTTCTCTTACGGCATCTTCCCGAACATCCTGATAGCGTTTTCCATCTGCTTCTTTCCCATCCTGCTCACCACTGCGCGCGGATTGAGCGAGGTCGAGCCTGATCTGCTGGATCTCGTGAAGTCGCTGCGCGGCTCGCGCTGGACGCTGTTCCGAAAGATCCAGTTGCCAGGTGCGCTGCCATACGTGTTTTCCGGAATGAAGGTCGGCGCCATCCTGGCGGTGGCCGGCGCGATCGTCGGCGAATTCATCGCCTCAGAACGCGGGCTCGGCTACCTCATGATCCAGGTTCAATCCTCGCTCGATACGCCGGCGATGGTGATGGCAGTGGTGCTCCTGACGTTGCTCGGTGTGGCGCTGTATGGCCTCGTGCTCGGCCTCGAACGGATGTTCGTCGTCCGTGACATCCGGCTGCAATAAGACAGGGAATGAAGATGCTGCTGACGCGCGAAAACCTGCCGCAGACGATCGCCGATACTACCGCACTCGACGAGCTGTTGTGCCGCCCGAGTCAGGCGTTGATCGACGATTTGCGCAAGGTCGACGGCGACATCATGATCCTGGGTGTTGCCGGCAAGATGGGGCCGACGCTGGCCGGCCTTGCCAAGGCGGCCGCGCCGGAGCGCCGCGTCATCGGCGTGGCCCGCTTCAGCGATCCCGCCGTCAAGGACTGGCTGCAGGCGCGCGGCATCGAGACCATCAATTGCGACCTGCTCGACGAAAGCGCCATCAAGGCGCTCCCGAAGATTCCGAATATCGTCTTCATGGCCGGACGCAAGTTCGGTGCCGAGGGCGACCTCTCGCTGACCTGGGCGATGAATTCGCACGTCCCGGCCCTGGTCGCGCAGGCCTTTGCGGCGTCGCGTATCGTCGCGTTCTCGACCGGCTGCGTCTATCCGTTCGTGCCGGTCTCCGGCAAGGGTTCGGCCGAGGATATGGCGCCCGATCCGCCGGGCGAATACGCGCAATCCTGCGTCGGGCGCGAGCGCATGTTCGAGTATTTCTCACGCAAGCATGGAACTCCCGGACGGCTGTTCCGGCTGAACTACGCGATCGACATGCGTTACGGCGTGCTGCACGATATCGCAAGCAAGGTGCTGCACGGCAAGCCGATCGACGTCAGCCTCGGCCATGTCAATTTCATCTGGCAAGGCGACGCTTCCTCGCAAGCGCTGCGCTGTCTGGCGCATTGCGATACGCCGACCTCCCCGATCAATGTCAGTGGCCACGAGATCCTGGCGGTGCGCGATCTCGCCGCGAAATTCGGCCAGCGCTTCGGCCGCGCACCCGTGATTGTCGGCAAAGAGGAGCCGACGGCGTGGCTCACCGACACGTCGCAGGCGGTAAAATTATTCGGCCTGCCGATCGTCGATACCGAGCAGCTCATCAGTTGGACAGCCGATTGGGTGTCGCGATCAATGCCGAGCCTCGGCAAGCCCACCAAATACGAGGTGCGCGATGGCCGCTATTGAGCCCATCGTCGAGCTCGGCATCAGCGATGCGAAGGCCGGGCTCGTGCTGTCGACCGAAGCCGGCTGGAACCAGAACGAAGCCGACTGGCGATTTTTCCTGAGCCAAGGGGTCGTATTCGGCGCGCGCGACGCAGACCGGTTGGTGGCGACAGCGGCGCTGATGCCCTACTCGGCGGGCAATGCCTGGATCAGCATGGTGCTGGTGACCGCCAACTTTCGTCGCCGCGGCCTTGCGACCAGGCTCGTCGATGCATGCCTGGAAGCGGCCGCGCGGCGCGGGCTCACAACCTGGCTTGACGCTACGCCGGCTGGCGCGACCGTCTATGGTCCGCTCGGTTTTGCGCCGACGCTGCAATTGCGAAGGTTGCGGTTGGAAAAGCCGCAAGGCACCACAGCGACAAGGCCGCTAGCGGCCGGCAACCTCGAAGCCCTGGCCGCGCGCGATGGCAGCGCCATGGGATTCGACCGCAGCACATTGCTGTCGGAATTTGCTGCGCGCCCGGGTTCTCGCATCGTGTCGGATGCTCGAGCCATGGCCCTCGTCCGCGATGGACGCACCGCGCGGCACATCGGTCCGGTCCTGGCCGACCACGCCGATCAGGCGCTGGCGTTGGTCGACGCCATCACTAGCTCTGAGACCGGCCCCTGGCTGATCGATGCCGTTCATTCTCAGGATGCGTTTCTGCGCGGTCTCGTTCGCTCGGGCTGGAATATCGAGCGGCCGTTTCAGCGCATGCGCTTTGGCTCCGCGACTGCCTCGCCCGCGCAACTACCGTTCGCCGTCGCCGGCCCGGAATTCGGATAGGAAGCGCCGCCATGCATCATAGCGAAATCAAGGCCGAGGTTCGAAAGCTGATCGCCGACGGTACCGTGCTCCCTGCGCATCCGCTCGCGCTCGACGCCAACCGCGCACTCGATATCAGGCACCAGCGGGCACTGACCCGCTATTATCTCGATGCCGGCGCCGGAGGATTGGCCGTGGGCGTGCACACCACGCAATTCGCGATCCGCGACGTCGGCATGTACCGTCCGGTGCTGGAGCTGGCGGCCGAGACCGCCGCTTCATGGACCAGGCGGCCGGTCGCGATGGTCGCGGGACTGGCCGGTCCGACGCAGCAGGCCATCGCAGAAGCGCAGACCGCACGCGGCATCGGCTACCACGCCGGCCTGCTCAGCCTGGCTGCGATGAAATCGGCATCCGAGGACGAGATCATCGCGCATTGCGAGGCGGTGGCACGCGAGATCCCCCTGGTCGGCTTCTATTTGCAGCCGGCCGTCGGCGGCGTCATCCTCAGCGCCGATTTCTGGCGTCGCTTCGCAGGTATCGACAACGTCATCGCCATCAAGGTTGCGCCGTTCAATCGCTATCGGACGCTGGACGTGCTGCGTGGGGTGGCGGCGGCGAACGCGCTCGACCGCGTCGCGCTCTATACCGGCAATGACGATCACATCCTGCTTGACCTCACTCTGCCGTTCGACCTCCGCGACAAGGGCGTCACCACTCGAGCCTACTTCAAAGGCGGCCTGCTCGGGCACTGGTCGGTGTGGACCGCAAGCGCGATCAAGCAGTTTGAAATGTGCAAGGCGGCGCGCGGCAAGGACACCCTGCCGGCCGATTTGCTGGCGCTCGACGCGCGTGTCACCGATTGCAACAGCGCGTTCTTCGACGTTGCCCATAATTTTCACGGCTGCATCGCAGGTTGCCACGAAATCTTGCGGCGGCAGGGATTGATGCAGGGCCTCTGGTGCCTCGATCCCGCTGAAGGGCTGAGCCCGGGCCAGATGCAGGAGATCGACCGCGTCTGCCGCGAACATGCCGATCTCTCCGACGATAGCTTCGTGCGGGAGAACCTGCAGAAATGGCTGGCATGACTGCGGAAGAGCCCTTCATCAGCCTGCGCAACGTCCGCAAGGTCTACCGGTCCAAGGGCGCGGAATTCCTCGCCGTCTCCGACGTCACCATGGACGTCGGGGAAGGCGAACTGGTTTCGCTGGTCGGCCCGTCCGGCTGCGGCAAGACCACCGTGCTGAAGATCCTGGCCGGATTGCATGACGCCGACGGAGGCACGATTAAAATCGGTAATGCGAAAACGCCGTTTGATCCGGCGCGCGACATCGGCATGGTGTTCCAGCAGGCCCTGCTGCTGAAATGGCGAACCATTTTGGACAACGTGCTGCTGCCGGCCGAAATCGTCGGCTTGCCGATGAAGGCTGCACGGAGCCGCGCCCGCGATCTGCTCAACCTGGTCGGCCTGGCTGGCTATGAGGACCGATATCCGCAGCAATTGTCCGGCGGCATGCAGCAGCGCACCGCGATTGCCCGCGCCTTCATCCACGATCCCAAACTGATCCTGATGGACGAACCGTTCGGCGCGCTGGATGCGCTGACCCGCGAGCAGATGAACCTCGAAATGCTGCGAATCTGGCGCGAAAGCGGCAAGACCATCCTGTTCGTGACGCACTCGATCCAGGAAGCCGTGTTCCTCGCCTCGCATTGCGCAGTGCTCACCGCAGGTCCGGCGCGAATGGCAGAATATTTCCCGATCGATCTGCCGTTTCCCCGCGCATTGCCGATCAAGACCACGGACGAGTTTGGCGCCTATGCGCGGCGTATCTACGCGCGACTGGGATTGAGCCCGGGCACGTAGGCCTATCAACCGCTATTCATATGCCGTCGGTCCTGTATCGCGATAGGCCCAGCAACTCTCCCGTGGCAGCGAAACGCGGGTCTCGATGCCGACCTGATGGCGAGCCGCGGTGCCGAGCTCAACCACCTCCAGCCGCCGGCCGAACAGTTCGATGCCGTAGGCCGTCTGCGTGCCCTGATAGCGGCGGTCGAGAACGCGGGCGGGAAAAATGTTGGCGCCGTCATGCTGGCCGATCGCGATGTTCTCCGGCCGCAGCGCAATGCGCACCTTCTCGTCCAGGCCGAGCGAATGCAGCAATGCCACCTCGCCCCGCCGCCCGTCGCCGAAATCGACGATGCCGAATTGGCCGTTGCGCGAGACCAGCGTGCCGGCGAGCTCGTTGGTCGCGCCGGTGAAGTTGGCAACGAACAAATCCGCCGGGCGGTTATAGATCGCATCCGGCGTATCCATCTGCAGCAATTTGCCGTCGCGCATCACGCCGATGCGGTCGCCGAGCACGACGGCTTCAGCCTGGTCATGGGTGACATAGAGCGCAGTCATCCCGGTTTGCTTGAGGATCACCCGGAGATCATCGCGCAGCCGCAGGCGCAGCTTGGCGTCGAGGTTCGACAGGGGCTCGTCGAGCAGCAGTAACTGCGGCCGGTACACGATGCTGCGCGCCAGCGCCACGCGCTGCATCTGGCCGCCTGATAATGCGACCACCGCTCGATCAGCGTATTCCGACAGGCCGACCAGTTCGAGCGCCTCGTCGACCTTGCGGCGGGCCTCAATGCGCGAAAATTTCCGGTGCTTGAGCGGATAGACCACGTTCTGCCGCACCGTCATATGCGGCCACACTGCGTAGGACTGAAACACCATGCCGAGATCGCGCAACCGCGGCGGCACCAAAATGCCACGCTCGGGTGACGAGACGACCTTGCCGGCAATGCTGATTTCACCCGATGTCGGGTGCTCCAGGCCCGCGACGCAGCGCAGCGTCGTGGTCTTGCCGCAGCCGGAGGGACCGAGCAGAACTACGATCTCTCCGGCCGGCACGCCAAAACTGACGCCATCGATCGCCGGCCGGCCGATCGCAAACTGCTTGCGCAGGTCGGTGACTTCGAGGGTTGCCGTCATCGGTTCGATAATTTCCCTGATGTGACGATCATTGCCCGTAGCCGTAGGCCTTGTTCCACTCGGCCACCCAGGCGGCGTGCAACTTCACATACTCGTCGAACTTCGGGAACCAGACCTTAACCACTTTGGGATCAAAGCCTTCCGGGTATGCCGGCGGCACCTTCAGTGACGTGAGGTTGCCGAGTTCCTTGATCATGAACGTCTGCCCCTCCTTCGAGAGGCACCAGTTGAGAAACAGTTTTGCGGCATTAGGGTGCGCGGCGGTCTTCGGAATGCCCGTGGCATAAGGATTGACCGGCGCGCCTTCCGGCGGAAAGAAGATCTGGATCGGCGCGCCGTCCTTCTGCTTCGGATAGATTGCATTGTAGAGCAAAGGCCCCATCGCGATTTCGCCGCGCACCAGCGAATCCGACATCGGCGCGCCCGATGGATACAACACCGGCTTGGTTGCAGCCTGCTTGGCCCAATAGTCCTCGCCGAGCACCTGGCGCTCGAACATCACCCGGGTCCACGTGGTGCCGCCCGACGGAGCGATCACCTGCCCGGTCAACTTGCTGTATTCGGGCTTGGTGAGGTCCATCCAGGTCTTGGGCGGGTTCTTTACCAGTTCAGTATTGTAGGCGATCGCCCACACCAGCGTGACACGCGGCCAGAGCTGCGGTGCGATCTGCGCGTCGGGATTGTAGTCGGCCGCATTCGGCGGCGCGTAATCCTGGAACATGTCCGCCAGGGGCTGCATCAGCGCGCGATCGGAATGATCGACAACATCGGCGATCAGTTTACCGGCCGCGGCCTCGGTCTTGACGCGGGTGATGAGCTGGCCGCCGGGCGCGCGCACCATCTCGATTTTTATTTCGGGGAAACGCTTGTTGAAGGCCTTGATGACCTGCTGCTCGACCTCGGCGAAATTCGCGGTGTAGTACACCAGCTTGCCTTCGGCCTTCGCCGCGGCGATCAATTCGGGTGAGCCGAACTCCTGCGCCTGTGCCGCTGCGCTCCATGTCAGCGCAAGACCGGCGACGCCTGCGATTGCAGCAATGTTGGTGAAGGTCCTTCCAGTCATAGCAATCCTCCCCTTCGTTTTGTTATCCGGTTCGGGCGACGCTGCCCTGCGCCGCACCGCGCGACAACCAATTGGCGCCGCCGATGAGAACGCCGAGCAGAACGGTTTGCACCAGGCTGAATGCGGCGGTCTTTCCGAGGTTGCCGCCTTCGTAATAGTCGAGCAACAGCACCGACATCACCATGGTGTTGCTGGTGTAGAGAAACAGCGATGAGCCAAGTTCGCGGATCGCCAGCACAAACAACAGCGTCATCGAGGCGATCACGCCCGGCCGCGCCAGCGGCAGCACGATCGTCCTGATGGTGCCGAGCACGCCCTTGCCGCAGACCCAGGCAGCCTCCTCGAGCTCGCGATGAATCTGCAGGAACGAGGTCGACAGCGCCTTGACCGTGTCCGGCATGAAGCGCGCGATGAAAGCCAGCGCCAGAATCCAGATTGTGCCGTAAAGCCCTGCGGGAATGCCGATCCAGGCCCAGAGGTAGGCGACGCCGACCACGAGGCCGGGGATCGCGACCGGCAGGGTCGAGATCACGTCGATCCAGCGCCGGCCCATCACCTGGGTGCGGTGAATGGTGTAGCCGATCGCAAACGCCAGCGCGCCGCCCACCACCGCGGTGATCAGCCCGACTTCGACTGCGTTGTAGATCGAACGCATGGTCAGCGGATTGTCGAAGATACTTTCAAAATGCATCAGGGAATATTGCCTGGCATCGAACAGGCTGCTGACATCGCGTATGAACATGAACTTGCGGAACGCGGCAACGATCAGCGCGAACAACGGCAGCACCACGACGACCAGGAGATAGCCAACGCCGAGACCGAAGGTGAACCAGCGCCAGAGCCCCAGATCGAGGCTGCGCGGACGGAACGCCTTGCCGGCGACGGTGGTGTAGCTGCGGCCGCTCAGCACCTTGTGCTGCAGGAACACGAGCAGGCCCGTGACGACCATCAGGATGATCGCCACCGCTGCGGCGGTGTTGTAGAGCGGCGGTGACCAGTTGGTGAGCTTGAAAATATAGGTGGTCAGCACGGCAAGGTTGGTCGGCGCACCCAACACCGCCGGAATGCCGTAGATGCCGAGCATCACGATGAACGACAGCAGCATGCCCGAGACGATCGCCGGCATGATCAGCGGAAACGTCACCGAGAACAAGGTGGCGAACGCGCTGGCGCCGGAAATCTCGGCGGCCTCCTCCAGGCTCGGATCCATGTTGCGCAGCGCCGAAGAGGTGAACATGTAGACGTACGGCGCGTAGTAGATGCCGAACACGAACACCAATCCCCACATCGAATAGAAATCGACGCGCCAATCCAGCCCTGCCCATTTGAACATGGTGTTGATCAGGCCGGTCTTCGGCGAGCCGAGGATCGCCCATGCGACTCCCGCGACCAGCGGCGGCGCGAACAATGGCAGGATGCTGGCGGCCGCGATGAAGCCCTTGAACGGCGTATTGGTGCGGACGACGATCCAGGAAAACAGCAACCCGACCGCGACCGCGATCAGCGTGCCGCCGCCACAGGCAATCAGCGTGTGGCGAGCGCCTCGGCGACATTCGGGTTGGCCAGCACGGTGAGGAAGTTGGTCACCGAGAGATGACTGAGGCTGATGCCTTCGACCACCGGATTGGTGTCGGTAAGCGCGCCGAGCAGCAGCATCAGGATCGGGTAGATGACGAGAAAGCCGAGGATCGCCAGCAGGAGGGACACCCACAGACCGGCTCCTACGCGCCCATGCCTGCCCCCACTTGCGCTACGCATGGCTTCGCTGCGCCGGCTCGCCAGTCCGTTCAAAGCGTTTCCTCTCGCCGTGACCGTCTTTTTATGAAATTGCGGTCGCTGTGCGCCTCAAGCCTAGTCGATCGCTTGGCGGGCGGGAAGGTATCCGATAGTCGGCGCGCGGATTTGGCGCGGAGGGGGACTTTTTCAATGCTAACGATCAGTCCGCATACGCATCATGCAGCGGCGCGCCTGTGGTCCGTGCTGCGTCCGTAGTACACGCCGCAGAGGGCGCGACCGCCCCGGCGTGGAGAGCCCGAGAGAATGTCACTGGATACAACCGCAAAGTCGACCGCCCCGACGCCCATCGACGGCTTGCCGCCGGAACTCCGGCGCTGGGCGGTCGCGGCGATCTTTACCGCGCTGGCGCTGGCCTCGCTGGATACGGCGATCGCCAATATCGCGCTGCCCGCCATCGCGGCTGACCTCCATGTCAGCCCGGCCGACGTGGTCTGGGTCGTCAATATCTACCAGATCGCGTTGGTCGCGACGCTGCTGCCGCTGGGCGCGCTCGGCGAGATCGTCGGCCACGAGCGCATTTATATCGGAGGCCTCGTGCTGTTCACGCTGGCCTCGCTTGGCTGCGCCTTGGCATGGTCGCTACCCAGCCTGACGGCGGCGCGCGCGCTGCAGGGGCTGGGCGCCAGCGGCATCATGAGCGTGAATGCGGCCCTGGTCCGTTTCGTCTATCCGACCCATATGCTCGGCCGTGGCTTTGGCCATAACGCGCTGGTGGTCGGAACGGCATTCACGTTCGGTCCGACCATCGCCTCCGCCATTCTTGCGATCGGGACATGGCCGTGGCTGTTCGCGATCAACATCCCGTTCGGCGTGATCGCAATCTGGATCGGCCTGAAGACCTTGCCCAAAACGCCGCGCGCGAAGCACGCGTTCGATTTTGCGAGCGCGGCGCTGACTGCAAGCTGCCTCGGGCTTTTCATCATCGGCATCGGCATCGCGGCGCATCAGGCCCCGCCTCTCCTGGTCGGCCTGACGCTTGGCGCGGCATTGCTGCTCGGCTGGATCATGATGCGTAGAGATGCGGACCATCCGGCGCCAATGCTGCCGATCGATCTGTTCCGGCGGCCGATGTTCGCGCTGTCGGCCGCCACGTCGGTCTGTACATTCGCGGTGCAGGGACTGGCGTTCGTCTCGCTGCCCTTCTACTTCGAGGACGTGCTGCACCGGTCGCAGGTCGAGACCGGCTTCTTCATGACGCCCTGGCCGCTGGTCGTGGCGATCATGGCGCCAATCGGGGGCCGGCTCTCCGATCGCTATCCCGTCGGCATCCTCGGCGGCCTCGGACTGGTATTGCTCGGCATCGGCATGGCGCTGCTGGCGACGCTTCCGCCGGACGCCAGCGTTGCCAACATCGTCTGGCGCATGGTGATTTGCGGAATCGGATTCGGCTTCTTTCAAACGCCGAATCTGCGGGCGCTGATGTCGAGCGCGCCGCCGCATCGCAGCGGCAGCGCGAGCGGAATCGTCGCAACCGCACGCCTGACCGGGCAAACCCTCGGCGCCGCGCTGGCGGCATTGTGCTTTGCGCTCGCCGGTCACAACGGCGCCACGGTGGCGCTGGCGCTCGGGGCCGGCTTTGCCGCGTTTGGGAGCCTGATGAGTTTCCTGCGTCTGGCCGTGGGTGCAGAACGGACATGACAGCCATGCGACGGGCGCGTGCCGACGCAACACCGGCGGATCGGCTTTCTTCCCCATCGCCACCGCGCGTTTTCTTGATTTGAACGATTCCAGGTTGCAGGCCAGATTGCGCCGGGTCTCGACCGATGGGTCAGACGAACAGGGGATACGCGATGGCAAACCTCACCATTAACGGCAAAACAATCAATGTGGACGTTGAAGACGGCACGCCACTGCTTTGGGCGATCAGGGAAAATGTTGGACTGACCGGCACCAAATATGGCTGCGGCATTGCACTATGCGGCGCCTGCACCGTCCATGTCGACGGAGTCGCGATGCGCTCCTGCGGCATGACAGTCAGCGAGGCCGTCGGCAAACAGATCACCACGATCGAAGGTCTTGCCTCAGAAGGCGCCCTGCACAAAGTGCAGCAGGCCTGGGTGGCGAACGACGTGCCGCAATGCGGCTATTGCCAGAGCGGCATGATCATGGCGGTTGCCGCCCTTCTCAAAGAGAAGCCGAAGCCGACCGACGACGACATCAACGAAGCCATCACCAATATTTGCCGATGCGGGACCTTCCAGCAGGTCCGCGAGGCGATCCACGCCGCCGCGAGCGCTTGAGGTGATACGATGAATCAGCACGTCATGCCCAAATTGAATCGCCGCGCCTTCGTGATCGGCACCGCTGCCGCCGGTGCGGGCCTCGCAATCGGCCTCGACATTCCCTTCGGCGGACCCAAGGTTGTCCGCGCCGCCGACGGCTCGCCCGAGGTCAACGTCTGGGTGGTGATCCGCCCGGACAATACGACCGTGATTCGCGTTGCCCGCTCCGAGATGGGTCAGGGCACCCTCACCGGCCTCGCGCAGCTCGTCGCCGAAGAGCTCGAATGCGACTGGTCGAAGGTCGTAACCGAATATCCGACCCCCGGGCAAAGTGTCGCACGCAAGCGCCCTTGGGGCGATTTCTCGACCGGTGGCAGCCGCGGCATCCGCTCCAGCCAGGAGTATGTCCGGAAGGGCGGCGCCACCGCGCGCATGATGCTGGTGCAGGCCGCCGCAAACGAGTGGAAGGTGCCGGTCTCGGAATGTACCGCCGCCAACAGTGTCATCACCCATACGCCGTCGGGCAGGACCACGACCTATGGCAAGGTGGTTGAAGCCGCAGCAAAGCTCGAGCCGCCGGCGGATGTGAAACTGAAGGATCCCAAGGACTGGAAGATCGCCGGCAAAGCCGTGAAGCGGCTCGACACCGTCGGCAAGACCACGGGTGCGATGATCTACGGCGCCGACGTCAAGCTGCCGGGCATGCTCAACGCCGCGATCAAGGATTGTCCCGTCTTCGGGGGCAAGCTCCAGAGCTACGACGAAGCCAAAATCACCGGCATGAAGGGCGTCAAGAAGGTGGTCCGGGTCGGTGACAGCGCAGTCGCCGTGGTCGCCGATACCTGGTGGCACGCCAAGACCGCGCTGGATGCGCTGCCAATCGTCTGGGACGAAGGCGAGAACGCCAAAGTCTCCAGCGAGTCGATTGCCAAGTGGCTGGCGGAAGGTCTCGACAATTCCCAGCCGGCCTTTATCGGCAACCAGAACGGCGACGCCAAGGCCGCGATTGCGAGCGCGGCGAAGAAGGTCGAGGCGGTCTACAACTATCCGTACCAGAACCACGTGACCATGGAGCCGATGAACGCAACGGCGCTCTATACGCCGGACAAATGCGAGGTCTGGTGTGGCACGCAGAACGGCGAAGCGGCATTCGCCGCGACCATGGAAGCATCGGAATTGCCGGCCGAAAAATGCGAGGTACACAAGCTCATCCTCGGTGGCGGCTTCGGCCGTCGCGGCATGACCGACTACGTCAGACAGGCGGTTCTGATCGCCAAGCAGATGCCCGGCACGCCGGTCAAGCTGCTGTGGTCGCGCGAAGAAGACATGGCGCAAGGCAAGTTTCATCCGGTCACGCAATGCAAGCTGACCGGCGCCTTCGATGCCGACAACAATCTGACCGCGCTGCACGTTAGACTGTCCGGCCAATCGATCCTGTTCACGGTGCGTCCCGCGGCGCTGGTGAACGGCATGGACACGGTTGCGTTCCAGGGCATGAGCCCTTCCGGCGACGCGGCGATCGGCTACACGGTGCCGAACCTGCTGGTCGAGCATTCCATGCGCAATCCGCACGTCCCGCCCGGCTTCTGGCGCGGCGTCAACGTCAATCAGAACGCGATCTATCTGGAGTGCTTCATGGATGAACTGGCGCATTCGGTCGGCCAGGATCCGGTGGAATTCCGCCGCAAGCTGATGAGCAAGCATCCAAAACATCTCGCCGTGCTCAATGCCGTGGCCGAGAAAGTCGGCTGGGGCAAGCCGGCACCGCAAGGCGTCTATCGCGGCATTGCGCAGGTGATGGGCTATGGCAGCTATGTCGCGGGTGCTGCGGAGATCTCAGTCACCGACGGCAGCAAGATCAAGGTGCATCGCATCGTCGCTTCGACCGATCCGGGCTACGTCGTCAATCCGGCGCAGGTCGAGCGGCAGATCGCGGGCTCCTTTGTCTATGGCCTGTCCGCCCTGTTCTACGGCGGCTGCACGGTAAAGGACGGCAAGATGGAGCAGACCAACTTCGATACCTACGATTCCATGCGCATCGCCGCGATGCCGAAGGTGGAATGCGTCATGGTGCCGAGCGGCGGCTTCTGGGGCGGCGTCGGCGAGCCGACCATCGGTGTCGCCGCGCCCGCGGTGCTCAACGCCTACTTCGCGGCCACGGGCAAACGCATTCGTTCGGTGCCGCTGAAGGACCAGAATATTACGTTTGCCTGACACTAGCGGACGGCGGCCCCACTCCGGGGCCGCCGTATCCTCATCGGGAGATTGCTGATGAAAGCGTTGCGCGTCGCCATCGCAGCTGCCGCGGTCGCGGCGTGGAGCTCGGCGCTTGCGGCTTCCGATCCTCCACCTGGCGCGGCATCCTGCTCCGGCTGCCATTCCACCGGAACAACCGCCTCGTCGATTTCGCGGCTGTACGGCCGCGATGCCGGCGACATCGCCACGGCGATGGCCAAATTTCGCGACGGCTCGCTTCCGGCCACGGTCATGAACCGCATCGCCAAGGGTTTCACTGACGAAGAGTCGCGCGCGATTGCGACGTGGTTCGCGGCACAGAAATAAGGGGCCGCCGGCATGGGTATCAGTCATGACGTGAGCCGCCGGGATTTCTGCCGCATCGGCGCGGCCGCCGCGGCGACGGCCGCTTTTCCACTGCCAGCGTTCGCGCAAGCGGCAGCACGCGTGGTCGTAATCGGCGGCGGCTTCGGCGGCGCGAGTTGTGCGCGGGCGCTGAAGCAGATCGATCCGAAATTGCAGGTGACGCTCGTCGAGCAGAGCCGAACCTTCACCGCCTGCCCGTTCAGCAACAATGTCATCGCCGGACTGCGCTCGATCGATGAGCAAAAATTCGGTTACGACAAGATCGCCGCCAGCGGCGTGACTGTGGCGGCGCAGGCGGCAACGGCCGTCGATGCGGCGGCGCGGACCGTCGGTCTCGCCGACGGCACCTCGCTCGCCTATGACCGGCTGGTGCTGTCCCCTGGCATAGATCTGCGTTTCGATGCACTACAGGGTTACGACGAAACTGCAGCCGGCAAGATGCCGCATGCGTGGAAAGCCGGCGAGCAGACGCTGCTGCTGCGCAAGCAGCTCGAGGCCATGGACGATGGCGGTCTCGTTGTGATCGCAGCCCCAGCCAATCCCTACCGCTGCCCGCCGGGCCCTTACGAACGCGCCTGCCTGATCGCGTATTACCTGAAAACCAAGAAGCCGCGCTCCAAGCTGCTCATCCTCGATGCCAAGGACATCTTCTCCAAGCAGCGCCTGTTCCAGAACGCCTGGAAAGAACTCTATCCGGGAATGGTCGAATGGGTGTCGCTATCGCAGGGCGGCAAGGTGAACGGCGTTGATGCAGCGACCAACACGCTGATCACCGATTTCGGCAACCACACCGCCCAGGTGGCCAATGTCATTCCGCCGCAGCGGGCCGGGCGCATCGCCATGATCGCAGGGGCTACCGACAACACCGGCTGGTGCGCGATCGATCCTGTGACCTTCGAGTCCAAGTCGGTCCCGCACATCCATGTCATCGGTGACGCCTGCCTCGCCGGCAGCATGCCTAAATCGGCATTCACTGCCAATGCGCAGGCCAAGGCGTGCGCGCGTGCAGTCGCCACGCTACTATCGGGTGGATCGCCCGCGGCGCCAAAGCTGATCAACACCTGTTACAGCTTGGCGGCGCCCGACTATGGCATCTCGATTGCCGGCGTATACCAACCGAAGAACGGATTGCTGGCCGATGTCGAAGGCGCCGGCGGCGTCAGTCCGCTGGATGTGCCCCGCGATTTCCGCGCACGCGAAGCCGACTATGCGCAAACCTGGTTCGCGACCATTACGGCGGAAGTCTTTGGCTAGATTCGGATTTCGCATATCGGCGCCGATCCTTGCCGGAGCGCTCCTCACCCTGCCGGGCGGCACGGGTGCGCAGGAACTTCGCAGCTATACCGTCGTCGACGATGCCATTCCGCACTCGCTGACGGGGGCGACCGGCGATGCGACGCGCGGCCGCGCGCTCGTCGTCGAACGTTCCAGCACTTGCATCCTCTGCCACAGCGGCCCATTTCCCGAACAGAAATTCCAGGGCGACCTGGCGCCTGATCTTACCGGTTCCGGCAGCCGCTGGTCCGAAGGTCAGCTTCGGCTTCGGCTGGTGGATGCCGCTCGTCTCAATGCCGCGACGATCATGCCGTCCTACTACCGAGTTGACGGCCTCACTCGCGTCGGGACGCTGTGGCGCGGCAAGCCGATCCTGTCGGCCGAACAAATCGAGGATATCGTGGCGTATCTCGCAAGCTTACGCGAATAGGAAGGTCCGATGCATCCACCACCGAATTCGACACGCCGCCAGTTTCTCAGTCTCGCCGGAGGAGCAGCCGTGCTTGGCGCGGCCCCCGTCGTCACGCTTCGGCCTGCCGAGGCGACGCCCGAGATGCTCGCTTCCTCCATCCGCAATGTCACCGGCGGCGCCGCGGTGAAAACCGGCAAGGTCAAGCTCGACGTGCCGCCCTTGGTCGAGAACGGGAATACCGTGCCGCTGACTGTGAGTGTCGCCCACCCGATGGCGCCGGAGGACCACGTTAGCAGCATCCACGTTTTCAACGAGAAGAATCCGCAGCCCAATATCGCCAGTTTCCATCTCGGCCCGCATAACGGCCGCGCGCAGGTATCGACCCGCATTCGCCTCACCGACAGCCAGAAGGTGGTCGCGATCGCAAAGCTCTCGGACGGGTCGTTCTGGTCGGCCAGCGTCGACGTCGTGGTGACACTGGCGGCCTGCACCGAGGAGGTGATCTGATGACTTCCGCGCTGATCAACGTTCCGGCCAAAGCCAAACGCGGCGACATCATCGAGATCAAGACGCTGATGTCGCACATCATGGAGTCAGGCTATCGCCATAAGGCATCAGGCGAAGCTGTGCCGCGCGATATTGTCACGAGCTTTACCTGCCGCTTTAACGGCGCTGAAATCTTCCGCGCCGACTTGTATCCGGCCATCGCGGCCAACCCGTTCTTTTCCTTCTTCACGACCGCAACCGAAAGCGGCAAGTTCGAATTCGAATGGATCGGCGACAAGGGTTTTTCCGAAACCGCTTCCGCCTCAATCTCGGTCGAATGAGATTTTTGGGCGCCATAGCCGCCGCACTGCTGGTGGTGGGCGCTGTAGGCGCTGCCGAGATCCCGCAAGCCGACCGCCGTTCCGGCTACAGCTTCATGAAGCCGGACACAAAGACAATGCAGGATGACGACACCGCCAATCCCGGCATGCTCTGGGTGCTCAATGGCGAGACAGTGTGGAACCGGAAGACGGGCGCCGCCGACAAAGCGTGCGCCGATTGCCACGGCAATGCCCGCGCGACCATGAAGGGCGTGGCCGCCCGCTATCCCGCGTTCGACAAGGCAACCGGCCGCCCCATCAATCTGGAACAGCGCATCAATTCGTGCCGCACCAATCATCAGCAGGCGACGCCGCTTCCCTTCGAGAGCCGCGAGTTGCTGGCGCTGACAGCCTTTATCGCGCGGCAGTCGCAGGGGGCACCGATCGAAACCGGCGCCGACCCGCAGCTCGCGCCGTTCGTCGCCAAAGGACGCGAGCTCTACATGCAGCGGCAGGGCCAGCTCAATCTCGGCTGCGCCAATTGCCATGACGACAATTGGGACAAGCGGCTCGCCGGCGCCGCGATCACACAAGGACACCCGACCGGTTACCCGCTCTACCGGCTGGAATGGCAATCACTGGGCTCGCTGCAGCGACGGCTGCGCGCCTGCATCACCGGTATCCGGGCGCAAGCCTATGATTACGGCGCGCCGGAACTGGTTGAACTGGAATTATACCTGATGTCGCGGGCGCGCGGGATGGCGATGGAGGCACCGGGGGTTAGGCCCTAGCTCTAACCCCTCATGGTGAGGAGCGCCAACGGGTCCGCGCGTATCGCGGCCCGATGACAGGCTCCGCGCGTCTCGAACCATGAGGCCCCACTGAGGTCTCGCCCTTCGAGACGCTTGCTGCGCAAGCTCCTCAGGGTGAGGAGATAAACCTATGGTGCCGCAGGAGATTACCGCTCCGCGAACGCCTTCTCGACCACGAACTGCGCCGGCTCGCCGTGATTGCCCTCGACAAACCCCTTGCCGTTGAGCAGAGCACGCGTGTCCGTCACCAGCGCCGGGCTGCCGCAGATCATGACGCGGTCATGGGCGGGATCGAGCGCAGCCAGCCCGATGTCACCGAACAGTTTTCCTGAGGTGATCAGGTCGGTGATGCGGCCGCGGTTGCGGAAGGGATCGCGCGTCACGGTCGGATAATAGATCAACTGGTTACGGACATACTCGCCGATCAATTCGTCGTTCGGCAGTCTCTCGGTGATCATTTCGCCATAGGCGAGCTCGGCGACGCGGCGGCAGCCGTGCAGCAGCACCACCTTCTCGAAACGCTCATACGTCTCGGGATCCTTGATCACGGAAAGGAACGGCGCGAGCCCGGTGCCGGTGCCGATCAGGTAAAGGTTACGACCGTCTTCGAGGTTGTCGATCACCAGCGTACCGGTGGCCTTGCGGCTGACGATGATCTCGTCGCCCTGCTTCAAATGCTGGAGCCGCGACGTCAGCGGGCCATCCGGCACCTTGATCGAGAAGAATTCGAGCCGGTCCTCGTAATTGGCGCTGGCGACCGAGTAGGCGCGGAGCAGCGGCTTCTCGCCGACCTTCAGGCCGATCATGGTGAACTCGCCATTGCGGAAACGGAACGAGGGATCGCGGGTGGTCGTGAAGCTGAACAGCGTATCAGTCCAGTGATGGACGCTCAGCACGCTTTCCTGGTTGAAATTGCTCATCGCACCGCTTCCTGACCTGCAAGCCGGATTGACCGGCTAAATCATTGGTATACGATCATTCGTATACAAACGAATAATCCAGCTTGATCCGATCGTCAAGCCGGGCAGAATGTCCGGCGAAGGCATTGAAGCAAAAGGAAAATCTATGGCCCACGACGCACCCCAGGCGACCGGTCCGAGCAAGCTGGTGATCCACAATATCGGGCTGATGCTGTCAGGGGCGCTGGAGAAGCCGATCCTGGACGGCGATACGATCGTGGCCGAGAACGGCAAGATCACAGCGATCGGCCGCTTCAAGGACGTCAACACCGAGGGCGCAACCACTGTTGTTAACGCCAACGGCACCACCGTCGCGCCGGGCTTAATCGACAGCCATGTCCATCCGGTCGCCGGCGACTGGACGCCGCGGCAGAACCAGAGCAGCTGGATCGACAGCTATCTCCATGGCGGCGTCACCACCATGATCTCGGCCGGCGAGGTCCACATGCCCGGCCGCCCGCGCGACGTCGTCGGCCTGAAGGCGATGGCGATCTTTGCGCAACGCGCGTTCTGGACGCTGCGGCCAGGCGGGGTGAAGGTGCATGCCGGCGCGCCGGTCATCGAGTGCGAGATGGTCGAGGACGATTTCAAGGAGATGGCCGCGGCCGGCGTCAAGCTGCTCGGCGAAGTGGGCCTCGGCGGCGTCAAGGACGGCCCGACCGCGCGAAAAATGGTCGGCTGGGCACGCAAATACGGCATCCAAAGCACGATTCACACCGGCGGACCATCAATTCCCGGCTCCGGCCTGATCGACAAGGACGTGGTGCTGGAAGCCGACACCGACGTGGTCGGCCATATCAATGGCGGCCACACCGCGCTGCCCGATGACCAGATCCGCTGCATCTGCGAGGGCTGCAAGCGCGGGTTGGAGCTGGTTCACAACGGCAATGAGCGCTCAGCGCTCTACACGTTGCGCATTGCGCGCGAGATGGGCGATTTGCACCGCGTGATCCTCGGTACCGACGCGCCGGCCGGCTCCGGCGTGCAGCCGCTCGGCATCTTGCGAATGGTCTCGATGCTGTCCTCACTCGGCGAACTGCCCGCCGAACTCGCCTTCTGCCTTGCGACCGGCAACACCGCGCGCATGCGCGAGCTCGATTGCGGAATCATCGAGGTCGGCCGCTCCGCCGATTTCGTCCTAATGGATAAGGCGCAGCACTCGCCCGGCAAGAATATCCTCGAAAGCGTGCAACTCGGCGACCTCCCCGGCATCGGCATGACCATCATCGACGGCATCGTCCGCACCCAGCGCAGCCGCAACACGCCGCCGGCCGGCAAGGTGCCGGAGATCGTCAGCGGGCATTGACGCCGGTGGCCCCGCGAGTGCGCCGGGCGCCTAAAAAATTGCGTCAACCCTCGAAAGCGATGAACGAACTGCCGGTCAGCCCCGTCAAATGCGCGCTGGCCTGATGGCCTGTTTGCTCACACCTTCGAGGAATATTTGAAGAATTCGCTGCAGATGGCCGGCGGAGTAGTCGGCGCGGTCATTGGTTTTGTCGCGACACTGCTGCTGCTTGAGCTGGTCGGCTTCGGTAACCGGGCCGGTCCAATTATGTCAGGCATGTTGGCGCTGCTGGTGTTCGCGCCGTGCGGAGCGATCGCAGGCCTCCTGTTTGGCACGACGCTGGTGGCACGGGTGCGCGGCCGAGAAAATGCCGACGGATCCCTCCGCAACAGCTTGAAGGCATTCGCGTTGGTCGTTGCACTCTGCGCCGCTGCCGGGGCCGCTTATTATGTCTACGCCGTCACGACGGCGACGCCCTGGCTCAACCCGAATGCCCCCAATCCGCTTCTCGTTTTTGAGGTTCGCCTCCCCGCAGGCGCGGCATTGCCTAGCTCCGCCCGTGACGTAGCGATCGAACTGCAAACCGACTTGAACACCATGCCGGGCGAGCCACGCCCCGACCAGTTCCGTCGCGACGACGATAGGCCAATCATTGCCGGCTACGTCGAGCTCGCGTTCCGCACCGCGCACCGGCAACTGGAGATCAAAATCAATGGCCAGCCCGACCGGCTCTATCTCATCGGATCGTCGGCCAAGGCGCCGCATACGGCGGAGTTCGGGCCGTGGCAAGCCAATAGCGACGGCAGCGAAATTCGCTACCGCGCCAGATGGCCGGGACGGGATTGATCAACGCCGCCGCGCTAGGAGCTTTACTCGCCGCGCCTTCGCGTCGGCTTCGCGTTCCTCCTTTGCCCACACAATTGCGAGGATCGGAGCTCGTTAACTGGTCTCCGGGTCTGTGCTCATATCCTGAGTACATGCGGCGGGCGATCAGCCTCATTCATGTGATTTCACTCACACTTAGCGGCATGGAACCCGCGCATGGCTGCTTTGCGGCGAACAGCCGGCATGGTACGCTGGGGGTACTGGAAAGATTGTTTGCCCAACGCTGAAATTGCTGCAGCTCGAGGAAATCAATCCAAACCATGGCCCAAATTCGTGACATCAAGTCGGGCCGCGGTGGTGAGCAACCACGCGAGCCAACGCCGCGGCGCCTTGCGGCGATCGTGGCAGGCGATATTTCCGGCTACAGCCGCCTGATGCAGATCGACGAGGAAGGGACGCACAACCGCGTCAAGCGGCTCGAGCGCGACCTCATCGAACCCACCATCAGAGAACATCACGGCAGGCTCGTTAAGACCACGGGCGACGGCTTCATCGCTATTTTCGATAGCCCCGTAGAGGCCGTCCGATCGAGCATCGTGATCCAGCAAAATGTGGTTGGTCGCAATGCATCACTCCCCAAGCATCATTGGATCGAATACCGGATTGGCGTCAATCTTGGCGACGTCATCATCGAAACCGACGACGTCTATGGCGACGGCGTCAATATTGCGACGCGGCTTGAGGGTATAGCCCATCCCGGCGAAGTCTATATCTCCGGCGGTATTTATGAGCAGATAAAGCATAAGCTGGTTTGCGGATACGAGTCGCTCGGCGATCGAAAGGTCAAGAACATCACCGAGCCTGTCCGGGTCTACCGCGTGCTTCCCGACCCCTCCGCCCTGCACGAACGTCGGAACTGGCGCGAACGTATCCTGGCCCTCCTGCTGATTCTTGCATTACTGATCATTGCGGGCGGCACTCTCTGGTACACGCTGGGGCAGCCTCGCAAGGCGGCAGAACAAGCGTCAGCTCCCGTTTCATCTCCGGCGGAAGCGCCGAAGGCGCCTGCGCCTACCGCAAAACAACAAGCGCCGCAGCCCCAACCTTCTCCTACCGTAGCACCAACTCAACAACAGGCGGCGCCGCTACCGCCGCCGGCGTCCCCCGCCGCACCCGCGACTCCGCCGACGACGCAAGCGGCCGCACCGGTTCGAGAACCCGAGATGGTCTCGCTTCGGGGTGGCAGCTTCGCCATGGGTAGCAACGAAGACGTTTCGGAAAGGCCGGTCCGTCAGGTAACGGTCAAGCCATTTGCGATGGGGAAATTTCCCGTCACCGTGCAGGAATGGAACGCATGCGCCGCCGCGAAGGCCTGCGGCTTCACGGCAGCCGGAAAGGACGACGCGCCTGTTACAAACGTAAGCTGGAGCGATGCCAAGCAATATGTCGCGTGGCTCGCGGAAACCACGGGAAAACTATACCGACTGCCGAGCGAAGCCGAATGGGAATATGCGGCGCGCGGCGGCACGCAGACCCGATACTGGTGGGGCGATCAGTTTCAGCCCGGCATGGTCAATTGCAAGAACTGCAGCGACATTCCAGCGACCGAGCAGCCGGTCAAGGTCGGCAGCTTCAAGCCAAATCCTTTTGGGCTGTTTGATATGGGCGGCGGCGTAGATCAATGGGTCGAAGATTGCTGGCATAGAAATTATCAGGGCGCGCCAGGAGACGGGTCAGCATGGGTCGAGAATGCATGTTCCTCGCATGTCATCCGCTCCGGCTCCTGGAGGAAGGACTCAAGCTATGCCCGCGTATCAAACCGCGGCAGCTATGACACCAACGTGCGATATCCCACCCACGGTTTCCGCGTCGCGCTATCTCCCAAGTAGCCTTAAGAGGGCGGTCATGAAGTGCATGCAGTGGATCGCTCTGTCAGCAGCGCTCACTTGCCTGCCGCCCGCCGCGTATGCTCAAGGGAAGCCCTCGCATAAGGAGGCCCTTCTCTATTTCATTTGGCCGCAGAACGGCGCCGTCATCAAGGGCGGATTTTGGTGCCGCTTTGGTCTGCGCAACATGGGCGTCACGCACGCCGGCGATAATTACCCGAACAGCGGCCATCACCACCTGCTGGTCAATGTGAACGAGCCGCTCAATCCCAATGAGCCGATTCCGCAGGACAAGTCACATCTTCATTTCGGCGCCGGCCAGACCGAAGCCCGGATCGAGTTGCCACCGGGCAAACATACGCTCCAGCTCGTGCTGGGCGATGCCGAACACTATCCGCACGTTCCTCCGGTGGTCTCGCAGAAAATTACCATCACGGTCAAATAGAGCGGAATTCTCTCCGCCGACTCTGATCCTTGCGCCTGAATTACCTGTTCTGCGTGATCGGCTGATTGGTGGTCCAGTCGAAAGTACCCTGGTCGCGCTCGTCGACCGCACGCTTCCAGCCCATCTCTTCCGAGCGGCGCTTGAAGTTCAGCCCCTCCGGCGAATGCCGGGTGATGCCGTCGAACACGGTGGCGATCATCTGCGTGCCCATCAGGCCCATATTGTAGAGCGCCTGATTGACCATCAGCTTCTGCATCATGAGTTGGTTCTGCGGCACGGTGGCAATGCGGTGCGCCAGCGCATCGACCTCCTCATCCAGCCTGTCGGGCGGAACGGCTTTCAGCACGAGGCCAAGCGCCGCCGCCTCGACGCCGGTGATCTTGTCTCCGGTGAACAGCATGCGCTTGGCTTTTTCGGCGCCGAGCCGATAGACCCACATCGCCGTCGTCGGACAGCCCCAGACCCGGACCGGTGGATAACCGATGCGCGCATCTTCCGCCATCACGATCATATCGGAGCAGAGCGCAATGTCGGAGCCACCGGCAACGGCAAAGCCCTGTACCTTGCAGATCACCGGCCGTTTCGAGCGGAATAGGCTCATGAACTTGTTGGTGTTGTCGGACATCGCCGCGTAATCCTTCATCGGATCCCATGGCATTTCCTGAGTGTAGCGGTTGGCCCTGTCACCGGAGGCGTAGGCGGTCAGGTCGTACCCGGCGCAGAAGGCGCGGCCGGCCCCGGCGAGCACGATCACATGCGCGCCCGAATCGTTGTCGGCACGCGCGACCGCGTCGGCGAGCGCGCCGGGCAGTTCGTCGTCGATCGCATTCATGACTTCCGGCCGGTTCAGCGTGATGCGTGCGATACGCCTGTCGCGCTCGTAGAGCACTTTGGCCATGATGGCCTCCCTGGATGAGAGAATTCAGATTTTGGCAAAATCACCGTGGCGGCCCTTGCCGCTGGCAAAGCGTGCCGCGCCGCTGACGCCTTCCTTGAAGATGGCCTCGACGCCGTTGGCCCATTCCTGCCGCAAGGCATCGCGGACAGGCAGGCCATAAGTTTCGACCACCGAGCGGCGATCGGCCCGGACGGCTGCCTGCGGAAACTGCGCGATCTCCCGCGCCATCGCTTCGGCTGCGGCGCGTGCGCCGCCGGTCTCCACGACCTGCTCGCACATACCGATGCGCAGCGCTTCATCGGCCGGCACCTTGCGGCCGGTGAGGATGATTTCCATCGCCCGTCCCTGCCCGACCAACCGCGCCAGACGCACGCTGCCGCCATCCAAGAGCGGAATGCCCCAGCGCCGGCAATAGACGCCGAAATAGGCGCTCTCCGCCATCACGCGGATATCGCACCACAGCGCCAGCTCCATGCCGCCGGCCACCGCCGGTCCCTCGACGGCGGCGATCACCGGCTTCGACAGTTCCAATCGCGTCGGTCCGAGCGGCCCGCGCGGCGCGGGATTTGCGCCGGTCGGGAACGCCAGGCCATCGACGACATGGCGTTGAAAGGCTTCGCGGTCAGAGAGCGTGCTGGCGAATTTGAGATCCCAGCCCGCGCAGAACGCGCCGCCCTCGCCCCACAGCACGGCGACGCTTGCGGAATCGTCAGCGTCGAATTCCTTGAAAGCCGCCGCCAGCGCCTCGGCGCTGTCGGGGTCCATGGCGTTACGTGCCTCGGCAAACCGGCTGTGGACGACGGTCCACACCGCACCCTGCTTCTCGATCCGGACCATTGCGCCTACTCCCCTACTGTTTTGATTTGCGTGCGGCTCTAACCCTCGCGCGTTTCGCGCGCGGAAGGCATTGCGCCAGCATCATGCGAAGCAGCGTCTGCGCATTTGTATCGAGAAAATCGAGCCGTCCGGCGATCTGCAGCACAAGCGCGCCGATCATCTGACTGGTGAGCAGCGCGACCGACGGCCGAACCTCTGAAGGCTTAAGCCCGCGCACCTCGGTCAGCGGCACTGCGATGCGTTCCAGCACCTTCCAGAGCGCCTGATTGAGCTCATCATCCGACGGCTTGCCGACGCCGAGCCGCTTGAGGCCGCGAAAGGCGTAGAGTCCCAGATTTATCTCGAAGCGGTGATCGAGGTAGTAGTTCAGGAAGGCCCCGCAGGCCGCCTCGACCTGGGCCTCCGGCGTCCGCGCGGTGGCCACCGCCTCGGAAACGAAAGCATCGAGCGCCGCGAGCGACTGTTTCAGCAGTTCGGCATAGATCGCCTCCTTGCTCTCGAACAGCGGATAGATCGCGCCGGTCGTGCAGCCGGCGCGAACCGCGATGCCGCGCATGGTGGCGCTCTCCAACCCCTGCTCCGCGAACTCATCGCGGGCGGCACGCAGCAGAAGCTCGCGCTTTGCGCCCTTCACCACGATCGACCAGTCCTTTGCCGAAGTTGCGGGTTTGCCCATGATAACAATGTTATCAATCCATTTGAGATGGAGTCAAATGGTAACAATGGTTCGGGTGAGCAAGATCGACCGGCCGCATCTGGCGATGGATCGCTCAAGGCCGACGCCGCTCTCCGCCGTCTCGTCGATCGGGCAGCGGTATGCTGACGCGGCAATTTCTCGGAAGACCTGCCGCTGCGCACCGCGATCGCCGCCGATATCGATACGTTCGCGAGCGCGTAGAACACCGACCAGCCGCGATCGAAGATGCGCCAGCTCCTCGCCGCGCATGCGCAGTGCTAGGCACGATTATGATCCAGTTTTAGCGCAACGGCGGGCATTGGCCCCCGGATCGGTAGCACCATCGTTATTTTCGGCCGGTCACATTGCGTGTATTGTCGACCGGCAAACCCCGGCCGGCGGCACTCGCCAGAGGAACTCAACGCGCCGGTGCTTTCTTGCCGTTAGCGTGCCGCTGCGCCGTGTTGCTGTACACCCAGGCAAACAGGGAGGCAGTACGATGAACATTCGGCCCGATCCCACGTTTCACGCTTCGCCAAAGCTTGCCATGGAAGCTCCGCCGGAGAGCTTCGCCTACACCGTGCTGCTGAGCCCGGACGCGTCGAAGCCGGACGCACTGGCCGTAATCGACGTCAGGCCGGACTCCCAGACCTACAGCCAGGTCGTTCATACCGTCACGATGCCCAACAAGGGCGACGAGTTTCACCATTTCGGATGGAACGCATGCTCGTCCGCGCTATCACCGCTCACCGGACATGCCTTCCTCGAGCGCCGCTATCTCATCATTCCCGGCATGCGGTCGTCCCGCATCTACATCGTCGATACCAAGCCGGATCCCACCAAGGCGGCGATTCACAAGATCATCGAGCCTGAGGAAATCTTCAAGAAGACGGGATACTCGCGGCCGCATACCGTTCATTGCGGACCGGAAGGCATTTACGTCTCTACGCTCGGCGGCGGCGGCAAGGATGGCACCGACGGACCGCCTGGCGTCTTCATCATGGATTGCGAAACCTTCGAGGTGCTCGGACGGTGGGAAATCGATCGCGGGCCGCAGCAACTGCACTATGATTTCTGGTGGAACCTGCCGCGCGATTACATGGTGACGAGCGAGTGGGCATTGCCGCCACAGTTCGAGAACGGGATCGTGCCGGAAGATCTGCTCTCCAACAAATACGGCCATCGGATCCACTTCTGGGATCTGCGCGCTCGGCGCAATGTCCAGACCATCGATCTCGGCGCCAACCATCAGATGGCGCTGGAGGTGCGTCCCGCGCATGATCCGGTGCGCGAATACGGCTTCCTCGGGGTCGTGGTCGACACCACAAACCTCGAAGGCTCGATCTGGACATGGTGGCGCGAGGGCGGCAAGTTTCACATCGAGAAGACGGCGACGATCCCGCCCGAGCCGGCGGCGAAGGAACAACTGCCGCCGCTGCTGCAAGGCTTCGGCGCCGTGCCGCCGCTGGTCTCGGACATCGACTTGTCGATGGATGACAAATTCCTCTACGTCGCCTGCTGGGGCACCGGCGAGATGCGTCAATACAATGTCCACGAACCGCGAAGGCCGAAGCTTGCCGGCTCGGTACGCATCGGCGGCATCGCGCGCCGCACGCCGCACCCGAACGGCAAAGCCTTTGCGGGCGGTCCGCAGATGGTCGAGATCAGCCGCGACGGCAAGCGGGTGTACTGGACCAACTCGCTGTATTCGACGTGGGACGACCAGTTCTATCCCGATGGTGTTCCGGGAGCCATGGTGATGGCCAATACGAAGCCAGACGGCGGCCTCGAGCTGGCAAGGGATTACTGGGTTAATTTCCCCGACGGTTACCGCGCGCACCAGATCCGGCTCGACGGCGGCGACTGTTCGACGGATTCGTTCTGCTATCCGTCGGTTTGAATTTGAGCGGATCCGACTGGACACCGGCCTGGCTCTGGCTGGCTGTCATCGCGAGCGGCCTCTATCACGGCATCAACCCGGGCATGGGCTGGCCGCTGGCTGTTTCGGCTGGACTGATGGAGCGGAGCCCGCGTGCGCTGGTGGCCGCGCTCGGGCCGCTTACGGCCGGCCATCTGCTCGCGATGCTGCTCGTACTTCTTCCCTTCGCGCTGCTCGTTGCCATCGTCGAGTGGCAGCGCACGATCCAGATCGGCGCAAGCCTCCTGGTGATCGCCTTCGGCCTGTTCCGGTTGGCCAACCGCCGCCATCCGAGAGTTTTAGCGCGGATATCACCGGCGCAACTGGGGCTTTGGTCTTTTGCCGTGGCGCTGGCGCATGGCGCCGCGCTGATGCTGGTGCCGATCTATCTCGGGCTCTGCCGGGAATCAGAACTCGACCGCGGCCACGCAGCCGCCGGTACCCTCATCAACGCCAATCTCGGCATGGCTCTGCTGGTCGCCATCGTCCACGGTGCCGCGATGGCCGCCGCCGGCGGCTTTTGCGCGTGGCTCGCCTACCGCTATCTCGGCCTCAAATTCATATCGCAAAGCTGGTTCAACCTGGATACGACTTGGGACCTGAGCCTCATTCTCGTGGGCGCGATTGCGCTGGCGCTCAACCTGAGCTGACGCGAGCTAGCCTCAACGCAACTTTTCAAGCAATGCGATCAACGTCTCGCGCTCCTTTGCGTCCAGCGGCGCCAGCGTCTCTCTCGAGATCGCAAGCGCGTTCGGCGCGGCCTTCTCGGCCAGTTGCTGGCCGGCGCGCGTCAGACTCACGAGCAGCCGGCGACCGTCCTCGGGATCCGGGCTGGTTTCGGTCAGGCCGCGCGCGGTGAGACGGTCGATCACGCCCTTGATGGTGGCGACATCCATCGCCGTCAGTCGTCCAAGCAGATTCTGGGAGCACGGCCCGGTCTCGTTCAGCTTGGCCAGCGCCGCCCATTGCGTCGGCGTCAGGTTGATACCGATCTCGCGGGCGAAGATGGTGGCATGGCGCTGCCAGACCTGACGCAGGATGAAGCCGATCTGTTCGTCGAGTATGTAGGACGGGCGCGGCGGCTTGAAGCTCCGTTTCGGCGAAACACTCCTTCCCATCTGCGTTCCCCGCCCTTCCCCTCGCCGATCACAGCGACAGATGCGCGTCCCGGATATCCGGCCGCGCGTCGAGTTCGGCCATCGTGCCGCCGAAGCAGATCTTGCCACGCTCGATGATGTAGGCGCGATCCGAAATCAGCCGCGCGAAATGCAGGTTCTGCTCCGAGACCACGATGCTGACGCCTTCCTTCTTCATCGCCAAGATGGCGTCGACCATCTGTTCGACGATTTTTGGCGACAGTCCTTCCGATGGCTCATCGAGCAGCACCAGCGAAGGATTGCCCATCAATGTTCGCGCAATCGTCAGCATCTGCTGCTCGCCGCCGCTCATCCGCCCGCCCGGCCGGTTGCGCATCTCGCCAAGATTGGGAAACAGCGTGAACAGTTTCTCGCGCGTCCAGTGCGGCGCATTCGGCCGTTTTGGCTGGCGGCCGACTTCGAGGTTCTCCTCGACCGTGAGATCCGTGAAGATGCGCCGCTCTTCCGGCACGTAGCCAAGCCCGCCGCGCACGATCGCATGCGTCGGTTCGCGCGAGACGTCCTTGCCTTCGAAGACGATCCGCCCCGAACGGCTCTCGACGAGGCCGACGATGGAACGGAAGGTGGTCGACTTGCCGGCACCGTTGCGTCCGAGCAAAGCCACCACTTCGCCCTCGCCAACCTCCAGCGCGATATCGAACAGGATATGCGCCGGGCCGTAAAAACTGTTGAGATCGGCGACCTGCAGCTTCATGCGCCGGCTCCCTCGCGATGACGCGCATCGTAGACCAGTCCTTCGCCGAGATAGATCGCGCGCACCTGCGGATTGCCGCGGACTTCCTCTGGCGAGCCCTCGGCGATCAGGCTGCCACGGTTGAGCACGAGGATGCGGTCGGCATGTTCGAACACCACGTCCATGTCGTGCTCTGTGAACAGCACGCCGATCGATTGCTCGCGGGCAATTCGCGCGGTCAGCCGCATCAGCTCGATCCGCTCGCGCGGCGCCATGCCGGCGGTCGGCTCGTCCATCAGCAGCAACTTCGGCTGGTTGGCGAGCGCAATCGCAAGTTCCAGCCTCTTGAGATCGCCATAAGCGAGTTCGCCGCAGGGCCGCTCGGCATAGGCGCCCATGCCGACGAGGTCGAGCAGCCGGCCCGCCTCGTCACGGGCGTAAGCCGCGGTCGAGCCCCAGAGATTGAACAATTGCCTGCCATACGACACCAGCGCGACCTGCACGTTCTCGCGCACCGTCATGGTCGGGAATGTCGCCGTGATCTGGAACGTGCGCCCGACACCTAGCCGCCAGATAGCGCGCGGCTTCTCGCCCACGGTATCCTTGCCAAGCAGATGGATGCGGCCGCTGTCCGGCATGTTCTGGCCGTTGAGCATGTCGAAGCAGGTGCTCTTGCCCGCGCCGTTCGGGCCGATCAGCGCCAGAATTTCGCCCGCACGCAGTTCGAACGAAACGCTACGCACGGCATGGACGCCGCCATAGGATTTGCTCAAGGCCTCGACAGACAGCAATGTAGGGACCATGCTCATTCGGCGGCCTCGATCCGTGAGGTGACCAGCGCAGATTTTTTGGCATCGGAGGAGCGCCGGCGATTTCGGATCGCCTCCAGCGTGCCGACGATACCCTTGGGGAACGCCACCACCATCAGCACGATGAAGCCGCCCAGCACCAGTTTCGAAAGATCGGTCTGGCTGACCAGCCAGATGTTTGCTGCCTTGAACACGATGGCGCCGATCACCGCGCCGGAAACCGTCTCGACGCCGCCGAGCAGCACCATAACCAGCGCATCGACCGACAGCGAAATGCCGACGCTGTCCGGGAACACGCTTCCCTTCAGATAGGCGAACAGCGCGCCGCCGATGCCCGCCACCGTTCCTGATATGACGAAAGCCGTCCACTGCACGCGCTTGCCATTGATGCCGATCGCCTCGCTACGCAGCGGCGAGTCCCGCGTTGCGCGCAGTGCAAAGCCGAATGGTGAGAACACCATCACCCGGAGCACAGTGACCACGAGCGCCGTGATGCCGAGCGACAACCAATAGAAATTAGCGGGGCTCGCCGCCCATTTCTCCGGCCATACACCCAAAATGCCGTTGTCGCCGCCGGTCACCTCGACCCACTGGAACGCGATCGACCAGACGATCTGCGCAAAGGCCAGTGTCAGCATCGCGAAATAGACGCCGGAGAGTTGCACGGCGAAGAAGCCGAATACTGCGGCACCCAGCAGCCCCAGCATCGGGCCGAGCAGCAGCGAAACGATCATCGGCAATCCCGCCGCCTTGGCGAGGAATGCGACGCCATAGGCGCCAAGCCCGAAATAGGCGGCATGGCCGAACGAGGCGAGGCCGCCGACCGACATCAGGAAATGCAGGCTGGCGGCGAAGATGACGAAGATCGCGATTTCCGATCCGACGGTGAGCGCGTAGTTGCCGGCAAACAACGGCAGCATGGCCGCAAGAGCCAGCGCGCCCAGTGACATCAACCGTTCACCCGAGGTGAGCGGCCGCCACGGCGTGACGGTCAGGCCCGGCGTTCGGCGTGCGGCAGCTTCCGGCTTGCCGAACAGACCCCATGGGCGCACGATCAGCACCACCGCCATCACCAGGAATACCAGGATGATGGATATCTTCGGGAAGATGAGAATACCGAAGGCGTTGAGCTCGGACACCAGCACGGCGGCGACGAAAGCACCGATGATGCTGCCGAGCCCGCCGATCACCACCACCACGAACACTTCGACGATGATGCGCAGGTCCAGCGCGTGATGCACGGCGTCGCGCGGGATCTGCAGCGCGCCGCCGAGGGCGGCCAAAAAGACGCCGAGCGCGAACACGCTGGTGAACAGCCATTTCTGATTGACGCCGAGCGCCGCCACCATGTCGCGGTCCTGCGTCGCCGCGCGCACCAAGACGCCCCAGCGGGTGCGCTGGAATAACAGCCAGAGAATACCGAGCACAATCGGGCAGAGCGCGATCAGGAACAGGTCGTAGCTCGGAATGTTCTGGCCGAAAAAGTCGACCGCGCCCTTAAAGCCAGGCGCACGGCGGCCGAGCAGATCGTCCGGTCCCCAGATCAGCACGACCATGTCCTGAACCATCAAGGTGAGGCCGAATGTCGCCAGCAACTGGAATAGTTCCGGCGCATGATAGATCCGCCGCAGCAGCACCATCTCGACCAGCACGCCGATGATGGCAACGATCAGCGCTGCAACGACGATGCCGCCCCAGAAGCCGAGCGCGCCGGAGAACCGCTCGGTCAGCGTGAACGCGACATAGGCGCCGAGCATATAGAACGCGCCATGGGCAAAGTTCACGATCCGCGTCACGCCGAAGATGATCGACAGCCCCGACGCGACCAGAAACAGCGAAGCTGCGCTGGCGAGACCGGTCAGGAACTGAACGAAGTAAAAGGCCATTGGCGGTCCGGGTTAGGCAATCGTCAGAGCGGGGCTTTCATCCTTCGAGACGGCGCTTCGCGCCTCCTCAGGATGAGGATCTGCTAGTCCCTCATGGTGAGGAGCGCGGCACCGCCGCACGTCTCGAACCATGAGGCCTGGATAGCGGTGAGTGACTGTCTCTGCGAGTTCGATTCATGGAGAGAGCCCCTCACCCCGACCCTCTCCCCGCGAAGCGCGGGGAGAGGGAGAAGAGAGAATCAATCCTTCGGCCGAAGCTTTTCGACTTCCGCATCACTCGGGAGATAGTCGGCGCCCTTGCGATAGACCGAGTTCACCATCACGCCCTTGCCGTCCTTCAGCGCGGTCTTGCCGACATAGGCGCCGAGCGTCGACTGGTGATCGATCTTGCGGAAGGTGATCTCGCCGAACGGCGACGGCATCGACAGGCCTTCGGTCGCCGCGATCAGCTTCTCCGGATCGGTCGAGTTGGCCTTCGCAAGGATCGCCGCCGCTGCCTTGATGGTCTGGTAGCCGACGATCGAGCCGAGCCGCGGATAGTCGTTGTACTTGGCCTGATACGCTTTCAAGAATTTGTCATGGTCCGGCGTCTTGATATCGTACCAGGGGTAACCTGTGACGATCCAACCCTCCGGCGTCTCATCCTTCAAGGGATCGAGATATTCCGGTTCGCCGGTCAGGAACGAGACCACAGAGCGGTTCTTGAACAGGCCGCGGGTATTGCCCTCGCGCACGAGCTTCACCAGATCGGCACCGAAGGTGACGTTGAGGATGGCCTCCGGATTGGCGGCGGCAACTGCCTGCACCACCGGGCCGGCGTCGATCTTGCCTTGCGGCGGCCACTGCTCGTCGACCCACTGAATGTCCGGACGCTTCTCCGACATCAGCTTCTTGAACACGGCGACCGCCGACTGGCCATATTCATAGTTCGGCGCAATCGTCGCCCAGCGCTTGGCCGGCAGCTTTGCGGCTTCCTCCACCAGCATCGCGGCCTGCATGTAGTTGGAGGGACGCAGGCGGAACGTGTAGCGGTTGCCCTTCGACCAGGTGATGGCGTCGGTCAATGGCTCCGCCGCCAGGAAGAACACCTTCTTCTGGTTGGCGAAGTCGGAGACGGCCAGACCGATATTGGACAGGAACGTGCCGGCCAGCATCGCGACGTTCTCGCTCGACACCAGCTCGTTGGCTGCGGTCTGCGCATCCGCCGGCTTGCCGCCGTCGTCCTTGGAAATGACGACCAGCTTCTTGCCATTGATGCCGCCCGCGGCGTTGACTTCCTCGACCGCGAGCTGCCAGCCCTTGCGGTAGGGCTCGGTGAAGGCCGGCAAGAGCGAATAGCTGTTGATCTCGCCGATCTTGATTTCGCTCTGCGCCATGGCGCTGCCAGCCATGCCCGCCACCGCGATCGCCAATCCCGCTCCCAGCAAATGTCTCCGTCGCATCCCTACCTCCAATGTTGATGTCATTATCTCAAGCCGTCTTCGCCTTTGACTTCCGCAACCGTCAGTCCCCCGACGCGCGGCAATGGCCTGCCGCTGTCGGTGACTGCCACCGCAACCATGATCTCGTTGGCGCGCGGCGCATCGTTGATCTGCACTTCCATCCCGTCGAAATGGCTGCGCACGAAGGCTGCGTCCTTGTGACCGAGCGGAACGTCCAGCGTTGTGCCCGGCCCGCTGCGCTTCTTCGACGACGGGATCAGCGCCGCGCCCTTGCCCAGAACCTTGCGCACCGGCGCGCCCATCTTTGGATGCAAGATCGCCGCCGCATGTTCGAGCTCACCGTTTTCGCCGACCGCAGCCGCCTTGCCGTAGCTGTGGGCCTTGGCGCCGTCGATGCCGAGCGCCGCAACTGCTTTCTTCGAGAGCAATTCGCCAAGCTCCTCGCCGATTTCGATCAAAGGCGAAAGGTCTTCGACATAGCGCCCTGCAAACGGATTCTCGATGACAGCAATCGCCGCCGCGCGCCGCGTCGGCGGCGCGACCTTCTGTCCCATTTCCAGATGGGTTTCCTCGACCACCGTGACGATCTTGCGAATGATCGCGCTCATCTGTCAGCCTCGCTCCCGATCAAGCATGCGCTGTTCTTCCTAGTGCGTTTCCGTGAAACGTTGGCAACGCGCCCGCCCTAATCCCTGTTGCACCCACCACGGCCGTCTCGCCTAGTAGACGCAAGGCCGCACCGTCGATCAATCCCGCCGCAAGCAATTGTTGTGCCCGGCTTACCCCTGCCCTTAACGCATCGTCGATCTCGCTTTCCCGGAGCACGCCGACGTCGCGGGTGACGAGGCGCGCTCCTAGGTCGCTGTCGGGCTGCAGCTCATTGGCCGGACAACGGATGATGGCGGGATGACCAGGCAGATCGACGGCATTGGCGATGATAGTGGCCGCGGCATCGGCTTGCGATGCCGTACGCGCCAGCACGGTAACCGCATCGGCGATCCCGAGCGAAAAGCTACGGCCATGCCGTCCACTGGTCGCGATGCCGCGTGCCGGATCATCGGCTTCGATAATGATGGTTCGCATCACGCCATGACGATCCGGTCGGTCCATCAATCCAACTGTGAACTGCTCGCCACCGGTCAAATGCAACGCGATGTCGCCGCCATTGTTGACATAGGCACGATCGAGCCGTGCCGCGCCCAGCATCGCGCCAAGAATCTCTTCCGCAACGCTGCCTGCCACCGCCGCCATCGGTGTGATGAAATGATCGGCCGCGAACGGCGCGACTGCCGCATGCATACGGCGTGCGACGACACCGTTCAGCGTGCTTCGCACCGGATCGGCGGCTTTGCGAAGTTCGATCAACTCCTCGCAGAGTTCATCGAGCAGGCCGGTAAAGCGCCAAGCAGCGGCTTCATAAGCGGCGCGCACCTCACCTTCACTTCCCTTCGCCTCGATGACCAGATCGATCGGACCATCCTGCAAATGCAGCCGCTTGCCGTCAGGAAGAAGCGCGATTTGCGGGAGCCGTTTCATGCGCGCCGTCCGGGCATATAGGGCATCGGCCGGAATTCGCTGTTTTCCCGCAAGGATGCCAACGGACGCACATGATCCATGTGACCGCCGAGCGCCGCGTAATCGGACAGTTTCAGCGTGAACTCGATCGGCGCGACCAGCGCCGGCGTCGGCACATAGCCGAACGCGCCGGCCGGCATCTGCGTGACGTCGACCATGAAAGTGATGCCGCCGCCGGGCCAGACATAGACCGGCGCGCCGCCGCTGGTGACCCGCGTCAGCGCGTCCTTGACCGAGCGCGTCAGCCGCACCGGATTGTCGGTGACGCCGGCACGCAGCGAACCGCCGGCGCCGCCCATGAACAGCACCGTGCACAGCGCCGGCTCACAATTCTCCTGGATACGCTCGACCGAGAACTTCAGATCAGGCGGCATCTGCTTCTCGATCGGCCGCAGCGCCTCGTCGAGTTCGTAATAGGCGGCGTGCTCGCCGGTGGTCGAGACCATCAGCATGGTGAGCCCAGGCCGCGCCTCCTTCGGATTGAACGGTCCCAGCACCGACAGCGGGTCGGAAATATTGGTGCCGCCCCACCCCGTCCCGGGCTCGGCGACCTGGAAGTAACGGCCGGGCGTCGAGCGCCGCCCCTTCATCTTGATCCCGGTATCGGGAATATCGAGCAGCTTGCCGGCCTGGTGTTCCGAGAGCACGCCGGTGATGTGGTCGTCCACGACCACGACCTCATCGACCTTGCCGTGCCATTGCTTGGCGAACATGCCGATGGTTGCCGAGCCGCATCCCACCCGCATGCGCTCTTCCGCGACACCGTTGACGATCGGCGGATGGCCGGCCTGCACTACCACCGTGGCGCCGCCATCGATCGTCAGTTCCACCGGCTTGCAATTGGAAAGGTCCATCAGCGCGTCGCAGGTAACGCGGCCCTCCTTCTTGGAGCCGCCGGTCAGATGATGCACGCCGCCGAGCGACAGCATCTGCGAGCCATACTCGCTTGTCGTCACATGGCCGATCGCCTCGCCTTCCACGCGGACGGTCGCGGTCTCGGGGCCGAGATAGCGATCGGTATCGATCTTCACCTTGACGCCGCAATAGCTGAAAATACCTTCGGTCACGACCGTGACCATGTCGACGCCGTCGATTTCCGATGACACGATGAACGGCGCAGGCTTGTAGTCGGGATAAGTCGTGCCGGCGCCGATCGCCGTGACGAATACGTTCGGCTCGCGAACGAGTTTGCCGTCCCAGTCGCCACCGGCCTGAAACGGCACCAGCCGTCCGCCGTGCGACACTGTTCGCTCCAACACGATGTGCGGATCGACGCGCACCAGCTCACCATTATGGTTGGCATAGCGATCGCACGCGCCCGCCGCGCCCGGCTTGATGTAACACATCACCGGACAGGCATCGCAGCGGATCTTGTCGCCAGTGGCAACGGTCTCGTCAGTCATGAACAAGCCTGCAGTCGGGAAGGCGCCGATCGGAGCTGCTTCTTCGCGGCCCGACCATTTGTTCGTATACGAATGATGTTGCGCGCGGACTTGAACGCTGTCAAGCGGGCCCGGAAGCCAAAAGCCTCGCTTGCCGCATAATACCTCATTTGCCTCGCATCTCTGTTCATAAAGCGAGCAGCGCGCTGCAGCGCGGGATCGCGCGGCTTGCACGTTTGTACACAAACGGTATCTTTCGGGAGCGTCCAGCGCGTAGTTTGCAGCGCAACGAGAGCCTGAGGGAGCATGAGGCTGAGCACGATGCGGCTGACCGTCAACGGCAACACTCATGATGTCGATGCCGCGCCCGACACCGCATTGCTTTATGTGCTGCGCAACGACCTCGAACTGAACGGACCGAAATACGGCTGCGGGCTCGGCGAATGCGGCGCCTGCGCCGTGCTGATCGACGGCGTCGCCGCCCGCTCCTGCGTGATCCCGATCGAGGGGTGCATCGGGCGCGACATCGTGACGCTCGAGGGCCTCGGCACGCGCGAGCATCCCGATCCCGTGCAGCAAGCTTTCATCAGCGAGCAGGCGGCGCAATGCGGCTATTGCCTCAACGGCATGATCATCACAACGAAAGCGCTGCTGCTGCGCTCCCCTCACCCGTCGGAAGACGAGGTACTGGAAGCGCTGCGCCATCATCTATGCCGCTGCGGTGCGCACGTCGAAATCATGCGCGCGGCAATGCGCGCCGCAGGCCGTCTCGTTGAGGCGCAGACGCGATGACCGTCCCCGACACGGCCGAGAATCGCGAGCGGTTGCAAGGTACGCTGTCCGTCGTGCGTCCGGCATCACCGGTCGAGGCCGTCAAGTTCGAGACGTTCATCAAGATCACGGCCGATGGATCGGTCACTGCCTATAACGGCCACGTCGATCTCGGCACCGGTATCCGAACCGCGCTCGCGCAGATCGTTGCCGAAGAGCTCGACGTGTCCTTTGCGCGTGTCGTCGTCGTGCTGGGCGACACAGCCCTCGTGCCCAATCAGGGCGCGACGATTGCGAGCGAAACGATCCAGATCACCGCCGTGCCGCTGCGCAAGGCCGCCGCGCAGGCGCGGCAGTTTCTCGTCACGCGCGCGGCTGAGCGACTGGAGCTTTCGGTCGACGACCTCGTCATTGAAGACGGCCTCGTCCGCGGCAAGGACAATCGCAGCGTCAGCTATGGCGAACTGATTGCGGGCGAGACCATTCGCCTTGAACTCGCCGACGACGTTGCCGTGAAGGCCGTGAGCGCCTACAGCATCGTTGGTCAATCGGTGCCGCGCGTCGATCTTCCGGCGAAAGCAACCGGTGAATTGGTCTATGTGCACGATGTCCGCGTGCCCGGCATGCTGCATGGCCGCGTCGTTCGCCCGCCCTATGTCGGCGTCGATGTCGGCGACTTCATCGGCAACAGCCTGATCGCGGTCGACGAGTCCTCGGTGCGCGACATTCCCGGACTTGTTGCCGTCGTTCGCATCGGCGACTTCGTCGGCGTCGTCGCCGAGCGCGAGGAGAATGCGATCAAGGCGGCGGCGCAGCTCAAGGTGAGCTGGAAGCCGGTGCCGACGCTGCCCGACCTGAAGGATATCGAAACCGCATTGCGTGCCAATCCGTCGACGTCACGCACGCTGATCGACAAGGGGGATGTCGAGGCTGCAATTGCCGGCGCGGCCAAGCCGATGCCACGGACCTACATCTGGCCCTACCAGATGCACGCCTCGATCGGTCCATCCTGTGCGGTTGCCGAATATCAGGAGGATCTGACGCGGGTCTGGTCCGGCACGCAAAATCCGCATCATCTACGCACCGACCTGGCGCGACTGATCCACCGGCGCGAGGCCGAGATCGAGGTGATCCGGCTGGAAGCGGCCGGTTGCTATGGCCGCAACTGCGCCGACGACGTTTCCGCCGACGCGGTGCTACTGTCGCGCGCCGTCGGTCGTCCTGTGCGCGTGCAATTGACGCGCGAACAGGAGCACGCATGGGAGCCGAAGGGCACTGCGCAGTTGATGGATATCAACGGCGGATTGAACGCCGACGGCAGCGTCGCCGGTTACGATTTTGCGACGCGCTATCCGTCGAACGGTGCACCGACGTTGGCGCTGCTACTCACTGGCGCCGTTCCACACACGCCGGCCGTCTTCGAGATGGGCGATCGCACCGCGATACCGCCCTACGATTACGAGAATCTGCGCGTGGTAGCAAATGACATGCCGCCGATCGTGCGCGCCTCCTGGCTGCGCGGCGTCTCGGCGCTGCCGAACACCTTTGCGCATGAGTCCTGGATCGACGAATGTGCGTCTGAAGCCGGCGTCGACCCGATCGGATATCGCCTGCGCTATCTGAAGGATGCACGCGCCGTCGATCTCGTCAATGCGGTGGCCGAACGCGCCGGCTGGAAGCCGCGGCCGGTACGCGAGGCAAAGCAGGCCGAAGGCGATATCGTGCGCGGGCGCGGCTTCGCCTATGCGCTCTATGTGCACAGCAAGTTTCCCGGATATGGCGCAGCGTGGTCGGCGTGGATCGCCGACGTCGCGGTGAACAAGGCGACCGGCGATGTCAGCGTGACGCGCGTCGTTGCCGGACAGGATTCCGGCCTGATGATCAATCCGGACGGCGTGCGCCACCAGATCCACGGCAATGTCATCCAATCGACCAGCCGCGCGCTGATGGAGGAAGTGTCGTTCGATCGTACCTCCGTGACGGCACGCGAATGGGGCGCCTACCCCATCATCAAGTTTCCCGAGGTGCCTGAGATCGACGTGCTGATGCTGCCGCGACAGGATCAGCCGCCACTCGGTGTCGGAGAATCCGCCTCCGTCCCCAGCGCAGCCGCCATCGCCAATGCGATCTATGACGCGACTGGTGTGCGGTTCCGCGAATTGCCGTTCACGCCGGAGCGCATTTTGCGCGGGCTACACGGCGAGCAACCCGCCACAGCGGAGGCGTTGCCCGCGCCAGCGTCCGCACCACAGCCTGTTCTCAACCGATGGTACAATCCGTTCGCTGGAAGGCGCGGCGTTTTCGCCACCGCCGCAGCGTTGTGCGCAGCTGTGGTCGGCATTGGCGCCGCGGTGCTGCCGTGGCGAGCGATCGCGCCGATCGCGCGGCCGGATGCCTCGCTCTATTCGGCCGCGACCATCGCGCGCGGCCAGCAACTTGCCGCGCTCGGCGATTGCGCGGTGTGCCACACCGCTGCGAATGGCGTGCTTAACGCCGGCGGCCGGCCGCTGCCGACGCCGTTCGGCACGATCTACTCGACCAACATCACGCCCGATGTCGAAGCCGGCATCGGCGCATGGTCCTATCCCGCTTTCGAACGCGCGATGCGTGAGGGCATCCATCGCGACGGAAGGCATCTCTATCCCGCGTTCCCCTACACCCACTTCGCCAAGACCACCGACGCCGACATGCAGGCGCTGTACGCCTATCTGATGGCGCAGCCGGCGGTGCGCGCGGAGACGCCGGCGAACATGCTGGCGTTTCCATTCAACCTTCGCCCGCTGATGGCCGGATGGAATGCGCTGTTCCACACACCCGCCGTGTTCCAGCCCGATCCTACAAAATCCGAGATCTGGAATCGCGGCGCTTATCTGGTCGAAGGCCTCGGCCATTGCGGCGCCTGCCATTCGCCGCGCAACGCGCTCGGCGCGGAAAAAGCGAACGCCTATCTCACCGGCGGATTCGCCGAAGGCTGGGAAGCGCCGGCGCTGACTTCGTTGTCGCAAGCGCCGATCCCTTGGAGCGAGGACGAACTGTACGCATATTTGCGAACCGGCGAATCGCGCTTTCACGGCGTCGCCGCGGGGCCGATGGCGCCGGTGGTGAGGGAACTCGCGGCATTACCTGATGCCGACATCCGCGCCATGGCGGTCTATCTCGCCTCGCTCAACGAGACCGCGATCGATCGCCCGGCGCAGCAAGCGCTTGCCGCCAGGCTCGAAGCTTCGACCGGCACGCGAACGCTTGCGGCTTCTAGCGTAGGCGCGCGCCTCTACCAGGGCGCCTGCGCTGTCTGCCACGAGGTCGGCGGCGCACCGCTGTTCGGCAGTCGGCCATCGCTGGCGCTCAACAGCAATTTGCACAGCACCGTGCCCGACAATCTGATCCAGGTCATCCTCCACGGCATCGCAAAGCCGGCCGCGACCGACCTCGGCTATATGCCGGCATTCAAGGACAGCCTGACCGACGGCCAGATCGCTGAACTAGTCGCTTATCTCAGGCAACAATTTGCTCCGGACAAGCCGGTCTGGAAGGATATTCCTGCTGCGGTCGGCCGTATCCGGCAGGAATAGCGCGCTGAGCTGCCATGCCGCCGGCAAAACCCACTGGTTGGGCGGCCCCCGGCGCGGTACAGTTCCAGCATGGCAGTAACCGATATTGCATCGCGGACCTATAATCACGGCTGGCGGCTCGACCCGATCGTGCGCAGCCTGCTCGATACCGATTTTTACAAGCTCTTGATGCTGCAGATGATCCGGGAATTCTACCCGGAACAACAGGTCACCTTTTCGGTGATCAATCGCACCCGGCAGGTCCGCCTCGCCGAGATCATCGACGAAGGCGAACTGCGCGCGCAGCTCGATCACGCGCGCACCATCCGCTTTACCAAGAAGGAGCTGATCTGGCTGTCCGGTAACACGTTCTACGGCAAGACCCAGATGTTCTCGCCGGACTTCATCCACTGGCTCGCCAACTTCCGCCTGCCCGAATACGAGCTCAACAAGGTCGACGGCCAGTACGAACTGCACTTTCACGGGCCGTGGACCCACACCACGATGTGGGAAATCCCGGCGCTTGCGATCATGAATGAGCTGCGCTCGCGGCAGGCGACCAAGGGCCAGGGACGTTTCGTGCTCGACGTGCTCTATGCGCGCGCCAAAGCCAAGCTGTGGTCGAAGGTGGAGCGGCTGCGCAAGCTCGAAGGTCTCCGGCTGTCGGACTTCGGCACCCGCCGCCGTCACGGCCATCTGTGGCAACGCTGGTGCGTCGAGGCGGTCAAGGAGGGCCTCGGCTCCTCCTTCACCGGCACCTCCAACGTGCTACTCGCGATGGACAACGATCTCGAAGCGATCGGAACCAATGCGCATGAGCTACCGATGGTCGCGGCCGCGCTCGCCAATTCCGACGAGGAGCTGCGCTGGGCTCCCTATCGCATCCTCGATCAATGGCGACACACCTATGGCGGTAACCTCCTGATCGCCCTGCCCGACGCCTTCGGCACCAAACCGTTCCTGCGCGACGCACCGGACTGGGTCGCCGACTGGACCGGCTTCCGCCCCGATAGCGCACCGCCGATCACGGCAGGCGAGGACATCATCAAGTGGTGGAAGCAGAAGGGCCGCAATCCCAAGGATAAGCTCCTGGTGTTCTCGGACGGCATGGACGTCGACTCGATCGAGGAGACCTATCGTCACTTCGCCGGACGTGTCCGCATCTCGTTCGGCTGGGGCACCAACCTCACCAATGATTTCGTCGGCTGCGCACCGGATGGATCGGCCGATCTCGATCCGATCTCGCTGGTCTGCAAGGTAACCTCCGTCGATGGGCGGCCGGCGGTGAAGCTGTCCGATAATCCCGAGAAGGCCACCGGTACGCCATCCGAGATCGAACGCTATTTGCGCGTGTTCGGCAATGCCGGCCGCGTCCGCACCGCCGTGCACGTCTGAGCCATCAAATACTTTCCCGCCACTACATAATCTGACGAGCCCCGCATGCCCGCACCCAAGCCGCCTGCCTTCGAAACCCTCAGCCTGCATGCCGGCCAGCGCCCCGACCCTGCGACCGGCGCCCGCGCCGTTCCGATCTACCAGACCACCTCCTACGTGTTCCAGGATCCTGACCACGCCGCGGCGCTGTTCAATTTGGAGCGCGCCGGCCACATCTACACCCGCATTTCCAATCCCACGACCGCCGTACTCGAGGAGCGGCTGGCGGCGCTGGAAGCCGGCGTCGGCGCGATCTGCACGGCCAGCGGCATGGCCGCGATGCATCTCGCAATCGCTACCATCCTCAATGCCGGCGATCATATCGTCGCCTCCGCATCGCTCTATGGCGGCACCATCAACCTGCTCGCCCACACGCTGCCGCGCTTCGGCATCACGACGACCTTCGTCAAGCCGCGCGCGCTCGATGAATTCCGCGCCGCGATCAAGCCGAACACGCGGCTAGTGATCGGCGAGACCATCGGCAATCCCGGGATGGAAGTGCTGGATATCCCGGCAGTCGCGCAGATCGCGCATGATGCCAAGATTCCACTTCTGATCGACAACACCTTTGCCACGCCATATCTTAGCCGCCCGATCGAGCTCGGCGCCGATCTCGTGATGAACTCGGCGACCAAATGGATCGGCGGCCATGGCATCGCGATCGGCGGCGTCATCGTCGATGGCGGCCGGTTCGATTGGCACGCGTCGGGCAAGTTTCCCCAGCTCACCGAGCCCTATGCGGGCTACCACGGCATCGTCTTCGACGAGCAGTTCGGCCAGGCCGCCTTCATCATGCGCGCCCGAACCGAGGGGCTGCGCGACTTCGGCGCCTGTCTGTCGCCGACCAACGCGTTCCAACTCCTGCAGGGCGTTGAGACGCTCGGCGTCCGGATGGAGCGCCACATGAGCAACACGCTTGCGGTGCTGGAGGCGCTGACGGCCAACAAGGCGGTCGACTGGGTGCTGCATCCGGCGCTGGAAGATCATCCCGACCATCAGCTCGCGAAGCGGCTGTTGCCGCGCGGCGCCGGATCGATCGTCTCTTTCGGCATCAAGGGTGGCCGCGGGGCGGGCAAAAAATTCATCGAGTCCTTACGGATGATCAGCCACCTTGCCAATGTCGGCGACGCCAAGACGCTCGTGATTCATCCGGCCAGCACCACGCATCAGCAGATGGACGCCGCGCAGCTGAAGGCGGCAGGGGTCGGCGAGGAGCTGGTGCGGCTATCGGTCGGTATTGAGACCGTTTCCGACATCATCGACGATCTCGGCCAGGCGCTTCGCGCATCGCAAAAGGTTTGACCCATGCAGCTTTCCGTCAACGGTGCTGATGTCTTCGTTGCGACCGGCGGCCGCCCGTTCGATCCGTCGCTGCCCGCGGTGGTGATGCTGCACGGCGCGGGGTTCGATCATTCGACCTGGGCGCTGCACAGCCGATGGTTCGCGCATCACGGCTACTCCGTGCTGGCGCCCGATTTGCCCGGCCATGGCCGTTCGGGAGGCAGCCCGCTGCCAACCATCGCCGACATGGCCGACTGGACCGCGGCGCTGCTCGACGCGGCCGGTGCGTCCAAGGCGAAGCTGGTGGGACATTCGATGGGATCGTTGATTGCGTTGGAGACGTCCGCGCGGCATCCCGACAAGGTGTCGGCCCTCAGCCTGATCGGCACCGCCGCCGCGATGACCGTCGGTCCCGATCTGCTCAAGGCCGCCGAGGTCAACAACCCCGACGCCATCGACATGGTCACAATCTGGGGCCTCGGCTTCAAGGCCGAGCTCGGCGGCAGCCTTGCGCCGGGACTGTGGATGCATCAGGGCGCGCAGCGCGTGCTGCAGCAGACCCGCCCCGGCGTGCTTTACAGCGATCTCAACGCCTGCAACTCCTATCAGAACGCACTCGCTGCAGCGGCGCAGGTCAAGGTGCCCGTCACCTTCATTCTCGGCGAGCGCGACATGATGACACCAGCCAAGGGCGGCAGGGCGCTGGCGGCGGCGACGCCGAATGCGCGGATCGTCGTCGTTCCCGGCGCCGGCCACATGATCATGGCCGAAGCGCCTGACGAACTGCTGGCGGCGCTGCGGCAGTAGCGATTGAACTCTTTTTCTTCCTTCTCCCCTTGGAGAAGGTGGCGCGAAGCGCCGGATGAGGGGTCTCTATCCGCGGAGACAGACCCCTCACCCGTCTCGCCGCCGCTACGCGGCGTCGATCCATCCTCTCCCACAAGGGGAGAGGGGAAGTGCGCCGGGCCAATCATCACTGCCGTGCGATAGGCTTGCGCTCCACCGGATGAATCTCGATCCCGCGTAACCTTCCGATCCGCAATACGTCCATCGCCAGCGTCCGCCCGATACGGTCGCGGTCAAGCGCGCGGATCAAATCGTCGACGCCGTTGATCTCGACGCCGTCGAGCTTGATCACGACGTCGCCCGGCAACAGGCCGGCCTTCGCGGCCGGGCTGTCCGGCTCGATCTGCGCCAGCAGCGCGCCCATCTTGTTGTCGACGCCGGCGACCACCGCATGCCGTCGCGGGATCGGGGCGGTTTGTCCGGCAACGCCGATATAGGCGCGGCGGACATAGCCGTGGCGGATGATCTCGGACAGCACGAACTGCGCAGTGTTGCTGGCGACCGCAAAGCAGATGCCTTGCGCGCCATTGATGATTGCGGTGTTGATGCCGATCACCTCGGCCGCCGACGAAACCAGCGGCCCGCCGGAATTGCCGGGATTGAGCGCCGCATCGGTCTGGATCACGTCCTCGATGGTTCGCCCGCTCATGGAGCGGATCGAGCGGCCGAGCGCCGACACCACGCCGGCGGTCACCGTTGATTCGAAGCCGAGCGGATTGCCGATCGCGACCACGAGTTGGCCGCGACGCAGGCTCTTGGAATTTCCTAGCGAGGCGTAACGCAGATCGCGCGCCCCATCGGCCCGCAACAGCGCGAGATCGGTGTCGGGATCGACGCCGAGCACGTGAGCGTCGGTGATGAAGCCTTCGATGTCGCGCAGGCGGATCTCTTTCGACGATCCGACCACATGGCTGTTGGTCAGCACGAGACCGTCGGGCGAGATGACGATGCCGGAACCAAGTCCGCCGCGCTCCCGCGCGCTGCGTACTTTCGGCCCGGTTTCGACGCGCACGACCGCTGGCCCGACCCGCTCGGTCACGTCGATCACGGCATTGGAATAGGCGTCGAGCAGAACCCGGTCGTTGTCCCGGGCAGGCTCAGCCGTTCGCGATGACAGTCCGTCATCGGCGGTATCTGATGTAAAATCCAACATGGCGAGATTTCCTTCGGCCTCATCAGATGGTGGCCGGGAACCGGATGCGCAAGAGCCGCGGCGCGTGCGCAGGCCTGCTCCCCCTCCGCTTCAGGAAACCCGCAGCTTGCCGCCTCGCGTCTTGACCGGATCGAGCAGCGACCAATCGCCCTCGGGCAGTACATGTCCCTTCGGGAACGGGGCACGCAACTCGAGGCCGAGCGAGCGCAGCACGCGATCGTCGCGGTAGTAGCATTGCAGGACGACGCGGACGAGCGTTGCAGCCGCAACGCCGCCGGTGGCGCGAAACTCCTGCGCTACGGCATCGCGTTTGGCCTCATCGAGTTCGGCCAGCGGCTTGCCGGCCATACGCGCCAGATGGTCGAGCGCGGCACGCACCATCGCAGTATCGCGGCCGAGCGTCGCCAGCATGTCGGCCTGGATTGCGGGATCGTCGGCGCCGGGCACCTTGTACTCGTCGCTGGCGGGAATGATCATCGCCGCTATGGTGCGAAGGTCATCGCGCTGGGCTGAGGTCAATTCATTTGTTGCGAGCATGGCGGTCTCAGTCGAAGAGGTTGGCAAGGCGTTGCTTCATCTGGTCGGCGACGTAGAGCGCGATCGCCTGGATGGTCGAGGTCGGGTTCACGCCGCCCGACGTCACGAACACGCTGCCGTCGACGATGAAGAGGTTCTTCACGTCGTGCGAACGTCCCCATTCGTTGACGACGGAGCGCGCGGGGTCGGTTCCCATCCGCGCGGTGCCGAGCAGATGCCAGCCGCCCCAGGGAATCGGGTTGTTGATGCAAATGTCGGTCGCGCCGGCGGTTTCGAGAATCTCCCGGCCGCGCGCCAATCCATGCTCCATCATCTTCCGGCTGTTCTCGCTGATCGTGTAGTCGATCTTCGGCGCAGGGATTCCGTGGCAGTCCTTGAGCACGGGATCGAGCGTGACCCGGTTGTGCTCCTCGGGCAGATCCTCGCAGATCGCAGACACCGCGAGCCGATGGCCGTTGAGCCTGCGGAACACGCGGTGATGGTCCGCGCCCCACGGCAAGATGCCCTTCTGCTCGCTCGCGACGGCTTCGAACACCGGCCCCGCGCCGCGGCCGAACTGGATGCCGTAGCCGCGGACGAAGCCGCGCGAGAGATCGGTGTCGTAAAATTCCTTGCTCCACAGGCAGGTCGGCGGCGCGCGGTTCGAGTCAGTCGGCTCCTTCACAAAACCGTAGATCTGCGCATAGGGATGGAACATCAGGTTCTTGCCGACCAGGCCGGACGAATTGGCCAGCCCACTCGGGAAGCGGCCGGAGACCGAGTTCAACAATAGCCGCGGCGTGCCGACGCCGTTGCAGGCGATGATGACGACCTCGGCCGGCTGGAACTGCTCGACGCCATCCTTGTCGTAGTAAACGACGCCAGCGGCCATGCCATGCTCGTTGGTGAGGATTTCGCGCACGCGGCAATGGGTCTTTAGCTCAACGCCGGCGCGGATCGCCTGCGGCCAATAGGTGATGTCGGTCGAGGCTTTGGCGCCTTGCGCGCAGGCCGGCGTGCAATGACCAAGATTGATGCAGCGCGCCCGCCCCTCGTAGTCCATCGTCGCGACCGTGGTGTCCGACGGCCACCAGTGCCAGCCGAGCTTGTTCATGGCCTTGCCGATCAGCGGGCCGGAGAGCCCGAGCGGCTGCGGCGGCATCGGCGGGTGGGTCAGCGGCGACAGCGGATCGCCTGAGAGACCCGAGACGCCCATCATCCGGTCATTCTCTTCGAAGAACGGCACCAGCGTGTCGTAGTCGATCGGCCAGTCGTCGGCGACGCCGTCCAGCGCCTTCACCCTGAAGTCTGAGGGATGCAGCCGCGGCCAATGCGCGGTGTACATCACCGTCGAGCCGCCGACGCCGTTGAAGTTCACGACTTTTATCGGCGAGTTGTCGTCGTTGATCGGATAGTCCTCCGGCCGGCCGCGAACGTTCGGGCTGGTCGACCACTCGCCATAAAACTTCGCCTCCCAGTCGCGCCCCGTGCTCGGATATTCCGAGGGCTTCATCCAGCCGCCCTGGTCGAGGCAGAGAATATGCATCTTGGTTTCAGCCAGGCTCCACGCCACCGCCGCGCCGGACGCGCCTGCGCCGATGATGAGGACGTCAACGGGGTCGTTCATTGCGTTCGCTTCGCTCCCTGAGTTGTTGTCGCCTTGAGGGTGATCTGGGCTCCACGATAGGGGCAGATGCGGCCGGCAGTAAAGCCGAGCGAGGCCGACTTGGCGGGACAAACACGCAACCCTGCCACGCCTTGATACAGGTTTGTCCGCAGGCGCGAGACCGGATAGCTTTTAAGCAAACCACAAACGCGGGAGCGACGCCGATTCCGGACTACGACGCCATCATTATCGGCGCGGGCATGTCGGGCCTGTACCAGCTCTACCGGCTGCGCGAACAGGGTTTTCGCGTGCGGGTGTTCGAGGCCGCGACCGATGTCGGCGGCACCTGGTACTGGAACCGCTATCCCGGCGCGCGCTTCGATTCCGAAAGCTATTCCTATGGCTATTCGTTCTCGAAGGAGTTGCTGGAGGAATGGGAGTGGTCGGAGCATTTTGCCGGCCAGCCGGAGACGCTGCGCTATCTGAATTATGTCGCCGACAAGTTCGACCTGCGCCGCGATATCCAGTTTCGGAGCCGGGTGACAGTGGCTACTTACGAGGAAGATACGCGGAGCTGGACCATTACACTGGAGGACGGCAGCCGGTTCGGCGCGCGCTTCCTGATCACCGCGATCGGGCCGTTGTCGACACCTACCCTGCCGAGGGTCGAGGGCCGCGAGGATTTCAAGGGCGCCTCCTTTCACACCGCGCGATGGCCGAAGGAGCCGGTGGATTTTACCGGCAAGCGCGTCGCCGTGATCGGCACCGGCGCCACCGGCGTGCAGACCATCCAGACCATCGCGAGAGAAGTCGGCCATCTCACCGTGTTCCAGCGCACGCCGAACTGGTGCGCGCCGCTGCACAACGGCAAGATCGACGCGGAGACCCAAGCGAAGATCAAGGCCGGCTATCCGGAAATGTTCGCCCGCTGCAAGGAGACCTTTGCCTGCTTCCTGCATACGCCAGACCCGCGCGGCGCGTTCGAGGTATCCGACGAGGAGCGCGAGGCGTTTTATGAAAAGCTCTATAGCGAGCGCGGCTTCGGCATCTGGCAGGGCAACTTTCGCGACATCTTGATTGACCGCAAGGCGAACGCGACGATCTCCGATTTCGTCGCACGCAAGATCCGCCAGCGCGTGAACAACCAGGCCGTCGCTGAAAAGCTGATTCCGAAAAATCACGGCTTTGGTACCCGCCGGCTGCCGCTCGAAACCTTCTATTACGAGGTCTACAACCAGGACAATGTCGAGCTGGTCGACATCACGGAGACACCGATCGAGCGGATCACGCCTGAAGGTATCAGGACAAGCGAAGGGGATTACGAATTCGACATCATCATCTATGCGACCGGCTTCGATGCCATCACCGGAAGTTTCGACAAGATCGATTTTCGCGGGGTTGGCGGCGCGCGGCTGAAGGACAAATGGAAGCGCGGGCCGCAGACCTATCTCGGCATCATGGTGCATGAATTCCCGAACATGCTGATGCTGATGGGGCCGCACACCGCGCTCGGCAACATTCCGCGCAGCATCGAATACAGTGTCGACTGGGTGACCGGGCTGCTTCGGTTTGCGATGAAGAACAAGCTGACGCGCCTCGAAGCGACGCCCGAAAGCGTCGAGTCGTGGACCGATCATGTCAAGGCGCTCGGCGAAGGATTGCTGTCGAACGAGGTGAACTCCTGGATGACCGGCATCAACACCAATGTCGAAGGCAAACAGACCCGTATCGTCGCCCGCTACAGCGGCAGCGCGCCGGCGTACCGCGCCAGGTGCGATGAGGTAGCGGCGAAGGGGTATGATGAGTTGAGGCTGGGGTAGCATTGCTGTTGTGCCGTCATTACGAGCGCAGCGAAGCAATCCATGCCTCGACCCGGTGATAGATGGAGCGTCGTTGCTTCGCTCCTTGCAATGACGCGCAGTTAGTGACGCAGCGCGAGATCGTCATCCCCCGCGCAAGCGGGGGATCCAGTACGCTGCGGCTTATCGGCTTAATCACTGTTGTCTCTGGAATACTGGATCACCCGCTTTCGCGGGTGATGACGACTGAATGTAGGTTCGCGATCTCGCCGCATCATTTGCGCGAGTTTTGGCTGGAGAACTTCCCGCCCTCTCCAATTAGAGGGCGCAGGGAAGACCGGGTGCGCGCCGCACCCGCGGTCTCGTGTGCAATTTGCGCACTCAAAACGCGCACACGAGCATACAGGTTCGGCGGGAGCATCCCGGCCTTCCCTGCGCAATGGCTTTACGGCTTACTTCGTGCTCTTCCCGGTGAACGGCTTTCTTGCCACCGTCGCCGCGCGAGGATGAACCTTGCGCAACTTAACGCCAGCACCGCGGCGCCAGAACCACACGACTTCGCCGTACGCATCAGGCGCCACCGTCTTGTGCGCCTTCCGCGTCCATCGCATCTCACCGCACGTTCGTGACGATCGCGAGCCGCCCTCAATCGGGTGAGACGAGCGGAGTCAAACCATTGATTTGCCCCTCGTGTTAAGCGGAATATTTTGCAAGAAGGGCTGGACAGACTTTTGGTGATTTGCCCGTCGTGCCAATTGGTCGCAGCCGCGCATTAGATTTTCGCTTTTGCGCGCCGCAAATCAGTCCGCAATCCGTAGAGTGGGCAAAGCGACTTGTCCGCCGTAGCTCAACGAGCGAAGGCGGAAAGCGTGCCCACCATCAAGCAGCGCGTTCGATGATCGGTGGTGGGCACGGCGCTATCGCGCCTTTGCCCGCCCTACGGATCATCGCTACCACGCATCGATGCACGGGCGCTTCTTGGTCGCGCGCACTTCCGGCTTTGGCACCGAGCGCAGGCCGGACATGATCCAGTGCCGCGTGCCGGCGGGATCGATCACTTCGTCGATCTCCAGCACGGACGCAATCGAGACCGCCTTGCCGTTGGCGTAGAGCTCGGCGACCTTGGCCTTGTAATAGTCTTCGCGCTCCGTGGGGTCTTCGATCGCTTCCATCTCCTTGCGGAAGCCGAGCCGGACATAGCCTTCCAGCCCCATGCCGCCGAACTCGCCGGTCGGCCAGGCCACGGTGAAGAACGAGGCGTGGAAGCCACCGCCGATCATCGACTGCGCCCCCAAGCCGTAGCCCTTGCGCAGCACGATGCCGAACAGCGGCACCGTGAGGCTCGCGCCGGTCACGAACATCCGCGCGACATGGCGCACGATCGCGGTCTTTTCCGCCTCGGGCCCGACCATGAAGCCCGGCGTGTCGCAGAGCGATATAATCGGGATGTCGAAGGCGTCGCAGAGCTGCATGAAGCGCGCGGCCTTGTCGCCGGCCGCCGCATCGATCGCGCCGCCGAGATGCTTCGGGTTGTTGGCGATCAGGCCGAACGGTTTTCCCTCGATGCGGATGAAGGCGGTGATCATGCCGACGCCGAAATCGCGACGGATTTCCAGCACCGATCCCTCGTCGGCGAGCAGATCAATAACGGTGCGGATGTCATAGACCCGCAGGCGGTTTTCGGGAATGGCCTGGCGCAGCAGGCGCTGGTCCGGCGCTTTCCAGTCGGATACCGCGCCCTGGAAGTACGATAGATACTTTTGTGCCGCCGACGTCGCTTCCGCCTCGTCCTCAACCAGAATGTCGATGACACCATTGGGCGACTGGAACGACACGGGACCTACTTCCGCCGGATGATAGACGCCGAGCCCGCCGCCCTCGATCATCGCAGGTCCGCCCATGCCGATCGAGGCGTTCTTCGTCGCGATGATGACATCGCAACAACCCAGCATCGCGGCATTGCCGGCAAAGCAGTAGCCGGAGACAACACCGATAACCGGCACGAGACCGGAGAGCTTTGCGAACTGCACAAAGGACGGGCCGTCGAGCCCGGTCATGCCAAGCCTGTCGGTATCGCCGGGACGGCCGCCGCCACCCTCCGCATAGAACACCAGCGGCATCCGCCATTGCTCGGCGAGGCCCAGCATGCGGTCGATCTTCTTGTGGTTCATGTGGCCTTGGGTGCCCGCCAGCACGGTGTAGTCATAGGCGATCACCATGCAGCGGGCGGCGTCCGCGCCGAATTTTTCGGCGTTGACGGTGGCAACGCCAGAGATCAGGCCGTCGGCCGGCGTGTTGCGGATCAGATCGTCGACCGTGCGCCGCCGCCGCTGGGCGGCAATCGCGAGCGAGCCGTATTCGACGAACGACCCCTGATCGACGAGATGGGCGATATTCTCCCGCGCCGTGCGCTGATTGGTCTTGCGGCGGCGCTCGACCGATGCGGGGCGATTTTCGTCCCGCGTGATGGCGTGGCGCTCCATCAGTTCGGCGAGATCGGAACGGATATGGTCGAGATCGAAATCCTCCTCCTCGGCCACATCGTGGGCGTCGATCTCCGCCGGCTCCAGAAAGAGGATCGGCTCGTCCTGCATCAGCGTGACGCCGGCGTCAGCCGCGATCTTCGTGACCCTGCCACCATGCGGCGCCGTCACCAGATGCTCCATCTTCATGGATTCGAGCACGGCGATCTGCTGGCCGGGGCGGACGAGGTCCCCTTCCCTCACGTCGACGGCGACGATCGTGCCTTGCAGCGGCGCCGGCACCGGCTCCGAGCCTGCCGGCCCCGCCGATACGGCGGCTTCAGGCGCGGCGTCGTCCGCCGCGCTGCCGGATTCGATCAGGGCCGTCTCCGCCGTCGCCTCGGCCTCGCCGACCAGGGCCGCGACGTGTTTGTCGATGAAGCCGGTGCTGACACGGTTGTCGACAAAATCCGGATGCGCCAAAATCGCGGCGAGGAAGGGAATGTTGGTGGCGACGCCGCCGATGCGAAATTCACGCAGCGTCCGCGAGGCCTTGTGCACCACGTCGGTCCAGTTGCCGCCTGGCGAATGCACGATGACCTTTGCGAGCAGCGAATCGAAGGCGGCGCTGGTCCGGTAACCCGAATATCCGAACGTATCGATGCGCACGCCGGGGCCCGACGGCAGATCGAACAGGGCCAGCGTGCCGCCGGTTGGTTTGGTCGCGCCGGTCTCGTCCATCACCTCCATGTTGACGCGGAGCTGCATCGCAAAACCGCGCGGCCGCGGGATGTAGCCCTGCGCGAGCCCAAGCGAGCCGAGCGTGGCACCGGCTGCGACCGCGAGCTGCGATTGCACGAGATCGAGGCCGAGCACTTGCTCGGTGACGGTATGCTCGACCTGCAGCCGCGGATTGGCCTCGATGAAGGCAAACGCCTTGTCGCTGGTCCTGGCGTCATTATCGACCAGGAATTCGAAAGTGCCGAGATTGTCGTAGTTGGCGGCGGCGGCAAGTTCCTTGGCCGAGTCGATGATGCGGGTGCGCAAGCTATCGGTCAGCGACGGGCTCGGCGCGATCTCGATCAGTTTCTGGTTGCGGCGCTGGATGGTGCATTCGCGCTCCCACAAATGGCTGATGGCGCCGTGGTGGTCGCAGATGATCTGCACCTCGATGTGACGGGCATTGCGGATCAGGCGCTCGACATACACGCCGTCGCTGCCGAAGGCCGCTATCGCCTCGGACTGGCAGCGCGCAAAGGCTTCCTCCAGCCTAGCCACGTCATCGACGATGCGCATGCCGCGCCCGCCCCCGCCGGCAATCGCCTTGATCATGATGGCGCCGCCGGGGCCGAGCGACTCAAGGAAGGCCTTCGCCTGTTCGAGGCTGGTTGGGCCACTGGTGCCTTCGACAACCGGCACGCCGCACCGCTTCGCCAATGCCTTCGCCTGCGCCTTGCCGCCAAACAGGTCGAGTGCCTGCGGCGACGGCCCGACAAAGACGATGCTTTCTTCGGCGCAGCGCCGGGCGAGCGCAGAATTCTCGCTAAGGAAGCCGTAGCCGGGATGCAGCGCATCGCACCCGGTCGCCTTTGCGGCCGCGATCATCGCCTCGATGTCGAGATAGGCCCGTGCGCCAAGGCCGGGGATTTCATGCGCGGCATCGCCGGCGCGGACGTGCAGCGACTGGGCGTCATCGGCGGAATAGATCGCGACGGTGGCAAGCCCGGCGTCGCCGGCGGCGCGCGCAATGCGGATGGCGATCTCACCGCGGTTGGCGATCAGCAATTTGTGGAAGGACATCGACGTTTCCGTTCAGGCGTCGGAGCGAACTGAAGGGGTGACTGCCTCACCTCGCCCCGCTTGCTTCTCCCATGCAACAACCGACGGCGAAAACACGGCCACCGGTTCGTTTCTCGTGGCTAAACATGAAACCTTTGCCGAGATTCTGCGCAAGTGGAATTTCGTTCCACATCACGGAATTCGCAAGACAGGCTCGGCTTAGCGGCAATCCAAATGCGCTTCGAACCAGCTTTGCAGCGAGGTCGAAAGCACCGGCCAGGCGCGCTGAAGGGCGGAGAGCTTTTTCGCATTGGCGCGGTAGATTCCGCGCAGCTCATTCTCGATTCCAGGCAGGTCGACGCCGGTGCACCGGCCTTCGCTGACGATCAGCCGTCCATCAACTACCACATCACGCAAGAGCGACGCGTTGCCGCGCGCGAACAAGAGGTCGATGGGCTCGACGGGGATGATCTGGTCGCGGTCGAGGCGGTCGAGATCGAGGGTGACGAAATCGGCCGGTGCGCCGGGGATGAGTTCACCGGTACCGGGTGCGCCCGTCGCCTTGCGGCCGTTGGTAATGGCGAGCGCGAGGAATTCGGAAGCGGTCCAGGTTCGCTGGAAGCCGAGGCCGCCGTGCATCATCTGCACCAGCCGCATCTCGCGCAGGACATCGTCATCTTCATCCAGCGCGAGACCGTCGACGCCAACCGCGATGGCGCAGCCGCATTTGTGCGCGGCCGCGATCGGCGCGAGGCCGGAGCGCAGATGGAGATTGGAGCTGAAATTGGTGACAATGCGGGCGCCGGAGGCGGCGATCATCTCGATCTCGTCAGGGCGAGCGTGGATGCAATGCGCCAGCGTCAGCCGCTCCGACAGAAAGCCGATGTCGCGGAGGTAGCGGACGACACCGCCGGGAAAGTTCGCATCCGCCCAGGCGCGCTGATAGACCGTCTCCAGCAGGTGCATGTGAATGCAGCGGCCGGTCCGCGCCGAGTTCTCCGCCACCGCCTCCAGCAGAGGCTTTGAGCACCACTGCACGCCGGCCGGGCCGAGTTGCACGTCCACCTTCGGCCCCGCGATGGCCGAGGCAATCGCATCGGTTAGTTCGATGTAGGCCTTTGGCGGCACCGGCGCGCGGACGAATAGCTCTTCAATCGCCTTGCGGTCGTCGCCGGAGAGTTCTGACAGCACCGGCTCACTTTCGCCATATACCACCGGGTTCTGGTCGCGCACGGCCAGCGCGAACGCGATGCGGATGCCGACGTCGGAGGCTGCCCGTGCAATTGCCGCTGCTTCTTCGACCAGCGGCATGGTGCCGCTTGGCCGGGTGTAGTGCACCATCATCGCCGCGCAGCCTGCCCGCGCCGAGCGCGCCAGCGCCGAGGCGGCGGTCAGATAGGGATCAACCGGGGTGCCGAGCGCGGAACGCAGGATCCAGCTTTCCAGGGGCATGCCGAGCGCTCCGAACGACGACGCGTTCGGACGGGCATGGTCGTGGGCGTTGACGAAGGCGGGAAGAATGAGGGAGCGCGGGCCGGTTGTGGGTGAGGTCGCCGGCGAGATCGACCTGATGAGGCCGTTGTCGTGATGAAGCACGACATTGTCGAGGAGCCCGCGGTCGGAGCTAGAGAATAGGCTGTGTGCGGCAACTTCGGTGGCCATAAGGGCACTCCGTCATTGCGAGGAGCCAACGGGTCGCGCGAAATGCGCGCCCGATGACAGGCTCCACGACGAAGCAATCCATCTTTCCTCGCGCGGAGGCATGGATTGCTTCGCTACGCTCGCAATGACGAGTTGATACACCACCCTGTCAATTCGCCGTGTACACCAGCTCCCGCTCCGCGCGCGGCGGCAGGAATTCGCGGGAGAAAATCTCTGATGGCGCCGGTGCGCGGGCGAGCTGATAGCCTTCGACGATGATGCCGATGGCGCGGGCCATGCGGTCGTCCTTGACGTCGCCGACGCCGATCTCCTTCATCTCGGGCGAGACGATCAGCTTGTCGAAGGAAAACTGCAAGCGGCGCTTCTCGACCTCGGCATTGATCAGATTGTCGTAGTTCAGCGCGGCCTTCATGCCGGCATTCTGATCCTTGGCGATCGCGATCACGGCCTTGTTGACGGCGCGAACCAGACCAGCGACGGCCTTCGGATTGGACACCAGCAGCTTGCGCGACACCATCATGCCGTTCGAATAGAGATCGAGGCCGTAATCGCCGAACGAGAACCATTTGTAGTCCTTGTCGGGGTCCTGGCGGTTCAGCACGAGATTGAAATAGCTGGTGATGTTGAAGACCAGTGCGGCGTCGATATCGCCCTTGATCAGCATCGGCTCCTGCAGGTTCGGCGCCATGTTGGAGATCTTGATCTTCTCGCCCTCCAGCTTGTTCTTGTTGGCAAACACCGGCAACAGCCGCGTCGTCGGCGTGCCCTGCGCGCCGCCAAGCGTGCGGCCCTCAAAGTCCTTGATGGTGTTGATGCCGCTGGTCTTCTTGGTGACGATGGCGAATGGCGGCTGGTTCCAGATCATGTAGACCATCACAGGGGCGTCCTGTGGCTTGGTCGAGGCGTTCTGGATGATGGCGTTGACGTCACCGAAGCCCGCGTCATAGGCGCCCGACATGATGCGCGTCACCGTCGCTCCGGAGCCCTCGCCCTGGTCGATCACCACATTGAGGCCCTCTTGCTTGAAGAAGCCGTTGTCCTTGGCATAGAAGAACGCGGCATCCGAACCTTGCGTCTTCCAGCCCAGCGTGAACTTGATCGTCGTCTCCTGGGCATTGGCAGCGCCGGCAAACAGGACGGCTCCAAACAGCGCGACACTTACTCTGGTTAACATCGCGGGTCTCCTCGATAAGGGTTGAATGACAGTTGGCAAAACTTGGCTCATGTGGCGATCATGTCGTTCTTGCGGGTGGCCCAGCCGGTGACGCGCCCCTCGATTACCGAGAAGATCACGTAAAGCGCGACGCCGAGGCCGGCGAGCACGAACAGGCCGGCGAACACCAGCGGCACATTGAAATTCGAGGATGCGGTCATCATGACGTTGCCGATGCCGCGGTTCGAGGCGACGGTCTCCGACAGCACCGCGCCGACAAAGGCGTAGGAGATCGCGACTTTCAGCGAGGCAAAGAAGAACGGCATGGTCCGCGGCAAGCCGACATTCCAAAGGATGTCGAACTTGCTGGCCCCTAACGCCTTCAGCACGTCTTCGAGTTCAGGTTCGGTCGTCGCCAGTCCCGTCGCGATGTTGACGACGATCGGGAAGAAGCAGATCGACAGCGCGGTCAGCACCGCGGGCACGCTGCCGGAGCCGAACCACAGCACGAAGATCGGCACAACAGCAACTTTTGGAATCGAGGAAAATCCAACGAGCAGCGGATAGGCCGTATCATACGCGGTTTTCGAGACGCCGATCACTGCGCCCAATACGACGCCGAGGCCGACGCCAAGAACAAAACCGATCATGGTCGTCGCCAGCGTCTGCAGGACATGCGGCCACAGGATCGGGAATTTCTCGACCAGCGTGACGAGCACTTGCGAGGGACGCGGCAGCACCAGGTCGGACATGCCTGATATCAGGCAGAACAATTCCCAGGCGATGAAGAACAGCACGATCAGTGCCGCCGACCAGGCTTTTTGGCGATAATCGAGATCGGGCATGTCAGGCTGCTCCCTGCGCTGAAGCCGTTCTGGCATCGACGATGAAGGCACGGAGCTTCTGGTTCAGCGCGACAAAATCAGGCTCGAAGGTCATGGCCACGGTGCGTGGCCGGGCGAAGTCGACCCGGCTGTCGTCGAGGATGCGACCCGGACGCGCACTCATCACGCAGATGCGGCTGCCGAGAAAGGCGGCCTCGCGCAGATCATGCGTCACCAAGAGCACGGTCGGCCGGTGGGCGATCCAGAGATCCTGCAGGATCGACCACAGCTCTTCGCGCGTGAACTGGTCGAGCGCGCCGAAGGGCTCATCGAGCAGCAGCATGCGCGGCTCGTGAATCAAGGCGCGGCAGAGATTGGCGCGCTGAAGCATGCCGCCGGAGAGCTGCCAGGGGTAGCGGTTGCCGAACCCCTTGAGGCCGACCTGCTCCAGAAGCGCGTTGGCCTTGTCGCGGAAGTCGGTCTTGCGCAGCCTTCGGAATTGCGAGCGAAACGGCTCGACGATCTTGAGCGGCAGCATGATGTTCCGCTCGATCGACATCCACGGCAGCATGGTCGGATTCTGGAACGCCATGCCGACGCGGAGCGCCCGCGCGGCGACTTCGCGGCCGCCGACGATGACCACGCCCGATGTCGGCTGCACCAGACCGCTCACCAGCCGCAGGATGGTCGACTTGCCGCAGCCGGACGGCCCGACGAGGGCGACGAACTCGCCGTCGGCGATCCGCAGCGTGGTCGTAGAGAGGGCCGGTACCGCCCGGGCGCCGCGGCCGAAAGTAACGGAGGCCTCCGAGAGTTCGATCGCGATCGGAGCGGCGGAAGCCGGAACCGGCGCGCCTTGAAATTCGGAATATGGTTGCATGCGCATCATGGCTGGAAGTGCATGCAAGCCGGGTGCCAGCGAAACTTGCTTTTGAAATCAATGGGCCTACGGTTCGCCGCCCGATCCGGCGGACTCCTTTTGTGCAATTCCGCCCTCAAAGTGCATGCAACTGAGGCGCACAATCAGTCGGTAATTGTGATAAGAGAGCCCCATTCGAAGCACCCGTCAGGATTCGCCGATGGCGCCCCGCTCCGCCAGCAAGACCGCTGAGCCGTCCGACAAGGTCGGCGTGATCTGCCGCGCGCTACGCCGCGCCATCATCGAGCAAGCGCTCGCGCCGGGGGCGAAATTGCCCGAGGATTCGCTCGGCGAGCGGTTCGGCGTCAGCCGCACCATTGCTCGCCACGCACTGGGCCAATTGGCCGCCGAAGGCCTGGTCGAGCTTCGCCGTAACCGGATCGCCGTGGTGGCGACGCCGAGCTGGCAGGAAGCGCGCGATGCCTTTGATATCCGGATCGAACTCGAACGCCTGGTGGTGCGCCAGCTCGCCGGCAAGCTGACCAAGAGCCAGATTGCCGAACTCAACGCCCATGTCGATGCCGAGGACCGCGCGCGCGACGGCTCGGATGCGGTGTCGATACGCCTCGCGACGGAATTCCACATCCTGCTCGCCAACATGACGAACAGTCCGATCCTGGTGCGCTACGTCAGCGAGGTCGCCTATCGCTGCTGCCTGACGCTATCGCTCTACAGCCGGCCGCACTCCTCGGAATGCGCGATCAACGAGCACCGCGCGATCATCGCAGCGCTGGTCAAGGGCGACGAGACCAAGGTGATGAGCCTGATGCACAGCCATCTGGATTCCGTGGCCAGCCGCGCGCTGGTAGCCCCCGCCCCGCCGCGCGGCCGCGATTTGCTGGATATTCTGGCGCCCTATGCCGAGGAAAGCGAAGGCGAGCGGGTGGTGAAGATGCCGAAGGTGGTGCGGGCGAGGTAAAGGATCTGTGCGTGGCCGGTGGCCTCGTGGTTCGCCCGGCGATTGCGAAGCATCGTCCGGAGACGCACGGCGTTGCCGTGCTCCTCACCATGAGGGTTTTAGACCTCATCCTGAGGAGCGCTGCGTAGCAGCGCGTCTCGAAGGATGAAGCCCCGCCACGCGCCTCACGCCTCAATCCCCATCTGCACCAAAATCCGCTCGGCGCTGTCGTTCCAGACGTCCATCTTCACGATCAGCCCGCCCCTGACCACGAAACGATCGACATAGCGGTTACCTTCGAACGGCGTGCCATCGAGCCATTCGCCGTAAAGCGTGCCGATGCTGTAGACAACGGTCTCCCCGGCGCCCGGGCAGACGTCAAAACGGTCCATCTTCTTCTTGACCCAGCGATAGCGCCGCGCGTTGAAGCCGGTCGGGCCGCGCGGATGATCGAACTCCCGGCCACCGGTGAAGGTGATGATCGTGCCCGGCTTCATGTAGGCCGCGGCCGCATCGGGATCCGGGATCATCGAGGCCGTGAGGTAGGCCTCGACCACCTCGGCGTCAGACATTCCCTTCACTTCGGCTTCGGCGGCGACGGACATGGCGGTTTCTCCTGGTGCGGCGAAATACTACAATTCGAGCGGCAAACTGCATGCACATATTTTGAACAGTTCAGCCTTCCAATTGCACACAATCTGGAGCTGCCCGGCGCCCCGGCTTCCGATAGGTTGGGACCTTCACCAGCCTGACGTCCGATGAACACTAAATCCGCCTTTGACCTGATCTTCCGCAACGCCAGGACGCGAACCTCGGCCACCCCGGTCGATATCGGCATCGGCGGCGGGCGTATCGTGGCCATCGAACCCCGGCTTGACTGCGAAGCGGCCGAGATCGAGGTCGGCGGCAGATTGGCCTTGCCCGGCTTCGTCGACACGCACATCCATCTCGACAAGGCCTGCCTGCTCGGCCGCTGCGCGCACAACCACGGCAGCGTCAGCGAAGCCATCGCCGCCGTCGCCGCGATGAAGCGCGATTTCACGGTCGAAGACGTCTACGCCCGCGGCGCGCGGGTGATCGAGCGCGCCATCGTGCATGGCACGACGCGGATGCGAACCCACGTGGAGATCGATCCACGGATTGCGTTGCGCGGTTTTGAGGCGATCAAGGCGCTCAAGCGCGATTATGCCTGGGCGCTCGATCTCTCTATCTGCGTGTTTCCGCAGGAAGGACTGACCAATGATCCCGGCGCCGAGGAACTGCTCATTGCGGCCTTGCGCGACGGCGGTGAGGTGATCGGCGGCTGCCCCTATATGGACACCGATCCGAACTCGCATCTCGAAAAGATTCTCGACCTGGCGCAGCAATTCGATATCGACGTCGACCTGCACCTCGACTTCGACCTTGACCCTTCCTGGTGTCATCTCGAAGAGGTCTGCCGGCAGACCGAGCGGCGCAACTACGAGGGCCGTGTCGCGATCGGTCACGCCACCAAATTATCGGCGCTGCCGCCGGACCGGCTGAAGACGGCAACGGCGCGGCTGGCGAAATCCGGCGTTGCCGTCACCGTGCTGCCCGCAACCGATCTTTATCTGATGGGCCGCGATGCCACGCACAATGCGCCGCGCGGGCTGACGGTGGCGCACAGGCTGGTTGAAGATGGCGTTCTCTGTTCGGTCGCGACCAACAATGTGCTCAATCCCTTCACGCCGTTCGGCGACGCCTCGCTGCTGCGGATGGCGAATTTCTACGCCAATGTCGCGCATGCCGGCATCGGCGAGTTCGACGCCTGCCTCGATCTCGTCACCGACTTGCCGGCGCGGCTGATGAACCTGCGCGATTACGGCATCATGCCGGGCAATCCGGCGGACCTGATTATTCTCGATACCGACAGCGGGACGAACGCGATTGCGGAATTGCCCGATGTGCTGATGGGATTCAAGAACGGGCGGCAGGTGTTCGAGCGGCGGAAGCCGACGTTGTTTTCGCCACGGGGCTAGCGCATTCCCGAACGTCGGTGGTTACATCCTTCGAGGCGGCGCTTTTGCGCCTCCTCAGGATGAGGTCTGAGACCGCAATCTAAGACCCTCGTGGTGAGGAGCGCGGCAGCGCCGCGCGTCTCGAAACACGCAGGCCACGGCGCGCCGGATAAGCACGATCTGCATTGACGGTCTGCGCTACCCTGCAATTGACGATTCAGCCAATCCGTTGTTGTTATCAGTCAACCACAACAACAAGCCCGGGGGCAGGAAACATGAAAAAAGCCACCACCATAAGAAGCGTCGAAACGCTCGCATGCGACGCAGGCTGGCGGAACTACCACTTCGTCAAGGTCATGACCGAAGGCGGCATCGTCGGCTGGAGCGAATACGACGAGGGTTTTGGCGCGCCCGGCGTGACGGCGGCGATCGAACGGCTTGGCGCGCGGGTCGTCGGCAAGAACGCGTTTCAGCACGAGCGGATCTACGCTGAACTGTTCGCCGCGACGCGCCCGGCCGCGGGTGGCGTAGTGGCGCTGGCGCTTGGGGCGCTCGAGAACGCGCTGCTCGACGTCAAGGCCAAGTCGCTCGGCGTGCCCTGCTACGAACTGCTCGGCGGCAAGATCCGCGACCGCATCCGGGTCTACTGGTCGCACTGCGCGACCTGGCGCATCAACCATCCCGATTGGTTCAAGCCGGCGATTACCGATCTCGACGGCGTCAAATCGATCGGCCGCGAGGTGCGCGAAAAGGGCTTTACGGCGATGAAGACCAACATCTTCGTCTATACCGACGGCAAGCCGCAGGGCTGGCGGCCGGGCTTCGGTTCGCCGTTCGAACCCGAGATCAACGTCGATCGCAAGGTGCTGCGCAATCTCTGCATGCACCTCGAAGCAATCCGCGACGGCGCCGGTCCCGACGTCGATCTGCTGCTCGACCTCAACTTCAATGCCAAGACTGAGGGCTATCTCAAGATACTGCGCGCCATCAAGGACATGGATCTGTTCTGGGTGGAGATCGACACCTTCAACCCGCAGGCGCTCGGCTACATCCGCCGCCAGAGCCCACATCCGGTCTCATCCTGCGAGACACTGTTGGGGCTGCGCGAGTTCCTGCCCTATTTCAACGATCAGGCGATGGACGTCGCCATCATCGACACGCCCTGGAACGGGGTGTGGCAATCGATGAAGATCGCCGCGGCCGCCGAGCACTTTGAGGTCAACGTCGCCCCGCATAATTTCTACGGCCATCTCTGCACCATGCAGAACGCGCATTTCTCCGCCGCGGTGCCGAATTTACGCATCATGGAAACCGACATCGATCGCCTGGCGTGGGACCATGAATTGTTCACCCACGTGCCCGAAATCGTCGACGGCCATCTGATAATGCCGGACCGCCCCGGCTGGGGCACCGAGCCCAACGAGGAAGGCCTGCGCGCCCATCCGCCAAAGAGCAAGGGCGGGCTGTTGAATTACGGGCAGAAGAAGTAGGCGGAGCCATGTGCCGTCATACCCCGCGCATGCGGGGTATCCAGTACGCCGCGGCCTGCATGGCTCAATCGCGTGCGTCTCGGCGTACTGGATCGCCCGCCTTCGCGGGCGATGACAGTGGTGATGATCGTAGATCGTAGGGTGGGCAAAGCGAAGCGTGCCCACCATTCAGCTTGTGCAATGGGAAACGTGCTGGGCACGGCGCTTCGCGCCTTAGCCCACCCTACATTCATTTATCGCCCGGCGCGCCCAGGAACGCGCTCTCGATGACGTCGCCGATCGGCTGCCAGGCGCTGCCGTCGAACTGCACCAGCCGCATCTGTTCGATCGGATGGAAGTCGGTCGGGCCGGTGTTGATCGCTATTCCCGGAAATGCAACCGTGCTCCGGTAGTTCCGCAAGGATGCGGCCTGCCGCATGATGTTCTCGCGCGAGAGGTCGTCGCCGCACTGGGTCAACACCTGGACCAGCGTCTCGGCCGCCGCGTAGCCGAAGATGGCGTAGCCATCCTCCTTGTCGCCGTCGGGATAATATGTGTCCATGAACGCGAGCCATTCCTTGATGGCGGGGTCATCCTTCCAGGTGGCGTCGCTGGCGTCCTTCAGAAACGAGGTCGAGATCACGCCGACGGAATTCTGCAGCCCCGCCGGCCTCAGCGCGTTCGCGATCGAAGCTGCCGCATTGACCAGCAACAACACCGGATGCCAGCCCAGTTCAGCCGCTCTACGGATGGCACGCGCCGAGATCGGCGGTGCGCAGTTGAGCACGAGCACTTCAGCGCCGGAGTTCTTGAGGATGTCGACCTGGGTATCGATCGACATATCAGCATCAATGGCGATATCCGCAACGATCATGTTGGCGGTGATGCCGAGCCCCTCCTGCAATCCCCGGAACAGATCGCGTCCGAACTGATCGTTCTGCCAGAGCACGGCGATCTTCCGGCTCGGATAGGCGGCTTGAATGTAGTTGGCGTAGATGCGCCCCTCGGCCCGGAACGTCGGCTGCCAGCCCATCGTCCAGGGAAACCGCTTCGGATGCGCCCACGCCTCGTCGCCGGAGGCGACGAAGAGCTGTGGGATGTTTCTCTCGTTGAGATAGGTTCGCGTCGCCAGATTGGTCGGCGTGCCGAACGACCCGAACATCAGGTGCACACGCTCCTGCTCGACCAGCTCGCGGGTATGCTCGACCGCCGTTCTCGGATTTGAGCTGTCGTCGCGCGAGATGAATCTGATCTTGCGCCCGTTGATGCCGCCACGCTCGTTGATCATATCGAAATAGGCGGCCTCCGCCCGGCCGATCGAAGCGAACGCGGCAAGCGGGCCGGTGTAGGGCATGATGTTGCCGATGCGGATTTCGGTGTCGGTCACGCCGGCAGCCCGGGCCGGCTGCAGGGCGGCCAGTATCGATGCCAAGAACAATGCGAAGAAGGCTGGTGACAGCCATTTTATTCTTGTTTTCATCAACGCGGCCCCTCGAACCCGAGCTGTTCAGAGCTCGTGACGCCACCCAGCGATGACGATGATAGCGCGGGAGTTCAGGTTGTTAAAATGAAATGTTGGCGGCGCGGCATTGCCACGCCAAATGGGTCGCCAGTCTTCATAAAATGAGACGTTGCGGTTCAGGCGTGTTTGATGTCCGATATACCGCTCAGCAGCGGCACGAATTCGAACATCGCTGGATATCCGAGTTCCGTCTAAGCAGTGTGTGGCAAGGAGGTCGAGGCATGAGGAAAACGATCGTAGCTTTGGGAACGGCCCTGGTCCTGTGTAACCTGGGCACGTTTGGTACCGCAGCGCATGCGCAGACGGCCCAAGTCGTTCGTGAACCACGGGAAAGGCCCATCATCAGGGTGCCCGTCGTAAGGCCAACTCCCTACTGGGATTACAATATCGTTCCACGATATCGTTATCGCCCTGAGGACGACCGGGTCGATCCATGCGGCGGGCCCGTAGTGCCGGTGATACGCGAGGGGCCTCAAGAGGCAACGGTTCCGTTGTGGCTGGCGAACGAATTGGGTCTTGGCCGTGTGCATGGTCGAGATTGGCCGTGTAGGGGCCGAAATCGGTAATGCGATTTGAGCAGCAACGTAGCGCGCATGAGCCAACGGGTCGCGCGAATGCGCGCCCGATGACAGGCTCCGCGACATGCGGGACAACGGCCGGCCCCGGATATCGCTTCGCTCGTCCGGGCTACATATCATTGCAACGATATATCCAGCCAACCAAGCTCGTTGACCGTGACGCGGTCGCCAGTGTCGACGAGCACCGTGGTGGTCTCGGCTTCAATGATCGCCGGCCCCGTCAGCGTATGGCCCGGCTGCAGGTCGTCGAGCGCGTAGACCGGGACTTCGCGCCAGCCGCCGAAGAAGGCTTGCCGCCGGCTGCGTGGCGAACAGGCGCTGGATGATGCGGCTTCGCGAGCGCCCTCGTCTTGCCGTTGGACCTCGCCGACCGCGGCGACGCGGGCGTTGACGAAGACGACCTCCTGGCCACGCGAGGCGTAGGTGTACAATTCCTCGTGCCTGATGTGGAAGCGGTCTTCGATCCGGTCGACGAGATCGGCGGCGTTCCAGTCGAGGCCGTCGAGCGAGACGTCGATCTCAAAGATCTGCTCGCCGTAGCGCATCTCGGCGGAGCGTTCGATTGTAATACGCCCGCTGAACCACGAACGCAGCCGGCCGGCTGCCTGCTGTTCCAGTCCGGCAAACAGCTCCCGCACTTCGTCGGCCGAGATGCGCGCACCGGCACCATAATGCGTCCGGCTGACCTCATAGCGGAGATCGCTGGTCAGCATGCCCCAGGCCGACAGCACCGACGCCACGGTCGGCACGATGATGCGCTTGATCTCGAGTTCGCGCGCGACCTCCGCCGCGTGCAGACCGGCCGCACCGCCGAAACTCAACAGCGCAAATTTTCGCGGATCGACGCCGCGGCGCAGCGTCATCAGGCGGATTCCATCGGCCATGTTCAGGTTGATCATGCGGTAGATGCCGGCGGCGGCCTCGACGCACGACAGCTCCATCGCTGCCGCGATGCGGTCGACGGCTGCTTCCGACGCCGCGCGGTCGAGCGGACGTTTGCCGCCCATGAAGGCGGCGGCGTCGAGATAGCCGAGCACGACATTGGCGTCGGTGACGGTCGCGGCCAGGCCGCCATTGCCGTAGCAGGCCGGGCCCGGCACCGAGCCCGCGCTTTCCGGGCCCACACGGAGCGTGCGGCTGACATCGACGCTGGCGATCGAACCGCCGCCTGCCGCAATGCTCGCAATGTCGAGACTGCGCAGCGCGATACGCTGGCCGGCCAGCATGCCATCGGCGGAGAGCGAGACCTGCCCCCCAGAAATCAGCGAGATATCGGTGGAGGTGCCGCCCATGTCGAACGGCACCAGATCGGGAATGCCAACCAAATCAGAACACCGCCGACCGCCCGACATGCCGCCCGCCGGTCCCGACAGCACCGTGCCCGCAGCGAGCCGAGAGGCCTCTCCGACCGGCGCCATGCCGCCATGCGACAGCACGACAAAGAGACTCCCCCTGAAGCCGGCCTCGGTGAGCCGCGTTTCGAGATTGGTCAGATAGCGCCGCACGATCGGCTCGACATAGGCGTTCACGATCGTGGTCGAGACGCGCTCATATTCCTTGATCTGCGGCAGCACGTCGCTGGAGCACGAGATGCTAATGTCCGGCAGCGCCTGCTTCAGCCGCTCGACGGCGGCAAGTTCGTGAACCGGGTTGAGATAGGAATGCAGAAAGCACACCGCGACCGAGGTCGCGCCTGACTGCCTGATGCCGGCAATGGCGTTGTCTAGCGATTTTGTATCAAGCGGAACGAAGACACTGCCGTCGGCCTTGAGCCGCTCCTTGACACCGAAACGCAAATCGCGCGGCACCAGCGGCGCCGGCGGCGGTGAGCGCAAATCGTAACGATCGGGTTTCAGGCCCTCGCGCATCTCGATGACGTCGCGATGGCCTTCGGTGGTGATGAGCGCGACTTTTGCTCCCTTGCGCTCCAAGAGCGCATTGGTGGCAACCGTCGTGCCATGCACGAGACGGTCGGTTGCCGCGAGCATTTCCCCGCGCGTCACGTTCAGCCGCCGCGCCAGCTCTTCCAGGCCCGCCATCACGCCGATCGATTGATCCGCCGGCGTCGATGGCGATTTTGCAAATATGGTTCGCCCGGTCTCGTCCGTGGCCACCAGATCGGTGTAGGTCCCGCCGACGTCAACGCCTATCCTGAACATCATGAGGACGCCTGCTCCGCCGAGGCCTCGGTCAGGCCCTGCTCGCGGTCGCGCCGGCGCGCCTCCGCCGATCGCTTGTCCGGCGGTCCCCAGCCGCCGCCGCCGGAGGAACGGATTTCGAGGCAATCGCCGGGGCGCAGCTCGATGCCGACTTCCTTGGTGCGCAGCACGCGCGGCTCGTGGCCTTCGGACAGCAGGCGATAATGATGCGGCTTGCCGTCTTCGCCGCCGAGCATGCCGCAGGGACCGTGTCGCGCGCCGTCGCCGGCGGTGTTGCCCTTCGCGGGCTTTTCCGTCTCCAGCACCAGATCGAGCGACACGCCGAGGCCGCCGCGATACTGGCCGTCGCCGCCGGAGCCCGGACGGAATTCATGCGTGCGGAAATGCAGGGGAAAGCGCACCTCCGCCACTTCGAGGCTGCCGAACTTCAGCCCGCCGACCGAATGCCACTCGCCGATCGATGACCAGCCGTCGCCGCCGGAAGACGCACCGCCGCCGGGGCGCGCCTGAAACAGGTGCCAGATAAAATTCCTGCCGGTGCGCGGGTCTTCGCCCTGGATCGCGATCCGGAATCTGCGGCTCCAGCCGGCCATTGCGCGTTCCGGACAGGATGCGGAAAGCGCCTTCACGATGGCTTCCACGATTTCATTGGACGGATGGCTTGTGCACAGCGTCACCGGCCGGCCCGGATCGGCCCACACCACCGTGCCCTGTTTTGCAATTACCTTCAGCGGACGCAGCGCGCCGGTGTTTTTGGGAATCTCCGCGTCGATCAAATAGGCAAACGCCATCGCCACCGCGGCCTGCATATTGGCATGCGAGGAATTCACAAAGCTCGTCGATTGTGGATCGGAATCGGACAGATCGACCTCGACGTCGCTGCCCTTTTTGGTGACCTTTGCAGCGATACGGATGTCGGTGCGGCCGTGGCCGTCGTCATCGAGAAACGCCTCGCCGAAAAACACGCCGTCCTTCCAGGTTGAGACCACCGCGCGGGTCTGCTGCTCGGTGGCGTCGAGGATCGCTTCCACCGCGGCTTCGACCACCGGCGCACCGAACTCCGCAAACAATCGCGACAGCCGTCGCTCGCCGAGATGCGCGGCCCCCAGCATCGCTGCGAGGTCGCCGCGGAATTCGCGGGGGTTGCGGATGTTCAGCGCCAGCAGGTCGAGCAGATCGTCGCGCAGGCGGCCTTCCTCGTAGAGCTTGATCGGAGGGACGCGCAGGCCTTCCTGATAGATCTCGGTGGCGGCGGGATTATAGGCGCCGTGCGTGGCGCCGCCGATATCGCTCTGGTGTGCGCGCACGATGGTCCAGAGCAGCCGCCGCTCGCCGTCGAACACCGGCACGAAGGCGGTCAAATCAGGCAGGTGGCTGCCGCCATGATAGGGATCGTTGAGCAGGATCACGTCGCCTGGTTTGACGTCCTTGAACCGTTCCTCGACCGCGAGCGTCGCCCATGGCAGCGCGCCGACATGAACCGGCAGGTGATCGGCCTGCGCGATCAGCCGTCCAGCGGGGTCGCAGATCGCGAGCGAAAAATCGCGGCTGGAATTGAGGATCTGCGAATAGGAGGTGCGAAGCATCGCCTCGCCCATCTCCTTCACGATCGAACTGAGGCGGTGCTGGACGACGGAGCGCGTGATGGGATCGATCCTGGCGGACATGGTTACCCGTTATATCTGGCGTTCTGCGCCGGAGTGTAGGATGGGTTGAGCCCTTGCGAAACCCATCAACGCAGGAGGCCGGCATGATGGGTATCGCTGGCGCTCCACCCATCCTACGTATACAGCAAAAACACCACCGTCCCCACGATCGCGGCCGCTGCCATGAACAGCAGCACCGCAGGCAGTCCGAACATTGCCGCGACCACGCCGGTTGCCGATTGCATCAGCGCGGCGCCGAGGAAGAACGCGAGGTTGACGGCGGAGAGCGCCTTGCCGGCGTTCTGCGCGCCCGCCAGTTGCCGCGTCATGCCGAAGAGCAGCGGCTGCGCCGATATGGCGATGCCGATCAGCCCCAGCAGCACGCTGTCGAGTCGCGGCGGCATCGCCGTCATCCCGAACAGTTCCGAAAGCGGATAATGCGGCGCGCCCGCCGCCATCAGCGCGAGCAACACGGCTACGAAGGAATGGGTGGCGGCCAGCACCTCGCGGCGGTGCCCGATATTGCGGTCGAGGATGCCGATCAAGAGGGGACCAACGATCAACGCCAGCGTGAACAGGCCGAGCGCGTTGCCGGCCTCGATGCGGCCAACACCCTTGACCTCCATCAGCCAGGGTCCGCCCCATAATCCGCGCAACACCAGCGAGACCGCCAGCGAGACCAGCGACAGCGCGATCAGACCGCGCAGTGGGCGCGACAAGCCGATGCGCAGCACTTCGGCCATTTGCGACAATGGCGAGGAGTCATCGGCATGCGCGGCCGGCTGCTTCGGCACCAGCGCGAATACCGCCACTGCTACTACGGCGCCGAAGCCAGCGGAAATCCAGAATCCCGCGCGCCAGCCAAAATGTTCTACGACGAAAGCCAGCGGGCTCGACGACAGCAGCATGCCGACATTGCCGATCGAGAGGATGATGCCGGACCACAGGCCGAAGCGCGCCGCCGACATCTGTTTCGCCGCCAGCGTCATCGGGCACATCAGCATGCCCGAGGTCGCGACCCCGAGCAGGAACTGGCCGAACAGAAAGCTCTCCGGCCCGGTGGCCAGACCCGACGCCAGCGCGCCGACGATGGTTCCCGCCAGCAGACTGAGCGACACCGGCCGCACGCCAAAGCGATCCATCGCTGCGCCGACCGGAATCTGCGAGGCGGCAAAGCCGAAATGATAGATCGAGGTTAGGCTCGCCAGCGTCTGCGAGGGCGTTTTGAAATCGGCCGCCATCACGTCGAGGCTCACGGCCGGAATGGTTCGCAGCAGCGTCGACAACATGTGACCGCAGGCCAGCGCCAGCAGCGCAAAAATCAGTGCGCGGAAATTGACATCCGCACCGTCGGCCTTGCCGTCGTCCATGAGCCGTCTCGCCCCAAACTGTTTCGGGGCGAGGTAGCACCAATATGGTGGGAATGCGAATCCGCCCGCTCGCGGCGATCAGCTCCTGTGGAACACCAGCGTTCGCAGTTCGATGCTCTCGCGCGGCGGCGCATCGGCCGGCGTAGTCGGATCGACGAAGGCGGTATGCGGCCCGAACCGTGTGCGGCCGTCGGTTGCTGAATCGTAGCACTTCAAGAGCAGCGCCTCGTCGGTCCGCATTTCCGGAATGTAGTACCAGCGATGGTTCGGGTTGTATTTTACCGAATATGTTTCGCCGCTGCGGTTTGGATAGATCAGGTCGGAAGCAACGAGATCGCCCGGCTCCACCGTCTGGCCGTCGCACATTGCCAGCGGCGTATCGCGCAACGGACCCCGGATCGGCCGCCAGACATTGACGACCTGCACCCGTCCCTTCAGAAGCTCGTCAGCCTCATCCGGCAAATGCTCGCGCACGCGGTTGGCGCCTAATTTATCGGTCTGGTCGACATGGACGCGCGTGGCCGGCTGCCGTGGGCCAGCGCCCCTGATATCGGCGGCGCCCTCCACGCGTTTGCGCACGGTGTGATCGAAGATGAAGACGCGGTCGGCTTTGAGGGTCGCCTTCAGGAAGGCTTCCACGGCGGGGTAGTAGACGTTCTTCACTTCCTTATCGTCGTAGAAATTCCTGACGATGGTGGGATGGCGGACCAGCGCAAAACCCTCGCGGTCCAAAGAGAGGTTGGCGGCGATCAGGCGCGCGTCGAAGATCGGGACGTTGTGCGGCTCGGGCAGCGCGGTGGATTTGGGTTCGCCCGGCGGCGGATCGAAGGCGTAGGTGCGGGGCTTTCCCGGCGTGGGCGCGAGATAGTTCAGCTCGGCGGTGACGAAGGGAAGCGATTCGAGTTTTGCTTGCTGCAGGCCCATGGTGGTCTCCTGGACTCCATTGTTGTTCTTTTTGATGTTGGCGCGGCCGCCGAGCCCCACAAGGCGCGTTCGAAAATAGCAACATTGCCGTTCCCGACCGGGGCAAACGGGAAAAATCCTTGTCGAACACGCCTGCCAAACCGGATGGTATTTCCGCCGCTCACGCGTCCGTCATCGGATGTGGCGCGTTGACCCTGCGATGAGGCACGGCAACAATGGGTTCACTCGACCAGTTCCGGTTCAACTAGGCAGAAGAACATGCAAGTCACGATGAAGGACAGGGTCGCCGTCGTCACCGGCGGCAGCAAGGGAATTGGCCTCGCCGTCGCCCGGCAATTCGCCGCCTCCGGCGCCAAAGTGGCGATCCTCGCGCGCGGCGCAGCCGATCTGACAGCGGCGCGGGAGCTGCTCGCTAAGGACGGACTGGAAGTTCGCGACTACGTTTGCAACGTCTCGAAGGCGGAAGACATCGGCAATGCGCATGAAAGGATTGTCGCCGATCTCGGCCCGGTCGACATCCTCATCAACAATGCAGGCACCGCGCGGACGATGGCGTTCGAGAACATCAGCGACGAGGCCTGGCAGGAAGACCTCGACCTCAAACTATTCGCTGCGATCCGCTTCAGCCGGCTGGTCTGGCCGGGCATGAAGGCGCGCAAGTGGGGCCGCATCATCAACGTGCTCAATACCTACGCCAAAGCGCCGGCGGCCTCCTCGGCGCCGACCTCGGTCTCCCGCGCGGCCGGCATGGCGCTGACCAAGGTGATGGCGAGCGAGGGCGGCGAGCACAACATTCTGGTCAATGCCATGCTGGTTGGCCTGATCATGAGCGATCAGTGGGTCAAGCGCCACGCCGCGCAGGTACCCGATATGGACTTCGAGATGTTTGCCAAGAACCTTGCCAAGGGCACGCCCTTGGGGCGCATCGGCACAGCGGAGGAATTCGCCAATCTGGCCTGCTTCCTAGCCTCCGAGCAGGGCTCGTTCATCACCGGCACGGCGATCAATGTCGATGGCGGGCGGTCACCGGTGGTGTGAGGAGACGATTTCATCGTTAAGCGTCGCGGTGCAGCGTGAAACGCTGCTCCGCAGAGCCGGGACCTACGGCTGGACCCCGGATCAGCAGCGCACCACGCCGCAAATGCGGCGCGCTGCGCAGCATCCGGGGAGCGCAAGCCCAGCAAACAAAAAGGCCCCCGTCGCCAGGGGCCATTTCGCTTTTCTTAAACCGCGTCCTTGGCGGCCTTGACCGGGCGGGCCCGGACGATCTTGCGGGCCGGCTTGGCCTTGAACATCATTTCCTCGCCCGTGAAGGGGTTGGTGCCCTTCCGAGCCTTGGTCGCCGGCTTCTTGACCACGACAAACTTCGCGAAGCCGGGAACGAGGAATACCCCGTTCTTCTTCAGTTCCTTGTGACCGACGTCGACGAGCGTGTCCATCACGCTCTTGACCTCTTTCTTCGAAACTTCGGTGGTGGTCGCGATCTTCTCGATCAGCTGCGACTTAGACATTTGGGTGGCCATGGTTGCTCCATTGATTCTGGCACAGGCGACGATATGGCGGAAACCGCCTAAAAAACAGGGTTTCCGACATTCTGCACAACTATCTCGCTAGTCGAGTTGCAGTGATTCGTCCAATTTTTCGCTGAAATTCAGGCCTCCAAAGCCGCCGGACCCTGTTTTTAAGGGGTTTGAGGCGCCTTGTTCGGGACTTTACCCGCCAATCCCAGACTGCGCCCGCCGCTTAGCCTCTATTCTGGCGAGCCGCGATTTCGCCCTCACGAGCAAAAAATCGGCAGATCGAATGGCCGGCGAGCACGTTGTTTTCTGGCAGGATTTTCCGCACCCGCGCGGCGATTTGAAAATGACTCGCGTTGGCATTCCATCGTAACATCGAGCTCAAGGCGGACGCGTGAACGGTCCGCCGTCAATATTTGTTCGGAGACTTCGCATGGATTTGACGCGCCTTGAGATCAATCGCCGCACCGCGCTGCTGACGTCGGCGGCCATTGCGGCCAACGTGGTCAATCCGATGCGGGCCTTTGCGCAGGAAACGCCGCGCAAGGGCGGCGTGTTTACCGTCCATTACGCCGCCGAGCAGCGCCAGCTCAACCCGAGCATTCAGGCTTCCACCGGCGTCTACATCATCGGCGGCAAGATCCAGGAGAACCTCGTCGATCTCGACGCCAGCGGCCAGCCGGTCGGCGTGCTCGCGGAGAGCTGGGAGGCCACCCCCGACGGCAAGACCGTGACCTTCAAGCTGCGCAAGGGCATCACCTGGCATGACGGCAAGCCGTTCACCTCGGCCGACGTCGAATTCACCGCCATGAACATGTGGAAGAAGATCCTCAATTACGGATCGACGCTGCAACTCTTCCTGACCGCGGTCGAGACGCCTGATGCCCACACCGCGATCTTCAAGTACGAGCGGCCGATGCCGCTGAATCTCCTGCTCCGCGCCCTGCCCGATCTCGGCTACGTCTCGGCCAAGCATCTCTACGAGAGCGGCGACATCCGCCAGAACCCGACCAATCTTTCGCCTGTCGGCACCGGTCCGTTCAAGTTCGTCAGATACGAGCGCGGACAATATATCATTGCCGACCGCAATCCGGATTACTGGCGCCCTAACGCGCCCTATCTTGATCGCATCGTCTGGCGCGTGATCACCGATCGCGCCTCGGCCGCGGCGCAAATGGAAGCCGGCGAACTTCACTACGCTCCATTCTCGAGCCTGACGCTCTCGGATTTGGCGCGGCTTTCCAAGGACAAGCGCTTCATCGTCTCGACCAAGGGCAATGAAGGCAACGCGCGCACCAATACGCTCGAGTTCAACTTCCGCCGCAAGGAATTGTCCGACATCCGCGTCCGCCGCGCGATTGCGCATGCGATCAACGTGCCGTTCTTCATCGAAAATTTTCTCGGCGATTTCGCCAAGCTCGGCACCGGACCGATCCCCTCGACCTCGACCGATTTCTATCCGGGCCCGAACACGCCGCAATACCCCTACGACAAAGCCAAGGCCGCGGCGCTGCTGAATGAAGCCGGCTACAAGCCGGGCACCGGCGGCACGCGCTTCACGCTAAAACTGTTGCCCGCGCCGTGGGGCGAGGACATCTCGCTGTGGTCGACCTTCGTCCAGCAGTCGCTGGGCGAGATCGGCATCCCGATCGAGATCGTGCGCAACGACGGCGGCGGCTTCCTAAAGCAGGTCTATGACGAGCACGCCTTCGACCTCGCCACCGGCTGGCACCAATACCGTAACGATCCCGCGGTCTCGACCACGGTCTGGTATCGCTCGGGTCAGCCGAAGGGCGCGCCCTGGACCAACCAGTGGGGCTGGGAAGACAAGAACGTCGACAAGACCATCGACGATGCCGCGACCGAAATCGATCCGGCCAAACGCAAGGCGCTCTATACCCAGTTCGTCAAGGAAGTGAACACGGAGCTGCCGGTCTGGATGCCGATCGAGCAGATTTTCGTCACCACGATTACAGCGAAGGCACGCAACCATTCCAATACCCCGCGCTGGGGATCGACGAGCTGGCACGATCTTTGGCTTTCCGCTTGACGCCATATCCGCCAAGATAGGTCTATGCGCATTCTGAGCCTAGCGGGGCGGCGGCTTGCCGCCTCGATCCCGACCCTCGTTCTGATTCTGATCGGTGTGTTCCTGCTGCTGCAGTTCGCACCGGGCGACACCGTCGATGCCATGATGGCGCAGATGGGCGGCGGCGATGCTGCGACCGCCAAGGAGCTGCGGAAATTCTACGGGCTCGACCTCTCGATCCCGGCGCAGCTCGGCAATTACCTCTGGCGGCTGGTGCGGCTCGATCTCGGCTTCTCCTCGATCTACGGCAAGCCGGTGGCCTCGGTCATCCTGGAGCGGCTGCCTCCGACGATCCTGTTGATGACGGCCTCGCTGTCGTTTGCATTTTTCTTCGGTCTCGTCTTCGGCGTGATCGCCGCCCGCAGCGTCAACCGTTGGCCCGATACGCTGATCTCCACGCTTGGCCTGATCTTCTACGCCACGCCCTCGTTCTGGTTTGGCTTGATGGCCATTGTCGTGTTCTCGGTCTATCTGCAATGGCTGCCGCCCGGCGGTTTTGAGGACATCGGAACGGTCCGGACCGGCATCTGGCGAGCCCTCGATATCGCAAGCCACCTGGTGCTGCCGACGCTGACGCTCGGGCTGATCTTCCTGGCGATCTATTTGCGCATCATGCGCGCCTCGATGCTGGAAGTGCTGAACCTCGACTACGTCCGCACCGCGCGCGCAAAGGGCCTCGACGAGACGCGCGTGGTGACGCGGCACGTGCTGCGCAATGCGCTGTTGCCGATGGTGACGCTGATCGGGCTGCAGGCCGGCACCATGCTGGGCGGTTCAGTGGTGGTCGAAAGCGTGTTCTCGTTGCCGGGGCTCGGGCGGCTTGCCTACGAGTCTGTGGTGCAGCGCGATCTCAATACGCTGCTTGGTATCGTGTTCGTCTCGGCGCTGCTCGTCATCACCGTGAACTTCATCGTCGACCTCATCTATGCGCGGCTCGACCCGCGCATCACGGCGGAGGGTTAGGGCCATGGATGCGGTCAAGCGTTACTTCCGAAGCCCCGCCGCGGTGGCAGGCCTGATCCTGCTCGTGATCGTGATCGCGATGGCGATCTCCGCCGGCTGGTTCTATCCACGCGATCCGCTGGCGCTCGCTGGCCGACCGCTGGTCTGGCCGTTCTCCAATCCGCGTTTCCTGCTCGGCACCGACAATTCAGGACGCGATATCGCAGCCCAAATTTTCTACGGTGCGCGGATATCGCTCTTGATCGGCGGCGTCGCAACCGCAATCGCGATCCTGATCGGCATCCTCGTTGGCGCCTTCGCCGGCTATTACGGCGGCTGGCTCGACAATGTCTTGATGCGGATCACCGAAGCGTTCCAGACGCTACCGAACTTCGTGCTGCTCTTGGTGTTGGTTGCCGTATTCGGCTCGACGCTGACGACCGTCACCATCGCGGTCGGCGTGGTGTCGTGGCCGGCTCCGGCGCGGCTGACCCGCGCGGAATTTTTGTCGCTGCGCAACCGCGAATTCGTCCAGGCCGGCCGGACGCTCGGCATGAAGAACATCCAGCTTATTTTCGGCGAGATCCTGCCGAATGCGCTGCCGCCGGTCATCGTCTACGCCAGCGTGGTGATGGCGGTCGCGATACTGCTCGAAAGCGCGCTCGCGTTCCTGCGGCTGTCCGATCCCAACGTCGCATCCTGGGGCAACCTGATCGGCCTCGGCCGCGATGTGCTGCGGGTGCAATGGTACGTCTCGGCGATCCCGGGTATTGCGATCCTCGTCACAGTGCTCGCGGTGTCGCTGGTCGGCCAAGGCCTCAATGACGCGCTCAATCCGAGGCTGAAGGGCCGATGAGCGAGCACGAGACCATCCTCTCGCTCGACCGCCTGAGCGTCCGCCTGCCCGGCGGCGCCGATCGCGCGCACGCGCTTAGGGACGTGTCGCTGGAAATCGCCTCCAACGAGATCCTCTGCGTGGTCGGCGAATCCGGCTCCGGCAAATCGATGATGGCCAACGCGATCATGCGGCTATTGCCCAACGAGGTGACGATCGACGGCGGCCGGATGATGTTCGAGGGTCGCGATCTCTGCAAGGCCTCGATCGCGGACATGCGCGAGGTGCGCGGCGCAGGCATTGCCATGATCTTCCAGGAGCCGATGACGGCGCTCAATCCGCTTCGTACCATCGGCGACCAGATCGCCGAGATGTTTTCGATCCATACCAAATTGTCGAAGGCGGAGATCGGCGCGAAAGTGCTGGCCCTGCTCGCCGACGTCCGCATTCCCGATCCGAAAGTTGCAGCAAAGGCCTATCCGCACGAGCTATCCGGCGGTCAGCGCCAGCGCGCCATGATCGCGATGGCTTTGGCGCTCGATCCAAAGCTTCTGATTGCGGACGAGCCGACGACGGCGCTCGACGTCACGACCCAGGCGCAGATTCTAAAACTGATCCGCGACCTGCAGCAGCGCCGCAGGACCGCGGTCATGTTCATCACCCATGATTTCGGGGTGGTCGCGGAGATCGCGGAACGCGTGGTGGTGATGCAGCATGGCGTCATCGTTGAGCAAGGTACAGCTTCCGATGTGCTGCACCATCCGCAGCATGCCTACACCAAGCAGCTCATCGCCGCCGTGCCGCCGCTGAACGCGCCTCCCCCGCGGACGCTTGCCTCTGATAACATCCTGACGATCACCGATGTCTCGAAGACCTATCGCACCGGCGGCTTTCTCGGGCGCGGCGCGCGCGTGACGCCGGCCGTGAAGAACGTGTCCCTCAACCTGCCGCGCGGGACGACGCTAGGCATTGTCGGCGAATCCGGCTCGGGTAAATCGACGTTGGCGCGCTGCATCGTGCGGCTGATCGATCCGGATACGGGATCGATCGTGCTGGACGGCAACGACTGGGCGAAGATGTCGCGCGAAAACGTCCGCCGCGAGACGCGGCATATCCAGATGGTGTTTCAGGACCCGTTCGCCTCCCTCAACCCGCGCCGCAAGGCGGCCGAGCTGGTGGCGCAAGGCCCGATCGTGCACGGCACACCGCGCGCGAAGGCAATTGCGGATGCCAAGGAGCTGTTCGCACTGGTCGGGCTGGATCCTTCCGCGGGCGACCGCTATCCCCACGAATTCTCCGGCGGTCAGCGCCAGCGCATTGGCCTCGCCCGCGCGCTGGCACTGAAGCCGGACGTGCTGGTGGCGGACGAGCCGGTGTCGGCGCTCGACGTCTCCGTGCAGGCGCAGGTTTTAAAGCTGCTCGCCGAATTGCGGGCGCGGCTCGGGCTTTCGATCGTCTTCATCACCCATGATTTGCGCGTCGCCGCGCAAATCTGCGACCTGGTTGCCGTGATGAAGGATGGTGAGGTTGTCGAGCACGGGCTGGCTGCGGAGGTGTTCGGCAATCCGCAACACGCTTATACGCGGGCGCTACTGGATTCGATTCCGGGCGGAGAATTTGCGCGGGAGCACGCGACGGAGGCGGTGTAGTAGCGTCCTCGGCGGCGGTGCAGCTCCCTCTCCCCGCTCTTCGCGGGGAGAGGGTTGGGGTGAGGGGCTGCTTCCGCGGGTTCGAGCTCAAGTTTGGATTCGCGGAGAGAGGCCCCTCACCCCGACCCTCTCCCCGCTTCGCGGGGCGAGGGAGAAGCGGCAGCGCGCCTGCTCGGATCACGCCATCTCGCGGGCATCTCTGCGGCGATAGACCAGCAGCATCAGCGGCGCGAGCTTGCGGAGGATGCCGTGGGCGACTATGGGCACGGGCTCGGTAAACGGCAACGCCAGTTCGTTCTCCGGCACGCCGCGAACGGCCTTTGCCAATTCATTGCCGAGCGGAATCGTCAGCGCAACCGCGCGGCCGTTGCAGCCGGTCCAGCCATAGGCATTGGGGCCAAGCCGATGGATGCGCGGCAAAAAGTCCGTAGTCATGCCGACATAGCCGTTCCAGACATAATCGAACGAGACCTCGCCGATCTGCGGCCACAGCCGCTGCAGGCGCTCGGTGACGCGCGCCTTGATCCGCTCCACCTTGTTGCCGGGGCCGATCACCGCGCCGCCGGTGACCAGACGGTTTCGCGCGTCATAGCGCGCGAAATAGAGTTCGCCATGGGTATCCGACATCGCCTGCCGGCCCGGGATGATGGTCTTGCGGACGTTGTCCGACAACGGCTGCGTCGCCATTTGCCACGACAGCACCGGCATCACCTCGCGTGCAATCTCAGGCACCAGCGATTTGGAGAATTCGCCGCTATAGGCATTGCTCGCCACGACTAACGCACGGCCGGAGATTTCGCCCTTGGCCGTCTTGACCACCCAGCGGTCGCCCCGGCGCTCAAAACTTTCCGCTGGCGAGCGCGCGTAAATGCGCGCGCCGAGGCCGAGCACGGTGCGCGCGAGGCCACGGGCCAGCGCCAGCGGATTGATGTGGCCGCCAGTCTTATTCCAGAAACCACCGAACCACGCATCCGAACCCAGCATGTCGCGCGTCTGCTCGCGCGACAGCAACTCAACGGGCGCGCCGAACTTCGACCACTGCCGCACACGCCGTTCCGCGATCTTGATGCGGCCAGGCGAATGCACCGGTTGAACCCAGCCGGCCTGTTCCCCCTCGGTGTCGATATTATAGCGCGTCGTCACGTCGAAAAGATAGGACGCGCTGTCACGCAGCATACCGACGAAACGTTCTCCCGCCTCGCCGTGCCTTGCGACAATGTCCTCCGGATCAGGCCGCGACAGCGTCGGAATCACCTGGCCATTGTTGCAGCCCGATGCACCCCAGCCCGGCTCCGCGGCTTCGACGATGGCGACATCGACGCCGGCCTCGCGCAGATGCAGCGCGGTGGAAAGTCCGGTGAAGCCGCCGCCGATCACGATCACATCGGCCTGCTGCGAGCCGATCAGTTCCGGTAAATCAGGCCCCGACGGCGTCACGGCGGCCCACAGTGAATCGGGCCAGCGGACGTTGCTCGTGTTCATCATGATCCTTCCTTGCGGGCAACTGATCGTTCTGATTAGCTTAGCCCGCTAACAAGCCTCAGGGAACAAAAAGAGTGGCACTCAAAAACGTCATCGGAATCGATCACGCCGTAATCATGGTGAAGGATCTCGACAAAGCCGCCGAAAACTACAAGCGGCTCGGCTTCACCGTGTCGCCGCGCGGCACCCACAGCGCACATATGGGATCGGGCAATTACACCATCATGTTTGACCCCGACTATATGGAATTGCTCGGCGTGCTGACGCCGACAGAACATAACGCTCCGGCGCGGGCGTATCTGGAAAAGAATGGCGAAGGCATCGAGCGCATCGCGTTCACGGCGGTGGATTCCGCCGAAGGCGCGGAAGAAATTCGCGCGCGCGGCTATCCGCCGATTGGACCAACCGATTTCGAACGTCCCGTGACGATGCCCGATGGCACGATATCTGCTGCGAAATTCCGTACCTTCCAATGGCCGACGGCGGAAGCGCCAGGCGGCGTGCGCATCTTTGCCTGCCAGCACAAGACGCGCGAGACGGTATGGATTCCTGAACTGATGAAGCATGCCAATGGCGCCAAGCGCCTGAAGCAGGTGCTGATCGTTACCCCGGAGCCGGCGGATGACGCCGCGCAACTCGCGAGCATGATCGATCGCGAGGCAAGGGTCGAACCGGACGGCGTCATTGCAGTCCCTTCGGGCGGCGAGCGCGCCGACTTCGTATTCCTGACCAAGACCCAGCTTGGCACACGCTACCCTGACGTCCCGCTGATGGGGCTGCCTGAGCGCGGCGGCGCGGGGCTGGTGATCGCGGCCGATCTCGCGGCGGCGGAGAAGGCGCTCGGCGCGACGGGCGTGAAGAGCGCTGGTGGCGTGGTGGTGCCGCCGGCCGAGGGCAACGGCACGATGCTCGCGTTTGTTAAGGCATAGTCGGCAGCGCCGGCCGCGCTGATCGGGAAAGCCCAAACATGACGAGGGGCAGGATCGAAGCGGATGGCGATATGGCGGCAAGCCGCCGTGGTCGCCCCCGTTCCGCCGAAACAACCAACGCCATTCTGCAAAGCGCCTACACGCTGATGGCGACCACGGGTCTGGCCGCTACCAGCATCGATGCGGTGGCACGGCACTCCAACGTCTCGAAAATGACCATCTACAAATGGTGGCCGTCGCGAGAGGCGCTGCTGATCGACGCGTTCCTGCATCATGCTTCGCTGATGCTGCCGCTGCCGACATCAGGCACGGCGGCGGAGCGCCTGAGAAATCACGCCGCGGCTTACGCCAAGGCGCTGCAAGGCGAGTTCGGCAAGGTGCAGCTCGCGGTGATCTCCGAATGCATCTCGAACACCGGATCTGCCGAGATATTCTACGAACGCTATCTCAGATATCGAAGGACCGCGCTGGTCGAATTGATCGCCGCCGGCCAGCGGGATGGCAGCGTCGGCGCGGCCGGGACGCCGGAGGACCTGTACGACGCGATCTATGGCAGCCTGTTCTACCGCTACATCTTCGGAATCAAGCCGATCTCGCCGGCGCAGGCCCGCAATCTTGTCGACACCCTGCTGATGATCAGGAGCCGCTGACGCCTTGGGCACGGCCATGCCGCTGGCGTCGGAACCAGGCCCAAGTCTCGCGGGTCACGGCCAGATAGCCCCTGCCCCGGAACACAATCCGCCCGTCGACAATCTGGTTCAGCCTCGGCAGCGCATGAAACGGGATCGAAGGATAGGCGTGATGCTCGACATGGTAGGGCATATTCCACGCAAACCACTTCATGACCATGCCGGTATAGGTCGTACGCGTATTTTGGAAGGCGCTGCGCGTTCGCTCACAGCCGGTGTGTTCGGCATAGAGATAGGGACGCAGGAATAGCTGGCCGACGATCAGGGGAACGATCCAGACCCAGAGCAGCAGCGCCGTGTGGAGCGCGAATGAGCCGAGCAGCAGCACGACGTAGCCGGCGACATAGAGCCGCGCTTCCTTCACGACGATGGGGCGCTTGGCTTCCGGAATCCAGGGGGCGGAGGCGTTGCCGGTGAAGGCATGGCGAAGCATCAGCCCTACCCGGAAGGCGACCTGCCGAAGACCGCTATAGGCAATCGCAAGCTCCGTATCCGAGGCGGGCATCGGGCCAACCAGCAGTTCGGGATCCCGCTCCGGATCCTGCGTGTAGCGGTGGTGGTCCCAATGGAACAGGCAGTAATATTCGTAAGGCAGCCCGATCGCGAATGAAGACAGATGACCGAATACGAGATTGAGCGCGCGGGTCCGAAAGGCTGTCTTGTGAGCGGTCTCGTGCACGACCATGAACAGGAAGGCGACGAAATAGCCTTGCACGACGATCAGCGGCATCGCCCAGTGCGGGCCATAGGTCGAGGCGACGAGCCAGATCAGCGTGCCGAAAACGCCGATTGCGCCGTAGTGGCTGGCTGCGCGAATGATGCCGGGCAGGTTCGACCGCACCGATAATGCGCGCAGCTCGGCCGAAGTCAGCGGCTTCTCTCCCGTTGCGGTAATTGCTGTGCTCATGGTCGCTAACGCCTCCGGGATGATTCAACGCTGCAGCAGCGCCGAGATTTCGGCGTTGATGAAGTCGCGATCTCTGGGATTGTTGATGGGGTTTCCGGCCCGGTGCCCGTGGATCGAGGGAATCGGATGGAGTTCGGCCGACTTTGCATTGACGAGGCGGCCGAGCTCGGCCTCGTTGTCGCGCATGTCGAAGTAGCGATCCGTCTGGCCCGGCATCAGCAACACATGCGCCCTGATCGCGGCCAGTGCGCGGTTCATGTCACCACCGAATTCCGGACATTGGCTGATATCGCCGCGCTGCCAGATGCCGATCTGCGCCAGAAGATCATTGGCGTCACGCCGCGCGAAGGCGACGTCCCACGATCGCGCCAGGTAATCCTCAAGGTTTGTGAATCCGGCCTCGCGCCAGACCTCATCCCGGTAATAGGCGTGCGACATCGCCCACCCCGCATAGACGCGTCCCATCGCCTGAAGGCCGGCGACGGGCCTGGCAACAAAACGGCCATCCTGCCAGGCCGGGTCCGCCGTCAGCGCCGTCTTCACGCCCTCGAGAAACACGTGATTGTACGGCGAGCATCTGGCGCTGCCGCAAACAACCGCCGCCCGTTCCACCATATCGGGATGACAGGCTGCCCAGTGATAGGCCTGCATGCCGCCCATCGACCAGCCATAGACCAGCGCGATCCTTGAAATGCCGAATTGCTCTTCGAGAAGGCGGCGCTGCACCGCGACTGCGTCATGATAGCTGATGGCTGGAAACGGCGTGACATCGCAATTGGACGGCGATGAAGACAGGCCGCTGCCGAACAGATTCGGAATGACGATGAAGTAGCGATCTGGGTCCAGCGCGCCGCCACGCTGGATCAGCCATTCGATATCGCTGTGCTGTGCGCTGAAGGACGTCGGATAGACAATCACATTGTCCTTTCGCGCGTTCAGCGCGCCATAGGTCTTGTACGCGAGCTGCATCGCCGGAAACGCGGTGCCCGACTGAAGTTCGACGTCTCCGGCTTCAAAGATTTGATAGTCGGCGCTGGGCATCAAAGACCGTTTCCGAGCGATGCATTTAATGTACTTATGGTACACTATATGACTCGGATTGCAACGGGTTTCTCCGCTGGTAGCGGCACCCTGCTCGTGCTCGCAAAATGAAAATTGCGCCGCGGCGGTTTCTGCGGCGCAATTTCACACGACGTCAGATCATTGCGGACCTGCCGCCAGCGATCACTCTGCCGGCGCCGCAACCGGCACTTCCGCATGCGAACGATAGGCAACGCTCGCGCTCTTCCTCGCCAGCGCGAACAGCCCCGCCGCCATCACGGCATAGGCCAGCGCCACGCCCGGCGTCACGCCGAGCCCGCCACCGATGCCGACGGCCTCGCCGTGCATGAAGCCGAAATAGGTCATGACGGCGCCGGCCAATGCGAAGGCTGATGCCTTGGGGAAATCACGTTCGATCACGAACACGCCGATCGCGCCGAGCACGAGGCCGGCGAGAATCGAGCCGCCGCCCATCACTTCCAGCCCGTGATAGAGCACGCCCTGTTGGGGCAGCGCGGCGATGGCGGCCGTCTTGACCGCATCGACCTTGTCGGCGGCAAGACCGCCGACGGTTTGCGCCGCAGCCATGCTCGCACCGAGCATGGTGTCGATCTGCAGTTTCGCCCATGCCGCGAGATGGGGTGTCAGCGCCAGCACGATCGCTGGCGCGTGCTTGAGCGGCGTGGTCTGGAACGCCTGCGCGCCGATCAGCATGCCGATATAGAGCAGGATCGGCGAGATCGCGACCACGGGCACCAGCGCCAGCAGCACCGAGATGATGCCAAACCACGACAGCAGCACCACCATGATGCCAGTCGCTGCCGAATAACCGATCCGCCCGCCCATCGCTTTCCAGCCGGGATGGCCGATATAAACAGCGTTGATGAAGGGATTGCCCATCAGGCAACCGATCAGGCTGACGACACCGTCGGCGGTCAGCACCCGCGTGGTCGGATATTCGTCGCCGGCCGCCTCCGCGCTTTCGACATTGTCCATGGCTTCGACGAGATCGTAGATGCCAAACGGGATCGCCGTCACCAGGATAATGCCGAGGAATTCGAAACCGGAGAACACGTGACCGAAGGCAGGCAATGGCACCGAGAAGCCGAAATTGGCAAAGGCATCGCCGATGCCCTTCAGGCTCAGCCCACCAAGACCAAGGCCGAAAAGGTTCGAACCCCAGGCGATCAGCATGCCGGCGGCGATGGCGACAAGACCCGCCGGAATCCCCTTCGGATACTTTACCCCGCCGAACCAGGCCACCAGGATGATGGCGAAGCAGATGAGCCCGATCTGCGGCGTCATGTACATTTCCAACGCGGGCCGCATCGAGATGAAGGTGACGGAGACACCGGCGAGCGTGCCGAGCAGCGCCGCGCGCGGGGTGATCTTCCTGATATAAGGCGCGATAAAGCCGCCGATCATGAGAATAAAGCTCTGGAAGAACACCCAGACCAGGCCAGCCGACCAGCCCTTGATGGGGTCGCCCGTCTTGAGCGTGATCGGCAACATGATCACGAAGGTGACGATGAACATGTGCGGCACGCTAACGCCCGACGGCAGCGCGCAGACGTCGTCGCGGCCGGTCTTCTGCGCCAGTTTGTAGGCGAGATATGCGTAATAGAACGTCGAGAGGCACATCATCAGGCCGAGCGCCGGCAGGATGCGGCCGAATACGATGCTATCAGGCATCTTCAGCACGAAACGCAACAGCCCGGTCAGCACCAGCATGTTGACGAGGATGTTGGTGCCGAAGCCGAACAAGGCGTTCCAGTCTCCCAGCGTCCATAGCGCCGGCCTGAAAGTAGATGTACCTGATGTTCCCGTTGCGCTCATCGTGATGCCCCCGCTACTGCCGTTATTGGAATCTCCGGTGAAATCGCCTTGAGCACCGCGGCTGAATCCGAAACCCAGCCGAAGATGCCGCCCTGCGCCTTGATCATTTTCAGGCCCATGTCGTGGAATTCGGGAAAGTAGGACGCGCAGCAATCGGCCAGCACCACGCAGCGATAGCCGCGGTCGTTGGCTTCGCGCACGGTGGTGTTGACGCAGACCTCAGTGGTGACGCCGCAGACCAGCAAGTTCTCGATGCCATAGCGCTGCAGCACGTCGCCGAGCTCGGTGGCGTAGAACGCGCCCTTGCCCGGCTTGTCGATCACGATCTCGCTGTCGAGCGGATAGAGCTCAGGAATGATGTCATGGCCGGCTTCGCCGCGAATGAGAATCCGTCCCATCGGTCCGGGATCGCCGATGCGCAAGGACGGCGCGCCGCGCTCGACCTTGGCCGGGGGCGCGTCGGAAAGATCGGGCAGATGGCCCTCGCGGGTGTGGATGACCAGCATGCCGGCCGCGCGCGCCGCATCCAGCACGGCCGCGATCGGCTTTACTGCGCGCGCGAGCTGGCTGACGTCGTTACCCAGCGTTTCGCCGAAGCCGCCTGGCTCCATGAAATCGCGCTGCATGTCGATGATGAGAAGCGCGGTCGCCGCCCAGTCGAGTTCGATCGGCTCCGGCTCCGCTGCGAGCTTTGCTGAGTTCGCCATGACGTACGCGCCCCGAACGAGAGAACTCCTCGGGAGAAATCAAGCAAGGCGCGTGCCATTGTGTACAATTGGGTCGAGCGGTAGCTCTTGAGAAAATCAGCCGCGTTGTCAGTCCGTTACTTGCGGATACTGATCTCGGCCTGCCTTCACCAAACGCACCACAAGCGAGCAGTTGCTCATTGGCTGTGCACACGGCGATGACGCTTGCCCGATCGAAGAACTGATGATCCGGCGTTTCCCGGTTGCACCTGTCCAAGCAACTGGACCAGCCAGGCAAGACCGGCATCCATCATCGCCACTTTCGGAAGGACGATGTTGATCGAGAAGCGCGGCAGCGGCAGCGGCGCCTTGACGGCGACGACGTCGAAGCGGGCGCCGTAGATCTCCAGAAATCGTCTCGGCAGCGCAGAGACCATTTCGGTTTCGGCCAGCATCGAAAGGGCAAAACTGAAGTTTGGCACGGTCAGGGCCACGCGCCGCGTCAGGCCTTTCCTGGCGAGTTCAACATCCACGAATCCGGTAACATCTCCGGTATGCGAAACGACGAGATGCTCCATCTCGCAGTAGCGCTTGAGGGTCGGATTACGCTGGAACGAATGCCCGTTTCTAACGGCGATGACGAACTCTTCCTCATAGAGCTTCTGTTTATGGAAACGGACAGGAATATCGTCGAACGGAATGATCGCGATATCCATCGTCTGGTCTTCGAGCTCCTTCAACGCGTCCTTCCACGCAAGGTGAATAGCCGTGAAGCCTTGCGTCGGTAGCAGCTGCCGGATACCCACGTCGACGCTCGGCGCCACCTCCCGCAACCTCTCCAACAGCGAAGGCAGGATGACCGAGGAAACTCCATCCGGCGCGCCAATCACGAAACGGCGCGTCGAATGCCGCGGGTCAAACGGTGTAGCCGTCGAAACGATGCCGCGGATACGCGCGAGAATTTCAGCCACTGACGGCGCGAGCTGCGAGGCGCGCTCGGTCGGAACGACGCCTTTCGGGGTCTTGAGAAACAAGGGATCGCCAAGCAGCGTTCGCAAACGGCCAAGGCCATGGCTGATAGCCGACGGCGAAAGGTGCAGCCGCTCTGCCGAGCGGCCGACATGCCGCTCCTGAAAGACAATCTCGAACAGTACGAGAAGGTTGAGATCAATCCGGGAAAGGTCAGTTTCGTTCAGCATAATGCTGAAATCATATCACTGGATTCAGCATGATTGAAATGAGATTTGGGCGGTACCGCCGGTCAGCCGGCCCAACCCAAAAGGAAAGACACGAAATGCTCAAATCGAACATCTGGAGACACTTGGCGCTGAAAGCCGCACTCGCAATGCCGCTGTCGGCCAGCGCCGCAGAGGCCCCAACGTCAGCAAGTTGGGACCAGGAGCTCGCCGACCTCATCAGCAAGACCGAGGCTCAGGCTTCGGCTTTCATGCGCGGCGACATGGACAAATGGTCCGGTCTGGTGCGCATCGCAGAAGAGTTTACGCTGATGCAGCCGTTTGGCGGCGAGGCCAGCCGAGGTTTTGACATGAGTCCCGAGCGGCTGGCGCGGCTCGCCAGCACCTTTGGGAACGGCGATGCCAAGCTCGAACTCGTCCAAGCGTATGCGTCGAACGATCTGGTCGTTCTAGCCATGATCGAGCGTCAACACGGCGAAGTCGGCGGTTTGCCGAACCAGGACTGGTCACTTCGTGTGACGCAGGTCTACCGCAGGCAAGGCGGGCAGTGGTGGCTGGTTCACCGCCATGCCGACCCGCTCGTGCGCCCTGTCGGACTTGAGACCGCGGCCGCGTTGGCCCGCGGCGCCAATCTCGATGGGCGGTAACGATTCTCAGTTCTTTGCCATCTCCGGCGGCCGACAAGAAATGAGGCCGCCTAGCTCCCGTTAAGCAGCGGTTTCCCGAATGCCCGCCGCCAGACCGACAGAAAACGCGGAAACCAGGAGTGGGCATCTGCGCTCTGATAGGCCCATGTGCGATATTTCTGACCCTTTTCGGACAAGAGCTCCTGATATCCGCCGTGCGTTTCGGTCGCAGTACGAATGTCCCTCAATATATCGCAGGCGTAGGACCTATAGTTGTCGGTGCCGGAGTGTTCATCGTACTCCAGCATGCGATCGGCGAATTCGACGTTGAACGTCGGCCAGGACGAACGCCCCTGGTAGGCGGGTGCTGCGATCTTGTGGATCATCTTGTTCAGCGGGTTATCCGCGGACACCAGGAAATGAGACGTACCTGGTACTCGAAATCGCGGTTCGGCGAGTATCAAATCTGTCGTTGCCGCGAACAACGCGCGTTCACCCTCGTCGCTCAAATCCCAAAATCCGCGGTGCACGTTGACGAAATCGAGCGCAATGGCAGACGCCGGCAGCTCGCTGCCGGAGTGCAAGGCATGCCTGATATAGCCGGGTTTGCCGAACAACCGGAGCAGCTCCTTTTTGTATTGCGGGAGTTCGCGGCCGAGCACAGCTTCCAGGTCGGTCCGATCGATCACCCCGAGTTCTATCCCGCGGATAAAAGTCGCGTAAACGCATGCATTGGTGACAAAGCGCCTGCGTTCGGCGCGGGTATCGGTTGCCGCGGAACGCGGTGCGCTGACGTCACACAGCAAAGCGCTGACGCCGCCGTCCTCGAACGGCTCCAGCGCTTCCGCAAGCTGAAGTATCGCTTTCTTCAGGTCCTCGCGATACTCCGCCAGCAGCAGACGCCCGGCATGCGCGCCTTGCGACATCGCCAGATACGCAGATGCCCTTTGGTCCGCCCGAATGATCTGCTCGAGACCTGCGAGGATGCCCAGCAGAGTATCCGAAGGCAGCGAAAAGTAGTTGATGCCGATGTACCGGTCGCGGCCAGCCGGAATAATCGTGGTCGTGACGACATTGGCGCGAACGGCCTCCAACATCAGCCGGACGCTTTTCTCGAGCAAGCGAACCCGGCGGATGGCATCGTCGGAATCCATGATGGTCTCGGGATCTAGAACATCGGGATAGAACCAGGCGAAGTCCCGCGGGTAGTAGGCGGTTGCGTGCGGCGCCCCCGTGACGAGAAAGGCTTCCTGCGGAGAAAATGCGCTGTCGATCGCGTGCCGGTACAGCTCATCGATGCCCTGCGAAAGGCGATGGGCTTTTCTCAGGAACCGGTCGCTGAGAAAATTGACGGCCTGAATGCCGTTGGCGATGCAGCTCGCAAACAGTCCCTGATAAAACCGGTACTCGCGATGTGATGGAAATGAAATATCACTATTCATAGGCGTGGATGATCGATGTCCGAGGCTTCGAGATCACGCGTTGGTACCCAAACAGGATTGATTCGTCTCTCCGCGAAAGCGCGGGTAACCTGTCACCAAACTGTCATGTTGCTCGATCTTGGCATTGAGCAGGATCCGCTGCAAGCCAATAGCTACCCCTGCCCGTCCGCTTCCTTTGTTTAGCTCCGCGGCCGGAAATTCTCGATCAGCCGCAGCAGTACGCGCGCGCCTGCATCCGCGTCGGCAAGTTCGACATGCTCGGCCGGGTTATGGCTGATGCCACCGCGGCAGCGCACGAACAGCATGGCGACATCGGCGATATCGATCATCGCCATGCCGTCATGCCCTGCCCCGCTCGGCAGTTCGAACACGCCGTAGCCTTCGGCCGCAACCGCTTCCGCGACCTGCGCTTTCAGCCATGGCGCGCAGGGCACGGTGCGGTTCTCATGGGTAACATCGATCTGCAGCGACAGCTCACGGCGCTTTGCGATCGCCTCGATCTGTCGCACGATCTCGGCGACGGCCCGCTTGCGGTGCAGATCGGCCGGCGCGCGGATGTCGAGCGTGAAGGAGACTCGACCCGGAATGACGTTGGTCGCGCCGGGCGACGCGTTGATCACGCCCACGGTGCCGACCAGACCGACGCCATCGCCCTTGCAGAATTGCTCGACCGCGACGATGCATTCGGCAGCGCCCGCCAGCGCGTCGCGCCGCAGCGCCATCGGCACCGTGCCGGCATGGCCGGCCATGCCGGAGAGATTTGCGGCGAGCCGCGTGGCGCCCGCGATCGCCGTCACTACGCCGACAGGAATGTTTTGCTGTTCCAACACCGGCCCCTGCTCGATGTGCAGTTCGACATAGGCATGCAGCTCGGGGCGGGTGCGCGCCGCCGCACCGATCTGGCCAGGGTCAAGGCCGAATTGCACCATGGCCTCGCGCATGGTGAGCCCGTCACGGTCGCGCGCGTCGAGCACACTTGCGTCGAAGGTGCCCGCGACCGCCCGGCTGCCGAGCAGCGTGGAGGCAAACCGCACGCCCTCTTCATCGGCGAAACCGACGATCTCGATCGCAAACGGCAGCCGCACGCCGCGCCGGTTCAGATCGGCGACGCAGGCAACCGCCGTGATCACCCCAAGCGGCCCGTCCCATTTGCCGGCATCGCGCACGGTGTCGTAGTGCGAGCCCAGCATCAGGCAGGGCAATCCCGGGCGGTCGCCCTCGTAACGGCCGCAGACATTGCCGATGGCGTCGAGATGCGCTTCCATGCCGGCATCCCGCATCCACGACAGAATGAGATCGCCCGCGGTGCGGTGGTCGGGCGAAAGGAATATCCGCGTCAGATTATCGCCTGTCTCGGAAATCGTCCCGAGCTGGTTGATCCGGCTTACGATTTCGTCGCCGAGCATTGCTTCATCCGATATCGAAGGCGTCATCGGCGAGATGCGAGAGGTTAGCGTGCCAGTGCTGCGCGATCTGCAGCCGCGTCGGCACCCAGACCCGCTCGTGCTTTCCGATGTAGTCGAGGAAGCGCATCAGCGAGGCCGCGCGGCCGGGCCGGCCGACGACCCGGCAATGCAGGCCGACCGACATCATCTTCGGCGCGCTCTCGCCTTCCGCATAAAGAACGTCAAAACTGTCCTTGAGGTAGGTGAAGAATTCATCGCCGCCGCCAAAGCCCTGCGCGTTGACAAACCGCATGTCATTGGCGTCGAGCGTATAGGGGATGACCAGATGCGGCTTGGAGCCCCGCGACTTGATCCAGTACGGCAGGTCATCGGCATAGGAGTCGCTGAGGTAAAGCAGACCGCCGGCCTCCATCAGAAGCCGCAACGTGTTGATCGAGGTGCGTCCGGTGTACCAGCCGAGCGGGCGCTGCCCCGTCGCCTCGGTGTGGACGCGGATCGCCGCCGCGATCTCGGTGCGCTCCTCGTTCTCCGACATGTCCTTGTGCTCGATCCATCTGAGGCTGTGGCTGGCGATGTCCCAGCCGGCCTCCTTCATGGCAGCAACCACGTCGGGGTTTCGCTGCAACGCCTTGGCGACGCCGAACACCGTGACCGGCAAATTGCGCTCGGTGAACGCTCGCCACAGCCGCCAACAGCCGGCGCGCGAGCCATATTCGAACATCGACTCGATGTTGGCGTGGCGCTGTCCGGGCCAGGGCTGTGCGCCCAGCACGTCTGACAAAAAAGCCTCCGAGGCACGATCGCCGTCGAGAACATTGTTCTCGCCGCCTTCCTCGAAATTGACCACGAACTGCACCGCAACCCGGGCGTTGCCGGGCCACTTCGGATCGGGCGGGTTGCGCCCGTAGCCGCGGAAGTCGCGCGGGTAGGCCGGCGCGGCCATGATCAGACTTCCTCGAAGCGGATTTTCTGCGCGCCCTTCCACAGCACGGTCTTGCCGAATGCGGTCAGGTTCTCCAGCCCCGAAGTCAGGGTGATGAAATGATTGCCGGCGAGCTGGCCCATCTTGCTCGCAAAATGCACGCCGCCATAGGCCAGCAGGATTTCGGTCTCGCTGATGCCGCCGGGATACAGAATGATCTGGCCGGGCGCGGGATAGCTGGTGTGGTTCTCGTAGGAGACGCCGAAGTCGAGATCGCCGAGCGGCATCCAGACACCCTCGCCGCTCCAGCGGACATGGATCGCCTGGCTCTCGAACGGCATCGCCTTGCGAAAGGCGGCAACCGTCTTCGGCGCCAGTTGCTCCTCGAAGCGGGCCTGGAAAGTAAATTCACCGGCGCGGACAATCAGTTGGCTCATCGATCTCTTCTTCTGGATGCATTTGCTGAAGTGGTTCAGCCGTATCCATTACAGCCCGAACAAGCGGACGCAAGGCCTCATTCGGCAGTTTCGGCGAGGCCGTCGGACCCGGAAGTTCGCCTGTGCAGGACCTAGCTGTGCGCCCTCGCCGGGACCGAACGGGACCGCTCCTCGCCGTGCTCGAAAGTGTCGCTGAAGTCGGCGAGCCGGGGCGATATCATGGCGCGTTCGCGCGGGAAGGCTTCCGGCATCTCCTCGCGGATGAAGGTGAGCAGCTTTTCCCTGATCTCGCAGCGGAGATCCCAGGATTGCGGCGCGGATCTGGCGCTGACCAGCGCCCGAAGCTCGATCGACCGCGGGCTGGCCTCGATCACCTGGAGATTGACCACGGCGCCATCCCACAATTTGGACTCGCGCACGGCCTCCTCTAACCGCTGCCTGATCCGCGAGACATCGGTGCAATAATCGACGTGAAAGGTGATGGCCCCGATCAGCGACTGGGTGTCGCGGGTCCAATTCTGGAACGGACGCTCGATGAAGTAGGACAGCGGCACGACCATCCTGCGCCAGTCCCACAACCGGACCACGACATAAGTCGAGGCGATGTCCTCGATCCACCCCCATTCGTTCTCGATGATGACGGCGTCCTCGATCCGGATCGGTTGCGTGATCGCGATCTGAACGCCGGCGATGAGGTTGCTGAGCAATGGCCTTGCGGCAAGGCCGACGATCAGGCCGGCCGCGCCGGCTGAGGCGAACAGGCTGACGCCGTACTGCTTAACGGATTCGAAGGTCATCAGGGCGGTGGAGACGGCAATGATGACGACCAAGGTATCGATCACCCGCTTGAAGACGCGAACCTGGGTGACGTGCTTGCGGGCGAGAAAATTCTCGTCGGTATCGAGGCGGAACCGCTGCAGATAGCGCGCGGCCCCCATGTCCACCGCGCGAACCGTGATCCATCCGACCAGCGCGATCACGGCGACGACGAAAAAATGCCTGAGCTGTTCACGCAGCACGTCGTTCAGTGGCGCCAGCGGCAGCACCAGCGCCACGGCCACCAGACAAAGCGCCAGCCGCGCCGGACCAGCGATCCGTTGCAGAAGCAACGTCACGGCCGGCCAGCGTGTCCCAATCGCGCGTTTGATGATTCTTGCAGAAATACCGTACACGAACAGCGCCACGGCAATGGCGCCGACGACGAGGCCAAGCCCGACCAGCCATTGTGGCACCCAAGCGAACGCCTGTTCGAATTTTGATAGAAGATCTTCCATGCCGGATCCCCGCTGCGTAGCGCCGTTCGGCCGCTAACGCATTGATCCGTGCATTGGTCCCGCATCTAACGCAGCGCAGCAATTCACCATGCGCATCGCGGAGATTGACCGGGAAATGGGGAACTTTGGCGTGATGGCATGCGGTTGCAGAGCGGGTTGGCTCAGGATTCGCCGCGCCAGAATGCGGTCTGCAGGGGCAGTTGATGTTTGATCATTGCGACGCCATCAACTACCTTCAGGCCACGCGCGGCGCAAGCTTGCATGAACTCGGTCCGGCGGGCGGCGATGATATCGAACACGGCGCAATCATCCGGCAGCCGCGCGGGATTCATCGGCAGGGCGTCCGTCTCGCAAAGCCCGAGTGAGGTGGCGTTGACGAGCAGGCCGGCGTCGTCGAATTTCTCGTCCAGGCTGATCTCGATATCGGCAAAACGGCTGCGGAGTTTTCGGGCGAGGATTTCGACCGGCCCCAGCGTTTCGTTCAGGATTCGCAGCCGCCTCACGCCTGCGGCAGCCAGCGCGTGACAGATCGCGCGGCCGGCTCCCCCCGCCCCGATCACGACGCAGCGGCGGTCGGGATCGAATATCCCCTCCTCGCGCGCCGCATTCAGGAAGCCGCCGCCATCGAAGGATTCCCCGACCAGCCGTCCACCGGCCTCGATCCGGATCGTGTTGACGACACCTTCGAACTCGGCGGCCGGCCCGACCGCATCGCATAGCGCGAACGCCGCCGGCTTGTGCGGCATCGTGAGATTGAAGCCGGCAACGCTCGGCGATTTCGCGGGCGTGCGGATTGTTTCGGAAAGATGTTCCGGCGCGATGTCGAGCAGCACCATGTGCCAGTCCAGCCCTGCGCCTTGAAAGTAAGGCGTGTAGTGGCGGGGCGCGCCGACATGGCCGGCCGGATGGGCAAAGATGAAGACAAATCGTGAAGCACCGGTCGGAAGCCGCATCGCTCTCACCCTTTTACCGCGCCCGCCGTCAGCCCGCTCACCAGATAGCGGCGCACGGCGAGCGAGAAAATCAGGACCGGCGCCATCACCAGCGAGCCGCCCGCGGCGATCTTGCCCCACTCCCAGCCCTCGTAGTTCATGAAGTTGACCACGGCGACCGGCGCTGTCCGTGCATTGGTCCGCGTCAGGATCAGCGCAAAGAAGAAGTCGTTCCAGGCGTAGAGGAAGCACAGGATCGCGGTGGCGGCGATGCCGGGCGCGACCATCGGCAGCACGATCTGGAGGAAGACGACCCGTGTCGACGCGCCGTCGACCAGCGCCGCCTCTTCCAGCGACCGCGGCACGGTTTCAAAAAACGGCTGCATCATCCAGATCACCAGCGGGAGGTTGAAACTGGTGTAGACCAGCACCAGTCCGGTGACGGTGTCGAGCAGCCCGATCCAGCGATAGAACAGGAAGAACGGAATCGTAAACGCGATCGGCGGCGCCATTCGCGTCACCAGGATCGCAAAGCTCAGCGCGTGCTTTCCCCGCCCCGCCCATCGCGACAACGCGTAGGCCCGCGGGTACGCCTAGAATGAGCGCCAGCGCCGTGGAGAACGACGCACTCATCAGGCTGTTGACAAAGGAGGCCGCGAACGCGCCTTGCCAGAGCGACGCATAATTTTGCAGCGTCGGCGTGAAGATCAAGGGCGGCGGAAACTGCAGGATCAGGTCATTGGACTTGAAGCTCATCTGCAAGAGCCAGAGGAACGGTGACAGCAGCACAATCAGCGTCACACCGATCGCCACGAGCCGGCGCGGGCTGGCCGAACGGCGGACCGGGCCACTCATGCCCCCGCTCATGCCATGGCCTCGCGGCGGCGGCCCATCCACACCACGCCGAGGCTAACCGCGATGACGAGCAGCAGCATCACGATCGTAACCGAACTGGAATAGCCGATTTCGTTGAAGTCGAATGCGAGCAGATAAGCGTAATAGTTCGTCACCTCGGTGACGCTGCCCGGCCCGCCGCCGGTCAAGAGGAACACCAGCGGAAATGCCTTGACGCTGTCGATCAGGCGAAACATGCCCGATATGACCAGGATCGGCGTGATGAAGGGCAGCGTGATGTAGAAGAAGATCTGCAGCCGGTTGGCGCCGTCGACCAGGGCTGCTTCGGAAAATTCCTCCGGAATGGTCTGCAGCGCGGCCAATACCATCAGGAAGGTGAAGGGCATCCATTCCCAGGTGTCGGCGATGATGATCGCGGTCAGCGCGAAATCGACGCTCGAAGTCAGCGACGGCATGGTCACGTTAAGCAGGCCTGCGGCGTAGTAGAGTGGGCTGATGTCGGGCGTGTAGATCAGTTTCCATATGATCGCCACGACGATCGGCGGCAGCACCATCGGAATCAGGAACAGAGTGCGGGCGAATTCCACGACGCGCGACTGCGTGTGCAGCAGTAGCGCGAGCAGCATGCCGAGCAGGACCTGCAACAGCACGCCCCAGAACGACAGCTTGGCCTGCACCCATAGCGAATTGACGAAGCGCGGGTCGCCCGGAAGCAGGCGATAGTTCCGCAAGGGCGAGCTGAAATCCGTCGACGATCCCGGATTGACGAGTTGGAACGGCGTCAGGCTGGTCACGACAAGATAGATCGCAGGCAAGCCTGCGATCACAAACAACACGATCAGGCTCGGCGCCAGCGCGAGGCGATTGAAGCGGCGGCGCTCGGCGTCAACCAATCCCTTTCCGCTCAAAGCGCGGTCCCGGCCCGGCGGAGATTGGCCACCGCCTGCTCCTGCGCCGCGTTCATCGCAGCTTGAGCTGTGAGCTGCCCCGTCGCCACCTGTTCGAACGCCTTGTTGAGGACATCGCCGACGATCGGGAACTCCTTCACCGTGCGATAGGCCATGTAGTTCTCGCCCTTGGCCGGCAGCCCCAGCACTTCGAGATAGAGCGAGCCGAGGTCCTGGCCGTTGACCGTGTTCAGCTTGCGGTATTCCTCACTCTCGATCACGGATCTGCGGCAGACCGAGGAATGGCCGTGCTCCTTGACGAGCCGCATCGAGATTTCAGGGCTGAGCGCCCATTTGATGAATTCCCAGGCCGCCTTCTTGTTTTTGGCGTTCTTGGGAATGCCGAGACCCTGGCTGTTGGCGGCTGGGAAATCATGCACGGGGCCCGCCGGCATCCTGACGACGCGTGAGGTTTCTTTCACCTTGCTGTCGTTCGAGAGCAGGATCGGCGTAATCCAGGCGCTGGAATGAATGAAGATATTGGAGCGGCCGGTCATGTGGGATTGCCGCGCCTGATCCTCGGTGTAGGTGAGCACGCCGCGCGGCGCGTAGTTCTTCAGAAGGTTCGCGTAATATTCAACGGCCTGGATAGCTTCCGGCGAATTCAGCGTCGGCATGATGTCGGTGGGCGGCTTGCGAAAAATATTGCCGCCAAAACCCTGGATGTAGGGCGGCAGGCACCAGTGATGGAGCTGGAAGCTGACGATGCCGCTGACATTGTCGGCGCCATGCATCGCGGCGCAAACCTGCTCCAGCTCGGCAAAGGTCTTCGGTATCTTGAGACCGCGCTTCTCCATCAAATCCATGCGCGACAGGCCCATCACCATGGCCCCGCCTTCCCAGGAGTAGGCGTAAGTGGCGCCCTTGGCGTCGCGGTAGGGCACCTGCGCGCCCTCGACGAAATCTTTCGGATTCCATTCCGCCGGAGTCAGATTGGGATCACCGGTGAACTCGTCGAGATTGGCGAGCAGTCCCGCCGCCACCCAGCGCGCGGCAAGGATGAAGGTGACATTGACGAAATCGAACGCCGAACCGCCGGACGACAATTCGAGATTGGCCTGCTGGTTGTAGACCGGGAACGCGGAGAGCTGCAGATCGACCTTCATGCCGGTCTGCGCCTCGAACTCCGGGATGTAGTTCTGCAGCAGTGTGAAGAAGCGGTGCTGGAAGGAGGCGCCGCGCAGCGTAATGCCGGCAAACGGTTTTGTTTGCGCAATGGCCGGCAGGGGAAATGCGGCCGCGCCAAAGGTGACGGCGCCAGCCTGAAGCAGCGTTCGCCTGCTGAAGCCCGCAGACTGGTGGCTCGGATTCTTCTTCGTCATAGCAGCCTCCCTGACAGTCTTTTTCGACAATATGACCGACATAAAATATACTGTCAAAAGGAGGCTTCCCTCAGAAGCGCTGTTTTTGCGATGTCAATTGACATCATATCGCAATAAAGCAGACATTATTGTTTCAAGGCTTGAGGGTCCACATTTGCCCAGGGACGTCGAACTCCGCCAGTCCAACACCCACGTCGCGCGCGAAATCGCCAAGCTCATCGTCTCCGGCACATGGCAGGAGGGAAAGACGCTGCCGCGCGAGATCGAGCTCGCTTCCCAATTCAGCGTCAGCCGCACCTCGATCCGGGAATCGCTGTCCACCCTCAAGGCAAAGGGCCTGATTGCGGCGCGACAGAAGGCCGGTACCCATGTGCGCGAGCGGATCAACTGGCACATGCTGGATGCCGAGCTTCTGGAATGGACATGGGCACTGCGTCCGACGGAAGAGTTTGCTCGCCAGCTCACGCAGGTGCGCCGGATCGTCGAGCCGGAGGCTTGCGCGATCTGCGCCGAGCGCGGCTCGGACGCCGACCTCGCCCGGATCGAACGGGCCTATCGCGAGATGGACGCCGCCGGGATGGACAGCCGCGCCTATTCCGAGCCCGACCTTCGCTTCCATCGCGGCATCCTGACCGCGACCGGCAACGACTTTCTGGTCGCCTTCGGCGCTACGGTGGAAGCGGCGCTGCGCATGTCGTTCGAACTCTCGACGCTGAACCCCGGCGCGCCGCGCAAGAGCCTGCCCTATCACCGCGCCATCCTCGACGAGATATGGGCGCGAAATCCCGATGGCGCGCGGCGCGCGATGCACCGCCTGATGGACCTGACCGAGCGCAATATTACCTCGGCGCTGTCACGCCGGCATGGCGAAGCGATGGCGGCAGCGGATGCCAGCCGTGAACACGACGTGTAACGGAACAGGATAAGGTCTTTTTTGACGCGTTTTCTTCACGCGAACCGGTATCCACCCTCGGATCAAGTCCCAGGGCATGCTTCGCGCGAAAACGCTGCAGAACACTTGCTTTCCCTTGGGGTTGCGCGTTTCATTCCAGTCAAACATCAGCGACCGGGAAAACGCCCATGCCCGCAAGAATCATCGGAATGATCGGCACCCAGCAGGAGGGCGTCGCGGTTCACCTGATCAAGGGACAGATATCGCGACAATGGGTGGTCGATTTCACCCGGCTGCACGAGCAGTGGAATTATGATTCCGTCCTGGTCGGATATTACGCCTCCGCCGCCGAAGGCTTTGCGATTGCACTCTATGCCGCCGATCACACCGAGCGGATCAAGTTTTTGATCGCGCACCGGCCGGGCTCGGTGGCGCCCGCACTGGCCGCGCGGCAGGTCGCAACCTTCGACCAGCTCACGCAGGCCCGGATGGCGCTGCATATCATCGCCGGCACCAGCGACGCGGACCAGGCGAGCGAAGGCGACTTCCTGCCCAAGAATGACCGCTATCGCCGCGCTGGTGAATATCTGGAAGTCATGCAGAAACTCTGGACCAGCGACAGTCCGATCGATCACAGGGGCGAGTTCTACCGCGTCGAGGGCGGTTTCTCCGACATCAAGCCCTACCAGCGGCCTTACCCCACCCTCTTCTTCGGCGGTTCGTCCGAAGGCGCGCTGGAGATGGGCGCCAAACATTGCGACGTGTTCGCGATCTTCGGCGAGCCGCTGAAGGAAACGCGGGAACGGGTGCAGGATTTCCGGCGGCGCGCAGCCGCCTTTGGGCGCAACGTCGGCTTCAACATGTCGCTGCGGCCGATCATGGCGGATACCGAAGGCGCGGCGTGGGACAAGGCGAACGCGCTACTGGCGGATGTCGAGCGCAAGACCGGCGCCGCGCCCCAACCCACCAACCACTCCGCCGAGCGCCTGCTCGGTTACGCCGCGCGCGGCGACGTCCATGACGAGCGGCTATGGATGGGAATTGCGCGCGCCACCGGCGCTCCCGGCAATACGTCGTGCCTGGTTGGAACGCCTGAACAGATCGCGGCAGCGGTGCTGGAATATTACCGGCTCGGCATTCATTCCTTCCTGCTGCGCGGCTTTGAGAATCCGCACGACACGATCGCGATCGGCCGTGACTTGATTCCACTCATCAAGCAAGGCGCGCTGGCGATCGACCGGCAGGCCGAAGCGGCCGAATAGAGTTCACCTGAAGAAGCCGCAGGCACCTCAAGACACCGGCGCAAGGTCTTGGCGTACGAAGGGAAAACGCATGAGAGAATTTGCATGAAGGCGGTCGTTGTCGAGAACTACAATTCAATCGACGGCATCTCGATCAAGGAGATCGATACGCCCGGCCTCGCCGCGGGCGAGGTCCGCGTCAGGATCGGCGCGGCGGCAGTCGGCTTCGTCGATGGCTTGAAGGTGCAGGGTCTCTACCAGACCAAGGACCCGCTGCCGTTCGTGCCGGGGACGGAGTTTGCCGGAACGGTCGATGCCGTCGCCGACAATGTCGGCGCGTTCAAGCCGGGCATGCCGGTGATCGGCATGGCCCGTTCCGGTGCGCTGGCCGAATATATCTCTGTGCCATCTGCGGCGCTCAAGCATCTGCCGCCGCAGATACCCTTCGAGGCCGGCGCGTCGTTTCAGGCCAACTATCTGACCGGGCTGTACGCGCTGGATGCCCGCGCGTCGCTGCGCGAAGGCGAGATATTGCTGGTGCTGGGCGCGGCCGGCGGCGTTGGGATCGCCGCCGTTCAGATCGGCAGATTGATGGGCGCGCGGGTGATCGCAGCTGCCTCAACGGCGGAGAAGCGTGACTTCGCGGTTCGTCACGGCGCCGATCAGACCATCGACTACACCCAGGCGGATTGGCGGGAGACGCTGAAGGAATTGACCGGCGGGCATGGGCCGGATGTCATTTTCGATCCCGTCGGCGGCGACGTATCGCTGCAGGCGTTTCGCTCGATCGCCTGGCTCGGGCGGCACCTCGTCGTCGGATTCGCCTCCGGCACCATTCCAGCGCTGGCGTTCAACCTGCCGCTGCTCAAGGGCGGCGCGCTGCTCGGCGTCGACCTCGCCCAGATCCAGAAGCGCGAGCCGGAAACTCACGCCCGCCTGATGGCGCAATTGTTCGACTGGCTGGCATCGGGCAAATTGCAGCCCGTGGTCGGCAAGATCGTGCCGTTCGAGAATTTTCGCGAGGCGTTCAAGACCATGCAGTCGCGATCGGCGCTTGGCAAGATGATCGTGAAATTCGGCTGAAGCGACGCGTCGAAGCAGGATACGGACTGATGTCTCTGGAAAACAGCAAGCCATCGCGCCGCCTGATGCACAGGCGGTCGGTCGAATGCGAAGGCTTTCTGCGGAACGACGGGCTCTGGGAAGTCGAGGCCTGGCTGCGGGATACCAAGCCTTTCACCCAGCGCGCCGATCGTTTCCGCGGCGAACTGAAACCGGGCGATCCCGTCCACGACATCGGCCTGCGGCTTGCGATCGACGACGGCATGACCATCCACGAGGCGGAGGCGATGATGCGCGCCACGCCCTATCCGACCTGCATCGAGGTCGAGCCGATCCTGCGGCGTCTGATCGGCGAGCGAATAGGCCCGGGCTGGCGCGAGACGGTGCGGCGCAAGATCGGCCGGCTCGAGACCTGCACGCATCTCGCCGAATTGCTCGGTCCTGCCGTGACCACGCTGTATCAGACCATGTCCTATGGCAGGAATCCGGAAGGCCGCGATACGCTGGAGAACCAGCAGAACTCCGGCCAACGTCCATTCTTCATCGGCGGCTGCCATTCCTGGCGGACCGACGGCCCCGTTGTCGCGGCGATGTTTCCGCAGTTCGCGACCAAGCCGGCGGCGAAAGATTAGCCGCGGACGCGATCGTAGATCGCAAACGCTGCGGCCAGCACGCATCCGGCGATGATGCCGAATGTCAGATCTTCGATCAGCGTGAGGCCGAAAGTTGCGATCAGCACCGCCGCACTGCGCCAATCGTGAAGCAAGCGAAGGAATTCTTCCTTCTCCGCCATGTTCCAGCACACCACCACCAGCACGCCCGCCAGCGCGGAGAGCGGAATGAAGCTCGCCAACGGCGCTGCGACCAGCATGAAAGCCAAAACGAGGATCGCATGCGCCATGCCGGAGACCGGGCTGCAGGCGCCCGCCCGAATATTGGTCGCGGTACGCGCGATCGTTCCGGTCACGCTGATGCCGCCGAAGATGGCGGAGGCGACGTTCGCAATGCCCTGCGCCACCACCTCCATGTTGTAGCGGTGCTTGCGCCCGGTCATGCCGTCGGCGACCTTGGCGGACAACAGGCTCTCGACCGCACCCAGAAGAGTGAAGGACAGCGCCGCCGGCAACACCTCGAGCACCGAAGCATAGGAGATCGAGGGTAGCTGCGGTGACGGCACTCCATCAGGCAATTGTCCGAAATGACTGCCGATGGTCTCTACCGGCAGATGAAGCAGAAAGACGGCGACCGAAGCGAGCGTGACCGCGATCAGCATTCCCGGCCAATTCGGTGCCAGCCGCCGCAGCAGGAAGATCAGGGCCGCCGACCCCACGCCAACCGCCAGCGCGGCCGGACTGATGGTCGGCAAGGATTGGCCGAGCATCACAAGCTTCGGCAACAGCGGTCCGGGTTCGGCCGCAGGCAGCTTGAGGCCGCCGAGATCCCTGAGCTGACTGGCAAAGATCGTGACCGCAATGCCGCATGTAAAGCCGACGGTCACCGGATGCGGAATGTAGCGGATCAGCGCCCCGAGCCGCAGCAGCCCGATCACCGTCAGCATGAAGCCGGAGATGAAGACCGTCAGCAGCAGCCCCTCGATGCCGAATTTCGTCACGGTTGCCGACACCAGGACGATGAACGCGCCCGCGGGTCCGCCGATCTGGTAACGGCTGCCACCGAGCGCCGATACTAAAAAGCCGCCGATCACGGCGGCGTACAATCCCCGCTCGGGCGAAACGCCCGAGGCGACGGCGATCGCCATCGACAGCGGGAGTGCAACGATGGCGACCGTCAAGGCCGCCAGCAAATCCTTTCGAAAGCAGCCGAGATCGTATCCCTCGGACAGGACGGTCGCGAGCTTTGGGCGATAATGATGGGCAGTAGCGGAGCCGTCGGGCATTTGGCGGGCGAACCAATCTGGGTTCGGAGACTATAGTCGAAGGCCCGGCGGACTGCCACCGGATCAAATACGGGCCGAAGCGACTTTCGTTTGACCCAGGCGCATAGCTTCAACCAAGGCTGCCGGGCAATCATGCTTGCTCGCGACACGGGCACGCGACTGCATGCTTCCCCGTCGACCCTTCGCCCGCCCGACGATGCTACTGGGCTCCTTTCGCTGCCCGAACGGCGGAGGCAGATACCGTCCCTGTCCTGAAGAACCGCTTCGCGATGTGACACCGCGACCGCGGCATGCCACGTCGCCGAAACCTGTGATAACCTTTCCACTGAACGGCTCCGGTTCATCGGAGAGTGACGATGAGAACCATCACGGCGTCGGCAGCCCGCAGGCTCGGCAAATTCCTGACCAAGGACTTCCGCGAAATCTTTGGTCCCATGCATGACGATCTGGCGGAGCGCCTCGGCTCACTTGCCCGGATCACCATCGAATGCATTGGAAGAAGCGACGCTCTCTATCACAATTATGAGCATACGTGGCTGGTCACGATGGCCGGCCGCGACATCCTGCAAGGCATGATGATGTCGCGCCGTATCGAACCTTCCGACTACACGCATCTCATCGTTGCCTGCCTGCTGCACGACATCGGCTATGTTCGCGGCATATTGAGCGGCGATACCGACGACGAGTTCGTGGTCGATGAAGACGGACGGAGAATCGCCTTGCCTCGCGGAGCGTCGGATGCCGCGCTGATGCCCTACCACGTCGACCGTTCGAAGCTGTTTGCCATGGAACGGCTCGGAAATTCACCAGTGATGGACGCCGCACGCATCGTTGAGGCGATCGAGCATACACGCTTCCCGCCTCCACCCGAGAGGAAGCCAACGGAGACGAACATACCTCGTCTGGTTCAGGCCGCGGACCTGATCGGGCAACTTGGCGACCCGATGTACGCAAGAAAGGTCAATGCGCTTTTTTACGAATTTGAGGAAACAGGGATGAATCACCAGCTTGGATATTCATGTCCGGCGGATCTGGTGGAAAAGTATCCGGACTTCTTCTGGAACAGCGTCTCGGAACATCTCGACGAAGGCATCAAGTACCTGAACCTGACCGCTTCCGGCCGTCAATGGATCGCCAATCTTCACCACCATCTATTATGCGCGGAGAATGCTCGACGTCTGATGGGACCGCAGCATTGACAGATGATGCACATCATCCGCTGGAGTTTCGCCTGCCATCAGCGAGCGATGACACAGCAGGGCCAGGAAGCATCTGAGATTGCGAGCTTGCTAACGCGCGTTTTAACCGCTTCCCGTGAGACGAAATTCTCGCATTGCGAAATGCCATCGCGGCGCGACGCGCAAAAGGACGCAGCGGGAGCGAACTGTCAGATTGAGCGTGACGCCGCGTCCGACAGGTGCCACTATCCAGGATAATCAAAAGCCGCGCACGTCGGACGAAGCGCGGCTGCCGAGGGGGAAATAAAAGCGTCAACGTTGGCGCGAGAGTTCCTTTTGGCCCAACCCGTCCGTTGGCGTCGCATGGGACAACAGATTGTCCATCGTCTGCTGATTTCGTTCCCCGCCTTGCTCGGGGTTCTTTTCCTCTGCTTTTGCCTGTTGCAAGTCGTGCCCGCCGATCCCGCGATGATCATCGCCGGGCCCGATGCCAAAGCCGAGACCATTGCCGCGATCCGCCAGGAACTTGGTCTCGACAGATCGATCCCGATCCAGTTCTTCGAATACATCCTGCGTGTGCTGCGCGGGGATCTCGGCCGCTCCATTATTTCCAATCGGATGGTGAGCGAGGAACTGGCGATGACGATCGGGCCGACGATCGAGCTGATGCTTGGGGCGATGTTGATCGCGGTGCCGAGCGGGCTCGCGCTCGGTACGCTGGCGGCCGTCAATCGCGGGCGCCTGTCCGACCGCGTCATCATGGCCTGCTCGGTCGCGGGCGTGTCGATGCCGGTGTTCTTCATCGGCCTGATCCTGATTCAGTTCGTCGGATTCAAATGGGCGCTGTTGCCGTTCACCGGCCGCACCGGCCCGGTATGGGACGGCGGATTGCCGAGCCTGATCCTCCCCGCCCTCACGCTGGGCGCGGTGCTGATCGGCCCGATCGCGCGACTGACGCGCACCGCCGTGCTCGAAGTGCTCGGCGCCGATTTCGTCCGCACGGCGCGCGCCAAGGGACTGCGCGAGCGGGTGGTGATCATTCACCACGCGCTGCGCAATGCCATGATTCCCGTCGTCACCCTGATCGGGCTGCAAGCGGCGTTCCTGCTCGGCGGCGCGGTCGTCACCGAAACGATGTTCTCATGGCCCGGCGTCGGCCGGCTCGCCGTCGGCGCCATCGTCTCCAGCGATTTTCCGACCGCGCAGGGCGCGATCATGATCCTCGCCGTCGCTTTTCTCACGATCAACCTCATCGTCGACGTGCTCTACGTCTATCTCGATCCGAGGGTGCAGCGCAGATGAGCGTCGAGGCTCTCGAACAAGGCTTTGTCCCGGAGCGCGAAACCGGCGTATTCGCGCGCGCCGGGGTGTTGCGCCGGCTGGCGCGAGACCGGGTTGCTGCGCTCGCCGGGCTGGCGCTCACGGCAATCGTGCTGGCGGCGCTGTTTGCGCCCTGGATCGCGCCCTACGATCCCTACTTCACCGACCTTACCAAGGTGATGCGGCCGCCCGACGCCGCGCACTGGTTCGGCACCGACAATACCGGGCGCGACATCTTCAGCCGCGTTCTCTACGGCACGCGCAACACGCTGATGCTCGGGCTGGTCGGCGTGATCGTCGGCGGTTTCATCGGCGGCGTTCTCGGCATCCTCGCCGCCTACTACCGGCGGCTGGACGGCTGGATCATGCGGCTGGTCGACGTGATGCTCGCCTTCCCTGCAATCCTGATCGGGCTTGCGGTGGCCGCGATCTTCGGCGCCGGATTGACGGCGGTGGTGATAGCGCTCGTCGTCGCCACCGTGCCTGATGTGGCGCGGGTGGCGCGCGGTGCAGCGATCGGCGTGATGGGCCAGGAATTCATGGAGGCCGGCCGCGCCGTGGGTGTCTCCGACGGCGAACTGATCTGGCGCTACCTGACGCTGAACTGCATCTCGACCATTTTCGTGTTCCTGACGCTGCGCTTCGGCCAGATCATCCTGATCGGCGCTGCGCTCGGTTTTCTCGGCATGGGTGCGCAGCCGCCGACCGCCGAACTCGGCATGATGGCGGCGCAGGGCCGCGACTTCCTGTTCATGGCACCGCATATCGCGACGATCCCAAGCTGTGCCATTTTCGTGATCGTGCTGGCCGCCAACCTTCTGGGCGACGCATTCCGCGACGTCCTCGATCCGAGGCTGCAGACATGATCAGGTTCGCGCTGGGAATGTCCTTGGCACTGTGCGTCACGGGTCCGGCGTCGGCCCAGACGCTCCAGCTCATGAAGGGGATAGACGCGCCGCATTACGATGCGCAGCGCACGACCTGGGGACCGACGTCTGATATCGTCAACATGTTCCAGGACACGCTGGTCGCGCTCGACTGGGACGGCCGCACGCCGATTCCCTATCTCGCCAAGTCGTGGACCATCAGCGAGGACGGCAGGACCTATACGTTCAAGCTGCGCGACGACGTCACCTTCTGCAGCGGCAAGAAATTCACCGCGGATGACGTCATCTACAGCTTTAGGCGGCTCAAGGACCCCGCGATCAAGGCGCCCTACGCCTGGCGCGCCGGCGACATTAAGGAGCTGCGCGCGCCTGATCCCTACACAGTCGAGTACGAGCTCAACGAGCCCTACTCCGAACTGCTGCTGCAGCTCACCATGTTCACCAACGTCATCCACAACAGGGAGAGCGTGGAGGCGCTCGGCAAGGATTACGGCATCAAGGGCGCCGATGGCACCGGACCGTGGTGTTTCGAGAGCTGGCAGCCGCGCACGGAAATCGTGCTCAAGCGCCACGATGCCTACCGTTGGGGCCCGTCGATGTACAAGAACAAGGGCCCCGTTAAATTCGAAAAGCTCAGCGTCAAGATCATGCCCGAAGAGTCCAGCCGTGTGGCGGCGATGATGGCCGGCCAGTTCGACATGACCCATCAGTTCCCGCCGCAGTTCATCGCGCAGGCCAAGGCGGCCCCGATGCTGACGGTCACAGCGGCAAAGCCGAATTTCCAATTACTCTATTTCGGTTTCAAGACGACTCGGCCGATGGTGGCGGACCGGCGCGTGCGCGAGGCGATGAGCATCGCCATCAACCGCGCTGAAATTGCCAAGGGCGTCCTGCTCGGCAATGCCGATCCCGCCTTCACCATCGTCGACCCGGACGCACTCGATCACGACCCCGCCACCAAGAGCATCGTGAAGGAGGATATCGAGCGTGCAAAAGCACTGCTCGACGAAGCCGGCTGGAAGATGGGCAGCGACGGCGTCCGCGAAAAGGACGGCGTCAAGCTGCAGCCCAAGGTCTATTACACCCAGGCCGGCAACACGCCGCGGGTGGCCGAAGCGATCCAGGGTTACCTGCGCCGCATCGGCGTCCAGTGGCAGCTTCAACCCTGGGACTCGACCATCGCCTCCGCCAAGATGGCCGAGCAGGACTACGAGATCTGGTCGGTGACCGTGCCTTATCTGTCGGCCGGCGACCTCATGAACATCTACTTCGATTCCAGGAACATCCCGACGCCCAACCGGATGAACTGGAAGGACGCCGAAACCGATGAGTGGCTGAAGCAGGGCCGCTCGGCGCTGACCGATGCCGACCGCGCGAAATACTACGCGAAGGTCCAGCAGAAGGTGATGCGCGAGCACCTCTGGATGCCCGTGCTCAACATCAACATGGACCAGGTGACCAACAAGAAGATCGCCGACGCCAGGCCGCACATGATCTACCAGAATACTTTCTACAAAGGCTTGGACGTGTCGCGCCAGAAATAACGAGGGAGAGAACACGATGCGCAGCATTTTGACGGGCGTTGCGGCGCTGCTGGGAGCGGCCGGAATGTGCGCGATGGCCGAGGCGCAGACCTTGCGGGTAATGAAGTCGCTGGACGCGCCGCATTACGACGGCCAGCGCACCACCTGGTCGCCGACGTCTGATATCGTCAATATGTTCCAGGATACGCTGGTAGCGCTCGACTGGGACGGCAAGACGGCGATCCCTTACCTCGCGAAATCCTGGACCATCAGCGAGGACGGCAGGACCTATACGTTCAAGCTGCGCGACGACGTGACGTTCTGCAGCGGGAAGAAGTTCACCGCCGCCGACGTCATCTATACTTTCAAGCGGCTCAAGGATCCGGAAACCAAGGCGCCCTATGCATGGCGTGCCGGCGAGATCAAGGAGCTTCGCGCGCCCGATCCCTACACCGTCGAATATGAGCTGAACGAGCCCTACTCCGAGCTGCTGCTGCAGCTCACCATGTACACCAACGCAATCCACAACCAGGAAAGCGTCGAGCAACTCGGCAAGGATTACGGCATCAAGGGAATCGACGGCACCGGTCCGTGGTGTTTCGAGAGCTGGCAACCGCGCACCGACATCGTGCTCAAGCGCCACGACGCGTACAAATGGGGTCCGTCGATGTATCAGAACAAGGGCCCGGTGAAGTTCGAAAAACTCAGCATCAAGATCGTGCCCGAAGATGCCAGCCGGGTCGCCGCCATCATGGGCGGGCAGTTCGACCTTACCCATCAGGTCCCACTGCAGTTCATCGAACAGGTCAAGGCTGCGCCCAACCTGACCGTTCAGGAAGCCAAACCGAACTTCCAGCTCATGTACTACGGCTACAAGATCACGCGCCCGATGGTATCAGACAAGCGCGTGCGCGAGGCGATGAACATCGCGATCAACCGCGCCGACATCGTCAAGGGCGTCATGCTGGGCAATGCCGAGCCGGCGTTCACCTTTGTCGACCCCAAGGCACTCGACTTCGCCGAAAAAACCAAGGGTGTCATCAAGGAAGATGTCGAACGCGCAAAGAAGCTTTTGGACGAGGCCGGTTGGAAGGTCGGCGCCGACGGCATTCGTGAGAAGGACGGCATGAAGCTCGCCCCCCGGGTGCTGTTCACGCAGGTCGCCTATTTCCCGCGCGTCTCCGAAGCCATTCAGGGCTACATGCGCAAGATCGGTGTCGACTGGAAGATCGTGGGCTTCGATTCCACGATTGCGCCTGCCGAGATGGGCAAGCAGGACTACGAGCTTTGGACGGTGACGGTTCCCTATCTGTCGGCCGGCGAGTTGATGAACATTTATTTCAACTCGAAGAACGTCCCCACCCCCAATCGCATGAACTGGAAGGACGCCGAAACCGACGAGTGGCTGCGCGCCGGCCGCGCCGCCCTGACCGACACCGAGCGCGCACTCAACTATGCCCGCGTGCAGGAGAAGGTAACGAACGAGCATCTCTGGATGCCGGTGATGAACGTCGCGATGTACACAACCAGTTCAAAGAAGCTGAAAGGCGTCCGGCCGCACATGCTCTATCAAAACACCTTCTATAAGGGACTGGATTACTCCTTCTGATGGACACGCTCCTCGAGGTTCGCGGCCTAAAGACCCACTTCGCGACAGATCGCGGCCTGTTTCGCGCCGTCGACGGCATCAACTTCAGCGTTCCGCGCGGCCGCACCGTCGGCCTTGTCGGTGAGTCCGGCTGCGGCAAGAGCGTGACGTCGCTGTCGGTGATGGGCCTGGTGCCGAGCCCGCCGGGCAAGGTCGAGGCTGAGGCGGTGCTGTTCGGCAATCGCGACGTGCTGCGGCTTTCGGCCGACGAACGCCGCAAGCTGCGCGGCGGCAAGATGTCGATGATTTTTCAGGAGCCGATGACCTCGCTCAATCCGGTCCACACCGTCGGCCAGCAGATCGTCGAGGCGATCCTTGCCCACACCGCGATGTCGCCGCGCGCAGCGCGGGCACGGGCGATCGAGATGCTGGAATTGGTGCGGATTCCGTCAGCGGCGCAGCGCATCGACGATTTCCCCCACAATATGTCGGGCGGAATGCGCCAGCGCGTCATGATCGCGATGGCGCTCTCCTGCGAGCCGGCGCTGTTGATCGCCGACGAGCCGACAACGGCGCTCGACGTCACCATCCAGGCCCAGATCCTTGACCTCTTGAGCGATTTGCAGCGGCGACTCGGCATGGCGATCCTGATCATCACCCATGATCTCGGCGTGATCGCTGAGGTCGCCGATGAGGTCCTGGTGATGTATGCCGGCCGCATCGTTGAGAGCGCGGACGTCAACGACCTGTTCGCCGATCCGCAGCATCCCTATACGATCGGCCTGCTCGGCTCGATCCCGCGCATCGATGTCGACCGCAAGCGCCTCGCCACCATCGAAGGTACCGTGCCCAGTCCCAACAACCAGCCGGCGGGCTGCCGCTTTGCACCGCGCTGTCCATTTGCAGACCAGCGCTGCCGACTTGATCCGCCGCCCTTGCGCGACATCGCGCCCGGCCATCGGGTGGCATGCTGGAAGGCGCCGGTCGAGGTGGCGTCATGAGCGATGTTCCGGTCCTGCAGGTCGATGGCCTGGTCAAGCATTTTGCGGTCACGCGCGGGCTGATCCGCCGCAAGACCATCGGACTGGTGCGTGCCGTCGAGGATGTGAGTTTTCAGATCGCCCGCGGCGAGACGCTGGCGCTGGTCGGCGAGTCCGGCTGCGGCAAGTCGACCACCGGCCGGCTGATCCTGCGTTTGATGGACCCGACTGCAGGCTCTGTGCGCTTCAAGGGCAAGGAGATCGCCGACCTCGACAAGGACGCGCTGCGCCGGATGCGTCGGCACATGCAGATCATTTTCCAGGACCCCTATGCCTCGCTCAATCCGCGCATGACGGTCGGTGAGATCCTGGCTGAGCCGCTGCGGGTTCACGACATCGGCGATGACGCCTCGCGCGAAGCGCGCGTCCGCGAGCTTCTGGACATCGTCGGCCTGCTGCCCGAACATGCCGGGCGCTATCCGCATCAATTCTCGGGCGGGCAGCGCCAGCGCATCGGCATTGCGCGTGCGCTCGCCGCCAATCCTGATTTGATCGTCTGCGACGAGCCCGTGTCGGCGCTGGACGTCTCGATCCAGGCGCAGATCGTCAACCTCCTGCAGAACCTGCAGCAGCGATTTGGTCTTTCCTATCTGTTCATCGCCCATGATCTGGCTGTCGTGAAGCACATCAGCGACCGCGTCGCGGTGATGTATTTGGGCAAGCTGGTCGAGATATCAGACAAGAAGTCGCTCTATAGCCGTCCGTTGCACCCCTATACCCAGGCGCTGCTCGCGGCCATTCCGAAACCCGATCCTGCGCTCCGCACCAAACGCGTGATGCTTCAAGGTGACGTGCCGAGCCCGTTCAGGCCGCCGACCGGCTGCCGCTTCCATACCCGCTGCCCGCATGCACAAGCACGCTGCTCGGCAGAAGAGCCGGAGCTGCGCGAAGCAGCACCTGGCCATCGCGTGGCCTGTCATTTCTTCGAGACGCTGCCTACGCCGACCATTTTGGCGCGCGCTGGCCTTGCGAACGGCAAATTCGCCGAGCGGCTGGCGGCCTTCGAGGCTGCGAAGCAGGGGCTGAAACGGACGGAAGCGCAGTTACCCGGCGTGTTCAATAGCGCGGATAGCACCACGCAGCTCCGCTAGCCCGCGCAGCCGGCCGATCGCGGTGTAGCCGGGATTGGCGCGTTTGGTTGCGGTGAGATCGTCGAGCATGCGGTGGCCGTGATCGGGCCGGAACACGATCTGATTTTCCGCCGAACGCTTTCGGTTCTCCGCCAGCAAAGCCTTGAGCACCGCGATCATATCGACATCACCGTCGAGATGATCGGATTCGAAGAACGAAAGCCCATCTGCTTCGCGTCTGGTCGCCCGCAGATGGGCAAAACCGATCCGCGATGCGAAGCGCTTGGCCATGACAGGCAGATCGTTCTCCGCGCGCACGCCGAGCGAACCGGTGCAGAAGCAGATGCCGTTGGCTTTTGATGGCACAGTGTCGAACAGCGCCTGATAGTCCTCCGCCGACGAGGCGATGCGCGGCAGGCCAAACAGCGGACGTGGCGGATCGTCCGGATGCAGCGTCAGCGTCACGCCGAGCTGCTCCGCCACCGGCGCGACGCGCGCGAGAAATTCGCATAAGTGCTGGCGCAGCACCTTGGAATCAATGCCGCGATACTGCTGCAGGCGGTCGCGGAATTGCGGAATGGTCAGGGGATCGGTGGTCGATCCCGGCAGCGCGCTGGCAATGTTGGTGATGAGGCAGTCGATATCGGCCTGCGTCATTGCTTCATAGACCTGCTTCGCGCGGCGCTGCGCGGCCTCGGAATATTCCGCCGGCGCCTCGGGACGCTCAAGGATGTGCAGATCGAACGCCGCGAAACGGTCCTGATCGAAGCGCATCGCCTTGGCGCCGTTCGGCAGTTCCCATTCGAGATCGGTGCGGCACCAGTCAACGACCGGCATGAAATTGTAGCAGATGATCTTGATGCCGGCGGCGGCGACCGCCTCCATGCTCGCGATCCAGGCCTCGATCGAGCGGGTCGCGCCGCCCCCCAATCGCTTGACGTCGTCCGGTACGGGGATCGATTCCACCACCGACCAGGTCAGCGGCGAGCGGCCCGGTTGCGAGTTCTCGATCAGGTTCTTTCGTTCCTCGACGGCTGAGCGCGTCCAGGCCTCGCCGATCGGCACCTGATGCAGCGCCGTCACTACGTCGGTCGCGCCGGCCTGACGGATATCGTCGAGCGATACGGGATCGTTGGGTCCGTACCACCGCCATCCCTGCAGCATCATGCGGAAGCTCCTGAAATGAGAACGGCAATCAAGCGGTCAGCACGACCTTGACGCTTTGCGAACGGTCGAGCGCCAGCCGCACAGCGTCGGGCGCGACCGCCAGCGGGCGTTGCGCCGTCACCAGCGACAGCACGTCCACACTGCCGTCGGCGATCAGTTCGACCGCCGTGAAGAATTCCGCCCCGAAGCGGAACGAGCCGCGCAGGTCGATCTCCTTGGCCATCACCGCATTCGCCGGCACCTGAATCTGCCCGCCTGGCAGGTTGCCGACCTGAACCACGACGCCGCCGCGCCTGACCGCACCGATCGCGCTGGCCCAGCCCGCCGCGGTACCCGAGACTTCGAACGCCACATCGAACGGCTGCGCAGCAGCCTGCGCCTTCAGCGCCTCTTCGCCGCCGGAGATATCAACGACATGATTGGCGCCCAATCTCGTGGCGAACGCCAGCGGCGCGGCCGCGATATCGACGACGGTCGTCTCTGCGATCCCGGCGCGCTGCGCCGCCAGCATGGTCAACAGACCGATCGGGCCGGCGCCGAACAGCACCGCGCGCTTGCCAGTGACGTCCCCGGCGCGGGCGACCGCATGCAGACACACTGCGAGCGGCTCGGCAAGCGCCGCCGCCTGATAGGTCACGTGATCCGGAATCTTCACGCATTGCGCCGGGATGGCGTCGAAGTAAGACGCAAAGCCGCCCTGCATATGCGGGGTCTTCGAGGCCGATCCCATGAAGAAGATGTTTTCGCAGAGATTGGGCCGGTTCTCGCGGCACGGCTTGCAGTGGCCGCACCAGCGCGATGGGTTGACGGCGACGCGATCGCCGACTTTTACGCCGGGTGCGGAACCTGCGATCTCGACCACCTCACCGGCAATCTCGTGGCCGAGCACCAGCGGCGAGGTCACGACGAAATCGCCGGTTCGGGCATGACGGTAGTAATGCATGTCCGAGCCGCAGATGCCGCCGGCACCGAAACGGATACGCACCATGCCCGAGGCGAGCGGATCGAGCGGCCGCTCGATCATGCGCAGATCTTCCGGTCCGAACAGCGTTGCAGCCAAAGCCATCGATGTCATCTTGAGAGTCCCATGTATTTAGGCAGCCAGAGCGTCAGCTCCGGGATGAAGGTGATGGCGACGAGCGCCAGTAACAGCGGCACCAGCCACGGCAGGATTGCCATGGTCGTGCGTTCGACCGACAGTTTCGCCACGCGCGCGAGCACGAACAGCACCATGCCGAGCGGTGGATGCAGGAGGCCGATCATCAGGTTCAGCGTCATGATCAGGCCGAAATGGATCGGGTCGATGCCGAGCTTGAGCACGATCGGCAGCAGAATCGGCACCAGGATGGTGATCGCGGCGATGGTGTCGATGAAGCAGCCGACGAACAGGATCAGGATATTCGCCAGCAGCAGGAACACCCATTTGTTCTGGGTGATGCTCAGCATCGCATCCGTCAGCATCTGCGCCGCCTGCGAGACCGTGAGCAGCCAGGCAAAGATCGAGGCCGCGGTCACGATGAACAGCACCGATGCCGTGGTCTCGATCGTATCGAACGTCGCTTTGGCGACGGTCTGCAGCGTCATCGAGCGGTAACGCACGAGGCCGAGGAACAGCGACCAGATCACCGCGGCAATCGCGGCTTCGGTCGGCGTGAACCAGCCGAGCGTCATGCCGCCGATCAAAATGACTGGCGCCATCAACGCCATCACGGCAGAGAAATCGAAATACCAGTCGAGCGCCAGCAGCACCACAAGGCCGATTCCGACCGCCATGTTCACCGAGAGACCGACGACGACCAGCAGCCAGACCGCCAGCGGGAATCCCAGCACGATGAGGATCTCAAGCGCTGCCGAGCCAACCTGCGGCAAAGAGAATGGTGTATCGCTGCCCCAGCCGTTCTTGTGCGCGAAATAGGCCACCGTCGCCATCATCGCCAGGGTCATGACGACGCCGGGAATCACGCCGCCCAGGAACAGCGCGCCGATCGAGACGTTCGCCATCATGCCGTAGATCACGAACGGCAGCGAGGGCGGGATGATCGGGCCGAGGGTGGCGGAAGCCGCGGTGACGCCGACGGCGAACTCGGTGGAGTAGCCGTGATCCTTCATCGCCTTGATCTCGATGGTGCCGAGCCCCGCGGCATCCGCGATCGCGGTGCCGGACATGCCCGAAAAGATCACCGAGCCAACGATATTGACGTGGCCGAGGCCCCCGCGCATCCAGCCCACCAGCGCGACCGCAAACTTGTAGATGCGCCCGGTCACGCCCGCGATGTTCATGAGATTGCCGGCCAGAATGAAGAACGGCACCGCGAGCAGCGGGAAGCTCTCGACGCCGGCAATCATGCGCTGCGCCAGCGTGACATCCGGCGTGATGCCGGTGACGAGAATGTAGACCAGCGACGATACCGCCATCGAAAGCGCGACCGGCAGGCCGACCAGCATCAGCAGCAGAAATCCCCCAAGCAGCAGCAGCATCGCCCTACCCTTCCGTTCCGTCGAATGCGCCGGGGCGCTCCAGGATGGAGTAGCCCCGCCGCCAGTTCTCGACGGCGATCTGGATCGAGCGCGCGAACATCAGCACGAAGCCGAGCAGCACGGCGTAATAGACAAATCCCTTTTGAAATTTGATCGTGGTCATCCGCTCGTCGCCGATGATCTGGATGAACTGCCAAACCAGCTTGATCGCATAGCCGAAGAACGCGATCCGGATCAGGTCGATGACGGTCGACAGCGCACGCGCCGGAAGATGCGGCAGATAGCGGAACACGAGATCGACCTGGATGTGCCGCGACAGCCGCACGCACATCGCCGAGCCGATGAAGACCACGCCGATCAGACAGTAGGTCGCGATCTCCTCGGTCCAGGCGTAGCTGTCGTTGAGGACGTAACGGGTGAAGAACTGCAGGAAGACGGAGAGCGCCATGATCCAAAAGATCACGAGCGCGAGCCAATCCTCGGCGGCATACTGGCCGAGATCGGCGCCCTTGGGCACCTCGTCCTCAAAAGTGTGGGCGATCTCGTCCGCCGTGGTCTGCTTGTGCACTTCAACCGTCGACATGCGCCCTCCCCGAGCTGGCGTATTCGAGGCTTCCGCCGTGCCTGCCGTCGAAAATGGCGGAAAGCACGGACGAAAGCCCGCCGTTTACTTCACCGCCTGGATGCGATCCCAGTCGGACTTGCGGTAGTCGAAGGTCTCGAACTTCGTGGTCTTGATCACGGTGTCGCGGAACTCGTCCTTGTTGACCTCGGTGACCGTCAGCCCCTTCTGCTTGAAGAAATCGACCAGCTTGGCCTCGTTGGTCTTGATCTCGGCCGTGGCCTTTGCCGCCGCTTCCTGGGCGACGTCGGTGAAGATCTTGCGATCTTCTTCCGAAAGCTTCTTCCAGAGCGCACCGGCGACAACCGTATTGAGGTGATCGACGATGTGGCCGGTCAGCACGATGTGCTTCTGCACCTCGTAGAACTTCTTGGCTTCGATTGTGGTGAGCGGATTTTCCTGGGCTTCCACCGTGCCGTTCTGCAGGGCGAGGTAGACTTCCGCAAAGGCGATCGGCGCTGTGTTGGCGCCACAGGCGCGCGGCATCGCGAGATAGGCCGGCACGTCAGGCACACGCATCTTGAGGCCCTTCATGTCGGCGCAGGCCTTGATCTGCTTGTTCGAAGAGGTGTGTCGCACCCCATAATAAGTCACCGCCACGATGTGATGGCCGCTCTTGTCCTCATAGCCCTTGGCAAGCTCCTTGAAGACGTCGCTCTTGGTGTAGGCCAGGAGATGATCGGCATCGCGGAACGTGTAGGGATAGTAGGTCACGCCTATCGGCGGAAAGCTCTTGGCTGCAAAGCTCGAGCCGGAAATGATGATATCGACCGAGCCCAGCGAAAGCCCCTGGTTAATGTCGGTTTCTTTGCCGAGTTGGGAAGCCGGATAGACGTCGATCTGGTAGCGCCCGTTGGTGCGCTTGTTGATCTCGCCAGCGGCCCAGACGGAGGCAGTGTGAAACGGCTCCGAGGTTTCGTAGACGTGAGCCCATTTCAGCTTGGTCTGCGCCATGCCTGATGAGGTTGCGGCCAGCAGCGCAGCAGCAGACGCCGCGAATGCAATCGTCAATTTTTTTAACACGTGAATTTCCTCCGTCGTTACAATTTGCTTTTGTTACCCAACCGGACCGACATTTCGCCGAACCGTTCGAATTCCCGTCGTTCAGCCGCTGCTTGCGCGGATGCGCGAGGCGGACGAAGCTTCCGCCCCAAAATTTTGCGCAAAACGGGCCTGCGAACGCGCCAAGTGCTCGCGCATCGTGACGCGGGCGGCGTCGGGATCGTGCGCGGCGATGGCATCGCGGATCGCGCGGTGCTCGGCCAGCGCAGCATTCCAGGATTCCGGATTTTCGAAATAATGCGCGAGCTTGGCGAAATAGGGATTGAGCCGCTGGTCGAACAGCTCGCCGACGACGCGGACCAGCACAGCGTTGTCGAGGCATCCGGCCACCGCGATGTGAAACGCGCGGTCATGGATCATCGAGGCTTCGCCGGGATGCTGCACGGTCGCCATCGCCTCCAGCGAAGCATCGATGCGCGCGATGTCTTCGGCTGTCGCCACCCGCGCCGCCTGTTCGGCAATGGCGCCTTCGAGGAATTCGCGCGCGCGTAAGAGTTCGAACGGGCCTTCGATCTCGGCCGTCAGAGGCAAAGGCGGTGCGAGCGCCGGCGGCTCACTGACATAAATCCCCGAACCGACGCGAATCCGAACCCGGCCCTCGACTTCCAGAGCGATCAGGGCTTCGCGTACCGTCGGCCGCGACACTTTCAACTGTTCGGCAAGATCGCGCTCGGTCGGAAGACGGCTGCCCACGCGGTACTCGCCGCTGTCGATCAAGGCGCGAAGCTGATCGGCAACCTGGCGATAAAGGCGTCGTGCTTCCACGGCTTCGAGCGGCACGCTCGGCTCTCCCTGACGATCCCCTGAAGTGATCGATTTTTCTTGCTTTGGTCGGGGTAAGGCCAATAAATCTGGAAAATTGGCCTTACCAATTGACCAAAAGATTGATGGATTGAGCCTCTCATGTCAAGCGACGCGGCAAACAGCCCGCCAGCCGACCCGAAAAACGGCGAGTTCCGCCTATCGAATGCCAACCTTCATCGGCTTCCCGGCCAGATCCGCCGCCCCGGGTATGACCGCTCGCTCATCTCGCCAGGCATCGTTCATCTCGGAATTGGCGCGTTCCACCGGGCCCACCAGGCGGTGGTGATCGACCACCTGTTGGCAGGCGGCGCAATGGATTGGGGAATCGTTGGGGCCAGTTTGCGCAGCCCGGCGACACGCGATGCCCTCGCCCCGCAGGATGGCCTTTACACGCTGGCCGTCCGCTCCGGCGTGGGTACCGATCACCGCATCATCGGCTCGGTTCTCGGTATCGACGTCGCCAGCGAAAAACCCGGCCAGTTAATTGCGCGCCTGGCCAACCCGGCCACGCGTATCGTCTCGCTGACGGTCACCGAAAAGGGCTATTGTCATACGCTGCAGACCGGCGATCTGGACGAGCATCATCCCGACATCGTTCACGACCTGCAGAACCCGGGCACGCCACGCTCGGCCATCGGATTCCTGGTAGCCGCGCTCGCGCGCCGACGGATCGCGGGCGAAGCCCCCTTCACCGTTCTCTCCTGCGACAATCTCTCCGCCAATGGCCAAACGGTCGGGCGGATCGTGACGCAGTTCGCTGCCTTGCGATCGCGCAATCTCGCCAAATGGATTGAAGCGGAGGTGGCCTTCCCTTCGACCATGGTGGACCGGATTGTGCCGGAGACCACGGACCTCGACCGGGCGGAGATTTCTTCAGCGCTCGGCATGATCGACGCATGGCCCATTATCACAGAACCATTCACGCAATGGATCGTTGAAGACCGCTTTCCGGCTGGACGGCCGGACTTTGCGGCCGCGGGCGTGCAACTTGTTTCTGACGTGACGCCGTTCGAACATATGAAGCTGCGGCTACTCAACGCCAGCCACTCGGCGCTCGCCTATCTCGGCTATCTCGCAGGCTTTGAAACCATCGCCGCAACGATGACCGACCTTCGCTTTGTGGCGTTTGCCCGACAGGTGATGCAGGACGCCGCGCCGACGCTGGCGATGCCTGAAGGCACGGATCTGGCAGCCTATAGTGCATCGCTGCTGCAGCGCTTCTCCAATCCGGCCCTGCATCATCGCACCTGGCAGATCGCGATGGACGGATCGCAGAAGCTGCCGCAACGGCTGCTCGCGACCATGCAAGACCGGTTGCGGCTGGGCCTTTCGATCGATACCCACGCGCTCGCGGTGGCCGGCTGGATGCGTTACGTCACCGGGACCGACGAGCAAGGCCGCGCGATCGATTTGCGTGATCCCCTGGCGAGAGAATTGGCCGATATCGCCGAGCGTGCCGGACCGGTCGCGGAGCGGCTTGCTCCCGCGCTGCTGGAGGTCGGCTCCATCTTCGGCACGCTCGGAACCGATCCTCGCATGCGCGGCGCCGTCACCGAGGCGCTGGCAAAGCTCTACGCACTGGGCGCGCGTCAGACCGTGCAGACGTTTCAGCCCACATGACGCAAGATCAGCGCGGCACTACTGCCGTCGCCTCGATCTCGACGCGCGCTTCCTTCTCGACCAGTCGCACCACCTGCACCAGCGCCATCGCCGGATAATGCGCGCCAAAAATCTCGCGATAGACGCGGCCGAGCTCCTTCAGGCTTGCGAGATATTCCTCGATGTCGACGACATACCAGGTCAGGCGCACCAGATGCTCAGGTTTCGCGCTGCCCTCGGCAAGGATGTCGGCAATGTTGCGCAGAGTCTGACCCACCTGCGCGACGAAATCGGGCTCCAGGCGGCCCTGCGCATCCCAGCCGATCACGCCGCCGGTCACGACGAGACGGCCATCGGCCGCCATGCCATTGGCGTATCCTTTCGGCATCGGCCAGCCGCTCGGCTGCAGCACTTGCGGGCTTGGCGGCGAGGTATCGGTCGTGGGATGAGGCACCACGCTCAGTGTGGGGCCTTTGGGGGCGGTCACCGGCTTTTCTCCATCAGGGTTAGAAATTATTCCGCGGCAACGCTTGGCGACGCTGGGCCGGCCGCAGCCATCTGCCGGAGCGTAAAGCGCCTCAGCTTGCCGGTTTCGGTCTTCGGCAGTTGCGCGACATATTCGATCGCACGTGGATATTTATAGGGCGCAATCGTCTGCTTGACGTGATCCTGCAACGCCTGCGTCAGCGCAGCATCGGCAGCAACGCCGCCCGCCAGAACCACATAGGCCTTGACGATCATGCCGCGCGCCTCGTCGGGCGCGCCGACCACGCCGCATTCGGCGACGGCAGGATGCGACAGCAGCGCCGCTTCGACCTCGGGCCCTGCAATGTTGTAGCCGGAAGAGACGATCATATCGTCCGAGCGGGCGATAAAGGACAGTCGGCCATTCGCGTTGCGGACAAAGGTATCGCCCGTCAGATTCCAGCCGTCGCGCACATAATTCGACTGCCTCTTGTCGGCGAGATAGCGGCACCCGGTCGGCCCGCGCACCGCGAGCTTGCCGACGGTGCCCGCCGGCAATTCGTTCATGTCGTCGTCGACGATCTTTGCCTCGTAGCCCGTCACGGGATGTCCCGTCGTGCCCGCCACCGCATCGCCGACGCGGTTGGTGATGAAAATGTGCAGCAGTTCCGTCGAGCCGATACCGTCGAGAATGGTCTTGCCGGTCTTGCGGGTCCAGCTCTCGAATACCGGCGCCGGCAAGGTTTCGCCGGCGGAAACCGCGATCCGCAACGATGACAGATCGGCGCCGTTGTCCATCGCCGCCATCATCGCGCGGTACGCCGTCGGGGAGGTGAAGCAGATCGTCGCTTTGTAGGTCTCGATGATCTTGACCATCTCGGGCGGCGAGGCGTTCTCCAACAGCGTCGCCGTCGCGCCGAACCGCAACGGGAAGATTGCGAGCCCCCCGAGCCCGAACGTGAAGGCAAGCGGCGGCGAGCCGACGAAAACGTCGTCCTCGGTAACGTTGAGCACTTCCCTGGCATAGCCATCGGCAATGATCATGAGGTCGCGATGGAAATGCATCGTCGCCTTCGGCTCGCCCGTCGTGCCCGAGGTGAATCCCAGCAAGGCGACGTCGTCGCGCCCTGTCTTCACCGCGTCGAACCGGACCGGCTTGTTCAGCGCCACCCGATCGAGCTCGGCATCGTGGTTGGACGTGCCGTCGAAATTCACCACCTGCTTCAGGAATCGGCTGGTTTTGCCGCATGCGACCAGCTCATCGGCGATGCGACTGTCGGTCAGCGCCAATGCAATCTCCGCCTTGTCGACGATCTTGCTCAGCTCACCGGCGCGCAGCATCGGCATGGTGTTGACGACGACCGCGCCTGCCTTTGTCGCCGCCAGCCATGCTGCGACCAGCGCCGGGTTGTTGCCGGAGCGGATCAGGACGCGGTTGCCGGGCTTGACGCCGTAGTTCTCCACCAGCGCGTGCGCCAGGCGATTCGACCAATCGGCCAATTCCTTGTAGGTGCGCTGGCGGCCGTTGCCGATCAGTGCGATCCGATCGCCCCAGCCTTTTTCGACGATGCGGTCGGTCAGTTCGACTGCGGCGTTGAGATATTCGGGATACTGAAATTCCGGCCGGTCGAGCAGCAGATCCGGCCATTGCTCTGATGGCGGCAGATTTCGCCGCGCAAAATCATCGACGTGGCTCGACGGACCAAGAGACCGACCAAGGGATCGGCTGGGAGTTCTACCTGACATTTCCGTCTCTCCTCGCTTTCATCAATGAAAGGCCCGAGATCGATATCGAGGACGCCCGGCAACGCCGTCTCGCTAATCATTTTAGGCTTAAAACAATTTTTCGCAAGGGTGGAATGACGCTTCCCACCATATAGGGAAGAACCGGACAGCAGCCGCCCGGCTCCCATTGGTGTTTCGGGAACTCCTCCCCGCCCTAGGCGACGGCCCGGTAACTCGGCGCTGCGGCGAGGAAGCGACCGTAAGCGGCGGCATCGGGAGGGGTAAATTTCTCCACGAGCGGATTACGCCGGCGTCCGGATACGCCGATGTCGGCGAGCAGTTCGTCAAAATGCTTGAAGTGATAGGGCGCGACGCAAAGCCCGCCATAGACGCCGGCGGCCGGCCGCTCGACGCGCTTGAAATGCAGCATCATCTCGATGTTGTCCCGCATCTCCTTGGGCGTCGGCTGACGGGCGAGCTGTCCATCGGCGTAGCGCACGAGCCAGTTCGCGGCGAGGTCTGCGCATAATACCGTGCAGAAGCTGGAGTTGAAGCCGACAAATCCCATTTCGGGCAGGTCCGGATTGGCAATCAGCCGATAGAGCCGGTACTGCCCGTCAGGATCGACCAGCTTGTCGCGATACGCCTGCGGCAGGAAGGGAACGCCCAATTTGTAGCCGATCGCGAGCACGGCGACATCGGCCTGAACGCGCTGCCCGCCGGTCATCACGATCGTATTGCCGTCGTAGCGCTCAAAGCTGCCGCGGATAGCCTTGATGCGCTTGTCCGCGACCATCGGAAAGAATCCCGGCGTGGCAATCGGCACCGAGCAGTTGACGCCGTCCTCAATCCGCTCTTTCGGCACCATATCGCATTTGCCGAGCTTGAGCTGAACCTTCAGAAGGCTCTCCAGCCCGCGCCAGTTGGCCCAGATGAACGGCTTTGCGACCGCATACGCTAACCGCGATATCGCGCCGATGCCCCAGCTCCGGAACATCTCCTCCTGCGCGCGGATGTAGAGAATGCGTTTGAAATTATCCAAGCCGCCGATGAAATAGGGAATCCGCCACACCGGCTCGCGGTACACCAGCGTCACTTCCGCGGCGCCGGAATTGACCGCATTGACCGCGATGTCGGTTGCCGACTTCGAACCGCCGAGCACGACGATCCTGCGGCCTTTGGCAATCGCCGGGTCGTTGTATTGCGAGGAGTGCAGGATGTGTCCACCTTGCGCCATGAAGGCGTCTTCGCCGGGCAGACTGAGCGTCTGCGGCTTATTGAACTGCCCGGTGCATACCGCGACGAAATCGAAGTCTTCGTGCGTGGTACCGCCATCCGGCCCCACGCAGATCGAGCCGCCAGCCGGGCGCAGAATCCGGACGGCGGTCCATCTGCACCACCGTCGTGCGGAAGCGGATCGCGCCGAGGAGATTGTTGTCCTTTGCGTACTCGGTGAGATAGGCGTGGACCTGCGGACCCTTCGGCCATTCCGGGTATGAATCCGGCATCGCCTTGTCGGTGTAGCGGTAGAGATCCTTCGGGCTCTGCGTTTGCACCTCCGGATAGGACCGCGCCGGCTCCCAGACCCCGCCCAGATCGCCGCTGCGCTCGACGATCGTGATCTCGTGTCCGCGCGCGGCGAAGGCTTTTGCGGCCGCAAGTCCGGATACGCCTGCGCCAATGACGCAGACTTTCTGTCGGCTGACCATGACGACGTCTCCAGCTAGGATGAGCTCAGGAAGTTATTCGTTGGCCTCGGGCGGCAAAAAGTTCACTTCGTGCTGCGCCGAGATCCGAACCACCTCTTCGGGGTCGGTCAGATTGTGGAGCTGGTTGAACAGCGCTTCGAGCTTCTGCATCGGCGAAACCCAGAACAGCGCGCGGGCCGGCTTGTCCGATTTGTTGAAATAGCCATGCGGAATGCCGCGCGGCATTCGAACAAGGTCGCCGGCCTTGGCTTGCATCCAAACGCCGTCGAGCTTGAGATCGAGAACGCCCTCCTGCACTAGGATGAATTCATCCTGTGTGGGGTGAACGTGCACCGGCACGAACTGGCCGGGCTCGCTGTTGGTCTCGAAGGCGAAGGTTGAATCGGTTACGGCTTTGGGGAAGTAGACTTGACCGAGGATATTCCAGGTCTTGCCGCCGTAGCCGGTGCCGTTTCGGGTGATGCCCTTTTCGAGTGCTGCCATGTCGCCATCTCCTCTGTCGTGGTTGGTGGTTGCGAGGCCCAGAACGGTTCGCGCAGGCTCTAACGCAGCGCGGCGGCCGTCTAGCCGGAAAACGAATCCGTCGAACCCATCGCGAAAACTTTTGGATGCTGCGGCGCGATACGATCGGCTGCCTTCCGATCAGGCATAAGCGGCCATCAAATCGCCTTCCCAACCATCCGGCCCACAGATATTATAGACTTCAAATAATGCAGAGAGCCGGGCCGTGGAGACGGGCACCAGCATTGTCAGGCATGACCCAACCGTCCGGCTGGCGGCATTTAACCGCGTTTCGACCGACAGCGTCGATGACGCCGCCGAGGCGATCGGACGCATATTCTGCCCGCATGAGCTAAAGCCCGCCCGCGCCTCATCCGAATTCTTCGCGCTGCATAACAGCGCGGTCTTTGGCGGGTTCTCCGTCAACTACGTCGCCTATGGCGGATCGGTGTCGATCGACCCTGGCTGTCTCGAGCGTTTCTTCCTGTTGCAAATTCCCGTGCACGGTTCAGCGTGGATCCAAACCGCCTCGCGCGACGTCGCAACCTCGCCCGGCGCAAGCGCCTCGCTGCTATCGCCGACGATTCCAACACGAATGATCTGGCAGGGTAGTTGCGCCCAGATCATTCTGCTGGTCGACCGTCGTCTGCTGGAGCAACGGGCAGCGGCGCTGTCAGGGCGGCCGGCAAGTGCGGTCGAGTTCGAGCCGGCGATCGATCTCTGCTCCGCAGCCGGCCGGGAGCTTCAGTCGCAGATTTTGGAGTTCGTCGATCTCGCCGAGCGCCTCGGACCGCGAAGACCGCGTTCGCCGATGGCCGCGGCCAACATGCGCGAGACATTATTGGGTGCTTTGCTCCACGGCCAGCATCACAGCGCCAGCGATGCCATCGAGCGATTTGGTGGCCGAGTCGAAACGCTGCCGCAATCGCTACGGCGGGCGCGCGAATTCCTGCATGCGCATGCAGACGAGCCGCTCGACCTCGCACAGCTCGCCGCGGCCGCAGGCACGGGCATCCGCGCGCTGCAGCTCGGCTTCAGGCGGCATTTCGGAATGTCGATCTCGGAGATGCTGCGGGACATCCGCCTCGCGCACCTCAACGTCAGACTGGCCGGCGCCTCCCCTAAGGACAGCATCACCGACATCGCATTCGAGCTCGGCTTTACCCACCTCAGCCGAATGGCAAGCGCCTATCGCGCCAAGTTCGGCGAGACGCCATCGGCGACCCTGCGCGGGATGAACTAGCGCCCGGCCAGTTGCTTCAGCCGCAGCGTCATCGGCGAGTTTGGATCGGTAAGCGGCGCGATGGCGGTAAAATGGTTGGCCTCGGGAATCGTCGCAAATCGCGTCGCGGTGCCGACCGCGCCCCAGGCATCGACAATGGTGCGGCTCTGCCGGAGATACTCGGCGCTCTCATTGCCGCCCACCACCGCGTCCAGACTGCCGCGCATCGGCGATTTCCAGAACAAGGGACTCGCCGCCTTCGCGGATGCATCGTCGAGCTTCAAAGCCGTGTTGACGGATGTCTTGACCAGCGGACGAAGGTCAAACAGGCCTGATATGGCATAGGCAGCGGTTACAAGATTCTCCGGCAGCGACGGATCGAACGCGTGCCAGTCGGTCGCCAGCAGACAGGCCGCGAGATGGCCGCCCGCGGAATGGCCGCTGACGACGAGCGGCCGTCCGAGCTTTGCCAGTTCCCGCGCCGCCGCCCGCATCTCACCAATGATGTCGCCAACGGAAACGGCGGGACACAGATCGTAGCTCGGCACGGCGACGTCGATGCCGTGAGCATTCAATCCCGCAGCCAGGTGGCTGAATGACGAACCATCGAGCGCCTGCCAGTAGCCGCCATGGATAAAGACGACGATCGGACCCGCACCGTCGCCAGCAAACAGATCGATCCGATTGCGTTCGCCCGGGCCGTAAGAGATCACCTTGAGGCGCTCGCGATGCGCCTCGCAATAAGCCGCTGCATCGCGCGACCAGCCGGACATGATCGCGGGATGTTCGGGGACTCGCGCGCGGTTATTGTATTCGGCCTCGTAGTCCACATCCGCGTTCAAGAATCACCCTTCCGTTGTCAGCCTCAGCCGCCCCGCACCTTCGCGGATTTCTGTGCCGAAGCCTTGGTCTTGGCCAAGAGGCGCATCAACTCGCGGACATCCTTCGGCGTCAGGTCCGCGAACATATCTGCGATCCATAATTCGTGTTCCGCCGCCATCTTGCGGAATTCGGCGCGACCCGCCTTGGTCAGGCGGATCACCTGCACGCGGCGGTCGACATCCGAGGTGCGACGGTCGAGATGCCCTGACTCGACCAGGCGCTCGACGAGGCCGGTGACGTTGCCATTCGAAACCATCATCCGCTTGGAAACATCGGACAGCGTCATGCCCTCTGGCACCTTGTCGAGTTGGGCCATCAGGTCGAACCGCGGCAGCGTGACATCGAAGCGCTCGCGCAAACGGCTGCGTACCTCGCCCTCGATCAGGGTCGTGCAGGTCAGGAGGCGAAGCCATAGCCTGAGTTCGTCGCCATGATGCTCCGGGAGCTCGACGGCTTTGGTCTCTGAATCGAGAGTCATGGTGTTATCTTGTCTGCGTTGGACGTTCGGCGACCCCGAACAGACCGCAGCTCGGGATCATTGTCCAGATTTGTTTAAGTTTCAAGCAATTGGCGCATGGCTTGCATGGCTCCGTTGTTGCTTGCAGCTGCAGTCACCGCCAGAATAAGCTGCACTCCGAGCATTTGATGTAGCGTGGGTTGGCTGCAGAGCCGCCGAACGGAGGAATAATTATGAAGCAGTCGTTGAAGCTGACCGGGCTGGCCGTTTTGCTGGGTGTTGCCGCAGGGCCGGCGGTAGCGCAGGAGAAGATCAAGATCGGCGTGATCACGACCTTGTCCGGCCCTGCGGCCGTGCTCGGCCAGCAATCCCGCGATGGCTTCCAGCTCGCGGTCAAGGAGCTCGGCGGCAAAATGGCCGGCAAGGACGTCGAGGTCGTCGTCGTCGACGACGAACTCAAGCCCGATGGCGCCGTCACCAAGGTCAAGGGCCTGCTCGAGCGCGAGAAGGTCGACTTCGTCGTCGGACCGATCTTTTCCAACATCCTGCAGGCCATCCACCGACCGGTGACCGAGAACAAGACGTTCCTGATCAGCCCGAATGCGGGGCCGTCGAGCTATGCCGGCAAGGAGTGCAGCCCGTTCTTCTACGTGACTTCGTACCAGAACGATCAGGTTCACGAGATCCTCGGCAAGGTCGCCCAGGACCGCGGCTACAAGCGCATGTATGTGCTGGTGCCGAACTATCAGGCCGGCAAGGATTCGGCGGCCGGATTCAAGCTCGACTACAAGGGCGAGATCGTCGAGGAGAGCTACACCCCGCTCGGCACGCTGGATTTCCAGGTCGAGCTGACCAAGATCGCTTCCTCGAAAGTCGATGCGCTGTTCACCTTCATGCCGGGCGGCATGGGCGTCGGGCTTGTGAAGCAGTATCGGCAGGCCGGCCTCGCTGACAAGATTCCGGTACTGTCGGCGTTCACGGTCGACGAATCGACCCTGCCCGCGCAGCAGGATGCCGCTGTCGGCATGTTCGGCGGCGCCAACTGGGCGCCGAACATGGACAATCCGCAGAGCAAAAAGTTCGTTGCTGCATACGAGGCCGCCTACAACAGCGTGCCCGGCACCTACGCCATGCAGGGCTACGATACGGCCATGCTGATCGACAGCGCGGTGAAGGCGGTCAAGGGCGATCTGAAAAACAAGGACGCAGTATCCGCTGCGTTGAAAAAGGCCGAGTTCACCTCGCTACGCGGCGACTTCAAGTTCAACGTCAACGGCTATCCGATTCAGAATTTCTACCTGACCAAGGTCGCCAAGCGTCCGGACGGCAAATTCCAGACCGAGATCGTCGAGAAGGTATTTTCCAACTACGGCGACCGCTACGCCAAGGATTGCAGGCCCGCGAAATAATGTTTGGGAAGGGAACAGCACATGAAGACTGAAATCGCCGGCATCACCCGCGCCAATGAGGGAATCCAGGGAATTTCCTGGAGCATCCTCGGACAGATCTACGTGCCGAAGAGCGTTACCGAGCATTCCTTCTCCTGGCACGCGTCGTTCCCGCCCGAGACTTTCGTGCCGCCGCACATCCACCCCGATCAGGACGAATACCTCTACATCCTGGAAGGCCAGCTCGACTTCTTCCTCGACGGCGCCGACACACAGGCGACACCCGGCGATCTGGTGCGGCTGCCGATGGGCAAGCCGCACGGCATCTTCAACAAGTCGGGACGGACCGCGAAGACGCTGTTCTGGGTCTCGCCGACACGGCGGCTCTACGACCTGTTCTGGGCGATCCACAACATGAAGGAGCAGACGCCGGACGCGGTGGTGGCGCTGGCGGCCGAGCACAACATCCACTTCCTGCCGCCGCCTCCGGGGGCGTGAGAGAATATCCCTTAGCCGTAGCCCGGATGGAGCGCAGCGAAATCCGGGTCGCGCGTCACGGCCATGACCGTCCCGGATTGCGCTTCGCTTCATCCAGGCTACGGGCGTGCTACGCGGATGTCCCTACGCCCGCACCGCCGCTAGCCCAAGCGGCGGCGGGGCGAAGCCGGCCTTGGACGCATAGCCGCGCACGATCGCCTCGCGCTGGGCGTGGCTCAGCACCTTTTCGATATCGGTAAAACCGTCCGGTGCCAGTTGCTCGACGGCGTCGATCACGCCCTCGGGGCCGCCACGGCGGTTCGCGCGCACGATCTCTGCCGTCATCGGCAGGCGCTTCTTCTCATAGGCGACCAGCGCCTGGCGCGGATGCTCGGCGCGCGCCAGTTCATCAGCAAGCGCCCGCGCATCGAGGATCGCTTGCGAGGCGCCGTTGGAGCCGACCGGATACATCGGATGCGCGGCGTCGCCGAGCAGCGTGACGCGTCCCCAGGTCCAGTACGGCAGCGGATCGCGGTCGCAGCACGGATATTCATAGAATTCCGGCGTCGCCGAGATCAGGCTGCGCACGTCGACATACGGCACCTTGAACCGCTCGACATGCGGCATCAGTTCCTCGCGCTTACCAGGCCGCGACCAGTCCTCGCGGCGCGGCGGCGGCGAATTGCCGTCGCCGATCTTCACCATGACAGCCCAATTGGTCAGCCGGCTCGATGGACTCGAGCCTTCCGCAATTGGATACACCACGACCTTGGCATTCAGCCCGCCGGCCACGATCATCGAGCGGCCGGTCAGGAACGCCGGCCAGTCGCGCGCGCCGCGCCACAGCATCAGGCCGTTCCAGCACGGCGGACCCTCGTCCGGGAACAGCATCTCGCGCACGCGCGAGTGAATGCCGTCGGCGCCGATCAAAATATCGCCACGCGCGGTTTTGACATGGGAGCCGGTGCGGTCGAAGAAGTGCGCGACCACGCCGCCCTCGTGCTGCGCGAATGCGCCGAGCCGGCAACCGGTGTGGATCGCCTCATTGCCGAGCCGTTCCTCGACGGCGCGATGGATCACGCTTTGCAGGCGGCCGCGATGGACCGAGAATTGCGGCACGTCGTGTCCGGCATCGAGACCGCGCGGCTCGCGCCAGACTTCCTGGCCGTGGCGGTTGAGGTAATACAATTGATCGGTGCGAACAGCTGCGGCGTCCAGCCGATCCAACAGGCCAAGGCCGGTCAATTCTCTGATCGCATGCGGCAGCGTGTTGATGCCGACACCGAGCTCGCGGATGGTGTCGGACTGCTCGAATACTTCGCAGTCGATGCCGCGGGCGCGCAGCATCAGCGCGGTGGTGAGGCCTCCGATGCCGCCTCCGACGATGATCGCTTTCATGCGCGTAACTCCAACTCTCTTCCTCAACCTCGCCCCACTTGCGGCGAGAGGTCGGATCGCCTCGGCGATGCGAAGCATCGTCCGGTGCGATCCGGGTGAGGGGTACCGCACTCACCGCGTTCACAGCTCGCGGTGAGAGCCCCTCACCCCTGCCCTCTCCCCGCGAAGGGCGGGGAGAGGGAGGTGACGGAGAGAGCCTGCCATTCACCCTATTCGGCTGCAAGCGGCTTTGTCGCCTCGGCTTTCAGCTCGGCGCGGGTTTTCGGTTTAGCCTTAACCTTGAGGTCCTCGAAATCCTGCCGGTCGCGTACGCTGTTGCGGAAAATTTGTTCCTTGCCGGGCAGATATTGTGGCGGATAGGCAATGTCGGCGCCATACCAGGCCGCAGCCCGCATCGTGAACGACGGATCGACCAGATGCGGCCGGCCGAGCGCGACGAGGTCGGCGCGGCCGGCGGCCAAAATCGTATTCACCTGATCCGCGGTGGTGATGTTCCCGACGCACATGGTCGCCACTCGGGCCTCGTTGCGAACCTGTTCCGAAAACGGCGTCTGGAACATCCGGCCATAGACCGGCTGCGCGTCGCGCACGGTCTGGCCCGTGGAGACATCGATCAGATCGACGCCGGCTTCGGCGAACGCCCGCGCGATCGCGACCGCATCGTCACCGGTGATGCCGCCCGCCGCCCAGTCGGTGGCGGAGATCCGCACCGACATCGGCTTGTGCGCCGGCCACGCCGCCCGCATCGCCTCGAACACCTCCAGCGGATAGCGCAGCCGGTTGGCGAGCGTGCCGCCATATTCGTCGGTCCGTTGATTGGTCAGCGGCGAGATGAAACTCGCCAGCAGATAACCGTGGGCGCAGTGCAGCTCCAGCATATCGAAGCCACACGCCACGCCGCGCAATGCCGACGCCACGAACTCGGCCTTGACGCTATCCATCGCGGCGCGATCCATCTCGCGCGGCACCTGGCTGTCGGGGAAATAAGGCAGCGGCGACGCCGAGATCACGTCCCAACCGCCCTGCTCCAGCGGCCGGTCCATCCCCTCCCACATTAACTTGGTCGCACCCTTGCGGCCGGCGTGTCCGAGTTGCAGGCAGATCTTTGCCGACGAATTGGCATGGACGAAATCGACGATGCGCGTCCAGGCGGCCTGCTGCTCGTCGTTCCACAGACCGGTGCAGCCCGGCGTGATGCGGGCATCGCGGCCGACGCAGGTCATCTCGGTGAAGATCAGCCCGGCGCCGCCGATCGCGCGCGAGCCGTAATGCACCAGATGGAAATCGCCGGGCACGCCCTCTTTCGCCGAATACATGCACATCGGCGAGACCACCGCGCGGTTCCTCACTTCCATCTCGCGCAGCCTGAACGGCTGGAACATCGGCGCCACGGGCTTGTCGAGATCGACGTCAAAGCCTTTCGCACGCACCTGCTTCGCAAACGCCTTGTCGACCTCGCGGACAAACTCCGGCGCGCGCAGCGTCAGATTGTCATAGGTGATCGCCTTGGCGCGGGTCATGACGCCGAAGGCGAACTGCACGGGATCGAAATCCCAGAAGCGATCGACATGCTCGAACCAGACCAGCGACACGTCGGCGGCGTGCTGGGTCTTCTCAACCTCTTCGCGCCGCCCCTGCTCGTAGGTCTGCAACGCGGCGTCGACGGTCGGCGCCTGCGCCATGGCGTCGGCGAGCGCAATCGCGTCTTCCATCGCGAGCTTGGTGCCCGAGCCGATCGAAAAATGCGCGGTCGCCTTGGCATCGCCAAGCAGCACCATGTTGTCCTTGATCCAGCGCTCGCTGCGGATCATCGGGAAATTGCGCCACATCGAGCGATTGATCAGCAGCGGATGACCGTCGAGGAACCAGCCGAAAATCTCCGCCATGCGATCGGCGGATTGCCGCTCGCTTAGGCCTTCGAGACCGGCCCGCTGAAACGTCACGGCATCGGTCTCGAAAATCCAGGTCGAGCGGCCCGCTTCGTACTGGTAGGCGTGCGCGATGAACGGCCCCCACTCGGTCTCCTGGAAGATGAAGGTGAAGGCATCGAGCGGCCGGGTCGAACCCATCCAGGCGAACTTGTTGGAGCGCAGGTCGACCCGGGGCTGAAAATGCCCGATGTATTTGTCGCGGAAGCGGCTGTTGATGCCGTCGGCGAGCACGATCAGATCAGCGTCGGCGAAGCGGGCTTCGTCATCGATGTCGGTTTCGAACAGCAACGTCACGCCAAGTTCGCGCGCGCGCTCCTGCAGGATCAACAGCAGCGTGCGGCGCGAGCAGCCGCAAAAACCGTTGCCGCCGACGCGGTGGACGGTGCCGCGGAAATGCACGGCGATATCGTCCCAATAGGCGAATTCCTCGGTGATGCGGCGATAGCTCGGCGGATCGTACTTTTCGAAATTGTCCAGCGTGGCATCGGAGAACACGACGCCGAAGCCGAAGGTATCGTCGGCACGGTTGCGCTCATAGACGGTGATCTCGGCCTGCGGCCGCTGTTTCTTCAAGAGGATCGCGGCATAGAGACCGGCCGGTCCGCCGCCGATTATCGCGATCTTCATCTACCGCCTCCGAAACAGGCTGTCGGGCTAGTTCCAAATTACTTTAAGCATAAAATAATTTCGGAGCAAGGGGTCGCTTGCGTGTAGTTACGTAGCCCGGGTGGAGCGAAAGCGAAACCCGGGGTTCTCGCCAGGTGAGGCAGTGGTCCCCGGGTTTCGCTTCGCTGCACCCGGGCTACGGTCAACGTCCTCTCAATTCCCCTGAAACACCGGGGTTCGCTTGTTCGAAAACGCCTCGAACGCCCTCGCGAAATCTTCCGTGGTCATGCAGAGCGCCTGGGCGACTGCTTCGGCCTCGATCGCTTCCTCCACCGACATTGCCCATTCCATCGCCAGCATGCGCTTGGTCATGGTGTTGGCGAAGGTGGGTCCTTCCGCAATCTGCTTGGCCAGTAATTGCGCCTGCCGCAGCGCTTGTTCCGGAGTGACGATCCTGGAGAAGAAGCCCCATTTCTCGCCCTCTTCCGCGGTCATGAAGCGGCCGGTGTAGAGCAGTTCCGAAGCCCGTGACTGGCCGATGATGCGCGGCAGGATCGCGCAGGCGCCCATGTCGCAGCCGGCGAGCCCGACCTTGTTGAAGAGGAAAGCGACCTTGGCACCGGTGGCGGCGAGACGGATGTCCGAGGCCATGGCAATGATCGCGCCCGCGCCGGCGCAAATGCCTTCGACGGAAGCCACGATCGGTTGCGGGCACGCGCGCATTGCCTTGACCAGATTACCGGTCATGCGGGTGAAGGCGGTCAAGCCCTTGGTGTCCATCTGAATCAGGGGACCGATGATCTCGAACACATCACCGCCGGACGAGAAGTTGCCGCCGGCGCCGGTCACGACGACGGTCTTGACCTCGTCGTCCATCGCGCAGGCGCGGAAAAAGTCCGTGAGTTCGCGATAGCTATCGAAGGTCAGCGGATTCTTCCGCTCCGGGCGGTTGAGCGTCACTGTGGCGACGCGATCGACGACGGCCAGCAAGAAATGTTTCGGCGAATAGTCGGCCAGCGGCAGCGTGACGGGATTTGCAGGCTTGCTCATGGGATCTCCCTGAATTGCATTATTGTCGTTGGCCGGTCAGACCTCGCCACCGGCGACCGCGATGGCCTGCCCCGTGATCGCGCCGGCGCCTTCGCCGCAGAGCCAGAGCACGGTATCAGCTACTTCCGACGGCGCCACGAGGCGTCCTTGCGGATTGTGCTTTGACAACTCTGTGATCGCCTGCTCGCGGCTGCGGCCGGTCTTCTTGATGATGTTGTCGATCGACCCTTCCAGCAGATCGGTCTCGGTGAAGCCGGGACACACGGCGTTCACGGTAACGCCGCTCTTGGCCGTCTCCAGCGCCAGCGAACGGACGAGGCCGATCACCGCGTGTTTCGCCGCGCTGTAGGCGCTGACATAAGCGTAGCCCTTGAGGCCAGCGGTCGACGCGACGGCGACGATCCGACCGCGGCGGCGCTCCAGCATTCCGGGCAATACCGCCTGCGCGGCATGAACCACGCCCATGAAATTGATGTCCATCATCCGCTGGAACAACGCCGCATCGGAGCGGCCGAACGGCGCGGACTCCGCCGCGCCGGCGTTGGCAATGAGGATGTCGATCGGCTGTCGCGCGGCGGCTTCGGCAACTGCCGACTTGACGGAAGCCTGGTCGGCGACATCAGCAACGGCTGCAAACTGCGCCGCACCGGATGCAATGGCTTCATCCAACGTCGCACGGTTGCGGCCGAGCACCGTCACCGTCGCGCCTGCATTCGACAGTGCCGCCGATATCGCAAGGCCAATGCCCCGCCCGCCGCCGGTGACGAGCGCATGGGAGGAACGCGACAATTGGGACATCGGTTATGCCTCCAGGATGATGGTTCAGCATATATTTTAAACTTCAAGCTTTTGCAAGGAAGGCGGCGGCTCTCGGCACGGGCCTCATGGTTCGAGACGCGCGGCGCTGCCGCGCTCCTCACCATGAGGGTCTCGGACCTCATCCTGAGGAGGCGCAAAGCGCCGTCTCGAAGGATGCAGGCCCCGCTCTCTCCCCGTCATTGCGAGCGAAGCGAAGCAATCCATCGTTCCGCGGACGAGGTGACAATGGATTGCTTCGCTTTCGCTCGCAATGACGTGGATACACCTTCGCGATCTCGCGACGCACTGCGCCCGAGGCTTGCCTGAAAACCACCCGCCCTCCTGATCAGAGGGCGCAGGGAAGACCGGGTGCGCGCCGCACCCGCGGTCTCGTGTGCAGTTTGCGCACTAAGAGCGCGCACACGAGCATACAGGTACAGCGGGAGCATCCCGGCCTTCCCTGCGCAATGGCTTTACGGCTTACTCCGTGCTCTTCCCGGTGAACGGCTTTCTTGCCACCGTCATCGGCGGGACACTTCCCGCCAACTTAACGCCAGCACCGCGGCGCCAGAACCACACGACTTCGCCGTACGCGTCGGGCGCGCACGTGCAGCGCGCTTTCAGCGTCCATCGCATCTCACCGCACGTTCGTGACGATCGCGAGCGCCCCTCATCTGCCGTGAGACGGACGGAGTTATGCAGATGATTTGCTCTCGAAGTTAAGCGGAATATTTTTGCCGGAAGGGCTGGACAGAGTTTTGGTGATTTGCCCGTCGTGCCAATTGGTCGCAGCCGCGCATTGAATTTTCGCTTGGGCACATGGCAAATCAGTTCGCAATCCGTAGGTGGGCAAAGGCGACCACGTCCGCTGTAGCCCGTAGGGTGGGCAAAGCGGAAGCGTGCCCACCATCATGAAGCGCGCTCGATGATAGATGGTGGGCACGTCGCTACGCTCCTTTGCCCACCCTACGCTCAAATAATCCCGTCTCTCCGCAGCGCTGCAATCGCGTCCGCGTCGTAGCCGATATCGGCCAGCACGCGATCGGTGTGCTCGCCGAGCGTCGGCGGGCGCGTGACGATTTCGCCGGGGGTCTCCGACAGCCGCACCGCGGCGCGCGCCGTCGGCGCGGGGTTCGGCAAGCCGGGATAATCGACATCCTGCATGAAGCCGGTGGCGCGGATGTGCGGATGCTCCAGCGCCTGCTGTGGGCTTAAGACCGGACCGGCCGGGATCATCGCTTGGCCGAGCGTATCGACAGCTTGCTGCGTGGTGCGCTCGGCGCACCAGCGCGCCATTCGCTCACTGATGATAGGACCGTGGTCACCGCGCTTGATGTCATCGGCGAAGCGCGGATCGCTGAGCCAATGATCCTCGCCCATCAATTTCGCCCAGCGGATGAACAGGGGATGGCCGGTGACCTGGCACAGCACCCAGCCGTCTTTGGTGCGGTAGATGTCGGCGGGCGCTGCGGTCTGGCCGAGATTGCCTGTGGGCACGCGGTTGGCTGATATCACCGCCTGCTCGATCAGCGTCGCATTGGTGAAGGAGAGCGCGGTCGCCAAGAGCGCTCCCTCGACGATCTGCCCGCGCCCGGACTTGCCGCGCTCGATCAGCGCGGCGAGCGTGCCGAACGCGCAATGCAGCGCGGTGCCGAAATCGACCCAGTTCACCGCGGCGCGGTACGGCGGATCGCCGCGGCCTGTCATGTACACCGCGCCCGACATTACCTGGCCAACGCCATCAAAGCCGACGCGGTCGGACCATGGCCCCGGCCCACCGAAGGCGGTCGCCGTTGTCAGGATGATGTCCGGCTTGATTGCCTTCAGCGCGTCATAGTCGAGTTTCATCGCCCGCAGCGTCTGCGGCGGCAGGTTGGCGACGACGACGTCAGCGGTCGCAACCAGCCGGCGCATCACTTCCTGGCCTTGCGGCTTCATCGGATTGAGCGTGATGCACTTCTTGTTGCGGTTGACCTGCAGGAACAGCGCCCCCTCGCCGCCTTCGCCGACCGGCGCGACAAAGCGGTCCTCGCTGCCGTCGCGTTTTTCCACCCGGATGACTTCCGCACCGAACTCCGCCAGCAATGTCGCGCAATACGGCCCCGCGATATAGCGTCCGAAATCGAGGACGCGAACGCCCTCCAGAACTCCCCCCATCGGTCCTTCCTTGTCTGACTGCTCGATTGTGTCGAGCCTTCTATCATGTTGATGAATGAATTGGACGACCATACAATCACTGATCCCTTTCGAACGGAACATCCTTAAATGACCCCGACAGCACAACGGCCCTATCGCGGCGTCTTCCCCGTCGCTCCGACCATCTTCGACGATCAAGGGGAGCTCGATCTCGCGGGGCAGCGGCGCTGCATCGACTTCATGATCGACGCCGGCTCGAACGGCCTGTGCATCCTGGCCAATTTCTCCGAGCAGTTCGTCCTCACCGATGCCGAGCGCGAAACAGTGATGGTTGCGGTGCTGGAGCATGTCGCCGGCCGGGTGCCGGTGATCGTGACGACGACGCATTTCGGCTCGCGCATCTGCGCCGAGCGCAGCCGCCAAGCGCAGGACGCGGGCGCGGCGATGGTGATGATCATGCCGCCGTATCACGGCGCCACGTTCCGCGTGCCGGAAAAGGCCATTTTCGAGTTCTATCGCACCGTCTCCGATGCCATCGACATTCCCATCATGATCCAGGACGCGCCCGTTGCCGGGACGCCGCTTTCGGTCGACCTCTTGGCGCGCATGGCCAGGGAAATTCCGAACATCCGCTATTTCAAGATCGAGGTGCCGATGGCGGCGGCGAAGCTTCGCGATCTGATCGCGGCCGGCGGCGACAACATCGAAGGTCCCTGGGACGGGGAGGAAGCGATCACGCTGATGGCCGATCTCGACGCCGGTGCGACCGGCGCCATGACGGGGGGCGGCTACCCTGACGGCATCCGGCAGATCATCGATCCTTATCTGGCAGGCCGCCGCGAGGAAGCGATGGCAGCCTATGCGCGCTGGCTGCCGCTGATAAATTACGAGAACCGGCAGTGCGGCTTGCAGGCTGCCAAGATCCTGATGAAGGAAGGCGGCGTGATCGGTTCGGACGCGGTGCGCCACCCCCTGCAAAGGGTTCACCCGGCGGCGCGCGCCGGTCTCATCGAAATCGCCCGCCAGCTCGATCCCGTGGTGTTGCGCTGGGGCCGGTAGATCGCCACCGTCAGCGGCATCGCTCCGGCGCGGTATCGCCAACTGCTCATCGCGACTTGACCCAGGAACGTCGTCGCTCGCTGCGCATTAAGGCGTAGAGACGCGGGACGGTTCGCCATGAGCCATGTGAGTCACCTGCACGACACGAACCCTGAGCCAGCCAAGGGCGAGCCGGATACTGAGGGAGATCCAGGCGATCAGGGCCGCGGCCGCCGCGCGGTATCTCCATGGCAAATTCCCTGGAGGGGATGGAAGGACATCCTGATCAGGACCTATCAGCAGGTCAGCGAAGACCGGCTTCTCGCGGTTGCCGCAGGCGTCGTGTTCTACGGCCTGCTTGCCCTGTTCCCGGCGATCACCGCCCTCGTCTCGTCCTACGCGCTGTTCGCCAAAGCAAGTACGATCAACGACCACATGACGATGCTTGCGGGCATCCTGCCGGAGGGCGCGCTCGGCATCGTCAGAGATCAGGTCAATCGCGTGCTTGCCAAGGGCGACGTCACGCTGGGACTGGCATTCCTGTTCTCCTTCCTGTTTGCCGTGTGGAGCGCCAATGGCGGCATCAAGGCCATCATCGATGCACTCAATGTGGTCTATGAGGAGGACGAGAAGCGCGGTTTTTTCAAGCTCAACGCGATCTCCCTCGCCTTCACCTTTGGCGGGCTTGTGGCGGTGCTTCTCGCCATCGGTTCCGTGGTCGCGCTTCCGATCGTTCTGTCCACTATCGGGCTAGGGGCCGTCACCGATGCGCTGTTTCGATTCGGACGTTGGCCTGTCCTGGTCCTGACGATGCTTTTTGGCCTTGCGGTGCTCTATCGGTTCGGACCAAGCCGCCGCAGGCCGCAATGGCGTTGGCTGAGCGTCGGCAGCGTGGTTGCAACACTGACGTGGCTTGCCGGATCGGCCTTGCTATCCTTCTATCTCGCCAATTATGCGAATTACGATGCGACTTACGGCTCACTCGGAGCCGCGATCGGCTTGATGATGTGGATGTGGATGTCGACGATCGTGGTCTTGCTTGGCGCCGAACTCAATGCGGAGATCGAACATCAGACCGCGGCCGATAGCACCGAGGACGGAAACAAGCCGCTGGGTCAGCGCGGCGCGACGATGGCCGACACGATCGGAGAGGCGAAATCATAGCAAAGGCGGCATGTTCCTGTTTTTCTCGAACAGGCTGGGATGTCTCGGCTCGTTGTTACTTTCGGCAGCCGTGACCATCGGCCTGCTTTTTGCGCTCGGCGTTCTCCGTTTTTGATCGCGAAAATTGCGGAGGGCTGAACTGGAAATCAGAGTTGAAGTCATTACATCAAGTGCCCGCTCACATTGATTTCCCGCCGTGAAGAAATTCCTCGTCATTTTCCTTCTGCTTATGCTCGTTCCCATGGCTGTTTCCGCCGTGAAATACCTGCTCGGCGACAGGCGCGAGAACTGGCAAACGGCGGACCGTTCAAGCGCCGGGCTTCTTCCCAAAGCTTCCGAACACGCAGATGCCGTGATCAGGGTGTTCGCGGCAAGAACCGTACGCTGGCGCGGAATATTCGCGGTTCACACCTGGATCGTCGTGAAGGAGCGCGGGGCCAGGCGTTACAGCCGCTACGATTACACCGCCTGGGGTGAACCGATCCGGATCGACGGATTCCAGGCCGACGGGCGCTGGTTTGGCGAGATCCCCGAAACGGTCGTCAGAGTCGATGGTCCGAAAGCGGAAGCGCTGATTCCTAAAATCCGCTCGGTCATCGAGACTTACAAGTTTCGCGCCAATGGAGACTACAGCGCCTGGCCGGGTCCGAACTCCAACACGTTCATCCAGGCGATTCTGGACGCCGTTCCGGAACTTGAAGCGGTGTTGCCGCCGACGGCAATCGGCAAGGATTACCCTTACCACGGCGATTGGATCGGCTTCACGCCGTCCCGAACCGGCGTGTTTGCTTCCCTCGGAGGTTATCTTGGGCTGACGATCGGATGGATCGAAGGCATCGAACTCAATTTTTTCGGCGGCGTTCTCGGCTTCGACATCCGCCGCCCCGCATTGAAACTGCCGGGTGTCGGCCGGCTTGGGTTGCCGCTTGGCACGTGATCGCGGCTTCACCGGTTCACTTTGATAATCACGCCTTCATTTGGCCGCAGATGCGTCGGGCCCTCGACCTTACCCGCCTCGCGGTCGAGGTAGGTCGACATCAACCTGGTGCCGCTGCCCTGCCACTCCCACAATCTCGGCTCCCTGCAGAGATTGAGAGCGACCAGGATTTCGGTTTGGTCAACTGTTCGTGCGAACCAGAAGATCTCGTTGTGCGCCCGCCGCGGCCGGTATTCGCCGCGCAATAGACAGGGCTCCTTGCGCCGCAGGGCGATGAGTTCACGGTAGAGATTCAGCAATGATCGCGCGTCACGCCGTTGCGCCTCGATGTTGCGCGAACGGTCTTCGCTGAGCGGCAACCAGGGCTCGCCGGTGGTGAACCCGCCGCGCCCGGTATCGTCCCAGCGCAGCGGCGCACGCTCCGGATCGCGGTTGAGATCAAATCCCTTCACCAGCTTTTCGAACGGGTCCCGGATTCTTTCGGGTGGCATCCTCACCTGCTCGGATCCGATCTCATCGCCGGCAAACAGGAAGGGCGTGCCACGGATCGTCATCAGCAGCATCGCCAGAATTCTGGACTGAGCCTGGCCGAGCTTGCTCGCCACCCGATGCTTGTCGTGGCCGCCGATCACGAAGTCGGACCAGGCGCCATCCGGAATCGCGTTGAAATAGGCATCGATCGTCGCCTGCAGGGCGATCGCATTCCATTCCGTATCCAGAAGAGCGAAGTTGAGCGGCAGATGCAGCCGCGGCTTGTCGTTGCCGTAGAAATGGCCGATGCGATCGGTCTTGCCCTGCACCTCGCCGCAAAGCAGCCTCTCGTCATATTCGTTCAGAACGCTCCTGATAAATTCGAGGCAGCGCATGGCTTCTGGCCGGTCATCGGTGAAGACAGGCGTATATTTCTGCGGCGGCGGCGTGCTGTCGTCAGCCTCGGGATCGGCAGGATTGTCGCGCAGAAGATCGTCCTTGATCAGCACGGCGCTGGCGTCGACGCGAAACCCGTCGACGCCGCGGTCGAGCCAAAAGCGCATGGTGTCGGCCATGGCCCGGCGGACCTGTTCGTTTCGCCAGTTCAGATCGGGCTGGCTGGTCAGAAACGAGTGGTAGTAAAACTGCCGGCGCGCCTCGCACCATTCCCAGGCGCTGCCGCCAAAGCGGCTCAGCCAGTTGTTCGGGGGGCCGCCGTTCGCGCCCGCTTCCGCCCACACGTACCAGTCGGCCTTGGGATTGTTTCGGGACGCGCGGCTTTCCTGAAACCAAGCATGCTGATCGGAGGTGTGGTTAGGGACGAAATCGAGGATGAGTTTGATGCCGGCCTCGTGCAACGCGTCCTTGAGGCGATCGAAATCCGCCATCGTGCCATAGCGCGGATCGACGGCGCAAAAATCTGAAATGTCGTAACCAAAGTCCTGATCGGGGCTCTTGTAAATCGGCGTCAGCCATACGGCGCCAACACCGAGCCACTTGAGATAACCGATCCGTTGCAACAGACCCGGAAGGTCGCCGTAGCCGTCGCCATTGCTGTCCTGAAATGAGATGGCAGCGATTTCGTAGATGACGGCGTCGCGCCACCAGGCCGCCGACGTTTTCTTTGCACTCACGCGCGCAGCTAAGCTCCCTTCGTCAGGCGGGATCGCCTGACATGAGTGCCAAACGTCTGCTGGATGCGGTGGTTCCTAACGGCTCGCCATATCGATGACGAGCCCCTCGTCACCAGCAAGCGTGACGGTGCCCTTAACCAGGTCTCCGTCCCGCTTCGCTTCGGTCGACACCAGAATTCTCGCATGTGCGCCCTCTTCCAGCTTAAGGGCCTGCGGACCGTCGGTCAGATTCAAGACGATGAGTAGCCTACTGTCATTGAGCTCCCGGTAATAGGCCAGCAGATCCTCGTCCACGACATAGGGCCGATACGAGCCAAGCGACAGCGCGGGCCTTTCCTTGCGAACGCGCAACAGGCGGCGATAGAGATTTAAGATCGAAAGGGCATCCTCGCGCAGGTTCGCGACGTTGTTCGATCGCCAATCGTCCGCGAGCGGCAGCCACGGATCGACCCTGCTGAAGCCGGCATTCCGGCTCGAGTCCCACTGCATCGGCGTCCGGCAGCCGTCCCGGCCGACGCCGATCCCCGGCACGTTGCGCTCGAAGGGATCGCGCACGCGATGCCGGGGAATATCGACCTGAGGCATTCCCAGTTCATCGCCATTATAGATCGTAGGCGTACCTCTCAGCGTCAGCAGGAGCATGGCGGCGACGGCGGCCTGCCGTTGCCCCACCCTGCCGGCAATGCGCGGCCGGTCGTGGTTGCCGAGCACCCAATTCGGCCACCCGCCTTTCGGCAGAGCGCCTTCATACTCCGTGATCAGCGCCTGGAGATGCTTTGCGTCCCAGCGCGCACTGAGCAACGCGAAATTGAACGGCAGGTGCACGCCGCCGAGATCCCTGCCGTAATAGGCGACCAGGCGCTCCACCGGCAGGTATATCTCTCCGATCAGCAGGCGATCGGGAAACTCGTCGACCGTTCGGCGCAACGTCCCGATGACATCGTGCACCTCAGGTAGGTCGGTGGTGTAGAGCGGGATCAGCGCTTCGTTCGGCGGCCGTCCGGCGTGGTAGTTCGGATTGGGCGGATTGTCGCGAAACTGTCTGTCCTTGATCAAATGCCAGATGACGTCGACGCGGAAGCCATCGATGCCCTTGCGCATCCAGAAGCGAAGCACGTCACGCATCGCTGCCACAACTTCCGGATTTCGCCAGTTCAGGTCGGGCTGGGAATTCAGGAACGCATGATAGTAATACTGGCCGGTCGCCGCGTCGAACTCCCAGGCGCTGCCGCCAAATTCGGACAGCCAATTGTTGGGCGGACCTCCGCCGGGAGCCGGATCGCGCCAGATGTACCAATCGCGTTTCGCACTGGTGCGCGACGCGCGGCTCTCGAGAAACCACGCATGCTGGTCGGAAGAATGGTTGGGGACGAAGTCCAAGATCACCTTGATCCCGCGCGCATGCGCCTCGGCAATCAGCCGCTCGAAATCCGCCATGGTGCCGAAGATCGGATCGACGTCGACGTAATCGGAGATGTCGTAGCCGAAATCTTTCATCGGCGAACGGAAGATCGGCGAAATCCAGATCGCGTCGACGCCAAGATCGATCAGATCAGGCAGCCTCTGGGTGATGCCGTTGAGGTCGCCGATGCCGTCGTCATTGGTGTCCTGAAAGGACCTCGGATAGATCTGATAGATGACGGCGGATTGCCACCACGGCCTCGAACCATTCATGGCTGTCAATCGTTCCGATGCGGGGACCACGAAGTCGGGTCGCGATGGATAATCCTGCCGAAGGACGGCGAAATCTTTATGACTGCCGGCCGCCGACGCGTTCGCGACAACAATTCGTCGGGCAAGCCGCGGTTCCGAACATGTGACCGATGCAAGCGCGCGGGAACCTTGGCGACGCTCAGACGTAAAGCCGGCGGAGGATCACATGACGCAAGAAAAGATCTTTGCGCCCATCCTGGGCGAGGCGGCCATCGCCATTTGGGGCGACATGCCCCGGGACATTCAGGAGGCGCTGTTCGAAACCGCGATGCGCAACCGCTCCGAGCTGCGTCACGATCTGGCGAAGCTGCTGCATGACCGCCATCCCAGAACGCAACATCCGGCCAAGCCCGACTGATGCGGACCTCTATTCCGGAAACGCAACATCCGCGATGACGGGAAGATGGTCCGAATAGGCGCGCGCCTTGCGATCGGTCCAGGCCGAACGGATCACGAGATCGCGCGAGGCGTAGATTCGGTCGAGCCGCATCATCGGCAAGCGCGCTGGAAACGTCCGCAACCGCGTTCGGACCGGGCAAATCCGCGCCAGCACGCCCCGCACCGATTTCACCCAGAACCAGTCATTGAAATCGCCGAGCACGAGCGTCCGCGTCGGGTGCACCAGCTCGGCCAAGGCATGCGCCTGGGCGTGCCGTTCATGGATGCTCAGGCCGAGATGCGTGGCAATGACCCTTACCTCGCCATGATCAGACAAAATGCGCGCGGTGATGGCTCTGCGGGGCTCCCGCTCCTGATACGAGACGTCGGAGATTTTCGGAGGCTCGGCGAACGGCCAGCGGCTCAACAGCACCTGTCCGTAGTCGCCGTCCTCGGTGACGATCGATCGCGCATCGACGCTGTGGTCGCCGACGGCTTTCGCCAGAAGGGCAAAGGGATCGTCGGTTCTTCCGCGCGAATCGACCTCCTGCAATGCCACGATATCAGGCGACCAGCGGCGAATGACGGAACAGACGCCATCCAAATCAAACCCGGGATTGAGGTGGAAGATGCCGTGAACGTTCCACGTCATGATGCGAGTCGTAGCCATCACGTTCTTCGCCCCGCCAGCCAAGTCACCAGGAACTGCACGCCAAGGCACAGTGCGATCCAGGCGATGATCGCCAGTGCCAGCAGTAGCGCATTGGTCCAAGAGGCGTTTCGCGCCAGATCCGCGATCTGCGCGCCGAGCGCGGCCATCACAGCGATTCCCGGCGCCATACCCAGCACCGTGCCGAGCACAAAATCGCGCAGGCTCAATTTGCTGGCGCCCGCCACCACGTTCACGATCGAGAACGGAGCGATCGGCACCATCCGGATCATAGCGACCGCCATGACCCCCTTGCCGATGATGCGGCTCTGAACCCGGGCGGCCCGGCGCCCGAGCAGCCGCTGCAAGCGCGCCTGGCCCAGCACGCGGCCGATCGAGAACAGCGTGAGCGCGCTGAGCAGCACGCCGGCACTCGCGCTCAAGAACCCCATCCACGGCCCCAGCGCCGCAGAGGTCGCGGCGATCAGTACCAGCACCGGAAAGACCACCAGCCCGCCGACAACAAAGGCGGCAATCGCAAACAGCGGCGCGAATTGCGACCACGCAGGCTGCGAGATGATCGAGGAGACCAAGCCGACATCGGTGAAATCGCGCAACGACGTGTATTGCCAGGCGAGCGCCAGGCCGGCGAGCGCCGCCGCGAGGCCAGATACGGCCAAAATGGTTTTTGCCGTCCACATGCGATTGGCAGCGCGGTCGAGGTGAAGCGGTTCCCTGGGATCGGCGACGGGCTGCACCATGATCGCCACGCCGCCGACCGACGCGGCCGGATCAATCGGCTGCAACGATTTCGGGCCGTCGTCCTCCGCCAGGCGGTCGAGAAATCCAAACAGGTCGGCTTCGTGGCGTTCGATTTCGCGTTCATCGACGCCGCAGAAATGCCCGATCAGACAACGGCGAAGCCAGGCGATGTATTCACAATGCGCATCGGAGGTGGCCTCGAAGGCCAGATCGCATTCGGTGTCCGCCCCCATCGAGCGATTGTTGAGGTTGGCCGATCCCACGCGCAGGATGCGATCGTCGACGATCATCACTTTGCTGTGCACCATGACCGCGGCCCCCTGCTCGGCATCCCGCGTCGATGGATAGACAAAGCGGACCCGGTCCATGACGCCTGCTGACACGAAGCGCGCGATAAATCCGCCGCGCCCGCTCTGCATGGCCTGCGATTCGAACCAGGACGAATGCATCTTCGGCATGACGATCAGGACGCGGAGCTGCGGCACGTCCAGCATCCGCTGCGCCAGGAGGCGCGCGATGTCGGTGGCGCTGGTGAACTGGTTTTCGATATAGATGAAGCGGTCGGCCGCGTTGATGGACGCTGCGAACAGCCGCGCGACTTCGTTCACGCCGCCACCGCGCGCGGTGGCTATCTCGGTCCGGGCGATGCCCACCGTCATTCCCCGGCACTGCACCGGGACCGAGGCCGGCCATCGCTCGCCCTTGATCGCTGCGGGCCGCTCGACCGTGCAGCCGGCGACGCGCCACCTGTTCTCTGCGATTTCCGTCAGGCTGGCCGCAGCTTCGCCATCCACCATGCACTGCACGTCGTGAAACGGCGGATAGGGTCTGCCGTCGGGATCGGTACGAAGCGGATGATGCGTCTCATGCGCGCTGGTGTCCCAGCGCCGGATCGTCAGGTCGAGACCGCCGACGAAGCCAAGCGCACCGTCAATGACGACGATCTTCTGATGCTGCGCTGAGCCCAAAGGAAGGCTGGAGTCGAAACAAAAGCGCAACCGGTCCGACGCGTGCGCGGTGAACTTGGCGACCGAATTCCACTCCCGCTCCGCGGCGTAGAGAGCCGGGAAATTCCAGATCAGGATGTTGATCCGCAGATCGGGCTTGGCCTTCAGCAGCGCTTTCAGAAACGCACCGAGCTCTTGCGGATAGCCGTCGTCGGCGTACCCGGAAGGCCCCACAAACCGGGTCTGGCTGTGGATGTCCCAGCCGATGATGTACACCTGCCGCGTTGCGAGCAGCAGCGCTTCCCGCAAAGCGGCGAAATATGCGGCCGCATCATTGAGGATTGTCAGCCGCCCTGCCTTGCACCTTCTCCAAACGGTTTCGCCAGGAATGAGGATGGATGAGCTCTGCAGCAGACGGCACCTCGGCAACGGAATGAGAAACCCGTTCGGGATCACGAACGAATGTTCGCCCGACGCCAATCCAACGATCTGCAGGCGCGACAGTTCCAGCCAAGCGGAACTTGCCGCCTTCCCTCCGCCTTCGGCACGTCGTTGGATCACCAGACACGCGCGTTAGCGACGGTTGCGCGTATCGGTGTTATCCGGGGGCATGGCGTCCCGGTCCGAGCGGGAGGCACTTTCTTCCTCAACCACAGGTTCGATGTAGGTGCTGTGCAGCGAGGTCGGGGACTTGAAACCGTCGAACATGATGCGGACGGTGCTGCGATAGCGGCCGGAGCCGATGATCACCCCTTCCCGGCCGGCGAACTTTGGGCAGCGCGCCGCTCCAAGTGCGCTCATCCTGACGCGTGTCCGTTCAGGCAACGGGGCCCGGTGATCGGGTGGCTCCTTGGGGGATCGCATCCTCGGGCCAAGCGCCTTCGCCGGTTCATCGATGCGCCGGCGATGAAATACGTTCGGTCTCGCATGCATGGCGAGAAATCCACCGGCGCACCATACGATTGACGAACGGTGGCGTCCCGGAGGTCATCGCGGCCGTCAGCCAACGCCTGACCTTTCCTGTCATCATGAGCATGCTGTCCTCCTCCCGACCGTGGGTCGGCCAACGGGACAATTCGGACAATTCTGCGCTATGCCGAGATGGAGTTTTCGTGGGCACCTTGCCGGTCCGGAATGCTGCGCCAATCGCGCCACTTTCTCACCGACGGTCCGCTCGCCGGTTCGATCGCGGCCAATAGCGCAGCATTGATTTCCGCCATCCGCCCGAGCTTCACCATGCATCTGGCAACCGCGACGAACCCGTCCGGCGAATCCGGCTGCAGCCGCATGAACTCGAGATACTGACGCAGTGCCTCCTCGTGCTGACCGAGGCTTTCGCAGACCTGGCCCAGGCACTGCCATGCCTTGGCCGCATCGGGGCGAACCGTGGTCAAGGTTCGGAACAACCGTTTGGCCGCGGCGAAATCAGTCTTCGCCGCCAACAACTGGCCCAGCCGGTGCAATGCGTCGGCGTGTCTCGGCTGCACGTCCAAAATCCGACGGTAGCCCATTTCGGCGTCGGCGGACTGTCCCTTGCGGTGAAGTTCGGTCGCCTGTTGCAGCAGGTCGGGAATGCACCTGACGTCGATCCGGCCGCCCAGATTCCTGCCACTCCTGGTTTCCACAACGATGGAGTGGATCTTGCGCTCCTTGCAACCGAACGAATATTTGTACGGCTCGTTGCCGCGCAGGAAGTCGTATTCGACAAATCCGTGCTCGATGGCGTGGCGAATGCTGTAGGCATGCAGGATCATGCCCGCCGGCGGTCCCTCGAACGTCTCGTCGCGTCCGGTCATGTAGAACGAGAAGGTCCGCTTGCGCGGCTCCACCAGGGTGGCCAGCGCCGCAACGGGCCGGTCGCCATGCCAAAAGGTCGGCAGGTACACCAGACCGGAATGGAAACTGCGTGTCAGCATGGTGCCGTTGGAGCGGATCAGGCTATCCATCCGATCCCCCTTCCGCGCACGCCACTTGGTATCCCAGAATCCCAGCAGGGTTTTGAGGTCGCGATCAAACGTGTCGGGCGTGGCGACGGTTATTCGATATTCGCTGGACGCTTCGACCTGCTTCAGCAGCCGCCGGATCTTCTGCCGTGTATTGGTGCTGAGCGCGTCGAGATAACTGTTCCAGTCCTTCGGCAGCGTGGCGTAGGGGCAGAGACTGTTGTCGACCCCGTCGACCTTGATGATCTTGTCGACTTTGGTCGAGTGAAAGCTTGCCTTCGGAAAACATGCCGTCAGCAATCGCCAGCGCCGCTCGGATATTCTGACATTGTCGAGATGGAGACGCGCCCAGTTCATCTGCCTGATGGTGCGGGCAAAGGCCGGAATGACCTTGTGCTCCGCCTCTGGCCTGCAGACGATGCCGGTATAGTCGGCACCGAAATTGCCCGCCATCCGGATGTTGCCCAAAACGTCGGATTTCTCGATCGTGGTCTGAAGCCGCAACGGAAAGAATGCGACGTAAGGCAGATCGGCAGCGTCACGCTCCTTCGCCGCCAGGATGAACCATGGTCCCGGGATGCAGGACAGCCAGCCGCTCAGCCATTTCCATGACAGGAATATCTGCGCTTCGTCGTCCGCGTCGTAGACGGCATTCCAGTTGTCCTCGAGTTTTGCCAGCGACGGCAAGCCTTCGATGATGTCGATATGCACGGCGGACGCCTTTCCAAAGTGCGTGTTGAGTTCCTGTCGTGTGCCTAGCGCTCCCGGAATGCGCGCATAAAGCTGTCGTAGATGGGCCTCATGAGGTACTGGAAGAACGTACGCTCCGCCGTCTTGATGTAGACCTCGGCGGGCATGCCGGGCGTCGGACTGAAGCCCGGAAGGTTCCGGCTCTCTTCGCTGTTGAGCTTGACGCGCACGATATAAATGTCGGTCGGTCCCACCTGCTGGGACTTCTTTTCATCCGCCAGCGTATCTGCGGACAGATAGATGACGTCGCCGGATACCATCGGCGTGATGCGCTGGTTCAGTGCCGTCAACCGCACCATCGCCGTCTGCCCGTGCTTCACGCTGTCGATGTCCTGCGGCCGCAATCGCGCCTCGATGATGAGTTCGTCCTTCAGCGGCAAAAGCTCCATGATGTTCTTGCCGGCTTCGACCACGCCGCCCCGCGTATGATAGCGAAGCTTCACCACCACGCCGCTTACCGGCGCCACGACGCGGACCCGATCAAGTACGCCCTTGGCGCTCAGCATCCGCTCGCGGACGTCAGCCAGTTCGCCGCGGATCTCGTGCATCTGCTCGACCGCGGTCTTGATCGCGGTCTTGCGCACACCATTGATCTGCTCGACCGCACGGGCGATACGTTCCTTGGCATCGCCGATGTCGCCCATGATGCGGCCGACCTCACCTTCCAGATTGGCCTTCGACCGCTGCAGCAGCATCAGTTCCGGCTTGCGCACCAGCCCGGCCTGCACCAGCTTGTCCTTGGTCACGATTTCCTCGTCGAGCAGAGCGATCTGGCGCCGGACCGCGTCCAGTTGCACCCGCGATCCCCGGATCCGCTCCTCCAGAGCGTTGATGCTCTCCTGAATACTCTTGACGTCGCTGTTGAGGTTGTTGCGGCGCGCCGCAAACGTCATCTGCTGGCTGTCCACGATTTCCTTCACCTCGGGCGACTTGTCCAGCCAAGTCACGACCTCGGTCGGAAGCGTGATATCCGACTCTTCCCTCATCTCGGCCTGCAGCCTTGCATCCATGGCCGACAGGCGGATGCGCCGCAGGAACAGCCGCTGCAGCTCCGCACGCGCCGCGGTGTCGTCAAGCTCAAGCAAGGTTTGTCCGGCTTCCACCGTGTCGCCTTCGCGCACGTAGATTTCGCGGATCATTCCGCCTTCGAGATGCTGGATGATCTTGTTCTGCCCGGTGACGACGAACACACCCGACGAGACCACGGCGCCGGCGATCGGTGCCGTGTTGCCCCACACGCCGAAGCCCATCAGCACCACCGCCATGATCAGCGCACCGGCGACGGTTGGCAGCTTGGTCGATCGCGGCAGCGAATCGTACCAGGTGCCCGCTGATTCTGCGGACCGGTCCGCAATTTTCCTGTTGGCCATCGCGCAACCTCGTTCCTGTCAAATCCAGCCGACGTCCCTCAATTCAGCGAAGGGGGACTACCCGGCCCGGTCGGGGTATTGTTCGGCTTGCGTCCGCTAATCATCGGAATGATCTCGTCGCGGCTGCCGAAAGCCTGCACCGCGCCCTGATGCAGGATCATGATCTTGTCGACGCTCATCAGCAGTGCCGCGCGCTGCGTAATCGTCACCACCGTGATCTGCTTTTCCTTGGCGCGCAGCAGCGCCTTGGCCAGCGCCCGCTCGCCATTGGAGTCGAGATTCGAATTCGGCTCGTCGAGCACCATCAGGCGCGGGTTGCCGAAGAAGGCGCGCGCCAGTCCGATCCGCTGCCGCTGGCCGCCCGATAGCGGACTGCCGTCCATGCCGACGATGGTCTCGTAGCCCTGGGCAAAACTAGAGATCATCTCATGCACATCGGCCATCTCGGCGGCGTCGAAAACATCCTCGTCGCGTGCGTCGTCGCGCATGCGGCCGATGTTGGCCTTGATGGATGCGGGGAATAATTGCACGTCCTGCGGCAGGTAGCCTACGCTCTCGCCGAACTGCCGCGGATCCCAGTTGCGCAGATCCATCATATCCAGCCTGACGCTGCCGGCGGTCGGAATAATGGATCCAACCAGCATGCGCGCCAGCATAGTTTTCCCGGTTCCGGAGTCTCCAACGATGGCCAGCGATTCTCCGGGCTTCAATTGAAAGCTGATTCCGTTCAGGATCACCTTCTTGTTCGGCGGCGGCACGTAGAGAATGCGCTCGACGTTAAGATATCCGGCGGGACGCGGCAGGCGGAGCCGCTCCAGGTTGAGCGGCGAGTTGAGCAACAGAGATTTGATGCGAGCATAGGCCGAACGCGCCTGCACGAAGTTGCGCCAGCCTTCGATGGTGCCCTCCAGCGGCGCCAACGCGCGGCTCGCGACGATCGAGGCCGCAATCACCATGCCGGCGGTGATCTGGCTTTCCAGCGCCAGCCATGCGCCCCAGCCCAGGATAGCGATCTGGGTGCACAGCCGCAGGAACTTCGACAACCCCGTCATCAGGATGTTGCGATCCTGTCCGATCACCTGCGCCTTCAGCGACTCCACGGTCTCGCGGCCCCATACCTGGACGCCTTCCGGAATCATGCCCATCGCATTGATGACTTGGGCATTGCGGGCCATCGATTCCGCCGTCAGGTTTGCCCTGGCGCCGTAATTGTTCGCCTGGTTGAACGGAATCGCGGTGACGCGCTGGTTCAGCAGCGCCACGATGATCAGCGCGACGCCCGACCCTAGCACGATGAAACCGAGATGCGGATGGATCAGGAACACGACGGCGAAATAGACCGGCGCGACCGGCGTATCGAACATCGTCAGCAATACCGGACCGGTAATGAACGCGCGGAGGTGCTGCAGGTCGGCCAGCGTCTGGAATTCGCGGCTGGATCCACTCTGCGCGGATTTGGCAGCGGCGCTCAGCACGGGTCCGCCCAATTTAGCTTCGGTCTCGACTGCGACCCGCATCAGGATGATGCGGCGCATCATGTCCATCAGCACATGGGCCCCGATTGCGATAACCACGATGATGGTCAGCATCACCAGCGTGTCCGTGCTGCGGCTGGTCAGCACGCGATCGGACATGTTGAAGAGGTAGATCGGAATAGCGAGCACCAGCAGGTTGACCGCAACCGAAAACAACGCCACGGTCACGAGGTTGCGGCGGGCGCTCGCGAGGCCCTTGCCGAGAACATCGCGAAATTCATTGTCGCTGGAGCGCTTTTGCAGCGGCGGCGAGCCGCCACCGCCTCCGCCGCCACCACCACCGGAGGAGCCGCCACCGTCCCTGTCGCCTCCACGCTGCAGCGGGGGCGCAGGAGTCTGCTGCTCGATCACGACGGTGGATCCCGGCGCCGGGGTCTTGGCTTCCTCCCGTAGGGATGGCTCGACCGCCGGCGGATCGGCGACTTTGGCTTCGGCCGGAGATGTCTTCTCGTCCGCTAGTTCGACCGGCGGATCCTTGGCATGCGGAGAGGGCTGATCAAACCATGGACGAAGCGGAATTATCTTTGCCATATGCGGCGTTGCTTCGTCATACTCCCTCAAGCGCCAACTACCGCCTGGACGAACATCCCAACCCCACATTTGGAAAACTCCGTTACTTCCAATAATCAAAACATCTTGCTTGTCGCTAATGCAGCACGCTCGCCATCGGGTCTGACTGCACCGAATTGCCCATCCCTGCCGGCGGCTGGGTCGTCGCGTCCTGAGGGTGGTCATCGACGAAAGCAATGAGTTCGGTCACCAGCGCGTTGGTATCGGCGTTGACGGCATTGGACTCCGCCGGCACCAGATCGGCCTGCACCAGAATGGAATCGGTGTAGATCTCGCCCCTGACGTAGGTGGCATCAGGGTTGACGTCGACGATCGCAGCGTCGTTGGCCAGTTCATTGCCTCCGGTGGTGACCGACTGCGTCACGGCCCCATCGGGATCAAGCGCCATCAGATCGGCTAACGGCTGGTTCTGAAGCTGATACATCACGTCGACGTCGGAGGTGATGTTGGTCTGCCAGATCGCATTGATGTCGTAATAGTCGCCGGTGATGTAGAGCACCCTTAGGGGGCCGCCATGGCCGATGAGGGCGCCGGCCAGTTCGGGATCGAGTGATGTCAACCCGGCGGCCAGCAGGCTTTCGATCAGTTCGAGATGTGCCGGCAGTCCGTCAAAGGTATCGCCGCCATAGTTTGCAACTGCCGCTTCGTTCAACAGACTGTTGTCACCTGAACTCACAGATTGGGACGGATCGGCGCCGTCGGCCGCCATCTTGATCTTGTCGTTGTCCAACAAGATGTTGTTTTGAAAGATGACGTTCAGACCGTGATAGCTGCCCTTGATGATGATCAGGTCGTATTCGATGCTGCCATCAAGGATCTGGGCCAGATTGCCCTGGGTGTTGTAACCACCGACGAGGTTGTAGTGGCTACTGTCGCTGACCTGCGTTGCCACATCATTGTCGGAGAGATAGTTGACCTGAGCCACTGCATGAACGCTGTAGAAGTCGCCGTCGACCACATCGACGATCCAGTTCGGGCCGGCGAACTGGGCCGGGAAGCCGGCGTAGATGCTGGGGTTCTGGAGAAAATCGGCGATGTTGGTCGCGACGTTCTGATCGCTATTCGATGATGGCACACGGTCCCCGCCCGATACGCGGACACCGTCATCGTTGGCGATGGTGTTGGTCTGGAAGATGGCATCGGTCTTGAAGTAGTCTCCCATCACTACCATAGTGCGGGCGGACTCGCCGAGATCGACGAGCAGCGCTGCGTTGATGCTGAAGTTGCCGCCCAACGTCGCCCATTGCCCGATCCCGTCGCCGGTGTCCGGCAATTCTTGCGGCTCATGCGGCGGCGTCGGTTCCGAGGGTCGCTCCTGCAGCTCGCCGTTGACATAGTAGCCGGGGGTCACCGAGTTCGCGTCCGGCTCGCCGCCGCCATCAGCCCAGGCCGCGTCGCGAGCGATCAGGAAATCCGTAGCACCGCCGTCGGTCTGGGGCATCTGCCAATCGGTGGGAATCGCGGCGTTCGCATCGGCCGCCAACTCCGCAATGGTGGCCATCGCATCGCTGTTGAGCTGTGTAATCAGAGGTTCAACGGCGAGTAGGAGATCCGCCGGCAAATTGGCGTCGTCATCATCCATGAAATTGTATTGATGAACCGTCAGTTGGCTCTCCGGGCCACCATCCTCGTATCGCACCTTGACGTGATAGTCGGGACTGCCTCCGCCGCCACCGCCGCCCGGCAGTTTTGGCAGCGGGACGCTTGGCGCCGGCGAACGCGGAAAGAAATCGGAATCGTCGTCCTGCGGACTACGGAGCTTCAGCGGGCGTCCCCGGCCGAACTGAATCAGATCCTCCGGTATCGGCTCCGGCACCGGGCCTGCCAGGGTCTCCATGTCCTCCGGCACGAAGCGATGGTCGTAATGCGGCCGCGGCGTCGTGTAGTCTTCGGAAGGACGCGGCGCGAGACTATCGTCATAATGGACGCGGTCGCGGGCGATGTCGTGGAAGATCTGCAGATATCCTGCGAAGTGGGAAACGATCTCGTCGAAGCTCGCTGACGCCATGGGAACCTCCCCGTGTCGCCGCGAACTACGGGGCGCGTGCGCGACCCGCAGCTTCTTGGCGGCAACAGCAGCGACTGAAATGAATTGACTGAAAAAAACCCGCGCGGCTGGTGCCGCGCGGGTCGAACGTGAAAGCTAAGCTGTATCGCTGTCGGTCAGATCGCCACCAGCAGCCTGAATGGTGATGCTGTTGAACTGAATGTTCGCACCCTGCGTGATGTTCTGATCGAAGGCCGACTGGTTGAGAACTGCGTCGGCGCTCGAAGATACGCTGCCACGCGCCCCAAAATCGCCGACGTCGCCGATCCTGGACTCGCCGCCCTCGATCTTGGCGTCCATGCTGAAGCTGGCACCCGGCTCACACCACGATCCGCCCGCGCCGCCGTTGTAGTTGGCAGACGAGCTGTTGCTGTCGTTATCGACCAGGTTGTTGACCTGATCAATATTGAACTGGTTACCGTCGTTCATCTTCTGGTCCACCACGTCGGGCATGATGACCGAACCGTGCGTGTCGAAGTCGTAGAGAGCGATGACCGGGGTGCTCAGGCCGCTTGTGTCCACATCGACATCCACATCGACATCGACGTCTACCTTGCTTTCGACGGTGTTTTCGATCTTGTTTTCGATGTCGTTGTCGATCTTGTTGTCGACCGTGTTGTCGACGTCGTTGTCGAGGTCGTTATCTACCTTGTTGTCGAGCTTGTTGTCGACCTCGTTCGAGTTTTCGTTCTTGTTCTCATTCTCATTTTCATTCTTGTTGTCATTGTCGTTGTCGTTCTCGTTCTCGCTCTTGGAATCCAGCGACTGAACGGCGAACTGCAATTGGCCCTGGCCCTGACCTTGGCCTTGACCCTGGCCCTGCAATTGAGCCTGGAGATTGGCCTGCGCTTGCAACTGGTCTTGCTTCTGGTCCTGGTCCTGTTCCTGATCGTTGGGATCCCAATAATTCTTGGCCTGCTTACCCATAACGCGCTCCTGTGGTTGGAGCATCGCGGGCGGAACGAGATCGCTGATCTTCTAAGTCTGCGGTCTTCGATACGCGGGCGGTGCTCTTTACGTCGGTTCTCCCGACTGCCGACACTCGCCTTATTGCGAACGACGGCACGGTCAGAATGCCGACACATCTTCGCCAACAACATGCATGCATTAGATGCGTCGCTGTATCTTGCGATATCAACCATCGACGCGGTTGGCGTTCAGAGCGAGTCAGTTTTTTGAATGAATAGCGGCGCGACGATGCATGATCGTCCGTCATCGCGGTCTGCTTCAAGCCGCGTCGCGCGGCACGCTTTGTGGCTTCACGCCGTAAACATGCGCTTCAAGGCGCGGCAGGAGATCCCAGATCTCGCGGTTGATCTTCGTCATTTCGTGGGTCGTCCGCACCATCTCGTGCAGACGGCTTTCGTCCAGCGCCTTTATCTCTCCGAACCGCAAGCTCGACTTTGTTTCCATCAATCGCATCGATTGCGTGTGGGTGATGGCGCCCGAGGAATCGAAAATGAACATGCAATGATTCAATTCATTGCGAACCTTGGTCGATTCCGAAAAACGTTCGATGAGAGCTGTCAGATTTTTCGACAGTGCCTTGTCGCTGACCCTGATCTTGGCCAGCCGCTGGATCAGATCGAGTCTGGCGCGGGTCGTGTTCAATGTCGCGAACACGACTGCGGCGGAAGCCTCGTCGGTGCGCAACAGAATCATCAGCACGTAGATGAAAAGGCTCTCGTTATTCGACCAACTGCAGATCAGGTTTCCCATCAAAGCGAGAACGAAGGTACGGCGATCCGCCGAGGCGGGAGCCGCGGCAGCGAGCAGGTCGAAATCCGGCTTTGGAGGCAGCTTGCTGACAAACATCGTATGGTTCCGCGCCTTGCAAGGCCGCAACGATACTACCGTACCTGCTTCGTTACGGCAGACGTACATATCAAAAGATATATTAGGGAGGATTGCGGGGTGCCGTTTTTGCAATGGGGAATGAAAAGGCACGTTTTAATGACAAATTTTTGACGACGTCCGGTCACATTTGGCCTGCTTGGCATTCCCCTTTAACGAGGGTAAAGTTTTTTTGAACATTTAAGATGCAGAGTGAACTAATTCATAGCGACCATGTGCGGTTCCGAAGGAATCTATCGATAGCATCGGTCATAATTATCCGGGGGCGCGTTATGTCAGTCCCACGCAAAAAGACTGTATTTGTTGTAGACGCAATGGCCTTTCGACGAGCTCGAGCGGAGAGCTTCTTAAGTCCCTGGGCCAGCAACGAACAGGTCGAGCTGATTTCGCTCGATCCTGATGAGGCGCACACAAGGCTTATCGAGCGCACCGAATGCGAGATGCTGATCTACAGCGTCGGCGCCCCCTCTCCCCATGAGGTCTTCACCGAGATACAGGTGTTGCATACCCTTCGCCGGGAGGCGGCACTCGCCATCATCTCTGACGATGAGCATCCCGCCACCGTTCTCGCCGCGATCCGTTGCGGAGCCCGGGGCTACTTCAGCAACTCCATGGCGCCCGACCTTGCGTTGCACGCTCTTTCATTCGTCCTCCATGGCGGCACTTACTTTCCGCCGGCCGCCATCCTGGCCAGCCAGACCTTCAGTCCGCCGGCGCCTGTCGAATACAGACAACCGGATATATCCCAGGAGCAAGCGCTTCCAGGGCTTGAAGAACAGACGCAGGCGCCCCCTCTCGGGCCGGATGACGGTCCTTACGACCAGCAAGGGTCCCTTTTCGACGGTAAGGCAGTAAGCGTGCAGCGCGACCATGGCGTAAACGGCGCGCGGCAGTTTACCGAGCGGCAGTACGCGGTGCTGGCTTGCCTCTGCCAAGGCGATCCCAACAAGGTGATCGGTCGTAAGCTCGGCATGACCGAAACGACCGTGAAAGTCCACGTCCGCGAAATCATGCGCAAACTGGGCGTGAGCAACCGGACCCAAGTCGCGATCGCCGCGGCGCGCGTCTGCTTGGACGGTCCCGTCGAACTGATTACTCCGGATTCACCCATGACGGTCAGGTCATCCATATCTCATTAGCGATGGATTTTCGGCATTGCGCCGGTTGCCATTGGGCCATCCTGGATCGGCGCTTCTGCGATTCGCACGTAAGAAGTCACCAGTAAAAGGGAAACTGCGCCCGGGCTGACTTCGGATGTGGGGCCATGGGCGCTCATCGAAGTTCAGTTTTCGGAGTGGATTGCATCGTCCCACACGGAAATGAAACAGGACCCGGTCGCTGCCACAATGAGCCCGTTGGAGCAGTTAACGGATCATTGGTGATAATCCTTACGATATAGGGCACGAAAGATAGGTGCTGGCGAGACCTTCGCTCTCCCCTCGTTCCCTATCATCGGTTCCCTATTCATCGGTTCCCTGTCATCGCTCTGCCGGAACTCGCGGCAATTCCTCCGGCGGGCTGTCAGCCAGCGCCTCGTGGCGGAAAGCGGCGGTATCCCATTGCAATGTCGTAATATATGATTATCGTCATATAACAGCGATCGAACAGGAGCACCCCAATGGCCGCGAGCCCCGATCCCGTCGTCATCCTTTCCGCCGCCCGCACGCCGCTTGGCCGGTTCATGGGCGAGTTGTCGCCCTTCAGCGCGCACAAGCTCGGCGCTCACGTGATCGGCGCGGCGCTGGAACGGGCGAAGCTCGCGCCGGAGCGGATCGAGGAGGTGTTCATGGGCAACGTGCTGCCGGCCGGACAGGGCCAGGCGCCGGCACGCCAGGCTGCGCGCGGCGCCGGACTGCCTGACGCCACCGGGGCCACCACGGTCAACAAGGTGTGCGGCTCCGGCATGAAGGCGACGATGCTGGCGCACGACATCATCAATGCCGGTTCAGCTTCGATCGTGCTATCCGGCGGCATGGAGAGCATGTCGAACGCGCCTTATTTGCTGGCGAAGGCGCGCGGCGGCTATCGCGCCGGGCATGACCGGATCATCGATCACATGATGATGGATGGGCTGGAAGATGCTTACGAGACCGGCCGCTCGATGGGCGACTTTGGCGAGGCCACCGCGGAAGCCTATCAGTTCACCCGCAAGGATCAGGACGCTTACGCGATGGAGACCTTGACGCGCGCCCGCAAAGCGGTCGAGGGCGGCGCGTTCAGGGCCGAGATCGCGCCGATCACATTGTCCGAGAAGGCGGGTCCGCGCGTCATCGCCAATGACGAGCACCCGCTCAAGGTGGATCCGGCCAAGATTCCCGGATTGAAGCCCGCATTCCGCGCTAGCGGCACCATCACGCCGGCCGCCTCTTCCGCGAATGCCGACGGCGCTGCCGCGCTGATTCTGGCCAAGCGCTCGCTCGCCGATCGCGACGGGCTGCCGGTGCTCGCAGAGATCAAGGGCCATGCCACCCACAGCCAGGAGCCGCAATGGTTCACCACCGCACCGATCCCGGCAATCCGCAAGCTGCTCGACAGGGTCGGATGGACTGTCTCGGACGTCGACCTGTTCGAGATCAACGAAGCGTTCGCGGTGGTGGCGATGGCGGCGCAGAAGGATCTCGGCATTCCCGGAGAAAAACTGAACGTCAATGGCGGCGCCTGCGCGCTCGGCCACCCGATCGGCGCCACCGGCGCGCGATTGATCGTGACGCTGCTGCATGCGCTGGAAGCGCGGAACTTAAAGCGCGGTGTCGCTGCGCTCTGTATCGGCGGCGGTGAAGCGACCGCGATCGCCGTCGAGCGCGCCGTGCGCTGACCGCAGCCGCGCTTAGGAACCAACTATCGCAACCACTATTGAACAAGTGGGTGGCTGCGAAGGGATATTGACGGCTGTGCCTGAGACCGCGGCGAAGGCGCCTCACCAATCTCGGAAAGATGGCAAGCGCCGCGGCTTCATGCGCGCTATAGGCCTTGGCGTCGTCACCGGAGCCGCCGACGACGATTGCTCGGCCATCGGCACTTACGCAAGCGCGGGTGCTCAATTCGGCCCCGCGCTGCTTTGGACCGCACCCGTCACCTTCCCGATGATGTTCGCTGTCGTGTATCTGTCCTCCAAACTTGGGCAGGTGACGGGACGCGGTCTCTTCCACGTCATCAAGGAGCACTACCCCGGCTGGATCCTGTGGCCCGCCTTGATCGCCGTGCTGATCGGCAACACCATCGAGGCCGCCGCAGACCTCGGCGGCATGGCCGCCGCGCTGAACCTGTTAATACCGCTGCCCATCCCGTGGATCGTCATTGGAGTCGCCGCGACCATTCTCGCCGTCCAGATCTGGGGTTCCTACCAGCTCATTCGCAATATCTTCCGATGGCTGGCTCTCGTGTTGTTTGCATATGTCGGGTCGGCCATCCTCGCCAAGCCCGATCTCCAGGAAGTGTTGCGCGGCACCTTCGTTCCCACGATCGAATTTTCACGCGAGTTCCTGACCATTCTGGTTGCGATTACCGGCACCACGCTTTCCGCGTACCTCTACACCTGGCAATCCAACGTCGAGGTCGAAGAAGAAATCGCACAAGGGCGCACGAAGCTGGAGCAGCGGGAGGGCGCAACATCCGACGAGTTGCGCCAATCCCGCATCGATATCGTGATCGGAATGCTGTTCTCCAACCTGATCATGTACTTCATCATTCTCTCGACGGGAGCAACGCTTCACAAAGCAGGAGAAAAGAACATCGAGACGGCCGCCCAGGCGGCCGAAGCGTTGCGCCCCCTGGCAGGAGACGCAGCGGGGCTGCTTTTCACCGTCGGAATCATTGCCGTCGGCTTTCTTGCGGTACCCATCATGACGACCGGCGCCGCTTATGATCTTTGCCAGGTGTTGGGGTGGAAGAGCAGCCTTCACGCCAAGCCGAAAGAGGCAGGGAAATTCTATGCACTGATCGTTTCCTTTACGGTGATCGCAGTCGTCATGAATTTCCTCGGCTTCAATCCAATGAAGGCACTTGTTTATTCCGGCGTCGTGCAAGGTTTTTCGACGCCGCCACTGCTGCTGTTGATCATGCTGATGACCACCAGCCGCGCGGTCATGGGCGACAAAACCAACAGCGCCTGGATGAATCTGCTGGGTTGGGCGACAGTGGCGGCGATCTTCTCGGCAAGTGCAGGCCTGGTCGTTTCCTGGTTCTTGTGAACGAGCTCGTGCTCAGCAGCTGGGGATAGTGCGTGCAGCGTGTGATGCTCATGCGCCCCCTCAAGCCGCCAGGGTGGCATGCTTTAAACGCCTTGTCGCCGCACGCCTGACCTTTTCGAAGGCCAAAGCTTCGATCTGCCGCACGCGCTCGCCGGAAATCGACAGTTCACGCCCAAGCTCCTCCAGGCTCGGCGGATCCTCGCGAAGCCGCCGGGCCTCGAACACACGACGCTCCCGCGGGGTCAGCACATCAAGGGCCGAATGGAGCGCTTTCGTCCGTTGCCCGCCTTCATCCTGTTCGGCGATCATCGCCTCGGCGTTCGGCGAAGGGTCGACCAGCCTCGCTTCCCATTCGGTAGGCCCGTCATCATCGACGGAAGCATTCAGGGAAAGGTCGCCCGTCAGACGGCTGCTCATCTCGATGACTTCGCGAACGGGGACCGCGAGTTCCCGCGCGACGGCCTCGGTCACCTCCGGCGTAAGGCCCGTCCTGTCGCCTCCGAACTTGCGCATGGCGCGCCTGAGGCCGAAGAACAGCTTCCGCTGCGCGGCCGTCGTCCCGATCTTGACCAGCGAGCGCGACCGCAGAATGTAATCGTGGATCGCGGCCTTGATCCACCACAATGCGTAGGTGGAGAACCTGGCACCACGGCCCGGCTCGAAATGCGAGGCTGCGATGACAAGGCCGAGATTGGCCTCGCCAATCAGATCGGCAAGCTGCAGGTCGTATCGCTGGTAGCGGCGCGCGACCTTGGCGGCGAGCCGGAGATGGCTGGTGACGAGCGCATCGGTCGCGCGGCGATCTCCATGCTCCCGCCAGCGCCGTGCAAGCTGCTGCTCTCGTGGCTGCTCGAGCAGAGCGTATCGCTTGATGAGCGTGGCATATTCATCGACGATATCTCGCGATCTGTCTACAGTCAGCATCTCGCGCCTGTCTGACAGTATGGTCGTGCTGTGGGCGTTCATGGGTGGCTCCAATCCATCGGGTCCGGCAGAGAGACCCTAGGAAAGACGCCGCGATGCAGCCATTAAATTGGAATTGAGGAATCTAAATTCGCTGTTAGCGTCCGTGCCGCTTTGTCTCAATTTCAAAATCACGATCTCGTTCGAGGCAAGATCGCGAAACGTCCAGCGGTGAGCTTCGGCGCGCTGGTGCGAATTCCAAGCGTCCGCCTCCCGTGCAAACGCTTTGCAAGACAGCTCAAGACCAGTTGAGTTTTTGTAAAAGCCAATTTAGTGGGACGAGATCGCACCCGCCCTACATCTCCGTCATGCATCCGCTGCCTGGATGCAGCCTCAAGCGAGCAGTTCGCATTCGGAAGAACACGCGCCCGTTATGGCGTGCGACCGCACTTGCGCGTCCGGCGAATTGCCGCGTCGAAGATATGGAGAAAGACAATGACCTCGATCAAGACAATCGCTGTCGCAGGACTGCTGACGATGATGGCCGCAGCGCCTGCCTTCGCGCAAGAAGCCATCCAGGAGCCGGGTAATTTTGCATTTTTCTATCCGAATCTGGACGTCCTGAATGGCGGTGCGCCCACGCCGGCTTACAGGATGGAAGGGCTGCCGCCCTCGGTGATGCAGGCCTATAACGAAAGGGAAAGCGGCATGGCCGGCCCCAGTGTCTGGCAGCATCGGCGTGTACACCACGCATCCCGCGCCGAGCATGATGACCGCCGGCACGGGTGACGTCGGCGGATAGTGACCTATGTCCGGCCACCTTGCTCATCGGGGCAAACGATCTCCACCCGGCCTCCCGGACCGGCGTGGATGATCAAGCGAAAGCCGTGCAGCTTTACGATTGCCGAAACCAGGTTCAATCCGAGTCCGACACCCGGCGTGTTGCGAATCTTGTCCGAGCGATAGAACCGGCGCAACACAGCGTCATGTTCGTGCGCGCTGATACCCGGACCCGTATCGGTCACGCGCAGGATAGTTTCGCCCTCACCGCGCAGCAGCGCGAGCTCGACCCTGCCGCTCGGGGGCGTGAATTTGATGGCATTGTCGACGAGATTGGCCACTGCCTCCAGCAGCAGGTCGCGATCGCCGCGCACGGAAAACTTGTCGGCTATGTTCACGCTCAGCGCGATCTGCTTGTCTTCGGCGATCGGCTCGTACATGTCGCAGACCTCGCGCAGCATGTCGCAGAGCGCAACGTCGCCGAACGCGGACGACCGGCGGCTGTTCTCGATCTCGGCAAGCCGCAACAGCGCCGTGACGATCGACAGCGACTGGTCGATCCCGGCGATGGCCTTGTCGACAACCTCCTGGAGCTGCTCCAGGGTCGTCGCGTTGGTGCGGCCGCGCTCGAGCGTCAGGCGAGCGCGCGTCAGCGGCGTTCGCAGATCGTGGGCGATATCGTTGCCGACGCCGGCTAGCGCGTTGATCGTGGTCTCCAGCTCATCGAGCATACCGTTGACGATGGCAGCGAGCCGCGAGAACGGTTCATCGACATTCCGATGCGGCAGCCGCTCGCGCAGATCTCCGGCGATGATGCGCTGGACCCGCAGGTTGACCTCCTCGACCCGCCTGTGGGCGCGCGCGCTCAACCAGGCGCCGGCCAGCAACCAGAGACAGAACGCAGGCAACAGGCCAAGCGCGAGCGCCGCTCCGACGACCCTGAAGACTTCCGCCGTTTCGTCGACGTTTCGCCCGACCACCAATATGTCGCCGTTCTCGAGGCGCCGCGCGACGGTTCTGACGGAAGTCGCACCGCTTTGCTTGTCATCAAGGCGCACGAGCGGCATGCTCTGCGCCGGTGCCCCGATGTCGAGCCCGTCCGGCAGGGCTGCGACGTTGCCGGCCAGCCGATTCCCCTTCGCGTCGAACACGCCGGCGAACTGGACGCCGCGGGAATCCTGCCCAAGATGGTCACTGAGCGCACCAAGCAGACGCTCGCGCGGTAATCCGGCAAAGAAGCCGATCTGGGTCGTGATCGTGCGATCGGACCGCGCGATCAGGTAATCGTCGATCCTGAAGTAGATGAAGCCGAACAAAACCGTGACGAAGATCGCGAACAGGCCCGCCAGCACCGTGGTCCAGTGAAACGTCTTCGAGCGAAAGAACTGCAACTGAAGCTTCCCGATCCTGCCGTCCGGTTGCCTTGCCGGCCCCGACGGCGCGAGCGCCCGGCGAGGTCGCCAAAAATCAGTCAGGGCACGGCACGAAGAATGAACCCGGCGCCGCGGACATTTTGAATCATCGGGGCGTCGCCCGGACCGTCGACCTTGTGCCGAACGCGTCCCATATGCACGTCAACCAGGTTGGTCGCCGGAACGAACTTGTAATTCCAGACCTCTTCGAGCAGCATCGCGCGCGTCAAGAGCTGGTCGCTCCGCCGCATCATGTATTCGAGCAGGCGAAACTCGCGCGGCAGGAGGTCGATTTTGCGTTCGCCGCGTTTGACTGTGCGTTCGATCAGGTCGAGCTCCAGTTGACCCACCCGCAGGATCGTTTCCCGCGTTTCCGACGGGCGGCGGAGCAACGCTTCTATTCGGGCGACGAGCTCGACGATCGCAAACGGCTTGGTGAGATAGTCGTCGCCTCCCATCCGCAATCCGCGCACGCGGTCATCGACGGCGCCAAGCGCGCTCAGCACCAGCACCGGCGTGCGCACCTGATCTTTCCGCAAGGACTCGATGACGGTGAGACCATCCATTCCCGGCAGCAGGCGGTCGACGATCATGGCGTCCGGCCGCAGGTCGCGCGCCTTGGCAAGGCCATCCAGCCCGTCGGGCGACCATTCCACCTCGAAGCCACGATCGGCCAGTTCGGCCGTGATTTCCCCCGCCGTCTCGCCGTCATCTTCTATGATGAGAACCTTCGTCATCTGATCCGTCCGATTGCCATCAAGATACCGTTCGCCAAGTGGCAATGATACGCTGGGCAGCCGATAAAGCCATGGCGGTGCGCACGAGTCTCTCGGTTCAGGGAAGCCAGGCAGCGCCGCGAGCCCTTGGACCCCGCAGACGCCATCCGCCGGGCCGCCATTCCGCCGCCTCGGTACGAGTACGGCGGGCCCGCCCGAAACAGTTAGCCGTCGGCGGCCTGTAGCGCCAATAAATAGCAATTTAATAAATCGGCAGACCTGCACTGCCCGATCCAGCCGGCGCGAATTCGAGCAAGGATCGAGGCCCACGTCACCTTCACGCCGAGTTGAGAGCGCGCGAAGCGATATTCGCTTTGGACGACGGCAGGCCAGCCGCACGTCACAGGAAGAAGCCGGCCTGGCTTCCCCACCTATGGAGAACACCCATGCGCAAAGTCAAACTTCTACCGGCTGTGTTGCTCACTGCAGCCACCTTCGCCACTCCGGTACTGGCCGCCAACACGCGGCATGTCGTAACCGATGCCAATGGCCGCGTGGTGTCGACGATGCATCGCGACGAGGGCGATAGCTGCGTCCGCGCTCCGCGCGTCGGCGCCTATGCCACGGCACCGTGGACCAACCCGCCTTGCGAACCCAACACCGGTTACTGATCCGCTCGCGTTGCGATGTAACAACGACGCATGCCGGGCTGGCGGGATTTCCCCGCCAGCCCGTTTTCTTTGCCGCGCTCCGGAGCATCCGCCTTTGACGCCTGCATACGCTATTCCAGTTCGTGAATGCGACTAACGCCGAATTTAATGGATGCCTTGTGCATCGCACCTACCTGTCACTCATCCGACGTTTCGTTCGCGCGTCCCGTTGAAGTTCGCGCGCCACGGCGCCGAGCAATCTGACTGAAAAGGAGTGTCACGATGAAACGAATGATCACGATATTGGCAACGGCTCTTCTCGCTTCGAGTCTGGTGGTGGGCGCGGCCGAGGCCCGCGGTGGCGGTGGCGGTGGTGGCCACGGCGGAGGTTTTGGTGGCGGCGGCCATATGGGCGGTGGCTTCGGTGGCGGTGGCCACATGGGCGGCTTTGGCGGCGGAGGCCACATCGGAGGCTTTGGCGGCGGCGCGCATATCGGCGGCATAGGCGTCGGCGAACATGTGGGAGGCCTCGGCGGTGACCACATCGGCGGCGGCCACATCGGTACGCACGGTTTCGGACTCCACCAGCACGCCGTGCATCGCTTCGACAGGTACGGGCCGGGATACGGCTACGGGTACTACGGTTATCCCGATTGCTACGACTGGTACTACCTGCACCCTTACAGCCCCTTGCCGCTGAGCTGCAGCTGAACCCGCAGCGCAGGACCCTGCGCGCAGGCTGTCGGTTCGGAGGACGTTTTGCTGTTTTCTTTAAACGTCCTCCGGACCGGATCCCCCAATAGCCCGAATGATATCGCGTGGACTTCGCGCCACGCGTTGTCGTGCCGGTCGAACGGTGCTGGAGAGCAACATGAAACGTTTCCTGATGATCACGACAGCCTCTGTCTTGCTGTGCGGCCCGGCCTTTGCGCAGCAGGCCGCGGTGATGCCGACACCTTCGCTCTCGGCCACGTCGCCGCTCGGCATGGTGCCAAGTGCGCCGGTCGGCGGCACCGGCATCCCCTTAGGCGCAACGGAAATCGCTTCCCCCGGCGTAAGTCCGGCGCCGAACTCGTCGACCATCGGCAGCACCGTGTGCTCGACCATCGGTACGGCACCGTCAACGATGTTCGGATCGGCGACCACCTTTGACGGCGGCGGCGTTGATGTCGGGAGCGTCACACCGCAGAGCACGTTGTCGACGATGCCGGGGATGACGACGACATCAGCGATGTCGTCGTCGGGCATTCCGCCGACATCGGCCCTGATCGACACGTCGGGTGCCCAAAGCATGTGCGGTGCCGGCTCGGGCAATCTTGCTGCGTCATCGACGCCGACATCTCCCACGACGCCAGGCGGCGTGCCGCGCACCGGCATTCCGATGGGCTCGACCGAGCTCGGCAATCTCGGGATCAGCTCCGCCGCGACGGTGCCAACCATCACCGTCGGCCCGACCGTCAGCACCATCGCGCCGACGATCCCGACGGTGCCCGCCGTCACGCTGCCGGCACCGAACACGACGGCCGTCGCCGCGCCCACCGACCCCATCACAGGGATACCGAACATCACAGGAACGCCGAACCCGATACCAGGCCTATCAACCGCCGCCACGATGTTCCGTTGAGCGGAAGCCCACGCGCGAGAAGCAGCCATGAAAAAGAAATTCGCAATACCTGCAGTCGTGTTCGGTGCCGTCGCCGCCGGCGGCCTCCTCTACTTCACGCAGGCCGATGCGTTCAGAGCCGCTGTCGCGGCCGCGCCGCCACCTCCGGTTCCGGTCGTCGCCGGCGTGGTCGCGCAGCGTGCCGTGCCGATTTACCAGAACGGCGTCGGCACCGTGATTGCGTACAACACCGATGTCGTGCGGGCCCAGATCCAGGGCCAGCTCATCAGCATCAATTTCACCGAAGGCCAGACCGTCCATGCCGGCGACCTGCTCGCGCAAATCGATCCTCGTCCGTACCAGGCCCAGATCGACCAGTTCGAGGGAAATCTGGAGCGCGACCAGGCCCAACTCACCAATGCCCGCGCCAATCTCGCGCGTTACAACCAGCTTGGCGACAAGGGCTGGGCCACGCCGCAACTGATCGAAACCCAGAAGGCGCAGGTCGGCCAGCTTGAGGCCGCGATCAAGACCGACCAGGCGCTGATCGAGGCGGCCAAGGTGCAGCTCAGCTACACGCGGCTGACCTCGCCGATCGACGGCGTGGTCGGCATTCGCCAGATCGACGTCGGCAACATCATCAGCCCGACCACGGCCAACGGACTCGTCGTCGTGACCCAGCTCGATCCCATCTCGCTGATCTTCACGCTGCCGGAAGGCGTGCTGCCGCAGATCCTAAGGCAACAGCAGGCGACCAAGACGCCGCTTCCGGTCCTTGCCTATAACCAGGATGACACCCTCCAACTGGGCCGGGGCGAGCTCGCGCTGGTCAACAACGAGATCCTGCAGACGACCGGCTCGATCCAGCTCAAGGCAACCTTCCCCAACAAATCTCGCGAGCTGTGGCCGGGTGAATTGGTGAACGCGCGGCTGCTTGTCACGACCCGACATAACGGGCTGACCGTGCCCGCTTCGGTCGTGCAGCAGGGACCGAACGGCGCCTATGCCTATGTCATCAAGCCCGACAGTACAGTAGCGATGCGCCCCATCAAGGTCGCACAGATCACCGACGGCGAGGCGCTGATCGATTCCGGCCTGAAGGCCGGCGAGCAGGTCGTCGTCGACGGACAATACCGGCTGCAGCCGGGCACGCATGTCACGATCCTGCACGGCGAAGCGGCTGACGAAGCGGCGGCACAACAAGCACAACAGGCGACAATCCCATGAACATATCCGCACCCTTCATTCAGCGACCGATCGCGACCGCGCTCCTGATGGTCGGCCTTCTGGTCGGCGGCCTGATCGCCTACCCGCTGCTGCCGATCGCAGCGCTGCCGAACGTCAACTATCCGACACTTCAGGTCACGGCGCAGCTGCCGGGCGCCGATCCACAGACCATGGCGGCATCGGTGGCGACGCCGCTCGAGCTCCAGTTCGGCCAGATTCCGGGTCTCACCCAGATGACGTCGGCAAGCGCACTTGGCTACACCCAGATCACGCTGCAGTTCGACCTAAACCGCCAGATCGACGGAACGGTCAGCGATACGCTGTCGGCGATCAACGCCGCCAGTCCGTTTCTGCCGCCCGGCATTCCCTATCCGCCGACGATCCGCAAGGTCAATCCGGCCGATACGCCGATCCTGGTGCTCGGTCTGACCTCGGACAGCCTGCCGCTGACCACTGTGGACGCCTACGCGGAAAACATTCTGCTGCAGAAGATTTCGCAGATACCGGGCGTCGGCCTGGTCGGCCTCGGCGGCCAGCAAAAGCCCGCCGTGCGGGTGCAACTCGATCCGCAGGCGCTTGCCGCGCGCGGCATCAATCTCGAGGACGTCCGCACGGCGCTCGGTCAGGCCAACGTCGATCTGCCGAAGGGCACTCTCAACAGCCCGCGCCAGACCTTTACGCTGAACACCAACGATCAGCTCCTGAAGGCGGAGGACTATGCCAATCTCGTGATCGCCTACCGAAACGGCTCGCCGGTTCGCATCCGCGACGTCGGCCGCGCCGTCAGCGCGCCGGAAAACGACCTGATCGCCGGCTGGTACAACAACCGGCGCGCGGTCATCATGGCGATCCAGCGTCAGCCGGGTGCAAACGTCATCGACACCGTGGAGCGGATCAAGGCAGAAATGCCGGTGCTGCAGGCTTCGATCCCGCCTGCCATCAAGGTGAATGTCATTTCCGATCGCACCGATACGGTTCGCGCATCTATCCACGATGTTCAGTTCACGCTGATACTGACGGTTGCGCTTGTCGTGATGGTGATCTTCATCTTCCTGAGGAATTTCTGGGCGACCGTTATCCCGGCAGTCACTGTTCCATTGTCGCTGATCGGCACCTTGGCTGTCCTCTACGAATTGGGTTACAGCCTCAACAACCTGTCGCTGATGGCCCTGTCGATCGCCGTGGGCTTCGTGGTCGACGATGCCGTCGTCGTGATCGAGAACATCGTGCGGCACATGGAGGGAGGCGCCACGCCATTCGAAGCGGCCCTGAAAGGCGCCGGCGAAATCGGATTCACCATCATGTCGATCACGCTGTCGCTGATCGCCGTGTTCATTCCACTGTTCCTGATGGGCGGATATGTCGGGCTGCTGTTCCGCGAATTTGCCGTTACCGTCAGCGTAGCCCTGGTGCTGTCGCTCCTGATCTCGCTGACCTTGACGCCGATGATGTGCGCGCGGCTGCTCAAGCCGGAAACAGGACGCACGGGCGGTTGTTCCGCATCCTCGAAAGTGGCTTCAATTCACTACTGGGAGTCTACGAGGCCGGTCTCAAGATCGTGCTTCGTCACCGTTTCATCACCCTGTTGACGATGTTTGTCACCATCGGGCTGACCGGCTATCTCTACATCGTCATTCCCAAAGGCTTCTTTCCGCAGCAGGACACCGGGCTGATCATCGGCCTGTCCGAAGCGGCGCAGGATATTTCCTATTCTGCGATGACCGAGCGCCAGCAGGCGCTGCTCAATGCCATCATGCGGGATCCGGCCGTCGCATCCATCGGCTCGGCGATCGGCGCAGGCGGCGGCAACACCACGGTCAACAATGGCCGCATCTATATTGCGCTCAAGCCCTACAAGCAACGCGACAGCATGGAAACGGTGCTCGCCCGCCTGCGGACCAACCTGGCCAAGATCCAGGGCATCACACTCTATATGCAGGCCGCGCAGGACATCACCATCGGCGGCCGCGTCTCGAAAACCCAGTATCAGTACACGCTGGGCGACGCCGATCCCGGCGAGCTGAACCACTGGGCCGCGCTGTTCCTCGACAGGATCAAAAAGGTCCCCGGCATCACCGACGTCGCGACCGACCAGCTCAATTCCGGTCCCCTGCTCGACATCTCGATCAAGCGCGAGGTGGCTTCGAGCTACGGCATCCTGCCGTTCACCATCGACAACACGCTCGATGACGCCTTTGGCCAGCGCATCGTTTCGACAATGTACACCACCTTGAACCAGTACCACGTGATCATGGAGGTCAATCCGAAATTCCAGTACTCGCCCGAGGCATTGACCGGAATCTATGTCAAATCCTCAACCGGCCAGGAAGTGCCGCTATCGACGCTCGTCGACAGCGTCGTCAAGGTCGCCCCGCTCGTGGTGAACCACCAGGGACAATTTCCGTCGGTGACGATCTCCTTCAACCTTTTGCCGGGCACGGCGATCGGCCAGGCGACCAGCGCCATCCAGAATATCGAGAAGCAGCTCGGCAAGCCCCTTTCGCTGCAGACCAGCTTCCAGGGCAACGCGCAGGCGTTCGGCGATTCGTTGTCGACCACGCCGATCCTGATCGTGGCGGCGCTGTTCGTGATCTATCTCATCCTCGGCATCTTGTATGAGAGCCTGATCCACCCCATCACCATCATCTCGACGCTGCCGTCGGCTGGGCTCGGGGCACTGTTGTTGTTGATGGCGGTTCACCTCGATCTCAGCGTGATCGCGATCGTCGGCATCATCCTGCTGATCGGTATCGTCAAGAAGAACGGCATCATGCTGGTCGATTTCGCCCTGCATGTCGGCCAGCAGGAGGGATTGTCGGCGGAAGACGCCATCTATCGCGCCTGCGTCATGCGATTCCGGCCGATCCTCATGACCACGATGGCAGCCATGCTTGCTGGCGTTCCCATGATGCTCGGCACCGGCGCGGGCTCCGAGATACGTCAGCCGCTGGGCTACGCCATCGTCGGAGGGCTGGCCGTGTCGCAGCTTCTCACGCTGTATACGACGCCGGTGGTCTACATCTACCTCGACCGGCTGCAAACCTGGCTATTCGGCAAGAAGAAGCCGGCGACCGAGGGGAGCGCCAAGCTGACGCCGGCCGAATGAGAGAAATCGAACGGACATATCCGATCTGCGTTGACTTACTAGGCCAACGCTCTTGCCAGATCATCAGCCTCACGTAGGTCGCGGGAAGTTTCCGCGGACGCAAATTTCGCCCTGGTCGATATCAACAGGTCTCGTGCCTCGACGCGTCCGGATGCGCTCTCGCCGGCCGTGACGAGGTGCGCGATGCTGATCGCCGTCCGCAATTCCCAACCGACCGCCCCGAGCTTCCTGGCAGAGGCAAGCGAACGTTTGAACAGGCGCATGGCTGCCCGGTCGTCTCGCAGCGGTTCGCGACATAGCAGGGAGCCGTAGATCCGATAAATCTCGGGAGCAGCCCAGCGCTCGCCGGTTTGCTTCATCAGGGATTCGGCCGAAGCGGCGAAGCTTCGAGCCCTTTCTATCTGCCCGACCCGTCCGAATTCCGTGGCGAGCAGGATTCGATAGAGCGGAAGCTGAATGCACCGGGCGGGTAGCTTGCCGAGCAATCCGCATAGTAGTTCGAGCACTTTCGGCGCAGGACCACGTTCCGCCAACGCGGCGGTCGCCCACAACGGACCGATGACCCGGTACATTGGATAGCCATACTCATCAGCGACCTTCATGCCGCGCTCGACACTGGCCAGGTTGGCCGCAAGGTCGCCTTCATACCAGTGATCGGAAACGCCCAGAATGGAGGCAAATGCCAGCATGAACGGATGGCCGATCTCATTCGCGAGCTGCCGTGCCGTCTCACAGCATTCTCTGGCCCGGCCTGGCCGACCCAATAACCATTCGATGTGTCCGGAATAGATGAGCGATACAATCAATGGATCATGCTGATAAATTTGGACCAGCTTGCCGTGCTCACGAGGATTGTAGCGGGCGCTGATCAAAGCCGCGAGCTCGCTCGCCTGCTCCAGGCGGCCGAGAAAGAAATTGGCGATCACGGCAGCGGCGTACGCCATGAGAGCAGCCTCGTCGTCGCGCCACTCCTCTGCCCGGCGAACGAAATCTTCGGCGTGTTCGAGGCCCTTGTTGAGCTCGCAATTGACGAGCTTGGCGATCGTACTTCCCCAAAGCACCGTCGCCTTCTCACGAATGGTGCCGTGGTTCGCGCAAAGCTTGAGTGCGCGACTGTAGGGGCCATAGACGTTCGGATCGGACCACCCCGCGTTGGCGGTGTACGCCATCGCCAAGTTGGATTGCAATGCGATTTCAGCTTCGAAGCGCCGTGGTGAGGCGGGCATCTTGGGTATCAGCGAGAGGCCTTCGCGAAGATGGGCCACGGCCTCCTTGGTGGCCGAGCGGCGGAGCGCGGATTTGCCCGCCTGAAGCCAGGCCTCGATGGCTTCCGGAACGTTACCTGCGCGCGCGTAGTGATAGCCGAGCACGGCGGGCTGGCTGCTCTCTCCGATTGCGGCCTCCTGAAGCAACCACGATGCAACGCGCGCATGGAGCTCGCGCCTTTCCTCCTTGAGCAACGAGGAATAGGCCGCTTCCTGTATCATCGCGTGCTTGAACGTGAAGATGGCGCCTTGAGGTCCCTCGATGCGATACACGATCCCGGCGCTCTCCAGTGCCCACAACGCGTGTTTCAGCGTTTGGCCTTTACCTGGAAATACATTGAAAATACCTTCATAATTGAATTGCCTTCCGAAGACGGAGGCGATCTGGGCGACGCGCTTGGCCGGACCGAGACGATCAAGGCGCTCCATCAGTGAATCGTGAATACTTGCCGGCACCAGAGGTTCCGGCAATTTCCCGCTCGGCACAGGGCCGTCGGCGGCGCGTGGGACCGCTCCGGAATCAACGACAGCCCGCGTAAACTCCTCGACAAAGAGTGGCACACCGTCGGTTCTTTCCACGATCTGGCTGGTAATCCGGCGCGGTACGAAATCGCTACCTGCGACAGCCGCGACCATTTGCTCGCATTCGTACACTGCCAGTTTTTGCAGAGTAATCCGTCGAACCGCCGAGCCCGACAACCAGTCGGCCCGGTAGTCATCGCGATGCGTGATCAGGATCATGATCCGCTCGCCAGAACAGTGAGCTATCGCGCGTACCAGCAGCTCGATGCTAGTCGGATCGATCCACTGGACGTCCTCGACAATCATGAGGATCGGCAGCTTGCGCGAGGCCGCAATGAGAGCATCGACGAACACCTGAAGAGCGCGCTCGCGCTCGAACGGAGATCCGAGATCCGCAGGCTCGTATCCCGAGCAGGCGGGTATCGACAAGACCGCTCCGTAGTAACGAAGTGTGTGCTCGACGTTGGTGACGGCTCTTGCCAAAAGCGAACGCAATTTTGCCAATGCGAGTTCGGCGTTGTCGGCCTCCTGGATGCCGGTCGCGCGCGTGAGCCGCTCGATTTCCGGAGCAAGCGGCGTGTTGATGTGAAACGGCGAGCATTGCAGCGATAGAACCTCACGCGGAGACGCATCAAGGGAACTGCGGAACTGGCGGATCAGGCGCGACTTGCCGATGCCGGGTTCGCCGGAAACGACGCCGACCTGTCCCGAGCCCGCTACGCTCTGCCGCCACATCTCGGCAAGCAATGCGATGTCGCTGGTTCGGTTGATCATCGGGGCAAGAGGCGACCTCCGCGCCCTCTCGAACCTGCTTTCGTTGGACGCAAGAGCGTCCGCACGCCAGGCTTCGACCGACTCTTCCACGCCCTTGAGCGGTCGTCTGCCAAGCGGCGCGTAGCTGAACGTTCCGCGGGTCAGCTCGTAAGTGCTCGAACCGACCACGACATCATTCTCACCGGCGAGCCCTTGCAGGCGGGCCGCGACATGAGCCGAGCTGCCGAACACTTCCCGCCGATCGGGCGGTTCGCCGGGCACGCTGCCGACGACGACGAGCCCGGTATTAACCCCGATGCGCACGCCCAGGCGAACGAAGCTGCCATCCGACAGCAGAAACTTCTGCTCCTTGATCGCCGCGGCCACCGCCAGCGAGGCGCGGACCGCGCGTTCAGGATCATTTTCATGGGCTTGCGGCACGCCAAAATATGCCAGCAATCCGTCGCCAATCATTCTGGCGATGTGACCGCCGTAGCGGCGAATCTGCTCGTCGCAGATATCGCGGTAGGTTCTGATAACCGCGAAGAACTCTTCGGGATCAATCCGCTCGCTCAGGGGCGTCGAGCCGACGATGTCGATAAATACAACGGTAAGCTGCCGCCGTTCGGCGTGTAGCGCTTCGTTCTCGACATGCGGCGGCGCCTGCATCTGCTGAAGTCCGTCCGACCGATCGGGCCTCGGCTGGCTACTCATCACGCCACCATGTTCAGTTTCCGCCGTACCTGCCGCGAGGCCAAATAGACCGCCAGCCGCATCCGGTTGACACTGCCGAGCGGCCTGTGCTCGGGCAGACAATTCCAGGGATTGAACACCATGTGCTCGCAGTCGTACAGTTGATTTTGCGCCAGCAGGCTCTGCCTTGGAATGGCAATGCTACCCAGTCGCACGACTTCGTCTTGAGGGCGGGTCCACCACCGCGAGGCGTCCTCGACATCATCCGGCGTTGCGGCATGCCGCACGCGTATAGAGAAATCGAGCACGACGTCAGCGCCGGGTTGATGCGGGTCCAGGTCCCTCACAAGCGCGTCCCGGAGAAAGTTTTCCGGCTTGGTCCAAGGCACAAACGTGCGCCATCTGGCGCCCTCATCCTGGCCGTCGCGAGGACCGACCAAATAACGCACGACCTTGTGCTCGCCGAACAAGAACGGCGACATGCTGTGATAGGTGGCGGTCAGCGGATTGCGGACGGTAAGCAGGCCTTCCACCGCAATTCGCAAGAACAGGTAAAACTGGCGTGGACACCGAATAACGAACTCGAGCCATCGCAGGCCCCGGCCGAGTTTTTCGCGCCAGGTTGCATGTGGTGCACTCACCGCATTCATCAACAGCGTATAGTCGATCACATTCTTACAGAAGAAGATCGGAAAACTGCTGAGCGCGAAATCATGTTCGCCGGCGGACGCTTTGTCGGGCGCCAGCATACGAAGAATGGTGTCCGTCCCGACCTCGTGAAGCTTTATGGACAAGCCACGCGCGTCGATCTTCCGGTCGCTGCCCGCTGTGCCGCGTCCGTTGGAAAACCGGAGCGTGGCTGTATAGCGGGCGCCTGGACGAAACAGATCCGTCGTAAACTCGGGGGGAAGATCGTGGCGAACAATAAATTCCGCGCTCACGCACCCGTGCGTTTTGGCATGCTGATCGCGCATCGCAGGAGTGGAGCAATCCGAAACCTTCATCTCGCAGTAGTTGGTAACCACTGCTTCTGCGGCAATGCGCGCCATTTGCCGGATCATGGTTGCCTCGCCGGGCACGGCGCGCTCTAGTTCGTGCAACGGCATTGGCCGGTCCGGCGGCGGCTCCAGCGCGTTCACAAGCTCCCGATATCGCGCCGGGGTCGCGGACGATCTCCGCGCGTCGCCCGTTTGCGCCGGGCGCACCATCGCGAGCAGCACCTGCCCGAATTCAGGCAGCGCCTGCCCGAATTCAGCCAGACGGCGTAGTGTGCGAAAGCCGAGGCTGAAGAGGCGGTCCATGAGCCTCTTTCCGCTTGCGCGATCGTCGAACCGCCGCCGGGCATCGGACCGCATCATGACGCGTGAACCCTGCCGGAGGCCAACAGCCTGAGCGCGGCAAGACTCGGGACGAAGAAATAGTCGCCGCCCTTGGTTTCGACAAAGCGCGGAATGTCGAAACAGATAAATGGCCGCCGCCCGGTAGCCTCATCGCCCGGGATTACCATTTGCCCGCGTTGGTTGCTGCCGACAATCGGATCGGCGTCGTTGCCCTGTTCGAAATCGTCGCCAAAATTGACCCAGAACCGCTGCACGAACTCGAACTGATCGAAGCCGGAATTGAAGGCGATGAAGATAATGCCGCGCCTCTCATTATCCTCCTTGCCGGGCGGCAGAAACTTGCCATAGATGATCCCGCGCCGGATCAGACGGTGCCTGCTCATCGTCTTGCCGCCGAACCCGAGCGCGTCGCGCGGATTGGTGCGTCGCACATGGGCTCCCAATGGACATCGCGCGCCCGCGGGATCGCCGGCATAGGCGAATGAATTGGCGAGAGACTTGCCCGGTCTATGCGGATACTCGATCAGCGAAGATCCATTTTGCCAGCGTCCCATCATCTTGGCCGCCAGAAATTCTTCCGCGCTCACGTCGTCGGGCAGGCCGCCGGGGATCGTCCGGGCAAACTTGTCTGCTTGCGCCTTGATGTAGTCTCGAAACGCCGGCACATTCTGTTCGAGCTTGCGGAACACCATATAGGTTGCGTTGTGCGCAAGCAGGTTCGGCAGCGGCATAGGCGCGAGATCGCCGCCTTCACCGGGATAGCCGAGAATGAACTCCCCCAGCGGAATTTTTCTAAATCGCCCGCTGTGATCGGGATTGCCGATATCCTTGCTGGCGCCCGCCTCGCGCGGTACGCCCTCGACATCGGGATTGCTCAGCCCGTCGGCGAAGCCAAAATGCTCACGGCGCACAGTCTCGCCATTGATGCTCAAAGACTCGGCGGGTTGATCAGGAGCTAATTCCTCTACGCTGGCCGGCAACAACTGCCTGAGCTTTCGGCAACGCTCTTCAAGCGCATCCGCCGTCCGGCCGTAGATCATAACCAAAATATGCACACGGCGCGTCTTCCAGGGTTCATCCCAATTTTCCGGCGAACTCAGGCCGACATCGCCGAGCACCTCTGCACGCACCTTCATGCCCTCGCGAAACTCAGCCGGGAAAGTCGCGAGACTTTCTTCCGGAAGGCCGAGGGCGCGCAGTCCGTCGAAGGTCAGGGCGAGATTGAGCGTCGCGTCCGGTTTTTCCTGCCACTGGCCGGGAGTGACGTAGCCCGCGTCCAGCAGTTTCTGCATCAACGACCTGGCATCACCCGCATTATGAATGAACAAATAAAGGAAGCGTGCATGCGAAAAGGACGCATAGCCACGGAGAATATTGCCTTGAATACTGGAGAAATCAAACATCGCAGGCCTCACTAACAATCGCTATGTCGTTACAACTCTCCTGCGCTCGGCCTGACCTCTTGCAGGCTTTGCCACATCCTCTCGAAATCGGCTTTGAGGTCTGCCGGATTTGGCTGCGCGTCCTGAACGTGCCTGATGAACTCCGCCAGCCGGCGCCGATACATCAGTCCCTTCAGAATATCGTTCACGCTTGCGTTGGGCTGGTCGGCCAACAGCAGATTGGTCGTAATCTGGCATTGCTCGAAATATGCAGCGAGATCGTCACAGCTCTCGATGCCAGGAAAGCCACGGCAATGCTGCCAAATGGCCTCTAATTCACACGGAATATACTTGACCATTGCACGGATCAGGACGTCGATGCTGAAACCGTCGAAGTCGCAGGCGAACAGCAGATACGCTGACTTGAGTGTATCGACTTTCGCCGGCGTACCCTGATAGGCAAGTCTGTCGATCACGACAAAGCGGGCCATGTGGACGATCGGCACCTCACTCAAGGGCGAACCGCGCGGATATTTTATGCTGAGGTCCAGCCTACGCAAAAATGTGCGCAGCTCGGCTGTTTGCCCAACCTTGATTGGAAACAGACCGGTAAAGCCGTATTTTTTTCCGTTTTGATTTGCCATACGCGCGTACTCCGCTCGATAGGCCCGCTACTCCGGGATGGGACCGAACGTACCTAACTTGTTCTGCACACTCATGAGCAGGCGGTTGAATTCCGTCGCAAACTTATCGGGCGCTAGGTCGAGTGAATTTTTCGCAAACTGTTCGAGTTCGCGGTGCACTTCGAGGCCCGCGCGAACGTCGCGCACCGAAGCGCCAGGGTAAGCACTATACGAGTGATCCGACTCGACCTGATTGCGCCTAATGTACGTCTTCAATGGCCCAACTGGCCTCGCCATGGGATAGCGAATGCTCGCGAACCATACGGCGTCGAGCGGCACATAGAGGACGTCGGCGAAGGCCTCGATGTAAGGCCCCCACGGGCCGTTGAACGTGCTCAGGAAGAACAAATAATCGTAATTAAGTTTTTCCGCCGGCTGACCGTCGTCAACCCGCGGAAAACAATCACGCTTGACTACGACCCAATGGACGAAGGGCAAAAACGCCAGCGCCTTGGCCGTGTTCTGAGTTCTTTTCACATTATCGAATATCCAAAGCAACAGACGGACATAGTAGGTGCCGAAGCGATTCATCGGCGTGATCACGTTGAAGGTAACGGCTTTGCCAAGTCCGTCCTTGTTGCGCGCGCGATCGGCCATAAAAACCTCCTCGCAATGAGGGGTGAATGAAGCGCAACGCCGCTCGCCCCAACACCCTTACTATAATACCACTTGTCTAATTCGTTAGGTATCTTGTCTAATTCGCTAGGTATATTGCGTCAGTATGGGAGATCGCTCACCCACTGCAAAGCCTTCACAGCACAATCCAAGCGACCGCGCGGCAAACGCCTTCGGGCTTCCTTCAACATTAGATTTTGTAACGATATCGGCATTTAGAGCTGACATTTACGATGTCCGCTTTGCGCAGGGATTATTCTTCCGGATGCCCTGTTTGGTCCGCCGCTGAGACGGGCCGCGCGGCGTCTTAGCAAACCTGGGCCTGCGGTGTCTGTGAAGTACATCACAGATAGCGCCATGATCTCGATGGGCATTGAACACCTGATCCTCTAGGCCGCAGCAAGAGGATGAGCTAGCGGCAAACGACACGGCAAAACTTTTTGAACAACCGCGGCACTGAGGCGGCAGGAATTATGCGGCAGCCGGAAAGCATAGTTTGACGGACGGACGGATGTGACTGCGCATGCGGCACTCACGTAGTGGCAATTCCCTCGGCTCCCGAGGCCTCAGGAGACTCATCAACTGTCAGGCTCTCTTCGGGTGCAAGGTCAAGACCGAGCGCGAAGCGGCCTGTGCGCGCATCACCTCATCAATGGCGGCCAGGAGCGCCGCCTGGTCGAACGGCTTGGAAATGCGAGGCAGGTGAGGCTGCGTCGAGCCCAGCAGTTCGGCATATCCTGTGCAGAGCACCACGGGCGTACCCGGCCGCTCGGCGGCCACTGCCTCGGCAAGCAGCAACCCGTTCATCCCCGGCATGGCGTAGTCGGTCACCACGATATCAATCTTCGGCATTCGGCGCAGCAGCTGGACGGCCTCCTCGCCGGAGCGCGCCTCGATCACGGCGTGGCCGAGATCATCGAGCATCGCAGCGATGCTGTCGAGGACGAGAAGGTCATCGTCGACGACCAGCACCGAAAGAGGTCGGCTGCTGCGGGGCGCGGAGCGTGACGGCTCTGCCGCATCGGGCTCCTCCACCTTTTCGTCCTGAGCGGCAGGCAGCCAGATCTCGGCCGTGGTCCCCTCGCCGATGCGGCTCTTCAGCCGCAGCACGCCTCCGGACTGTTCGGCCAACCCTTTCACCATCGAGAGGCCGAGACCGGTTCCCTTGCCGACGCCCTTGGTCGTAAAGAACGGCTCCTGCGCATGCTTGAGCGTCTCCTCGTCCATGCCGCATCCGGTGTCGCTCACCGACAGCGCGACGTATCGTCCCTCGGTAAGGCCATCGATGGCCTGCTCTTCGCGTGCGGCGATGCTGATGACCCCGCCACTTGCCGCGATCGCGTCGCGCGCATTGACAGCGAGGTTGAGGATCGCGAGCTCGAGCTGGTTGGCATCGACCTTCACCTTCGAAAGCTCGATCGGAAAACGGGTCTCGACCCGGATGGCCGGATCAAACTTCAGGAGAGCTGCCATTCCGCGCACCAGCTCCGGGACATCCACGACGACGGGCTTGAGGTCCTGCTTGCGCGCGAACGCCAGCATGCGCTGGGTCAGCGAGGCGCCGCGCAGCGCACCCTGAATCGCATTATCGAGCAGCCGGTGAATCCTGGGATCTTCCGGCTGGAGGCGCTTCTTCGCCAGTTCGAGGCTGCCCAGGATCACGGCGAGTATGTTGTTGAAGTCATGGGCGACGCCGCCGGTAAGCTGTCCGACAGTCTCCATCTTCTGCGATATCACGAGCGCATCGCGCGTACGCTCCAGCGCTTCCTGGGCCCGGCGGCGTTCCGTCACGTCCCGCACGATCTTGGCGAAGCCAATGGCCTCGCCACGCTCGTTTCGCACCGCGCGTATCGTCGCCTCGGCCCAGAAGCGGCTACCGTCCTTGCGAACGCGCCAGCCTTCGGTTGCCGACTTGCCTTCCTGCTTTGCGTCCAGAAGCACGGCGTCAGGAATCCCGGAGCCTCGGTCCTCCTCGGTGTGGAGGATGGCGTAATGCGTCCCGACGATCTCGTCGCCATAGCCGATCAGCCGGCGAGCGCCGAGATTCCAGTTCGCCACCCGCCCTTCGGGGTCGAGCATGAAGATGGCATGATCGGCTACGCCCTCCACCAGCAGGCGGAATTTCTCCTCGCTTCGCCTGAGTGCCTCGGCTTCGCGATCGGCACGTTCTGCCGAGGCGCGGTCGTACACGGCCGCGGCGAGCCCGATGACGAGGACGACGATCGTGGTGCCGGCGACCAGGAACGCGAGCGGCGCCTGCCCCACGGCGCCATGGGCTGCGCGGCCAAGGAAGGCATCGGTGGCAACAAAGGAGGAGCCCTGCATGGCGGCGTAATGCATCCCGGAGATCGCCAGGCCCATAACGGCGCCGGCCGATATGCGCTCCAGCACGCTCGTCGTGCGAAAGGCGAGCCACAGCGCGATGATGGACGCGCCGATCGCGATCGCGATGGAAAGCACGACCCAGACGGGATCATAGTGAATGGAAGCCGCCATCCGCATCGCGCTCATGCCGGTGTAGTGCATGCCGGAGATCGCGAGTCCCATTCCAATGCCGGAAACAACGAGCGCGTTCGCCCGCTGACTTACGACGACGAACGCGGCTGCAGCGACCAAAATGGGAAGGGCGAGCGAGAGCAGCGTCAGGAGCGGATCGTAGGAAATTTCGACGCTGGGCAGGCTGAACGCCAGCATGGCGACGAAATGCATGGACCAGATGCCGCCACCCATGGCGACGGCCGCAGCCCCAAGCCAGCCCAGGCTGGCAGAGCCGGAAGCAGCCCGCATGCGCGTCGCAAGATCCAGCGCCGTGTAGGAAGAAAGTGCGGCGATCAGGACTGACAGCGCGACAAGAACGGGGTCGTGGGCGCCTGGATGGTGATGCATTCCGTCGACGATGCAAGGGAAGCATCTGAATAGCACCGTTTTTCCAACAGTGCATTGTTCCGGTGCCGAATAGTTGAAGAGGCCAAGTTCGGCGGAAAGCCTGGCTGGGGCGGGCGGGATTGAACGTCCGAATGGCGGAATCAAAATCAGCTTGATTATTCAACGGTTTCAAGGCGCATTTGGGCAACTGTAAGAAAATGCCTCTGGCATTTTCAATAGCTTGGCAGTCGTTTCCAAATAAAGAAGTAGTCCACACACGGAGGATCAGTCCCGAAGACCTGATGCAACGATCACAGCTCCTTTTGGGCAAGTTCGCGAAACGCGTCGGGAACGGAACGAGAGATGCCGAGCACTACCGAACCGTACCCAATAGCATCCCATCCGAAGCGACCGCGAATCAGATCGACGGCACGGTCGGCCGCCCAACGTGCCATGCCTGTTTTGGTGCCGGGGCGGCGGGATTCGTCTTGAAGTCCAAGCGGAAGCTCCAGTTCCAGATCCCAGTGCTCCTCGAGATGCGATACCGAGATCGCCAGGAGCGAGATGGTCTTCTCGTCCGGATGATCTGCAAGGACCGCGCGCACCAGCTCCTCGGCAAGCTCGGCAAGGATTACGGTTGCTGAGATTGGCGCGTCGAGCGTCACCGAGCGGGTGGCTGAGTTCAGATTGGCGAGGCGAACGCGCACCGTCACGGTTCGGCCAGGCCTGGACTTTGCGCGGAGCCGAGTGCCAATCCGGTCTGCAAGGTGAAACAAGGTGGGCCGAAAAACCCGCTCTTCGGCAGGCTTCCTGCCAATCGCCGACTGGGCTCCCGCGGATCGAGCTCGTCGGTGCGACTTGATTTCTCGCGGATCGAGATTCCAAGCCAGCGCTGCGAGTTTCTCTCCTGCGGCGGGACCGAGCAACCGCTCAAGCGACCATCCCGGCGTCTTTGCCAGCTGCCCGATCGTGAGCACGCCGATCTCGGCCAGCCGCACCTTCGTGACCGGGCCTACTCCCCACATCAGCTCGACCGGCAGGTGGTGAAGGAATTGCAGCTCGGTGTCGGGATCGACAACCACCAGCCCGTCGGGCTTGGCCACTTGCGAGGCAATTTTTGCCAGATGCTTGGTGCGGGCTACGCCGACTGAGATCGGAAGGCCAAGCTCCGCCCGCACGCGTCGGCGGATCGTCCTTGCAATTTCGGCGGGCGAACCGAAGAGATGGGTGCAGCCCGCAACGTCGGCAAAGGCCTCGTCGATGGAAATCCGCTCGACGAGGGGCGTGAAATCCCCAATCACCTTGATGGCGGCGTCACCTAGCCGTTGGTATTCGCTGAAATGACCGCTGACAAAAGTGAGTTGCGGACAGAGTTCGCGCGCTTGCCGTCCCGGCATGCCGCCGCGGACCCCGAAGGCCTTGGCTTCGTAAGAAGCGGCAAGCACAACTCCACCACCTACGGCGACGGGTTTGCCGCGCAACGAAGGGTCAAGGAGCTGCTCTACCGAGGCATAGAAAGCATCCAGGTCCGCATGGAGGATGGTGGCTGTCGTTGCCATCCCGACCGTTCGCCCATGACGTTACGAAGAGGTTCTCGACGAGAAGAACATAATGAGAACAAATAGGAGGAGTGTCAAGCGATCGGTGAAGAATCGCGACACCAGTCCTGACAGAAAGCCGTGGCTCCACCTGTCACGTCAGTGTCTGAGCGTTGTTGCGGAGACTAGCTGATAGCGCCGTTTGACGAGTTCGCGCCCCTTAGGCGCGGCCCGGCACCTCGCGATTGATCGTCGTTCAGCCATGATACGTAAACAGCTCGATTGGGTCGTTGAAGCCGCGGACCGGATATTCGCCGACGCGTTCGAGATCGAAATCGCTTTTGACGAAGTCGGCGAACGCGCGGGACAGCAGCACCGTTCTCCCCAATTGCTTGGTGAGGGCTTCGAGACGCGAAGCCATATTGACCGCAGGACCGATGACCGTGAAATCGAGCCGACTGCGCGACCCGATATTGCCGTACATGACGTCTCCGACGTGGACGCCGATGCCGTAATTCAGCGGCGCACGACCGGTTTGGCTGTTTTTCTCATTGAGGGCAAGCATAGCCTGACGGGCTTCAGCCACCGCATGCAGCAGATTTGCGCAGGCCGACGGCTGGCTGAGCGGAAAAATGGCAAGCAGACCGTCGCCGATGAATTTCAGTATTTCCCCACCATGTCGCGCAATCGGCTCCGACATTGCATCGAAATAGCCGTTCAGAAGATCAATGACGTCATCGCGCGGCCAGTTGTCGGAGATCCTGGTGAAATCACGCAGATCGCAGATCATGATGGCGGCGCGTACCGTCGTCCCGCTGCCGCGCCTGGTGGCGCCGGCTAGAATGAGCTCGCTGGCATGCGACCCGACGTAAGTTTCGAGCAGCGTTCGCGCCAGCCGGTTCTTGACACGAATTTCGCTGACCAGCGCCAGAACCGGCAACAGCTTTAACAGGCTGCCGATATGCGCCTCGTCGAAACCTCCTGGCCGGTCGGTTGCAAAGGTCACGATATGCCGCTTGCCGAGCGTATGGTACAGCGGCCACGCCACATAGTCGGTCAGGCCTTTCGCCCGCAGCTCGTCAAAGACGGCGTGCTTGCGGCCCAGTGACGCCTCCCGTTCGAGATTCTCGCGCACCTCGGTGGCACCGTCATGGATTTCGTTGGCAGGACTATCGATGTATTCGGATCGCTCCCTGACATCGTAGTCGACCCTGGCAATCTCCGCCTCGCGCATCCCGTCGGCCCACATGATCCGGGCGCCAAGCCATTGCGGATGGTGGATCAGGATATGAAGCGACGCCCGCTTGACGGGAATGCCTGCTCGCTGAAGCCGGATACACAGCTCAGCGAAAATGTTGTCAATGAAGCGCTCATCGCGCGTTTCGTTTGTCAGCCAATGCAAGATGTCCCCGTCAGAGCGCGCGGTAACGGGATCGATTTTTGGCGGCGCGTTCATATCTTGCTCCTGAGCAGTGACCTGGATCGACGGCACAGAATATGTCGTGCTCCCGCGCGACGTCGTCAACAGAGTCCGCCGCAATCTGCTTGTGCGCATCGGGTTGCCGGCGAGTTGCCGCGTATCCGACGCGAGAGGACGCCGCGGCTGTGCCGGACTGGCGCTTTGAGCCCTGGCTGGGGCGGGAGGGATCGAACCTCCGAATGGCGGAATCCAAATCAGCTTGATTATTCAACGATTTCAAGGCACATTTGGAAAAAATGGCCGAAAGACGCTCCAGCAACTTCAATAGCTTGGCTGCCGTTTCCAAATGAAAACAGCCCTTCCAGGGCAGCTTAAAACGATCGATCGGCAAGACAGCCGCCTCTGGCGGTCTCGGGCCAGAGAGACAAAAAACGGGGCAGCTACTGCAGATGTACGAACTTTCGAGCGATCCGCGTTGTTATTCGCAGACTAGGGGCGTCTGCGCCAGACTTTCGCCCAGGACCGCGTGCCGTCCTTGCCGTCTGGGATGAAGCGCACTTCGATCTGCCGGTCCGCTTAAACTGCCCGCCGGAGATAACTCTGCATACCTTGCGCGATGGGCAGCAGCTCTAGCTCACAAGCAAGTTCGTTACCGAAAACAAAACGCAGTATCAAATATCCCGTCGCGGTATCCAAGGAATCACCGCTTTGTGCGGCGGAAGTCCGACGTCATCGATCACTTCGTCGGTGCAGGCGAGCAAAGTTGCCGCCTGAGCGGCGCAACGCTGACTAGTCGCTCGGCTGCTCGATCATTCCGGTGCGCTGAAAATACGACATGAGCATCTGGCAAATTAGCGCCCACGAAGTGCCGAAGCACCAGCCCGCCAACACATCGCTCGGATAATGAACTCCGAGATATATGCGGCTGACTCCGACCAGCAGGGTAAGGATCGCGGCGGTCATTATAAGATGGATGCGAACAGAGCGGGAAGCTTGCGTTTGAGCAAGCATCAAGCCGAGCGTCAGATAGCAGACAGCCGAAATCGCTGCGTGCCCGCTCGGAAAGCTCAGCGTAGAGACCTGAGTGAGTTGAGCGACGAGATCGGGGCGCGCTCGCGCAAAGGCAAGCTTGAGAAGAGTATTGAGAATGGCGCCACTCAGGACCGTCGTCAGGACGAACAAACCGGCGTGGCGCTTGCCTATGGCAAAAAGGAACGTGGTCACAACCATGACCAGCAGTGCAAGTACCGCGGTACTGCCCAGTGCGGTGATGTCTCGTACAACGTCAAGCAACCATGGCGGCCCGATTGGCCGCGACAAGTCGGACGCATGGCGGAAGGCGACCATCAACCAACGGTCGAACGCGATAGGCTCTCCTTCGGTCACTTCCAGTGCGATGAACGCAAAACCGAACAGAAGAACGGCGACGAACAAGGTCGGAGCCCAAGACTTCAGATGCCTGGCAGCATTCTGCGATTCAGTTGTACTCATCTTCGTCGCCTCCGGGGAGTTCAACTTCCATCAGCCTCCAAAGAAAGGAAGTGAGGTTTGGCGGCTAAGCGAGCATTGGCAAGCGGATTTATGCGCTTTGCCAAAGTCCACGCCGCGGCCCGAGCTGCGCGCCGGTTTCCATTCACGGCTACGTCGCCGCCACCAGGTTCGCGGGCTGCCTGACGCAGCGTTTCCGAAGGCTCGCCGGGCTTGTAGCCCGGATGCCGGGATTGAATCACCTGGCCGACACTTGCCGCACGCATGACGTCACCAAGCGGGATCATCGTGGTGCCCGTGGACTACAGCGGGAGCAACGATGCCGTCCGGCGGGATGACCTGGCGGACGTCGTGCACGATGCGCTGCGGCGTCAGCCGAAACCGATCCTCCGTCGACCGCTCGGCGAGGCGGGCAAGGATCCTTTCCCGCAAACCCAGCAATGCCTGACCATCGGGGAGCTTGCCTTCGAGGCGATCGGCCAGGCAAGCGAGGCTCGCGCCGACCTCGCCGACGATCTCCGCCTGCGGGAAGGATACCTGTTCCACCGTCGCCGGCGTGATGCAAAAGATCGTCATCGCCGACCTCGACAAGGCATATGCCGGCTGCCCGAAAAATCTTCACGGGGGGATGCAGACCGGCCCCCGGTGGATAGCAACAATCTCGTAGCCTAGCCGCTCCGACGACGGCGGCCTGAAATCACAATCTGTTCACGGAGAACGAACATATTCCGTATTTTTACGGTCAGACAATCGCAAATAAACAAAAAACAAAAGGCCACGCGGGCATTACACCGCATGGCCTTTGCGAGACAGTTCCCCTAGGCCCTCCAGAGAATCCGTCTCGGGGCGCATAGTGTGCGGGTGGAGGTGTCTGTCTAGGGTGTTATGGAATTACCCACAGTTCAGACGAACGAACACGCCTCAACCAACCCGCCCGCCTCAAACAGCGTCTTTAGCAACCTTCAGGGGTGACGCCTTGACCGACTTGCTGGCTGGCTTGGCCGCGAACTCCATAGGCTCTTTCGTAAAAGGATTTACACCGCTGCGGGCTTCAGTAGCAGGCTTGTTCACGACCGACATTTTGACGAAACCGGGAATGATGAACTCGCCAGATTCATTCAGCTCCTTATAGCCCACAGTCGCCATCTGCTCGATGACGGCCTTTACGTCTCCCTTGGAAACCTGTGTTCCGTCTGCAATTGCATCAATCAACTGGTTCTTGGTCATCTTGGCCATGATGGATTCCTTTGCGGCGGCTCAGAACAATTTAAAGCGCATGAGCTACGCGGAGTGCGTCACTCTATCTAAAGCGCACAAAGCCACGCAGCTCGCTTCTCGTTCATGCCTATGGTCATGAAGTCACCGGGCTTAAAACCCATCAAGGCGTAAAACGCAAGGAGCAGCTCGGCGTGTTCCGTACCTGGCTTCTACTAGCTTTCCTTTGATTGAACCATCGCCCAAATCTTCGCTTCGGACTAATGGTCCACAGGCGCGGCAATGCAACTTACTGCAGGTACCGTTGCGCGTGCTAGACGAACCGGAGGGATTACACGGTACGTGCCAAATCGCTTCTCTTCGGGCCCGGCAAACTGATCGAATGATGTTGCCCGTTGGCACTTAGCTGACACGGCTTTTTCAGCGAACGTCCGCATTGCGCCGATACTGTTGAAAACTCTCTTCAGGATGGCCAACGAAACTCTTAAGCGCGCTGGTGGTTTGGCTTGCGCCGGGAGCTCTTCGTACCAGCGCCTGAGGTGGCTCGTAGCTCAAAAAGTTAGCTAATGGCCTCACTTTGGCGAGGCTTTCCGAGTTGCTCACCTTCGACTTTTTCAATGATATCGGCCCAAAAGCGGACTTGCTATCAAAATTTGACGGACTTAGGAGTAGTTCATGACATGGACCTTGGCTCCGATACGAGAAGCTGTGAGGGCGGGCAAGGACGCGCTCTACATTCGCGAACTGATTGCGGAATTGATATCATCGGGCGTTGACCGCGATGAGATTTTCGCAGCGCTGACTGATTTGAAAAACGGACTTCGAAGTGTTGGGGACGAGCGTTCGGAGGATCTTGTGGCGGACGTGATGGACTTTTTCGTTGGCTGGTGCGCGCCGGCCAATCGGCTCTGAACAGTCGAACTAGACGCCTCGACGGATATTAGGTGTCGTAATTCGATTGTGATCGGTCAGCGCCCATTCCAACAAAGCCTCGCGCATGCTCGTGCGCTCATGCTCGCAAGAAAGGCACCGCGATCTGCGAATTCAGACGGATCGGTCACCAGATCAAACAGCATCGGCCGAAAGCCTGGCGCGTGGATATTTTTCCAACGACCGTCGAACGCCATGAACAACGGCTGCGGCTAATCGGTTGAGCGCGACGTGCCTCTTGCATCGCATAGTCGTATTCCGAGACTACGACTTTCCGCCATTGCACCGGCTCCCGTCCCCGCAACCAGGGCGTCAGCGACTGTCCTTCGAGTATGACGTGCTGGCTTCCCGCCAAACCAGTCAACGAAGGTCGGCGCCAAGTCCATCGTCTCTACCAACGCAGCGCACGCCACAGAAAGCCGAGGAGTGCCGCGAGCAGGCGGAGAAGCCGATCAGTCCCATTGACAGCGTGGCGTGGCTGTGTCTGTGGACGCCCCGCCAGACGCAAGCGGTCGCACCGAGCTTCTGCTTGCCGCCTGTCGATCTTCGAAGAGGCGTGAGACCGAGCCAAGCCGCGAAGTCACGGCCTTTTGCGAAGGTCTCGGCCGGCGGTGCTAGAGCGGCGATCGCGGTGACAGAGATTGGGCCAATGCCGGGAACGGTCAATAGCCTGCGGGATACTTCGTCCTCGCGAGCACGTCGCGCGATCTCCCTGTCAAGATCTGCGATCTTGCCATTGAGGGGCGAGCAGGTCTAACATCAATCGAAACATGGCGTGGGCCGCTTTGGGAAGCGAGCTGGCCATATCATCTTCTTCGATCAGGTCGGCAAGCATCGCCACATGCGACGGCCCCTTAGGTGCGACCCAACGATATTCAGTGAGGTGTCCCCGGATCGCGTTGATGAGCTGCGTTCGCTGCCGCACTAACAGGTCACGGGTCCGAAACACCAGACCCGCCGCCTGTTGCTGTTCGCTCTTCACGGCCACGAACCGCATGCTCGGCCGCTGCGCTGCTTCGCAAATCGCCTCAGCATCGATCGCGTCGTTCTTCTGCCGCTTCACGAACGGTTTTACATAGGCGGGCGGGATCAGCCGAACTTCATGGCCAAGCTGGGTGAGCTGACGGGCCCAGTGATGTGCTCCACCACATGCCTCCAGCGCTACCGTGCAGCTCGGCTGGGCTGCGAAGAAATCCAGCAGCCTTCTACGACTGATCCGCTTGCTGAATATCGCTCGCCCCCGCCCGTCCGCTCCATGAGCGTGGAAAACATGCTTGGCGATATCGAGACCGACTGTGATAACCTCTGACACGGACGCCTCCCTTAAGTGGTGCTCAACACCTCCACTTTGGCACATCGATGCCGTCGGCGGGGCGTCCACCCCATCATAACTCTGGTGGTGTCACGCAACGAGGTTGATGTCCGCTTTGGTACGATTCCGTTGAAGAAGTCGGCCCGCGAGCGAGGCGAGCCGCAAATGCGGCACAGCCGACCGCTTCTCAGGCCGGATTTGGCTGCGGCATTGGGACCAGCTTGGCTAGTTTCCGGAGGTTCTGGGCGGTTGCTGCAAGGAGGAACTCGTCGCGAGCCCCGTTTGGTCCACGTAATCGCAGTCGGTCGAGCTTGAGAATGCGCTTGAGGTGAGCGAACAACATTTCGACCTTCTTACGTAGCCGTCGCGATGCTCGACCTTCCCAGGATTTAGCAATCGCCCGCGCCATGTCGCGGGCTCTCTCATGGATCGAGCGAGGCACCTTTCGAGCAGGCGTGTTCGGGCAGCAGTGTGGCCTCAAGGCGCAGGCGTCACAGTCAGCCTTGCTCGCTCGATAAAGCAACGTCTCGCCATCATTCACACGTGTCCCTGTTGTGGTCAGCGTCTTGCCGCCAGGACAGATATAGACGTCGCTGACTGGATCGTAGTTGAAGTCCTCCCGTGTGAAGGTCCCATCCTTGCGCGCTGATTTGTCGAACACGGTCACATGCGGCTCGATGCCGTGCTCATCGACCAGCCAGCCCAGCATGTCGGCTGAACCATAGGCGCTGTCACCGAGAAGCCTGGACGGGTGAAGACCGAAGTTCTTTGCGGTCCGCTCGATCATGCGCTTGGCAGCGAGAACTTCTGCCTGCCGGATCGCTGTGGTCGGCTCAACGTCGACAATGATCGCATTTTCCACATCGATCAGATAGTTCGTGGAGTAGGCAAAGAAAGCCTGTCCGCCATGGGCACCGGTCCAGCGCGCGGCAGGATCAGCCGGTGAGATGAACTTGGGGACGATCTCGGTCGCGGCCCCAAACGCCGCATCGTCCAGGACAGCTAGATACTCGTCGACGGCACGGCTTGCGGCTTTTGGCGGCAACCCCTTTTCGCCCTCGACGCCGTTCTGCCGGTTAGCATCGGCCTTGATCAGGCTAGCATCGACCGCAAAGCCTTCTCCGCCAACCAGACCCTCGTCGATGCAGCGGCGCAAGACGTCTTCGAACAGCCGTCGCAGCAGATCACTATCGCGGAAGCGGCCATGTCGGTTCTTTGAGAAGGTCGAATGATCGGGCACGTCACCATCGAGCCCAAGGCGGCAGAACCAGCGGTATGCCAGGTTGAGGTGAACCTCTTCGCACAGGCGCCGCTCCGAGCGGATGCCGAAGCAGTAACCGACCAACAGCATCCGGATCATCAGCTCGGGCGCGATCGAGGGCCGCCCGATCGTGCTGTAGAAGGGGGATAGCTCTCGCCTTAACCCATCGAGGTCCACGAACCTGTCGATCGATCGCAACAAATGATCGGCCGGAACGTGCCGCTCGAGCGAAAACTCATAGAACAACGCGACCTGCTCAACTCGCTGATGTCCCATCATGATTCAGTCCTCTCGCAACGACTGAATCAGCGAACATCAACCAGCGCAACCGAAGACTTTTTCAACACAATCGTACTAAAGCGGCGAGATTACTGCGCAGCAGCGAAATGACGCGGTGGGCCAGATGAGACGAGAATGCCCAGCGTTGAGGTGGAGTCATCGTTCGACCCTGCAAAGCTCCGCAGAGGATTGAACTTTCATCACTCGCTAGGTCTTTTTGGAGCGCGATCAACGATGAGGGGTGTCGCCAGCTGAACGAGGTGCACCATTCCCATCACTCTTATTGGCGACACGGCCGGTCAAACTTAGGTATGCCCTCCTCTGCAAAAGATTACATACGGATCAACCTCTGTTCAGTTGTCCGGTCCACCTCTCACGATTACGCTTGGTGAGGAACCTGGTAGTGGGCGGCACGTGAGCTGCTCCGCACTGCCATAAGGGAACACCAACGTGAGGGACGACATGGGCTCGTTGTTCGGCAATGTCGGACGCTTGATTGCCCGGCTGCAGCAGCCAGTCAGCTGTGAGCCGCCCGCTCCAAACGATTTGACCGCTTTACGCGAGACCCTGCGACCCGGCGATGTCTTGCTGGTCGAGGGCAAAGGTCGTATCTCGGGCAGCATCAAATATCTCACTCAGTCGGCTTGGTCGCATTCGGCGTTGTACGTCGGGCCGATCGCCGACGCAGAAACCGAGGGCGAACCCCACGTCCTGATCGAAGCCAATATCGATGAAGGAGTCGTGTCGGCGCCGCTGTCGAAGTATCTGCATTGTCGAACCCGAATCTGCCGGCCGGTGGGCCTCACCCAAGCGGACTGCGAGACGGTCTGCCGCTACCCTTCCGAACGCATTGGTCTCGGCTACGACTTCAAGAACGTCATCGACCTGATGCGGTATCTATTGCCAAGTCCGGTAACGCAGCGTTGGCGTCGCCGAACGATCGCGCTCGGTTCCGGCGATACCAGCCGCATCATCTGTTCTTCGCTGATTGCGCAAGCTTTCGACGCCGTGCGTTATCCGATCCTGCCCGAGATCAAGCGCGTCGAGGGCGAGACAGGGCGGCGCGAAGTCGCCGAGATCCGTCACTCGTCTTTTTATGCGCCACGCGATTTCGACATTTCGCCCTACTTCATGGTCATCAAGCCCACGCTCGCGCGCGGCTTTAATTACAAAGACATGCGTTGGGCCGACCTTGCCCAAATTCACTCCGCGCAGGTCACGCTCGCTCCAGAAATCAAAGGCGAGCGCGATGAGGCGGCCAGTACGCCCGAATTTCCCGGTTTCGCGACCTTCGCGGCATAGGCAAAGAAGGAGTGGCGACTTGATTGATCCAACAAGCATCGCGGACGGTTACGAGCAACCAATCAACTGGGCACGGATTGTCGTTCTTGTCGCGGTTGCGCTGCCGGTTGTTAGCTTTCTTTTGGAGAAGAGATCAGGCGCGAGCCGTCGCATACCCCTGAAGATAGGAGAACGTGTCCGACTGAATAGCGGAAGTCCGGTCGGTTTAGTTGTTGATATTGGTGAGCTAGTGACCATCGCCTGGCCGGCAGGAGAAGCAACGTTTCACCCGGAATCTTTGCACCGCGTCTAGCGCATCCGTCAATACTCGACGAACTTGGGCTTGCGTTTTGGCTGCGTTGTGCGCCTCCTCACAGTCGTCACCGTTGCCGGTCGGTTGCTCGTACGCGCTGCTAGCGCGTGCCACAACGTGTGGCTCACCAATTTTCGTCCGGATACATTGCTAAGCCATGTTGCGCTGGTGCGCATGGATTTCAACACGCGAGAGCGGAGCCGCTGTCATACTGCATCGCTCAAATCGGAAACGTTGCACTCTAGAGCGGAGCAGTCGATAGTCCGCTAATGGGATGGTCCGGCCGTGCTCCGGCCCTGCCAGCACGAGAAGCTGGCAAGGGGCGCTCAAGACAAGGAGCACGCCATGTCTCAGAAAATCAACGCAGCGATCGCCGTGATCGGCGAAGTACGTGCGCCCGTAAAGTTCTGCCGTTAACCCGGCTGCAGCGGGCCTAGCCAGCTACTGGGCAGCTGAGCACTATACTCAAGAGCGTCTAATAAACGTCCATTCGCCAGTTAGTAGCATCCCATCAACGCAAATAAAAATATCGGATATCATTCTAGCCACGGCGGAGCCAATGTCCTCAACCAAGAGGCCGCCCCGCGAAATATCTCCGAAGTGAAATCCATACCGGCTAAACCAATTCGTCCGGAAAGGCTCGGACCTTGTAATATCGAGCCTGAACTCGTCGAATTCGCCAATTCGATGCCAAGCGCTGCGCGGGTTCTATTTGCCGATGTTGCGTGCGTTCCAGATCGCAACCACCTGCTCGCCTGATCGGAATAACACCCCAAACACTACCATCAAGGTTCAAGTCGTCGGGAAGGACGGGCTCAACCCTGCCGGTCCCAAAATGCTTGATAAGGACTCAGAGTTTGGCCCCAAGAACGGCAACATCTAAGCTGGGCTTCTAGGCCCTCATGCTTGTTCTCGCGGCTTCGCTGCACGCTAGGAGCGAGATGGGAGCTACACGGTTAGCACATCTTCAATCCGGATCGGCAGGGTACGCACGCGCTTGCCCGTCGCGTGAAAGACGGCATTGGCGATGGCCGGCGCCATACCGACAAGAGCGATTTCGCCGAGGCCCTTGACGCCGAGGGGATTGACGTGTGGATCCTCCTCCGCAACGAAGTGCGACTCGAGTTGGGGAATATCGAGATTCACGGGCAGCAGGTAATCGGCCATATGGGCATTGACCGGGCGGCCGTCGCGCGGATCGAGGACAGTGCGTTCCATGAGCGCCATGCCCATCCCGCCGATCATGCCTCCAATGCATTGGCTCCTGGCAAGTCGCGGATTGACGACGCGGCCGATGCCATAAGCGCCCACGGCGCGGCGCAGCCGGATCGTGCCGACGTCCGGATCGACAGCCACCTCCGCAAATACGGCTCCAAAGGAGTGCATCGAAAATCGGGCGGCCACACCAGGAACGCGCTGAGCCGAAGCCGTAGCCTCGATGGGTCGGCCGTCCCGAGGGCGCTTTGCGGCTTCCTCTTGCACGGCAATGCAGGCGGCGCGGATCGCAGAGCCGACCGAGGCCATCGTCCATGAGCCGCCATGGGATGGAGCCGGCGGATAGTCAGAGCGGCCAAGGCTCAAACGCACCCGTTCAACGGGCAGCCCTAGCGTTTCGGCGGCAACCTGCGTCATGGACGTGTAGGTGCCGGGACCCATGTCGCTTGCCGCGACTTCAACTTCAGCGGTGCCGTCCGGGAGCAGACGCGCCCGCGCATTCGCCGGCGCATGGAAAGCCGGATAGCTCGCCGATGCCACGCCCATGCCGACCAGCAGCCGGCCATCGCGCATCGAACGCGGTTCGGGTAACCGCCGCGACCAGCCGAAACGTTCGGCGGCAAGGTCATGGCATTTCATCAGCGATCGGCTGGAGAAGGGCTTGTTCTCGCCCTCATCGATCGCCGGCTCGTTGCGACGTCGCAGATCTATGGGATCGATTCCGAGCTTGTACGACAGTTCATCGACGGCACATTCGAGCGCAAAGACACCGCTCGCCTCGCCGGGGCCGCGCATATGGTTCGGGGTACCGATATCGAGTGGCAGCAGCCGATAGCGGGTCCGCACGTTCGGCGTGGAGTACAGGAAGCTCGTGACCGAAGTCAGGGCCTCCATGAACTCTTCGTAGCGGCTCGTCTCTCCGGTGCCTTCGTGGACAATGCTGGTGAGCTTGCCGTCCGCCGTGGCCCCGAGGGCCATCCGCTGCAGGGTGCGGGGCCGGTGGCCCGTCATGAAGAACATCTGCTTGCGCGTGAGTACGAGCTTGACGGGACGTCCCACTTGTCGCGCCGCCATGGCCGCAAGCGTCACATGCGGCCACGTCCTGAGCGACGTGCCGAAGGCACCGCCGATAAACGGACAGATCACCTGTACGTTCTCGGGCGGCACGCCGAACACGGCTGCGATCTCGGCCTGTTCGTTGACGACGAACTGGCTCTTGCTCCACAGCGTCAGCCGATTGCCATTCCAGGCTGCAACGGTGGCGTGCGGCTCCATCGGATTGTGGTTCTCGCGCGCGATTTCGTAGATCTGATCGACCTTCACCGGTGCGTCCGCGAGAGCGCTGTCGGCATTGCCGCGCGCGGTGTCGGCCGGCAGCCTCGCATCCGGCTGCTTCCCGGCTTCCGGAACGACAGGTCGGGCTTTGGGGTCGGCAGGATCAACGAGGGGCTGCTCGGCCGTGTAGGAGATGCGCAGCGCCGCAGCCGCGCGCTCCGCCTGGTCGAGCGTATCGGCGACGACGATCGCTACCGGTTGCCCGTAAAAGCGCACCTGGTCGTCATGCAGCACATGCAGCCGCTCGCCAGTTGCCGGATCGATATAGCTCTTGTGCGGCGCGTATGGCAGCCGTGGACCGTTGCGATGCGTGATGACGGCAACGACGCCCGGCATCTTCTCAACCGGCGCGGTCTCGATACCGGTCACGCGGCCGAGCCCCACCGTGGCACCGACGATCACCGCATAGGCCTGGCCGCCCTGGTTAAAATCGGCCGCGTAGCGCGCCGCGCCCGTGACCTTGGCGCGACCATCCACGCGCGGCAGCGGGTTTCCGATCACGTTCGTTGTCATGCGGCTTCTCCCGTCATTTCAAGAGCGCGGACGATCGTCCGCGGCAGGAGTTCGAGCTTGTAATGATTGTCCGACAAGGGACGGGCTCCTTCGAGCGCCAGCCGGGCGGCTGTTTCGAAGATTTTGCGATCCGGTGCCCTGCCGATCATTGCTTTCTCCACCGTGCGCAGGCGCCATGGCCGGGTGCCCACGCCGCCGACAGCGAGCCGCGCCTGACGGATCACGCCGTCCCCGACATCGAGTGCGGCCGCGGCGGATACGAGCGCGAACTCGTAAGAAGCGCGGTCGCGCACCTTGAGATAGCGCGCCCGCCGGCTGTACGGACCGCCGGGTACCCGCACGGCGAGGATGAGTTCGCCGGGCAGCAGCGTGTGTTCGAGATGCGGCGTATCTCCCGGCAGCCGAAACAGTTCCTCGACTGGAAAGCTGCGCTCGCCCCGCGGCCCCCTCACCTGCATTGTGGCGTCGAGCGCGACCAGCACGACGGCGACGTCCGAAGGATGCGTTGCCACGCAATGATTGCTCGTGCCCAGAATGGCGTGGCCGGCATTGAGGCCATCGATCGCGGCGCAGCCGGAGTTCGGGGTGCGTTTGTTGCAGGGCGCATCGTGCATCCGGAAATAGGGGCAGCGGACACGCTGGAGCAGGTTGCCGCCGATGGAAGCCATGTTGCGCAATTGCGGCGAGGCGCCCTCGATCAGGCTTTCGGCGATAAGCGGGTGCAGGCGCTGCACGTCCGGATGGGCGGCGACATCGGCCATGCGGGCGAGCGCGCCGATAACGAGATCGGAACCCTCGATGCGGATTTCGGAAAGCGGGAGCATATTGATGTCGACAAGATGCGCCGGCTGCTCCACCTCCTCCCGCATGAGGTCGATCAACGTCGTGCCGCCGGCGATGAAACGCCGGCCGGACGATGCAGCGGCGATGGCGGCTTGAACGGAGGTCACCTTCTCGAGCGTGAATGGAAGCATGGTCAGGCCCTCTTGGCAGCGTCGGCGACCGCGGCGACGATCCCCGGATAGGCCCCGCAACGGCAGATATTGCCGCTCATCCAGAACCTGATTTCATCTGGCGAACCTGCATGGCCTTCCGCGATGCAGCCTATTCCCGACATGATCTGTCCCGGGGTGCAGAAGCCGCACTGCAAACCGTCATGCTCGACGAATGCACTCTGGAGCGGATGAAGCTCGCCATTCGTTTCAAGGCCCTCGATCGTCTTGATCTCAGCCCCGTCATGCATCGCAGCCAGCGTCAGGCAGGAGACGATCCGCCTGCCATTAAGAAGCACAGTGCAAGCGCCGCAGGCGCCTTGATTGCAGCCCTTCTTCGTGCCGGTGAGATCGAGCGTTTCGCGCAGCACATCGAGCAGTGAGCGGCGGGGATCCAGGTCAAGTTCATGCTGCCTGCCGTTCACTACCAGCCGGACCCGTCCTGTGGATGCGGCGGGAGGTCGATCAGATATGGGTTGCGCGGCAACTTCCGATGCTACCGCGAGAGAGGCTACTCCGCCGACCGTAAGCAGGACCGAGCGGCGCGATAATCCGCCACGCCTTTGTTCGGTCTCGACAGCACCGTCGGTGAACGGCTCATCGTTTTTCATGGTCGTCTGCTCGCTTGCTGATTGATGATGATCGTTCGATGACTGCGACAGGATGGCGCCATAATTCCTCTTCGACGCTCTGAGGCGGATCGGATTGTGCTGCGCACGAGTATCAAGTGCAGCCGAGCCACCGCCCCAGGGCACCGCGAACTAAGCATGAACCCGATGGGGCGTACCGTTCGGATATTGCGGCGGCTATCGCAGTATTGCGATGAATTGCCACCGCGCACCTACAGAGCGCGCCGGAACACCGATGGGGTCACTCCGACAATCGTACGGAAAGCCGCCGTGAAGGCTGATGGCGTCTCGTAACCGACTGCAAGCGCGACCTCTGTGACACTCAGGCCTGAATTGGCGAGAAGCTCGCGGGCGCGGCGCATGCGCTGCGCGGTCAACCATGCATGCGGGGTCTGGCCGGTCGACTGGCGAAAAGCCGTGCAGAAGTGGAAGCGGCTCAGGCCGACGAGGGTGGCGAGCTCGTTGAGCCCGATATGCTGTTCGAGATTCTCGCGCATGTACGTCGTGACACGCCGCACCTGCCAGTCAGCAAGGCCGCCCTTTCTGACGGGAGCAAGCAAGCTGCCAAATGATGAATGCTCCCGGATCAGCCGCGAACAGAGAAGGTCGATCGCCTGCTCCACGAACAGACGAGACGATGCACTGTCCCGCGTCGCCTCGTGACTTAGAATTTCAAGCAGCCCCGCCGCCGCTGGATCGGCGAAAGCCACGCGCGGAAGAATCTCGACACGTCTTCCACCCGCAATCTCGTCGGCGCATGCCTGGAGACGTTCCTGAGTGAGATAGACATGCGAGACGACCACCGGGCCAGCAATGTTCCAGTGGCCGTCAACGCCTTTCGGAATGAGGGTGAAGGCTTTCGAGTTGGTTCTGGAAGTCAGGCGCTTGTTCTCAATCCGCCAGGATATCTCGTGCTGTCCTTCGTAGCAGCCGACAGCGACGTGCCCAGCAACGCCCCGCATGTAATCCTCTTGCAACCCGCCATGCGCCCATTTCCGAGTCAGGCGCGTATCACCGTGCAAAACCTCAGGCACCAGTACCGGCGGCTCATCCAGGATGCGGGCCATCTCAATGGCAGCATCAGGACTTGAGTGGTCCGCTGCAGATCGGCGCAGGCCGCGTGGATTCGGCGCAGCCCTGCTTCGGGAACGGAACAGCCGCTGGTCCAAATTGTCGCCCCTCCTCGAGCTGTTAACTATTTGCAATGATTGAGATTGAGGCTCCATTATACGAAAGGGCCCGCAGGGGATACGAAGGTTGCGGTGTCTTGAGCCTGGGACGCGCGCCGTCGAACCAATATGCAAAATGACCCGGCCATGTGTAGAAAAACATCCGCGACAATCGGAGGTGCCGTCCGTCGTCTGCTCACAAATTGGTCAGCGCATTGTTGATGGTAGCGCGGTTCGGGGGAGGCCCTAGGGCCACGTGCCGACGTTGTAGCTCCTGGCTACCCCGAGCTTCGGTAGACCGCCGGTTGTGCCACGCACAGAACTTCGCCGCTCTCGATGCGGTACCGCATACCCCCGCGAACGTCTCGATCTGGAGCGCGCTGGCCAAGAAGGATCCAGTCGGGGGTTCAGTCGGTGGAGCGCTACCTACGTTCCCCCCGACAGGTTTCCGCCGAGTTTTTGGTGTCGGTGGCGTAAGCATTCTCGCCGATGGGTTTGGCCCTTCCCTTCTGCCCTTGAGGGAGTTCTACCTAACCGATTGACGCAGCGGGCTAAACGGAAAAGTGGCGTCCGTATAGTGTCCCTTGCGCGGGGTCCCTGTCGCGCGATGGGCTGTGGATGCGCTGGCGCGGTTTGCCCGGCGTCCTGTCGCCTATCGCTCCGGCGCGCTGTACGGCTTCCCGCGGCCCAGGAACGTGCCGAACTATTTGCCACACTCATCGCCTATACCGGCACGTATCGCATTGAAGGGCACAAGTGGACTACCAAGGTCGAGGTGGCGTGGATTCCCGAGTGGGTCGGCACCGAGCAAGTCCGATCTCTCACGGTGGACGGTGACCGGCTGCAAGTGTTGTCGCCATGGCGAGTGAACCCGAATTGGCCGGACAAGGGGATGACGCGCAGCATCGTCACCTTCGTACGATCTAAATAGGCGTGCAGCAGAATGTCCGGAAGTGGCACTTTTCGGAAGTAAAGAGTCGCGCTGGCGGTGTTCGTTGATCGGGCCAAGGCGGACTTAACCGCCATCGCGCTCAGGTCCAAAAATGACCCTGGCTGCGTGCCGGGGGCAATGGATGAAGCGCTTCGTTGAGGGTGCCGATCGCGGACAATGGACGCTGTTGCCGGAATGCGTCGGTGAGTGGGTCGAGGATAGCAATTCAGTACGTGTGGCGGATTCCTTTGTCGCCGCGCTCGATCTGGCCGATCTCGGTTTCGAAGGCGTCGAGCCTGCAGCGACAGGGCGGCCTGCCTCCCCCTCGGTTCTTCTGAAGCTTTATATCTACGGCTGCCGACGTATCGGTTAGGTGACAAGGCGCACCGCCCGCGCGGGCGATCGAGGGGGTGCGCCTACCTAGGCTACTAGGCAGTAAGACATGCTGTTATTGCGCTGAAGAGCGCCGGTTCACTTCGACAGCGCGCGTACCCCCGCTGGCGAGCGGCTGGCTCAGGAAGCGCCACGACTAATTTGTGAAGCACACAATCAGTTGCTCGAATGAACCTTTCCGATGTTCATTGTGCGTTGATCCAGTTCTCTGATCCCGTCAGCTTAACCGACACCTCCGAGAACGAAATTCGCATGGGCTTTCCATCCAACGTCCCGCGGTGATCCGTTGAGATGAGGAGTGGGCCAGCGTTCTTGTAGTCGGCCCACGTCGCGATCACGAGTTTGGGCGGCTTGGTTCCGCCCCGGTGATAGACGATCTCCTTTATTCGCTTATCGACGCCAACGTACAGGTCCCAGGTGTCGCCGCGCTCGTAGCCACCCTCCGATGGGTATTTCACCACGACCCGTTCAGCGGAAGCATCACCCAGGGGTAGTTTGTGCGTGCCCTCAGCGGTCACAGTCGGGCCGTCCCATACGACGTGCAACGGGAGGAGCAACCAATACTGATCGTTGGCGAATGCCGGATCGATCTCGTTCTTTATGGCATCGCTTTGGCTGCTGAGCTGCGAGCGCTGATAGCTAACCTTTACCGGTTTGCCTTCCTTATCTTTCCCCTCGTAAGAGACCGTGTCGTTCTTCGGGCTCCATTCCCACGTGCGAGAAAGTTTGACATCAGGAAGTTCCGCATTCCAAGTGTAACGGATTGCCTCGACTTGCGGAAATGAATCAAGGCCGTAGGTCTTTGCCATCTGTTCGGCAATCGGTGGGAGCTGTTGAGCCCCAGAAGCCGCAGGGAGGATCAACAGCATGCCGAAGGCGAACAGGCGGATCACATCGAGTCGGCTCATTTCTCTGCGGGCCTGAGTACTGCTCATATCGAGCTCCTTAGGTTTGGGTGCAGTTGCGTTGACCGAGCTGAGGCCAAATAACATTCGCGCAGAAGCCTGGAAATTGCCAGTTAAGTACTGTTAGAGATTGCGAGCAGCCGCAATTCCCTTTGCATAGAACAGGGCCGCCGGCCCGCCATCGTCGACGAGGGGGCAGCTTTTGGGCCCGACGTGCCCTAGTGGTTGAGCAGGCCGGGAAATACCGTCTCCCTTTTATCTATCCGTACTGCGACTACGTGGACGCAGGTGGACTGACGTCGTATGCGCCGGCGCTTGGCGAACTCGCCGAGCGTCTTGCTAATGACCTACACCAGATCCTCAACGGGGCTAAACCGGGCGAAATTCGTTCTATCAACCACCAAATTTCAACCCGTAATCAATCTAAACCCCGCTGAGTCGCTTGATTTGATAGGGGCTCAATCGATCATCGTTCGTGCCGACGAGGTAATTGAATAAGTGACGCGACTTCCGTTGTTGGCACGAAACAGACCTGCCGACTGGCGCTGACAATGTCCGTTGCTCGGGGTAGACCGGAAGTGGCTGGCCGAATGTCAAAGCGACGCGATTGACCCACAACGGACCTCTCAGGTTGCTCTCCTGATTTGGACACTTACAGTTGCGGGCCGTGATGATCTTGCCAACACGATTGCAACGGCGAGCCAAAAACATCACGAGCGGCAGCAGCCAAAAACCGCGAGAAGCCTACTTACCATCGTTCCAAATATCGGTCGCGAGTTTCCAGTCATTTCCGACCTTTTCCCAAACCACAACATACTTCCCGCTCACCTCCTGTGGCGTCGGGCCCTTAGTCTTCAGGCTGAACGTCCCGATCTCGCGGGCCGCGGAGGGGCCGAGCGGCTTGACGTCCAGGGTTGTGAGTTTCGGATCGCTAACTTGCTCGGCCATGCCTTTCCACATTGACTCGATCGCCACTCGGCCCTGCACCATCGCAGAACCGGGCGGAAGTGCGATGGCATCAGCGGTGTACAATGACGCGATCCCGGCGAAATCGCCCTTGTTGAAGAATTCGGTCAATTTAGCGTTTGCCGCCTCAATCTCTGCCTTCTGCGCCGACGCTGGTCCGATCAACGCCAGCACGAATGCAATCACCAGTGCCATCCTGCTCATGATCAGCTCCATTTTTGAATGCAATTCCTCGGGCAAATTCCCTCAATACTCGCGAGCGAAGATATTTTTTCCTGGCTGGTTTGCTTTGACCCCTAGCTGGGCGTTATTGTTTGCTCAGTGAGGATCATCCCCCGGTCCCGGAATGAAGCAGCGCCACACAGGGGTCATTCTTCCATCGATGTTGTTGTAGGACGGCGACCACCAAACCATCGCGATGCCGCTGAGGTTCGGCTGGTCGATCACGGCGGAGTATGGCACGTCGAACCATTGCCCCGGTTTGGTTGGCCTACGCGGATCCTTCAATAAGACCTTATACCCCTCCTTCGCCATATCCCACTCGGCCTCCACGTGCTGGCCATCTCCGGTGTCACAGCACGGTTCACCCGCTTTATTCTTGAGATTTTTGAACCACGTGTTGAGTTCTGGTCGCATCGGGTTATGCGGATAGGCTGTGCTGATCCCGAAAAAAAACAACCGCACTCAATCCCATCATGCAGGCTACAATCAACCGATAAAGCCGCGTCGGCCGGCGTCTATTGGAACTGGTCATGGGAACCTCCGTTCCCCCAAACCCGCTTCTGTGGGTCATCGGAACTGCGAGGAGGTTCAACCGGAAGGCCGACGCGCTGGCCCGGTTAGTCACTTCCGAATCTGGCACCAAACTGACATGCCTGGACGGTCCGACGATGTCCGCTCTTGAGAGGGGTAGTACGGACACGCCATCCTGGCTGGATCACTTCTGGTTCTGAGCCAATTCGGACTTGGTTCGCGATGGACGGTTCAAGCCGATCCGAAAATGAATTTAAGCGCTTCAGTCTGAGTTTTTGCTGTATCCTATTGGGCCTTCGAGCTCCGCAACATTTGGGAGGAGGTTAGGATGAACAAGTCCTTTGTCGCCGCCACTTTGATCGCGTTGGCAAGTTCTGCGATGGCTCAAGATGCGATGAAGGTGGTCAAGCCCGATGGGCTGACGTGGATAGAGCATCCGGTCTTCAGGGGCGTGCAAACCGCCATCTTGATCGGTGACCCAACAAAGGCCGAGACGATCGTCCAGCGGGTGAAATTCCCGCCGAATTATAAAGTTCCGCCGCACACTCATCCCTATGCCGAGGTCGTCACCGTGATGAGTGGCAGCTTTGGGAACGCCATGGGGGAAAAGTTTGATCCCTCCAAAGGCGAGATATTGAAGCCGGGCTCCGTCTTCGCGCTGCCGGCGAAGCATCCCCATTATGTTTGGACGACAAACGAAGAAACGATGGTCCAAATTGTATTCACCGGGCCGGGGGGCATCGTGTTCATCGATCCAGCCGACGATCCGCGCAAGAAGTAAAAACGAAGCGCCGAAGCATAAAAAGAGGCCGCCTCAATCGGCGGCCTCTTTCGTCATTCCGGCACAGGCGCGATGTCGGCTGTTGGCACTTTTCGGAAGTCGTCGTCCCGATGCGCGATGTCTGCAGTTGAGGGAAAACCGGAAGTGGTCAGCGGTAACGCGAACCGAGGCGATTGACCCTCATCGGACATGGCCACGCAGCGGCGGGACACTACCTGAGCCGAGCCTAATGCGGAAATCCTATGCGTGTCTCGAGCTCCGCAAACCTTGGATCCGGGCGTAGTTGATTCCAGCGGGGATCGAGCCGCAGCCAGACCAGCCAGTTTGATCTTTCGTGGACAGCCCTATTGAGCCACGCGAAAGCGGCGTCGTTTTCATTGAGGCCAGCGTGGACAAGCGCGACGCCGTAGGATGTCACGAATTTCTTGCCCGCCAGCCTATCCAATTCGGCTAGTATCTTCCGGGCTTCATTGGCGCGGCCAGCAATTGCGGCGACGAATCCGCGCGCGGCGATTGAAACCGGCCATTCGTGCAGTCTTTTCTCCACGCGCCGAAATTCGGCGATTGCTTCGTTGAATCGTCCCAGTTCTTGGTAAGTTCGGCCGAGCCAGAGGTGCGCCGGCGGAAAATCTGCGTTCAGATCCAGAACAAATTTCAATTGTTTTGCGGCTTCGTCGTACTGGCCCGTGTAGTAGTAGTGAAAGCCTAGGTCTGAGTTTATCGGCAAGGAAAGGGGATCGCGCTGTCGCGCGAGTTGAATTTCGTGAAATGCCTCCGCAGGCCGACCAGCCGCGAGCAGATAGATACTGTACCACTGGTGTGCCGCCGGATAGTGCGGATCGAGCCCGATTGCACGCTGGAATTCCGCTTCGGCCCCTGACCAATCCCAGTCGAAATACAATTTCACGAAACCCAACGACGCATGCGGCTCGGCGAGTGACGGATCCAATTCCAGAGCTTTTGTCGCATGCCATCTCGCGGCTGAAAATGCCTCCGCCGGAGCCAAATAACTCAAGTACCCCAGCGTCGCGAAGGAGTCTGCGAGCCCGGAATAGGCAGGCGCAAAGCGCGGATCGATCCCGACGGAGCGACGAAACTTCTCGATCGCCCGTTTCAGTCCTTCTTCCGATCTCAAACTCCAATCATGGCGCCCTTGAAGATAGGCGCGGTATGCATCCGCGTTGGCTGTAATGTGCCGAGCACGACCGTGAGTGACCGATACGCTTCGCGTCAGTACAGGCGCGATGAAGCGATAACCGTGTCCCGGCACAGTCTGGATCAGTCGGCCTCCGTTGCGTCCTCGCTCCAGGGCCTTGCGCAATGCGGAGATATTTACGGTTAGATTCACTTCCTGAACGAAGGTGTCGGACCAGACTTTGCTCAGCAGCTCCTCCTTGCTCACGAGGTGTCCGGCGTGACGGACGAGTACGACAAGCAAATCGAAGGCCTTTGCTGTGAGAGCAACCGGCTCGCCGCCCCAGAGCAACAACCTCTCCTTAGGCGACAAAATGAAGTCACCGAACTCGAAAATCTGATCGATCTCGTCGGGCATCGCCCAAGCTTAGCAAATTTGCAGGAAAAATTTAAGGAAATCGCAGGGACCTTGGACCAACCGCGGCGCGATCATTTGATTGCAAGTGAAGCGTCACTCGCAGTTATGGAGGAACGTGGCATGGACGATCTAACAAACTGTCCCGCGAACCGGACCAACCTGCGCAGTTGCATCACAAGCTTTTTGGTTGCCTGCACCTTGCTTGCGGCTATTTTTGTCGCGATCAAGCCAGCCGCGGCTGCATCCGAAGATGAGGTCCGGGCGACGTTCGACCGCTTCGTCACGGCGCAAAACTCGCATGACGTCAAGGCGGTGGAATCTCTGCTGAGGGCTTCACCCGATTTCCTCTGGATTACACGCGGCATCCCCGTCTGGGGACAGGACGCGGCGCTCAAACGATTCAGTGCATTGTACGAAGGAACGTGGCGCCTCGATCCGGATGTATCAGGTTTAAAAATTATGATGCTCGGTGACGGCGTAGCGCAAATCTATGTCCCAATCACCTTCTCGATCGGAGCGCCGGGCCAGCCAGCGCAGCAAATGAGATTTCTAATGAATCAGATCTTGATGCGAACACCAACGGGCTGGCAAGTGTCGAGCATTCTGCCCATACCCCTACCGGCACAGTAGACCGTTTCTCTCTTCATCCGCTTTTGCGAAATCGTGGTCGCTCCCAGAGATGTCCGCTTGTCGAGGTAGACCGGAAGTCATCAGCGCACCCACAGAACGCCGTGATTGACCCAAAGCAGTCGAAGGCGCGCCGACGCTTATCTCGGCGTCCGAACGGAACTGATCTGGTCCCACAAAGTCTCAACGACGGATCCCTGCGATGAGGAGCCTTCCGCCGATGAGGAAGGGAAAGATCAATCGACCTTTGCGCCAGGCCCAGTCAGCCGAAGTGATCGATAGTGATGCATGCGATCATTTGCTCCGTCAGCAGAAGAGTGATCAGCGCCGCGGGCCCGAAGCTGGTTCGCGACAACGCTCGAAAGTCCGATGAAGATCGCGCCAAACGACCCGCCGCTCCAGGCCCACCAGCGAATGCGTGCCACCTGACGGGAGCGGCTCACGGGACATTCCTGATCACACAGTCGCAGAGTTTGCGGAGGAGGCGCACAAGGCCGCCAGCGAATTGGCCTATCCAACCTTCGGACAACGTAACGACAATCAACAAGCTTCTGGGGACTCTCGGACCGGTTACCGACGGGCAGTCACTTAAAAAAAACCATAGTGTCAGTTGTGTAAGCCTTGTTCAGGATTGCGCAAGGCCGACGGCCGCACGGTCAGCAGAATTGAAAATATGCAAGATATTTCACCGGGGCGTTACCTCGATGTTTACCATATACAACTGCATCGCCTACGAGCATGACCTGCGACTGGTGGTGATGGCGGCGTTGGTATGTGCACTCGCGTCTTTCGCAGCAATCAACTTCTTAAATCATGTCCGCAAGACAACGGGCTACATGCGCGATGTCTGGTTGTGCGTCGCCGCCACCGCCAGCGGCTTCGGCATCTGGGCGACTCACTTCATCGCTATGCTTGCGTACTCGCCAGGCATTCCGAGCGGATACAACATTATCCTTACCATACTGTCGCTCCTCGCGGCGATCCTGCTCACCGGCGTGGGTCTTTCGATCGCGTCCGGAAATAGAGTGCCTGCCGGGCGCTGGATCGGTGGAGCGACCCGTCGGCGGCGGCATCGCGGCGATGCACTATACCGGAATGGCAGCTTTCGAGATCGCCGGACGGATTCATTGGGACCCTGTTTTCGTTGCCGTTTCCATCGTGCTGGGGGCGGCGATCGGAGCAACCGCGCTGCCAGCAGGTTTGCGCGACGGATCGATGAAATGGAAGGCCATCGGGGCGGTGCTGCTCACGCTGGCAATCTGTAGTCACCACTTCACGGCCATGGGCGCGGTTTCGATAATCCCGGACCCTACGGTCGTGGTTTCGGAAATGGCGCTTCCGGCCGGCTGGCTTGCGCTCGGCGTCGCGCTTGCGTCGCTGACGATCCTGTTTCTCGCTTGCGCAGGTCTTGCGCTCGATATTCGCGAACGCCATCGCGCCGAACTGGAAGTCGATCGCATGCGCGGCCTTGCTGATGCGTCGGCCGAGGGGCTGCTGGTCTGCTACGGCGACAAGATTGTTTCGATCAATTCAAGCCTAACGGAACTGACAGGCTATGTCCCCGACGATGTGATCGGAGAATCCCTGGCGATCTGCCTGCCGGAGGAGTCCGTCAGGCGCAAGCTGGTCGCGAGGCCGCGCGAGCGGATCGAGGCTGAATTGCGCGACGTCAACGGCCAGTTCATTCCGGCTGAGTTCATCCTTCGCTCGATCGATTTCGCCGGTCAGCCGCATCATGCAATCGCCGTCCGCGATCTACGTGATCGGAAGAAAGCCGAGGAACATATTCATTTCCTGGCGCACCACGACGCACTAACGGGCTTGCCTAACCGAAACAGCTTCAACGCCCGGCTCGACCGCGAAATCGAGGTGCACCAAGTCTCAGGTCAGTCATTTGCCGTGTTCTGTCTCGATCTTGATCGCTTCAAGGAGGTAAACGATCTGTTCGGTCATGCCGCCGGCGACGCACTCCTGAAGAGGGTTGCGAAATGCGTTACCGCCGTTCTCGATCGGAGCCAGATGATGGCGCGGCTCGGTGGCGATGAATTTGCCATTATCGCAACAAATCTCTCTGGACCATCGGCGGCGGGCCGCATCGCCGAGAATATCATCGACGCGCTGCGGATCGAAAACGAATCATCGACCACGGCCTCGTTCGTCTCCACCAGCATTGGCATAGCGATTTTCCCAAACGACGCTCAGGACGGACGGGGCCTTCTCACCCACGCCGATACTGCACTCTATCGCGCCAAAACCGATGGTCGCCGAGTTTATCGCTTCTTTGAAGCCGAGATGGGCATTGAGGTGCGAGATCGGCGCATGCTGGAGCGCGATCTTCGCAGCGCGATTGCACGCCATGAGTTTGAACTGGCCTATCAGCCGCAAGCCCGGCTTGATACGCGCGAGATCGCTGGCTTCGAAGCCTTGTTGCGGTGGCGCCATCCGCAGCGCGGTCAGGTTCCACCGGGCTTGTTCATTCCCGTCGCGGAGGAAAGTGGTGCGATACAGCACATTGGCGAATGGGTGCTGAGGCAGGCATGCCAGGAAGCCAGCGGCTGGACTAACCCGCTCAGCGTCGCCGTGAACGTCTCCGCGATGCAACTGCACAATCCGCAGTTTACACATCTTGTTCACGAAATCCTTGTTCAAACCGGACTGAAGCCGGGACGGCTTGAACTGGAGATCACCGAAACCGCGCTGATCCGCGATTTCAATCGGGCGCTGGCGACCTTGCGTCAGCTCAAGGCGCTTGGGGTTCGGATCGCGATGGACGATTTCGGGACGGGTTACTCGTCATTGTCGAACTTGCGGGCATTCCCGTTCGACAAAATCAAGATCGATGGCTCATTCATCAAGTCGGTCCAGGCCAACGAGCAGGCGGCGACCATCGTTCGGGCGGTGCTCGGAATTGGACGCGGGCTCAAGCTGCCGGTGTTGGCTGAAGGCGTTGAGACGCGCGAGGAACTCGGTTTCTTGGGTGCCGAGCTGTGCGATCAAGTTCAGGGCTATTTGGTGGGGAGGCCGGCCGATATAGCTGGTTTCCGCTACCTCACACATGCCGCTGAGAGCGCACGCGATCTCGAGTTTCCCCTACCACATGCCGGAGAGGGCGTCGCGCTGAAGGTCGTCAATCGTTAAGGGATGAACGCGGCAGACCCTGATGATGTCTTCCACCATGCCGTCGGCAAAGTATTCCTGCTCCGGATCGCGACTCATATTCATCAGGCGGGCGTCTTGGCCAAGCATTTGGAGCTTGCGGCTGAGATGATGGGTGCAGGCCTCCATACCGATCAAGCACGGCGGCAGGTTGTCGAGCCGCGTTTCCACCTGGCCGCGTGACCACCTCTGCCGCAGCACGATGGCACCGCGGTGATCATGACCCATGATGTGGAGCGAGTCTTTGCCAATATCGATGCCGAGCACGGTGATCGCTGCGTTGATTTTCTGAGACATGGCGTGCTCCTTGTCTTGAGCGCCCCACGCCAGCTTCTCGTGCTGGCAGGGCCGGAGCACGGCCGGACCATCCCATCAGGGGACCTGGCCAACGCATGACTCGCAAGTGCATCACGCTTAAGTGTCGCGGTCATCTCTGCAGTTGTCTTGTGGCACGACCGGAAAAGCTTCAGAATTCGCGCTAAAGATCTTCTTTAAATTTCGACTCAGTGCCGGCCCATTGAATTTCGCATTGGCAGATGTTTCCTCCGCCTTATTTTGGAGTACGACATGGCGACATTCACACAATCGCAGAGATTACTGGTTTCCGCGGGAGCTGCGGCACTCGGCGGCGCTGCACTGGTGACGCTGCTGGCCGGCAACATCATTACCATCGCGGGTGCGGGCGCAACCGCCGTCGACGTATCGCCCCCATTCGCCGGCCCGGATTTTCCGGTCTGCCGCACGCCGGCCGAAATCGGCTCGCCGAACATGATGTTGCGTCTGGCACAGACCGAAGTGCCACGGGCCGAGATGAGTGCAGCCACATCCGCGGCAGCATTCGCGGACACCGAGCCGCCGCTGTGGGACGGGCTCGGCTCCATCACTTACAAGATCACCACCGGAAATGAGCGCGCACAGGCTTACTTCGATCAGGGCCTGCGTCTCGCCTACGCGTTCAATCATGCTGAGGCGCAGCGCGCGTTCCGCATGGCGCACAAGCTCGATCCGGAATGCGCCATGTGCTTCTGGGGCGAGGCGCTGGTGCTCGGTCCCAACATCAATCTTCCGATGCAGGAGGACGCGGTCGCGCCCGCCTACGCTGCCGCGCAGAAGGCGAAGGCGCTTGCCGGCAAGGCAAGCCCACGCGAGCAGGCACTGATCGGTGCTCTCGCGGCGCGCTACGGCAGCGATCCGAAGGCCGCTCGCGCGCCGTTAGATGCAGCCTATGCGGCCGAAATGGCGAAGGTTGCAACGCAATTTCCCGACGATGACGAAATCGCCACGCTCTATGCCGAGGCGCTCATGGATCTCAGCCCGTGGGACTACTGGAAGCCGGGCGGCCGCGAACCCAACCCGCAGAGCGTGCCAATCGTGCCGACACTGGAGCGCGTGCTGGCTCGCAATCCGAATCATCCCGGTGCAATTCACTTCTACATCCATGCGGTCGAGGCGTCAGATCGGCCCAGGCGCGCCGAGCCTTATGCCGACCGGTTGCGCGGTGCGATCCCCGGTGCCGGCCATCTCGTGCACATGCCGAGCCACATCTACTATCGGATCGGCCGCTATCTCGACGCGCTGGAAGACAACAAGGTTGCGGCCGAGGTCGATGAAAAATACCTGGCCGATACCAACGCGCCGATGGGCGTCTATCGGCTCGGGTATTATCCGCACAATGTGCACTTCGTGATGGCGTCGGCGCAGATGGCTGGCGACGGTCAGACGGTGATCGCCGCCGCGGAGAAGCTGCGCGATCTCATTCCCGACGAGGTTGCCCGTGGCATTGCGATGGTGCAGCCGGTCAAGGCGGCGCCTTATTTCGCGCACGCGCAGTTCAGTACGCCCGAGATCATCCTGGCGCTCCCCGATCCCGGCGATGCCATCCCTTATGTCCAAGCGATATGGCTCTACGCGCGCGGCATCGCACTGGCAGTGCGCCGGGACTTCGCGAGCGCTGTGGCGGCAGCCAACGCCATCGAGACGCTGGAGCGCACCGCGGACTTCAAGTTGCTGAAGGAGTCGAACGTCCCTGCGCAGGAGGTGCTTCGCATCGCGCGCACAGTGATCCTGGCGCGCGTGGCCCAAGCTAAAGGCGACCGTCGCACTGCCATCGCCCGGTTCGAGCAGGCGTCCTTATTGCAGGACGAATTACCATATACCGAACCACCCTATTGGTACTATCCGATCCGGCAGTCTCTCGCCGCTGCCTTGCTGCAGGCAGGCCGCTACGCGGAGGCAGAGCGACAGTTCCAGCGTGCGCTTCGCCGAGCGCCATCCAATGGCTGGTCGTATTACGGACTGGCGGAACTGTACAAGGCACGCGGCAGCACCAGCGCGGCCCGCAAGGCCGAGGCCGACCTTGCCAAAACCTGGATCGGCGACCGCAAGCTTTTGCAGATTTCGAATCTCTGAAGCTCGCGCGTCGGTGCCGTGGGGGCCAAGCGGAGTAGCGCACGATTTAGCCAACGAGCCGTTCAACGCCTGCTGGAAGCGTGACGGCTCTTGTGGCTTGACGCTGCAACCTTTCGCTTGTGGCCCGTACCGACCAACCCCAACACTCGTCTCTACATCGGCTGTCAGGGGCAGACCGGAAATGACTGAGATGCTGTCAAATCGAGGGCCCAACTCAGAGATCGGTGGCGCGCAATTTAGAACGAAATTAAGGCTGGTGGCCTTCCCATTCCGTTCGCTGCTTCTACAGCTTCACAATACGAACAACCGCTCAGATCATAGCGGACATTGTCCGGAGACAGGCTTCGTCTTCATTCTCGTAACACCATTGAATCCGAAGAGAGCAAAGCTCAGCGCTTCACGGCTTGGCCGCGGTGGAAACGATGGCTCGCTAACGTCGGCATCCTTAACCGCCACGTCCTGCTCATGAGCGATGCCGAACGCCAAAAGTTCAAGACCGAGCAGTTCAGACGATTGGCCGCTCGGCCGCTTTGGGAGAAGTGGCTCAATATCGCAGGCTTGCAACGGGGGCGATTGTGCTCGTGTTGTATCCCTGCCTAGTTGGGCACCTGACAATTGGATGGAAAGAACTCGGTTTGACCAGAACGATTGTTGCGTCCGAAGAGCCTGTGCTGTTCATAGCCGCGGTGCTGCTTTTCGAGAGCCTCTTCGTCTTGCCGCTCTACTTCTTGACCAAGCTTTACTTCTTCAGCCGCAACGACGGACGGTCTTCATCCTAACCATGGCCTCGGCTCATGTCCGGATTTGGCGGATTCCGTTGAAGAAGTCGGCCCGCGAGCGAGGCGAGCCGCAAATGCGGCACAGCCGACCGCTTCTCAGGCCGGATTTGGCTGCGGCATTGGGACCAGCTTGGCTAGTTTCCGGAGGTTCTGGGCGGTTGCTGCAAGGAGGAACTCGTCGCGAGCCCCGTTTGGTCCACGTAATCGCAGTCGGTCGAGCTTGAGAATGCGCTTGAGGTGAGCGAACAACATTTCGACCTTCTTACGTAGCCGTCGCGATGCTCGACCTTCCCAGGATTTAGCAATCGCCCGCGCCATGTCGCGGGCTCTCTCATGGATCGAGCGAGGCACCTTTCGAGCAGGCGTGTTCGGGCAGCAGTGTGGCCTCAAGGCGCAGGCGTCACAGTCAGCCTTGCTCGCTCGATAAAGCAACGTCTCGCCATCATTCACACGCGTCCCTGTTGTGGTCAGCGTCTTGCCGCCAGGACAGATATAGACGTCGCTGACTGGATCGTAGTTGAAGTCCTCCCGTGTGAAGGTCCCATCCTTGCGCGCTGATTTGTCGAACACGGTCACATGCGGCTCGATGCCGTGCTCATCGACCAGCCAGCCCAGCATGTCGGCTGAACCATAGGCGCTGTCACCGAGAAGCCTGGACGGGTGAAGACCGAAGTTCTTTGCGGTCCGCTCGATCATGCGCTTGGCAGCGAGAACTTCTGCCTGCCGGATCGCTGTGGTCGGCTCAACGTCGACAATGATCGCATTTTCCACATCGATCAGATAGTTCGTGGAGTAGGCAAAGAAAGCCTGTCCGCCATGGGCACCGGTCCAGCGCGCGGCAGGATCAGCCGGTGAGATGAACTTGGGGACGATCTCGGTCGCGGCCCCAAACGCCGCATCGTCCAGGACAGCTAGATACTCGTCGACGGCACGGCTTGCGGCTTTTGGCGGCAACCCCTTTTCGCCCTCGACGCCGTTCTGCCGGTTAGCATCGGCCTTGATCAGGCTAGCATCGACCGCAAAGCCTTCTCCGCCAACCAGACCCTCGTCGATGCAGCGGCGCAAGACGTCTTCGAACAGCCGTCGCAGCAGATCACTATCGCGGAAGCGGCCATGTCGGTTCTTTGAGAAGGTCGAATGATCGGGCACGTCACCATCGAGCCCAAGGCGGCAGAACCAGCGGTATGCCAGGTTGAGGTGAACCTCTTCGCACAGGCGCCGCTCCGAGCGGATGCCGAAGCAGTAACCGACCAACAGCATCCGGATCATCAGCTCGGGCGCGATCGAGGGCCGCCCGATCGTGCTGTAGAAGGGGGATAGCTCTCGCCTTAACCCATCGAGGTCCACGAACCTGTCGATCGATCGCAACAAATGATCGGCCGGAACGTGCCGCTCGAGCGAAAACTCATAGAACAACGCGACCTGCTCAACTCGCTGATGTCCCATCATGATTCAGTCCTCTCGCAACGACTGAATCAGCGAACATCAACCAGCGCAACCGAAGACTTTTTCAACACAATCGACCCTTAGCGGACCTCGCCAGCGCGGTCGCGAATGATCATCATCGCGCTGGCGCTGGGCCCAATTTGCGGTTCACTATCGCCCTAAAGAGCACATAGTTTACCGTGAACGCGCCAACTTTGGCACCAATGACACCGAATGAAGCGAACCAAGCCCAAGTCTGGAAATCGAAGGTCGTGGCGACGACTATATTTAGGACAGCAAGCGTCATCATTAGTGCTGCCCAAGCATATCCGGCGCGGTCAATGATGACTTTCGGCAATGTATCGCGCGCAACTTGAGGCAGATAGCGGCACATCCAACCTCGCCGCAACATGATCAAACCGATCGCTAGTCTGCTGATGCTTGGCTTCGCCATTAGGAGGCGACTATCATTGGTAATGAGCGAAGCTGTACCAAACACGAGCACAAGACCAAGAGCCATCCACTGCATCGGTTCAATCGGCTTATCTCTAAGTTTCAGGATGCCGATACGCAGCAGACCAATCCCGACGCCAATCGCTACGGCCAGATAGAGGTTGCCGGTTAGTCCAAAGACGATCACAAAAAGGATGGTCGAAAGAAAATCGCTAAAGAGATGTCCGAGTGCAACCTACATGATCACTCACATCGAAATGATAACTAACCGTTGAACGATGCGATATGACGATGTCAAGCTCAAGTACAAAATTTTGCTTGGTCGACCATTTCGGGTATTCGATTGCGTGGCGCCGGGTGCTGACGAGCTTGCGGTATCGGTGGTGAGGCGGCGCATGTCCGCTGTTGGCCGATTGTGTTGAAAAAGTCTTCGGTTGCGCTGGTTGATGTTCGCTGATTCAGTCGTTGCGAGAGGACTGAATCATGATGGGACATCAGCGAGTTGAGCAGGTCGCGTTGTTCTATGAGTTTTCGCTCGAGCGGCACGTTCCGGCCGATCATTTGTTGCGATCGATCGACAGGTTCGTGGACCTCGATGGGTTAAGGCGAGAGCTATCCCCCTTCTACAGCACGATCGGGCGGCCCTCGATCGCGCCCGAGCTGATGATCCGGATGCTGTTGGTCGGTTACTGCTTCGGCATCCGCTCGGAGCGGCGCCTGTGCGAAGAGGTTCACCTCAACCTGGCATACCGCTGGTTCTGCCGCCTTGGGCTCGATGGTGACGTGCCCGATCATTCGACCTTCTCAAAGAACCGACATGGCCGCTTCCGCGATAGTGATCTGCTGCGACGGCTGTTCGAAGACGTCTTGCGCCGCTGCATCGACGAGGGTCTGGTTGGCGGAGAAGGCTTTGCGGTCGATGCTAGCCTGATCAAGGCCGATGCTAACCGGCAGAACGGCGTCGAGGGCGAAAAGGGGTTGCCGCCAAAAGCCGCAAGCCGTGCCGTCGACGAGTATCTAGCTGTCCTGGACGATGCGGCGTTTGGGGCCGCGACCGAGATCGTCCCCAAGTTCATCTCACCGGCTGATCCTGCCGCGCGCTGGACCGGTGCCCATGGCGGACAGGCTTTCTTTGCCTACTCCACGAACTATCTGATCGATGTGGAAAATGCGATCATTGTCGACGTTGAGCCGACCACAGCGATCCGGCAGGCAGAAGTTCTCGCTGCCAAGCGCATGATCGAGCGGACCGCAAAGAACTTCGGTCTTCACCCGTCCAGGCTTCTCGGTGACAGCGCCTATGGTTCAGCCGACATGCTGGGCTGGCTGGTCGATGAGCACGGCATCGAGCCGCATGTGACCGTGTTCGACAAATCAGCGCGCAAGGATGGGACCTTCACACGGGAGGACTTCAACTACGATCCAGTCAGCGACGTCTATATCTGTCCTGGCGGCAAGACGCTGACCACAACAGGGACGCGTGTGAATGATGGCGAGACGTTGCTTTATCGAGCGAGCAAGGCTGACTGTGACGCCTGCGCCTTGAGGCCACACTGCTGCCCGAACACGCCTGCTCGAAAGGTGCCTCGCTCGATCCATGAGAGAGCCCGCGACATGGCGCGGGCGATTGCTAAATCCTGGGAAGGTCGAGCATCGCGACGGCTACGTAAGAAGGTCGAAATGTTGTTCGCTCACCTCAAGCGCATTCTCAAGCTCGACCGACTGCGATTACGTGGACCAAACGGGGCTCGCGACGAGTTCCTCCTTGCAGCAACCGCCCAGAACCTCCGGAAACTAGCCAAGCTGGTCCCAATGCCGCAGCCAAATCCGGCCTGAGAAGCGGTCGGCTGTGCCGCATTTGCGGCTCGCCTCGCTCGCGGGCCGACTTCTTCAACGGAATCGGCGCAAAGCGGACATTCGGCTCAACGCCGATGTCGGCTAAGGGCCGATTGTGTTGAAAAAGTCTTCGGTTGCGCTGGTTGATGTTCGCTGATTCAGTCGTTGCGAGAGGACTGAATCATGATGGGACATCAGCGAGTTGAGCAGGTCGCGTTGTTCTATGAGTTTTCGCTCGAGCGGCACGTTCCGGCCGATCATTTGTTGCGATCGATCGACAGGTTCGTGGACCTCGATGGGTTAAGGCGAGAGCTATCCCCCTTCTACAGCACGATCGGGCGGCCCTCGATCGCGCCCGAGCTGATGATCCGGATGCTGTTGGTCGGTTACTGCTTCGGCATCCGCTCGGAGCGGCGCCTGTGCGAAGAGGTTCACCTCAACCTGGCATACCGCTGGTTCTGCCGCCTTGGGCTCGATGGTGACGTGCCCGATCATTCGACCTTCTCAAAGAACCGACATGGCCGCTTCCGCGATAGTGATCTGCTGCGACGGCTGTTCGAAGACGTCTTGCGCCGCTGCATCGACGAGGGTCTGGTTGGCGGAGAAGGCTTTGCGGTCGATGCTAGCCTGATCAAGGCCGATGCTAACCGGCAGAACGGCGTCGAGGGCGAAAAGGGGTTGCCGCCAAAAGCCGCAAGCCGTGCCGTCGACGAGTATCTAGCTGTCCTGGACGATGCGGCGTTTGGGGCCGCGACCGAGATCGTCCCCAAGTTCATCTCACCGGCTGATCCTGCCGCGCGCTGGACCGGTGCCCATGGCGGACAGGCTTTCTTTGCCTACTCCACGAACTATCTGATCGATGTGGAAAATGCGATCATTGTCGACGTTGAGCCGACCACAGCGATCCGGCAGGCAGAAGTTCTCGCTGCCAAGCGCATGATCGAGCGGACCGCAAAGAACTTCGGTCTTCACCCGTCCAGGCTTCTCGGTGACAGCGCCTATGGTTCAGCCGACATGCTGGGCTGGCTGGTCGATGAGCACGGCATCGAGCCGCATGTGACCGTGTTCGACAAATCAGCGCGCAAGGATGGGACCTTCACACGGGAGGACTTCAACTACGATCCAGTCAGCGACGTCTATATCTGTCCTGGCGGCAAGACGCTGACCACAACAGGGACACGTGTGAATGATGGCGAGACGTTGCTTTATCGAGCGAGCAAGGCTGACTGTGACGCCTGCGCCTTGAGGCCACACTGCTGCCCGAACACGCCTGCTCGAAAGGTGCCTCGCTCGATCCATGAGAGAGCCCGCGACATGGCGCGGGCGATTGCTAAATCCTGGGAAGGTCGAGCATCGCGACGGCTACGTAAGAAGGTCGAAATGTTGTTCGCTCACCTCAAGCGCATTCTCAAGCTCGACCGACTGCGATTACGTGGACCAAACGGGGCTCGCGACGAGTTCCTCCTTGCAGCAACCGCCCAGAACCTCCGGAAACTAGCCAAGCTGGTCCCAATGCCGCAGCCAAATCCGGCCTGAGAAGCGGTCGGCTGTGCCGCATTTGCGGCTCGCCTCGCTCGCGGGCCGACTTCTTCAACGGAATCGGCCAAAACCGGAAGTTAGCGTTTGGCCGCCCCAGCGCGGGGCCTGACTTCCGGGCAGTCGCGAAGTTTGTTATGCTGCGCGCCAGTCGGGGGGCCTCAAAGCATAGTACGGAGGCCGACATGACCCGTATGACCCGTATATTGGGACGGCGTGACCTCCTCGCAGGCTCTGCGGCGCTCGCTGGGGCGGCGGTGGGTAGCGGCTTCATGTGCGTCGAATTCGCTTCGGCGGCACCGATCGAGGTGCCGATGGTCGAAAAGCTGTCAATCAGGGTGCTCGTCGACTCCACCCACGATCTTTTCCTGCGCCCCCGCACGGTCAACGGCGTGAGCGTGCAGCCGACTCCCCTCCAGACGGGGTTTCCGAATGTGATTCACACCCAATGGGGCCTGTCGCTCTGGCTCGAATCCCAGCGCGGCAACGAGCTCCGCACCCTGATGCTCGATTACGGCTACACGCCGGACGTGCTTATCACCAATATGGGCATCATGGGCGTCGACGTGAAGAAGGTCGACGCCTTGATCCTCAGCCACGGCCATTTCGATCATTTCGGCGGCCTGATGGGATTCCTCGATAAGTACCGTGGCGCACTGCCGGCGGACGTGAAGCTCTACGCCGGCGGCGAGGACAATTTCTGCCATCGCCTGGCCGGGGCGCCGGGCCAATTGACCGACTACGGCACGCTCGACCGGCGCGCTCTAGCTGCTCAGAAGGTTGCGACTGTTCTATGCGAGCACCCGACCGTGATTGCCGGCCACGCCTTCACCACCGGGCAGATCAGGCGTTCCGGCATCGAGAAGGTCTTGCCCAACACCATGGTGGAGTACGGGATCAAGGACGGGCTCGGCTGCGATGCCACCCAGTACACCCATTTCACCGCGGCGGAGCTGCAGGGCAAGATCGTCCCGGACGAGCATACCCACGAGCACGCGACCTGCTTCAACGTGAAGGACCGCGGCCTCGTCGTCATCACCTCGTGCGGCCACGTCGGCATTCTCAACATCATCCGGCAGGCGCAGGAGGTATCCGGCATCAAGAAGCTGCACGCCCTGATCGGCGGCTTCCATCTAGGGCCCGCAACGCCGGACTATGCGGATCAGGTCGTCAGCGAACTCAAGACGTTCGAGCCGGACGTGGTAGTGCCGATGCACTGTAGCGGCCTGACCTTCGTCGATTCCGTGCGCAAGATCATGCCGGACAAGCTGCTGCTGGCCTCGGCGGCGGCGCGGCTCAATTTCGGCGTGGCGTGATTGCGACCCGGCGGCGCCTTCTCGGCCTCGCGGCCGGTCTCCTGCTGGCCGGCCCAGGACGGTCGTCGCGAGTGCAATCGTCCGAGGCGACTTCGGCCGCGCGGCTGATGGACGACCTGATGTGGAACCGCGGCCCGATCGGCGGACCGTTCGCTTTGATCGACCACACCGGCAAACCGCGTACGGACGAGGATTTTCGCGGCAAACTTCTGCTGATCTACTTCGGTTACAGCTATTGCCCGGACGTGTGCCCAACCGATCTGCAGCAGATTGGTCTGGCGGTCGATGGATTAGGCGCCGGAGCGGACGCGGTCCAGCCGATCTTCATCACCCTTGATCCCGAACGCGACACCGCTGCGCACCTCACCGAGTACGTGCCGCTGTTCCACCCGCGGCTAATCGGCCTAACCGGCGACGCGGAGCAGATTCGGCGCGTGGCGCTCGCTTACAAGGTCTACTACGCCAAACATCCGCCTGATGGCCCGAATTACGTCATCGACCATTCTTCGTTCGTGTACTTGGTCGACAAAGGCGGGAAATATATCGGCTTCTTTCCGTCAGGCACCGCGGCCGATCGCATAATAGAAATGATCACTCTGCATCTTTCCGATAGGACAAAGAAATAGCGTCTATGGCCAAGTCCTTTGCAATCGCGCGTCCGCTTTGGTCATTTTCGGAAGTAACGGCACATCGTACTCAGGTCCGCTTTATCCCAGCCAACAGACATCGTCGACCCAGAGCACGAGTTCCGAAAAGTGCCATTACCGGAAGTCGACTGACCTCACTCGATCACCTCGTCGGCAAGTGCAAGTAGCTGAGGGGGCAGGTAGGGCCGAGCACTGAATAATGCGGCGCTAAGCGCAAAAAGGAATTTCGGGATATGTGATGCAAATCACAAACGCGCAATCCTGCTTGTGCCATGCTTCCAAGCCACTTCTGAAAGAGTGGAGACGCGTCATGAAACCAATGACAAGCACACGCTCAAAACTTGTAGTTTGGTTGGTGGCAGCTTTCGGATTCGTAGCGACCGTTTCTGCCGCAAGGGCACAAGATTGGTACTATATCAACCGCCAGCCGGCCTCTCTCAGTGTGGCACAGGCCATGGCCGCCAGAGGCTTGCCTTACGGTTACTACTGGCTTCAGCCCAACGGAAATTGGGGCTTTGAGGGCAACTCAGATGTTGTAGGAAACATCTACGGGCGTCGACCGAGCCTTTCCGAGCGCGGCTTGTTATACTCTCCAGGCGAATTGTTAAGGTAGCTCAGCTTCCTTGACGAGGAGCGGTGTTGCCTTTCACGAAGGGAGCCCGCACATGGATATTGTAGCCGGACTTAGAATGATCGAACGGTTGCTTGCGGTCGGCATCGGCGGCATGTCGATTTATCTCGGCTACCGCTTGTTCCTTGCGCTCCCCGCCATCCGTAACGCAAGCGGCGAGTTCCACCTCCCGCTTGATATCAAGGTCATCCTCTCGCGGGTCGGCCCGGGCGCTTTCTTCGCCCTGTTCGGCACGGCGGTGGTGGCGCTGTCGCTTTATTCAAGCGTGCGCCACGACGTCGCCCGAGCTCCTGTGACCGTGAATGCCGACACAGGATCTCGCGTGGAGACGCGGTCCTTCGCCGGTCTTGGCAGCGCGCACACCACCGACAGCGGCGCAGCGCAGCGCGCCGATGCTCGCAAGCTGCTGCGGCGGGACATGGTCGAGCTGAATGCGCTTTCGGGCAAGCTGCGGGACGACCTTGCGGAACCAGATCGAGCCGAGGTCGGCGAGCTGGTCCGCCGCGTAAAACTCAAATTGCTGCGTTCGGTCTGGGAAAGCGGCTGGGGCGATCCGTCGACGTTCGACGGCTGGCTCGCAAGCGATCGCCCTGATCCGCCTCCCGCGCTCATCGACGCGGCAGAACTCTACTTTAGCGGAAACTCCAAGCGGGTGCGACCATGAGGCAACTCGTTTTGTTGCTAGCGACCCTCGTTGCCTGGATGGCCACGGCGCCGGCCAAAGGAGGCGACATGAATGACCTGTCGGCCCTCTACGATCGCGCGACGCTGCAATACTGGGGCAAGCGCTACCAGGCCTCCACCGGGAAGATCCTGGATCAGGTCATTGCGCCGGTTCTGCTATCGGAGGAGCGGCGCGCCCTGGGCCAGGTGCAGATATTCTACCCCTTGCCCGGCGAGGATCCGCGCGCCAGCAGGCCTTTCGGCTACTATAGCGTGAGCGATCCAGGCGGCGGCAAGATCGTTCTTCCTATACTGTCACTCAAATTCCTCGACGATCTCTGCATAGCCTATGCTTGGCTTCAAGTGCACAACTACAGCCTGGAGACGATTTCCGACTACGTCGCAATGCTCAAATACCAAGATCTGCCGAGCTTGCCGCCGGTGCTCCCGACGCTCGGCATCCCCGTCGACGCGCTCAGCGACAAGGAGGTGGCCCAGCTCGCGCTCGGCCACTTCGTCACCGCGCGTACCTTTATCCTGGCGCACGAGCTCGGCCATCTGCGCTTTCACCACGACGGATCGAGCATTTCAAACGAGGAGCAGGCCGACGCCTTCGCGGTCGATGTGATGCAGCGCACCCCGCTGCCGGCGCTCGGCATCATGGTTTTCTTCATGGCGGACGCGCAGATGGAGGACTATCCGCCACAACGAAACGCGACGCATCCCTTGAGTGCCGACCGGCTGCGCGCTCTGGCGGCGCGCCTCTCCGACCGGACGCTCGCGCTCAAGATCGCCACGCTCGGCAAGTTTCTCGCCGAACCGGACATCCAGGCCAGCATCATCGCGGTCGGCAAAGCCACGACCCCCGCCGATCTCGGTCCTCGGCGTCCGGGCGCGCCAGCGACGCTCCGGCAGTCGCCTGGGGCCACCGACCAAGCATTCAATGGCCGTTTCGTCGGGCAGTTCACACAATACTCCGACCCGGATGAGCCGGGCGCGATCGTTGTCACCCTGCGCCGCAGCGGCAACAGCGTAACCGGCGAGTACAGCTTCGGCCTTGGTGCAGGACGGATCTCAAAAGGAATTGTCGACGGCGACACGCTGTACTTCGTCTGGGAATGGGCCACCAGCTATGGCCATGGCGCTCTCCACGCGACCGACGGCGGCGCAGGGTTCGATGGCTATTGGGGATATCAGGAGTCGCGCACCGACGCCGGCCGTTGGACCGCCCATCGTGAGAGGTAACGCCGATAACTAACGCGACGGCAATTGCGAATCGCTCTGCAAAGTGCAGGGTCCCGATTCCCTGGTTGAATTCGCAAACGCGCTATAACCTTCAGCGCGCCGAGCGCCGGCTTGAGAGAAGCACTCCATTCCTGCATTGGAAGTGGCACGCTTTCGTCACACAATGAGTCATCAGTTAGAACTATTGCGGTTGGCTAAGCACTGTGGCCTTGCTCAGTAGCCGGCACGGGATCGAATCTCCTCGCATGCGCCAGCTCCTTGAGGCCAGCTCGGCCTCGCAGAGCGGACCTGCGCGCAGCGCCTTTCATGGTCCGTTGAGGGTCAATCGGGTCGGTTTGGCTATGTCCGAGCCACTTCCGCTTTACCCCTCATAACCGACGTTCGCTGCGAGGATCGGCAGATCCGAAAGGTGCCAGAAGCCGACATTACGCGTGGCTCGCCGGTGGGGTTACTCGGGTAAGACGATGATTGCGATTGCGCTGGCAACTCGAGCCGGCGCCGATCCCAGCTAGTCTATTTCTTTGCCAGTTGGTTGGACCGGGGATGGTGTGCTGTCACAGGCTGCGGTAGGCTCGACCTGCGACTAAACACGACCCTCTTGCGGGAGGTCGATGTGGACATAGCGGATTGGCTGCGCCGCCTCGGGTTGCATCAGTACGAGAGCGTGTTTCGCGACAACGACGTAGACGCGGAGACCCTGCCCAGCTTGACGGCAGAGGATCTGCGTGAACTCGGCATCACATCGCTGGGTCACCGCAAGAAGCTCCTCGCGGCGATCGCCGCACTATCCCCAACACTTGGCAGGCTGGAGGACGATCGCGGGCCGCCGCTAGCGGAGGCTAGCCCTTCGCGACCGTCGATTAAAAATCGCCCCGCCGAGCGCCGTCATCTGACGGTGATGTTCGTCGACCTCGTTGGTTCGACTGCCCTTTCGGTGCGCCTCGATCCCGAGGAGTTGAGGGAGATCCTTGCCGCCTACCACCAGGCGGTCGCAGCGGAGGTGGCCCGTTTCGAGGGATACATCGCCAAGCTCATGGGCGATGGCGTGCTGGTCTATTTCGGCTGGCCGCAGGCGCATGAGGACGAGGCCGAACGTGCGGTGCGCAGCGGGCTTGCTATTGTGGAAGCCGTAGAGGGGTTAGAGAAACGAGCCGGCGCAGCTCTTTCCGCGCGCGTTGGGATTGCGACCGGGCTGGTCGTGGTCGGCGATCTGATCGGGGATGGCGCTGCCCAGGAAGAAGGGGTCGTCGGCGCCACGCCCAACCTCGCCGCGCGTCTGCAGCAGCTCGCAGAACCCGGCGGCGTGGTGATCTCCGAGAGCACACGACGCCTTCTTGGCAGCTGGTTCGCGCTCACCGACCTGGGCCCGCAACAGATCCGGGGGATCGAGTCCCCGGAACTGGCGTTCCGAGTTCTTGGCGAAGCGGCCGCCGAGGATCGGTTCGAGGCCCTGCGACGCGCGGAGGTGGGTCCATTGATCGGCCGCGAACAGGAACTCGCTCTCCTCCTCGATCGCTGGGAGATGGGCAAGGGCGGCGAAGGTCAGGTCGTCGTGTTGTCCGGCGAGGCCGGCATCGGCAAGTCTCGCATTGTCCTTGCGATGCGTGAGCGTATCCGCAACGAACCTCGGTTCCGGATCGGCTATTCCTGCTCGCCGCATCATATGGATAGCGCGCTCTGGCCCGTGTTCGTGCAGCTCCAACGGGCGGCAGGGTATCTGCGTGAAGATGCACCCTCGCTGAAGCTCGAGAAGCTGGAGCAGCTCCTCGACAAAGCGGGCGGGTTCGGCGAGGACGCGACGCCGCTGCTCGCTGACCTGATGGGGCTGCCGCTCCTTGGACGCTACGCAGCGCCCGCTGGCACGCCGCAAGAGAAAAAGGCGCGCGTCTTTGGCATCCTCTTGGCGCAAATGGAGGGGCTCTCACGACAGCGGCCGATGCTGATGGTCCTTGAGGACGCGCATTGGCTCGATCCGACGTCGGCGGAGCTTTTCGAGCGGATGGTGGACAGGATCCGGGTTCTGCCGATACTTCTCGTCACCACATTGCGGCCCGACGTGCCGACGCCTTGGACGAATTTCCCGCATGTTACATTCCTCAGCCTCAATCGCTTCGGGCGGCCAGCATCCCGCGCGCTTATCCAGAGTGCAGCGGGCGGACGGCAGCTTCCGCCCATCGTCATCGAAGCCATCCTCTCCCGCACTGAGGGCGTGCCGCTGTTCGTCGAGGAATTGACGAAAGCGGTCCTCGAATCGGTGATCTGGAAGACAACGGCCGGCGATGACCATCTCGAGCTCGTCGGCCCACTTCCGCCGCTGGCCATTCCGGCGACGCTGCAGGAGTCGCTCATGGCGCGCCTCGACCGCCTGGCTCCGGCACGCGAGGTGGCGCAGATCGCTGCCTGTATCGGCCGGGAGTTCGACGAGGAGATCGTCGGTGCGGTCGCGGGATACCCAAATCTGCAGCAGCTGACGGCGGTGCTCGATCAGCTATGCCGGGCGGGTCTCATCCAACGACGTGGGACGCCGCCTCATCATACGTACAGCTTCAAACACGCGCTCGTCCGCGACGCGGCCTACGCCACCTTGCTTAAGTCACCGCGTCAGCAGCTGCATGCACATATCGCGCAAGCGATCGAGCGGTTGCGGCCGGAGATCGCGGCGGGCCAGCCCGAGATCGTCGCCCATCATTTCATCGAAGGCGGCCTGCTCGACCAAGGGGCAGTCTTTCTTCTGGCCGCCGGTCGGCTGGCAAAGGCGCGGCATGCGGTCAAAGAGGCGATCTCCCACCTTGAAACGTGCCTGCAGCTCACGGCCCGTCCTCGGGACAATGCACCATCGGCCGATCGAGGCACCGAGCGCGAGTGCCTCCTGATGTTGGGTGACTTGGCCGGCGTTGAGGACGATCTCGACAGAGCGAACGACTACTACGAGCGCGCGATGGCGCTCGGCGAGACCGATGCCGACCGCGACCGCGCGCGCAACTGCGTTCACCGCGCCCGGTACGCGGAGCGAGACGGCGCGCGTCTCGTCTTCTACGAGCACGGCAGCGGCGAGCCGCTAATCGTATTCATCAATCCAATTGTCTACGGGCTGTCGACCTTTGAGCCGATTCTCGAGCAGCTTCGCCAGGAATTCTGTGTCATCACGGTTGACTGCCGGGGCGCCGGACGATCCGCACCTCTGGTGCGTCCTTACTCGACGCTCCAACACATGGAGGACCTCCGCGCGATCATCGAGGCCGCCGCTGCCGTCCCGATCGTCGGCGTCGGCATCTCGCGCGGCTCCAACCTGCTGATCCAGCTCGCCCATGCGCACCGTGAACTCGTCGGAAAGATTATGACGGTGGGCACGCCGATGATGGGAGCGCTGCCGGACGGGCGGCCGGTGTTCAACCCAGATTACATGGCGCATCGTCAGGACGCCTACGCTCGGGGCGGCGTTGAGGAATTGATCCGCTTGCAAACTCGGTACGTCTACAGCGAGCCAGATGCAGAAGATTTGCGGCGGATGGCCATCGAGCGCATGTGCAAGTTGCCAACCGAGACGATCCTCAGCTTCTACGATCCGGATCCGGGCATGGACATCGCGCCCCTGCTCGAATCGATCGCTGTTCCGACGCTTGTCGCGCACGGCCGAGAAGACCAGCTCGTCACCAGCGCCGCGAGCGAATTTATCGCGTCCCGCATCCCGGGCGCGCAGCTCTACATGTTTGAAGGCAAGGGGCACAACCCGATGTTCTCGGCCACGGACGAGTTTTGCGATGTGCTTCGCAATTTCATTCGCACGGGACGCGCGGAAAGAACGTCTCGAGGATCGCTGGCAGCTTGAATTAAAAGTCAGGGCAGCTGGCTGTGGCCAAGCGTCAGCTGAGGGCGGCGTGGCCAGCAGAGTTGACCCGTGCACTTAAGGATCGATGCGGCGAGATCGAGACCAATGCGACTAACACTCATGGTGGACCTCCCGGGGGCAGGTCGTCCTGCGGCGAGGATCGAGATTGCCGCGCATCACTGGCATCGTCCAAACGTCACCGAAGCGCAGCAGATGTCTCAATTGGGTCACTTTCGGAAATTTGGCCTCGTAGCAGAGGTGTCCGGTCTGCCCTCAGAAGCGGAAATCGTCAGGTGACAAGGCAGGTCCGAAAAGTGCCAACACCTGTCATTGCTTCATCCCGGGCGCCGATGCTGTGACACCGTATATCCAAATGCCGTCCTCCGCTCCATTCTTGAAGCGTTTCATGACGCGCTGCACCGGCCATAAAATCGTGCCCGTCTTTAGGCGAACGGCAACATTGATCTCGGCGTGAGTGTCATTGTCGTCACCCTGCCACTCGCCACTATTCTGACGACGGATGACCTCGCCAACATAGGCACCGATTGCAAACAGACGTGCACCCAATTGTTGTGACAGAAGTCCACCCGCCTTAGGCTGTCCGTTCTCCGCCTGCTCCTCGAAAAATCGGTCAACTTGCTTAAGGCTTTCCAAGGTGAAATCCGCCTTATAGCCCGACTGCGAAAGCGCTCTTGATATCCACTCGGCCGACGCGAGGGCGTCGCTCACGATTTTTAATTGAGTAGTCATGTTGTTGTGGGTGCTCCGCGACCGGCAGACCCTTGCGGTTCAATAGCCAACGCAGGTGCTGCCACGGCGACCAGAAAAGCCACTGCGCACCACCAAGGTTGGAAACTGTCGAGCCTTCGCATCATTGCATTTTGGACAAGATATCAGTTTTCAGCAACCGACTGTCCGCTAATGGGATGGTCCGGCCGTGCTCCGGCCCTGCCAGCACGAGAAGCTGGCAAGGGGCGCTCAAGACAAGGAGCACGCCATGTCTCAGAAAATCAACGCAGCAATCGCCGTGATCGGCATCGATATTGGCAAAAACTCGCTCCACATCGTGGGGCATGATCACCGCGGTGCCATCGTGCTGCGGCAGAAGTGGTCACGCGGCCAGGTGGAAACGCGGCTCGCCAACCTGCCGCCGTGCTTGATCGGTATGGAGGCCTGCGTAGGCGCCCATCATCTGAGCCGCAAACTCCAGATGCTTGGCCACGACGCCCGCCTGATGCCGGCGAAGTACGTGCGTCCGTATTCGAAGGGACAGAAGAATGACTTCCGAGATGCGGAAGCCATCGCCGAGGCGGTCCAACGCCCGACGATGAAGTTCGTCGCGACCAAGACCGCCGAACAGCTCGCCCTTCAGGCACTGCACCGCGTCCGCTATCGATTGGTCGGTCAGCGTACCGGCGTCATCAATCAGATCCGTGCGTTCCTGCTGGAGCGGGGCATCGCCGTGCGGCAAGGCCTGCATTCCCTGCGGTTCGAGTTGCCGGGCATCTTGGCGACACGCATCGATGTGCTCTCGCCTCGCATGTCGCTCATCATCGAGGGCCTGGTGGAAGACTGGCGCCGGCTGGATCAGCGTATCGAGAGGCTATCTAGCGAGATCGAAACACTAGCCCATCAAGATGAGGCCTGCCGGCGACTGATGACGGTGCCTGGTATTGGCCCGATCATCTCGAGCGCAATGGTGGCCGCGATCGGCGCTGGAGACGTGTTCTCGAAAGGCCGCGACTTCGGCGCCTGGCTTGGACTTGTGCCGAAGCAGACATCGACCGGCGACCGCACGATCCTCGGCAGTATATCAAGGCGCGGCAATCGCTACCTGCGCGCGCTGTTCGTGCAAGCCGCTTGGGTTGTGCTGGTCAAGATCAGGTGTTGGGAGCGCTATGGCCTCAACTTTTGGATCCGAGCCGCCAAGAAACGATTGCATCACAACGTGCTGGCGATTGCGCTCGCTAACAAACTCGCCCGAATTGCCTGGGCGGTCCTCAACAAGGGACGCGCCTTCGCGAGCGTCAAGACGGAGGAGACAGCGTCCCGACCTGCTTGACCCTCGCGCCGTGCGCGGGGCCGTCAAGGCGCAGCCTGGCAGCAGAGAGCAAGACGTCAGGAAAGCACGACGGCCGGCCTTGACGACCCCTTGCGCGCGGCGCGTCTGCGCGCGCAGGCCGGGACGAAGGAACGACCGCCAGGCACGAACAAAGGAACAGCGCGAAGTGAGGAGCTATCGATGACGTAACAACACCCCTTACCCGCCGAGGTCTGCGAGAAGATGAGACGACGATGGAGAATCGGTCTTCCCGACGCATGCGAACACTGGTGACCCAAATGGCCCGGTCGAGGCCTGTCCGCTAACCAGATCACATGCGCGCTGACATCCATGATGGCCCGGAGCACTGCGCTCCAAGCAGAGGCCGGATACATTGATGCAAGACCGCATCTACCGGATCATCGAAATCTTCTTGCACCGCACGGCCGGACCATACATCAGGGTCAGTCGCGACAGTTTGGGGATGTCCGGTCGACTTCCGCTTTCGTCCTGCAAGCGACATCCACACCAAGCCTCGGGATGTCTCAAAGGTGCCAATAGGCGACATGCGCGCTTGCATTTCTTACGACGAGGAGAGCGCCACTGAGAAGGCTATAAGCAAATGTCCCGGACAATGCCGAGGCTTTGAAGATTTCTATTTTTCTGTTGTCGATTAGGAGACTGCGACAAACGGGTTGTTCTCCTTCGTTCGAGGATAGTTGCGTCCTCAATGGCCGCGAAAGCTCTTCACTCCTCGAATAGGTCGGTGCTGATGAGGATGACCGGCTCGGACGAGGCAGGCTCGCAATCGAAAAACGACGCGCATGGTTTGTTACATCTCGTTACGAGTTGCGGCCTTCTTAAGCACGATCATAACGAGATGGCATCGCACGTTTTATGGCAGCAGCGCCGTCTTGAAGTCACCCCGCGGCTGCACCATGTTGGGGTCGTCGATGAGACGCGTAGGACTTATCGACATCACGGTAGGCAACGCGACGCGCCTCGGCGCATCGTAACGTTCCACCACGCGACGCTGCGCGTCGCAACACATCGCTACGCAACGCTTGAGCCGCTGGGGGAAGCCCGGCGGCTCGCGCGCGTTTGGCGCGGACGCTTCCCCTCAATCGCCTGTGGCTCCGAGACGCCTACCGCAGCCAGCCGGAGGCTGAAACCGAGGAGATCTGACAACGAGGGCGCGAGCTAGTCCTGCGCCGTCCGGTCGGTCGGTTCACGTCGGCGGGCCTTACTTCGATGAGTGCAAATCGCCTTGAAGCCAGCGTCCAAGGCCCTTGGACTTCATGGGGTCTTCAAACGCGGCAAAGCTCGTAAGTACCTGATTGCAGACAGCGCATTCAAACGTTTGCAAGTCGACGCCCCGGGCGCGTGCTGGCGCGATGCTAACGAGCATCATCTGGGCCTTGCACTTCGGACAGGCGGGGCGCTCAATTGCAGCGAATGGAATGACGGACGAGAGGCATTGAGATTGGGGCATGATGCTTCCCTCGAACAGGCGGGAGCGCAACACTCTCTGTCACCGGTAATGCCTGGGAGGCGGAGCGGTGATTGTCGGAGTATACGCCTCCAGGGATCTCAAACGCGAGTTAATTCGCGGATATTGGAAGGAAGCTTGGCCGCTCGCCAAGAAGGCAAAGGAATCCGGGTGATCAGGATCGATGCCGAGCTGCTCAGCGAGCGGACGTCCCTCGGCCAACTGGATCGGAACGAAGCGAAAATAGGCGCGGCGATCACGTTTGCTCACGAAGCGGCAGCCGCGCGAGCATAGGACGCATACGCCGTCGAACAGGATCAGGCCGTGCGGAGAGTTGATGCCGCCAGGACTTTCTGGGTCAACGACGATTGACTGCTCCGCCTGCATGGAACAAGCAAACACCCGCGGGACGGCCGGCGCAACAGGGGTGGTCGCCCCTTAGAGCCTGTCTCGAAATGGCTGCCGACCTCACTGATGACCGGGTCCCAGCTTGAGCTTGAGCGGTAACAGCACCACCTCCGAGAGGTCGATATCTCCGAAGCCGGAGAACCTTGATGGAGGAGATGCCGCGTAAATCCGCAGCCGAACTTGAGGCCGAGTGCCTTCGGCTTCTGGCGATGGATCCGCACACGCGAGGCATTAAGCGCGTCGAGATAATTCGCATGTACCCTAAAGGAACGGGGCCGAATTGGACCTACGGCGCGCTTGATCCGATGCCGACGCGCGCGGGCGTGGCCATTGCCCAAACGCTTATCGCGTCGGTCTATGGAAGATGGGCGCTGGCAGATTAATGCTCATGCAGTCCTCGCTTGTAGGGGGCCGGAAAAACCACCATATGTTAGTCTCACCCCCGTCTGAGGACCATTCTCATGGTTGTTGCTGGCGGCGATTACGTCCATTTCGTTGTGGAGTACGGCGGCAAAATCGAAAAGTGCCGGGTAACGGCGACTGCCCTTCTGAACAGAGAGCGTATGAGCAGAAAGGACGCAGGCTATGCACAGCTCATCGCTACCTTTGTAAGGCACCGAGCCGAGATCGAACATCTCGCTCTCGCGAAGTTGCAGCGGGAGGGGCACTCTGACCGCGGTGTTGTAGTGACCACTGAGGATCTGAACCCTTGATGCAGGTTGGCTGTTCGACGTCCTCGTTTGCGCAAGCGACAACGTGGCCATTAGCTGTTGAGCGGCTATGACGTGAAAACGGAGAACCCGTATGGACGTTTGGAGTGCTTGTCGGTCATTTGCCTTCCGCAATCCTCAGCCTGCCGGCGTTCGTTAGTCGAAGTCCGCCCGACAATTCCTGTATGTACCCTAGTTGGATCAATCGGACTTTGTGTTCGGCTGGGATTGTGTGGTGCATCAAATCCTTAGCGCAGTCCCGCAACGAGACGAATTCTTCGTGGGTCAATGGCGCAGACAAATCGGGGTTCATTTTCTAAATATGCGCCTCCGGCTGCGCTGCCGTTCAAGCCAGTCATCCTGCCACAATCAAACTGACCTACTACCGGGCTTTCCGTCCGGACGTTTGACAAGTTCGAATGAGGGAACGTGGGGCTTTTCCACCACGACTCTGGCGCAGCCCCGCAGGCCGTGCAGACCGCGTTACCCGTATGCGGTACCGATGGCGAACTGAGCAGCGTCGAGTTGGGGATCATTCCATTTCTTAGAACTCATTTAGTTTTCCCTGCCAGCCCTCGGAATGTTTGGCGATCCACTCGGCGGCTTGTTGTTCGGTGGCGAAACCCTTGACTACTTCCGTCTCGCCATCGGGCCAAAGAACATCGACCACCCAGCCAAATCCGGGATTACCTTTTCGCGCCACGAAAGCGGGTCGGTATTCGGACATCTCGGGAATATGCGCCTACGGCGCGCCGGTTCAAGCCGGTCGTCCGACAACAATCAAACCACCGGACGCGCAGTAGCCAAGCCCTCACGAGCGGCTTTAGCAGGTGCACTATTGCCATCGACCGCAGGTTGCGGTCGGTCTGGTATTCGCGGCGTCAGCTGGCCGCTTCTGGATCTCGCAAGAGCGCCAGGGGGTGATCTCATGGTTTGAATTTATCGTTTTCCGCCGCGATATCGTCGTCGGGAGCCTCTTCGGCGGCCACCAATTCCTGGGCAAGGCCGCGCCGAAAATCACGCTCCGCTGTTTCCATCAGCCCGGCCACCAAATCTTCCGGCACTCCGTCGATCGCAGCATCTTGATAGACTTCGGCGTCGACTGAATAAGTGAAGCCAGTTGCCGGGATGCCCTCGACGAAAATGCGAACCTTCCAACCGTTTAACGTTGGGATCGCGCGAACTTCGTAGACCTTGCCGCCGTGTTCGAAGGTCGTAGCCTTATGCATCGCACTCTCCAACTGCCATGGCGGGCCCCGCGCAAACGCACAAAACTATCCGGCGCGGAATGTCAAATCAGCAAATCAGGCGGGCTTTTTTGCCCAAGGATCTAACCCCGTCGGTCGACGGCAGTCCCAATTTCCTGCGTAGATCAGAGAGCGAGCCCTTTCCAAAATCCGGAAGGCTGATCAGTGTCTCGTCCGATATCTCGCGCACCTCGCCAACGGTTTTCAGGTCGGCTGCTCGGAGGGGCGGGAGCGCAACACTCTCTGTCACCGGTAATGCCTGGAAGGCGGAGCGGTGATTGTTTGATTATGCGCCGCCAGGGCCCAAACGCGAGTTAATTCGCCGATATGTGGAAGGAAAGGTCGGCACCCGCCCGCCGGTTCGCGCCCGAAGATTTCTTAATTAGCCGCGCGGCCGGCCTGCACCGCCCGGCATCACCTGGACGATGGAAGGTGAGAGCTGGCGCCCAACTCCGCCGCAGCCGGGTCCTTGCCCTGCTCTTCTAGCGTGGGATCGCGGTCCGGCTTCTGCCCCGTCGCGATATCCACGATGGATTTGGCGTCATTGGGCGTCCTAGCTGGACGGGCAATGAATCGATATCGAGGAACCCAAGCGGAGTTCCAGTTCTCGATAGTTGCACCGCACACGGCGCATTCCAAAGCTGCTGATCTCGCGCTCCTCTACAATGTGCTCGCTTCGGTCGTAAACCGCGCCGCATTTACAAGTGCGATGATTGGATTCTGACATGCCCCCAATATGCGCTTCGGACTGTCCGGTTCGAGTTAACAATCCTGCCATAATCAAACTGACCCCACCCGCGTGGGGTTGATCCTTGGGGCGGTCCAATCGCGTACCGCCCTATTTTCATGTGTGCTAACCTAGTTGGGTAGCAAAATGGTAGCAGGAAAAGCAGATCATGACTGACGATCAGGTCAATCTCGTCGTTCAGCACCTTTGCGAGCAATTGCACTTGGCGCTCCGATTGAAGGGCCGCGAGGCACATCCACCAAACGCCAAGGATATTGGATTCGATCCTGCCTCTGTAAGAACTGTATTGCTGACCGGGTTGCGTTCGGCGGGTGTCACGATCCACCACGAGGCAGCCGGGGCGAGCGAAGAGCCGCCGTGGTCCTAAACGCAAAACGCGGGACAGAAGCCCCGCGCCAATGTCTCAGTTGGGTCAATCGCGTCGATTTAGCGATGTCCGAGCCACTTCCGATTTACACCTCATAGCCGACGTTCACTGCGAGGATCAGCAGGTCCGAAAGGTGCCACAACCGGACTCTGTTCGCTGACTGGCTGTCTAGTGACTACCTCCGTCTATAACGCGGAGAGTCGGTTAACTAGCGGTGAGCGGAACGTTGTAGGTGACGACCGGCTGGGTGAGACCCTTCAATGCGAGAGCGCCAACTTGTTCAGTCGCTACGCTTCCGTTGAGCGCCACGTTTACGCGCTTACTGAGCAGAATTTGGCCGTCCTTGGCCTCGCCGCAGAGCCGTGCCGCGACATTGCACACTGTGCCTATCGCAGTGTATCCGGAGCGCTCGGAATATCCGATCTGGCCCAAGGTCGCGTAACCCTGTGCGATGCCAGCACCAAAGCCCAACTCGCGACCCCGCTCGCGCCACGCGGCGATCAGCGTCGACACAGCCTCGCGCATCGCGACGGCCATCTTGACCGCACGTTCGGCCGGGTCGGGGACAGGCACGGGGTCGTTGAAGAACACCATGATCCCATCGCCCGAGAATTGGTCGAGCGTCCCCTCGAACTGGCTGATTAGACGCCCCAGCTCGCCGTGATACTCGCGCAGGAAATCCAAAACCTCCTCGGGCTCGGCGGTCTCGGTGAAGGCGGTGTAGCCGCGAAGATCGCAGAATACGACAACGATCTCACGGCGGTGACTCTCCAGGATCCTTTCATTGCCTTGCGAGACGATCATTTCGGCAAGCTGTGGCGCAAGGAACCGCTTCAGCCGCCCAACCCGGCCCAGCTCCTCAACCTGCTCCTTGACCCGCGCTTCCAGGTCGCGATTCCAGCCGGCGATCTCCTCGTTGCGCTCGCGTAATTCGTTCAATAGCCTGGCATTCTCGATCGCGATCACCGCCTGGTCGGCGAAGGTCTTCAGAAGCTCCTCCTGGGCCTTAGCGACAGGTCCGGCCTCGGCCCAACCCACCACGATGACGCCGAGCACATCGCGATCGCGCATTATCGGCATTCCCAGCATGCGACGCCAACCCATGGCCCGGGGAAACCGCTGATCGTAGTCTGGATCGGCAAGCGCATCGGCGAGCCGGACCACTGATTGATTAAGCAGTACGCGTCCGGATACCTGAGAATGATCGGGCCGCATCGGGTAGGTCGCTCGAAGCATATCGACGTAGCTCGGCCCGACGTTGTGACTGGCGACGAAATGGATGAGGTCTCCATCAAAGCGGAACACGTTCGCGAACAAACTGCCGCAAAGCGCGACGGCGCGGCGCACGATCATCTCGAATACCGGCTGCGGATCGGCCGGCACGGCGCTGATCAGGCGGAGAATCTCCGCGGTAGCCGTCTGCTGCTCAAGCGCCTCTTTCAGTTCGCTAGCGAGAGCGCCTACCTGATTCTGTAGGTCGGCGATGGATGCGGCGGCGATGGATACTTTGTGAGCCCTAGTCGCGCGCCGACCTTCGACCGGTTGTTTGCGTCCACCGCGTTTTCGCATTTCGCTCCCTCGGGTGGGTCAGGACAAGGACGGGGGTTAATCTTATGCAAATGCTCAGTTTCGCGCCATGGAAGGAAGTCCGCTCCGGAGCACTGGACCGCGGTAGAGGCCAATGTCCTCTCTGGGTCGACTTCGTTGTAAAAGTCTTTTTGGGGTGACGAACGAAAATTTTCAGGGGCGCTGACGCGTGTTGCACGTGGCGACGTGAGGGAACCACGTCGTTCCTCGGAAAAACGACCACGGACCTGGCGTAGCGGCGTGATGTGGCTTCGCAACGTTACAGCTCTCTGAAAATCACCTTTCGCGAGATTTTCGGGATCGTTCGATTTTCGACTTTTGCAACAAAATCGGTCATTTTCGGACTTCGGCGCTCTCCTAAACGATTTCCGATTTACTCCGAGGAACGGACATTCATCTCTCTCACAGCTCGCGCTGAGAGCGCCGCACAGATAGTGAACCAGCGGCGGTTTTTTGCCGGGAACCTTTTCTATCCAATCCCATCCAACGGGACGGCAACAAAGTGCCGATGTGACTGGTAGGCGGACGCGCGCAAAGCCGACGGACCCGTTTGTGATGTCACCGGTCGTTGCCAAACTAGTCCAGCGCCCACACCCGCTGGAAGGGAATACTTTCGAACTATGCTCAAGAAGGTAACCAATGGCACGACCTCTTTCGACTTCCATGACAAGACGAAACATTGTCACCGGGCTGGCGCTGGCCGCCGCCCCGGCGGCTTTGGCAGGAGCTGGCAACGCGTACGCGCAGACGCAGCAGACCAAGCCCGAAAAAACTCTGTATGAGCGGCTGGGCGGTGTTTTCGCCATCGCGGCAGTAGTTGATCACTTTAGCGATGCCGTCATGAAGAATCCCATCGTTGGCCGGAAATCCAAGAACCCGCAGCTGCGGCAATGGCACACCAAGAATCTGACAAGGCTGCCCGGTCTCAAGTTCATGCGCACGTTATGGGTCTGCGACGTTTCCGGCGGGCCTTTCCGGTTCAAGGCCACGAAGCCCGGGACGACGCCGCTTGGCCTTGAGGAGGCCCACCGCGAGCTCCGGATCTCCCCGGCAGAATTTGACGAGGTCGCAGCCGAACTCGCTCGGAGCCTGGATTTTGCTAAGGTTCCGAAGCGCGAGAAAGCCGAAGTCCTGGCAGCCTTCGCCGCCCACAAAGACGAGGTTACTGCCGGTTACCTCGCGCGCAGTAAGCGGGGCTGAGGCATCCAGGTCTCCACAAGCGATCCCACTCAGTCAAGGACGAGCGGGATTGTAGCTGCTTCGTAAGGTCCGCTTCGTGCGCAACAGCGTATCTCTGTTGGGGTGCACAGTGTATCGGTATGTCTATCGAGGAACCGGCAGACGGGAAGCAACGTTTTGTCCCTGTCAATAGGCTAGCTGATTCACACATCTTTGAGGGTCTCCCAGGCGGAAGCCACGCCCAAGAAGTATTGGAGGCCATGCCTCATGGTGATGGGGCCGGGTTTGGTGCGAGGGTATCCATCCCATCCGCCGAGGCGAGCAATGATCCATGAGGCCCAAGCCAAGGTTTGCGGGCGATGTGGATTGCTTTGGAGTTTGGTTCTGCCTTCGTACTTGGTGGCCAGTGCGGCGAGCAGCTTGATCTGCTCTTTGTTGAACGCGTTGCTGGCAGGTTCGGCGCTGCGTCCGTCGCGAGCCTGAACCAGTTGCAGGATCACGACGGCAGCCTTGGCGGCGATCGCGGTGAGCTTGAGCAGCCGATCGGCGGTTTCGATCCGGCTGTCTTCGAGTTGCAGCCCCTGCGTTTTGATCAGGCGGAACAGCTGCTCGATAATCCAACGCTTTTTGTACCAGTTGACGATCTGCCAGGCAGACGCGACATCGTTGACGTCATGGGTCGTCAGCAGGTACCAGTGCAGCGGCTCGACGCCCGCTGGCGGATCGACTTCAACGACCTCGACCAAAGCGAGTTCGACTGTCCGCGGTAAGTCGGCAGACGCGTTCTGCGGCCTTCTGAGGGTGACCCGACCGAACCGCAGCACCAGCTTGGCCTGTCGGGCGGGCCGATCGGCACGCGCCACAACGTCGATGGTGGCAGTGTCGACGACGGGCCAACTGCTGGCGGTGGCATACATGCTTGCACCGTCGGCCAGCACGCGATCATGCATGCTCCGCGTCAACAGATGGAAGTTTGAGGCCGATACGCTCGCCCATTTGGCATAGATGTCGCCCTCGCGATCGTCGATCACCGTGACCATCGTGGCCGCAGAGAGCACCTGCTTGGCTCGATGGGCCGTGCTGATCCAACGTTCCGACTCCTTCTGCTCCAGTGGCCGCTGATCGTGCGGCACCGTAACCCGGCCCTGGCGCGTCCAAATCTTCCCGCCTACCAGCCCCAGACAGGCGTCACTGGCGGCATCCACGGCGGCCATCGCATGCAACAGCAAGCCGTGGCTGTTCCCTTTGCCGATCTCACCCAGCCCGTGCCGACGCTCGGGTTGGGTCCTAAAGTTGATCTCGCTTGTATCCTGGATCGCCAGCACGTGCCGGCCGGCCGCCGCAACCGCCGTCTGTTCGCCCCAGCCTGCGAGCAGTGCTTCCAAGCTCACGTTCTCATTGGCGAGAAATCGGCCGTATCGGACTATCTTGGCCCGATCACCATCCGCCGCTCGACGCAAGCACGAGCTGGCGCGCGTGACCATCCCTTCGAGCAGAGCCGCCCCCCTTTATCGAGACGGCCATCCCCGAACCGACCAAGCCTGAATTGTTCGTTCAACATCTTGGCACCTCAATGGAATCGAAGTGCCAGATACAGAATCACAGCAGACCGTCGCTGCGGAAGGCCAAATCAAGACATCGAGTCATTCCGTCGCAGCCGGCAATGTGTGCATCTGCTAGTGTCAATAGGGAGATCGTTATGCGCTTCATTGTCCTCGTTCTAGTACTTTTGCTGACTGAAACTTCGCTATCTTTTGCGCAGGGTCACATGGGCACGCCACAAGAGCAGCAGGCCTGCAGGCGAGATGCGCAGCGATTTTGCCGACAGCAACTTGGCAATGATGGAGCGGTTCAACAATGCTTGCGGCAGAACAGGGCCAGACTGAGCAAGAGCTGCCAAAAAGTATTTGCCAGCCACGGCATGTGAGGCTCTTAACGCCGGCTCGTTGCAACGCGTAAGATCTTTCCCGAAAACAGTAGAGCCGGGCGCCTCTGCGGACCGGCTGAGGCAAAGTTGGACGAATGAAGCGGGAACTCGCGATTGATCGCACTCGCCGTCAAACGTAACCGCTGGTTAATCTTCAAGCTCCAACGCAAGATGTTTCTGCGCCCGGTTTGATGCTTTCGCCCTGCCTGCGCCCCCAACCCTGTGAAGGTTAGAATCGGAGCGACAAGCGCCTTCAAGCACCTTACATTAATTGAGCATGCGCCCGCACGGGGAGCTGTAGGGGAGCCGGCAAGGCGGGACGGCGCGACAACCGCAACTCTTGTCCGAGAAGTCCCAGCACTCCTGCGGTGGTCGGCCCTACTCCCAACAGCGGACATCATGGCCAGCTCGCAGTCCGTCTGCGTTCGGCCGATATTGTTGCAAAAGTCGATTTTCGCCGATGACCAAAATTCTGCGGGCCGTGGGCGCGACCTTCGTGTACAAGATGTGAGGGACCTCACGGCCTCACGCAAAATTCACAGGCGACTTCGGTAAAGGTTATACGAATCAGCGATCGCTCGCTGCTTAGCGTTGTCGCGAAAAATCTTGAGCCCTGCAACTTTCGACTTTTGCAACAATATCGGCCAATAGCAGACCTCAGTGTCTACCGGGCCTCAGCCCGCTCTACCTCCAAAGCGGACATCACAGGCGCCAACTGGCAAGTCCGCTTAGGCCCGCTTTTAAGCGAGCCGATTTGGTTCCTACGAGAATTCAGTTAGCCTTGCGGCCCAGGAAGGCCGGGATATCGCAAACAACTTGCTCGATCGAATTGCGCACAGTGGAAAAGCGGCTGTATAAATTCGGCCGCGGTGCACTACTCTCGATCCGCTGGGGGCTGCGATGATTTTCCTTGCGCAGCCTGCTAGCGAGTTCCGTAAGTGAGCCCGTTGGTTGCGTCTGGCGCGTCGCACCAAGATTATCGATGCCGGTCGCTACCACCGACACGCGGACAATACCTTGCAGGCTTTCATCGAAAGTGGCGCCGACGATGACGTTGGCGTCCTTATCGACCTCTTCGCGAATGCGGGTCGCGGCTTCGTCTACCTCGAACAGCATAAGGTCCTTGCCGCCGGTGATGGAGATTATGAGGCCACTGGCGCGCTTGATCGACGGGTCATCGATCAATGGATTGGAAATTGCGGCCACAGCTGCATTGAGCACGCGCTTTGTACCGGAAGCCTCGCCCCTGCCCATCATGGCTTTGCCCTTCTCGCGCATTACGGTGAGAACGTCGGCAAAATCGAGATTGATCAGGCCTTCCTTGACTACAAGGTCGCTAATGCAGGCCACACCGGAATAAAGCACTTGATCGGCCAGCACGAAGGCATCGGCGAAGGTGGTCTTCTCGTTGGCCACCCGGAAGAGGTTCTGGTTTGGGATGACCAGCAGAGTGTCCACCGCCCTGAGCAGTTCCGCGATGCCTGCTTCGGCAGAGCGCATGCGGCGCTGGCCCTCGAAGTGGAACGGCTTGGTGACTACACCGATGGTGAGAATGCCAAGCTCACGGGCGGTCTTGGCTATAACCGGCGCTGCCCCAGTGCCGGTACCGCCGCCCATGCCGGCAGTAACGAACACCATGTGTGCGCCGGTTAAATGATCGCGGATCGAATTGATTGCCTCTTCGGCCGCCGTGCGCCCCACTTCGGGCTGCGAGCCGGCACCAAGGCCTTGGGTGACTTGGGCGCCCATCTGGATGATCCGGTTGGCCCTTGACATGGCGAGCGCCTGTGCGTCGGTATTAGCGACGATAAATTCGACGCCTTGCAGCTCAGACGCGATCATGTTGTTGACGGCATTGCCGCCAGCGCCGCCGACCCCAAACACGATAATGCGCGCCTTCATCTCGCTGATATCGGCAATGCTGGTCATTTTTTCTCTCCCGATTGCTCCGCTACGTCGGGGACACGCATGCTTACCCACGAGCAGCCTTGCGGTCTGCTGCCATTAAGTCCGCAGCTAGGTGCTCCGGGCGGGGTGCAGCTAGTCCGCGGCTGTCGGTCGAGCCATCACCAGCTCGGCCATCTTTCCGAAGAAAACCTTCGAGCCGCGCCGTCGCCTCCTTAGCTGCCGTAGCCTCGGCGGTCGCCTGTAGCACTTCAACCATCAGCCGATCGGCGCGCTCACGCTCGAAATCGGCCCGGTGACCCGCTGCTGTTGCTTCGAGCCGCGCGATCTCCCCTGCAATGCTAGATCTTTGCAGCTAGGACGACCTTGCCTGCTTCACGTGGTGGCCGACGCTTGTGCCGTATTTCCGTGAGATCCACGCTCACCATTGCTTTGCCGTCATCTGAAAGTGAGCGCGGCAGCCGGAGCCGCTTGACAAGCGAACGAGCGGCATTAGGCGAGATTGTCAAGCGGGCGCCAAGTGCGGCATATGTCAGTGTTTCAACAGGCATCGGCTGTTCTCCTGGAACGAACCGCGCGGTCTATTAACCGAAAGTTAAGTTGTGATGGTTAAGAGATCGTTAACAGTGGGCGGATTCCGCCCATTGAGCGTCCCGCGACCAGAATGGATGGTTTGCCTATCAGACTTCACCTCGGAAACGCGCCGGCGTCGTGGGACACGCCGAGCCAATCTCTATTGTCCGCCCTATGTCGACCGGCTGGTAGGAATGTCCGTCCCGGGTCAAACTCGGAAGTGTCTCTGCTCGCACGGCAGGTCCGTTGTACCCCCAAAAGCGGACGTCGCTAGGCCGCCCCGGCATGTCCGTTTCGTGCCCAATAATGGTCATTCCGGCATCCCCGCGATGCGGAAAGCCTGCGCCAATCTGTCGATATCTTCCGCCCTGCGAAATGGGGTTCTGTCCCTGATTCGAGAAATTCGTGGGGGCGGGTTCAGTTGCGCGCAGATCTCTCGTGCTTCCTCAATCCGTCCAGACGTCGCATGGCATGCCGCCAGAATAAATTGTGCGCTCCGATAATTTGGTTGCTGCCGAAAAGCAGTTGTCGCCCATAATGTGGCGTCCGCATTGCGGGCAGCGAAAAAATGAGCATAGGCCAGCCCGGTCTGGACAATGAAGATCCGTGGATCCAGCGGGTTCAAACGCAAGGTGACCTGGAATTGCTCGATCGCAGCATCTACGTCACCGAGATAAAGGTGGACCCAACCGCTCCAATGTCGTGCGGTAGCCAGATTTGGGTCTAGATTAATCGCGCGTGAGAGGAGCGCTGCGCCCTCCTCGACCTCACCTAGGAAAGCGAGCACATTTCCGGCCCTTGCGAGCACCGATGGATCGTCTCTATCGAGTTCGATCGCCCGCCTCGCGAGCCGGCGGGCTTCAACTCTTTCCTGAGCCGCGGTGCTCCATCCGAATGTTTTCCTTTGTACATAGCAACGAGCGCCGAGCGCGTACGCTGCCGCGAATTCGGGATCGATATCGCTGGCAATTCTTTTGGTGAGCTTGAGCGCTTCAATGTTCGCTTCACTGGTGAATTTACGAAAATAAGCGAGCGCGCGAAGATAATAGTCGTAGGCCTGAAGGCTCGCAGTCGGCTTGTGCTTTGCGCGCTCGATTTCGGCGCGTTCAAGCTGAGGAGAGATTGCGCCGATCACGCTCATGGTGACCCGATCCTGCAGATCGAAAATATCATCGAGTTGGCTGTCGAACCGGTCCGCCCAAATATGCTTTCCTGTTGCGGCATCAATGAGCTGTCCCGAGATGCGAACGCGATTGCCGGCCCTGCGGACGCTGCCCTCCAGCACATAGCGGACGCCAAGCTCGCGGCCGACCTGTTTGATATCGAAGGCTTTGCCTTTGTAAGTGAAGGTGGAGTGCCGCGCGATGACGAAAAGCGATTTGGACCGCGACAGACCGGTAATGATGTCCTCGACCATCCCGTCGGCAAAATACTCCTGTTTCGGATCGCCGCTCATATTCTCGAACGGCAGCACCGCAATGGAGGGCTCGTCGGGGAGAGGGAGCGGCTGCGCAGTCTCGCTCGATAGGTTTGTTACCATTGCCGGAGAAGAGATAGCGGCAATGCGCACGCGCCAGACCCGTATCGGTTCGGCGATATTCTTCAAAGATTGCGAACCGGTGTCCTCAAAGGTGATATCTACCTTGCCACGAATTTGCCGGTACGCATCGTCGGAAATGCTAATGCCGCCCGGTTCTGCGATCTCTTCGAGACGCACCGCAATATTGACCCCTTCGCCAAAGATATCGTTCTCTTCGATAACAATATCACCGACATGAATGCCGATGCGAAATTCGATCCGCTTGACCGGCGGCACATCGATATTTTGTTCGGCCATGCCGCGCTGAATTTCGACGGCGCAGCGTAGGGCATCTACGACGCTCCCGAACTCAACGAGAGCGCCGTCCCCGGTATTCTTGACGATGCGCCCGCGATGATCGCTGATTTTGGGATCAAAAAGCGTCTTTCTCAGAGCTTTCAGTTGCGCCAGCGCGCCTTCTTCGTCGATCCCTATCAAGCGGCAAGAGCCCGCAACATCCGCCGCCAGAATCGCTGCCAGTCGCCGCTCTACGTGCTCTCTGCTCAAGATGCACCCCCGGGGCTCGGGGAAACTTAATGTTCATATAGCACAATTGTGGACCAATGTCTGGCTATGCTGATCTCCGAAATGGGTCAATCGCGTCGTCTTGCCCCTCCGCCAGCCACTTCCGGTCTACCCCGATCAACGGACATCGCCACGCTGGCCCAGTTGGTCCGTTCCGTGCCAACAACGGAAGGAGCCTTCTCACTCGATCACCTCCTCAGCGAGCACGAGAAGTGCGGCCGGATCGTGAGGCTGAGCGCCGTTTTCTGGGGAGTCCTCCCAGGCTCGCTTCGGGGTGGTTCCCGGATTAAACGCGTCAGAAGCCAAAAAAACATGCTTCGCCCCAAGGGATGGAGTAAACTGGTTACCTCATTCTGGTGCGACGGGTTTGACCCCGAACGGCTCGACCGACAGCGCACAGCCAGCGTGGCGGCGGCCATCGCCAGTGGATGAGTGCGGCCAAGTGTGCGTGTGAACGCCATGGATATCTCTGCCTGGCTGCGCGGCCTCGGCCTGGAACGCTACGAGCAGGCATTCCGGGAAAACGCGATCGATGAGGCAATCCTGCCCAAGCTGACCGCGGAGGACCTCAAAGACCTCGGCGTGACGGCAGTTGGCCATCGCCGTATTCTCCTCGATGCGATCGCCGCCTTGCGAACCGAGAGTTTTCACGACACGACCACACATTCGGTCGAGCCCAACCGCCCCCGCGGCAAGGCTCCCGAAGCCGAACGCCGCCAGCTCACGGTCATGTTCGCCGACCTCGTCGGTTCCACGGCCTTGTCGGCGCGGCTCGACCCAGAGGAGCTGCGCGACATCATCGGCGCCTATCACCGCCGTTGCGCCGAGGTCATCACCAAGACTGGCGGCTTTGTTGCCAAGTATCTCGGCGACGGCGTGCTGGCCTATTTCGGTTACCCACAGGCACATGAGGAGGACGCCGAACAAGCGGTGCGCGCGGGCCTCGCCTTGATCGAAGCCGTGGCCAAGCTCGATGCAGGCCAGGGGACCTCGTTGCGGGTGCGTGTCGGTATCGCCACGGGCCTCGTCGTCGTCGGTGATCTGCTCGGTGAGGGCGCAGCCCAGGAACAGGCGGTCATTGGTGAAACCCCTAACCTCGCGGCACGGCTACAGGGGCTTGCCGAACCGAACTCGGTTGTCATCGCAGATGACACGCGCCGCCTGCTTGGCGGCCTGTTTGATTATTGCGATCTGGGCACAATGCCGATCGCGGGAATTCACTATCCGGTGCGTGTCTGGCGGGTCGTGGGCGCGAGCCTGGTCGGCAGTCGGTTCGAGGCCCTGCGCGCCGCCAGCACGCCGTTGATCGGTCGCGAGGAAGAGATCGCGTTGTTGACGCGCCGCTGGGAGCGGGCCAAGGCCGGCGACGGTTCCGTCGTCCTGATCGTCGGTGAGCCGGGCATCGGCAAGTCGCGCATCGCAGAAAGTCTGCAGGAGCAGTTGGGCAAGGAGCCGCACACGCGGCTGCGTTATTTCTGCTCGCCACATCATCAGCACAGTGCGCTTTATCCCAGCATCACCCAGCTCGAGCAGGCGGCCGGATTTCGACGCGAGGATACGGCCGAGACCCGCCTGGATAAGCTTGTGGCGGTGCTGGCACTGGCCAACCAGGAGCTGAGCGAAGCCGTCCCCCTATTGGCGGACTTGCTGTCGATACCGACCGGCGACCGCTACCCGCCGCTCAATATCACGCCGCAGAAGCGCAAACAGAAAACGCTTCATGTGCAGGTGGCCCAGGTCGAAGGACTCGCGGCGCGGCAGCCGCTGCTGATGCTATGGGAAGACATCCATTGGAGCGACCCCACCACGCTGGAGTCGCTGGATCTGCTCATAGACCGCGCCGCGACGCTGCGGGTCCTGATGATACTCACATTTCGCCCCGAGTTCACGCCGCCCTGGGTCGGCCGTCCGCACGTGACATTGCTCAGTCTCAACCGCTTGGCACCCCGCCACCGCGCCGAGATGATCGCGCACGTAACTGGGGGCAAGACATTGCCCAAGAAGATTGCGGATCAGATCATTGATCGCACGGACGGCGTGCCGCTATTCATCGAGGAGCTGACCAAGTCTGTCGTTGAGAGCGGACGGAGGATCGATGCCGGCGACCATCTGGCGATCCCAACGACGCTCCAAGCCTCCCTTCTGGCCCGGCTCGATCGATTGGCGCCGGTGCGAGAAGTGGCTCAGATCGGAGCGGCGCTCGGCCGACAATTCTCACATGAGTTGATCGGCGCGGTGTCGCGGATGCCGCAGCAGGAACTGGACGATGCCTTGGTGCGGCTCGTGCGCGCCGAGTTGATTTTCCGGCGCGGGACGCCGCCTGACGCGGAGTACACTTTCAAGCACGTGCTTGTACAGGATGCCGCCTACAGCACCTTGCTGCGCGGCCGGCGCCAGCAACTTCACGCCAGCATCGTGCGGGTGCTGGAGGAGCAGTTTCCAGGTACCGGCGAAACACAGCCCGAGCTTCTTGCCCACCACTGCACACGAGCGGGTCTTATTGAGAAAGGGGTCGCCTATCGGCACCGGGCCGGACGTCACGCGATGGCGCGCTCGGCGATGATCGAGGCCGTGGCCCAGTTGGCGCAAGGTCTGGAATTATTAGCCGACCTGCCCGCCGGAGACGAGCGTGACCATCTCGAGCTTGACGTGCAGGTGGCGTTGGGGGCGGCGATCGCCGCCACCAAGGGCTTCGCAGCGCTGGAGGTCGGAAGGGCCTATGAACGTGCCCGTGAACTGTGCCGGCAGCGGGCCGATCATCCCGAGTTGCCCGCCGTTCTGTCCGGTTTGTTCGGGCATCATCTGCATCGATCCGGCGTCCATGTCGCGTACGACGTTGCCGAGGAGCTGCTGCGCCTCGCAGAACAGCGGCAAGACCCAGCTGCTTGTGCCGTTGGGCACCGGTTTTTAGCGGGGAGCGCGCTCCACGGTGGCAACCAGCAGCTTGCTCTCGCGCACTTCGAGCGGGCGCTCGCGTTTTGGGATCAGGCTGATCGCCGATCCCCGGTGTTCCTGTCGGCGTCTGACAGCCGGGTCGCCTCGCTGAATTTTATCCCTTTGATCCTGCTGTGGCGGGGCGAAATAGACCAGGCGATAGCGCGTAGCCGCGCGGCATTTGCCGCGGCAGAGGAGCTAAATGATGCCTATACTCTCAGTCATGTCTTGCATCTGAACTGCTGGCTTTATCAGCATCTCGGCGATTCGACGACCGTGAGAGAGCGGGCGGAGGCGGCGATGAAGCTTACCGCGGAGCACGGTTTTCCGCTCTGGGAAGTTTGTGCTGCGTTTTGGTACGGCTGGGCGCTCGCCGCCGCTGGTGAGGTCACAGCAGGCTCTGCGCAGATGCGCAGTGCCATAGCGGCCAACAAAGGCCTGGGCGTTGTCAACCAGGTACCCTTCCTTCTGGGCTTGCTGGCAGACATTTGCACTCAAGCTGGAGACCCAACCGAAGCGCGTGACCTGCTGACCGAGGCGCTGGGAATTGTCGACAGAACGCAGGAGCGGTGGTTTGAAGCGGAGCTGCATCGCCTCAGGGCCGAGGCGGTCCTTGCGAGCTCGCCCTGTGATTCTGCGGAAGCCGAAGCCTCGCTCCGCCACGCCCTGGCCGTGGCTCGAGACCAGGAGGCCAGGTTTTGGGAGCTGCGCGTCGCCACAAGTCTCGCTCGCCTCTGGCGCGACCACGGCAAGCGCATCGAGGCTCGCGATCTCCTTGCGCCGGTCTACGGCTCCTTCACCGAAGGCTTCGATACGCGCCATCTCAAAGAAGCCGCCGCGCTACTTGCTGAGTTGGACTAGTAAGGCAATCCACGGATCGGCGTTCATTGGTGCAGTGTCCGCAAGGTCAAACAGGACACGTATGCTGAACCTACCCAATTCACGGATGTGACCCCTCCCAATGGCTTGAACGGCGTAGTGGCGCCCGAAGAGGTTCGAGCTCCTGACTCCGGATTCGAGGCTGGTACCGGTGTCAGAGATTCAGACTATCTTGATCTCTGACTTCTGCTCCGGGTCAATTTCGGAAGTCCGATCGTGCAACTCGGCAGTCCGCTTTACTCTCAAGAACAGACATCATCGGCTGGGCCTATCAGGTCCGAAAAGTGTGCCACTTGCAGGCTAGTCGCACCTGATACCCGACCCATAGCGGCCAGGGTCGAAGCCGGGCTCACGTCCGTTCGAATATTGAATAGCGAGGCAGGGACAAGCCACTGCCTCGCTTTTCGGAATGCGACGGCGGGTAGGGTGACGACTTCAATCCGCGAGTGCCTGATAAACGAGCGACTTGAACATCTTGCGGTAATACGCGCGTATCGGGCTCGGCGCCTGTGTCATGTAGACACCGACGATCTCTTCCTTGGGATCTACCCAGAAAAAAGTGCCGGCGTAACCAGCCCACATGAACTCGCCCGCGGAGCCGGAAACGCCAGCAATCCCGTCGCTCTGGCGCACTGCAAAGCCAAGGCCGAATGTATAGCCTGGCGTTCCCAGCAGAAGCTCACCCGGCTGGAACGGTGTTGCGATGCGCGTGCCGAGATGGTCTGAGGTCATCAGTTTGATGGTGGAGCGGCTCATCACGCGCACGCCGTCGAGCTCGCCACCATTCAATAGCATCTGTCCGAATCGCAAATAATCAGTGGCGGTTGAAAGTGCTCCAGCGCCGCCGGAATCGTTCCCCGGCTCCGCAGACACATCAAGTACGCTTATTTTCTGGCCCGACGCCGGGTCGACTGGCAGTGGTTGCGCGAGGCGCGACATCTTTGACACAGGAAGCCAAAAACTCGTGTCCACCATCTTGAGCGGCGTGAACAGCCGCTCATCCAAAAAGACGGCGAGCCGCTTGCCCGACGCAGCCTCGACGACACGGCCGAGAATATCGACGGCCATGCTGTATTCCCACATCGTGCCAGGTTGATGAATTAAGGGCGCCTTGGCGATGCGCTCGACTTGCTCGGCTGGCGTCATGCCGCGGGAGTCGTACTCGATGATGCCCGGCTGGGAGAACTTGGCCTCGACGTAGGCCGCCTTAACTGGCTCGTTCTTGGTGATCTCCGCATAGGCAAGACCCGCGCTATGTCGCAGAAGGTCCTGCACGATGATCGGCTTGGCAGCCGGTACGTTCGTATAGGTGGCCTTACCATCGGGACCAGGGGTTGCCACGCTCACTTGCATGTCTTTGAAGGCTGGCAGGAATTTGGAGATGGGATCGGTGAGCTGGATGACGCCATCTTCGACCAGCATCATCGCCGCCACCGAGGCAAGCGGCTTGGTCATCGAGTAAATGCGGAAAATTGAGTCGAGCTTCATGGGCGTATTCGCGCCCTTGTCTTGGAAGCCAATGGCGTCCGAATAGACGATCTTCCCCTTGCGGGCGACCATGACTACCGCCCCTGGCAACTTACCATCGGCAATCTCTTTCCTTAGCACCGAGGTAATGCGCCCAAGGCGCTCGAGTGACATGCCCACCTGTTCAGGCGTTGCCGTGGCGAGGGGCTGGAGTTCGCGTGCGCAGACTGGTAGCGACGCTGTCGTGGCGATCATCATCGCAGCCAATGCCGTCGTCGCTGCTAATATTTTCCACCTAGACATGACGTTCCTCCGTGACCGTTCTTGCGAGGACCGAGTTCGCTCGATCTGGCAACGATCTTATCCGACATCGTCGCCTTGGGACATGGTTCCGGATATCGGATAAGTACCTAGGCCCGGGCACCAGCGTCCTCATTTGATTGCCGGTGAAATCAAAGAACAACGCATTCGCGGGCGACGGTCCAGCCGTGGTTATATGCGCGGTACTGTCAGCGTTGATGGCATTTCTTGGGATTAGGCCTCGAAGCTCCTTCATTTCGATTTCCGCCCAATCGACGTCCGGTTCGGGTCAAAAGCGCCGTTCTGACTGAGCGCCGATGACTTCCGCTCTACCCCAATAAGCAGACGATCCCAGTGTCAGTCGGCACTTCGCATTTGTGCCAACAGGAGACTCACGCAGCGCAGCAATTACCAGCTTTATTCAATCACCTGGTCGGCGCGCAGTAGGAATGATTCTGGTATCATGAGGCCGAGCGCCTTGGCGGCTTTGGGGTTTGATGATCAGCACCGAACTTGCACGGCTGGATGGCCGATGCATCGGCGCGCTCACCTTACGAGTTCATTTGGAAGAGCCCGAAACATAAGCCACTCGTTCGGCACACCTCTCAGTCTCTGTGGGCCGCGCTCCTCGAATACCAGGCCGGAGCCGGCCACTAGATCACGCACCGTCTGCGAAACTAGCACTTCACCCGGCGCGGCAAGGCTGGCAACGCGCGCGCCAATGTGCACTGCGATTCCGGCGAGGTCCTTGCCGACAAGCTCGCATTCGCCGGTGTGCAGGCCACAGCGCACCTCCAGACCGAGCGAACGCACGGTATCACGGATCGCGCCGGCACAGCGGATCGCTCGCGCTGGCCCGTCGAAGGCGGCGAGCAAGCCGTCGCCCGAAGTGTTGACCTCACGTCCCCGGTAATGCTGCAGAACCTCGCGAACCTTTGCATAGAATGCCTCAAGTAATTCACGCCAGGCATTGTCGCCAAGCGCTGCGGCGCGCTCTGTTGAGCCCACGATATCGGCAAACAGCACCGTAGCGAGCACGCGTTCCGGCTCGTACACATGGCGCACGCCGGTCAAAAAGACCTCGACTTCATCTAGCAGCGCGTCGCGGTCGCCTACGAGGTAACTATGGTCCACGCCAACAAGCTCGATAAGCTTCGAACCCGAAATGTGCTCCGCCATGTAGCGTGCGTTCGCAACGTCGATCGCGCGGTCCGCCGCGCGGTGCAGGATGAGCGTTGGCACCCGAATGGCAGGCAGCACGTGCCGCACGTCGATTTCGCGGTTCATCTTCATAATCGAGATGGCCGCGCCCGGACTTGCCGATGCGCGGAAATAGGCAGCCCGGCGCTCGGAAGCCTCGGGGTCGCCGGCGAGGCTCGGCGCATACATTGTGACAGCTATGCTTTGCGGCGTCCCCCAGTGGTGTTCGAAGTCGTCAAACACGCGCGCCCATTGCTCGTCCTTCCACCCAAACGGATAGTCCGGCGCCCAGGAGCGCTTGCCGTAGGAGCCGTACAGCACAAGGGCCGACGTGCGCGCAGGGTACGTCGCGGCATAGAGCAGCGACATCGGTCCACCCTCAGACACTCCGAACAGCGCCGCCCGCTCGCACCCGACTGCATCAAGGATTGCTTGAACGTCATGCATGCGCTGCTCAAGCGTGAAGATCTGTGAGCCCCGGTCGGACATGCCGGTGCCACGTTTGTCGAAAAGGATAACGCGACAGAACGAGGCGAGGCGCCGGAAGAATGCGCGGTGGTCGGGTGATTCCCAGATCGCTTCGATGTTCGAAACGAAACCCGGAACGAACAGCAAGTCGAGCGAACCCTCGCCGAAGACCTGATAGGCAATGTGAACGTCGTCGCTCTTCAGGTAGTGGGTTTTGGGTAGACCGTCCATCCTGCACCCCCGTAGGTGAAGTGCGGGCAACTCACCGCATGTTGGCCAGAATTCCCGCCCTGATGTTATACAAAACATGCCAATCGTGCCATGGTCCCTCGGCACTTGGAGCAGCACAGAGGACGCGAATCTGCATCAAGTTTTCGCGCGCCCGAATGACCGGTTTGGGTCACAAGCGGCGGTCGAAGCAGCGCTGCTGCGGAGTCCGGAATGCCCTCAATACCAGACCAGCAGCAGACGATGAAGTTGGTCGGCTTGGGGCCGATTCCGTTGAAGAAGTCGGCCCGCGAGCGAGGCGAGCCGCAAATGCGGCACAGCCGACCGCTTCTCAGGCCGGATTTGGCTGCGGCATTGGGACCAGCTTGGCTAGTTTCCGGAGGTTCTGGGCGGTTGCTGCAAGGAGGAACTCGTCGCGAGCCCCGTTTGGTCCACGTAATCGCAGTCGGTCGAGCTTGAGAATGCGCTTGAGGTGAGCGAACAACATTTCGACCTTCTTACGTAGCCGTCGCGATGCTCGACCTTCCCAGGATTTAGCAATCGCCCGCGCCATGTCGCGGGCTCTCTCATGGATCGAGCGAGGCACCTTTCGAGCAGGCGTGTTCGGGCAGCAGTGTGGCCTCAAGGCGCAGGCGTCACAGTCAGCCTTGCTCGCTCGATAAAGCAACGTCTCGCCATCATTCACACGTGTCCCTGTTGTGGTCAGCGTCTTGCCGCCAGGACAGATATAGACGTCGCTGACTGGATCGTAGTTGAAGTCCTCCCGTGTGAAGGTCCCATCCTTGCGCGCTGATTTGTCGAACACGGTCACATGCGGCTCGATGCCGTGCTCATCGACCAGCCAGCCCAGCATGTCGGCTGAACCATAGGCGCTGTCACCGAGAAGCCTGGACGGGTGAAGACCGAAGTTCTTTGCGGTCCGCTCGATCATGCGCTTGGCAGCGAGAACTTCTGCCTGCCGGATCGCTGTGGTCGGCTCAACGTCGACAATGATCGCATTTTCCACATCGATCAGATAGTTCGTGGAGTAGGCAAAGAAAGCCTGTCCGCCATGGGCACCGGTCCAGCGCGCGGCAGGATCAGCCGGTGAGATGAACTTGGGGACGATCTCGGTCGCGGCCCCAAACGCCGCATCGTCCAGGACAGCTAGATACTCGTCGACGGCACGGCTTGCGGCTTTTGGCGGCAACCCCTTTTCGCCCTCGACGCCGTTCTGCCGGTTAGCATCGGCCTTGATCAGGCTAGCATCGACCGCAAAGCCTTCTCCGCCAACCAGACCCTCGTCGATGCAGCGGCGCAAGACGTCTTCGAACAGCCGTCGCAGCAGATCACTATCGCGGAAGCGGCCATGTCGGTTCTTTGAGAAGGTCGAATGATCGGGCACGTCACCATCGAGCCCAAGGCGGCAGAACCAGCGGTATGCCAGGTTGAGGTGAACCTCTTCGCACAGGCGCCGCTCCGAGCGGATGCCGAAGCAGTAACCGACCAACAGCATCCGGATCATCAGCTCGGGCGCGATCGAGGGCCGCCCGATCGTGCTGTAGAAGGGGGATAGCTCTCGCCTTAACCCATCGAGGTCCACGAACCTGTCGATCGATCGCAACAAATGATCGGCCGGAACGTGCCGCTCGAGCGAAAACTCATAGAACAACGCGACCTGCTCAACTCGCTGATGTCCCATCATGATTCAGTCCTCTCGCAACGACTGAATCAGCGAACATCAACCAGCGCAACCGAAGACTTTTTCAACACAATCGACCCATACCGGAAGTCGCGTCCTCTGATCTGGCGACTTGTTAAGTGATGTGTCTATGGTGACTGTTGTGCAGGAAGACCGAGGGCAGGAACATGGATAGTGGGTCGGCGAACGCCTCTTCGACGGATGGAGGCGGTACAGATTCGGCTCCTACCGGCCTTAAGCCGATGTATCTTCTGCTGCTTGCATTTGCCCCCGCCTGCTTCGCTTTCAATCCGGTCGCGGGGCGCGCGCTGGTGGACGCCTTCGGACCGGCCACACTTACGCTCGTGCGCTGGTCGCTGTCGGGCCTCGTTATCGGGACACTCGCCCTTATGCGGCCCGGCTACGACCGCTGGCAGGCCCCTCTCTCTCATCTGCTACAGTTGTCGGTCCTCGCTGCGCTCGGTATGGGCTTCTGCTCCATTGCCGCCTACGTCGCCTCACGGACGACGGAAGCTACCAACATCGGCCTGATCTACGGCTGCGCCTCCGCATTGGTGGCAGCATGGGAGATCGTCGCCCGCCGCCAAGCCGCGAGCACGCCGCTTATCGTCGGCATTTCCGCTTGCCTCCTCGGCGCAACCTTGATCTTCACCAAGGGCCATCCCGACGCACTCGCAGCTCTGCGTTTTAATCCGGGAGACTTGTGGGCGGCCGCGGGCATGCTTGTGTTTGTGGGATACACGGTGGCCATGCGCCGCATGCCAGCGCGCCTCACGCCGATGGCGCAGTTCGCCGTCATGTCCGTCGGCGCGAGCATTGCCGTGCTGCCCTTCGCCGCGAGCGAAATCGTCTCAACGGGTTTGCCCATCATTGATGAACAAACGCTTCCGTGGATAGCCGTGGTTGTGCTCGCGACGGGCATCGGCGCTTACCTCGGCTACAACATCTCGCTGACCCGCAATGGCCCGGTGCTGACCGCGGCGTCGCTTACCCTTACCCCTGCCTTCGCCGCCGTCCAGGCCATGGCATTGATTGGCGAAAGGCTCGGCTGGTACCACGCCGCCGCGATCCCCTTAGTGGTTATATGATTGATTCTCATCAGCCGCTCTCAGCGAGCCCGGTGATCAATCGACGCCCGTAATGTCCCCTTGTGGCCGATTGTGTTGAAAAAGTCTTCGGTTGCGCTGGTTGATGTTCGCTGATTCAGTCGTTGCGAGAGGACTGAATCATGATGGGACATCAGCGAGTTGAGCAGGTCGCGTTGTTCTATGAGTTTTCGCTCGAGCGGCACGTTCCGGCCGATCATTTGTTGCGATCGATCGACAGGTTCGTGGACCTCGATGGGTTAAGGCGAGAGCTATCCCCCTTCTACAGCACGATCGGGCGGCCCTCGATCGCGCCCGAGCTGATGATCCGGATGCTGTTGGTCGGTTACTGCTTCGGCATCCGCTCGGAGCGGCGCCTGTGCGAAGAGGTTCACCTCAACCTGGCATACCGCTGGTTCTGCCGCCTTGGGCTCGATGGTGACGTGCCCGATCATTCGACCTTCTCAAAGAACCGACATGGCCGCTTCCGCGATAGTGATCTGCTGCGACGGCTGTTCGAAGACGTCTTGCGCCGCTGCATCGACGAGGGTCTGGTTGGCGGAGAAGGCTTTGCGGTCGATGCTAGCCTGATCAAGGCCGATGCTAACCGGCAGAACGGCGTCGAGGGCGAAAAGGGGTTGCCGCCAAAAGCCGCAAGCCGTGCCGTCGACGAGTATCTAGCTGTCCTGGACGATGCGGCGTTTGGGGCCGCGACCGAGATCGTCCCCAAGTTCATCTCACCGGCTGATCCTGCCGCGCGCTGGACCGGTGCCCATGGCGGACAGGCTTTCTTTGCCTACTCCACGAACTATCTGATCGATGTGGAAAATGCGATCATTGTCGACGTTGAGCCGACCACAGCGATCCGGCAGGCAGAAGTTCTCGCTGCCAAGCGCATGATCGAGCGGACCGCAAAGAACTTCGGTCTTCACCCGTCCAGGCTTCTCGGTGACAGCGCCTATGGTTCAGCCGACATGCTGGGCTGGCTGGTCGATGAGCACGGCATCGAGCCGCATGTGACCGTGTTCGACAAATCAGCGCGCAAGGATGGGACCTTCACACGGGAGGACTTCAACTACGATCCAGTCAGCGACGTCTATATCTGTCCTGGCGGCAAGACGCTGACCACAACAGGGACGCGTGTGAATGATGGCGAGACGTTGCTTTATCGAGCGAGCAAGGCTGACTGTGACGCCTGCGCCTTGAGGCCACACTGCTGCCCGAACACGCCTGCTCGAAAGGTGCCTCGCTCGATCCATGAGAGAGCCCGCGACATGGCGCGGGCGATTGCTAAATCCTGGGAAGGTCGAGCATCGCGACGGCTACGTAAGAAGGTCGAAATGTTGTTCGCTCACCTCAAGCGCATTCTCAAGCTCGACCGACTGCGATTACGTGGACCAAACGGGGCTCGCGACGAGTTCCTCCTTGCAGCAACCGCCCAGAACCTCCGGAAACTAGCCAAGCTGGTCCCAATGCCGCAGCCAAATCCGGCCTGAGAAGCGGTCGGCTGTGCCGCATTTGCGGCTCGCCTCGCTCGCGGGCCGACTTCTTCAACGGAATCGGCCACAAGCCGACCTGTCGCGGTGCAGTTTCTGAAGTTCGCTAAGGGCCACAAACCGAAACGCTGTCTTGCCACCCGCGGCCTACCGAACCTGCGCTCGCAGCGCATTCCAAAGAGCAAACAGCTCAGCGGTCGCGGTCTGCTCACCGCCGAGCGCGGTCTGCACGAGAACAAGCTTTAGGTCCGGATCGACAAAGACAAATTGTCCGCGGAGGCCCTGGAGCGAGAAACGCCTGGTGTCTGCGGAATACCAGACTTGATAACCGTACTTCGCCAGGGGTGAGTCTGTGGGAAGCGCATCAGCAGCCGATGCCGTGAGCCAGTCTGCAGGCACGATATGCTTTCCATTCCAATTGCCGTGATTGGCCAGCATCAGGCCGAGCCGCGCCCAATCGCGCAGCACCGCGTTGACATAGGCAAACGTGATTTCCTGCCCGGTCGCATCGACGATCCACGTCGCATCAGCTTCCGCCCCCATTGGCTGCCAGAGCTTTTCGGCGGCATAGTCGGACACGGTTCGCTCGGTGGCAGCCGCGAGCACTAGGCCCAGTACCAGCGATTCAGCGGACGAATAAGAAAAACGCACGCCGGGCGGGGAGAGACGGGTATTGAACTGCTTCACCGCGGAGAGGCTGCCGGGAGAGCCCAGCTCGATCGTGAGACGGGCCAGCTTGTTAATATCGCTGGATCTGCTGCCGTAATCCTCCGAGAATGCGACACCTGAAGACATCAGCAGCAAAGCCTTGATCGGTGTCCGGCCGTATTCGGTGTCCTTCAGGTCAGGGACATAGCTTCCCGCGAGATCATCGACGGACCGGATAGCGCCCTCCTTAACGGCGATCCCGATTAGCAGCGAAAGCACGGTCTTCGCCATCGAGAAGGACGCTAGGCGATCCCTATCGGTGCGTCCGTACTGGTAACGCTCGACTAGGATCGTATTGTCTTTCGCGATCAATAGGCCGGTGACCGGTTGGCGATTGAGGTAGTCGTCGAGCGTCAGCTTGAGTCCGGCGAAGGCATATTGAATGACGGGTTCGTGCGCTGCGCGAGCCAGCGGGATTGACTGTTTCGGAGCACTGATAGTGCGTGCAGGAAACAGCGTGTCATAGCGGCTTAGCGCGCCTACCCGGCAGCGCTTTTGGTCAACATAGTCGATACCCTTGCAATTCGGATATCCGTCCTTCTGGCCAAATTCGTCTGCAGTCGGTCCATCCGCACGAAAGCGGGGACTGGCAGCTTGTGGTGCCGGTTCTGCTTGGGCGAAGGCGCGATGCGAATTCAGCGTGAGCACATCCAAAAGGAGGGGAAATGCCACCGCACTGGCGACGCAAAGTAGCTGTTTGAAGCTTCGTCCAGTCATTGAGAGAGCACCCAAAGCAAATGAAGCTAGGGAAGATGATAATTGACCCTCATGCGTTAGCCAATGTCGGCTTGGGGTCATCAACTGACCTCCGGCGCCGGACGCGCTTGGTCCGCTCTGCCATCGATAGTGTTGCAAAAGTCGATTTTCGCCGATGACCAAAATTCTGCGGGCAGTGGGCGCGGCATTCGTGTACAAGATGTGAGGGACCTCACGACCTCACGCAAAATTCACAGGCGACGTCGGTAACGCGATTGAGGTCATACGAATCAGCGATCGCTCGCTACTTAGTGTTTTCGCGAAAATCTTTAGCCCTGCAACTTTGGACTTTTGCAACAGTATCCCATCAACTACGGACATCGGCGAAATGCGCGGGCGAGTCTGTTTCGTGCCAATCGGCGACATACCATTGTTGCCCAAAACAAGAGGCCCCAACTGAGGCGGCATTTTCTGTCAGAGAACCTGACGGTATGCCCCGGATAGACGGCTGTCGGACATTCAAAAAATGTCACTTTCCTTCCAAGAGTATACTTGCATTCGCTGGCACAGTTGCCGAGCTTTCGCCTTCGTCGGTAGAAGCGAACGGAGCGACGGTGGCACTGAATCCGGGGTCGATAACTGGAGCATTCAGTCTGCACTCGTAACACTTTCGCCCGAAGCGCTGAATAGCACTTGGTCAAGGAGCGTTTCAGCGCGGGGCGCTATCGCCTCTAGATGCCCTCGGCTACACGTTCACGGCGCGCTGAAATTTCCCAGCGCCTGTCGTGAAATTTTGGGGTAGACTGAAGGTCTTGGTACTCTGCGGAGGAATCCGGCCAGGAGGCGCCCATGAATGTTGCGGCTTGGCTGCACGGTCTAGGGCTGGGGCAATACGAACAGGCGTTCCGCGAGAACGACATCGACGCTTCGGTCCTTGCCCGCCTGACCGCCGACGATCTGATCGGGATTGGCGTCGCCTCGGTCGGTCACCGCCGCAAACTGCTTACCGCGATCGCGGGGTTGCGTGACGGACCGACGCCGACGCCTCTCCCAGTCCCGAGCGCACCGGCCGCGACATCGGGGGTAGCTTCGCCGCTTCCGGAGGCTGAGCGGCGGCAGGTGACAGTGCTGTTCGCTGACATCGCCGGCTACACGAAGCTCGCCGACGAACTCGACGCTGAGGAAGTCCACGCCCTCCTCGGAAGCTTCTTCGATCTTGCCGACGCAAGCGTCGTCGATCACGGTGGGACTGTTGACAAGCACATCGGTGATTGCGTGATGGCTGTTTTCGGTGCCCCGGTGGCATATGGCAACGATCCTGAGCGATGCGTCCGGGCTGCCCTCGATATCGGCAGCCGCATGCCCCTGGTCGCGGCCGATCTCGGCCGCCCTATTGGCGTGCACATCGGCATTGCCAGTGGCGAGGTTATGGCCACCGGCACCGGCAGCGCACGCCACGTTGAATACACTGTCACCGGCGAGTCCGTGAACCTCGCCTCACGCCTGAAGGATAAGGCGCCCACGGGCGAAATCTTCATTTCGGATTCAGTCTACCGTGCGCTGGCCGAACGGGTCGACTGCTCCGAGGTCGGTGAGCTCGCCATCAAAGGGCTCGCAAAGCCGGTAAGGGCGTGGCGACTGCGCGCCTTTCGCGAACCGGCCCGCTCCAGCCGCCAAGCCTTTGTTGGACGGCACCGCGTACTGAGGGAGCTCGAAGCGGCGCTTGTCCGGTGCCGGAACACGCTACGCGGCCGGACCATCTACATCCGCGGGGAGGCCGGCATCGGCAAAACCCGCCTGCTCGAGCAGTTCCGGACAATGGCCGAGGGGGAGAACTTCGCCTGTCACAGCGGGCTGGTGCTCGACTTCGGAATGGGCTCCGGCCAGGACGCAATCCGCTCGCTCGTCCGCAGCCTGCTCGGTTTGTCGGGCGAGAGCAGCCAGGAAGAGATCGCTGTTGCTGCTGCTGAGAAGACCATCGCGGATGGCATGCTGGCTGACGAGCGGCGAGTGTACCTGAACGACCTCCTCAACGTGCCGCAGCCGACTGAACTGCGTACGCTCTATGATGCAATGGACAATCCCGCCCGCAACCGCGGCAAGCGGGCGACGGTCGCCGAACTCGTCACCCACGCGAGCGGCCATCGTCCTCTGTTGCTGGCGATTGAGGACCTGCACTGGGCTGATCAGATGACTCTCGATCATCTGGCGAACCTCGCCGAGACGGTCGCTGGATGTCCGGCGCTTCTGGTCATGACCTCGCGGCTCGAGCGCGACCTGCTCCATGAGATCTGGGGGCCGACGATTGCCGGCCAGCCGATCGTGACGATCGACCTCGGCCCGCTTCAGCCGAGCGAAGCCAACGGGCTCGCCGAGGCCTATCTTGGCGCACTAGGCGAGCTCGCCCAGCGTTGCGTCGAACGGGCCGACGGGAATCCGCTGTTTCTGGAGCAACTGTTGCGGCATGCCGAGGAAAGCGCCGAGGGCAACGTGCCGGGGTCGATCCGGAGTTTGGTACAGGCGCGCTTGGATCGGCTTGCATTGCCCGACAAGCGGGCGCTGCAAGCAGCCTCAGTTCTCGGCCAGCGCTTTACTGCCGAAGCGTTGGCAGCCCTACTCGACCAGCCCGGTTGGAATTGCGCCGGCCTGGTGCGGCATCTCTTGGTGCGCCCGCAGGGCGATCACTTTCTTTTTGCCCACGCGCTGATTCAGGAGGGCGTCTACGACACGCTGCTCAGGAGCCGGCGCCGCGAGTTGCACCGCCAGGCGGCAGATTGGTTTAGGAGCCGAGACCTGATGTTGTGCGCACAGCATCTCGATCGAGGCGATGACGATGGCGCTCCCCGCGCCTACCTGGAAGCGGCAGGCGCGCAAGCAGCGGAGTACCGGACCGAACGGGCCCTGCGTCTCGTCGAGCGCGGCGTAATCTTGGCCAGGAATCGGGCCGATCTAAGCGCGCTGCATCTGCTCCGGGGCGAAATCCTGCATGACCTCGGTTCAATCTCAGAATCGATTGCTGCTTTTGAGCAGGCCTTGGCAGTCGCCGATGTTGACATCGAGCGGTGTCGAGCCTGGCTTGGGCTCGCTGCCGGCCTGCGCGTGACGGATCGTTTCGATGAGGCTTTTGCGATGCTGGACAAGGCCGCGACCGCCGCTATCGACGACCTCGCGGCGGAGCGCGCGCGGATCCACCACCTGCGTGGCAATCTCTGCTTCCCGCTCGGAAGGCTCGTCGAGTGCTTGCATGAACATGAGCGCGCTCTCGACTGCGCCCGGATAGCCAGTTCGCCAGAGCTGGAGGCGCGTGCGCTTGGCGGGTTGGGCGATGCGGAATACGCGCGCGGCCGAATGGCCAGCGCTCATCGGCACTTCAGCCGATGCGTGGAGCTGTCGCGCGCGTCTGGCGCCGGGCGCATCGAAGTCGCCAACCTCAGTATGGTCGCGCATACCCAGGTGTACCTCAACGATTTCTCCGAGGCGCTCGCGACGAGCCAGATGGCAGTCGAACTGGCGGCGCGGGTCGGGCATCATCGTGCGGAAATCATCGCCCATTACGCGGCGTGCAACGTGTTTCGCACGACCGGCGAGTTTGCGCGTGTGAAGATTCATGCCGAGCGGGCGCTGGTCCTCGCTCGACAGCTTGGCGCTAAAAGGTTCGAGGCGGTCAGCCTCAACGATCTAGCCATGGTCGCTCGCGCAGAGGCGAGCAGCGCGGAGGCGATGGACCTGCTGCACCGTGCCTTGATGATCAGCCGCGAGACCGGGGTCAGCTTTGTGGGTCCGTGGATCCTCGGCCACCTCGCGGTCACAACCGAGGATCCGGTTGAACTTCAAACGGCGCTGACGGAAGGCGAGGATATCCTTCGCAAAGGTGCGGTGAGCCACAATCATTTGTGGTTCTTCCGGTACGCGATCGACGCATCGCTGCACTCTCAGGATTGGGACGGCGCGGAGCGCTATAGTGCTGCCCTCGAGGATTTTACGCGGTCAGAGCCGCTACCCTTGGCCAACTTCTTCGTTCGATACGGACGCACTGTTTGCGCACATGGTCGGGGTCGTCCCGAACAGGAGACGACATGGAAGCTTGGGGACCTGCTGGTCGAAGCCGAGCGCCTAGGCATCGGTCCTGCGCTTGGGGCCCTCGCGTTATTGCAACGGGCCCGTCGCCAGCAAGAAAATTTGACGTGAATGTAGACGGAGTTTTTAGCGGAGGTCCGTTGCGCATCAAGAGACGTCATTTCTGCGATGACGTCCGCTGATCCCTGGTTTGCTGAGCAACATCGGAAGCCCAACAATGGGAGCAACCTCAGGCCTCATCGAACGATCATCGTGTGAAAGAGGAGGAGATCATGCAAGCCATGGCCACTGAAGCCTTCATCGGCAACATGCGCGACCCCGTCATCAGGCGAACGGACGCCGACTATGACGCCGTACGCAGCCTCTACAACGGGATGATCGATAAGAGTCCGGAAATGATTGCGCGATGCGCCGACGTCGCTGACGTTGTCACCGCCGTAAATTTTGCAAGGCAGAACGATCTTAAGGTTGCGATCCGCGGAGGCGGACACAACGGGCCGGGCCTTGGCAGTGTCGATGACGGGCTGATGATCGACATGTCGATGATGAAGGGCGTGCGGGTCGATCCCACCGCTCGCACTGTCCGCGTTGGTCCCGGCTGCACGCAGGGCGATGTCGACCACGCTACGCACATGTCTACGGGCTCGCAGTGCCGGCGGGTATCGTGTCGACGACCGGGATCGCCGGCCTCACCCTCGGCGGCGGCACCGGATACCTCACCCGCAAGTATGGCCTCACCAGCGACAATCTGCTCGAGGCGGATGTCGTGCTCGCCGATGGTCGCATTGTCACCGCCAATAAATCTGAGAACGCTGACCTCTACTGGGGCCTGCGCGGCGGTGGCGGCAATTTTGGCATCGTCACAAGCTTCCTGTTCCAGGCCCATCCGGTGAACATGGTCTATGCCGGTCCAATCTTCTGGGATCTCAAAGATGCCCGGACCGTCATGCAGACGTACCGGGTTCCTGCCTGGCGCCCCCGAGGAGCTCGGGGCCTTTGTCGGGTTGAAGACCGTTCCGCCGGTAGACCCGTTCCCGGCTGAGCATCAGGGTAAGCGCGCCTGCGCCATCATCGCCTGCTACAATGGTCCGACAGAAGACGGCCAGGCGGTCATGGCCAAGTTGCTCGCTGAACTGCCCCCGCCGTTGTTCAACTGGATGGGCGAAATGCCTTATCCGGCTCTCCAGTCCATGTTCGATCCGTTCTTTCCAAAAGGCCTGCAATGGTACTGGCGCGGCGATTTCGTGAAAGAACTGACCGACGAAGCGATTGACGCCCATATCGCCCAAGCACAGAAACTGCCGAGCTCGCTCTCGCTCATGCATCTTTATCCGATCGACGGCGCCGTCCGTCGCATTGGCAAGAGCGACACTGCCTGGAATACGCGCGACGCGACCTGGTCGATGGTCATCGCCGGCATCGATCCCAATCCGCAAAAGGCGGGCGAAATCACCCGCTGGACCAAAGGCTATTGGGAGGCCGTGCATCCATACTCGGCTGACGGTGGTTATGTGAATTTCATGATGGACGATGGGGACGACAGTAGGCTCAAAGCAACATATGGCGACAACTACGATCGTCTTGTTGCATTGAAAGCCAAATACGACCCCACGAACTTCTTCAGCGTCAACCAGAACATCAAGCCTATGCACTCGTAGACGGTGGCTGCGCGGTTCAAGCGTGCCAAAGAGTCTTGTCGGAGCGTTCTTTCGTTTCATGAAACGAAGGAACGCTCTGGCCATCATTTGCGTCCGCCGCTCTTGCCGTCGACTTCCGCTCCGGGTCAGAATCAGAAGTGATCCAGGCCGAATGGCCTGTCCGTACTACCCTCGATAGTGTTTGCAAAAGTCGATTTTCGCCGATGACCAAAATTCTGCGGGCAGTGGGCGCGGCATTCGTGTACAAGATGTGAGGGGACCTCACGACCTCACGCAAAATTCACAGGCGACGTCGGTAACGCGATTGAGGTCATACGAATCAGCGATCGCTCGCTGCTTAGTGTTTTCGAGAAAAATCTTTAGCCCTGCAACTTTCGACTTTTCCAACAGTATCCCCTCAAGAGCGGACATCGTCGGACCGCCCAGGCATGTCAGTTTCGTGCCAATGACAGACATCGCCCATCATTCGACCACGTTATCAGCGCGCAATAGTATTGATGTCAGAGCTTCAATACCTCTCATTTTCGCGGTCTTCAGAGTCACCCCATTGCTGACAATTTATTGCATGGCAGCGGTGGACACTCTTAGCGCTCAAGCAATGTCCGTATTTCTCAAAGTTTGAGCACACAATGCTTAAGCAATAGGCGAGCGTCTAATTATCCTAGGCTTCGTTATGCGGCGACGCGGCCTTCGCCGCCCAACAGTCGAACTGACATGACGTACAAGTTTGACTGTTCCGATGAACTGCGATGGGATGAAGGTGCGCGTAAAATGCACGTTCAAACCAGGAGAGATCCGATGTGCGCGGGTGACGACAAGAACTGTCCGGAATTCGAATTGCACCACCGCAAGTTCAAGGAGACGCTCGATCGGGAACGCCGGTCGTTCCTGAGGTCCAGCTTCGCCGCGGCCGGCGGCGCAGCGGCGATGACTGCGGGCGGCATTTCTCTGGTGACGCCGCAGATGGCGGCTGCCGCCGAGAGGAACCAACCAGCTAAGCGGTCCTATCACCATTTGCCGGCGAATGCCGACACGGTGCATTGGGGCTATTTCAGCAAGAAGCTGAAACCGCAAGTCGAGATCGATTCCGGCGACTTCATCACCATTGAGGCATTAACCCACCATGCCAACGACGACGCCGAGCGCATGGTGAAGGGCGATCCCGGCGCCGAAGGCGTGTTCCTGTGGACCAAGGAGAAGAAGGGCGTAAACCGACGCGGCGCAGGACCGATGGATGCCTCGCTGTTCGGGCGCGGCGCCGGCGAGGGCCTTGGCGTGCACATCTGCACCGGCCCGGTCTACGTACGCGGCGCCCAGGAGGGTGACGTGATTGAGTTACGCATTATCGACGTCACACCCCGGCCTTGCGCCAATCCGCAATATCCGGGAAAGGCTTTCGGCAGCAACGCGGCCGCATGGTGGGGCTTTCACTATAAGGACCTGCTCACCGAGCCAAAACCGCGCGAAGTGGTCACGATCTACGAAGTCGACGCCACCGGCGAACGCAACTGGGCGAAAGCCGTGTATAATTTCCGATGGACTCCGCAGACCGATCCTTCGGGGGTGGTGCACAAAACCATCGACTATCCTGGCGTTCCAGTCGATCACTCTACGATCAAGGAGAACCACGGCATCTTGAAGAACGTGCGCATCCCGATACGTCCGCATTTCGGCGTAATCGGCTTGGCGCCCAAGGAAGCCGATATCGTCGACTCGATTCCGCCGAGCTATACCGGTGGCAACATCGATAATTGGCGGATCGGCAAGGGCGCGACGATGTATTATCCGGTTGCGGTCGAAGGTGGCCTGTTATCGGTTGGCGACTCGCACGCTTCCCAGGGAGATTCCGAGCTGTGCGGTACAGCAATCGAATGCTCGCTGAACGGCACCTTCCAGATCATCCTGCACAAGAAAAACGATCTCGTCGGTACGGCTCTCGAAGCTCTGGATTATCCGATGCTGGAAACCAAGGACGAGTGGCTGGTGCACGGCTTCAGCTTCGCCAACTATCTCACCGAATTAGGTGACAAGGCACAGTCGGACATTTACTCGAAATCGTCGGTTGACCTTGCTTTGCGCGATGCGTTCCGCAAGATGCGCAAGTTTTTGATGACGACCAAAAAGCTCACCGAGGATGAGGCGATCTCTTTGATTACGATTGGCGTCGACTTCGGCATCACCCAAGTGGTGGATGGAAATTGGGGCGTCCACGCAGTCATCAAGAAGGATATCTTCGCCGGCGGCGAGACCTGATCCGTAACACCGACGCGGTCGGCTTCGGCGGGAGCTGGTCGCGTCGCGCTGCATTCGGGGCAACCGCGCTGAGGTCCGTCTCGGGTTAATCGCGCCGGTTGGCTGCGTGCCGGTCTCTTCCGGTCTTCCACGAACAACGGACATCATCTGACCGCCCTGGCATGTCTCAAACGTGCCAATTCCGGAAGTGGCTATCCTTGTGGTTGAGGACGTGGCGATCAGCCGCATTTCAAAGATGCTACGATCCCGTAGTCTTCAAAGAGCTGCCACTTTGAGCGGGAAAAGCCGAAATTTCGCAAGGTCAATGGGCAGCGGTTATGCCGTCGGCAGGCATCGCACTGAAATTGCCGACTTCCTTTTGCGCCGGTGCTGTCAGCATTCGCAATGGCACGGTCGTGCGCGCGGCAGCGCGCGCGGTGTATGTGCAATGATCAGGGAGGGAAGTCATGAAACATCACTACACAGTGACATTAGGATTAGGCGCTATTGGCCTTCTTGGCTGTTGTCTCGCTTTTGCCACATGCCTTGTGTTGCCGTCGCCCGCAATGTCCGGGCCATCGGCCAGGGAAGTCGAGGTCAACAGTGTTCGCCTGCACTATGTGGAGGAGGGTTCGGGGGACCCGATGATCGTCGTGCATGGAGGCGCGTCCGACCTTCGCACTTGGGAGCCACTCAGAGAGAGAATCGCCGCGAAGTATCGCTTTATCGCCTATACCCAGCGATATTTCGGGACCGGGCCATGGCCCGACGAGGGAAAGAACTTCAGCGTCGCGACCCACGCCGATGATCTCGCCAAGTTCATTACCTCACTCAACGCGGGACCTGTTCATCTCGTTGGCTGGTCTTACGGCGGTACGGTGGCCACGGTCGCGGCGGTGAAGAATCCATCGCTGGTACGCAGCCTCATTGTGTATGAGCCGGGCCTCGTCTCGGTGCTTTCCGAAGAGAGCGTCGAGGGAAAAGCCGCGCGGGAAGATCGGGCAAAGATTTTTGGTCCGGCCATCGCTGCGGCCAAGGCCGGTGACGCCATCCAGGCAGCCAAGCTACTGAGGGAGGGCGTGATGCAACTCGGGCCTGGTGGGTTCGACCGCGAGCCGCAAGCGACTCAGACGAGGGTGCTCGATAACGCTCGAACGGTCCCGCTGGCGTTTGCAGCTCCGCCATCGCCAGCCATCACGTGCGACATGCTGAAGAATTTTGCTCGCCCGACGCTGGTGATGCGGGGGGACAAGACGCAGCCATACTTCGCGCTGATTAGTGACGCGATCAGCAAGTGCGTGCCAGCGGCGCGGTTGGACGTTCTTAAAAATGTCCACCACGGCGGCCCGCATCAGGATCCGGCAGCGTTTACTGCTGCCGTATTCGAGTTCTTGTCGCAGCGCGCTTTTCTGATAGCCCCCGCGATGAGCCCAGGGGCTCAGCAGTGAGTCCATTAGCGCGTGCCGGGGCGGTGGTCCGGCCCGCCACGTCCTGATCCTCACTCGTGGGCGGCAGAGACGACGGCGTTGGTCTTCTTCCCGGTCGCGGTCAATGCCGTCAAGAGCGACCCGCTGCCCGCGGAGCGACACCGGTGATACCGTCTCGGAACCAATCTTGCGGGTAAATAGAAGTAGCCCGGATCAAGCAAACGAATTCCGGGAGCCGCCTCGGCTAAGGGCATCCCTGGATTGCGCGGTCGCTCAACCCGGGCGGCGTTTCTCGCGCCTGAGCGCAGGAAGCGCACCCATATTCATGTGCTCCGTCAAATCGCCAGATAAGGTCGGCTTAGGGTCAATCGCGTCGCTCTGAACAGAGACGGGCCACGTCCGGTCTGCCCCGATGAACGGACTTCATCGGGGTGCGTTGGCACGTCTCAAACGGGCCAGAAGCAGACATAACTTCGCGTTCCAATGCATGCCGCATAGGACAATCGCCAAGCGCTCGGAAGCAATCGGCTCGCCTGCTTTATAATCACTCTAAGGTTGCTATCCCGCATCGGTTATACTACGTGCAAGAGCGACATTACATTCAAAGCGGAATGGGCTCACGATGAACGACGGCAATAGCATGTTGATATCTCTTCTTCCCTTTTTGATCATGAGCATTCCCGTCGCGATCTGCGCCGCAGCTCTTGCTCCAAGCTTGGGAAAAAGCAGAGCGTTGTGGGCAATCCTCTGCTTGATACCGCTGATCAACCTCTTCTTTTTGTACTATGTATTCTATTGCGTATCTGCTCGCGTTTTGGACCGGCTAGATGAGATCGCAAAACGGGTCGGCGTTGAAGTTTAGGGGAGCAGCGCCGGGTGCTCTGGAAACTTTACTTTGGACTAATGAGCCTTTTTATGGTGCACAGTATTGGTTTGACTGTCGTCGAGGGACCGCACGCGATCTATCCCGTGGCGGATTACATCATTCAAGGACTGACTGTCGCTCAGCTTGTCGGCTTGTATGGCTACGCATTCAGGCAACCGATACTGTCTGAGCGGGTTTGGCAGATAGCTTTACCGGTATTCGTGCTCAACTTAATTGCAACGCTCATTGTTGCCAGCATACGCTTTGCAGCGGCTAAGCCCGACTACGGAATGCCAGTCGCTACTATCGCCGTTCTTATGTTTGGATTACCGTTGCATCTTCCATTGCTTCTCGCTGATCGACGGTACGCATTGCATTCGGCGATTTGGAAATAGTGATGTGGACCCTTCATGCCGCCGTTGGGCCACAAGTTGACTTCGCGCCAGCTCGGCGCCATGTCCACTAGGGGTCAAGTGCGGCGGTCGATCCTAACGGCAGCTACGTCCGGTCCACCTCAGAAAGCCGACGCTGCGGCGTAGGTTCTGATCTTCAGCTAAGGGCCAAATGGCGCCATCAGCAAACCTGGACGGCCGAAAAGTACGCTCGCTGGGACTGCGGCGAGTGCACGGCCCACGCCTTGGCCGTTACCGGGGTTCCAGCCAAAATCCGAGGGTGACAAATGATCTTGCGCGCGATGGCATTTGATTTTGCGCGCTACACGAAGTCGGCCCCCTGCTGAGAGTCAGAAGCGGACATTGGCTACGCGACCAATATGTTGGCTAAAAGCCAACACCGAGGAATGCGCTGCCTGTGTCACATTGTCGTCGCTCCCTCGTCCTTGCCAAACAGCACTTACACCACCATCCGCGTGGGGACCTCTATGCTGCCAGAAACGGTATCTCGACCGCCAGTGTGTAGCCGTTGACCATCAGCAGGCCACCCGCGGCACCGACGATGCCGCCGACCATCGCAAGCCAGGGCAGCGTCGCGACGATCGAGACCGAGATCAGCACGATGGCGATCTGCAGAAGAGCTTCGGCATAGTCGAAGTAGGGATCCTGCTTCAGCGCATGGTCGCGCCTGCTCTCGTAGTCCTTGGCCCGCGCCATCAATTCCTTCTTGCCCTCCTGCGTCTCGGGCTCGGACTCGTAGCGTGCCGCCGTCTTGCGATAGGCCTCCGCTTTTGCCTTCAGGGCCGTTCTGGCCTCGGCATTGAGGCTTCCGTCCTGCAGGAAAGCCAGTTCGATCGCGTCGGCCGCGAGGTTGTAGTCGGTCTGGCGGATGTTCTTGGCCTGGTAGAAGGCATAGTGGTTCGCGGCATAGATGTTGTTGTTGGTCGCCTCCTTGCCGGCGTTGGCGCCGCCAAGCCCGGTGATGGCCAGCAGCATCGCCAGAATGGCGATGCCGACCGCGGCGTGCTGCTTGAAACGGTCGTTCTCCTTCTCCTGATCCATCATGTCGGCGGCGTCTTCGGCTTTCATCGATCGGCTCCTCCTCGCTCCTAAAGGGCAGGCACGATAAACAACGGCGTTATGTCACCATCGCGACGCACGAGCACGTTGATTTGTTCCGAAAATGCGGCAGGCGCGATCGGTCATACGAAGGGATCGGCAATTCCCACGCAGCGATCAAGGTTTACGCAAACGTTCGGATGCTTCAGTTCAAGCGTCACAGGAACGGCGCGCCTTTACGGGAGAGAAGTCGACCAATATGAGGTCGAAACAGGCCAGCCACAAGGCCAATACAAACGGTCCGGTCCGGGTCAAAAGCGTCGTTTTCACCGTCCGACGAAGACTTCCGGTGTACCCCGGTGAACGGACATCGCCAGGGCCGGTCGGCATGTCTCAAACGGGCCAAGAGGCGACATGCCAGATTCAAACTGCCTGTGCGGTCGCGTTCTCTCGCGATGCGGCTGCCGCATCACGCATGACGCCGGACACGGTGCTGTATGCCACCACCCAGGCGGACTTCGCCGCCGGCGTCCAAGCCTCTTTCAACCCCTGCTCTAGTGTCCATAGCAAGGCTGCGCCAACCGTGTCGTAATGCCGATCCTCTATGCCATACCGGATATGGTTTCGCCCAAGGATCTCTTGCGTCGGTATCAACGACGGCAAGTCATCGACACTGTTGATCACGGCACTCAATGCCTGGACCAGTTTCCGGCGCTGCTCTTTCATATCCGCATTCTTGAACAATCGCTGCAGCGATGGATCGAGCGTAAACAACCTCTCATAGAACAAACCAGCCGACATCGCTGATCGGAATGACCTTTGCCCAGGTCGACTTGAGAAGTTCTTTGGTTTCAGGAGACATGGCAATACTTTCCTATCTGATTGAATCATCTGGTCGGAACACCGCAAGTATGTGCTGGGCCGACGCGCCAAGGTTCGATACCGGCACAATGATTTGTTGAGATTAGTACGTTCTCATATTGCGAACGGCCCCAAAGGGAGCAGAGGGTCGCAGTTCATCTTCAGACCCACAGCAGCGGTGAGACTGACCAGCGCCGGCTCTATCAGGCCTGCTGCGGATTGCTGGTCGTGACGGCGTTGAAATTCTTGTGACGGTGCTTCGGCTACCTCGGGTAAGATCGGACGCGAATGTCTGCCTAGGGTCAAAAGCGGCGGTGAGGCTGTGCGCGGGCCGATGTCCGCTCTATCGCTGACAAGCGACGTGATGAAGATCTGAGCGATGTTCGGCTAAGGGCCGATTGTGTTGAAAAAGTCTTCGGTTGCGCTGGTTGATGTTCGCTGATTCAGTCGTTGCGAGAGGACTGAATCATGATGGGACATCAGCGAGTTGAGCAGGTCGCGTTGTTCTATGAGTTTTCGCTCGAGCGGCACGTTCCGGCCGATCATTTGTTGCGATCGATCGACAGGTTCGTGGACCTCGATGGGTTAAGGCGAGAGCTATCCCCCTTCTACAGCACGATCGGGCGGCCCTCGATCGCGCCCGAGCTGATGATCCGGATGCTGTTGGTCGGTTACTGCTTCGGCATCCGCTCGGAGCGGCGCCTGTGCGAAGAGGTTCACCTCAACCTGGCATACCGCTGGTTCTGCCGCCTTGGGCTCGATGGTGACGTGCCCGATCATTCGACCTTCTCAAAGAACCGACATGGCCGCTTCCGCGATAGTGATCTGCTGCGACGGCTGTTCGAAGACGTCTTGCGCCGCTGCATCGACGAGGGTCTGGTTGGCGGAGAAGGCTTTGCGGTCGATGCTAGCCTGATCAAGGCCGATGCTAACCGGCAGAACGGCGTCGAGGGCGAAAAGGGGTTGCCGCCAAAAGCCGCAAGCCGTGCCGTCGACGAGTATCTAGCTGTCCTGGACGATGCGGCGTTTGGGGCCGCGACCGAGATCGTCCCCAAGTTCATCTCACCGGCTGATCCTGCCGCGCGCTGGACCGGTGCCCATGGCGGACAGGCTTTCTTTGCCTACTCCACGAACTATCTGATCGATGTGGAAAATGCGATCATTGTCGACGTTGAGCCGACCACAGCGATCCGGCAGGCAGAAGTTCTCGCTGCCAAGCGCATGATCGAGCGGACCGCAAAGAACTTCGGTCTTCACCCGTCCAGGCTTCTCGGTGACAGCGCCTATGGTTCAGCCGACATGCTGGGCTGGCTGGTCGATGAGCACGGCATCGAGCCGCATGTGACCGTGTTCGACAAATCAGCGCGCAAGGATGGGACCTTCACACGGGAGGACTTCAACTACGATCCAGTCAGCGACGTCTATATCTGTCCTGGCGGCAAGACGCTGACCACAACAGGGACGCGTGTGAATGATGGCGAGACGTTGCTTTATCGAGCGAGCAAGGCTGACTGTGACGCCTGCGCCTTGAGGCCACACTGCTGCCCGAACACGCCTGCTCGAAAGGTGCCTCGCTCGATCCATGAGAGAGCCCGCGACATGGCGCGGGCGATTGCTAAATCCTGGGAAGGTCGAGCATCGCGACGGCTACGTAAGAAGGTCGAAATGTTGTTCGCTCACCTCAAGCGCATTCTCAAGCTCGACCGACTGCGATTACGTGGACCAAACGGGGCTCGCGACGAGTTCCTCCTTGCAGCAACCGCCCAGAACCTCCGGAAACTAGCCAAGCTGGTCCCAATGCCGCAGCCAAATCCGGCCTGAGAAGCGGTCGGCTGTGCCGCATTTGCGGCTCGCCTCGCTCGCGGGCCGACTTCTTCAACGGAATCGGCCAATAGCAGACACGTAGAATGCTCAACTTTGAATGAAGCGGCGCGAAATCGCGCGAGGTCGGCCGCAGCGTCGCGGCCAGCGCTACAGGTCAACGCTAACTGATCCGCAGGGCTTGAAGGTATGGAGCGAGCGCCCGTGCAAGCACCCCTCATGTTTGTGGGCGTAGGCAAGCACGCCCATGATAATCAAAGCCACCACGACCAATCCCGCTACTAGGTTCTGCACCATGGCTGTCACTCCAGGTGAACTCATGAACAAGGCGACCGGCTCGAATCGTGGGGATCAACGCCCGGGCAGCGCTCCCTTTCGAGCCGACCAAGGGGCTGGGGCTGAAATGATCAGCGAAAGGTCGCGCAGCCAAAGAGAGCACAACCGTCGGCCTGATGGCAGCGCAAACTTGTTGCCGCGCTGCGCAAATTCGATGCGCGATCAGAAGGCGCGTCTTCGGTTGATCTCCTGTTCTGCTTCGACCATGATATCTGCTCCGGGTCAAAAAGCGACTTCGCCGACCCAGCCGCGCTTAGTCAGCTCTCAACCCGAAAGCCGACGTGGGTGGCCAAAATAGGCACGTCGGCTGGGGCCAAAAGCGTCGTTTTGACCGTCTCTCGATCACTTCCGATCTACCGCGATAAGCGGACCATTCAGCTTCCATCGGCATGTCTCAAAGTGCCATTTGCAGACATCAGTCACGCTCACTCGTCCACGTCGTCAGCGCCGGGCGAGCAGAATCGGCTGCAGGCCGAGCACAGCGGCAGCCGCGAACTAGCAAACGCAACAACTGTCTTGCCGGGCCACTGTCGATTTTTATTGTTTTTGAGGAATAGGTGTGGTGCCCGTTGGACCCATGCCCGTGGTTTGGATGATGACCTCACCATCTTTCGCCCAGACGTAGTGTGGCGTCTTGGGCGGTTCTGAATAGAACGTGCCCGCGGGATAGGCCTTGAATTTGCTTTCGTCCCATTGTTCGCCGACACCGAAATACAGTGTTCCGGACAAGACCACAGCGGTACGCCACTCGTCTGGGTGCCAATGCGGCATGACCTTAGTGCCTGGTGGAAATTTGGTTCGCTGAACATACACACCGGGCTTTGTTGGGTCGCCGTACAAGACTGCGGATTGCGATCCCGGGCTTAGAGGTGCCTTGAACTCGATTTCACTTGGCAATTTGACAACGGGTTCGCTGGTCTGAGCGTAGGCCGTGGCAGTCCAAGCCACCGTACAGGCAGTGAGAGTCAGATATGCGCACCGCAGGTTCATTGTTTTCTCCCATTGCTTTTCAGATGGGTCATTCGCGTCATTTTGGTTCGTCGGCCGACTACTTCCGGTCCTCCTCTGAAAATGGACCTCGTCAGGGCCGGTCGCCGTGTCTCAAAGGTGCCACGAGCGGACTAAGGCCCGGCCCCGAAGCTACTTCTGATTGCGCGGGAACGGGATAAACCCGTCCCGGTTCGGCATTCTCACCTTGGGCAGCGACTGCGCATCGATCACATCGTTCGACCCGACGATCCCGTTGAGATTGAGGATATAGGCCGATACTGCGTAGACTTCGTCCGCGGTGAGCGATTTCGATTCTTGAAATGGCATTGCGCGACGGACATAGTCGAACAGTGTTGTTGCATAGGGCCAGAAACTTCCCACAGTCTTTATCGGTATTTTGTCCGGTGCCAGCGTGCCCATGCCGCCGACCAACGCGCCAGCGAGCGCGACATCGGGCCTGGTTCCCTTCTCGCCGTGACAGGCCTGGCACTTCGCTACATAGATGGCTTCACCCTCGCTTGCGGTGCCACGACCAGGCGGCAGACCCTACGCCATCCGGTCCGATGCTGATGTCCCACGCTGCGATGTCGGCGGGCGCTATCGGTTGCCCGAACTGCGGGGCTTGGGCCAGGGCCGCCGATGCGTTCGTCAGCATAGATATGCAGACTGCAATGGGTTTAAGCGTAAACATTGCTGGCCTCCCCCGTCTCGTCAATGCGCCAGCTTGCGATGGCGTTGTAGTGATAGACCCCACGCAAGCCGCGCTCGTCAGCGAACTGCGCGCGCGTTGGTTGCACCATGCCGGTGTCGTTCGTGGCGCGACTCTGCAACACGGCGGGACCGCCGTTCCATTGCCACGCTGCGCGGAAGCGCACAGGCGCCTTTGGCAGGATCGGGCCCTGCAAAGCTGCCTGCGACCAGCTTCGTCCGCCGTCAGCCGACACTTCGACCTGCCGGATGCTGCCGTTGCCCGACCAGGCCAGGCCGGAAATTTCGTAGAACCCGGGTCCCTTCAGCGCGAGTCCCGGCGAGGGACGCGCGATGAAGGACTTCACCTCCATCGGGAACACGACTGCCAGGCTTTCTCATCCTTGAGCAGGATCGTGTATTTCGAGGTCTCGTCTTTGGTCATGGCGGGGCCGGCAGTCGCCTTGAGCCGGCGCAGCCACTTCACGTTCATGTTGCCCTCAAAGCCAGGCAGCAGCAGCCGCCTGGATAGCCGTTCGAGGGCCGCACTCGCTCGCCGTTCTGATAGAGACAGACGAGCGCATCATCCATCGCCTTGGGAAGGGGAATGCTGCGGCTCATGGAAGCGGCATCAGCGCCCTCGGCGATCACCCAGCGAGCCGCGGGTTCGACGCCGGCTTCGTCGAGCAGCATGGAGAGCGGCACGCCGGTCCATTCCGAGCAACCCACCAGCCCGTGAATAGCCGTCACATTGAGCGGCTGCGCCTGCGGCGCGTTGAGCGCCTGACTGTTGCCGCCACACTCGATGAAGGCGATACGCGACAGCATCGGGTAGCGCGATAGAGCTTCGACCGTAAACACGAGCGGGCGCTTCACCAGTCCATGGATCACTAGCCTGTGTTGATCGGGATCGATGTCCGGGATGCCGGAATGGCTGCGCTCGAAATGCAGTCCGGATGGCGTGATCATTCCTTCGAGCAGGTGCAGCGGCGTGCGTGACGCGCCGACGCCGGCCGGGCTGGGGGGCGGCGGAAAGACCTTGACGACCTTGCTCTCGAACTGTGACGGCTGGCCGTAGCCCGCAAATCCCCGACCCGGCACTTTCATCCATGGCGGCACCGTAAGCGGTTCTGCCGATCCGCAGGACAGGCCCGCGCCCGTCGCACCAACAACGAGCGCGCCTTCAAGAAAGATACGGCGGCTTAGAATTCCATTGCCCGCCACCGGATCGCCTGTTTCGGGATGTGTTTTTCTAACCATGAGCGGCACTCCGTCGTTGCGGTCAAATCAAGCATTTCGCGTGCTCATGCGCACGGCGAGTGCTCGGTGATAGACCGGCAAAAAAGATGGTCGGTTTTATTGAGAGTGCGATGCCCGCCGACGGCATTCCCCGCTGCCATTCGCCTCGAACGGAGACGTCGGCACGTCCCGTGTCAAAAAGCAGTTCTAAAGAAGATTACAGGATCCCAAGCCCATCCAAAAGACGTTCATATTGGGCCAGGATGTCGCACAAACAATCCAGTCTGGAACGAACCGCGCGGTCTATTAACCGAAAAGTAACCGGAAGTTAAGTTGCGATGGTTAAGAGATCGTTAACAGTGGGCGGATTCCGCCAATTGAGCGTCCCGCGACCAGGATGGATGGTTTGCTATCAGGCTTCACCTCGGAAACGCGCCGCCCTCGTGGGACACGCCGAGCCAATCTCTATTGTCCGCCCTATGTCGACCGGCTGGTAGGAATGCCCGTCCCGGGCCAGTTGCGGAAAGCCTAGCAGCGCCCTGCTCTCGTCCGCTCTTGCTCTGAAAACCGACATTCGCCGACACGACGGCGAAATCCGTTTGGGGGCCAGAAGCTGACGATAGCGAAAGAAGTAATCCCCAGCTTCAAATGTGCATGACGTCGCAGCGGTTCTCCCAAGCTTCCGATTACGGGCGTGAGGCCGACAGCGGCGACAAATGGTGATGTGCGATTATCCATTGGCCGTCGCGTTTTGTGACAACCATGGTGAAGCGCGATGGCCGGGGAGTATCGTTTTCTTTCGCCCGAGCGACTACGAGGGACGGCTGCGCACTGGGCCGCCCTCGCCCAATTCAATTGCCACCAATCAAAGCGCGATTGCCGCCCTCTTCCGCGTCATGAACCGCTATCTCGGCAACCTGCCGCCGATGCTCCGCGCCAGTCGTGCGGAACGCCGGCGCAGAGCGCGAGCTCGTCCTGATGCGCTGGGGCATGCCACCACCACCGCGCACCGGCGGTCCTTCCCCTCTGCCATCTCCTGCTTCATGGCAGGGATAACGTGAGAGGCAACCTGCCCGGCCGCATCTATGTGGTGCCGCGTCTGCTGTTCGGAGGCGTCGTTCCAGCCTCCTCTGTAATCGTTCCCGCGACAGCGGTGAGGATAATCAGTGCCGCGACCAGCATGGTCGCGGTCACCGGCTCCCCGAGCACCGCCCAGCCGAGCACAAGAGCGACCACCGGATTGACGTAGGCATAGGTGGCGGTGCGTTCCGGCGTACTTGCATGCAGCAAAAAGACATAGGCGCTAAATCCGAGTAGCACAGGATCAGGTAGCCGAGCCCTGCCAGGGACGTCGCCGACACTGCAGCCAGGTCGAGGACCGCCATTTCGCCGATGGTCATGCTGATAATGAAAAGAAGGGCGCCGCCAATGAGCAGTTCCATACCCGCCGTCTGCACCCGCGAGGCGGGTAAGGCGAGCTCGCGCGAAACGACCATGCCTACAGCCCACGAGATGGCTGCGAACAACACTGCGGCGATGTACAAAATCTCCACGGCGCCCGTTAGAGGAGCCTGCCGCGCTGCGAGAAGAAGAGCGACCCCGGCAAACCCGACGCTGACGGTCAGTATGGCTCTGGCACTCGGGGGATGTCCGGCGGGACGCACCCATGAGATGAGCGGCACCCAGAGCGGGATGGTCGCCATCAGCAACGCCGCGAGACCAGACGGCACGCGCTGCTGCGCGTAAGCCAGGACGCCGTGACAGAACACAAAGAAGAGAGTTCCGAGGATGGCCGTAGCGCGCCACTCCCGCCAAGCTGGAAACGGAGTGGCCCACGCGCAAGCCACGGCAAGGAGCACGGCGCCGGCGGCTACAGACCGGACCGCCATTAGGAAGAAGGGCGGCAGAGTCTCCAGGCCCAGACGAACGCCTAGGTACGTCCCGCCCCAGAGGACATAAACAGCAGCGAAGGCGGCGACCAGCTTGAGGCTGCAACGATCGAGGTAAGAGGCCGGGGCGGGAATGGATGCGCAGCGCATGACAGTTCTCTTTGTAACCATCATTCTGGCAGAACAACGGTTACAAGGCTTCGCGGTTCCGTAACCGCCGAAGTGACTTTTGCGGGTTTTTGGCGCAGGATAGTTCAATGGCCGAGGCAGCAACCATAGCCGACTTGCCGCTGGTCGCCGGACATCCGGCGCTTGATTTCACCAACACGGCAGCGTGGGCATCGGACAGGGTGCTCAAAGAGCACCTTGTCGACTACTCAGCGCTCCTAGCCTGGAGTCTGCGGACCGGACTGATCGGCCTCGCGCAGGAAAAGGCAATGCGCGCCCGGAGTGTAGCGCGGCCTCGGGAGGCCGACCGGGTCTTGCACCGGGCGCAAGAGCTTCGGGAAGCTCTCCACGACATCTTTGCCGCGCATGCAGAGAACACGACAGCCCCGCAGCACGCCCTCAAGCGGCTGAACCGCTCCTTGGCTGAAGGTCTTGTCCACGCGCGGATTGCCAAAAAGGGCAGCGCCTTCGAATGGACATGGGAGGGGGCGCCTGATGCTCTCGACCGTATGCTTTGGCCCGTCGCCCGGTTCGCCGCCGAATTGCTCGCCAGCAATCAGTTATCCCGCGTGCGCCAGTGCGCTGGCGAAAACTGCGGCTGGCTCTTCATCGATACGTCCAAGAACCGGGCGCGCCGCTGGTGCAGCATGAGCGATTGCGGTAATCGGGCCAAGGTGCGGCGTTTCCGGGAGCGGCAGTAGGCTCCAGCCATCTTCCCCTCCGTCACGCCTCCTCCCTCCCGAGCAGCTCCTTCAGGATAGTCGCAGCTTCCCGGGCCTTCGCTGAATGCTTCAGCGTGTGCGAGGACGGCACCTGGACCATTGCGTTCATGTCCATGACGACGTCCCGCAGCCGCTCCAGGAGCTGCTTCGCTCCTGGAATACGAACCGCTCCAGCGCCCTCACGTAGACTTGACCAATATCCGCAACACCTCCTCGCCGCACTGGCGCGGCTGGCTGAAGCCGGAAAACCGCTGCCTGGTGCCGTTCAACAGCTTTGCGGAATATGCGCCGGAGCCGAACCCGGACACCAAGAAAAAGGACGTCGTCTGGTTCGCGATTAACGATGATCGGCCGCTGACCTGCTTTGGCGGCATCTGGATCGAGTTCAAGGGTGACCGCGGAACGAAATCGAAACCGATTCCGGGCCCGCACCAGGTCTACGGCTTTCTGACGACCTCGCCGAATGCCGTCGTCGAGCCGATCCATGCGAAAGCCATGCCGGTCATCCTGATGACGGACGAAGAACGCGACGTCTGGATGCGCGCGCCGTGGGATGAGGCCAAGGCGCTGCAGCGGCCGTTGCCCGACATGCCATCAGGATCGTCGCTCGAGGCGCTGACAAGGAAGACAAGGCCGCCGCATGAAATACGCCGATGCCCCCCTATGCCGACCTGGGAAAAGCTGCGCGCAAGATCCTCGAGATCGCAAACGCGGTCGAGCCGGTTCAAGGGCGTATCCACATCGAGAAACTCAATGAGCCGTTTCTTTTTCGAGATGGCGGCAGCCCGGCCGAGTACGGCGCTGGCCTCAAGCTCGCGATCGACCGCGGCTGGTTCACGCTGCATGAGTCAGGGACTTTCGTCACTTTCACCCCCGCCGGCGCGGAGTTATTCGCTTAGCTGCGTCAGCCCAGCACAACCGATCCATTCGAAGATTATGCCGGCCGCGGACCGCGATTGAACCATTGCGAATTCCGGGATTTGTCATTGACCGGAGGCAATGATGTCCAATTTCATAGCCCTTGTTGTGGAGGATGATGCGTTCCAGCGCGAGTGCCTCGCCGATCTCCTGAAAAGCGAAGGTCTCGAGGTGGTGGAGTGTGCCAATGGAGAGGTCGCGGAACTGGTGCTTGCTTCAACCGGCCCTGAACTGCGGGCTCTCGTGACCGATGTAGAGCTTGGTGGTGAGATGTCCGGGGTAGAACTTGCGCAGTATGCAAAGCGTCGGTTCCCGGGCCTGAATGTCGTGTTGGTTTCTGGACATGGCCCGCCCTACGTGCCGCACGACACCCACTTTCTTATGAAGCCCTATGAGCCCCAGCAGCTACTTGACGCAGTCCTGAAGTGAGTGAGCGCGACGCCGGCGCTTTGTAGTGTGGCCAAGTAAATGCTTGAGGCCCTCGACAGCCAATCCGTGCTCATCGCCGTCTTTTTCTTTCAAGAAGCGGGAGACCTCCTCCCGGACTTCGGCCTCTTGTGTCGGTGTGAGGTTGACCATCATGCCGTAGGTTTGCATTACACGATCAATGGCCGCTTGCATTTGAGGTCCTCCCAGCTCCCAGCAAAGGACTCCCGAAGGAGCAAGGCGTTCCGGTGATAACGCCGCCACAAGTCCACCTTCGCCTAAAGCCGACCCTGGCCTTGAGCGCGTTAATTCACCTCCGCAAAACTTGGAGGCGCACTGATGACCCTACTCAAGTGACGTACCTGAGCCAAAAACCGAAAAGTTCCTTGGAGGGAACGAAATAATCCTGCGGCCAGCCGCTCCTAGCTGGGCGCAAAATGTTCCCGTCACCGCACGGTCCGACGGCAGTTATCGGTGATGAGAACGCCGGTCGCGCTCCCGCCAACCTCGCGTGGAGCAGCGCCATGCAGCGACGCCGTTTCAAACATGTGGTGTCCTTTCCCGATGACCTTACCCGAGAGGCCGAACGCTTACGCGCGGAAGCCGAGAAACTACCGCCCGGAACGGAGCGGCATGACCTCGAACGTAAGGCCCGTCAGGCCGAGACCGGCGCCCATATCGACGAGTGGCTGAAGTCGCCCGGTTTGCGACCCCCGGAATGACGAGGGCAAGGTGCGTTGCGTCAGGAAATATTTGGAGAGAGCGGCGGAATTCGAAGCACTGGCTGCGTCAGCTACCGTTGATGTATTGAGAAAGTGATATGACGACATCGCGGCTTGCTATCGTCTGCTCGCAAAGGAGCGAGAATGGCTGATCGGAACGGGCGCCATTGAAGACGACCGATCGATCACGGTTCAGCAATCCGACACAGCCAAAAATGATTCCTATATCTCGAACTCGACGTTTCCTTTAAGGTCGATCAATCACCGCGCGATCAAATCGGTAAGCTATCGGTGACAGAGAGACGCTACTGCGCTCCCGCCTCGTCGGAGAGCGACAATGCCTCCACCATCAATTCCAAAGGTCATCTCAGGCAAAGAGCCGGTCAGGTGCCGATGCGGCCTTGAACCTAAGCTCGTTCACAAGGTTCATGATCCTCGGAAGGATCAAACGGTCCGTACGTATCAGTGCTCATGCGGAGAGCAGGCTTGGATCGCCAGCACAGAGTAACGCCGAATGAACCTAGCCGCACTTTGCGCCGACATAAGCTTACTGGAGGATTGCGATTTCCAGTTCCAGCGCACCGCCACTGAGCATTATTCGGCTCGGTGGCGGTTTCGTTTTTAGTGGAAAGGGCCCCAGCGCGGCGCTGGGGCCCTTCCTTGCGGCTTAGGTGTCGCATCGGGGAAAGTGCGACTATCATTTTAATCCGCCCCTCCGCGGGCGGTTCCTAACGTTCGAGCCGGCGCTTCGGCCGGAACGATCCAGTCGGGCTGAATCTAGGGCGTATGAAGAAGCGCTATTATTTCGGCTTGCGAGAGGGTGACGATATTGCTCCAGATGAGGAGGGCATGGAACTAACCATTGAAGCGGTGCAGGAGGAAGCGCCTCGTGCGCTTGCCGACATGGCCAGGGACACGGTCCGAAGACATCCACGCGGCGCGGGACACGACATGGCAATCGACGTGCGGGATGACGATGGACCGGTATTACAAGTCAAGTTCACCTTCGCAATCAGTCGGCACAGAAACTAGAGCCGTCGCAGTAGGTGGCCACATGCATGGTGACGATCGTCATCGGCCGGCGGCGCTCGACCCGCTTGCGGCTGCTGCCGATTCTCTTGACCGCCTTCTTCACGGCAGCCGCCGATATCCTTCTTGGCCTCATAAACGCACTTCGTGGTCCTGTCCTCCGCCGACCCGCGCCCGGTCCTGGTTACGCCCGCGGCTCGATTGCTTCTTTGCCATCCCGCGACACCTCCTGTTGCACGGCAACGCGTCATAATGGCGCCCGCTCCAGTTCTTCCCAACGGAACGATTCAGCTCAGGTCAATTTGAATCCGCATCGCGTGGAGTTCATCATGCGCAGGTTCAGTTGGACGCCGTCGATCGTCCCGAGCGGCAATGATGAGGCGGTTTACTTGGTGGCAGATGATTTCGGTCGATTGGGCCGCGCCTGGCGCGAAGCCGATTACGAGGCGACCGATCTTGAGACTGTCGTTCAGGGTCTGCTGACCGGCCAATATAGCAACCCTATCCGTATCGTCGCCTTCAATACCGCCGAGCGCTGGTCGGAAGACATTTCCGAAGACGTCGCCCGCGAGCTGCGCCGTCGCTGCGATCTGCAGATGCGCGAACTGCCCGCTGCGATTTCTGATTTTGTCGAACGGCACGAGGACCAAGATCGGCGTCAGTTGACCCTTCAGCTGGTCTGAATCCGACTCGCATTTCATCTGCGGTTGCCTATTTATCCCGCATGCCGAAGCCTGCGTTCGACCCCTGCATTCCGACGCGCGGGGTCAAGGTCCCTGGTAGGCCGGAATGGCTCCACGAGATCAAGCACGACGGTTATCGGCTAATTGTTCAACGTGAAGGCATAGCGCGTTCGGCTGTTCACCCGCAACGGGTACGACTGGAGCCACCGTTTCCCGCTGATCGTGCAGGGCGCTTTACGAAACCGTCAGACCTCGTTTGTGATCGACGGTGAAGCCGTGCTGCTCGGCGTCGATGGTAGATCTGACTTCAACGGCTTGCACTCGCGCCAGCACGACGAGGAGGTCCAGTTCTATGCCTTCGACATGTTGGCGAGCGACGGCGACGATATCTGTAACCTGCCGCTCACGATGCGAAAGTCGAACTTGGCCAGACTCCTTGCGCGGCGGGTGGACGGCATCTTCCTGAGTGATTTGAACAGGGAGAGATCGGCCCCGACTTATTCAGGCATGCCTGCCTGATGGGGCTCGAGGGGCTTGTGTCGAAGCGCGCTGATAGCCGCTATCGTAGCGGACGCTCGCCCGGTTGGGTCAAGGTCAAGAACCGCCAGCATCCCGCGATGGAACGGGTCATGGAGGCAATGTCATGAGCGTCGCGCTCATCGCCAGGAACGGATCGGCCCGCCGCGCATGATAGGGCATGACACCTGCAGATGCAGAACGGTATCGCCGAAAGGCTGAGGAGTGCCGCGCTAACGCGAGGACGGTAACTGACGACGCTGATAGAGCGGCGTGGCTTCGGCTCGCTGAGGTTTGGACGGAACTGGCGCGATCCCCGAACAGGGATGACGGCGCATCGGGTAACGCCGAAGAAGAAATCAAGAAGCGCGCTTATGAGATCTGGGAGCGCCATGGCAGGCCAAACGGCAAGGAAGACGAGTTCTGGCAGCAAGCGGAGCAAGAACTGCGAAACCAGGATAAATCGTCCCCCATCCGCACGCCCGGCACGAGAGCGGAACGTTCTTGAATTTAACGTAGAGCGATGCGGATCTTTTTGCCTAAGCCAAGGCCCGAGCTCCGGGGACGGCAGAGCTGAAAGCAGCCGTCACCAAGGATGCGCCGGTATCGCAGCATTGGCCAGCCGTCGCCTCTACAACATAAGTTAGTCGCACTCTAAGCCCCTAGAACCCACTGCCTGCACCGACATTGATTTTCCTTTGCTGGAGGACGCTCGTCGATGCGGTACTGCCCCCGGTGCGACAATACGCGGTGGTTTCATCTCGACCGGCCGCTCTTGGGTGGCAGGGCCTGCGGCTGCGGCGGCGCCGGCGCACCATGCCCCGTCTGCAACAAAACCAATCCGGCCGATCCCGACGACGTCCCCGCAATGCCGGCCGGCTTCACCTCCGATCTTAGTTAGGCACTTTTCGGGCATTGCGAGGTTGGAATAAGCCGCGTTGGTCCGGCATCCAGCGTGGTAAGGCCCGACGGTAGACTCCTCTGTCGACTCCTCAAGCCGACCGTCGGGCTCTTGTAGCCGCCGCGAGTGCAGTAAATAGCCTTCCAGCTTCCAATTCCGATTGCGTGCGTTTTCGCGCGCGATCTTGAGGTGGTAGTGTGAAGTTGCAACCGCAGAGAAAAGGATGAAGCGATGAACTTCGCTCCCGTTCTGGCGGCACCACTGCTGACGCCGGACTCCCAGATGCGCCGTGAAGCCGTCGGCAAAGACCGCATCGCGAAGTGAGCCAGCTGCAATCAACGTGAAGCAGCACGTGGCGCAATGCCGCCTTTTACCCGGCGCTTCAAAGGGAGCGAACGTCTGAATTTGATGTGGTGGACGGCGCCCGCTCCCGGCATCGCAGTGCCATAGGGTGGTTCGTCGAAACGAATCACATGAGGGGAGCCGTCCACATGCAAATTACCACGATCGGTTTGGATATCGCCAAGAACGTGTTCCAGGTTCACGGCATTGACGCGGCCGAGAAGGTGATCGTCAGAAAGCAACTTCGCCGCGGCCAGATTATAGCGTTCTTCGAAGCTCTGGCGCCGTGCCTGGTCGGCATGGAGGCCTGTGCCACGTCGCACCATTGGGCGCGCGAGTTGACGAAGCTGGGCCACGAGGTCCGTCTGATGCCAGCGAAGGATGTGAAGGCCTACGTCAAGCGCAATAAGAACGATGCCGCCGACGCGGAGGCAATCTGTGAGGCGGTGCGGCGCCCGACCATGCGTTTCGTGCGGATTAAGTCGGCCGAGCAGCAGGGCCAGTTGATGCTGCATCGAGCCCGCGACCTGCTGATGCGCCAACGCACCCAGTTGATCAATGCATTACGGGCGCATTTGGCCGAGTTCGGCGTTACGGCTGCACAGGGGCGCGAAGGGATCAAAGAGTTGTTGGCGATCGTCGCACAGGATGAGAGTTCGCGCTTGCCGATCGACGCCCACGCCAGCCTGACCGTACTAGCGGCGCAGCTTCAGGCTGTGCAGACGATGATCGGATCGATCGAGAAACGGATCGTTGCGCAGCATCGCTCGAACGAGGCAAGTCAGCGGCTCGAGACCATCCCCGGTATCGGCGTCGTAGGCGCGACGACCATCACCGCCGTCGTCACGGACCCGAAGGCATTCCGGTCGGGTCGTGATTTTGCGGCCTGGATCGGGATCGTGCCGCGGCAGGATTCGACTGGCGGCAAACAGAAGCTCGGGCCGATCTCGAAACAGGGTGACCAATACCTCAGGCGTATTCTTATTGTCGGAGCCCATTCTGTCTTGCGACGTGCGCGCCAGCAGCCGGAGAAGTATCCCTGGCTCACTCAGCTTCTCGCTCGGCGACCGTTCAAGGTCGTCGCCGTCGCGCTGGCCAACAAGATGGCGCGGATCGCCTGGGCATTGCTGGCCAGGGGTGGGACCTACCGGGCGCCCCAACTTGTGGCAATCTAACAAAGGGCTCGGCAATGGGAGGATGAGGTTGCGTCCGTGCGTTCACGAACTGCAGGGGTGAAGACGACATTGATGCGAAACGGTCGAGACCGTCGATTGGGAAAACCCGTAAGGTGCCACGCGAGGAAAGAACGCGTGCTTTTGTTTGGGACCCGATCAGCGGATCACATCAAGGCCAGCGGCCAAAGCGGCTGCATTCAAAGGCCGAATACATGGCTGCACCCGAACGCTTCGCTGAAACGTCAGATTCCTCTTGCACCGCGGGCGCCGTCCATACATGGCACCTTTGAGACATGCCCGCCCACCCTGAGAATGTCCGTCGCCGGCATAGACCGGAAGTCGCCGTGGTCCGGCCCGAACCGGACGTCGCGGTCCCTGCGCAACAATCTCTTGGTATCTCCACTACAGCTTCCTTGGCTTGCTGCCCGCAACATTGGATCGAGTCAGCCCCTTATCTCGGACGGTTCGTCGCCCTTTCGACCTGTTAACTGCGGGAAGGCACTCACCACACCCCAGCAAACCTCGGCGATCAGGCCAGTCGTAAGCGACCTCCTTAAGAAAGCCGCAGGAATCGCCGGGGCTCGCGTGGACGTCCGGAGTCGAGAGCTAGATGACTCCCGCTCATATGCCGCGAAGAGGGTTTAAGGCGGCTGCCCCTCTGATTTCGCCAGCTTTTGGATCAAAAATCAGCGCGCCGCGTTGAGTAAGCTAACTCGTCGAGGTGAAAATGATTAGAGATGACGCCTTTATGCGCCGGGAGACGACGCCGGCCGAGCGACAGGCCCACAAGGCGTTCAGAGAGGTCAGAAATGACCTCACTGATCACGAAAAGGCACAGAAATCTTTCCACGAAAACCGCGAGCGTCTCAAGGCAGAGCGGCTAGCGCGAGAATCGGAAACGAGGGCTCGATCATCTTCCGATTGATGATTTATCGACAAGCCTGCGCGGTTAACGATCATCACTGCATAATCTACGCAGTTTCTCGGTAACGTACCATGTTGTGCTCCTGCCTTATGGCTACAGGCACCCATAGCAAATCCCACTCTGTGGTAGCGATTAGGAACAGTCGGCGCAGTGCTGGGTTATGCGCCTATGAAGAAGTTTTTCTTTGACCTAGCCGGAGAGCTTCCGGCCCACGACGTCGTGGGGCGCCAATGCAAGTCCGGCGAGGAAGCGAAGGACCACGCTCAGTTCATCGCTCATCGCATGAGCACCGAGCGGCCGACTTTCGCAAAGCCAGGGAACTATATCTCAGTCCGAGATGAGAGCGGCCGCGAGATATCCGAGGCGCCTATTAAACCGACGATCCGCACTCAAGTTGCGCGTCACTAGTGCCTACTTCGCTTGCTGAATGAATTCGAAAGTTGGTGACCGAACTAGTCAGATGTACAGAGCTCCGCTTTTCAAACCACATCAGACCAATCGGCGGATGTTCACTTCGTTGATGATGTTGGCAGTCGACGCAAATGGCGTAGTTGCGCTGCGGATGATGAAACTGATGCGCGGCGGCAGAAGAGCTCGTCGCGAAGCTGAACTAATGGTCAGCGAAAAGATACGTGCTGCTTTCGAAGCTACCGCCAGTCTAATGGCTGGTGCTTCGGGTGATGAAATAGTCCATCAATATCGGCGGCATGTAGCGGTAAATGCGAAGCGGCTGAGCAAGCTTGATTCGGGCCGAAGCCGAAATCGTGCGTTCAAGCGAACGAGGCGCCGACGGAAATAACTCAACGGCCTCAGCCAAGACCGCTGATGTTCAGCCGCCGCCGCTGGTTCCCCTACTCTTAGGGATGCGGAGCTCATACCCTGGGTCTGGAACGTACAGGATACTGACCCTACACGAATGACCGTCGTCGTGGTCGACCAATCAATCCTCGGAGTGTCAAATGAGTAAGCGTAAACCGGCAGCGAAGTCAAAGCACAGCCGCCACCCGAAAATAGCCGCTAAGGCCCAGCGGGTCGCTCAGGCTGTTGTTAGAAGTCCGAAAGGCAGCCGTCTGCCCTCAGTTGGGGCAGCCTCGACTGAATCAGTCCCAGAGCGACACAACGAACAAGAGGCTCTCGTGGGTGATTCGACGACAGCCTTTCAACAAGAGGCTCGCCTTGAGCCGGCGACAGCCTTACAAGATGAGCGCAATAACCACCCAACGAAAGGATCTGGTTTTTCTTCAGCCACGGCAAACGTGCGAGCAATTCAAGCAAAGTTGCTGGAGGTGGCACAAGCCAACATGCAATTTGCTTTTGAGTTCGCTGAGAGGCTCGCGACGATTAGGTCGCCCCTCGAATTTCTCAGTGTCACTGCAGAATTCACAAGCAAGCGGAGCGCCATGTTCCTGAAGCATTCGAAAGAGATCGCTGAATTAAGTATCAGGTGGCGAACAGCCCGATGAGGAATATCCGCTCCATTCGCGCTTTAAGATCAGCCAACCCAATCATCTTACTTTTCGCGCTCACGGATACACGTCGCTGCCGGCCGGGCCGCGGATTTGCCTTGGCATGACGGGGGCGGTGATCGTCGCGAATTGCTGAGAACCAAAGCTTTAGTTGTCGCTTCACCTTCTCGTCGGTCATCACGTTGAGAAGTTCACCCGCCGAACTGTTCGCCGCCTCGTTTTGTCCCTTCGTTGGCGAGGTAAGCTGCCAGTTGGCGGCCTCTTTCATGGACGCAATTGACCTAGTTTGAAATTAACAGCCGCCTGATTTGAACTTTCGCCCTGTCCTGCCGTCCTACAGTTATGGATCGGATTCGGGAAAAGCAGACGCTAGAAGCCAAACTCGCCAGATGCCGCGAGCTGGCGAAAGAGTTCCCACACGGCTCCACGGCGCAGATGATCCGCGATATGGAAGAAGAATTCCGCCAGCAAGATCAGCCGCTTGGGCCGCAGCCGTCCGCACGATCGCGTAGGGATCGCCCATCACGACCATAGGATGGCATCGCACGTCGCGCAATTCTGACACTGCGCTGATCAATTCCGCAAGCATGCGTTTGCTCTCCCGCGCCTCCATCTCGACGAGACCCTGCGGTTGATCATCATCCACTACATGGATGATGGCGAGGTCCGCGGCCTCGGCCTGAGCCAATTGGCCAGCTCGACGCAACGCCCGCTGGGACCGTGTGGAAAAATCAGTTGCTGCCAGGATTTTCATACGATCGCTCCTAACGAAGATTGCCGAGGTCTACCCATCAAGAGACGCAGCGCCACCCTGTTGATTGCCCTTCGTATAAGTTGGTCCGTCCGATTCTAGACGCCATCTTTCTACGAGACGACAAGACGCGTTGTCGCTCTGCCTTCTTGGCATGGCGTGCAGATTGCCTATGCGGCAGTTTGCACGTGCAGTTGCGCGGCATGTCGGCTTCGACAACTCGCGACGCCTTTCTGGATTTCGACCATACTACTAGTTTTCTGGTCGTCGTGGCCAAAATGCTCGGCGCCACGACCCGTGCCACGGCGCTTCAGCAGCGTCTTTGGGCGAGGGTTAGCAACAATCATGAATTGAAATCACAATTAAATTCGTTTGTCCGATCCTACCCTTGGTGAAATACAGTCTCTTAAACCACTCAAGCCAAACGGTGCTGATCCGCCTGAGGAGGCTTCAATGTCACGGAACGAAATACGATACGCCCTCACCGATCGTCGCGAGCTTGTAACCGTCGGTGCGGCTATCGCAGCGTTGGTGCCGCTCTCCGGAAGTGCCTTCGCGGCCAGCAGACATTCTCACTCCGCCAAAAGAAAGACACGGACTGATAAAACGTTCGAGACCGCAGCGGTTCTTCGAGATCTTTGGGTCGGACACATCTTCTGGGTAAGAGAAGTTTCGATAACCACGATCGAAAAGCGCGACGACGCCGCAAAAATAGCAGAGCAACAAGCCGTCACCAACGCGCGATCGATCGCCGCGACCATCGAACCATTTTACGGAGCAGCCGCGAAGGACACCTTCTTCAAACTCCTCGCGGGTCACTATGGTGCTGTAAAGGCCTATCTTATGGCGACGGTCGCAAACGACGCTGTCAAGCAAGGCACGGCAACTCAGTCTCTGACGTCGAACGCCGAGGAGATTGCCGGCTTCTTAAGCAAGGCCAATCCTCATTTGCCGAAGGATGCAGTGAACAACCTTCTTTTGGCCCATGGTGGTCATCACATCCAGCAGATCCAAGAATTGAAGGATCGGAAGTATGAAGCCGAGGCTCACACCTGGGAAGAGATGAAAAACCACATCTACCAAATTGCCGATGCTACCGCTGACGCTCTAGCAAAGCAATTTGCCGGTAGGTTTTCCTGATCTTCGGCACAGACGATCTGTGCGAGCGTGGAAGTGAAATACGGTTCGTCGCCGTGATCACCTCTTGTCAGGGCACGAACTGAGGGCATCTGAGCGCCAGAATTGACTTTTCTGATTTCATGATTAGCTCGTGGGTATGACGATGTCTAAAGCGCACCACTTACAATCTTGCGCGGGCCTGCTGCAAGCTGGCAGGTAGCCCGGGCGGCTTACGCCGGCCGGGACAGTTCTATCCAATTTCCAATGCCTCCTACTCGATCCGCCGGTACGCGTGCGCTGTACGCCTGCCGGGGCGGAACGGTCGTAGCTCGCGCGAAAGAGGAGTGATGATATCAATGTTGTTAATGTTAACAGCGACTGTCCTGATTTTATGGCTAATCCTCGTCTTGTTTTTTGACCCCGATGGATTTGGCGCGGAGAGACCTCGTCGGAATCACAGCAGGCGAAGTCCAAAGCGCTGACTGCTGATCGTCGGACCAACGCTCGACAAGCCATTAGCCGGTAGCAAACACCAGACGCCGCACAGGTCGCCCGGTGAGAGCAGACCGCCTCAAGGAAGATGAAGGAACAGGATGAATCCGCTACTGCCGTCCGACCGTCAATGCTTATGCAGCACGAACGGCGACATGGCGAGCATGGATTGGGGAGATTGAGATGACGACTGAGAAGACAGTCACCACGTCGAGGAGCTACGTCAAGCCTGCGATCATCCTCTCGGCAAAGGACTACAATCGGCTTTCCACGCTTGCACATGCGGCACGGAACAGGCTGCCTGATCTGGCGTCTGAGTTGGCCGAGGAGATCGGCCGCGCGCACGTGCTGAGCCGGAACGAAATAGCGGACCACTTCGTGGGTATGAACGACGACGTCGAATTTCGCGATGATACAGCGGGACGTGTCCGCCAGGTCACGCTCGTCTATCCTGACGAAGCTGACATCTCACAAGGGAAGATTTCCGTGATGACCCCGGTCGGAACAGCCCTAATTGGCCTGCGGACCGGACACTCGATCACGTGGAAAACGCCCCTCGGAGAGACGCGGCAACTTACCGTAGTCTCGGTCCGCAAGCTCCATTGGCGCTGACGCGATGCCTTCCGTGCGACGTTGTAAACTCGTCGCACGGAAGCTGTGGATGCATAGCCTGGCCGAGTGCATTGAGGTTGGCTTCGCGGCCAATCTGAACGCTTTCTGATCGTCGATCAACCTGCCGGTCTCGAGGATCGCATCAACTGTTTTGATCCTGAGGCGCAATTTTTTTCGCTTGCAGAAAGTGAATGGTAAGCGAGAATTGCGTGGCGGATATGAAAGGAGTCTGGAAAATGGATACCCCCGACTACCATCATCCCGTGAGACTTCCCCCGGTCATTATCTCAGAGGCGGATCGAGAGAAGCTGTATGCTGTTGCCACCTCCGCGCTGACGCATGGTCGCATGGCGCCGGCTGCCTCAAACCTATTACGGGAGATCTATCGAGCGACAGTAGTCCCTAATGATCACCTTCCAGCGAATGTTGTGGGTATCAACTCATATGTAGATGTGCGCGACAACGTCGCCGGCGCGAACAGGCGAATAGTCCTCGTCCTACCAGACGGAGCGTCCACGCAACCGAACGCGGTTTCGGTACTGAGCCCGCTAGGAGCAGCCTTGATTGGACTATCGGAAGGCTCCTCGATCGAATGGTGTACCGCAAGCGGAGATCGACGCAGTGTAACTGTCCTTCGTTCCACGCCGAGCGCGGCCAGGTCGCCAACGCTCGCCGATATGCAAGTAGCGCAACTCGAAAGGCCCATGTGAGGTAAATGCCGGCAACAGATGGTGTTGACCCGACCCGCGAGGCTACCCATGGAAGACCGGCTCTTGGCTGAGAGAATTGTCGATCAACTTTCCGATGCCGTCATCTACGCGAACCGATCGGGCGAAATTGTCCGATGGAATCGCGCTTCGATCGGTCTGTTTGGCTTCGTCCCGGAGGAAGCACTCGGCCGAAGTCTCGACCTGATCATTCCGGAGCATCTGCGCGCTGCGCACTGGAGCGGCTTCAACGCGGCGATGACAAAGGGCGTAATGAAGCGTCAAGGCCGTCCGACGCTGACCCGGGCGCTGCACAAAAGCGGACGCAAACTCTACGTCGAGATGACCTTCGCTGTCGTCAAAGGCGACGAAAGCGAAGTGTTGGGTTCGGTCGCCATGGCACGCGACGTCACGGACCGCGTCGAGCGAGAGCGTTCCGCAGCCCGCACGACCTGAGAGGAACGGTAGCCATGCTACGCGTTGCGTCTGGAATGGTCGCCGACACGTTCGGCCTCCTCACTCCTTCGCTTCAGCCGTCGAGACTTCCCGTAGCGCCGCTAACGCTGAAGCAAGTGTAGCTTCATCAACATTTGCAGAATGAACGGCGTAAATCGGAAACGAAAACTTAGGCGCTCCAGGCACGACGTGGAGTTCTCCAGATATCAGGTGCGGTTTCACAGCGTGCATTCTGAAATACCCGGCTCCTCCTTCTAAAAGGACGTAATTGAGAGCCAAAGGGCCAAGATTTGTCACGAGAGTTGGCGTAATCTCGGGAAAAGCTACGTCGTGGTGAAGAGAAAATTCCTGTCCCCATTCAACAAGAATATATCGCGAAGTATCCAATGAATCTGCCTTTGGATCCGTCGTCACCAGGACAAGCTCCTCTTCCATTATCAGATCGATCTTAAGTCCTGGCCGGTGTTGAGGCGCATACATTATTGCGATATCGACCATCCCCGCGGCTACGTGAGTGATTAGATCCTGTGGGACGTCAACATGTACGCGAAGAGCAATGTCCGAGTGTGAGCGTCGCATCCGCCGAACCCAATTGAGCAAGAGAGGCTGCCACAGGCTGACCTCGCTACCCACCGTAAGGACCGCGCGATGTCCGGCGGGCACGGCCACTTGCTGGCGCGCGCGCTGCCAGAGTTGCACAAAGCTTGGTGCGAAACGTAGGAATTGCTCTCCGGCTGGAGTCAGAGACGCTCCGGCTTTGTTCCGGATAAAAAGAGGGCGCCCAAGCTGTTGCTCAAGCAAGCGTACCCGAGCGCTGACGGTCGTTTGACCGACATGCAGTCGGTCGGCAGCCTTGATGAAGCTCCCTGTCGAGACGATCTCCAGAAACGTCCGGGCCAGTTCGATGTCCATGACCTATCTAACATGAAAAATGCACTCAAGCGTCAATTAAATTCGTTTGTATGCTACATCGCTGGGTGAGAAGGTTGACCGTCAGAAGCCGTTGGTCGAGCGAGCGCGCCCCTGAGGAACGGATGCTTTCCCTGATGGCTCAGCTCGCCTATTTGGGGACAGAACGGAAAGGGCGCCACCCATGCGAAGCCTTAGCCTTGGCCAGATCGCTCTTATCGTCGTTTTGACGGCCTTGCTGATGCTCACGGGCTTTTGGGCTACGTCGGTATGGAACGCGACTGGCGACGCCGTGATGGATAAGCATGGCTGGATCGCCCTTGGTCTCGGAACCTTCTTTTCGCTCCTCGTCGGGTGCGGATTGATGGCCCTGATGTTCTTCAGCAGCCGCAGCGGTCACGACGACGCAGCCGATCCGTTCAGGACAAGGCGGGAGGAGCCGCCCGCCGAGTAGCCTCCCGGTTTTGCTGATCAATGACAGCCCTCAGCGTCAGCCAACAGGGCCATCACCCGTCGTCACGTCGCCGCACTACCCAAATGGTCGATTATGGCCGGCATGACCGTGAAGAAGACCATGACTAGGCGTATGACTACGAACGCGTTGCCCATATCGCCCATATCCAGCATCCCGCTCGATCCAATTTGACCCCACTGCTTTGAGGTACTCCCGGAATTACTGACGTCGAAAACGGTGCTGCGTCGTTCAGACGTCTCACCGTCGTACCACCAACGCGCCGAATAACTGGGCCTTCCAGCGTGAGGTTCATCATCTTTTCCCCCGCTCCTTCAGTTGCGGAATCGGCGTGACGTTACTCGCTCCTTGCTCGGACTTTACGGCGACGAGCAGGCTGCACGGAGGTTGATGCAAGATCGATTCGCCTACTGAGCCGTTCAACCAGCGCGCAAGCGTCCCTTGATCCCGATGGCCAACGACGATCAAATCCGCGTCTATCTCTCTTGCGGACAGAATTATCTGTTCCGCTGGCTTGCCGTATTTGAGTTCGCTGGTTGCAGTGCATCCAGCGCGTCGCAAACGTTTCACCCCCTCATCAAGTACGGTCTGGATTACAAAACGCTGATTGTCGGGAATGAACGGCATTGCCTCGACGACAAGCATGCTTTCCGACGGGTCGATGATCGCGAGAAGATGAACCGTCGCACCACATGCTGATGCCAAGCTCTCGGCTTGAACCAGAGCTTCGCGGCCGTCAGGTGAGCCGTCGAATGCCAGCAGACTCTTCTGGTACATGCGAGTTTCCTCTCTCTTACGTTTGAAGCAGATGGTTGCGCCCTCTGCCACGGCACCGGCGGCCACTGCGACGGATACCGGATATGATCGGGCATCCGGCATCGACAGGCGCGAGCCCGTAGAAGCGATGACCTATCGTTGCTGACACTTTCAAGAACGCCCATGGCCTCGCTTACGTCCTGAGCGGAGAACTTGCCGGATCTTCGAAAGGATGTCTTTGTCATCTTCTCCACCGCCTGCGCCCTGGCCCCGGTGAACAGATCGGGGACGTAACGTTGTCATCAACGTATGCTCGCAAGTGATTCTGACAAAGAAACGTATCGCGACTTAATATCGATTCTATTGATACGAAGATTGCTTGGGCACAGAATTGGTACGGACCTGACCTCATCACGGATGGATAGTTAGCGCCACCGACCGGTTCACGCCCGCTTGCCCAGGTACCGAGATCGAAAACGCCTACTGTCACGAACAGCGCTGTTCCGATCCATTTTTAGGCAACAACTTCTTGATGCAAAGTGGCAATAATTTTCGCTTGTGAGATTTGACTAAGGAGCAGCTAGTTGTGCGCGGCCGCCAAGCAATAGAGGGGCCCAGAATCAGGCTGCCGATCCTCATCTCGCTCTTGCAGGGAAACGAAATCATGCGGAAAGCCCGGCTACCCCAACAAGGCTATTTAGATGAAGACACAATCCAGACATGCGCATCCTCTCGCGCGGAATAAATGCAGGTGACCCCAGCTACTTCGGTTATGGTCCAAAGAAGAGGTGCTGATTTTTCTCAAGGAGCTCCTTGAAAGTGAACGCATCGGTGTCACTGCATATGCAGCGATCGGACGCGCGGCTGACTCTCATGTTGCAGACCTCGCCTTTGAGTCCGAGCTCGCTCAGGGGGCAATTTGCATCCTTCTCAAAAAGGAAATTGCCACGAGAACGGGAGCCGGCATGCTTCGTCACAATAGGCGAACCGCCCGTCCGAACGTAGAATGCAGCCTCCGACGAATGATCGCATTCGCAATCCGCAATCAGACTAGGCTGGCCGATTTGATCGAGGATGCCGTCCTGAACATCTTCGATTCAAAACTAAATGCCAAACTTATGTACCTGCTGCTGCTACACCGTAAACAGGTCGAGCAGCTTGAGACGTTTCTCACCTAGTTCGCTCGACTCCCATCTTCATGATTTCCGTCTAGTTTTGGTGCGGAATGGTCGGTCACGGAACGGCGCTTCAAATCCAGCGTTGAATCCAATGACCGCCCCCACCAAAGCACATCATACGGCACTAGATGTATGAAAATGGATGGAGAGATTTCAATGACCGCAAAGGAAACTTCCTCAGAACGGGAAAAGAGAGAACTTGACCGTCAGTTGGATGAGGAACTGGAGGCCACATTCCCAGCAAGCGATCCGCCAAAGATAACTCGCTTTTCAGCAAGGTCCCCCAGCGCTGCGGATCGAACAAAGAAGAACGTCGCTCCACGGAAGGTCCGAGCGAAGCGTCTACCAATTTTTTGAATATGAATCGGCACTATTTATCGCTTGTCAGATGTTGCCGAGAACTCGCAAGATGCTGGACGACCCGATAGGGCAACCGCAACCAGACATCTCCTTCGAGAGTGGGAGGCAACATGACCGAACTTTCTGGTCTCGAAACCCAGTATGGCGCTTTCCTATTCGCTTCGCTTTCCGAGACAGATGGGATGACATTGAGCGTCTTGTCCCTGCTCGCACGTCAGGACATTGATCCCTGGCAGGAGGCGGCTCGCCTTACACAGCTTCCGAAGGCTCAGGCGATAAACAGCCTCGCCGCGAAGATATGGAAATCGAATAGCGAGCGATGGACGCCATCTGAGGCGAGCATCCTGGCGGCTCGTTTGATCAAGCTTCTGCCTTCGCACAGTCGCCTCCACGCCAGCCCACTCTGGGCCCGCGACGACACTGGCGGGTTGACGTTTTGGATGGTCGGCTGGATGCTATTTATGTCAGTCGCCATATCGGGAAACAACACGCAGAAGTCGACCAGTGACTCCAGCGCTCCGGCCACCAGCGTCAGCATGGCTGCACATGGACACGCAGTGACACGATCGTCCCGAGGGATTGGAGCGGACTAAGATATCGGCGATACTGGAGAAGTATCGATGAGTAAGAGGATTACTGCCGAGAACATCAAGCTAAAGCGGGCATACGATCCTGCGCTGGTTCAAGTGACGGCACTAGAATACTGGTCGACCGGCTGTGGCCGCGCGGGGTCGGGAAAGCAGATGCTCGATCGATTTGTGGGCCAAGGATTGTACGTTTCGACGTCGCTACTCGGAAGAAATAGATCGGCATCAAGACCAGCTCGGCGAACTTCGTACCCTCGCTCAAGGAGCGACGGATTACACTCGTTTTTGCAGCGCATGATGAGGCTAACAACGATGCGGTCGTTCTGAGAGGAATCCTGCTTGGCCGGAGCATCCCACGACGCCCTCGTTCTCGCTCGCTTCGCGCTCGCACCGTAGTTCGTCGTCGTTCGGAGGCTACACTTCATCCCTTCGAATGCTCCTTCTCTAAGGTGTGCTCCCGCTGTTGCGGACCATTGCGTCGTTTGGAAACAGGCCGGCTGAGATCGTATGCCTGGCGAGATAAAGCCCGTCTGCTCGATCAGCCTTCTCGTAAACTAGTGACCGCAACGATCATTGTGAAAGAAGCAACCATGAGCGACGTCGAGCGAAATGATGCTGAGAAGCGGCCGTCCATCGTCTTGACGGCATCGGACCGTGAACGGTTATTCGCGCTGCTTGGCGCCGCGCGAACGACAGTCGACATGGAGACCGCCTGTTTTCTTCGCGAGGAAATCGAGCGCGCGGATGTTGCACCAGACGATATCGCACCAAATTCGGTCGTAAGACTCGGCTGTGACGTAAAATTCGTCGATCACGCAGATGCACGTATTCAACAAGCTCAACTTGTCTCCCCGGAAGAGACACTGCGCGGCCGCTGCATTTCAGTGCTAAGTCCAATAGGAACTGCGCTGATCGGTCTTGGACCGGGGCAGTCGATCCATTGGACCGAGCAAGGAAGAGAGCGTAGCCTCGCGGTTCTTGAAGTGCGAGTTCGGCAAAGGGATGGCCATGAAAGGAGTACCGTAGTCGGACGGAAGATTTGAAACATGGCGCATCGATTTTTTACAATCGGGCACTCGACCCGCTCTGTCGGTGAGTTCGTGGATTTGCTGAGACCGCACGAGGTTAAGCTTGTCGTCGACGTTCGAACCATTCCGCGCTCACTGACCAACCCCCAGTACAACGCCGCGCGGTTCGCTAACGATCTGTCCGAGTTACAAATTGGCTATGAACATATCATCGAGCTGGGAGGCTTCCGTGGCAAGAAGCGAGACGTGCCCGCGGACGTGAATGCATTCTGGGAAAATAGGAGCTTTCACGATTATGCGGACTACGCGATGAGCGATGAGTTTCGGTCCGGCCTCGCCAAGCTTTGCAAACTTGGGCACGGGACCACTTCTGCAATAATGTGTGCTGAGACCGTCTGGTGGCGATGCCATCGAAGAATAATTGCCGACTACCTCATCACGGCCGGCGAGACGGTATTCCATATTTTAGGGACTAACCACGTTGTGCCAGCATCTCTCACTCGAGGGGCTATACTGTCACCAGACGGCACGCTGTCCTATCCCCGCCCTCCTTTTCCCAGAACAAAATAACCGCAGCAAAGAGCTAATTGAATTCGTTTGTCAGACCCAAAGGCAAGGCCCGAACTCTCTCTGCCAACGGATGTTCCGCGGGCATTTCCAGCCGCGCAGCTCGGTTCACCCATCACGAACCAGACGTCAGGGCGCGTCGGCGTCGTCCGAACGCACGGCCTTCGCCTTACAGTCGATTGATCTGTTTGACGTCTTGGCGAGTGAATTTCAATCGGACACCGGCCCCCCATACTGGCATCCTCTTCGACGACGACTCCGAGCTTCTCGAGGCGCGGCTTACAGCTTGGACGTCGCCTTCCGAGTGGAGCCAGACACTGCCGTTCGCCTCCATCAGGGTTTTGGTTTCGGCAGGATTCCAGCAGTTCCCCCGAAGTCCTCGCGGCTAATTCCCATTAAGGCGCGCGCGGCCGCAATCAAACGTCCTGTCAGCTTGATCTTGGATCCCATGTTTGGGTCTCATTGCAGGGTGAGAATGATGCGTTGTTTTGTCTCTCGGACAAGTCGAGATATTCAATGGTCAGCAGCACTCTCAATAAACCGCCGCCTTGCTTCTGGCCAACGTTTGGTTCCCGTGTCCCGAATCTCAAGGCTCTTTGTCGAAATGCTTGCGAGGGCGGGCAGTCGGGAGTTGCCACCCACGGCGGATCGCCATCAGGCGAAGTCCAAAGCAGAGTGCGACTCCGGCAATCGTCGTCGCGGTTGAGGGAATGTGCAGCAGGGCGCCTGCAACCACCACCGCCGCACCGGCCAAAGCGGCAACGGCGTAAAGATCGGCGCGCAGCACGGTTGGAATTTCGGCGACAAGGACATCGCGCACCATGCCTCCGCCTATCCCCGTCACCATGCCGAGGAGTGCCGCCATAACCGGATTCATGCCGAGGGCCAGCGCTTTTTGGGTGCCGGACACGGCGAAGAGCGCCAGTCCCCCAGCGTCGAACAGAAGGACGGAGTTGCGCCACCGGTCGACGCCGGAAGCCAGCAGAAGGTCAGCACGCCCGCCAAAAGGGAAACGGCAGATATCGCCAGTCGCTGATCGCTGCGGGCGGGACCGCGCCAATCAGCAGATCGCGGGTGATACCTCCGAAATTCCCCGCCACGAACGACAGCACCAGAACGCCGAACAGGTCGAGCCGGCGCTTGACGGCAGCGGTGGCACCGCTGAGCGCGAAGACAAAGGTCCCGATTAGGTCGAGCATCAATAGCAGCATGTTCATCGTGGGTCGGCGGCCCATGTGAGGTGAAGTCGTACTCTACATCTCCCGCGCCGATCAGAAATAGCAAATGCCACCCGCAGCCGCCACCAGCCAAACCCGCACTGCGACGATCAATGTTTCCACGCAGCACGACGTTCTGGCGCTGGCTGGGCTACATCCAATAATTATATCATTCGCATTCCTAAACGACACGCGATAACGCCACGTCCGTATGGCGAATCTATTCCTGCTGACGAGGCGCCCACTGCGGCCTTTCTTGTGTTGGGGGCTATCGGCGTAAGCATCGAATTTGCCGACCCGAAAAAGGGTCTGCTCTGCCTTATCTCGAGCGCCGCGGATGGATCGCCTGCTCCGTTATCCACGAAATGGGCGGCATCACAACCCGAAATTGTCTTAATGTTCTGCACGATCCCGGGGCGACGCAGCATAAGGATAATGGTGTTGATCATATGGACGAAACGAATTTTGCCGGCCTGCCTGTCGGAGGCCGACGCTTAACTATTGTTTTCAGTCGGCTTCAACACGCAGTCGCTGCGGCAGATTACGGGAGTTTTCGGCAAGCTGCCCATGCGTTGTCGATAAAGCAATCGACACTCAGCCGTTCTGTCCAGCTTCTCGAGCACTCGATTGGCGTCGTCATCTTCGAACGGTCAAGCGGTGGCGTTCGCGCAACGCCGGCGGGTCGTCACTTTCTGCGCATGACGCGCTCGATATTGGAACAGATCGAGGCACTTATCGCATCAACAAGAGCGAAGGGATCTGGCGAAGCCGGTCGTCTCGTTATCGGGTTCTGTACCTCGCTGACGGCAGGCAATCTGCGCGCGACATTGCTCGATTTCAAGAAGCTATTCCCGCAGGTCGAACTCGTTACCGTCGAGAGATCTAGAACGCGGCTTGCAACGGCGCTCCACAACGGAGTTATCGACATAAGCATCATAACAGGCGACCCGCAGCCCTTCGATAGCAAGATCACTCCACTCTGGAGTGAACGAATTCTAATCGTTCTGCCGAGTGACCATCCTTTGGCTGCGCGCGAAGTCATCTACTGGACAGATCTGCAGCATCAGATTGTTTTGCTCAGTCACTATGATCCCGGGCGCGAGCTTGAGGATCTCCTGAACGCAAAGCTCATCTCCCCTGAACACCGGCCTCGTATCGAACGCCATGACGTCAGCCGTGGCGTCATCAAGAGCTTGATCGCCGTGGGGTTTGGCATAAGCCTTGTACTGGAATCCGATATAGGTGCCAACTTTTCCGGTCTCGTCTATCGTGAGCTGCGCGACGGAACGGGGCCGAGTCGCATCGGCTTTTCAGCGGTCTGGCGGGGAGACAATGAAAACCCTGCCCTCCAAAATCTCCTAAAATTGCTTGCCGAGCGCTATCCCTTCGGTCCGGTGGCCCCGTGAGACGTCCTTCGTGATCTTGCAAAAGCGCGGTCCGTCGCCATGAACCGCGCCAGCATCGAGAGCCTCCGGCGAGCGACACCGTACCCGGTTCCCGAGAGCCCGGTCCGCGGCTAGCGGATGCTCACAAGCAGAATCCGCTTAGACTAAATTTCCTCGCACACATCGTCTGCGCGTCATAGATCCTGATCTGAAGCATGGGAAAACGCCTATTTAGTTCTTCTCCACCTGCCCTGCCCCGTCTTTGGTAGCAAATTCGGCTTTGAGTCGGCCGTCCACTTCAAGCGCGTAACCAGAGGCCGGCAGTTCACGGGTGGCTGCAACCATTTCATTCCTTTTGTGCAGTCCTTTTGTGCAGTGAGGTGGTCGAGATTGACGGGTTAGCGTGGGTCGCCCAAACCTCGCTAGAGCCATCCGCGCGACTGAGGGGGATAGGCCACCGTTCGTTGTGAATTGACACCCCGCATTGGAGTTCATCAAGGAGAGCATTTGCATCGCCCGAACAGTCGGAGGGCTTTCCGTTTGCGTGGATCCAGGCGCGGTAGAGCAATAGATTCCCCGGCCCTAGCGTTCGGCGTCGCGCTGTTTTCAATCACTCGCCGGTCGCGCCGCGAAGAGCGTCCGATCTCTCGTTTGACATCAGAAGTTCCCACACGGTGGAGGCACGCCTGTCCGTCACCACAGTGCCTCCGAATTCGCGGCTTTGCGCTTCAAATCAGCTTCCAGTCGGGCCGGAAGGCTTCGATCGGCGATATCTCGATGCCAATGAATAAACTCCGGGACATCGTCAGTTGCGGCCTTCAATTCCGGGCATCGATCCGCTGTTCCCCTCGATCCTGTAGAGCGGAATTGATCAAAACTAGGGGCCTACGTATGTTTGTATCAAGACGCTCGTCACCATCTTCGCCGTACTCCGGTGATCACCACTTCGGGGAAAATGCGTTGCGCCGAAATCAATTGAAACCCCGCCTTGCGGCCGGCGGTTGCGCGTTCGGAACGATGGCGTTCGAATTCTTCACGCCCGGCTACCCGACGATCTGCCGGGAAGCGGGCGCTGAATTCATCCTCTACGACATGGAGCACTCAGGCGTCGGCTTCGAGACGATGAAGGCCCAGTTCGCATTCTGCCGTGGACTTGATCTGGTGCCTCTCGTGCGTGTTCCGTCGGACCACTATCATCACATTGCGCGTGCGCTCGACATTGGTGCAATGGGCATCATGGTGCCGATGGTCGAAACACCCGAGCAGGCAAAGGCGATCGTTAACTGCACCAGGTATCCGCCGGCAGGGCGGCGTGGCGCGGCTTTCAACGTGGCGGCGCACGATGACTATTCGAGGGGGCCCGAGACCGACAAAATCACTCAAGCGAACGCGCGCACGATGGTCATCGCGCTGGTGGAGACAGCAAAGGCCATTGCAAATGTCGATGCGATCGCAGCGGTCGACGGCGTCGACGTGGTCTGGCTTGGTCACTACGATCTGACGAACTTCATCGGTATCCCCGGGGAGTTCGACAATCCGAAATTCCATGCAGCTGTCGATGGCCTGGTCGAGGCGTGCAAGAACCACGGCAAGACGCCAGGTTTTCTCGCCGGAAACGAGCAGTGGGCGCGCGATTTCCGTGCCAAGGGTTTTCGCATGATCGCCTACGGCGTCGACACGCTGTTGATGCAAAACGCGCTCGCGCATGGCATCAAGCTATTGCAGGGGACCGTGACGAAATAGGGCGACGCGACGGGAGGCGTGATGAGCCGGCGGATTCGCAAAATAGGCGATATGGAATTTGCTTAGCAATGGAAGGCCGAGGTTGTCCGTTTCAGTTGCATAAGCAGACATCGACCTCAGCCGCAAGTACGTCCGCTTTGTGCCCGATTGTGTTGAAAAAGTCTTCGGTTGCGCTGGTTGATGTTCGCTGATTCAGTCGTTGCGAGAGGACTGAATCATGATGGGACATCAGCGAGTTGAGCAGGTCGCGTTGTTCTATGAGTTTTCGCTCGAGCGGCACGTTCCGGCCGATCATTTGTTGCGATCGATCGACAGGTTCGTGGACCTCGATGGGTTAAGGCGAGAGCTATCCCCCTTCTACAGCACGATCGGGCGGCCCTCGATCGCGCCCGAGCTGATGATCCGGATGCTGTTGGTCGGTTACTGCTTCGGCATCCGCTCGGAGCGGCGCCTGTGCGAAGAGGTTCACCTCAACCTGGCATACCGCTGGTTCTGCCGCCTTGGGCTCGATGGTGACGTGCCCGATCATTCGACCTTCTCAAAGAACCGACATGGCCGCTTCCGCGATAGTGATCTGCTGCGACGGCTGTTCGAAGACGTCTTGCGCCGCTGCATCGACGAGGGTCTGGTTGGCGGAGAAGGCTTTGCGGTCGATGCTAGCCTGATCAAGGCCGATGCTAACCGGCAGAACGGCGTCGAGGGCGAAAAGGGGTTGCCGCCAAAAGCCGCAAGCCGTGCCGTCGACGAGTATCTAGCTGTCCTGGACGATGCGGCGTTTGGGGCCGCGACCGAGATCGTCCCCAAGTTCATCTCACCGGCTGATCCTGCCGCGCGCTGGACCGGTGCCCATGGCGGACAGGCTTTCTTTGCCTACTCCACGAACTATCTGATCGATGTGGAAAATGCGATCATTGTCGACGTTGAGCCGACCACAGCGATCCGGCAGGCAGAAGTTCTCGCTGCCAAGCGCATGATCGAGCGGACCGCAAAGAACTTCGGTCTTCACCCGTCCAGGCTTCTCGGTGACAGCGCCTATGGTTCAGCCGACATGCTGGGCTGGCTGGTCGATGAGCACGGCATCGAGCCGCATGTGACCGTGTTCGACAAATCAGCGCGCAAGGATGGGACCTTCACACGGGAGGACTTCAACTACGATCCAGTCAGCGACGTCTATATCTGTCCTGGCGGCAAGACGCTGACCACAACAGGGACGCGTGTGAATGATGGCGAGACGTTGCTTTATCGAGCGAGCAAGGCTGACTGTGACGCCTGCGCCTTGAGGCCACACTGCTGCCCGAACACGCCTGCTCGAAAGGTGCCTCGCTCGATCCATGAGAGAGCCCGCGACATGGCGCGGGCGATTGCTAAATCCTGGGAAGGTCGAGCATCGCGACGGCTACGTAAGAAGGTCGAAATGTTGTTCGCTCACCTCAAGCGCATTCTCAAGCTCGACCGACTGCGATTACGTGGACCAAACGGGGCTCGCGACGAGTTCCTCCTTGCAGCAACCGCCCAGAACCTCCGGAAACTAGCCAAGCTGGTCCCAATGCCGCAGCCAAATCCGGCCTGAGAAGCGGTCGGCTGTGCCGCATTTGCGGCTCGCCTCGCTCGCGGGCCGACTTCTTCAACGGAATCTGCCACAAACGGACATGGTACCCAGTTCGTTGATTACCTTGTCGGCGCTACTAAGCATTGAAGCCAACCCTTGCGAAACCGCGAAACCACGGAGAGCGGCAGAGGATGTGCTGGCCGACAGGGCAAACTGCAGCTAGCCTCTGGGCGTCGATCCCAATTCGCGAGCCAGGCATGCCAAAAATCCAGCGCATCATTGTTCCCGACATCCCAAAGCCTGTCAGCCACTATTGCCACGTGACCCGCGCAGGCCCCCACGTCTGGGTCGCTGGCGTCGTTGGCCAGGCGCAGGACGGCAGCATACCGTCCGACGTTGTTGCCCAATTCGACATCGCCATCGCCGTGATGGACAAGTGCCTGAAGGCGGCTGGCGCTGGGCCCGAGCATGTCGTCAAGGTGCAAGTTTTCATGACCGACATCACGGAACGACCGAAAATCAACCCCCGCCGCATCGCGTATTTCGGCGAAAATCTGCCGGTCTCGACGCTCGTCGAGGTGAAGGGATTGGTCGATCCGCGAATGAAAGTCGAGATCGAGTGCCAGGCTTATGTTGACTAGCAACGGCGCGTGCCCGCCGGGCGCGCCGATTTCCGCTCTGGGTCCAATCGCAACGTTTTGGCCGAAGGCTGGCCACTTCCGCTCTTCACCGAATGGCAGAGATCTTCGGAGCGGGTCGGCAAGTCTCAGAAGTGCCAAAAGGCGACATCGAGCCTTCAATTTTACGTTTAACTTCGTATTTTCCTTAACACACCTCCGCCAATCTCAGGATCAAGCTGGAGGTGGTACCTATGGCCCTTGGCGCAGGTCTCGCAGTAAGCATCCGTGCAGCCGCGGGCGCCGTTCTTGCGCTGCTAGTTCTCACTGCGCCGGTCCTGGCTTGCCGCGGCCGCCAATTCCATCGGACGATCCTACTCGATGCGATCCCACCGGCAGCGGAAGGGAGCGAAGTCATCGCCAGGGTCGAAATCGTCGAGGTGCACATCCGCGAATTACCGGGACTGCGACCCTTTCATGTGGCTCGTGCACACGTCCTGCAATCAGTCCGAGGCACTGCGGACGGACAGATCGTCCAAGTCCATGCCGAGCCGACCTCATGCGGCGGTGGACTCGATCAGAGCGCGGTTGGACGTAAGGGTTTCATCGCCGGGCGCTTCCACCCGATCGCAGATGAAATCTTCTTTATCGGCAGTTGGACCGAGCGCCAGATCGGCAAGTTCTGAGGAAGCTCGTGAGCGCCGTGCCGCTGTGTGGCACTGATGACCGCTTTGGGTCTTCGCGCCGTTCTGACGGTGCGCCGCTCACTTCCGGTCTTCCACGACAAGCGGACATTCCCAGAGCCGGTCGGCAAGTCTCGAAGGTGCCACACGCAGACGAAGCTAGGCAATGAAGCCGAGAAGGTCCTCAGCCAAGGAGCGATCGGTACAAGTCCAGATATCGATCAGCCATCCGGTCGACCGTAAAACGCTCGGACACCGCTGCTCGGCATACGGCGCGATCAATTTCGCCGACACGGCTGATCGCCTTTATGGCTTCATCGACGTTGTTGACTAAGAAGCCAGTCACGCCATCGTCGATCAGCTCGGGCATCGATCCGCGGTTGCAGGCGATCACCGGCGTGCCGCAGGCGAGTGCCTCCACGACCGATAGTCCGAACGGTTCGTCGAAATTGATAAGATGGAGCAGCGCGCGCGCCGAGCCGAGGGCGTTGGTGCGGGCCACTCCGCCCACCGGGCCGCGATAGACCACGGAACGCTCGTCCAGCGCGGGCACGACCTGCTCGTTATAATACTCCTGATCCTGGACGATGCCGGCCATGATCAGCCGCCGCCCCGCGCGACGTGCCGCCGCAATCGCCTCGGCCGCCCCCTTGTCCGGGTGGATGCGGCCGAAGAAGAGCAGGTCTTCGCTGCCGTGCGGGTCGAAGGGAAAGTCCTCCAGCCTAATGCCGTGGTGGATTGTTGCTGCATAGCGCAGGTCCGGATGGCGATCGGCATCGCTGATCGCGACATAATGGACGCGATGCTCGTATGCCTTGAAGGCGGGCAGGATGCGTTCCGAGGAGAAGCCATGGATCGTCGTCACCACCGGCGTCTTCACCAACCGCGAGAATGCGAGCGGCACGAAATCAGCCTGGTTGTGAATGAGGTCGAACTCACCGGCGCGCTCGAATACATGGGCTATGTGGAGAATCTCCCATACCTTGGCGTCGATCGTGGGGTCCTCGGAATAGGGCGCCGGGCAGACACCGGCCAGGTTGCCGGCCGTCCGGCTATCCTTCGTGGCGAACAAGGTGACGTCGATGCCGCGCGCCACCAGCGCCTCGGTCAACAGGCTCGTCACGAACTCCCATGGACCATAATGGCGCGGCGGCGTGCGCCAGGAGATCGGAGCTAGCATGGCGATACGCACGCGATTGTCCTTCGTGGCTTTCGTTAATCGGCCGTCAGAATCATGCCCTCGTCTGCCCGTAGCAGCACGGCACCGTCTCCGGCCAGCGTTGCATCGGCGACAGTGGAACAAGGGCGCCCGGCAATCGCTCGCCCAGTCCGGTAATTCCAGGCGCTGCGACGGTTGCGAGCGTATTCTTGATGCGGTGGTGCCAATTCCTCGAGCATCAGCTTCTGCAGCTTGTCGGCCGCCTCCCGTTCCCTGGCGTCGATGCCGGCCGCGGCCAGCAAACTCTGCGCATTGATCTCGGCCTGCGCGAGCAGAAGCCGCAGGCTGACTGCCGCCAGTTCGTCTTGGTATGGGGATGTGCTGCTTGCGGGACGCGGTTCCGTCCGGCGATCGCCTTCAGACATTATTGATCGTATCATCATGAATTGGGTACCGCACTGATCTCCGGTGGCTCAGTTTATGCCATCACGCGATTTGGGCTGTACTCGGCGTCAAAATTGCTGACGTCTCAGGCATAGCCGATCATGTCGCGCATTTCGGCTATCACTTCCGCGGCATTGAGCGGCTTGCCGAGAAACCTGCTGCGGGGGGAAGATCGAGGTGCGGCAGGTCCAATTGCCCCGATACCACGATGACCTGATCCTAGGCCAACGCTCATGCACGGCATGCGCAAGTCCGATGCCGTCCATTTGGCCAGGCATCTGGATATCGGTGCACATCAGCGCGACGTCGGATCGGGATCCAGGATGGCGACGGCTTCGGCGGCATCCAGCGCCTCGAGTGGCGTGTATCCGGCGTCTTCCACCATGTCGACCGCGCGCATGCGGACCAACATCTCGTCCTCGACAATGAGAACGACGGCGGGAATGCTTGAATTATCAAGTACCATCATTAGAGCGACGCTTGCGGGCAACGGCCGTCGATCGGGAAAGCGTTCGATCTGGGACAAGCGCCTCGCGGCCCATATGATCCCCCGCTGGTTTAAATCACACAATAACTCTGCGGAGATAAGCCGCCGTCATGCGGCCGGCACGCCGCGCTTGCCGCAGAGCAGTTCATAAATCTCAACGGCATTTCGAAGGACGATTGCTTTGTGAGTAGCCTCGGTGCGCTCATCCCCCGGCGGCATCTCGCGAGCCTCGTCCAGGGCAATCACCGCCCTGGCGTCCAGATGGTGCGCCAGTGGCGATTGCGATTGTTTAATCGAAGATAGCCCGTCCTGCAGTGAAACCGCGCTACGCTCGATCACCATTGAATAACCATCGCAGCGGCGACCAGCAGCACAAGAAAGATCGGCATCAATACCGGAGGCACCAGCCACTCACGAAGATTGAACGCGGGGAATTTTGACATATGACCGCCCTTTTGGTTGAGGCGGGAGCATATAACGCTCTCAGTCACCGATAACAGCCCGGGGCGCGCGGTGATGTCCTAGATATAGCGACTATCTGCCGAATAGCGAGGATAATCGCAATTTGTTTTCTGGGGCCGCCTGGCAGGCTTGTAATGCGACACCAAGTAGCCACTTGGAAGGCAGCGCAATCGTATTGCTTCAGCATCGCCCTTACGGCAGCGCGAAGCTTAGCCACGCCAAATCTCGTCAACGATATTGACCAACCGCACAACGCTTCGATGTGCGCGTCCCGCGGCCTTTGAGCCAGGCCTCGACAGAGGTCGTGTGAAAGCCGGTGAGACGCAAGGTTTGTCGGCTGACAGTCCGATCGGTGGTAACCCATGATTGAGTTTCCAAATCATAGCCGCTCATATGACCAGACCCGGCGAGCCGTGCGGTTCTGGGGCCACGACAGCGCGCTGGAAGCGACATTCTTCATAGACGAAGGCGCATTGAGGCGAATTCAACCAGATGCCCGTCCCGACGAGTCCAGTTTCCTGAACGCGTTCGATTGCAACCGTGATGCGATATGCGCGGCGGCTGCGAAGGTTTACGTCCGTGGAAGCCGGGGCTCTTACGATCTGGTTGCCGCAAATTTTTGAGACGAACACTTTGATCTGATCAACCGAGACGACGTGGCAGACCGGGCGCAGGTGCTCGTTCGTCGCGAACAGAAACTGCAAGCCATCACCACCTGGAGGATGTCATGGATATGAGTTCAGTGCCGACTTTCCTGGCCTGCGGAGCAGGCCGTTGCGGGTCGAGCGGTGCTGTCCTACCCGACATCCACTCTGGCAAATCAGGACAACTAAACGCAAACGCCGCCAAGCCAAATAATGCTTGGTGGCGTTGCGGGACAAAGCAATCCCCGGGCTTCCTGCTGTAGCGCTCAAAGATTGCCAAATGCAGAAAGTCGCTCTCTCACGGTGGGGCTTTTCTCATTGTGCCAGCAGTGGACGGAAGCATTTCGGTTCAGCCGCTGATAGCTGCGATCACGGCCTGAGACCGCGCCTCCGAGACGACGGCCCTGCTACCTTCGGACTGGACTAAGAACATGCTGTACAGCAGCAGGACAACAGTCTACCGTCTAACTACAGAGAGCAGTTGCTCACCTTGAAGCTGTCCATGAAGCGGCGATGTCCGAAGTCGCTGCTCTTCGTCGTAGCGGCAGCTAGAGTGCCATCGGTAGGCGCAATCTCACAGGCTGGATACTTTCACCAAGCGCGGATGCAAACGGCGTCTGCGGCTGCGAACGCGCTTATGTGCAAACAAGGGAGACCATCATGAGAATACCCGCAATTTTGCAGGGTGAGGCGCGAACCCGCTTCCTCCAAGGTATCGCTTTCGGCGCTGTTGCGGTGATGGCGATCGGATTTACGTGGGGCGGCTGGGTCACCGGCGGCACTGCCAGAACTATGAGCACAATAGCAGAAAGCAGCGGTCGGATGTCTGTCCTGGTCCCGATGTGCGTCGCGCAGTTCACGGCGGCTGACGGCGCCGTCGCCAAGTTCAAGGCGGCGGGCTCATATTCTAGGGACAACGTCATCGGCGAATTTGTGAAGACCGTTGCCTCCACGAGTATGGACTATTCATTCGCCAGGGCGTGCGCAGTCGGCGTAGAAGCTGAACTCTCAAAGACGGCCACAAAGAGCTGAGCGGTCGGTTCGCCAGGATAGGATCCAGCTAAATGAGCGCTCTCAGGTCCGGACGGCCTTCCTACCTTGTATATGGCTTGTTGGCCGTCATCCTATTCGGCGGTTATGTGCTGCTCAATGGCCTTCAAAACGACAACTCCGCAACCATGGCCCCGACCATGACACTCAATCGCTGACGCCTCGCGCCCTTTTTCATTGGGAACCACACGCGCACGTCAACGCCGGCAAGTGGATCCGCCGCCAGTTTTTGTCTGAAGCGTCGGCGCATCGGCTTGCTTCCGCTCCGAGAATGTTCGCTCCGGGGTCATTCGCGTCAGTTTGACCGGACCACGACGACTTCCGGTCTACCCCGGTGAACGGACATTCTCAGGATAGGCGGGCGTGTCTCAAAGGTGCCAGAAGCAGGCAAGCGATCACGTGCACCCATCGACAATCCAAGTTACCCGTCGTGGTATCATGGCGCACCTTGAACAGGACTTGAGCTTCAGGGTCACTTAGAAATGCTTCTGCTTTTTCACGTCCTGGAAATTCGATGATGACCATGCGTTCGGGTTTCCAATCACCTTCGATTGTCGTTGGTCGCACCCCCTGAACTATGTATTTCCCGGAATGCTTTTCGATGAATGCAGGAATTTCAGCGATGTATTTTTTGAAGCCGCCAAAGTCATCTACCGATAGGTCAAGCACCAAATACGCTTTCATTCGTTACCTCGCGAACAACATCAGGCGCGGTCCGATGGAAAGTGTAGCATAATCCGTATCTTTGAAACCGCGCTCAACGAGACACTTCCGCTGTGGGTCAATCGCGTCATCTTGGTCGTCGGCCGACTACTTCCGGTCTTCCCCCAACTGCGGACATCACGCTTCTGGACCATCACTTCCGAAAAGTGCCACGAGCGGAGGTCGGTCGACTTCATTCGATCGCTTCGACGACAAGCAGTTCCTTGCCAGCGGCGGTACGGATATGGGGCAAGGTCCCAGCACTGCTAGGACGCGCGAGAGCCGTTGCGCGCGTTCGGGGGCGAACTAAAAGCATCCGGACATTGAAAGATTTTCCCTTCGCCCCGCTGAACCAACTACCAAGGATGGCACTCGAAGCCTATGATGCTCGCCTGCCGCTAAGGGACATTGTGGGGAACCAGGATGCCCGAGAAGGTGGAACGGCCAGCGGACAACATTTCATCCAGCACCCCATCCGATCGCTATGGCGGGCTGGGTGAGCGCCGACAGGCAACTGTGCTGTTTGCAGATTTGGTAGGCTTTACTGCGTTTTCGGAGCGATCCGGCGAAGAAGCAGCCTACTCCCTGATGCAGCACATTTCAGCGCTGATGACCGATGCCATCCATGAGGAGGGCGGCACCGTGAGGAGCTTCACGGGCGACGGTATAATGGCGCTCTTTGGAGTGCCGATTGCACTGGAAGACGCTCCGCTGAGAGCCTGCCGGGCAGCACTAGACATCCAACGGCGAATTAGCTCGGCCGCCGCCGAAATCGAGACGAAGTACGGGCTGCGGCCTTTAATGAGGATCGGCATCAACACCGGGCCAATGATCGTGGGCGAAATGCGCAGCGGCGCGAGTACCAGCGTGACCGCGATTGGGGATACCGTGAACCTCGCTTCGCGTTTGCAATCACTTGCCGAGCCAGGGAGCGTGCTACTAAGCGAGGCGACGCATCGCCTGGTGCAAGGGCTGGTGCGGTGCGGGCCCGCGGGCGAGTACGAGATTAAAGGCAAGACCGAGAGGCAAAAGGCCTTTCCCTTAGACAGGATTCGGCAACGCGCGGCACGCTTCGATGCAGCATTGAGCCGAGGGCTCACGAATTATGTCGGGCGCAGCAGTGAGCTGAAAGCCCTGAATCGAGCTCTTGAAAGAGCGACAGACGCTATGGTGGTGGTCGACGTGGTCGGGGAACCGGGTATCGGCAAGTCTAGGTTGGTCCACGAGTTTCGAAGTCACCTGGCAGATGAACGGCTGTTCGTGCTGTCCGGAAGTTGCACGCCGGACGGCCAGCAGACGCCGTTTTTGCCATTCATTGATATTGTGCGCGGCTCGTTTCGACTCGTTGAGGAGGAAACTGAAGACGACATAACGCGAAAGCTGGAGAAGGGACTGGAAGTGCTCGGTCTTGTTAGCGAGCAGAACCTGGCATTGCTGCTGAACCTGCTGGGACTTAAGACGAAAGAAGGAGCCTTGAAGGGATTGGATGGCGTGCTCATCGGCTTGCGTACGCGTGACCTCCTGATCCGCCTCCTCCAGGAACGCTGCCGAATTACACCTGCGGTCATGATCCTCGAGGATCTTCACTGGATCGATAGTGTCTCCGAGGAGCTGATCGCGAGATTGGTCAATAATGAGGAGAAAATCCCGCTTCTGATTGTCTACACACGTCGTCCAGAGTACCGGCTGCCGGGGATGGAGCCGAACAGCGTCACGGAGATTCTGCTTGGGCCGCTATCGGCAGCGGATACCTCGCTTATCGTTCGAGAGCGGCTTGGGGTGGCGGACCTGCCAACCACGCTCAACCAGCTGGTGACGAACAGGGCTGAAGGGAATCCCCTGTTTGCAGAGGAGATTGCAAGCTATCTCAATGAGCACGGAATGGTGCGAGCCCGCGCCGGCGTGGTGGAGTACAATGCCGCAACGGTCGCGGCGGCACTCCCGGGGAGCATTCAGGCCCTCCTGACCGCCCGCGTTGACGGCCTTGCACCACCGGATAGAGCGTTGCTGCAAGCAGCAGCCGTCGTGGGACGTTCATTTGCTCCCGACCTGTTGTCCGCAATAAGTGGAACAAGCCCAGATGTTGGCGCACAGCTCTTGGCGATGCAGGCGTTAGATTTGGTATACGAGGATAAGAAATCCGGGGAGCTCGTCTTCAAGCATGCGCTGGTGCGAGATGCACTGTACGACAGCCTGTTGAGCGGGCCACGCATGGCGCTGCATCAGAAGGTCGCGGCCGAAGTCGAGCGGCGCAGCGCCAATCGGCTTGTCGAGGTGGCAGAGACCCTCGCGTATCATTACGGATGCACAGCGTCGGCCGATAAAGCCTTTCGTTACCTCGCAATGGCAGCCAAGAAAAGCCTCGACATCTATGCCCTCGAGGAGGCCGAGCGGTATTTTCAAAGAGCCCTCCAGCTCGCGGAAGCGGACGCGGGCTGTGTATCGGACCTGGAATTTGCCGACATGCTGGTCGACTTCGCTCGGCTTCTCAATTTAGATGCGCGGGTCAAAGAGCTGACCGACGTACTGGAGCGTCACTTGTCGCGGATTGAGGCCGCCGGTGATACCGGTTGTTTGGTTCTCGTTTTGCACCACTATTCGTGGGCCCTGTTGACCAGGGCGCAATTTCGAGCTGCGCACGAGGTCGGCCGTCGCTGTATGGAAGTGGCAGAGCGACTGAGCGACAATCGCTCAATGGCCTACGGTCAATCTGGCTTTATTCAGACCTCGAGCGTTGTGGCACCGTTGCCGCTTCAAGCCTTCGAGAAGCTGGGGCAGGAGGCATTGGAGCTTAGCGACAAGATCGATGACACTTACCTACGAGCCTGGGTGCTCTTTGTCCTGGCATGGGATTACCTCATGCGGGGCCTGACGCGCGAGGCCCGGCAATACGGCGACCGGCTCCTAACTGCCGCGCGGAATCATGACGATCCCAGAGCTACCGCGCTGGGCCTATGGCTCCTCGGTTGGGTGGATATCGTTGACGAGCGGCATGGCCTCGCTGTGGCGCATGCCGATGAATCTATTCGCACTGCTCTGACGCCCATGGATCGAAGTATCGGGATGCAGGTCAAAGGAGTTGCCTTGGTGCTCACTGGCAAGCTTGACGAGGGATTGGCGATACTCCGTCCGCTCCGCAATGATTTTCTTGCAAACGACTGGCGCTACAATCTCAGCGGAACAGATCTGGCTCTGAGCATGGCAACTATTTTGGCCGGGGCATTCAGCCGAGGTGAACGGCTCTGCGAAAAATACGTCCGTGAGCAAGAGGCTGCCGGCTATCAAATGGCCGCGGACTGGGGAAGGATCAATCTGGCTGAAGTTTATTTGGAGACGCTATCGAGTGAGCAGAGGCCGCCACTCCAAATAATTCTAAGAAACGCAGTCTTTCTGCTACGTGTCAGATTTTCTGGACGGGCACGGATCAAACGCCTGCTTCAGAAAGCGGGCGAGAACAATCAGTTCAGCGAGCGTGGAATATTGAAAGCGCGCGTCGAATTGGGTTTGGGGCGTTTGTACTGTCTGGAGCGACGTACAGTCCTTGCCAAAGAGCATTTGGCCCGGGCCAAACGCATAGCGGAGCAGCTATGTGCCGATGCTATGCTCGCGCGAATAAACAAGCTAGAGCAGACCGTCGCGGGAAGGAGCTGAGACGCGCCCAAAGTTTGGAGGAATCGGCCGCAAGTCTGCTACGGGTCATCAACTGACCTCCGGCGCCGGACGCGCTTCGTCCGCTCTGCCATCAACTACGGACATCGGCGAAATGCGCGGGCGAGTCTGTTTCGTGCCAATAGGCGAAGTGACGGAGTTGACGATTGAGTTAGGCTGCGGGCGGTTGCGTTAAAATGATCCATTCAATTTGAACATTCTCAACAAGATTATCCACGAGGTTTCATGAGAAAAGCCGGAGATGTCCTGGATCATCGCGCTGGCCGTTTTCGGCTTTTACTGGTGGCTCACTAAACGAGCGAGCGAACGGGCGACAGAACTCGCGTCGACCGGATTGTTACGCTCGCCCCTTAGCGATATTTTTTCGACATCCGCGAGGACGGCGAAATTGCTGTCGATGAAGAAGGAATTGTATTCGCAAGTGTTCAAGCGGTGCAGGAAGAGGCCGCACGATCCCTAGCAGACATAGCTCAGGATGCCGTGCGCGGGAGTGCCAGCCAAAGCATAGGGCACTACATGGCAATTGAGGTACGGGACGACGCCGGGCCAGTGCTACAGGCCACGCTCACGTTTGCCGTAGCACGGCACAGGCACTAAAGCAGCCCGACATCCGAAACGCTTCACGATGCCCGCAACTACCGGCGACTTGAGCGGGTCGGGCCGCTCGCACTCCAGTTACTCTGGGCGTGCGTGGAGGCTTTCCGCTCGGTTGAAGTTCGAGTGTCATGGGACGTCGGCAACTAAGGCCTGTTGGGATTCATGGTGATGCGATGACGGTGGCGGCCAGATGGATGTCCGACCGGATTGGACCAGATTAACCATCTGACTGCGAAACTCCGCCTGATACGACGATCGACGCCGAGGCATGGGAACTCCTCCCTCAACGGAAAAGGTGTCCACGCAACCGAGTCAACTACACGCTGGCCAGCGCCTCCACATACACGCCTTTGTCCAGCCTGCGACGTGCCGATCGTCTATCCGCCTTCCAGGTAGTGTGCCTTCTGCGACGGGTAGTAATCTTCGAATGACGGCAGCGCCTTGCCTTCACGCGCGGCGACCAGCATGTCGAGGTAGTACTCCCAGCCAGGGCCTACGTCGCCCGCGAGTTTCCGGTCGCTCAGGTGCTGCACGAAGCGCAGCTCGGTCGTGTCGTCCGTCTGCGTCAACGTCAGCTCGATGCGCCACTCGCCGTAGTCATCCTTCATCGTGACGACTAGGCGGCGCGGCGCCTCGCATTCTTCGATCGTCACGTTCGTCCACGGCTGGCCCTTCTCATGGACCAGTTGCAGCCGCACGATCTTGCCCGGGCCGGCGTCGCCTTCCCAACTGCCGAACCAGAGCGCGGTGTTCTCGGACTTCGTCACGCTCGTCCAGACGTCATCGATGGGTGCGAGGAACGTGCGCGTGAGGATCAGGTCGTTGCCACGAACGTGGCCGGTGGGCTTGGGGCTCATGCCGTCTCCTTTTTCTTGTCGTTCGCGGATTCGCGAGCTTACAGCGCACGCCGCCGCGCACCTACCTGTACACGGCAACTGCTCTCTCTGCGAGAGCGACCGACACCCGTATGGGCGGAAGCCGCTCGCGGATTCCGGTCGCATCGCACTAGGGCAAATAGGCCGATGTCGCGAGCCATGCATGCGCTTCCCCTTACCCCTTGCGCAATGTTGATGCCGTCGAGCTAAAAGCATCTCAGGTTCCGCGTCGAAATTAGCTAATAGGTTGGCGCATGCTGGATGGGAATGCGGAGAAGCCTGCCCGGTAAGACAAGTACAGCCCCGCATCGTTCGGTTGAGTGGCGAGGTCTGCTAATGGGATGGTCCGGCCGTGCTCCGGCCCTGCCAGCACGAGAAGCTGGCAAGGGGCGCTCAAGACAAGGAGCACGCCATGTCTCAGAAAATCAACGCAGCGATCGCCGTGATCGGCATCGATATTGGCAAAAACTCGCTCCACATGGTGGGTCATGATCACCGCGGTGCCATCGTGCTGCGGCAGAAGTGGTCACGCGGCCAGGTGGAAACGCGGCTCGCCAACCTGCCGCCGTGCTTGATCGGTATGGAGGCCTGCGTAGGCGCCCATCATCTCAGCCGCAAACTCCAGATGCTTGGCCACGACGCCCGCCTGATGCCGGCGAAGTACGTGCGCCCGTATTCGAAGGGACAGAAGAATGACTTCCGAGATGCGGAAGCCATCGCCGAGGCTGTCCAACGCCCGACGATGAAGTTCGTCGCGACCAAGACCGCCGAACAGCTCGCCCTTCAGGCACTGCACCGCGTCCGCTATCGATTGGTCGGTCAGCGTACCGGCGTCATCAATCAGATCCGTGCGTTCCTGCTGGAGCGGGGCATCGCCGTGCGGCAAGGCCTGCATTCCCTGCGGTTCGAGTTGCCGGGCATCTTGGCGACACGCATCGATGTCCTCTCGCCTCGCATGTCGCTCATCATCGAGGGCCTGGTGGAAGACTGGCGCCGGCTGGATCAGCGTATCGAGAGGCTATCTAGCGAGATCGAAACACTAGCCCATCAAGATGAGGCCTGCCGGCGACTGATGACGGTGCCTGGTATTGGCCCGATCATCTCGAGCGCAATGGTGGCCGCGATCGGCGCTGGAGACGTGTTCTCGAAAGGCCGCGACTTCGGCGCCTGGCTTGGACTTGTGCCGAAGCAGACATCGACCGGCGACCGCACGATCCTCGGCAGTATATCAAGGCGCGGCAATCGCTACCTGCGCGCGCTGTTCGTGCAAGCCGCTTGGGTTGTGCTGGTCAAGATCAGGTGTTGGGAGCGCTATGGCCTCAACTCTTGGATCCGAGCCGCCAAGAAACGATTGCATCACAACGTGCTGGCGATTGCGCTCGCTAACAAACTCGCCCGAATTGCCTGGGCGGTCCTCAACAAGGGACGCGCCTTCGCGAGCGTCAAGACGGAGGAGACAGCGTCCCAACCTGCTTGACCCTCGCGCCGTGCGCGGGGCCGTCAAGGCGCAGCCTGGCAGCAGAGAGCAAGACGTCAGGAAAGCACGACGGCCGGCCTTGACGACCCCTTGCGCGCGGCGCGTCTGCGCGCGCAGGCCGGGACGAAGGAACGACCGCCAGGCACAAACAAAGGAACAGCGCGAAGTGAGGAGCTATCGATGACGTAACAACACCCTTACCCGCCGAGGTCTGCGAGAAGATGAGACGACGATGGAGAATCGGTCTTCCCGGCGCATGCGAACACTGGTGACCCAAATGGCCCGGTCGAGGCCTGTCCGCTAACCAGATCACATGCGCGCTGATATCCATGATGGCCCGGAGCACTGCGCTCCAAGCAGAGGCCGGATACATTGATGCAAGACCGCATCTACCGGATCATCGAAATCTTCTTGCACCGCACGGCCGGACCATACATGTGGGTCAAAAGCGCAGTGCCGACGCCGACGCGGCATGTCCGTTCTCCCCCCGAGAGCAGGCATCGGTAACGGTGACCGCTCTGGTCCGTTTCGTGCCAAGAACGGAACTGAAGTCGTTTTCGCGTGCCATGCAAAGTTGTTAATTAGATCGCCTCGATTAGATTCCCGCACTAAATGCGCCAGAAGAAAGAGAGTTCGCCAGCGGCAGCAACGAGGATGCCGTTCCGAATCGTTGACCATCCAATCGGCGGTCGTAAAATTTGGCGAGCCAATTCAACTTCGCTCCTATGTGACCAGTTATTGGCACACCAGTGATACCGAAAGAATTGAGTGGCCAGATTCCCCCAGGCACGACTTCAATCGAGGCGCGCACCAATTTGGTTCCGGCACCAAAGCTGCTTGCGATGTCATTTGGATCAACTTCTTCTACAGTCATAGGATCATTGATATCGCGAAAGCGGACCAGCAATGGCAGGCTCGTCAATGGTAACTCGCGCTTTCCGGATAATTTCCTAGTCTGGCTAAAGCCAGCTTCTACCGTTGGTCCCGGGAATGCTCCTCCGGGAAAATCGAACGCACGCAACACTATTGACTCGGGGATCGAGCGACTGTCCGAACCCGCCGTTAACAGCGCAAAGAGTGTCCCACGCTCGCCCAAATCGAGAACAACCGCTTGACCCCGATGGCTTGAAACTCGGTCGCGTCCGCTCGCAAATTCCGGCTGCTTGCTGTAGGTGACCTCAATCACGCCCGAGCCTATTTTGGGTTGACCAACTACCTCTGCCTCAAGAGTCAGCCGGTAACGCAACGTCAGGCTGGGGTACGCCACGTTGTAAAACAGAAATGCCCCAATGAAGATCAGTGCACCGACGATTACTGTTCGTTTCATACCCGCACAGTCAGATGATTGAATTGCTTCAGTAGATCAACCGGTGGTTAAGGTAGTGTTGCTGCAACGTTGGACGGGAGCGGCGGCGTGCGCAAGTGCAGAGTCCGATAAGGGTCAATCGCGTCATCTTGGTCGTCGGCCGACTACTTCCGGTCTTCCCCCAACTGCGGACATCACGCTTCTGGACCATCACTTCCGAAAAGTGCCAACAGCAGACGTGGTGACTGTCATTCATCGTGAGCTTCTGAGGAACGCGTCGTAGCTGGGGATGAACCTGTGCGGGTTCTGGTTCGCGCTGCGCAAAGCGCTCCTTTGCGAGACGAGAAACGGCAGACGCGCTTCAAGACCATGAGTTACGGCGTCAGTTGTCATCTCAATGACAACACCGCGCCAGCGGACGTTGGGGCCGAAGACCTGCTCGAGTTGGTCGGGGCGAATGACCCTCAAGGTAGCGGAATTGTTTGCATCGGAGAAGGTAACGAGTGTCGGAAGATCCTTGTCAGCCAACTCCCATTTGCCGCGCAAGGACGCCAATGAAGCCACTTGGCGAGCAAAATTGAGCTTAAAATGTGCGGGCACAACGCCAAGAGGGAAGCTGCCCTCCTGAGCATACTCTCCCGACCGCAAGAGCGCGACTAGGCTGCGCTGTCCGCCCAAATCGACAAATACTGCCTCTCCCTCAGCATCAAATCTGATCGGATTAACATCCGGTAAAAATCTCATCTGCTTGGTGACGCTGAACTCGATGACGCTTGAGCTGGAGCGCATCTGACCATCCACCTCGACGTTGACGGTCATCCGGTATCGGCAGATGTCAGTCGGATGGGAGAGTTTGTAGACGGCAATAACGCCAACAATTGTCAGCGCCACGATGCCAAGCCGGTTCATCCCAGCCTCTCTCCTGAGTACGGCCCAAGGAAAAATCACGAGGGATCAGACAGGAACTTAAATAACACACCATTAACTGCGGCAATCTAGAGTTGGCTGTACGCGTCGATGTCCGCTGCGGGTCAATCGCGTCTTCTTGGTCGTCGGCCGACTACTTCCGGTCTTCCTCCAACTGCGGACATCACGCTTCGGGACCACTACTTCCGAAAAGTGCCAGGAACGGAAGTCCGGCCCCGAGTGGCAGGACGGCATACAAACCAATTTCGGGACCGCAGATTGACCCGAGCTGCTCAAATCTAACCAAGCCCGGTGCGGGCATCCATGGTAACCTGATGTCGATTTCGAGGTACTTGCCATGGGTAACATGACGACCTTCGCATCGGCGATAGCGGCTGTTGTGATATCGCTTGCGGTAGTGATATCGACCAGCGCGTCAAGCGCATGCAAGAAGACGCTGCGCGGAGAACTGGTGCAATCGCCAGACCGCCCCCTCGCTTCTCCTCGCAAATTTCTGCGTTTGACACTCTCGGAGATTGTGCGGGGCGACGGAGCGAATGCACGAGAGAGCATGCAGGACTTTCAGACCTTCATGGTTCCGAATACGATAACCACGCTGCCCATTCCATTCGCGCTGAACATCGACACTCCCAAGGACTGCCCAAGCGAACTCAGATTGAGCGTGGGAACCAGTGACAAAGACGATCCGATCAGCTTTTTCTCTCACGGTGACTTCCATCTGACTGGCGGGAAAAAAGTTCACCTCGACGAGTTCGAACGCATACCTGTTTATAGCCAGTGGCGGAGCTTCTGAAATTAGCGCGGACGCGTGGAAGGAACCCTTCGACGTCTGGTTTGGGTCAAATTCGGAAGTCCGAGCGTGCAACTCGGCAGTCCGCTTTACCCTCAAGAACAGACATCATCAGCCGGGCCTGTTAGGTCCGAAAAGTGCCAATAAGCGACGTAGTAGGTTTATGCGAAAGATCGTCTGACAATCGGCCGTCGAACTGTTAGGTGCGCGAACGGAACGTCAGATGCACACTTCCACCATATTTCAGCATTTAACGCCTATATCCACGAGCGAATCGAACCCTTGAGCACCAACAAGCTGCGTGGCATTGTGACCCTCAAGGTCCAGGCCGGAGCAACATGACGATTCCCTGCCGCGTCCTAATGATCTATCCGAAGTTCGTCCCGGACTCGTTCTGGAACTATACGGAAGCTTGCGAACTGGTCGGCGCGAAGTATCCGGCGGCGCCACTCGGCCTGATCACCGTCGCTGCCATGCTGCCGAAGGATTGGGACATCCGTCTCGTCAACCGTAACACCGAGCCTTTGACGGACGCGGACCTCGACTGGGCCGATCTCGTGATGATCGGCGGCATGCTCAACCAGCAGCCTGATTTCATGTACCTGATCGATCTCGCCCACCTGCACGGCAAGCCAGTATGCGTCGGTGGACCTGACGTGTCCTCCAGCCCGCATCTTTACGCGGACGCGGACTTCCAGGTGATCGGCGAGGCCGAGCAAATCATCGAGCAATTCATCGCCGCCTGGGAAAGCGGCGAGCGCAAGGGCGTGTTCATCGCCGAGAAATTCAAGATCGACGTCACGCTAAGCCCGATGCCCCGCTACGATCTGATCGAGTTCGATCACTATCTCTTCATCGGCGTGCAATATTCGCGTGGCTGCCCGTTCACCTGCGAGTTCTGCGATATTATCGAGCTGTATGGTCGCGTGCCGCGCACCAAGACCAACGATCAGATTCTCGCCGAGCTGCAAGCACTCTACGATCACGGTTATCGCGGGCATGTCGATTTCGTCGACGACAATTTCATCGGCAACAAGAAAAACCTTCGCACACTATTACCGCGGCTCAAAGCCTGGCTGGAAGAGCGCGACTATCCGTTCGAGTTCTCGACCGAAGCCTCGATCAATATCGCGGACGACAGCGAGCTGTTGCAGGCAATGAAGGACGCGAACTTCTTCGGGATTTTCGTCGGCATCGAGAGCCCGGATCCAGAGACGCTCGTGCAGATGAAGAAGAAGCAGAACACCAGGCGCAACATCGCCGAGTGCATTCATAAGATCTACGGCTACGGCATGTTCGTCACCGCGGGTTTCATCGTTGGGTTCGATAGCGAGAAAGTCTCGATGGGGCAGGCGATGATCGACTTCATCGAGGAGGCGAACGTTCCAGTCTGCATGGTTGGACTGCTCTATGCGCTGCCTGGTACACAGCTGACGCGGCGGCTAGCCAAGGAAGGCCGCCTGCACAACGGCCATGACCTCATGAAGGTCGAGCAGGCGGGCGACCAATGCACGCTGGGCTGCAATTTCGACACCAAGCGTCCGCTTCGTGACATCCTTGCGGATTACAAGGCCGTGCTCGGACACGTGTTCAGCCCGACGGCATATGCAGGACGGCTGTCGCGGCTTGCCGTCATGCTCGACCGGTCCGATCGGCGCCGCGACCTGCCGGATGGCGACATGCGCAAGAGGCTTGGCGGCATCGACAGCGTGCACAAGATCATGCGTGCCCTGCCGGAGGTTTGCGAGCCGTTCTGGAAGACCTTCGTCGAGGTCGCCAAGACCAATCCACGCGCGCTGCGCTACATTGTGATGCTGATGGCGCTGTACCTGCACCTCGGGCCGTTCTCGAAGCGCGTGATCAGTGAGATTGACCGCCGGATTGCCGAGCTGGACGGTATGCCTCCGGTGAGGGCCACGGGGGTTAAGCAGACGCTACCGCCAGCGACGGTGTAGCCACAGCCACTGATCGGGATATTCGCGGATCCAGCCCTCGATCACCGACGTGACCGCCTGCATCGTTCCCTGAATGTCGATTTGCCCGGCGGCGTCGCGGGCCGGCTTCACTTCTTCAGACAGTTCGGCACGAAAGCGGTGTCCGGGCAGGCGGATGATGCGCACGCCATGAATCGAGCACTCGATCTGCCGCAGCAGCCGGGCCAGCATCGGATTGGCCTTGTTCTTGCGGCCAAAGAAAGTAACCTCGACACCGTTGGTCAGATACTGGCCGACCAGCAGCCCGACGTGCTGACCACTTTTCAGGGCCTCCGCAAGTTTTAGGGGTGCGTCACGACCAGCTGGAATCAGCGTGCGCGAGCATGCGCCCATGCCACTGCTTGTTGCGCCAACCCTTGCAAATGCTTCGGCGCAGGCGATGAAGCTTCCTGGGATCGTCAATGCTGAGACCCACCGGCGTTTCATTATCGACCGCGAACAGGACTCTCGACTTGAGCTTCAGATGCCAGAATGGCCAGAAGTAGGGCATCGCGGTGACGCCGAACTGCCAGACATGTCCCTTCGCGACATTGCGAAGCATTGAGGACCGCCGGTCGCCTTGCTTGCCCCACGGGATGCGTTGTCCGAGCGCTGCCTGTGCAGCCGAAGCATGGAAGCCGACAGCGCTGGAATAGTGATATTCGACAAAGCCCCGCTCCCGGCAGAATGACAGCCAGGCTTTCTTGATCATCGCAATGACCAGATTGGACGCGACCTGGCGCTCGATCCCGATCGGAGAAAAGCCGTCGTCGACGAATTCCAGCAACGGTATCTCGTGCTTCAGCTTGAAGCGGCCAGCGAACGCGAACGCGGCGTCGACTTCAGATTGATCCGCGAAGGTAATGATCCCGGAGCCCTGCTTCGCGCAGGGATAGGGGAAATCCTCGAGCGCGCGATCGAGCAATCGGTCCTCGATCGCACCGGTGCTCTCGAAGAATCGGATGACGTCGGGCGCTTCCGCGGCACGCAACCAGTTCGCGGTCAATCGCTCGGCTTCGTCGATAAGCGGGATCGCGCCGCGCCGCCGGAAGATCTCCCAGTTCGGATCGATCACCGGTTCGCCGGCGGGACGCGGCACCTTCTGCCGCTGCAGCGCGTCAAGCAGTAAGCCGACACCTTCCCCCCAGCCGCGCACAAAATCGACGGTCACCGCATCCCCGACGCCCTTGACCTTCTTTCCCGGTTCGAGCCGCAGCGGAATGATGAACCGGGAATCGCCGAGCTCTTTGGCCATCTCTAGCGCGATGTCGAGATCATCCTGAACATGCGCGTTGGAGAGCGTGGCATCGCGGCAGATGAGCAGAACTTTCACTGCCCGGTATTGCAGCGCCTCATTGATTTGCCGGCGCCATCGGTCGCCGGGCTGAAGCGTCAGGATGTCGGCGAACACGCGGTACCCCTCGGCCTCAAGCTTGGGCGCGAGCCAAAGCGAAAATTCGTCGTCGATCGGCGACGCCTTGATCAGAAAGATCGTGTCTCGCATCGCTTTGTCAGCGGCTGCGGCGTCGCCCGCGACTGCCGCCGGCGGCATAAGATTGGCGAGGACGGTCGGGATCAGTCCTGGTTTCGCAAGGGCCCTCCCGACAGCTTCCGTGACAACGGTTTGCAGAACCGACGTGTTCTGCGCCCAAAGCTTTTGATGGGCTTTCTCGATCTCTGGATATTTGCGCAACAGGGCGTTGAGGTCTCCGGGTCCGAAAATGTCGCCCGGCGTTTGCAGCGATGGGCCGATGATCTCGGCCAACGCGGTCTTGTTCTTTGGCGTGAGTGGCGCGGACGTTACGAGGATGTAGCGCGTCGGCGCCAGCCGGTCGATCGATTGCCGCTCCTTCGTCATCTTCGACTTCAAGGCCGCGAAGCCGGAGCCGCGGTAATGCTTCGCCTGCATTACGATCGATCCGTCGGCACGCGCATGGTGTCCGTCCATCCCGTCGTCCGGGCCCTCGGGAAAGGCTTCGAATGGCAGGTCTATCTCGCGCCCGACGAGGTCGCGGGCCAGATCCTCAAACTCGCTGTGGGACAGACTTGAAAAGTCATAATTCATGCGTCCAGAATGAGTGCTCGTTTCCTGGGCAGTCAAGCAAGGGATTGCGATATTGCTTCGTCCCCAAGTCTTACTAACAACAAGATAAACCGGCTTTTACTGACGTACTCTGGGCGGGGTAGAGCTTACTTCGCGGAAGCCGGGATCGGCCGCAATACGCTTCCGTTCAATTGTCCACAAAGTTGCCGCTGGGATCATCACGAGGTGAGCGAAGTTGACGACTGCCTTGGCCGCGCCGGTGCGCGCTTATCAAGTTCTCGCAACAGGAGATCGCGTGGGTACTGAAATCCATCTCGAATTTGGCGGGCTGTCCCTGGACTGGGCCAAGAACCACCGAGGCGTGGACCACGGGTCACTTTTCCAGGAACGGGATCGGCGCGCGGTTCATAGCGACCAGATCAACTATGATCATTTCAGCGAAACGGGCGACGACCCCACGCCGATGGAGATGGCCTTCGTACGCGAACTCAAGGACGTCCTGCCAAGGCTCGCGTTGCTCGGCTATACGATGGAACAAGCGCGGGTAGCCTACGACGATCTGGCCACCCAATACGTGGACACTCGCGAAGCAATAACCGAGCTGGATGAGCCACCCGGCGTAGAACCGCTCTCGTTCGATGAGTTCTGCGCCTTCGCCAATCGGTATCCTATCTCCGCGCTGAACGATACCGTTCGTCATCTCGACGAATGGGAGAGTCGTTCGAGACCGCAAGGACGCTTCGTCGACGACGAAACAACAATAAGCCGTATCCCCAGCGTGGACCATGACCCTGCGACCTGGTCCGAACGCGCCTATTTCGGCAGCTGCATCACCATTCTTCATCCTTACCTGATGTTGCAAGTTCTCGCCGGTAATTCTGCCAACCTCGAGGCCGATGTCGTTTGGCAGTATGGTCCGCTTCTCGAAGCGGGGGTGGGCTGGCCCAGATGAATTCACGCCTCTCGCGCGCCGCACTGAAACCTTCCTCATCGCCACCGAAGGCAGTTCCGATGCGCACATCCTGCAGCACGCGTTTACCCTCCTGCGCCCCGAAATCACGGACTTTTTCCGATTTATCGATGTCAGCGAGCGCCATCCATTCCCGGGCACAGGCAACCTCCTCAAGTTTGCTGAAGGCCTCGCGAAGATCGACGTGCAAAATCAGATTGTTTTCGCGTTTGACAATGACGCTGAAGGGACCGAAGCGTTCAACAAGCAAGGTGCACTGGCGCTTCCCTCCAACATGCGGGCGATGGTTCTCACGTCGCTCGAGGCGTTCCGATCGTTTCCGGCCAAGGGGCCCGAAGGCGATCACGTTGCGGATATCAACGGGCGCGCCGCGGCGATCGAATGCTATCTCGACCATCGCGTGGGCAACTTTCCCCCGCCACGGGTGGTTTGGAGCAATTACAAGAGGGAGACCGACAGCTACCAGGGCGCGCTTGACCATAAGGAAAGCTATGTCAAAGCCTTCTTGAAACTGACCGTCGAGAACTTGCCGACGAGTGGATACGACACCAGTAGAATCGACAGGGTGCTCGATGCTGTGGTTGAGCAGTGCCGTCTGATGGCTATAGGCGAGCTCGCAGCGCGGCTAGCTGGGCAAGACGGCCAACTCACAGCCCCGATGTAAGGGCGAGCTGCCGTCCGATGGCTCTACTCGCTGCGCTCACCGAACCCACGCGAGATGGTTTCGGCCCATCCGAGTGACGATCCTCTGACGGACGGGCTAGGACGCAGCGCCGTCCCTAGCGTCCGTGCTGCCGGTGTGGTTTACGAAAACCGAACCGAAGTCACTCATCCGCCAATAGCTTCTTGACCCCCTCCTGGGATTTTCGCCACTCTTCGAACGCCTCCTTATCGTCTCGTGAAGATCGATCTCGACGTAGTTCGTGCGAATGATCGCCAGCAAGGCTTCCAACCGCCGATGCATCTCGGCGCGCGCGACAAGAATCGCCTCCCAATCGGCCTCTTGCTCCTCGGTCACCAGCACATCGCCAGGACTTGAGAAGACGTTCATCCCAGTGCGGGTGTCAGTGTAGTTCCGTCCGTAGGACGTCGCTTCGTTCCACGCGGCGTCGAGCCCACGAACGGCGGCGTCGAGCGCAGGATCATTGATGTGAAATAGCGAGTTGCTGACTACGCCGTGAAAGCTCTCATAGTAAAACAGGTCGCGGTTGAGGATGGAGTGGGGCAGCCGTTCGATGTGGCCTTGCAACGCCGGAATGGCAAACTGCGAGAGGGCCCACCGTGCAGCGCGCAGGTCACGCTCGCGGCGAACCTGAGCCGGGTCCATCATCCTGAGTTCAGCGGGGCGGGCCGGATTGCCGTCCAGTATTGCCTTGAGCGCCATGACGAGCAGATCGGTCAGTCGCTCGATGCCCTTCTTGTCGTTCGCCTCCTTGACCCGGTATTGCGAGATCCGCTGGCGATCGAAATCGAACGGTAGGTCCTCGTATTTGGCAATCGACAGGTTCGTCAGCAGGATCATTCGCTTCCAGCCGAGATGCGCTGCGGCATAGCCGACCTCGAACGTCACGTTGGGGTTGGGACAGGGCCGCGCCTTGATCTCGTCCGGTGCCAGCGGTGTGACGGTCGTCACGTCACCAACAAAGATGTCCGCGGCCTCGATTTTCTCCAGTATCGAACGCGGCACATTGTCCGCGCCCATCATGTCGCGGGTCGCCTCGTCGAGTTTCAGCGTGAGCTCCGGCTGTTCGCGCTCAATCCGGGCGGCGGCTGCAACTAATGCCTGACGGATAGCATTTCGATTGGTGCTGGCAGGAGAATCACTTTGCCATGCATAGAAGACGGCGTGCTCAGTCTTGCTCAAATGCCTGCTCTTTGTCGGGCGTGTCTGCTGGAAATGTCTGCATCTGAGCGGAAGTCGAGGTTCCTAGCAACATAGCGTTCAACTACGTGGACCGACGTTCGCGCTAAAATCGGCCAGCAAGGCTTGTGCCCAATGTCAAGAATTCAAGAGAACCAGTAGCGCTTGCTCGGGGCTACATCGCGACGATCGAGGCGGTCTGATCGCGCGAAAAGGTCTTACGCCGCGGGCGGTCAATTGTATGGGTTGGCGAGCGATTCGGTTGGCCCCTTTCGTTCAGGGAAGGTCCTGGGGAGCACCAATGTTGGTAGCCGTGTTGGTTTCTATATTCCATATCTTTGAAATATCAATTGCTTAATCGCAAAGTTCGGTGCCGGCCAGGACGCTGACGAGGGTATGCGCTGAAGCTGGCTCCGCTGGTCATTGTGCGACCTGTCGAGTTGCGACAGGCGGAATGGACCAAGTTCGGCCTGGCTGACGGGGAATGGCGCATACCGGCCAAAACGATGAAGATGAGACGGCCACACCGGCGCCGCTGGCGTCTCAAGCTCTCGCCATTCTTCGCGAGCTCCAGAAAATCACTGGCGGATCAAGATATCTCTTCCCGTCGGTGAGATCCTGGCATCGCCCAATCAGTCACAGCACCCCTAACGCAGCGCTGCGCGTCTCGGATACGACCAGATCGAATTGACCATTCTGGCGTGCGATCCACCGCGTCAACCTCCCGAACGAAAGCGGCAAGTGACAAGCGGATGCGATCGAACGTCGACTTGCGCATCAGGAGGCGAATGAGATCCGTGGCGCCTAGACCCATGCCGCCGAATTCTGGCAGGAGCGCCGTGCGGATGATGCGGTGGTGGGCGGACGAGTTCGACCGGCTAAGGAAGCACGGTCGTGTCATCAAAATGAGTGCCTGAGGAAAAGCGCGTTGAAAGTGTGCTCCGTTAAGTCGGACGTCCTTTAGTTCGACATGTTGGTGTCAATGAGCGCCAGAAGTGAGTGCACCACTACTAGTCGCCGACGTCCGATCGTTGTCGTGACGATACGCCCAGCTCCTATCAACTCGTAGAGCTTCGCGCGTCCCAAGCCGGTCACTTCGCATGCATCGTCAATCGTGCAGGTGAGCCGCTGGGCGAATGGCATCGTGCTCGGTTCTGCGGCTTTCGGAGCGGATAGACTGGCTTGTGACTGTTGTCCGCCAGTTTTCTCTCGTCGATTGTATCTCACGTGGCCCTCCTATTCGCGCAAAGCTCGACGGGGCAAGAGTTGATTGTGCGACGAGCAACGTCAATGCGAACATCCGAGGGCGCTCGCGTACGACAGCGCACGTCAGCGGCGCTTTGAATATTTCCGGACACCAAAGGGTGACGAGGAAATTTTTCGCGAATGCGCCAGCCACAGTGAGGCATCGCGCCGAGGCTAGTCTGCTAATGTCGGCAGCAAATTCCCCAAGCGTTCGCCGCTGTTCACCAGCGTCTTATTCAACCATTATTCAACGAACGTGGCTGATGGCTACCTAAGTGCCTGAGTTTGCTGGTGCTCCCTAGGGGAATCGAACCCCTGTTTCAGCCTTGAGAGGGCCAAGTCGATCCGCTCGATGATCATCCTGAAAGAGTTCGGCGATAGAGACCTATAGATGTCAATCCCGACTCGTCTGCACGAGCAGGCGTGACCGCACCAGTTTCGCACCAGAAACGATGCAACCGAAGCGCAACGAACGCGACCGGATTGAGACAAAAAGACAGCAACATCAACGAAGCCGATCGTTATCCCGCCGCTCATAACGAACTGGTTGCAGGTTCGAGTCCCGCTGGGACACAAGTGAAACGGGCGAAACGCCGAACGCGGCTTTGGATCACCGCACCAGATAACTCAGTTCCGCGAGATGTCATAAGCAATTCTGAAATGGTTCGCGCGCGCATGGACCTGTCCGATATCCACTCCAAACTAACCGAATGCGCGACGGCCAGCCCGCTACTCTTTTCTCGGCAGCTTTCTCGGACTTGATCAACAGCTATGCCGCCGAAACCAGACCCAGTGGCGGCAGTGGGAGTGCTGAATGGCTGAGCCCCGTGGCATGTCGAAAGAACAGGCTGCGGCCTATGCCGGCTGCGAAACGTTGTCGGGGTTCAACGACTGGATTCGACGCGGAATCATGCCGGGCCCGATCCCCGGAACGCACAAGTGGGATAGAAAAGCCATCGATGCAGCCCTTGACCGGCTATCCGGTCTCCAGCCTACAATGCAACCGCGGCTATCACCATACGACGCGTGGAAGGCATCCCAAAATGCGAGTGCGGCTGAAGGGAATCAACTGGTCAATCAAAAAGCTCGCTGACGGAACGTCGAAAACCTATTGGTACGCTTGGAAGGGCGGCCCACGCATCGACGCGGAGCCCGGCACGCCCGAGTTCATGCGCCTCTACAATGAAGCTGTTGCATCCTACAAGAAGAAGAGCGCCGAGACGTTCCGCTCGCTCATCGACTAAGGACTGCAGCGAGTACAAGGACCTCGGTGAGAAGAGTAAGCGCGCCTATGATGGCTACCTCAAACTCATCGAGGCCAAGTTCGGTTCGTTGCCAATCGGGGCTCTCGAAGACAAGCGTGTGCGGGGTGACTTCAAAGAGTTTCGTGATTCATTTTCCGACACGCCGCGCAAGGCGGACTACATCTGGACCACAATTGCGCGCGTGCTGTCGGTTGCGAAGGACCGTGGCAAGATCGCGGTGAACGTCTGCGAGCGCGGTGGCCGGCTTTATGAATCCGATCGCTCGGAGATAGTGTGGACTGCAGACGACATCCGCGCCTTCTGCGGTATCGCGTCCGTCGAGCTGCAGGCCGCTCTCCTGCTCGCGGTATGGACAGGCCAGCGCCAGGGAGACCTGCTGCGGCTGACCTGGAAGGACTACGATGGTACATACATCCGGATGCGTCAGTCGAAGGGGCGCGGCCGTAAGGCCCGGCGCCGTGTAACCATCCCGGTGGGACCGCCGCTGAAGGCGGCGCTTGATGCTGCGATGAAGGAGAAGCGCTCGGCCGTGACCATTTTGGTCAACTCGTTCGGCCGGCCATGGACGGAGGATGGTTTCAGGACAAGCTGGGATAAGGCGTTCAGGAAAACCTCGCTGAAGGACCTGCACTTCCACGATCTGCGCGGCACTGCTGTTACGCGCCTCGCCCTGTCGAACTGCTCCGTGCCGGAGATCGCCTCTATCACCGGCCATTCGATGAAAACGGTACAGGAGATTCTGGACGCGCACTACCTGGGTGGCCGCCTCGAGCTCGCGGAGTCAGCGATCAAGAAGCTGAGCGAAGTTTACGGGTAGGAATAGAAATGAAATTGGGATGTGGATCGATTCCAGGTGAAGGCGTCCTCTGTCGCCAAGGCTTCTGCCTGTGAGAATGCTCCACGCCGCCGGGGAACGAACTAGCCGCTGTGGTAACGCGCAGCCATCCCGCCACTCCTTAAGCAAGCGTACGGAAGACGAACAAATTTCTCAAACCGGACGTCAAACCGAAAGGCCCGTTCTGATACGCATTGCCGCTAAGTCCCTGCGAGGCTTGGTGGGCGCACCAGGGCTCGAACCTGGGACCCGCTGATTAAGAGTCAGCTGCTCTACCAACTGAGCTATGCGCCCGGATGCTTTAAGTCCGGCAAGCCTTCGCGAGAGGGCGTCGTTTACCAAAGCGATCCCGGGATGTCCAGCAAGCTGGGCAGAGTTTTCCCGGGCTTTGGCTGAGAGCCGGAACGGCGAAAAGCCGCTGGATTTCAGCGGCTTCCGCCCATGTTCGGACTGGGCGCCAATCAGGGGCGCGTCAGAGGCGCTCGGGGCCGCCCCGGTCCGGGCCGCCGTCCCGGTCATATCTGTTCCGGTCATAGTCGCGATGGCGATCGAAGTCGCGGTCCATGCCCCGGTGCTCGCGGTGCCGCCAGCCTTCCCTGCCCCCGAACCGGTCCATGCGGGTCAGGACGGCGAGCCGGCGCTTCTGGCTGTCATCCAGCGTCTTGTAGAGCGGGTCGGCCGCGTCGGCGATCTTCTTCATTGCGGCTGCCGAGGCCGCCATGGTCTCGGCCCGGTCGCGCAACCGTGTCACCGGATCGTCCGGCTTCTGGCTGGAATCGTCCCGCTGCGCGTTCATTCGCGCATTGGCGCGATCGATCCTGAGCTTGGCGAACTCCCGGACCGCGGCCTCGACCGGCGGCCACAGCTTTTCCTGCTCGGCCGTCAATTTAAGACCGGCATGGACGGCCGCGATCCGTGCGTCGGTATAGGCCGCCCTGTCCTCCGGGCTCATCCGCATATGGCCGTAGCCCCAATGGCGGTGCTGGGCATAGACGGCGGTCGAGCCGGCGATGGCAAGGACCGCGACGGCGGCGATGGTGAATTTCCTCATGCGAACCTCCTTGAAAGGTTGCATGAAGATGAGCCTGCGTCAGTCGGCGTTCAACTTAAGGATTGGCAAGGGAGGCTGCCCTTACCAACGTGTAATGTGACCCCGTTTGATCCCCCGCAATGCGATATTGCTAGAGCATCCCGAGCGCGCGCGGCAGCCACAGCGAGAGCTCCGGCACGTAGGTAACGATGCCGAGGAAGATCAGCATGGTCAAAAGCCATGGCCACACTGCGATGGTCAGTTCGGTGATGCCCATCTTGGCGATGCCCGAGGCGACGTAGAGATTGAGCCCGACCGGCGGATGGCACATGCCGACTTCCATGTTGACGACCATCAGGATGCCCAAATGCACCGGATGAATGCCGAGCTTGACTGCCACCGGAAACAGGATCGGCGCCATGATCAGCACGATCGAGGACGGCTCCATGAAGTTGCCGGCGAGCAGCAGCAGCACGTTGACGACGAGCAGGAAGATGATCCAGTCAACGCCGACCGAGGTGATCCAGGCTGCGATGTGCTGCGGAATGTTTTCGTTCGCCATCAGGAACGAGAACAGCACCGCATTAGTAATGATGTAGAGGATCATCGCGCTCATATTGGCCGAGCCGAGCAGCACCTTCGGCACGTCCTTCAGCGACATGTCGCGATAAACGAACACCGCAATCACGAAGGCATAGACCGCGCTGATCGCGGCCGCCTCCGTCGGCGTGAAAATGCCGGCATAGATGCCGCCGAGCACGATCACGATCAGCAGTAATCCCCACATGCATTTGCGGAACGCCGCGAAGCGCTCGCCCCAGCTCGCGCGCGGCAACCTCGGATAATCGTTCCTCCAGGCGCGGTAGAAGGTGGTCAATCCAAGCAGCGTCGCCAGCATCACGCCGGGGATGACGCCGGCCATGAACATCTGGCCCACGGATGCCGACGATACCCGCTGGCCGGCGGGATCGAGCGCAATGCTGCCGCCGGTCGCCACGCAATAGATCACCATCACGATCGATGGCGGGATCAAAATACCGAGCGCGCCTGATGTCGTGATGACGCCGGCGCCAAAGCGTTTCGGAAAACCCTGCTTGACCATCGCCGGCATCATAATCGCGCCGATCGCGATCACCGTCGCGGGCGAGGATCCGGACACGGCGGCGAACAGCGCACAGGCCATGACGCCGGCGAGGCCCAGGCCGCCATACCAGTGCCCGACCATGGTGGTCGCGAAATTGATCATGCGTCTGGCGACGCCGCCATGGGTCAGGAAGTTGCCGGCGAGAATGAAGAACGGGATCGCCATGATCTCGAAATTGTCGATGCCGGTGAACAGTTTTAGCGCCACCGACTCGGTCGGCACGTTCGTCATCACATAAATGAACGTGAGCACCGTGAGACCGAGCGCGATCGAGATCGGCATGCCGGTCAGCATCAGCAGTATCAGCAGTCCGAAGATGATCAAGGAGGTCATCGCGTCACCTCCGCGACGCCGGCACCGGGCGCATCGACGTCGACACCCTCGACGTGGGCGTGGTCATGGTGCGGAAGTTCGCCCGTGAAGAAGTAGCGATACGCGACCTGCAGGAAGCGGAAGCACATCAGGTAGGAGCCGAGCGGAATGCAGAGATAGACGAACCAGCTCGGAATCTCGAGGTCCGGCGATACCTGGTCGGTGTGGTAAAGCCCGTAGACGAAATGCGCGCCCATGGTGCCGATGACGGCGGTGAAGAAGGCCCCGCAAAGCAACCCGAACAGCACGATCGCGTTCTTCCAGGGCGACTTGATCTGGTTGACCACGACGTCGACGCCGACATGGATGCCGGTGCGGACCCCATAGGCGGCGCCGAACTTGGCGACCCACACGAACATGTAGATGCAGAGTTCCTGCGCCCAGGACAGGTTGATCGGGAACAGAATCGGAAAGAGGAAGGGCACGCCGAGCAGATAGCGGTGGCAGACGGCGACGAAGATGATGAGGGTCGCGAGCGCCATCAGCGTCGCGATCAATATCTCCTCAAGCCGGTCGAGGATGCGAAGCAGCATCAATGTCCCCCCTTCAGGTCAGGCGTTTACGACGCCTCACCTTCCACATTCCTTCGCGGCCGTGTGTTGCCGAGTCCCCGATATATAAGGGGCTTCCGTGCCTTGGCACGGAAGCCCGACAACGTCGTCTCAGTTGGTCGCGCCCTTGGCTTCCTTCATGAACTCGTCGATCAGCCCTTGACCGACACGGCCCGCGACGTCTTTGTAGACCGGCTCCATCGCCTTGCGCATGGCCGAGTCCTGCTCCGGCGTCAGCTTTATGATCTCGCTCTTGCCGGTCTTGACGATCTCGGCGAGCGCGTCGTCGTTTTCCTTCTGCGACTGACCGTTGCCGTAGGCGGTGGCTTCCTTCATCGCCTTCTCGCACTGGGCGCGGATGTCAGCCGGCAGGCCGTCCCAGAATTTCTTGTTGGTGACGACGACGTAGCCGATATAGCCGTGATTGGTGTTGGTGATGTACTTCTGCACCTCGTGCATCTTCTGGGTATAGATGTTCGACCAGGTGTTCTCCTGCCCATCGACGACGCCCGTCTGCAGCGCCTGGTAGACCTCCGAGAACGCCATCACCTGCGGGACCACGCCCAGGTTACGGAACTGGGCTTCCAGAACCTTCGAGGACTGGATGCGGAATTTCAGGCCCCGATAGTCGGCCGGCGAAATGAGCTTCTTATTGGCGCTCATCTGCTTGAAGCCGTTGTCCCAGTAGGCGAGACCGATCATGCCCTTCGGCTCGAGCAGCTTGAGCAGCCTGGTACCCAGCGGTCCGTCGGTGACCTTACGAACCGTGGCAAGGTCGGGGAGAATGTAGGGCAGATCGAACACCTCGAATTCCTTGACCCCGATCGGGCCAAACTTGGCGTTCGACGGCGCCAGCATCTGCACCGCGCCGAGCTGCAGCGCTTCCAGCTCTTCCTTGTCCTTGTAGAGCTGCGAGTTCGGATAGACTTCGACCTTTACCTTGCCGTTGGTATATTTCTCCGCCAGTTCCTTGAACTTCTCCGCCGCCAGCCCCTTCGGCGTGTTGGTCGCCACCACGTGGCTGAACTTGATCACGATCGGCGACTGCGCCGCGGCTGGTCCGATCAGTGTCAATGCCGCGATCGATGCCGCGGCCAAAATCAGTTTGCGCATGTATCCTCCCGTTATTTCTTCGGCGCACGCCAGCGCGGGTACCGAAGCTTGCATGCCAGTTGCACCAATACAGACAAGCTGGCCGAATTGCCATTGCCGTTAGCAGGGACCTCGCTTGCCGGGATTTGCTGCAATGCAAAAAGGCGACGTCATACTCCCGCGGAGGCGATGGATTGCTTCGCGGAGCTTGTCATCGGGCGCGCATTCGCGCGACCCGTTGGCTCGCAATGACGGGCGGAGATAGCGACACCCACCACTGTCATCCCCGCGAAGGCGGGGATCCAGTACGCCGCGGCTTCTCGGTTTAATCACTGGCGTCTCTGGAATACTGGATCGTCCGCCTTCGCGGACGACGACAGGTGAATGTGGGTTCGCGATCTCGCGACGCAATCGCGTCCGAGGTTTGCTCTTCATTTCCCGCCCTCTTTTTCAGAGGGCGCAGGGAAGACCGGGTGCGCGCTGCACCCGCGGTCTCGCGTGCAATTTGCGCAAACAAAAACGCACACGAGCATACAGGTACAGCGGAGCATCCCGGCCTTCCCTGCGCAATGGCTTTACGGCTTACTTCGTGCTCTTCCCGGTGAACGGCTTTCTTGCCACCGTCGCCCCAGAGAAGCTTCGCTTCCAAAGGACTTAACGCCAGCACCGCGGCGCCAGAACCACACGACTTCGCCGTACGCGTCGGGCGCGCACGTCTAGCGCACCTCTCGCGTCCATCGCATCTCACCGCACGTTCGTGACGATCGCGAGCCGCCCCTCAATGAGTGAGACGGGCGGAGTTATGCAGATGATTTGCTCTCGAAGTTAAGCGGAATATTTTTGCGCGAAGGGCTGGACAGAGTTTTGGTGATTTGCCCGTCGTGCCAATTGGTCGCAGCCGCGCATTGAAATTTCGCTTGGGCGCACGGCAAATCAGTTCGCGGCAGAATGGCCGCAGCCGAGGTGCAGACGTTGCGAAGAGCCCAGAGAGCACGCACACGCCGTGCAGGTACAGCGGGAGCATCCCGGCCTTCCGCGATGGCTCTCCCGCTTGCTTTATGCACCATGCACTGGCGCAGATTACGTAATCCGTCCACGCGTCGTCGGAGCCGCCTTCTACTTCGTCGCCTCGTCGGTTATGTCGCTCAAGACCTTCGCAAACGCCGCGTAGTTGGGTGGAGTCTCCAGTCCATGCCGCGGGTAGATTGTTTTATACAGATAGTCGGCTGAATTATACGACAGCCATACCTTGCCCTGGTCATCCTCCCAAACAAGAGCCTTCGGAGGATTGTCGATCGCCAGCAATGGCGTCTTTGCCATTACCGGAGTGCCGAGCTTGGGATTACCGAAGATGAGCACCGTGCGCGGGCGCATATCGATGCCGAACTTCTTTCCCGCAGCGGCGTGGTCGATTTCGGTGAACACAATGAACCCTGCGCCCTCCCTTGATTTGACCGCCGCCGCAAAACGGGAAATCGTATCGTTCACCGAGTAGTTGCTCGACTTCGTAATGATACCGGAGTCCGCGGACGCGGGCGTCACAAACAGGAGCATCAAGAATGCGACAATGAACTTCATCGGACTTCTCCCTTAACCGGATTTCGACTTTCAGGTAACTGCCACCATCCTTCCGACACAACTTCTAGAACCGCGTGGTCAAATCGGTCAGCCATTCCGGAGAAACTTCGACCAGGAAGGCTTCAAGCGCCTTGTCCGCCCCCGAAATGACGAGCATGCCGACGACGAGAAGCAAAAGGCCGAGCACAACCTTCATTACGCTGCCCGCGGCTAACAATCGGCCACGCCAGCGCGCCATCGTTTCCCGGGAGAGCCATCCCAGCCCCAACAACGGCAGCGCCGCGCCGATGCCAAACGCAAACATTGTCAGCGCTACCTGACCAAGATCCTTGCCTTGAGCGGCCAGCAAGGACGCTGCGCCAAGTGTCGGCCCCACGCATGGACTCCATACCGCTCCCAGGAGCACCCCGATCCAAAACTGTCCAGCAACGCCATTTGGGCGGCTCGTGGCCAACCTGCTGTCGGCCCAATTTCCGATCGGGCCCGCTGCAACCGCGATCTGCGCCTGTAGCCGCGGAGCGACGAGCACGATGCCAACAAGCATGATCAGCGTCGCCGCCACGTAGCGCAGCCGGTCGGCATCCAATCCGATCGAGTGACCGGCCGTCGCCAGAAATAATCCGATGCCGACAAACGAGAGGCACAACCCGACAGCAAGCGCCAAAGGTCCCAGACGATGGCTCGATGCCGCGGTAGCGAGCACGATTGGAAGTATCGGGAGCACGCAAGGTGAAAGGATCGAGAGGATCCCCGCAAGGAACGCCACAACCGCACTGCCGATCGTCATCGACGCTTCCCCATCTCCAGATCACCTTTGCTCCAAGTCACCTTTGGCCCAAGTCACCTTTGCCGGCACGCTCGACGACGAAGTCAGACGGCTTTTCCGACCATGGCGAAGATCGAATCCCGCTTGGTATCGCCTACCGAGCGGGCCGCTTCCTTGTCGCCCTTGAAGACAATCAGCGTCGATTGCGCACGGACGCCGAACCGATTGAGCAGGTCTTTCTGGCTGTCGAAATCGATGACGAAATAGACGAGATCCTTGAACTTTGGATCAGCCCTTAGATCGCTCAGGATCGGCGCCTGTGCCTTGCAGGTCGGACACCAGGGGGCATAGACCGCTATCAGAATTGGCTTGCCGGCTTTCTGGGCCGCGGCGAAGGCCTTGGCATCGAACGCATGCGCGCCACCTGCGAACGCCGGCGAAGCAGCGAGCGTTCCGGCAGCAAGCACGGCCCCAAGAATGAATCGGCGGGTCAGCATGGTATTCTCCTTGTTGATCTGGATGAGTTTCGTTTCGGAGGCCCAGATGTTACGTGTACGCTGCAGCGGCCTGGATTCGCTGGGTTCACGACTGGAGGTTCGAGGCAACCGCGGCAAAGGTTACCGGCCTGGCGGAAAATTCTTATCTGTCGTCGCCGGATGGGCGGGGGTATCCAGGCCAGGCATCGGGTCAGAAGAACGAGCCTTCAGGATGCCGGCGGCGCGGGCGGTCATCGAACGGCCCTGATGGATGGACACCACAGAAGCGTCACCGGAGCGCATCAAGCAGCGCCCTGGCCTCCCGCAGATCGGGCGTGTCGAAACCTTCTGTGAACCAGCCATAGACTGGCGCGAGCAGATCATGGGCCTGCTGCGGCTTGCCCTGATCACGCCAGACCCGAGCCAAGCTGGTGGCGGCGCGCAGCTCCAGAGCTTTCGCACTCTGGCGACCGGCCACCTCAATTGCACGCCGAAAGCGCGCTTCCGCTTCGCTCCCGTCGCTGCCTCGCCTCGCCACCGTCAGTTCCCCAATCAAGCGATAGATTTCCGCCTCCCATCGCCGCTCGCCCGTCTCCTCGACAGCGGCCGCAGCTTCGGCCAGTGCAGTCAATCCTTGCTCGATTTCTCCGGCCCGCGCCGAAGCTTCAGCCAGCAGCGCGAGATAAAAGGGCCGACGGATGCGCACGCCCGTCGGCTGGATGGCCGCGAGGCCGTCGCGAACCTCCGCGATCCCTTCCACTGTCTGTCCGCGTACCGCGATCGCCCAGCCCCGCAAGATGCTTCCCGCCGCCGCCAGATGCGGTGCGATGCCATGCTCGGCGCACACCGCCATTGCGGCCTCCGCTTGCTCGCGGGCCGGCTCAGCTTCCCGCCGATGCTGGTAGATCATCGCCGCAAACACCAGGGCGAGAACAAGGCTAAAGGGATGCGAAAGCTCCCGCGCCATGCCCACCGCTTCGCGCGCAGCGGCAAGCGCCTGCTCGGGGAAGCCGAGCGGCCACAGCGCGGCAGCCTCGGTGTATCGGTTGCACACAGCCGCGTCGTGGCTGCCATAGAGGAATTTATGGGCACGGTACGCGTCCGGCCGATAGAGCGCCAATCCCGCCTCGAGATGCGCCCTACACGTGGTCAGATCCGGGAGATTGAGTAGGGTTGTCCATGCGGCATGATGCGCCTGCAGGAGGAGCGCCGGATCTGTGCTCTGCCGCGCGAGTGCGAACAGCTCGTCCAGCAGATCGCGAGCCGTCTTAAATTCGCAGCGTTGCTGGTAAACGAGCCACAACCCAAAGCTCACGGCGAAGAGCTGCGCCACATCGCCGGCTCGCCGGCATAGGTCACGGGCACGCAGGTAGACTTGCTCCACCTCCGGTGCCGACCAGCTCTTGGTGCTGATCAGCACCGGCGCAAGCACGAGCTGCAGGTCGAGTTCGCGGCGGGCGCGTTCTGAAGGCTCGGCGACCCGATCAATGAGCATCAGCCCCTTGCGGAGATGGCCGATCGCCTCCGCGTGTGCCGAGCGCTCGGCCGCGCGCTGGCCAGCCTTGCGCCAGTAGGTAAGAGCGTCTTCCGTAAGGTCAGCCTCGGTGAAGTGGTGCGCCAGCACCTCTGGCTGGGTAGCCGTAATGTCCGGGAAGTTCCCCTCGAGCGCCCGGGCGATGCGCGCGTGCAGCGCTTGCCGCTTGCCGCGCAGCAACGTGCCATAGGCGGTATCCTGAACGAGGGCATGCTTGAAGCTGTAAGCCGATGAGCCACGACGGAAAATCAGTTGTGATGCGGCGAGCTGTTCAAGGGCCGACTGCAAGGGCGCCTCCGGCAGCGGCGACACGGTCCGTATCAGATCGTCGGTGAACTCCCGGCCAATGGCGGCGCCGCTCTGGGCGATTTCTTTGGCTTCCGGACTGAGACGGTCGAGACGGGCCAGGAGCGAGGCATGCAGGGTAGCCGGGACGGCGAGTGCACCCGGTGAGGTTCGCGAAAGCACGGCCTTGGCGTCCCCTTCGGCTCCCGCTTCCAGCACAGCCTTGGTCAGTTCCTCCACGAACAGCGGCACGCCGTCCGTGCGGTCGATGATCTCGTGGACGACCGCGCTGGGCAGTACTCTGTCGCCAACCACCCGCTGTACGAGGGCTGCGGTGTCACGCCGGTTCAAGCGACCGAGCGCCAGCATCGTGACGTGCGGCTGGCCGATCCACGGTGGCGAGAACTCCGGTCGGAAGGTGAGGAGTAGCAATACCGGCAGTTGCTGCACGCGATCGACCGCTACTTGCAGGAGCTCGAGCGAGGTCGGGTCGATCCAGTGCACATCTTCGAAGACCCACAGCACGGGATTGCGCCGAGACAGGTCCTCCACTTGCCGGAGCAGCGCCTGAAGCGTGCGCTCCTTCTTCGCAGGCGGACTGAGCGATACCGCGCGATAGCGGTCGGAGGGCAATGATAGCAGCTCGGCCAATAGCGGCATGTATTCGGCAGCGGTCGCTGAGGCCGTTAATAGCGCCTCGATTTTGTCGAGCCTGACCGCCGGTGGGTCGTCCCTGGTGAACCCGGCCGCCCGCTCCAGTTGCTTGATGACGGGATAAAGCGCGCTGCCCTGGTGGTGCGGCGAGCAGAAGCAGCGCAGGCGCGAGTACGGTTCGGCTTGCAGCTTCTCCTGGAGGGCCGCCACCAGTCGCGATTTCCCGACCCCGGGCTCCGCTGAGAGCAGCACCACCTGCCCCTCCCCAGAGGTCGCGCGCTGCCACCGGCGCAGCAGCAGTTCGAGCTCTTCCTCGCGGCCGACCAGCGGGGTCAGGCCGGCCGAATGGAAGGCTTCAAACCGGCTCTCGACGGCACTCGATCGGAGCACCTGATAGGCTTGGATGGGTTGCGGAAAGCCCTTCATCGCGACCGTTCCGAGATCGCGGTACTCGAAAAGATCGCCCAGGAGATGGCGCGTCATGGGACCGACCACAATGGTGTTCGGCTCGCCAAGTGCTTGCAGGCGCGCCGCGAGGTTGGGCGTCTCACCCACCACGGCGCGTTCCAGTGCCTCGCCCGAGCCAATGAGATCGCCGACCACGACCAGCCCCGTCCCGATGCCGATGCGGACCCGAAGACGCTCGGATGTTTGCAGTTGGTCGACGGCGTCGATGAGCGCCAAACCGGCGCGCACCGCTCGCTCGGCATCGTCCTCATGCGCCTGCGGGTAACCGAAATAAAGCAGTACGCCGTCGCCCATGTACTTCGCGACGAAACCGTCGAAGCGGGCGACCGTCTCAGCGACGCAGCGGTGATAGGCGCCAATCACCTCACGCAGGTCCTCGGGGTCAAGACCAGCCGATAGTGCGGTCGAGCCGACGAGGTCGCAGATCATCACGGTGAGCTGCCGCCGTTCGGCCGAAGAGACGGCGCTCGAGCTTGGTGTCGGCGCGGCGCTCGAGTCTCCGGATGCTGAGGGCTTTGGTAGGCAAGCGGCCGCTTTCAATAGCTTCTTGCGCTGGCCAAGCGAGAGACCGAGCTTCTCCAGGTCCGCCTCACTCAGCTCAGGCAGGATCTTGAGATCGACATCGTTCGTCCGCAACACGGGTGCGAGTTGCACCAGGCCAAGCGGCACCAGCCAGCGCTCCAGCTCGTCCACGGCCTTTCTCCTGGCTGGTGTGGACTCTACCAGATCGAGCGTGTGCTCCAAAGTAACTTTGCCGGCTGCAGGGGCTCCGAAAGACGCCGGCTCGGCTTCGGGCCTATAGTTCCGGGGCGGTCTTTTGGACCGTCCCGGAATGACGGAGGTGTGATGCGATCAGCTCGCCACCGCGGCCGGCATGTCGCGCTGGCGCTTCATGACGATTTTGTTGAGCGCGCCGAGATAGGCTTTTGCGGAAGCGACCAATGTATCCGGATCGGCGGCGCGTGCCGTCATCGAACGGCCTTCGTGCGAGAGCCGCACCGAGACTTCGGCCTGCGCGTCGGTGCCTTCGGTGACGGCGTGGACCTGGTACAGCTCCAGCTTTGCTTCATGCGGCACCAGCGCCTTGATGCAGTTGAACACCGCATCGACCGGGCCGTTGCCTTCGGCCTCCTCGATCCTGGTCTGGCCTTCGACGTCGAGCTTCATGGTGGCGCGCTGCGGGCCATGGGTGCCGGCGATGACCGTCAGCGAGGTCAGCTTGATGCGATCATGCGAGGCCGCCATTTCCTCATCGACCAGCGCCTCGATGTCCTCGTCGTAAATGTCCTTCTTGCGGTCGGCCAGCGCCTTCATGCGGTTGAAGGCATCTTCGAGCTGGTTGGCGCCGAGCTTGTAGCCCATCTCTTCCAGCTTGTGGACAAACGCATGACGTCCGGAATGCTTGCCGAGCACCAGCGACGACTGCTTCAGGCCAACCATCTCGGGCCGCATGATCTCGTAGGTGGACGCGTCCTTCAGCACGCCGTCCTGATGGATACCGCTTTCGTGCGCGAACGCATTACGGCCGACGACCGCCTTGTTGTACTGCACCGGGAACGAGGTCGCCGCCGACACCAGCTTCGAGGCGCGCGTCAATTGCGTGGTGTCGATCTTGTTCCACCACGGAAACTTGTCGTTGCGCACGTTGATCGCCATCACGATCTCTTCGAGCGCGGCGTTGCCCGCCCGTTCGCCGATGCCGTTGACGGTGCATTCGACCTGGCGCGCGCCGCCGGCGATGCCAGCCAGCGAGTTTGCCACCGCCATGCCGAGGTCGTTATGGCAGTGGACGGAGAAGATCGCCTTGTCGGAGTTCGGCACCCGCTCGATCAGCGTGCGCATGAAGTGGGTGTACTCCTCCGGCACGGTGTAGCCGACGGTATCGGGAATGTTCACCGTGGTGGCGCCAGCCTTGATGACGGCTTCGACGATGCGGCAGAGGAAATCCATCTCGCTGCGGGTGCCGTCCTCGGCCGACCATTCGACATCGTCGATCTGGTTGCGGGCGCGGGTGACGTTGGCGATCGAGAGCTCGACCACCTGCTCCGGCGTCATGTTCAATTTCACCCGCATATGCAACGGCGAGGTCGCGATCACGGTGTGGACGCGGCCGCGCTTTGCGAACTTCACCGCCTCGGCACAACGGTCGATGTCCTTCGGATGCGCGCGTGACAAGCCGGCGATCACGGCGTTCTTGGAGCGGCGGGCAATCTCGCTGACGGCCTGGAAGTCGCCTTCCGATGTGATCGGGAAACCTGCCTCGATGACGTCGACACCCATGTCGTCGAGCATTTCGGCGACCTCGAGTTTTTCCTCGAATGTCATGGTCGCGCCCGGGCACTGCTCGCCGTCGCGCAACGTGGTGTCGAAAATGATGACACGGTCCTTCTCGGACTTGTTCGCGGTGGTCATATGCTGAATTCCTTTTGGGTCGTAGCGCCGTCTCTCATGGGCGCTGAAGGGTCTGGTGATCTCGCTCAAAACCCCTGAGTGCCCAGGCGCAAACGCCCAGACGGCCCTCAGGGGCCGATAAGAAGCAGAAGCCCGCCAAGAAGCAGGGCGGGCGCGGATGCAGCCGGACGCGCAGGGGCAGCCTTGGCCGCTCCACCCCGAACTCCCAACATTTGGCTGCGAATCAGCATTGCCAGACCCTTTTGGACGCTCAAATCTCGGCGAAAACCATTGACGGTTCGTTGCCGGGAGCGTTCCGGGGCTGTTCTAGACGAGAATTACGGCCGGCCGCAATGCCAAAAGAGGGTCAGGAGACGTGACCTAACCATGCTTGTCGTCGTCCGGCTAGACCGGACGACCCAGTATTCCAGAGGCCGCTAGAGCCGAAAGGCCGCAGCGTACTGGATTCCCCGCCTTCGCGGGGAACGACAATCCGGTAGAACGCAGCGAAGCCGTCGCATCGACTGCTGTGAGGGACGAACCGACGGGAGGGCTCCCCCTTGCGGGGGAGGGTTAGGGAGAGGGGTGCCACGCGACGTGCTCTCTCAGAGTGAGTGCCACAATGAACGACCGAGATTGAGAAGCCAGTGCGCTCATTGATCGTCCCGCCCGGGACTTACCCCTCTCCCCAACCCTCCCCCGCAAGGGGCTAGCAGATGCACACATTGCCGGCTGCGACGGAATGACTCGATGTCTTGATTTGGCCTTCCGCAGCGACGGTCTGCTGTGATTCTGTATCTGGCACTTCGATTCCATTGAGGTGCCAAGATGTTGAACGAACAATTCAGGCTTGGTCGGTTCGGGGATGGCCGTCTCGATAAAGGGGGGCGGCTCTGCTCGAAGGGATGGTCACGCGCGCCAGCTCGTGCTTGCGTCGAGCGGCGGATGGTGATCGGGCCAAGATAGTCCGATACGGCCGATTTCTCGCCAATGAGAACGTGAGCTTGGAAGCACTGCTCGCAGGCTGGGGCGAACAGACGGCGGTTGCGGCGGCCGGCCGGCACGTGCTGGCGATCCAGGATACAAGCGAGATCAACTTTAGGACCCAACCCGAGCGTCGGCGCGGGCTGGGTGAGATCGGCAAAGGGAACAGCCACGGCTTGCTGTTGCATGCGATGGCCGCCGTGGATGCCGCCAGTGACGCCTGTCTGGGGCTGGTAGGCGGGAAGATTTGGACGCGCCAGGGCCGGGTTACGGTGCCGCACGATCAGCGGCCACTGGAGCAGAAGGAGTCGGAACGTTGGATCAGCACGGCCCATCGAGCCAAGCAGGTGCTCTCTGCGGCCACGATGGTCACGGTGATCGACGATCGCGAGGGCGACATCTATGCCAAATGGGCGAGCGTATCGGCCTCAAACTTCCATCTGTTGACGCGGAGCATGCATGATCGCGTGCTGGCCGACGGTGCAAGCATGTATGCCACCGCCAGCAGTTGGCCCGTCGTCGACACTGCCACCATCGACGTTGTGGCGCGTGCCGATCGGCCCGCCCGACAGGCCAAGCTGGTGCTGCGGTTCGGTCGGGTCACCCTCAGAAGGCCGCAGAACGCGTCTGCCGACTTACCGCGGACAGTCGAACTCGCTTTGGTCGAGGTCGTTGAAGTCGATCCGCCAGCGGGCGTCGAGCCGCTGCACTGGTACCTGCTGACGACCCATGACGTGAACGATGTCGCGTCTGCCTGGCAGATCGTCAACTGGTACAAAAAGCGTTGGATTATCGAGCAGCTGTTCCGCCTGATCAAAACGCAGGGGCTGCAACTCGAAGACAGCCGGATCGAAACCGCCGATCGGCTGCTCAAGCTCACCGCGATCGCCGCCAAGGCTGCCGTCGTGATCCTGCAACTGGTTCAGGCTCGCGACGGACGCAGCGCCGAACCTGCCAGCAACGCGTTCAACAAAGAGCAGATCAAGCTGCTCGCCGCACTGGCCACCAAGTACGAAGGCAGAACCAAACTCCAAAGCAATCCACATCGCCCGCAAACCTTGGCTTGGGCCTCATGGATCATTGCTCGCCTCGGCGGATGGGATGGATACCCTCGCACCAAACCCGGCCCCATCACCATGAGGCATGGCCTCCAATACTTCTTGGGCGTGGCTTCCGCCTGGGAGACCCTCAAAGATGTGTGAATCAGCTAGCCGCAAGGGGGGGAGGGAGCCTGACCAGTGTGCTTACCTAACGCAGGATGGCTCGCGCGAAATGCTCCCTCACCTCCTCTGCCCACGCGACGTCGCGCGCAAGCTCGATGGTGAGCGACCATAGAGTTCGGAGAATGCGGCGTTGAAGCGTCGGACGCTGCCGAAGCCTGCGCGGAAGGCGATTTCCGTCATCGCGTCGTCGGTAGTGTCGAGCAGCCGTTTGGCGCGCTGGATGCGGCGGGTGTTCGCGACCTGCTGCGGGCTTGCCCCGACATGGCGTTCGAACAGGCGGGCGAGATGGCGCGAGGTGATCCCGAGCTTCTCGGCTAGTCCGGCGACCGATCCGCGCTCCAGCGCGCCGCCATCGATCAGTTTCAGCGCCCGCGCAACGGTCGAGCGGGTGCCGTTCCAGGCCGGGCAGAACGGCGCGGTCTCCGGGCGGCAGCGCAGGCACGGCCGGTATCCTGCCGCCTCGGCGGCGGCTGCCGTCGGGTAATAGGTGACGTTGCGCGTCAACGGATGCTTCACCGGGCAAACCGGACGGCAATAGATCCGCGTGGTCCGAACCGCCGTGAAGAAGCGGCCGTCATAGCGCGCGTCGCGCCGCAGCCGCGCAGCATTGCAGATATCGAAACTCAACATTCTCGAATTCTAGCTCACCGCGCGGCCGATGAAAGCGGGCGCGGATGATGAGGTCCGATTCCGGCCAGCAGTCAGGGCCGGCGTGTCCTAGATCGGCGGCAACGGATTCACTCTCCCGAAAGGCAAAAAATGAATAACCCGACAGCCAAGGACATCGTCCTCAACGCGTGGAAAACATTCGCAACGCGAGACGCCGGCCTGATCGCATCCCTGTTCACGCCGGACGCCGAATGGATCGCCCCTCGCCGCAATGCGACGGCGGTGGCACTCGCGCATACCGATCACATGATCGGCCCCGACCAGATCGCGCGCTTCATCGCCTCCGAGATGCACCGCCTGTTCTCCGCAATCGAGATCTCGTTCCGCGCCGTCCATGCCGATGGCAACACGGTGATCATTGAAGAGCGGATGCGGGCGACCCTTCCGGAAGGTCGGTCGTATGACAACGACTACTGCTTTGTCTTTGTTGTCGCAGGCGACCGCATCAAAGAGGTTCGCGAGTACATGGACACGCGAAAGGGCTGGCAGATGATTTTCGGAGAAACGGCGGAGTGACGCGTAACGGAATCGGTAGGTGGGCAAAGCCACGGGGGGTCAATCCGGTAGAACGCAGCGAGCCCGTCGCATCGACTGCTGTGAGGGACGCACCGACGGCAGGGTTCCCTCCCCCCTTGCTGGGAAGGGAGCCTGACCAGTGTGCTTACCTCACGTGGAATGGGACGAGTGGAGCAAATCCATCCCCCGGTGGCGGAAAGCGATGGGTCTTGTTCGCTCTACCTATCCTACTTTTTCGCCGCACCACCCTCCTCCGCCAACAACGCTTCGCGCACTTTGGCGAATTCGCTGCGGTCGGCCTTGTCGACCTTTGGAAAATGTAGATCGAGCTTCTCGAGAGCTGCGACGATGGTCGAGCCGATCACGACGCGGGCGAACCATTTGTGGTCGGCGGGGACCACGATCCATGGTGCCGCCCGCGTCGCTGTGTGGCGGATCACGTCCTGGTAGGCGGCCTGATACTTCGCCCACAGCTTGCGCTCATCGATATCGGCAAGCGAGAACTTCCAGTTCTTGGCGGGCTCCTCCAGCCGCGCGAGAAAGCGCTCGCGCTGCTCCTCCTTGGAGACGTTGAGAAAGAATTTCAGGATCACGGTGCCGTTGCGCGCGAGGTAGCGTTCCATCGCCGAGATGTCTTCGAACCGCTCCTTCCAGATGTCCTTGGTCACCAGCCGCTGTGGAATCTTCTGCTTGGCGAGAATTTCCGGATGCACCCGCACCACCAGGCATTCCTCATAATAGGAACGGTTGAAGATGCCGATGTGGCCGCGCTCCGGCAGCGCGATCGTGCTGCGCCAGAGAAAATCGTGGTCGAGCTCCTTGGGTGACGGCTGCTTGAACGAGGTGACCTCGCAGCCCTGTGGATTGACGCCCTCGAACACGCTCTTGATCGCCGAATCCTTGCCGGCGGCGTCCATGCCCTGGAAGATCAGCAGCATCGACCAGCGGTCCTGGGCGTAGAGCTTTTCCTGGAACTCGTTCAGTCGCTTGCGGTTGGCCTCGATGATCTTCGTCGCACTCTCCTTGTCGAGGCCGCCCTTCTCATTCGTCTTGTGCGACTTGAGGTGAAACTCGCCCGCGCCGTCGTAGCGGAACGGGGCGACATAGGGCTTCAGTTCATCGGCCAGAGGTTGTTGCGACTTCTTGTTCATCTATCTCCCCGTCGTCATGCCCGGGCTGCCCGGCATCCACGATTTCACTGCGGCCCGCAAAGACGTGGATGGCCGGGACAAGCCCGGCCATGACGGAGAGAGAGGATTTCATCCAAATCCTTCACGCCTTCTTGAGTCGCGTCTTCAGTCGGTCGAGGACGCTACCAAGAATGCCCTTGGGAAGGAATATGATGAAGATGACGAGCAGGAGGCCATAGACCAGATTGTCCCAGCCCACCGCCTTGGTGCCGAACCCGATGCGCAGGATTTCCGCAAGCATGATGGTGATGATGGCGCCGATGGTTGGCCCGAGCGAGACATAGAGCCCGCCGACGATAACGGCAAACACCATCTGCAGCGACACCGCAATGCCGCTGACGGTATCGGGCGAGATGAACATCTGGTACTGGCAGTAGATCGCACCGGCGAGCGCCGTCATCAGCGCCGAGATCAGCGTGATCTTGAGCTTTTCGGCGGTGACGTTGACGCCGGCCGCGGCGGCGGCGTCCTCATCTTCCGAGATCGCCTCCATGGCGTAGCGGCTCATGCTGCGGTCGACCCAGCGCCAGATCAGCAATCCGACCACCCATACGAACAGCGCGATCAGATACCACGTCGTTTTGTCGTCGAACTGCAACGCCAGCAACCCCTGACCGCTGCGGGCGCGGTCGGGCGTGTAGCCGAGCGAACCACCGGTGTAGTCGCGCGTTGCGGTGATGACCTGCAGCACGATGCCCGATAACGCCAGCGTCACCAGTACGAAATAATGCCCGGTGATGCGGAAGCGGAAACAGGGATAGGCGACGATCAGCGCCAGCACGCCCGCCGCCACCATGCTGATGGGGATGCCGATCCATGGCGAGACGCCGAGATGGTTCCACAGCAGCGCAGTGATGTAAGCGCCGACGCCCATGAAGCCGCCATGGCCGAGCGACACCAGCCCGAAGCGGCCCATGATCGACCACGCGGTATAGGCGAAAGACCAGATCAGGATCAGCACCAGAATGTGCAGATGATAGGGATCGCGATAAACGAAGGGCAGTGCGATCAGCGCTGCGAGGCCGACGCCCCAGGCGGCATGACGGGAATTCACGAGCGCCTCGCCAAAAGGCCCGCGGGCCGGATGAACATCATGACGATAAAGAAGGCGAAGGCCAGCACGTAGCCCCATTCGAGGTCGGCGAACAGCCCGCCCAGCGAGATGATCTCGGCGAACACGAACGCCGCGATGAAGCCGCCTACGAAATTCCCTAACCCGCCGAGCACGCAGATCAGGAAGGTGATCGGCCCGAACGACAGCCCGACAAAGGGATGCACATCATATTGCAGCACCAGCAGGCAGGCGGCGAGACCTGCGAGCGCGCCGCCCAGCGCCGAGGTGATGAGATAGATCCGCTTGGTATCGACGCCCATTAGCGACATGATCTGGCGGTCCTGCGAGATCGCGCGGATTGCGGTGCCGGTATAGGTGCGCGTCATGAAGAAGTAGACCGCGAGCATGCCGAGCAAGGCGGCGACGAAGGCGAGCAGCCGCGAATAGCTGAAATGCATGTCGCCGATCGCCAGCACCGGCAGGCGGATGCCGAGGTTGCGGAAGTCGATGCCGAAGGCGACGGTGGCAAAGCTCTGCAGGATGAACAGCACGCCCCCGGTGGCGAGCAACTGGTTGATCGGCGGCGCGGTCAACAGCGGCTCGATGACAAGGTAGTGCAGGAGCGCGCCGAGCGCTGCAACCAGCAGGATCGCGAACGGCGCTGCCGCCCAGTAAGGCAGCCCGAACACCTGGACCATGTAGTACATGCCGTACATGCCGATCATGACCAGTTCGGCGTAGCAGATCCAGGTGACGTCGATGACGCCGAAGATCAGATTGAGCCCGAGCGCAAGCAGCGCCAGCACGCCGCCGAGCAGGATGCCGTTGACGATGGCTTCCAGCAGAAAAATATCGAAGGTGTCGAGGAATGCCTGCATTGTTTGTCACCCTATCCCGGCTTCGCCTCACCTCTCCCGCTTGCGGGGGAGGTCGGATCGCATCGAAGATGCGATCCGGGTGGGGGAAACTCTCTCCACACGAGCGGTGCGACTCGCGGAAACACCCCCACCCCAACCCTCCCCCGCAACCGGGAGAGGGAGCGCAGTTCCTTCGCGGTCGCCACTCGGCTCAATCTCGTCATGCCCTGCCCTAAACTCCCAGATATGCCTGCTTGATGGTGTCGGTCTTCATCATCTCCTCCGACGTGCCGGATGCGCGGATGGTACCGGCTTCCAGCAAATACGCGCGGTCGACCACCTTCAGCACCTGCTGCACGTTTTGCTCGACGATCAGGACCGTCAGCCCGCCAGAGCGAATTCGCTTCACGAGTTCGAACACCTGCTGCACCACGACCGGCGCAAGACCCGCCGAGGGCTCGTCGAGCAGGAGTAATTTCGGGTCCGACATCAGCGCGCGGCCGATCGCGCACATCTGCTGCTCGCCGCCCGACAGCGTGCCGGCCATCTGGCTGCGCCGTTCCTTCATCCGCGGGAACAGATCGAACACGAATTCCAGCCGCTCGGCATATTTGGCGCGCGCGCCGGGCATGTAGGCGCCCATCTTCAGATTGTCGTCGACGGTGAGCCGCGGAAACAGCCGGCGGTTCTCCGGCACATGCGCAATGCCGAGATCGACGATGCGATGCGCCGGCGTCGCCAGCACGTCGCGGCCTTCCATCGTAATGGTGCCCTTGGTCGGTCGGATCAGGCCCGAGATCACGCGCATCAAGGTGGTCTTGCCGGCGCCGTTCGGGCCGATCACGCCGACGGCCTCGCCCGCTCTGACGTTGAGGTTGGTGCCGAATAATGCCTGGAAGCTGCCGTAGCCCGCGTCGAGCGATCTGAGTTCGAGCATACTTACACCCCTGCCCGCCGGCGCGCTTCCGCCGCCGCGGCCTGGCTCGAATCCGCGTCCGTGCCGAGATAGACCTCGATCACGCGCGGATCGCTCGCCACCGCGCTCGGCAGGCCTTCCGAAATCTTCTCGCCGTGATCGAGCACCATCACGCGGTCGACCACCCGCATTAACACGCCCATGATGTGCTCGACCCAGATGATGGTGATGCCGAGCTCGTCGCGGATCTTGCGCAGCATGTCGGCGGCCTGGTCCATCTCGTGCTCGTCGAGCCCGCCAAGGCTTTCGTCGGCGAGCAGGAGCTTCGGCCCGGTGGCGAGCGCTTTTGCGAGTTCGAGTTTTTTCAGGCCGGCGGCACCTAAGCCATCGACGCCGGCGTGGCGGTTCGTCGGCAGGCCGACCATGGCCAGCGCGCGTTCGGCGGCCTCGTCCGCCCTGGCGCGACTGTGGCTGCCCTGGCCGTAGTAGCCTGCGAGCGCCACATTCTCGAATATCGTGAGCCGGTGAAATGGCCGCGGGATCTGGAAGGTCCGGCCGATGCCGCTGTTGATGATGCGGTGCGGCGCCTTGCCCGCGATCTCCGTTCCATTGAACAGAATCGATCCCGCCGTCGGGATCAGCGTGCCCGACAGCATGTTGAAGATCGTGCTCTTGCCGGAGCCGTTCGGGCCGATCAGGCCGAGAATCTCGCCCTGCTCGACCCTGAACGACACGTTGTTAACAGCGGTGAAGCCGCCGAAGCGCTTCACCAACCCTTCTACCGTCAGCACGCTGGAAACCTCCGCTTAGCCGTTGCCCGGCTCTTACTGGTTGCTGAAAGTCGTTCCCTTCGGCAGCGGCAGCACGGCCTCGCGTTGCGCCTGGCTCTTCGGCCACACCACATACGACTTATCGTCAACATACTGGATGACAACGGGGAACGAGCGTTCGTTCTGTCCGGCCATCTGGGTGCCCTCGCCGTGGAACTTGACGCCGAAGCCCAGCATGGTGCCGCCTTCGGGAATATCGGTCTCCAGCGCGGCCTTGCGCAACGCGTCGGGATCGACGCCGCCATATTTCTTGATGGCGCGCGGCAGCACCTCGGTCAGGAACAGGTAGGTGTTGGACGCCGCCATGCCGACATGTGCGGAGCGGATCGCAACGCCGGGCTTCGCCTTGTCGAACTCCTCGCCGACCATCTTGATGACCGGCGGCAGCTTCGGATCCATCGATTTCTGGTTGGCGAGCCAGATCGAGATCGGATCGGTGTTAAAGACGTAATTGACGTCGGCGCCCAGACCTTCCTTCAGCTTCTCGTAGACGCCATAGCCCGCGCCGTGGCCGACGAGGGCCGCGAATTTCAGGCCCTGCTCGCGCGCCTGGCGGCCAAACAAGGTGATGTCCGGGTTATAGCCGGTGTGGAAGACCACGTCGGGCCGCGCGCGCTTCAGCTTGGTGACCAGCGCGGAGAGATCGGGCGCGGTAGCCGAATAGCCTTCCTTCAGCACGATGTTGAAGCCGGCCTTCTTGGCGCCGGCCTCGTTGCCCTTCGACACGTCGACGCCATAGGCACCGTCCTCGTGGATGATAGCAACGCGCAGATCCTTCGGATCCTTGCCGAGCTTTTCCTTGGAATTCTGCGCGATGAAATCCATCGTCATCATGCCGAACTGGTCGCCGGAGGCCTGCGGCCGGAACACGTATTTGAAGTTCTTGTCGGCCAGCACCGCGGATGAGATGCAGGTGGTGATCCACATGAAGTTCTTGAGCTGCTCGACGCGCGCGGCTATCGGCACGCATTGCGCCGAGGAGAAGAAGCCGAGCAGCATGTTGACCTTTTCCTGCTCGATCAGCCGAACCGCCTCGTTGATTGCGACATCAGGCTTGCTCTGGGCGTCGGCGTAAACAGCTTCGATCTTGTAGCCCTCGACGCCGGTCTTGGCGTACTGGTCGAGCATGATCTTGGCGCCGATATATTGCAGCTCCGAACCGCCGCCGGCGAGCGGCCCGGTCAGGTCGTAGATGACGCCGATCTTGATTTTCTTTTCCTGAGCCTCGGCGGAAACCGCCATCCCCAGCACCGCGATTGCGGCAGACAGCCCGACGAGAAGGCGTGCAGCTTTGCGCCCCGGCATGGAATCCTCCCTGGATTATTTTTTGTGCACTGCGTCTTTTTCTTGCTTTGGTTGGCACCTATCACATTGGTAGCGCGACCAGATGTCAAGCGCATTACTTGGTCAGGGCCGGGAAGCGAGCTGCGCCTCGATGAATGCCGTGACAAAACGCGGCATTGCTGAATTGAGATCGCGCGCGCTGCGCACGAGATGAATGGCGGACAATTCCGGCTGATGTTGCGAGGCGAGATTGCGCTCGATCCGCTCCCGCAGCGCGTCGCCACGCATGTTGACGCGCAGCAGGCGGATCATCGCAACGGTCGGCGCCGTGTAGATGCAGTACCAATCCGGCTCGCTCTCGTATTCGCCGGGTGCCAGCCCGGTCTCTTCCTCAAGTTCGCGCGTGACGCTGCCGGAAATATCGACCGCGCCGTCCCTGATGTCGTCGAGGTCGGGCGTGCCTGACGGAAAATAGATGCGCCCGGCATTGGCCGTGTGCGGGCCCATTTCGCCGAGCACGAAGGCGCCGTCGGCGCAGAGCAGCGCGCCCATGCCGAAACCGTTGAACACGGAAGCATCGGGAAAGCCCCAGTCGCGCCAAGCCAGAAAACTGGCGAAGTCGGTTTCGAAATAGCTGGCGCTGAAACGGTCGCCGGCAAATACCGGGTTGCGCCCGAGCAGGACGCGGCCGTTCCACAGTTGCGGCCTTTCGCGCTGCCTTTCGGCAAAATGCGCATCGACGTCCGCGCGCCGCGCTTCCGCGAATGGCCAGGCCCACGTTTCGACCGTGAGATCGAGCGTGCTGACGCGATGAATGGCCGGAGGCCTCGTGCCACTCATCGCTTCACTTCGCTCAATAACGCCAAACGACTGTTTCCAAACTTACTTGGCGCTCGTGCCGGTGGTCTTCTTGACCTGCTCGACATATTTGTTGGTGTAAGTCTTGGTCACGTCGATATTGGCCTTGGCGATCTCTGGCGAACCCTCGCTGAACACCGCGAGCACCGCATCCGCGCCCTTGGGATCCATCTTGCCCGTCAGCGAATACATCGGAATCGTATTCTTTAGCGCTGCCAGATAAAGCTCCTTGTTCTTGCCGACGATTTCGTCGGGCATCTTTGCCATGATCTCTTCCGGCGAATGCGAGTGAATCCACGCGAGTGTGTTGACGATCGCCGTGGTCAGCGCCTGCACTTCCTTCTCGTGCGACTTGATCCACGCCGTGGTTGTATAGAGCGCGCCGCCCGGATATTCCCCGCCGAACACGGCGAGCGTGTCCTTCTCGCTGCGGGTGTCGGCCAGTATCTTCAAATCGGGATGGCTGCCCTGCAAAACGGTGACGGAGGGATCGAGCATCACGGCCGCCTCGATCTGGCCCTGCTGCATCGCGGCGACCGCGGTGGCGCCGAGGCCGACGCCGATCACCGCGGCGCTGGTCGGATCGAGGCCGTTCTTCTTCAACAGATATTTCAGGAAGAAGTCGGTCGAAGAGCCCGGCGCGCTGACGCCGACCTTCTTGCCGGCCAGATCCTTGATCGATTTGATGTCATTGGTGTGCTTGGGCGATACCACGAGCACCAGGCCGGGATAGCGGTCGTAGATCACGAAGGACTGCAACTCCTGCTTCTTGGCGGCCAGATTGACGCAATGGTCGAAATAGCCCGACACCACGTCGGCGCTGCCACCGAGCACGGCCTTCAGCGCGTCCGAGCCGCCCTTGAGGTCGACCAGTTCGACGGCAAGCCCCGCCTTTTCGTATTCGCCGAGCTGCTTGGCGAGCACCGTCGGCAGATAGCACAGGCATGAGCCGCCCCCGATTGCGATGGTGACCTTGCTTTGCGCTGCGGCAAGACCCGAGGTCAGCGCCAGCGTCAGCAGCGTGGCGGCCAGCCGGCCGAACAGTTTCTTCATGTTTTCCTCCATTCGTTGGGCGGCAAGATAGAGCAACGGGAGCGCCTTGAGAAGGCGCCTTTCCGGCAGCATTCGTCATTGCGAGCCAACGGGTCGCGCGAATGCGCGCCCGATGACAGGCTCCGCGAAGCAATCCATTTCTCCGCGTAAGGAAGTGTGGATTGCTTCGTCGCAAGGGCTCCTCGCAATGACGATGGAGAGAGCGGTTGGTCTACCCCCTGCCCTCCGCCGCGGCCGGCCGCCATACCAGAAGCCGGCGCTCGACCAGCGTCACGCCCATGTCGATCAATATGACGAAGGCCGACAGCACGAACATGCCGGCGAAGACACCTGCGACGTCGAACACGCCTTCGGCTTGCTGGATCAGATAGCCGAGGCCCGCGGCCGAGCCCAGATATTCGCCGACCACGGCGCCGACCACGGCAAAACCGACCGACGTGTGCAGCGAGGAGAACATCCAGGACAGCGCCGAGGGCCAGTAGACGTGCCGCATCAATTGCCGCTCGTTCATGCCGAGCATGCGGCCATTGTCGAGCACGGTGTTGGAAACTTCCTTGACGCCCTGATAGACGTTGAAGAACACGATAAAGAACACCAGCGTGACGCCGAGCGCGACCTTGGACCAGATGCCGAGCCCAAGCCACAGCGTGAAGATCGGCGCCAGCACCACGCGCGGCAGCGCGTTGATCATCTTCACATAGGGATCGAACACCGCGGCAACCCGCGGCTGGCGCGCGAACCAGAAGCCGACCATCACGCCACTGATCGAGCCGATCACGAAGGCGAGGATCGATTCCCACAGCGTGATGAAGAGATGCTTCCAGATCACGCCTGACGAGAACCATTTGACGATCTGGCTGCCGACATCGATCGGGTTGGAAAAGAAAAACGGCGGCAGCAGGATTTTTCCGAACACCGGCACGGTGGTGAGGAACTGCCATATCGCCAGCGCGACAACGGCGACCAGCAATTGCAACAGAAGCAGCGTCGAACGGGACATCAGCCAACTCCTGCCACTTGGGTGGATTGCGCGTAACCCTTCATCACTTCGTCCTTCAGCACGCTCCAGATTTCCCGGTGCAATTCGTGAAAATCCTTTTCCATGCGGACTTCCGAAATGTCGCGCGGGCGCGGCAGTTTTACGCGCCAGTCGCCGATGATGCGCGCGGAAGGCCCAGCCGACATGATCACGACGCGGTCGGCCAGCGCGATCGCCTCTTCGAGATCGTGGGTAACGAACAGCACCGCCTTGCGGTCGGCGTTCCATAGTTCGAGCAAGAGATTGCCCATGATCTGCCTTGTCTGGGCGTCGAGCGGGCCGAACGGCTCATCCATCAGCAAAATCTTGGGATCGCGGATCAGGACCTGCGCAAGGCCGACGCGCTTGCGCTGGCCGCCGGACAGCATGTGCGGGTAGCGGTTGGCGAAGGCGCCGAGCCCCACCGACGTCAGCCAGCCCTGCGCGCGCTGCAGCGCCTGTTCGCGCGGCGCGCCCTTGATCTCGAGCCCGATGGCGACGTTGTCGAGCGCGGTCTTCCAGGGGAACAGCGCATCGGCCTGAAATAGATAGCCGGCGTCGCGGTTCAGGCCGGTCAGCGGCCGGTCGAATATCTTCACTGACCCCGACGCCGGTTTCAACAGCCCAGCCGCGACGTTGAGCAACGTCGATTTGCCGCAGCCCGTCGGGCCGACGATGGCGACGAACTCGCCGTGCGCAACGGACAGATTGGCTTTCTCCACGGCCGTATAGACGCGGTCGCCGGCGACACGAAACGCCACCGTCGCATCGCCAAGCGCGACTGCCGTCGGCTGTGCAGCATCCGCCATGTCTTCTCCCCAAGGTTTGGAGGGATGCCTTAGCGGGTACGAAGGATAAGTTCAACGTGGCCCTGCAACGCGGTCGTCGAACGTCAGCGGCGCAAGCCAAATATCAGTTGCCTCGGCGTCCCTTCCAGAAGGGTACAGGTTGCTGCAAACTGCATACATAGCCTGCGATTCGTAGATGTATCTTGAGGAGCCATGAACGAGACTTTGATATCCGCCTGCACCATGTTTCTCGTTCCGGCAACGCTTTTGTTTGGCGCCTTGGGTGTCGCGAACTCCTCCTTTCTCAAGATGCTGGTCTGCTTGCTTGGTATAGGCACGGCAGGACTATGGCTTTACCGGATATGGTGGTGGACAGGCCTGTCCTTGATTGATCGCAGAACGGCGCTTGGCCTCGCGGGCATGTATGCGTGCGCGTGGCTGGTGACATTCCTGGTGCAGTTGAAGAATGCGTTCTCGCGCTGACTGACTCCGTATTGCCCAGAATCCTGTCAGTTAGCTATCTGAAGTCGGGGTGATCCACGGGGCAAGCCGTGGACAATTTCGAACCTTGTTGCTTCACAGCCAGGCGGGCGACAGTCGAGGTCCAGCATTCGCGACCGGCCATTTATCAGCTATCACTATATCCGTTGGGAAGAGCCAAGGGTTGGGACCGCATCGAATGCCGACCACGCCACTGATCGCCTATGCCCATGTCGGTAAGACTTTTGACGGCGGCCGCGTGGTGGCCGTCGACGACGTCTCGCTCGAAGTCGCCGAAGGTGAATTCCTCGCCATCGTCGGCGGCTCGGGCTCGGGCAAGACCACGTTGTTGCGGCTCGCCAACCGGCTGATCGAGGCGGACTCCGGCTCGATCACGGTGGAAGGCGAGGACGTGCGCCAGGTCGATCCGATCCTGCTGCGGCGGCGGATCGGCTATGTCTTCCAGAGCGGCGGACTGTTTCCGCATCTGACCGTCGCCGGCAATATCGGCATTACGCCGAAGTTGACGGGAGCACCGGCCGCCGAGATTTCCGCGCGGGTGGATGAGCTGCTCGACCTTGTCAGGCTCGACCGGGCGCAATACCGCGACCGCCTGCCGCACGAGCTCTCCGGCGGCCAGCGCCAGCGCGTCGGCGTGGCACGGGCGCTCGCCGCACGGCCGCGCATCTTGTTGATGGACGAGCCGTTCGGCGCGCTGGACCCCTTAACCCGCGACGCGCTCGGTGACGATTATCGCGAGCTGCACCGCAAGCTCGGCCTGACCACGGTCATGATCACTCACGACATGACGGAAGCGATCCTGCTCGCTGACCGCATCGTCGTGATGCGCGGCGGGCAGTTGCTGGCGCAGGGCACGCCATCAGAACTTTCGGAGAGCGACGACGTTTACGTTGGCGAACTCCTGCGCACGCCGCGCCGGCAGGCCGAGCGGCTGAGCGCATTGCTGCCTCGCGAGGGGATGGCATGAGCCTCTTCGCCGATCCACGCTGGGGTGAGGCGCTGGGCCACCTGCCCGACTATCTCGGCAATCACGTCCGCGTCAGCGTCGCCGCGCTGGCGCTGGGTTTGCTGGTCAGCCTGCCGCTCGCGATCATCTCACGCCATCGGCCGGTGCTGCGCGGCGCGCTGCTCGGCCTCGCCAGCATCGTGCAGACGGTGCCGGGGCTGGCATTGCTGGCGCTGTTCTATCCGCTGCTCCTGGCGCTGGCGGCGCTGTCGCTGTCGTGGTTTGGCTTTGGCTTTTCCGCCTTCGGATTTTTGCCCGCGGTGCTGGCGCTGGCGCTCTATTCGATGCTGCCGGTGCTGCGCAACACCATCACCGGGCTGCAGGGTGTCGATGCAGCGATCCTGGAAGCGGCGCAGGGCGTCGGTATGACGCCACGGCAATCGCTGTTCACGGTGGAATTGCCGCTGGCGCTGCCGGTGATGATGGCGGGCATCCGCACTTCGGCCGTCTGGGTGATCGGCACCGCGACGCTGTCGACGCCGATCGGCCAGACTAGCCTCGGCAATTACATCTTTGCGGGGCTGCAGACCCAGAATTGGGTGTTCGTGCTGTTCGGCTGCGTTGCCGCCGCCGTGCTGGCGCTTGCGGTCGATCAGTTGCTGGCGCTGATCGAAGGCGGCTTGCGCCACCGCAGCCGCCTTCGTGCGGCGCTCGGCGGTGCCGGTATCGCGGCTTTGGTCGTTGCCACGCTGGTACCGACGATGATGCGCTCGCAGGCGAATTATGTCGTCGGCGCCAAGACCTTTACCGAGCAATATGTGCTGTCGGCACTGATGGCACAGCGGCTGAAGGCGGCTGGCCTCTCGGCGACGACGCGCGAGGGTCTCGGCTCCAACGTGATCTTCGAGGCGCTGGCTTCTGATGATATCGACGTCTACATCGACTATTCCGGCACGCTGTGGGCCAACCAGTTTCACCGCACCGACATCAAGCCGCGCCAGGACCTGGTAGCCGAGCTGAAGGCCATGCTGGCGCGACAGAACATCACGCTGTCAGGCGAACTCGGCTTCGAGAATGCCTATGCGCTGGTGATGCCGCGCAAACGCGCCGAGCAATTGGGCATCCGCACCATCGCCGACCTCGCCTCGCGCGCGGCGAACATGTCGATCGCCGGTGACTATGAATTCTTCTCGCGCCCCGAATGGACCGCGCTACGCAGGGCCTACGGCCTGTCGTTCCGCGGGCAGCGGCAGATGCAGCCGGACTTCATGTATGCGGCGGTCGCCTCCGGCGAAGTCGACGTCATCGCCGGCTACACCAGCGACGGGCTGATCGCGAAATACGATCTGGTGACGCTCGGCGATCCCAGGCGCGCCATCCCGCCCTATGACGCGATCGTGCTGCTGGCGCCAAAGCGCGCCAATGACGAGGCCTTGCGCAAGGCGCTGACGCCGCTGCTCGGCAAGATCGACATCGCTACCATGCGCGAGGCTAATTTGCGCGCCGCAGGCAACGATGCGGCGAGCTCGCCGGACGCGGTAGCACAGTGGCTGTGGGAGAAGGTGGGGAAGAGATAGGAGGTTGTTGTGTGCCGCGGCCTCTGCTCGTCATTGCGAGGAGCGAAGCGACGAAGCAATCCATGCCTCCGCTTGCGGCGCGATGGATTGCTTCGCGGAGCCTGTCATCGGGCGCGCATTCGCGCGACCCGTTGGCTCGCAATGACGTGGATAGAGCGGAATTCAAAGCCCCTTGATCATCCCGGCGTCGATCAGGAGGCGGTTAAATCGTCTCGCTTCCGCGCCCTTTCGGCAGGCATAGAACACGCCGTTGCAGCGAAGCATGATCTTCTTCTGCTCCTCGAACGACGGATCTAGCGGGATGCCGGCGGCTTCCTGGATTACGAGCGGGATGTAGGCCGCATCGAGCGTATCAAGCGCCGACGAGAGGTCACCCGGCCGATAGTTGATGCCGTCAATCGCGTAGTAGGTAGAGAAGTAGCGCGGATCGGCTGCCATCAAGCGTTTCGCCAGCAATTTCTGATCGATGCCGGGCTCAAGCAGCTTTTGCGAGATGGCGGGCTGGTGATCGCCGAAACGCAACACCAGAAACGACTGATCCGGATAGTCGCGCTTAAGGGCAGCGATGAATTCGCGGTAGTCGTTCTGCGTCATGACCTGGCGACGAATATATTCGTCGGTCTCCGGCGTGTTTCCCGGTGGCGTCCAGTCCGGCGGTGTCAGATCGGGCCGATAGACGTCGGTCCAGGGAAAATGGTTGGCCGTGAGGTAGACGAACATGAAGACCGGCGTGTGCTGCGGCTGCTCCCGCGCAAACACCTTCGAGGCCTGATCGAAGTAGAACTTGTCGGGCTGCATATCCTGGGCGACGCCCATATCCGCCATGTCGATGAAGTGGCCGACGCCAGCACCCTTCTGGAATGCGCGCGCGCCGAGGAAGTTGCCATAGGTCGGATAGAGCGAGAAGGTCTTGTATCCGCAACGCTTAAGCGCTTGCGGTAACCCGCGCGCAACACGGTTCGCGGTGATCCTTGTGACATAAAACTTCAGATCGCCGAACGACCGCGCCGACATGCCGGTCAGGACATTGAATTCGGTGTACCACGTCGGGCCGCCGGTTGCCTCAGCGATCATGGTCCGTTGCTTGCCGTCGATGGACTTGAAGTAATCGGAGTACCCTTGCGGCACCTTGATGCCAGGCGCGGCCGAGATGTCGAAGCTCGACTCGTCGAGCAGCATGATGATGTGCGGTCGCTTTGCCGTGGCGTCGCAGGTCTCGGCAGGCGGCAACATGGGCAGACCGGCGGCGTGGGCGTCCCGCGCGAGGCTGAGCGGGCCATTCGTCGGCGGATCGACCTCGATCCATCCCGTCGAAGCCAGCCGCGACACCGCCACCACGCCCGAGCGCGCTAGGCTGGAAATGTGATTGACGCCCTGGAAGGGCTCCCAGGCCTGCTCGGGCCAGACTACCGACATCGCCGAGATCAATGCTGTCGTCGCAGCCAGCCCCGTCAAGGCAAAGCGGCGGCGCACGCGGAACGGATCGAAACGCCAGATCAGCCACAGCAACGGAACCGCAACGAGACCTGCCGCGATCAACTGCATCTGCAATCGCGGGAACACCGAGAGCAGAAATGAAAACGTGTCGCGGTCGATGATCAGGAAGTCGAGGAATGTCAGCGTTAACTGCAGAATTCCGAACTTGAAGTGCGACAGCGCGATCAGGATCACGATGAAGGCCAGCGCCAGCACTGCGCAGACGCCCGGCCGCTGCAGCACGGCCAGCAGGAAGCAGTTCACCAGGATCCACGCCAGCACGGACAGCGTGATCGCAAACGGCCCGTATTCGGTGGTCAGCAGGACCGCCAGCCCCGCCAGATGGACGGCAACGATCAGGCCGACGAGAGCAAAGAACGCGGCGCCGCGCGATCCTGCGCGGATGCTTTCGCTCATTTCAGGTCCCGCAACGGCTGACATGTCGGCGTCCTCAGAGCCCTTTGATGAAACCTGCGTCGATCAATAACCGGTTGAACCTGCGCGCCTCAGCGCCATCCTTGCAGGCATAGAATACACCCTTGCAGCGGAGCATGATGTTCTTTTGCTCCTTGAACGAGGGGTCGAGCGGAATGCCGGCGGCTTCCTGGATCACCAGCGGCAGATAGGGCGCGTCGATCGTGTCCATGATCGCGGAACTCTTCACCGGCTCGAAGTTGACGGCGTCGATCGCGTAGTAGGTGGTGAAGTAGCGCGGGTCGTGGGTATCGAACTTGCGGGCGACCCTGGCTTCATCCAGGCCAGGATCCAGGAGGTTCGAGGAAAATTCCGGCTGATGGTCGCCGTAGCGCACAATCAGAAACGGCTGTGCCGGGAACTTCTTTTTCAGGCTGGCGATGAACACCGCATAGTCACCGGCGCTCAATGTTTGGCGGCGCAGATATTCGTCGACCACGGGCTCGTTGCCGGGCGCGCGCCAGGACGGCAGCAGGTCTGGGCGGAATTTGGTTTCCCAGGGGAAATGGTTGGCGGCGAGATAGACGAAGGTGAACAGTGGCGTGTTGGCCGGCTGCTCGGCGATCAGATTCACGGCCTTGTCGTAGAAGAAGCTGTCGGGCTCGATGCCCTTGGCACCGAGCGCGCGTGCGTCATAGAAATGCTGGATGCCGGTGGAGGTCTGGAAGCCGCGCGCGCCCATGAAGGCGCCGTAGGCCGGATAGAGCGAGATGGTGTTGTAGCCGCAGCGGCGCAGCGCCAGCGGCAATCCGCGCTCGACCCGGCCCGAGGCGATGCGAGTGACGAAATAGGAGAAGCGGCCGAACGACCGCGACGACAGGCCGGCGAGCACGTTGTACTCGGCCATCCAGCTTGCGCCGCCGCTGCTCTCGGCCATGAACTTGCGCTCGCGGCCGTCAAAGGATTTGAAATGGCTGCCATAGCCCGGCGGCACCTTGACGCCGGCGGCCTGGCGGATGTCGAAGCTCGACTCGTCATGGATCATGATGATGTGCGGGCGGCGACCGGCCACATGACAGGAATCGACCAGCGGCACCTTCAGCCGCTCGGCGGTCGCGGCCTCTGATTCCATGAAACCGTAATTGACGAAATCGGAAACCGCCGTCACGCCCGAACGGGCGAATTTGGAGAGATAGCCGTCGTCGTAATAGCCGCGCCAGGCTTCATCGGGCCAGACGACGGAATAACCGGCCAGGCTTGCGAGACAGGCTAGCAGGCCGGCAGTGGCCGGTAGGCGGCGAATGCGAAACGGATCGAGCCACCACAGCGCGTACATCAACGGCAGGATGACGAGGGATGCGCCGACCACGCTCCAGCGCAAGTTCGGAAAGATCGTGAACAAATACGTTGCGGTATCGCGGTCGATCACCATCAGGTCGACGAAGTTCGCGGTCATCTGCACGACGTCGTGCTTGAGCCGCGACAGCAGCACCAGGAGCACGACCAGCGTGAGCGACAGCGCGCCCGACAACGCCGGGCGCCGCAACAGCGCGATAAAGAAGAAGTTTAGGATGCCCCAGGCCAGGGCAAAGCCCATGCGGCCGCCGAAATCGGTTTCGGTGTGCAGCAGGAGCGCCAGCGCCGCCACGTGCGGTGCAGCAACGGCCGAAAGCCGCCAGAAGCCGATGGCGGCAAGGCCGGCAGCAAGGGTGGTGGCGGAGGGCCCAGGGTTTGGCGCGGGCGCCATGGGAGGAAACGCAACATGACCCGGCGCAATACAAAGCCTTGGCTGGCGACGACCAGGAGACGCACGACCCATCCGGAACCTGAGCCGTGTCACAAAAACGTAGTGGAATCGTCATGAACAGGCAATGAATTTGCCCTCGGGAGGACGCGACAGCGTAAATTTGGCGCTGTCATTCCGGGGCGCGAAACGAACTATGGTGCGCAATTGCGCACCTGAGAATCTTGAGATTCCGGGTCTGGTCCTTCGGACCATCCCGGAATGACGGGTCATGTTATGGCCGCTTCGCAATCCCCTCGATGAAAAGATCGAGGATCGCCTCGGCGGTCCGCTCGGCTTCGGGGCCGGCCACGCCCCAGCGCGGAAAATGGCCGTCGATATTCATCCGGGCAAAACCATAGACCAGCGCCCGGCCGGCGATCTGAACCTGCTTGAGGTCAGCGCTGCGGAGTTGGCCCGCCGCAAAGGCTTCGGCCAACGTTTGCTCGGTCAGCGCGATCAGTTCGGCATTGTCGCCGGAGATGGCGGCCGCCTGGTCGTGGTTGAACAGGCGGCGGCTGGAAATAATTTCGAAATGGGTCGGGTTGCGCATCGCCCAGCGCAGGTACGCGAGCCCGAGGCAGCGAAAGCGGCCGAGCGGATCGCCGGCCGGCGCCGCGGCAAGCGCCGCCTCGACCTCGGCACGAAACCGCCGCTGTGCCTCTTCCGCCACCGCCTGGATCAGGGCGTCGCGGCTCGGAAAATGCCGGAACGGCGCCCCCGGCGACACGCCGGCCCGGCGGGCGGCCTCCCGGACGCTGACCGCCTCCGCCCCGCCCTCGCCGACCAGTTGCAGCGCGGCGTCGATCAGGACGCGCCGGAGGTCACCGTGGTGATAGGGTTTTGGCGCGGGCGGACGGGCGACACGGCGGCGCGGCTTGCCGGCGGATTTCGTGGCGGACGGTTTGGCGGCTCGGCGCATGCCCTCTCCTAGCATCACCGGCTTGTGAATGTAAGCACTGATTACACGGATTGACGTGATCCGCACACGCCATGTAACTGATGATTACATCTACCATCCGCGTCATTGCGAGCGAAGCGAAGCAATCCATCTCACCACGTCAGGAAAGACTGGATTGCTTCGTCGCTTCGCTCCTCGCAATGACGGCAAGGGGACGAACATGCCGACACATCAAAAATGGTTCGAAGGCTGGCGGCTGTTCGCCCTGCTCTCGCTAGCCCTGCTGGCCTTGAGCATCTGGATCGCCGGCATGCGGGGATTCGAAGTCGACGGCGTGCGCATGGTGATCCGCTTCACCGCGCGCACCTCGCTGGTACTGTTCTGCCTCGCTTTCGCAGCCGCCGCGCTGGCGCTGTTATGGCCGAACGCCTCGACTCGATGGCTGCGCCGCAACCGCCGCTATCTCGGCGTCAGCTTTGCGGCCTCGCATGCCATCCACGCGGTTGCGATTGCCTGCTTCGCCCTGATGGACCCGATAGGCTATGCGGCGGCGACCTCGATCGCGTCCTACATCTTCGGCGGCATCGGCTATGCCTTCATCGTCGCGATGGCCGCGACCTCGTTCGACCGCACGGCCGCGGCAATCGGCCCACGCGCCTGGCGCCGGCTGCACCTCGTGGGCGGCTACTACCTACTGTTCCAGTTCATGGTGTCGTTCGGCAAGCGGATTCCCGACATGCCCCTCTACGCGCTGTTCCTGATTCCGCTGATTGCCGTATTCGCGCTGCGGATGATCGCTATGGCGCCACGCGCGCAGGCGCCAGCGCGAGCGGGATGATCTACTCGCTGGCCAGCAGGTGGTATTGCCGCCCTAGGCGGCGGTGCACAGTAATGACGGCCCGATCAACGTCGCTGATCAGGCTGTCGCCGAGAACCACGTGGGGAATTTCCCAATTCCGCCCCTCACGGATATTGGGAAGCCCGCGCACGGCAGGCACGGCCGCCGTCTCGCATCCCGGCTGGCTGCGAAGCGCGTGGTCGGCAATCTCAGTCAATTCCGATTTGGTCTTTCCGGTCGTCACTGCTGGCCGATACCTTCCAGCTCTTTGGCACGCGCTTCCGTCATGCTGCGCATGCATTCGCCGGCCTCGAGCCGCGCGATGGTGCCCTCGCCCATTCCGTAATAGAGGCAGTTGGCGTCGCGATACTGGATCCACAGCCGCTGCGCGGCGCGGAGCTGATCGCGCTGCGCGTTAGCCGTGCCTTCCAGCGCTTTCTGATAGGCAAAGTTCAAGCGCTTGTCCCATTGCGCGGTCTTTTCCTTGAGGCATTCGACCATCTGGTATGTGCTGCCGTCGCAGGACTGTTCAGGTCCGTCCTGCTCGCCGGCATGGGCGGCCGGCACAAGCGCAAGGACGGCCACGAGGCCGATTGTCATTCTCACCATCACGCTCATCCCTGCGGCGTCAGCCCGAGGCGCTTGGCGATTATCCGGTCGAGGGTGCGCTTGGGCAACACCGCCGCCATGAATTGCCGCATCGGATCCGGCGCAATCGTGTAGCGCACCTTGGGATTGGGCCGTGTCAATGCCTCGAAAACTTTCTCGGCGATCTGCTCGGGCGGCAATCCGGTCGCGCCAAGGCTCAGCATGTAGGCGCGGATTTTCTCCAGCGCCGGAAAGTACGGCGAGTTCTTGTAGGCGGAGATATCGACTTCCTCGGCCTTGCTCCAGATCGGTGTCTTGACCGCGCCCGGCGCAATGATGATGACGTCGATCCCGAACAGCATCAGTTCGCGTCGCAGGCTCTCGGACAGTCCCTCGATCGCATGCTTCGAGGCGGCATAGGCTGAGGTCATCGGGCTGCCGCTCTTGCCCGCGACCGAGGAGATCATCACGATCCGCCCCTTCGGCCCCTTCAGGGCCGGATCGGAGCCGAGCAGCGGCCCGAACGCCTGGGTCGCGATAACAGGCCCGATGAAATTGACTTCCATCTGGCGGCGGAATTCGTCGGCGGCGAGTTCGAGCACCGGGCCCGAAACCGCAATCCCGGCATTGTTGACGAGACCGGCGAGCGTTTCGCCGCTGAGGGCGCCTCGGACCTCGCGCGCAGCCGCCAGCACCGCGGCTTCATCCGTGACATCGAAGATCAGTGGCGAGAAGTTCGCCCCGAATTCAGCTTTGAGGCGGTCGGCATCAGCCTGCTTGCGCACGCTGCCGAACACGCGGAAGCCGCGGTCGAGCAGGAGCTTCGCACTGGCCCAGCCGATGCCGGTGGACGCGCCGGTGATGACAACAGATCTCATGAGCTAAGCCCTTGTAAGAGGTTTAATGAAGTTCGTCGTGAAGGAATGCTTAAGCGCCGGCTCCGTGGGCTTACTCCGCGGGTGCAGCCAGCCTTGACGGCGTCTTGTTCGGCAGACTGCGATTCGAACTTTCCCGGGAACGGTTTGGTGAGGATAGCAGCCGGACCGGAATACCGGAAGCCGCGACAGATGGCCGATCCGTTCGACATCGGCGATTTATCGCGCGAAATTGCGGCATACGTTCCGATCGCATTGGTAAAGCAATTCAGAACGCAGAATTTGCAATGCGCGGCTTGCTCCCACGCCGGCATATCCGCAGCGACTGCGGCGAAAGGGTTGCCCGTTTTGGATGCAGCGGTTCTGCGTTTCTACCGGGCGTCTCTTTTAACGTGAGCGTAAGGCTCGGCCGGCCATTGTGGGCGCGAACCCTCCAACAACAGACAGGCTGCCCACAATGGTGCAACAGCCGGCGCACTCGATCATTGCCGAACTCGAAGATGCCGTCAGAGGCGGTTCATCCGCCAAGCGGGTGGAAACCCTGCGGCAGGTCACCGATCTTTTCCTCCATGACGGAGAACGCCTCAGCGACGACCAGGTCAAGGTCTTCGACGACGTGCTCTGCCTCCTGATCGCGCGCGTCGAGACGCGGGCGAAGGCCGAACTTTCCAAGCGGCTGGCGCCGCTCGACTACGCCCCGTTCGAGGTGATCCAGCATCTCGCCTGGGACGACGAGATCGAGGTCGCCGGCAATGTGCTGACCCATTCCAGCCGGCTCGGCACCGAGGTGCTGGTCGAGATCGCCAGCGCAAAGGGGCAGGATCACCTGCTCGCCATTTCCGGCCGGGCCGAACTGCCCGCGGCCGTCACCGACGTCATTGTCGACCGCGGCGAAGGCCAGGTGATCCGCAAGCTCGCCAACAATGCCGGAGCGAAATTTTCCGACCAGGGCTATTCCACTATCGTCGCGCGCGCCGGCGCCGACGACGAACTGGTCGAAATCCTCGGCCTTCGCGCCGATTTTCCGGCCAAGTTCATAGGCGACCTGCTGCGCCGCGCCAAGGAGACCGTTCGCGCGCGGCTTCTGGCCATCGCGCCGCCCGCGCTCCAGGAAGAGATCAAACGGGTCCTGAACGAGGTCGCCCGCGAGGCCCCGCCGCCGAGCCGGAGCTTCGGCGTCGCCGAGGAGCTGGTGAAGCTGATGAAAGGGCTGAACGAACTCGACGATGCGGCGGTGTACAAATTCGCGGAGTCGAACAAGTTCGACGAAGTGACCGTCGCGCTTGCGGTCCTCAACGACATGCCGGTCGAGATGACGGCCAGGCTGATGGAAGGTCCGCGCGCCGACCTGATCCTGATCCCCTGCCGCTCGGCGCGGCTGAACTGGCCAACGGTCGAGTCGATCCTACGCAATCGCCCGGCGCATCCGATTAACGAGCAGACCCTGGAGATCGCGCAGCGCGACTACCGCAAGCTCTCGATGGAGACGGCCCAGCGCACCGTGCGCTTCTGGCAGTTGCATAACAAGATCGAGAAGGAACCGATCATCCGGGCGACCTGAATCCGCGCCGTGGTCATGGCGGATTAGGAAGGCGCATCACTCGGAGATTTCGCTTCAAGGCGGATGATCCGTATCCGCCCGGGCGGCACGAGGTCAGATCACAGCCCATCCAGCGCGCGATCCAGCCAACCGTCGGCGCCGCCTTTGACCCATTCAAAACCGAGCCGCCTCGTCAGCTCGACGCCTTCGGGGCGGAGCATTCGGACTTCGGGATGTTCAAAGCTGTCCGGCATCAGACAGAACCCGAGGCCGGCCGCTACCATCGCGAGCGCCCGCGCATCGCTATCCGTCTCGGCGACGACCTTCGGCCGTACCTTCCACGCGTCAAGAATCCGCGATGCCGACTGCAACTGCTCGCAGTGCACGCGCACGATCAGCGGCTGGCCTGCCAATATCTCCGGAGAGACTGGCCCGCGAGGGAATGAGCGTGCGGAAACGGCCAGCGCCTGCCGATCTGCTTCCAATTCCAATTGCCGGTGGCCGCGTGCGGCCGACCCCAGCGCAGTCAGGATGACGTCATAACGGCCGTTGGCAAGCCGCTGTTGCAGCTTGGGGAGGGGCGCGTCCTCGGTGCGCCATGACCGCCCCGGCTCGATCGCCCGCAACCGCTCGAGGCATTGCGCCACGAATGCCGGAGCAATCGTCGGCAGAATTCCAAGCCGCAGCGGCCTGCCCGAAGGCCTGCCGCCGGACGCCGCCTTGAGCCGTTCAGCCTGGCGCAAAATCGATCGCGAAGTCTCCAGCACCTCTTCGCCCCTCGGCGTGAGCCTCGCGCCGCGCGCATGACGCTCCAGCAGTGCGAATCCCAGCTCGGCCTCAAGGGAAGCTATCGCGGCCGACAGCGTCGGCTGGGTGACAAAGGCCCGGCGCGCGCCGGCGCTGAAGCTGCCCGCTTCGGCGACGGCGACGAAATACCTGATCTGCTTGAAGTCCATCCATCGAAGATAGCTATAGCTCGATATCGGAGCAATCGCGATTGCCTAAGCCTCTCGCTGGTCCGAGCATAATGCTGGGTCAATTAGCCGGAGGGACCGATGGCGCACGATGCAATCCGCGAACTGGTCGAACGGGTCACCTATGCGCCCGGCTATACCAAGGCCGTCGGCACCAGGGTCGAGCACGCGGAATCCGGCCATGTCGTGATGTCGCTTGCGAAAAGCGACGGTCTCTTACAGGCAAACGGCTTCTTTCATGGCGGCATCATCGCCGGGCTGGCGGACCATGCCGGCGGCGGGGCGGTCACCACAGCGATGCCGCGCGGCCGGTTCGCGGTGACCATCAACCTGCAGGTCAGCTTTCTCGCGCCGGCGAAGGGCGAGAAGCTGATCGCTCGCGCCCGCGCAATTCAGGTTGGAGGCACGATCGGCGTCGCGCATGTCGATGTGGCGTCGCTCGCCGACGGAACGGAGACGCCGTGCGCGGTGGCGGTCGTGACGCTTCGCGGAGTCGATTTCCCGGCCAAATAAAAGCCACGCTAGGTTGGAGACTGGGGCACGTTCCGACGATGAAACGCGTATTGCTGGTGAGGTGATACGAGGTCACCCGGCTAGCTGATCCGACACATGAGGTGTTCGGAATGGCCGAGGTCGATGTTGTCCGACTGTCTAGCGAATGCAGGTCTCGTTTGATGGACGAGAATGCACATTAAGCAACCGAGCTTTGACTCGGTAAACGCTAACTTTTCTGTCGCTAATGTAGTTGTTGAGCTGCTTCGCACCCAAGAATGTGCATGAAGCGTCAGTTCTTTGTTTGAAGCACGGCTGGCGCGCGTCGTGCGGCGCGTTGAAGAATGGGGATGAGCCAGCAGTTCTTCAAGCAACCGGCGAGATCGCGGGTTGCGATCTCGCCGGAGAATGCCGAGCAAGGCTTAAGATTTGGTATGGAGGTATTGCATCGAACCGGCCGCCGATGTCTCGTGTCCCGGACGCGGTGCAGCGCGCCAGCGATGCGCCGCAGAGCCGGGACCGCTTCGCGAGATGGAGCCCGGACCAGCAGCGCATCACTTGCGTGCTGCGCTGCATCCGGGGAATGAGACCGTCAATTCTTCGTCTTGTCGACCAGCGCGCCCTTCTTGATCCACGGCATCATGTCGCGGAGCTTGGCGCCGACTTCCTCGATCGGGTGCTCGGCGAGCTTGGCGCGGGTCGCCTTGAACGAGGTCTGGTTGACCTTGTTCTCGAGCATCCAGTCGCGGGCGAACTTGCCGGACTGGATGTCATTGAGCACCCGCTTCATCTCCCTCTTGGTCTCGTCGGTGACGATCCGCGGACCGGTAACATATTCGCCATACTCGGCGGTGTTGGAGATCGAGTAGTTCATGTTGGCGATGCCGCCTTCATAGATCAGGTCGACGATCAGCTTCACTTCGTGCAGGCACTCGAAATAGGCCATCTCGGGCGCGTAGCCGGCTTCGACCAAGGTCTCGTAGCCGCCCTTGATCAGTTCGACCAGGCCGCCGCACAGCACCACCTGCTCGCCGAACAGGTCGGTCTCGCACTCTTCCTTGAATGTGGTCTCGATGATGCCGGCGCGGCCGCCGCCGATCGCGGAGGCATAGCTCAAGCCCAGGTCATGGGCGTTGCCGGAGACGTCCTTGGCGATTGCGATCAGGCACGGCACGCCGCCGCCGCGCTGATACTCCGAGCGGACGGTGTGACCGGGACCCTTCGGGGCGATCATCAGCACGTCGAGGTCGGCGCGGGGATCGAGCAGATTGAAGTGGACGTTGAGGCCGTGCGCGAATACCAGCGCCGCACCCTTCTTCATGTTGTCGTGCAGGTGCTCGCGGTAGATGTCGCCCTGCAGTTCGTCCGGGGTCAGCATCATGACGAGGTCGGCCCATTTGGCGGCTTCGGCGACTTCCATCACCTTGAAGCCGGCGGCTTCAGCCTTCTTGGCCGAGGCCGAGCCCTTGCGCAGCGCAATCGCCACTTCCTTGACGCCGGAGTCCTTCAGGTTCAGTGCATGGGCGTGGCCTTGGCTGCCATAGCCGACGATGACGACCTTTTTGCCCTTGATCAGGTTCAGGTCGGCGTCGCGATCGTAATAAACACGCATGGTCGTTTCCTCAATCGATGGCCAAAAAGGGCCGGTTAATCAGGCATTTGGGGGAATAGGACCGCCGGTCGCCCGCGAATTTCCGGCGTTGTCTAGAGCATTTTCCTTCGAAGGGGAAATCCGTTTATGCATGGCCCGCTGCGGCATCATGCGTCCATGAAGACCGGATAGAGTGAAGCCAATAGCAGCACTGCCATCACGATATTGAAGGCCCTGATCGCCCGGCGGGAGGTCAGGATCGGCCGCAGCGCGGTGCCGAACAGGGCCCAAGCGGTGCAGGACAGGATGCCGAGGATCAGGCTGAGGCCGACCTGGATCGCGATGTTCCAGGGGTAGGCCGCGATCGCCGCATAGGCGGTGATGGTGCCGATCACCATGACCCAGCCCTTGGCGTTGACCCACTGGAACATGGCCGCGCCCCAGAACGTCATCGGGCGGCCGCGGCTTTTGTCCTCCTCCGCGGACGGCGGTTCGGACATCGCTATCGCCCAGGCCAGATAGATCAGGTAGGCCGCGCCGGCATATTTCAGAATGGTCTGCAGCACCGGATAGGCGATGAAGATGGTGCCGAGTCCGAGGCCAACCGCGCCGACCATGAAGGCGAAGCCGACCGTGATACCGAGGATGTGGGGAATGGTCGGGCGGAAGCCATAAGTGAGCCCCGACGACAGCAGCATGATGTTGTTCGGCCCCGGCGTGAAGAACATCACGGTGGCGAACATCACGAAGGCGATCAGAAGCGAATGCGACATCGGGGGGCCTCACGCGATCTTTGGCAGAACTTGTTTTTCTGAAGCCTTGGTAGTTTTGGACAGCAGCATGACGGCGATGCCGCCCACCACGGTGACCATGCCGGCAAGTCGTAGCGGCCCAAAAGTTTCGTCGAACACGACGCTCGATGCAGCGGAACCGACGAACGGCACCAAAAGCGCAAACGGCACCACCTGCGCCGCCGGGTAATCCCGCAGCAGCCGGCCCCATAGCCAGTAGGCAATGCTGGTGGAGACACCGCCGAGACCGATCATGCACAACAGGCTCGTCAGCGACATATGGGTCAGCGCATACCAGGTCGGCTGCGGGCCGTTGCTCACCAGCGTCAACGCAAACAGCGGAACTGCCGCGACCAGACACAGCCACGCGAACAGGTCGAACATCGGCACGCTCTGTGCGCGCCGCAGCAGCAGATTGCCGGCCGCGAAGCTGAGCGGTGAGATCATCAATATCGCAAAGGCGCCGACGCTGAAATCGTAACCGACGGTGCCGCAGATCATGAGCAGGCCTGCGGTGGCGACAGCAATGCCGACGGTCTGCCCCGCGCTCGGCCGCTCGCGAAACAACAGTGCGGCAAAGCCGATGGTGAACAGCGCCTGGCTCTGCACGATCACGCTGGAGAGACCGACGGGAACGCCAAACGCAATGGCGAAGGCTTGCGCTAGAAACTGGCCGAGGAACAGGGTGAAGCTGATCGCGACCAGCACCGTCCAGGAAACCTTGGGCCGCGCCACGAACAGGCAGGGCAAGGCCGCGATGGAAAAGCGCAGCGTCGTCATTAATTCCGGCGAAAACTCGTCGAGCGCGATCCGGCTGGCCACGAAAGCAAGGCCCCAGATCACCGCCACCAGCACGGCGATGCAAACATCGGCCGGTTTCATTTTTTCTAGCTCTGTTGATCCGGCTTTGGTTTGCGCAGGAGATAGGTTCCGTGCAGCGGCGCGTGATAATCGGCCGATTCCAGCGTGAAGCCGATATCGGTCAGCATGCGCTCGATCACCCAACCGAAGGTCGAGTACTCGTCGCGCATATGGGTGACCACGCCTTCGCGCTGGAAATCGTGATTCTTGATGGTGAAATCGGCCCATTGGTCGACATCGCGCTCGACGCCGTCGGGCATGCTGACGAACACGATGTCGCGCAGGTAGAAATTCGCGCCGGGCTTCAGGGCGGCATAGATCCTTGCCAGTGCCACCGCCTTCCAGAAATCGGGCAGGTGATGCAGCGTGAATTCGCTGACGATCAAATCGTAGGAGTTCGGCTGGTAGGCAAAGCTCAGCAGGCCGGCCGGCTGAGTGCGGATCGCTACCTTGCGGTCGCGGGCCTGGATGTTGGCGAGCGCCAGCATCGCCGGCGAAATATCTATTGCGTCGACCTCGGCCCCCATCAACGCCGCTTCGCAGGCCAGTACACCGTTGCCGCAACCGATATCGGCCACGCGCCAGCCTCGCTGCACGCCAAGCATGGTGAGCGCGGCCCGTGCGCGCTCGTCGCTGTCGTCATGCCGGTCGTAGATCGAGGCGACCGCCGAATCGAGCCCGAGTCGCCGCCTTTGAGTGTAATACCAGTCACGCGCCAGCATGTTCACATCCCCTCAGGCCCGCGCCCGATCGCGGCAACGCCAGTGCGCGACACCTCGACAAGGCCGAGCGGGCGCATCAGGTCGATAAATTGACTGATCTTCGATGAATTGCCTGTGATCTCGAACACAAAACTCTCGGTCGTTGCGTCGATCACGCGCGCGCGGAACGCGTCCGCCAACCGCAGCGCCTCGACCCGGCTGTCGCCGCGGCCACGCACCTTCACCATGGCGAGTTCCCGCTCAATTGAGCGGCCGGTGATGGTCATGTCGACGACGCGGTAGACCGGGATCATGCGGTCGAGTTGATGCTTGATCTGCTCGATCACCGTCGGCGTGCCTGTCGTGACGATGGTGATGCGCGAGAGATGCTTGTGGCTCTCGGTCTCGGAGACGGTGAGACTGTCGATGTTGTAACCGCGCCCCGAAAAAAGGCCGATCACGCGCGCGAGCACGCCGGGCTCGTTCTGCACCAGCACCGACAGCGTGTGGGTCTCGTTGGGGTCGTGGCGATCTTCCAGGAAGTAGGCGGATGCGGGCTGGTTCATTGTCGTCCCCTTGTCATTCTCCATTGTCAGCCCGCGAAGGCAGGCATCCAGTAATCGCCGGCGCCTGCGATTGACCGCAAGGCCGCGGCGCACTGGATCGTCCGGTCAAGCCGGACGATGACATCAAACACTTGGCTGGTGTTCGTGGCATTACGCCATTGCCCTTTCACCAGTGGCGGCAACCTCCGTCCCGACCCATTTGCGGAACAAATCAAAATCGATATTGCCGCCTGACAGGATCAGGCCGACGCGCTTGCCGGCGAGCTTCTGCTTTTCCTGCAGCGCCGCGGCCAGCGGGGCAGCGCCGGCGCCTTCGGCGAGGTTATGCGTGTCGGTCCAATAGGCGCGGACGGCAGCTGCGACCTCGTCGTCCGTGACCTGCACGATGCGCGCGGCGCCCTTGCGGATGGTGGCGAATGCGTTCGGATCGGGAATGCGCGTCGCCATGCCGTCCGCCAGCGTGTTGCTGGTTTCGGTGGTCACCACCATGCCGGCGGCAAACGAGAGCGCGTAGGACGGTGCTTCGGTCGACTGCACGCCGACTATTTCGGTTTTCAGCCCGAGCAGTTCGCGCGCCATGATGCAGCCGGAGATGCCCGAGCCCTGCCCGATCGGCACATAGAGAATGTCGAGGTCGGGCGCTGTCCGGAACAGTTCGAGCGCGTAGGTAGCGACGCCGAGCACCAGATCCGGATGGAACGAGGGCACCATATGAAGGCCGGCGAACTGGGCACGGCGCTGGGCTTCTTCGGCGGCCGCCTGAAAATCCTCGCCATGCTCGACCAGCTCGGCGCCGAACGCCCGCATGGCGCGGTTCTTCTCCACCGAATTGCCCTTCGGCACGTAAATCACGGCCGGCACGCGGTGACGGGAAGCCGCGAACGCAAGGCTCTGGCCGTGATTGCCACGGGTAGCGGAAATGATCCCCGGCGTGTTCGGCCGCTCCCGCTTCAGCCGGTCGAGATAGACCAGCCCACCGCGCACCTTGAACGCGCCGATCGGCGTGTGGTTCTCGTGTTTGACCACAACGCGCGTCCCTAGCCGCTCGGCAAGGAGCGGCCACGCGTGCGCCGGCGTCGGCGGCACCGCCTGCCCCACGATTTCGTGCGCACGTTCGAGCTCGGCGAGGTTAAACATTTTGACTTCCCGATCCTCTCGCTTGCTCGTCATCCCCGCGAAGGCGGGGATCCAGTATTCCAGAGACGCCCAAGCACAACCGAGACGCCTCGGCGTACTGGATCGCCCGGTCAAGCCGGGCGATGACAATGGAATTTCTGTCTCGCATCCTCACACTCACACCAGCGCCTTGCCGCCGGCAAACGCCGCGGCGGTGGCTTCGTCAGTCGCTTCCACCGGCAGCAGCATTTCGTTGTGCGCCTTGCCGGACGGAATCATCGGGAAGCAGTTTTCCAGCGCGGCGACGCGGCAATCGAACAGCACCGGACGCTTGACCTTGATCATCTCCTTGAGCGCGCCGTCGAGATCGCCAGGCTTGATCGCCTGGATGCCGACGCATCCGAAGGCGTCCGCGAGCTTGACGAAATCCGGCAGCGCTTCCGAATAGGAATGCGACAGCCGGTTGCCATGCAGGAGCTGCTGCCACTGCCGCACCATGCCCATGTACTGGTTGTTCAGGATGAAGATCTTGATCGGCAGTTCAAACTGAACCGCCGTCGACATCTCCTGCATCGTCATCTGCACCGAGGCGTCGCCGGCAATGTCGATCACGAGGCTGTCAGGGTGCGCGACCTGCACGCCGAGCGCTGCCGGCAGGCCGTAGCCCATGGTGCCGAGACCGCCCGACGTCATCCAGCGATGCGGCTCCTCAAAACCGAAGAACTGCGCCGCCCACATCTGATGCTGGCCGACTTCGGTCGTGATGTAGGTGTCATGGCCGCGCGTCGCCTCGAACAGCTTCTGAATGGCGTATTGCGGCAGGATGACGTCGTTGCTCTTCTTGTAGGCGAGCGAATTGCGCGCACGCCAGGTGGCGATCTCCTGCCACCAGCTCTTGATGTCGGGCTTCTTAGCCTCCGCCTTGAACACCTGCAGCAGGTCGCCGAGCACATTGCCGGCGTCGCCGATGATCGGCACGTCGACGCGGATGTTCTTGTTGATCGAGGACGGATCGATATCAATGTGGATCTTCTTCGAGCCCGGCGAGAACGCGTCGGTGCGGCCTGTGATGCGGTCGTCGAAGCGCGCGCCGACGCACAGCATGACGTCGCAACCATGCATCGTCATGTTGGCCTCGTAGGTGCCGTGCATGCCGAGCATGCCGAGCCAGTTTTTGCCGGTCGCCGGGTAAGCGCCGAGCCCCATCAGGGTCGAGGTGATCGGAAAGCCTGTGACCTCGACGAGCTCGCGCAACAGCTTCGACGCCTCGGGTCCGGAATTGATGACGCCGCCGCCGGAATAGATCACCGGGCGCTTTGCGGCAGCCAATAGCGCCACCGCTTTTCGGATCTGTGCCGCATCGCCTTTCACTCGCGGGGTATAGGACACATGCACGTCGGACTTGCGCGGCGGATGATAGGTGCCGACCGCAAACTGCACGTCCTTGGGCACGTCGACCACGACGGGTCCGGGACGGCCCGTGGTCGCGACATAGAACGCCTCGTGCAGCACCTTGGCCAGATCGTTGACGTCGCGCACCAGCCAGTTGTGCTTGGTGCAGGGACGGGTGATGCCGACAGTGTCGCATTCCTGGAACGCGTCGTTGCCGATCAGATGGGTGGGGACCTGGCCGGTGATGCACACCAGCGGGATCGAATCCATCAGCGCGTCCGTCAGCGGCGTCACCATGTTGGTGGCGCCTGGGCCTGACGTCACCAGCACCACGCCCGGCTTGCCGGTCGAGCGCGCGTAGCCCTCGGCCGCATGGCCGGCGCCCTGCTCGTGCCGCACCAGGATGTGCTCGACGTCGCTCTGCTGGAAAATTTCGTCGTAGATCGGAAGCACCGCGCCGCCGGGATAGCCGAAGATGTGCTGGACGCCATGATCGATGAGCGCGCGCACGATCATCGCGGCGCCGGTCATCTGATTGGGGTCGTTGCTCTTGTCGGTCATGGTCTGCTCCGGATGCGCTTGTCGGCGCGGCTTCTTTCGGTTGTCTGTTTTGGGAAATAAAAAAGGGCCCGAGAGGCCCCATGCACACCGCCTGAATTTGGATGGCCGCTAGCCATCCCCGGCGGTGTGCCTGGGTACGACGACGATAAGGAGTTTGGTAATAATATTACGCATTTTGCGGCTCGGACTTCCCAAAGGTTGCGCGGTTATAGCTGCCGTACCCCGGAAGTCAAGGGAAGCACGCTTTCGGCGCGATTTGGGCAGTGTAGCGGTGTTCCGGGCATTCGGCGAGGGGGAATTTTATGCGTGCAGCCATGCGGGAGGCCCTAGCCCGGGTGGAGCGGAAGCGTAACCCGGGCCACGGTCGCCGCTGCGGAGAGAATCCCGGATTGCGCTTCGCTCCATTCGAGCTACGAGGAGCGGGCTTCCACCCACCCCCTCGCCACCTCTGGCTTTACCCACTCGAACTCCGGCAACTGATGCCTAAACCACGTGAACTGCCGCTTGGCATAATGGCGGGTATCGGCGCGGCCGATTTCGGCGGCCTCCTCGCGCGTGATTTCACCCCTGAGGTGCCGGATCAGCGCCGGCACGCCATGGGCTTTCATCGCCGGCAGCAGGGGATCGAGCTTTCGCGCGGCGAGCGCTGCGACCTCATCCAGCGCACCCGCGGCCAGCATCGCGCCGAATCGCGCATCAATCCGCGCATAAAGTTCTTCACGCTCGGGCGCGAGGAACAGCGCAGAGAATTCGCTCCGAGGCAGCAGCGGCGGCAGGCCCTCGCGATGCCAGTCCGGCAGTGCGCGTCCGGTGGCTTCGACGACCTCCAGCGCTCGGGCAACGCGTGTGCGGTCGCGCGGCTTCAGGCGTTCGGCGGAGACGGGATCACGCCGCGCCAGCTCGGCGTGCAGCGCTTCGACGCCGTCGCGTTCCAGCCGCGCCCGAACGGCGTCGCGCACCTCGGCCGGGATCGGCGGCACCGCGGACAGGCCGCGCGTCAACGCCTTGAAGTACAGGCCGGAGCCGCCGACGAAGATCGGCAGGCGCTTTTGGCCGCGCGCCGCCGCCAACGCTCTTGCTGCATCCTCCACCCACGCTCCGGCCGAGAAATTGACTGAGGCATCGACATGGCCGTAGAGCCGGTGCGGCACGCGCGCTTCCTCCTCCGGCGTCGGCCGCGCCGTGATGATGCGGAGATCGCGATAGACCTGCATCGAATCGGTGTTGATGACGAAGCCACCGGTCTTTTGCGCCAATTCGAGCGCCAGGGCCGACTTGCCGCTGGCGGTCGGCCCTGCGATAAGCACGGCCTTGCTCAAATCTAGCTGATAAGCCTGCATGTCCCTGGTCGCCACCCTCATCTGCAATCCGGCCAACCCCGCGCTCGACACCACCATCGTCGACGGCGCGCTGGCCGTTCTCCCCTCGCCGGGAACGGCACAATGGCTGTTCGACGAAGTGGCCGTCGACATTCCCTTTGACAGCCAGGTCAAGAGCCCGGACGAGATCAAGGCCATCGAAGCCCGCCTGCAACAGGCGCGCGGCGACCTGCCGATCGACATTGTGGTGCAGCCTGCGGCGTTCAGGCGCAAGAAGCTTTTTCTCGCCGACATGGATTCCACCATGATCGGCCAGGAATGCATCGACGAGCTGGCCGACTTTGCCGGGCTGAAGGCCCATGTCGCAGGCATCACCGAGCGCGCGATGCGCGGCGAGATCGAATTCGAGCCGGCGCTGCGCGAGCGTGTCGCGCTGCTGAAGGACCTGCCGGTCAGCGTGGTCGATGAGGTCCTGGCAAAGCGCATCACGCCGACGCCGGGAGGCCGCGAACTGGTTTCCACCATGCGCGCCAACGGCGCCTGGACCTGCCTGATCTCCGGCGGGTTCACCCTGTTCACCCATGCGGTCGCGGCCAAGATCGGCTTCCAGGAAAACCGCGCCAACGAATTGAAGGTACGGGACGGCAAATTCAGCGGCGAGGTTGCCGAGCCGATCCTCGGCCGCGCCGCCAAGCTGGCCACGCTCATCGAGCTTCGCGAATCCTTCGATCTCGACGAGATCGACACGCTGGTGGCCGGCGACGGCGCCAACGATCTCGGCATGATCCAGGCGGCGGGATTAGGGGTCGCCTATCACGCCAAGCCGGCGGTAGCCGCCGCTGCCGCCGCGCGGATCGACTACGGCGACCTCACCGGGCTGTTGTATGCGCAGGGTTACCGACGCGAGGAATTCGTGGGGGGATAATCTCTCAACTGTCGTTACCCGCGAAAGCGGGTGATCCAGTATTCCAGAGACGTCAGCGATAGAACCGAAAGGCTGCGGCGTTCTGGATACTCCGCTTTCGCGGAGTATGACGAGTGATCACTGCACGCCGAGCGCCACGAACCGCAATTCGCCCTCGCCATTCGACACCAGCAGCAGCACCGATTTCTTGCCGTCCTTCTTGAGCTGATCGACGCGCTTCTTGATGTCGGCGGCGCTGGCGACCGCTTCCTGCGCCACCTCGACGATGACGTCGCCGGCGGAAAGCCGCTTTTCGGCGGCGTCGGAGGAGCCGTCGACACCGGTGATGATGACGCCTTTCACGCTCTCCTTGATCTTGTACTTCGTCCGCAGGTCCTTGCTCAGCGCGGCCAGATCGAGGCCGAGCGCCTTTTGCGTCACCGGCTTCTCGACAGGATCTTCCTTGGTCTTGGCGGCGGCCTGCTGCACCTTTTCAGTATCCTCGAGGCGACCGAGCGTAACCTTGCGGGTTTCCTCGTTACCCTTGCGGATGATGACGACGTCGACTTCCTTGCCGACGGCGGTATCGGCGACGACCCGGGAGAGATCCTTCGGGTCCTTGACGTCCTTGCCGTCGAACTTGACGACGACATCGCCGGGCTCGATGCCGGCAGGCTTGGCCGGTCCCTTCTCGTCGATGCCGGCGACCAGCGCGCCGCGAGCGGGCTTGATGTTGAGGCTTTCGGCGATCTCCTCGGTGACCTGCTGGATCCGCACGCCAAGCCAGCCGCGGCGCAGTTCGCCGAACTGCCGAAGCTGATCAACTACGGCGGCCACCGTCTTCGACGGTACCGCGAAGCCGAGGCCGATCGAACCGCCGGTCGGCGAGATGATCAGCGTGTTGACGCCGATCACTTCGCCTTCGAGGTTGAACAGCGGCCCGCCGGAATTGCCGCGGTTGATGGAGGCATCGGTCTGAATATAGCTGTCGTACGGCCCCTGGCTGATGTCGCGGTTGCGCGCCGACACGATGCCGGCCGTAACCGAGCCGCCGAGGCTGAACGGATTGCCGATCGCAATCACCCATTCGCCGAGCCGCAGCTTGTCGGAATCGCCGAATCTCACCGCGGTCACCGGCTTCACCGGCTTGAACTTCAAGACCGCAATATCGGTCTTCTTGTCGACGCCGACCAGTTCGGCCTTGATCTTGGTGCCGTCGTTCATGATCACGTTGATCTCGTCGGCATCCGCGATGACGTGATTGTTGGTGACGACGACGCCGGCGGCATCGATGATGAAACCGGAGCCGAGCGAATTGGTCTTGCGCGGCGGCTGCATATCGCCGCCCTTGTCGCCGCCCTTGGGCAAGCCGCCGCGCCGGTTCTTGAAGAAGTCGTCAAAAAATTCCTCGAACGGCGAGCCCGGCGGCAATTGCGGCATCGCATCCCTGCCGGCGCCCTTGACCTCCACGCTCTGCGAGGTCGAGATATTGACAACGGAATCGATCACCTTCTCGGCAATGTCGGCGATCCCATCCGGGCCGCGCGCGCTGGCCGGCACTGTAGCCAGCATACTGGCGGCACCGAGCGAGATCGCAATCCCCATCAGGCGCAGGCGGCTTTTCAAGGTGGGTCTGGCACCGGTCATGTCGGCTCGTCTCCAAATGCTCAAATTTGGGCCCACAGTGCGCCCGAACGGGTCCGAGGCGCAAGCATCTGCGCCCGACATTCCGGCGAAAAATCGGCCGCTGGCGGCTCACGATTTCGTTGATATCACTTCGATTCGTGGAGGTTTGGGACGCCGTCGTTCCCCGCGCAAGCGGGCAGCGCTTGTCGCTGAGGGCGCGAAGCGAACCCCAATGTGCATTGCACATTGTGGAACCTCGGGATTCCCCGGTGCGCAATTGCGCACCTGAGGTCTGGCCCTTCGGACCATCCCGGAATGACGGTGAAACCTACCGCCGCACGAACCAGATCAGAAGCAGGCCGACGACCGCAGAAACGATGCCGACGATCCGCAGGATATTATCCGGCGTCGCCAATGCGCTTTTCATCGCCCGGCGCATCCAGGCCGGGCTGGCTGCGAACATCAGGCCTTCGAGCACAAACAGGATGCCCACACCGATGAGGAAGTCGGCGAACGCAATTGACCTCATCGGATGGCATCCCCCCGCTATTCAAGCGCCTTTTGCTTTTTTGCCGGCGAAGCGGCCCCCCGCTTCGCCGTAAACTGCGTGTTGTGCGGGCCGGCCCTTTAAGGCTTCGGTGCCGCCGCGGCCGCGGCGGCCGCCGGCGGACGCCCCGACGGATTGGCGAAGAAGCGGAAGAACTCGGAATCGGGCCGCAGCAGGAAACGGGTGTCGTTGGAGCGGAGCCCGGTCTCGTAGGCCGACATCGAACGATAGAAGGCGAAGAAATCCGGATCCCGGCCATAGGCCTCGGCGAACAGCCGGTTGCGCTCGGCGTCACCCGCGCCGCGCGTCTGCTCGGCGGTCGAGTTGGCCTCCGCAATGATCACGGTTGCCTCGCGGTCGGCCCTCGAGCGGATCTCCTGCGCCTTCTGTCCGCCTTGGGCGCGGAACTCTGCCGCCTCGCGCTGCCGCTCGGTCTGCATGCGCTGATAGACCGCCTGGCTATTGGCCTCCGGCAGATCGGCACGGCGGATACGCACGTCAACCAACTCAATGCCGTACTGATCGGCTTCCCGGTCGAGTTGCTCGCGGATGCGCTGCATCAGGGTGTCGCGTTCGTCGCGCACTACGTTGATGAAGGGAACCTCGCCCAGCACGCGGCGCAGCGCCGCGTTCAGCAGCGTGGTGAGCTGGATGTTGGCCGCCTGGATCGAGCCGATGCTCTGATAGAAGCGCAGCGGGTTCTTGATCCGGTAACGGGCGAAGGCGTCGACCACGAGCCGCTTCTGGTCGGAAGCGATAACTTCCTGGGACGGATTTTCCAGATCGAGGATGCGCTTGTCGATGCTGATAACGGTGTCGATAAACGGCGCCTTGAAGTTCAGGCCCGGCTCGGACACGACGTCAACGGGCCGACCGAGCCGGACCACGAGCGCCTGCTCGGTCTGCGACACCGTGAATACCGAGCTGTAGCCCACGATCACTACCGCGAACAGCAGGATCAGGCTGACAATACCTGTAACCGGAGACCTCATCGCGAGCCTCCCTGCTGCTGCTGGCCAGCCGTCGGCGGCGGACGGCGCGGCGTCAACTCACTGAGCGGCAGATACGGCACGATGCTCTGTGCGGAGTTGCCGCCGTCATAGACCAGTTTCTCGGAGCCGCCGAGAATCCGCTCCATCGTCTCCAGGTAAATTCGCTGGCGCGTCACGTCCGGTGCCTTCTTGTACTCGTCGTAGACCTTCTGGAAGCGCGCGCTCTGGCCCACGGCCTCGGCGACTGCCTGTTCCTTGTAACCTTCGGCGACCTGCAGGATCTGCGCGGCGCGTCCGCGGGCGTCGGGAATGACGCGGTTGGCGTAGGTCTGCGCCTCGTTCTGCTGCCGCTCGAAGTCGGCGCGCGCGGCCTGCACGTCACGGAACGCGTCGATCACCTGCGCAGGTGGGTCGACCTTCTGCATCTGCACCTGCGTGATCTGAACGCCGGAACCATAGGTATCCAGCGTCTTCTGCATCAGTTCGTGAACGCCCTGCTCGGTCAAGTTGCGGGCACCGGTGAGGATCGGCTGAATCTGCGAACGCCCGATCACCTCACGCATCGCGCTTTCGGCCACCGCCTTCACCGTGCCTTCGGGATTCTGGATGTTGAAGAGGAAATTGCCGACGCCGTTCGGCTTGATCCGCCACAGCACCGTGAAGTCGACATCGACGATGTTTTCGTCGCCGGTCAGCATCAGGCTTTCTTCAGGCACGTCGCGCATGGTGCGGCCGCGCCGCGCCGGATCGTCGATCAGGCTCATGCCGATCGAAATGGTGGAGACGCGCAACGCCTTCGGCAGCAGCACGGTTTCGATCGGATAGGGCAGATGATAGTTCAGCCCGGGCTCGACGGTGCGTACATGCTTGCCGAAGCGCAGCACGACGCCGAGCTCTTCCGACTGCACGCGGAAGAATCCGGACAATCCCCAGATCACCAGCGCGCCGGCCAGCACCAGTGCGATACCCATGCCGCTGAAATGGCCGCCCGGCAGAAGCTGCTGCAGCTTGTCCTGGCCGCGTCGCAGAAGGTCCTCGAGGTCAGGTGGCCTCGGCCCGGTAGACTGCGGACCGCCGCCCCATGGTCCCTTGGGACCCTGGCCCCATGGGCCCCCACCTTGATTCTTCCACGGCATTGTAAACTCTCCTCTGCGGGGGAACGGGCCCGCCTGCTCGGCGGTAGGCCTTAAGCCTCGCATATCCGCCCGGCTTTATAGGGGACCGCTAGGTCCCTTACAACGCAAGCTTCCTCCACGAAGCAGCTATGCCTGACGCCATAATTGTCAATGTAAACATTGGTTAGCGAGGTTAATCCTGTTGGCGCCGACGAAATGTCACATAGGAGAAATCGGCACTGTCGTCCGGACCGGCCGGATTCCGCACGCGCGCCACCTCTTCCCAGACGGCTAAATCGACCGCCGGGAAGTGCGTGTCGCCGTCGGGCCGGACGTGCACCTCGGTAATCTCCAGGCGATCGGCGCCGTCCATCCATTGCGCGTAGATTTCGGCGCCGCCGATCACCGCGATCTCAGTGGCGAAACGTCGCAGTGCATCGCCGGTGGCGATCGCCTTCGCGTTGCTGAACGAATGGGTAACCACCACGCCATCGGCGCGAAAACCAGCGTCGCGGGTGATGACGATATTTGTCCGTCCGGGAAGCGGCCGGCCGATCGAGACGAAGGTCTTGCGGCCCATAACGACAGGTTTGCCCGAGGTCAGCGCCTTGAAGCGCGCCATGTCCGATTTCAGCCGCCACGGAATGGCGCCCCCGGCTCCGATCACGCCGTTCTCGGCGACAGCGACGATGAGAACGATTTCCATTACCGCGTCCCTTCCGCCAGCGCCGCGAGCGCCGGACCGCCGACCCGGCACACCGTCCACTCGTCCATCAAGACCGCACCGAGCGACTTATAGAATTCAATAGACGGCGTATTCCAGTCGAGCACCGCCCACTGTAAGCGCGACCAGCCGTTCGCCACGCATTCCCTCGCGAGATGCACCAGCAGCGCCTTGCCGATTCCCTTACCGCGCAGCGCCGGGCGGACGAACAGATCTTCCAGATAGATGCCGGAGCGACCGCTGAAGGTTGAAAAATTCACGAACCAGACCGCGAAGCCGGCCGGCTCTCCGTCCCACTCGGCAATCTCGCAGAACAGGCGCGGATTGGCGCCGAACAGCGCCGCATCGATACCGGCTTCGGTCGCTTCCACTTCGTGCAGCAGCTTTTCGTATTCGGCGAGTTCGCGAACGAAGGACAGGACAAGTCCCGCTTCGCCCGGGCGCGCGCGGCGGATCGTCAGCGACATCAGATGCTCACACCGCTGGTCATACAGCGACTTCGGCCTTGATGTGCGGGTGCGGATCGTAGCCTTCGAGCGCGAAATCCTCGTAGCGGAACGCGAAGATATCCTTCACGTCAGGATTGATCTTCATGACCGGCAACGGCCGCGTCGGCCGCGTCAGTTGCAGCCGCGCCTGCTCGAGGTGGTTGGAGTAGAGATGCGCGTCACCCAGCGAGTGCACGAAGTCACCGGGCTTTAGTCCCGTCACCTGCGCCACCATCATCGTCAGCAATGAATAGGACGCGATGTTAAAGGGCACGCCGAGGAACACGTCGGCCGAGCGCTGATAGAGCTGGCAGGATAGCTTGCCGTTCGCGACATAGAACTGAAACAGGCAGTGACAGGGCGGCAGCGCCATCTTGTCGACGTCGGCCGGATTCCAGGCGGTCACGATCAGCCGCCGTGAATCCGGGTTACGCTTGATCATGTCGATGACATTGGAAATCTGGTCGATGCTGCGCCCGTCCGGCGCCGGCCACGAGCGCCATTGCGACCCGTAGACCGGGCCGAGATCGCCGTTGGCGTCGGCCCATTCATCCCAGATCGAAACGCCGTGGTCCTTGAGATATTTGATGTTGGTGTCGCCGGCGAGAAACCACAGCAATTCATGCACGATCGCCTTCAGCGGCAGGCGCTTGGTGGTCAGCATCGGAAAGCCGGCCGACAGGTTGAAGCGCATCTGGTGACCGAAGATCGACAGCGTGCCGGTGCCGGTGCGGTCATGCTTTTCCGCGCCGTCTGAGAGGATCCGTTCGAGCAGATCGTGGTACTGGTTCATGGCTGGTGCTTCAGGCCTTCTCGGAGCGGCGAATTTAGCGGCCGGGACAGCCGATCAACACGCCGATTCGGCTGCGCGCACCGATTATACCCGGAAAAATGATCATCCCCCGCACAGACGACAAGGGGCGGAACCTGGGTCCCGCCCCTCGCACGGTCTTGTTTGGGTAGCGTTTTCTTTGCGCGGACCGCCCGGCACTTCGCTTGTAAACGCTATGTTAATTGAGCGGCTTAACCACCGCCGTCCACTTGGTGATCTCATTCTTCACCAGCGCCCCCAGCGCAGCAGGGGTGCGATCGGCGGCAGGGGGGATCACGCTGCCGAGTTCGAGCAGGCGCTTGCGTACGCCCTCGTCGTCGAGGGCCTTGACCATCGCTGCGTTCAATTTGGCGATGATTTCCGGGGGCGTTCCCTTGGGCGCGAAGATTGCGTTCCACGCCTGGGCCTGGAAGGCCGGCAGGCCAGCCTCGGCGGTGGTGGGAACATTTGGCAGCGAGGGATTACGCTCCGGCGTCGCCACGGCATAGGCCTTGATGGTGCCGCCGTTGATCTGCGGCACGGCATTGACGATCTGATCGCACATGTAGTCGACCTGCCCGGCCACCAGCGCGTTCATCGCCGGACCGGTGCCGTTGAAGGGAACGCCGATCGGCTTGACGCCGATTACCGAGTTCAGCAGTTCGCACGATACGTTCGAGACCGAGCCGACGCCGGCATGCGCCGCGTTGACCTTGGTCTCATTCGCTTTGACGTAGGCGATGAATTCCTTGAGATCCTTTGGCGCAAAATCCTTCCGTGCCAGGATCAAGATCGGCGTGCCGGCGAGCAGTCCGACCGGCTCGAAGTCCTTTTCCGGGTGATAGGCGAGCTTGGGATAGAGCGGCACAGAAGCCGCATGCGTGCCCATATGCCCAGTGATCAGCGTATAGCCGTCATTGGCGGCGCGCGCGGCGCGGGTGGTGGCGGTGGTGCCGCCGGCGCCGACCACGTTTTCGATGATGATGGTTTGACCGAGCGTCTGCGCCATATGGCCGGTGACGATGCGCGCGATGACGTCCGTCGGTCCGCCCGCCGCAAACGGCACGATCATGGTGATGTTGCGCGTGGGATAAGTCTGAGCTTGGGCCTGCGAAGACGACAAGCCCAGTCCCGCAAGCACTGCCAGAAAACCGCCCGCAAGCGAGCGACGACCGTACCTAATCATTTTGATCTCCCGGGATCCGTTGCAATGCCGAGCCCGCCGGCCGGCATTTTCCATGGCATAGAAAATTAGCCCGAAGTCGACCAGACTTCGGGCTGCGGCGCACCGACGCAGGTCAGTTCTCCGATTCCACAAACACCTCATCGCGCTTCTTGCGCAGCGACGGCAGCACCGCAAGGACAAGCAACGCCGCTGCAATCGCCATCAGTACCGCCGACAATGGTCGCGTCAGGAAGACTGACCAGTCACCGCGCGAAATCAGGAGTGCGCGGCGCAGGTTTTCTTCCATCAGCGGTCCGAGCACCATCCCGAGCAGCAACGGCGCCGGCTCGAAATCGTGCTTGATCAGCCAGTAGCCGACCAAACCGAACGCACCAGCGATCATGACGTCGGTTGGCGCGTTGTTCACGGAGTAGATGCCGATACAGCAGAAAACCACGATCGATGGGAACATCAACCGGTACGGCACGCGCAACAGCCGCACCCATATCCCGACCATCGGCAGGTTGATGATCAGCAGCATCAGGTTGCCGACCCACATCGAGGCAATCATGCCCCACACCAGGTCCGGTTGTTTCTGCATCACTTGGGGACCGGGCACGATGCCGTGAATCGTCATCGCGCCGACCATCAGCGCCATCACCGCGTTCGGCGGAATACCAAGCGTCAGCAATGGAATGAACGAAGTCTGGGCTGCGGCATTGTTGGCACTCTCGGGTGCTGCGACGCCCCGGATTTCGCCATGACCGAACTTCGAGGGATCTTTCGAGACTTTCTTCTCGAGCGTGTATGCTGCGAACGATGCGATCACGGCGCCGCCGCCCGGCAGAATGCCGAGAATCGATCCGAGCACGGTGCCGCGCAGGATCGCAGGGGCCGTCTCCTTGAGATCCCTCCGCGTCGGCATCAGTCCCGAAACCTTCTCCTGAACCAGCTTGCGATCGGTTTCGCCACCGGCGTCGAGATTGCGAATGATTTCGGCAAAGCCGAACAATCCCATCGCCAGCGTGGCAAAACCAAGGCCGTCAGCCAGTTCGGGAATGTTGAAGGCCATGCGAGACGCGCCGGTCTCGATGTCGGACCCGACCATGGAAAGCAGCAGGCCGAGCACGATCATCGCGATCGCCTTCAGCACCGAGCCTTTCGCGAGCACAACCGCGAAGATCAGGCCGAGCACCATCAGCGAGAAGTATTCGGCAGGTCCGAACGCCAGCGCCACCCTGGTGAGCGGCGCACCTAGCAGGGCAATCAACACCGTCGCGACACAGCCGGCGAAGAACGATCCGATCGCGGCGATCGCGAGCGCCGGGCCGGCGCGGCCTCTCTTCGCCATCTGGAAGCCGTCAAGCGCAGTGACCACCGAGCCGGCCTCACCTGGAATATTGACCAGGATCGACGTGGTCGAGCCGCCATATTGCGCACCGTAATAGATGCCTGCCAGCATGATCAGTGCGCCTACCGGGGGCAGGCCAAAGGTGATCGGCAGCAGCATGGCCACAGTAGCGATAGTGCCAATGCCGGGCAGCACGCCAACGAGCGTACCGACCAGTGCGCCGATCAGGCACAGCAGAATATTGACCGGGATCGGAATGGAAATTCCGCCAAGGAAGGCGGGTGTCCACTGCACGAACTGGAAAACGACGCCGAAGCCGAGTCCAAGATTTGAGAAAATATCTCCCATCACGCCCTCACCGGATCATGAAAGTCGGCAGAAGCTGCAAAGGCAGGCCGAGCGCATATGGAAACAACAGGGCGCAAAACGCCGTCAGGCAGACGGCAACGATCAGCGTCTCCTTCCACCGGGTTTCCGGCGACCCGCATGCCGCGATCAAGAAGGCGGCCATGGCGGCAAAGATCATTCCCATGGGCCGGATCGTGAAGGCAAACGTCAAAATCGCGATCGTCACGAAGAACGGTCCCCGCCAATGATATTTCGCAAGGTGGGGACCTTCGGTGACAACGCCGACGACGGTGATGAGGGCGCCTAGTCCCAGCAGCAAAAATCCGAACATCCGCGGCGCGGTGCCGGCGCCGAACGAAAATCCGCGCATGCCCTGCAGGTCGCTCGACGCCCAGAGGGCGAACACGGCAATCGCCATCAAGGCAATTCCGCCGACAAACTCCTGCGGGTTGCGAACCCATTTCGGCATGATGGATTTGACCGGCGCATGGCCCGGCGTAGCATTCATGGATATCTCTCCTCCCCAAGACAGGCTTCTCGCCCGTTTGCTTGGATAACCTGGATACTTGTCCCGGAAACTGCCTAGCGACTTTCCTCAGACAACGCCAGCAAAACCCAAACCACTGCAGCGCCGACGGTAAATGGAGAAGCCGCCTTCAGACCCTGTAAAGGGCAGATCGCAACTTTTGCGGCTGGCGCGCTGCAGCACACGCGAGCGAACTGCTAGTCACGTTACGAACCACACGTTCGGCCCCGGGGGCGAACGCTGGGATGGCGGCGAACTGCGCATAATTTATGCAAGCGTGTGAACGGCGCATTTTGAAATCGTCGAATCCGTGGCGAAACCGCAACTGGGCGACAGCAAACCGAAAGTGAGGTGCCATGTTCCCCTCCCGTTCGGCGCCTTTGGCCCTGTCTTTCTCCGAACCTGCACCCTATATTGGGAGTGCCGGTTCGCCGGCTATGGAAATAAATGACCGTCGCAATAAACCATTCGGACCCGGGGGCAGTACCCGGCGCCTCCACCCAAGCCCACCCTGCCGTGGTGGGTTTCGGCGGGGGCGAACCAGGATCGACGAGGGCGTAAAGGACGAGTTTTTTCCCGGTATTGTTCCGCCGTTATCGGGCTACGCAATAGTTGCAAACGACAACTATGCTCCGGTTGCTCAGGCTGCGTAACGCAGTTTGAAAGACCGATCTAAAGTCCTAGCGGGTTAAGCTCCGCTAGGCGGGGTTCGGAGGCACCTGGCAACAGAAGCCTCCACTTAATTCTTTTCATTTCCGGCCGACGGAGCCGTTGGTGCAAATTCGATCCGTCGCGCCTGCTGACCTGCGGCTCCCGCCGGGGTAGCATGGGGGCAAAGGGGCGAGTCGGGAGACCGGCGGCCATAAAACCTGACAGGACGACCATGGCGACCGATCACATCCGTTATGACGTGCTGGCGCGCGACGCGCTGCGCGGAGTGTTGCGCCGCGTGCTGGCTGACGCGGCCGAACACGGCCTACCCGGCGAGCATCATTTCTTCATTACCTTCCTGTCCACCGCCGACGGCGTGAAGCTGTCGCCGCGGCTGTTGGCGCAATATCCGGAAGAGATGACGATCATCCTGCAGCATCAGTTCTGGGATCTGGTGGTGACGGAGGATCGTTTCGAGGTCGGCCTGTCGTTCGGCGGTATCCCCGAGCGTCTGGTGGTGCCGTTCGCGGCGATCAAGAGCTTCCTCGATCCGTCGGTACAGTTCGGCCTGCAATTCGAGCCGTCGGAAACGGCGGCAGAGGCGCCGGCGGCGAAGCTGCCGGCAGTTTCCGCGCCGTCCGCCCTGCCCGTCACCGCGGCGGAGCCCGCTGCGGAAATCAAGGACGAGCCGGCGAAGACGAGCGAAGGCGCTGAAGTGGTGCGACTGGATCGTTTCCGCAAGAAATAATCTAAGCGCGAGAAAATCCACGACGCTGTAGTGTACGCGTTCCGCCCTTTCGCGGCGCAACGGACATTACGTATGGCTCGAGCAAAAACATCCGGAAACAAATCGACCCGCAGCGAGACCGACAGCTTCGGTCCGATCGACGTTCCCGCCGACCGCTATTGGGGCGCGCAAACCGAGCGCTCGCGACAGAATTTCAAAATCGGCCATGACCGTATGCCGATCGCGGTCGTTCATGCGCTTGGTATCGTCAAGCTCGCCGCCGCCCAAACCAACCGGGAACTCGGACTGCTCGATGCACGCAGAGCCGGCGCCATCATCCGCGCCGCACGCGAGGTGATCGAAGGCAAGCTCGACGATCACTTCCCGCTGGTCGTCTGGCAGACCGGCTCGGGCACCCAAACCAACATGAACCTCAACGAGGTGATCGCCAATCGCGCCAACCAGATGCTGGGCGGCGAGCTCGGCGCCAAAGAACCGATCCATCCTAACGACCACGTCAATATGAGTCAGTCGTCGAACGATTCATTTCCGACGGCGATGCATATCGCTGCCGCCGGACACATCATCGCCGACCTGATTCCGGCGCTCGACGAGTCGCATCGCGAATTGCGCAAGAAGGAAAAGGCGTTCGCCAGGATCGTCAAGATCGGGAGAACCCACACCCAGGACGCAACGCCCTTGACGCTGGGGCAGGAGTTTTCGGGCTATGCCGCGCAAGTCGAGAGCGGGATCGCAAGGCTGCAAACCGCGGTGAAGGAACTGTTCCCGCTGGCGCAAGGCGGCACCGCGGTCGGAACCGGTCTCAACTCGAAGCCGAAATTTGCAAAGCTGTTCGCCAGGCATGTCGCGAAGATTACAAAACTGCCCTTCACCAGCGCACCCAACAAGTTCGAGGCGCTGGCTTCCAACGACGCTTATGTGCTGGTGCATGGCGCGATCAATTCGGCGGCGACCGGCCTGTTCAAGATCGCCAATGACATTCGCCTGTTGGGTTCGGGCCCGCGTTCCGGTCTCGGAGAATTGATCCTGCCGGAAAACGAACCGGGCTCGTCGATCATGCCCGGCAAGGTCAACCCGACTCAGTGCGAAGCGATGACCATGGTCTGCTGTCAGGTGTTCGGCAACCAGACCGCCGTCACCGTCGCCGGCAGCCAGGGGCATTTCGAATTGAATGTTTACAAACCCGTATTAGCATATTGTATGATGCATTCCATTCAACTGCTGTCGGACGCGGCGCGCTCGTTCACCGAACATTGCGTGGTGGGCATCCGTGCGGACGAAAAGCGAATCCGCGAATTGATGGAGCGCTCGCTGATGCTGGTCACTGCACTGGCTCCAAAGATCGGATACGACAACGCGGCGAAGGTCGCCAAATCGGCACACGCGCGCGGAACGACCTTGAAGGAAGAGGCTGTGCGCCTCGGGTTTGTGGACGCCGCGGAATTCGAACGTCTGGTGCAGCCGGACAAAATGACACACCCGGGCTGATCGCCGCATCGCCCCCGGGAAACTACGGATGAGAGATATAAATTATGGATGATACCTGAAGAATGAGGTGGATCATCTATCGCCGTTGTGTTGACGCATGGTAGGAGCAGGAATTATTCGGTTTTCGCAGAGCGAAATGTATTTTTGATGCTATCAGAGCCGGCAGACAGGGATTCCGAATGACCATCCAATTTGCTTGCGCACGACGCGACGTTTTTCCGCCCCATGAATCATCATGTCTTCGAGTCGCCGGATGATGGAGGCGAGCATGGGAGACGTGATCAATTTGAAGCGATTCAAGAAGCGTACCGAACGGGAACAATCGGCAAGGCAAGCCGATGCCAACCGCGCACGGTTTGGCCGGACCAAGACCGAACGCGCGCTCGATGAACGTCGCAAGGATCGCGCCGGCGATCTTCTGGACCAGCACAAGCTCGAGGACGGAGACGCATCATGAAGTCGCCCGTCGTCAAACGCTCGATCGTCGTTGCCGGTCACAAGACCAGCGTCAGCCTCGAAGAAGCCTTCTGGAACGGGATGAAGGAAATCTCGGGCCTGCGGAACATGACGCTGTCCGAACTGGTCGGCGAGATCGACAGCAATCGCCAGCAGGGCAACCTGTCCTCGGCAATCCGCCTCTTCGTGCTCGACTATTTCCGTACCCGCGCCATGCCGGCCGCCGCGCCGGACGCGCCCCGGCCGCAGGCGTAAGCCTCGATCAGGCGAGCGCGTCGCAACGCACCCGCCCTGTTACCTCATAAGCTCAATAAACGAGTCCGGTGCCGGGCGGCTTTTCGAGCGCCGCGGCCAGCGATTGATACTCCTCACAAGCCGTGCCGCAAATCGCCGCGATCCGCGTCAGATGATACGACGCCTGATCACGATTGCCCTGCTCGACCTGCCACAGGCCGTAATACTGCCAGGTCAGCACGTGGTTCGGATTCGCCTTCAACGCGCGCTCGTACCAAACCTGCGACAGCCTGTAGTCGCCAAGCTTGCGATAGGAATAGCCGATCAGATTGGCGACATCAGCATTGTCGTCACGGCCGAGCGCCTTTAGCTGCTCGATGGCCCCAGCAAAGTCGTTGCGCTCGTAGATCGTCGCATGTGCGGCACGGTACCCCTTCCGGAATGCATCATCGTCGACGCTCGACTGTTTGGGGGGCTTCTTTTTGGACTTCGAAGTCGATTTGGGAGCGGATCTGGTGTCCGGCGGCGGGTTCGCCGAAGACGGGTCACCGCCGCCTCCCGCAGCATAGGCCGGAACGGATGGCGGCGACGCGATCACAGCCATAGAAAACAGCGCCAGCGTAGCGAACTTGATTGCCGACTTCATCATGCGAACCTCCGGTTTCCTGCGTGAGCGCATCCATGGTCCAGCCGGAGGTAGAGACCCCGCCGCGAATGAAGTATTCCATCAGGCCCCGCGCAAAACCGTTGGGGCCTTGCCTGGCTGGACGAATGAAGGCAATGCGTATCTAATTGACGGTCGTTGCAGTCCCCGCAAAAGCGGCCGACGGAACCCGGCGAAAACCGGCTGAAGAAACGTAGAGAACCCCTGGAGAGAGAAATGGACATCGCAAAGCTGACGACGCCTCGCGACCTCAGTCCATTTTCGGAAGCTCTCCATGCCTGCCTTTCTCGTTCTGGATTCCATTTGCCTCGCCACGCCTGACGGACGCCCGCTGTTCGACGGATTGACGCTCGCCATCGGGCGTGAGCGCACCGGCCTTGTCGGCCGCAACGGCTGCGGCAAATCCTCATTGCTGCGCCTGATTGCGGGCGAGATCGAACCTGCCGGCGGATCGCTGCAACGCATCGGCTCGATTGGCATGCTCGCGCAACTGACCGATGAACGGCTGACGGCCGGCGAGGCGCTCGGCGTCACAACCGGTCTCGCCCGCCTGCGCCGGCTCGAACGCGGCCAAGGATCGATTCAGGGATCGCTTGATGACGCGACCGAGGCGGATTGGACGCTGGAAGCGCGAATACAGGCGGCGCTGGTCGAAGCTGGACTGCCGTCGCTGCCGCTGGATCGCCCGATCGTCTCCTTGAGCGGTGGCGAGCGAACGCGGGTGGCGCTGGCGCGCCTTTTGATCGAGGCACCGGATGTGCTGCTATTGGACGAGCCGACCAACAATCTCGATGCTGACGGAAGGCAGGTCGTGGCGCAGATGCTCGAACGCTGGCGGGGCGGCGTCCTCGTCGCCAGCCACGACCGCACGCTGCTCGAACGCGTTGACCGCATCATCGAACTGACACCGGTCGGCGTCACCCTGTTCGGCGGGGCGTGGCCGGAATTTGCCAAGGCGCGTGAGGCGGCGCGGGCCCGAGCCACCGATGAGCTCGACCGCGCCTCGGACGCCCTGCGCAATACCGAACGCGCAGTGCAGAAGGCGCGGGAAAAGAAGGCGCGCCGCGACAAGGCCGGCCGCGCCTGGCGCGCCAAGGGCATCGAGGACAAGATGTTCATGGACCGCGAGAAAGAGCGCGCCGAGAACAGCGCCGGGCGTGAAAGCGGGCTCGCCAGCCGCCTGCTCGGCGAGCGCACCGAGGTGCTGGAACTGGCCAAGGCGCACGTCGAGATTCTGACGCCGCTTTCGATTGATCTACCCCGCACCCATCTGCCCGGCGGCCGCGAACTCGTCGCCTTCAAGGACGTGGTGATGGCTTTTGGGGAGCGTCATCTGTTCGGACCGTTGTCGTTTGGGGTTCGCGGACCCGAGCGGATCGCCATCCGCGGCACTAACGGTTCTGGCAAGACCACCTTGTTCCGCCTGCTCACCGGTGAGCTGAAACCTGCGAGCGGCGACATCGGCCTTTTCACCGACCGTATTGCCGTGCTTGATCAGCATGTCGGCCTGCTCGATGCCGAGCTAAGCATTCTCGACAATCTGCGGCGCCTCAATCCGGAACTCTCGGCCAACGCAGCGCACGCCGCCCTGGCGCGGTTTGCGTTCCGTAACAAGGCGGCGCTGCAGATCGCGGCGACGCTGAGCGGCGGCGAGCGGCTGCGCGTGGGCCTGGCCTGCGTCTTCGCGCGGCCGCAGCCGCCCCTCCTATTGCTGCTGGATGAGCCGACCAATCATCTCGATCTTGCCTCGATCGAGGAACTGGAAGGTGCGCTGAAAGGATTCGACGGCGCGCTGATTGTAGTCAGCCACGACGAGGCATTTTTGCGGGCCATCGGGATCAGCAGGGAGATCGTGCTCGGCTAGGCCGTGTACTCATAAAACCGGTGGCGTGACGTACAGAAGCAATGTCTGCTCTGCCCTTAAAGCGACGCGGTTTCCGCACGGCAGCGAAATGACGCGAAGGGCCATAAGCGGACTCATGCGTTGCAGCAAACTGCGTCTTTTAGTCGATCACCTCGTCTGCGCGGGCGAGCCGCGCCGCGGGAAGATCGGCCGAGCATTCTAGCGGTCTTGAGGTTGACGACCAGCTCGTATTTGGTCGGCGCTTGCAATGCGAGCACTTCAAACAGCCTTGAATGACTAACTTGTAAGCTGACTTTCCGCTGGCGACCTCTAATGTTCTGGTCAAATCCGCTTTAGACATTGGTGCGACTTGGTCTGAACGACGGTGCCGGATAGCGGTAGGGAATGCAGCAATTGATGCTTGGAAAGGGTTATAGTCGCACCGCAATTCAGCCACGGAGATCGAGCCATCGCCATGCGCCACGCCTCCCTGTTGCATGCTCTTACCACAGCCGGCCTGTTCACCGGTCTGTTCCTCGGATCCAGCCTCATCTCAGATGCATCCGCCGTGACCGCCGGCCACGCCTTGGCCGTCTCCGTCGACGATTTCAATTATATCGACACGTCGAACGAGCCCACCGATCAGACGGCCGTGCATGAAAAGCGATTGCGGGCTTTCATGACCGCGCTGCGGGACGACGTCACGGCAGACCGGCGCTTTGAGCTCGTGCCCTCCTCCTGCGCACCAAATTGTCCGACCGACGGACCGGCGTTGCGCGATCGGCTGCGCGCGGCGTCACAGGCCGGCACGCAGATCCTGATCATCGGCATCGTTCACAAGCTAAGCACGCTGGTGCAGGTGGTGCGGATTGCTGCCGTCGATACGACAGCCCAGCGCGTCGTGTTCAGAAAGTACTTCCAGTTCCGCGGTGACAATGACGAGGCATGGCAGCGGGCGGAGCGCTTTGTATCGGAGGAGGTCCGCGACCGGCTGCTTGAAAGTAGATCGCAGCAATAGGCCGCGCGCGTCTGCAATGGGTCGATTCCGTTGAAGAAGTCGGCCCGCGAGCGAGGCGAGCCGCAAATGCGGCACAGCCGACCGCTTCTCAGGCCGGATTTGGCTGCGGCATTGGGACCAGCTTGGCTAGTTTCCGGAGGTTCTGGGCGGTTGCTGCAAGGAGGAACTCGTCGCGAGCCCCGTTTGGTCCACGTAATCGCAGTCGGTCGAGCTTGAGAATGCGCTTGAGGTGAGCGAACAACATTTCGACCTTCTTACGTAGCCGTCGCGATGCTCGACCTTCCCAGGATTTAGCAATCGCCCGCGCCATGTCGCGGGCTCTCTCATGGATCGAGCGAGGCACCTTTCGAGCAGGCGTGTTCGGGCAGCAGTGTGGCCTCAAGGCGCAGGCGTCACAGTCAGCCTTGCTCGCTCGATAAAGCAACGTCTCGCCATCATTCACACGCGTCCCTGTTGTGGTCAGCGTCTTGCCGCCAGGACAGATATAGACGTCGCTGACTGGATCGTAGTTGAAGTCCTCCCGTGTGAAGGTCCCATCCTTGCGCGCTGATTTGTCGAACACGGTCACATGCGGCTCGATGCCGTGCTCATCGACCAGCCAGCCCAGCATGTCGGCTGAACCATAGGCGCTGTCACCGAGAAGCCTGGACGGGTGAAGACCGAAGTTCTTTGCGGTCCGCTCGATCATGCGCTTGGCAGCGAGAACTTCTGCCTGCCGGATCGCTGTGGTCGGCTCAACGTCGACAATGATCGCATTTTCCACATCGATCAGATAGTTCGTGGAGTAGGCAAAGAAAGCCTGTCCGCCATGGGCACCGGTCCAGCGCGCGGCAGGATCAGCCGGTGAGATGAACTTGGGGACGATCTCGGTCGCGGCCCCAAACGCCGCATCGTCCAGGACAGCTAGATACTCGTCGACGGCACGGCTTGCGGCTTTTGGCGGCAACCCCTTTTCGCCCTCGACGCCGTTCTGCCGGTTAGCATCGGCCTTGATCAGGCTAGCATCGACCGCAAAGCCTTCTCCGCCAACCAGACCCTCGTCGATGCAGCGGCGCAAGACGTCTTCGAACAGCCGTCGCAGCAGATCACTATCGCGGAAGCGGCCATGTCGGTTCTTTGAGAAGGTCGAATGATCGGGCACGTCACCATCGAGCCCAAGGCGGCAGAACCAGCGGTATGCCAGGTTGAGGTGAACCTCTTCGCACAGGCGCCGCTCCGAGCGGATGCCGAAGCAGTAACCGACCAACAGCATCCGGATCATCAGCTCGGGCGCGATCGAGGGCCGCCCGATCGTGCTGTAGAAGGGGGATAGCTCTCGCCTTAACCCATCGAGGTCCACGAACCTGTCGATCGATCGCAACAAATGATCGGCCGGAACGTGCCGCTCGAGCGAAAACTCATAGAACAACGCGACCTGCTCAACTCGCTGATGTCCCATCATGATTCAGTCCTCTCGCAACGACTGAATCAGCGAACATCAACCAGCGCAACCGAAGACTTTTTCAACACAATCGGTCACGTGTGGACGGCGCCCTGGCAAGAACTTTCTGACGTTTTGCAGCATTGGTCGGGTGCGGTCACGTGTCCGGCCTTTTAATGCGGCAGGTGTGGCCGCTGGCCCTAATGCTCTGCGCGGATCGGGTCCCAATCGTTCGCATGCACTTGAAAGTGCGTTGACCCAAACGGGCTCTCCCAATCCCCGGAACAACCGTATCTGCATTACGTCGTCATGCCCTCGCCAATCGTTGAAACTCCTGTTGTCTATGCTGCTGGCAGCAATCTTGGCTCTTTGAACTGCTCTCCGCGTACCATCATGGCCCAGGCCATGCGCGCGATCTTATTGGCAAGCGCCACGGCGGCGACCTTGATCGGCCGGCGCTCCATAATATGCGCCAGCCAGAGGCGCCGCGTGCCATGCTGCCGCGCATATCGGATAACGGCCATGGCGCCCGTGACGAGCAGCCATCGCAAATACCGATTTCCCTGCTTTGAAATTCTGCCCAGACGTTCCTTGCCGCCGGTCGAATGCTGCTTGGGAACAAGCCCGATCCAGGCCGCCAGGCTTCGTCCGGACGAGAACTCTTTCCAGTCACCGACTTCTGAGACCAGGGCGGTGGCGACGATGGGACCAACGCCTGGGATCTGCTCGAGCCGGCGACTTTCTTCGCTCGAACGATGCCAGGCATGGATGCGCTTCTCGATAGCTCCGATCTCTGCTGTGATCGCGGCGTGTTGGCCGGCAAGAACATCGAGGCTGAACCGTGCGGCCGCGGGTATCCGACCATCCTTCTCGTCAGCAATGATCTTGAACAGCTCGGCTGTGCCGTTGCGCCCCTTTGCCGAGATAATGCCGAGCTCGGCCAGGTGACCACGGATCGCGTTCGACAGCATCGTTCGTTGACGGACCAGTAGCTGTCGGCTGCGATGCAGCATCAGGCCTGATTGTTGCTGCTCGCTTTTGGTCGGTACAAAACGCATCGACGGACGTGTCACTGCCTCGCAGATCGCCGCAGCATCATTAGCGTCGTTCTTACTGCGCTTGAGATAGGCCTTCACATAACTGGGGGGCATCAGCCGCACCGTATGGCCGAGCGCCCGGAGCTCACGGCTCCAATAATGGGCACTTGGGCAAGCTTCAATGCCAACAACGCAAGCCGGCAAAGTCGAGAAGAACTCCAGCACCTTGGCGCGGCTCACACGTTTGCGGATCACAACCGCGCCATCAACATCTGCGCCGTGAACCTGGAAGACTGACTTCGCAATATCGAGACCGATCGTGCTAACCTCGCCCATGGACGGCTCTCCTCAAAGTGGTTTACTTCAACGCAACCACCCTATGGCACTTCGATGCCGCAGAGTGGGCGCCGTCCACAGCATCAATCGCTACAGGGTGTTTGCCCCCAGGCCGCAGGGGAAGTCCGCTTTGGCCCGAAAACCCACCCGATTCCTATGCCTAACGCGCTGACGCATGCTTCTCGTGCTCTGTAACTCAGCCGAGGAGTATGGCTACGCAGCATCAAGTGAATACACCCCCCGCGCCCAAGCGAGTGCCGTGGAATAGGGGAAAGCTGACTGGCGCAAAGCCACCGCTGCGCCCTAAACACGTGTGGTCGATCCGGACGAAGCTCCAGATCGAAGCCCGCACTCGTGACCTCGCCTTGTTCAATCTGGCAATCGACAGCAAGCTTCGCGGCTGCGACGTGGTCGCCATCCGGGTCGAGGATGTTGCTGCGAGTGGCTACACGGCGGATCGCGCTATTGTCCGGCAAAAGAAAACCGGGCGGCCTGTTAGATTTGAATTAAGTGAGCAAACCCGTCAGGCGGTCGATGACTATCTAAAGGCCGCCAACAAGAGGACCGGGGAGTTCTTATTCACGGGTCGTCGCGGTTCCGACCGCAGCATGACAACGCGCCAATATGCGCGGCTCGTATCGGAATGGATCGGAAGCGTTGGGCTGGACCCGAGGCTGTTTGGCACACACTCATTACGACGCACAAAAGCTACCTTGATCTATCGGCGGACAGGCAACCTGAGAGCGGTCCAACTCTTGCTCGGGCATACGAAGATCGAAAGCACGGTCCGGTATCTTGGCAGCGAGGTTGATGACGCCCTCGCAATAGCGGAACAAGTTGATGTCTGAAATACCAGGGCAGAGCGGACGTGCTCTGCCCTCCCTCAAACCGGTGGTTTGTGCCAACAACGGACCTTCAGGCACCGTTCGACGCGACGCCGCGGCCATAGTACGGGCGAGATTGGGGGTGACGGTTGCGCATCCCCGACGAAAAAGAATCAAGACGAACAGCCGGGGAAAGAAGCCAGCAAAATTGGGAGAAAGCCATGGTCCGCTTATCGGTCCTTACCTCTTTGCTGCTGAGCCTTGTGATCCCGTCCAGCGCAACGTCTGCCCCATTGGCCAAGGAGGTCGAGATCAATGGCGTTCGGCTGCCATATGTAGAGCAAGGCTCTGGGGAACCCGTGGTCTTCGTTCATGGGGTACCCACCGACCTTCGCTCTTGGGAGCCGGTCAGGGAGAGCATCGCCAAGAAGTATCACTTCATCGCCTACACGCAGCGATATTTCGGGACGGGGCCGTGGCCCGACGATGGGAAAAACTTGAGCGTCGCGACCCTGGCGGACGATCTTGCCAAGTTCATCGCGACGCTCAATGCGGGACCTGTTCATCTCGTCGGCTGGTCCTACGGCGGCCAGGTTGCCACGACCGCAGCAGTGAAGAATCCCTCATTGGTCCGCAGCCTCATTCTGTATGAGGCGAGTGTCGCTTCGATGCTGCCGACAGACAGCGCGGAAGGGAAAGCGGCGCGCGAGGACCGCGCCAAAATGCTCGCCCCGGTTATCGCAGCGGCGAAGGCAGGTGACGCTGTTCAGGCTGCCAAGGTGCTACAGGAGGCTGTGTTCCAACTCCCGCCCGGCGAGTTCGACCGCTTCCCGCAGGACCGGCAGACTCGCGTGCTGGACAATGCGAGGACCCTGCCGCTGGTGTTTGCAGCTCCGCCACCGCCGGTTATCACCTGTGACATGCTGAAAAGTTTCGCCCGGCCGACGCTGGTCATGCGCGGGGAGAAGACGCAAGCCTTCTATACGCTGATCGCTGAGGCGATAGGCAAGTGCGTGCCGGGTGCCCAGTTGGTCGTTCTTCCGAATGTCAACCATGACGGGCCGGGTCGTGATCCGGCAGCCTTCAGCGCTGCCGTTCTCGACTTCCTATCGAAGCATCCAGGACTCTGATCTCGTACACCGATGCGGCGAAGCGCACGAAGTCAATATTGACAAATCGTGCGCTGCGTCCATCCTTTCCTCTTGCCGTTCACGAGCGTTGAACGCTTGTAGGATGTATCGGCGTATGCCGACGATGTGATCGACCGCACTCCTCAACGATGCATCGAAGCGAAGTCCGTTCCGGGTCATTTTTCGACCGAGTCTGCGGGCGCTGCCTGCCATTTGATGTCTGCTTTGCGCCAAAAACGGCTCGCTGCCTACGGCTACGCGCTAAGGAATTCACACTCTAGTTCGAGCCCGGCGGCGGATTGGCGAGCTGCGGCGTCAGCGCAAGCGGCGGACGCGGCTTCGGCCTGGCGGCGCCGGGCGCGGGCCTGACGTCGATCGGCGGCGGTAGCGGCGCAACCTGCGGCTGGCCTGCGACAGGCGCCGGCGGCGCGTTGACGACCGGCGGACGCGGCGCCGTCATCTTCTTCGCCGGAGGTCGCCGTGGGTCGCGACCCTTGGGCGCGACTGGCGCGCTCGGCACCGCCTCCGGAATCGGCAACTGGCCCTCCATAGGCAGCACGATTGGCGGCGGCGACGGCGGCGGCGGCTCGCCGCGCTCGATGGCATCGAGCCTTCGCGTTTCGTGATCGATCGCACGCACCGCCAGCCACGACGACAACGGGGCAACGTCGACGCTGCGGCTCAGCGCATCGGGCGTGCCCACGGCAAGCAGTTGAATCTCCGGACGCCCGGTCGTCATCGTCAGCGAAAGGGCGGCCCGGATATCGGCCTGATCGGCGGCGATATCGTATCCGCCGGAGACGGTGGCCCGCACGCCATTGCCGTCGAGCGTCGTCGCGCCGACGCGAAGCCGGCCGTCCCTGATGGTGAACGGGATTTGCGCCAAAGGCACCGCAAGTGCGCCGGCCGGCAAGGTGGATTCAACGATCTGCTTCAATCGAACGTCGTCCTTGGCCTGCCCGCTGTCATTGGCGCGGACCGCCACTTCGAAAGCGCGCGGATCGAGGCCTGAGATCCTGGCCGCTTCCAGCGTCAGCGTTCCGCTGCCAGAAAGCGCGCCCGCCAGCGCCGAGGCGCTGCGGCCCTGGGTCGTCAGCGTCATCTGCATCGACGCGCGGCCGGCAGGCATCGCAAGATTGCGATAGCGCAGCGCGGTGCCGTCAACGCCGGAAAGCTGGACGCTCGCGTTCAAGGCAATTCCGTGCGCGCCCGGCCTTGCATCGATCGTGGCCGTGACATCTCCGCCGCCGATCTTGCCTTTGATGGTATCGAAGGTCAGCGACTGGCCGTCGCTCTTGACCGTCCCGCTCACCGGCTGCAATTCGCTTCCGCCCGGAAGCAGGCCACGCAACGCCTGGAACGCGATCCTGCCGCGCCAGCCTTTCGCCAGCCCGGGGCCGAGCGGCTCGGCGGCATCGTGTCCGGCCGCGCCGAGCGCCAGGGCAAGGGCCGGCGCCAACGCGAGCTGCTCGGCGCCGATTTCGCCCTCGATCTCCTTTTGCTCGCCGAGCGTCACCGCGACTCGGCCGCGCAGGCGCGAGCCGCCGACGCTGCTGTCGAGATCGTCGAAGGTCAGCCGGTTGCCGGTGAGTTGCACGCGCGACGACAGGCCGATGTTCTGTGCCAGCGTATTCGCCGGTTTGAGATCGAGCAGCGGTCCGAAATCGGCGCTGCGAACTTTCAGGCCGAGAACTGCGCTTGCCTCCGGCGCCCATGGTTCAGCGGAACCTTCCGCTTCGGCATCGAGTCCCGTTCCCGAGATCTTTGCCTTGAGCCGCAACGGCGCACCCCACGCACCCGTCGCGGTGCTCTCGAATTGCGCGGGGCCATCGCCCGCCGTGATGGCGCGATCGAAGCCGAGCAACGCCAGCAAGGTGCGACCTTGCTCAGACGACAATTTCGAATCGATCCAGACCTCGCTGCGCTGGAGCGCGGCCAGATCGATGCCCTGGATCGCCGCGACGGAAGGTCTAGCGGTGATCGTGGTGGTGCCCTTGAGCAGCGGCGAGTCGAGTTCGGCGGTGGCGCGTGCCTGGACGCGATCGGACGGCCCGGCATTTTGGGTGAGGTCGACCGCCAGCTTCAGGCGCGCTGGACCCGGGCTCGTCCCCATCGCATTGAGCCGCGCGGCCAGCGGCGGTGAAAAGGGAACGATCAGGCTGGTCAGCCGGCCGAGCGAGGCGGCGCTCGAATTGAGCGCGAACCATCCGGTCGCGTTGACGCGGTCGAAATTGCCCGCGCCGTCCAGCGTCACGTTTTCAAGCTCGCCGACCTTCAACTGCTCAAGCGATATCTTCGCCGGCGAGTAAGCCAGCCTGGCGAGCAGCGGAGATAGCTCCTGGCCGGCGGAATTGGCGCGGCCGATATCGAGCGAAAGCTTTCCCTCGTCCGGCCACTCGCCTTGCGGCCCCATCAGCGATCGCGCAAAGGCCGTGGCGGCATCGAGATCAAGACGCGCCGCTTTCAGTTCGGCATCGATCCGGGAGCCGCGATCCGCCTGCCGGCGCGACACCGCCACCCGCCCCTCCACGGTGCCGCCATCGATATCGGCCTTCATGGTGTCGATGGCAAAGCCTTCGGGCGCCACGGTCATGTCGCCGCGCAGGCGAAGCGGCTTCTGGCTGCGATAAGCGATGTCGCCGCGGCCCTGCAGCCAGGTCAAAAGCGCGTCGGGATCGGAGGATTCGACGCTGAGCGCGGCTTTGAATCGGTCCGGTGCAGCGCTCTTCGCGCCGGCCTCGCTGAGCGAAACCCTGGTCGCGCCGGGCGCGCGGAACTCCAGCCGGTGGACGCGCCAGGATTTGGCATCGCCTTCGAGCTCGGCAGCGATGTCCTGCAATGGGCGCCCGCCGAGTATGACCTGCTCGGAGGCGAGTTCGATTTGTGTCGGGATCGGCAGATGCGGAATGACGGAGCTGAGCGACTGCAGCGTCGGCAGCGCGCGTGCCGGCTCAGTCGAATTATCTTTGCCATTTTCCTTGGCAACGAACCTGTCGGCATCGAGCTGACGTGCCGACAGCGCCGCGCGCAACAGCGGCGTCGCACCGAAACGAATGTCGCCGCTGCCTGCAAGTTTCAGGGCGCGCTCCTCGGCGCCATAGGTCACTTCGACCTGTTCGAGCCGCGCCGCCGAATAATCGGCCTTGACCTTGGCAGCGATGCGCCACGGCGGTTCATCGCCTTTGGCTTTTTGAGCGGGAGCCGCCAGGGTCACTGCACCTTCGAAGCGTGGCGCGCGGGCATCGAAGCTCAAGACACCATCGAGATCGGCCGCGAGCGCACGCTGGCCTGGATCGATATTGAGATGAACGCGGGTACCGTTGCCGTCAGGACCCTGCCCCGACGAGACGCGAAACGGATAGCGCGTGCCCGACAGCATGAAATTGCCGTCGCCGCGGATCGAACCGGCCAGCGAACGCACGTCGCCGCTGAAAGCGATGTCGTTCAGTTCGAGCGTAGAGCGGCTGACCGCGTCATGCAGGGCAATGCGGCCGGTCAGATTGAGCCGATCGATCGCCAGTGAACCCAGATTGAACGCGCCCGTCGATGCCGGCCAGTCGATCCGTCCTCTGGAATCGAGGCCGAGATCGAGCGACATGCGGTTGATCGTCAATTCGGTGGCGCGCACCTCGCCGCGCATCAGCGAGCCCAGGCTGAATTCCACGTCGAGCTTGTCGGCGCGAACCTTGCCGAGATCATTGGCGCCGCCGACCGTGACCGAGTGCAGTTGCAGCGACGGCGCCGGCAATAGGCGCGCGTCGAGCTTGCCGCCGACGCGGACCGGCGCGCCGATGATCCGGCTCGCCTCAGCCTCGAATTGCGGCCGGAACTGGTTCCAGTCGATAAAATACGGCCCGACCAGCGCGGCAATCAGCGCAACGATGAAAGCGATTGCCAGGCCGAGCAGCGTCGTCTGCACGGTGCCTCCCCTTGAACCGCCCCGGCGCAGGCCGCGCGCCATGCCGGACCCTGCCCCGGAGCTGCCCGGAATATAGAGTGAAGTATGGCGAAGTCACAGCGGCATACTGACAGGAGCCCTGACAGAAGCCAGCCAGGTTCTGTCCACTGAATGTGGGGCTCAAAACCGCCGCCAGGGGAGTTGCCAGAGCCTTACCAGCTCGCCGGCAGGCGCTTCAGGCCGCGCAGCACGAAGGTTGGCCGCCATTCCGCATTGACGGCGTCATCGAGCCGCAGGTCCGGTAGCCGGCGCAGCAGGGTCGAGATCGCGATCTCGGCCTCGATCCGCGCCAACTGGGCCCCGAGGCAGAAGTGGATGCCGCCGCCGAACGATAGCGGCTTCACGTTGGGCCGGGTGATATCCAGCCGCTCCGGGTTATCAGGATAGATCGCCGGGTCGTGATTGGCCGAGCCGAGCAGGCACAGCACGGTCTCGCCCTTCGGAATACGTTTTCCGCCGAGATCGTCGATATCCTCCAGCGCCACCCGTCCGGTCAACTGCACCGAGGAATCATAGCGCAGGAACTCCTCGATGGCGTTGGTGATGAGTTCGGGCCTGGCCTTGAGCAGCGCGAGCTGTTCTGGATTGCGATGCAGTGCCAGCAAGCCGTTTCCGATCAGGTTGACGGTGGTCTCGTGGCCGGCGCCGAACAGCAGGATGATGTTGGCGGTCAGTTCCTCGTTGGTGAGCTTGCTGCCGTCTTCCTCGGCTTGCACCAGTTGGGTGACCAGGTCGTCACCCGGGTTTTTGCGCCTGAGATCGAACAGTTGCTGGAAATACATCGCCGCCAGCGCGTTGCTGGCGTTGCCCTGCTTGATCTCCTCCGGCGACAGCGGCACCGGATCGAGCAGGCGTCCGCCGTCGCGTGAACCGGTATAAAACGCCTCGCGATGGTCCTCGGGGATCCCGAGCATGTCGCAGATGATGGTGACCGGCAGGCGGAACGCGAAATCCTCGATCAGGTCCATCTTGCCCTGCGGGATGACGCGGTCGAGCGTCTCATCGACGACCTGCTGGATGCGCGGGCGCATGTCCTCGACCCGGCGCGCGGTAAAGGCCTTCACCACCAGGCCGCGCAAGCGGGTGTGGTCCGGCGGATCCTGCTGCAGCATCCAATGGCTCATGCTGCGGAACACCGGCTCGTCCATGATCTTGGGGCCGTAGCGGCGGACGGTGCGCTCGACATAGTCCTTGCCGAACCGCTTGTCGCGCATGACCAGGCTGACCTCGGCATGGCGGCTTGCGACATACATGCCAAGCGGCGTCAGATGCACGGGATCGGTGGTGCGCATCCGCTCGTAATGCGGATAGGGGTTGCGAATGAATTCGGGGGCCAGCGGATTGAACAACGGCGCGCTACTGGCAGTCTGAACATGCTCGTTCATAGTGACCTCTGCTGGCTGTGCGCCATTCAGCGCGTTTCCCCGCGGCCGATCGGTCGAAATTCGATACATTATTGTATTGAGCTGCATTCTCGCCTAAACTGGACAGATGTCAAGAGTGCGAACGCGACCCACAAGGGACGACACCCGCGAAAAGCTGTTCGAGGCGGCGGCGCGCGTGTTCGAGGAACAGGGGATTGGCGGCGCCAGCATCGAGGCGATTGCGGCGGCGGCCGGCTTCACGCGCGGGGCATTTTATTCGAACTTCAAGAGCAAGGACGAGCTGATCATCGCCATGCTCGAGGATCACGTTGAGCAATCGATCGGGCGCATCCGCGATCTGCTCGAGCGGCACAAGAACCTCGCCGACTTCATCGATGCGTTGAAGACCATGGACCGCAGCCAGCAGGATCCGCTCGGCCGCTCTCCCCTGCTGCACATGGAAATGATCCTGTTCGTGGCGCGCGCCGAAAGGCGCCGGCCTGAACTCGCCAAGCGGCTGCGCGCCCGGCGAAAGCTGGTCACCGACATTATCGAGACCACGGCCAGGAACAGCGGCAGAACGACTATTCTCAATCCGACATGGGCCGGTGCGCTCGTGCTGGCGCTGGAGGACGGCTTTCGCCTGCACCGCCTGATCGATCCCGAGACCACGCCGCCCGACAGCTTTTTTCGCGCCATTGGCGACCTGCAGCGGGCGATGGGAATTTCATCGGCATGAGACGAAAATGTCGACCTCGCGCGACGCGTTGCAATCGCCACCCTGCGCGAAGGCTCGCGAACGCGACACCGGATATTCGACACATTTCTGCGCGCCAATCTATGCGTCGCTTCGCTGCACTCGGATGGCCGCGCCTGAAATACCTGGTCCTGATTTCGCTGTGTTTTGCCACCGCGCTCGGCGCCCGGGCCGAGGAAGTCATCTCGCTCGCGCTGCCCGTCAAATGCCAACCGGGCCTGACCTGCTTCTTTCAAAACTATGTCGATCACGATGCGTCGGACAAGGCACGCGACTATCGCTGCGGCGGACGCAGCTATGACGGTCACGACGGCACCGATATCAGGATTGCGAACCTGGAAATACAGCGACAGGGAATAGAAGTGCTCGCCGCGGCGCCGGGACGCGTCGTCGGGACGCGAAACGACATGGAAGACGTCTCGGTCAGGACCGCCGGCAAGGCCGCCATCGCCGGGAAGGAGTGCGGCAACGGCGCGGTCATCGAACATGAGGGCGGCTGGCGCACGCAATATTGCCACATGGCCAAAGGCAGCGTTCGGATCAAGGTCGGCGATCAAGTGACGACGGGGCAGCCGATCGGCCTGGTCGGACTATCCGGCGACACCGAATTCTTTCACCTTCATTTCACGGTAAGGCATCGCGGAAAGATCGTGGACCCCTTCGCCTATGGTGCGGCCGAGAATTCCTGCGGCGGCGGCCGTTCGATCTGGGCGGCTTCGCTTGGCGAACAGATGCAATACCGACCCCGCGAAATCATCGATTACGGCTTTGCCGGCATCGCCCCAACGATGGAATTGGTCGAGTCCGGAGAAATCGGCAGGGATTCCGTCACGTCGGGTTCGGATGCGCTGGTTGCTTACGTGAGAGCCATCGGCTTGCAGGCTGGCGACCAGCAATCCCTCGCGGTGCAAGGCCCGGGCGGCGCTTCCGTCGCCGCCAACAACTTTCCCGCGCTCGACCGGGACAAGGCGCAGTTTCTCATCACCGCCGGAAAGAAGCGCGCCGAGGCAGCGTGGCCGGCCGGCCGCTACACCGCGACGTATCACGTCATGAGGGACGGCGCAGAAGTGCTGCGGAAAACGTTCGATATCGAACCACGCCCGCGATGAGTTCCTCATCCTGAGGAGCCCGCAGAGCGGGCGTCTCGAAGGATGTAGGCCACAGACGGGGCCTCATGGTTCTCGCGGCGATGCGAAGCATCGTCCGGAGACGCGCGGAGCCTGTCATCGGGCCGCGCTACGCGCGGACCCGCTGGCGCTCCTCACCATGAGGAGCCAATGACGCAGCAAGGCTACGCCGTATCATGCTTGAATGGCGCCTTGTGCATTTGTCCCGCGACCGCCCTCACCTTGCCCGGCGAGGCCTGCCAGATCGCCACTGCCGACAGGATGCTGACGGCAATGCCGAGCGCAAAAGCCGACGTGTAGCTGCCTGAAACATCGTAGAGCAGCCCGGTCGCCCATGGGCCTGCAGCGCCTCCGGCCAATGCGGCCAGCATGATGGTGCCGAAGATGCTGCCGTATTGCTTGCCCTGAAAGATCTCCAGCACCACCGCGCCCATGATCGACGTCAGCCCATAGCCGAGCGCGCCTTGCGTGAAGATCATGAGATAGACCAAAGGCAGTACCGGCGCGAACTTTAAGGCGATCAGCGCCGCAAAGCAGATTGCAAACCCGGCGCAACTGATCGCCCAGATCCATTCGCGGCCGATCCGATCGGAAAGATGCCCGAGCCAGATCTGGCCCGGTATGCCGAGCAGGCTGACGACACCGAGCGCCCATACTGCGACGTTGGCGCTGAAGCCGATGTCGAGCAGGTATTTGGTCTGGTGCACCTGCACCGCGTACCAGACATACAGGCCACAGAAATAGCCGAGCGAAATCCACCAGAATCGCGCGGTACGCAGCGCGCGGCGCAGCGTCCAGTCGGTGGCGGCCCACACGGGATCAACGATGTTCGAGCGAGGCGCGGCCGATGTCGCCGACGGCGCCGCATCGCCATCCGGCAGCAGGCCAATGTCCTCGGGCCGTTTTCTCAGCAGAAGATTGATCGGCGCGAGCACGGCGAGCACCAGAATGCCCATCGCGGTGCAGGCGGTGCGCCAGCCGGTCTGCTCGATCATGTGCTGCACCCATGGCAGCAAGGTCACCGAGCCGATGCCGACGCCGGCAAAGGCGAGCCCCATGGCGAGCCCGCGGCGGCGAATGAACCAGTTCGGCAGAAACAGCGACTGGCCGGAATAGCCGAGGCATACGCTGCCCGCGCCGACCAGCACGCCGATGGTGAGATAGAGATGCCAGGGCTGCGTCGTCAGCGGCGCCAGCAACAACCCGCCGCCCATCAGCGCAACGCCGAGCTCCATCACCGCACGCGGCCCGAGGCGATCCATCATGCGCCCGATCAGCGGGCTGACGCCGCCGGAAACCACGAAGCCGAACGAAAACGCGCCGGCGGTGACGCCACGGTCCCATCCGAACTCGCCGATGATCGGCGGAAAGAACAGCGAGAACGCCGTCCGCGCATTGACGCCGATCGCCATGGTGACGAACGTCACCACAACGATCAGCCAGCCGTAGAAGAAGGGGAGACGCATCACCGCGTTACCATTTCGAGCCGCGTTGTTGCGGATCATCCTGACAACATCACGCTGGCACCCGCGGTTTCGGAGGTCAAGGACGGCGCTTCCAATGATCGGCATTGACCGCGCCGACCGGAATTTCACCCGCGATAATCTTCTCCACCTGCCGCACAGTCTCCAGCGACTGGCTCTCGATCGCCGGCGGCGTCAGGCCGCCGATATGCGGGGTGGCGATGACGTTGGGCAGTTTTGCCAGCTCAGGCGTCGGCATCTGGTCGAGCGCACGGCCGACATCCATCGCGGCGCCGGCGATGCGGTTCTCGCGGAGCGCCGCCGACAGCGCCGCCTCGTCGACGAGATTGCCGCGCGACAGATTGATGAAGAAGGCGTGCGGCTGCATGCGCGCCAGTGCCGCCTGCCCGATCAGATTTTCGGTTTGCTCGTTGGCGACCGCGAGGCAGACGACATAGTCGGAACGATCAAGCAGTTCGTCGAGCGGCACATGCCGGATCGCGGCATCGCTCACCGTCGCAAAGGGATCGGCGACGAGGACCTCCATGGCCAACACCTTGGCGATACCAGCCAAGTGACGGCCGATGCTGCCATAGCCGATGATGCCAAGGTGGCTGCCGGCCAGTTGCCGGCCCATGATGACTTCCGGCTTGCGGCCGGCATGGTAGTCGGCGGTCGCGCGTGAAACCCCGCGCGACAGATCGACCATGAAGCCGAGCGCGAGCTCGGCAACCGATTGAATGAAGCCAGGTCCAGCCCGTGTGACCAGAACGCCGGCGGCCGAAGCGGCTTCGACGTCGACGTTGCGGATGTCGACGGCGCAGCGAACGAAAGCGCGCAGCTTTGGCAGTTTCAAAAATATCTCGCCCGGGCCCGCGGTGAGCCGGTCGGCCACGATGATATCGACATCGCGCGCGGCCTCGATCAGGGCAGCCGCATCGAGCGCGTCGTTTGCTTCATGCAGCATTACCTGCGCTGCGGCCTGGAGCCCGGCAAGACTACGGTCGCCGTAGTACTGGGCGCGAGACTGCGGCGTATGGGTCAACAGGACTTTCAACGCTGAACGGCTTCCCTATCGATCGCCGACCAATGCAGCGTCAACGCCGGCACATCTATGGCCAAACCGCCCCCGCAGGCAAGACGGCAAAGCCGCGTTGGACTACTTGGTCTGCGCCACCGTCGTTCCGTCCCAATCTTCGCCGGCCGGATGTTCGAGCTGCTGCCTGCAGCGCGCGATCATCGTCGTCGACGCTGCATCGTGCTCGCGGATTTCCAGCACTTTCTCGAACGCGCCGATCGCAGCCGAGAAATCCCGCGCACGCCAGGCGGCAAGGCCGGCCTCGTACGAAGCCACCCAGGCAGGTGCGCCGATATCGTCGGCCATGCCGAGCAATTCATAGATCTGCAAACCGCCCGCGCGGCCATAGACCGCCAACCGGTCGAGTTCGCGAACCACGATGCTTTTCCCGGCGAGCCGGCGCGTTTCGGGGCCGATGATGATCGTCGAGCCGTACATCTTGTTGGTGCTTTCCAGCCGGCTCGCAATATTCACGGCATCGCCGATCACAGTGTAGTTCAGCCGCACTTCCGATCCGATATTGCCGACCAGCATGTCGCCGGAATTGATGCCGATGCGGATCCTGACCGGCTGGCCGTGGTCGTCTACGAGGCCTGTCTCCTCCACCGCGCGCCGGCACGCCAAGGCCGCCCGGCAGCAGTCGACGGCATGATCGGGGTTCGGCGACGGTGCGCCCCAGAACGCCATCACGGCGTCGCCGATGAATTTGTCGATGGTGCCGCTCTGGTTCTGAATCTGCGCCGAGACGCAATCGAAGTAGCGCGACAGCAGCGGGATGATGCGATCGCCGAGCCGCTCCGACATGCCGGTGAAGCCGGCGAGATCGATGAACATCACGCTCATCGGCCGCACCGCGCCGCCAAGCCGCGCGCCGTTGCCGTCGCTGATCAGCCGCTTGACGAGGTCAGCGGGGATGTATTTGCGGAACGCGGCCAGCCCCTGCGCCATGTCGCCGATCGCGCCCGACAGGTTTCCGATCTCGGTCAGCCGCGACGGATGCCGCTGCACCTTGTCGAGGTCAAAACGCTCGACATGCCTGATCTCGTTGACCACCTTGATCAAGGGTGCGGCGATCAGGCGTTGGGCGAGCCACGCCGACAGCAGGCCGGCGAAAACGATCAAGACCGCAAGCCCGATCAGCAGGTTTCGGATCGTCATCTGGACCGGTCCGAGAAATTCCGATTCCGGCACCACCGTCACCAGCGACCAGCCCGGAAACGAAATCGGCGTGATCACGGCCTGATAGGCCTTGCCGTCGCGCGTTACCGTCGTATTGAACGGCTGCCCCTCGCCGGGTTCGTAGGCGTTGCCGGCGTTTCGGATCGCCTCGACCGCGACCGGAAACAGCGGATGATCGGTCTTCAGCGCCACCAGTTCGCTGGCATCAGGATCGGGCGAGGCCACCACCTTGCCGTCCCGCTCGAGAATGAAGGCGCCCGCCGACTTGCCAACCGTGAGCTGCGACAGGAAATTCGAGACGCGGGTCAGCTCGATGATGATCGCAACGACGCCGGCCGGTTTCTGATCGATTTCGATGGGGGCCGAAAAGGCCGCCGCCAGCCGCTCCCCGCGCGGATGCGTCGTCAGCGTCGACCAGTGTTCGTCGTTGGTCTCTTTGGCGACCCGAAACCATTCCTGCTCGGTCAGGGAATACTCAGTGTCTTCGAACCAGCTCGCCTTGAGCCGAAGATCGTTGCCGATGAATTCGTAGCGATTGATGCGCAAATTGCGATCGGGCGTGATCTCGAGCATTTCGATGACGTCGTTGCCGAGCTTGTGCCCGGCAAAGAACGAGCCGTCCGGCCATCCAAATGCCACCCAGGAGATCGTCGGTTGCGACAGCAACTGCGACCGGAAAACGACCTCGCGTTTCCTGGCGTCGCGCGGGTCGAACACTTTTTCGGCCAGCAGGGTTCGCACCGACATCATCGACGACCGCGCCTCTGAGGTGACCGACTGCAGTTCGTCGCTGACCGCGGATACGATCTGGTCGTTGATGGTGTTGGCGAGCGTCTGACTGACTTGATGAGCGGTGCGCCACCACAAAAGATGCACGCCGATGGCACTGACGACGATGGACGTCAGCACGAGGATGGAAATGGCGGTGCGGATGCCGAGGCGCATGCAGGGTCTCGTTGACGGTCTGATTACCGCAATACGGGACCATACCAGCGTCTGTTTCGCCGGCGAGGCGATTTCGGCGCCCCGGACACGGCTCTGTGACCGAAGTTGAGCCGTAATGCCGACGAAACTTATCGATTGGCTGTTCCGTACCAGCCAAGACGGCGCTATGCCTTGCGGCAATTCTCGAAGGTCATGCAATGCACGATGTTTCCATCCCGGCGGCCCTGATCGCCGGTCTCGTCAGCTTCCTGTCTCCCTGCGTGCTGCCGCTGGTGCCGCCCTATCTGATCTATCTCACCGGCGCGACCATCGAGCATGTCGCCAATGACGGACCGACGCCGGCCTCCAAGCGCGCGGTGATGGCATCGGCGCTGATGTTCGTGCTCGGCTTTTCCACCGTGTTCGTGGCGCTTGGCGCCAGCGCCTCGCTGATCGGCGGCCTGATCCGCGCCTGGTCGGCGGAGCTCTCGATCGTGGCCGGCATCGTGATCATCATCATGGGCCTGCACTTCCTCGGCCTGACCCGGATCGGCCTGTTGATGCGCGAAGGCCGGATGCCGATGCCGAAGCCGGTCGGCCTGTGGGGCGCCTATGCCATGGGGCTCGCCTTCGCCTTCGGCTGGACCCCCTGCATCGGCCCCATTTTGGCGGCGATTCTGTCAATTGCGGCCGCCGAGGCCACCGTGACCAAGGGCGCCGGCCTGCTCGCGGTCTATTCCGCCGGGCTCGGAATCCCGTTCCTGCTGGCAGCCTTCATGATCGAGCAGTTTTCCGCGCTGTTTGCGCGGATGAAGCGCCACCTCGGCAAGGTCGAGCAAGCCATGGGCGTCCTGATGGTGATCACCGGCATCGGCTTCCTGACCGGCTCCGTCACCAGCATCAGCATCTGGCTGCTGGAGACCTTTCCCGCGCTGCAAAATTTCGGTTAGGCCCCCGTAACAAGCGGGCCGGCGCCAACGAATTTCCTATCAGGACCAGACTGCCGCCACCGCGGCCGCGACGTGGCCGCAGGTCGCTGCTTCGCGTCGCCAAAATACTAAAAGGGGGGTTCGCATGTATTCCATCGTCAATCTGCTCATCCTGCTGCCCGCGCAGATCGCCTCGCATTTTTCCTGGGCCGGCCCCCTGATCATGCGGCTCATCGTCGGTTACACCTTCATGCTGGCCGGCTGGGGCAAGCTCAATCATCTGGCGCAGGTCACCGAAAACTTTATCGGCTGGGGCATTCCGTTTCCCAACATCCTCACCCCTTTTGTGGCGGGCGTCGAATTCTTCGGCGGCGCGATGCTGATCCTCGGCCTGTTCACGCGAATCCCGGCCGCGATGCTGGCAGTGGTCATGGTTGTCGCCATCAAGTCGGCGAAATGGGGCGACGTCGATTCACTGGAGACGCTGCTCGGTTTTGAGGAAGCTGCCTACTTCGCCGGCTTCATATGGCTTGCGATTGCCGGCCCCGGCGCGGCGTCACTGGACCGGCTGCTGCTGAATGCCAGCGGTCACCCAAAAGCTTCAACGTGACACTCACAATCCCGTGACATCGGCTAATGCTTGAGCCCTGATCTCGCCGCCTGCGTAGCTGGAGAAAACGCCACGCTTCCGGGAGCTACCATGAAATTCGTCCGCATTGCCGCCTTCGCTCTCGCCGCGCTTGCGGCATCGCCGTCGTTTAGTTCGGACGGGCCCAAATGGAGTGAGTGGAGCGACGATCTGTTCGCCCGTGCGCAGGCCGAACAGCCTTTCGTCATCCTCGATCTCGAGGCGGTGTGGTGCCACTGGTGCCACGTGATGGAGAAGACGACCTACGCCAATCCCGAGGTCAGGGACTTGTTGGCCGCAAAATATCTGCCGGTGCGGGTCGATCAGGATGCCAATCCCGACCTGTCGAGCCGCTACGGCGACTGGGGCTGGCCGGCGACCATCGTGTTCGGCCCCGACGGCACCGAAATCGCCAAACTCAGGGGCTATATCGAGCCGGAACGGATGCAGGCGCTTCTCAAGGCGATCATCGATGATCCCTCGCCGGGACCGTCGGTCGGTGAAGCCTTTGAGGTGAAGCCGTCGACCTCGGCCTTTCTCGACAAGCAACAGCGCGCCGCGCTGATGAAGACTGTCGACGAAGCTTATGAGGAAAAACTCGGCGGCTGGGGCGAGAACCAGAAGTACATCGACGCCGACAGCATGGACCTTGCGATCAGCCGCGCCGAGTCCGGCGACGCCACGGCCATCAAGCGCGCCCGGCAGACGCTCGATTCGGCCATCGCGCTGATCGATCCGGTCTGGGGCGGCGTGTACCAGTATTCCGAAGCGGACTCCTGGACGCATCCGCATTTCGAAAAGATCATGTCATTCCAGGCGCAATATCTCCGGCAATACAGCCAGGCCTATGCGCTATGGAAAGATCCGAAATATCTTGCCGCCGCGCGCAACATCGAACGCTATCTCGCGGAATTCCTCACCAGCCCCGAGGGTGCGTTCTATGTCAGCCAGGATGCCGATCTCAACCACGAGATCGACGGGCACAAATACTACGCGCTATCGGACAGCGAGCGGCGCAAACTGGGAATGCCGCGCATCGACAAGAACCTGTATGCGCGCGAAAACGGCTGGGCGATCTCGGGGCTTTCGGCCTACTACAACGTCACCAATGATCCCAAGGTGCTGGCGATTGCCGAACGCGCCGCGAAATGGGTGATCGACAACCGCGCCCTGCCGGATGGCGGCTTCCGCCACGGTGAGAAGGATCGCGGCGGCCCGTTCCTCGGCGACACAGTTTCGATGGGCCAGGCCTTCCTCGATCTCTATGCCGCCACGGGAAACCGCGACTGGCTCACCTTGGCAGCGAAGACCGGCGATTTCATCGCGACCTTTCGTGACGAGGCCGGCGGCTTCGTGACCTCGAAGACAGCGGAAGCCAAAACCGGCGTGCTCGCCAAGCCCGCCAAGCTGATCGACGATCAAGTGCAGGTCGCAAGGTTCATGAACCTGCTTAACCGTTACTTCGGCACCGAGGCCTATCGCGAAGCGCCGCGCACGCGATGCGCTATCTCGCCAGCGCCTCGGCCGGGATGATGGGTCCTCTGCCCGGCGTCCTGCTCGCCGACGAAGAGCTCGCGGTTGAACCCACCCACATGACGATTGTCGGACAGAAGGACGACGCCCGCGCGATAAACCTGCATGCCCTGGCCCGCGCGCTGCCGGCCCGTTACAAGCGACTAGAGTGGCTGGATCTGGAGGGCAAACTGCCCAATCCCGACGTCGAATATCCGGACCTTGGCGAACCCGCGGCGTTCGCCTGCAGCAATCGCATCTGTTCGTTTCCGTCCTTCAATGCCGAGGAGCTGCGGGCAACGGTAGCGCAGATGGCCAAGCTGAAACCTGTGCGGGGATAGCCGAATCGAATTTCCTTGTGCGGTGTAGCTAAACGCGAACTCCGGCTAATCTGTTGACGCGACGCGCTTTCTGAGTGGCGCGCGCTTACGCACGGCCATTGCGGCGCATAACGAAATACTCTCCAACCGCCGGGGTTAGACATGGACGGGATGTCCAATCGCAAAAAAGAAAATTTTCTTTTCAAATTCTGTAACCAAATCGCCCGATGCCCCGTAACTGGCCTTGGATGAACATTCGGTCACGGAGGCTTGACGTTTTCTGCAAGCGCCCGCGGCCTGATTGCCATCCGTCACATCGCTTGCGTTGTGAGGGTCCGTGATCGAAACGGTCAACGGATGCTCGCGACGTCCCGCCTTCACACAATCATCGAGGAGATCGTCATGAAGTTGAATTCCAAATCCGGCGCGACGCTCGCCGCTGCCGCCGCCACCCTGTTGCTCGCCGGCTCGGTGGTGTCGACGGTATCGACGCCTGCGAACGCCGCCCAGGGCAAGTGTATGGCCGGCAATGCCTGCAAGGGCCAGAGCGCCTGCAAGGGCGCGGCCAACGCCTGCAAGGGCCAGAATGCCTGCAAGGGGCAAGGCTTCTCGGCGACCTCCGAGAAGGCTTGCGCCGCCATGGGCGCCAAGTTCGTCAAGGGTTGATCGGCGGATCAGACGCCGCGAGGGCTCGGCGCTGCCGGGCCCTCACTGTTTCGAGCAGGCGGCCGAAAAATACTTGGCTTCCCGTGTAACTTAGTCCAGATCCGTCACGTAGCTATCGCTGGGTGCAGTTTGTCGGCCGGACCTGTCGCGGCTTGCGGGCGATGCACCCTCACACTTCCTTTGGAGGATACGAATGAAGATGACTTCCAAGTCCGGCGCGACCCTCGCCGCCGCTGCAGCCACCCTGTTCCTGGCCGGCGCCACCGTGTCGACCGTGGCCTATGCCGCCGGCGAAGGTAAGTGCGTCGGCGCCAATGCCTGCAAGGGCCAGAGCGCTTGCAAGGGTGCCAGCAATGCCTGCAAGGGCCAGAACGCCTGCAAGGGGCAAGGCTTCTCTGCGATGACCAAGGAAAAGTGCGACGCCGCCAAGGGCAAGTACATGCCGTCTTAAGTCGCGGTCCGATCGAGGCCCGGTGTAGGCCGGGCCTCGCATCCATGCTAGGTTGATATCACAGTATGGGACACGCCGCCTCGTTTGGCTGGTCCGTTCGAGCGGAGACGAGATGAACGTCGCAAGCAGATTGCCAGACACGTCGGCGGCCGCGCTTGCAGACCGCCCAGTGACATCGGCCAAGCCGCCCTTCCTCGGCTTCGGTCTCGGCCTGCGCCACCAGCACTACGACGAAATCCTGAGCAGCAATCCGCCGATCGACTGGTTCGAAGTCATCAGCGAAAACTACATGCTGCCCGGTGGCCAGCCGCTGCGCACGCTCGATCGGATATGCGAACGCTACCCGGTGGTGATGCACGGCGTGTCGATGTCGATCGCCTCCACCGCTCCGCCGGATTTCGAATATCTGCAAGCCCTGAAGGATCTCGCCCGGCGCATCGAGCCGAAATGGATGTCGGACCATCTGTGCTGGACCGGCGTGCACGGCAAGAACCTGCATGATCTGCTGCCGATCCCTTACACCAGGGAAGCGCTCGATCACGTCGTCAGCCGGGTCCAACTGGTGCAGGATTTCCTCGGCCGCGCCATCGTGCTCGAGAACGTCTCGACCTATGTCCAGTTCAGCAATTCCGAAATGACGGAATGGGAATTTTTGTCCGAGCTGTCGCGCCGCTCCGGATGCTGGCTTTTGTTCGACGTGAACAACGTCTATGTCAGCGCCTTCAACCACGGCTACGATCCCTTGACCTTCCTCAACGGAATTCCGCCGGATCGCGTGGTGCAGTTTCACATCGCCGGCCACAGCCACATGGGCACCCATATCATCGACACCCACGACCACCCGGTATGCGAGGACGTCTGGGAGCTCTATGCCGCGGCGTTGAAACGTTTCGGCCGGGTCTCGACCATGATCGAGCGCGACGACAACATCCCGCCGCTCGACGAACTTCTGCTCGAGGTTGCCAGGACCCGCGAGATGGCCGAGAAAATCCTGCCAACAGACAGTCGCGCGGGATGAGCGACTTCGCCAGACAGCAGGCCGAGTTTCAGCGCGGCATCCTCGATGGCGACGATACGGTGCTGGCTGAAATCCTCGACAGCCCGCGCGAGAAGCGCGAGGTGCTGTTCGGGGTCTATCGGTATGCCTACGGCTCGCGGCTGGTCGAAGCGATGCGCAACGACCATGAGCTGCTGCATCTTTATCTCGGCGACGAGATGTTCGACGAGATGGGGCGCGCTTACGTCAAGGCGCGGCCATCAGAGCATCCGAACCTGCGCTGGTTCTCGCAAGACCTGCCGGAGTTCTTGAAATCGGCCAAGCCTTACTCGGATCATCCCGTGCTGTCCGATCTGGCCGCGCTCGAAAAGGCGCTCAACGACGCCTTTGATGCCGCGGAGGGCAAGGTCGTCGAGCTGAACGACATGGCGGGCTTTGCCCCCGAAGCGTGGTCCGGCCTCAGATTCCAGCCGCATCCCAGTGCCTCCAGGCTCGACCTCGCGACCAACGCGGCCGCGATCTGGCTCGCGCTCAAGAACGACGAAACGCCGCCGGACGCGACCGCACTGGAGCAACCGGCGCATCTCTTGATCTGGCGCCAGGACGTCACGCCGATGTTCCGCGAGCTCTCGGTGGAAGAGGCGATGATGTGGGACGAGGCCGCGAACGGCATTCCGTTCGGCGTGCTCTGCGAGATGCTCGCGACCTATGACGACCCCGACAGCGCGGCAGGCCGCGGCGCCGGCTATCTGCACGGCTGGATCACAGCAGGATTTTTGACGGATGTTTCCGTCGGCTCATGAAGAGGAGCGCTCGGCGAATGGGAATAGACACCGATCGCCACTTCATCGAGCGCATGCACTGGGACGAAGTCGCGCGGCGCATCGGTGATGGCGCGGTGGCCGTATTGCCGATCGGCGCCGCCGCCAAGCAGCACGGCTTCCACCTCCCCCTCAACACCGACCGTATCCAGGCCGAATGGCTTTCAGCCAGGATGGCGGAAAAGATCGACGCGCTGATCTGGCCGACGCTGACCTACGGTCATTACCCGGCTTTCGTCGAATATGCCGGCAGCAGCAGCCTGTCGATTTCGACCTTCGAGGCGCTGGTGCGCGAGATTGCGGGGCAGATTCTCGCCGGCGGATGTCCAAAGCTGCTGGTGCTCAACACGGGGATCAGCACCCTGGCTCCGGTCGATCGCGCACTGGCGCGCCTCGACGGCGAGCGCATCAGACATCTGTGGATCCACGAGGGCCCGCGCTATCCGCGGGTGGCCAGGCAATTGGCCGAGCAGAGCCATGGCAGCCATGCGGATGAGCTGGAAACGTCGTTGATGCTGGCACTGGCGCCGCATCTGGTCGACATGACGCGCGCCGAAGCCAGCCCCGCCCTGAACCATGAGACACCGGGTGCATTGACGCCGTCGGATCCGAACTCGCCGAATTACAGCCGCTCCGGCAGCTATGGCGATCCGACACGGGCAACGTCGGCCAAGGGCGAAGCCTTGCTCGCCGCCATGCTCGACGATCTCCACGAACAGGCCGCCTCGTTCATTGCGCAAGGCCCGGGCGAGGAGCGGCCGGCTGCGGTCCAAACCGTGCTGAGATGACGGTCGCCAGCGCCTTTCGCTGGTCCGTTGCCGCCGCCGTCATCACCGCGATGCTGGCAAGCGCCATTTCGTTCCGCGCCGATGCGCAATCGGAATATATGCGCGACCGGATGCCCTACGACGCTTTCGACCGGCTGCCCAGGACTGACCTCGAAGTATCCGGCGGCACCATCCATCTCGCGTTCGCACCAGGCGACTTCGTACTCCCGAAGGAAAAACTGCTCGACTGGATCAGGATGTCGGCCCGGGCAGTGACCGCCTATTACGGGCGGTTTCCAGTCAACTCGCTGCGGCTGCTACTGGTGCCTGTCGATGGCGCTCGCATCCGCGGCGGCACAACGTGGGGCTACCGCGGCGCCGCCATTCGCATTCCGCTCGGCCGCGATTCAAGCGAAGATGTGCTGCGCCGCGACTGGGTGATGGTGCACGAGATGGTGCATACCGCCCTGCCCGACATGCCCGACCGCTACGCGTGGCTCTCGGAAGGATTGGCGGTCTACGTCGAGCCGGTCGCGCGCGTGCAGGCTGGAGACCTGACTGCGCGGGAAATCTGGCAGGCGATGATGCGCGACATGCCGAAGGGGCTGCCGCAGGCCGGCGACCAGGGCCTCGACAACACCGGCACCTGGGGACAGAAATATTGGGGCGGCGCCATGTTTTGCCTGTTAGCTGATATCGAAATCCGCAAAGCGACAAATAATCGCGTTGGCTTGCAGGACGCGATGCGCGGCGTGCTCGCCGCCGGCGGCAACCACGAGCAGGACTGGCCGATCGAGCGCATTCTTGCAACCGCCGACAAGGCCGTCGGCGTCGACGTATTGACCCGGCTTCACAACGAGATGGGGCAAAAGCCGGTGACGCCCGATCTCGCGTCGCTGTGGCGCGACCTCGGATTGAAGCGGGCTGGCGAAGATCTCGAATTCGACGACACCGCGCCGCTTGCAGCGATCCGCAAGGCGATCACCGCACCGCGATAGGACAACTGAAGCGCCAAGACTTTAGGTCAAAGCAACGTGCTTACACCATCACCGTCATCTCAGGAATAAGCGCACTTGCGCTTATTCCCAAGGGGCGAGCGACGCGAGCCTCGAAAGGATGAGCGGCCCCGCTGGTGGCCGTCGCCCTTGAACCGATAGCTGGCGCCCACGCGCGCGAGATCCTAAAGCGACGCGGTTGCTGCGCAGCCGCGAAATGACGCGATGGGCACAGATTCTGACATTCCGGGCGCTCCTACTTTTTTGACGCGGCCGCCGGTGCGGGCAGCAAGACGAGCGCCGCGACCAGTCCCGCCGCTGATGCCATTGCCGCTGCCGAGAACAGCCAGACGTAGCTGATCGCCGATTCCTGATTATGAAGCACCGCGCCGAGAACTGCGATGCCGACCGCGAAGCCGGCCTGGCGCATGACGACTGTCACGGCAGATGCCAGGCCAGCAAGATCCGGTGGCACAAGCGACACGGCCGCGCCGGACAGTTGCGGGTGAGCCAAAGCGACGCCGACCCCAATCGCGGCAATCCCGCAGAACGTGGGAATTAGCGGCGGCGCTGAACCATCCGAGATCAGCGCGATCGCAACGGTGGCATCGCCGGCTGCCAAAATCGCGAGTGCCAAGGCGAAGTGAAGCCGCCATCCCAGACGATCGGCAAGCCGGCCGCCCAATGGCGGCAGGAACAGCATCGGCAGCGTGGCCGTCAGCAGCGCGATGCCGGCCACTTCCGAGGACCAGTCGAAAGCAGCAGCAAAGAAGAGTGGCAAGTAGACGAGGATCGCCCAGTAGCCGATCGACACGGCGCACAGGAGGATCGCAATTCCGATCATGGCCCGCTGAACGAATATGCCGGGATCGAGGATCGGGACGTCGCGGCTTCTCTGCTGTATGCCGAATGCAGCCAGAAACACTGCACTTAACGCGAGACCCGCCACCATATGTGACGTCGACGTGCGGCCATGCAACAGTGCCTCGACAAGCGCAGTAAGCGCGGCGGTAAACAATACGACGCCCAGGAGGTCGAGCGGCCGGGGCACCGCCTCGCGCGCTTCCGCGACCAGCCGCGGTACGCCCCACGCGACCAAAGCGCAGGTTGGCAAGTTGATGAGGAAAATCCAGCGCCAGCCGATCCACGATGAGACAAGTCCGCCCATTGTCGGACCAAATGCCATGGCGACGCCGGACATGACCCCAAGTAAGGCGAACGCGCCTGTACGCGCCCTTGCTTGCACATAGACACTGGCGATCAGCGCGAAGCCCCCAGTCACGATGAATGCAGCCCCGATCCCCTGCAGTGCCCGAGCGACCAATAGCGTCGGTCCGTCCCATGCCATCCCGCACGCCAAAGACGCGAGCGCAAAGATGCCGTTGCCAACGAGCATCGCGCGCCGTCGCCCATACCGATCCGCCAATGCCCCCGCAAACAACAAGCAGGCCGTGAAGGCCAAACTGTAGGCATCCATGACCCAGGCATATCCAGCAACGTCGAACCCGAGTTCACGCGCGACCGTCGGCAACGCGATGACCACCGCCGTCACGTCAAAGTTGGTGAGGAAAGCCGCCATACCCAAGAGCAGGGCCGGCATCATCGATTGTGCAGGCCGACCGGAGCCGCTGTCGGACGTACTTGTTGGCTGTGTCATCGTGCGAGTTCTGACCTGCGTGACGGCTACTCGTGTCTTGGATTGCCGCTTTTTGCCAACGCCAATTGTTCACATCGCCATGAATATCGTTCATAGTTGCTGGCATGCGCGCTCTTCCCCCTTTTGATGGCCTGATTGCATTCGACGCGGCGCTGCGCCATCGCAGCATGACGCTCGCGGCCGGTGAGCTGGGGCTCACACAGAGCGCGATCAGCCATCGACTGAAGAAACTTGAGGGCTTTGTGGGCGCGCGGTTGCTTGATCGTACAGGGGGCGGTCTGTTGCCCACCGCTGCTGGCGTTACCTTGGCCGAGGGACTCGGGCGGATGCTTGACGAGATGGCAGAGCTACGCGCCCGCTCGCGTGCGTCAGTGCGGCCGGTGACACTCAAGATCGGACTCGGCTCCGCCCTTGCGAACTACTGGCTGGTGCGGCGTCTGACGGCGTTTGCGTCCGCATATCCCGATATTGCGATCGAACTCTGCATCATCGAAAGCGATGTTCAAGCGCGCGCTCTCGATCTCGACGTGCAGATCCGATGGCTTCCCAAAGTTGGCGCGCGCGCCACGTCGACCCAGCGCCTGCTGTTCGACGAGATGGTTTTCCCGGTTGCGATCCCGTCTCTGCTGCCGCGTGGGCGGCAATTGCGGGAGCCGCACGTGCTCGGCACTTTACCAGTACTGCACAAGGGCCTCGCTGGCCGGAACGACGGCGCGGAATGGTCGTGGCCGGTGTGGTTCGAACGGCTGGGCGTCACGGCTCCCGTTCAGGCCGGGCTTCGCTTCGATAATCTCGGTACGGCAATCGCTGCCGCCTTGCAGGGCAGCGGCGTCGTTCTAGCCAGGTCTTTGCTTGTTCATGATGCACTCGCGGAAAAGCGGCTTTGCCGCGTTGTGTCGTCAAACTGGGATATGACGTCCAGCAAGGCGCACATCGTCCGCTGGCCTGCCGCCCTGGCGAATGACAGGCGTGTCGCACTGTTTGTCGACTGGGTTGTCAAGGAAGCGGAAAGAACATCCTTTCGATGAAGGTGCGTCGCCGCTGACGTCCGCTCCGCGTTAATAAGGCCACACCCTAGTTTGCCGGCACGATCTTGCCGGGATTGAAGATGTTCTGTGGATCGAGCGCCTGCTTCAGCGCGCGCATGGCGTCGATCGCCTCGGGGCCGAGCTCGGCCTTGAGGTATTTCTGCTTGCCCTGCCCGATGCCGTGCTCGCCGGTGCAGGTGCCGCCCATCGACTGCGCGCGTTCGACCAGGCGATGCATGAACTCCTCGCCGCGCGCCATTTCCTCGGTGTTGTCGACGTCGCAAACCAGCGAGCAGTGGAAGTTGCCGTCGCCGACATGGCCGACGATTGGCGACAGCAGGTTGAGCCGTTTCAGGTCCTCCTCGGTCTCGGTGACGCAATCGGCCAGCCTTGAGATCGGCACGCAGACGTCGGTCGCCACCACGCCCGCGCCGGGCCGCAGCGCCTTGACCGACCAATAAGCGTCATGCCGCGCCTGCCAGAGTTTTGTGCGGTCCTCCGGCTTGGTGGTCCAGGTGAAATCGCCGCCGCCGCATTCCTTGGCAATCTCGCTGAAATTTCGCGATTGCTCGGCCACCTCGACTTCGCTGCCGTGGAATTCCAGCAGCAGCAACGGCGTCTCCGGCAGGGTCAGCTTGGAATAGGCGTTGCAGGCGCGCACCTGTTCGGCGTTGAGCAATTCGATCCGCGCCAGGGGGATGCCGGTCTGGATGGCCAGGATCGTAGCCTGGCAGGCGCCGCGCACGGTCTCGAACGAGCAGGCCGCGGCCGCGATCGTCTCGGGGATACCGCGCAGCTTGATGGTGAGCTCGGAGATGATGCCGAGGGTGCCCTCGGCGCCGACGAACAGATGCGTGAGATCGTAGCCGGCCGCGGATTTTTTTGCCCGCGTCCCGGTCGTGATGATCTCGCCGTCGCCGCGCACCACTTTCAGCGCCAGCACATTTTCACGCATGGTGCCGTAACGCACCGCATTGGTGCCGGAGGCGCGCGTCGCGGTCATGCCGCCGAGCGAGGCGTCGGCGCCGGGATCGATCGGAAAAAACAATCCCTGGTCGCGCAGATGCTCGTTCAGCGCCTTGCGGGTGACGCCGGGCTGGATCACGCAATCCAGATCCTCGGCATGAACTTCGAGAATCCGGTTCATGTCGCGCAGATCAATGCAGACGCCGCCGGCCGGCGCGTTGACCTGGCCTTCCAGCGAGGTGCCAGTTCCAAAGGCGATCACGGGCACGCGGTGCTTAGCGCAGATCCTCACCACGTCCTGGATGTCGGCGGTTTCCTGCGCCATCACCACCGCGTCCGGCGGCTGGGTCGGCAGCCAAGTGGTGGTATGGGCGTGCTGCTCGCGCACCGCCTGCGAGGTGATCAGCCGGTTGCCGAACCGCGCCGCCAGCGCCTCGACCGCGCTTGCCAGCGCCTGCGGCTCCGGCCGCTTCACATCGTTCGATATCGTCATCGTCACGCTAATTCCTCCCGGCTTTCAGAGGACCGTGGCAAAGGATATATGGGGGGTCAAGAGACCGAAAAAACAAAGAGATGGATGATGACGACCGGTGCTGCCGACAAGGATGATTTGACGGATATGCCGCTGCCTTCAGTCCCGTTCCGTTCCTCTGTCATGCAGATCGAACCGCAATGGATCGACTACAACGGCCACCTCAACATGGCCTACTACAACGTGATGATGGATCGCGCGATCGATCAGTTGTGGCTGCAGCTCGGGATCGGGCCCACCTACATGAAGGAGCGCCACGGCTCCACCTTCACCGCCGAAGCCCATGTTCGTTATTTGCGCGAGATCCACCTCGGCGATCCCGTCCAGATTTCCGTATATCTGTTAGCCGCGGACGAAAAACGCCTGCATACGTTCGAGGAACTGCGGCACGCGACCGAAGGCTGGCTTTCGGCCACCTCGGAAAACATAACCCTTCATATGGATATGAAGGAGCGGAAAGTGGCCCCGTTCCCGCCGGACATCCGCGCCCGCATCCAGGCGGTGGTCGACGCACACGCCGCAGTCCCCCGCCCCGTGGGTATCGGTCGCAAGGTCGCCATGCCTTCGAAATAGCGCCGCGTTCAGGCCGGCAGCCCCGCCTCTTGCAGCGCGCCAACCACCAGATCGCACTGACTTGGCGGCAGCGGCGGCATGCCGCCCTGCACTTCTGACACCGTGAGATCAGGATAATGCTGCCGCAATGCGCTGAGGCTGCGTCGGGCCTGCGGCCCTTGTCCGGCGAGCACATAGGCTGGGCACATGGTTCGGTGCACCCAGCTTGCCGAGGGATGTTCGATTAGCGCGCGCTCCTGCCAATTCGCTGCCTCGGCATAGTGACCGGCATTGAAATGCGCGCAGCCGATTCCGACCATGCTGTTGAACGCCAGCGGATCGTGGGGCGCGAGGTCGAGCGCGATCTTGAATCGTTCGATTGCCGATTGCGGATCGCCCTTGTAGACGTCGAGCCATCCTGAGCGGCTCCACGCCCAGGCCGAGCCGCCGTCGATGGCGAGTGCCTTGCGAATGACGAGATCCGCAGTATCGAACTCCTTGAGCAGCGTTAGCGCGTTGCCGAGTACGGCGAGCACGGGGGCGCCGCCGCATAGCGCTCTCGCTTTGTGCGCCAGTTCGAGGCTTCGGGCGCGCTCTTCCAGTGGCGCATGCGTGAAGTGATAAACCACGCGCTGGACATGGGCCCAGGCCGCCAGCGCGATGGCGAGCGGATGGTTCGGATCCTGATCCATCGCACGCTCGAGCAGTTCCAGCGCGCGGGCATTGCCATCGGCATCGAGAGAAAGCACACCGGGCATCGCGCGCAGCGCAAAATCGTGCGCGCTGAGGCAGATCGCCGGCTTTCGCAGCGCGCGATCGATCTCCGCCATGCGCAGACATGGCTGCAGCGCCGCAGCAATCCTCACCGCAAGATGTTCTCCGATCGCGGTTTCGTCGCGCAGGATACCTTCAGCGCGATGCGCCCAGAGCTGGCCGCCGGTTTCGGTGTCGGTCAGCCGGAAGGTCAGGCGTGCCTCCGCACCCGATCCCCGAATTGCCCCGGTTAGAAGATAGCGCGCCGACCCTGATCGCGTCGCGACCGCGATCCCTGCCCGGGTCAATGCGGTGACGAGATCGTCGGCGATGTCAGCCGCGACAGAAAGATTTTCAGTCGCCGCCTCGATCGGGCCCAACGCAACCGCCGGCCGGTCCCGCGCCGGCAAGAACAGCGGAGGCGTCGCACCGAGCGCGCCTGAGAGCACCTCCTGCCGCTTCAGCGTCTGGGACGGCGTCTCACCATAGCGGCGGCGGTAGGCGATCGAGAACCGCCCGAAATGGGGAAAGCCGCAGCGCAGCGCCACGTCCATGATCTTGACATCAGCGGCACCCTGCAACAGTTCGCGGCGGGCGCATTCGAGCCCGATCTCGCGGAGCACGGCACGCGGGGTCTTGCCGACAAAGCTGACGAACTGCCGCTGCAGGGTTCTGCTGGATACGCCGGCGGTGGCGGCAAGCTCTGTCAGCCGCCAATTGTGGCCGACATTGGCACGCATCGCGTCCATCGCGCGCCTGACGCCGCGCGGCAACGGCGATGTCGCCGACGAAACGTCCTGGCCGGCAATCATGCGCAACTCCGAATGCCCCTAGCTATGAGTCTAGCGGCCGGCGGAAAGGTTCACGATCCGGATAGCCGTGTCGCGAACTGGATAGGCATCCGGCGGGCCCGGGGACTAAGCCGGCAGCACGCTGAAGTCGGCAAATTCACCGGCTCAAACGGAGAAATGACATGGCAACCACCGCCGCTGCCCAGACCCTGCAAACCGGCCAGATCGATCTTTCCGCCCTGAAAACCAAACAACACGGCGCCTGGTCGTCGGGCGACTACGCCGTCGTCGGCACCACGCTCCAGATCGTCGGCGAAGAGCTGTGCGAGGCACTCGACCTCCGGGCCGGTCAGAAGGTGCTCGACGTCGCCGCCGGGAACGGCAATGCCACCCTCGCTGCGGCGCGCCGCTGGTGCGAGGTGACTTCCACCGATTACGTGCCGAGCCTGCTCGAGCGCGGCCGCGCCCGCGCTGCCGCTGAAGGCCTGTCGGTCCAGTTCAAGGAGGCGGATGCGGAAGCCTTGGACTTCGGCGATGCGACTTTCGACGTCGTCGTCTCAACCTTCGGCGTCATGTTCACGCCGGACCAAGACCGCGCAGCTTCCGAACTGCTGCGAGTCTGCAAGAGCGGCGGCAAGATCGGTCTCGCCAACTGGGCACCGGACGGTTTTATCGGGCAGTTGTTCAAGACGCTCGGCAAATACCTGCCACCGCCCGCGGGCGCGAAATCGCCGGCGCAGTGGGGCACGCAGGCGCGCATCACGGAGATGTTCGGAACGTCTGCGGCTTCCATTAAAGCTGAGAAGCGTCACTTCACGTTCCGCTACCGCTCGCCGATGCACTTCCTCGACGTGTTCAGGAATTACTACGGCCCGACGCTGAAAGCCTTTGCCGCGCTTGACGAAACCAACCAGCGCCGCCTCGCCGACGATATCCAGACGCTGATCGCGTCGATGAACCGCGCCGAGGACGGCACGATGGTGCTGCCGAGCGAATATCTGGAAATCGTCATCGTCAAGCGCTGACCCATCAGTTGTGCGGCGGCGGCCTAAGCAGGCCGCCGCCGGCGTACGTTCATAGGGAGCCTGTCGTTCGGATGATCTGTGAAAGCCGCGGATCCATCGACTACCACGAAACTGGAACGGGCCCGACGGTGGTGTTGGTGCCGGGATCGTGCAGCAGCGGCGCCGCCTGGCGGCCGGTCATGGCTCATTGGCCGAACCGGTTCCGTTGCGTGACAACAAGCCTGTTGGGCTATGGCGGCACGGCCGAGCGTCGCACTTCAGGCAACGCAGACATCGCGCATGAGAGTGAAATCATCGAGGCGGTGATCCGCCGCGCAGGCGGCCCAGTGCATCTCGTTGGTCATTCCTTTGGCGGATTAGCCGCGCTTGCGGTCGCTCTGCGGCGGCGCGTTCCCCTGCTCAGCGTGACCATTGCCGAAGCGCCTGCGATGGAAATCCTGCGGGAAGCCGGAGAGATGCGCCACTATGAAGCTTTCCGAACGATGTCCGCCACTTATTCCGATGCCTTCAAGCGCGGCAAAACCAACGCGATCGCGCGGATGATCGATTTCTATGGCGGTGCGGGCACGTTCGCTGCATGGCCGCAGCGCGTGCGCGACTACGCGATCGAAACGACGCCGGCGAATTTGCTGGACTGGGAATCAGCTTATGGCTTCCGCCTTACGCCAACGTTGCTGGCGACCGTTGCGGTGCCCACGCTTGTGCTTTGGGGAAAAGACAGTCACCCGGCCGTAACTCGGGCGAACAATATGCTGGGCCACTACATCCCGGATGCCGTGTGCGCGACCATGGCCGGAGCGGCTCATTTCATGATCGCGACCCATCCGCAGCCATTTGCGGACCTGGTGGCCCATCACATCGGGCAGTCCAGCCTTGCAGCGGCTGCCGCGCGCTAGCTTGCGCGCGGCAGCAAACTTTGGCTTTGCGACCGCCCGCTAGACGTTGCTTCGTCCACGCACCAATCCGACCACGGCCGAGATCAGGAACAGGATTACGGCGATAAAGAAGATCGCCTTGGCGATTTCGACGGAAGCGCCGGCGATACCGCCGAAGCCAAGAACACCCGCAATCAGCGCGATGATCAGAAATGTAACGACCCAACTCAGCATGTCACGACCTCTATTGCTGTTGCTCCTTCGATGACGGCGACTGAGGCGCCGCACATCGCCTGCGGGACCAATCCGGGTCGGTAATGTTGGTTCCGGCCGGCGGAATCGCGAAATTTGCCGATTTCGGCGGAACAAAATCGCCGCAAAGGAGCAAAATCAGGGCTGTCAATTGCGCCGGGATAAACCTGTCAAAACGGCCGAACAGGCCCTATATGGCCCTTAATCCCTGCTATGAAGGCTCCCCTTTATCGCCTCGCGGTGCCATCGTGGGGCCGAGACGATTCGAGAAATGACCGAGCCGAATAAACTGCCCCATCATGGCGTCCCCGAACACCAGCCAGCGGCTGGCGGGATCGCCGCGCGTGCGCGGGCCGCGGCCGGTCCGCAATATCTGAACGGGCTCAATCCGGAACAACGCGAGGCGGTCGAGACGCTGGACGGGCCGGTTCTGGTGCTGGCGGGCGCCGGCACCGGCAAGACGCGCGTGCTGACCACGCGCATTGCGCATATCCTGAGCCAGGGCCGCGCGCGACCGCATGAGATCCTCTCGGTGACCTTCACCAACAAGGCCGCACGCGAGATGAAGCTGCGGCTCGGCCAGATGCTCGGCCAGGCGGTCGAAGGCATGCCGTGGCTTGGCACCTTCCACTCCATCGGCGGGCGCATCCTGCGCATCCATGCCGAACTGGTGCAGCTCAAATCCAATTTCACCGTGCTCGACGTCGACGATCAGGTCCGCCTGCTCAAGCAGCTTCTGCAGGCCGAGAACATCGACGACAAGCGCTGGCCCGCGCGCATGCTGGCCGGGCTGATCGACGGCTGGAAGAACCGCGGCCTGGCGCCTTCGCAGGTGCCGTCGGGCGAAGCCGCGATGTTCGGTAACAGCAAGGGCGGCAAGCTCTACGCCAGCTATCAGGAGCGGCTGAAGATCCTCAACGCTGCCGATTTCGGCGATCTGCTTCTCGAGAACATCCGGCTGTTTCGCGAAAACCCTGATGTGCTCAGGCAATACCAGAACCGCTTCAAGTTCATTCTGGTGGACGAATATCAGGACACTAACGTCGCGCAGTATCTGTGGCTGCGGCTGCTGTCGCAGGCGCCGTCGCGGCCGGGCGTGCCGCTGTCGTCGATCATTCCGGGGGCTCTAACCTCGCCCCGCTTGCGGGGAGAGGTCGGCGCGCAGAGCGCGCCGGGTGAGGGGGACTCTCCGCGCACTGAACTCGCGGAGACAGCCCCTCACCCCGACCCTAGGGAGAAGATCGCCCCCTCCTCTCCCCCCAAAAACATCTGCTGCGTCGGCGACGACGACCAGTCGATCTATGGCTGGCGCGGCGCGGAGGTCGACAACATCCTGCGCTTCGAGCACGATTTTCCCGGCGCAAAAGTCATCCGCCTCGAGCGCAATTACCGTTCCACCGGCCACATCCTCGCCGCCGCCTCGCATCTGATCGCGCATAATGAAGGCCGGCTCGGCAAGACACTGCGCACCGAGGACGTCGACGGCGAGAAGGTCACCGTCACCGGCTCCTGGGATTCGGAAGAGGAAGCCCGCGCCATCGGCGAGGAGATCGAGGAGCTGCAGCGCGCCGGCGAGAACCTCAATGAGGTCGCGATCCTGGTGCGGGCCTCGTTCCAGATGCGCGAGTTCGAAGATCGCTTTGTTACCCTCGGTCTGCCCTATCGCGTGATCGGCGGTCCCCGGTTCTACGAGCGCGCCGAAATCCGCGACGCGCTGGCGTATCTGCGAGTGATCAATTCACCCGCCGACGATCTCGCCTTCGAGCGCATTGTGAATGTCCCGAAGCGCGGGCTTGGCGACGCCACCGTGCAGTTGCTGCACGACCATGCCCGCAAGCGGCGCATGCCGTTGTTCGAAGCCGCGCGCGCCGTCGTCGAAACCGACGAATTGAAGCCGAAGGCGCGCGGCGCGTTGCGCGACCTCATCCTACAATTCGACCGCTGGCGCGCCCAGCGCGAGGTGACTGCACATACCGAACTTGCCGAAATCGTCCTGGACGAGAGCGGCTATACCGAGATGTGGCAGAAGGATCGCTCGGCCGATGCGGCCGGCCGGCTCGACAACTTGAAAGAACTCGTGCGCTCGATGGAGGAGTTCGAGAACCTGCAAGGATTCCTCGAACATATCTCGCTGGTGATGGACCGCGATGGCGACGCCAGTGACGAAGCCGTGTCGCTGATGACGCTGCATTCGGCAAAGGGGCTCGAATTCGACAACGTGTTCCTGCCCGGCTGGGAGGAAGGCCTATTTCCGAGCCAGCGCACGCTCGACGAACAGGGTCGCGCCGGCCTGGAGGAAGAACGCCGCCTCGCCCATGTCGGCCTGACCCGCGCCCGCCGCCGCGCCAAACTCTATTTCGCCACCAATCGCCGCATTCACGGCACCTGGTCGACCACGATCCCGTCGCGCTTCCTCGACGAACTGCCGTCGGCCAATGTCGAAATCACCGAGTCCAAAGGCGGCTCCGGCTGGGGCGGCGCCGGCGGCTACGGCCCGTCGCGCTTTGATAACGTCGAATCCTTCGGCTCCAGCTACACCACGCCGGGCTGGCAGCGCGCGCAGGCCAACCGCAACCGCAGCCAAGGCGGCCGAAGCGGTCAGGCCCGCGGCGGGCTTGAGGAAAGCCAGTCGTCATTTTCGTCCAGCGGCTTCTCGCGCAACAAGCGCGGCCCGATGGTGATCGAGGGCGAGTTGGTCGCGAAATCCACCGGCACCGTTTCGGAATTCTCGCTCGACGATCGCGTGTTTCACCAGAAATTCGGCTACGGTAACGTGGTGAAGATCGACGGCAACAAGCTGACGATCGCATTCGAAAAGGCCGGCGAGAAGAAGGTGGTCGATAGTTTCGTGGAGCGGGTGTAGCGGACACTTTTCGCCCGTCCGATGCATTGCGGAACCTCCGCCGCGTTCCTATCTCCCGGTTCTCACCCTCTCCCGCCTCGACTTGGCCGAAGCGCCGCTTGTCGCTGGCCATATTCTGTTTCAGATCGTCATGCTCGCGCAACCTCCCATCATATCCGTTTCCAATCTCTCAAAGACCTACGGCTCCAGCTTCAAGGCGCTGAATAACGTCAATCTGGACATCAAGCGTGGCGAGATATTCGCCCTGCTCGGGCCGAACGGCGCGGGCAAGACCACGCTGATCAGCATCATCTGCGGCATCGCCAACTTAAGCGAGGGCTACGTCACGGTCGGCGGCCATGACATCAACAAGGATTATCGCGCCGCGCGTTCGCTGATCGGCTTGGTGCCGCAGGAACTGCACACCGACTCCTTCGAAACTGTATGGGCGACCGTCAGCTTCAGCCGCGGCCTGTTCGGCAAGCCGAAGAACCCGGCACACATCGAAAAGGTGCTGAAGGACCTGTCGCTGTGGGACAAGAAGGATTCCAAGATCATCACGCTATCCGGCGGTATGAAGCGCCGCGTGATGATCGCAAAAGCGCTCTCGCACGAGCCGCAGATTCTGTTCCTCGACGAACCTACCGCAGGCGTCGACGTCGAACTGCGCAAGGGCATGTGGGACGTGGTGCGCGGCCTGCAGGCCTCCGGCGTCACCATCATCCTGACCACGCATTACATCCAGGAAGCCGAGGAGATGGCCGACCGCATCGGCGTCATCAACAAGGGCGAGATCATCCTGGTCGAGGACAAGGCCGGGCTGATGCAGAAGCTCGGCAAGAAGCAATTGACGCTGCACCTGCAGCAGAAGGTCGACGCCATTCCGCCCGCCCTTGCACCTTACAAGCTCCAATTGTCCAGCGACGGCCGGCTGCTGACCTATGATTACGATACCAAGGGCGAGCGCACCGGGATCACCAGCCTGCTGAGCGACCTCCGCAATGCCGGCATCCACATCTCGGACCTCGATACCACTCAGTCTTCGTTGGAAGACATCTTCGTCAGCCTGGTGAGGGCGCCATGAATTACCGAGCGATCCGCGCCATCTATCTGTTCGAAATGGCCCGCACCTGGCGCACGCTGCTGCAGAGCATCGTCTCGCCGGTGGTTTCCACTTCGCTTTATTTCGTGGTGTTCGGCGCCGCGATCGGCTCGCGCATCACCGAGGTCGAGGGCGTCAGCTACGGCACTTTCATCGTGCCGGGCCTCGTCATGCTGTCGGTGCTGACCCAGAGCATCGCCAACGCCTCGTTCGGAATTTATTTTCCGAAATTCGTCGGCACCATCTACGAGATATTGTCGGCGCCGGTTTCCTATATCGAAATCGTGATCGGCTATGTCGGCGCGGCCGCGACCAAATCCATCATCCTCGGCCTGATCATCATGGCGACCGCCGCGCTGTTCGTGCCGCTGCACATCCATCACCCCTGGTGGATGCTGACCTTCCTGGTACTGACGGCGGTGACCTTCAGCCTGTTCGGCTTCATCATCGGCATCTGGGCCGACGGGTTCGAGAAGCTGCAAATGATCCCGATGCTGATCGTGACGCCGCTGACCTTCCTCGGCGGCAGCTTCTACTCGGTCAACATGCTGCCGTCGGGCTGGCGCACCATCACGCTGCTCAATCCGGTCGTATACCTGATCTCGGGCTTCCGCTGGAGCTTTTACGAGATCGCCGACGTCAGCGTGGGATTGAGCCTCGGCATGACGCTCGGCTTCCTCGCCATCTGCATGGTGCTGGTGTGGTGGATATTCAGGACCGGGTACCGGCTGAAGAATTGACAGGAATCTGTAGCCCGGATGGAGCGAAGCGCAATCCGGGATACCTCTTCAATCATTTGCAGCGCTCCCGGATTTCGCTGGGCTACCATCCGGGCTACGGGGCGCAGGGGCTCCCCACTCGCGAAAAAGTCAGCGCCGCAGCCGCTCTGCGCCGTCCTGCCGCCTTGTTTGCGCCGTGGGACGCGTTAACGATTACGGACGCAGGCCGCTGGAACCAGTGCCGGTTTCCGGGCATATTGGATGCCGGGGACGGAGAGCCGGCGCTTCATACAGGGGCCTGGAGGCCAAAGGTAAAATGCGTTCCTTCCTCATTGCCGTCACCGCGCTGACGCTGCTCGCCTCGGGCACCGCCCAAGCCAAGGTCGCCATAACCGTCGATAAGGACAACCAGCAGATGACCGTCGCCGTCGACGGCGTCGAACGTTACCGCTGGCCGGTGTCGTCGGGTCTTCCCTCCTACGAGACGCCGAACGGCAGCTTCCGCGCCTTCCGGATGGAAGAGGACCATTATTCCCAAGAATTCGACGACGCGCCGATGCCACATTCGATCTTTTTCACCAAGATCGGCCATGCCATCCACGGCACCGATTCCGTGAGCCGTCTCGGCAGCCCGGCCTCGCATGGCTGCGTACGGCTGTCGCGCGAGAATGCCGCGAAGCTGTGGGATCTGGTGAAGCAGGAAGGCGTGCTCAACACGACGGTGACGTTGACCGGCTCCTCCCAGGTCGCGCTGGCGCGCAATCCGCGGCAGCGCTCCAACACGGCCGTCGCGCGCCGCGCGCCGCTGCCGCAATATGAGCAGCAATACGACGCCGCCGGCGATCCCGTCGTGATCACGCCGCCGCAGCAGCGTGCGGCGCCCGTGGCGCGGGCCGACGACGGCTATATCTATCCGGCCGACGGATCTTCCAACGAAGCGCGTTATCCCGCGCCCGGCCGCCGCGTCTACGACACCCAAGCCTATCAGCAGCAACAGCAATATTACGACAACCGCGGCTATGCGCCGGCGCCCCAAGGCTACTATCAGCCGCGGCCTTATTATCAGCAGCGCCGCCTGTTCAGCTATCAGGATTAGCCCGCGAATTCATTGTGATCGCAGCATCATCTGCGAACACATCTCAACCGTCCGTCGCGCTCGCAAGCTGCCGGTCGCGTTGCGCGGTCAGCCGCGACTGTTGCCAAGCGTCGTGAGCAATCATCCCTGCCGCCATCGCGGCGACAAAGACGATGACCCCGGGCGACAGCGTCGCCAGGTTTTCCAGCGCCGGCCCCGGGCATAACCCGACAAGGCCCCAGCCGATTCCAAACGTTCCGGCGCCTGCGACCAGCGGCAGATCGATTCCCGATTTGCCCGGCCGAAAATATTCCGCGGCAAACCAAGGCCGTGCACCGCGGTCAGCCAGTCTGAAGCCGGGTATCGAAACAGCCAGCGCCGCAGCCATCACCACCGCGAGACTCGGATCCCACGCGCCGAAGATATCGAGGAAGCCAAGGACTTTGGTCGGTTGCACCATGCCCGATATCAGGAGGCCCGCGCCGAAGATCAGGCCGCAAATCAGGGGAGCAATGATCCACATGGCCTGATCTCACAGTACGTGACGGGTGATCGCGACGGTGATAACCGCCGTCACCATGAAGACGATCGTGGCGGCGATCGAGCGCGGCGATAGCCGTCCTATGCCGCAAATGCCGTGACCGGAGGTGCAGCCGCCGCCAAGCCGGGTGCCGAAGCCGACCAGCAGGCCCGCCACGACAATGACAGCCCAGCTCGACGGCAACTTGGGTTGCGCCATTCCGTAACCGATCAGGCCAGCGAGGATAGGCGCCAGAATGAGCCCGGCGATGAAAGCGATGCGCCAGCCCTTGTCCTCGCTGCGCAAATTCAACAGGCCGCTGAAGACGCCGCTGATGCCGGCGATCCGGCCGGTCGAGAGCATCAACAGCACGGCAGAGAGCCCGATCAGCACGCCGCCGATCGCCGCCGATACAGGAGTGAAGTTGGCCATCGCGGATTTCCGTTCATTGGAGCACGCTCAATCATAGGCGCGCCTTGCCCGATCGCAACCCGCCTATTCCTCGCCCTTTCTGAGCCGCCGCCATACCGCGCCCAGCACGTTGGAGTAATCGTCGGTCCAGACCCGCTGGTCGTCTTCGGCTTCCGTCAGTGCCCATTGCTCCGACGACGCCAGCTTGCCGACGTCGGTCTCTTCGCGCGCCGAAACCACGACCGTGGTCGAGAAGATGTATTCATTGTCGCGGCTGGAATCCTCGCTGTAGACCCAGCTCTTCAGGTCGTTGGCGTCGGCGATGCCGACGACCACGCTCGCCAATTCGAGATGGCGGTTGGAGACGTGCATCACCACGGCGCCCTGCGGCGCCAGTTTGGACTTGTAGATTTCCATCGCCTCTTCGGTCGCCAGGTGAACCGGGATCGCATCCGACGAATAGGCGTCGACGATAATCAGGTCATAGACGCCGTCGGGCTCGCGCGCGAAGGTGAGCCGCGCATCACCGATCACCGGCTGCATGTTCGGTTCGCAGACCTGGACATAGGTAAAATATTTCGGGTCGCGCGCGGTATCGACCATGGTCTGGTCGATCTCGAAGAATTTCCATTCCTCGCCGGGCTCCGAGGCGCAGGCCAGCGTGCCGGAGCCGAGCCCGATGACGGCCACGCGCAGTGGCGCGCCCTTGCGTTCTCGGATCGCCGTAATCGCCTGACCAATGCCGCCGTCCTTGTGATAGTAGGTGATCGGCTCCGGCTGGCCGGTGACGGGCGTGCCGTCGTCGTTCTTGAATTTCTCGGCGCCGTGAATCGTGGTGCCGTGCATCAGCACGTGATACTGCCCGTTCGGCGTCACCACGATCTTGTGGACGCCGAAGAAACTTCGCACGGTCTCCACCCGGCCGTCGTCGGAAGGATAGGCGCGCAGCAATACCAACGCCACCACAATGGTCGCAAAGATCTTCCAGCGGCTGGCGTTGAGCGCCAGCGCCAGCAGCGCCGCCAGCACCCCGACTGCGCCGATCACCCAGACGCGGTGATCTTCGAACCAGTTGAACACTTTTCCGGTGGACCAGGCCGGCGCTATCAACGCCACCGCCAGCACCGCAAGGAACGGCCAGTACCACGCGCTCCAGCGCGGCAGGCGTTCGCCGCCGGTCGGCCGGCATAGCGCCGCGAGCGCCAGCAGGATCGGGTACTCCGCAACCCATGAGAAGGTGAACGGCGCGATCAGGCCGGCAAAGAGGCCGCCGACCATGCCGCCGAACGACAGCGCAACATAGAAGCCGGTGAGATATTTCGCCGCCGGGCGCGTGCGCGCCAGTTCGCCGTGGCAAGCCATCGCAATCACGAAGAAGCAGAACTGGTGCCCGCCGAGCGTCAGCAGCAGATTCTGTTCGCCGCCGAACGCCAGCAGCACCACGACGCCGGCGATCGCCAGCGGCTGCGCCAGCAACATCCATTTGTGCGGCAGCAGCGGGCGCGACTGGAATACGAGCACCCAGGTCAAGAGATAGAGCGACAACGGCAGCACCCACAGCAAGGGCGCCGCGGCGACGTCGGTGGAAATATGGGCAGTGACTGCAATCAGCAGCCCCGACGGCACGGCCGCGAGGAATATCCAGCGCGCGCGCAGCATCCACGACGGCGCGAGCGCGTCGGTATCGTCGGCAGGCATATTCAATTCAGCCGCACTGGCTGGCGAGCGCAGCGACAACACGCCGCAGGTCGCGATCAGCACGATCAAGAGGCCATAGCCGCCGGTCCAGATCAGGTTCTGCATGCGCAGCGTGAACATCGGCTCCAGCAGCACCGGATAGGACAACAGCGCCAGGAAACTGCCGACATTCGAGGAAGCATAGAGGAAGTACGGATCGGGACCGTTGGGGTGGCCGGTGCGGACGAACCAGGCCTGCAGCAGCGGGTTGTTGGCCGCGAGCGCGAAGAACGGCAGCCCGATCGACACCGCAAACAGGCCGAGCAGCCAGAGCGCATAGCCTGAATTCGGCGGATCGCCCCACCCGCTTGCGATCGACAGCGGCAGCGTCAGCATCGCAACTGCGAGCAGCACGAGATGAATCGCCACGGGCATCGTGCGACTGCGCGCCTGCATCAGAAAATGCGCATAGGCATAGCCGCCGAGCAGCAGCGATTGGAAGAACACCATCGCCACCGACCAAACCGCCGGCGAGCCGCCGAGCCGCGGCAGCACCATCTTGGTGAACAGGGGTTGCACTGAAAACAGTAATAACGCACTGACGAAGATCGCAGCGGTATAGACGACCAGCACCAGCCGGTTTCGCGAGGCAGACGGCTCAGAAATCATGAAAGCTCCGGCTTGAACCCGGCGGGAGCCGGCGGCGAGCATTCCGGCAGGTTGTGCCGGAAGCGCAGATAGGAGCATATGGCAACATGACGGGCAATGCGGGATAAGATGTCGTTCCGGGGTGATGCGAAGCATCGAACTATGGGGCGCCCTGGCGCCTCTGGGAACCTCGAGATTCCGGGTCTTGTCCTTACAATCCGGAATGACGAGCCCACATAATCAAACCTTCTTGAAGCGGACATGAACGAAACCGAAATCGTCATCATCGGTGCGGGGCATAACGGCCTCACTTGCGCGGCCTATCTCGCGATGGCCGGCTTGCGCGTGAAAGTGGTCGAGCGCCGCAAGGCGGTCGGTGGCGCCGCGGTGACCGAGGAATTCCATCCTGGTTTCCGCAATTCGGTGGCCGCGTATACCGTCAGCCTGCTCAATCCGCAGATCATCGCCGACCTGAAGCTCGCCGAACACGGCCTGCGCGTCGTCGAGCGCCGCGCACAGAATTTTCTGCCCGCCCCCGACGGCAGCTATCTCCTGACCGGCGAGGGCCGCACCCGGCAATCGGTGGCAAAGCTCAGCGAGCGTGATGCCGTCACTATCGACGCCTTCTCGCGCGAACTCGAAGCCATCGCAGACGTGCTCCGACAATTCGTGCTGCGCGCGCCGCCGAACCTCGTCGAGGGTTTTGGGATTGGCGCGATCCGCGAGGCCTTCAACGCAGTCGGCACGGCCGGCATCCTGCGCAAGCTTTCGCTCGAGCAGCAGCGCAGTCTGCTCGACCTGTTCACGCGCTCGGCCGGCGAGATGCTGGACGAGCGTTTCGAGAGCGACCTGGTGAAGGCGTTGTTCGGCTTCGACGCCATCGTCGGCAATTACGCCAGCCCCTACGCCGCCGGCTCCGCCTATGTGATGCTGCACCACGCATTCGGCGAGGTGAACGGCAAGAAGGGCATATGGGGTCACGCGATCGGCGGCATGGGCGCGATCACGCAAGCCATGGCGCGCGCGGCGCGCGGGCATGGCGCCGAGATCGAAACGGACGCCGGCGTGCGCGAGGTGATCGTCGAGGGCGGGCGCGCCGCAGGCGTCATCCTCGACAATGGCGAGACCATCCGCGCGAAATATGTCGTCTCCGGCGTCAATCCGAAATTGCTGTATACGCGGCTCGTGCCGTCGGGCGCGCTTACGCCGGAATTCCGCGAACGCATCGGACGCTGGCGCAACGCCTCCGGCACTTTCCGGATGAATGTCGCGCTGAACGCGCTACCTTCCTTCACCGCATTGGCCGGCGCCGGAGATCATCTCACCGCCGGCATCATCCTTGCGCCGAGCCTCGGTTACATGGATCGCGCCTGGCAGGACGCGCGCAGCTATGGCTGGAGCCGTGAGCCGGTGGTCGAAATGCTGATTCCCTCGACGCTCGACGATTCCCTCGCACCGGAGGGCCGACACGTCGCGAGCCTGTTCTGCCAGCACGTCGCGCCGGAATTGCCGGATGGAAGGTCATGGGACGATCACCGCGAGGAGGTCGCCGACCTCATGATCGCGACGGTCGACAAGTTTGCGCCGGGCTTTGCCGCCAGCGTGATTGGCCGTCAGGTGTTGTCGCCGCTCGATCTCGAGCGGCAGTTCGGCCTGCTCGGCGGCGACATCTTTCACGGCGCACTGACGCTAAACCAATTGTTCTCGGCGCGGCCGATGCTGGGCCATGCCGATTATCGCGGGCCGCTGAAGGGCCTCTACCATTGCGGCTCGGGCGCGCATCCCGGCGGCGGCGTCACCGGCGCGCCCGGCCACAACGCCGCGAGGGTGATCCTGGGCGATCACCGCGCCCTGTTCGGATAGGCAGAACGCAGTGGACAATGTGGGTAAACCCGGTGGGCGACCACGGGAGAAGCCTGTGGATTGCTTGTTGATAACCCGCGGCAACGGCTGTGGAAGACCTCGGTATGCTTCCGTCGATAACGGGTTGGCAACTTTCCCGCTCGGCTGTGGATAGGCGGTGGAAATTGCGTGCGCCAAATTCGGCAAAAAAAGAAGGGACCGGGCGCTTGGCGCGCCCAGTCCCGAAAATGCCCCCGAATTGGGCGGTTACTTCAGCGAGGTGCTGATGTCTACGAAATTGGTGCTGAGCTTGGTGCCGAGACCGTTCACGGCGGTGATGATCGCAATCGCGATGCCTGCAGCGATCAGGCCATACTCAATGGCCGTGGCTCCCGATTCGTCCTTAAGGAATGACTTGATGATCGACATTGGCTGGTTCCGACCTGGGTTGGTGTTCATGGAACCGAGGTTCCCCCTGCAGTTCCTATGCAGGAACCTACGGCGATGAATCTAAGGGTACCCTAACGGCCGACATGCAACTTTTCCGAGTAGTACGACATGAAATTTGCTCAAATTTGAATGAAACGCCCATTCGCTATTCGCACCCTCCCCGCTTTCTCCAGGTCCTTCAATGACTTCCCTCGGCCCCACACATCGCGTCCATTTTGCTGTCGGCGACGAGCACACAGCCAAGGGCGTCGTCGATGCCCTGACCGAAGTTTTTTTTGAAGGCCAGGCCGCAATCGCCGCGTTCGAACGGCCGGATGGCCGATGGGATGTCACGGTGCATTTTGGCGAGCCGCCCGATCAGCGACTGGTCCGCGAACTCGTGGCCAATGCGGCCGGCGCCGAAATCGCCGCGGGCATCGGCTTCGACACGATCGAGGCCAAGGATTGGGTCAGGGCCAGCCTCGAGGACCTCGTTCCCGTGCCCGCCGGGCGCTTCGTGGTCCACGGCCAGCATCACCGCGACAGGATACCCTCCAACAAGCTCGGCATCGAGATCGAGGCGGCGCTGGCCTTCGGCACCGGCCATCACGGCACCACCCGCGGCTGCCTGCTGCTGCTCGATCATGTCCTGAAAGCCTGGCGGCCGCGGCGCGTGCTCGATCTCGGCACCGGCACCGGCGTGCTGGCGATTGCGGCGGCGAAAGCGCTGCACGAAAAGATACTGGCCAGCGATATCGATCCACCCTCGGTGCAGGTTGCCCGCGACAATGCGCGGCTGAACGTATCGGGACATCTGGTGCGGGCGGTCCGCGCCACCGGCTTCTCGGCGCCGCAATTTGCCCAGGCCGCGCCGTTCGATCTGGTGCTGGCGAATATTTTGGCCAATCCGCTGCGGCAATTGGCAGGGCCGATGGCGCGGCACCTGGCGCCGTCGGCGCTGGTCATTCTCTCAGGGCTCCTGACGCATCAGGCACCCGCCGTCATCGCCGCCTATCGCGCCCGAGGGCTGGTTCCCGTGCGGCATCTGCGCATCGAAGGCTGGAGCAGCCTGTTGCTGCGCAAGGTGAGCTGAAATTCTAATCGGCTGGTCTGTGCCGGTTGCGTGCGATGACGCCCTTCTCTTGCTTCAACGACCGCTTGACGCGCGCTTCCGCAAACCGATCGAGGATCTGGACGATGACGCCGCGCTGCTTCTTGTTGGCGACGGGCGGCACGGGACCGCGACGTTCCGGCGGTGAAATCTTCTCAAACGTGAAAGCAGGCATGGTGTATCCCCTCTTCGTTGAGTTGAAACACTCCTGGAGCTCTCCCCCGGTATTTTTGAGCTGAACGGCTACACCGCAACCGCTCCGTCCGACTAGCGCGGACGGACATATTGGAGCACAGATTATGCCAAATTGTGGCCGATAGCTCCGGATTGCGGACCGCTCCACCCGACCCTAACCTAAAGTGACCAGGCGATGTTCGAAGCTCATTTCCAGACATTCGAAGAACCCGAAGGCGGCGTGGCACTGACCGCGCGGCTAGCCCGCTTCCGCGAGGAGTTGGCGCGGCGGAAGCTGACGGGATTCGTGGTTCCGCGCGCCGATCAGCAACAGAACGAATATGTCCCGGCCTCCGAAGAACGGCTGGCCTGGCTGACCGGCTTCACCGGTTCGGCCGGCATGGCAATCGTTCTGACGCGCGAGGCTGCGGTTTTCGTTGACGGCCGTTATACGCTACAGGCCGCCAAGCAGGTCGATCGCAAGGCCTGGCAAATCGAGCCGCTGGCCGATCCGCCGCCGGAGCAATGGCTGACCAAGCATCTTGCGGCCGGCGACCGCCTCGGTTTTGACCCGTGGCTGCACACTTCGGCAGCAGCCGAGCGTCTGGCCGCCGCCTGCACCAAAGCGGGTGCGGAGCTGATCGCGGCCGAGAGCAATCCGCTGGACCAGGTGTGGACCGAGCGCCCGGCCCCGCCGCTCGGCCGCGTCGCCATTCACGGCGTGCAGTTTTCCGGCGAGATCGAAGCCGAAAAACTCAAGCGCATCCGGCTGGAGATCAACAAGCTGGGGGTGGAGGCGCTGGTGCTGTCGGACAGCCACGCGGTGGCCTGGACCTTCAACATCCGTGGCGCCGACGTCTCGCACACGCCGCTGCCTTTGTCCTACGCGCTGGTGCCGAAGGACGGCCGCCCCACCATCTTCATCGATCATCGCAAGCTGTCCAACCTGACGCGCGACCACCTCGAACAATCCGCCGAAGTACGGGAGCCCGACGCATTGGTGCCTGCTCTGACCGAGCTTGCGCGTAGCGGCGCCGCGATCGCGCTCGACAGCGCCACCGCGGCGGACGCGCTGAGCCGGCTGATCGCAGGCGCCGGCGGAAAACCGGTGCGCGGCAACGATCCGGTGAGCCTGTTGAAGGCGGTGAAGAACATCACCGAGATCGAGGGCACGCGGACCGCGCACCAGCGCGACGCGGTGGCGCTGGCGCGCTTCCTCGCCTGGATCGACCGCGAGGCGCCGTCGGGAGCGTTGACCGAGATCGACACCGTCGAGGCGCTGGAAACCTTTCGCCGTCAGACTTGCGCGCTGAAGGACGTCTCGTTTCCGACCATCGCCGGCACCGGGCCGAACGGCGCCATCGTCCATTACCGCGTCACCCGCAAGAGCAATCGGCGAATTTCGCCCGGCGATCTGCTGCTGATCGATTCCGGCGCGCAATATGAAGACGGCACCACCGACGTCACCCGCACCATCGCAATCGGCAATCCGACCGACGAAATGCGCGATCGATTCACCCGCGTGCTGCGTGGGCATATCGCGATTGCACGCGCGGTGTTTCCGGACGGCACCACCGGCGCGCAGATCGACTCCTTTGCCCGGCAATTTTTGTGGCAGGCCGGCCTCGATTTCGAGCACGGCACCGGCCACGGCGTCGGCAGCTATCTCTCCGTGCATGAAGGCCCGGCGCGCATCTCGAAACTCGGCACCACGCCGCTGAAGCGCGGCATGATCCTCTCCAACGAGCCTGGCTACTACAAGACCGACGCCTACGGCATCCGGATCGAGAACCTCGAACTCGTCATCGGCACCGACATCGCGGGCGCCGAAAAGCCGGTGAACGCGTTCGAAACGCTGACGCTGGCGCCGATCGACCGCCGCCTAATCGACGTGAACATGCTGAGCGCGACGGAGCTGAAGTGGCTCAACGACTACCACGAGCGCATCAATCGCGCGGTGCGCCCGCATCTCGACGACAACGCCACGAAGCTGTGGCTGGATGAGGCCACGGCGGCGCTGTCGCCGCTTTAATCGCCGTTGCCTCATCCGAGCTCGTCGTCCCCCGCGAAGGCGGGGGACCCAGTACGCCGCAGCCTATCCGTTCATCACTGACGCCTCTGGAATACTGGGTCACCCGCTAAAGTGTGCTGTACGAAATCGGCATGGCCGCATGCCGAAACAACCGTATTCGCCGTCAGCCGCCGCGCTACAGTCCAATCCAACCAACAGGATCTGAACTGAATGCACGGCGTCGTGGGCAAGCCGCCCGACGCGGCGGCGAATGCCGTCGCGACATCGAAAATCATGCTGCTGATGCTGGTCGCCATGACCGGCGTCGCGCCGATCTCGCTCTACATGCTGGTGCCGGCGCTTCCCGTGCTGGCGACGACGTTCGGTGGCGATATTTCCGTCGCGCAAATGACCGTGTCGCTCTACATGGTCGGCATCGCCTGCTCGCAGCTCATCATGGGGCCGCTGTCGGACAAGTTCGGACGCCGCCCGGTGCTGCTCGCGGGCCTTGCCTTGATGGTGGCGGCCAGCATCGGCTGCTCGCTGGCGCAGACGCTGCCGCAACTGATCGCCGCGCGCTTCCTGCAGGCGCTGGGCGGCGCCACCGGCATGGTGGTGAGCCGCGCCATCATCCGCGATCTCTACAGCCGCGACCGCATCAGCTCCATGATCAGCCTCGTCATCGCCGTCATGATGATGGCGCAGATGCTGAGCGCGCTGGTCGGCGGTCTCCTGGAGACCGCGTTCGGCTGGCGCGCGATCTTCTACTTCATCACGGCGGGTTCGCTCAGCGTCGCCGTGCTGATGGCGCTTGCGCTGCCCGAGACGCGCCGCGAGCGCAGCAAGAGCAGCAGCTTTCGCGGCGATGTCGGCATCCTCATTCGCGACCGCGCCTTCATCGGCTATGTGCTGTGCCAGGTGCTGGCCTCGCAGATCATTTTCATGTTCGCCGGCGGCGGACCTTACATCGTGGTGACGCAGATGGGCCGAACCACCGCCGAGTATGGCGCGTGGTTCGCGACAACCGGCTTCGCATATCTGATCGGCAATGTGTTCTGCGTCCGCTTCGCGCCGCGGCATTCGCTCGAGAAGCTGATCTGGTTCGGGCTCGCCGTGCAATTCGGCGGCGCCCTCCTGAACTTTGTCTTCAGCATCGCCGGGACCAACCAGGCGCCGCTCTGGCTCTTCGGCACCCAGATGATCGTGATGGTCGCCAACGCCTTCGTGATGAACAACGCCGCGGCCGGCGCCATCAGCGCGCGCCCCGAAGCCGCCGGCACCGCCTCCGGCGCGATGGGCTTCCTGCAGCAGGGCATCGGCGCGCTGGTCTCGCAATTCGGCGCCTATCTCGGCGGCCACTCCACCACCACGCTGCCGCTGACGGCGGCGATCTTAGCGCTGTCCGTCGCGTGTGCCTCGGCGATGTTCTTCCTCGTGCCGCGGCGAAACGTGGCGGTGAGCGAGGAACTGGTGAAGAAGGCGGAGGAGGAAGACTCGCGGATGTGATGAGCGTACAGGCGCAAAGCCAGCGCCTCACCCCCAACTGTCGTCGGCCGCGAGGCGGGCGATCCAGTACGCCGCGGCCTCTCGATCTGCCACAACTGTCTCTGGAATACTGGGTCACCCGCTGGAGCCTGTCATCGGGCGCGCATTCGCGCGACCAGTTGGCGGATGACGACAGCGGAGTGTGTGGCGCGTCTCACTCCCCAATCAGCTTCAGCCACTCGTCCTCGGTGAGCACCGGCACGCCGTGCTTCTTGGCCTCAGCGAGCTTCGACCCCGCACCCGGCCCCGCGACAACGTAGTCCGTCTTCTTCGACACCGAACCCGCAGCCTTGGCGCCCAGCCGCTCGGCCGTGGCCTTGGCTTCGTCCCGCGTCATCTTCTCCAGCGAGCCGGTGAACACCACGGTCTTGCCGGCGACGGCCGAATTACTCTTGGGCTTTTCGGCGTCAATGATCTCGTCGAGCTCCTTGACCATCCGCTCGACGATGCCGCGGTTGTGGCTTTCGCCGAAATAGGCGGCGACGCTCTTGATCACGGTATCGCCGATCTGGTCGAGCGCATCCATCTCGGCGATAGCGTCCTCGTCGCCCCTGGCGACCTTGAGGCAGGCATCGTGGAACGCGTCCCACGAACCGTAGCCGCGCGCCAGCGCCAGCGCGGTGGTCTCGCCGACATGGCGCATGCCGAGGGCGTAGATGAACCGCTCCAGCGAAATGCGGCGGCGGTTCTCGATCGCGGCGAACAGGTTGCGCACTGAAGTTTCGCCATAGCCATCGATTGCTTCGAGCTTCAGCTTGGCGTTGCGTTTCGGCAGCGTGAAGATATCGGCGGGCTCCCGCACCCATTCGCGGTCGAAGAAGTACTGGAGCTGCTTCTCGCCAAGCCCGTCGATATCGAACGCCCGGCGCGACACGAACAGTTTCAGATGCTCGATCTTCTGGAATGGACAGGCGAACTCGCCGGTACAGCGGGCGCGCGAGCCTTCCTCGCCGGTTGCCGTCTCCTCGCGCACCACGTCGGTATGCAGCGGGCACGGGCACTTCTTCGGGAAATGGAATTCCTTGGCGCCTCTCGGCCGCTTGTCGATGACGACATCCACCACCTGCGGGATCACATCGCCGGCGCGCTGGATCACGACGGTGTCGCCGAGCCTGATGTCGCGGCCCTCGCGCAGCACTTCGCCCTTGTTGCCGATGCCCTTGATGTAGTCCTCATTGTGCAGCGTGACGTTCTGCACAATCACGCCGCCGACTCCGACCGGCTCGAGCTTGCCGACCGGCGTGAACGAACCGGTGCGCCCGACCTGGATCTCGATGTCGCGCAGCACCGTCATGGCGCGCTCGGCGGGGAATTTGTGCGCAATCGCCCAGCGCGGCGTGCGCGAGACGAAACCGAGCCGTTCCTGCCAATCAATACGGTCGATCTTGTAGACGACGCCGTCGATGTCGTAGTCGAGCTCGCCGCGCTGCTCCTCGATCTCGTGATGGAACGCGATCAAGTGCTCGACGGAGTGGCAAAGTTTTGTCAGCGGATTGGTCTTGAAGCCGCATCGCTCGAACCAGTGGATCATGCCGGTTTGAGTCTTTTCGGGCATCGCGCTCATCTGGCCCCAGGAATAGGCGAAGAAGCCGAGCGGTCGCGAAGCGGTGATGGAGGGGTCCTTCTGACGCAGCGAGCCTGCAGCCGAATTGCGCGGGTTTGCAAAAATGGTGTCGCCCGCGGCCTTCTGCCGCTCGTTCAGCGCAAGGAACGCCTTCTTGGTCATGTAGACCTCGCCGCGCACCTCGCAGATATCGGGAACGTTACGCCCCTTCAGCTTCTGCGGCACGTCTTCCAGCGTGCGGATGTTGGCGGTGACATCTTCGCCTGTAAAACCATCGCCACGGGTGGCAGCGGTAACGAGTTCGCCGCCCTCGTAACGCAACGACATCGAGAGCCCGTCGATCTTCGGCTCGGCGGAAAAATCGATCTTGTCGTCGCTGAGCTTGAGAAAGCGCCCGATGCGGCCGACGAAGTCGAGCACGTCCTGCTCGGCGAAGGCGTTGTCCAGCGACAGCATCGGCAGCGCATGCCGGACTTTCTTAAAGCGACCCGATGGCGTCGCGCCGATCTTTTGCGACGGCGATTCCGCTGTAACGAATTCGGGAAACCGCTTCTCGATCGCGTTGAGGCGCTGCCGCAGGGCGTCATATTCGGCATCGCTGATGCTGGGCGCATCTTCCTGATAATAGCGCTTGTCGTGCCCTTCGAGCTCCAGCGCCAACCGCATGTGCTCGACCTTGGCTTGGGCCTTGGTGAGCTTGGCGACGTCGGGGAGCGGCTTTGGTTTCGCTGTCTTGGACATGTGAATTGAATACGACGAAAGGAGGCCCGGAGGCAAAGTCGGACACAGGGGCCGTGCCCCGGATGCTGCGCAGCGCGCAAGCGGTGCGCTGCTGAACCGGGGCCCGCAGTGGACTTGGCGTAGGTGCCCGGCTCAGCGGAGCAGCGTTTCATGCTGCACCGCGTCCGGGACACGAGAATTACGCGGTCGCTGCGCGCAACAGCCGTTCCGCCGCCGCCCTCGCCTCGGCCGTGATCTCCGCCCCCGCCAGCATGCGGGCGATTTCTTCGCGGCGGTGGTCGGCGGCGAGCGCGTTGACGCGGGTGGCGACGCGCTTGCCCTTGTCGAGCGCGTCCTTGGAAATCAAAAGATGCTGGCTGGCGCGCGCGGCGACCTGCGGTGCGTGCGTCACCGCCATCACCTGGACCTGGCCGGCGAGCCGCGAAAGCCGCGCGCCGATCGCATCCGCCACCGCACCGCCGACGCCGGTATCGATTTCGTCGAACACCAGCGTGGGCGCGGAGCCGCGATCGGACAACACCACTTTGAGCGCCAGCAGGAACCGCGACAGCTCGCCGCCGGACGCGACCTTCATCAGCGGTCCCGGCTTTGTCCCCGGATTGGTCTGGACCCAGAACTCGACGCGGTCGATGCCTTGCGGCCCCGGTGATTTCGCATCGGTGTCGATCTGCGTCATGAATTTCGCGCGCTCGAGCTTTAACGGCGCGAGTTCGGCATTGACGGCCTTATTGAGTTTTTCGGCGGATTTGCTGCGGGCCGCCGATAGCTTCGCCGCCGCCGCGCCGTAGCGCTGATCGGCCTCGGCAGCCGCCGCTTCCAGCTTCTTCAACTGATCGGCACCAGCATCGATCAATGCGACGTCGGAGACGAATTTGGCCGCCAGTGCCGCCAGCCCATCGACCGGCGTCGAATATTTGCGCGAGGCGGCGCGCAGCGCAAACAGCCGCTCCTCGATCCGCTCCAGCTCGGCCGGATCGAAATCGGCCGCGACCAGCGCGGCGCTGAGATGCTGGTCGGCCTCTTCCAGCGCGTTGATCGCGATGTCGATCGCCTTCACCGCCGGCTCGACCAGCGCCGGCGAATTGGCGGCGCGGCGCTCGAGGCGGCGCACGGCCGCCGCCAGCGCCGGCACCGGCGAGTTGTGGCCGCCGACCGCTTCCTGCGCCTCGCGCAGGTCGCTGGCGATCTTCTCGCCCTGCATCATGGTGGTGCGGCGTTCGGCGAGCGCGGTCTCCTCGCCGTCCTTCGGTTTCAGCGCCTTGAGCTCGTCGGCAGCGTGGCGCAAATAATCCGCCTCGCGCGCGGCGCGTTCCATGCTGGCGCGATGCTCATCGAGTACGTGATTGGCGGTGCGCCGTGCCTCCCACAGCGTCTCCAGCGCGGCGACCTCTTTCTCCAGCCCGGCAAAGGCATCGAGCAACTGCCGATGCGTCGAGGCGTCGACCAGCGCGCGCTCGTCATGCTGGCCGTGAATTTCGACCAGCGCCGCGCCGACCGCCTTCAGGGTCTGCACGCTGATCGACTGGTCGTTGATAAAGGCGCGGGTGCGGCCGTCGGCGAGCTGCACGCGGCGAAGAATCATTTCGCCGGTATCGTCGAGGCCGTTCTCGGAAAGGATCTTTGTCGCGGGATGGCCCTTGGGAACGTCGAAGGTGGCCGTCACCTGGCCCTGCTCCGCACCATGGCGAACCAGGCCCGCATCACCGCGGCCGCCGAGCGCCAGCGCGAAGGCATCGAGCAGGATGGATTTGCCCGCGCCGGTTTCGCCGGTCAGCACCGCGAGGCCACGGGAGAATTCGATATCGAGCCGTTCGATCAGGACGATGTCACGGATCGACAGACGCGCCAGCATGCGAAGTCAATTCCTAGCCGAGACCCAACTTCTTGAAGGCCCTAGAAATATAGGACCCCTTGTTCTCGCTCGGCTCGAGACCGCCCGACTTTACAAGATTATAAGCGTCCTTGTACCAGCGGCTGTCAGGAAAATTGTGCCCAAGTACGGCTGCCGCCGTCTGCGCCTCGCCGACGATGCCGATCGCCATATACGCCTCAGTGAGCCGTGCCAGCGCTTCCTCGACATGCCGCGTGGTCTGGTAGCGGGTGACCACGGTCTTAAAGCGGTTGATGGCGGCGGTGTAGTCGCGCCGTTCCATGTAATAGCGGCCGACGTCCATTTCCTTGCCGGCGAGCTGGTCGCGCGCGCCTTCGAGCTTGGCCTTGGCGGAGTTGGCGTATTCCGAGGTCGGGTATTTGCGAATCACCTCTTCCAGCGCCGCGATCGCCTTTTCGGTGCGGCCCTGGTCGCGAGAGATGTCCGGGATCTGGTCGTAGTGCGAGGCGGCGATCAGATATTGCGCGTAGGCCGCGTCGGGACTGCCGGGATGCAGCGTGACGTAACGCGTCGCGGCGCCGATGCAGCTATCGTAATCGCCGGCATTGTAAAAGGAGTAGGCCGACATCAGGAGCGATTTGCGCGCCCAGTCGGAATAAGGATGCTGACGGTCGACTTCCTCGAACTTCTTCGATGCCGCCTTCAGATCCTTGCGTTGGTTCATCAAGTACAAGCCCTCATTGTAGAGCTTGTCCGCGGGCTCCTCGTTGAAGGTGTCGTCCTTGGCGGTGAACTTGTCCCACAGCGCACCGGTGCCGCAGCCGCTCAAGGGAATGGCGAGCGCAATCAGGCCAGCCGCCAGCCGCAGCGACCGTGCGGCGCGAGCGAGGCTGGCGCGCCCGAGTGATTTGCCTGATTCGAGCGTCATACGCTGTGCCGACATGGAATCTGTGACCTGACGCCTTTGATGCGGTTGATGACTGAGCCTGCCCGTCCATGAACCGCGGTCATGGATGCAATATCCCCGTGCCCCAAATTCTCCGAGCCCAGCGCGTTTGGTGCCCAATTCTTCAAGACCCGTGGCGCAACCGCAGGCCTCTGTAGCCGAAAAAAGGTCCTCAACCAACCGAATACGCAGCCAATTCGCCCGGATTAAGGCGGCTGAACGGCGTCCTTACCAATTGTGGTTACTACGGAAAACGCGCATGTACGGCCCGAAAAGTCCGGCATGTCGGAAAGCCAATATCAACAGAATCCGCAAGCAAAGTCAGGAAACGTCGGGACCATAGGCTGGGGCGATCATGCCGCCCACCATGCCCGCGCCGGCCTCGACATGGGCTCGGGGACGGCGTGCCGGTTCGGCCTCGACCACCCGCCAGGCGCTGCGATCGGCCAACAGGGCGGTCAGCACGGCGTGGTTCAGCTTGTGGCCGCCACGTACCGAACGGTAGGCGCCGAGCAGCGGCAAACCAGCCAGCGTCAAATCACCGACCGCATCCAGCGCCTTGTGGCGGGCGCATTCGTCGCTAAAGCGCAGCCCTTCGGTGTTGAGCAGGCGGGTTTCGTCGAACACCACCGTATTCTCAAACGAGGCGCCACGCGCAAAACCGGCGCTCCAGAGCCGCGCGACGTTATTCATGAAGCCAAAAGTCCGGGCACGTGAAATCTCGCGACGGAAGCTTTCGGGGCTGAGATCGATGGAATATTTCTGGCGACCGATCATGGCGTTGTTGAAATCGATCTCGACCTCGACGCGGAATCCGTTGCCATGCGGGCGCAACTCGCCAAAACTATCGCCGATCGCGACCTGCACCGGCTTCAGCACCTGAATGAAGCGGCGGGAGGCCGACTGGGTGACGATGCCGGCCTGATCGATGGCGGCAACGAAAGCCGCCGCGCTGCCGTCCATAATCGGTACTTCGGGACCGTCGACTTCGATGATGGCGTTGTCGACACCCATGCCGCGCAGGGCAGCAAGGACATGTTCGGCGGTGGAAACCAGCGGACCTTCGCGGTCGCCAAGAACGGTCGCAAGATCGGTGGCGGTTACGGAGGCGGCTACTGCGGGAACCTCGCGGTCGGCCTCATCCAGGCCGGTACGGACAAAAATAAAACCCGCATCCACAGGAGCAGGTCCAAGCGTCAGGCTGACAGGTAATCCGGAATGAACGCCAACGCCCGTTACGGTGGCTTGCGACCGAAGCGTGGTTTGCCGGCTGAATTTCATCGATAACTGCCCACTACCCGACTTAACCCAAAGACGGGAACCGCGCGCTAGCGCCGATTCGCGTTCTAGGCATCCCCAAGTCACGGCAGACCATAGTCATTGCCCCATAGCGCACAACTCACGCTTCTTTACGGATTGTTACCCTATCTCTGCCGCAATCGCGCCAAGGGTTAACCAAATTCCGGCACGGCCAGACGCTGTTCGAGCTTGGACATCTGATCACGAGATGAATAATTAATGATTTAAAATCAGTTGGTTGGCCGAGCCGCCGAATCTCGGCACCGGCCAAAGAGAAGGGCCCCGGCTGTTCTAGCCGGGGCCCTTTGGATCACCTCGATTGTAACAAAAGCTCAGTTGGCCTGGCGCCGGAGGAAGGCCGGGATATCAAGATGGTCGTCGCCCTGTGGCGCCGGTGCAACAGGTACCGGGCGGCCGTGGGCGTCCAGACCCTGCGGCGCCGGGCGCTTTGCATACTCTGATACCGGCTCCTGATTCGCCATTTGCTGGGCGACGGTGCGCTGCGGCTTGCGTTCAGGCAGCGGCGGCAGCGGCGCCATCGACGGGCCGGAGGCACGTGCTGCGATCGGCGGCTCGGTCTCTTCGTCGCGGCGGCCGAGGCCGACATTGGCGAGCCGCTGCAACAGCGACAGCCGCGTCTTCTGCGGGTGCTCCTCCTCAGGCTCGCCGCGGGCGTGCCGGATCTCGGCCTGGGCGGGCATCGGCAGGTCCTCGAACTTCGGCATCCGCGGCGCACGGGCCGGCGGACGTTCGGCCGCCTGCGGGATGAAGGTTTCGGGCGTCGCCGGCGCCTCCGGCTCGAGGCGGGCAGCCTCCTTGTGATCCGGGAACAGCGTCGGCTTCTGCGCGATCGGGCGAACCGTGACGTCGCCATAGGACGCCGGCTGGATCGGAGCCTGTTGCGGCGTCTCAACCGCCGCGGCGATCGCGGCGAGCGCTGCACGCTCGACATTATTGGACGAACGTTGCGCCGGCGCGGCGGCAGGTGCCGAAGCAACCGCCTGGGGCGCAGCCGTCGGCTCGAGCTTCTGGGCGCGTTCGGCCAGGCGCGCATTGTCGGCGCGCAAGCGAGCGGTCAGTTCAGCCAGCCGGTTGTCCGGCGAAGACGTGGCGGCGACGGCGGGAGTGGCCGCGTTGCGCGCGATCTGCGACTGGTCGATGCCGGTGGCGACCACGGAAACGCGGATGATGCCGTCGAGCGATTCGTCGAAGGTGGCGCCGACGATGATGTTGGCGTCCTGGTCGACTTCCTCGCGAATCCGCGTCGCGGCTTCGTCGACTTCGAACAAGGTGAGGTCCTTGCCACCGGTGATCGAGATCAACAGGCCGCGCGCACCCTTCATCGAGGAATCGTCGATCAGCGGGTTGGCAATCGCGGCTTCGGCCGCAGTCAGCGCGCGCTTCTCGCCGGTCGCCTCGCCGGTGCCCATCATCGCCTTGCCCATCTCGCGCATCACCGCACGGACGTCGGCGAAGTCGAGATTGATTAGGCCTTCCTTCACCATCAGATCGGTGATGCAGGCGACGCCCGAATAGAGCACCTGGTCGGCCATCGCAAAGGCGTCGGCGAAGGTGGTCTTTTCGTTGGCGACCCGGAACAGGTTCTGATTCGGGATGATCAGCAGCGTGTCCACCACCTTGTGCAGTTCGGCGATGCCGGACTCGGCGGTGCGCATGCGGCGCTGGCCTTCGAAATGGAAGGGCTTGGTGACGACGCCGACGGTGAGGATGCCCATGTCGCGCGCGGTCTTGGCGATCACCGGAGCGGCGCCGGTGCCGGTGCCGCCGCCCATGCCGGCGGTGACGAACACCATGTTGGCGCCCGAGAGATGGTCGCGCAGCTCGTCGATCACTTCCTGCGCCGCCGCCGCGCCGATATCAGGTTGAGACCCCGCGCCGAGGCCCTGCGTCACCTGGGTGCCCATCTGCACGATGCGCTGGGCCTTCGACATGGTCAGCGCCTGCGCGTCGGTGTTGGCGACGACGAAATCGACCCCCTGCAACCCGGCAGTGATCATGTTGTTGACGGCATTGCCGCCTGCTCCACCGACGCCGAAGACGGTAATCCGCGGTTTTAGCTCGCTGATGTCAGGGGGGGTCAGATTGAGTGCCATGGTTGCCTCTCTTACGACGCGCGCGTTGGTTCGCCCCGGCCGGCGGCCGCGGGATTTGGTGAAAATCGTTTGGTCACAGGACCGGTCATCAGAAGCCCTCGCGAAGCCATCGTCCGACCTTGCCAAAATAGCCGTCTGTCCCTGTCTTGAGCTGCCGCGTATGCCGCGGTTCGACGTGTTCAAGATGAGCGTATTGCGGATAGACCAGGAGGCCGGTGGGAACCGCGAACGAAGCGCTCTTGGCCTCGTTAGGCAGCCGGCCGAAACCGAGCGGACGGCCGATCCGGACCGGCCGGTTGAGAATGCGCGTGGCGAGTTCGACGGTGCCGGTGAGCTGAGAAGCGCCGCCGCTCAACACAACCCGCGCCCTCGGCTCTGCCGCAAAGGGGGAATCCGCGAGCCGGTCACGGACCATTTCAAAAATCTCCTCGGCGCGATGCCGGACGATGTTGGCAATCGTGGCGCGCGAGACGATCTGCGGAGCATCGTGTTCCTCGCCCGCAGTCGGTACAGACATCAGCTCGCGCGCGTCGGACCCGCCGGTCAGCACGGTGCCATATAACGTCTTGATTCGCTCGGCATCCGCAATGCATGCGCCGACGCCGCGTGCAAGATCCATCGTGACGTGCTGGCCGCCGAGCGCAAATCCGCTCGCGTGCACGAAGCGGCCGCCGGAATAAGTCGCAATCGTGGTCGATCCGGCCCCCATTTCGACCACGGCGGCGCCGAGATCGGCCTCGTCGTCGGTCAACACGGACAGGCCTGCGACATAAGGACTCGCCGCCATGGCCTCGACGTTGAGATGGCAGCGCTCGACCACCAGCATCAGGTTGCGCGCGACGGTGGCATCGGCCGTCACCACCTGCATGTCGACGCCGAACTGCCGCGCGACCATGCCGCGGGGGTCGCGGATGCCCTTGACGCCGTCCAGCGCGTAACCAACGGGGAGCGCGTGCAGCACGGTGCGGCCTTCGCCGGTGGCATGACGCATACCGGTGGAGGTCACCCGGGTGACGTCATCAGAGGTGACCGAGCCGCCTCTGATATCGGCGGCCGCCTCGACGAGCTGCCCCTGCAACCGGCCGCCGGAAACCGACAGCAATATTGATTCAACGCGGACCTTGGCCATGCGCTCGGCCAGCGCCACCGCCTGCCGCACCGCCTGCTCGCACTCGGCGAGATCGACCACGGCGCCCGCCTTGACGCCGCGCGACTGGATCTGGCTATAGCCGATCAGTTCGACCGCATGGGTGCGACCGCGCAGCGCGTCGCTCGGTGGCGACGGCTTCAGCCGCGCGATCATGCAGGCGATCTTGCTGGTGCCGACATCGAGCGAGGCCACCAGCGCCGTACGCTTGTGGTCGACGGGCCGTGTCTTCGGGGTCTGGTTGCGATCGAGGCCGGTCATGCTGAATCACCGGCCTTCTTCTTGGTCTTCTTGTCCTTGAACAGTTCTTCGCGGGCCTTGGCCGCGTCTTCCGACAATTGCACCGTCAGCCGGTCCGGCAGGCGCATGTCGACGGCGACGATGTCGCGCGAGAACAGCCGGTCTTCCTTGTCGAGCTTGCTCAACATCGCTAGCGCGTTGCCGACGTCGTTCTCCGGCAGGCGAACGTCGAGGCCGTCCTTCAGCCGCAAATTCCAGCGCCGTTCGCCGACCAGGATTGCGGCCTTGGTTACCGAGCGGACCTGCGGATAGCGGTCGAGCAGCGCGAGGAAATCACGGGCCCTGACATCGGCACCCTTGCCCACCACCAGCGGCAGCGTCGCGAAGCGGCGCGACACATAGGGCTCCAGCACCGCGCCGTCCTCGGAGATTACGGACAGCCGGCCGTCCTGCTGCCACAGCGCAAACGCCGTGCGCTCGACGATGTCGACCTGCAACTGGCCGGGATAAAGCTTCAGGATGGTCGCGTCTGAAATCCATGGGTTGGCCTTGAGCCTGTCGCGCACGGTGGCCGCATCGAGAAACAACAGTGAGGAGCGCCCGTTGACGCCGCCGATCGCGAGCACCTCGTCCTGGCTCAAGTGCTTGCGGCCGTTGATGACGACGGTCGTGATGCGGAACCCGGCCGAATTGGCCAGCGTGTTGCGGGCGTCGCTGAGCGCCGCCGTGAATTCGTCGACGTGACCGCCCTTGACGATACCAAGACCGGCGCTGCCGAGCAGTATCAGCACGGTCAAGGCAATGCCGGTACGGTTCGGCAGATAGCGTTCGACCAGAAGGACCAGGCGATTCGACGGCTCGCGATCGATCGTGGGCTTCGCCGGGACGCGAGCGCGACGGCCCAGCCGCTCGCGCAGCAGCACGACCGCTCCAATAGCGGCTGCTTTCAGGTCAGCCTGGGGCCCCACCGATCTCAGCGACCGCGTGAGGCGTCCTGCACCATCCATTGCACGAGCCTGTCCAAGTGTTGTTCCCGCAAGCTTTTTTGCGAGTCCTGGCTCAGATGACGCCTCGGCCGTGTCGGACTTAAGTGCTGACCTGAAGTCGGAACAGCGCACACCCCGGCAGCCAAGCGCCACATGCGCCGCCAGCGTTAACCTTCGGACTTACTGGTAAACAAAGTGTAAAATCGGGGGGCTGCGGAAACGTTTTGGTGCGTCTTTTGAGTAGTTTGTCGGCCAACTGTTAGGATTTTGAAACAATTTTAGTGGTCGGGCGGTGGTTCCCCGTTAACGACCGGCCGGGCCGGTCAAGCCCGCTCCCGGCTGCGCCGTTCGGCCAGGGCGATCTGGTCACGCAGGAAATCCGGGAACTCGATCCCCTGGGCCTTGAGCGCCTTCGGGTAGAGCGAGGCCGCGGTCAGGCCCGGCAAGGTATTGGTTTCAAGGTAAACCGGTCCGTTCGCCGAGACGATGAAGTCCGTCCGGGAATAGCCGGTGCAGGAGAGCGCTTTGTGCGCCCGCAACGCCTGATCCTGCAGTTGCGCAGTGATTTCCGGAGAAAAGCGCCCAGGGCAGATCTCCTGAGTCGATTTGAGCAGATATTTGGCCGTGTAGTCGAAGGTGCCCTCCCCCGGGACAATCTCGATCGGCGGCAGCGACATCAACGTGCCATCCGATTGCTCCAGCACGCCGCAGGTTGCTTCCACACCCGCGATGAAGGGCTCGATCAGATAGTCTTCGGTCTTGGCGGCGTTGCGGACCGCGACGAGGTCCTGCTTGGCGTTGACGAAGATCAGGCCGTAGCTCGATCCGTCCCGCGCCGGCTTTGCGATCAGCCTTCCGTATTCGCCAAACGCTGCGTCGATGTTTTCCAGGGCGATGCCTGCCGGCGCGGGGACGCCGGCAATCGCCACAAACCGTTTGGCGGCGACCTTGTCGAAGGCGAGGTTCGACGATGCCGAGCCGGACCCGGTGAAGGGAATGCCGCGCATTTCGCACATCGCCTGCAGTTCGCCATTCTCGGCACGGCCGCCGTGCAGCCCGAGCACCAGCACACGGTCCTCGGCTTTCGCTCTGTCGAGCGCGGCTTCCAGCGCAATGCCGCGACTGCTCGGTGTGAATTCATCCTCAAAGGGACGCGAATGCTCAAGCAGCTCCTTTGAACTGACCTCATGAACGGTGTCCGCCACATGCCAGAACCAGAGATCGGCTTCCGGCAACGCGCGGTGCAACGCCTGCGCGCTCGCCACCGAAACCAGGCGCTCTTTATTGGTGCCGCCAAAGAGAATGGTCGTTCGCATCAGCCTCTACCTATCCGTCATTCCGGGGCGATGCGAAGCATCGAACCCGGAATCCCTTTCCCATGCTACCTCGAGATTCCGGGTTCGCGTTGCGCGCGCCCGACCCGGAATGACGACTATGCGGAAATTCCGATCCGCTTGATTTCCCAATGTAGCTCTATCCCAGAATTCGCTTTAACCCGCTCGCGCACGATTTCGCCCAGCGTTTCAATATCATGCCCGGTGGCGTTGCCGGTGTTGATGAGGAAATTGCAGTGCATTTCCGAGACCTCCGCGCCGCCGACGCGAAGCCCGCGGCAGCCGGCGGCGTCGATCAGTTTCCAGGCGCTGTTGCCGGGCGGATTCTTGAAGGTGGAGCCACCGGTCTTTTCGCGAATCGGCTGCGCGGTTTCGCGATGGGTCTGCACCTCGCTCATCCGCGCGCGAATGGTTTCGGCGTCCGTGATCTGCCCGCGAAACCGCGCGGAGGTGAAGATGATTGAGGGATCGACGCCGCTGTTGCGGTAGACGAACTTCATGTCGGCATTGGAGAAGACATGCTTCGTACCGTCACGGCCGATGCCGGTCGCCTCGACCAGCACGTCCTTGGTCTCGCTTCCATTGGCGCCGGCATTCATCCGCAGGGCGCCACCGATGCTGCCGGGAATCCCGAAGAAGAATTCCACGCCGCCGATGCCGGCCGCCGCCGCCGTTTCCGCCACGCGCTTGTCGAGCGCGGCCGTGCCGGCAGTGACAGTGTCACCTGAAGCCGAAGTCTCGCCAAACGCCCGCGGCGACAGTCGGATCACCACGCCCGGCATACCGCCGTCGCGCACGATCAAATTGGAGCCGACGCCGACGACATAAACCGGCAGCTCCTTTGGAAGCAGCCTTAAGAAGTAAGCGAGATCGTCTTCATCCGCCGGCGTGAACAGCACCTGCGCCGGGCCGCCGACGCGAAACCAGGTCAACTCGGCGAGCGACTGGTTCGCCAGGAGGCGCCCGCGCAAGTCCGGCATCGCGGCTTTCAGATCGGGCGTGATGTCGGGAAAGGTCATGTCGCGCCAACCGTCTCGCGATATGACTTGAGACGACATCGCGTCGCGTTTGACGCCGTCGCCCGGGGCTTACCCCTCTCCCCAACCCTCCCCCGCAAGGGGGGAGGGAGCCTGAGCAGCGTGCTCACCTCACGTTGTCGTTGTCTAACGGCTGCTCCAGAGTGCTTGCGAGTTCGAAGAATAGAGCGAGTGAGGAACGCACTGGCGGGAGGGTTCCCTCCCCCCTTGCGGGGGAGGGTTAGGGAGAGGGGTGGCGGCAAACGCCGGCCGTCATGGCTAAGCTTCCCTTCAACGTCCCCGAAGATAGTAGTCATCATCACCCCAACGCCTTCAATTCGGCGGGCAGCGCGTAGGCCCATTGCGTGATGTTGCCGGCCCCTAAGCAGACGACGAGGTCGCCGGGCTGCGCAATTCTACGGACGAGTTTTGCCAGTTCCGTCGAACTCGGCAGCGGGATCACTTCACGATGGCCATGCGCGCGCAGGCCGAGTACAAAATGGTCGCGGTCGATGCCTTCGATCGGCGCCTCGCCGGCCGGATAGACCTCGGCGACGATGACTGCATCGGCATCGTTGAAGCAGGTACAGAATTCCTCGAACAGCGATTGCAGGCGGGTGAAGCGGTGCGGCTGCACCACGGCGATGATCTTGCCGCCATAGGAGTCACGCGCGGCCTTCAATACCGCGGCGATCTCGACGGGGTGATGGCCATAATCGTCGATGACGGTGACGCCGTTCCACTCGCCGGTCCTGGTGAAGCGGCGCTTGACGCCGCCGAAACTAGCGATCGACTTGCGGATCGCTTCGTCGGAAATGCCCAGTTCGTGTGCCACCGCAATCGCCGCCGTCGCATTCGACGCGTTGTGCCGGCCCGGCATCGGTAACACGATGTCCGTTATCTCGTGCGAGGCCTCGGTCTTGCGGTTGCGGATCGCAACCTTGAACTTCGATCCGCCCGCGACCGGCGTCAGCTCCATCAGCCGCGCGTCGGCCTGCGGGTTTTCACCATAGGTGATGATGCGGCGGTCCTCGATCCGGCCGACGATGCTCTGCACCACCGGGTGATCGATGCACATCACCGCAAAGCCGTAGAACGGCACGTTCTCCACGAAATTGCGGAACGCGTCCTGGATTGCCTCGAAGGTCTTGAAATGATCGAGATGCTCGGGGTCGACATTGGTGACGATGGCGACGTCGGTCGGCAGTTTCAGAAACGTGCCGTCGCTCTCGTCGGCTTCAACCACCATCCAATCGCCCGCCCCCAGCCGCGCGTTGGTGCCGTAGGCGTTGATGATGCCGCCATTGATCACCGTCGGGTCGAGATTGCCGCCATCGAGCAACGCTGCGACCATCGAGGTCGTCGTGGTCTTGCCATGGGTGCCGGCAATGGCGACACAGCTTTTCAACCGCATCAGCTCGGCCAGCATTTCGGCACGACGCACCACCGGGATGCGCTGCGCGCGCGCCGCCATCAGTTCGGGATTATCGCGCTTGATCGCGGTCGAGACCACGACTACGTCGGCGCCGTCGACATTCTCGGTCTTGTGGCCGACCGAGACCTTGACGCCCTTCTCCCGCAGCCGCGCGACATTGCCGCTTTCGGAGGCGTCCGAACCCTGCACGGTGTAACCGAGATTGCACAGCACCTCGGCGATGCCGCTCATGCCGATGCCGCCGATCCCGACGAAGTGAATGGGTCCGATCTCGCGCGGCAGTCTCATGGATCATCCCTTGGCCGTCATCGCCCGCCTTGTGCGATTGCGCACAAGGGCGGGGCGATCCAGTGTTTCGCGAAGCCGAAGCTCAAATCAGGCGCCGCGGAGTACTGGATGCCCCGCTTTCGCGGGGCATGACAAGGGGCAATTTTTCGGGCAATTGCCTAGATTCCGGCCGTTTTCATCACCAGATCGGCCAGCCGTTCGGCGGCATCGAGCCGGCCGACCTGGCGGGCGGCGGCCGCCATCGCGGTCAGCCGTGCGGGATCGGCCGCAAACGCAGAGATTTCAGCGGCCAGCCGATCGGGCGTGAATTCTCCCTGCGGAATCCGTAAAGCGCCCTCCACCCTGGCCAGCACGCCGGCGTTGGCGAACTGGTCCTGGTCGATCGCGCCGGGCAGCGGCACCAAAATCGAGGGCCGGCCGATCGCCGCAAGTTCCGCCACGGTGCCGGCGCCGGAGCGCGAGACCACGAGGTGGCTGGACGCCAGCCGCGCCGGCAGGTCGGTAAAGAACGGCGCGAGCTCGGCCTTGATCTTGAGCCGGTCATAGATCGCCCGCACCCGCGCCATGTCTTCCTCGCGCACCTGCTGCGTCAGGGCGATGCGGCTCCACAGCACCGGTTCCAGCCGTTCGACGGCTGATGGCACGATGTCGCTCATCACCCGCGCGCCCTGGCTGCCACCGACCACCAGCAAGCGCAGCGGCCCGTTCGGTTCGGGCGATGCAAACGGCTGCGCGGCGGCGGCAAGAATCGCGGGCCGCATCGGCGTGCCCACCGTCGTGGTTTTTTCCGCGAGCGAAGGATCGCGATCGAGCACGCCGGGCAGCGAGGTCGCGATTGCGTTGACGCGCTTGGAAAGAAAACGATTGGCGCGGCCGAGCACCGCATTGGCATCGTGAATGACGCCGGGCACGCCGAGCAGCCGTGCCGCGATTAAGGGCGGCAGCGTCGGATAGCCGCCGAAGCCGACCACGGCCGCGGGCTTCAGCCGCCGCACCAGGTTGAGCGCTATGCCCGTTCCATAGCCGAGCATCATAATGGTACGCGCCAGCGACAACGGATTGCGCCCGCGAACGGTCTCGCTCGGCACTACGTCGATATTGTCGCGGGTGAACAGCCCACTGTAGCGCAGCGCGCGGGCATCGGTCGCAAGCCGCACGCGCAGGCCGCGCTTGATGAGCTCAACTCCGAGCGCTTCAGCGGGAAACAAATGGCCGCCGGTGCCGCCGGCGGCCAGCAGAATGAGAGGCGTGTTGTCCATGGCTTCAAATAGCCGACGCCGCGGCGCTAGTCACGCCCTCAGGCGTAACCCCGTGCCACGCCGGCCGCGTTCATCGATTCCACCTCGGTGCGCGGGCGCTGCCGCGTCAGAGCCAGCATCATGCCGACGCCATAGGCCAGCGAAATGATCGACGAACCGCCATAGGAAATGAAGGGCAGCGTCATGCCCTTGGCGGGGATCAGTTGCAGATTGACCGCCATGTTGATTGCAGCCTGCATGCCGAACAGAATCGCAAGTCCCGACGCCGCAAAGCGCGAAAACATGTCCTCGCTCGCGTACGCCCGCGTTAGCGTGCGGATCACGACGAAGGCGAACAGCGCAACCAGCGCCAGGCACAGGATGATGCCGAATTCTTCCGCCGCCACCGCGAACACGAAGTCGGTATGACTGTCCGGCAGGCTGCGCTTGGCGATGCCTTCGCCGGGCCCCAGCCCGAACCATCCGCCGTTCCAGAAGGCTTCCATCGCCATGTCGACCTGAAAGGTGTCGCCGGAGGCCGGATTTATGAAACGCTTGATGCGGCCCGCCACGTGCGGGACCAGCAGATAGGCGCTGAACAATCCGGCCATGGCGACGCCGGCAAGGCCGGCCACCCAGATCATCCGCATCCCCGCGATGAAGAACAGCGCGCCCCAGACCATCAGGATCAGCATGGTCTGGCCGAAATCCGGCTCCATCACCAGAAGCGCCACCAGCGTCAACAGCAGCGCCATCGCCATCGAGGTCGCCGGCATTTCCGGCCGCTTGGTCGATTCCGCAAACAGCCACGCCGCCATCACGACGAAGGCGGGCTTGGCGGATTCGGAGGCCTGGATGTTGACGCCAAGCAGCGTGATCCAGCGCCGCGACCCCTTCACCTCCGCACCGAAGACGAGCGTCGCGACGATCAAAAGAACACTCACCACGAACACCAATAGCGCAAGACGGCGGATCTGCCTGGGCGGCAGGAAAGATACCCCGATCAGCACCAGGAGGGATGGCAGCAGGAACAGCATGTGCCGGCTGAAGAAGTGGAAGGGATCGAGCCCGATCCGCGTCGCCACCGGCGGGCTCGCCGCCAGCGACAGGATGACGCCGCCCAGCATCAGCGCGCCGATCGCGAGCAGCAGCAGCTTATCCACGGTCCACCACCAGTCCGAAAACGGGGTGCGTTCATCACGGGCGAGCATGGGCGTCCCCAAATGGCAGAGGTAATGCCCATTGGTGAGGCAGGATGGTTTATGGGGGGTTAATGAATTGCAGATGATTGAACGAAGCGGCGCACTCGTGCCCCGGAGCGAAGCGACAACCCATCATTTTATTCTCGTCTCGGACGCGATCAGCTCTTTACCTTCCACGGTCGTGATCGTCAGCCGGACCTGATCGCCGCTGCCGCCGAACGGAATGGTCGCGGAAATGCGATTTCCGTTTTTCGGGTCGGCCTTCACGCTGTCGTTGAACAATATCGCATCGCCGCGTTTCAACGTGACGCGCAACGGCGTGGCCGGTTCGATACTGAAGAACTGAAGATTCACGCCCGAAGCGGCGGCCGAGAAATTGATCAGGATGTTCTCATTCGCATGCGTCACGTTGCTCATGCCGACGGTCGGGCTGTAGGTCTCCGTAACAGACACTTCGCCCCGCGGCGGAAGCTTTGCGCGGTGGAAAAACTGATCCGATACACCCGCCCACAATTCGACGTAAGGCCGCGCTTCGCTCGGCTCTTTGCGTGCGTCAGTTTCGTTCGCGAACGACGGAAATCCCCACGTCCACATCTTCAGGCCCCGCGTGACCCGATTATCGGCGATGCGGATGATCCCCTCTTCATTGTCGTGGTTGATCACACCCCAGAAGTTCCCGCCCTGCATGTCGGGCGCCGCGTACGCGATACCCATCGTCGGCCAGTTCTTGAAGTAGCGCAATTTTTCGAAACGGCTCCTGCCGAGACCTAAGCTCTCATCGCCTTCGGACAGGTTGGCCGACCAGGCCGGCGTGCTGTAGGCCTCGATCGGCGCGACGATTTCTGCGCCGCCGGTTGTCTTGGGATTCTTCTGCTCCGATCCTGGTGCGAGCGTCGTGCACGTCCAGTATTCGTAGTCGACCGCCTGGGCGTTCGGATTCTTCAGCACCACGCGCGTATCCAGCGCTGCGCGATCGGCTTTCAGCGTGACATAGTAAGTCGCTTCGATACCCGTCGCACCCTTGAGGAATTGCGTCGGTGCAGCGGAATACGCGAAATCATCTTTAAGCGACATCGACACGGTCACTTCGCCGGCACTCTCCTTCACTACCTTGAAATCCCACGGCTTCAGCCATGTCTTGCCGTGCTCGGGATCCGGGAATGTAGGGAAGATGCCGCCATACACCATCAGCCAGTCGTAATAGAAGACGCCGGCCTTCATCCCGTAAGGCACGCCCACTTCGGTGCGATAAAGTTGTTCATGGCCGGTCGGCTTGTAAATGATGGAAAGAATGCGTCCGCCAAATTCGGGCAGGAGCGTTACCTTCAGATAACGATTCTCGAGCACATAGGTCTTGAAGGTGCGATCGACGATGGTCTTCTTGTCGAGCGAGCCGCTAACGAATCCGTTCTCCGCGGAGGTCGCGTATTTGACCGTACTCCACGAAATCGACGACTCGCTGAGAGTCACGCCGGCGGATAGCGACGAAGCCGCATCTGCAATGGAATGAAACACAAAGGTCGCCGAAAGGACTGCAGCCCCAACACGGACGCGGGTACCTGCCCGAGCATGAGTAGCCATTTGCGACGCCCTCGAATGAGCAGAATGTAGGATGGGTAGAGCGAAGCGAAACCCATCAATCCGGCGCTGCGGCGATGGGTATCGCTGCGCTCCACCCATCCTACGATCACACCACCGGCTTCACACCGGGCATCATCATCACCAGATCGCGAAACTTGGCGCCGCGGATTTCGAAATTGCGGTACTGGTCGAACGAGGCGCAGGCCGGCGACAGCAGCACCACGGGCTCGACGAGCCCCGATGCCTCCGCGTCGCGTGCGGCATTGGCAACCGCCACATCGAGCGTTTCCGAAATCTCGTGCGGCACGCGCTCGCCGAGTGTGCCGGCAAATTCCTGCGCGGCTTCGCCGATCAGATAGGCCTTTCGAATCCGCGGAAAGTATTCAGTGAGACCCGTGATGCCGCCCTGCTTCGGCTTGCCGCCGGCGATCCAGAAGATGTCGGTGAACGACGATAGCGCATGCGCGGCGGCGTCCGCGTTGGTGCCCTTGGAGTCGTTGACGAACAGCACATTGCCGCGGCGGCCAACCTGCTCCATCCGATGCGCCAGCCCGGGAAAGCTGCGCAGGCCGTTTTGCAGCGTATCCGTGGAGATGCCCATCGCCATCGCACAGGCCGCCGCGCACGCCGCATTCTGCGCATTGTGCAACCCGCGCAGCGAGCCGATGCCGCCCAGCCTTGCGATCTCGTTGCGCGCGCCGCCGGACGCCTGCACGATGGTTTCGCGCTCGACATAGATACCGTCGGGCAAAGGATTCTTCACGGAGATCCGCACCACGCGTTTTCCCGCCTGGTCGAGACGATCGGCGATGTTGCGGCACCAGATGTCATCGACACCGACAATGCTCGTGCCCTGCGGTTGTACGCCGGCGACTAGGCGCGCCTTCACGGCTGCATAGTTTTCCAGCGTGCCGTGGCGATCGATATGATCTTCGCTGACATTGAGCAGAATGCCGACGGAGGGATCGAGCGAGGGCGCGAGGTCGATCTGGTACGACGACATTTCCACCACATGCACGCGGCCCATCCGCGGCGGCTCCAGCGACAGGATCGCGGTACCGATATTGCCGCCCATCTGGGTGTCGTAACCGGCAACCTTCATCAGATGCGCGATCAGCGCGGTCGTGGTCGACTTGCCGTTGGTGCCGGTGATGGCGACGAACGGCGCGTCCGGCGCGTGACGGCGGCGCTCCCTGCAAAACAGCTCGATGTCGCCGATCAGCTCGATGCCGGCCTGGCGTGCCATCAGCACCGACCAATGCGGCGCCGGATGCGTCAGCGGCGCGCCGGGCGTGAGGATCAGGGCCGAGAAATTCGACCACGATACTGTGCGCAGATCGGCGGTGGTGAAACCGGCTTGCGCCGCCTTGGCGACATTGTCGGCGCTGTCGTCGCCTGCGACCACTTCGGCGCCGCCGGCCTTCAGCGCGTGGCAACTCGCAAGGCCGGAACCGCCGAGGCCGAAGACGGCGACCGTTTTACCTGCAAAGGAGGTGACGGGGATCATGATTGGGCAGTCATTCCGGAGGCCGCGAAGCGGCAATCCGGAATCTCGAGATTCCGGGTTCGATGCTGACGCATCGCCCCGGAATGACCATTGCGGAACTGCACGATTATCACCGCAGCTTCAGCGTCGACAGGCCGGCGAGCGCCAGCATCACCGAGATGATCCAGAACCGGATCACGATCTGCGGCTCGGTCCAGCCCTTCTGCTCGAAATGGTGGTGCAGCGGCGCCATCCGGAACACGCGTTTTCCGGTCAGCTTGAACGAGGTGACCTGCACGATCACCGAGACGGCTTCGAGCACGAATAGTCCGCCGATCACGGCGAGTACGATCTCGTGCTTCACCGCGACGGCAGTGGCGCCGAGCATGCCGCCGAGCGCGAGCGAGCCGGTATCGCCCATGAAGATCGAGGCCGGCGGCGCGTTGAACCAGAGGAAGCCGAGGCCGGCGCCGAGCACCGCGCCGCACAGCACCGCGAGCTCGCCGGTGCCGGCAACGTAGCGGATCTGCAGATAATCGGAGAACACCGCGTTGCCGGTCAGGTACGAAATCATACCGAAACTTGCAGCGGCGATCATGACGGGCACGATCGCAAGCCCGTCGAGGCCGTCGGTCAGGTTCACCGCGTTGCCGGCGCCGACGATGACGAAGGCGCCGAAGATCACGAAGAACCAACCGAAATTGATCACGACATCCTTCAGGAAGGGCACCGCGAGCGATGTCGATGTCGCATCGCGGCCGAGCCGCACCAGCGCGTAGCAGGCCGCGAGCGCAATCACCGCTTCGATCAAAAGCCGCAGCTTGCCGGCGAAGCCGCTGTGGCTCTGTTTGGTCACCTTCAGATAGTCGTCGTAAAATCCGACGAAGCCGAAGCCGAGCGTCACCGCGAGCACGATCCAGACATAGGGGTTGCGCGGATTGGCCCACAGCAGCGTCGCCACCACGACGCCTGACAGGATCATCAGCCCGCCCATCGTCGGCGTGCCCTTCTTGGAGATCAGATGCGATTGCGGGCCGTCGGTGCGGATCGGTTGGCCCTTGCCCTGCCGAAGCCGCAGATGATCGATAATCCAGGGCCCGAACAGGAACACGAACAACGCGCCCGTCACCATCGCCCCGCCGGTGCGGAAGGTGATGTAGCGAAACACGTTGAAGAAGCCGCGGAAGATGCCAAAACCGGGAACAGTATTGGAAAGCTCGATCAGCCAGTAAAACATTCAAGTAGCCCTATCACGCGGCTTGGTTGCGCCGCCTTGGCGGGAAGCGCTCCGGGAATGCGTTCGTTCCGGGAACGCCTTGATAATCGTTTTCATCCTCAAACCAAGCAAATCTTGGTCATGCATGGGGTATTGACGAATCGCCTCTCGCGGAAAGCAACGGGCCCACCGGGTGCGGCCAGTTTACGCCTTTGCCTGCAAGGCGGCCAGCAGCCTGGGCACGAACTTGTTCACCCAGAACATCTTTTTGCTGCCCTTGACCACCACCACGTCCCCGTCCCGCAGCAATGCGGCGATTTGTTGGGGATCGAGCGTCGCCGGGTCTTCGTGCCAGCCGAGCGCCCGCTCTGCAGGTACGAGATCGTATAGATGGCGCATCAAGCGGCCGACGCAGTAGATGCCGTCGAGGCCCGGCAGGTCTTTCGCGAGTTTCTCGTGATAGGCGGGCGCCTCAGCGCCCAATTCCAGCATGTCGCCGAGAATGGCGATGCGCCGGCCTGATGTCACCGGCCGCGCCTTCAGGCTGCCGAGCGCGGCCACCATGCTGGCCGGGTTGCCGTTGAAACTGTCGTCGATCACGGTGATGCCGTGGGCCGTCTGCTCCACGCCGCGGCCGGTCATGATGCCGACATCGCCGAGTTCCTTCGCCAGCGCCGCCGGATCGAGCCGCGCGGCATGGATCGACGCCAGCGCGGCCAACGCGTTCTGCAAACGATGCGGCGCGCCGGGCGTCAGGCCGAATTCGATCCGGCTGCCGTTCACCTGCGCGGCAACGTTCCAGCTCTCGCCTTCCGGCGTATGCGACAACGCCCGCACTTCGGACGCTTCGCCGAAGCGGACGATCTTGCCGTTCCATTCCGGCGCCAGGACATCCTCAGGCAACACCAGCACGCCATCTTTCGGCAAGCCCTGCGCGATGCTCACCTTCTCGCGCCGGATCGCCTCTAGGCTGCCGAGCTTTTCCAGATGCACCGGCTGCACGTTCACCACCAGCGCGACCGTTGGTTTCGTCAACTCGCTGAGCCGCGCGATCTCGCCGGCCTGGTTCATGCCCATCTCGACGACCCACACGCTCGCTCTCGGGCTGGCATTACAGAGCGTCAGCGGCACGCCCCAGAAATTGTTAAAACTGCTCGGGCTCGCGTAGGCGGCAGGATAGGCGGCAAGGAATTCCTTGGTGCTGGTCTTGCCGGCGCTGCCGGTCAGGCCGATCACCGGGCCGGCAAACAGCGCCCGCGCCGCGCGCGCCAGCGCCCACAGCCCATCGATCAGGGTGTCCTTGACGATCAACTGCGGAACACGGACGCCGTCGATGGCGTGCGGAACAATCATCGCCACCGCGCCGGCCGCCTCAGCCTTGTCGGCGAATTCCCAGCCGTCGCGGGCGCTGGCAAAACTGGAGATGAAGCCGCCGCTCGGCGTGCCGCTCAACGCCACGAACAGGCTTCCGGGCTTCACCAGCCGGCTGTCCTGCGTGACGAAATCGATCGGCGTATCCGGATAATCGCCTGACAGTTCCAGCGCGCGCGCAACCCCGGCAACCGTCCACAATGGTCTCGCGCTCATGCCATCCTCGTTGCGAGCGCGGCCGCCACCGCCTCGTGATCGCTGAACGGCAAGACCTTGTCGCCGACAATCTGGCCGGTCTCGTGGCCTTTGCCGGCGATCAGGAGCACGTCGCCTTGCTGCAGCGCCGCGATCCCTGCCCGGATCGCCTCCGTGCGATCGCCGATTTCAGTTGCGCCCTTTGCCGCGGCCAGAATGGCGGCGCGGATCGTAGCCGGATTTTCGCTGCGCGGATTGTCGTCGGTGACGATGACCTGATCGGCATTCTCGGCCGCAATCGCGCCCATGATCGGGCGCTTGCCGGCGTCCCGGTCGCCGCCGGCGCCGAAGATGACGACGAGCTTGCGTTTCGCGTAAGGCCGCAGCGCCTGCAGTGCCTTGGCCAGCGCATCCGGCTTGTGAGCGTAATCGACGAAGATCGGCGCACCGTTATGTTCACCGACCCGCTCCAGCCGGCCCTTGGCGCCTTCGAGATGTTCAAGCGCGTCGAACACAGCCGCCGGCTCGCTGCCGGTGCCGATCGCGAGCCCCGCGGCAACCACCGCGTTCTCGATCTGGAATTCGCCGACCAGCGGCAGCTTGATCGTGTAATTGCGCCCGCGATGTTCGAGTGCGAGGTCTTGCGCAAACCCTTCGACGGTGACGCCAACAAGGCGGATGCCTTCGCCGGCGCCATCCGCATTGCTGCCGACGGTAATGACCCGCAAGGCCCGCGCCTCTGCCACCTCGATCACTTGCTGCGAACAATCATGATCGGCCGAAATCACGGCTGCGCCATCAGGCGCAATCAGATCGCGGAACAGTCGCAGCTTGGCCGCGAGGTAATGCGCCTCGTCAGGATGGTAATCCAGATGGTCGCGCGAAAGATTGGTGAAGCCGCCGGCGGCGATGCGGACACCGTCGAGCCGGAACTGGTCGAGCCCGTGCGAGGAGGCCTCGAAAGCCAGATGCGTCACGCCGTCGCCCGCGATCTCGTCGAGTTGCCGGTGCAGCGCAATCGGATCCGGCGTCGTCAGCGATCCATAGATCGTGCGCTTTTGCGACACCAGGCCGATGGTGCCGATGCTCGCGGAAGCATGGCCGAGCCGCTCCCAGATCTGGCGCGTGAACGCGGCAACCGAAGTCTTGCCGCTGGTCCCGGTCACTGCCGCGATGGTGGCGGGCTGACGCGGATAGAACTTTGCCGCTGCCAGCGCCAGCGCACGGCGGGGATTTGCCGTGACGACAAAGGGAACGCGGGCGTCCGAAGAAGTACGCTCGCCGGCGACCGCAACTGCGCCCGCCTTGACCGCGGAATCGATGAAGCGCGCGCCATCGGTTTTGGTCCCCGCGAGCGCAAAGAACAAATCACCGGGCTTCACCGCGCGACTGTCGGCGCTAAGGCCTTTCACATCGACAGCTTCCGCCTGCGGCTCGATCGCAGCGTCGTCGCTGAAGAGATCGCGAAGTTTCATCTTGTTCCAGTCCGGCCCGGCGCAGTCTGGCGCGCCTGACAGTACGCCTTACTGGGTTGTCTTCGATGCCGCAAGAATAAGGCGGTCGGACGGCGGCAGGTCGAAGCGCGGCTCAATGCCCAGCAGCGGACCGATGCGGGCAATCACCTTGCCGCCGGTCGGCACCGCGTTCCAGCCCGAGGTGATGAAGCCATGGGTTTCCGGCAGCGCCTTCGGCTCATCCAGCATGACCAGTAACTGGTATTGCGGATTGTCGGCCGGGATGATGGCGGTGAAGGAGTTGAGCACCTGTTTCTTGGAATAGCGGCCGTTGACCACCTTTTCCGAGGTGCCAGTCTTGCCGCCGATATAATAGCCCTTCACGTCGGCCTTCTTGGCGGTTCCGATCTCGGCATTCAGCCGCATCAGATAGCGCATCTTGTCGGAAGTTTCGGTTCGCAGCACCTTCTTGGCGATGGCCCGCGCCTCCTCTTCCGACCGCTTGAGGAAGGTCGGGGGAATCAGGAGACCGCCATTGATGCAGGCGTTGATGCCCATCACCGCCTGCAGCGGCGCCACCGCGATGCCATGGCCGAAGGAAGCCGTGATGGTGTTGAGCTCGGTCCAGCGCTTCGGCACGATTGGCGAAGCGCTTTCCGGCAGTTCGGTGCGCAGCCGGTCCATCTGGCCGAGCTTTTTCAGGAATGCTTTGTGCGCTTCCACGCCTTGCGCCAGCGCAATCTTGGCCGCGCCGACATTGGACGAGAAGGTGAACACTTCCGACAGCGTGATCGCGCGGCCGACCGGATGGGTGTCGTGAATGGTGAACTTGCCGAACTTCAGCGTCCCGCGCCCGTCATAGAGCGTGTTGAGGTTGGCCTTGCCGGAATCCAGCGCCATCGCCAGCGTCAGCGCCTTGAAGGTCGAGCCCATTTCGAACACGCCAGTGGTCAGGCGGTTGATGCGCTCGGGGTCGTGCGCCTCTTTCGGATTGTTCGGATCGAAATCCGGCAGCGACACCAGGGCCACGATTTCGCCGGTCCGGACGTTGGAGACGAGGCCGGAGGCCGCCTTGGCCTTGTACTTCTCTTTCGCCTTCAGCAGCTCGTCCCGCAGCGCGTGCTCGACGCGCAGGTCGATCGACAGTTCGACCGGCTTCTGCAGCCGATCGGTGGCGAAGCCGGCGCGGTGCAGGTCGGCCAGGCCATTATTGTCCAGCCACTTCTCCATCCCGGCGATGCCCGCGTTATCGATGTTGACGAGGCCGATCAGATGCGCGACCGCGGCGCCGGTCGGGTAGACGCGCTTGTTCTCACGCAGGAAACCGATGCCAGGAATGCCGAGCTTGTGGATGTCGTGCTGCTGTTTTGGTGTGATCTCGCGCTTCAGCCAGACAAAGCCCTTGCGCGATGATAGGCGCGTGCGCGCCTCCGCCGTGTCGAGGTCCGGCAGCGCTGCGGTCAAAAGTTCGATCGCCTCGTCCTTGTCGATGATGCGCCTGGGCTCGCCGAACAGGCTCGGCGCTTTGACGTCGGTCGCCAGCACCTCGCCGTTGCGGTCGACGATGTCGGGCCGCGCGGTTGCAATCGCGTCCTGCGAGGCGGTGCGGCGGCCGCCGTGGCTGTCGGCGCCGACCGCGAACATCACCAGACGTCCGGCGAGCACGGCATAGATCGCTGCGAACAGCAGGATCGCAAGTCCCACGCGCGCACGCGCCTTGGCGGCACGGTCGACGTTACGCCCGTAGAGCAGGCTGCGGATCAGCCGCCGCCGCCACGGTTCCGCGGGCTTTCGCGCCGTATTCGTCAGCGCCCGTCCGGTCATTGCTGATCTCCCGGTGCGGGCACGGAGCCGGTTGTGGGCGGAGCCTCGGCGGCAGCCTCGATGGTGTTGATCATCGCGCCGATCGGATCGGGAGCGCCCGGCCGCGCAAAGGCCGGCGGCCGTTCCGGCAAATTCTTCAGTTGGTCATATTGCGTGGCGACCAGCGGCTTCAGGCTGAGATGACGCTCGGCAAGTCCCTGCAGCCGCAGCGGCGCATCGAGCTTGGCCCATTCCGCGCGCAGCGCCGCAATCGCATCGCGCTGCTCGCGTATCTCGGCGTTCAGCCGGAGCACACGCTCGACGCGCGCGGTCGATTCCATCTTGATCCGGTAGACATAGGCCGCCGCGAACACCAGCACACCGATGACGAGGAAGTGGATGATCCGCACGATCAGCCTCCCCTCATCACGTCGGCAAGCGTAGGCCACGCCGGCAGACGGCCTGCTGCATGCGCCGGCGCCGCGGTGCGCTCGGCAGCGCGCAGTTTTGCCGAACGCGCGCGCGGATTGGCGGCAAGCTCGGCTTCACCGGCGGTAATCGGACGCTTCGTCAGAATCTGAAAACTCGGTGCGGCCTGTGCGATCTCAGGCAAATGCCGCGAACCGCCGCCAGCCTTGCCGCGCGCGTTGAGGAAATCCTTGACGATGCGATCTTCCAGCGAATGGAACGAGACGACCACCAGCCGCCCGCCGGGCTTCAGCACGCGCTCGGCCGCCGCCAGCGCGAGATGCAGCTCGTCGAGTTCAGCGTTGACGAAGATCCGCAAGGCCTGGAACGTCCGCGTCGCCGGGTGAATCTCGTTGGGCTTTGAGCGAACCACCCTGCCGACGATATCGGCCAGTTGTTGGGTGGTCGTAAGAGGCGCCTCTTTCCGCGCCGCCACGATGGCGCGCGCTACGCCGCGGGAATGGCGCTCTTCGCCAAAAATATAGATGATGTTGGCGAGATCGCTCTCGGAGGCCTTCGCTACCACGTCGGCCGCCGTCGGTCCGCCGTGCCCCATCCGCATGTCGAGCGGGCCGCCGAGCCGGAACGAGAAACCGCGCTCGGCTTGATCAAGCTGCATCGATGAAACGCCGACGTCCATCACGACGCCGTCCACCGCGGCTGCGCCTTGCGCCGCGCAGATTTCCGCCAGGTTGGAGAATCGGTCCTCGACCAAGGTCAGCCGGCCGTGGGACTGCTCGACCAGATCGAATCCGCCGGCAACAGCCGATCGGTCGCGGTCGATGCCGATGACCTGCGTTCCCGGAACATCGAGAATGGCGCGGCTGTAGCCGCCAGCGCCGAAGGTGGCGTCGACATAGATGCCGCCGTTCCTGGGATTGAGCATCTCGACCGCCTCGCGGCCGAGCACCGAGATGTGGCGCGGCGCAGCAGGGCTCATGCGCCGTCCTCTGGCGTTTTCCAGTCTGTGATACGAAAACTGGATGCGAACGGGCCCATTGCGCCTCAAATCTCTGCGCTTTGCCGGGCTTTTCCGGCCAAGTGGCCGGGAACAGGCAGGATTGCCGCCTCTCGCCCGGCCCCGCGACCCCTCATTTCCAGACGGAATTTGCTGGGTTGCCATGGCATTTTCGAGCGTAAAAGAGGGCCTCGGCCGTCCCCAACCGGTTCGGCTCTTCACCACTTAGTAACGGCACTTAGCGTTAAGAAAGCGTTGATGGTCGGCTAAGGGTTTTGCGCGCTTTCTAGACACTGAAGCCGGTGATGCGCCCCGCACACACCCGATCAAAATTGCAGGGTGGAACTCGGCCGCCGCATTGCGCGGGAACGCAGTAAATGAATAGTAAACGATATTGCCGCCCTGAACACGATGTTGCCGCTCTGCTGCCCCGTTTGGGTTTAAAAAATGGCTTCTGGTTCGTTCACCTCTGCTGGTATTGATTCGAGGCGTCAACGCGCCCTCCCCGTTCCCAGGGCCAACGCCGACATGCAGACCTTTACCCCGGATTCCTCGATCGCATCCGACGTCATCCCGTCGCCGAACCATGGCGACCGCAACAACGGCCGCGTCGCCGACATGATCTTGCTGCACTACACCGGCATGCCGGATGTGGAAGGTGCGATCGCCCAGCTCTGCACCCCCGGCACCGACGTTTCAGCCCATTACATCGTGCTGGAGGACGGCCGCATCGTGCAGTGCGTGCCGGAAGCCAAGCGCGCCTGGCACGCTGGCGTATCCTTTTGGGCCGGCGAGGAAGACATCAATTCCTGCTCGATCGGCGTCGAGATCATCAATCGCGGCCACGACTGGGGCTATCCGGATTTCCCGTCGCGCCAGATCGCCGCCGTGATCGCGCTGTGCCGCGGCATCATCCTCCGCCGCAAGATATCCGCGCATCGCGTGCTCGCGCATTCCGATGTTGCGCCGGCGCGCAAGAAGGACCCGGGCGAAAAATTCCCGTGGCACTTGCTGGCGAATTCCGGCGTCGGTCATTGGGTGCAGCCGGCGCCGATCGTGCGCGGCGAAACGCTCAAGCTCGGCAGCATCTCAGACGACGTCGCCAACATGCAGGCGGCACTGGCCAAATACGGCTACAAGATCCCGACCCACGGCAAGTTCGACGGTCCGACCATGGAAGTGGTCACCGCGTTCCAGCGCCACTTCCGCCCCGCGCGCGTCGACGGCATCGCCGATCACTCGACCATGAGCACGCTGCACGCGCTGTTAGCCAGCCTGCCGGCGGAGGCGACGACGGTGGCTGCAGCCAAGTAATTTCAATCTCGGCCGTTGTCCTGCCGTCATGGCCGGGCTTGTCCCGGCCATCCACGTCTCAACATAAGGGAAGACGTGGATGCCCGGGACAAGCCCGGGCATGACGGCTAGGAATCCATCTCCGCAATTCTTCGCGCATACAGCCTTCGCAGCGGCTCCAACTGCGTCGTAGCCGTCGCCTCCTGATACGCCTCCCGCGCCGCGTCCTGCCGCCCAAGCCGGCGCAACAAATCAGCGCGGACGGCCGGCAGCAGCTCATAACTCTTCAGTTCACCGCGCGCCTCCAGCGCATCAACCAGATCGAGCGCCCGCGCCGGCCCATCGACCATCGACACCGCAGCGGCGTGGTTGAGTTCGATAACCGGCGACGGGCTGATCCGAAGCAGCACTTCGTAGAGCCCGGCGATCTGCCGCCAATCGGTGTCTTCGTAACTGGGCGCACGGGCATGCAGCGCCGCGATCGCCGCCTGCACGGCATAGGATTGCGGCCGCCCCGACATCCGCAGCGCCTCTTCCACGAGATGCAATCCTTCCGAGATCTGTGCACGATCCCATAATTTGCGGTCCTGTTCTTCCAGCAGCACGATGTCGCCGCCTGCGGTCTCGCGGCCGGCGCGCCGCGCATCATGCAGCAGCATCAGGGCGAGCAAACCCTTGATCTCGCCGCGTCCGGGCATCAACGCATCGAGCAGCCGCGCCAGCCGAATCGCTTCACGCGCGAGATCCGGCCGCATCAGGCCTTGCCCTGAAGTGGCCGCGTATCCCTCGGTGAAGACGAGATAGACCACCGCGAGGACGCCGCGCAGCCGCGGCTCCAGTTCTTCGCGCTCCGGCACCTCATAGGGAATGCCGGCAAGACGGATTTTTTGCTTGGCCCGCAGCAGGCGTTGCGCCATCGCGTCTTCGCTGGCGAGAAAGGCACGCGCGACCTGCGCGGTCGTGAGCCCGCATACGGTGCGCAGCGTCAGCGCGACCTGCACCTCGGCGGCAAAGGAGGGGTGACAGCACGTGAAAATCAGCCGCAGCATGTCATCGTCAAGCGCGCTGTCGGCGTCCTCGCATGGTTCGGACGCATTCAGCAGCAGTTGGTGCGCCAGCTCCTGCTGCTTGCCGCGAAATGCAATGTTGCGTCTGATACGATCGACCGCCTTGTTGCGGCCGACATTGATCAGCCAGGCGCGCGGATTTGACGGCAGGCCCGCGGCCGGCCAGCGTTCCAGTGCTACCGCGAACGCATCCTGCAAGGCATCCTCGGCCAGATCGAAATCGCGGACGAGACGGATCAGCGTGGCAAGCGCCCGCCCCGTCTCGTCGCGGAATGTTTTTTCGATCTCGCGTGGTGTCATGCGATTGCGATGTTTGCTCCGTCATTCCGGGGTGCGAAGCGAACTATGGTGCGCATCGCCCCGGAATGACGGCTTCGCCGTCAATCATAAACCATGATCGGCCTGACCTCGATCGAACCAACCTTGGCGGTGGGAATTCTGGCGGCAATGCCCAACGCCTCATTGAGATCCTTGGCCTCGACCAGATAATAGCCGCCGAGCTGCTCGCGGGTCTCCGCAAACGGACCGTCCGTCGTCAACATCTTGCCGTCGCGAACGCGCACTGTCGTGGCGGTCGCCGTCATTTGCAGAGCGTCGCCGGCCTTGAAGTTGCCGCTCTGGATGATGGATTGGGTGAATGCGCGGTATTCCGCCGTCATCTTCTGGAGCTCGGAAGCGTCCATCTTTGCCTGCTCGGCTTCGTTTCGATAGATCAACAACAGATACTGCATTTTTTAAACTCCTTCTGACCGGCTGGATCGCCGACACCCAGTCGAATGGGCTTCCCGCAAAACGACATCGTCACGGAAATTAATTTTTAGGCGGCAGGGCGGCCCTCCCGGAAAGCGGAACTTCATATTCAAGACTTCCCGCCGGCCTCCGCAAGCCTACGCTTCAGCTCCCTGACTTCCTCGAACCGCTTCGTCACGTCACGCATGACGGCCACGGTGCCCGCGACCTCCTGCGACGCGTCTCGCAGCAACACGATGGTGAACTCGACCGAGATCCGCCGGCCGTCCTAGGTCAGGCCGGGCACCGACAACAGATCGCCGTGCCCGTAGCGGCTAGTTCCCGTCTCCACGGTGTGCCTAAAGCCCGCCCAGTGCCGCGCTCGCAAATTTTCAGGGATGATCAGGTCGAGCGACTGGCCAGTGGCTTCCGCAGCCGTGAAGCCGAATATCCGCTCCGCGCCGGGATTCCAGAACGTGATGCGCCCATCGCGATCGGTCGCAATGATGGCGTCAGAAGCGCTGTGCAGCAGAGCTTCGCCAAGGCCGGCAGGAATGTTCATCGCGCGCATCCAGAAATCGAACCGACTGGCATCAAATGCCGCGGTGTCGCGCATGTCAAAATCACGCTGACGGAACCGGATTAACCATCGCCATCCCTTGACGGCGCGCCCCCGAGCCCCCATTCGTAGGGCATCAGTCGGCCGGACGGCCGCTCCCGCTACGGTCGAAAGGCTGCGGGGGAGGAAAGTCCGGGCTCCATCGACATACGGTGCCGGATAACGCCCGGCGGGGGCAACCCCAGGGAAAGTGCCACAGAGAACGAACCGCCCTCCTTCGCCTTCGGGCTTCGGAGGGTAAGGGTGAAAAGGTGCGGTAAGAGCGCACCGCGTTTCCGGCAACGGAAACGGCATGGCAAACCCCACCGGGAGCAAAACCGAATAGGGACGGCAACGCGGGGCTGTTCGCGAAAGCGATAACGCCGCAGAGCGATGTCAGGCTCGCCGTCCGGGTAGGTTGCTCGAGGCCATGTGCGAACATGGTCCCAGAGGAATGGCCGTCACGTACCATTCGAAAGAATGGTGCCCTACAGAACCCGGCTTACAGGCTGGCTGATGTCTTGAGAATGAGGGGTTCGGCGTAACGCGCCGGACCCCTCGCCATTTTCGGTTTCATTCAGAACTGTAGCCCGGATGGAGCCAACGGGGCGCGCATTCGCGCGACCCGTTGGCTCCATCCGGGCTACGCATCTCAATCGCGCCCCGCCTCCCCGATCGCCTGTGCCAGCCGCGCCGGGTTGCTGAAGAACATCTCATGACTGCCGTCGCATTCGATCAGCCGGAAAAGGCCGAGCCGCTCCGACAAGCGCGGATGCCATGGCAGGCCGTGCGGCAGGGCGATGTCCTGCCTGCAATTGACATAGGACTTGCCAACCGGCAGCTCTGCCAGGGGACGCGCCAGCGCGATCTTGTCGGTGAACGTCTTATACGGATGCAGATTGAGTTTGGCGTAGGCGGATTTCGCCAGTTCGAGATCGGCGTCGTTGATGAAGGCATCGCGCCAGATTTCGAACGGCAGCATCACGGCGTTGTTGTTGGCAGCGGCCACGGCATCGAACAGGCCGACATAGTGCGGCGGCACCATGTCGTTGAGGCACTGCCCATCCAGCGGGACAAAGGCGTTGACGTAGACGAGGCGCTTGATCCTGTCAGTCAGACAGTCGGCGACGCCCGAGATCACCATCCCGCCGTAGGAGTGGCCGACCAGCCTGATGTCGCGGAGATTGTTCGCCTCGATGTAAGCGACGACGGACGAGATCGCCTGCTCGAGTCCTGTTTTCTCGCGATCGTCATCCTTGTTGTTGCCGGCGACTGTCGGGCAATGCACGACGTGGCCGCTTTTGCGAAGATGTCCGGCCACCGCTTCCATTTCGGCGCCGGTGTGCCACGCGCCGTGAACAAGAACATAGATGTCTGACATTCCGTCTCCCCCTGATTTTCTGAAAGTCAGACATTGATGGGGACGATTATTCCCGGATGGCCGGATTCGGCCACCGCCATCGCCGGATTGTGCCAGGCCTTTAGCGCAGCTGCCGGAAGGCGCCCGGCGTCATGCCGAGGTATCTCCGGCATTGGCGGATGAAGTGAGATGGATCGGAAAAACCGACCCGCAGCCCGATCCCGCCGACGCCGATGCGATCGAACCGCGGCTCGCTCAGCATCCGGCGCGCCGCCGCCATGCGGCAATCGTTGAGCAGCCCGCTGAACGTCAGGCCTGCCTTGTTGAGACAGCGATGCAGGGTTCGTTCCGAGACACGCAGATGTGCGGCGATGGTCGCAGCCGTCAATCCCGGTTCGGCGTAGCGCAGCCGGATGGCCCGACCGATCTGGTCCAACAGCTTCGCCGCATCGCGCTGCTCGGAGGGCGCGGCCGGAATCTCGCTTCCGAACCCAAGCGCCAGAAGCGCTCCGAGCTGATCGGTCAAAACCTGCGCAGGCAGCGGCCGCTCGATCGCCAGTTGCGGCATCAACTGGCGCGCGAATGTGCTGAGCGCCGCGCCCCAACCGGCGCGCCCGTCAATACGCTGCCCGACGCGCCGCTCCGGATCGGTGACCCAGGATTCGACCCACGCGATCGGCAGTTCCAGTGACAGCGTGTTTGAAGTTACCGGAAAGTTGAACTCGTAGCAGCGCCGGGAATCCAGCAGCACGAGATCACCGGGCTGCAGGCGCGACGCGTGGCCGTCCTGCATGGCGGTCCAGTCATTGTCAGTCTTGCACAGCAGGTAATAGTAGTTCGATGCACTGCGCGCGAGGCTGCCTTTCCTGCGGTAGACGTGCTGCGCCGAGCCCTCGACGCGGTTGATGCCGATCGTGTCGAGTTGCCCGCGCTGAACGGAGCAGTCGAAGCCCGACCGCACCGGCGTCGTGATATCCATTTCGAGAAAACATTCGCAGACGGCGCCGATCCAATAGTCCAGGCGCCGTTCCGGCTCGACCAAGGCGGTCGACCATGTCTCGATGACAGAAGTCGTTCTGGACGCCATAGCCTGCCCTCCGCGATCGGTTTCGACCACCGGATTGCCAGCTTGTTGGGCGCGTGGCGGAGAGTCAATCCGTTGGAGACTACATCCCATAGCCCGGATGGAGCCAACGGGTCGCGCGAACGCGCGCCCGATGACAGGCTCCGCGCAATCCGGGACTATCGAGCCCATGGCGCGGAGAGCCCGGGTTGCGCTGCGCTCCACCCGGGCTTCGGACTACGCAACGATCTTCTGCAGCAGCGCCATCAGCGCTTCCGGCGCGGTGACATTCGGCGAATGGCTGGCGTCGATCTCGTAATAGCTCCAGGCGGGATCACCCTTTGTCATCCTGGCGAACGGCCCAAAAGTGTCGGCCGGCGTGATGCGGGTGGCGTAGATATAGCTGCGCGGCAGGGTCAGCGCGCCGCCCTGCAGCTTGAGCCTGGTCTCGAAACACTTGATCGGCATGTTGACGCGGCGCGCGCTGAGCCATTCGACGTCCGCAGGCGATGTATCCGGCGGCGTCGGGTTTGGCGGCACGCGCCAGCCATCGCCGGTCTTGGCCAACTCCTCCATCCGCGCCCGCCCCGCTTCGTTCAGATCGAGCAGCGACTGCCCGTCCTGCGGCACGAAGGCGTCGATATAGATGAGCTGCTTGACCTTGTCGCGGGCGCGGTCGGCGACGCCGGTCGCGACCATGCCGCCATAGCTGTGGCCGATCAGCACGAATTCGCGCAGGTCTTCATACTCGATGACGTGCAAAACGTCTTCGATATGCGAATTGAGATCGATCCCCGGATGCGCCAGATGCGCGCGCTCGCCGAGACCGGTGTAGGTCGGCGTGATCAGGCGATGCCCGGCGGCCTGCATCAGCGGATGCATTTTCTTCCAGGCCCAACCCGCGGACCACGCGCCGTGACAGACGAGGAGGGTTTTCGAAGTTGCGCCCATCGGCCCGTTTCCCACCAAGTTATTGTTGAAGACTTGGATTGCGATAGTACCTGTCCATCGCGTCGTGTAAACGTCACCGCAACATTCAACGTCATTCCGGGGCGCATCGAAGATGCGAACCCGGAATCTCGAGATTCTCAGGTGCGCAATTGCGCACCATAGTTCGCTTCGCGCCCCGGAATGACGGAGGGAATATTAAGAGTGGACTTCGCCACCTACGCCATCCTGCTCGCCGGCGCGCTCGCGGGCGGCTTTGTCTCCGGACTTTCCGGTTTCGGCACGGCGCTGATGGCGCTGGGGATCTGGCTTTACATCTTGCCGCCGGCCATTGCGGTGCCGCTGGTCCTGATCTGCTCGGTGAGTTCGCAGATCTCGACGCTGCCATCGATGTGGAAAGTTCTCGACTTCAAGCTGGCGTGGCCGTTCGTGGCCGGCGGTCTTGCCGGCATGCCGATCGGGGCGCTGCTGGTCGCGCGCGCCGACCCGCAAAACTTCAAGCTCAGCGTCGGCATGATGCTGCTGGTATTTCCTACCGCACTCTATTTCATCCGCAAGCCGATGGCCTTCCGCTTCGGCGGCCGGCCGGCAGACGCAGCCGTCGGATTTGCCGGCGGCATCCTCGGCGGCCTCGCCGGCCTGTCGGGCCCGCTGCCGACCCTGTGGGCCAGCATCCGCGGCTGGACCAAGGACCAGCGCCGCGGCCTCTTCCAGATCTTCAACGGCAGCGTGCTCGGCGCCGCGCTCATCCTGCAGATCGCCAGCGGCTTCGTTAAATGGGATGTGTTCTGGCTGGCGATGCTGGCGCTGCCCGGCACGCTGATCGGCGCCCGTCTTGGCATGCGCACCTATCAAGCCCTGAATGACCGAAACTTCTACGACGTCGTGCTGGCTCTGCTATTTCTGTCGGGAGTTGGATTGGTGTGGAGCAGCATTGCTCCGAGCTGAACGGCGCATAGCCGCCATGTGCTCCGAGTAGATTGCTGTACGCTGACCGGCAAAGCGGCTAACCAATCGCGTCATGAGCTCCCCTGCTTCGCGCGAGCGCCTCGGCCTGTTGCTGGGCTTCATCGGCATGGTGATCTTCGGCGGCACGCTGCCGGCGACGCGGATCGCAGTCGCGGAAATTGATCCGATTGCACTGACCGCGCTGCGCACCGCTATCGCAGGGCTTTGCTCGCTGGCGCTCCTTCTCGTGTTGCGCCGGCCGCTGCCGCCCCGCGCGCTATGGCTGCAACTCGTGATCGCCATGCTTTGCGTCGCGATCCTGTTTCCACTGTTGATGTCGATGGGCATGCAGAGGGTCGACGCCTCGCATGGCGGCGTGGTGCTGGGCGTACTGCCGATCGCCACCGCGCTCGTCGCCGTTGCCATTACTCATGAGCGGCCGCGGCCGCTGTTCTGGATTGCTTCCGTGGCCGGCGCCGCGTTGGTGATCGCATTCGCATTGCGGCAAGGCGGCGGCGCGCTGGTCGCCGGTGATTTATTCCTGTTCGCATCGGTCGCCGTCGCCGCGATCGGCTACGCATTCTCCGGCCGGCTCACCTCGCAAATGCCGGGCTGGGAGGTCATAAGCTGGATCCTGGTTATTGCGCTGCCGCTGTCGATTCCGGCAGCCGTGCTGACCATGCCCGCCGATATCACCCACATCGCCCTGAAACCCTGGCTCGGGCTGCTTTACGTCGCGCTGTTCTCGCAATGGATCGGGTTCTTCGCGTGGAATGCAGGGCTGGCGATGGGCGGCATCGCGCGGGTCTCGCAGATCCAGTTGCTGCAACCCTTCGTCACCTTTGCGCTGGCCGCCTTCTTCAACGACGAGACCATCACGCTGCAGATCCTGCTGTTCGCTGCCGCCGTCGTAGTGACGGTCGCCATTTCGACGCGCACCCGGGCCAGAACGGCTCCCTCGCCGCCGCAGCAAAATCGCGAGCCGTCTCAATTGGCGGCGTCCTGATCGTTCAGCACCGGATGATCCGCCATCAGTTCCGCCCTGGTCTTTTCCGAATTGATGGCCCTAAGTAGCACGCGCGCGGTTTTCAGATGATCGACCTTCACGCATAACCTGATGATCTGGCTCACCGAGACGTCACGCATGGCGTCGTCGGAGATCTTCATGGCGACTTCGAGCGCGCATTTGATCGCTGCCTGATATCGCGTGGCGTCAATGGCCTGGTCTTTCTCGGCATGGCGGCCGCCGGCTGCCATCTTTTCCGCGATGGCCTCGGCCGAGACGCAAATCTCGCGAATCCTTTGCGCCGCCTCGATATCGCCTGCGGGCTGAACGTCGATTTCCCAGACCTCCGGCGGCCGATCCTTTCGAAACCAGCGCATCGTGCAAGCCCTCTCGATGCCGGAAAACATATTCCGACATCGATCGGGTTCGCAACAATACGGCTCTCACTCCGCCGCCGAAATGCGGCTGAACTCGGTGGCCTGCAGCTCGAACAGCCCGCGATAGATGCCGCCGGGCCTGGCGGTCAGCGCCGCGTGCGTTCCCTGCTCGACGATCTCGCCGCGGTCGAAAACCAGGATGCGGTCGAGGCTGCGCACCGTCGACAGCCGGTGCGCGATTACGATCGAGGTCCGCCCTTTCATCAGCCGCTCCATGGCCTGCTGGATCAGGCCCTCTGACTCCGAATCAAGGCTCGAGGTTGCCTCGTCCAGGATCAGCACCGGTGCGTCCGCCAGGAACGCGCGCGCCAGCGCGACGCGCTGCCGCTCGCCGCCCGACAGCTTGACGCCGCGCTCGCCGACCAGCGTGCCGTAGCCTTTCGGCAGCCGCAGGATGAAATCGTGCGCATTGGCGAGCCGCGCCGCCTGCTCGATCGCCGCCATGCTGGCGCCCGGCCGGCCATAGGCGATGTTCTCGGCCAGCGTGCGGTGAAACAGGATCGGCTCCTGCTGCACGATCGCGATCTGGCTGCGCAGCGATTGCTGCGTGGCTTTCGCGATATCCTGACCGTCGATCAGGACCTTTCCGCCGCTGATATCGTAGAGCCGCTGCACCAGTTTGACGAAAGTGGTTTTGCCGGAACCGGAGCGGCCGACCAGGCCGACCCGCTCGCCGGCGCGGATCTCGACCGACAATCCGTCATACAGCGGCGCGCGGTGGCCGCCGTAATGGAACGTCACGTCGTCGAACACAATGCGGCCGCCCTGGATGTCGATCGGCTTTGCATCCGGCGCATCGGCGATGCCGATCGGCTCGTCATGGATCGCGACCAGCTCCTCCATGTCGTTGACCGAACGCTGCAGGTTGTTGATGTGCATGCCGACGTCACGCAGATAGGCATGAATGATGTAGTAACTGGTCAGCACGTAGGTGACGTCGCCCGGCGTGGCGCGGCCGGCGATCCACAACAGGATCGCCCCGCCGATCACCGATCCGCGGAAGCACAACAACACCGCGAGTTGCGCCGTCGAAGTGTAGTTGTAACGGTACCAGGTCCGCCGCACGCGCGTGCGCCAGCGTCCGACGACACCGGCCAGCCGCGCATCCTCGCGCGCTTCCGCGCCGAAGGACTTTACCACCGCGTTGCAGGTCAAGGCATCCGCCAGCGTGCCGCCGACTTTGGTGTCCCAGGCGTTGGAGACGCGCGCGGCGGGTGCGATGTAGTTCACCGAGAACGCCATCGTCATCGAGACATAGATCACGGTGCCGACCGCGATGACCGCGCCGAGCACCGGCCAGTGCAGCCCGAGCAGGATCATCGAGCCGACCAGCACCAGTAGCGACGGCAGCAGCGCCATCAAGATGGTATCGTTGAGCAGATCGAGCGCCCACATCCCGCGCGTGATCTTGCGTACGGTGGAGCCGGCAAACGAGTTGGCGTGCCAGTCGGTCGAAAAGCGCTGTACGCGCGCGAAAGCGTCGCGCGATACGTCGGACATGGTCTTCAGCGTGAACGGCACGATGGCCTGCAGCCCGGCCAGGCGCAGGACCATCGATATGAGTCCGAGCGCGACGATCCCGCCGAAGGCTGTGAACGCAGCCTGTCGCGCGCCCGGGTCGGAAGTGCCCAGCGTCAGCGCATCGACCAGCCGGCCGGAGAAGATCGGCATGAACAGGTCGGCCGCGGTTGCTCCCAGCAGGCCGCCGGTCACGACGGCGGCGCGGCCGGGCTGCTGCAGCCAGTGGCGGAACACGAACGGGATCACCACGCGTATCGCCGCGGGACGTTTGTCTCTTGGAACGGTCATGGCATCATCCGGCTGCGCGAAAGGCGCATGCCGGCTCCATCTGGGTTTGACGCGTGGGCCGCCTCGGGCCGAACGCATGCGTCGTTGAAAACTGTCGTTAAGTCGTTGGGAAGTTTGGAAAGATCGGGCGTGAGGCCCGATCAGGGCCGGCGGAGATCGCGCTCAGCGACGCGACCGAAAAACCAGCACGAGCATCGGACACGAGGGCGCGATCTGCGAATACATCGATATCATGCAAATCTCCCCGGTTCGAGCGACAATGCGCACCTTATAAATGCATCGCGGGTGATTTGCAACATGACAAGGACGTGAACAGCGTTGTCACATCGCTTTTAATGCGCGTCGCCGCCAAGCACCGCCGCGGACGGCTTTTTCAGAACCATCACCAGCAGGCTCAGGACGAGATAGAACACGGCCAGCATGAAGAAGACGTCGCCATAACCCATGACCACCGCCTGGCGGTGCACGATCTGCGACAATTGTTTCATCGCCATCAGCGCGGCATCGCCCATGCCCTGCATGCGCTGGGTGAGCATGTTGAGTGTCTCGACCGCGGTGGCGTTGCCCCAGGTAACGCTGTCATGCAGGCGTGAGATGTGCAGGTCGGTACGCTCGTTCAGCGCCTGGTTGATGACGGCGAGCCCCACCGCACCGCCGAGGTTGCGCGTCAGGTTGAACAGGCCGGAGGCGTTCTTCACGCGCTCGGGCGCCAGCGTTCCGAGCGCGGTGGTGTTGGTCGGCACTATCACCAGCATCATGCCGACCCCGCGCAGGATCTGCGGAATCAGCAATTCGTAGAAATCATAATCCTTGGTGATCCAGGTCATCTGGTAGGAGCCGAGCGCGAACAGGACGAGGCCGATCGCGATCAGGTAGCGCACGTCGTACTTCACCATCAGCCGCCCGACGATCGGCGCGGTGAGGAACATGGCAAGGCCCGAGATGAACATGGTCTCGCCGATCATCAGCGCGCTGTAGCCGCGCACTTCGGCCAGATAGCGCGGATACAGGTAGGTCAGGCCGTAAAGACCGATGCCGACGCAGAATGAGATCAGGCAGCCTATCGCGAAATTGCGGTCGCTGAAGGTCCTGATGTCGACGATCGGCTCCTTGACGCTGAGCACGCGCCAGAAAAAGGCAATCGCCGAAACCGCACAGATCGCTGCACAGATCGCCACCGAGGTGTCTTCCAGCCATTGCGATTGCGGGCCCTCTTCCAGCACGTATTCGAGCGTGCCGAGAAAGCTCGCCATAAACAACAGTCCCCACCAGTCGAAATGTTCCAGCAGCGCGAAGTCCGGCTTGTCGAAATCGACCAGCGCGAGCACACCGACGGTGATACCGATGCCGGGAACGATGTTGATGAAGAACAGCCAGTGCCAGGACATCATGCCGGTAATGTAGCCGCCGACTGTCGGCCCGATGGTCGGCGCCAGCGTCGCGACCAGCCCGATGATCGGGCCGACGATGTGGAATTTCGAACGCGGAAAGACCGTGTAGGCGGATGCGAACACGGTGGGGATCATGCCGGCGCCGAGAAACCCCTGGATCGCGCGCCAGATGATCATCTGCTCGATGGTCGAGGCAAAGCCGCAGAAGAAGCTCGCGATGGTGAAGCCGGCGGCGGAGATCGCAAACAGCAGGCGGGTGCCGAGCGCGCGCGACAGGAATCCGGACAGCGGAATCGCGATCACCTCGGCGATTAGGTACGAGGTCTGCACCCACGACACTTCGCTTGAGCTTGCCGAAAGTCCGGCCTGGATCTCCGCCAGCGACGCCGAGACGACTTGGATATCCAGGATCGACATGAACATCCCGAACACCATGATCAGAAACGCAAACATCCGTCGCGGCGGAATGCGCTCGGACGCGTCGGTCGCGGCCTTCATCATCGAGGGCGATGCGGTGGTGGCGTCAGCCATGATCAGCTCGGAACCGGCGCGGGGCTTTCGCCCCGGGCACTAAAGAAATCACTGCGGTTGAACCATGGCAGGCGCATCGAGGTCGGCCTCGCTGTCGGCGTCGGCCGCGCCCTCGCGGGTGTCGACGGTCGCATAGACCGACATGCCGGCGCGCAGAAAATGCTGCTTCGCCACGTCCTTCGGCACGCGAATGCGAACCGGCAGCCGCTGCACGACCTTGGTGAAATTGCCGGTGGCGTTGTCCGGCGGCAGCAAGGTGAACACCGAGCCCGCCGCGGGCGAAATGCTGTCGACAACGCCGGCGAATTTGCGATGGCCGTAGGCGTCGACCGAGATCTTCACGGGCTGGCCGGGACGGATGCGCTTGAGCTGGGTTTCCTTGAAATTGGCGTCGATGAAGACGTCATTAAGCGGCACCAGATTGGCGAGCCGCTGCCCGGCCTGGATGAAGTCGCCGGTATTGACGAGACGGTTGGAAAACGTGCCATCGACCGGCGCACGCACCGAAGTGAATCCAAGGTCGCGTTCCGCCTTGGCTAGCTGGGTTTGCAATTCCACAAGCTGCGCGCGGGCCTCGGCCTGCTGAGCTTTGGTCACCTCGACATTGTCGCGCGCGGCGTCATAAGCCGCCTGCGCCGACTTCACCGCAGCAAGGCTCTGGTCGCGCGCGGCTTCGGAGACCTCGAAGGCGGCGCGCGAGGCAAAGCCCTTGGTGCTCAGCGACTGCTGGCGATCGAAGTCGAGGCCGGCGCGCTTCATCGCCGCCTCCGAGGAAGCGAGCTGCGCCCTGGTCTGCTCGACAGCGCTTTCCAGCGCCGTGACCTGACGGCCGATGCGATCGATCGTCGCCTGCTGGGTCGCGATCTTGCTGCGCGCGGCTTCGACAGCAATACGGTAGTCACCGTCATCGATCCTGAAGATCACATCGCCAGTGCGAACGATCGAATTGTCGGCGGGCAGGATTGCCGCGACATGACCCGAGACCCGGGCGCCAAGCGTAGTATTGTTGGCGCGCACATAGGCGTTGTCGGTCGAGACATAGAACCGTCCGACGAAAACGAAATAGACGCCGTAGCCGATGGCGGCGAGCGCCAGCAAGCCGAGCACGCCCATCATCACGAATTTGCGCTTGCCCGGTTTCGCCGCGGCGGTATCGGCAGCGTTGGCGACAGGCCCATCGGGCTTTTCGATCTCCACAGCGCCGGGGGTTTCGGCGGGGCGACGCCGGGTTTCCTCCGCGACCTGGGTGCGCAGTTGATCCGCTGCCTCCTGCGCAGCTTCGTCGCCGGCCGTTTCCGGCCCGGCGCGAACGACGCGTGCGACCTGGTCTCTCGCTCCGGCCATTACCCGGCCTCCCCATTCCCAATGTCGCGATGCATGAGGCCACGGAAACCGGCCGCATTGGTGCCTTTAACTCAAAATACATTGACCGAACGGTTCGGTCAATGTAGATTGCCATTATACCGACCATAAAGCGAGAAATGACTTCCCTCTGTATCGAGGGTTGAATTCTTGCGCGAGAAGATAAACCAATGGTTGCATCCAGAGCAAACACGATTCATCCCTTAGGCGAGGAGGACAGTTCGAAGCGCCGCCAGATTTTGGACGGTGCGCGAAAGGTGTTCATGGATCTGGGCTTTGATGGCGCCAGCATGAGCGAGATCGCGCGGTCGGCCGGCGTCTCCAAAGGCACGCTTTACGTTTACTTCGCCGACAAGAGCCGGCTGTTCGAGGCCATTGTCGAGGACGAAGCGTTCGAAAAAAGCAAGATCGCATACAATCTCGATCCCAAGCGGGATGTCGAAGCCACGCTACGCGAATTCGGCCGAACCTATATCGGTTCGATCTGCCGGCCGGGCGGCGGTTCGTCGATCCGCACGGTAATGGCAATCGCCGAACGGATGCCGGAGGTCGGACGCCAGTTCTACGAGAACGTGCTGGCAAAGACGATCAACCGCCTGGCCGAGTATCTGCAGGCGCATGTCCGGTCGAATGATCTTGCGATCGACGATTGCGGCCTCGCCGCCGCGCTGTTCCTGCAGATGTGCCAGGCGACGCTGTTTCTGCCGTTCGTGTTTCAGGCCGAGCCGGCGCCATCGGCAGAGCGCATCGCGCGGGTGGTTGACAGCGCAACGCGGATGTTTCTGCGGACATATCGGCCGAAGCCGGTGTAGGTTCCTGCTCCACCTTTCTTGGTCACGCGCTAATTCTACTGCGTCCTAACTGCTCAAACCCGCGCCCTTTTGCGCGAATACGCAGACGCGTCGTTGTTGCCGCCATCGCATGAAACAACGAGTGAGCCGCCCCATCATGCTGTGGCGCAGCAGCAGTTGGCAGGGAACCGGCCAAGGGATCAGGAACAAAATGATGTCGTCCCGCGTCAGGAATCCCATCAACCTAAGGAGGTTCAAATGGGACTTTTCACGAAAGACATCAAAACCATGGAAGATATGTTCGTGCATGGCCTGCAGGACATCTATTATGCCGAGCGCCAGATCACCAAGGCGTTGCCGAAGATGATCGAGAAAGCCACCAACCGTGACCTGTCGGCCGGCCTCAAATCGCACCTCGAAGAAACCAACACCCAGATCGAACGCCTTGAGAAGGTGTTTCAGAAGCTCGGTAAGGAACCCAAGGCGGCAGATTGTCCGGCGATCGATGGCCTGATCAAGGAGGCCGACACGATCACGGCGGAAATCGACGACAACGCCGTGCTTGACGCCGCCATCGTGGCAGGCGCGCAGGCGGTCGAGCATTACGAGATCGCACGGTACGGCACGCTGATCGCATGGGCCGAGGAACTCGGCCATGACGACGTCGTTCGCTTCCTGACGACCAATCTCAACGAAGAGAAGGCCGCCAACACCAAGCTCAACACGGTCGCGCTTCGCAAGGGCGTCAACAAGAAGGCCGTGGCCTAGGAACCAAAGTTCCGCTGGACGGTTGTCTCCGCTTGGGGGATGATGTCTGTAAAGAGCGCGCTTCTTTGGCTGGTCGGAATTCCGCTGCCGATTATTCTCCTGCTCGCACTTTTCCTGCACCCCGGCTGACGCATTCGTTCGCGAACGCGTCAGGCGCCGGGGCTCCCCGCGCGGTGTGCCGTGTGCCCATTGAAGGAGGGAACTGCACTCATCTCACTGCAAACCGCGTCAATGCATCCCGGTTGATCTCGATGCCGAGCCCAGGCCCGTCGGGCACGGCCACGAGACCGCCTGTGTGTTCGATCGGCTGGGTGAGGATCGCCTGGCGAATTGGATGCTCGGTCCGGTCGAACTCCAGGATCGGCTCGAGTGGCGCGAGCGAGCGCGGGGTGTGCGACGGCAGCACGGCAAGGAGTTGCAGCGATGCGGCGATCGCAATCCCGGTACCCCAGACATGCGGGTTGTACCTGACGCCGAACGCCTCCGCCATGTCGGCGATTTTCTTGCATTCGGAAAGGCCGCCCGCCGCACAGGTATCGGGCTGGATGATGTCCATCGCGCGTGAAACCAGCACATCGCGAAAGCCGAACCGCGTGAATTCGCATTCGCCGCCCGCGAGCGGAATCGAAATCGCCGCTTTCACCTCGCGGTACCCCGCAATGTCCTCCGGCGGCACCGGCTCCTCGAACCATCCAATGTCGTAACCCTCGATCATCCTGCCCAGACGGATCGCCGCCGTCGCATCGTAGGCGTGGTTGGCATCGACCATCACCGCTATGCCGGGGCCGATCGCCTCGCGCACCGCGCCCGTCACGGTGGCATCTTCTTCCACGCCGAAGCCGACTTTCAGCTTCACCGCCTTGAACCCGTCGGCGACGTAGCCCGCCGCCTCATCCGGTAGATAGTGCAACGGATCGCCGGATTTGCGCCGATAGAGTCCCGTCGCATAGGCCTGCACCTGGCTGCGGCTGGCACCGCCGAGCAATTGATGGACGGGAACGCCGAAACGTTTTCCCTTGATGTCCCAGAGCGCGATGTCGATGCCGCTCAGGGCCTCGATGACGACGCCTTTCTGCCCGTGATCGCGCAGCGCGGAATAGACCTTTTGCCATAGAAAATCCGTCCGCAACGGGTCCTCGCCGACAAGCAGGGGCGCCACGCTCCCGACTGCCGCTGCGGTGATCCGCGCCGGACCGTAGCACTCGCCCCAGCCGGTCAGGCCGTCCTCGGTCTCGACCTCGACCACCATGGCAGTGCGCGTGTCGTACCAGGCGCGGGAGTAGGCAAAGGGCTGCGAGAGCTTCGCCTCAAGGAGGTGGGCCCGAACGCTCCTGATTTTCATGATGCGGCTCTCCAGCGCGAGACTTCGGATGCAGCCCGCTTGGACGCAACCATATGCGCTAAGGCCGAAAGCGAAAACCCCGTTGGTACAGCGGTCTCGTTGGCGCGCCTGTGCGTGGCCGAGATCGCGATTGCGCCATCAGTTCGTTTCAAATTCTTCCTATCTGCAACGACTGTCCTGCCGACGCGTTGGCCTTGTGGAGGTACTCGCCATGTCGATATTCGGTAGAAAACCTCGCCCCTCGCGCCGGCGAACCAACCAACCCGCATGGATGACGGTCGACGGCGGCTTCGCGGCGCGTCAGTGCACCGTCCTCGACATCTCGGAAGGCGGCGCTCGGCTGAGGTTAGAGGATCCGCAATTCGTCAGGCCGCAGTTTCAATTGAAATTCGACCGGGCCTGCAAGGTCGCCTGGAGAAAGGGCGACGTGATCGAGATCAAGTTCGTGTAAGCTGCGACCGGTCAACCCTCGCACCATAGAGCGGCCGGCGGGCGACCTGCTAGAACGGCGGGAACACCAACACCACACGCGCGGGGTATTGATGACGACGGGCTGCCCATCCCTGATCGGTCTCTATCACAAACTGCGCGACGCCTGGTCGGCGGAGACGAGCAGCCAATGGCAGCCCGACAATCCCGCGGCGGGGCAATGCTCGGTGACGGCGCTGGTGGTGCAAGCCCAACTGGGCGGCGAAATTCTGAAAACCGACGTCAACGGCGCCTGGCACTTCTACAATCAGATCGACGGGCGGCGCGTCGATTTCACGATGAGCCAGTTCGACAGCCCAATTGGGTATGATGACCTGCCAAGCAACAGGCAGGAGGCGCTCGATGACACGTCCATGAAGCAATACGAACTGCTTCTCGGACGGATTCGATCGGGGCGACTGCTTTGAGAACCTGTCGCGCCTGTCCCGGGCGCGATGCAACGCGCCAGCAATGCATCGCAGAACCGGGACTGATCATCGCGCGGCAGGTAGTGGGCCCCGGCTCTGCGGCCGCCTCGACTTGACATTTCTTTCCGTTTTGTCAAAATCGTCAAATGAGCCCGCGCACGCGCATTCTCGATGCCGCAATGCTGGTGTTTCGCCGGCACGGTTTTCGACGCTCGTCGATCGAGCAGGCGGCGGAGGCGGCCGGGCTGACGCGGCAGGCGCTCTATCATCATTTCAAATCCAAGGAAGCGCTGTTTCGCGCCGTCATTGAACGGCTGCATGAGGAGGCGCTCGCCGCCGAAATCGCCGCGGCCGGCGCTGCCGAGAAGCAAGGCGGCAGCCTCGCCGATATTCTCGTTGCGTCCGTCTCCGCCAAGCTCGGACAACTGGCCGCTTCGCTCGACGGCTCGCCGCATGTGGAGGAACTGTTCTCCGAACATCTCCTGCAGGCGCGCGACCTCTATCAGAAATATGCCACCGCCTATGCGGATCAGCTTGCCGCGACGATCACGCGCGTTTGCCGGAAGCAGAGCCTTGTTCTCAACAGTGGCATGACGCCGCGCGAGCTTGCGCGATGCGTCGAGATGGCGGTCAACGGCACCAAATCCGCCTATCCCGCGATGCAGCCGGCCGATGCCTTCCTGAAGGATCTGGAAATCATGCTGCGCACGCTGATCGCAGGGGCTATCGACCCGGTGAAGCAGCCGCGCGCGGCCAAGCCGAACCCGGCCAAGAAGCCGGCCAAGAAATCCGACAAGGCATCCGCTCGCAAACCTGGAGATCGCAGATGAGCACCATGACGATCAACGGCAAGCTCGCTCCCCTCCCCGACGATCCCGATGCGCTGCTGGTCGACGTCGTGCGCGACGCGCTCGACCTCACCGGCACCAAGCTCGTCTGCGGGGCCGGCGTCTGCGGCGCCTGCACCGTGCTGGTCGACGGCGAGCCCGCCGTGAGCTGCCTGATGCCGGCGCGCGCAGCCGCGGACAGGAACGTGACCACAGTCGAAGGCATCGGCGCCGCGCGACTTCACCCGGTGCAGAAAGCCTTCATGGCGCACGACGCTCTGCAATGCGGCTTCTGCACGCCGGGCTTCATCGTCGAGACCGCGGCGTTTCACGATTCCTGGCGCGCAGCCAAGGGAACGGCGGTGCCGTCGCGCGAGGAAATCGGGGCGGCGCTGTCGGGGCATCTCTGCCGCTGCGGCGCCTATGACGGAATCTTCCGTGCCGTGGCGGATGCCTGCGCCGGCCGCTTCGACGGCGAGGAGTTCGCTCCGCCGCGCATGGAAGCGCGCGACAAGGTGACGGGGTCGGCGAAGTATACCGTCGATATCAATCATGAAGGCCAGCTCGAAGGCGTGATCCTGCGCTCGCCGTTCGCGCATGCGCGCATCGGTGAGCTCGATCTCACCGCCGCGCGCGCCATGCCGGGCGTGCGCGCTGCGATCTCGCTACTCGGCGACGACCGCATCGTCCGCTATGTCGGCGAACCGATCGCGGCGGTTGCGGCCAGGGATCGCAAGACGGCGCTCGCCGCCATCGCCACCATCAAGCTCGTGAGCGAACGGCTGCCGTCGGTGATCGGGCTCGATGAAGCGCGCAGGACCGATGCGCCCGTGGTGTTCGAAAAATCCGCGCGCAAGAAGGCCGGTGACGTCTCCGAAGGCGGCGGTTCGCCGGCTTCCTGGAAAGGCAATATCCGCGGACCCTCGGCGGTGTTCTCCAAGAAGCCGAAGAAGGTGCGAAGCTGGATCGACGGCGCGCGCGCGGCGAACAATCCGCTGCTGGTGGAGGGCACCTTCCGCACCGGCACGCAACAGCATGCCTGTCTCGAGCCGCATGCGGCGGTCGCCCGTTTTGACGGCGATCGGCTCACCGTGCATGTCTCGACGCAAGCCGTGTTCCATCTGATGGAGCTGATCGCGAAGCGCTACAAGCTCGACCACGACAAGGTGCGCGTGATTGCCGATCATGTCGGCGGCGGTTTTGGTTCGAAGGCAGCCCTTGGCGTGGAAACGACCACCGCAATCGAACTGGCGCGCGAAGCCAAGGCGCCAGTGCGCGTCGCCTACGATCGGCACGAGGAGCTGTCGGTGACGGGCTATCGGCCGGCGGCGGAGATGAAGATCGCGCTGCTGCCGTCCGAGCAAGGCGAACTGAAAGCGCTTTCGCTGACCGCTTATGCTGATACAGGAGCTGCGACCAATTCAACCATCGCGGCACTTGCCCGCCTGATCTATCCCGCAGAAGGCAAGGAGCTGGCCGATTTCGACGTCATCAGCAATTTGCCGGCCGGTGCCCCCTTCCGCGGCCCCGGCGGCCCGCCAATGGCATTTGCGCTGGAGCAGGCGATCGACGAAGCGGCGCTGCGGATGAACATCGATCCGATTGCGCTACGCAAGCGCTGGGACCCTGATCCCAACCGCCAGCGGCTCTACGATTGGGCTTCGAGCCTCGAGGTCTGGCGCAACCGGAAACCGGTCGCCGCGCATAGCGGCCGTTATCGCCGCGGCGTCGGCGTCGCCACCGGCTACTGGTTCTATCTGTGGCAGCCCGGCTCCAAGGTCGAGGTCGCCGTGAAAGGCGGACGGCTGGTCGCGAGCACGGCGACGCAGGATATCGGCACCGGCACCCGCACCGTGATCGCCAGTACGCTCGCGCGCGAATTCGGACTTGAGCCGCACGAGGTCGAGGTCAGGATCGGTGATTCAAAACTGCCGGAAGGACCGGGCTCGGGCGGCAGTCGGGTGACGGCGTCGGTGATCCCACCGATGCTGCTCGCCATCGGGAAGTTGAAAGCCGCGATCCAGCAGAACGCAAAGCGGCAACCAGTCCCCGGCTCCAACGCGCCATGGCGCGAAATGCTCGCAGCATCGCCCGACCTCGCCGTATCAGGTGTGCGGCCGGAAGACTCCAGGCAGACGGCGCCGGGTGTCCAGTCGCCGCTCAAGCAGGCCGGCTTCATGGGCATGATTTTCGGCTGGATGATGCGGCGCTTTTCCAATCTTGCGATCGGTGCCGGCGTGCCGAGCTCGGTGCAAGTTGTCGAAGTCGAGATCGATACCTGGCTCGGCCACGTGCGTGTCATCAACGTGCACACCGGCATCGCGGTCGGCAGGATCGTGGCGCCGGCGCTGGCGCGAAGCCAGGCCACCGGCGCGGTCATTCAAGGCATCGGCTACGCGCTCTATGAAGCACGCGAAGTTGATTCCCGCACCGGCGACGTGCTCAGCTGCGGCATGGAGGACTACCGCATTCCCGGAATCGCCGACACGCCTGTGATCGACGTGCATTTCGACCAGCGCGGATTCGATCACGTGCTCGGCGGCAGCGTCGGCATCGGCGAGGTCGCAACCGTGCCGACCTCGCCCGCGATCGCCAACGCCATTCACCACGCGACCGGCGTTCGGCTGACCGAACTGCCGATCCGCCCCGACCGTCTCGTCGCCGCGCTCAAAGGGAGGGCCGCCGCATGACACTGACAGCCATGACCGCCACACAAGCAGCCGAATTCCGCGCCGCCGGCACCGACCTCTCCGAGCGGCGCCGCAGCGGCGTCTCATCGGGGCCGCTGATCGATATATCAGCCGCACCCGACATGATCGGGATGCATTGGGGCACTGATGGCTCTCTGCGCCTCGGCGCCTTCACCACCATTGCCGCCATCGCTGCCGATGCACGCCTCGCGGCGGCCTATCCGGGCATCGCCGCTTCTGCGCAAGGCTTGGCGACGCCGCAGGTCCGTCATCTCGCGACCCTCGGCGGCAATCTCGCGCAACGTTCGCGCTGCTGGTATTATCGAAATCCGCACATCGCCTGTCTGAAGAAGGGCGGACCAGATTGCCCCGCGCGGTCCGGCAATCATCTCTACCACGTCGCGTTCGACCTCGGCCCCTGCGTGGCACCGCATCCCTCGACGATGGCGGCAGCGCTGCTGGCCTACGACGCGAAAGTAACGACCGACCGCAGGAGTTCGCTGACGATAGGCGATCTCCTCGGCGACGGCTCCAACGGTGCAGCCGACAACGCGCTGCAGCCGGGCGAGATCATCAAGAGCGTCACACTTCCCTCACCGCTGCAAGACGAGCGTGCGCTCTACAAGCGCGCGATCAGCCGCACCCGTGCCGAATGGCCGCTGGTCGAAGTCTGCGCCCGCGCCCTGGTGAAGGACGGCACGTTCCAGTTCATCCGCCTCGCCTCTGGCGGCATCGCCCCGGTGCCGCTGCGGCTGGCGGCTGCGGAAGCGGCGTTGCAGGGGAAGGCAGCATTCGCATCCGCCATTGCCGAGGCTGCGCAGCAGGCGAGTTCCGGTGCAAAGCCGCTGCCAATGACGGGCTATAAGCTCGATCTCTTAACGGGCGTCGTGCAGGACTTGCTGGAGCGGCTGGCGCGGTAGATTTCACGCTCTTGCGTTGATGGTAGATATTCCATATATTTCTACCATGGATATGAGACGGCTATGCACCTGAATATCAAGAATGATGAAGCACATAAGTTGGCAACCGAATTGGCCCAGCTCACTGGCGAGAACCTGACATCGGCGGTAACCGTGGCGCTGCGCGAACGTCTGGCTCGCGAGCGCCGACGACGCAACACCGACAATGTCGCTGCAAGGCTGATGAAGATAGGCAGCCGATATGCAGCCTTACCCGACAACGGACGAAGTCCTGAAGAGATTCTTGGATACGACGAAAACGGCCTGCCAACGTGATCGTAATCGATAGTTCGGCAATCGTTGCGATTTTCCGCCAGGAAGATGATGCTGCGCACTATGCCCAGCTCATCGCCACCGACGATGATCCAATCATGTCGACCGCCAACGTCGTCGAGACTTCGATCGTCCTGCGCGGGTTGAAGAAGGTCGCTCCGGACAAAGCGGAGCGATGGCTGGATGACTTCATTGAAGCGGCGGGAATCCGGATCGAGTCGGTAACGCAGGAAATAGCGCGTGTGGCCCGATCAGCCCACGTACGATTCGGAAAAGGCACCGGCCATGCTGCAGCATTGAACTACGGAGACTGCTTCTCATACGCCTTGGCAAAGGAAATGAACGTTCCCTTGCTTTGCAAGGGAAACGATTTTCGACTGACTGATATTCGTATCGTCTAGCCGCTTCCGTCTGCACGCGCCGAGTTCAATGATCCTCGAACTCGTCTTCCTCGTTGACCTTGCTGTTGCCCCTGAACCAGCGCGATATCGATTTCTTGGCTCCGAGCGATCCCGTCGAATAAGGATCGCGTGAGGCATACGGGTTGTTGCGCTGCCCGGCACGCGCGGCGACCTGCTCGCCCGGTACCGCGGCGGGCTGACAGATGGTGCGGCGGGACGGGCGGCGCATCAGGTCGACGTGGATGTGATCCTCATGATGGGAGTTGGAGCCCGGCGCCAGCACGGTGTTGAACTGCTGGCAGGCGGCTGCGTGCACATCGCGCAGAAAGCCCTGCTCTTCCGGCACGCCGCGCCAACCGCTCCTGACCGTGATGCGCCTGCCGTCGGCGAGCGTGAAGGCTGCGATGTCGAGCGCGTTGCCGAAGGCGTGCTCGGAAATATGCGCGTGCGGATTGCCATTCATGCCGCGGCAGGAATAGGCGGAGATCTGCTTGATCTCGACGACGCGCACGCCGAACCAGCGCATCGCCGCCGGCTGCACGGAATCGGCGAGCCAGCGGTCGAGCGCGGAGACGATCGGACATGCCAGCGTCGCGGCAGGTTTCATCGAGACCTGCCCGAAGGCGCTGACGGAATTGCCTTGCGCGGGACCGAGCCGCGGCGCGGCCGGCGATGGCGAATAGGATGGCGGCGAATAGGGCGCAGAAGACGGCGCGGTATAACGATCGCGCGGCGGATAGGATGGTGGCGCCGCATAACCGCCGCCGTGCGATGTCGGCGCGCCTTCGGACGGCAGATCGATGTCATCGTGCTGCGAGGCGACACCCGGCGCGGAGAGCGAGATCGGACCGTTCGACGGCGCGGCATAGTTCGGCTGGCGCGGCGCCGGATTCGGATAGTTTCCTGAATGGCTCCCAGGATAGTTTCCTGAAGAGTTCCCAGAATAGTTCCCTTCGGGCGGAGCCGCCGCCGGGGCGCGCGCGATCGGCCAGCGCGGCTGATTGCCGATATTGCCGGGCGGCCGCAGGCTTTCGTCGGCAAAGCCGAAAGAGGCGATGTTTTCGCCGAGCGCCGCCACTTTCAGCGGATATTCCGCGCCGCACACGCCGGGACCGGAGATCGGATCGATCCGGACCAATTCCGGGCTCTCCTTGACCGCGCCGGACTTCAGGCAAGCAACTTCAGCCTCGGTACGCCACGGTTCGCGCTCGGCGGACTGAAAAAATCCGCGGCCACAACCCGCTAGCGAGACGAGGACGAAGGAGCCGACGAGATACAAACGAACTCCGCGCGTCATCGCCCGCACGTTCAACTAATTTATTTAAAGACTCTTCAACATGTTGATTTTACGATTTTTTTACCATGTTGCCGGGGCTGCCGCCTGTGGAGAGCGCGTGGATGGGCAGCAACGCTGACTTTTGGGGCCGGGAACGCTTTGCTAACCTCAAGTGTTATGTGCGGGCACGACGTGAACCCAGGGAGCCTTCCCAATGGATTTCGTAAGTCCTCTCGTTAGCAGACTTGGCATTGTAACCGCGTATGTTGCATTAGCCTTCGTCGGCGCGATTGTGCTTGGCGTGTTCTAGACTTCCGCGTCCAGACAATGGACCTAAACGCCCGGTGGCCACGTCACCGGGCGTTTTCGCGAGCCATTCATGAGCGCGGCTCGGCGGACATCATCACTAGGCTGTCGGCGCGGCGCGTGATACGGCTCCAATTGTTGCCAGAGCAATAGAAGCGGAGAAGCACGCAGGCCTCGACGCGAAGCGTGTTGATCCCCTTCATCGATATCGTGCCATAATACGTCGCGCCGCTGTCCTGGCTGTAGACGCCGCCGGCCCACTGCCTTTCCGTCTTCAGCTTCATGTTGATCAGAATCGCCTCACCCTTCTCGTTCGACGATGAAGTGAGCGCATAGCCGCACAGCGCGTTGCCGCATTTTGCGATCCGCACCCTTCCCTTGCCTTCGGTCTGCCAGTCGCCGATCGGCGAATCCGATGGCTCTTCCTCGGCCTGATGCGAGACGCGTTCAACCTGTCGCGCAGGCTGCACAGTTTCGACCGGTTTCGCGGGCGGTGGCGGTGGCGGCAGTGGAATCGAGACCTGCTGGGCCGGCGGGGGCGCAGGCGCCGGAGCTGGCGGAGACGGTGGCGCCGTGACGATTTGCGTCATCGATGCCGCCGGGGTGTAGAGGGCCGGCGGCGGCGCGGCGGTGATGGTCTTGGGCGGCGGCGCTGGCGGCGCGGGCGGCGAAACCGTCTGTGGTGCAGGCTTCGCCAACATGGCTCCATCGCGATCATCGTCATGGCGGTCGCGTTTGTGGCGCCAGTTGAGGCTTCTGGAGACCGACGTCGAGGCACAGGACGTCGAACGGCAATGCCTGGAGGATTCGATGTGCACCCGATGGCCGGTGATCTTGAATGAAATGCCGGCATGGGCCGAAGAACCAAGCAGCATCAGCACGGCGAGAAAACAAAGCTGTTTCATCGAAGCCTCCCGCGGGTGATCGCAGAAAATTAGTCGCGGGGAACTTCGGCTGGATGTGATTTGAATCACCGAGCCACTTCGGCGCTGCCTAGAGCGTTTTCAAGCGAAGTGGACACCGGTTCGCGTCAAGAAAACGCGGCAAAACAAGAATCTAGAGCCCGGTTCTGATTCAATCAGAACCGAAAAGGCTCTAGCGCTTCGTGACCTGCATCACAGAGCGCATCCCCGCGCCCGCGTAGGGTCTGCCCACATTCGCCGCCACCCGCTCACAGGCCGCTCAGGAGGCTCTCATGAAGAAGCTGTACATCCTCGCCGCATTGTTGATGGCCACCACCTCGGCACATGCGGGCGGCATTACCCTCCAGATCAACGGCGAGCGCATTCGTGTCGAATCGCCGCGCAACTGCAACGCCATCTCCTGCATCAAGATCACCGCGCCCGGCTATAACGGCACGCTCGGCAATATCGACCTCAAAGGGCTGGGCTCCAAGAGCAAGGACGACGACGTCGCCGACACCGCACCGGCGAAACCGTCTGCTCCCGCTTCCGCCCCGGTCCAGGTCGCCGCGCCGCAGCCTGCGGCTCCCACGGCAACAACCGCAACGCCTGCACCCGCTCAAACTACCGTCGCGGCCGCAACACCGGCACAAACCGAAGTCGCACCGCCCGCTCCGCCTCCGCCGCCCGCCCCGGTCGCCGCTGCACCTGCACCGCAGCCGGTGACGGCCGCAGCCGCAGCGCCCGCTGCCGATCCGAATTCGCCGATCGGCGTCTGGGCGACGGAAGAGAACAAGGGCAATGTGCGCATCGAGCAATGCGGCGCCAACCTGTGCGGCTATTCCGTCAACACCGGGGAAAGGATCCTGATCAACATGAAGCCGCAGGGCAGCAAATGGATCGGCCGGATCCATGATCCCGACAGCGGCCGCAACTACGACTCGACGATCGCGCTGAAGGGCACCGGTTCACTGCGCGTCCAGGGCTGCGCCTTCGGCGGCATGTTCTGCGGCGGCCAGACCTGGAAGCGCGTGAGCTGATACCAATCGTTAACCACGCTCGTCATTCCCGGACGCGGTGCGACACAAAGTGGTGCACCGCAGAGCCGGGGTCCACTATCTGCCGAGGCTTGGGTGCCGGTTCTGCGAAGCAGCGCTAGTGCGCTGCATCGCGCCCGGGACAAGAGTTAGCGGAATAGTCGAAGCAGGTTTTGAAGAAAGCCTACGCGCCCAGCCTTGGGCACTTCAACAGGCTGCACCGCTACCGGCAACGCCACGCCTTCCCCACCATTCGCCGCCGCCAGCGCGATCGGCCCGACATTCTCCAGGAACGCGCGCTCGTAGTCGCGCGACAGCCGTTCGACGGCTTCGGCGAGCGGCAGCCAGTCCACCGCCTTCACGTCGCGCATCGGTTCGCGCGTGGGCAGATCACCCGCCTCCATGCGCCAGTAATGCACCACCTTGGCGCCGCCGCGAGATTCATAAGCTAGCGTGCCCAGGAATTCGTGCACGGCAACGTCGTGCCCGGTTTCTTCCATCACCTCGCGCTCGGCGGCGGCGCGCGGCGTCTCGCCGTCGTCAAGTTTGCCCTTCGGCAAGACCCATTCATTGCGCTTGCGCAGGCGCACCACAGCGACCAGCGGCGGCTCCGCCTGCCGCAGCACAATGCCTCCTGCCGCCATGACAGGCGCTCTCGCCATCTATCTCTTCCCGCGTTTTCGCGACTGCGACCGCGAGCATATAGAGACAATACCCCCGAGAATCGAGATTAAACCTGCGGCTTTCGCAACAGTCGTTCGCCGGCGCGGATGCGCACGCCTTCCGCGACGTTGTCGCAAAATTCGAAATCCTCCGGCGCAAGCACAATGATGGTCGAGCCGTGCTCGAACCAGCCGAGTTCGTCGCCCTTGCGTACCTTCGCATCGCAAGGAAACACCGTCGATCCCCTGCTCTGCGCATTGAGCGTGCGATCCAGGAAATGCAGCCGGATGCTGGCGACCAGAATGGCCGCGACCGGCACCAGCGTCAGTGCCTCGCCGGACGGCAGGCGTGCCTGCAGTACCGCCCGCTCGTTCTTGCAGAACAAACGCTCGACCCGCTTCAGCGCAATCGGATTGACGTTCCAGACGTCGCCATGGATGAAGGTCACCTTCTCGATCCGGCAATCATACGGCGCATGAAAACGGTGATACATGCTGGACGTCAGCCTGAGCGTCAGGAAGCGGCCGTTGCGGTGGCTCTCCACCAGCGCGGGATCGCCGAGCAAATCCAGCAGCGAATAAGGCGCGCCTTTGATCTGGAATAGCTCGGTATCGGCGATCTTGCCGAACGCGCCGATGATGCCATCGGAAGGACTGGCCACGACCGATGGATCGGGATCCGCCGGCCGCAGCCCCGGGCGCAGCTCGCGCGTGAAACAATCGTGCAGGCTCTTGAAGTCGGCTTTCTTCGCCTCCGACAAATCGAGATCGGAAAACAGCCGCCAGCAGCCAATCGAAAAATCGCGCACGAGCGGGTTCTCGAGCTTGCTGAACCAGCCCATGAAGCGCGTCAGCGCCGCCCGCGGGATGCGGTTGGTCAAAAGGAAATTGAGATCTTCCTGCTGGGTGAACCGGGCGATCAGGCGCCGGACTGTCATCAATCTGTCAGCAGGATTGGCTAGCGCTTCAGGCATGGATTCGTCCCTTCCGATTCTTTCCCTGTCCGCCGCTGCGGTCGCTAGTGCCGCGGCAGTGTTCCCCAAATTGCAGGCGCGGCTGGCGCTGTCGCGCGCAAAACACCGCTCGCTGACTGGACATTCCAAAATGTCCAAAATGGTCGCGCGGCTGGTGCCGCATTACGAATTCGACATCGACGATTTCTTCGCTTCCGACGGCGCGCCCAGCGATGTCGCCATGCAGCGGCAGGACGCCTTCTTCCGACTCGCCTGCCTCTACGAGGAGCGCTACGCCAAGGGTCGGCAGATGACAGCCGGGGCCGCGACGCACATCTCCGACCTGCAGTTCACGGAAACCTACCGCGTGCCGTTCCAGTACAGCCGGCTGGTGCGCGAAAATCTCGGCACCGGCGCCTTCATGCAGTCTTCCGCCGGCGTCACCGTCACCGATGTCGACGGCAACATCTTCTACGACCTGACCGGCTCCTACGGCGTCAACATTTTCGGCAACGATTTTTACAAGGAGTGCATCACGGAAGCCGAAAAGCGCGCCCGCGCACTGGGCCCCGTGCTCGGCCCCTATCATCCCGTCATCACCGACAATGTGCGCCGGCTGTGCGAGACTTCCGGCCTCGACGAAGTTTCGTTCCACATGTCCGGCACCGAAGCCGTCATGCAGGCAGTGCGGCTGGCGCGCTATCACACCAGGCGCACGCACCTCGTTCGTTTCGCCGGCGCCTATCACGGCTGGTGGGGCGACGTACAGCCCGGCGTCGGCAATCCGGTATCGCCGCACGAGACCTACACGCTGGCCGACATGTCGGAGCGCACCCTGCATGTGCTGCGAACGCGCAAGGACATCGCCTGCGTGCTGGTCAATCCGCTGCAGGCGCTGCATCCGAACGCCAACGCGCCCGGCGATTCCGCGCTGGTCGACAGCTCGCGAAAAGGCACATTCGACCGTGCGGCCTATACTGACTGGCTGAAGAAATTGCGCGAGGTTTGCACCCAACGCGGCATCGTCTTGATCTTCGACGAAGTCTTCGTCGGCTTCCGCCTCGCTGCCGGCGGCGCGCAGGAATACTTCGGCGTCCGCGCCGACATGGTGACTTACGGCAAGAGCCTCGCCGGCGGCTTGCCGGTCGGCGTGGTCTGCGGCCGCAAGGACTTGATGCGGCGCTTCCGCGATGATCGCCCCGCCGACGTCTGCTTTGCCCGCGGCACCTTCAATTCGCATCCCTACGTGATGACGGCGATGGATGAGTTCCTCAGCCGCCTCGCCAGCCCAAATTTCAACGCCGTCTACCAAGGGCTCGACGAGACCTGGAACGGACGCGCCAAAGCGTTGAACGAGCGGCTGGCCGCGCAGGATCTGCCCGTCCGCGTCAGCAATCTCTCCTCGATCTGGATGGTGCAATATACCGAGCCCTCCCGCTACAACTGGATGCTGCAATATTACCTGCGCGCCGAAGGGCTGGCGCTGAGCTGGGTCGGCACCGGCCGGCTGATCTTCAGTCTCAACTACACGGATGCGGATTTCACCGAAGTGACCGACCGGTTTGTCGCGGCGGCCGAGAAGATGAAGCGCGATGGCTGGTGGTGGCATGACGTTTCGCTGACCAACAAGACGATCAAGCGGCGGATTCTGAAAGAGATGATCCGCAAGCGGTTGGGTAAAGCCGACCATTAGCGGCATAGTCGCGCTACCTCCGTCATCTTCGAACGTCTCCCCGTCATTGCGAGGAGCGACAGCGACGAAGCAATCCATCTATCCCCGTGCGGAGAGGTGGATTGCTTCGCTTCGCTCGCAATGACGGCTTCACAACTGCTGTCTTAGTTCGTCTGACGTTCAAGACGTGGATGGCCGGGACAAGCCCGGCCATGACGCTTTGCTAGATTCGAGCCCGACAATCACGCGTGCTTGACGTGCTTCTCCAGACCCGGATCGATCAGCTCGCCCTTCATGAGAGCCAGCGGCGCCTTGTAGTACAGCTTCAGGTCGCTGAAGGGGTCAGTGAGGATCTTGGTCATCCAGACCAAGCCGGTCTCGACGTCGCGGATGAAGAACAGGTGCACGGTGCGGAACAACAGCCCGCCGATGCCAACCGCAAGCCAGATCTTGGCGACCTGCCGCATGAAGTCCGCCGACGACGTCCAGGGCGTGAACAGGCCGAACAAGGTCGGGTCGAGATACAAGACCAGCGGCGACAGCGCCCAGATCGTCATCAGCACGACTTTACGCTGCAGATTATAGCCGACCTTGATCTCTTCCTTGTGCTCGTGGGTGGCCTGGTTGACGTGGTCATAGCCCTTCGGCTCGAAGAAGAAATGACCGGCCTGCCGCGTCGTCATCGACACCAGCCAGCCGACCAGCGCCGACACCACCGGATCGAAGAACAGCATCGCGTAAGCGAACAGGAAGCTCGCCGCGCTGACGAAGTGCAGCGACTGGTTGATGCGGCTGTGGTGGTAGTAGCGATGGTCATCCCAGCGCTGGGTTCGCAGTTCCTGCAGAAAGTTCTTGATCATGTTCTCCCCCAAATTGCGATGGGATCGGGTCTACTGAGATTCGATGTCCGGCATGTGACATCATGATAATGACATGTGACTGTTCGCAGTGGCGCGATGACGCAACAGCGATCAGGACGCGTCAGGCAGCCGCGGCGACGTCGATTTTCCGAAAGCGCACCAGCGAGAAATGGCCGAGCGGCGGCACCAGGCGGCGCTCCGCCAGCTCCATGCCGCGCGCGCCCGCCAGCCATTGCGCATAGCGCGACCAGGCGAACTCGGCGGTACGGAAGCCGAGCGGACGAACCACCGGCTGCAGCCGCTGCTCGATGAAGCGGCGCATCCCGGCATCGGCGCTGACGCGGGTGAGGATGATGAGCTCGCCGCCAGGCCGCAGCACGCGGGCGAATTCGTCGAGCGCCTTTTCGGGATTCGGCACGGCGGTGACGACATACTGCGCCATCACCACGTCGAAGGAATTGTCCGGGAATTCGAGATTCTCGGCGTCCATGACAGCAAGGCCCTCGACGTTCTTCAGGCCGAGCTCATTGACGCGCTTCTTCGCCTTCTGCAGCATTGCTTCGGAAATATCGGTGCCGAAGATGCGCAGATGCGGCGCGTATAGCGGCAGCGAAATGCCGGTGCCGACGCCGACCTCCAGTACGCGGCCGCCGATCTTGTTGGTAGCGGCAATCGCCGCCCTGCGGCCCTTGCTGAACACGCCGCCGAATACGAGGTCATAGACCGGCGCCCAGCGATCGTAGGCCTGCTCGACCATTTCGCGGTCGAAATCGAGCGGCCTGGTGCCGTCAAGCTTGATAATGTCTGCCATGGTTGGTTTGCCTTTTCGTCTCACGCGTATGACTTGAGTTGATAGTCGAACTTTTCGGTTCAGCCCTGCACGGCGCTCGCGGCGGGCGCCCGGCGCACCGGCCGCAGCGCGCGACTCGGCTGCAGCGCGGTCAGATTGCCGATGAACTGCCGCGCGCTGTTGTCCCAGGAGCGCGCCAGCGCAAAGTTTCGGCAGGCCTCGCGCGACATCGTCAGCGCGCGCAAGCACGCGCTGCGCAGATCGGTGTCGAGCGCGCCGATCGGATGATCGGCAATGACGTCCTTCGGGCCGGTGACCGGGAATGCCGCGACCGGCGTGCCGCAGGCCAATGCCTCGAGCTGCACGACGCCGAACGTATCGGTAAGGCTCGGAAACACGAAGACGTCGGCAGCGGCGAGATGCGCGGTCAACTCCGCGCCCTTCTTCTCGCCGAGGAAAATTGCGTCAGGGTATTTTTGCGCGAGCTGCGCCTTCTGCGGTCCGTCGCCGACCACAACTTTCGATCCCGGCAGGTCGAGCGACAGAAAGGCATCGAGGTTCTTTTCCACGGCGACGCGGCCCATTGTCATGAAGATCGGCCGCGGCAGATCAAGCGTCGCAGGCGTATGCGGGTTAAATAGTTCGGTATCGACGCCGCGCGTCCAGAAGCCGAGTTTGCGGAAACTCCGCGCGGAAAGTTCCTGACGAAGAGAATCGGTTGCGACCATGACCGTGGACGACGCGGCATGAAAGTGCCGCAGCACCGCATAGCCGACGGCGGCCGGCAGTCCGGTGCGGACGGCGATATATTCGGGAAAGCGCGTCGTGTAGGACGTGGTGAACGAAAGCTTGCGGCGGCAGCAATAGGCGCGCACCATCCAGCCGATCGGCCCCTCGGTTGCGATGTGGATGGCGTCGGGCGCCGCCTCTTCGATTCGTCGCGCGATCTCGCGCCGGTTTGGCAGCGCGACGCGCAAGCCAGGATAGGTCGGCACGCCGAGGGAAGGAAATCCGTCCGGGGTCAGGAAGCTGATATCTGCATCGAGCGCCGAGGCGCTGCGCGCCAGCGACGTCAGCGTGCGGACGACACCGTTCACCTGCGGATGCCACGCATCGGTCGCAATCAATATCTTCATGTCCGGACCCGAGGTTAATGATTCTCAAATCCGACGTTCAGCCATGGATATTTCAAGCGTATGACGTCATCGATATGTAAGGATGTTTTTAGGTCCCCTCCACGCATTTTCGTGTAACGTGACAGCGAGATGACAAACCATAACGACAATCCTACGCGATCCCGCCGCCGGCGAAAGCGGAAGAGCTATGCGCTTCTGATCCTTGCCGCCGGCCTGCTCGCGTTCGGCGTCGCCGCGGGCACGCTGTATTACGTGTTGCGACCGACGACGCTGCGGATTGCGGTCGGCCCTGCCGGCAGCGACGACCAGAAACTGGTCCAGTTGATGGCGCAGACCTTTGCGCGCGAGGGCAGCTCGGTACGGCTGGCGCCGATCACGACGGAAGGAACGGCGGAGAGCATTGCGTTGTTCACCGACGGTAAGGCCGATCTCGCGGTGGCGCGCGGCGATCTGAACCTGCCGGCGAATGCCGAGTCGGTTGCCATCCTGCGCAAGAATGTCGTGGTACTGTGGGCGCCTTCCGGCCTTCCCGCCAGGGGCTCGAAGAAGCAGCCTACGCCGAAGATCAAGGGCATTGATGATCTGGCCGGCCACCGCGTCGGCGTGATCGGGCGGACGCAGGCCAATGTCACGCTTCTGCGCGGGATCCTGAAGGAGTCCGGCATCAATCCCGACAAGGTCACGATCAGCCAGTTCGCCACGAATCAGATCGGCGAAATGGCGAAAGATCAGTCGATCGACGCCTTCATGGCGGTCGGCCCGCTCAAGAGCAAGATCACCGTGGACGCGATCGCTGCAACGGCGGCCGCGCGCGGCGAGCCGAAATTCCTGCCGATCGATGTCGCCGACGCCATTGCGAAGAAAAACCCGATCTATGAATCCGAAGAAATTCCCGCCAGCATCTTCGGCTCGTCGCCGCAACGACCGGAAGACAAGGTCGACACCGTGGCCGTCAATCACCTGATCATCGCGCCGAAGTCATTGTCTGACACGGCGGTCGCCGCCTTCGCCCGCCAGCTCTTCACCAACCGCCAGCAGCTCGCACGTGAATTGCCGACCGCCTCGCAGATCGAGAAGCCCGACACTGAGAAGGATGCCGCACTGCCGGCGCATGCGGGAGCGGCGGCCTATATCGACGGCAACGAGCGAACGTTCCTCGAAAAATACACCGACTACATCTGGTTCGCGATCCTGATCCTGTCGGGCCTGGGCTCGGCCGGCGCCTGGTTCAAGCATTACTGGAACAGGGACGAGCACGAGCAATACATCGCCCATCGCGATCATCTGCTTGAGTTGATTTCCAGGGCGAGGAAGGCCGAAACGGCGGAAGAGCTGGCCGAGATGCAGGCTGCGGCCGACGGCATGTTGCGTGAGGCGTTCGATTGCTATGACGACGGCACCGTCGAAGAAGGCGACCTGTCGGTGATTGCTCTCGCGCTCGAACAATTCCACCACGCCGTCGCCGACCGCCGCGCGGTGCTCGCTGGCGCCGGCGCGGCCGACGCGCCGCGGATGCGCGCCGGTTAGAGCTGATTCCAGCCAGTCTTTCCTTCCTTCGATTGGATTTACCCGCGCCGGGCGTTCTTCCCGCTGGTTGGCGTCAGCGCCAGTGGCGGCGATGATGACGATGGCCCCAATAGTGACGATGTCCCGCTCGTCGCCAGCCATAGCTCGTGTAGGGATTACCCGGCCCATAGTTCTGGCAGTTTGCGTTCGGATAAAACTGGGCGCACCAGCCCGGATTAGTAATTACGTGCTGCGCCGACGCCGGATTGGCAGGAACGGACAGGAGTAACAACGCAACGGCGCCAACTAAAAGCGTTGGTCTCGTCATGGCGGTCTCGCTTATCTCTAGACCGTAACTCCAACGGCGCCAGACCCAAAGGGTTCCTATTTGAACCCATTGAAGCTCGGCCTACGCGAGCAGATTGCGCGCGGCACACCCACCGCCCATCAACGAAACCTTAACGAAACAATTCCCTAACGCGACGAAACCATTTTGGCGATTTCGTGCAAATGTCCTGAAACGGTTCATCGGTACAGGTTTCCCCAACGACGCGCCGAACTGGTGCGACCAACAGGGGGACGACCATGTCCAATTTATCGATACTGAGCCGCTTCGCGGCCGCCGCTTTCGGCGCGCTGGCGATCGGCGCAACCGCATTTTCCGCACCCGCCGCCGCGGCCCCGCTGCCGCTGTTTCCGTTTTTCCTGCCGCAGATCGAAGCGGCCCCGCCGCCGGTTGCGGCTGCGCCCCAGGAGGAAGAGCGCTTCGAGTTGCCGGCACGCCTGCGCCGCCAGGTCGTGAACTACTATACCCGCGAGGCGCCGGGCACGATCATCATCGACACGCCCAACACCTATCTCTACCTCGTGCTCGGCAACGGCCAGGCAATGCGCTACGGCATCGGCATCGGCCGCGACGGCTTCACCTGGTCGGGCACCCAGACCATCACCCGCAAGGCCGAATGGCCGGCGTGGACCCCGCCCCCGCAAATGATCGCCCGCCAGCCCTATTTGCCGCGCCACATGACCGGCGGCCCGGGTAATCCGCTCGGCGCCCGCGCGATGTATCTCGGCGGCACCATCTATCGCATCCACGGTACCAACGCGCCGGAGACGATCGGCACCCGTGTTTCCTCAGGCTGCCTCCGCCTCACCAACGAAGACGTCATTGATCTGTATTCCCGGGTCAGCGTCGGAACCAAGGTGATCGTGCTGCCGATGACGGATCGCCGCGCCGATCTCGGCCGGACCATCCGTTGAGATATTAAGCATTTCTTAATGCGAGAAGCGGCCCGGCGCTTGCCAGGGCCGTTTTGCGTTGACCTAAGGTCGCGGCAATGTGCAGTGGCGTCCCCCTCGCCACCCCTGTAAAACGTTGTGGGGCGATTCATTGGGGTCCGGGGGACGATGCGTCTGCCGATGCGGGTCAAGACGATTGCAATCGCGCTTGCGGTCATCGTCATCTCGTTTGCCGTCAGCCTGAAGGTGATGGACTTCGTCGCGCCTCGCGCCACGAACAGCGCGCCCACGCTCGCCGAATTGCCGCCGCTGCCGCCGGCGGCGCGCGCATCCACGGTGATGGCGCCGATTGCGGTTGCGCTCTCGGCGATCCGCGATGCCGCCGATCGCGGCGCGCCGCGCAATTTTGCCGGCAAAGCCGATAATCCAATTTCGCAGATCCTGCAGAATGCCGACATCGGCTGGACTGCCTCGCGCGGGCCGATCGTAGCTACCGGCGCGCAGGATGTGCTGTCGCTGGCGACGCCGTTGACGGGCACACTGAGCGTAACCGGCTCGCTGTCGGCCAAGGCGACGGGTGCGGTCGGCGAAGCGCTCGGAGGCCTGCTCGGCGGCAACGTCGCCAAGCAGATCGGCAGCGTGAACATCAAGAACCTCAACGCCAGCGCCGAGATCAAGGGCAACGTTGTCATATCGGCGCGACCACAGATCGCCGCGAACTGGCGCATCGAGCCTAATCTCGCAGCGCAGGTCAATCTCGGCGACACCAGCCTCAGCGTGGCCGGCGCGCGCGTCAACGTGCCCGCGCAGGTGAAGCCATTGATTGACCAGAACGTCGCCGAGCAGATCGCGCTGGTGCAGGCGCGCATGCGCAACGATCCGACCTTCGAACGGAATGCGCGGATGCAGTGGGCCAGGGCCTGCCGTTCGATTCCGCTGCAGGGCACGACAGCCGGTTCGACGATGCCGGCGCTGTGGCTGGAATTGCGTCCCACCCGGGCGATTGCCGCGCAGCCGCGTGTCGATGCTTCGAACCTGACGCTGACGCTGGGCATCGAGGCGGAAACCAAGGTCACACCGAGCGAAACCAAGCCGTCCTGCCCGTTCCCCGCCACGATCGCCATGGTGCCGCCCACGCCGGGACGGGTCGCGATCGGCGTGCCGATCGACATGCCGTTTACCGAGATCAACAAGATCGTGGAGGCGCAGTTCGCCGGGAAGACTTTTCCTGAAGACGGTTCGGGCGCGGTCGACGTCACCGTCAAGCGCGCCAGCGTGGCCGCTTCCAGCAACGGCTTGCTGATCTCGCTTCTGGTCAGCGCCAGGGAAAAGAAGAGCTTCCTGGGCCTCGGCGGCGAGGCCAATGTGCATATCTGGGGCAAGCCGGTGCTCGATCAGGCAGAGCAGACGCTGCGGCTGACCGACATCGAGCTCGCCGTCGAGTCGGAGGCTGCCTTCGGGCTGTTGGGCACTGCTGCGCGCGCGGCCATCCCGCATCTGCAGAAGACGCTGGCGGAGAAGGCTGTTGTCGACCTCAAGCCGTTCGCCGGCAATGCGCAGAAGAAGATTGCAGCAGCGATCGCCGATCTTCAGAAGAACGAGAACGGCGTGCGGGTCTCGGCCGAGATCAGCAAGCTGCGGCTCGCCGGCATCGCGTTCGATTCCAAAACGCTGCGCGTGATCGCAGAAGCGGAAGGCTCGATCAATGTCTACGTCAGCGCGCTGCCGGCGTTGTGATGCAACGAGCAGATTGCAGCAACTGTTAACCCTCATGGTGAGGAGGCGCGCAGCGCCGTCTCGAACCACGAGGCCCGGCTAGTGCCATTCATCCTTCGAGACGCCGCTTGCGCGGCTCCTCAGGATGAGGTCTGACAGAAGTGTAGGTCCGTAGGGTGGGCAAAGCGATAGCGTGCCCACCATTCACGTTGCGATCCGTTCATGGATGGTGGGCACGCGGAGCCTGTCATCGGGCGCGCATTCGCGCGACCCGGTGGCTTTGCCCACCCTACGCATCATGCCGGCTGCTACGACCCCTCGAACTTGAACGAGAGGTTCAGCTTGGCGCGGTAGGCTTCGACCTTGCCACTGGCGTCCAGTTGCAGATCCAACTTCACGACCTCGGCGACACGCAGATCGCGCAGCGACTCTCCAGCGCGGCTGACCGCGCTTGCAGCGGCCTTCTCCCAGGATTCCGTGCTGGTGCCGATCAACTCGATGACCTTGTAGACGCTATCAGCCATGTCGTCCTCCCGTTGATGCAAGAGTCTGTGCAAGGCAGGAGGCAGGTGCTCCTGCCGGGACACACAAACTAACATCGGGGAGCGCGCGCTGATAGGATGCGCTGCACCATGACCGGCGTTTACCCATCTGCGCGCTCCATACACACAAATGGCCGGGCGGCATCACGCCGTCCGGCCATTTTGAGGAAGCCTGGTGTTGGGACCGCGGCCTTATTCGGTCGAGTACTTGAACTCCGGCATCGCCTTGAGCTGATCCTTCGTCGCGCTGAACACGGCGTGATCCGGGTACCACGGATTCTTCTTCGGCGCGGCAGGCGCTGTCGCAGCACCCGTCGTCGTTCCTGTGCCGCCTGTGCCTGTCGTAGGCCGTGCGCCGCCTGTCGCGGGCGCACCAGCGGTGCCCGTATAGGCAATCGGTTCATCGACGAACTTCACCTTGTCGATGGGCACCGCAACCAGATGCTCGCCGACGCCGAGGAAGCCACCGACGCCAATCACCACGCCTTTGATATCGCCGCTCTTGTCGGTCAGGAGATCGTTGATCGATCCGAGGCTTTCGTTGCTATCGTTGTACACGTTCAGGCCGACCAGCTTCGAAGCCCGCCAGGTACCCTTGAACGACGAGGTATCGGATGCAGCCGCTGGCGCGGCGGTCTTTGCGGTGTCAGTCGTTGCCGGAGGATTTTGCGCAAACGCGACACTCGCCAGCAACGCGGACGCCGCGAGGCCGGCAACGGCAGTTTTCGTTAACATATTGGTTCTCCTCAGTTCAGAAACGCTTTGAGAAAACCCGGCACTTCAACAAGAGTTCCACCCGTTTTCGTATGAAACACGTCGATTCGACGCTGCATCAGAAGCCGCCCCAGTAAGGCGGCATGCCGTAATAGCGATGCAGCTCGGCTTCTTTTGCGCGATCGCCCCAGTCGAAATCCTTGTCCGCACGGAATGACGGCGCGCGCCTCAACTCTTCATCGTCGATGTCGAGTTCGTAGGCTTCGAATTTCGTGTTGTAGCTAAGCCGTCCCCAGGGCAGCGGAATCAGGTTGGCTCCGACGCCCAGAAACCCGCCGAAACTCAGGATTGCATACGATACTTTACCAGTGATCTTGTCGATCATCAGCCGTTCGATATGGCCGATCATGTCCCCGTTCGGCCGGCGCACCGCGGTCCCCTCGACGCGGTCGCTCGCGATCAGCGGATGTGGCTTGGCCATCACCTCACTTGCCATCGGACCCTCCACGTATGAGTGAGGAATCAACGTGGCTGCGTCCGGCTGGTTCCGCTCTACGGCAGCCGGCCTGCCCTATTCGGAAATGGCGAAACGCACGAGGCTTGGGCAGCGCCTGTCTGGCGATGCCGATATCGTACCGTCGAATGAAGCGTGCGCTGTCAGGCCGCGAGCGCGTCGGGATCCGTTTCCTCGTAAATCGCGATCGCCTCGAAGCGATAGTCGCAGGCGCGGCAGAACCAGAGGAAGGAGGTGCGACCCGGGCTGCTTTCGACCCAGTCGGGTCTCGGAATCGGCTTGCCGCATTGGGCGCAGGGATTTCCGCGGGGCAAGTAGCCGGAATCGAGTCGAGCCATGGCGCATCTCCCTTAGACTTCGGACGTCGTGCGACGTCTCGCTGCTTGCTTATGTCAAATTGCTTATGTCGTTGAATGAGACAGGTTTGCTGTCGGAATGAAATGAAGTGGTTTTTATCGCGGAATTCTCTTTACACCTTGACTGCATCATTTGCACGACATTCGTGCGCGTCCGCGTGACGCAGATTCGCGTCGCTCAACGCGATGCATTGCACGCACAACGTTAGCGTCACGCTGGAAGCGTTCGTTCACACGTGCATGAGCCAACACGTGCATGAGCCGCAAACATCTCGCCGCGATGTCGTCCGTTTTCCGCCACATCTTGGCCGGGCGGCCACAATAATCGAGAACGCGAAAATCGTTAATGTGCCCGCCGAGATTGTTTTATGAAAAATCTATCAAAGTTCATCTGGCTCGCCGCCGTAGCCACGCTCATGGGCTCGCCCTCAGCAATGGCGCAGAGCCGCGCGCACTATGAAAGCATGGTCGCCTCCCATGCCGCCGCCAACAACGTGCCGGAAGCGCTGGTGCACCGGGTCATCGTGCGCGAGAGCAAGTATCATCCGAACCTGGTCGGACGCGGCGGCACCATCGGGTTGATGCAGATCAAGCTCCCGACCGCACGCGGCCTCGGCTACACCGGCGACGCCGCGGGCCTGCGCAATCCCGACACCAATCTCGCCTGGGGCATCAAATATCTCGCCGGCGCCTATCGCGCTGCCAATGGCGATCATGGCCGCGCCGTGCGTTACTATGCGAGCGGCTATTATTACGCCGCAAAGCGCCAGCGGCCGGAGAAGCCGCTGCAGATCGCGCCGGTGCTGGCGAGCGGTGCGACGCCGAAAATCGTCGCCGCGCCGGTTGCGACAACGAGAACGCCGGCCGAGGCGAACGCGCTGCAGACCGCCAAATAGCTAAGTCCAAACAGCGAAACTCGTGTCCCGGGCGCGGTGCAGCCTAGGCGATGCGAAGCATCGTCCGATTCTGCGCTGCTCCGCAGAACCGGGACCCATGCTGGCCGTCTGGGCCCCGGCTCAGCAGCGCACCGCTAACGCGCTGCGCTGCGTCCGGGGCAGGGCAGCATTGCAAGTTCCCGCAAAGCCGCGTTGACACCTCCGCCCAACCGCCTACATTAGTCCTGTTCCGAGGGGTGCTCCGACGAGGAGCTGAGATACCGCAAGCTTGGGCAGTCACCTCAAAAGGTGGAGTCCTGGGACCGCGGTGACCCTTTGAACCTGATCCGGGTCATGCCGGCGAAGGGACAGGGATGTACCAGAAGTCAGATCTGCGGGGGGATTCTCCCGTTTCCATCATCGGCGCGGGCATTGCCGGCGCGTGGCAGGCGCTATTGTTCGCACAGGCCGGCCATGCCGTCACGTTGTACGAGCGCAGTGACGCCGATATGACGCTTTCCACCAGTCACTGGGCCGGCGGCATGCTAGCCCCCTGGTGCGAGGCTGAGACCTCCGAGCCTGTGATCGGCCGGCTCGGCACCCGCTCGCTCGATTTGTGGCGCGAGCTCTTTCCCAACACCCCGTTCAACGGTTCGCTGGTGGTGGCGCATCCGCGCGACCGCGCCGATTTCGAGCGGTTTGCCAAACTCACCACCGGCCATATCAGGCTCGACGCAAGCGGCGTCGGCCGGCTCGAACCCTCGCTGGACGGCCGCTTTCGCGACGGCCTGTTCTATGCAGGCGAAGGCCATGTCGAGCCGCGGCGCGTGCTGCCGGAGCTGCATGCGCGCATCGAAGCCGCCGGCGGCACGATCAAGTTCGATTGCGACGTCAGTGCGGAAAATCTCGACGGCATCGTGATCGACTGCCGCGGGCTGTCGGCCCGCGACGAGCAGCGGGAGTTGCGCGGCGTCAAGGGCGAGATGATCATCATCGAGACATCGGAGGTCGAGTTCTCGCGCCCGGTGCGGCTGATCCATCCGCGCTGGCCGCTCTATGTCATCCCGCGCGGCGACAACAAATTCATGCTAGGCGCGACCACGATCGAGGCCGAGGACACCGGCGTCAGCGTGCGCTCGGCGCTGGAGCTGTTAGGTGCGGCCTATGCCGTGCATCCGGCTTTCGCCGAGGCGCGCATCGTCGAGTTCGGCTCTGGCTTGCGTCCCGCCTTCCCAAACAATCTGCCGCGGATCACGATCAGCAAGAGCAAGATCGCGGTCAACGGCCTTTACCGCCACGGTTTTCTGGTGGCGCCCGCGCTGGCCGAGCTGACGCTCGCCTACGTGCAGCGCGGCGCGATCGACAATGAGGTGATGCGATGCGTGTGACCATCAACGGCGAACAGCGTGAGATCGCCTCGAAGCGCGTCGACGCGCTGCTCTCCGAGCTCGAATACGAAGGCACGCATTTCGCGATCGCCGTGAATTACGACGTGCTGCCGAAAAGCCGCTGGGCCGAGACCGCACTGAAAGCTGGCGACGAAATCGAGATCATCACCCCGCGGCAGGGAGGGTGAGGAGGATGAACGCGCGCACTCTCCGCCCGTCGTCCCTGCGAAGCGCGCCTCGCACTCCGCTGTCATCGCCTGGCTTGACCGGGCGACCCAGTACGCCGCGGCCTGTCGGGTTGATCACAGCCGTCCCGGCGTACTGGATCCCCGCCTTCGCGGGGATGACAGGATCATTTGAGGAAACACCGTGAACATGCTGAACTTCTACGGCAAAACCTTCTCCTCCCGCCTCCTGATCGGCACGGCGCTCTATCCCTCGCCGGCGATCATGCAGGACGCGATCCGCGCCTCTGGCGCCAACATCGTGACCGTGTCGCTGCGGCGCGAGGCCGCCGGCGGCAAGACCGGCGATGCGTTCTGGTCGCTGATCCGCGAACTCGACGTCACGGTGCTGCCGAACACCGCCGGCTGCCGCAGCGTGCGCGAGGCGGTGACCACCGCAAAGCTGGCGCGTGAACTGTTCGGTACGCCCTGGATCAAGCTCGAAGTGATCGCCGACAACGACACGCTGCAGCCCGACGTGGTCGGCCTGGTTGAAGCCGCCGCCATCCTGATCAAGGACGGCTTTGAAGTGTTCCCCTATTGCACCGAAGATCTTTCGGTGGCGATGCGGCTGGTCGAAACGGGGTGCAAGGTGGTGATGCCCTGGGCCGCGCCGATCGGAAGTGCAAAAGGCATCACCAACCGCGATGCGCTAAAGCTGATGCGCGAGCGCCTGCCCGATATCACGCTGGTGGTCGACGCCGGCCTCGGCGCCCCCTCGCATGCTGCCCACGCCCTCGAGCTCGGCTACGACGCCGTGCTGCTCAACACCGCGGTGGCAAAAGCCGCCGATCCCGTCGCGATGGCCAACGCCTTCCGCCTCGGCGTCGAAGCCGGCCGCACCGCCTATGAAGCCGGCTTGATGGAAGCCCGCGACTTCGCCTCTCCCTCCACCCCTGTGATTGGGACCCCGTTCTGGCATGCCGTATCCTGATCGATTCTACCCCGTGGTCGACAGCGTCGCCTGGGTGGCGCGGCTGGCGCTGCTCGGCGCCGGCACCATCCAGCTGCGCGCCAAGGATCTCGACGACGCCGAGGCGCTGCAGATCGTGACCGACGCCCTTGAAGTCATCAAGGGCACCGATGCCAAGCTCGTCGTCAACGATTACTGGCGCGCGGCGATCGTCGCCGGTGCAAAACACCTGCATCTCGGCCAGGAAGACCTCGTCGGCGCCGATCTCAACGAAATCCGCAAAGCCGGATTGACGCTCGGCATCTCCACCCATGACGACGAAGAACTGGCGACTGCGCTCGCCGCCAGGCCCGACTACATCGCGCTCGGTCCGATCTTCCCGACCACGCTGAAATCGATGCGTTTTGCGCCGCAGGGCATTCCAAAGATCACCGAATGGAAAAAGCGCATCGGCAATATCCCGCTGGTCGCGATCGGCGGCATCAAGTTCGAACAATCAGCCGAGATCTACGCCGCCGGCGCCGACTCCATCGCCGTCGTCAGCGACGTCACCCAGAGCGCCGATCCCGACGCGCGGGTGCGGCAATGGCTGGGCCAGGGCGCGGAGACAGCGTGATGGATTTGCGAAGCAACCACAGCCGTCATTGCGAGCGAAGCGAAGCAATCCATTGGCACTGCGCAATCGGTGACAATGGATTGCTTCGTCGCTTCGCTCCTCGCAATGACGGAGGAAACTCGCGATCGCGAAGGAGACATCAGCGCTCGCGGAGGCACCCCCACCCCCGACCCTCCCTCGCAAGCGGGAGAGGGGGCGCAGCGAGCGCTTGGTCAACCCGTCCCGTCTACGCAGGAAGGAGCGCAGCGCGCCCTTGTTACCCTCTCCCGCTTGCGGGGGAGGGTGGCGCGCGTCAGCGCGCGACGGGTGGGGCTCGCGCCACAAGTTTCGCTACCGGATGGATCCGCCGTGCGGCCGTCCGGAATGACAACAAGATAAAGGAGGATACGAGATGAACATTCGCTCCAACCCCGACACCACCCTGCCCGCCGTCACCACCGGCCCCCTTCCCTCGTCGCGAAAAATCTTCGCCACACCCGATGCCGCGCCCGACCTGCGCGTGCCCTTGCGCGAAATCATCCTCTCCGAAGCCGCGGGCGAGCCGAACCTCCCCGTCTACGACACCTCCGGCCCCTACACCGATCCGTCCGTCACTATCGACGTCAACGCCGGTCTCCCCCGAAACCGCCTCGCCTGGGTCAAGGAGCGCGGCGGCGTCGAGGAATATGAGGGCCGCGAGATCAAGCCGGAGGACAACGGCAATGTCGGCGCCTCGCATGCCGCAAAGGCCTTCACGGCGCATCACAAGCCGATCCGCGGCCTCGACGGCCACAAGATCACGCAGCTCGAATTCGCCCGCGCCGGCATCATCACGAAAGAGATGATCTACGTCGCCGAGCGCGAAAACCTCGGCCGGAAAGCACAGCTCGAGCGCGCGGAAGCGGCATTGGCCGATGGCGAAAGCTTTGGCGCTGAGGTCCCCGCCTTCATCACCCCGGAATTCGTCCGCTCCGAGATCGCGCGCGGACGCGCCATCATCCCCTGCAACATCAACCACGCCGAACTCGAGCCGATGATCATCGGCCGAAATTTCCTGACCAAGATCAACGCCAATATCGGCAACTCCGCCGTCACCTCATCGGTCGAAGAGGAAGTCGACAAGATGGTGTGGGCGATCCGCTGGGGCGCCGACACGGTGATGGACCTCTCGACGGGCCGCAACATCCACACCACGCGGGAATGGATCTTGCGCAACTCGCCGGTGCCGATCGGCACCGTGCCGATCTACCAGGCGCTGGAGAAGTGCGAAGGCGATCCCGTCAAGCTGACCTGGGAGCTCTACAAGGACACGCTGATCGAGCAATGCGAACAGGGCGTCGATTATTTCACCATCCACGCCGGCGTGCGCCTGCCCTACATCCACTTAACCGCCAACCGCGTCACCGGCATCGTCTCGCGCGGCGGCTCGATCATGGCCAAATGGTGCCTGGCGCATCACAAGGAGAGCTTCCTCTATACGCATTTCGACGAGATCTGCGACCTCATGCGCAAGTATGACGTCTCGTTCTCGCTCGGCGACGGCCTGCGCCCCGGCTCGATCGCCGATGCCAACGACCGCGCACAATTTGCGGAGCTGGAGACGCTCGGCGAACTGACCAAGATCGCATGGGACAAGGGCTGCCAGGTGATGATCGAAGGCCCCGGCCATGTGCCGATGCACAAGATCAAGATCAACATGGACAAGCAGCTCAAGGAATGCGGCGAAGCTCCGTTCTACACGCTGGGGCCGCTGACCACCGACATCGCGCCGGGCTACGACCACATCACCTCAGGCATTGGCGCGGCCATGATCGGCTGGTTCGGCTGCGCCATGCTCTGCTACGTCACGCCGAAGGAGCATCTCGGCCTGCCCGACCGCAACGACGTGAAGACCGGCGTCATCACCTACAAGATCGCCGCCCACGCCTCTGACTTGGCCAAGGGCCACCCGGCCGCCCAGCTCCGCGACGACGCGCTCTCCCGCGCCCGCTTCGACTTCCGCTGGACCGACCAGTTCAACCTCGGCCTCGATCCGGACACCGCAAAAAGCTTCCACGACGAGACGCTGCCGAAGGAAGCCCACAAGGTCGCGCACTTCTGCTCGATGTGCGGGCCGAAGTTCTGTTCGATGAAGATTACCCAGGACGTGCGGGATTATGCGGCAACGCTGAACGATCCGGCGGGTGTGGGGATGTCGGTGAGTGGTACGATCGAGGATGGCATGGCTGCGATGAGCGCCAAGTTCAAGGAGATGGGAAGCGATCTCTACCTGGATGCGGAGAAAGTGAAGGAGAGCAATCGGGTGTTGTGAGGCTGCGCACTCACCTAGACCGCAATGACCAACAATCTGACCGGTGTCTGGGACGGCACCTATGTTCAGCCGCGCGTTGGAATGGTCACGTTTCTGGCGACGCTTATCGAGACTGGTGGCGCGCTCGGAGGAAACGTGACCGAACCCTGCATCACGCCCGGTTGCCCGTTGAGCATCCACAACGCTTCGATTGCGGGTCATCGATCCGGCAGCGCGGTTTCATTCGTCAAGCGTTACGAGCCGCCCGGCTACGGCTATGACAAGGTCACTTATGAAGGCGTGGTCAATGCTGACGCCACGGAAATCGATGGGCGCTGGCGGCTGCCAGGCACTGGGTGGTCTGGAACATTTCTGATGGTTCGCTCGACCAAGCCTGCACAATCGACCGCAACCGAAGAACGGACCAAGGAGCCGACACGTTAGCATGCGTAGCCCGGATGAGGCGACATCCGGAGTTCAAACCATCCCGCATATCGCTACGCTCATGCGGGCTACGGCCCTGAGCTGGCTGCGTCGTTCCCCGCACATAAGCGAAACCTCGATACATGCCCGCTACGGATCCCACCAACAACGAAGAGCGGTGGCTGTCGACGTCCCTGCGTTAGAGAAACGAGAAACCACGAGGCCGCGCCGACGCGCCTATCTGCCTGCTGTTGAGCGTTTACTTCAGGATGTAACAAAGCGTCATCAAAACCTTTCAGTCCCCCATTAACCTTTCATTAACCATACGCGTCCACCCTTCTCTACGGCAGGGGGCCGTTGATTCCTGATGCTTCAGCTCCGCGTTTCGGAGCTAGCGTTGAGTCGGGAGGTGTTGATGCCCCGGGAGTACCTTGGTGACGTGTACATTGGCGCGGCGTGCGACCGCGCGAGCGAGATTCCGCTGCCGGATTCTCCGGCCCTTTCACCCCACCAGATCGTGCCGATGCTGATCGGCTCCACCGTCGAGGCGATCGAGCGCGAGCTCGTGCTGCAGACGCTGGCGCGCTGCCACGGCAATCGCACTCATGCCGCGCGCGTGCTCGGACTTTCGGTGCGCACGATGCGCAACAAGATCCGGCAGTATGCGACTGATGGGGCCGACATTCCCGCGCACAGCTAGGTCGAACAGAGCGTAGCGTCAGCAAAGCGGACCTGTCTCGCCGCAGCTCGAAGAGCGAAGGCGGAAGCGGGCGCACCGTCATGAGCACGGCTGAATTGGTGGGCACGGCGCTTTGCGCCTTTGCCCACCCTTGTATTGGGCTGCGGACTGATTTGTTTCGCGCGCAAGCGCAATCTCGCTTGCGCGCGTGCGACAAACTGGCACGACGGGCAAATCAGCAAAAACCTGTCCAGTCCCTCTCGCAAAAATATTCCGCTTAACTTCGAGAGCAAATCATCGGCATAACTCCGCCCGTCTCACGGCGAATGAGGGGCGTCGGCCATCGTCACGAACGCGCGGTGAGATGCGATGGACGCGGAAGGCGCAAGACGTAGGCGCACAAAGCGTACGGCGAAGTCGTGTGGTTCGGGCGCCGCGGTGCTGGCGTTAAGCTCTTGAGAAGCAAACTTCTCAGGGGCGACGGAGGCAAGAAAGCCGTTCTCCGGGAAGAGCTCGAAGTAGCCGTAAAGCCATTGCGCAGGGAAGGCCGGGATGCTCCCGCTGTACCTGTATGCTCGTGTGCGCGCTTCCTATGCTCACCTGCACACGAGACCGCGGGTGCAGCAAGCACCCGGTCTTCCCTGCGCCCTCTGATTGGAGAGGGTGGGAGGTTGGTAGCAAAGCTCGGGCACAGTGTGTCGCGAGAATGCCGCCTCACATTCGCTTGTCATCGTCCGCCAACGGGTCGCGCGAATGCGCGCCCGATGACAGGCTCCGGCGGACGATCCAGTATTCCAGAGACGCCAGCGATTGAACCGAGAAGCCGCGGCGTACTGGATCCCCGCCTTCGCGGGGATGACAGTGGTGGGCGTCGCTATCTCCCCGTCATTGCGAGCGCAGCGAAGCAATCCATCTCGCGGCAAAACGGAAGCATGGATTGCTGCGCTTCGCTCGCAATGACGTGGATAGGCGCGGCGTACTGGTCGACCCGGCGATGACAGCGGAGGATTCAGGGACGACGGGGCAAGACCAACGATCCGTCGTCATAATGCGCCGATCGGAAATCCAAATGACGGGGAAAGAGTCCGGCTTTGTCGATTTTTCATTCTACTTCAGATAGCAATGACTTATTTTCGACGCAGCGAAAGCCAAGAGAAGAACGGATATCGCGGTATCGCCAACGAGATAAAAACACGGCAGGGAAGGATAAAAGTGGGTGAACTTCTGGGCTCTATCGTTTTTTCTTTGATTGTAATCGCACTAATCGCCGGCGCATGGACCTGGATTTCGACGCTGTTCAGAAAAGGGGTCATGGCGCTGCTCGGCTTCGATGCGGTCTGCGTCCAGCAGTTCGAAACCGTGCTGCTCTACCGGAACGGGCGTTTTGAAAGAGCCCTGACACCCGGCCGGCACCGCATCCGCGCCGGCAGCCGCCAACTGGCGCGGATCGATTTGCGGCCCGAGGTGTTACGGTTCACGCAAGGCGCAGTCTCCGCGGACCGCTTTGCGGTCAACCTCGTCTATGTCGCGCGCATCCAGATCGTCGACCCCCGGGCCGCTTTCGAAAGCACGCAGAATTACCGGGACGAGGTCTGCATACGCCTGCAGTCGGTCGTGAAGGCGGTGTGCAGCCGAAAGCCGCGCCTCGAAATTCAGATGGACCACCAGAGCTTTGGCAACAGCGTCCAGAAGGCCGCCAGCCAGGTGCTTCGCTCGATCGGTTGCGAATGCCTGACGTTCGAGCTGCTGCAGGTCGATTCCGCGGGGCCGATCGCGGAATTGGAGAACAGGCGCATGGGATTTGCCGCGCATTAGCTTGTCGCGGCTCGATCGCGCGCCGGCAGTGCCGTTCGGCCGCCAGGGCACCGGCCGGCAGATCGCCTATGCTGCGCCGCTGCCGATTTCGAATGAATCATCCTACGCCGGCGCGCATTCGCTGTTGCGCGACGCCGGCCGTGCGGCCGGGACCGCGCGCAGCTCGTCTACGCAAGCCGAATGGCTCGGGGATTGCGAGAATTGGCGGCAATGCCCAACTCTTCCCTATCATGATTGATCCGGACATCCCCGACATGAGCCAGACCAAACTGTTCGAGCCCCTCAAGCTTGGCCCGATTGCGCTGCCCAACCGCCTTGTGATGGCGCCGCTGACCCGCAACCGCGCGGTGCCTCCGGGCATGGTGCCGAGCCCGCTTGCGATCGACTATTATGGCCAGCGCGCCTCCGCCGGATTGCTCATCACCGAAGCCAGCCAGGTTTCGCAGCAGGGTCAGGGCTATCAGGATACGCCGGGCATCTATTCGAAAGAGCAGGTCGAGGGCTGGCGCAAGGTCACCGATCGCGTGCATGAAAAAGGCGGGCGCATCTTCATCCAGATCTGGCATGTCGGCCGTATCTCGCACACCACGCTGCAGCCCGGCGGCGGCAAGCCGGTGGCGCCGTCGGCGATCCGCGCCAAGGGCAAGACGTTTGTGGGCGGCACCTTCACCGAGATATCCGAACCGCGTGCGCTGGAGCTGTCGGAAATTCCAGGGATCATCGACGACTTCAAGCGCGGCACCGAGAACGCGCTGGCCGCCGGTTTTGACGGCGTCGAGATCCACGGCGCCAACGGTTACCTGCTCGATCAATTTGCAAAAGACGGCACCAACAAGCGCACCGATGCCTACGGCGGATCGATCGAGAACCGCGCAAAGCTGATGCTGGAAGTGTCGCAGGCGGTGGCCGCGATTGCCGGCCCCGAGCGCACCGGCATCCGCATTTCACCGGTGACGCCCGCCAACGATGTGTCCGATTCCAATCCACAGCCGCTGTTCGATCACATCGTGGATGGACTCGACGCGCTGAAGCTGAGCTACATTCACGTCATCGAAGGCGCCACCGGCGGGCCGCGCGATATCGCGCCGTTCGATTACGCGTCCTTGCGTAAGCGCTTTGGCGGAGCCTATGTCGCCAACAACGGCTACGACTTCGACCTCGCGACAAAAGTGCTCGAGGCCGGCGCCGCCGACCTGATCGCGTTCGGCAAGCCATTCATCTCGAACCCCGATCTGGTCGAGCGATTGAAGAAGGGCGCGCCCTTGAATGAATGGGACAAGGCGACGTTCTATGGCGGCGGCGCGAAGGGATATACGGATTATCCGACGCTGGCGGCGGCGCAAGCGGCGGAGTGAGGCTGCTAAGCTTTCTCTCCGTCATTGCGAGGAGCGAAGCGACGAAGCAATCCATGCTTCAGCAAGCGGCGAGATGGATTGCTTCGCGGAGCCTGTCATCGGGCGGCGCTTCGCGCCGACCCGTTGGCTCGCAATGACAAAAGAAAAAGGCCGGGATCGCTCCCGGCCTTTGGTTTTGTTCGTGGATGCCCAGGTCAAGCCCGGCCATGACATCTACGATGTCACTTCGCCTCGGCCCGCTTCGGCGGCGTAGCCGGCCACGACTTGATCAGCGCGTCGTAGTCGACCGTCTCGCCCTTCGGCTTCTCGTTCGCCAGCTTGCGCTGCGGCGCGATGGTCTTGTCTTTCTCGGCCTTGGCGAACCAGAACTCGGCGGTCTCTTTCTTGTTCAGCTTCGGCCCGCACTCTTTCTGCACGCCACTCTTTTCGAGACGTTCGAGCACCGAGTCCTGGGCTGCGGCCAGCGCATCCATCGCAGCTTGCGGCGTCTTTGCACCGGACGACGCATCGCCGATGTTCTGCCACCACAATTGCGCAAGCTTCGGATAGTCAGGCACGTTGTTGCCGGTGGGCGTCCACTGCACGCGGGCGGGCGAGCGGTAGAACTCGATCAGGCCGCCGAGCTTCGGCGCGCGCTCGGTGAACGACTTGTCCCAGATGTCGGATTCACGCACAAACGTGAGGCCGACATGGCTCTTCTTCAAGCTGACCGTCTTGGAGTTGATGAACTGCAGATAGAGCCAGGCCGCCTTGCGGCGATCGGGTGGGGTCGACTTCAGCAGCGTCGCCGAGCCGGCGTCCTGGTAGCCGAGCTTCATGCCGTCTTTCCAGTACGACCCGTGCGGCGACGGCGCCATGCGCCACTTCGGCGTGCCGTCCGCGTTCACGACCGGGATACCGGGCTTCACCATGTCGGCGGTGAAGGCGGTGTACCAGAAGATCTGCTGGGCGATGTTGCCCTGCGCCGGCACCGGACCTGCTTCGGAGAAGGTCATGCCTTGCGCCTGCGGCGGGGCATACTTCTTCATCCAGTCGAGATACTTGGTGATCGAATAGACCGCAGCCGGACCGTTGGTGTCGCCGCCGCGCTCGACCGACGAGCCGACCGGACGGCAGCCTTCCATGCGGATGCCCCATTCGTCGACCGGCAGGCCGTTCGGGATGCCCTTGTCGCCGTTGCCGGCCATCGACAGCCAGGCGTCGGTGAACCGCCAGCCGAGCGAGGGATCCTTCTTGCCGTAGTCCATGTGGCCATAGACCTTGACGCCGTTGATCTCCTTGATGTCGTTGGTGAAGAACTCGGCGATGTCTTCATAGGCGGACCAGTTCACGGGAACGCCGAGCTCGTAGCCATACTTCGCCTTGAACTTGGCTTTGTATTCCGGATTGGAGAACCAGTCGTAACGGAACCAATAGAGGTTCGCGAACTGCTGGTCGGGCAACTGATAGAGCTTGCCGTCCGGACCCGTGGTGAAGGATTTGCCGATGAAGTCGTTGACGTCGAGCTGCGGATTGGTGACGTCCTTGCCCTCGCCGGTCATGTAGTCCGACAGGATCACGGTTTGGCCGTAGCGGACGTGGGTGCCGATCAGGTCCGAATCGTTGATCCAGCCGTCATAGACGTTTTTGCCGGACTGCATCTGGGTCTGCAGCTTTTCGACGACATCGCCTTCCTGGATCAGGTCGTGCTTGACCTTGATGCCGGTGATCTCGGTGAAAGCTTTCGCCAGCGTCCGCGATTCATATTCGTGCGTCGTGATCGTTTCCGACACGACGTTGATTTCCATGCCCTTGAAGGGCTCGGCGGCCTTGACGAACCACTGCAGCTCTTTCATCTGCTCCTCCTTCGACAGTGTCGAGGGCTGGAATTCGCTGTCGATCCACCTTTGATTGACGGCGTCATCGGCACGCACAGGTGCGGCAATGGTCACGGATGCGGCGATCAGCGCAGCCGCGCTGGTCATTGTCAGAAAGCTCTCCTTGGTCAAGGGACCGTTTCTTCCTCTCAAGCGTCGCATGTTGGATCCTCCGGTTGCAGCGATAAACACATATTCAGGCCCGGGTTGATCCCGGATCTGTCTTTTTCCGCCGTTTCAGACCGTGCGAAAGATCGCAACGGCCGAGACGAGCGAAATCAGGGTTGCGAGCCACAGGCTCGAAATCTCAACGCCCTCTCCGATCGGCAGAGTGGCGACCGGATCGGTGCCGACGAAGGCGATCCACAGCAAATGAATGACGGCGGCAAGCACCAGCGAAATGAACAGCCGGTCGCCGCGCGTGGTCGGAATGCGCAGGATGCCGACGCGCTCGGCTTCGGGATACGCGATTCCAAGCCATGTCATTACGCCGAGCGCCAGCGCCAGCATGACGAAGAAGATCGCGGTCGGCAGTGTCCAGGCCATCCATGCGATGTTCTCCATGGCTACACCCTGCCCAGCGCGAAACCGCGCGCGATGTAGTTTCGGACGAACCAGATCACCAGCGCACCGGGGATAATGGTGAGCACGCCGGCGGCAGCCAAGAGGCCCCAGTCCATGCCGGCGGCCGAGACGGTGCGTGTCATGATGGCAGAGATCGGCTTGGCATTGACTGAGGTCAATGTGCGGGCCAGCAGCAATTCGACCCAGGAGAACATGAAGCAGAAGAACGCGGCGACGCCGATGCCGCTAGCGATCAGCGGCACCAGGATTTTGACGAAGAAGCGCGGGAACGAATAGCCGTCGAGGAATGCGGTCTCGTCGATCTCACGCGGCACGCCCGAGACGAAGCCTTCGAGGATCCAGACCGCAAGCGGCACATTGAAGATGCAATGCGCCAACGCGACCGCCCACGGCGTATCGAACAGGTTGAGTGCCGAATAGAGGTTGAAGAACGGCAGCGCGAATACAGCGGCCGGCGCCATGCGATTCGACAACAGCCAGAAGAACAAATGTTTGTCGCCGAGGAAACGATAGCGCGAGAAGCCATAGGCGGCCGGCAACGCCACCGCGATCGAGATCACGGTGTTGATCAGCACATAGGTCAGTGAGTTGATGTAGCCGGAATACCAGCTCTCGTCGGTGAAGATGCGCTTGTAGTTTTCCAGCGTCGGCTGGTGCGGCCACAGCGTCATCGTGGTTACGATCTCGGCATTGGTCTTGAAGCTCATGTTGACGAGCCAGTAGATCGGCAACAGCAGGAAAATCAAAAACAGCGAGATGATGAGGCGGCGGCCGGGAATCGAATGCATCAGGCACCTCCCTTCTTGGCGGGGCGTTCGGCCCCGGCGTTGGTCATGACGGTGTAGAACACCCAGCACACGATCAGGATGATCAAATTGTAGACGAGCGAGAGAGCGGCAGCCTTGCCGAGGTCGAATTGCCCGAGCGCGATCTTGACCAGTTCGATCGAAACGAAGGTGGTCGAGTTGCCGGGTCCGCCGCCGGTCACCACGAACGGCTCGGTATAGATCATAAAACTGTCCATGAAGCGCAGCAGCACGGCGATCAGCAGCACGCGGTTCATCTTCGGCAATTGGATCGCCTTGAATACCGCCCAGCGCGAGGCGCCGTCGATCTGAGCCGCCTGGTAGTACGCGTCCGGGATCGACTTCAGTCCGGCGTAGCACAGCAGGGCCACGAGGCTGGTCCAGTGCCACACGTCCATCACGATGACGGTGGCCCAGGCGTCGAACTCGTTGGAGACGTAGTTGTAGTCGAAGCCGAGGCTGTTGAGCGTATAGCCGAGCAGGCCGATATCGGGCCGGCCGAAAATCTGCCAGATCGTTCCGACCACGTTCCACGGAATAAGCAGCGGCAGCGCCAGGATGACGAGACAGACGGCAACCGTCCAGCCCTCGCGCGGCATCGACAGCGCCACCACGATACCGAGCGGCACCTCGATCGCGAGGATGATGGCCGAGAACAACAAATTGCGGCCGAGCGAGGCCAGGAAGCGGCCGCCGAGATCGGTCGAGGGATCGAGCAGCTCCTTGAACCAGCCGACGCCGTTCCAGAAGAACTGGTTGTTGCCGAACGTGTCCTGCATCGAATAGTTCACCACCGTCATCAGCGGCAGAATCGCGGAGAACGCGACCACCGCGAATACCGGCAGCACCAGAAACCAGGCTTTTTGGTTGACGATCTTGTCCATCAGGCAACCCCCTCGACCAGACGGCTGTCGGCATAGACGTGAACATGCGCGGGATCGAACACCAGCCCGACCATGTTGTCGGGAACGGAGAATCCGGGCGGCACGCGCGCGGCAAACTTGGCATCGCCGATACGAACGCGGGCGAAGCGGGCGCGACCGAGATCGTCGATCCGTTCGATCGTGGCCGATAAAAGGCCGGATGCGGGAGCTGCGATATTGACGAACTCCGGCCGCACGCCGATCTCGATCTTCGCATCCGCTGGCAGCACGCCGTAATTGCGGTGCAGGCCGATGATGTGACCGTCGATGCGCGCCTCATGCCCACTCACGACAGCCGGCACGATGTTCATGCCGGGCGAGCCGATGAAGTAACCCACGAACGTATGCGCGGGCTTGTCGAACAATTCGGCCGGCGTGCCGCTCTGCACCACGCGGCCGTCATGCATAACCACCACCGTGTCGGCAAAGGTCAGCGCCTCGGTCTGGTCGTGCGTAACGTAGATCATCGTGAGATCGAGCTCGCGGTGCAGCGCCTTCAACTTCGAGCGCAACTGCCATTTCAGCTCGGGGTCGATCACCGTCAGCGGCTCGTCGAACAACACGGCGGCGACGTCGGAGCGGACGAGGCCGCGACCGAGCGAAATCTTCTGCTTGGCGTCCGCGGTCAGGCGCGTCGCCTTGCGGTCAAGATAGAACGTCAGATCGAGGAGATCGGCGATCTGCCTCACCCGCGCCTCGACCTCGGCCTTCAGCACGCCGCGATTCCTGAGCGGGAATGCGAGGTTCTGCCCAACCGTCATCGTGTCGTAGATCACCGGAAACTGGAACACCTGCGCGATATTGCGCTTCTGGGTTGACAGCGGCGTGATATCGGCGCCGTCGAACAGGATTTTTCCGCGCGACGGCGTGACGATGCCGGAGATCAGGTTGAGCAGCGTGGTCTTGCCGCAGCCGGAGGGGCCGAGCAGCGCGTAAGCCCCGCCCTGCCGCCAGGTCATGGTCACCGGCTTCAACGCAAAGGATTCGGGCGCAGCGTCATTGCCGCCGTAGGAATGCGCGAGATCGACGAGGTCAATGCGGGCCATATCGCATCTCCCTCACATGCTTTTCTTTATTGACGCGTTTTCAAGCGAACCACCACGCGCTTCGCCTGAAAACGCGACGGCTGGCGCTGCGACCAGGCGGTCGGCGGCGTCGAACACGAAGACGTTGTCGGGATCGAGCACGGCATCGAGCGTCTGGCCGGGCTCGTATTCATGCACGCCCGGCAACACGGCAACCCAGTTGGAAGCGTCGCGGCTGAGATGCACGAAACTTTCCGAGCCGGTGATCTCGGTCACGGTGACGGTGGCGTGGAAGGCGTGGCGGCCAGCGATGCCGTTCGCCACTTCGAGCTGGTGGGCACGGAAGCCGACGCGATAGGGGCCGTCGGAAAGCTGCGCATAGAGCCCAGTGGCCGGCGCCTGGATGCCGCCGGCATATTGCACCGACCCATTTTTCTTCTCAAGACCGACGATGTTGAGCGGCGGATCTGAGAATACCTGTGCGACGCGCAGCGTGTCGGGACGGCGATAGACTTGCGATGTATTGCCGGCCTGAAGCACCTGGCCCTCCCACATGCACACCGTGTTGCCGCCGAGCAGCAGCGCCTCCGAGGGCTCGGTGGTGGCGTAAACGAAGATCGCGCCCGACGCCTCGAAGATACGCGGCAGTTCGGTGCGCAGCTCCTCGCGCAGCTTGTAATCGAGATTGGCGAGTGGCTCATCGAGCAGCACGAGGTCGGCGCCCTTGACCAGCGCACGCGCGATCGCGGTGCGCTGCTGCTGGCCGCCGGAAAGCTGCAGCGGCGTGCGCTTCAGATAGGGCTCGAGCCGCAGCAGTTTCGCGGCGTCCTGCACGCGGTGGTCGATCTCCTCCCGCGGCCTGCCCTGCACGCGTAGCGGCGAGGCGATGTTCTCATAAACCGTCAGCGAGGGATAATTGATGAATTGCTGATAGACCATCGCAACCGAGCGCTGCCGCACGTCGGCGCCGGTGACGTCCTTGCCGTCGACCAGCACGCGGCCGGTCGTGGGCTTGTCGAGACCGGCGAGCAGCCGCATGATCGAGGTCTTGCCGGACAGCGTCGGTCCCAGCAGCACGCTCAGCGTGCCCCGCTCGAGCGTCAGCGAAACATCGCGGATAGTCGGGATGCCGTCCACGGTCCGCGTGACATGCTCGAGTGTGACGCTCATGACCGCCCTCCCGCCTCACGCAAGGGACGTTCACCGGAGCCGCTGTTGGCTTTGATCCATTCGTCGAGCACGGCAATTTCGTCTGCCGACAACCGTAATCCGAGCTTGGACCTGCGCCACACGACGTCTTCGGCGGTGCGGGCCCATTCGTTCGCAATCAGGTACCTGACCTCGCTTTCCGTCAACGTAGCGCCGAACGCCTGGCCGAGATCGGCAAAAGATTTCGCGTTGCCGAGCAACTTTGTCGCGCGCGTGCCGTAGGCATGCGCCAGCCGGTTGGCATGCGCCGGGGTGAGGAACGGATATTTTTGCGTCAGTTCCGCGGCCAGCGCGCCGAGCGCCGAAACGTCGATGTCGCCACCGGGCAGCGGCGACTTGCCGGTCCAGCCTTCCTTTTCCTTTGCGCTGTGCAGATAGGACGCAAGCCGTTCCAGCGCTTCTTCGGCGAGCCGCCGGTAGGTCGTGATCTTGCCGCCATAGATCGAGAGCAGCGGCGCGCCGCCGGGCGTATCGAGTTCGAACACGTAGTCGCGGGTCGCCGCTTTCGCTTCGCTGGCGCCATCGTCATAGAGCGGGCGAACGCCGGAATAGGTCCAGACCACATCCGCAGGCAGCACAGTTTTTTTCAGGTACTCGCTGGCGGAGGCGCAGAGATACTGGATCTCCTCCGGCGAGGCCTTCACCTTGGCGGGGTCGCCATCGTAATCGCGATCGGTGGTGCCGATCAGCGTGAAATCGTCCTGGTAGGGGATGACGAAGATGATGCGGCCGTCGGCATTCTGGAACATGTAGGCACGGTCGTGCTCATAGAGCTTGCGCACCACGATGTGGGAGCCTTGCACCAGCCGCACCTTTGCCCGCGCGTTGACGCCTGAGCCCGACGACAGCACCTGCTCGACCCAGGGGCCGCCGGCATTGACCAGCGCGCGCGCCTGGATGGTAGTGCGCCCGCCGCTGATGGCCTTCTCGACGGTCACGTGCCAGATGCCGTCCACCTGCCGTATCTCGACCGCGCGCGAGCGGGTGTGAATTTCGGCGCCGCGATCGGCCGCGTCCCGCGCCGTGAGCACGACCAGGCGCGCGTCATCGACGAAGCAGTCGGAATATTCGAAGCCTTTTCGGTAGCGGTTGGCGATCAAGGGTTTGCCTACCTCGTCATGGAGGAGATTGACCGAGCGCGTCGGCGGCAGCAGATGCCGGCCACCGATATGGTCGTACAAGAACAACCCTAACCTGAGCAGCCAAGCCGGCCGCAAGCCGGCGTGGTGCGGCAAAACGAAACGCAAAGGTCTGATAATGTGGGGCGCGATCTGCCAGAGGATTTCGCGCTCGATCAGCGCCTCGCGGACCAGGCGGAACTCGTAATATTCGAGATAGCGTAAGCCCCCGTGCACGAGCTTGGTCGACCAGGACGACGTTCCACTGGCCAAGTCGTTCATTTCACAAAGGAAAACGGAATTGCCCCGGCCCGCGGCATCGCGCGCGATGCCGCAGCCATTGATGCCGCCTCCGATAATGGCGAGGTCGAATATCCGATCCAACGAAACGCTTCCCCCGGCAATCGCCTCTTCATTTCGGCGATTTTGCTTTCGTATGGGAGTTAATCACAAAGAAAAACGAAAGCAAGCTGAAAGCGGGGAACCGGGTCTCCTACTTGAGAGTAAGGCCAGACTTGACCGCACAGGTCCGCGCCACCGGCGGCAGACCGCGGCGCATTGGTCTCGGCATCAGCCCGCGGCCATGGCCTCGACTTCGAGAAGCCACGCTTCGTCGAAGATTCCAGCGATAACCACCGTCAGCGCTGTTTCCCGTCCACCAAGCACCTCGTTTCGCACGGAGCGATTGAGAAGGGCGTACCGCCGGTCGGCAAGGTAGGTTCGGTGCATGACCAGATTGTCGAGGGTCATGCCGGCTGCCTTGAGCTGAGCCTCGACATTTCGCCAGGCGAGCCTGCACTGCGCTTCAAACCCCTCAGGCACAGTGCCATCGATGCCGAGCGGGATCTGGCCACTTACAAAAAGCAGACGCGTGTGACCGCTGACCTCAAGCGCCTGGCTGTAGCCCGTCGTCGGAACGGTTACTGTTTCGGCATTGATGCGGCGGATGTGCATTTGGTTTCTCCTGTCCTCGAAACATCACCTCGTGCACCGCTGCACCCGTCGCGCACAAACCATTTTTCCTAGACAGTTGAGTTAGATTTTCTAATCTGCGCGCGCCTAACGCCTATGGATGGATCCTAGTGAGCTACAGATTGCCTCCACTCAACGGACTGCGAGCCTTCGAGGCTGCCGGCCGCCATCTCAGCTTCAAACTGGCTGCGCAGGAGCTTTCGGTAACACCGGGCGCCGTCAGCCAGCAGATCAAGCATCTGGAGCAGATCTTGGGAGTTCCGCTGTTTCAGCGCATGCCGCGCGGCCTCACCCTCACCGGCCATGGGGAGGCAATGCTGCCCACCATCAGCGATGCCTTCGAACGAATGTCTGCGGCTGCGGATGCCGTCGCGCGCAAATTGCCGACAAAGGCGTTACGGCTTGGTGTCTCTCCGAACTTGACGGCCGACCCGCATGGTCTGTTGGCGAAACTGGCGAACACAGAACAGGCGCCGGAGTATGTTCTGATAACCTCGACCGATGATGTAGCGAGCCTGTTAAGCGGCGCGCTGGATGCGATTCTGCGTCCGGGACCGGGCCCTTACCCGGGAATGCATGCGGAGGTGCTGAATTTGCACCAGGCATTCTCACCCCATGCGCAGGCTTCTCTTGTCGTTTGGCCTGGCCTCGCCAAGTGTCGGGAGTTCCTGAAAACGAGATCGCTGCTCGGCTCGCAGGGATGATCGCGAGCTACTTCAGCCGCACCACCGTCGCAGCCGTTTCGCCGCTGGGCTCGTCGATGTCCGCGGCCGGCTTTTCCATCGCCTCGACCACCTCGATGCCGCGGTGGCTGCAGATGCTGGCCAGACCCGCCGGCAACGGCGCGTCAGTCACACAGGTCTGGATCTGGTAAGCTGAGCGATACGCAGCGACGCATTGCGGCGGAGATTTGTAGAATCTGCGACCAGCATGACAATGAAAGCAAGACGAAAACGAGGAGCATACCGAAATCATTTGGCCCGCGCAGAAGCCGAGTAGGCCCGTCGCGGCAGCGGCCCGCCGCTCACGACGTAAACACCGGCCGAGATCGAGACGATAGCAATCCAGTCCAACGTCACCGGCCATTCCCCGAGAATCGGAATAGCCATCACCGCCGTCATGACTGGGGATAGTGAGGCAAAGGCGGCCCCGCTTGAGGCGCCCAGCAGACTGACAGCGCGTCCATAAAAAACCAGTGAAACAATCGCCGTCAGAACACCTTGGACAAATGCCTGAAGAGCAACGTCACCCAAAGACACCCTGCCAAGGCTTGTGCCCTCCGCAAGAAAGTAGACGGGGACATAGAGCATCAAGGCGCCGACTGCGGCGATGCCTGCAGCATGCAATCCATCAAGCCGCGCCCGCCGCATTGCCACCGTGTAGCAGGCCCAGGCAAACGCGGACGCGAGGAACAGCGCGTGTCCCGTCGTCTGCCTCGGATCTATCGCCCCGGCCGTGCCCCATGCGATGCCGACGATGCCCATCATGATCAGCGCAAAACCGATCTTTTTCGCGCCCGTGAACGCCTCGTGCAGGAAGGCCGCAGCCAGAACCGCGACCGCCAGCGGCATCACTCCGGGAAACAGGGCGCCGGCATGGGCTGCAGGGGCGAACAGCAGACCTGTGTTGGCGAGCAGCACGGGAGCGCCACCGCCAAGCACGATTGCCGTCAATCCGATCAAGCCCAAGCGTTCGAACGCGAGACCCTTCTGCAGGACATAAGGCAGCAGGAGCACGCCGGCCACGACGAAACGAAGCGCAGCGATGTCCCACGGCGTAAGACTCGTCTTTAGCCCGAGCCGAGCCACAACGATCCAACCCGACCAGATACTTACGGCCGCGAGCCCGTAGAGAGCCCCGCGAACGTAATTCCCGGGCACGCGCCGATCGGCGGCCAACTCGAACATGATCTACTTCCATTAAGGTCGCAGGAATGATAACCTGAATGTAGCATTTTAACCGTTACGCCAAAGCGAACCACCGAACAAGGACGAGATGAACAACCGCGGCGATGGTTTTGAATGGAGTGGTGGACATCCAGCCCTCGACTTCGTGAATACGCTGGATGAGCGGCCCTCTGACGAACCGATCGAAAATCTTGCGACTTACCATGACCTGGTACGGTTCGCTGAATTGGCTGGACTTATCGAGCCACCGATTGCTAAGCGGCTGCGGCGTGGTCCGGCGCTTGGTCGCATCGTGAAAGGCGCGCGCAGACTTCGCGAGCACCTTCACGATATCCTGGAAGCGAAAGTCTCTGGACGGCCGGGGCGGCAGCCAGACCTGGACGCCCTCTCTGCCGCGATCAAGGCCGCCCACGCAGCCCGGACGCTGGTCGCTTCGCGGTCCGGCGGGTTGGTCAGATACCGCTGGTGTTCGCCGTGGACACCCGAAATTCCGCTGCATGCCTGCGCGCTGGCGATCGAATCTCTACTGGTCGACGAGGAGTGCACGAGAATCCGAAAATGCGCTGCCGCTGATTGCGATGTCTACTACCTCGACACGAGCAAGAGTCAGCGCCGGCAATGGTGCAGCATGAACGGGTGCGGCAATCGCGAAAAACAGCGGCGACGCCGCGCCGTGGCCAGAAACTAGCGCAAGCGGATAGGCGTTGCGGTCGTGGCCGCGGTAGGCTCGGTAGCAGGCTCGTCGATATCCGCCGCCGGCTTTTCCATCGCCTCGACCACCTCGATGCCGCGGTGGCTGCAGATGCTAGCAAGACCCGCCGGCAACGGCGCGTCAGTCACAAATGTCTGGATCTGGCTGAGATGGGCGATGCGCACCGGTGCGCTGCGGCGGAGTTTTGTGGAATCCGCGACCAGCATGACGCTGCGCGCATTGGCGATGATCGCTTGCGCGGCCTGCACTTCCCGATAATCGAAGTCGAGCAATGCGCCCTCCTCGTCGATCGCCGACGCCCCGATGATGGCGTAATCGACCTTGAACTGGCCGATCAGGCTGATCGCGGTCGAGCCGATCACGGCGCCGTCGGCGCGGCGCACGGCTCCTCCAGCCACGATCACCTCGATGCGCGGATGCCGGTACAACAGCATCGCGACATTGAGATTGTTGGTGATGACCAGCAAATCTTCATGCGAGGTCAGCGCGCTCGCGACTTCTTCGGTCGTGGTACCGATGTTGATGAACAGCGAGCAGCCGTTCGGAATCCGCGACGCCGCGGCGATGCCGATCGCCCGCTTCTCCTCCGCCGCCACGAAGCGCCGCGCCTCGTAGGCGAGGTTTTCCACGCCGGAGGCGATGATGGCGCCGCCATGGATGCGGGTCAGCGAGCGCTGATCGCAGAGGTCATTGAGATCCTTGCGGATGGTCTGCGCCGAAACCTCGAACCGCTTGGCGAGGTCTTCCACCATCACCCGACCAAACGCGCGGGCGATGTTGAGGATTTCAGTCTGACGGTGGGACAGTCCGGCCACGGCTGGCTCCCTCGCGATATGGACTTGGGGCACAAAGTTGCCGTTATGGTGCGGCTGATTGGGGTCGCGGTCAACGAGGTAGATAGGCTGCGGAGGCGTTTGGCAGAGCGAAACAACGAACCTGGTTAGGGCCCCGAAGCCATGCGAGCCACGTCATGCGCGACCGCTCGACAAAGCAATTTGTGGCTGCAACACTACTATCACAACTAAAAACGAATGGAGGAAACCATGAACATCGATCGCCGTCAGCTCGCTTTGCCTGTACTCGCACTGGGTCTCATGGGCGTGGTCCCCGCTTTTGCCGGCGCGGACGAGGATGCCATCGCGAAGAATGTCGAAGCCTTCCGTGCAGCGCAGGCGGTCGGCGATGCCGAAGGGATCGCCCCGCTCTGCGCGGAAGAACTCAGCTACAGCCACTCCAGCGGAGCTGTCGACGATAAGGCGGCCCTGCTGGCGGGCGTCAAGAATGCGAAATACAAATGGACCTCGCTTGAATACAAGAACCCCACCATCCGTGTCGTCGGCCCGGCCGCCATCGTGCGCTTCAATTTTGTTGGCGAGCAGGAATTTGCGGCCGACGGCAAAAAGGTTCCGCAGAACCTGCACGTCCTGATGAACTGGCAGAAACAGGGTTCGGACTGGAAGCTGCTGTCGCGGTCGGCCACCAAGCTCTGACCGCCGGAAGACCGGCGCTGGCGGTTACGCCGCCAGCGTCATCCCGCTGACGAGACGGTAGGCTGCACGCTCGGCCTCGCGCGCGTTGCGAAATATCTGTCCTTCCAGCCGGTTGAAACGATGCGAGGCGGCGAAGAACCGATAGCCGCCGGGAGCGCGCACGATGATCCCTGCCGGCTGCGAGCCGACTTCGATGATGTAGGTATCCGACATGGCCCAGCCTCAGATTTATTCCGGGCCTACAACGGGTTGCACCTGCAATTGTTCCTGCTGCCACCATTGCGCCGCGGGGCTGAGCTGTGCCAAAGCTGGTCCCGGAACAAAGCGAATCGTCCAAATGGCCGGAGAACTGACATGATGCCGAAATTCGCGCTCTCGATGCTGGTTGCCCTTGCGGCTTGCGCACCGCTCCAGGAGGCTGCGGCGCAGGAAAGCACGCTCGGCGGGGCGCTGTTCGGCGGCGCGGCGGGCGCCATCGTCGGCGGCGCGCTCGGCGGCGGCCGCGGTGCGGCGGTTGGCGCGATCGTCGGGGCGACCACGGGTGCTGCGATCGGCGCCCAGGGCGAGCCGCGGCCCGGCGGCTATCGCTGGTATCAGGGCGGTTGCTACATGGAACAGCCTGACGGCTGGGTCGCAGTTTCGCCGCGCTATTGCGGCGTCCAGGCGCAATACGCACCGCCGCCGCCCCGGTATTACGACGATACACCGCGCTGCATGCGCTCGCAGACTTATGACCCGCGCCGCGGCACCTTCATCGGCCGTGACGGCTATGAGCGTCCCTGCCCGTAATTGCTAGGTCTTGATAACGCCGTCCGGGCTAACCGGCTGCGGGCGGCCGTTATCGTCGATCGAGACGTAGGTGAAGTTGCCATCGGTCACTAGGATCTGTTGCAACTCCCTGCGGCGTACGACCCAGGCTTCGAGATGCACCGTGATCGAGGTGCGTCCGACCCGCACCAGATTGGCGTAGACTGAAACGAGGTCGCCGACATAGACGGCCTTGCGGAAATTCATGGCCTCGATCGCAACCGTCACCGTGCGCGATTTCGCGATCTTGGAAGCGAACACGCCGCCGCCGATATCCATCTGGCTGAGCAGCCAGCCGCCGAAGATATCGCCATTGGCGTTGGTGTCGGCCGGCATCGCCAACGTGCGAATGCAGAGATCGCCGCGCGTCTCGATCTCGGTCGCGACCGGCGCGTGCAGACGGGGTTCATTCACTTGAAATTCTCCCAGCCGGCATCCGGCGCAAATCTTCCGCCGAATTTTTCCGTGAGCGCCCGCAGCGTCGAGACCACGTTCTCAACCCCTCGGATTCGCGCATAGTTCAGAGGACCGCCGCGGAACGGCGCGTAGCCGGTGCCGAAGATGACGGCGCCGTCGACCACGTCGGCATCGTCGACGATGCCTTCGCGCAGGCAGGCGACGCAGACATTCGACATCGGCAGGATCAGCCGGTCGATCATTTCCCCAGATGGTTCCGATGTCGCGGGCAGGCCGGATGAGGTGTCGGCCTTGCCCTCCTTCCAGGTGTAAAAGCCCTTGCCCGACTTGCGGCCGAGTTCGCCTCTGGCGACCTTTTCCCGCAGCCAGGCCGGCGTCGGCGGCAGCATGTCGCCGAACTTCGAGCGCAGCATGTCGCCGACATCGAGACAGATATCCAGGCCGACCTGGTCGGCGAGTTCGATCGGACCCATCGGCATGCCGAACTTTTTCGCAGCGGCGTCGATGACAGTCTTGTCGATCTTCTCGTCCAGCATCAGCATCGCTTCCAGCATGTAGGGCGTCAGCGCGCGGTTGACGAGGAAGCCGGGCGATGATTTCACCGGTAGCGGCAGCCGGTCGATGGCGCCGACGAAGGCGAGCGCTTCTTTCAGCAATTGCGCGTCGGTGCCGTCATGGCTGACGACTTCGACGAGTTGCAGCCGCGACACCGGGTTGAAGAAGTGTAGGCCGAGAAGCCGCTCGGGCTTTTGCAGCGTGGTGCGCAGGTCCTGCAGCGGAATGCTCGACGTGTTGGTCGCGAGGATCGCGCCCGGCTTCATTTTCGGCTCGATCCCGGCATAGACCTTCTGCTTCAGCTCCAGTTTTTCCGGCACTGCCTCGATGATGAGATCGGCGTTGCGAACACCCTCGGCCTGCATGTCCGGCATCAGCCGGTCCAACGCATCGCGCACGGCAGTCCGCTTGCGCAGGATCTTGCCGTAGAGATCGGCGGCGCGCTTGATCGCGCCTGCGATCGGCTCCGGCTTCATGTCGGCGAGCGTCACCCGCAAATCCTGGCCGGCGCACCAGGCGGCGATGTCGCCACCCATGGCGCCGGCGCCGATGACGTGAACATGCTCGATTCTATTGCCGGATCCCGCGAGCTTTTTCATCTGCTCGCGCAGGAAGAACACGCGGATCAGGTTCTGCGCGGTCGGCGTCACCATCAGTCGGGCGAAAGACGCTTTCTCCGCATTCAGCATCGCCCGCCGGTCGCCGCCGTGCTTTTCCCAGAGATCGATCAGCGCATAAGGCGCGGGATAATGCTCCTCCCGCGCCGCCTTGCCGGCCTCGCGGCGCATGCGCGAGGCGAGAAAGCCCTTGACCGGGCCGAGGCTGAGAACGGAGTTGAGAAGCCCGGGCTTCGCGCGCTTCAACCGGCCGGACACCGCGTCCTTCACCGCATTGAGGACATGCCGCTCCTGCGACACGGCGTCGACCAGCCCGAGCGATTTTGCGCGGCGGGCATCGATGGTCTTGCCGGTCAGCATCAGCGGCATCGCCTGCATCGGATTGACGAGCTGCGTGAAGCGCACGGTGCCACCGAGACCGGGGTGCAGGCCGAGCATCACCTCGGGAAAGCCGAACCGCGCGTCCTCGATCGCAATTCGCATCTGGCAGGCCAGCGCCACCTCTAAGCCGCCGCCGAGGCAGAAGCCGTGAATCACGGCCACACTCGGAACGCGCAAGGCTTCGAGGCGGTCGATCACAGCATGCGCGCGACCGATCTCTGTCTCGACTGCCGCCACGTCGCTCGCGCCGCGAAAGGCGTTGACGTCGGCGCCGGCGATGAAGCCGGATTTTTTGGCGGAACGAATGACAAGGCCCGTGGGACGGCGGCTTTCCAGCTCTGCCAGCACCTTGTCCAATTCCTCGATCAGATCGGCGGACAGTGTGTTAGCGCTGGTGCCTACGCGATCGAACAACAGCCAGGCGACGCCGTCGCCATCGCGGGTCAGTCGGAAATTCTTGTACGGGCTATCAGCGTCAGGTTTCGGCCCGAGCTCGAGCACGCGATCGCCGAGAACGTTCATGATCTGGCTATCCATGCTCACACCGTTTCTATCAACATCGCGCCGCCCTGCCCGCCGCCGATACATTCGGTGGCGATGCCGCGTCTGGTGCCCAATCGCTTCATCGCGTTCACCAAATGCAGCACGATGCGGTTGCCGCTGCAGCCGACGGGATGACCGAGGCTGATCGCGCCGCCGTCGACGTTCAGCTTGCTTTGGTCGAGTTCGCCGGCCGCGCCGTCGAGGCCGAGAATCTCCTTGCAGAACTTTTCGTCGTTCCAGGCGGCGAGACAGCCCAGCACCTGGGTCGCAAACGCCTCGTTCAGTTCCCAGGTCTCGATATCGGAAAGCGTCAGCTCGTTGCGCTTGAGAAGCTCTGTCGCCGACAGCACCGGCCCTAGCCCCATGATGCCAGGGTCGAGCGCCGACCAATGGCTGTCAAGGATGACCGCCTTCGGCGCCAGGCCGTGTTTGGCCACAGCCTCTTCGGACGCCAGGATCACCCAGGACGCGCCGTCGGTGATCTGCGAGGAATTGCCGGCAGTGACCTTGCCCCAGGGACGCTCGAATACCGGCTTCAGTTTTGCCAACGACTCCGGCGTTGAGTCGGGCCGCACACCGTCGTCATGATCGTAGAACTTTCCGTCGCGCGCGAATGCGGTCTCTACTTCGTCTGTGAGCCAGCCCTGCGATTGCGCCTTTGCCAGCCGCTTGTGGCTTTCAGCAGCATAGGCATCAGATTGCGCGCGGGTGATGCCGAAGAGATGCCCGACCACTTCGGCGGTCTGACCCATATTGAGTTCGGTGATGGGATCGGTCAGCCCGCGCTCCAGCCCTATGATCGGCTTGAAATAACCGGGCTTTACCTTCAGCGCCGCCATGATCTTGGCGCCGATGCCTTTGGCGCCGGCAAGACCAGCAAACCAGCGCACGCCCTGTTGCGGCCACACCAGCGGCGCATGGCTCAGCGCTTCGGCGCCGCCTGCCAGGATCAGGTCGGAGACGCCTTCGCGGATGTAACGATAACCCGTGTCGATCGATTGCATGCCGGAGCCGCAATTGATCTGCACGGTAAAGGCGACCATCTTCTCGCCCATGCCGAGCCGCAGCGCGGCGACACGGGCCGGATTCATCTCGTCGGCGATGACGTTAACGCAGCCGAGAATGACCTGATCGAACGCCGATGGCGCAAAGGGTTGCCGCGCCAACAGCGGCCGCCCGCATTGAACGGCGAGATCAACCGGCGTGAAGGGTCCCGGGCCGGAGCGCGCTTTCAGGAACGGCGTCCGGCTGCCGTCGACGATAAAGACCGGTCGCGCCATCAGCTTGCCGCCCTCTGTTCACCCAGTTCCTGGAAGAACTGATGCACGTCGGCGCCCTTCCTGTAAATCGGCGACAACGCCTCGGGGGCGAAATCATCGACCTCAATCACCTTGGCAACGGCTTCATGTGCAGCCTGCAACTTCTCGCCCTGGGCCTGGGTGATGACACCCTTCTTCACCGCCTCCTTCCAGTCATGCAGCCGCGCGGCGCGCATCTGCTTTGCGACGTCGTCCGCAGCCGCCACCAGCCGGAACGCCTTCTCCAGCCGCGCGATGCCGCCGTCATCATCGACTGCTGACAGATCGGAGGTGAGCCGTTCCCGCGCCGCCGACGGCTCCAGCACGAGCTGCGCGCATTGATGCACGACGCGGTCAGACGGGCCGAGCACGCGCGCACCGAACGGCTGGATCAGGAATTTCAGGATCACAGCGACAAACCGGTTCGGCAGATTGGCCAGGATTTCCGCAAAGCGGTTCTCGATGGTCTTCAAGCCGCTCGCCATGCACCATTCGAGCGCCGCGAAATCTTCGCGCTGGCGTCCCTCGTCATGCCAGCGTTTCAGCGCGGCGGATAGCAGATAGAGTTCGGACAGAATGTCGCCGAACCGGGCCGAGAGCATTTCCTTGCGTTTGAGCGCGCCGCCAAGCGTCAACAGCGCCATGTCGGCGCACAGTGCGAATGCCGAGGAATAGCGCGAGAGCTGGCGATAGAATCGCGTTGCCTCGCCGGCATCGGGCGCCGGCGCAAACAGGCCGAAGGTCCAGCACCTAGCCCAGGCGCGGAACATGGTCTTGAAGCTGTGGCCGACATGGCTCCAGAACGCCTTGTCGAAGGCTTCCAAGCCCTTGGCACGGTCGGCTTCACCCAGCGCATTCATTTCCTCGAGCAGGAATGGATGAGCGCGGATCGCGCCTTGGCCAAACACGATGAGATTTCGCGTGAGGATATTGGCGCCTTCAACCGTGATGCCGACCGGCACCGCGCGATAGAGGCTGCCCATGTAGTTCTGCGGTCCGTCGATCACGGCCTTGCCGCCATGGATGTCCATCGCGTCGTCGATCACGATCCGCATCCGCTCGGTGGCGTGCAGCTTCATGATGCCGGAGATGACGGCGGGATGATGCCCCTGGTTGAGGGCGGCGCAGGTCAGCCGCCGCGCGGCATCGAGCAGATAGGCGGTGCCGGCGATGCGCGCGAGCGGCTCCTCGATACCTTCGAACTTGCCGATGGAGATACCGAACTGCTCGCGAATGCGGGCATAGGCACCGGTCGTGCGTGCGGCATACGCCGCCCCCGCAGCCGACAGCGACGGCAGCGAGATGCCGCGGCCGGCGGCCAGCGCCGTCATCAGCATCTTCCAGCCCTGGCCCAGCCGCTCCTGCCCGCCGATGATGTAGTCCATCGGAATGAACACGTCGCGACCCCAGTTCGGGCCGTTCTGAAACACCTGCATCGCCGGCAGATGGCGACGGCCGATCTCGACGCCCGGCAGATGGGTCGGGATCAGGGCGACGGTAATTCCGAGTTCTTCCTGCTGGCCCACGAGATGATCGGGATCATAGGCCTTGAAGGCGAGACCAAGCAGCGTCGCGACGGGACCGAGCGTGATGTAGCGCTTGTGCCAGTTCAGCCGCAGGCCGATGACTTCCCGGCCCTCGAAACTGCCCTTGCAGATGACGCCGGTGTCAACCATCGAGGCCGCGTCCGAGCCGGCTTCAGGGCTGGTCAGGCCGAAGCAAGGAATGTCGGCGCCTTCGGCGAGCCGCGGCAGCCATCTATCCTGCTGCTCCTTGGTGCCGAAGCGCATCAACAGTTCGCCCGGGCCGAGCGAATTCGGTACCATCACGGTGACGGCGGCGGTCAGTGAGCGCGATGAAAGCTTTCGCACCACTTCCGAATGCGCATAGGGCGAAAAGCCGAGCCCGCCAAATTCCTTCGGAATGATCATGCCGAAGAATTTGTGGCGCTTGATGAAGGACCACACCTCCGGCGGAAGATCGCGCCATTCCCAGTTGATCTTCCACTCGTCGAGCATGGCGCAAAGCTCGTCGACGGGGCCGTTGAGAAAGGCCTTTTCTTCTTCAGTCAGCGTCGCCGGCGCGACAGCCAACAATTTCGACCAGTCGGGATTGCCGGCGAAGAGATCGGCGTCCCACCAGACGTCGCCCGCCTCCAGCGCCTCGCGCTCGGTGTCGGACATCGTGGGCATTGCACCACGCGCGAAAGCGAAGATCGGCTTGCTGATGAAATCGCGGCGGAAGCTCATGGCGACCTCCTCATGATCGGGGCGCAACGCCGCGCCTCACCTATGCCAAACATGGGTTCATCCTAGCTGAAATGCACGGGTTTCGGGGACGCTTCGCATCGGGAATGAAGCGAAATTGATAAACTTGGAGATAACGGCGAAGGCCCGGGCCCGTTCCCAGAGCGCGGGCATTGTCCGGCATTTGGCGGCCGGCAATGTTGCCGGATGGATGCCGCTCGGGAGTGCCCACCGGTCTCAACCGCGGGCATGCCCGGCGTCATGAATCACGCTTGTTGCGGCGGCGCTCATTGGGGACGAACACGGCAAACACTTCCCTGACGCGAACCGCAGGCGTGACATCGCGGGTAAAGCGAAGCTCCGCGGTCGCTCGGGTTTCTGCCGCGCGAGGCGCGTAAAGCGCGCTCCCGTACAGCGAACCATCGAAGCGCAAATTGCTTTCGTCGTCGGTGAGATAGGCGTTTGAAACAAACAACAATACGAGTAACGCCGATCCGACGTAGGTAAAATACTTGAAAACAGGCATTGGTGGACGAGCCTCCCTTCTGGCGAAGAAGGGTGGACCGTTCGCAATAAACGCTGAGTTTAAGTGTGCCCAACTTTTGCCGCAGCGGTTGGCTGGACGTTGCCAATTTGCGACGAATTTTAATGAATCGCCGTTTCGTCATTCCAGGGCTCGCGAAGCGAGGGCCCGGAATCCCTTTAGCAGAAATCTCTGCGGCCCGATCGATTCCGGGCCTGCGCCCTCGCGGGCGCATCCCGGAATGACATGAGAGAGGCGGAACGCGTCAGCCCGGTCCGGCACCCTGCGTTGCCGTGTACACGGCGTAGAGCGACTGGCTCGCGGCCATGAACAGGCGGTTGCGCTTGGGGCCGCCGAAGCAGATGTTGCCGCACACTTCGGGCAAACGGATGCGGCCGATCAGCTTGCCCTCCGGGGACCATACCGTCACGCCGCTGTAGCCGACGGCGCGACCGGCATTGCTGGAGCACCAAACATTGCCGTTGACGTCACAGCGCACGCCGTCCGGTCCGCACTTCACGCCGTCGACCATGAAATCGCTGAACCGCTTGTGGTTGGTCAGCTTATTGTCGGTGCCGACGTCAAACACGAACATGTCGCCCTTGCCGCCGGGACCGGTGTCGCCCGGCCCCTTGCCGGTAGAGGCGACATACAGCTTCTTGTAGTCGGGCGAGAAGCAGAGGCCGTTGGGATCTGGCACCTGTTCCTCGGTCACGACGAGGTCGACCCGGCCAGACGGATCGATGCGATAGCAGTTGGTCGGCAGTTCGCGCTTGCCCGGCACGAAGCCTGCCGGTTGGCCGATCCGTGGGTTGAGCTTGCCGGCAGCATTGCTCGGCCCACCCGCGACGTCAGGCTCGCCCTCATAGAGCATGCCACCGTAGGGCGGATCGGTGAACCAGTAGCTGCCGTCCGGATGCGCGACGACATCGTTCGGCGAGTTCAGCTTCTTGCCGTCATAGGAGTCAGCCAGCACGGTTGCGGTGCCGTCATGCTCATAGCGCACGACGCGCCGGGTGAGATGCTCGCAGGAAAGCTGGCGTCCCTGAAAATCAAACGAGTTGCCGTTACTGTTGTTGGATGGCGCACGGAAGACGCTGACGTGACCGTCATCCTCCGACCATCGAATCTGCCTGTTATTTGGAATGTCGCTCCACAGGAGGTAACGCCCCTGCGAACTCCAGGCGGGGCCCTCCGCCCACAACAGACCGGTATAGAGGCGCTTGATCGCCGTATCGGGCTGGGCGAGATTGTTGAAGGATGGGTCGATGGCGATGATGTCCGGGTCCCAGAAATAGGTGGTGGGGGCACCGCGCGGACTAAAATCGCGCGGCGGGCTGGTGACGGTTGACGGGGGCGCCATAGGGCCGGTCTGGGCCAATGCGCCGCCGGCGCCCGCGACGGTAGCACCGGCGCATACCGCCAACCCCTGGACAAGCGCTCGTCGTGAAATCGCGACTTCTGGATCATGCCGTGGTGAATCGCGCCGTTCCTGGCGTGTCATCGCATCCTCCCAATCTGTTCGCCGGCCGTTGATCCGGCCTGGCAACTTGAGGTTAACCAAGTCCGCACCTGGTTACGAGAGCTGCTTTTCGATTCAGCCCCCTACACAAGCTTGCAGCCGAAAATGGCATCAACTCGTCCAATGCATGTCTGTCGGGAGACTCCGCCATCATCGCGCTTGGGGGCAATTGCCCACGTGGCGACAAGGTGCGCGACATGCTAGTCATTCGACAGTTGGTGAACTTCTCCGGCAAATCAGTCGGTCCGCGGGGCAAATCAAAATGAAGAAACCGACCCGGCAGACATTGCATTGCACTGCGGGATCTCGCGGCAAACGACTTTTTGCTGCGATCCTGTCATTGGCAATCTGGACGGACATGGCAGGTGCCGACCAAGCGGCCAAAGTCTCCGCGCCATCGCCGAGCAAGCTCGAACGTATCACCGAGTTTTTCAACAATGAAGTTGCAACGGGGCGATTGCCAGGCGCCGTCGTCTTGATTCAGCAACACGGCAGGCCGGTCTATCTGAAATGTTTCGGCGTTCAGGATGTCGAGACCAAGGCTCCGATGACATCAAACACGATCTTTGCGCTTCATTCGATGACGAAGCCGATCACCAGTGTCGCGGCGATGATGTTGATCGACGCAGGCAAGCTCTCGCCCGCCGATCCCGTGTCCAAATTCATTCCGGGGTTCGCTGACGCGAAGGTACTTGTCGGTTCTGAAACTACTGACGGCAAGAACGTTCTAACGCTTGTCCCGGCAGATCGGCCGGTGACCATTATGGATCTGCTAGCGGCAAGCTGATCATGAAGGCCTATTCGGAATCAGGCCTTTTCGATGGGCGTTACGACAACAAGGTGTTTGCCGACCGCATCGCCAGGTTGCCTCTGGCACGACAACCCGGCACTCTTTGGCGTTACGGACATTCAACCGACGTCCTCGGACGCATCATCGAGATCGTATCCGGACAGACACTCTATCAGTTTGAAAAGCAGCACATCTTTGATCCGCTTGGCATGACCAGCACGAAATTCGTGCTGGAAAGTGCCGACGAACGCGCGCGGATGGCGGAGCCGCTGCCAAGCGATACCATCCTGAAACTTGCAGAGACTGAACGCCGCGCCCATCCGGAATGGGAATCCGGCGGCGGCGGGTTGGTCTCGACGCTGAACGACTATGCCCGTTTTGCCCAGATGATCCTCAACGGCGGGCAACTCGATGGCAAGCGGTACCTTAGCTTGGCCGCATTCAAGTCGATGACGTCAGACCATATCGGGCCCGGCTCCGGCGTGCGCGGGATTATTACTACTTTCCGGGAGATGGCTTTGGCTACGGTTATGGCTTTGCCGTGCGCACCGATCCGGGAAATGCCAAACCGCCGCCGCCAGGTTCGATTGGCGAACTCAAATGGGATAGCGGCAGCGGTACCTATTTCGGCGTCGACCCAAAGCTGGACATGATTTACATCCTGCTCGAGCAGACCCAGAACGAACGTGGGCGCATCACGCCAGCATTCAGAAAGCTGGTCTACGACGCGTTTGCCACGGACGAATGAACCGGTGGCAGCCGCGCTACGTCAAACCTTCGTCGGGAATATTCAACACCGTACCGCAGGCCTTGCAGTGAACCGCATCGCTGTCATGGCGCTGCAATCCGCAGGTGGGACAGGGAAATCGCACCTTAGTGGGCGAGAGCAGCGCGCGGGCGAGATTGAAGAACAGGGTAACGCCGAAAATCATGATGACGACCGAGATCATGCGGCCGACAGTCCCCTGCAGGGTGATGTCGCCAAAGCCGGTCGTTGTCAGCGCGGTGACGGTGAAATAGAGCGCGTCCGCATAGTTCGCGATTTGAGGGTTGCGGAATTTTTGGGTCTCATAGACGATCGCGGTCATCACGAAGATGAAGACGGCCAGATTGGTCACCGCGAAGATCACCTCCTCGTTGCGCCGGAAGAATGAACTGTCCTGGCGCAGCCGCACCAGCATCTGGTAGTCGCGCAGCAGCCGCAGCGTTCGCAGGATCCGCAGAAAACCACCGGCCTCTCCGGCCAGCGGCGCCAGGAATGAAATGATCGCGACGACGTCCGTCCATGTCGAGAAGCGTGTGAACTCCAGCATTCGATGCCGGCTGACGAGCAGCCGCGCGGAGAAATCCGCCAGGATCACGATGCCGAACAGGACATCGAGTATTTCAGTAACGTCGTTGGAGGGGAAAAACGACGTCGCGATGATGAACAGGACGGTTACGATGTCGAACACTAGCAGTGCGTAGCGAAAACGGACGCCTTCCGGCGTTGCACCCTCGTAGAGCTGTCGGACATTGTTCTGGAGCGAGGCAAATGACATGGCGCATATTCACCGCTCACATGCGTCATTGCAAATGATGTTGGTGGCGACCATGAAGAGCCGCGTGCCAGCCCTCCTCCCGCCAGACGTCACTTCCTGTTAGCCGCCTCGCGCTCGATGAAAGCAACCTCTACGCCTTTCTTCAGCAGCTTGGCCAGTTTGTCGGCATCCCAGTTGGTGAGACGCACGCAGCCGTGAGATTCCGCCTTGCTTACTTTTGACGGATTGGCCGTGCCATGAATGCCGTAGCCTTCCGCGGAAAGTCCAATCCACTGCGTTCCGACAGGATTGTTGGGCCCGGGCTTGATCGTGAAGGCACGCCTGGATCTGACTTCCTTGAATTTGTAATCCGGGTTGTAGCGGTAGTGCGGGCGGGCATCTATTGAGATCACCTTGAGCACGCCGCTCGGGGTCGGCTTTTCCTCGCTTCCGACCGTTGCAGGAAAGAAGGCGATCAGGTCGGAGTTCGCGAACGCCTTGACGGTCTGGGAGCTCTTGTCGACCTCGACACGGGTTGCAATTGGCGCCGTCTCTTGCGCAATCACATTGATCACCGAGATCGTCTGGTCGGCCTCGTCGAATTTCTTGCCGGGGTTGAGGGCCGCGAGCAGCGCCTCGCTCATATGAAATTTTTCGGCGATGGCCTCGCGCGGGCTGGTGTAACTGAGCGCCTTCAGCCGTTTCATGTCCTCCATCCTGGCGGGGAGCTTCTTGAGGAACGGCCCCTTCACGTCTGCCGCTGCGATCTTGTAGTCAACGACGATGGCATCCGCGCTGGTCGCGATCAAAGCGCTCCAGATCTCCGGGGTCAGCGGCTGCTTGTTGACGATGAGGCCTTTGGCTTCGGCGAACGCCCGCAAGGCTTTCTGGGCGTTCTCGCCGAGCTTGCCGTCGATTTCGCCAGGCGAGAAACTGGCGCGGTCCAGCAGCACCTGAGCCTTGACGACAATGGGATCGATCTTGTCGTTGGCCGGCGGCTTGCCCCTGAACTCCGCGTTATTGATCGCGGCCGCATCAGGGCCGGCGAAGACCGGCTGGACAAGACAGGCGAGCACGATCAGGCCGGCAAACAAGCGGATCATCGGCAATCTCCGAAATACAGACGATAAGCATTTCGGCGCGTCGGAGTTCCGTGTTGCCATGGGGCGCGCATTCGCGCGACACGTTGGCTCCATCCGGACTACATTCGACTAATCCGGTCGGATCATCTCGAACATGTTTTCCGGCTTGATTTCGAAATAGTCGCCGCGGCGGCCGGCGCGGACGATCGGGTGGGCGAGGCCGGTCTAGTAGACGCCGTCCTTGATGAAGGCCTTGTCGATGTGGACGGCGACGACTTCGCCCAGCGTCAGCCAAGCCTGCGCCTTTTCGCCGTCCTTGCCCTGCAACTGGATGATCTGCGTCAGCTTGCATTCGAAGGCAACAGGGCTTTCCGCCACCCGGGGCACGTTGACGAGCTTGCAGGACGCGGCCGTAAGGCCGGCGAGCCTGAACTCATCGACATCAGCGGCAACGTGGGCCGCCGTCGCGTTCATCTGCTTCGCCAGATCCATGGTGGCGAGATTCCAGACGAACTCCCCGGTCTCCTGGATATTGCCGGCGCTATCTTTCCAGTTGGTGGAGGAAAAGCCGATAATCGGCGGGTGATAGCAGAAGGCGTTGAAGAAGCTGTAAGGCGCCAGATTGATGCTTCCCTTGCCATCGCGCGAGGAAATCCACCCGATCGGGCGCGGCGCGATGATGGCGTTGAAGGGGTCGTGCTTGAGGCCGTGGCCGTTCTTCGGCTCGTAGAAATGCAGGTCTTTGGTGGTCACGCGTGGACTCTTCCGTCATTGCGAGGAGCGAAAGCGACGAAGCAATCCATGCCGCCCCGCGCGGAGCCAATGGATTGCTTCCGCCTTCGCTAAAGCTACGGCGGACAAGTCGCTTCGCTCGCAATGAGGGTGGAGTCAAGTGGCGGAGAGCTCAATTCGCCTTGGCGTGCGGCGAAAGACCCGCGATGACGAAGTCGATCATCTGGTCGATCGTGGGGCCGGGCTTGGTGGCGCATTGGGCGATCATCTGCGGGTGGAAGAACCGCATCATGCCAGTGCAGGCGCACATCGCGGCCAGCGGCACATCGGCGACCTCGAATTCACCTGTGGCCGCGCCTTGGGCGATCACGCTGCCGATGGTCTCCGTGATCAGCAGCATATGGGCGACGCAGACGTCCCAGTCCTCCTGCATCGCGATCTCGACCATCTCGTGCAGCTTGGAATCGCCGACATAGCGCTCGGTGTTCATGCGATTGACGGTCTTCATAAGCTCGCGGAGGCGTACCGACGCCGGCCCCGCCGCCTGCGCGATCCTTTGCGCTTCGACCTCGACCTCGCCCATCAGGGTTCGCGCCACGCCCTCATGGATCGCCTTCTTCGAATCGAAGAAGCGATAGACGTTGGCGGGGCTCATCCGCAGTTCCTTGGCGATGTCGGCGACCGTCGTCTTCTGGTAGCCGATCTGCCTGAACAGACGCTCCGCCACCACGAGGATCTTCTCGCGGGTGTCAGTCTCGATGTGTTCCGAAATCAGCGTCATGTCAGCTCTCAATGTTCAATTATTCTGCGGCGTCGGCAAGCGGAATTGCGTGCGGACCCTTGGGATGCTCCTTGGCCTGATGTTGCGCCGCAAGATCGGGCTGCTCGGCCTGACCGCTTTCTTCCAGGCTCTTTCTGAACCACAGGGCGTAAAGGCCCGGCAGGTACAGCAAGGTCAGGAAGGTTGCAACAAACAAGCCGCCCATGATGGTGATCGCCATTGGCCCCCAGAAGGCGGAGCGCGACAGCGGGATCATGGCCAGGATCGCCGCCAGCGCCGTCAGCACCACAGGCCGGGCGCGCCGGACGGTGGCTTCGACGATGGCTTCCTTCCGCGTCAGGCCTTGGGAAACGTCGGCCTCGATCTGATCGACCAGGATGACGGCGTTGCGCATGATCATGCCGGCCAGCGCGATCAGTCCGAGCAGCGCCACGAAGCCGAACGGCTGGTTGGCAATATTGAGGCCGAGCGAGGCGCCGACGATGCCGAGCGGCGCGGTCAGGAACACCAGGATCAGGCGCGAGAAGCTCTGCAACTGGATCATCAGCAGGGTGAGCATCACCAGCGCCATCAGCGGAAACAGCAGGGCGATCGAGGCGTTGCCCTTTTCGGATTCCTCGAACGCGCCGCCGGGCTCGATCCGGTAGGCCGGCTCGAGATGGTCACGGATTTCCTTCAGCTTCGGCCAGATCTGGTTGGTGACGTCAGGCGCCTGGACGCCGTCGACGACGTCGGTCCGCACCGTAATCGCCATATCGCGGTTGCGCCGCCACATAATCGGTTCCTCATGGGAATATTCGATCCTGGCAATCTGCTGCAGCGGCACGGCGACGCCGTTGCGCGACGTCACGGTCAGCTCGCCAACGCGGCCGAGATCCAGCCGCTCCGACGGTACCGCGCGCGCGACCACGCCGACCTTCTCGATGCCGTCGCGGATGGTAGTGACCGGCGCACCGGAGATCAGCATGGCGAGCGCCTGCGAGACGTCCTGCGGGGTGAGGCCGAGCGCCCTCGCCCGGTCCTGATCGACCACAAGCTTCAGGTAAGGCGACTGCTCGTTCCAGTCGAGTTGCGGCTCCACGACGTTGGGATTTTGCTTCATGACATCGCGGACTTTGTAGGCGATGTCGCGCACGGTGTTGGCATCGGGGCCGATCACGCGGAACTGGACGGGGAAACCGACCGGCGGGCCGAAATTGAAGCGGTCGACGCGAACGCGCGCTTCGGACAGTTCGCCCTCGGCGACCGCCTTCTCCAGCCGCGCCTTGATCCGCTCACGGGCCTCGACGTCCTTGGAGACGATCACGATCTCGGCAAAGGCCTCGTTGGGCAGTTGCGGATTGAGGCCGAGCCAGAAGCGCGGCGAACCCTGACCGACATAGGCGGTGTAGGTCGCGATATCCTTATCGTCCTTCAAGAGCGCCTCGGCCTTCTTGACGGACTTTTCAGTGACGTTGAAGGCGGTGCCTTCGGGCAGGCGCAACTGCAGGAACAGCTCAGGCCGTTCGGAAAGCGGGAAGAACTGCTGCTGCACGTAGCCGAAGCCCACGATCGACAGCGCGAACACGCCGACCGTCGCCGCCACGACCTTGATCCGGTGATCGACGCACCAGTGCACCACGGCGCGCAAGCCTCGATACATCCGCGTCTCGTAGATCGCGTGCGGATCGTGGTTGTGGTGGACGGCAATGTTGGGCAACAGCTTGACGCCAAGATAAGGCGTGAAGATCACCGCGACGAACCAGGAGGCGACCAGCGAGATCGCCACGATCCAGAAGATGCCGCCGGCATATTCGCCGACCGCCGAATTGGCAAAGCCGATGGGGAGGAAGCCAGCGGCCGTGACCAGCGTTCCCGTGAGCATCGGAAACGCAGTTGATTCCCAGGCAAAGGACGCTGCGCGGACGCGGTCCCAGCCCTGTTCCATTTTCACCACCATCATTTCGACCGCGATGATGGCGTCGTCGACCAGAAGGCCGAGCGCAATAATCAGCGCGCCGAGCGTGATGCGGTGCAGGTCGATCGACATCGCGTTCATGACGATGAAAACAATCGCCAGCACCAGCGGCACCGACATCGCGACAACGATGCCCGTGCGCCAACCGAGCGCGACGAACGAGACGAACAGCACGATCGCGAGGGCCTCGATGAAGGAATGCACGAACTCGCCGACGGCGCGCTCGACCACCTTTGGCTGGTCGGCGATCTGCTCGACCTCGATGCCCTGCGGCACGGCTTTCATGAAATCGTTAGTCGCCTTCTCGACTTCCTTGCCGAGTTCCAGGATGTTGGCGCCCTTGGTGGTGACGACGCCGATGCCGATCGCAGGCTTGCCTTCCTGGCGGGCGACGAAGGTCGGGGGATCAACGAAGCCGTGGCTGACGGTTGCGATATCGCCGAGCCGGAACACGCGGCCGTTGCTTTCGACCGGGGTTTCCGCGACAGCCTTGGCGCCGTCGAGCGCGCCGGTGACGCGCAGCGGCACGCGCTGCGAGGAGGTTTCCACCGTGCCAGCGGGCGTGACGTTGTTCTGTTTGGCGAGCGAATCGAACAGCGCCTGCGGCGTGATGCCGAGCGTTGCGAGCTTGGCGTGGGAGAATTCGACGAAGATGCGTTCGTCCTGGGTGCCGTAGAGATTGACCTTGGTGACGCCGGAAACCTTCAACAGGCGCTGGCGCATGCCTTCGGCGGCCTTCTTCAATTGCGCGTAGTCGGCACCGTCGCCGGTCATCATGTAGAGAATGGAATCGACGTCGGAGAATTCGTCGTTGACGTTCGGCCCGAGCAGCCCTGCGGGCAACTGGCCCTGCACGTCGGCGAGTTTCTTGCGCAACAGATAAAACAGATAGGGCACGTCCTTCGGCGGCGTCGAATCCTTGAAGGTGACCTGCATTGCCGTGAACGACGGCTTGGAATAGGTCTGTACCTTCTCGAAGAACGGCAATTCCTGCAGCTTCTTCTCGATGGGGTCGGCGACCTGCGTCTGCATCTCCTGCGCGGTCGCGCCCGGCCAGATCGCGGAAACGTTCACCACCTTCACGGTGAAGAATGGGTCCTCGGCGCGGCCGAGCCGCTGATAGGAGAAGAAGCCGGCGACGCCGAGCGCGATCATCAGGAACAGGATCAGGGTCGGATGGCTCACCGCCCAGCCCGAAAGATTGAAGCGCTTCATGTCACTCTCTCCGACGATATCCGTTATCACCGACCACGCATCAGAACGACAGCGACGAGACCACCCGGACCTTCTGGGCCGGATCGAGCTTCTGCACGCCGAGCGCAACCACCTTGGCGCCTTCAGGAACACCGCCAGAGATCACGACGGAATTGCTCTCATAGGATTTCACGACGACCGGCTTGAGCGTAATCGCGCCGGAATCGTCGACGATATAGAGCGAGGGATTGCTGCCCTGGCTGAACAGCGCCGACAGCGGCAGTTTTGCCACGCGCTCGCTGGCGGCATCAGCCAGCGTCAGCGTGGCGGTCATGCCAAGCGAGACTTTGTCGTCGGCATCCGGCAGCGAGAACTTGGCAAGGTAGGTCCGCGTCGCCGGATCAGCCGAAGGCGCGATCTCGCGCAACTTCGCGGCATATTTCTTTTCCGAATCCGACCACAGCGTCACGGTGGCGGTGCCGGACTTGGCACGGCCGACCAGCGTCTCGGGAATCGCGACCACCGCCTCCTTCTCGGCAAAGCGGGCGACGCGCACCGCCGTCTGGCCGGCGGCGACGACCTGGCCGGGCTCAATCAGGGTCGCGGTGACCACGCCGCGGGTATCGGCGACCAGCGTCGCATAGGACAGCGAATTCTTGGTGAGTTCGACCTGCCGCTCGGCGCGATTGAAGCGCGCCCGCGCTTCGTCGGCAGCGGCGCGGCTCTGATCCATTTGCGCATCCGTGGTCCAGCCCTTGGCGCGCAGATCCTTGGCGCGCTGCTCGGAGGCGCTGGCCTGCGCCAGCACGCCGGTGGCGGCGCGGAATTCGGCCTCGGCCTGTTCGGCCTGCAGCTTCAGATCGACCTCATCAAGGGTGGCGAGCGGCTGGCCGACGTCCACGGTCTGGCCGACCTCGACCAGACGCCGGGCAACCTTGCCGGGGACGCGAAAACCCATGTCGGTCTCAATCCGGGGACGTATCGTGCCAACGAAGCTGCGTTCCGGCGTCTCGGCGGCATAGTGCACGGTGGCAACCAGAACCGGGCGCCCAAGAGCGGCCGTTTCGGCTGCTTTTTCATTGCAGCCAGCCAGCACGAACACCGCGAATGCCAAAAAAGCTCCCGTCAAGAGCCTGTAATAGCTAGAAAAAATGGATCGGGCGAACATCGAACTCTCCATCGCGGACACTGATGAAGAGTATTGAATGGCGACTGATGAATGTCAATATTCGTCACTAATCATGAATTCGTGAAGGAAGATCGGGTTAAGAGGTAATCACTTCCCAAGGGGAATGCCTCCCGACCGGCCCGCTCTTAGCCGGCACAGCGAAGCTCAGAGAGGCCTCGCGTCGAATGCCGGACTGGAGCACTCCTCCATCCGGCCATGCGGCTTTCGCCTCGCCCGCTATCCGCGCATCAAGCACGTCGAGCTTTCTTGCGAGACTTCTTTGCGGTGGCCTTCTTCGCGCTGCTCGCGGCCTTACTCGCCGGCCTTGATTTCTGGCTGCTCGATTTCCTTGCGGCCGACCCTTTCGCCGTCTTCTTGGCGCTCCGCGCCCGTGCGGTTCTAGTCTTGGCGGCTCCGGCCTTCGCAGCTCGGGCGGTTCGAGCCTTCGCAGTTCGAGTCTTGGCAGCCGCAGTTCGAGACTTGTCAGCTCGAGTCTTGGCAGCTCGAGACTTGGCAGCTCTGGTTTTCGTGGCCCTGGCCGCCGGCGCGCTGCGCCGCTGTTTCGTTGTGCGCTTCCGCCGTGCGGGCGCGGCTGCGACCGGCGGCGCCATCAGCGGATCGGACACGAGACCATCGGCAGCAAGCGGCACATAGGCAGCCGCGCGTTCATCGGCCTTCAAGCCCGGCTCGTCGGCTTTCAGTGCCTGGCCGGCAGCTTCCGTTGCGGTGTTCGCAATCTCCTTCACCGTGTCGGTGAATTTCTCCAGAACCGATTTGTCCTTGTCCATGTCGCCCTCCGGGGCTGTGATCCATGGAACTAACTGATGAGGCGGAGTCGGGTTCCCGAACGCAAACGCTACTCCCCCAGCTGAAAGCGCTCGAAGCGATCCAGCTCTTCTTCAATGCGCCGCTTGTAGTCCTTGCGCGCCGCCCTCGCCGCACCCTTGCCGACCCAGCTCCATTTCTGCATCAGGAGTTTCTTGTTGTGGCGATCGGTTTTGAGATCGATGGCGGCGACGATGTCTTCGCCGACCAGCACTGGCAGCGCGAAATAGCCGAACAGACGCTTCTCCTTCGGCACATAGGCCTCGAAGCGATGGCCGTAGTCAAAGAACAGTTCGGTGCGCTTGCGCTGGATGATCAGCGGATCAAACGGCGAGAGAATGTGCACCAGGCCATCGCCTAAAACCGCCGGCGGATTCACCTCCAGCACTTCCGGCCGCGTCCAGTGCTCCTGCTTGCCGGCGCCTTCGAGCGCGACCTGCACCAGTTCCTTGCGCCGCACCCGCGCCTCGATCAAGCGCCGCACCGCCGGCTTGCTCGGCGCATCGAGATGGCAGACGGAATCCAGGCTGATGACGCCTTGCGAGCGAAGCGCGCGGTCCAGCACGTAGGCGGTGATCTCCGCCGAGGTCGCCGGCTTCGGCGGCTTGTCCCAACCGAAATGCCGCGTCATCAGCTCGTAGGTCTTGAGCATGCCGGTGCGTTCGGAGATCGTCACCTCGCCGGTGTAGAAGGCAAGCTGCAGCGCCCGTTTCGAGGGCTTTCGGCTCTGCCAGAGATGCTCCTTCTCGGCCAGAATGTCATCCTCGATGTCGCGGATGGTGAGCGCGCCGTCGCGCCGCAACAGCCGCATCACCTTGCGGGTGTCCTCCGGCTTGACGGAAGCAAACCACCGGTGGCCTTCGCGCCGGTGCTCTCGCATCGCCGGAACGAAGAAGCGAAAATCCTTCGCCGGCACATAGGACAGCGCGTGGGTCCAGTATTCGAACACGCTCTTGTCGACGCTCTGCGCCTGGCGCAGGTCGGCGCGGGCGTAAGCCGGGATGCGGCTATAGAGAATGTGGTGATGGCAGCGCTCGATGACGTGGATGGTATCGATCTGGACATAGCCGAGATGGTCCACCGCAGCCGCCACCGCCTGCGGTCCGGCGCCAAACGGTTCGCTGGTGTCGAGCCGTTGGGCGTGCAGCCAGATTCGCCGGGCCTCAAGCTTGGTCAGAGGATGGGGTTTAGTCGCGCGGGGCATCGCACGGCAATGTAGCGGGATTCGCGCGCGTGGGGAGCCCCCGGGTTCCCTGATCGCCGCGCGAACTCACCTCACTGCTTCTGCCGCTCTCCGACGCTGCCGGTTGCGATCTCGGCCTCGCAGGAGGCGCGACCGGGCTGCGGCGCATGGCATTTGTAGACATGGCCCGTGAGGCGATCGACCAGCCACGCGCTCTCCTCCGTCGGGCTTTCGAACCCGACATAGCGGCTGCCGAGCGCGCTGATCAGCGTCGACAGCAAGATTGCAGCGGCGATCATCGCCCCGCCGATCAGTGTTGGCATTGAACTTCCGGAACCGGCAGATGCGCTGGTGCGATGACCCAGATACTCACGCTGACGCTTGACTGACTGTAACACCCGCCCCGCCCGTTTGGTTGCCCCGAACGAATTCTTCTTCAGATTTTTCTGTGAGTAGTTTTGCTAGACGCGCATCTGGCCGATTTGTTGTCCACAGATCGGCGCTGGCGCGACGACCCGCTTTTTCTTTTCCGAAATCAGCGGAGGGAAGTGACGGACCGGCCCGCTATCCGGCGAAGCGTCATTGCAACGTGCTGGGACCGTTCAGTGACGACAGCGTAGCTAGCGCCGCGACCTCCGGCGTCACCACTCTGGACTTCGACATCAGGGCTTCCGGCACGTTCGATGAGGCCCGGAACGGCAGCGTTTCCCAATGTGATTTGAATCACATTGCCTGCTTTGAACCCGTTCTATCGTCGCAGCATCAAAACGTCATGCACGCCAGTTTGCAGGCGTTAACAGTGAGGATTAAGATAATGACCCGCTCTCTTTCGATCATGACTATCAGCGCCGCGCTGTCGATGACGGCGGGGCTGGCGGTCGCCGGCGACACCGTCTCAGCCGACAAAATTCTGGATGCCCTGAAACCGAAGCCCGGCGCGACCCGCGGCCTCTCGGCCGGCCCGCAGCAGCCGGTGGATGCTGCCGCAAAGGCCAAGGAAGTCAGCTTCGTCGACACGCTACGCAACCGCAAGACCCGCTCGCTGTCGCTCGGCGAGCGCCAGGAAATCGCGGAACTTGCCGCGAGCAAGCCGAAGATCGACCTCGAAATTCAGTTCGACTACAATTCAGCCGACATCAGCAAGCATTCGGTTTCCGCGGTGCAGGAGCTCGGCAAGGCGCTCTCCGATTCGAGCCTGAAGGGGTCGACCTTCGTGGTCGCCGGTCATACCGACGCGATCGGCGGCGAGGCCTACAACCAGGATCTTTCCGAACGCCGCGCTGATACGATCAAGAAGTACCTGACCGAGAAGTACGGCATCGTCGGTTCCAATCTCGTGACCGTTGGTTACGGCGAGACCAAGCCGAAGGATGCGAACGCGCCGATGGACCCCACCAACCGCCGCGTTCAGGTCGTCAACATGGATAGCAAGACCGCCTCCAAGTGAGGTTTTGAAAGATGAGGTCTTGAAAGCCGGTCCGCCTGCCGCCAGCGGCAGGCGCTCTCCCTCTCTCGCTGCGGGGCATAGGCGACCCGCAGCCGCCGCTCTTCAAGAAAGGCCGATGCGAAGCATCGGCCACGGTGGGGTCTCGCCGCGAGTCGCACTGTCCGAATCGATAGAGTTTCCCCACCCGATCACATCTGGCGATGCGATCCGACCTTCCTCAAGCGGGAGAGGTGCCGCCTCAAATCCAGTTCTGGAAGATCATCAGGCGGCTGAACGTCGCCATCGAAGTGCCTATGAACGCGGCCGATATCGGCAACATTGCGATAAAGCTGGCAAAGCCGATTGCGACATAGACCCATAGCAGCCAACCGGGCATGCTGCCGCGTTTCAAGGCATACACCAGCGCAAGGCTCGCTGTAGTCGCGGCCGGCAGATAATAATAGATGAAGCCGAGCGTTCGCGGCAGCAACGCCCATGCGAGGTATGGGCCGCAATAGAACGCCAGTATCAGGAAGGCGTCGACGCGCCGCGTCACGATCCAGTCGCGCAGGCAGACGGCAACCGCAATCAGCGCCGGCCACAGGATCAGCGGGTTGCCGAGGAAGACCACGGCGGCAATATGGTCTTCGTCGACCTTGTCGAAGAGATACCAGACCGGGCGCACCAGGAAGGGCCAGGATGGCCATGAACTCATATAGGTGTGGCCTGCAATCGCACTCGTCGTGTTATCGCTGAAGATGCGTCGTTGCGCCTGCAGAATATCCGAGACCGACAATCCGTAGAGCGGAATGAAGGTGGCGAGATAAACGACGGCTGGAACAAGTACGAAGCAGACGGCGAAATGCCAGGCCTTGAAATTGGGCCAGAGATCGGGCCAGTACCAATCCTCCGGCTGGGGATCCGCGAATTGAGTGCGCCAGCTTTGCATCAAGCCGATCACGGCGACGATGGTGATGCAGACCGCTAGTGCGAACAGCCCGCTCCATTTGCAGCCGGCCGACAAGCCAAAGCCGATCCCGGCAAGCGCGAACCACAGATGCGGCCGCTCTCTTCGAAAGCCATGCATGAATGCGGCGATGGCGAACAGGCCGAAAGCGAGCGCGAAAATATCCAGCATCGCGATCCGCGATTGCACGAACAGCATCTGGTTGAAAAAGGCGAGCAGGCTCGCCGCAATCGCCGGACCTTGGGCAGCGAACAGCGCCAGACCGCACAGATACACCGCAACAATGGCAAGCGATCCGAACAATACGGCGGGATAGCGCCAGCCCAGCGGTCCGTCGCCGAATGAATGGATCGACAGGGCGATGAACTGCTTGGCGAGCGGTGGATGCATCGGATTGAGCATCGGCTCTCGCATCACCGGCTCGAGTATCTGCCGCGCCGCCGGGACGTAATGCACCTCGTCGAAATAGAATTTTTCCGGCGCGGTGACGCCGATCAGCATCGCGAAGTGCGAGAGAGCAAAAACGGCTGCCGCGATGATAGCCGTGCGCATCATCGAACCGGGCAGAACAGAAAATGATCGAGTTGCTGGCTTCACGGACGATCTGTCACAGAATGAGGGACGAGATGACATTGCGGAGAGATTGAGTGTGATGGCTCCGGATTTTTAAGTCCATCGCATTGAACGCGTTTCGATTTCGCAGTCACTAACCCGCCGGGCGAGTAAGCCGCGCGAGTGATAATTCTGCCACATCGAAACGCGTGCGACCCGGTGCCATGTCGGGATAATCGGTTTTGAAATGAATTTCTGTAACTGCTCTTATTCGCTGTCAGAGGTTGGTTGGCCTGATTGCTGCGTTGATAGCTCCAGCGTACGCGCAAACGCGCGTTGGCCACGCGGCCGTCGTCAAGGATGAAGTGCTCCGCGTCGCCGGACCTTCGACCACACCATTAAACCCTCGTGGTGAGGAGGCGCTTTAGCGCCGTCTCGAACCACGAGGTGCCATTCATCCGTCGAGACGCGCGCGATGAGCGCTCCTGAGGAGGAGGTCTAACAGAGGTGCAGGGTGGCAAAGGCGCGCTTGCGCCGTTTGCTCACCCTACGAAGTCCGCTACGCCGCGCTCTTCATGCGCGCTTCAGTCTTTCGATATCGCGCCTGACGATTCCCAACTCGATATCAGGCGGCGGCCGTGGCGGACTGCGCAGCGGTTGCGGCCGCGACGTCCATCCACATCACTTCCCAATGATGACCGTCGGGATCTTCAAAACTGCGGCCGTACATGAAGCCGTAATCCTGCTTCGGGCCCGGATCGGCGCCGCCGCCCGCGCCTTGCGCCTTGCTGACCATGTCGTCCACCGCCTCACGGCTGTCGGCCGAAAGGCAAATCAGAACCTGGCTGGTGGCCTTGGCGTCGGCGATCTTCTTTGGGGTGAACTGGCGGTATTTGTCGTGCGTCAGCAGCATGACGTAGATCGTGTCGGAAAACACCATGCAGGACGCCGTATCATCGGAGAACTGCGGATTCTTTTCGCCGCCGATCGCCTGGTAGAAGGCAGTCGAGCGGGCGAGATCGCTGACAGGAAGATTGACGAAGATCATTTTAGCCATGATGGGCTCCTTTTCGCGGGGTTCGGACCTAGAACGAACGAATGGAGACAAGTCCGACATCTCGTTTCAAACTATTTTTCTGGCGGCGAGTTGGCGCGCGTTCACCGGAACCCGGCGGCGAATGGTCGCTACCTGCCCTTGAAGTCAGGCTTGCGCTTCTCGGCGAACGCCTTGACGCCTTCCTTGAGGTCGTCGCTGTCGCGCACGACGTCGAGCAGCCGGCGCACCTCGGCAACCGTCTCCAGCGGCCCCTTCGGCATCGCATCGCGGGCAAGCTTCTTTAGCGCCCGGACCACCAGCGGCGCGTTGGCGGCGATTTTTGCGGCCATCTCCTAGGCGAGCACGACATGCTGCCCCTTCGGCGCGACCTTGTTGACGAAGCCGATCTGATAGGCCCGCTCCGCCGACATTTCCTCACCGACCAGCAGGAATTCCATCGCAATCTTGTGCGGCATGCGCGCCATCACCGAGGAGACGCCGCCCGCCGTGGTGCCGATCTTGCCCTCGGGATAGATGAAGCGCGTCGTCTCCGACGCCACGCACATGTCGGCCATCTGCACCAGCACGAAGGCGCCGCCGACGACCCAGCCCGAAGTTGCGGCAATGACGGGCTTATCCAGTTCAACGCCCAAGCCAGGCACCGCGTGCCACATGTTGACGGGGAGATCCTTCACGTCGGCGCCTACCGAGAAATACGCCTCCTCCGAGGAGGCGAGCACCGCCACGCGATCGTCGCTGTCGTGAAAACGCTGCCAGGCCTGTCGCAGTTCGTCGCACAAGGCGTTGTTGAGCGCGTTGTGCGAGGATCTACGATCCATCGTGATCGTGGCGACGTGGCCCGTGCTCTCGTAGCGAACTAGCGTCATGGGATTCTCTCAAGCGGCGGCGATGCCAGGTAACGTTGCAATCGTCACTTCTTCTCGGCGGGATCCCGGTGCACGGGATCGACCCAGAGCACGGTCTCCGGCTTTTCCACCGGCTCGATGTCGAGATTGATCGCCACCGCCTCGCCGTCAGAACGCACCAGCACGCATTCCAGCACTTCGTCGCGGCTGGCGTTGATCTCCTGGTGCGGCACATAGGGCGGCACGAAGATGAAATCGCCCGGCCCGGCTTCAGCGGTGAACTGCAGATATTCGCCCCAGCGCATCCGCGCCTTGCCCTTCACGACATAGATGATGCTTTCGAGATGGCCGTGATGATGCGCGCCGGTCTTGGCATCGGGCCGGATCGTCACCGTGCCCGCCCACAATTTCTGCGCGCCGACGCGGGCGAAATTGATCGCGGCCTTGCGGTCCATGCCTGCGGTCGAAGGCACGTTGGGATCGAGCTGATTGCCGGGAATCACGCGGACGCCGTCATGCTTCCAGCGCTCGTCGTGATCGTGAGAATGGTGCGAATGGGTGTGGTCATGCGTGCCGGTCATTGGGCGCCTTCTCGAAATATCGTTTGTCCCGAACGGTATCGAAAACCGGGCCCGCAAACCAGAAGATTAAGGGAGCCGGCGGCGCATAGGCGTCCCGGTTTTCGTCATGGCCGGGCGCACCCGGCCTATTCAACGCCGTCTGGACATCACATCCGGATTGACGACATTCGTCGGTGTTCCGGCGGCATAGGCAACGATCTGATCGAAGATATCGGTGAACTGGATTTCGTATTCGTCGCGCGAGACGTAGCCAAGATGCGGTGTGCAGACCACGTTGTCCATGTTCAGAAGCGGATCGTTGACGTCGCGAAGCGGCTCCTTTTCGTAGACGTCCACCGCCGCCATGCCCGGACGTCCGGCCCGCAGCGCGTTCACCAGCGCGTTCGGCTCGATCAGCGGCGCGCGGCTGGTGTTGACCAGAAGCGCCGACGGCTTCATGCGCGCGAGATCTTCTGCTTTCACGATGCCGCGCGTGGCTTCGACGAGCCGCATGTGCAGCGAAAGCACGTCGCATCGTTCGAAGAAATCAGCCTTGCTCGCGGCGGTCTCGTATCCGTCGGCACGGGCTTTCGCCATGGCCGGTTCGCGCGCCCATACCAGCACGTTCATGCCGAACGCCTTGCCGTAGCCGGCGACGACGGCGCCGATCCGCCCATAGCCATAAATGCCGAGCGTCTTGCCACGCAGCGTGTGGCCGACGCCGATCTGCCATTTGCCGGCCTTAAGCGCCCCCATCTGCTGCGGAATGGCGCGCATCGCCGCCAGGATCAAGCCCCAGGTAAATTCGGCGGTCGCATAGGACGGCGTATCGGCGTGTTGGCTCGACGACACGACGATGCCAAGCCGGGTGCAGGTATCGATATCGATATGCGGATAGACGCTGCGCTGGCTGATCAGTTTTAGCTTCGGCAAGCGCTCCAGCAGCGGCGTGCGAATCTGCGTCCGCTCCCGGATCAGGACCAGCGCCTCAGTCTCACGCAGGCGGTCGGCAAGAACATCAACATCTTGGACGTGATCGTTCCAGACCGTAACGTCATGCTCGGCCAGCTTGCGGAAACAGTCGAGGGTGCGCAGCGTGTCGAAATAATCGTCGAGGATCGAGACCTTCACGATGCGCTCCCTCGTAATGTGCGGCTACTTCACCGCCAGCAACTCGACGTCGAATATCAGCGTCGCGTTCGGCGGAATGACGCCGCCGGCGCCGCGCGCGCCGTAACCAAGCGCGGGGGGAATGATCAAGGTGCGCTTGCCGCCGACATTCATCGATGCGACGCCTTCATCCCAGCCGGCGATCACCTGGCGCTGGCCGATCTTGAACTCGAACGGCTCGTTACGATCGACGGAAGAATCGAACTTCTTGCCCTTCTGGCCGTTCTCGTAGAGCCAGCCGGTATAATGCATGACGCAGGTCTGGCCAGACTTGGGCGAGGCGCCGGTGCCGACCTTGCTGTCGATGATCTGCAAGCCTGAAGCTGTGGTCATGGGTTTTCCTGCGGTCTGGGCCGATGCCATCCTGATGGCAGCGGGTGTGGAAACCGCGGCTGCCATGGCGGCAAAGGCGGTCCGGAAGATCGTGCGTCGCGAGAAGCGCATCTATTGAACCTCTTTCTGGAGAGATGGAGCTTCTAGACGCTCAGTAGCCCAGCGCGCAACCGTCCTTGCGGGGATCGGAACCGCCGGTCAGCGTGCCCTTGTCCCAGTCGATCCAGATCGCCTGGCCGCCGCCGAGCGGACCAACCACGCTGGTGGTCTTGTGGCCGATCTTCTTCAGGCCCTCGACGATCTCGGCCGGCACGCTGTCCTCAAGCTGGTAGACGCCCTCGTAATGCAGGCCGCGCGGCATATCGATGGCTTCCTGCACATCGCAGCCATAGTCCAGAATGTTGGTCAGCACGTGGGTCTGCCCCACCGGCTGATACTGGCCCCCCATCACGCCGAACGGCATCACCGCGCGGCCGTTTTTGGTCGCGAGCGACGGGATGATGGTGTGCAGCGGCCGCTTGCCCGGCGCGATGCAGTTGGGATGGCCGGGCTGAATCCGGAAGCCGCCGGCTCGGTTCTGCAGGAGGATGCCGGTCTTGTTGGAAACGATCGCCGAACCAAAGGAATGCGCGATCGAGTTGATGAACGAACAGACGTTGCGATCCTTGTCGACCACGGTGATGTAGACGGTGGATGGATTCATCGGCGGCGCAACGTTGGGCAGATCGAGCAGCCGGTCCATCCTGATGTTTCTGATGTGCTCGTCGGCGAACTCCTTTGCGAGGATGCCAGCGACGTCGACATGAACATGTTGGGGATCAGCGATATGCTGCTCACGCATCATGTAGGCAATGCGCGCGGCTTCCGCCTCGAGATGGAAACGCTCGACGCTGAGCGGCGCGAATTTCGTCAGATCGAAGCGGGAGAGGATGTTCAGCATCACCAGCATGGTGATGCCGGGACCGTTCGGCGGGCACTGCCAGACGTCGTGATCCTTATACATCGTGCCGATCGGCGATGTCGTCTCGGTCGAATGTGCGGCGAAATCCTCCATCGTGTGCAGGCCGCCGATGCCGCGCAAGGTCTCGACCATGTCCTCGGCGATTTCGCCGGTGTAGAACGCATCGCGGCCGTTCTTGGCGATCGCACGCAGGGTCTTACCGAGTTCGGGCTGGTGGATCACGTCGCCGGCGACCGCCGGCTTGCCCTGCGGCAGCAAGTAGCGCTCGGTGTTGGTGCCGTTCTTCAGCTTCTCGAACTGGTTCTTCCAGTCGAAAGCAATACGGGGCGCGACGACGTAGCCTCGCTCTGCGGCCTTTATCGCCGGCTGCAGAAGCGTGTCGAGTCCCATCTTGCCGTGGTCGCGCAGGATGGTCTCCCAGGCGTCGATCGCGCCGGGAATGCTCACCGCATGGGCTGAGGTCAGCGGTACCGAATGGATCTTGCGTTCAAGGTACCATTCGGCCTTGGCCGCCATCGGCGCACGACCGGAGCCGTTATAGGCAACGATCTTGCCTTCGCCCTTGGGCTGGATCAGCGCGAAGCAATCGCCCCCGATGCCGGTCGATTGCGGCTCGATGACCCCGAGCAGCGCGCAGGCCGCCACTGCGGCGTCCGCCGCCGTGCCGCCTGCCCGCATCACGTCGATCGCGGTCAACGCGGCCTCCGGATGCGACGTTGCCACCATCGCATTCTGGGCATGGACCGTGGAGCGGCCGGCGAAATGGAAATTCCTCATCACGAGTGCTTTCTTTTCAGCGTTTCTTGAGCATCCCGCGGGAGCATCGGGCGGGTTTACAGACGGTTCTTTGGCATATTCATCCCCGGCAGGGCAATGGTTGGCATACCAATGGGACGTCAGGGGCAATGCGCGGAATAGGCAGGGCTTTACGGGGTTTCCCCTGCCCGGCCCGCCTGATAAATGGTCGCCATGCCGTTCAAGGTCGCCGCCTTCTATCAATTCGCCGCGCTGCCGGACTTCCGTGAGTTGCGCGAGCCGCTGCGCACGTTTGCTGCAGGCCTCGGGCTCAAGGGCAGCGTGCTGCTGGCGCATGAGGGCATCAACGGCACGGTTGCAGACGGCGATGCGAGCATCGACGCGTTCGTTCGCGAGTTGCAGCATGGCGCCCTTTTTGGCGGGCGGCTCAGCAATCTCGAGCTCAAGTTTTCGACCGCTGCTGAGATGCCGTTTCGGCGGCTGAAGATCCGGCTCAAGAAGGAAATTGTCACGCTCGGAGATACTGCGGTCGATCCGACGCGACAGGTCGGCACCTATGTCGAGCCGTCAGATTGGAATGAGCTGATTGCAGCGCCCGACACGCTGGTCATCGATACCCGCAACGCGTTCGAGGTGGCGATGGGCACGTTCGAGGGTGCGATCGATCCCGGTCTCAGGAGTTTTGGGCAGTTCAAGGAGTTCGCCGCGAAGCAACTCGACCCCGCGAAGCATAAGAGGATCGCGATGTTCTGCACCGGCGGCATCCGGTGCGAGAAGGCCAGTGCCTATCTGCTGGCCCGCGGATTCAATGAGGTCTATCACCTCAAGGGCGGCATCCTGCGTTATCTCGAAGGCATGCCTGAAACAGAGAGCCGCTGGCGCGGCGAATGTTTCGTGTTCGACGAACGCGTGGCGCTGGGACACGGCCTGCGGGAGCACAAAATGAACGACGCCTCCGATGAGTGATGTCAACGCGCTGAGCGAACGTATCGACGCGCTGGAAATGCGGCTGGCCTATCAGGACGTGACCATCGAAACGCTGAACCAGACGATCACGGCGCAATGGACCGAGATCGACAGGCTGACGCGTCAAGTCGCTGAACTGAAGGAGCAGGTGCGGGAGACCGAAAGCAATGCGCCCGGGCCGTTGAACGAAAAGCCGCCGCATTATTGACACCCAGATCGAAACGGCCTCCCTGAAGGAGGCCGTTTCTCAACGCCGGTCTGGCTCGCGTTGCCATTTTTGCATTAGCGGAAGACGGCGCGAACCTTGTCCCACAGCGATGGATTCTCATGTTCGTGATCGGCTTTCGATGGCGCCGGTTGCGCAGCGCTCACGGGATCTGAAGCCGGAAAGGTATCGACCAGACCGGCCTCGAGCTTTTCGTGGATGTCCCGGTCGGCCTTCAGCGCTTCGCGGGGGTCTTCGGCGTGCTTGTCATGCGCCGCAGGATTGAACTTCTGGGCCATAGGTACCTCCATGGATGAGATAACGGCCCCGTTTTACGCCGGTTCCACGTTCGCCCTCGGTATCCGTCCTTGGCCTCGAGGGAACCTGCGTGTATCAGAGGCGCATCAGCCGCGCCCGCAGGAATCTACGTTTTGTCTCAGAAATCCGCCGTGAAACCCCTTGTCGAAGTGCTGTCCGGCCACAGGCAGAAGGTGCCGCCGGTATGGATGATGCGGCAGGCCGGTCGCTATCTGTCTGAGTATCGCGAGCTGCGCGCCAAGGCGGGAAGCTTTCTCGACCTGTGCTTTACGCCGGAGTATGCCGCCGAGGTAACGCTGCAGCCGATCCGCCGTTTCAACTTCGATGCGGCGATCATCTTTTCCGACATTCTCGTCATTCCCTACGCACTCGGCCGCTCCGTGCGCTTCGAGGCCGGCGAAGGCCCGCGTCTCGATCCGCTTGATACGCCCGAACAGGTGGCGGCGCTGGCGCGCCATGCCGATTTCGGCAAGCTCGAGCCGGTCTATGAAGCGCTACGCCGCGTGAAGCGCGAGCTCGCGCCCGAGATCGCGCTGATCGGCTTCTGCGGCGCGCCCTGGACGGTCGCAACCTACATGGTTGCGGGACAGGGCACGCCGGATCAGGCGCCGGCGCGGATGATGGCCTATCATCATCCCGAGACGTTCGCTGAAATCATCGACGTGCTGGTGGAGAACTCGATCCAGTATCTGCTCGGCCAGCTCGAGGCCGGCGCCGATTGCTTGCAGATCTTCGACACCTGGGCCGGCGTGCTGCCGCCGCGCGAATTCGAGCGCTGGTCGATCGAGCCCGCGAAGCGCATCGTTGCCGGCGTCCGCGCGCAAGTGCCGGATGCCAAGATCATCGGCTTTCCCCGCGGCGCCGGCGCGCTGCTGCCGGCCTATGTGGAAGCAACCGGCGTCAATGCCGTCAGCATCGACTGGGCGGCCGAGCCTTCCATGATCCGCGAGCGGGTGCAGAACCGCGTCGCCGTGCAGGGCAATCTCGACCCGCTGGCGTTGATCGCAGGCGGCGCCGCGCTCGACCGCGCCGTCGACGACGTGCTGGCGAACTACGCGCAAGGACGGCTGATCTTCAACCTCGGCCACGGCATCCAGCCGGAAACGCCGATCGCCCATGTCGAGCAGATGCTCAAGCGGGTGCGGGAGTATAGGGGATGACGAAGGTCATGCCCCGCGAGGCGGGGCATCCAGTAACCACCGCCTTGCATTAGAACCGAGAGTTCACGGCGTACTGGATCATCCGCCGGAGCCTGTCATCGGCGCGCATTCGCGCGATCCGGTGGCGGATGATGACAGCTGTGTTTGCCGCTCGTGTTGTCCCCTACCGCGCATCCTCCAAAATCATATCCGACGCCTTCTCCGCGATCATGATCGTCGGCGCATTGGTATTGCCGGACATCAGGTCCGGCATGATCGAGGCGTCGACCACGCGAAGGCCCTCAATGCCGCGCACGCGCAAGCGCTGATCGACGACAGCGAGCGGATCGCTGCCCATCCGGCAGGTCGAGGTCGGGTGATAGACCGTGCTGCCGGTGCGGCGGCAGAAGTCCAGCAATTCATCGTCGCTCTGTACCTTCGAACCCGGATCGACCTCGGCGACCGCGTAAGCCTTCAGCGCAGGGGCTGCGAGGATCTTGCGCAGGATGCGGATGCCGTCGATGAAAGCGCGGCGATCGGTTTCGGTGGCGAGATAGTTGATGCGGATTTCCGGCGGCACCGAAGGGTCCGCGCTCCTGATGCGCAGCGAGCCGCGGCTTTCCGGGCGCAACTGGCAGACGGAGGCAGTGAACCCGGAAAGCGCGTGGAGTTTCTCGCCCATCTTGTCGGTCGAGAACGGCAGGAAGTGAATCTGAATGTCGGGCGACGCCAGCCGCGGGCTGGTCTTGAAGAAAGCGCCTGACGTGCCGGCCGCGATCGTCAGCGGCCCCTTGCGCAAGGCTGCGTACTGAATGCCGGCCATCATCCGGCGGATCGGATTGTTGACGACATCGTTGAGCGTGCACTTTTGCGCACAGCGGGTGATCAGGCGGACCTGCATGTGATCCTGCAGATCGTTGCCGACGCCGGGCGCGTCGAGCACGATCTCGATGCCATGCTGCTTCAGGAGATCCGCCGGTCCGACACCGGAGAGCTGCAGTAGTTGCGGCGAATTATACGCGCCGCTGGAGACCAGAATCTCCTTGCGCGCTCGCACCGTGCGCACGCGGTCTTCCTGCTTGTATTCGATCGCTTTGGCGCGGCGTCCTTCGAACAGGATGCGCTGCGCCAGCGCGGAAGTCTCGATGTGCAGGTTGGGCCGCTTCCTGGCGGGACGAAGATATGAGAACGCCGTGCTGGCGCGTCGCCCGCGCCTTGTCGTGGTCTGGAAGAAGCCCGCGCCCTCCTGGGTGGCGCCGTTGAAATCGGGATTGGTCGGAATGCCGGTCTCGGCCGCAGCGGTCACAAAGGCTTCCGACAGGGGATCGTGGTGCCGCCAGTCGGACACCGGCAGCGGGCCGCCGGTGCCGTGATATTTGTCCGCGCCGCGCTGCTGGTTCTCGGCCTTCTTGAAATAGGGCAGCACGTCGTCATAGCCCCAGCCGGCATTGCCGCGCTGCCGCCATCGATCATAATCCTCATGCTGGCCCCGCACATAGAGCAGGCCGTTGATCGAACTGGAGCCGCCCAGCACTTTTCCGCGCGGCTGGAACACCTGCCGGCCATTCAATCCCGGTTCCGGCTCGGTCTGGTACATCCAGTTGACGGATTTTTCCTTGAACAGTTTTCCGTAGCCGAGCGGCACGTGGATCCAGAGATTGGTGTCCTTCGGTCCGGCCTCCAGCAGCAACACGGAATGCTTGCCATCGGCCGTCAAACGATTGGCGAGCACACATCCGGCCGAGCCGGCGCCGACGATAACGTAGTCGAATTCGGAAGCTTCATTGTTCTTGTTCATTTGTTTCCCCCGTAGGCGGCCCAAAGAGGTAGCCGGGCCGCCACGGGTGGTCAATTGCCTCGCAATCGCAGGCAGGGAAAAACGATCCGCAATTGCACGCCGGCTAGCTGGCCAGTTTCAAAAAGTCCGGCGGCCGGCGCTCGGCGAACGCAACGAAGGCCTCACGCGCCTCCGCGGTCTTCAGGCGTTCCGCGAACTGCTCGCTCTCCGCCTTGATTTGCGCCATCAGAAGTTCCGGATTGCGCATCAGGCGTTTGGTCGTGCTGACGGCTCCCGCCGGCTGTTTCGCCAACCGGGACGCGAAAGCCTTCGCTTCCGCGTCGAGCTTGTCGAGCGGCACCACACGGTTGGCAAGTCCCCAGGCGAATGCGGATCTGGCATCGACCGCCTCACCGAGCACGAACATCTCGAAGGCGCGGGCATAGCCGATACGGAGCGGCATCAGCAGGCTGGAAGCTGCTTCCGGCACCAGCGCAAGGTTGACGAACGGGGTCGACAACAGCGCATTCTCGGCCAGCACGACCAGATCGCAATGCAGCAGCATCGTGGTGCCGATGCCGACGGCACGGCCCTGAACGGCTGCGACCAGCGGGCGGCTCGAATGTGCAAGTGCCTGCAGGAAGCGGCCGACATGCCGCTCGCCCTGAAACGCACCGGTCGCAATCGCTGCGAATTCGCCGACGTCGTTGCCGGCGGTGAACATGTCGCCTTCGCCGCGGATCAGCAGCACCCGGACGGATGAATCCGTCTCGGCGGCTTCGATCGCGTCCGCAAGCGCGCCGTACATCGCATTCGTCAGCGCGTTCTTCTTGTCGGGGCGAGCCATCGTCAGGTTCAAAATTCCGTCGCTCTTCTCGATCTTGATATGCTCGGTCATTCGTCTTCTCCTCTGGGAAATCTGCTTTGCATCGTGGTGAGCCAGCGCGCGACGACATCGATCTCGGCGTCGGTAAACCCTTCCGTGAGCCGCGCATTGACCTCGGCGAGCCCCGCTTTCGACTGCGCCATTGCCGCGCGCCCGGCTGGCGTCAGCCAAAGACGCCACGCGCGCCCGTCGTCCGGATCGGCCCGCCGCTCGATCAGGTTCGCCGCCGTCATCCGGTCCACCAATCCGCTGATGCCAGGTGGTCCAAGATCGAGCGCCGCACCGGCCTCGCCCATCAGGGCGCCGTCACGCTTCCCCAGAATGAACAGCAGACCGGACTGCGTCGCGGTTACGCCGGTGTTCTGCTTGCGCGCCGCCATCCAGCGCTGCAGCCGCCGCTGCGCGACGTTGAGCAGGAACACCAGCCGGTGCTCGCGCCGGGCGTTCATTGAACCGCGGATCGAAATTTATTTCGCATGCGAACTATATAGGCGCGAGCCGCCAACTTGTCACTATAATTCTGATGCGATCCACCCGGCCGGCGATCTCGTCGTGCGGTGGCCAGGACAAAGAACGGAAGCGATCATGCCCCTGCCAAAACATCTGCTGCCGACCACCGTCGTCGGCAGCTACCCGCAGCCGGAATGGCTGGTTAATCGCGCGATGTTGTCGAAGGTGGTGCCCCGCACGCGCCTGCACGCGATGTGGCGACTGCCTGCGGAGCACCTGGAAGAAGCACAGGACGACGCCACCATCGTTGCGATCAGGGACATGGAGCGCGCCGGCATCGACATCGTGACCGACGGCGAAATCCGCCGCGAGAGCTATTCCAATCGCTTCGCCACCGCGCTTGAAGGCATCGATGACGAAAATCCGGCGATGATCACTTCGCGTAGCGGACACGAAACGCCGGTGCCGCGTGTGGTCGGTCCGGTAAAGCGCCGCGGCCCGGTCGAGCTGCACGACATGGAATTTCTGCGAGAGAACACCGATCGCGCGGCCAAGATCACCCTGCCCGGCCCGTTCACGATGAGCCAGCAGGCCAAGAACGAATTTTATAAAGACGACGAAGAACTGGCGATGGCGTTCGCGGCGGCCGTCAACGCCGAAGCGCTCGATTTGCAAAAGGCCGGCGCTGACGTGATCCAGCTCGACGAGCCCTGGGTGCGCAACAACCCGGACCTTGCCCGGCGCTACGCTGTGAAGGCGATCAACCGCGCCCTGCAAGGCATCACTGTGCCGACCGTGGTGCATCTGTGCTTCGGTTATGCCGCGGTCGTCCCCGGCTCGACCAAGCCGGCCGGCTATTCCTTCCTTGCCGAACTTGCCGATACCAGTGCCGAGCAGATTTCGATCGAGGCTGCGCAGCCGAAACTCGATCTCGGCGTGCTCAAGGATCTGTCGTCGAAGAAGATCATGCTCGGCGTGCTCGACCTCGGCAATCCCGAGATCGAAGCCGCCGATGTGGTGGCCGGCCGCATCCGCAACGGCCTCAAGCACGTCGCCTCCGACCGACTGGTCATCGCGCCCGATTGCGGCATGAAATACATGCCGCGCCATGTCGCGTTTGGGAAATTGAAAGCGATGTGCGACGCCGCAGCGACGGTGCGCAAGGAGATCAGCTAAGCGGCCTGCCCTGCAGCCACGCCGCGCCTCGCGCATACAAAGCCTCGACCTCGGGTCCCTTCAGGCCGGGCATGTCGCGCTTGACCGTGTAGCCGATACGGGTCTGCAAATAGGCGAGATGGCGGTAGCCCGGCGGGAATTGCTCGAGGAGGGCCTTGTCCAGCACCGGGACCGTGCCCGGCGTGACGGGGTCCATGCGGTCCTTCTCATAGATCGGCTGGCGCAGCACGATACCCCAGCGTCCCTGCCGCTTTTCGAGAAAGTCGTAGAATCTCCCGGTGCAGAGCACGTCGCACAGCACGCCCTCGACCTCGGCACGCTGCGAGATCGTCATCTTAGTCTGCGCAATCGCGCGATTTCCCGCCAAGTCGACGGAGATGCCACCGAGAAAATGCAGGATGCTGACGCCCTTGGCCCAGGCCTGCTTGCTGATTTCGATGAACTCGTCGCCGGTGCCCTGCGTCCAGGTCGCCATCATGCGGCCGTCCGGATGCCAGACCGTGCGGAAACGCTCCCAGTCGCCGGCATCACGCCAGATCGCCCAGTTCTGCAACAATTCCCGGATCAGGCGATCGTCTTCAATCTCGGCGTGACTTACGGGCATGTGCGGATTTTCCTTTGAGACATATTTCTCAGGCGTCCATGAGAAATAACTGTACGCCTTCACAACAGCTTCGCGCGGACGAACAGCGCACGCAAGGCGTTGGTCGCCTGTACGGTCAGCATCGCGTTATCAGCGGCGCCCTGCAGTGCTTGCACGGCATCGGCGTGCAACGCGCGAAATTCGATCCATTCGATCGACGAGAGATTGGTGATGAAGCGGTAGGCCTGACCGACCGTCGCGATCGACACCGTATTGCCGTTCAGGCTGATCTTGAAGACCGCCCGCAACGGGGTGTCAGAATCGGCGGCATCGCCCGCAACGGCGGTCATGACGAAGATGGCGAACGCCGCGACGCGGTGAGGCCTTCGCGCAGACTCGGCACGACGACGAGCCGCTTGACCTCGCCGTTCCGGTAAGCCTGCAGGAATCTGTCGTAGTCTTTGATCGAGACGCAGCCGTTGGAATCGCCGTTGGGCCCGAGCAGGTAACTGTGCACGAGCAGGCCCGTTCGTCCGTGCATTTCGTTTTCGCCAATCGGCGTCATGCGCAGCGCCGCGACACCATGAAACAGTTTCTCGCGCGGCTTCAAATCGTAGATGTTGGGCGGGGTCGCGCCGACCATGCGCTGATCGACATGTGCCGGATTGTCCATCAGGCTGCCCAGCCCTGAGTGTGCCTCGAGTTTGGTGCCGCTCGGCAGGTAAACGGCGCGGGCCGAAATGTCATAGACGGCGGTCTGACTGTCATAGCCAAGCGCCGCCAGATCCTTGCGCTCGCTGAGCAGCCCATCCCCCGGCGTCAACGAGGCCAGCGAGAAGCGCATCGGCACCAGATCGGCGAGCTTCTCGAACATGGTGCGGTTGTCGGACGAGACCGGCTGCGGATCGCTTTTCACCGACTGAAGGTTGGCCAGGACCGGCCGAGACCTCGGGAGCGGGATTGCCGCTTCGACTGTCGGGGCCGGCGGCGGAGGCTGCACGTTCTCCTCACGCGATTGCTCCTCGCGCGATTGTCCGCCCAACAGGATTTCGATGTACGCGAACTCCGCGTCGAAGTCAGCGCGCTGCGGGCGGGCGGCGGCACGCCAGGGATAATTGAGGGCCAGCGAACGCCGCACCGAGGCGGAGCCGAAGCGCTCGTCGAACGAGGATGTGCTGCCGACATTCGCGGATGCGGGTTTGACCAAGCCGACCACGTCGAAATCGGTCACCCAGGCGGCCAACCCCAATGCCATGGCGAGCGCCGCCGTGCCGAATGCCATCTCACGGAGCAATCGGCTACCGCGGCTTGACGCAAGCCCGGCTGCGCTGGTCTTGGCTCTATCCATTCGTCCCCGGATCGGCGCTTCGGAATCGAATGATTCCTAAGGGATTCACCGAATAAGTCCCACCATAATGCAGATCAAAGTAAGGCGTAATCGAGACAGGCGCTTTCGGCCATCATGACCGGCCGAATTCGCAGGTTCAAGCCTTGTATTGGTAAACGGGCCGGGGCTTCCGACCGGCCGAGCCGCGCTCAAGGCCGGAGAATTGGATTGGTATTCGGTGCCGGCGCCCCTTCCATCTCGGCGTGCTCTGGCAGCTTATCGCCATGTACGGCCAGCGCCGGCCCGATCCAGATCGGATCCGCGAGATGGTCCCGCCGAGGATTGGTCGTATTCGGATGGACCAGGACGCTCAATTTGCCATGGTTGAGCATCAGCCAAGGGACCAGTTCAGAAAACACCTCGCGGGCAAAGGCGACCTGGTACATGGCCTGATCGTGCGGGCCGACCTTGACGTCGTGCCACCGTCCGAGCGTGACCGAGAATCGCTCGCCGATCCACGAGCGCAGTTGCTCGGCCTCGGCCCGCGTGGTCGCCGGATCGTAGTAGATGTGGGCGTGATAGCTGGCAATTTCGCCTAGCGGTCGCGGACCGCTCGAACCGGGCTCACTCGTCATCCCTGTGCTCCACGCTATCGTTGGACCGGCCGATGATCGCTGTAACCGGGGGCGTGGTCAATGTCAGCCCGTTTGCTTCTGGCCGCCCTCGAAGACGGCCATACCAGCGGCAGGGTCGAGGTCAACCTCGGTCGCTTCCGTCAGTCGCGCCATCGTCATGTAGAAACCGATTGCAAGAATCGATTCGACGATCTCCTGTTCGCTGAAGTGCTTGCGCATGGCGGCGAAGACCGGTTCTGAAACGCGCACGTTCTCGATCACTTCGCGGCCGAACGCCAGCAGCGCCTGTTCGGCGGCGTTGAAGGCCGCGTCCCCGTAGTTGCCCTGATCGATGCAGTCGATCTGCCGCTGGGTCACGCCGACGCCGAGCGCGATCGGAACATGCTGCCGCCATCATATTCGCCGTGCTCCCATTGCGCGACCTGGAGGATCAGCAATTCGCGATTGACGTGGCTGAGCTTCTGGCGGTGCAGGATCGAATTGGCGAACCGCATCGCCGGAATGAAATTGGCCTCGGCATGCGCCATCATCCGGAAGATGTTCAATACGACCGGCATCCGATCGAAGGATGCACGCACGTCGCCACTGGTTGTCGCGGGATCGATCAGGGGAAGTCTTGCCACTCGCCTCTCCTTGCGCTTGCTGTTCTTATTGCCGAGACGCTTCCGCGCTCTGGTCGTAACTTACTTCACGGATGCCGGATCGCGCGTCGCTCAGCGGCCGCCGACTTCGCGGATCGGATCGGAGCCGTCCCAATCGGCGGCAACCCGGCGGATGTGCTCGAAGAAACTTCCCTTGCTTCCGCTGATGTCTGATGGGCTTGTATATCGAAATAGGCGAAGCGGCCCTTTTCGCCGCCGATCTGCCCCTCATGCCCCACTTTATAGCCAAGCGACAGCGCGCGGTCGTAGAGGGCCTGATATTCGCGGGTCCAATACGAGATGTGCTGCAAGCCCTCGCGGCCGGACTCGAGAAACTCCTTGTACATCGAGGGCGCGCCATTGCGCTGCTGGATCAACTCGATCTGGAGATCGCCGGAATTGGCGAGCCCACGCTCATCTCCATGGCGGAGTCCTGGCCGCGGTGGCGGAAGTAATCGGTCTTGACCCTGTCGATGTAGTACCAGGGGCCGACGCCCATCACATTGACCCAGTGATCCATGGCGGCTCGGATATCACGGACGACATATCCGTTCTGGCACACCGCACCAAACATACGACTCATGCGACCCTCCCGTGTGCTTGCCGGCGGTGTAACGAGATTAGATCGAACAGTACCCGCATCGGCGCTCTCCTCCCTCTCCCGCTTGCGGGAGAGGGCCGGGATGGGGTGTCGCCGCAAATCACGCTGTTCGTGTGGAGAGAGCTTTCCCACCCGCAAGCAGGAGGCGTGAAGTCACGCCTTATCCGGCCCTCAATTCTCCTTCCCGAACAGCAGCGGCAACTGACGCGGGCCGCGAACGGTGCCTTCCGACCATGTGATCTTGCCGGCCGGATCGAGCCTGAAATCCGGAATCCGCTTCAGCCATTCCTCGATCGCGACCGTCATTTCCATGCGGGCGAGATTGGAGCCAACGCAGCGATGAATGCCGAGGCCGAACGCGGCGTGGCGATTCTCCTTGCGGTCGATCACGACCTTGTCGGCATCGGGGAACATGGCGGGATCGCGGTTCGCCGCCGGGAATGACAGCAGCACCATGTTGCCGGGCTTGACCGGGCAGCCGCTGATCGTCGTCTCCTTCATCACCTCACGTGCCATCGTCACCGGCGAGTAGGCGCGCAGCAGCTCCTCGACCGCGAGCGGCATCAGCTCCGGCTCATTGACCAGGCGCTCGCGGTCCGCGGGCGTCTTGGCCAGATGCCACAGCGAGGACCCGATCGCGCTCCAGGTGGTGTCGATGCCGGCGATCAACAGCAGCCGCAGCGAACCCAGCACGTGTTCGTCAGCCAACGGATTTCCATCCTTGTCTTTCGCCTTCATCAAGGTCGAGATCAGATCGTCGGTCGGATTCTTCCTGCGCTGCTCGAGGTGGCCGGCGAAATAGCCGGTCATCTCCTTCACCGCCTCCATCAGCGCGTTGTCGTCCTTGATGCCGAGTTCGAGGATGCCGTGAATCCATTTGATGAAGAGGTCGCCGTCCTTCTCGGGAATGCCGAGCATGTGCGCGATGGCGCGCACCGGAACGTGCTTGGTGTAGCGGGCGGCGGCGTCGCATTTGCCGTCGGCAATGAACTCGTCGATCAGTTCGTTGCAGATCGCGCGTACCCGCGGCTCCAGCTTCTTCATCGCGTCCGGGGTGAAAGGCGGCAGCAGAATTTGCTTGGCCGGCTTGTGCTCGGGCGGGTCGGAAGTGATCGGTGGCGCCCGGGCCGTGATCTCCGGCCGGACGTCGCGCACGATCACACATCGGGAAGAAAAATGCTCGGTGTCGTAGGCGATTTCCTTTACCGCCTGGTAGGTGGTCGGCATGTAGCAGCCGAGAAAGCGCTCGGTGTGAACGACAGGCGAAGCCGCGCGCAGCTTTTCCCAGATCGGAAACGGATCTTCCGTCCACACCGGGTCAGTATGGTCGAAATCGTTGATCCAGTCAGTGACTGGCGGATGTTCGGGCATGATGCTGGCGGAATCGGACATCGGAGCAATTCCTCTGCTTGGTTCGTTCAGATCGTGATGGATGAAGATCCGCGACCGGATTATTCTTCGGTCACCTCGATGGCAATTTCCGGACAGTTACTCTGAGCGAGCCAGGCCTTGTCTTCCAGGCCCGCAGGCACAGAACCGTCGCCTGTTTCGTGCGCGTTGCCGAATTCGTCGAGGTCGAACAGTTCGGGTGCCAGTGATTTACAACGCGCGTGTCCTTGGCATTTGTCCTGGTCGACGCGGATCTTCAGCTTTGCAGCCATCGCAGCGCTCCCCTCTTTGTGGCGCGTATTGTCTCGCGCTACCTTTCCGTCGGCGCAGCGGCACAGACCCGCCGGAGCACCGCGAAGTTATATCATATTACATTCGCGTTGCCGTTGTGCTGTCAAGGCAAAAGTTATAGATCATGGAACCGAATGCCGCCTCGACCCGCACGTAAAGCGCTGAATGCCTACCACCATGGGGATCTTCGTGATGCCCTGGTTAAGGCCGCGTTGCATGAAGTGGAACTAGGAGGTCCCGAAGCGATCAGCATCAGCGCGCTGGCCAAAAAACTCGGCGTCTCGCAGCCGGCGCCTTACAAGCACTTTGCCGATCGCGAGACGCTGCTGACGGCTGTGACGGCCGAAGCGTTCCGCCAGTTCAGTGCCATGATGCGTGCAGCGCTTGAAAAGCCCTCGAAGCAGTCGAAGCTGTCGCGCTTCGCGCAGCTCACGCTTGATTTCGGCCTGCGCCGCAACGGCATCTATCGCCTGATGTTTGCGTCTCGAACCATGGCATGCGCGCCGAAAGGCAGCGAGCTGCATAGTGCAGCAATGGAGACCTTCGAGCTCCTGGTAGAGGCGCTGGAGGCGCCCGCTGTAGAACTGTTGCGCGAGCGGAGCGCCCTGAAGATCTGGGCCTCGCTGCACGGCGTGGTGATGCTCGCCGAACAGGGATTGCTCACTGGCCAGGCTGCCCATGTCAGCCGGGAAGAACTGGTCGAGGACATCGTGGAGGAAACCAAGCTCGCGCTGTCCGTTGCGATCGAGAAGGCCGGCAAGGCTGGTTCATGACGGCCAAGGCTCCGGCGGCCGCGCCTCACACTGCCGACAATACCGACCTTTATGGCGGTATCGCGCTTGGTATCGCCGCCGCCGCAGCGCTCAGCGTCGCTAACTCGCCGCTCGGCTCGCAGTATCAGGCGCTGTTGCATACGACCGGCGAGGTGCGGATCGGATCGATCGGACTGAGCAAGACGCTCGAACACTGGATCAACGACGGCTTGATGGCGGTGTTCTTTCTGCTGGTCGGCCTCGAGATCAAACGCGAGGCGATCGAGGGTACGCTGGCGAGCCCGAAGAAAGCGGCATTGCCCGTGATCGCCGCGTTCGGCGGATTTATCACGCCGGCCGCCATTTTTGCGGCGGTCAACTGGGGCGATGCCGAGGCGTTGCGCGGCTGGGCGATACCGGCAGCCACCGACATTGCCTTTGCGCTCGGCGTCTGCGCCATGCTGGGACGCAAGGTACCGGCTTCGCTGAAGACTTTTCTGCTGGCCCTCGCGATCATCGACGACCTAATGGCTATCATCGTCATCGCGATGTTCTATGCTGTCGATCTTTCGGTTCTAGCGCTGGGGCTCGGCGCACTCGGCATCACTGCGCTCGTGGTTCTCAACCGGCTCGATGTGCGAAGGCCCGCATTCTATCTGATCGCCGGCCTTTTCACCTGGGTCTGCGTGCTCAAGTCCGGCGTGCATGCGACACTTGCCGGTGTCGCTGTCGGCTTCGCGATGCCGCTGACCCGGCATAATGGCCACAGCCTGCTCGAGGACACCGAGCATGCACTCAAGCCGTGGGTCAGTTTCGCCATCGTGCCGCTCTTTGCCTTCGCCAATGCAGGCGTATCGTTTCATGGACTGACCTTGGAAAAGCTGACAGAGCCGATACCACTTGGAATCATCGCGGGGCTGTTCATCGGCAAGCAGATCGGCGTCTTCGGCGCTTCGCTGCTTGCCGTCAGGCTGGGCCTCGCTGCCATGCCGGACGGGGCCACGACGACGAAGTTTTATGCCACGGCCATCCTGACCGGCATCGGTTTCACCATGAGCCTCTTCATCGGAACGCTGGCCTTCGACGACGAAGCGGTGCTGAAACAGGTCCGGCTCGGCGTCCTCGCGGCTTCGCTGCTGTCCGGCATCGTCGCCGCGCTGCTTTTTGCGGCCCTCGGCCGATCAAACGAAGTTCCGGCTTCCCGATAGGGCGGAGCAAACGCGCCACACCCCCCATGAGATCGCAGCCCGGATGGCAGCCGCTGCTTGTATTCGCCATGGGCAAATGATCTAGCTTGTCCAGTCAAGGGCAACGCCGGTTGAGCACGAGTTTTACCAGATCCACTGCACCGCGCCGTCTGAAACTCGCGCCAGCGCGATCCGTCAGAAGCGTAGCGCTCGGCATGCTGGTGTGGTTTTGCGTTACGGGCCTTGCGCTTGGAAAAGACGAAGGCGACGGTGAGGAGGATGCGGGCAAGGCAAAACCAGCTCTGCCGAACTTCTACCTCGATATGAGAACCATCTACTCGACGCTGCCCGCCGGCTCGCTCTCGATCGGATTCAGCGCGCCTCCGTTGTTATCGAGGCTGGCGAACCTTTCCTCGCTCCGAACCCTTACCTCGCCGTCCAGCCAAAGCGTCTCGGTCGACCTGCCCTTGACCGTCGATGTCAACGATCGGCTCTCGGTCTATGGCGGGGTCAGCGGAGCCACCTCGCAGGCGAGTACCGATCCCTGGACGATGTTCTCGATCTACGCCTTCACCGTCGGATTTCAGGCCGACCTCTATCAACAGAACGGCGGAATGTTTCCGACCATCACCATTCAAGCCAACGCGACGCGATCGATTTCGGACGCGCCGCTGGCCACGACGGCCTACAACACCATCCTCGAGGCGGGCTACGCGCTGGACGCGGACGAGACGCGCGGGTTGCTGGCGGGGATGCAATACACCAGGGTTCTGGTCGATACCCCGCTCGCCCGTGTCAGTCCCGACGTTATGGGCTATGTCGGCGGCTATTATCAGTGGGACAACAACTGGAAGCTTACCGGCCGCTTCGGCGTGCAATCCTTCGGCGGCGCGCAGCTTCTGAACCTGACGCCGTTTCCCGCGTTCACGCAGCCGATCGTGCGCTTCGACCTCGACCGGATGGATGACGACGATAATCGGCTGTTCGGTATCACCGCGCAGATCGCCTGGACGCCGAAGCCATCGTATCAGCTAACGCTGCGAACGCCGCTCTACGCGATCAAGAACTAGCGGCGACGTTACGGCAAGAGCCGCCGAGACCGATGGTCCGGCAACAGCCGTTTGACGGATCGGAACCGGTCTACGAATCGGGCCACTCTCATGCCGGATGCGGATCGCGCACGGCCATGCCGCGCAATAGCTTGCTGATCTCCGGCTTGCAGGCGCCGCAATTGGTGCCGGCCTTCAGGCGCCGGCCGACGTCGTCGACGCTGGCTGCACCTTTATGGATTTCGGCGGATATCTGATGCTGCCCGACGCCGAAGCACGAGCAGACGATTGGCCCGATGTCGTCGCCTGTATCGAGCGGCTGCCCCGTCAGCAGCGACATCCGCGCACTCGGTGACAATTCCTGTTCCGCGAACAGGCCGGAGAGCCACGACCGCGAGACCAGCCTGTGATCGGGCGCGATAAACACGCAACCTTCCAGCCGACCGTCGCGAACAGCGGCGTAGCGGAAACGGCCGGCCTTCGGATCGCGATAGGCAATCCATTCGATGTCGTGTCCGACGCCGAGTTGCGCCCGCGCCCAATCGCGCCAGCTCGGCGGCCGCTCGTCACCAGCAAGCTCCATCCGCCAGCACGTCCCTGAAAGCCCGCCGACCCAATAACCCGCGGCGGGACGCTCGATCTCCCGGCGGCTGAGGATGAAGGCATGCCATTTCGGCAAGTAAGCCGCCGCCCTGACCGGCGTGTGCTTGGATTCCGGCTGTCCGGAGATCGGATCGGTCGCTGGATTGACCAGTGCGTTGACCCAGCCGTCGCCGGCGTACTCGCCGTTCCAGTGCATCGGCACGAACACGCAGCCGCGCCGCTGCTCGGCGGTGACGACAACGCGCGCCACCATCTCGCCCCACGGGCTGGTCAGCCGCGCGAGGCCGCCATTCTCGACGCCGGCTGCGCGTGCATCGTCGGGGTGAAATTCCGCACACGGCTCGAAGATGTGCGCCAGCAGCCGCGGCGATTTCCCGGTCCGCGTCATGGTGTGCCATTGATCGCGTACCCGCCCGGTATTGAGCACCAGCGGATAATCGCGGCTGGTCGCGTTCACGGCAGCACGCGGCGTCACCGGCACGAAACGGGCCTTGCGGTCGGCGGTGAAGAATTCGCCTGTCTCGAACATCCGCGGCGTGCCGGTCGGATATTCCCGCGTCACAGGCCACTGGATCGGAGTAAGCGCGTCGTAAGCGCGATCGTCGAGCGTCTTCAGCGCGGACAGATCGAAATCGCGCGTCCCGTCATTCTCGAAGCTGGAAAGCCCGGCGTGCTCGCGGAAGATCGCGGCAGCGTTTGGATACTCGAACCCCGAAAAACCCATGCGCCGGGCGACGTCGCAGACCGCCTGCCAATCGGCCCTTGCAGCGCCGGGCGCCGGCAGGAACGATCGCTGCCTGGAAATGCGGCGTTCGGAATTAGTGACGGTGCCGTCCTTTTCGCCCCAGGTGAGCGCAGGCAGCAATACATGGGCATGACGCGTAGTGTCGGTGTGCCGCATGCAGTCGGAGACGACGACAAGCTCGCACGCCTCGAGCGCGCGGCGCACGCGATCGGCATCCGGCAGGCTGACCAGAGGATTGGTAGACATGATCCAGACCGCCTTGATGCGCCGATCGGCGATCGCGTCGAACATGTCGATGGCCTTGAGGCCCAGTTTGTCCGCGATCACAGGCGATTGCCAGAAGCGTTGAACGACGTCGCGGTGCTGCGGGTTCTCGATCTCCATATGGGCGGCAAGCTGGTTGGCCAGCCCGCCGACTTCGCGGCCGCCCATGGCGTTGGGCTGTCCGGTCAGCGAGAACGGCCCCATACCGGGCCGCCCGATGCGGCCGGTCAACAAATGACAGTTGATGATCGAATTGACCTTATCGACGCCGCTGCTCGACTGGTTGATACCTTGCGAATAGAGCGTGACGACCCGGTCGGTTTTGGCAAACCAGTCGAAGAACAACGCCACGGCGCCCTCTGACAGACCGCAGATGTCGGCGGTGTGCGCAACCGTCTGGCCGGCGACCTGCTGCAGCGCGGCTTCGGCGCCGGTGGTGAAGCCATCCACGAATGCGCGATCGATGGCGTTGCGCGATGCAAGATGCGCAAGCAACCCGTTGAACAGCACGGAGTCGCTGCCCGAGCGAAGCGGCAGGTGCAGATCGGCGCCATCACATGTCGCGGTCCGCCGCGGGTCGATCACGACGATGCGGCACGCAGGATTGTTGGCCTTGGCCGCCACCATGCGCTGGTAAAGGATCGGATGGCACCAAGCGGCATTGGAGCCTACCAGAACAAGAAGATCGGCGGTTTCGAGATCCTCATAGCAGCCCGGAACGGTATCGCTGCCGAACGCACGCTTGTGGCCCGCCACGCTCGACGCCATGCACAGCCGGGAATTGGTGTCGATGTTCGCAGTGCCGATGAAGCCCTTGGCGAGCTTGTTGATGACGTAATAGTCCTCGGTGAGAATCTGGCCGGAGACGTAGAACGCGATCGAATCGGGTCCATGCTCGCGGATGGTTCTGCCAAATCCCTCCGCGACATGGTCGAGCGCCGTATCCCAGCTCGTTTCTTGCCCGTTGACCACGGGAGCGAGCAGCCGCCCCTCAAGGCCGATGGTCTCGGCGAGCGCCGAGCCTTTCGCGCACAGCCGCCCGAAATTGGCGGGATGCAGCGGATCGCCCCGGACGGTCACGGCGCCGGCGGGACCCCGGTCAGCGACAACGCCGCAGCCTACCCCGCAATACGGACAGGTTGTCTTCACTGGCACGGGCGATCACCCTCACTCGGCGGGCACAGCCGCTGCCGTTTGGACGCTAAGCCAGACCATGCCGTTCTCCACCTTGGTCGGATGCGCGCGCGTGCATCCCTCGTCGGGCGCGACCGCCATGCCGCTCTTGAGTTCGATGACGAAATTGTGCAGCGGACAGGTCACGCGCTTGTTGTGGACGATGCCTTGCGACAAGGGTCCGCCCTTGTGCGGACAGCGGTCGTCGAGCGCGAACACCTCGTCCTCGCTGGTCCGGAATACCGCAATGTCTCCGGACGCCGTCCGCACCACGCGCGAGCCGAGAACGGGAATGTCGTTCAACGCCCCGATTTCGATCCATTTGGTCATGCGAGTTCGAGCTCCGCCAGCGGGGTGAATTCGTTACGATCGACGCCGCGCTGCGCGCGCGCCGCCCAGGGATCGCTCTGCGAAAATTGCTGCGAGTAGGCGAAGCGGCTGAACAGCGCCTTGCGGTTGGCGACATCGTCGACCACCTGCTTGCGGATCGCATCGAGACCGACCCGATCGCACCACTTGTACATACGTTCCAGATACCAGCCCTGTTCGCGATAGAGCTGCGTTAGCGCGGCGATGATTTCGAGCGTCTCCTCCTCCGTCGCTGCCTTCGCCAGGAATTCGGTTCCCTTGATGTGAAGACCGGCAGCGCCGGCGAAATGGATCTCGAACCCGGAATCGACGCAGACGACGCCGACGTCCTTGCAGGTCGCTTCCGCGCAGTTGCGCGGACAGCCGGAGACTGCGAGCTTCACCTTGGCCGGCGTCCACGAGCCCCACATGAACTTTTCGAGCTTGATGCCGAGGCCGGTCGAATCTTGCGTGCCGAAACGGCACCATTCCGATCCAACACAGGTCTTCACCGTTCGCAATCCCTTGGCATAGGCATGGCCCGACACCATGCCTGCACTGTTGAGATCGGCCCAGACCGCGGGCAGGTCCTCCTTCTTCACGCCCAGAAGATCGATGCGCTGTCCGCCGGTCACCTTGACCGTCGGAATCTTGAACTTGTCGGCGACGTCGGCGATGGCGCGCAATTCATCCGGCGTCGTGACGCCGCCCCACATCCGCGGCACGACAGAGTACGTTCCGTCCTTCTGGATATTGGCGTGAACTCGCTCGTTGATGTAGCGCGACTGCTGATCGTCGCGATACTCGCCCGGCCAGGTCGCGAGTAGATAATAGTTCAGGGCAGGCCGGCAGGAGTGGCACCCGTTCGGCGTTTTCCAGTCCATGAACTTCATGACATCGGGGATGGTCTTCAAGCTGTTCTCGACGATGACGCGGCGCGCATCATCGTGGCTGTGATCGGTGCACGCGCACATCGGCTTGACCTTCGGCGCCGCCGAATAGTCACCGCCGAGCGTGAAAGCGAGAACCTGCTCGACCAGACCGGTACAGGAGCCGCACGATGACGATGCCTTGGTGTGGGCACGCACGTCGTCGATCGTGAAGAGTTTCTTTTCGCTGATCGCCTTGACGATCGTCCCCTTGCAGACGCCGTTGCATCCGCAGATTTCCGCATCGTCGCTCATGGCGGCTACCGAGTTCTTGCCGCTATGGCCGCCGTCGCCGAGATTGGCGGCGCCGAACACCAGCCGCTCGCGCATCTGCGAAACGTCGGTGCCGTCGCGCAGATGCTGGAAGTACCACGGGCCGTCGATGGTATCGCCATAGAGCACGGCGCCGACGATCTTCTTGTCGCGCAGGATGATGCGCTTGTAGACGCCGCGGGAGGCGTCCTGCATGACGATCTCTTCCTTGTCCGCACCCGGCGCGAAGTCGCCGGCGGAGAACAGGTCGATCCCGGTCACCTTCAGTTTGGTCGAGACCACCGACCCGTCATAGGTAGCGAAGCCTTTCATCGCGAGGTGGTTGGCGCAAACCTTGGCCTGGTCGAACAAGGGAGCCACGAGACCGTAGGTCTGGCGCCGGTGCTGCACGCATTCGCCGACGGCATAGATTCGTCCGTCGTAGGTCTGCATGGTGTCGGAGACCACAATGCCGCGCTCGCAATACAGCCCTGCCTTGCGCGCCAACTCGACATTCGGGCGGATGCCGACCGCCATCACGACCAGATCCGCAGGGATCTCCTCGCCGTCGGCGAAGCGTACGCCGGTCACGCGATCCTCGCCGAGAATAGCTTCCGTTTGCGCCGGCATCTTGAACACCATGCCGCGCTCTTCCAGCGACTTGCGCAGCAATCCACCTGCGACCTGATCGAGCTGGCGTTCCATCAGCGTGTCGAGCAGATGCACGACGGTGACGTTCATGCCGCGCTTCATCAAGCCGTTGGCAGCCTCGAGGCCGAGCAGACCGCCGCCGATCACGACGGCATTCTTGAAGCTCGTCGAGGCCTGAACCATTTGCTCGACGTCCTGGATGTCGCGAAAGCCGATGACGCCCCGGAGGTCCTTGCCCGGAAGCGGCAACATGATCGGGTTCGAGCCGGTAGCGATCAGCAGGCGATCATAAGGTACCCGCGCGCCCTCTCTCGTCACGACTTCGCAGGTACGCCGATCGATCATCTCGATCATCTCGCCCTTGCGCAGTGTGATTCCGTTGTCCTCGTACCACTGCTCCGTGTTGAGCATGATGTCGTCGACGGTTTTTTCGCCGGCAAGCACGGGCGATAGCAGAATTCGATTGTAATTGCCGTATGGCTCGGAGCCGAAGACGGTGATGTCATAGAGATGGGGCGCTCGGTCGAGCAGCAATTCCACCGTGCGGATGCCGGCCATTCCGTTGCCGATCACCACCAGCTTTGGCTTGTTTACTTTATCGAGCATGCTCTGCCTTCTGATCCAGGTTCCGATGGCCCCGCTCGGCGACGCAACTGTGCATCGTCGATCGGCGAGAATTGTTGATGATTGAGGAGCGCCCATCGGCGGGCAGAGTATCGTCGACTATGACGATCGAGATCTCATGTATTCAAGAGACGTGCCAACGCCGAACCCGTAATTCTTCGGGCGCAACACGCGGCGTCAGCCGGTAAATCGTTAATTGGCTGCACCTTCGCGTGCATGGATGCCCAAAAAATCACCCGTAAGGGTTATCCGTTGTGCACAACCCGAATACTTCACCGTGACTCGATGGCAATGTGCCCGTGGAAATAGCACGGCACCGGACTGGCGGCTTTCAGGAGAGCTTTTCCGTTAATACCTCGCACAGCATAATAAAACACCACACTGCACGTTCGAGCGGCTGGTTTTGCCAATAAACGGAGCAGCGGCCGCATTCGCGGCAGTTTGGGCGCACTTGGCAAGGTACTGCAAATACACGCCAAGTGGCGCGCTTGTCTGTCTGGCACGTGAATTGCTGACGTTGAGACCTAGAGTGCGTCTCAACGACGAGCCGACTCGCTTCCCAAATTCCGTCTCTTTGTGCCGAGATCCCGCGCGGCCCGCGCGGTATCACACGCCGCTGTTCGAGGCTGCTCGATGAAGTTTGCTGAATTCAAGAAGGCCGGCCACTGGCCGACGCTGCTCGCCGCCTTTCTCTATTTCGACATCAGCTTCATGGCTTGGGTCGCGCTCGGTCCGTTGATCGTCTACATCGTGCATGACATGAACCTTGCCGTCGACGAGAAGTTCACGCTCGTCGCCATTCCGGTCCTGGCCGGCGCGTTGCTGCGGGTTCCGATGGGCCTTCTCGCCGATCTGTTCGGCGCCAAACGGACCGGAATTGTCGCGCAACTCGTCGTCATCGCCGCGACGGCATGGGTTTGCTATTTCGGACTCCCGAGCAAGCTGTCGGTGGAGATCTTCGGTCTCGCGCTCGGCATCGGCGGCGCCTCGTTCGCGGTAGCGCTACCGCAGGCGAGCCGCTGGTATCCGCCGCAATATCAGGGCGTGGTGATGGGGATCGCTGGCGCCGGCAATATGGGTGTCGTGCTCGACACGATGTTCGCGCCGACGATTGCCGAACATTGGGGCTGGCAGGCCGTGTTCGGCGTGCTGCTGGTTCCGATGGTGCTGATCCTCGCCTACTACGTCGTCGCCGCCAAGGACGCGCCCGGAGAGCGCAAACCGATTTCGCTGAAAGCGTATGGCACTTTGCTGCGCGATCCTGACAGCCGCTGGTTCATGTTCTTCTACTTCATCACCTTCGGCGGCTTCGTCGGGCTGGCTAACGCGTTGCCGCTGTATTTCACGGTGCAGTATCACGTATCAGGCGTCGCGGCGGGTCTGTTGGTTTCCTTGATCGTTGCTTTCGGTTCGGGCTTCCGCCCGGTCGGCGGCCTGATCGCCGACCGCATCGGAGGCATCCGCTCATTGTCGATGTTCTTTGGCGTCGTCGTGGCGGCGTATCTCGTCATCGCCTTCCTGCCGGAGGGGCCGGCTGCGCCGGCGCCTGCTGGTTGGGGGCTCACCGAAATGCCGCGGATCGCCTGGATATCGGTATTGCTGTTCTCTATCGGGGTCCTCGCGCTCGGCATGGGTAATGGCGCCGTGTTTCAGCTAATCCCGCTCCGCTTCCGGCATGAGATCGGCCTGATGACCGGCATGGTCGGTTGCGCCGGCGGCGTCGGCGGTTTCTTCCTTGCCAAGGCCCTCGGCGTGGCCAAGGGAATGACCGGCGGGTTCGGCGCCGGCTTCCTGTTTTTCGGCCTGCTGGCGTTGCTTGGTTTCCTCGGGCTTGCCATGGTCAAGGTACGCTGGCGCACCACATGGGGCGCCGCATCGGGAGCGCGGGTCTGACGACGCGCGCTGCTAACCTGACAGGTCGCGCGGGTGACGATCGGTTCGCAACGAAATCTCGGGGTTCGCGTCGGCTTCGTCAGCGAGACCGGCAAGCGGTCCGCCAATGAGGATTACGTCGGGACCTGCCTCGGTCGGTCCGGTCTAGCCAACCGCGATATCGTCGCCGCCGTCGCCGACGGTGTGGGCGGACACAAGGGCGGGCGCGAAGCCGCCGAGCTTGCGGTTCGTTGCTTCATCGACGCCTATTATTCCCTCCCCGAAACGCTCGGCGTGCGTCGCCGGGCATCGCGTTCGCTGGAAGCTGCCAATAGCTGGATCTACACGCAAGGCCGCACCGATCCTCGGCTCAGCGGGATGAGCTGCGCCTTCTCGTCGATCATCCTGTCGCGGCGGCTTTGCCACATCATTCACATTGGCGACACCCGCGCCTATCGGCTGAGCGAGGGACGGCTGGAGCGGCTGACCACCGACCACATCGCTGGACGCGGCGATCTGGCTCACCTGCTCAACCGCGCCATCGGGTTCGAGGATTTTGCCCGCTTCGATTACGCGACCGTCGGGCTGCGGCAGCACGACAGGCTCCTGATCTGCAGCGACGGCGTCCATGGCGTACTCGCCGATCACCGGCTGCAGCTACTATTGAGCGAGCGCACCTCGCCGGAAGAATCCGCCCGCGCGCTCGTCGACGCGGCGCTGGACGCAGGCTCAACCGACAACTTGACCGCGCTCGTGCTCGACGTCGTCGACCTGCCGCCCGCCGACCGCGACGAGCTCACCCACTCGATCGCGACGCTTCCTATCCTGGAATTGCCCGAGACGGGCGACGTTGTCGATGATTTCACCCTCGGTGAAATACTGTCGGACGGCCGCTACAGCCGGCTGTTCAAGGCGATCGACAAGCGGCAGGGCCGCGACGTCGTACTGAAGTTTCCGCATCCACGTGTGGCCAGTGAGGGCTCCTATCGCCTCGCCTTCGTCCGCGAGGCATGGGTCGCGGCGCGCGTGCGTAGCCTGTGGATCGGAGAGATCATCGAACTGCCTGCCGAACGGCAGACCCGTCTCTATTCGGTAATGCCGCTGTACGAAGGCGAGACGCTGGAACAGCGCCTCAATCGGCCGCCACAGCTTTCGCTGGCCGAAGGCATCGGCATCGCGACCAAGCTGGCGCGCGCGGTTGCGACCCTGCACCGGGCCGGCATCATTCATCGCGACATCAAACCCGACAACGTGATCCTGTTGAAGGGCGGCGGATTGCGGCTGGTCGATCTCGGCGTCGCGCGGGTGCCGTTGCTCGAGGACTTCCCGGCCGAGGATATTCCGGGCACACCGAGCTACATGGCGCCGGAGCTGTTCGGCGGACGGCCCGGCGACGAATTTTCCGATCTCTATGCGCTCGGCGTCACCGTGTACCGGATGTTCACTGCCGCCTATCCCTACGGCGAGATCGAGCCGTTCTCACGGCCCCGCTTCGGCAAGCCCGCGTATCTCTCGCGCTATCGCCCCGACCTGCCGGCATGGCTGGACGCGGTGGTTGGCAAGGCGCTCAACGTCGATCGCACGCAGCGCTATGGCGACGTCATCGAATTCTCGCACGAGCTCGAAAACGGCGCGATGTGGGCAAAGCCAGCCGTCACGTCGCGGCGCTCGCTCTACGAGCGCGATCCGCTGGTATTCTGGAAGAGCCTCTCGGCGGGCCTGATCGTGCTCGTCGTCCTGCTTCTCGCATGGATCGTAAAAAATTAGCCCGACGCTCCCAAGGAAGCGTCGGGCCATATCATGTGAGCGAAGCAAGCCGCACTGGCTTCGCAGTCTGGTTCACACCCCGGTCTGGGTGATGAACTTGGTGTTGAAATAACCATCCATCGCCTCGGTGCCGCCCTCCGAGCCGTAGCCGGAATCCTTGACGCCGCCGAACGGCACTTCGGGCAGGGCCAGACCAAAACTGTTGATCGAGACCATGCCGGCTTCGATGGCGGCGCCGATCGCAGTCGCCGTCTTGGTCGAGCTGGTAAAGGCGTAGGACGCGAGACCGAACGGCAAGCGGTTGGCCTCCTCGGCTACCTCGTCGAAGGTGGAGAACCGCGAGATCAGCGCCAGCGGCCCGAACGGCTCCTCGTTCATGGCACGGGCATCCTTCGGCACGTCGCTGACGACCGTCGGCTCGAAGAAGTAGCCCTTGTTGCCGACGCGGTGACCGCCGGTCTCGAGCTTGGCGCCCTTGCCGACGGCATCCTGCACCATGCCCTCGATGGCGGTGACGCGGCGCGGATTGGCGAGCGACCCCATCTTCGAGTCGGGATCGAGACCATTGCCGACCTTCATCGACTTGGCGCCTTCGACGAATTTGTCGACGAACTCACGGAACACATCGTCCTGCACCAGCATGCGCGTCGGCGAGATGCAGACCTGGCCGGCGTTGCGGTATTTCGCCGCCGCCAGAATCTTCGCCGCCGAGGAGACGTCGGCATCCTTGAACACGATCGCCGGCGCATGGCCGCCCAATTCCATGGTGGCGCGCTTCATGTGCAGGCCCGCCAAGGCCGAGAGCTGTTTGCCCACGACGGTGGATCCGGTGAAGGAAATCTTGCGGATCACCGGATGCGGAATGAGATATTCCGAAATCTCTGACGGTACGCCGTAGACAAGGTTGATGACGCCGTCAGGCACGCCCGCATCGACGAATGCCTTGATCAGTTGTGCTGGCGACGCCGGCGTTTCCTCGGGCGCCTTGACGATGATCGAACAGCCGGCCGCGAGCCCCGCGGAGAGCTTGCGAACCACCTGATTGATCGGGAAATTCCACGGCGTGAACGCCGCGACGGGACCGACCGGCTCCTTGACGGCGATCTGGTAGATGCCGGGGCCGCGTGCCGGGATCACCCGGCCATAGGCGCGCTTGGCTTCTTCGGCGAACCACTCGATGACGTCGGCGGCGGCCATGGCCTCCATCTTGGCCTCGGCCAGCGTCTTGCCCTGCTCCATCGTCAACAGCGGCGCGATCTCGTCATTGCGCTCGCGCATGATCGCGGCAGCCTTGCGCATGATCTTGCAGCGGTCGAACGGCGCCACCGCACGCCAGACCTTAAAACCCTTGGCGGCGGCTTCCAGCGCCTCGTCAAGGTCGGCACGGTCGGCATGCGCCACGGTGCCGATCGTCTCCTCGGTCGCCGGATTGAGCACGGCGATGGTCCTGCCCGACTGGCTCGGACGCCATTTGCCGTTGATGAAGAGTTGGGTATTGGAATATGCCACGAGACTTTCTCCCTGAGCTTATTTGACCGCCAAATGGCGCGCGGCGGAAAATCAGGCGCCTATATGATGGAAGCTCGACTGAATTGCAAAGCCGTTCAATGGTGTGCGGCCGCGCGACCGGCGCATAGCGTCTCCAGGGCCAGCGCCATTTCGGGGCTCAGATCGCTTCGAACCTCGGCAACCGGGTGAGCGCCGCAAAAACCGACTGTCGCGTCACGCCACCGTCATCGACCAGCAGGAAAACCGCCTTGCCGGCCAGCGACCGGGAGGCCGGCGGGCGGCCAGCGTCACGCCGCCAAAATCGTTTCGGGTGCCGCGGCAGGCAAATTCTGGCTGTCGGCGACCGCGCGATTGGTGATCTGTCCGCGGTGCACGTTGAGTCCGGCGCGCAGATGCGGATCCTCGATCAGCGCGCGGATGCCCTTTTCAGCCAGCGCGAGGCCGAACGGCAGCGTGGCATTGTTGAGCGCATGGCTCGACGTCACCGGCACCGCGCCCGGCATGTTGGCGACGCAATAATGCACGATCTCGTCGACGAGATAGGTCGGCGCCTGATGGGTCGTCGGCCGCGACGTCTCGAAGCAGCCGCCCTGGTCGATCGCGACATCGACCAGCACGGCACGGCGTTTCATGCGGGCGAGGTGCGCGCGCGAGACGAGCTTCGGCGCGCTGGCGCCCGGCACCAGCACGGCACCGATCACGACATCGGCCCCAATGACTTCCTCTTCGATCGCTTCCAGCGTTGCATAGCGCGTGCGCACGCGCCCCTGGAACATCTCGTCAAGAATGCGAAGGCGCGGCAGCGAGCGGTCCAGAATAACGATATCGGCGCCGAGCCCTGCGGCCATCCGCGCGGCGTGCGTGCCGACCACGCCACCACCGATCACCGCGATCCTGCTCGGCGCAACGCCGGGCACCCCGCCGATCAGCTTGCCCATTCCGTCCGCCGATTTCCGCAAAGCAGCGCCCGCCGCCTCGATCGCCAACCGTCCCGCCACTTCGCTCATCGGCGCAAGCAGGGGAAGCCCTCCATGGGAGTCCGTCACCGTCTCGTAAGCGATCGCGGTGCAGCCGGATGCCAGAAGCCCCTTGGTCTGCGCCGCATCCGGCGCAAGGTGCAAATAGGTAAAGAGGATCTGATTCTCGCGAAGCTGGCGCCATTCGCTCGGCTGCGGCTCCTTGACCTTGACCACCATGTCAGCGGTCGCGAAGATTTCAGCGGCCGTATCCACGATCGCCGCGCCGGCCGAACGGTAGACGTCATCGCTTGCGCCAATGCCGATCCCGGCGCCCTGCTCGACGATTACGTCGTGTCCCCACGTCACATATTCCCGCACCGAAGCCGGGGTCAGGCCGACCCGATATTCCTCGACCTTGATTTCCTTGGGCACACCGATCCGCATGGGCTTGCTCCTGCATTCGAGGCCATCTGGCTGCAGACAAAAGTACTGCTGAGTTGGCAACACTTCTCGGCGAATTGCGGCTTGCTGGAGGCAAGTTACGCATATATTCTGCACGATAAGCCTATTAATTAGTGACTTATACCGTGAATGAACTGGATCGCATTGATTATCGGATTCTGACCGAGCTCCTGACTGACGCCCGAGCGAGCCAGACCGAGCTCGCCGAAAAGGTCGGACTGTCGCCGACAGCCTGCGCGCGCCGCATCCGCCAACTCGAGGAAGGTGGAATCATTCGGGGCTATCGCGCCGATCTCGAGCCGACTGCGCTCGGGCTCGTCACGACCGTCGTCGTCACCATCACGCTGGAAAAGCAGAGTGAGGATTACCTGGCCGCGTTCGAAGCGGCGATCGCCCGCTGTCCGGATGTCGTGTCCTGTCACTTGATGTCGGGCAGTGACGATTATCACTTGCAGGTCATCGCACGCGACATCGCGGACTTCGAGCGCATCCACAAGCAACATCTTTCACGGATGCCCGGGGTTGCGCGCATCCACTCGAGCTTTGCGATGCGCGAGGTGGTGCGCAGGGCCATCCCCGAGACGGCATTGCGGCGCTAGCCAACTCGACGCAACCAGCATATCCACTGCGGACATCGCGCTATCGACGAGCATGTTGCACGTCAATCGACAGAATTGCCGCGAACAACGAGCACGATGCCGAGCGCAATACGAACTCCGCGCCGCTTGGGAATGCGTAGATGCCCTACCAACGCGTAGAGTAGATACGAAGGCGGAGTATCAATCGCTTTTCGTGTCATTCGGTGAGCGGCGGGTTGCGGGCAGATGCCGACCGGGCAAACGCGACTTGACAAGAACCTAACCCGCTGTATGTTACGTTATAACATAACGTTGTGGGTGCACATGGGCGAAGTCATTCGACTTGTTCCGAAGCCAGAGCTTGAGCGGGCTCGCTTAATTCGAGAAGCCCGCGCGATATATGACAGCATATTTCCGCCGACGGATGCGGTCAGCGAGCATCCGGATGCTCGCCTCAGCCAGGGGACGCAATCGGGCGGAAAGGGCCTGCTCCGGGCGGTACCGGTGCTCTGACCAGCAGCGACTCGATAGTAACCGGCATTCTGCTCGCAGCTTCATTTAGTGCATGCGGTTCTCGACAGGCTTGCCCTTGAGGCCGTCGTGCGAGTGCCTGAGATCGAGCGTCGGTTTGGGTTGCTCCCTCACGAAGCTCTGCACCATCTCCCCCGGGCCGCCCTTCGCAATCGTGGTGCCGCCGTCAGCAAATAGAAGCGCTCCTGTTACGAAGCTCGCCTCATCCGACGCGGCAAACGCAAAGACATTGGCCATCTCCTCCGGAGTGCCGCGCCGACCGAGCACAGTACCGGCAAGTGTCTGCTTCTCCATCTCTGCGTTCATCGGTCCGGTCTCCTTGTGCGTCCAGGCCGTATCGATAGGACCAGGGCACACACAGAGTGCACGCACGCCGTATTTGCCCTGTTCGTAGGCCACGCCGCGCATGAAAGCGTGAAGGAAGCCCTTCGAACCGCCGTAGGGCGCCGCCGTCGGCTCACCCATTTCGCCGGCCTCCGATCCCGTCGAAATCACGACACCCCGCGAGCGCTTCAGATGCGGCAGCGCAAATTTTGTCATCAGGAATGCAGAACGGATATTGTTACGCACGATGTAGTCGAACATCTCGACTGAATGATCCTGGCATTCGGCAATTTCGGGAAAGACGCCGGCATTGTTGATCAGGATGTCGAGGCTGCCGAATGCGTCGATCGCCAGAGCGATACAGGCTTGCGCATCCACCTCGTCCGCAACATCGCCAAGAAACGGTTCGGCTACGCCGCCGCGCGCCCGGATGGCATGGACGACGTCCTCCACCGGATCGGCTGATAGTCCGGCAACAATGACTTTCGCACCTTCTCGCGCAAATTTGTGGGCGATAGCTTCGCCGATTCCTGTCGCCGCACCTGTCACGATTGATGATTTGCCGTTCAGCCGTCCCGCCATCGTCATCCGCTCCGCTTTGCTCTGGTCCAAGCGTTGAACACATTCGTAACCACGATGTTCCGCGCGGGGCACCGTGGCCGCGCTGCGAATCGGCGGCGCGCGTGGAACGGCCGCCACGGTTTCCGCCACGAGCGCCGCATGAACTCGGTTCTTCGCGAGTGCTGCAGAAGTCAGCAACACCGAGATTTCCAGTCGATAGAGGGGAACGTCCGCTTGCAAATTTCGTTGGCGGCCTATCAGCAAGAGTGGAGGCCCCAGATGAGAGTTTGCGATGCCATGACCACAAACGTGCAGCTCTGCACGCCGCAGGACAGCATCAGGGATGCAGCCGAGGCGATGGCAACGCTCAATATCGGGCTGTTGCCCGTGGCTGAAAATGGTCGGTTGGTGGGAATGATCTCCGACCGTGATATTGCCACCCGCGGAATAGCGATGGGCCGAGGTCCGGATGCGCCGGTGCGCGACGTCATGACAGCAGACGTCAAATACTGCTTCGAAGACCAGGATATCGATGAGGTCACTCGCAACATGGCCGATATTCAGGTGCGGCGGTTGCCGGTGCTCGCTCGAAACAAGCGGCTGGTCGGTATCATCGCGCTCGGCGATATCGCGGTTTCCAAGCCGGGTGACGGCGCCGCTACCGCGCTGCATGGGATTTCGCGGCCGGGCGGGCAACATGCGAGCGCGGTCACCGGCTGAGGCATTTAGTCGGAGGACTGCAGGAGCGTTTGCGTCACTAAGCCTGTGGACCGACAACTCAAGCCAGCAAGGTACGTAATCGCACGACCTTCTATCGATGCAAACAGAAGGAACAGAGGGCCGAGCGGGAGCGGGCATGCCACTGGCGCACTACGACACCCGCTCGTTCCATGCAACACGTCGCCACTACCTGCGGTACGTGCCGACGAGTTCAGCCTGGCCGATCGCGTGCTTCTCGGCTGCTTTCCAGATGTCGGCTACCGGCATGCTGGGCGAACGCGAAAGCTCGTCGACATCCAAAGCCGCTAGCTTGAAGTGATAGTGATGCGTACCATGACCCTTGGGCGGCGCAGGCCCACCATAGCCTAGTTCGCCGAAATCGTTCACGCCCTTCCCGAGACGCTCCGTCTTTGGCCCGTGACCGATGGCTTCCGGCAGCATCGTCCGCTCGCCCATGATGTTATAGATACCCCAATGCCGAAACGTGCCGGACGGCGCATCCGGGTCCTCAACGATAAGGGCGAAGCTCTTCGTGCCCGGCGGTGGATCCGACCATTGAAGCGGCGGAGACACATTCTGGCCGTCGCAAGTGTATTTGACCGGAATCGGCTGGTCGTTGTCGAATGCAGGGCTCGTCAACTTGAACACCATATGCAGACTCCTGTGCTCATGGAATGCCAAAGGGTCGCACCGGCGGGCTCGCTCGGTCCTCCGGGGTGCAGCGACACGCCTTACCGATCGATTCCGCCGATACGGAGGAACGTCGGACCGGCGCTTGAGTTGCCTTAACGAGGCACGCTGATCGGCATTTCCCGCGCGCGCTCTGGACGATCCCCTGCAAGCCCGCGCCGTGGCACGCCGATGCTGGACAAGCGCAGCAACCGTCTAGGGAACCTGGCGCATGGCCCTTTCACCGGAAGCCGAACAAATTCGCGAGAGGACTAATCGCGAGCTGATCGATCTCTTGCATGAGGCAGGCGAGCATCTCCCGGCACCGGAGCAGGACGATTTCACGTCCTATTTCGACCGGTTCGGCCCTGCGAAAATCGTGATGCTCGGCGAAGCGACACATGGCACGTCAGAATTCTATCGGGCACGTGCCGCGATCACCCGCCAGTTAATCGAGCACCACGGCTTCAACATTGTCGCGGTCGAGGCCGATTGGCCGGACGCAGCAGTGCTCGATCACTTCGTCCGGCAACTGTCATCTGAGCCGCCCAAGGAGCGGCCGTTCGAGCGTTTTCCGACCTGGATGTGGCGCAATATCGAAGTGAAGCAATTCATCAACTATCTTCATTTCCACAACGATGCGTGCGCTGCGGACCGGAGAATCGAGTTCCGGGGGCTCGACGTCTACAGCCTCAACAGCTCCATTGCCGCTGTCATCGCGTATCTCGAACGCATCGACCCGGAACGCGCCCGCGCGGCGCGTGAACGCTATTCCTGCCTGACCCCCTGGCAGGCAGACCCTGCCGGTTACGGACGCGCCGTGCTGTCCGGCCGTGACAGTTGCGAAGACGCGGTGGTGGTTCAACTACGCGAGCTTCTGTCACACCGGCTTTCGCATCCAGAAGACGGCGGCGAGGCCTTCTTCAGTGCCGCGCAAAATGCGCGGATCGTGCGCGCGGCCGAGCAGTATTACCGCATCATGTATCGCGGCTCGACCGAGTCGTGGAACCTGCGCGACCGTCACATGTTCGACACGCTGCAATATGTGATGCAGGAACGCGGGCCGCAGGCGAAGGCGGTGGTCTGGGCCCACAACTCCCACATCGGCAACGCTGCGGCAACTTCGATGGGTTGGGGCGGCGAATTCAATATCGGCGAGCTCGTCCGCAACGCCTATGGCGACGAGGTTGTCTTGATCGGCTTCGGCACGGATCGCGGCACAGTGGCTGCGGCCTCCGATTGGGGCGGCGAGATGGAGATCAAGTCGGTTCGGCCGGCACGCGAGGACAGCTATGAATACCTGTTCCGCCGCACAGGCCTGGCGCGATCACTGACCGATTTGCGGCCGCCCGGCCGAGGCGAGCTGCGCGACAGGCTGACCGGTCCCAGACTCGAGCGAGCCATCGGCGTCATCTATCGACCCGAGACGGAGCTCCTCAGCCACTACTTTGAGGCGGTATTACCCGAACAGTTCGACGCGTTCGTCTGGTTCGCAGATACCAAGGCGGTGACACCGCTTGCGACACGAGCCACAGCGGGCGCGGCAGATACTTATCCCTTTGGGTTCTGATCATGGCACGTGCACGGGAACAGCTCAGCGAAGTCCTGGTCGGTCCGCACCACCTTGCGGGCATTTTGGGCGTGCCTCACGATGCGGCCGGCATCGTGATTTTTGCGCATGGCAGCGGTAGCGGCCGTCTAAGCCCACGCAACAACCAGGTCGCAGCGGCTCTCCGTGAGGCCGGGTTTGCCACGCTGCTGCTTGATCTCCTCAGCCCGGAGGAGGAGCGGGACCGCGGCAACGTATTCGACATCCCGCTGTTGGCATCACGGCTTGCAGACGCCGCGGACTGGACCCGCAACAGGTCAGAGCTTACGAAGTTTCCGATTGGTTATTTCGGCGCAAGCACCGGTGCAGCGGCCGCGCTGGTCGCGGCTGCCGAACGGCAAAACGTCGCTGCGGTGGTTTCGCGCGGCGGTCGCCCGGATTTGGCCGGCAAAGCGCTGCGCGCCGTTAGGGCGCCGACCCTGTTGATCGTTGGCGGAGCCGACCTGCCGGTGATTCCGCTCAACAGTTCGGCTTTTGCGGAGCTCTCTTGCGAGAAGGACCTCGTGATCGTGCCGAAGGCGACGCATTTGTTCGAAGAACCCGGCGCGCTCGAGCAGGTGACGCAATATGCCACGCGCTGGTTCCGCCAATTCCTGGCGTCGCCCCTCCCCGAAGAGGTGATCGACGCCGATACGGTTTTCGCCGACCGGCGAGACGCCGGACGCCGGCTGGCATCAGCGCTCATGAAATTCAGAGACAGCGACGCGGTCGTGCTTGCGCTGCCGCGCGGCGGCGTACCCGTCGCGTTCGAGATTGCGCAAGCGCTGCACGCCCCGCTCGACGTAGCGCTCGTGCGCAAGATCGGCGCGCCGGGTCATGAGGAGCTCGGGCTTGGCGCGGTCGTCGACGGCGCCCATCCGCAGATCGTACTCAATGAGGACATCATTCGCGAGATCCAGCCGGGCGCGGCCTACCTGGAAGCTGAGACTGCCCGCCAGCTTGCCGAAATCGAACGTCGACGGCGGCTCTACCGCGGCGGTGATCCACCGCCAGAGATTGCTGGCCGTACGACCATTGTCGTAGACGACGGCATCGCCACTGGCGGAAGCGTGAAAGCCGTGCTGCGAGCGCTGGCAAGGGCGAAGCCGGGCCGTCTCGTCCTTGCGGTGCCGGTTGCGCCACGCGATTCGCTTGACGAACTGAGTGCGGAGGCAGACGAGGTCATTTGTCTCAAGAGCCCCGATCCGTTCTTTGCGGTCGGCATGCACTATAGGGATTTCAGCCAGACTTCGGATAAGGAAGTTACCGAACTGTTGCATCGTTCCAAGGCCAGCAGCCCAAACCAGGCGCGTGCGTGAGGAGCTTGTGACCAGCGGTCAGCGATGGCCGCCAAATTTCGTCGCGATCTTCTCGGCATCGGTCCCCGGCCGGTGCCTGCTCGTTCCAATTCTGCGGGCTCAAAAATAGGAACCGGCCGCAATTTTGCGATTTAAGTCTTCGGCCATTTGTATGCCGGAGCTCATTCGATGCGCGCCCTCACCTGGCACGGCAAAAACGATATCCGCTGCGATACCGTGCCCGACCCGAAGATCGAGCATGGACGCGACGTCGTCATCAAGGTGACGGCCTGCGCGATTTGCGGCTCCGACATTCACCTCTACGACGGCATCATGCCCAGCATGGAAAAGGGCGACGTGCTCGGACATGAAACCATGGGCGAGGTGGTCGAGGTGGGGCCGGAGATCAAGACGCTGAAGGCCGGCGAACGCGTTGTCGTACCATTCACAATCGCTTGCGGGGAATGCTTCTTCTGCAAGAATGGCTTCTACTCAGGTTGCGAACGATCCAACCCGAACGCGAAGTCCGCAGAAAAACTGTGGGGGCATTCGCCCGCCGGACTGTTTGGCTATTCACACATGCTCGGCGGGTTTGCCGGTGGACAGGCAGAGTATATGCGCGTGCCGTATGCCGACGTCGGACCGATCAAGGTTCCTGACGGTCTCACCGATGAACAGGTGCTGTTTCTCTCCGACATCTTCCCGACCGGCTACATGGCCGCCGAGTTCTGCAATATCAGAGGCGGCGAAACGGTTGCGGTCTGGGGTTGCGGGCCGGTCGGCCAGATGGCGATCAAGAGCGCCTTCCTGCTCGGCGCCGGGCGGGTGATCGCGATCGATACCGTGCCGGAGCGGCTGGCGCTGGCGCAAGCATCCGGGGCCATCACACTCGATTTCAAGAAGGAAGAGATCTACGATCGGATCCAGGAGCTGACCCAAGGCCGCGGTGCCGACGCCTGCATCGATGCGGTCGGCACCGAACCGGATATCCGCTCCGGCTTCGACGCGGTCGTCGATCGAGTCAAGGTCGCCACCTATCTCGGCACCGACAGTCCGCACGTCCTGCGCCAGGCCATCCATTGCTGCCGCAATTTCGGCGTGGTGTCGATCGTGGGCGTCTATGGCGGATTGCTGGACAAAATCCCGATGGGCTCGGCGATCAACCGCGGCCTCACCTTTCGTATGGCCCAGACACCAGTGCAGCACTATCTGCCAAAACTGCTTGAGCGGATCACCAAAGGTGAGATTGATCCTTCCTTTGTCATCACCCACCGCGCCACGCTCGAACAAGGACCGGAGCTGTACAAGACGTTCCGGGATAAGAAGGACGGCTGCATCAAAGTGGTGATGAAACCCTAGTGCAGCTTGGAGGCACCCGCGACGGACGTGCAGCGATCCCGGCGCATCAGCTTCGGTCGCGCTGGATCGCTGCGGCGGAGCTTGGCCTCATCAGCAGCACGTTCTCAACCATCGTCAGCCAGCTTTTTGCTGCGCGCATCGGACGCGATGCATGGGTCGACTGGACGACGGTCGCCGCGATACCGGCACGCGACTTGGCGCTCAGTGCCGAGCCTTCGTGGAGCGCGGTCCTCGCGGGAATCGCCTTTCACCAATGGGCGGACTTTTCCTGGGCGATGGTGTTCTTCGGCGTGCTCGGCCGCTGGACCGCGCAGCTTCGCCCGCTCGCCATCCTGCTGCTTGCCCTGCTCTGGGCGGTCTTTTCGTCTGCGACGGAATGGCTCCTGCTGGTGCCGCTCATTCCATTCTGGCAGCCGCTGTTCACGCTTCAGCAGCCCTATTGGATCGGCCTCCTCGTTCACGGCGCATCAGCCCTCATGTATCCGCTGTTTGCATGGCTGCGCTGGGCGCCCGGCTGCGCCCCGAAGAGAGATGTGCGCGTCGCCAAAGTGTGGGCGGCAGCGTCGGCGGCTGTGATCCTCGTGCTCGGGGGCATAGCGTTGTTGAGCCTTGTCGGGCGCGAGTTGCCATGGATGGGCCAGGACAGGGATGCGGACCAAACCTATATCCGCCACATGACCACGCATCATGCCCAAGGCATCGAGCTGGCCAGTCTCGGCGCCGAGCGCGCCCGCGATCCGCATCTGCGCGCGCTCGCGAATCTTATGGTCGCAAGCCAGAGCGGCGAGAACAGGATATTCGAGAGCTGGTGGCAAAGCTGGTTCAAGATACCGATGCCGGATTGCACGGCGGATGAGCGCGCGATCATGCCAGGCTATCTGACGCGCATGCAGATACAGCAGGTCAGGAGCGCAGCGCCGGAGCAATTCGATGCGCAATTCACCGCAATGATGACTGTGCATCACAAGGGTGCCGTCAAGATGGCCGATCTGGCTTGGCGCAGCGCCGCAGACTTTCGCCTGCGCATCATGTCGCACGCGATCCGGCATGAGCAGCAAGGCCAAATCGCGCTCATGCAACGGATAGAGGGAACTGCGGCGGTCGCGACGGCGCTCCGCAACATGTTTGCCGACAATGTTAACTAGCTGACGCTCACACGAGGGTGTGATTACCTGCGCATCCGAGCGTACGGCGTCGGCCGTTCGGTTGCAGCCGAGGAACTCTCGCCGCCCGAAGAAAGTTAGTGGCGTGAAGGTCCTGCCCTTTCAAAGCAAGCGATAGCCATGAACGTTCTTTCAGTCTCACCCATCGCGCGGACCATGCGCGCGGCTGTTCTTCGCGGGCCGGGCGTGGCACGCGTCGAGACGGTGCATCGGCCAGAGCCCGCAGCCAATCAGGTACGCATCCGCTTGCAAGGCTGCGGCGTTTGCGCGTCCAACCTCGCGGTCTGGGCGGGTCCGCAGTGGGCGACGTTTCCAACTGAACCCGGCGGCCTCGGTCACGAAGGCTGGGGCATCGTCGATGCAGTTGGCGAGAACGTCACGGGTGTAGCGATCGGCGAACGGGTGGCCGCGCTGTCCTATCACAGCTACGCCGAATACGATCTGGCGGATGCGAACGCTGTGGTGCCGATCCCCGTAACGCTCAACGAACAGCCGTTTCCAGGCGAACCACTCGGTTGCGCCATGAACATCTTTCGGCGGAGCGAAATCGGCGCCAGACAGACGGTAGCGATTGTCGGAATCGGATTTCTCGGTGCGATCCTGACGAGCCTGGCCGCCAGTACCGGCGCCAACGTCATCGCCCTCTCCAGACGGCCGTTCGCGCTCGAAATGGCCAGGCAAATGGGAGCAGCCGAGACCATTCTGATCGACGACAAATCAACCGCCATCGAGCGCGCAAAAGCGCTGAACGGGGGTGAGCTCTGCGATCGCGTGATCGAGGCGACCGGCAAGCAGTGGCCGCTGGATCTTGCCACAGAGCTGACGCGCGAGCGCGGCCGCCTGATCGTCGCAGGCTATCATCAGGACGGACCGCGACAGGTGAATATGCAGCTTTGGAATTGGCGCGGGATTGACGTGATCAATGCGCATGAGCGCGATCCGCAGATCTACATGCGCGGCATTCGCGACGCCATCGACATCGTCACTGCGGGCCAACTCGATCCAAGCCCCCTGTATACGCACAGTTTTCCCCTCGACCGCCTCGGCGACGCCCTCGACGCGACACGCGATCGTCCGGACGGCTTTCTCAAAGCCCTGGTGACATGCATATGACTCAGATGTCGATCGAGAGTAGCCGCGCACCCGCAACGACGCGCCCGCGGGTCGGCTTCCTCGGCGTAGGCTGGATCGGGCACCATCGTATGAGGGCGATCGCCGAAGCGGATGTGGTCGAGATCGCAGCCGTTGCCGATTCCGCCGATGCGATGATTGCGCAGGCGGCGCCGCTTGCGCCTCATGCAATAGCGCTTTCGACATTCGAAGAGCTTCTGGACCAGGACATCGACGGCGTCGTCATTGCAACGCCAACAGCGCTCCACGCCGAACAATCGATCCGCGCACTCGCCCGCGGCAAAGCGGTGTTTTGCCAGAAGCCGCTGGGACGCACGGCTAAAGAAGTCCGCGCAGTGATCGATACGGCGCACTCGGCAAACCGGCTGCTCGCAGTCGACCTTTCGTACCGATTTACCGAGGCCATGCGTCAGATCCGGCGGTTGGTGCACAATGGCGAGCTCGGACATGTCTACGCGGTGGAGCTAACCTTCCATAACGCCTATGGCCCGGACAAGCCGTGGTTCTACGACCCGGCACTAGCGGGTGGCGGTTGCGTGATCGATCTGGGAGTTCACCTGGTCGACCTTGCGCTTTGGGTGCTTGATTTCCCAAAGGTCACAGGCACGTCGTCACGGCTGTTTGCCAATGGCCAGTTGCTTTCCACGTATGATCGCGTCGAAGACTATGCACTCGCCACAATCGACCTGGAAACTGATACGGCCGTGCACCTCACCTGCTCATGGCGGCTGCCGGCCGGGCGCGATGCGGTGATTTCCGCGGCCTTCTACGGCACGCGCGGCGGCGCCGCGATGCGGAACATCAATGGATCGTTCTATGATTTTGTCGCCGAGCTCTACCGTGGAACGGCAAGTGAAACACTCGCGAGCCCGCCGGATGCATGGTTCGGACGCGCCGCCGTCGAGTGGGCGCGGGCGCTCGCCGCGGGAACGAGCTTCGATCCTTCCGTCGAACGATGTGCCGACGTGGCGGCGGTGTTGGACCGGATATATGGCAGGTGAAAGCCTTGCCTGCAGCTACACCACGTTTGACATGCCTTAGCGGGGCTTCAGGATGCGAACGGTCTCGCCATCCAGTCTGATGTTGCCATCGATGCCGATTTCCTCACCGGTCAAGAGATCGCTCAAGCTCCCGCCGGACAGCTTCTCGATGATATCGCGCGGAATCGACACTTGTGCGGGCGATTTGCCGTAGTTCAGAAGCACCAGCACGTTGTCTGACGGTATGCCGGCTATTCGCAAATAGGCGAGCACGTTCTGGCCGTCGGCCACGTCCAGCATGCGGATTTCGCGCGAACGCAGCGCGGGATGCTCCTGGCGCAATGCGATCAGCCGCTTGTACCAATGCTGCAGTCCATAAGCATCATCCCATGCGATCTGGCGGGCATACTTGTACGGCTCGTAGGCTGCACCGACCTCCTCGCCCGTATAGATGCCCGGAATGCCGGGCAGCGTCAGCAGCATGGCCGCAGCGACGCGGGTCCGTCCAACTCCGTGTCGTGAACGGAAACGTGGCCCGGTGTCATTGTTATCCAGAAACCGGAATACCAGAACGTCGCCTGACGCCGATGCTTCGATCGCGGAACGCAGCCGTCGCGCTGTGTTTGGCTCGTCTTCGAATGCATCGCGCCAAGCCCATTCGCCAAGTTTCGCGGTCCAGTCATAGGCCGCGTCAAAGCCATGTCGGCCATAATAGGGGTCGCGCGCGGAAGCCTCGGCGAGCAGAAACAGATCGGGCTTGATGCGCTTGAGCTCCGCACGCCAACGGGGCCAGAACTCCGGCGCCCGCTGCTTCGGGCCCCATGCGACATCGACGCGGAAGCCGTCCACATCGAATTCGCGCACCCAATATGCGAAAGCCTCGATCACCAGGCGCTGCACCTCCGGATTGGCATAGTTGAGATTCTTGAGATTATTCCAATCGAAGTAGTGCTCGGCTTTACCGTCCCGCCCGCGCGCGAAGAAGCTGAAGTAAGGTGACGAGCGCTCACGCCGCACGGAATCTGCGAAATAGGCGTGCTGATCCGACAAATGGTTCGGAACGAAATCGATGATCACCCGGATCCCGCGCGCGTGGGCAGCCTGGACCAGTTCACGCAGCTTCCGTTCATCGCCAACGCTCTGCCGTATCCGAAAATAGTCCGTCACGGCGTAGCCGAAGTCGCCCGGCGGGCTTTCGGTAATCGGCGAAAGCCACAGGGCCGTCACCCCGAGCTCCCTGAGCTGATCGAGGCGCGCGGTGACATCGGCAAGGCCGCGAGGGCCGAACAGCGTCGGCACAACGCCGTATACGACGGCGCGGTCGATCCAGGCGGCGTGATCATGCTGGGCATCAACCGTCCGCAGGGTGCCGCCCTGCGCACCAAGCATTACCGTCGCCTCGTCGGCACGACCGTTGCCGTCCGTGACCTTGACGGTGACGTAATATTCGCCATCCGGCGGCACATCGGAGAACTCGATGCGCGCGCCGTTCGCCGGCAATCCAGCAAGCGGCGCCGGATTGTCATCGCGCGCGCGCCATTCGTACGCGGCGATCTCGCTGCCGCGGACCGGCGCAGGCAAGCTTCGTTGCGCACTCAGCGTAACGCCCCTGCCGTTCTCGGATGTGTCGACCAATGCGGTTGGCGTGTTGCGGAGTCGGACGTTCCAGCTCTGCTGTGCCGACCCACGCTCGATGCCGTTTTGTCGACATTCGGCCCTGACCTGATTGTCACCAGGCTGAAGCGAAATCCGGGCGTGTGCCCGCCCTTGCTTGGCCGGCAGCGTGACGGCCGAGCCCGGTGAGGTGACCACGATTTGATCGCAGCGGCCTTTAGGGACAGAGATGTCAACCGATTTGGAAAAGTCCCACGCATCGCCTCCGGCGGTGCCGAATGAGACGGGAACCTGATCCGTGGCGCCTGTCAACAACAGGGCCGCGCCAAGCAGGCCGGCACGTATCAGATGCAGGTACTTGCGAGACGCACTTTGCCGGGACGCCATTTTCATCGCCGCTCCCGACCCAACGTCATTGGCCGAGAATTTCATCCGCTGTCTCGAGGAACAGGTGCGGAATAGTCCGTATACCCGGTTCCATCAAGGCGCGCCCATGAATCGACATCGTTGGCGATCAAGCCGCGACTTTGCCGTTTCACCAGCGACGCGTAATAGTCGCCGGCCTTCATCAGCGAGCCGTGGGTTCCGCTCTCCGCGACGGTTCCGTCCTTCAGAACGACGATGCGGTCGGCACTCACCACCGTCGATAGCCTATGCGCAATAATGAAGGTCGTTCGGTGCCTCTTGAGATTGTCGAGTGCGTGTTGCACCGCCTCCTCCGACTCGGCATCGAGCGCAGACGTAGCTTCGTCGAGCACCAGGATCGGCGGGTTCTTCAGCAATGCGCGCGCAATGGTGATCCGTTGGCGCTCCCCTACCGAGAGTTGACTGCCGCTAAGTCCGTTGCGTCGGGAGAATCGCTCAGATGTTCCTGGATGTTGAGGATGGAGAATATCTCGTCCAGCGAAACGGCGGCCTTGCTGAGGCTGGAATAGATCCCGCTCAATCGCTGCACCGGAGCAAACAGGCCTCCGACGTAGCCTAGAAACGCAATCAATGTGCCTAACGTGACCTGCCCGTTCCATGCCAGGTAGCCTCCGACACCGATAGCCGAAAGCCGCGCGAGAGCGATCGAGAGATTGCTGGCGGCGCCGTAGCCCGCATCGGTCGCAACGCCGCGGACGACGACCTGGTTGGCGGCAGATACATCGCGCAGGAAGCGCGACTTCTCGGCATCTTCCATCGCAAAGCTGCGCACCACCACGATGCCGGACAGCACCTCGTTGAACCGGAAGTATATATGCGCCCAGCGATCGAGCAGCGCCCGCTCCCGACGGGTCTGCTCGGGCCCGGCGTACATTGCGATCAATGCCGGTATCGGCGCGAACATCAAGACGATCAGGGCGAGCCGCGTCATGATCGCGCCGACGCCTTCACTGCGCTGCATTCGCAACGGCATCTTGTGAAGCTTGCCTATCGCCGCCTCGAGCAGCGCGTATTGCAGGCCAATACGCGTACGCCAGGTCAGCCAGCTCGCCGTAGCGTCCAGACTCTCGCGCAGGAATGCCAAGCCGCCCAAAGCAACGATACTCAGCACCAGAATTTCTGCGCGATGGCTTGTCAGCTCATCGAACACCGTCTTGATGACGAGCGGCTCGACAGCATTGAGCGTGGCAACAGTAAGATGAGCGCTAGGATGATGCCGATCGCATGCTTCTGCGGTAGCGCAGACCGCACTGCCTGGTGCAATCGTCTGGGTCTGCTCGGCGATAATTGTCCGGCAACAAACGTCCCCTGTGAGTGATCGTCCGAGTTTCCACGTCTCTGCCCGAGCGTTGCCAGCAGCCGCCCAAATGTTCCTCTCCCAAGTGTCCCTCTCAAGCCAACAGGCATGATTGGCCCCCGTAAGCTATCGAAATCCTGGAATAGGCGGGAAAAACGGATGCACCCACCGACGCGGCACCTTCAGGTGACCGGCCCAGCTTGGAACTTTCGTCTGGCAGGCTCTTATTTACTGGACAGATGACCGATTGACGAACTTGTGAAACCGGCTCAGCTCTCCTGACTCGGTCCGGTCCTGATGCAGGAATGCCAGATCTTCCTTATCGAACTTCTCGAAGAACTCATCCCACCCGATCGGTTCCAGACTTTCGTCGCGCGGTTCGAAGTCGAGGCGAAGCACCCCCGGCTCGCCACCCTCCTTTGTTCGTTTGACGGTGGCCGGCGTGCCGCCACGTTCCTCGGCCCATCGCCTAATACTCTCATGGTCCGTCGTAGTCTTGCCATTGGACATAGCTCGTCTCCTCGCTCACGTCCTTCTCGAATCCCGTCCGGTGCGCGGGCGTCGCTACACTCTAATTCGATGACGGCAGCAAGCGTTCCAGACACCAAATCACCTGGTGGGAGTTGCCTCTGAGGGTCAGCTCCACCTTATTTGTGATCCTGCTGCTGCCACATCCTCAGCTTCTTCCTCTGCCGACCTCCTCATCTTCATCTTCTTCATCTTCATCTTCATCTTCATCTTCCTCATCATCTGCTTCATCTTCATCCTGTCGCTGTCATCGGCATCATCTTCTTCCGATCATCTAGAAAGAGATCGCTTGACGCGGCCAAGCAGGAACAAACAATCACATGCCCGCATTACGGATTGCAGAAACCGTCTCCAGCGACATGGCCTGCAAATGCAACAGACATCCCTCTCTCAAAAGGTTCGCGTGGGCATCGTCGGTGTTGGCAACTGCGCTTCCTCATTCGTGCAGGGCCTCACTCACTACGCCGATGCCCATGCCAACGAGCCGCTTGCCGGCCTGATGAACATCGACCTCGGCGGTTACCATATCCGGGATATCGAGATAGCCTCGGCGTTCGACGTGAACGCGAGGAAGGTGGGGCGGGATGTATCGGAGGCGATCTACGCTGCACCCAACAACACGTTCCGCTTCGCCGACGCCAAACCGACCGGCACCACCGTCGAGCGTGGCCCTACGATGGACGGACTGGGCCGCTATCTTCGTGAAGAGATCGAGGAATCGAACCTGCCGGTGGTTGATGTCACCGAGCGCCTGGCAAGCACCCGCACGGATGTGCTCGTCTCCTATCTCCCGGTCGGCTCGCAGCGCGCCAGCGAATGGTACGCAAACTGCGCACTGGAGGCTGGATGCGCCTTCGTCAATTGCATCCCCGTGTTCATTGCGTCCAACCCGCTCTGGCGCAGCAAGTTCGAAAGCCGCGGACTTCCCCTTATAGGCGACGATGTAAAGAGCCAGGTTGGCGCAACCATTCTGCATCGCATGCTGGTCAACCTCTTTCGCGAGCGCGGCGTTCGGCTCGACCGCACCTACCAACTCAACTTCGGCGGAAACTCCGATTTCAGGAATATGCTCGAACGTGAGCGTCTGGAATCGAAGAAGATCTCAAAAACCCAATCCGTGCTCAGCCAACTCGACGTGCCGCTGCCCGATGGCGGCATTCATGTCGGTCCGAGCGACCACGTGCCGTGGCTCGCCGATCGCAAGTGGGCCTACATCCGGCTGGAGGGCACCACCTTTGGCGACGTTCCACTCAATCTCGAGATGAAGCTCGAAGTCTGGGATTCGCCCAACTCAGCCGGGGTCGTCATTGACGCCGTCCGTTGCGCCAAGCTTGCGATCGATCGCGGCATTGGCGGAGCCCTGGTAGGCCCGTCGAGCTATTTCATGAAGTCACCGCCACAACAGTTTTCGGACCACGAGGCTCGCGAGAGAACTCTGGGCTTCATCGCAGGAACGGGTTGAGCCGGATTCCGCCATGACGAAATTCTCGCTGATCAGACACGGAGTTCATGACGTGGTCGATCACATCCTGGTTGGGCGCATGGCGGGCGTGCGGCTGAACAGCCGAGGGCGCGACCAGGCCCGGCGGATCGCCGATATCTTTGGCAGCAGCGACATCAGGTCGGTTCACTCAAGCCCCCAGACGCGAGCGCTGGAAACGGCGGAGCCGCTGGCGCAACGGCTCGGACTTACCGTCCAGATCTTCGCCGGCATCGACGAACTGGACGCCGGGGCCTGGACCGGGCGCTCCTTCGCATCGCTCCGTAACGATCCCCTGTGGGGTCAGTGGAACACGGAGCGAGGTCGCGTCCGCCCGCCGGACGGTGAAAGCATGCTGGAGCTACAGGTGCGCGCCGTAGACCATCTGAACAACATCGCAGCGTCGCTGCCGGACGGCCATATCGCGTTGTGCAGTCATGCCGAAGTTATCCGCGCCGTTGTTCTGCACGCCCTGAACTTGCCGCTCGACGACTATCACCGCCTCGACATCGCTCCCGCTACGATCAGCACCATCTCAATCGATCGAGGCGGCACTGAAGTCATTTCATTGAATCAGCCGGTTGTATCATGAAGCTCGTCATCTTCGGTCTCACATTCAGTTCGTCCTGGGGAAACGGTCATGCCACGCTCTGGCGCGGACTTTGTTCTGCACTGATCCGGCAAGGGCATGAGGTCATCTTCTTTGAGCGCGACACGCCTTACTATGCGATGAACCGCGACATCTTCGCCTTGCCAGGCGGCGAACTCGTCATCTACGCCGACTGGAGCTCCGTCCAGTCGAAGGCCCAGCGCGAAGTACGTGAGGCGGACGCTGCGATTGTCACATCCTATGCCGCTGACGCCCTAGCAGCGACCGACCTCATCATTTCCGCAAGCCAGACACTCAGCGTCTTCTATGATCTCGATACGCCGGTCACGTTGTCGCGGCTTCGTCGCGGCGATACCATCCCCTACATCGGCGAACGAGGGCTCGCAGACTTCGATCTCGTCCTGAGCTACACCGGTGGCGCGGCACTTGACGCGCTTCGCGACGAGCTCGGCGCGCGTCAGGTCGTTCCGCTTTACGGTCACGTAGATCCGGACGTGCATCGCCCTCTCGAAGCGGCATCCCTGCGTCAGTTCACCTTGTCATACCTCGGGACCTACTCCGCAGATCGACAGGATGCTCTCGAAGCGCTGTTCAACGCTCCCGCGAGAGCGCGACCTGAGCTTCGTTTCGTGATCGGTGGCGCACAATATCCGCAGGACTTTCCCTGGTGCCCGAACATCTTCTTCGTTCATCACCTGCCTCCGACCGATCACCCGGCATTCTATGCCTCGTCTCGCCTCACGCTGAACGTGACCCGCCGGCCCATGGCCGATCTGGGCTGGTGTCCGTCGGGACGGTTGTTCGAAGCCACTGCCTGTGGTGTGCCGGTTCTTTCCGACGCCTGGGCAGGGCTGGAGACATTCTTCACACCCGGGGATGAAATCCTGGTTGCTCGCGATACTGCCGACGCACTTGCCGCGATCGAGCTTTCCGACGCGGAACTCGAGCGCGTGGCCAGGGCCGCGCGTGAGCATACGCTTGCCGCGCACACGTCGGAGCAGCGCGCCTACGAACTGATCGCCACAGTGTCCAAAACACTGATCTCGCCAGCGCGTGAAATGGAGCAGGTATAGCCATGTGGGGTATCGTGCCCGCAGCAGGACGTGGAAGCCGGATCCAGCCGCTTGCGTTCTCAAAGGAATTGCTGCCGGTCGGCAGCCGCACCGAAGGCGGCGTCGAGCGGCCCTGCGCCGTCAGCGAGTATCTCGTCGAACGCATGGTTTGCGGCGGCGCGGACAGGATCTGCTTCGTCATCTCCCCCGGCAAATCCGACATCATGGAATATTTTGGGGCGAGCTACGGCTCCACGCCGATCGTGTATGTGGTGCAGGAACAGCCGATCGGGCTTTGCGACGCGGTGTTCGCGGCGCGGCCGATCGTCGACTGCAACGCGCCCGTTGTCATCGGCTTGCCTGACACCGTCTGGTTTCCTGAAAACGGGCTCGCCGAACTGCCCGATGACGTCTTGTCTTTCCTGCTGTTTCCAGTTGAACGGCCCGAATTCTTCGACGCCGTTGTTCTCGATCAAGACCAGGTGCGGGAAATCCAGGTCAAGCAACCTAGCCCCGACTCGAACTGGATCTGGGGCGCCTTCAAGATGCCGGGAGGCGTATTTGAAGAGCTTAGGCAGCTCTGGCTGGTGCGAAACCGAACGGACGAATATTTCGGCACGCTGGTGAATGCCTACCTCGCCCAGGGAGGCAGGGCCGCCGCGGTGAAAGCGGGCCAGGCGTATGTCGATGTCGGAACCCTGCACGGCTATCGAGCCGCCATAAGCCTGCTCGAGGAGATCCGGGGCAAGTCGCGATCGGATAGCGGCGTTGCCGCGGCACTGCCTCATATGCGGCGCGACAGCAACTCGCTTGCACACGAGGTGCGGACGTGATGAGCACCCGGCAATTGACGACGGAAGACATCCAGCTGCGGATCGAGCAGCTCGGGCCATGGTTCCACAACATTGAGCTCGGCGGCGTCTGCACGGCGCCGACGCATTTCCTCGGCGACTACCCTGCGGTGAAGTGGCGCCGATTTGCGCAGGCAATCATACCGGAGATCGAAGGCCGCACCGTTCTCGATATCGGCTGCAACGCCGGCTTCTATTCACTCGAAATGAAGCGGCGCGGAGCAACACGCGTGCTCGGCATCGATACGGATGAGGATTATCTGCGCCAGGCGCGCTTTGCTGCGGAAGTCAGCAGCCTCGACATCGAATTTCGCAACATCTCCGTGTACGATGTCGGGATGCTTCGAGAACGGTTCGATATCGTGCTGTTTCTCGGCGTGCTCTACCATTTGCGCCATCCCCTGCTCGCCCTGGATCTGATTCATGAACATGCGGCAGGCGATCTGCTCGTCTTTCAATCGATGCTGCGCGGCAGCGCCGAAGTGGAGCAGTTGAAGCAGGATTATGGATTCTGGGAAGACGATCACTTCAATCGTCCCGGCTATCCCAAACTGCACTTCGTGGAACATCAATACGCCGATGATCCAACCAACTGGTGGATCCCGAACAACGCCTGCGTCGAGGCGCTGCTGCGCAGCAGCGGGTTCAAGATAGAGCTGCACCCCGAGAACGAGGTCTATATCTGCCGACGGACCGAGGCTCCGCCGGGCGCCGGCGCGGTCTACCCGAAGAGAGGTCGCTCGACATGATCGAAGCCGTGATGATCTGGAACGAGCCGAACAACAAGTCGCATTGGGATCCCGAGATCGACCCCCACTGGGACCTGTTTGCCGAGATGGCGATCGGCGCCGGCAAGGCGATAGAACGGGTCAATCCCTCATTGCCACGCGTGCTCGGAGGCATCTCTCCCATCGATCCGGCTTTTATTGCAAACATGATGGGAAAAGGCGTGCTCGACCATGTCGATGCAGTGGCCGTGCACGGTTTTCCGCTCGACTGGAATCTTTGGCAGATCGACGACTGGCCGGCCAAGATCCAGGAAATCAAAGCGATCACCGATCTGCCAGTCTGGGTGTCGGAAGTTGGCGTATCGAGCTTCGGCGCCGAGGAGGTGCAGGCTTGGGGACTTGATCGCACGGCGCAACTGCTGATCGGGCAAGCGCCGCGCATTCACTGGTACAGCCTTTATGATCTGCCGCGCGCGTGGCCGGCCACGACGCGGCACAAGGAGGCCGAGGGATCCTCGTACTACCGTCATTTTGCGATGGGCCTGTTGCGAGAGGATGGATCACCGAAATTGGTGGCCGAGCGCTTCCCGCGCCACGCACCTGCCCTTGGCATCTGCCAGTGGTTTCACTTTGAGGATCACCGGCTTTACGAAGCCGTGGCGTGGATGAGACGGTTGGGCGTGCGGAGCCTGCGGACCGGCCTCTCCTGGGCCGACAGCTTTCGTCCCAACGCGCTCGACTGGTTTGACCGGCAAATGGATGCGCTATCGGAGTTCGACGTTACGATCACCTATTGCTTCACGCCAGAACATCGCGGCATCGCACCACACCACACGAGCGCGCCTCAGGTGCCGGAGGAGTTCGCCGAATTTTGCGCCGCGATGACCGAACGCTATGCGCCGCCGAGAATTACCGGAAACCAACCGTTCAGATCGGCAGTCGCCGAACAGACGGAAGCCGCGCAATGACCGCCACGGCAATCACCGAGCGAAACCCAGCGCCGCAACGTGCGGCGGGCGAGGCACTGCTCAAAATGCTGGCCGATCCCAACCGCGCGCACGCCGCGGCAGATGACGTGGCCGTCATCATCGCCCATCCCGACGACGAAACGATCGGCTGTGGAGCCCAGCTTCACCGACTTGATGACGTGACCGTTGTCGTTGCGACAAATGGCGCGCCGCGTGACGGCGCAGATGCCCGGGCGCACGGCTATGCCAGCCCGACCGCTTATGCGGCAGCCCGCGAGCGCGAGCTTTGCAACGCCCTGGTTCTTGCGAATCTGCCTGCCAGCAGGATCATCGAGCTCGGCTTCTCCGATCAGACCACCGCATTTCGTCTCGCCGATCTCGCGCGCGCGATCCATGTTCTCGTTGCGGCGCGTGACATCAAGGTCGTTCTCTCGCACGCGTTCGAAGGAGGACACCCGGATCATGACGCCACGGCATTCGCCGTGCATGCGGTCGCCGCATTAAGGCGGCGCCATAGGCAGGCGCTCGATATAATCGAGATGCCGTTCTATCACCGGGAAGACCACGGCTGGACAACACAACGCTTTTTGCGCCATCCGAGACGGCCCGCTATTGCGGTCCGACTGAATGCTGCGGAACGGGACTGGAAGCGCCGCATGGTTGCGGCGCACACGACCCAGCGTGCGATCCTGTCGGCCTTTGATTCCGACGTTGAACGCTTCCGATTGGCGCCTGCCTACGATTTCCACTCGCTGCCCAACCGGGGAAAGCTGCTCTACGAGCAGTACAATTGGGGGCTCACCGGCAACTCCTGGCTCATGCTGTCCCGTTCCGCGCTGATCGAACTTGGCCTGGCAGGCGAACGATGGTTCTGACGGTACTCAATGTCGCATATCCCTTTGCTCCGGTCGGCCCCAATTCGGTTGGCGGTGCGGAGCAAGTGGTTCATCAGCTCGATAAGGCGCTGGTCAATTCCGGTCATCGTTCGATCCTGATCTCGTGCGAGGGGTCTCAGGCCGCCGGCATTCACATATCGGTTCCTCGCGTATCGGGCGATTTGCATCAGGTCGAGATCGAGGCTGCGCAGTACCGACACCGCCACGCCGTCGCGCTCGCCCTAGCGCGCTGGCCAATCGATATTGTCCATCTGCATGGTGTCGACTTCCATGCCTACCTGCCGCGAGACGGCCCGCCTGTGCTCGTGACCCTTCATCTCCCAATCGATTGGTATCCGGCGGAAGCTCTCAGCCCATGTCGGCCGAATGTGTGGTTCAATTGCGTCTCGCGATCCCAGCATGCAGCCGCGGCGCCCAATCCGCACATGCTGGTTCCCATCGAGAACGGAGTTGCAGACCACTTCTTTGCCACCAGCGGCGCAAAGCGCAATTTTGCCTTGATGCTCGCGCGCATATGCCCGGAAAAGGGCATCCATCTTGCCATCGAGGCCGCCAAACGAGCAGACATGCCGCTTGTGATCTGCGGCGAAGTCTTTCCCCATGCGGCGCATCGGCGGTACTTCGAAACGACCGTCAAACCGGCGTTGGATCGCCTGCGTCGCTTCGTCGGACCTGTCGGCCTCGCTCGCAAGCGCGGCCTGCTCGCGATGGCCAGATGCGTGCTCATACCCTCTCTTGCACCCGAGACAAGTTCTCTGGTCGCGCGCGAGGCGCTTGCGTGCGGCACGCCGGTGATCGCGTCTGCCCGCGGCGCGCTTGCAGAAACCATCGAACACGGCCGGACCGGTTTTCTCGTTCGCGATGAGGTGGAAATGGCCAAAGCCATCACGCAGGTATCGGCGCTTGACGGCGAGGCCTGCCGCCGTTCGGCACGTCAGCGATTTTCTCTTGAGCGGACGAACAGGAGCTATCTGTCGGTCTATGAAGCGCTCAGCCAAATGGCGGTGTCAGGTGCGGCATGACGGCTCCGTTCACATGTCGCGTGATTACGGACGTATCCGAGCTTGCGGCACTCGCGCCGGAATGGTGGGAGTTGTGGCGGCAATCGCCGACCGCGACGCCATTCCAATCGCCGGCGTGGTTACTGCCGTGGTGGAATAATCTTTCGGACGGTGACGCTTGCGTTCTCGCTGTTCACTTCGATCGACGGCTGGTCGGACTAGCACCGTTCTACTGCGAGCGACGCCTGCGCGGACGGTTTGCTCGGCTGATGGGATTTCCCGTGACCGACTATCACGACTTTCTGATCGCGCCCAAGCTCGAGGAGCCCATACTGGCGCTGCTGAGTTCGCGTCTCGCCGACGTCGGCTTCTGGGACGTTCTGGAACTCACGGAGGTGCCGCCAGATGCTCACGCGCTCCGGATGGCAGTCCCGCCTGGCTGCGATGTGACTAGCGCGTGCGCCAGTGCATGTCCGGTCCTAAACTTGCCAGGCACGCCTGACGAGCTGCCGCAGATATTGCCACCAAGAAAGCGTCGCGCACTTCGCACCGCCCACAATCGCGTTGCGCGGCGTGGCTCGCTCCAGGTCAAGGCGGCCGACCGCAACTCCGCCGTCGATATATTCGAGTTACTTGTTGCGCTTCACCGGCATCGTTGGAACTCGCGCGGCGAGCCGGGTGTTCTTGCCGATTCCCGTGTGCAGCAATTTCATCGCGATGCGTTGCCGGACCTGATGGCCGCCAACCTTCTGCGCCTCTATCTCCTGCAAATCGACGGCCACCCAGCGGCCGCCTATTACGGTTTCATGCACCGCAATCAGGCCTATGGCTATCTCACCGGGTTCGACCCTGCCTACGCCTTCGAATCTCCCAGCGTGGTCCTCCTCGAACACGTTATCTCGGAATCGATCTGCGAAGGCGCCCACAAGTTCTATTTTCTTCGCGGCCGCGAGCCATACAAGTATGGATGGGGCGCGCGTGATAGCTGGAACGAATGCCGCGTGTTTCACCGCATCTGCGTCGACAGCCATGACATCGCACGACAAGCCTGACGATCTCATCGACGGACGGCTGCTCGAACCTGCGCTTCGCGGGGCGTACGGCCGCACGCCTGAAAACGTGGCCCTGGCGCAACTGTTGATGGCCGCCTCTTGTGCGGACGAGGCCAACCGGGCACTCGATGCGGCGATCCGCCATATCCGCTCCGATCCGTATGTGCGCAGCGAATCCGTAAGGCGGCTCCAGCGCATGCGCGCGCTCTGGGATCAAACGCCCGATGCATTTGCAAGCATAAAGGCCGTCATGCACTCGCTCGACCACCCTGGCGCTCGCGATCCGCACCCGTCACCCGAAACATGGGCGACGATCTTTGACGACGCTGTCGGCGTCTCACGCGAGGCAAGCGTCGCGCTCTATTGCCTTGGCCGCGCGGATCTGTTGCGTGCCGCGACCGACGAAATTGTCGAACGCATCCGCGCGTGGAATCTGCTGCGGGCTGACGCCTGCGTGCTCGATGTCGGTTGCGGCAGCGGCCGCATCGTCGAGGCGCTGGCCCGACACGTCAAAACAGCAATCGGCATCGATGTGTCTATGCACATGCTTCAGGTTGCGCGCGAGTGCTGCGCCGCTTGCCCCAATACCGCCTTCGTTCGCACTTCCGGACAAGACCTGTCGGTCTTCCGCGACGAGTCCATCGACCTGGTTTGTGCCGTCGATGTCTTTCCCTATTTCGTGATGTCCGATCTCGCGCAGCGCCACATCGGCGAGATGGCGCGTGTGCTGCGCCGCGACGGTCACCTGCTGATCCTGAACTATGCCTACAGCGACGACGCCACAGCGAGCGGAAACGAATTGCGGCGCTTCGCCCAAGAAGCGGGACTGAGCGTGCGACACGGCGCGACGCGGGAATTCTCCCTCTGGGACGGCACGTGCTTCTTGCTGCGGAAATCAAACCAGCAGGAACGTTCGATATAATCCGGAGTTGGCCCGCAACTGCCGTGCGAACGGAGAAGTGACGATGGCTCGCGCTCTTGTCCTGGTACTTGATTCCGTCGGTATCGGCGCCGCTCCGGACGCAGCCCGTTACGGTGACGAGGGCGCGGACACCATAGGTCACATCGCCGATCTCTGCGCCCGTGGCCAGGCCGAACGCGCTTCGCGCTCAGGTCCGCTTCGGCTACCGAACCTTGTGGAACTCGGCCTCGGAGAGGCGTGCCGACTTTCGACCGGCCGCGTTCCGCCCGGACTGCAGAGCGATACACATCCGATCGGACGGTATGGCTGCGCTGCGGAAATCTCAAAGGGGAAGGACACACCGTCGGGTCACTGGGAATTGGCGGGCGTGCCGGTCCTGTTTGACTGGGGCTATTTTCCCCGCGAAATTCCGTGCTTCGCGCCGAAGCTCATCTCGGCATTGTGCCAGCAGGCCGACCTTCCCGGAATTCTCGGCAACTGTCACGCCTCGGGCACCGAAATCATCGCCGAGCTGGGCGACGAGCACATCAGGTCGGGCAAGCCGATTTGTTACACGTCGGCCGATAGCGTCTTTCAGATTGCTGCGCATGAGGACGCCTTTGGACTTGAGCGGCTCTACGAGCTCTGCACCGTCGCCCGCCGGCTGGTCGATCCACTTCGGATCGGACGGGTCATCGCTCGGCCATTCACGGGCTCATCGGCGGAAGGTTTCGTTCGCACCGGAAACCGGCGCGACTACTCCGTTCCTCCGCCCAGTCCTACTGTCCTCGACCGCGCGACGCAGGCCGGCCGCTGCGTCCTTAGTATCGGGAAGATCGGCGATATATTTGCACACTGCGGCACCGGACGCGTGCTCAAGGCCAACGGCAATGCCGCATTGTTCGATCGAACGCTTGAAGGAATAGCTGCCCTGCCCGACGGCGGGTTGTTATTTGCCAATTTTATCGATTTCGACGGCCTTTATGGGCATCGCCGTGATCCGGCCGGATACGCCGCCGCGCTGGAGGCTTTCGATGCACGCATCCCGGAGATCCGCCGGATGATGCGCGAGGACGATCTCCTGGTTATCACCGCTGATCATGGTTGCGATCCGACCTGGCACGGCACCGATCACACGCGTGAGCAGGTTCCGGTGCTGCTGTTTGGACCATCGCTGCCAGGCGAACCGATCGGCCGCCGCGAGACCTTCGCCGACGTCGCTGCGGCGGTAGACGAACATCTGGCGCTGGCGTCAGCATCGGCGGGAACCGGACGCGATATGCTGCACAGTCGAGCGCCTGCGCTCTGACGAGGTCTCGACCCACCGACACGTGGTGGCGCGATCGAACCCGCTCGTCGTTCGATCGGTGACTTTGCCCGCCTCAACCATTTGAGGAGGCCGTAGACTTCACAGCTTCAGGAACAAACAAATTTTCTCCGCGTTCGAACGACGTGCAGCTCGCGAAGCTAATGTCGGCTTTGCGACAGAGCACGCACCGATCGCTGGATCAGAACATTTCCTCAATTGCGGCATTCGGACCCGCCGAGATTTGTAACAGCTGTTTCGGGAGAGACGATGTCAAGGCGCATTTTAATCACAGGAGGTGCCGGCTTCATCGGCTCCCACATCACCGACCTTCTGCTTTCGTCCGGCTACTCGGTACGGGTTCTGGATGCGCTTGCCTCGCAGGTTCACCAAGACGGTACGCCTCCAAACTATCTCGACAAGGAAGCAGAATTGATTGTCGGCGATATCAGAAACAGAAGCGAGGTCGACCGGGCCCTTGCCGGCGTAGATGCCGTCATTCACCTCGCCGCCGCAGTGGGCGTCGGTCAGAGCATGTACGAGATTGCTTCATACACTAGCACCAACGATCTTGGTACGGCCGTGCTTCTCGAAGCGCTCGCCTCTCGGCCGGTCGAGAAGCTTGTTTGCGCCTCTTCGATGAGCATCTACGGCGAAGGTCTCGCCAGGCGCAACGACGGAACGACTGTCGCGCCGCAGCCGCGGCCTGTCGAACAACTCCGTCGCGGCATCTGGGATGTGCTGGACAGCGATGGCACGCTGCTGACGCCGCTGCCAACTCCCGAAAGCAAGCAGCCCTCGCTGAGCTCGATCTATGCGCTCGGCAAGTACAATCAGGAGCGCCAGTGCCTGATCATCGGCGGGGCCTATGGCATTCCCACCGTGGCGCTGCGCTTCTTCAATGTCTACGGCCCGCGGCAGTCGCTGTCGAATCCATACACCGGAGTGCTCTCGATCTTTGCGTCGCGGCTGCTCAACGACCGCCCGCCCCTGATATTCGAGGACGGCAACCAATGCCGGGATTTTGTCCATGTCCAGGACGTCGCACAGGCATGCAAGCTGGCGCTGGAATGCCGCGACGGCGCCGACGACGTCTACAATATCGGTTCGGGCGAGTGCCGAAGCATCAGCTCCGTCGCCAGCGATCTGGCCCGCGTGATGGGGCGGCCGCGCATCGCTCCGCAGGTGACCGGCAAATATCGCGCCGGCGATATCCGCCATTGCTTTGCCGACATCGGCAAGGCCCGCAGTCGGCTCGGCTACGTTCCGAAAGTCGATTTCGAGGACGGGCTTGCCCGGCTCGCGCAATGGCTCGCGGGTCAGGCGGCCGTCGATTCGGTTGAAGCAGCTACGCGCGAGCTGGAGGAACGGGGGCTCGTGGCATGATCTTCGCCAGTCCCAGTATCAAGAGCGCTTCCGAACGCATCCTGGTAACCGGCGGCTGCGGATTTCTTGGCTGCAATATCGCCGCCGGACTTGCCGCGCGGGGGCGCAGCGTCGTGGCCATGGACAACCTGTCGCGACGGGGATCCGAAGAGAACGCGGAGTGGCTGAGGCAGCGATACGGTAACCGTGTTGCGATCGAGATCGCCGATTCGCGCGACACGAACGCCGTCGACGCATTGGTTTCGGCGAGCACCGCCGTCATGCACCTCGCCGCCCAGGTGGCGGTCACCACCAGCCTTGAGGACCCGATCTCGGATTTCGAGATCAACGGGCGTGGCACCCTCAACGTCCTGGAGGCGATCCGCCGGCACAATCCGCGCGCGCCTGTCATCTTCGCATCCACCAATAAGGTCTACGGCAAGTTGCTCGATCCATCCGAGGTACGTCGCGTCGACGGCCGTTATGTGCCCGACGAGCCGCGGTTCGCCTATGGCGTGGCCGAGGACACCCTGCTCGACCTCTATAGTCCTTATGGATGTTCGAAGGGCGTTGCGGATCAATATGTCCGGGATTATGCGCGCGTCTTCGCCCTGCGCTCGGTCGTGCTACGGATGAGTTGCGTCTACGGCCCGCGCCAGTTTGGCAACGAAGACCAGGGCTGGATCGCGCACTTTCTGCTCCAGGCCATTCGGCGGCGGCCGATTACGGTCTACGGGGACGGACACCAGGTCCGCGATGCGCTGTTTGTCGATGACGCGGTCAATGCCTGGATCGCAGCGCTCGATAACATCAACGGCATTTCCGGCCGGATCTTCAATCTCGGCGGCGGCCCCTCCAACGCGATCAGCCTGCGCGACGTGCTCGGCCTCATCGCCGAACTGCGCGACGATCGGCCGGATGTTCGCTACGCTGCTTGGCGTCCCGGTGACCAACCGTGGTACGTTTCCGACATTCGCGCGGTATCGCAGGCGGTCGAGTGGGAACCACGGGTCCCGGTACGCCAGGGTCTGCACCTCATCGAGCGCTGGCTGGACAGCCATATCGGCGCTGGCGGCGCCTCGTCCTCTGAATTGCTGGAGGCCCGGATATGACGGCCGCAGCTTTCCGCATGGCGCGCAAGACCGTCCCGGAGTTGAGGCCATGACGCCACCGTGTCGAGGCCTCCGTATCTTGATGACGACCGACGCCGTCGGCGGCGTTTGGGTCTACGCCTCGACGCTCGCGCGCGCGCTGTGTCAAATGGGAATGGAAGTGTCGTTGGTGACGCTGGGTCCCCCGCCACGCGGCGATCAACTCGAATCCATCGCCGGCATTTCCGGCCTGACGCTTGAAATCACCGATCTCACGCTCGAATGGCTTGATCCCGAGGGTCGGGATTTACATCGCGCCGCCGACCGGCTGGCCACGATCGAGAATCGTGTGAAGCCGGATGTCATACATCTCAACAGCTATCGCGAAGCGATGAGCACCTGGCGTGCCCCCGTCCTCGTTGTCGCCCACTCCTGTGTACGCTCCTGGTGGCTTGCCTGTCGCGGCGAGGAGCCGGCCGAGCCGCGCTGGTTCGACTACATAGCCAACGTTCACGGGGGGCTGTCCGCTGCAGATCGGTGGATTGCACCGACGCATAGCTTTCGCGATAAGATAACCGAGCTCTACCGGCCGGAAAGTGCCGGCCTGGTAGTCCATAACGGCGTAGAGGCGCACGTTTCCCGCACAAGGAAGCAGCCATTCATACTCGCTGCCGGCCGGCAATGGGACGAAGCCAAGAACCTGTCAATCCTCACCGACATCGCGCCGCGCCTGGCTTGGCCGGTCCGGACCAATGGACCTCTGGGCATTGGTCGCGACGATCGGCACGCGGAAGGCTCACCGGAGTTGCCGCATACCGCGTTGCTCGAAACGATGCGATGCGCCTCGGTGCTGGCCTCGCCTGCCGTGTACGAGCCGTTCGGACTTACCGTGCTCGAGGCAGCGACGGCGGGTTGCGCGCTCGTTCTGTCGGACATTCCTACATTTCGCGAGCTTTGGGACGGAGCGGCATTGTTTGTGGAGCCACGCGACCGGGATGAGTGGCAGGCGGTGCTCGCCTGCCTGACGCACAACGACGCCCTGCGACACGACCTGCAGAAGCGCGCGACGCTGAGGGCGCGCCGTTACCGGCTGAAGGCAACGGCCGATGCGTATGCCGGGCTGTATCGCGAACTCGCAGGCAGCGCCCGCACTGCCGCGCCGAGGCCCCACCGACAGCTGGCCGAGGTGCAACCATGAAGTTCGTGATGTTCTATCATTCGTTCGTTTCGTGCTGGAATCACGGCAATGCTCATTTCCTGCGCGGCATCGCACGCGAACTTCTCCACCTCGGACACCAGGTCACGATCTACGAGCCGCGTAATGGCTGGAGCCGGCTCAACGCGTTACGCGACGGCGGTGAGGAATATTTTCGGGAAGCTGCGCAACTTGTGCCGGATGCAGACCTCCGGACGTACGATCTGGCGACATTGGAGCTCGATCAGGTGCTCGACCGGGCCGATGTCGTTGTCGTGCACGAATGGAACGACCCCTCTCTCATCGAGACGCTCGGCACCAGACGCCGCAACGGCGGCCGTTTTCTTCTGCTGTTCCATGACACGCATCACCGCGCGGTGACGGCATCAAGCCAGATCGGCAACTTTCAGCTTGGCGACTACGATGCAATTCTCGCCTTCGGCGAGGTACTGCAGCAGCTCTACCAGCGCCTGGGTTGGGGCCGCAGGGCCTTCACCTGGCATGAGGCCGCCGATGTCGCGCTGTTTCGCCCACAGCCGGACGCGGCAAGGGAAATCGATCTGATATGGATCGGCAACTGGGGCGACGGTGAGCGCGATCGGGAATTGCAGGAATTCCTCGTCCAGCCGGTCGTGGAAACCGGACTTAGAACGCAAGTGTTTGGCGTGCGCTATCCCGATGAGGTGCGTGAACAGCTGCGAACCACTGGCATCGAATTCCGCGGCTGGCTTCCCAACCACCGCGCGCCGGACGCATTTGCCCGCGCGCGCATGACCATTCACGTGCCCCGCCGCCCCTACGTCGAGACGCTGCCCGGCATTCCCACCATACGCGTATTTGAGGCTCTCGCCTGCGGAATTCCGCTGGTCAGCGCACCATGGAATGACGCGGAAGGGCTGTTTCCTCGGGAAAGCTTCGTCACGGTGAAGAACGGTAAAGCGGCGAGTGCAGCCCTCCGGGCGCTGATGCAGGACGAGGATTTCGCCGCCGAGACTGCGCGCAGGGGCCTAGCGGCGATCCACGCGCGCCACACATGCGCTCATCGTGCGCAGGAACTGCTTCGCATTCTACAGAGACTCGGCGGTGATCGAAATCCGGCGCGCGCCGACCTCAGCCGCGCAACTGAACAAATGGTCTCATCATGAAGATCGCTTTTTTCGGATCGAGCCTGGTGTCGTCGTACTGGAACGGTGCTGCGACCTACTATCGCGGCTTGCTCAAGGCGCTCGCTGCGCTTGGCCAGGAGATCACTTTCTACGAGCCCGATGCGTTTGAGCGCCAGCAGCATCGCGATATTCCCGATCCGGATTGGGCGCGCGTGGCGGTCTATCCGGCGACCGACGACGGCTGGCGCCGCGCGCTGGAGGAAGCGGCGCGCGAAGCCGATTTGGTTGCCAAGGCGAGTGGCGTCGGCGTTTTCGACGAGGAGCTTGATTTGGCCGTGTCCGAACTCGCTCACACCGGATTGATGACCGCCTACTGGGACGTCGACGCTCCGGCGACGCTGGAGAGCATGACCATCGATCCCCTTCATCATCTACACCGGACGATTCCACGCCATGACCTGGTTCTCACCTATGGTGGAGGCGACCAGGTGGTTGAGCGCTACCGCCGCTTCGGCGCGCGCCAATGCGTCCCGATCTACAATGCAGCGGATCCCCAGACCCATCATCCCGCTCCGCGCCGCGATGACTACGCATGCGACCTCAGCTTCCTCGGCAACCGCCTTCCGGATCGTGAGACAAGAGTCGACGAATTCTTCCTTGCTCCCGCTCAAATGCTTCCCGGGCGCAAATTCCTGCTTGGCGGCGCGGGCTGGGACGATAAACCAGTGCCGGCAAACGTGACCATCGCAGGCCACGTCGGCAGTGGCGAGCACAACGCCTTCTTTTGCTCCGGGTTGGCCACGCTGAACATCAATCGCGACAGCATGGCGAAGATCGGCTTCTCCCCACCGACGCGCATCTTTGAAGCGGCCGCCGCCGGCGCATGCATTATCACCGATGCTTGGAACGGCATCGATGATTTCCTCAAGCCTGGAACGGAGATCCTCGTCGCCCGCGACAGCAGGGATGTCGTCGAGCTCCTCGAAGGCTTGCGGCCTGAACAGGCGAAGCGAGTCGGTGAGGCCGCACGCCGGCGCATCCTGGATCAGCACACCTACACCCAGAGGGCACGGCAAGTGGTGAACGTCTTGAACCTCGCAATCAGCAGCAGAGAGGCAGCGGAATGAAGCTCGACATCGTGATGTTCGGACTTTCCATTACCTCCTCTTGGGGTAATGGTCATGCCACGACCTATCGCGCACTGATCAAAGCACTCGCCGCACGAGGCCACCGGATCACCTTCCTCGAGCGCGATGTGCCCTGGTATCGCGACCACCGGGATCTGACGAGTTCGCCGCATTGCCGGATCAAGCTTTATGACTCGTTGCGGGACGTATCACAGCACTATAGCTCGATGGTGGCCGCCGCTGACGTCGTCGTGCTTGGCTCGTTCGTTCCCGACGGCGCAGCTCTCGGCGACTGGATCACCAGCATCGCTCGCGGGGTCACCGCCTTCTACGACATCGATACTCCGGTGACGCTGAGCCAACTGGCGACCAACAGCTCGGCATCCATCAGCCCTTCGCTCATTCCGCGTTTTGACCTGTACCTTTCGTTTACGGGTGGTCCGATCCTGCAACTGATAATGGGAATGTATGGCAGTCCACGGGCGCGTGCACTCTATTGCGCCGTAGACGTCGACGTTCACAAGCGAGTCAGAACCCCGACGCAGTGGACGCTGGGCTACATCGGCACCTATAGCGAGGACCGGCAGCCGCTGCTTGAGGAGCTTCTCCTGGAACCCGCCCGGCGATTGCCGAAACACGACTTCGTCGTAGTGGGGGCGCAATACCCCAGCACATCGACTTGGCCGGAGAACGTCCGGCACATCGAGCATCTGCCGCCGGGCTCACATTCGAAATTCTATTGCAGTCTCCGCTACACATTGAACTTGACGCGGCAGCACATGGCGGCGGCCGGATATTCGCCGAGCGTTCGGCTATTCGAAGCAGCAGCATGCGGCGTTCCGGTCATCAGCGATCGCTGGCCCGGCATCGAGGAATTCTTCGTCCCCGAACGCGAGATCCTTCTCGCCAGTAGCGCCAACGACGTCGTGAATGTCCTTTCCCGATCCGGCGAACCGCAGCACCGCAAGCTTGCGGCCGCGGCGCGCGAGCGCGTGCTCAAGAGCCACACCGCTGAAATTCGCGCAACCGAGTTTGAGGGATACATCAAGGAGGTGATCAGCCAGCCTGCAAGCGCACCGTCGGTCGAAGCGGTATAGGCGGTCGAGATCCGGCGAGTTCCGACACTCGCTGCGATGACGCATGTCAACACTTTGACGTTCTCGGGGCGAAGTCACGCTCATTCAGGAACAGTCGAGCGCAATAATTGTTTGTACCTTGTAGCCACCAAGGAAGCCGAGCAATTTCGAAAAACACTGGCTTGCCGCAAGCATGGTCACGAGTTGCAAACGAGTGAAAGGACGTACAATGGGCTTCGCCTCGAAGCTGAACACGGTGGTGACAGGTGGTGCCGGCTTCATCGGTTCGCATCTGTGCGACCGACTCATTCAGCAAGGTCACCGCGTATACTGCGTCGACAACTTCCTGACTGGAACGTTGTCGAACATCCGGCCACTGCTCAACCATCCAGATTTCGAGTTCATCGAGCACGACGTTCGCGATCCCCTCGAGATCGTCGGACGAATTGATCGTATCTATAATCTCGCGTGCCCCGCCTCCCCACGTCACTATCAGCGCGATCCGCTCGGAACGTTACGCACGTGCGTCCTTGGCGCAGGCCATGTGATCGAATTCGCCAGGGAAAAGGGCGCGCGAGCACTTCAGGCATCGACCAGCGAGGTGTACGGTGACCCGGATGTTCACCCGCAGCCCGAGACCTATCTGGGAAACGTCAATCCGGTTGGTCCGCGCGCCTGCTACGATGAAGGCAAGCGCGCTGCGGAAACTATCTTTTTCGACAGCCATCGCGTTCATCGCATGCCGATCAAGGTGGCACGCATCTTCAACACCTACGGTCCACGCATGTTGGAGAACGACGGCCGCATCATTTCGAATTTCATCGTTCAAGCGCTCAAGGGCACCCCTATCACTGTCTATGGCGACGGCTCGCAGACTCGTTCGTTCTGCTACATTGACGATCTATTGGCCGGTCTCCAGCTTCTGATGGAAAGCCCGCCCGAGATCACCGGCCCATTCAATCTCGGCAATCCTGAGGAGCATACGGTCAGGCGAATCGCCGATCTCATCGTCGAGCAAACGGGATCGAAGTCCACAGTCGAGTACCATCCGCTGCCTCAGGACGATCCCAAGCGTCGTCGCCCCGTCATTTCGCGCGCGCGCGATGTGCTGGGCTGGAGTCCCAAAATCCCTCTCGATGAGGGCCTGCGCGCGACCATCAACTATTTCTCACTGAGACTCTTCACCGAAGAACGGCAGCGACGGCGGCCCGGGAACGGCACGCTAGCCGCGGGCAAATCAGGACCACGGACAAGCGCGGCATCGCGGGCTGGGCTGGTGCGGTGACGGTGCATGGCGCGCGCCGCTGATCCCGTTCGGCATCAACGCGATGTTGTCGAGCGCCGTTGCAACGGGCGGATCGAGCCGAAGTTGCCGCTCTTCTCTCTGGCATCCCGCCGCGGCGGCCGCAACGCCGAGGGACACCAGTAAAATCCGCATATTCCAGATCGCTGATGTGGGAAAGCGCGACTCTGACAAGCTTCGGCTGGCCACTAGGTTCCAACCCGGACATCGCCACCACGTGCGCACATTCAGCCGTATCCAGCTCCAGACAAGGCGATAGCCGACCGGAGAGATTTTGAGTGAATTCGAAGGAGATCCGCGAAGCAATTGGGCGCAAATGGTCGGAGCCTGTTCGGCCCTCTTGGCGTTCACTGCTACCCACCTTCATTCAAGCCGTTGCTGATAACCGCAGCTCACATCGAATAGCGGACGCCGTTTCACACCTGTTCGCGCCTTTTTCGCTTCGCCTCAGACCATTCCACTTGTCGGATCTCGAAAGCCTTGGCGCCGCCTGGCGTCTCGACGACCACGGTTTCCCCTTTGCTCTTTCCGATTAACGCCCTGGCAATCGGTGAAGTTATCGAAATCTTGCCCTTGCTCGCGTCGGCTTCCGGTTCGCCGACGATCTGCCAGACCCGCTTCTCGCCAGTGTCCTCATCAATCAGCGTCACCGTGGCGCCGAACTTGATGGTACTGCCGGAAAGCTTGGATACGTCGACGATATCGGCACGCGCGAGTTTGTCTTCCAACTCGGCAATTCGAGTTTCGTTGACATTTTGCTCTGCAAGAGCAACCTGATATTCCGAATTCTCAACCAGATTTGGATCGTCGGCGATCGCCTGCTGAATTCGCTGAACAAGATCGGGCCGCTCGATGCGGATGCGGTGTCTCAGTTCATCTGCAAGGGCAGCGTAGCCCGCAGCGGTCATGGGAAGTTTTGTCATCGCGACTCTTTTACCGAGTTAATCGACGAACCATGCATTCGACGAGCAGCAAGAAGCTAGGGCACCTGACGCGAGCGGCATCACCGCAGCGGCAGCCACCCCTCTGCTGGACCGAGACCATGTTGCAGTCGACCGAAAGCGATCACCGTACCTGCGATGGGGAACGCTGTGCGAGGACACGGGTTCCAATTCTGGTGGGATTGCCTGTAGTTCGGTGGCTGCCGGATTCCCCACAGGGCGGCCGCCACGGCGTCTCGCCCGCGGCGCGGCTCTGACAGACCGTGAACCCCCGGCCACGGAACCTGCACGGCGGTATAATGGAACGTTCACCTTATGTAGGGTTGCCAGCCGACTGCGTGACCGGTTGCGCGCCGTAGAAGATGCTGCGGTAGCGAGAACCGCTGCTCGCTCCCCTCAGGGCCGCGGAGGTGAATGTCCCGCGCCACTCAATAGATCGTCAGGGCCGGAAAGTAGCTGACCGCAAGCAGCACAGCCATCGCCACCGCAAAGAACGGCCACAGCTCCCGCGTGGTCTTTGCCAGGGAGCATCTGGCGATCGCAGCCGAAATGAACAGCGTTGTGCCGATCGGCGGCGTGTAGAGACCGATGCCGAGGTTGATGATCATGATCAGGCCAAGTTGCACCGGATCGAGGCCGATGGCCGCGGCGAGCGGCACGAAGATCGGGCCAAGCAACAGGATGGCCGGCGGCAGATCGAGCGGCATGCCGATAACCAGCATCAGCAGATTTAGCACAAGAATGATGAGAAGCTTGTTGTCGATCGTCGCGTTCACCCACTCCGCAAACCGGACAGGGATCTGGTCGAAGGTCAGAAGCCAGCCGATGACGGCACTGCCCATGATAACGAGCATCACGACGCCTGTAGCGATGCCGGCCTCAACCATCGACTCTCGAAAGCGCGCCCAGGAGAGATCCCTGTACAGGAACACGCTCAACAGGAGCGAATAGATGACGGACAGCACCGCCATTTCCGTCGGGGTCGCGAAGCCAAAGCGCAGGCCGAGCAGAATGAGGATCGGCAATGCGATTGCCGGCGCGGAACTGATCGCAAGTCGCAGCATCATTTTGCGGTCGACCGGGTCGCTCGACGGACGATAGCCGCGGCGCCTTGCGATGTACCAGCATACTGCGACGAAGCCGCCTGCCATCAGAAGGCCGGGAACTATGCCGGCCACGAAAAGATCGGCGACGCTGACGCCACTGACGAGCGCATACAGGATCATCGGGATGGAGGGCGGGATCAGAATGTCGATGACCGAAGAGGTGGCGTTGTTCGCTGCAGCGAGCCCGGCAGGATAACCACGGGTTTTTTGCCACGGGATCAGCACCGCGCCGAGCGCGGAGGCATTGGCGACCGCGCTCCCCGACACGCCGCCGAATGCCACAGACGCGACGACGGTTGTCGAGAGTTCCCCTCCACGCCAGCGCTTCATGCCCTCGGATGCGAAATTCAACAGCTCCTGACCTAGGCGCCCTCCCATCATCAGCGAACCGGCCAGCATGAAGAACGGCAGCGCCAGCATGGGAAAGGATTGCGTCTGATCGAACATCTGCTGCGCGACCATCATCAGCGGCAGACCTCCGTCCCAGAGGACCGCAGCCGCCCCGGCAATGACGAGGGCATGTCCGACCGGAATGGCCAGAACCATCAGCACAACAAAGGCTGCGACCAGCACCAGCGTCATGAGAGATCCTTGTATTGAATCGCAAAACGCGCTTGCGGGCCAAGCAGCGCGATCCGGACGGAGGCGCAGACATGGGCAAGGGCAAGCATGGTGCAGCCGAGCGCGATCGCCAAATAGCCGTGACTTCCGGAGAGTCCCAGCACTGGGCTCGTTTCGATCTTGGCGATCTCCGCCACCGCGAGAGCCTGGTAGCAGAGCACGGCATATGAGCCGACAATGATCGCATTGCCGAACAGCAGCAGACCGCACTTGCCGCGGCTATCCAGCCGATCGAGCAGCCAGTCGACGGCCATATGGCCCCCGGCCTGCGCCGCAAGAGCTATGCCGGCAACAATGAACCACGGGAACAGACGTTCAGGCAATTCCTGCGCTGCGCTGAACCCACCGGACACCAGGGCATAGCGTGCGACGACGTTTGCCGTCATCACCATGGTGAGGGCTATTCCGGTGACCAGCACCACGAAACGGCAGATCATCGTGATGTTGCGATCGACGAAGTCTGCAGTTGCGAGTGCGGCCCGTCTGATCCGCGCTGCATCGTTGACGCCGACCGTGTTCCCGGCGCTCATCGTTCACGCTTTCGCGGCTTCGGCAACGCGGCCGACGAACTCACCGAATGGTTTGGCTTTCCAGGCGTTGAGCACACCAGCCGTCGCGTTCTGAAACGCGGCAAGGTCCGGTTTGTTTACGGTCACGCCGGAATTTGCCTTGTAATCGGCGAGGAGCTTGGCATCAGCCTCCTGCATCAGCCGGCGCTGCAGTGCTCCAGCCTCCTTGGCCGCGGCTTTGATGATGTCGAGCTCTGCCGGCTTCACCTTCCGCAAGGCTATTTGAGACATCAGAAATGGCGTGGATTCCCACTTGTGGCCGGTGAGGCTGATGAACTTGTTCACCTCATGCAGCTTCGCGCTGTGGATGTTGGCAAGAGGATTCTCCTGCCCGTCGACCACGCCCTGCTGCAACGCGATGTAGAGCTCACCAAATGCGATCTGCTGCGTTGTGGCGCCCAACGCCTGAAAGATATCGACCGTCATCGGGTCGGCCGGCGTACGTATCTTCAATCCGGCAAGATCGGACGGCGCTGCAATCGGACGCTTCGAGTTGGTGGTGTGGCGCACGCCATTGTCCCACCAGTCGAGTGGGACAATACCGACGGTGGAAAACTTCTTCGCAAGCTCCTCGCCAACCGGGCCATTCAGCATCTTTATCGCGGCGCTGGTATCGGCGAAAAGAAACGGCAGGCCCAATGCCGAGAGTTCAGGCACGAGCCCGGAAGCTGCCCCCTGACTGTTCGCCGTCAGGTCCAGCGCACCGGTACGGAGGCTAGTGAGCATCGAGACGTCGCTGCCGAGCTGTTCGGATCCCGCAATCCTGATGGACACGCTACCATTGGTGCGCTCCGTCACCATTTTGGCAAATGCATCCGCCGCAACTGTGCGCGGATTCCCCGGCGCCGCGCCGTGTCCGAGCGTCAGCGCAACTGCGGCACGGGCGTCGCGGCTCGATGCGAGCAGCGCCGGCGCGGCGGCGATGAAGGCGGCACTCTTCAGGAAGGCACGGCGGGTTGCTAAGACTCTCATGTCTGTTTCCTCTCGCGATGATTAATGCTTTTCTTTTTGCGGTCAGCGGACGCTTCGTTTCGAGCGCCCGGCAGCGGGGACTTGATTGCGGCAGGCTTTACAGCCACGTCTTGATGCGATTGCTGATGGCCGCTGTCGAAATTCCATATCTGTCATGCAGGGTCGGCAACGCGCCGGCAGCGAGAAACTCGTCGGGCAGTGCAATCTGGCGGAAGACCGGATGAACGCCGGATCGCATCAACAAACCGGCGATTGCCTCACCAAGGCCGCCGATCACCGTGTGGTTCTCGGCAACCACGACCAGGCGGCCCGGCTTGCCGGCTTCGCGCAGGATCACCTCGGCATCGAGCGGCTTGATGGTGGGAACGTGCAGCACGGCGGCGTCCACGCGGTCAGTGACAAGCTCCTTCGCGGCCTCGAGCGCGCGCATAGTCATGATGCCGGTGGAGATGATCAGGACATCGTTGCCATCGCGGATCAGGGCCGCCTTGCCGAGCTCAAACTTGTAGCCGTACTCGTCAAGCACCACCGGCACCTGGCCGCGCAGCAGCCGCACATAGGCCGGGCCTTGATGGGCGGCGACGGCAGGCACGACCTGCTCGATCTCGTGCGCGTCGCAGGGATCGATCACGGTCATGTTCGGCATGGCGCGGAACAGCGCAAGATCCTCGGTCGCCTGGTGACTGGGACCATAGCCGGAGGTCAGGCCCGGCAGCGCGCAAACGATCTTCACGTTGCGGTCTTCCTCCGCAATCGTTTGATGGATGAAATCGTAGGCACGGCGAGAAGCAAACACCGCATAGGTGGTGGCGAAGGGCGTGAAGCCTTCGGCGGCGAGTCCCGAGGCAGCGCCGAACAGTAGCTGCTCGGCCATGCCCATCTGGTAGTACCGGTCGGGAAATGCGTTGGCGAAGATGTGCAGATCGGTGTACTTGCCGAGATCGGCGGTCATGCCGATCACCTCAGTGCGGGTGCGAGCGAGTTCGACCAGCGCGTGCCCGAAAGGTGCGGGCTTCGTCCTTTGCCCTTCGGCCGCGATCGAGGCGATCATGGCCGAGGTGGTCAGGCGCGGCTTGCCCGACGGTGTAGCTGACATGGTGGGCTTCATGACTGTTTCCCTGCTTCGAGCGCGCCAAGCGCGAGCTGCCATTCGTGTGGCTCGACACGGATGAAGTGGTTCTTCTCGCGCTGCTCCAGGAACGGAACGCCTTTGCCCATGAGCGTGTCGGCAACGATGATGCGTGGCCTGTCCTCGGCGTGGGATTTGGCGGCATCAAATGCGGCCACCACTTCATCGAGATCGTTGCCGTCCACGCGCTGCACGAACCAGCCGAATGCGTTGAGCTTCTCCACGAGCGGCTCGAACGCCATCATTTCCGTCGAAGGACCGTCCGCCTGCTGGTTGTTGACGTCGATGATGGCGATCAAGTTGTCGAGCTTGTGGTGAGCTGCCGACATGATCGCTTCCCAGACGGAGCCTTCGTCGAGCTCGCCGTCCGAGAACAGCGTGTAGACCCGCGCGCTGGAATTCTTGCGCTTCAGCCCGAGCGCCATCCCGACGGAGATGCTCAGACCCAGCCCGAGCGATCCGCCCGACATCTCCATGCCGGGCGTGTAGGAGGCCATGCCGGACATCGGCAGACGGCTTTCGTCGCTGCCATAGGTCTCGAGCTCGCCTTCGGGAATGACCCCGGCCTCGATCAAGGCCGCATAGAGCGCGATGGCATAGTGGCCATTCGAGAGCAGGAAGCGGTCCCGGCTCTCCCAGGACGGCTCCTCAGGCCGATAATGCATGGCGTGGAAGTAGGCGACGGCAAGCACGTCGGCGATGTCAAGCGCCTGCGCGATATAGCCTTGCCCCTGGACTTCGCCCATCCGCAGCGCGTTACGGCGGATGTTGTGAGCGCGTTGCGCCAGTGTCGGCGCGTTGGCAATCGTTCCAACCGTTTCCATGGCTAACTCCTCCTCTCGCGCTCAGTGGATGAGCATGCCGCCGTTGACGTCGATCACCGCCCCCGTGACATAGGCGGACAGGTCGGACGCAAGGAAGGTGTAGATTCCCGCGACATCGCTGGCTTCGCCGAGGCGGCCGAGCGGAATGCCTTCGAGTATCTTTGCCCTCATCTCGTCGGTGAGCTTGCCGGCGGTGATGTCGGTTCCGATCAGGCCGGGTGTCACGCAATTGACGCGGATGCCGTCGGGCCCGAACTCGCGGGCCATCGCCTTGGCGAGGCCGAGCACGCCGGCCTTCGCCGCGGAATAATGCGGCCCGCCGAAAATGCCGCCGCCGCGCTGCGCCGAAACCGACGACATGCAGGCAATCGAGCCGGACTTGCGCCGGCGCATGTGCGGGATCACGGCCTGGGAGAGAAAGAGCACGCCCTTGAGATTGACGTCCTGAATGCGTTCCCAGTCCGCCGGCGTGATCTCGAGCAGCTTCACCGGCTGGGTGATGCCGGCATTGTTGATGAGGATGTCGATCTGGCCGAAGGCGCCGATCACGGCGTCGGTCGCTTTGATGCAGGATTTCTGGTCGGCGACGTCGCATGCGAGGCCGAGATGAGGTCCGCCGGAAACGGCGTCCAGGCCTTTCGCTGCGGCTTCCGCCGAGGCGCCGTCGATGTCGAGTATCGCGACCCGCGCACCCTCTACCGCAAACCGCCGGGCAGTTGCCAAGCCTATTCCGCGCGGCGAGGCCGCGCCCGAAATAATTGCAGTCTTGCCGCGTAGCAGCATGCATTCCTCCCTGACGTCGACCTTGCAAGACACCGTCGCGGCGCCTGTTTTCTTTAGGATATCGACTACGTCCGGGCGGCTGCCCCGACAAACGCGCAGTTGTCGTCCATAGATGAATCTGGTTCACTTATGGCATGTTGCTGTCCAGTATCCCGATTTCGGCGATCCGCGCCTTCGAGGCGGCCGCGCGCACCGGCTCCTTTCGCGACGCTGCGAGCGAACTTCATTTGACGCCGAGCGCCGTCAGTCACGCGATCCGCAAGCTGGAAAGCGCGATGAGCACCACGCTGTTCGAGCGCAGCGCCCGATCGATCCGCTTGACGCCGGCCGGACAGAACCTGATGCGTCACGCCGGCGCCGCATTCGACAATCTGCGACGCGGCATCGAGGAGGTGGCCGGCCGCGGGCCGCAACTGCTTCGGGTCCACTGCGCGCCGAGTTTCGCGGCGCAGTGGCTGGCGCCGCGTCTCGCCCAATTCCTCGCTGCCGAGCCCCGGCTGGAAGTGCGGCTCGCCGCCAGCACCGAATATGCCCGCTTTGGCAATGACGATTTCGATCTCGACATCGTCTATGGGCAGCCCAGGAGCGATGCGCTGGAAATCATCCCGCTGGGCGAGGAAACCGTGACGCCGCTTTGTACGCCGGCGCTTGCCAAGCGAATCCGCAAGCCGAAGGATTTGTTCGGCCAGGTGCTCATTCGCTCGGAAGTCAAGCAGGTGCAGTGGCATCAGTGGTTCGCCGCGAACGGGCTCGAGTCACCTGCGATTCACGGCATGCGTTTCGATCGTAGCTTCCTCGCAATTGCCATGGCCTCGAGCGGTCTTGGCGTTACGCTGGAATCGACGCGACTTGCCGAGCGCGAAATCGAGACGGGCAGATTGGTCGCTCCGCTCGCCGGCAGGGCCATCGATGTCCGCTATGTCGGCCACCATCTCGTGTTCCCCCGCGCCAACCGGCAGCGCCGCGCGGTTCGGGCATTCGCTGAATGGATTATGTCGGAGCTTGATCGGACCACCACCCGCTCCTAGCGCGCCACGCTTCATTTGATGCGTTCAACTCGGACGGTGACCGGTCCCGGCCGATCAAAAATCGAAACGTCACCGGTCACTTGGCCAAGCATGATGATCCCGGGCTGAGGGACACGGCCGTTGCGGTAGTAGATCACCAAGTGATTGGAGCTCCAGAGGCCCAGTGTACCGGTCGAGAAATCAAGTTGCCGCTCGACCGCCGGCAAGGGCGACGGCAGATTTCCGGTCTTTTCCTGGCGCAGGTGATCGCGCATTTCGATGGTGAGCGGCAACATCCGGACCAGCGATCGGGTCGCGTCGTTGTCGACCAACTCGGCACTGACCTCGCCCCAATCGGAGGAAATCAGAATGCGCTCTTGTGCCATTGCAGCTCCGACGAATCCGATTGTGATAACGATAGCGATCGAGAGTCGATTCAGCATTCGGCAGCCTCCCTGCTTTTCGGCTTCACGACGGCAAGCGCCGGCCGTCGCACCGCAGTCCGATCGAGAGCCCTATCAGGTGAAAGACGCTCGGGGCTCAGGGTGCTCCCCGGAGCGGTCTCGGGACCTGATTGTCTTTAGCGGCACCGCTTTTTCCGGATGCCCGCCGTCACCGCTGATTTAGAGCGCGCATCATCAGCGACTAGCCGCTATAATCGGCATGAACTTATAAACGAGATCGATAAATGCCGAACGGCAAACTGGATGACCTTTTGGCCTTTGTGGCGGTTGCCCGGGAGCGCAGTTTCACAGGCGCGGCGGCCAAGCTCGACGTTCGCAGTCGGCCCTGAGCTATACCATCGGCAAACTCGAGGCGCGTCTGGGCGTGCGGCTGCTGACCCGCACCACGCGAAGCGTCGCGCCAACGGAGGCCAGCGAGCGCCTGCTTCGGACCGCAGCTCCCCGCTCGAGGAGATCGAGGCCGAGCTTGCGGCGATCGGAGAACTTCGGGAGAATCCGGCAGGCACGATCCGGATCACCGCGACAGAATATGCCGCGGACGCGATCCTGCTGCCGAAACTGGCTAAGCTCCTGCCGGAGTACAACATCGAGAAAAATCGCAGTTTGGCGTAGGAAATCGCAGGATTGGTAGCGGGGGAGCGCTACCGCCTTTCCCCACACTCGCCGGGCCTCCGATATCTTCTTCAATCTTCCGACTCATGGAAGCGACCGAGCAGATCGGGATGTGGAACGCACCGCACACGGCGAGCTTCTCCACCGGCATTGTAGAACTGGGATGGCACCGCAATAGCTGGCGGAGGCCGCTCTAGGATGGTATTGTCTTCAGGAGCTATTGTAGCTCCGAGACCGCGGATCTCGCTTACGCGATCAATCGCGGTCGAGACAATGGCCCTCGAAGAGATGCACTCCAAAGTCAAGCGGACGATCGCGCCTGCGGTCGGATGGCGCGGAAAATGGAGGATGTTATGGCGTCCTGGCGTGACGACAGGGTCAGGGCAACCCTGATCCGCGATGCAGCGGGAAGCGTCCAGCCGGGCAAGACCCCCCGGACTTTTGCCGAGCTTCTATTCGGCCACACCAATAGCGAGGATCTCACCAGCTACGATGCCGCGTCCCTCGCCTTCCTGGCGGAACAGGCTTGGGAGCATGTGCAGCAACGCGCGGCAGGCCGTGCCGATATCCGCGTTATCAATCCAATGATGCCGGACGGGCGCGAGATTTCCGTGCTCGAAGTTCTCAACGACAACATGCCCTTCCTCTTCGATTCGACCATGGCGGAACTCGCCGAGCAGGGCATCGAAGTCACGCTGGTCGCCCATCCGATCATAGCCGTCGAGCGCGACGCGTACGGCAAGCTGCTGCGTTTCTATGGCGAAACACTGCCCGAAGGGTCAAAGGGCGAGCGCGAAAGCCTAATCCATCTGCATATCGCCCGTCTCGACGCCGCTGACGACCGGCAGAAATTGATCGACGGCCTCACCAAGACGCTGAACGACGTGCGCGCTTGCGTGACCGACTGGCGAGCCATGCGCGCCCGCGTCGAAGGGGCGATCAAGACCTTGAGCTCCAATCCGCCGCCGCTGCCGATCGACGAGGTCGCCGAAGCCAACCAGTTCCTGCAATGGCTGTGCGCCGACAATTTCACCTTCCTGGGCCTGCGCGAATATCGCTTCTCGCCCGACAGCGCTGCGTCGGACGAGATCAGCAGCGGCGAAGGTCTCGGCATCCTGCGCGATCCTGATGTGAGGGTGCTGCGCCGCGGCACCGAAATGGTGGTGATGACACAGGAAATCCGCGAGTTTATGCGCGAGCCGACCCTCCTCATCGTTGTCAAGGCCAATGTCAGCAGCCGCGTCCATCGCCGCGTCCGGATGGACTACATAGGCATCAAACTGTACACGCCGGACGGCCGGCTCGACGGCGAACTGCGCCTCGTCGGTCTGTTCACCTCGGGCGCCTATACTCGTTCGGTGCGACAAATCCCCTACGTCCGCCACAAGGTGGCGCAGGTGCTCCAGCGCGCCGGCTTCGACCCCAACAGCCATTCCGGCAAGGCACTGCTGCATATCCTCGAAGAATATCCGCGCGACGAGATCGTCCAGGTCGATGTCGAGACGCTCTATAATTTCGTCATGGAAGTCCTGATGCTTTATGAGCGCCCTCGCTTGCGGGCGTTGGCACGAGCTGACAAATTTGACCGCTTCGTCTCCATCCTCGTATTCATTCCGCGCGAGAAGTATGACACCGACGTACGGACGCGTGTCGCCGCCTTCCTGGCCCAGGTATATAAGGGGACCTTGGCAGCCTCCTACGTGTCCTTCCCCGAAGGTCCGCTTGCGCGCGTCCACTACATCATCGGGCGCTATGAAGGCAAAACGCCCGTCGTCGAGCGCGCAACGCTTGAAGGCGGGATCAGCGCAATCATCGCAACATGGGGCGACAAGCTGAAAGCCGCGCTTGCGACCACCACTGACGGCATGCGGGCTCGCCTGCTCGCCAACCGTTATGCCCGGGCCTTTACCGGCGGCTATACGGAGATCTTCGACGCCTCACAGGCCATCACTGACATCGCCACCATCGAAAAGCTCAGCGCCGCTCGTCCCGTGGCGCTTTCGGTCTACCGAATCGACGGCGATGATCCGACGCGTTTCGGCCTTAAGGTCTTTTCGCGCGGCACGCCGCTATCACTATCCTATCGCGTCCCGGTAATCGAAAATCACGGCCTGCGCGTCGTCAACGAGCGCACCTACCAGATTACGCCCAGCGCCACGCCTGCACCCGCACCGGTTTGGCTACACGACATGACGATCGAGGCCAATGACGGCAAGCCGCTCGTTGTTACCGAGGAATTCGCCCGTCGCCTGGAAGCCTCGATCATGGCGGTGGTGGGCGATCGCGCCGAATCCGACGGATACAACGCCCTCATCCTGCGCACGAGCTTGAGCTGGCGCGAAATTTCGGCCATCCGCGCCCTCTCCCGCTACCTGCACCAGATCCGCGCTCCGTTCAGCCAGGACTATATGTGGGGGACATTGCTCAAGAACACCGCAATCACCGCCAGCATCGTCGCGCTGTTCCAGGCTCGCTTCGACCCGCGCCTCGCCGCCACCAAGGCCGAGCGCTCGGCGCGCGAGACGGCTCTCCTCGCCGAGATTGAGGAGCAGCTCAAATCCGTCGCCTTGTTAGACGAAGACCGCATCCTGCGCCGCTTCACCAATCTGGTGCAGGCGACCGTGCGCACCAACCTGTGGCAAATTGGCCAGGACGGACATCCCCGTCCAGTGATTTCCTTCAAGTTCGACGCCCGCAAAATCGATGACCTGCCGGCTCCGCGACCGCTCTACGAGATCTTTGTCTATTCGCCGCGTGTCGAAGGTATCCATCTACGTTTCGGCAAGGTCGCGCGCGGCGGCCTGCGCTGGTCCGACCGGCCGCAGGATTTCCGCACCGAGATCCTCGGCCTTGTCAAGGCACAGCAGGTCAAGAACGCCGTCATCGTGCCGGTCGGCGCCAAGGGCGGCTTCGTGCCCAAGCGCCTGCCGCCGCCCTCCAATCGTGAGGCCTGGATGGCGGAAGGCACCGAAGCCTATCGCATCTTCGTTCGCTCGCTGCTCGAACTTACCGACAATCTCGATGGGGATGCGATCGTGCCGCCCGACGACACCGTGCGGCACGACGAGGATGATCCGTATCTCGTCGTCGCGGCCGACAAGGGCACGGCGACTTTCTCCGACACCGCCAACGCGATCTCAGTCGAGAAGGGCCATTGGCTCGGCGACGCTTTCGCCTCCGGCGGCAGCCAGGGTTATGACCATAAGAAAATGGGCATCACCGCGCGCGGTGCGTGGGAAGCCGTCAAGCGTCATTTCCGCGAACTCGACACCGATATCCAAACCGTGCCCTTCACGGTTGCCGGTGTGGGCGACATGTCCGGAGACGTCTTCGGAAATGGCATGCTGCTTTCGCCGGCGACAAGGCTGGTGGCGGCCTTCGACCACCGGGACATCTTCATCGATCCCTCGCCCGACCCTGCTATCAGCCACGCCGAGCGCCTGCGCTTGTTCAACATGCCGCGGTCGAGCTGGCAGGACTACAACAAATCGCTGATCTCGCAGGGCGGCGGCGTGTTCTCGCGTTCGCTCAAGGCAATTCCGCTCGCGCCGGAAGTGCGCGCCCTGCTGGATCTCGACAAGCCAGAGGCCACGCCTTTCGAGGTGATGACGGCGATTCTGAAGGCACGCGTTGACCTGCTCTGGTTTGGCGGCATCGGCACCTATGTCCGCGCGTCTACGGAAAGCGACGATCAGGCGGGCGATCGGGCCAATGATCCGATCCGTGTTACCGGCTCTGATATCCGCGCCCGAGTGATCGGCGAAGGTGCCAATCTCGGCTTGACCCAGCGCGGCCGCATCGAAGCGGCGCAGAGAGGCGTCAAGCTCAACACCGACGCCATCGACAATTCGGCCGGAGTGAACACTTCTGACGTCGAGGTCAATATCAAGATTGCGCTGGCACGCCCCGAACGCGACGGACATCTCAGTCCGAGTGACCGCAACAGCCTGCTTGCCGCGATGACCGACGAGGTCGGCACGCTCGTGCTTCGCAATAACTATCTTCAATCGCTCACGTTGTCGTTGGCCGAACGCAAGGGCGTGGCCGACAATGGCTTTCTTGCCCGCCTGATGCAATCGCTCGAGCGGCGGGGTCTGCTCGACCGCGCCGTTGAGTTCCTGCCGGACGATGTCGCAATCGCCGCGCGCACGCAGCGCGGCCAGCCCTTCACGCGGCCGGAACTCGCCGTGCTGCTCGCCTACGCCAAGCTCACCCTTTACGATGATCTGCTCGTCACGAGCGTGCCGGACGACCCTTATCTCACCGGCGAATTGTCAAAATATTTCCCGTACGAGATTCGAGACAAATTCCCCGATTCCATGAAACACCATCGTCTGCGGCGGGAGATCATCTCCACCAATATTGCCAATGCCGTGATCAATCGCGGCGGCCCGACCTGCATCGGGCGCCTAATCGATGAGACGGATGCCGACGTATCCACCATCGCCATGGCTTTCGTGGCGGTGGAAGAATCTTACGGTCTCGAGCGGCTGAATAACGCGATTGATGCGCTCGACACCAAGATCAACGGTCAAGTGCAACTCGGCCTCTACGCGGCTATTCAGGATCTCCTGCTCTCCCGCATGGTCTGGTACGTGCGTAACGTTGATTTCAAAACCGGTCTGCACGCGGTGATCTCGCGCTTCGGCCCGAGGATCCGCGAGATCGCCGCCGGGCTCGACAACGCCCTGCCGCAGGACTTGCAGGCTGGCCGCAGCAAGCGGCGACGGGACCTGGTCGATGCCGGCGTCCCCACCGACCTCGCAAACGAACTCGCCGATCTCGACGCCTTGGTCTCCGCACCGGATATCGTGACTGTCGCCGAGCGCACCACCCGCGCCATCGGCGACGCCGCCACGACCTTCTTCGCTGCCGAGGCCAATTTCCACCTTCATCCCATCATCGTCGCCGCGCGCAGCGTTCCGGCAAACGATCATTTCGAACGTCTCGCCATCGACCGCGCGGTTGACCAGATCGCAGCAGCCGAAAGAAGATTGGCCGCGGATATGCTGACAACCGGCCAATGCGGCCGTCAGGCTACCGAGATCTGGTTCGCGGCTCATCCTGAGGCGACGCGTATCCGCCGCTCGGTCGAGGAGATTGCTGGCAGCGGACTGACGCTCGCCAAGCTGACCGTGACGGCCAACCTGCTGGGGGATTTGGTGAAGGGCTAATGGGGCGCGCGGCGGCGAGACGAGAGTTGCGATGTCCAGACCATCAACCTGCCGGACTGGATTGCAACAAGTCGCGGGCTGGCGTGCAAAATCGTACGATTGGTAGCGGGGGAGGGACTCGAACCCCCGACCCCAGGATTATGATTCCCGTGCTCTAACCAGCTGAGCTACCCCGCCACGGCATCGCGGTGGCGGCAGGCAATGCCGCGGTCGCGAACGCGCGGCATATAAGGAGCGGGTCGACGACCTGTCAAGCAAAGCGAGCCGTCCGGCCAAGCATCTGCAAAATTGTGCTATTTCGGCCGGATTGACGGGTCGCCGCCGGGACTGCCGGGCGGCGGAATCACCGGCGTCCTGCTGCCGTTCGGCGCAGGCGCATGCATTTCGGGATCTATCCCCGGAGGCGGGCACAATACGCCCTCGGAGCGGGCAAGTTTGTCGCCGAGCGGCTCCGACCGCTGACCGGTGGTCGTTCCTTCCGGGGTCTTGCCTTCCGGAACCGTCGGGCTCGAATGCGGCGTCGGCTGCATCGGGGCGCAATTGGCGGCGCGGTCAGGCGATGGCGGTGCGGTCTGGGCAGGCGGCGTCGCCGGGCTGGGCGGGGCCTGAGCGCCCGCTATACTGGTAGCCGTCATCAACACACATGAAAGAAGAAGTGCCCGGTGCATTGCCATGCCGGGAGAACGGTCCGCGCGCGTGGAGGTTCCCCAATAAGGCGCCGCCTGCGCTTCACGATTTCCGAAAACGGATCAGCGAAAAGTGTCCCATCGGCGGCATCGGTCGCCGCTCGGTCAGGGTGACGCCGCCATGTTTGGCGGCCCAGTTGGTCAGGCGTTCCCACGGAAATTCCGGCCGCCAGCCCAGTCGCCGGGCCAGTGGCGCGAACGCCAGTTCGAACGCGCGGCGCGGACCGGTTTCGGCACCGATGTGATTGACCAGAATGAGTTCGCCGCCGGGTTTCAGCACGCGGATGAAATCATCCAGCGTGCGTTCCGGATCCGGCACCGCCGTGATGACATATTGCGCCACCACCGCGTCGAAAAACGAATCCGGAAACGCCAGGTTCTTGGCGTCCATCACCGCAAGCGCTTCGACATTGGTCAGGCCGAACTCGCGCACGCGCTTGAGCGCCCGCCGCAGCATCGGCTCGGAAATATCGACGCCGCACAATTTCGTGTTGCGCGAATATTCAGACAGCGACAGTCCGGTGCCGACGCCGACGTCGAGAACGCGTCCGCCGATCTTGTCGGCTTCAGCGATGGTCGACCGACGGCCCTCGTCGAACACCTTGCCGAAAACTAGATCGTAGACCGGCGCCCAGCGCCCATAAGCCTTTTCGACCCTCTCGCGGTCGATATCCCCAGCCATTCCCTCTGCCCCGATTCTTGTCTCTTAAGTGCGCATCACCTCGGCGAGCGGCGCGGCCTTTTCCTGCGCCCCTGCCCTCGCCACCGGATGGCGTGCGGTCGCGCTCTTGATGAATCCGCCGCCGAGCACGCGCGCCTGCCCCGCAGGCGCGTCGTAGAACACACAGGCCTGGCCGGGCGAAACGCCCTCTTCGCCGGCAACGAGTTCGACTTCATAACCGCCGTCGACCACACGCAGCCAAGCCGGCTGCGGCGCGCGCGTCGAACGCACGCGCACGAACATCTCGATGCCGTCACCGATGACGCGGTCGAGTGCGCCGTCGCCGATCCAGTTGACGTCGCGAAGGCGGATGCGATCCATCCGCAACGCCTCGCGCGGCCCCACCACGACCCGGCGGGTGGTGGCATCGAGCTTGACGACATAGAGCGGCGCGCCGGCTGCAATGCCCAGTCCCTTGCGCTGGCCGACGGTGAAATGAACGATCCCTTGATGGCGGCCGATTGTACGGCCCTCGAGATCGACGATGTCGCCGGGCTCGATCGCGCCGGGCTTGAGGCGGCCGATGATATCGGTGTAGCGCCCGGTCGGCACGAAGCAGATATCCTGGCTGTCCTGCTTTTCGGCGACTTCGAGGCCGAAGCGTCGCGCCAGTTCGCGCGTCTGCGGCTTGGTCATGTCGCCGAGCGGAAAGCGCAAATAGTCGAGCTGCTCGCGCGTGGTCGCGAACAGGAAATAGCTCTGATCGCGATCGGCATCCGCGGCGCAGACCAGCGCGCGCGATCCGTCGGCAAGGCGGCGCGAGGCGACATAGTGTCCGGTCGCGAGCGCCTGCGCGCCGAGTTCACGCGCGGTCGCCAAGAGATCGCGAAACTTGATCGAGCGGTTGCACTCGATGCAGGGCACCGGCGTTTCGCCGAGCGCGTAGCTGTCGGCGAAATTGTCGATCACGGATTCGCGGAAGCGGCTTTCATAGTCGAGCACGTAATGCGGGATGCCGATCCGCTCCGCCACGTTGCGGGCGTCGTGGATGTCCCGACCCGCGCAGCAGGCGCCCTTGCGATGGGTGGCCGCGCCATGATCGTAAAGCTGCAGCGTGATCCCGACCACGTCGTAGCCCTCGGACTTCAGCAAGGCGGCCGTCACCGAGGAATCGACGCCGCCGGACATCGCGACCACGATCCGTGTGTCCTGCGGACGGCCTTCGAGATCCAAACTGTTTCGCATGCCAGGGGTCATCGACTTCCATCGCGAACACGCCATGGCGGTTCGCGGCCAGGGTTTAAAAAGCTTTCTTAAAAAGCCTTTATGTATAAGGCCTTACGGCGTCATTCGGCCATACCGGGCCGGATCGGACGCCGCTCTTTAATATAGGCCGTATTCTCGTGAAGCAATCAGCCGATCCCCATTTTGGAGCTTGTCCAGGACGGCAAATCTTGCCGCCGGGCAGAAAAGGCGGCCGTGGTCACGCTCCGCAATCCGGGCACCATCTTTTTAAGTACTTGAAATAACGTGACATTTTTTTCCGCGGCGGCTGGCCCGGTCCTTGCTGAATGGTAGCCGAGAGCTCAGCGCGAGGGTTACCCGTGGTTAGTGTCACGTCAGAAGTATCGGCAAATGCATCTTTCCAGAGCGCGGCGGCGAGGTCCGCCCGGCCGGATTCCGATCCGTCCGCCGGAAACGACAGCTTCGCGGCGCTAGTCGACAGCAACACGGCCGCGAGCCACAACGACCGCGCGCAGGACGCAGCGCTCTCCCCGCGCCGCTCCGACGACGCGCAACCAGCTTCCGACAACCGTTCGCGCGACAGCGCCGCCGCATCCGACAAAGCCGACAAGACCGCGCGCAACGACTCGAATAATCGCGACGCCGCGGCCAAGGTGCGCGACGACACGACACGGGACGACAAGACACGCGACAACGGCAAGGTCGACACCAACGCCGATGCCGAGACTAAGTCCGCAAAGACCGGTCGCGCCAAATCGAAGTCGGACGCACCGAAGTCCGAGAAGGCGACGTCCGACGAGGCGACGCAGGCTTCTCCCGGCGACGCCTCACCAGCGACCGATCAGACCGAACAGGCGCAGGATGTAACGGCCGTGGTGACGGCCGACGCGATTGCCGTCGCCATCCCTGCTGCCGCAGCGCCGGCGACGACGGCCCCCGCCGCGCCCGCGACCGATAAGGCGACCGCGCCGCTTGCCATAGCGGCGGCTGCGATTGCAGCCTCCGCTTCGCTCGCCGCCGAGACCGCGCCAACCAGTCCCGCCGGTGAAAGCGCCGAAGCGACCGCCACCACGACCGCGAACGCTGCGCAAGGGGACGGCACCAAGACCAACGCGCAAGGCATCGGCCAGACCGTCAGCGCCCAGGCCACATCCGCCGACCCGTCGGTCACAACCGGCATCGCTCAGGCCGCTTCCGTAGTTGCAGCGACACCCGCCGCCACCAAATCGGCCGTGCCGCTCAAGAGCCCGGATCTCGCCCGAAAAGGCGCCACGACGGTCATCGAGCAGGTCGAAACCTCCGACGCCATCGCACCCGCAGCGACTGCCGCTGATACCATCGTGCCTGCCGTCACGCAGCCGACCGAAGCCGCAGGCAAGCTTAAGTCCGAGAATGGCATCGCTGAGACCGTGAAGGCCGACGCCTCGGGTAATTCCATCGTGCCGTCGGCCGCCAACGCCAACACGCATTTTGCCGCCCCAGATCTCGTCGGCCAGACGCCGGTCAACACGTCCGGCAACGGCCTGCAGGCCGCCGGCACGATTCAGACGCAGCAACCGGCCACTTCCACCACGACGGCGGCTGCCGCTACCCAACTCACCGCCACGGCAGCCACAAGCGCCGCGGTGCCGGTGAGCGGGCTTGCGATGGAAATCGCCGCTTCTGCCAAGAGTGGCAAGACCCGCTTCGAGATCCGGCTCGATCCCGCTGAACTTGGCCGCATCGACGTCCGCATCGATGTCGATCGCCACGGCCAGGTGACGTCGCATCTGACCGTCGAACGGCCGGAAACGCTATCTATGCTGCGTCAGGACGCCAACCAGTTGCAGCGCGCACTCGACAACGCTGGCCTCTCGACCGGCAACGGCGGCCTGCAGTTCAGCCTGCGCGACCAGTCTTCGCAGGGCCAGAACGACGGCAACCAGTCCAATCCCAACGCCCATCGCCTGGTGGTGAGCGAAGAAGACAACGTTCCGGCCGTGGTCGCCGGCCGCAGCTATGGTCGCATGCTCGGTTCGAGCGGCGGCGTCGATATCAGGGTTTAAAGGGAGATCGCCATGGCAGTCGATGTAACCATGCCGACAACGGTCGTCTCGGCGCCGGGGACCGGCAGCGCCACGAGCAACAACACGTCTTCGACTAAAACGGCAGGGATCGCCGACAACTTCCAGACGTTCCTGACACTGCTGACCACGCAGCTTCAGCACCAGAATCCGATGGATCCCCTCGACACCAACCAGTTCACCCAGCAGCTCGTGCAGTTTGCCGGCATCGAGCAGCAGCTCAAGTCAAACGAGCAGTTGAAGGCGCTGGTGGAGATCGAAAAGAGCGCGCAGGCGACGCAGGCGCTGGTCTATGTCGGCAACACGGTCGCCGTCGACGGCAGCAAGGCGCAGTTCGACAAATCGGCGACCTGGAATTTCAATTCCGAGAAAGACACCAGCGCGACGATCACGATCACCAATTCGACGGGACAGACGGCGTATACCGGCAATTACACGCTGAAGAAGGGCGGCTCCAGTTTCGTCTGGGACGGCAAGGGCAATGACGGCGTGCAGTGGCCGGCCGGCACTTACACCTTGACTGCCACGGGCAAGGACAGTTCGGGCAATAACGTCGCGATTTCCACCGAAGTCCAGGGCGTGGTCGACTCGGTCGATCTCAGTGCCTCTCCGCCGCTGCTGTCGATCGGCGGCCAGAGCTACACCACCGACAAAATCAAGCGCGTGGTCCGTCCGAGCACCTCCAGCTAGCCCAACTGATCCGCTCGCGGGCCTAGTCCCGCCAATTTTGCCCGGCAATCCCAGATCGCACGAACGCGTTCCGGGAACCGGGCGGGCGTATTTTCCATCATTTTCAAGGAGATTCGTATTGAAGCCGTAGGCTTAGGCAAATTTTAAGCCGACGGGCGTAGGTTACCATGGTGAGTTCAGTGGTTGAGAGTTTGTGAGTACGCCATGACAGAACCCCATCGCCCGAGGGTAAAATACGTCATCGGGCCTGACGGCAGTCCGTTAACAATTGCTGACCTGCCCGCGCCCGGCACCAAACGGTGGGTGATCCGCCGCAAGGCCGAAGTCGTTGCCGCGGTCCGTGGCGGCCTGCTCTCCCTTGAGGAAGCCTGCAGCCGATATACGCTGACCGTCGACGAATTCTTGTCCTGGCAGTTTTCCATCGACCAGCATGGCCTGGCAGGCCTCCGGACCACCCGGATCCAGCAATATCGCCAGTAACTCTCCCGAACCGAAGGATTTGATGAAAACCGGCTTCGTTTTACGAAGCCGGTTTTTTTCATGCCGGAACTATTCGCGGCGGCTTTAACTGACGTTAACCATATGGAAACCATCCCTAGGCAATAATTGCCCAGTCGGTCCCTCGGGCCGAATCCCTGGGGGCGGTTGGTGCAAAGTCTCGTTGCTTTCCTGAAAGGCCTGGGCGCAGCGCGGCTGATGGCCATGGTTGCGGTGACGACCGCGCTGATCGGCTTCTTCGCCTTCGTCATCATGCGCGTCACCACGCCGCAGATGACTACCCTGTTCACCGATCTCTCCTTTGAAGATTCCTCCAGCATCATCAAGGATCTGGAACGCCAGGTGATCCCCTTCGAGCTGCGCAATGAAGGTGCGGTCATCATGGTCCCGAAGGACAAGGTCACGCGGCTGCGGATGAAGCTGGCCGAAAGCAACCTGCCCAAGGGCGGTGGCGTCGGCTACGAGATCTTCGACAAGTCCGACGCCCTCGGCACCACGAGCTTCGTCCAGAACATCAACCATCTGCGCGCGCTGGAGGGCGAACTCGCCCGCACCATTCGCGCCATCGATCGCATCCAGGCCGCGCGCGTTCATCTGGTGCTGCCGGAGCGGCCGTTGTTCGCCCGCGAGGCGCCGGAGCCGTCGGCCTCGATCGTGGTGCGGGTACGCGGCAGCCTGGAACCCCAGCAGATCCGCGCCATCCGCCACGTCGTCGCCTCCGCCGTCAACGGACTGAAGCCGCAGCGGGTGTCGATCGTCGACGAAGCCGGCCGGTTGCTGGCCGATGGCGCCAGCAAGGATCCCGAGATCGCCGTCGGCGACGAGCGCCGCACCGCCTTCGAGAAGCGCATGCGCAACGAGGTCGAGGCAATCGTCTCCTCGGTGGTCGGCCAGGGCCGCGCCCGCGTCCAGCTCACCGCCGACTTCGACTACAACAAGATCACCCAGACTTCCGACAAATTCGATCCCGAGGGCCGCGTACTGCGCTCCACCCAGACCCGCGAGGAATCTTCCCTCACTGCCGAGAACAACGGTCAGGTGACGGTCAACAACGAACTGCCCGGCAACCAGACCAACACCACCACGCCGGCGGCCCGCGACCAGAGCAAGAAGAGCGAGGAAACCAACAACTACGAGATTTCCCGCACCACCAAGACCGAGGTCACGGAGGCCGGACGGGTCAACCGGATCTCGGTCGCGGTGCTGGTCGACGGCGCCTACACCAAGAACGAAAAAGGCGAAATGGTCTATCAGGACCGCAGCAAGGAGCAGCTCGATCGCATCGCCACGCTGGTGCGCTCGGCGATCGGCTTCGACCAGAAGCGGGGCGATCAGGTCGAGGTCGTCAACCTCCGCTTTGCCGAAGCCCCCTCCGTGCCACCGGTCGTCGAGCCTGGCGGGCTTCTCGGCATGCTGCAATTCACCAAGGACGACGTCATGTATGTCATCGAGCTTGGCGTCATGATGCTGCTCGGCCTCGTGGTGCTGTTCCTGGTGATCCGCCCGTTGGTCAAGCGCATCCTGGCTGCCGAAATCGTTCCCGCTCCGGCCGAGACCGTACCCGCCTTGACCGACGGCAGCGCACACCCTGAACTCGGTCCCGGTCAGGCCCTGATCGCCGGCACCAGCGGCACCGCCCAATTGATCGACGTCGCGCAGGTCCAGGGCCAGGTCCATGCCCAGGCAGTGCACAGGGTCGGCGAGCTGGCCGAACGTAATCCGAACGAGACCGCCTCCATTGTTCGCCAATGGCTGAGCGAACCCGCCGAGAGCTGACATGGCCGCCGTACCGCAAACCTCAAACGCCAACGACATCACCACCGTCATCTCGGCGCTGGCGAGCCGTCAGAGCAGCCGGCCCAAGGGCAAGCCGTTGAGCGGCCCGAAGCGCGCCGCCATCCTGATGCTGGCGCTGGGCGAGCAATATGGCGGCAAGGTGTGGTCGCTGCTGGACGACGACGAGGTGCGCGAACTGTCGATCCACATGTCGACGCTCGGCACCGTCGAGGCCGATGTCGTGGAAGACCTGCTGCTCGAATTCGTCTCGCGCATGTCGGCCTCCGGCGCCCTGATGGGCACCTTCGACGCCACCGAACGGCTGTTGCAGCAGTATCTGCCCTCCGAGCGCGTCAGCGGCATCATGGATGAAATTCGCGGCCCCGCCGGCCGCAACATGTGGGAGAAGCTCTCCAACGTGCAGGAAGAGGTGCTCGCCAACTATCTCAAGAACGAATACCCGCAGACGATCGCGGTGGTGCTGTCGAAGTTGAAGCCGGAGCACGCCGCGCGCGTGCTGGCGATCCTGCCCGAGGACCTCGCGCTCGATGTGGTCGGCCGCATGCTGAAGATGGAAGCCGTCCAGAAAGAAGTCATCGAGCGCGTCGAGCAGACGCTGCGCACCGAATTCATGTCCAACCTGTCGCAGACCCGCCGCCGCGACGCCCACGAGGTGATGGCCGAAATCTTCAACAATTTCGACCGCCAGACCGAGACGCGCTTCATCACCTCGCTGGAAGAGGAAAACCGCGAATCCGCCGAGCGCATCAAGGCGCTGATGTTCACCTTCGACGACCTCATCAAGCTCGATTCCGCCTCGGCCCAGACGCTGATGCGCAACGTCGACAAGGACAAGCTCGGCATCGCGCTCAAGAGCGCCAATGAGGAGGTGCGCGCCTTCTTCCTCGGCAACATGTCCTCGCGCGCCGGCAAGATGCTGCTGGACGACATGGCCGCGATGGGACCGGTGCGGCTGCGCGATGTCGACGAGGCGCAGGCGCTGCTCGTCAACCTCGCCAAGGACATGGCCGCCAGAGGCGAAATCACCCTGACCAAGAACCGCGCCGACGACGAATTGGTGTACTGATGGCCGCACCCGCAAAATTCCTGTTCGACACCGACTTCGCAGCGCCCGACAGGACGCGCGAGCGTGCCGCCACGGCGGCCGAGATCGCGCAGAAGGTCGCGGAGGCCGAGGCTCGTGCCTACCGCGCCGGCTACGAGGCAGCCCAGCACGAGGCCAGGGTCGAGAGCGACCGCCGCTCGGCGCTGGCGCTGGAAGAGATCGGCATCGCCATCCGCGGCATCGCCACGCGTTTCTCCGGCATCGAAGCCAGGATGGAAACCGAGGCCGTCGACGTCGCGGTGGCGGTGGCACGCAAGCTGTGCACCGAGTTGATCGCCCGCGAACCGCTCGGCGAGATCATGGCGCTGGTCAGCGACTGCTTCTCGCATCTGGTCGCCACACCGCATCTCGTGGTCCGCATCAACGACCAGCTTTACGAGACCGCCCGCGCCAATATCGAGCGGCAAGCAGCCCAAAGCGGCTTCGAGGGCCGGCTGGTGATCCTGGCTGAGCCCGGCATCGTCACCGGCGACTGCCGGATCGAATGGGCCGACGGCGGCGTCGTGCTGGAGCGCGCGGTCATCGAAGCGAAGATCAGCGAACTCGTCGGGCGCTATCTGGCGTCCCGCGATCAGGCCGCAATGTGAAGGCCATGAGGACTGAACCATGAGTGACACTGACGCACAGGTACCGCTACCCGATCTCAACGCCGCCGACGCGCCGCCGGTTGACGATCTCGCCTACAACGAGGACGAACAGGCCTCGCGCATCGCGGCCGACCTTGAGGCCGTATTCGACGTGCCTGTGCAGGTTTCGGCCGTGCTCGGCCGCTCCAAGATGGACGTCGGCGAGCTGTTGAAACTCGGACCCGGCACCGTGCTCGAACTCGACCGCCGCGTCGGCGAAGCCATCGACATCTACGTCAACAACCGCCTGGTGGCGCGTGGCGAAGTCGTGCTGGTCGAAGACAAGCTCGGCGTGACCATGACGGAAATCATCAAGGCGGAACGCAACTAACAATTTTGGCGATACGCGCCCGGAAGGCGCGAACAGACGGACAGGAGACAGACATGCGGCTTCTCATCGTTGGCACATTGAAGGGCCAGCTCACGACCGCCACCAAGATCGCAATGGCGAACGGAGCTTCCGTGACCCATGCCGAAGCGATCGAACAGGCAATGGCGGTACTGCGCGGCGGTAAAGGTGCCGACCTGCTGCTGGTCGACGTCGGCCTCGACATCCGCGACCTGGTGATGCGGCTGGAAGCCGAACATATCCACGTGCCGATCGTGGCCTGCGGCATCTCCAACGATGCCCGCGCCGCGGTCGCCGCGATCCACGCCGGCGCCAAGGAATACATCCCGCTGCCGCCCGATCCCGAACTGATTGCCGCCGTACTCGCCGCCGTCGCCAATGATTCACGTGATCTGGTCTATCGCGACGAAGCCATGGGCAAGGTGATCAAGCTGGCGCAGCAGATCGCGGGCTCGGATGCTTCCGTCATGATCACCGGTGAATCCGGAACCGGCAAGGAAGTGCTGGCGCGCTACGTCCATTCCCGCTCCAACCGCGCCAAGCGGCCGTTCATCAGCATCAACTGCGCGGCGATCCCCGAGCACCTCTTGGAATCCGAACTGTTCGGCCACGAGAAGGGCGCCTTCACCGGCGCGGTCGCCCGCCGCATCGGCAAGTTCGAGGAAGCCACTGGCGGCACGCTGCTGCTCGACGAAATTTCCGAAATGGACGTACGGCTGCAATCCAAACTGTTGCGCGCGATCCAGGAACGCGTGATCGACCGCGTCGGCGGCACCAAGCCGGTGCCGGTCGACATCCGCATTATCGCGACCTCGAACCGCAATCTCGCAGACGCCGTGCGCGAAGGCACTTTCCGCGAGGATCTGCTGTTCCGCCTCAACGTCGTCAACCTGAAGATCCCGCCGCTGCGGGACCGTCCAGCCGACATCCTCGAACTGGCGCAGCATTTCGCCAAGAAATACGCCGACGCCAACGGCGTGCCGCTGCGCCCCATTTCCGCCGATGCGCGGCGGGTGCTGACATCAAACCGCTGGCAGGGCAACGTTCGCGAGCTGGAAAACACCATCCACCGTTCGGTGCTAATGGCGCAAGGGGACGAGATTGGGCCTGAGGCCATCCTGACCCCCGATGGCGACCGCCTCGACCTCGCCAAGACCGCGCCCGCCGTGGCCCACGCCACCTTTGCCGCCGAACAGGTGACCCGCGCGCTCGTCGGCCGCACCGTCGCGGACGTGGAGCGCGACCTGATCCTGGAGACGCTGAAGCACTGCCTCGGCAACCGCACCCATGCCGCCAACATCCTCGGCATCTCGATCCGTACGCTGCGCAACAAGCTGAACGAATATGCCGACGGCGGCATCCCGATTACGCCGGCGGGGGCGGGCGATAGCCAGCGTTTTGTCACGGCGGGCTAGCTGATCCCTCCGCCGTCATTGCGAGGAGCGAAGCGACGAAGCAATCCATCTATCCGTCACGCCGAAGGATGGATTGCTTCGCTACGCTCGCAATGACGTTGAGACAGCGGAATAACTCGGCGCATCCGGCTTGCGGAAAATGTGAATGGGATCGCCGGGCTGCAGGTCACGCCCGGTAAAGACAGCATAAGCGTACAGCGCGAGATAGACGATCGCGATCGCGCCGATGCCATAAAATACCCAGGTCGCCAATCGCTTCATTAGACAGCCGCACCACACGTTGAGCCTTCGCAAGGTTAACACATCGCGGTGCGCTGGCCCAACCGCTATCCCGCCGCCACCTTTGCCGCCGGCGCGACATTGATCGCCAGCTTGCCGTAGCGATCGCTGAACGCTTCCGTGTCGATCTCCTCGAGCTGGATCGCGCCGCTCATCACGCCCTGCTTCCAGGCGTCGTGTTCGGGGTCGTTCTGGAATTCGGGCATCACCTCTTTGGCGAACAGTTCGAGCGATTCACAGATGTGCTCATGGGTATTCTTGCCCGCCTGATTGAGCAGGATCACCTGGTCGATGTGCGAGGTGCGGAATCGTCTTAGCTTTTTGCGAATGGTTTCCGGCGACCCGATCAGACCGCCGCGCAGCGCCGCCTCCTGCGCCTCGGGATTTTCACGCTTCCATTTGTTGTACTCGTCCCACATGTTGACGGTGCCGGGATCAGGACGCTGGCGGTTCTGCGAGGCGCCGTAGTAGCGCAGCGCGAACTGGAAGAAGGTGGCGCCATCGGCACGCGCCCGGGCCACCTCATCCGTTTTGGCGCACATGAAGAACGACACCAGCGCCATGTTCGGGTTGATCTCGTATTCCGCGAGCTTCTTCAGCCGCTTGGTGATCGCATTGTAATAGGCATGCACCCAGGCATGCGCCGCTTCAGCGCTGACGAACTGGAAGCCGAGCGCGCCAAAGCCGTTCTGGCCAGCGCGTTCGATGGTTGGCAATTGCGAGCACGCCATCCACAGCGGCGGATGCGGCTTCTGCACGGGCTTAGGCACCACATTGCGCAGGGGGATATCGAAATACTTGCCGTGATGCTTGGTACCGACCTGGGTGAACATCGGGAAGATCGCCTGAACCGCCTCCTCGAACACCTCGCGTTTGGTCTCCATGTCGCGGCCGAACGGCGTCAGTTCGGTGATGGAGGCACTCTCGCCCATGCCGAACTCGCAGCGGCCGTTGCTGAGCAGATCGAGCACTGCGACCCGCTCGGCGACGCGTGCTGGATGATTTGTCGTGAGCTGGAAAATCCCGTGGCCGAGCCGGATGCTTTTGGTGCGCTGGCTGGCAGCGGCGAGAAAGGATTCCGGTGCCGGCGAGTGCGAGTATTCTTCCAGGAAATGATGCTCGACCACCCAGGCGTGGTCATAGCCAAGCCGGTCGGCGGTCTCGAGCTGCGTCAGTGCATTCTGGTAAAGCCGGAGTTCGTCGCCCTCGTCCCAGGGGCGCGGCAGTTGCAGCTCGTAAAAGATGCCGAATTTCATGACGCCTCCCAAGACCATTTGTTGTTTTCGGGCAGTGTATTCTCCGCAAATCGCAAGTCTAGCCATGGTCGCGAAATGGCAATTCCGCGTCACGGAAGTTGTCTTGCATGGAACGCGCGAATGGTTAGCTTTACGGTCTGTTGAGTCGCGGCCTTCCGCCCGCTCTTCTCTCCATCTGGACCCCATGACCACCTTTACGCCGCATCAGGATTCCGCGCTGAAGGCCGTTGCCGATTGGCTGAAGGCCAAGCCGGGCCGCAACGGCACGCCGCCAGTGTTCCGCCTGTTCGGCTATGCCGGCACCGGCAAGACCACGCTGGCGCGGCACATCGCCGAGGGCGTCGATGGCGAAGTGAAGTATGCCGCCTTCACCGGCAAGGCGGCGCTGGTGATGCGCAACAAGGGTTGCGACAACGCTTCCACCATCCATTCGCTGATCTATCGCGCCAAGGAATCCGGTGTCGAGCAGCCGAGCTTTGAGTTGTGGGACGACGCGCCGGCTTCGAAGGCGAAGCTGATCGTGATCGACGAATGTTCGATGGTCGACGCCGAGCTCGGCCGCGACCTGATGTCGTTCGACTGTCCGCTATTGGTGCTCGGCGACCCCGCGCAGTTGCCGCCGATCCAGGGCGGCGGCTTCTTCACCGATTGCGAGCCCGACGCGATGCTGACGGAGGTGCACCGGCAGGCGCAGGACGACCCGATCGTGCGGATGTCGATGGACATTCGCGAGGGCCGCGAGCTCGAAATCGGCCGCCACGGCGAGAGTGAAGTGGTGCCGCGCAGCGAGCTCGATCCCGACCGCGTCATGAGCGCCGACCAGGTGCTGGTCGGCCGCAACAACACGCGCCGCGCCTACAACATGCGGATACGGCAGAAGCAGAACATCGAGGATCCCCTGCCGGTCGCCGGCGATAAGCTGGTGTGCTTGCGCAACAACCGCAAGAAGGGCCTGTTCAACGGCGGGCTGTGGCGCGTCAAGTCGCGCACCCAGCCGCGATCGAAATCACAGATATTAAGCATGCGGCTGTCGCCCGACGAAGAGTTCGGCCACAAGGTCACCAAGGTCTCGGTGCGCCATGATTGCTTCCAGGGCGGCATCGAGGCGATCCCGTGGGAGCAGCGCAAGCCCTATGACGAATTCGACTACGGCTACGTGCTCACGGTGCACAAGTCGCAGGGCTCGCAATGGGACGACGTCGTGCTGTTCGACGAGAGCTTTGCATTTCAGGACAGCCGGGCGAGATGGCTGTATACCGGCATCACGCGCGCGGCGAAGCGGCTGAGTGTGGTGGTTTAGACGGCGCTACCGTCATTGCGAAGCAAAGCAATCCATGGTGCTGCGTGCGGAAGCATGGATTGCTTCGTCGCGAACGCTCCTCGCAATGACGACGGCAACTACTTCCCGCCACGAAACAAGAATCCTCCGCGTCCCGGCAATGATCCCTGGGAAGCCGGCTTCCGGCCGCTTGCCGCGGTTTTCACGAACTCGTGTGCCATCAGCCGTAACATTATGTGCCGCGGGCCGTATCTTTGGCACCGGAGAGAACCGAGCCGATTGCGAAACACCGTTGTCGCTCTAAACTGACCCCAACCAGGCTATCCAAGAGGAAACAATGTCCCCTCGCCATTTCAGCCGCCTCTCGCTGTGCGCCGCCGCCATCGCTGCGCTGGCCATTGCTGCTTTCACGGTAACGCCCTCGCGTGCGTCGGAAGCGGCCGTCATCATTCCCGCGCCCACGCTCGACGTTCAGGCGGCCGACGGCATCCAGACCGCCGTGATCGCCGGCGGCTGCTTCTGGGGCGTGCAGGGCGTCTACCAGCACACCGCCGGCGTGCTCAACGCGGTGAGTGGCTATTCCGGCGGCAGCAAGATGACCGCGAACTACACCATGATCGGCACCGGCACGACGGGACACGCCGAGGCGGTCGAGATCAAGTACGATCCGAAGAAGATCAGCTACGGCAAGATCCTGCAGATATTCTTCTCCGTCGTGCACGACCCGACCCAGTTGAACCGCCAGGGCCCCGACATCGGCACGCAATATCGCTCGGCGATCTTCACCACCAATGACGAGCAGAAGAAGGTGGCGGAGGCCTATATCGCGCAGCTCAACGCCGCCAAGGTCTACAAGAAGCCGATTGTCACGAAGGTCGGTCCGCTGCAGGCATTCTATCCGGCGGAAGACTATCACCAGGACTACCTGACGCTGCACCCGAACCAGCCCTATATTGTCTTCAACGATATTCCGAAGATCGAGAACCTGAAGAAGATCTTTGCGGAGAACTATATCGAGAAGCCGACGCTGGTGCGCAACGCCAAGGCTACCAATTGAAAGGCTAGCAATTAAGGAGGCCAAATGTCCGATATCAAGACCGGCAAGGTCGTCAAGAGCGAGGCCGAATGGCGCAAGGAGTTGACGCCGATGCAGTACGCCGTGCTGCGCGAGAAGGCGACCGAGCGGCCGTTCTCGGGCGAGTATGAGCACGAGCACCGCAAGGGCACCTATACCTGCGCCGGCTGCGGCCAGACGCTGTTCGAATCCGATGCCAAGTTCGATTCCGGATGCGGCTGGCCGAGCTTTACGCAGCCTGCAGTAGACAGCCATATCGATGAGGAGCGCGATTTCAGCCACGGCATGATCCGCACCGAAGTGTTGTGCTCGAAATGCAATGGCCATCTCGGCCACGTTTTCAACGACGGCCCCGGCCCGACCGGCCTGCGCTACTGCATCAACTCGGCGGCTCTGAAGCTGCAGCCGAAATAACCTCCCGCTGGGCGGCCTTTCCGGCCGTTTCGGCGGCTATGGCAGGGGCCATTCCGCGATGGGGCCCGGTGGCGCGATTTTAATCGTGCTTCTCATCCTGCTCCTGCCCGGCAAGCTGCAAATCGGGGAACCCATTGAAATAACTTGATTTAATTAATCCGCCCCGCAGCCATGCGTGGATTCATCATCACCCCCGATGCCGGACTTCAGGGGTCGCATTTTTGTTAAAGAAGCTTATATTGGGGCCTGAAATGACGTGCACGGCGTGGCCCCTGCTGTGGCCCACCGTCATCCAATCCCCATTGCTCACACGAAAAGAGCCGAAAAAGATTGAGGTCACCGTCCATGCGTCCATTCAGCTACAACACCGCCGCCGAACTGTTTCCCGCCGCGATCCGCAAGAAGAAGCGGGCCGGTTTTGCCTATCGGCGTTTTGGCACCGCGGCGGAAGCAGTTCGCTTCGCGATCGAGGAATTGCCGGCGGACTCGCTGAATGGCGCCTATCTGCAGGTCGAGGAAGCGCGCTTCGACCAGAGCGGCATCCGCTCGCTCTATGAAAGCGAGGCGTTCCCGCTGCCGCGTCGTCCGCGCCCGGCCGCCACCGACGACAAGGCCGACGCGGCCTAAAGCTTCCATATTTTCAAACAGCGCGCCCCCGGAAATCATTTCGGGGGCGTTTTCTTTAACGCGGTTGCTTATCGAGCCAGCGCTTGAGCATGCGCACATTGCGCACGTTGGCGCGGAACATGACGTCGAAGGCGTCGCCCGCGACCGGCACCAGGCCAACCGCGCCGTCAACCGCGACATTGGCGAGCATCCGCGCCGTGATGTGCCAGGGCGCGCCAAGCGCACGCGCCTCGCGCACCACCCACAGCGAAATCGCCGTCGTGATGATGTCGCCGACCACCGGGATCAGGCCGATCAGCCCGTCGATGCCGTAGCGAAAATTGGTGCCGGGAACGATGAAGGCGACATCCAGCAATTTGGCGATGGCATCGAGCCGCGCGATCCGCTGCTCGCGCGTCAACTCGCCGAACGGATTGGCGGCGGAATGACCGAAATCGAACCGCATTCCCTCGAACCGCGTATGCAGGTTCGCCTCGGGGAGTTCGCGCCCCTCCTGGTCGATGACCGGCCCGCGTCCGGGCGTCCGCCTCCGGGAAGACGGTCCGGAACGCGAACGGGGCGGCGTATAGATATCGTCGTCTGGCATGGTCATCAGATGGTAACGCGAATGCGAGGCGCAAGTTGCGTCAAATTATCGCTTTCCCTGTCATTGCGAGCCCATGGATCGCGCGAATGCGCGCCCGATGACAGGCTTCCGCGAAGCAATCCATCTCTCCGCATAGAGGCGATAATGGATTGCTTCGCTGCGCTCGCAATGACGAGGTGATAGCGTCGCAATACACCACTGTCATCCCCGCGCAGGCGCTAGCAGATGCACACATTGCCGGCTGCGACGGAATGACTCGATGTCTTGATTTGGCCTTCCGCAGCGACGGTCTGCTGTGATTCTGTATCTGGCACTTCGATTCCATTGAGGTGCCAAGATGTTGAACGAACAATTCAGGCTTGGTCGGTTCGGGGATGGCCGTCTCGATAAAGGGGGGCGGCTCTGCTCGAAGGGATGGTCACGCGCGCCAGCTCGTGCTTGCGTCGAGCGGCGGATGGTGATCGGGCCAAGATAGTCCGATACGGCCGATTTCTCGCCAATGAGAACGTGAGCTTGGAAGCACTGCTCGCAGGCTGGGGCGAACAGACGGCGGTTGCGGCGGCCGGCCGGCACGTGCTGGCGATCCAGGATACAAGCGAGATCAACTTTAGGACCCAACCCGAGCGTCGGCGCGGGCTGGGTGAGATCGGCAAAGGGAACAGCCACGGCTTGCTGTTGCATGCGATGGCCGCCGTGGATGCCGCCAGTGACGCCTGTCTGGGGCTGGTAGGCGGGAAGATTTGGACGCGCCAGGGCCGGGTTACGGTGCCGCACGATCAGCGGCCACTGGAGCAGAAGGAGTCGGAACGTTGGATCAGCACGGCCCATCGAGCCAAGCAGGTGCTCTCTGCGGCCACGATGGTCACGGTGATCGACGATCGCGAGGGCGACATCTATGCCAAATGGGCGAGCGTATCGGCCTCAAACTTCCATCTGTTGACGCGGAGCATGCATGATCGCGTGCTGGCCGACGGTGCAAGCATGTATGCCACCGCCAGCAGTTGGCCCGTCGTCGACACTGCCACCATCGACGTTGTGGCGCGTGCCGATCGGCCCGCCCGACAGGCCAAGCTGGTGCTGCGGTTCGGTCGGGTCACCCTCAGAAGGCCGCAGAACGCGTCTGCCGACTTACCGCGGACAGTCGAACTCGCTTTGGTCGAGGTCGTTGAAGTCGATCCGCCAGCGGGCGTCGAGCCGCTGCACTGGTACCTGCTGACGACCCATGACGTGAACGATGTCGCGTCTGCCTGGCAGATCGTCAACTGGTACAAAAAGCGTTGGATTATCGAGCAGCTGTTCCGCCTGATCAAAACGCAGGGGCTGCAACTCGAAGACAGCCGGATCGAAACCGCCGATCGGCTGCTCAAGCTCACCGCGATCGCCGCCAAGGCTGCCGTCGTGATCCTGCAACTGGTTCAGGCTCGCGACGGACGCAGCGCCGAACCTGCCAGCAACGCGTTCAACAAAGAGCAGATCAAGCTGCTCGCCGCACTGGCCACCAAGTACGAAGGCAGAACCAAACTCCAAAGCAATCCACATCGCCCGCAAACCTTGGCTTGGGCCTCATGGATCATTGCTCGCCTCGGCGGATGGGATGGATACCCTCGCACCAAACCCGGCCCCATCACCATGAGGCATGGCCTCCAATACTTCTTGGGCGTGGCTTCCGCCTGGGAGACCCTCAAAGATGTGTGAATCAGCTAGCGCGCAGGCGGGGATCCAGTACGTCGCGGCTTATCCGTTCAATCACTGCTGCCTCTGGAATACTGGATCACCCGCCTTCGCGGGTGACGACAATTGAGTCCCGTAGGATGGGTGGAGCCAAGCGATACCCATCAATGCCGGTTGCAAGACGATGGGTATCGCTGCGCTCCACCCATCCTACAATTCGGAGTATGACTTCGCGATCTCGCGACGCGTTGCGCCCGAGCTTTGCTCTTCACTTCCCGCCCTCACCAATCAGAGGGCGCAGGGAAGACCGGGTGCGCGCCGCACCCGCGGTCTCGTGTGCAATTTGCGCACTAAGAACGCGCACACGAGCATACAGGTACAGCGGGAGCATCCCGGCCTTCCCTGCGCAATGGCTTTACGGCTTACTTCGTGCTCTTCCCGGTGAACGGCTTTCTTGCCACCGTCGCCGCGCGAGGATGAACCTTGCGCAACTTAACGCCAGCACCGCGGCGCCAGAACCACACGACTTCGCCGTACGCGTCGGGCGCACACGTCTAGCGCACCTCTCGCGTCCATCGCATCCCACCGCACGTTCGTGACGATCGCGAGCCGCCCCTCCATCGGGTGAGACGGGCGGAGTTATGCAGATGATTTGCCTGACATGTTAAGAGAAATATTTTTGATTCCTGGGCTTGACGCGATTTCTGAAAATCAGAATTGATTTGCCTGTCGTGCCAATTGGTCGCAGCCGCGCATCGAAATTTTCGTTTGTGGGCGCGGCAAATCAGTTCGCCGACTCGTAGGGTCGCCAAAGCGACTTGTCCGCCGTAGCTCAACAGCGAAGGCGGAAAGCGTGCCCACCATCGGGAAGCGTGCGCGATGATGGACGGTGGGCACGGCGCTATCGCGCCTTTGCCCAACCTACGGATCATGGCACGCACTACGTCGAATGCACCGGCTGCGGCGTGTCGACGTATTTGTGCGCGAGCCACGACGATAGCCCAGCGGGCACCATGCCGACGATGCCGTAGAGCAAAAACTGCAGCACGCCGGTATCCGGTCCGCGCGAACCGTAGAGCAGTTCTGACGCGGCAAAGCCGATCGCAGCCACGATCAGCACCCGCACCAGCGGAGAGATGCGCTTGACGTTACAGAGAATGTCGTCGATTGCGCCGATCATCAGCGCTGGCACGATGCCGAACAGATAGCTGTATTGCAGCGTCTTGGCGAAAGCGCCGAGGAATTTGCCGATCTCCGACCAGTTGGTATCGGTCCAGTAGCCCGAGGCCACGGTGGTCGCGAACAGCATCAGGAATCCGCCGACAAACGGGCCGATCGCTCCGAAGATCAGATAGCGTTTCATGGAACTGCCTCCTGGCGCTGATTACCCAATACAGCAGCTGAAGGACCAAGTAAATTTGCACGGCCACCTTCCCATTGCGCGGGAATTGCCGACAGCACCAGCGTTGGAATCGGCTTGCGCCGACCGCGGATGAATGAACGTTCAGCAATATGAAAAGACCGGACGCTAGGCTGAGGCAACTTCCACACGCTTTCGGACTTATTGCTGGTGGGAAAAACTGGCATTCCCTGGATCCGGAAAGGGAAGCCATCTGGCAACGATCGGTCGGTTGGAAAGTTGTCAGGCCGGTAGCAGGTTCCGCTCGCAATGGCGCTGAAAGCCCGCGATTGCGATTGCGAATTTGCCGAGTTTTGGAACGCGTGAGGCGGCATTGCCGCAATGCGAGAACCATAGAGGTGACTCTTCGATGTCCATGCTCACTTCCGCCGTGCAACGGTCCACCCTCGGGCTTCATACGCTCGAACAATACGAGCCGCTCATCGGTAGTGCGGCGAGCGAGCGCATCGCAGCGAAAGCGGATCGGGTGCGCACGATGCGCGTCGCCCATATCAGTTCGACGTTCTACGGCGGAGGCGTCACCGAACTGCTCACGCCGCTCACCCTCATGATGAACGCGACCGGCATCGAAACCGACTGGCATCTTATTCAGGGAACGCCGGGCTTCTTTGGCTGCACGAAGAAACTGCACAACACGCTGCAGGGCACCAGCTCGGAATTTTCCGACGCCGAAAAGACGATCTACGAACAGGTCGTGTTCGAAAATGCCACGCGGCTTCATCTCGACGACTGCGACGCGGTCATCGTGCATGATCCTCAGCCTCTGCCGCTCATCACGCATTTCTCCGATCGGGAAATGCCGTGGCTCTGGCAATGTCACGTCGATCTGTCGTCGCCGCACGCCCCGGTATGGAGCTATCTGCGCCAGTTCATCGAGCAATATAACGCGGCGATTTTCTCGCTACCGGAATACGGCCAGAATCTTCAGGTCGGCCAGCATTTCGTCACCCCGGCGATCGATCCGTTCTCGGCGAAGAACCGAGAGCTGTCCGACCGCGAGAGACGAGAATTCCTGAGCAACTACAAGATTCCGACAGATCGTCCCTTGGTGACGCAGATTTCCAGGTTCGACCGATGGAAGGACCCGATGGGCGTGATTGAGGCCTTCCGCAAGGCGAGAGAGCAGGTCGACTGCACGCTCGTGCTCGTCGGCAACAATGCCTCCGACGATCCCGAGGGCGGGAAGATTCTCGAGAACATCGAGAGCGCCGTCGATGAAAGCATCATTGTTCTCAGCGTCGACGATCCAACGCTGGTCAACGCGCTGCAGCGCTCTGCCGCGGTCGTTCTGCAGAAGTCGATCCGCGAAGGCTTCGGCCTTACGGTCACCGAGGCAATGTGGAAGGGCGCCGCCGTCATCGGCGGCGACGTGGGAGGCATCCGGCACCAGATCAAGGACGGATGGAACGGATTTCTGGTGAACACGCCCGATCAGGCGGCCGAAAGAATAGTCCAGCTCTTGAAGCATCCGAGGCTGCGGGAGGGGCTCGGTGCGCGTGCGAAAGAAAGCGTGCGGCAGAACTTTTTGATGAGCCGACTATTAGAGGATTGGCTCGACCTGCTGTCCAAATACGAACGGCCGGTGGTCTAAGGGGGTGTGGGTTCGATAAGCCCCGGCATCTCGATGGTGAATAGCCGATGCGGATTGCCCAGATAGCGCCTCTGGCCGAAAGCGTTCCTCCCAAGCTTTACGGCGGCACCGAGCGTGTAGTGGCTTGGCTGATCGATGAGCTGATGAGCCTCGGGCATGAGGTGACGCTGTTTGCGAGTGGCGATTCGGGGACCGCCGCCGAGCTCCATGCCGTCTGGCCGCGGGCGCTTCGCCTCGGCCGCCCGCGAACGGACCCGATGGTGGCGCAGGCGGCGCTGTTGGAGGCGGTCGCGCGCCGCGCGACCGAATTCGACGTCATTCACGCGCATATCGATTGGCTGCATCTGCCACTGCTGAGCCGGCTTGGCGTCCCGTTTCTGACCACCTGCCATGGGCGCATGGACCTGCCTGGCTTTGCGGATGTTATCCGTCACTTTCCCGACGCGCCGTTCGTTTCGATATCGGACAATCAGCGCACGCCCTTAAGTGACGCCAACTGGATCGGCACCATCTATCATGGCCTGCCGGCCGACCTGTTTCGGCCGTCGTTTGAGGCCGGCTCCTACCTTGCCTTCCTGGGCCGGCTGACGGCGGAGAAAGGACCGGAAGCCGCCATCCGGATCGCGCGCGCCGCCAAGATGCCGCTTCGTATCGCCGCAAAGGTGCCGCGCGGGGATAGAAGCTACTTCAAGGAACAACTCGAGCCGCAAATCGATGGCGAGCAGGTCCAGCTCACCGGTGAGGTCAATGATGACGCGAAGCGGCAGTTTCTGGCGGGCGCTGCGGCGCTATTGTTTCCGATTGATTGGCCAGAACCGTTCGGGCTGGTCATGATCGAGGCCATGGCATGCGGAACGCCCGTCATCGCGTTCAAATCAGGCTCCGTGCCCGAAGTCATCGACAACGGCATCACCGGCTTTGTCGTAGCGGACGAAGCAGAAGCGGTCGAAGCGATCGGAAGGCTCTCCGAACTCGATCGAAGCCAGGTGCGCGGGCATTTCGAAAAGAGGTTTACCGCCAGGCGTATGGCGCAAGAATATCTTCGCCACTACGCGGCACTGGCTCGCGACCGCGCCAATGAAGCCATTCCGGCATGATGGCGGTACTGGTGGATGTGGACGAGCCACATGCGGACCTCGCCGTTCGCCGTGCGTAAGCAGATTGGCTTACCTTCTGCCGGCAGCCGCTACAGCCGCCACAGGCTCGTTATTCTTTGCAAGGATCCGGTCGGAGCCGAAACGAATGGTCCACTGCGCCACCGACAGCAGTAGCGATTCGTAGATCGCCACGCATTGCTCGAGTTCCCGGTCGGTGGATGGCGGACAGTTCGGACGGTTGCGGACGATCATCGTCGTCGTCGACCAGCTCAGCCGGGCGGCCTTGCACGCGACGATCAGGCCATATACCCGGTCGGGCTCGAGCAAGGGTTCGATGGCCTCGATCTTGACGTCGGCCTTCAGGGCGAGCGCTGCGATGACGTGGGTGTATTCACCCCTTACCGCAAACCGGTTCACGATCGAATCGTTGAGCTGGCCCGTGCGATTGAGCGCCACGACTTTGCTTTGCACTTGGGTATAATCATTCGCCTTCCGGGCCGCGTCTCCCGGTCCGCCGCCCGCCGCAGCAGAACCTTTGTTTTTCTCCCGCGCAACAGGTCGCGACGCCGTCAAGAACCGCGCGCGGACCACGTCGGCAACTCTGCCCAGAAGCTCCCGAAGCAGGCTGCCGGGAATGTCCAATCGAAGCCCGAGCTTTTCCGCCAGGACTTCGTCACGCTCGGCCCGCCCTACCAGCGTCGCGTAGCCGCATTCGGAGAAACGCGCGCCGGCGTTGCGCGCGAGCGCGTTGGAGACGTGGACATCGCCAAATCGCATCAGCGTGTCGGTGAGTGCCTCATTGAGGATCTTTCTCTCCGATATTGCCAGTAAATGCTGTTGGCTGCGGCTTTGGACAATTTCAAGAAGGTCGGCTTCCAACAGGCAGTTGGAACGTCTGAGAACCGGCGCCGCCAGTAAGTGGTTTTCGTGAAATGCAAGCTTGCGGATGGTCTGGCGCGGGGCGCGGTCGATGGTGGAAAGGGCCTCGCTGAGCTGGACCACGGTTTTCGCGTCCACCCGCTCGATCAGGTGGGCGAGAACGCCATCGACCGCAGCGATCTGCGATTCACCGAGACGATCAACATTGGACAGGAATAGGTCCGTCACCTCGCCGAAAATCCGGGCGTCGTGCTCGGGTCCCTCCTTTTCGGCGCCCTTCAATTCCGCGCGCAGGCTCGACGGTGCGGCAGGCATAGCTATGCCGCCTCGCGCCGGATCGTGCCGGGTCGCCGCATCAGCTTACGCTCCACCGCACGGATGGCCGGCATCTTCGTGAATCCATCGGCAGCAGCATGAACGCGCATTTGAGTGCCATTCGACAGGCTAGTCTCGGCGGCCTTTTCACTTCAACGACAGCAATGAGGCGGGTGCGAGCAATAGCCGCCGATCATACTCAGCCTTCCCTAACGGGTGGTTGTTCCGGAACGCTGATTTTGCGCATTTCTACGGAGTTTTGGGAGGTGAAGGCGGCCAGCCGTCTGGCGGGCGTTCGGGCCGAACAACATCGGCTTTGGGGAGCCCTCACTGGATGACCGAAATCATGGCTGCCGCGTCATGAACGGGTGGCCCCGAATAACATTTCGGGACGCACGCCCGTTCGCTGGCCTGTTCGATCACGGCTGAGACGGCGTTCGGAAGGCGCGCGCCTGTTCCTTCTCCGGAACCATCGAGCTGACATCAGAAACGCAGCGTCAAAACCGAGTTGTCTCACTTCTGCGCTTCGATCGACGTGGCGCGCACGCAACAGTCCAGGAAGTGTTGGCGCGAGCCATTGCAGCTTCGCAGCATTGGCGCATAATTCGCGTGGGGCCGCGCAGCACTTTTCGATTCGGACATCGGCAGAAATCGAGCAACCACACCGGGTGAGTTCCCGGTGATGGACGACGCGTGCGGCAGCGCAAACCGCGTGCAGCGCCCCCAATGAACAGCGGCCAGCACCGCACGCAACCCTTGGGGAACGGCTCAATGACTATTTATCGTACAAGCAAGATCGCACTTCTCTTCGGCATCGCCTTTGCGGCGACGGCACTTTCCGCACGCCCGAGCCTCGCCTTCTCGGAGGCGCAGCAGATGTGCACCGGCGACGCCATGCGGTTCTGCGGCCATGAAGTGCCCAACGTCCAGCGAATCACCGCCTGCATGGTCAGACACCGCGCGCAACTCAGTCCGGGCTGCCGTGCCGTGATGGAGCGCGGCCACGCCGCACGGAGGCGAGCCGCCGCCGCCGAGTGACCGGTCGCTTTAATTGACGGCGAATGCAAAGCGGCCTCAGCGGGAGCAATGCTGAGGCCGTTTCACGTTGGACTCTTTGGCTACGCCGCGACGATCGATTTCCTGGCGTAACGAAGATCAGCTCAAGAGCGCATTTCTCTTGAGCTCGTTACAGCTATTCCCCCCACAGCGCGAATGCGTCGTTGAACGCGCGTTCGCCCGGGGAGCCCTTTTCGATCGCGATGATGGCGCGGCGCTGGTTGACGTAGACCAGCGGCACGTCGAACCAGGAGCGCTCCTTGAGGAGCTGCAAATTGCGGGCGCGGTCGGAATCGACGTTGGAGAGGCCGACCAGGAAGAAGCCGTCGGTGACCTTCACGGCGAGGCCTGCCAGCGGCGTGCCGCGCGCCTGCTCGTTGGACTTCATCAAAATGCCAGGCACGTTGCCGACGCCGCCGCCGGAAAAATCCTGCGGCAGGATGAACGTCAATTCCGCGGTGTGGCTTGCCGGCAGCGAGGTATCGGTGTTGCGGCGGAATGACATCGTCATCTTGAACTTGCGGTCGGGAATCTCGATGTCGGCGCGCACGGCCACGTCGGGCTTCTGGTTGCCGCTCGCCTTGATCGGTTCGGTGCGCCAGATCACCGAGCCGACATATTGCTTGCCCTTGGGATCGGACGGATCCTCGTCATACAGCACGACGCGCTGCGCAACCGGCGCCACGTTCTCGCTCGACGACGGCTGGCCCACGCGGTCGGGAATCTTCGGGCGCGACTGCGGCGCGGCCGGGTCCTTCGGCGCTTCCACGACGGATGAGGATTTGAACAGGCCGCTCACGGCTGTGACGACCTGCTTGCCCCACAGGATGCCGGCGCCGACCAGAATGAGCACGATGCCGACCGCAATCGCGCTCTTGAACGGAAACGCGGCGCCCACGCGGGCGGGCTTTTTCGGGAGATCGCGATCCTGCGAGAGCCGCGGACGATCGCGCAGCGGCGGCTGCGACGCGTAACGGTCGGCCTCCGCCTGCGATTCGTCATACGAATAGGGCACCTCGGGATCGGCGCCGCGGTCTTCCATGCTCGGCTCGAGCCGGTCGAATTCCGGCGAGGGCGACGGTACGTTGGCATAGGTCTTCCGCGCGTTGCGGTTGGCTTGCGCCGCGGCACGGCCAAGATCGTCGGCGTCGGCTGCGATGTCACGGAAGCCGCGCATGCCCGGCGGCTGTGGCGGCGTCGGCGGTGCGCCGTTGTCCGGGCCGCGGCGGGCGCCGCCGCGCTCGCGGATCGGCGGCGGAGGAGCGCCATCCTGCGTCGGAATCTGCGGCGGCTGCGACGGACGCGGCGCGCCGGGCGGCGGCGCATCGGCGCGCAGATTGCGCGGCGGGCGTGGCTCATCCTGGCCAAGCGGCGGACGGGCCTCGCGCGACGGGGCTTGAGAAGGCGGACGCGGGCGCGGCGCACCCGGCGGCGGTGCCGCAGAAGCGGATGCCGCTTCCGCCGGGCGGGCATTGGCGCGGCGGAAGGCATCGCCGCCGCGCGCAGCCCCGGGCCGCGAAGCCTCGCGGGCGCGCTGGGCGGCTTCCGATTCGACCTTGCGCACGGCCTCTTCCAGCGACAGCCGCTCGCGTGTGATTTCGGATTCAGAAAGCGGCGGCTGAACACTGCGCAACTGCGCGATCAGCGCGGTACGCGCCCGCTCATAGAGCGCACGGCGGCTCTCGCCTGGAGCATTGGGGTCCAGGCCGGCGATAGCGCGTGCGATCAGCGGATAATAATCAGCCATTTCTCTTCAATACTGCCGCCCCTGCCGTAACATCCCGTTAAGCCTCAAACGGGTTCTGTACCAGGATAGTATCCTCGCGTTCGGGGCTGGTGGAAAGCAACGCGATCGGACAACCCACGAGTTCCTCGACCCGGCGAACATATTTGATGGCCTGGGCCGGCAGATCCGCCCAGGACCGGGCATTGGCGGTCGGCTCTTTCCAGCCCTCGATGGTTTCGTAGACCGGCACCACCCGGGCCTGGGCGCCCTCGCCCGCCGGCAGATGGTCGATTTCCTTGCCGTCCAGCATATAGCCGGTGCAGACCTCGATGGTGTCGAAGCCGTCGAGAATATCGAGCTTTGTAAGCGCCAGACCCGTGATGCCGCAAGTGCGGACTGTCTGCCGCACCAAGGCAGCGTCGAACCAGCCGCAGCGGCGCGGGCGGCCGGTGTTGGTGCCGAACTCGCGGCCCCGCTCGCCGATCTTGCGGCCGATCTCGTTGTCCTGCTCGGTTGGGAACGGGCCTTGGCCAACCCGCGTCGTATAGGCCTTGCAGATGCCGAGCACATAGCCGACCGCGCTCGGGCCCATGCCGGTACCGGTCGCGGCCTGTGCGGCCACCGTGTTGGACGAGGTGACATAGGGATAGGTGCCGTGATCGACATCAAGCAGCGCACCCTGCGCGCCCTCGAACAGGATGCGCTTGCCCTCACGGCGCTTGATATCCAGCAGCCGCCACACCGTCTCCGCATACGGCAACAGTTTTGGCGCCAGCGCGGTAAGCTCTTTCAGAATGCCCTTGCCGTCGATCTCCTCGAGATTGAGCCCGCGGCGCAGCGCATTGTGATGCGCCAACAGCCGATCGATCTTGTGCGACAGCGTGTCGAGGTCGGCGAGGTCCATCAGGCGAATCGCGCGGCGGCCGACCTTGTCCTCATAGGCCGGACCGATGCCGCGGCGCGTGGTGCCGATCGCGGTGGCCGTATTGGCGGATTCGCGCAACGCGTCGAGCTCGCGGTGCAGCGGCAGGATCAGCGTGACGTTCTCGGCAATGCGCAGGTTTTCCGGACTGATGGCGACGCCCTGCCCCTTCAGTCTTGCAACTTCATCGAGGAAGGCCTGCGGATCGAACACCACGCCGTTGCCGATCACGGCAAGCTTCGAGGGCCGCAGCACGCCGGACGGCAGCAGGGCGAGCTTGTAGGTCTCACCGTTGATGACGAGCGTATGGCCGGCATTATGGCCGCCCTGGAAGCGCACGACGATATCCGCCTGCTCCGACAACCAGTCGACGATCTTGCCCTTCCCCTCGTCGCCCCATTGGGCGCCGACGACGACAACATTGGCCATTTTTAAGGTGTTCCCCGCAAATCTCTTGGTTCCAGCATGACGTTTCCAGAAAACCGGTAGCCACTTTTCCAGGTCATGCGTTTCGTTGGCGCATGACCTGATCGGAAAACGGGTAGCCATTTTTCCGGGTCATGCGATAGCTTGCCCAGCCAAAATCACGGCCGGGGCCGTTCGCGTGCAAGGCAGCCCCACCGGATAAAGGAAGCGGGTGCTCTAGGCAAGCAAGAAGGCAGCTTTAAGGGGGCCTTAGAACGGCTCCAACCCCTTGATATCCCCGTAAAATCCTGGCCATCCCGGCCTTGCGCGGGCGATAGGCGCATTAACATCCGGCAATGATGAAAAGGCTATGTCCAAAACCACCCGTGCGACGCTAGCACTGGAAAAACTCGGCGTGAAATTCGCCCTGCACGCCTACGACTACGACCCGGATGCAGCGAGCATCGGGCTGCAGGCGGCGGAAGCGCTCGGCGTGCTGCCCGCGCGCGTGCTGAAGACGCTGATGGCCGAGGTCGATGGCAAACCGGTCTGTGCCGTGGTGCCATCGGACTGCGAGGTCAGCATGAAAAAGCTCGCGGCCGCCTTCAGCGCCAAGTCGGCGAAGATGATGCGGCCGGCGGATGCCGAACGGCTGACCGGCTACCATGTCGGCGGCATCTCGCCGTTCGGACAGAAGAAGCGCGTGCCGGTCGCGATCGAAGAAGCCGCGCTCGGCCATACCAGCGTGTTCCTCAATGGCGGCCAGCGCGGCCTGCAGATCGAACTCGATCCCAACGACGCCGTGAAGGCTGCGGGCGCGATCACACGGGCGCTCGTGGCGTGAGCGGCCTCGCTGCGGCGGAGTGCTATATCCTATTTGGTGAGTTTGGGCTGCGTCTGCGCCCATAGCATCGCCTCGATGATGGCCCCGCGCAGTTTCGGGCGCTGCTCTTCATCGCATTCGATGAACGCCAGAATGGAATTGGCGCGAACGGCAAACTGGTGACGTGTTTCGGCTTCGGCTTCTTCGGCCGACATCGGCTTGTTCAAGGAATGACCTATCATCTGCAAAAATTCGATGTCACCGACAGGCGAAACGCTTGAGAGCAGACTCGCCTGCAAATCGTGGTCCCAACGATCGAACCAACGCCCAATACTGAAAGTAGTCCGGAATAACTCACTGCATGTGCCCGCAAAACAAACCAGGGTTGGGTCACATGAATCAATCGTCCTTTGATTGCATACTTGCCTGCCCGCTGGCAACCCCAAACAGCCGGCAAGGCGGGCTGCATGGTCGCGATGCATCTTGCACCATTGATGAGCGGCGCAAATCGGTGTCTGTGACAAGGGCCGGGCCACATTCCGGCCCGGCGTCGATCGCCAGGCGGGCCGCGGCGCCATGAACCGGTCCTTCGAATGTCGGCTACCGAACAGACTTCACCCGCACGATCCGGGAACTGGCTCGCCAACCAGCCTTATCTGCTGCTCAGCATCACCGCGCTGTGCTGGGCCGGCAACGCCATCGTCGGGCGCCTGGCTGCCGGCCATATTCCGCCGGTGACGCTGTCGTTCCTGCGTTGGTCGTTCGCGTTCCTGATCATCCTGCCGTTTGCCTGGAAGCATCTCGTTAACGACTGGGCTGCGATCCGCGGCCGGCTCGGCATCATGGTCGTGCTCTCCGTCACCGGCATCAGCGCCTTCAACACGCTGCAATACTGGGCGCTTGAGCACACCCAGGCGCTGAATACGCTGTTGTTGCAGTCGGCCGGACCGCTGGTGGTCGCGGTGTGGTCGCTGGTGCTGCTCGGGGTGCGCTTGACGCTGGCGCAGGCCGCCGGTGTTCTGCTCTCGATGGCCGGCGTGATCATCATCCTGATGCATGGCGACCTCACCAAGCTATCCGGCATCGACTTCAACATCGGCGACCTGATCTTCCTTGTGGCGCTCGCGATCTTCGGTATCTATTCGGTGCTGTCGCTGAAGCGGCCCGCGATCCACGGCCTGTCGTTCGTCGCCTTCACCTTCGGCGCCGGCGCGGCCTGCCTGATCCCGCTGTTCATCTGGGAACTGTTCGCGCGGCCGCTGATGCAGATCGATGCGGCGAACCTGCTGACGCTCGCCTACGTCGCGCTGTTTCCCTCGACGATCGCCTATCTCTGCTTCAATCGCGGCGTGCAACTGATCGGCGCCAACCGCGCAGCACCCTTCTTTCACGTGGTGCCGGTGTTTGGCACCGTCATGTCAATCATCTTCCTCGGCGAGCACCCGCAGGCGTTCCACTTCTTGGGCTTTGCGCTGGTGCTGACGGGGGTGTTTGTCGCGTCACGGAAGCAGACGGGCTGACGTTTCCCTCTGCCCGCAGGCGGGGCCGAGGTTGAGGGACTCGCGGTGACTTGCTCGACCAAATCCGCTATCTCTTGAACCGGCTTTACTTAGGCATTTTCGATGAAGGTTCGCGCCAGCAATCTGATGATCGGCACGCTCGTCCTGGCCCTGATCGGGGGATCGCTGGGCGGGTTTCTTGGCTATCAGAAGTTCGTCAGCGCCAAACAGAAGGTGCCGTTCCGCGTGGTCTTCGAGGGCTCGGCCTCCGGCCTCCGCAACGGCGGCAGCGTGAATTTCGCCGGCATCCGGGTCGGCGAAGTGGTGTCGCTGAAACTCGACCATCCGCGCCGCGTGGTCGCGCTCGCCATGATCGACGGCACCACGCCGGTGAAGAGCGACACCCAGGTCGGCCTTGAATTTCAGGGGCTCACGGGAATCGCCGCGATCTCGTTCACCGGCGGCTCCGATGAGGCGCCGCCGCCAGCAAAGGGACCCGACGGCATTCCAGAGCTCACCGCCGATCCGGAAGGCACACTCAACACCCAGCAAAAAATCCGCGTGGCGCTGCGCAACGTCGATCGCGTGATCGCCGACAACGAGGTGGCGATCAAGGATACTTTGCGGAATTTCGAGACGTTCACCGCCTCGCTCTCAAACAATGGAGCGAAAATCACGTCCATCATCGCAACCGCCGAATCCGGCATCGGCGCGGTCGACGGCGCAATGGATAAGACAAAGGATTTCCTCGGCAGCCTCGCCAGCGACAAATACGGCGGCGAGCTGCTGCCGACCGTGATTTCGCTGCGCGACCTGATTGAAAGTTTCGACAAGAAGTCCGGGCGGGTGATCGCCGAGACGCGAAAAATGCTCGGCGACGTCAGCGATTCCGTCAACAAGGCCGGCCAGAAATTTGGCGGACCGCCTCCCCGGCGCTAACCCGCCTTTCCGACAACAACCAAGAAAATGGAACGCCCGACGTGCTCGACAAATCTCCGGCCGTAACTGCGCCGCCTCCGACCGTGACCCGCACCGAGAGCGCGGTGCCGCGGGCTCTGCAGAAATATCTCTCGCTCGATGATTTCGAGCCGGTGGCGCGGCGGCGGATTCCGAAATTTCTCTACGGCTATATTTCCGGCGGCGCCGAGACTGACGCCGCCATGCGCGACAATCGCAAGGCCTTCGACGAATACGGCTTCGTGCCGCGCGTGCTCAACGACGTCTCCGGCCGCGACCAGACTACGACGCTGTTCGGCAACACCTATGCCGCGCCGTTCGGTATTCCCCCGATGGGTTCCTCGGCGCTGTGCCCTTATCGCGGCGACATCGTGCTGACGCAGGCGGCAAAGGCCGAGAACGTGCCGATGATCTTGAGCGCCTCGTCGCTGATCACGCTGGAGGATGTACGCGCCGCCAATCAGGCTGCGTGGTATCAGGCCTATCTCGCAGGCTTGCCGGAGCGGATCGAACCGCTGGTCGATCGCGTGGCGGCGGCCGGCTACGACACTTTCGTCGTCACCGCCGACGTGCCGGTGCCGCCCAACCGCGAGAACAACATCCGCAACGGCTTTCAGGTGCCGCTCGCGATCACGCCGCGCGTGTTCTGGGACACGGTCACCCATCCGCACTGGCTGTTCGGCACCTGGGCGCGCACCGTGATCAACCACGGCATGCCGCATTTCGAGAACATGGACGCGCAGCGCGGCCCGCCGGTGCTGGCGAAGAATCTGATGCGCAACATCGGCGCCCGCGACCAGCTCGCCTGGAAGCATGTCGAGTTGATCCGCAAGCGGTGGAAGGGCAAGCTCGTCGTCAAGGGGCTGGTCTCGCCGACGGATGCCAGAATCGCGCGCGAGAGCGGCGTCGACGGCGTGATGCTCTCCAACCATGGCGGCCGCCAGCTCGACTACACGATGTCCGGCCTGCGCACGCTGTCGGAGATCGCGGCCGAAGCGAAGGGCATGACTGTGATGGTCGACGGCGGCATCCGGCGCGGCACCGATGTGATCAAGGCGCTGGCGCTCGGCGCGCATTTCGTCTGGGTCGGCCGTCCCTTCCTCTATGCCGCGATCGCCGGCGGGCAAGCCGGCGTGCAGCGCGCGATCACGCTTCTGAAAGCCGAGATCGACCGCGACCTCGCGCTATTAGGCATCCGCTCGATCAGCGAGATTACGCCGGATCTGGTGCGGAAATTCTAGCCCGATTCTGATCCAAGGGCGTGAATAACCCATAAATTCAGACTGGTCAGTGGACGTCCGCTTAGGTGCGCATTCCGGACTCAAGTCAGACATCACCGCCGGTCCGGAAAGTGCCCAGAAGCAGACCTAGCGCTCTCGCACATTCACTATGGGTCGAGCGCAAATGCCGGCCCAGTCGACATCGAGCCGGAGCACAAACGGGCCCGGCTACTCTGGCTCAAGCCATGGACACCGAAGCGGCGCGAGCGCTACCGGAAGCGAGGCCAAGCAAGAAGAAGATTATGCCGCTTTCCGTGATCACACGCGCGGCGCGGAAAGGTCGAATTTAGCGCAGAGCGCATTAGGCGATCCGCAGCAATAATATAACTGCCGATTATCTTCTTTGGAACGGCCAATCGCGAGACGCGTTTCGCGGGATAGCTCGGTGCTGTTCCCACAGACAGCCCATACCCATGTAGATGAAGGGGGAAAGAACTGCAGATGACACCCTCGTCCCAAACCGACGCGGAGAGGTTCCGTAAGGAAGCTGAGGAATGCCGTAAGCTGGCGGAGAAGGCCATGAGCCCTCTGGATAAGGAGGCTTGGGTGCGCCTTGCCGAGGATTGGCTGAAGCTTGCGCAAGAGGCGGAACGGGGCACCAGGTTTGGCCGGACGAGATGATCCGGCTTACGTCACGGACAAGGCAGGCTTTACACCTTAACATTTGATTTGGTGGACGACGGTCTCTTCTCGATAGGATCGAGATCGAGGCGACGATTTCTTACGACTGGCTAGCAAGGACCTGTCGTCAGGAGAAATCGCGATGACCGTCAAAGAGCTCATAGTTCGACTGCAGGCGCTTCCCAACCAGGATGCGCTTGTAATTTTTGCAAGCGGCAATGCAAACGAGTGGCTGGTAGTCACTGGCATCGTTGAGCGCGGTATTTCACGGTCACCTGCAAACCCGGATTTTGTTGTACCAGGCAACGATCCTGGCGTGGAGATCATCTAGCCGCTTCTCCTTCCAATGAAACACGGAAGAGGCAGCCCTGAGTACTCGGCCACGGAGGTCCAGCTAACAAGTCCAACCACACCGCTAAGTCCTGTAACACTGTCTGCTCTGGGTATGTCCGCCTTGCCTCAATGAGCTGACACGTCAGCTCGACCCGTCATTTCCGAAAGTGCCGCGAACGGGCTGACCCTAACCTGATCGCTGTGGGAGCGAATGCTCGAGGAAAAAACGCAGCATTTCCCTTGCTGCGTCCGGTCCTTTCGGATCAGTGTAGGAACCGGCAGGATTGCCTCCGGACCATGCGTGACCAGCTCCGTGGATATCCCAGTGCTCCAATATTCCGCGCCCATTCGCGTCGCTAAGGATCGTGCGGGTATAGGCATGCCCTCCAGGTACCTGGCCGCGAACAACCTTCTTTTGCAGGTTCATCGCTCTCACAGACTGCGCAAGAATTTGATCGCTGTTGTTGGGATGCACGGTAGTGTCGCAATCGCCGTGAAAAACAATAGTTGGAACAGGTGGTCCATCACATAAAGTAACGCTGTGACTGGCTCCGCCACCTTGTCGCATGGCGACCAACGCAGATGGAAGGTCAATGGCGGCCCCGCAGGCAAGGCCAGAATGTACGCCGATCGCTGCGTACAGATCCTTATAGGTAATTCCCATGATCGCAGCAGCGGCAGCTCCGGCCGATAGTCCACCAACATAGACACGATTGGGGTCGATCGAAAAGTCGCGCATGACTTGGCGAGTGATGCCCGCGATAAGCGAGGGTTCACCTTTGCCCCGCTGCTGGTCGGCTGGGCGAAACCAATTCCAGCATTTCGCCTGGTTTGCCTCGCTGCGCTGGGCCGGATAGACCACGAAGCAAGATTGTTCTTCAGCGATGAAGTTCATCCTCGTACCGGCGGCGAAATCGTCCGGGGATTGAGTGCAGCCGTGTAGCATCACGATCAAAGGAAGCGATTGGTCCTGATAGCGGCTGGGGATGAAAAGCTTGTAGGCACGGCTTCCCGCCGGATTGCGGTAGGTTCCTTCGATGAACCTTGTGCCGTGAGGCACGATATCCGACGGGGAAAGCGGCTTGCGCTCAATCACAGTTCGCAAGTTGAACCCAGGGCGCTGCCTTGTGCGATCGAGAAACTCGCGGAGCATGCGAGGTTCAGCGAATGGAGGCCGCGCCAGGTCCGGGCTATCGTTCTCCTCAATAGCATTGGCCTTCGCGTCAATCATCGACGGCTCTTGTCCAATAAATGCGGGATGACCGATGCGCGATTCCGGGTCTGGCGCGCTTTCGTCGCGCAGCATGCGTTGAAGGAGCGCGGTGGCCTCCACGAGTCGGCCAGCGCGCGTGAGGCGTGTGGCTTCGCCAACTATGTCCTGTCTGAGCATCGCGTTCACCGTGTTCTATCGACGAGGGCGGCCTTGACCGCCGGACTGGCCTGCAAAGCGCCTAGGACGCAGACCGAAGCAATTGCGGCGCGAGCAAGCTCGGGCGTGACATCTTGAGCGATACTGGCAAGGCCCAAAACGTTGATGTGCAGCATTTCCCCGGCTCGCCGCGCCGCTTCGAGATCCTCTCGGCTGAAGTGCCTCAGACCCAGATCCAAACTTTTTCGGGTCGTTGACTGTTTGACGACGTCCGCGTGACGTTCCAGCTGGTTGCGGATTGCCGTTCGAATGAAATCGGTACGGTTCGAGTAGAAACCTTCCTGAACCATCAAGTCGACCTGACCAAGATCGACATAGCCGAGATTGATCGTGATTTTTTCGCTTTCCGGGGGCTTTGGCCGGAGTTCGCGGACGTTGCTCGTCATGGCCTAGCTCCATCCTGGTGCCATCTAGTTGGATGGTATATGGATGTTAAGGCGGCCTGTCAACGGGACGGAACGCTAATGGGTCTCTAATTTGAAGTGCATCCCGGGGGCGCGAGACGATGTTTCCGATTTTCTCGGTTACCGACGCCTTTAGAAGGGCAGTTGGCGAAATGCTGGAAAGTGCGGGCTACGGGCCGCATGAAACGGCATGGGACCGCGTTGCGCATCCCGATTTCCGACTACGCCGCTACGCACAGTCGGCGGCGAACCCTTCGTCAGCCTTGATTGTACCCGCCCCGATCAAGCGGGCCTACATATTCGACCTCTTGCCGGACGTGAGCGTGGTGCGGTGTCTCATCCAGGCGGGATTCGCCGTCTACCTGTACGAATGGCCAGAGGAACAGGATGGCAAGTCGGACCTTGAATCCAGCATACGCTCACTCAGCCTTGCAGCTGAAATGATCGCGACCGAGCATCGCGGCCCATCCATCCTCGTTGGGCACTCTCTTGGTGGGACCCTTGCCGCGATCACCGCGGCTATTGAGCCGCACCTGGTCAGCAAACTCGTGCTTGTTGAAGCTCCCCTAAAATTCGGCGAACAGACCGGAGCGCTAGGGCCGATTGTGCTGTCTTCGCCAACAGCGCCGCTCGGTGCTGTTCCAGGAAGTCTGCTCGATCTGGCGAGCGTTGTCGCGGCACCGGAAGAATTCGTTATCGGGCGTTATAGCGATAGCTGCACAAGCTTGCTGGATCCGGAAGCGCTGGCAATCCATGTTGCCGTCATTCGCTGGAGTCTGGACGAGTTCGCGCCCAGCGGCCCACTGATCCGAGATGTAATCCAGCTGCTCTACCGTGAAGACCGATTCGCGCGCAACGAGCTTCATTTGTTTGGGCGGGATGCCCGATCCGACTCGCTGGCCAAAATACCCGTCGCGGCAATTGTCGATCATGCAAGCCGAGTGGTCCCATCCTTGTCCGTCTTAGGAGCGTTGAAGAACCCTTCGATATTTTCGTATGAGCGAGAAATCGGAGTGGCGCTTCAGCACGTGGGACCACTTGTGGGCAGGCAGGCGCATCGAAAAATCTGGCCTAAGGTAATTGATTGGATGCGCGGGCGCCAACGGTGACGCCGACCTAAGGGCAAATTGTCGATTGCCGCTTCGCTTAGACAGCGGACGTCGCTCAGGATCAACGTCAGGTCGGCTTGGTGCCAAACCCGAAAATCGCGCCCAATCGCTCAAGCTTGATAATTCTGTTCAGATGCCCCTTAACCTGTTTGGGCTAGTAATCGGCAAATAAGAGGCCGCCAACTGAGGCGGCCTTGCGTTAGAAGATACACTCATGTTGGTTGCTGACCTTGTGTTCTGGCCAGCCGTCGCATTTCTTGCCGGCTGCAACCTTTATTTTGGACCTCGCATCAGGAGCGCTCGCATGGCTATGCAGTGGAGGCTCGACGGCGAGCCAACTTGGTACGCACCCAATGCAGTGGGGCTTTGGGGCATGGTGGCGTTCGCCCTTTCAGTTCGATTGCTGATTTGGGTCGCCTCAACTTACGCTCCGGAAAAGGTTCACGGCGCTGAAATAGGTTTGCTGCTGTTCTCAGTCATCGTGGCTGTGGTCCATGTGCTGACGCTTAAAAGAGCCGCGCGAGCAAACTAGGCACCGCTCAATTCTAGCCCGCGATGCCCAGGGCGGGATGGGGCAGCCTCAAACGTTATTCAACTCGAATGTCCGTTCGAGGTCATTCGCGTCGATTTTGGCGATCCGCAACATGTCCGGTCAGTGCGCGATCTCAGAAATTCCGGCTGTCCGGTTTTGTCGGATGAAGGCATCGGTTGGGCGAGAAAACGCTACGCTCATCGTTGCCCGTCGTGGACTGAGATCGCGTTGACCGAGAGGCCGCCGATGCGCGCGTGCGTCCGTCCGCCGGTTGCCATGACGAGCCCGAACACGATCTCGTCACCCCGCGGCGCGTCCCAGATCGTCATCTCGGCGGTGCCGAAATGGCTGCGGACGTAGGCCGCCTCGATGTGGCCGAGCGGGACCATCAGCCGCGTGCCGATCGCGCCGACGGTGTTGGCCGCAGGCACGATCGCCTTGGCCTGCGAAATCACTTCGCGGATCGCAGCACCGCCCGCCTCGTGCCAGACTGCGCCGTGCTCGAGCTCGCCGTCGCCGCCGACGATCGCGCCCTTGCCATAGGCTTCGATGGCATCCTTGCCGCCCAGCCGCTCGCACAGCGTGCGCGCCAGTTGCCGGCCAAGGTCGCGCAAGCCGGCCTGAAACGGCATTAGGTCCGGCTCATAGCGGCCGGCATAGGGATTGTTGATGACGGCGAGCGCAGTGCCGATCAGAAGCGGCTGCGGCCGACGCGGGCCGCGTTCGTGCCAGACTTCCTCGATCGAGACCTGCGTCTTCCTGATATCGTACACTGTCACTGCGCGGCCTCATCGACCACGGGGTTACGCAGCACGCCGATCTTCTCCACCTCGACCTCGACGACGTCGCCCGGCACCAGGAACATCGGCGGCTTGCGCGTGAAGCCGACACCGGCCGGCGTGCCGGTGGCGATGACGTCGCCCGGCATCAGGTCGAAGATCTCGGAGGCGTAATTGATCAGCCGCGGAATCGAGAAGATCAGGAACGAGGTGTCCGACTTCTGTACCGTCTTGCCGTTGAGGCGGGTCTCAAGCTTCAGCTTGGTCGGATCGGGCAACTCGTCCGTCGTCACCATCCACGGCCCGAACGGCCCGGTGCCGACGAAATTCTTGCCGGCGGCGATCTGCTGCGCATGCATCTGATAGTCGCGCACGCTGACGTCATTGTAGATCGAATAGCCGGCGACATGGGCCATGGCATCGGCCTCCGAGATACAGCGGCCGGGCTTGCCGATGATGACGGCGAGTTCGCCTTCCCAATCGAGATGCGTCGACACTTTCGGCCGGATCACCGGCGCGTCGTGCCCGACCTGGGAACGCCAGACCCGCAGGAAGATCGGCGGAAACGCGGTGATCTCGCGCTTCATGCCGTGGGCAACGGCCTCCTGGTGATGGTCAAGATAGTTGCGGACGGCGCAGACGATCTTTTCGGGACGCGGGATCACCGGAAGATATTTGACGTCGGCTAGCTTCAGGTCCGGCTTGTGGCCGGCCACGATGCTATCGCGCCTCTCGAAATCGGAGCTTGCGATGAAGTCCTGCAGCGTGGCGTGGGGCAGCTTGCTGCCGAGGTCGACCACGCCGTCGCCGACGATCGCTCCCCAGGTCTCCTTGCCATTGTTCAGAAATGAAAGCAGCCGCATGGGACGGTATATCCTTCTCGGTTGGACGGGCTGATGGACTGGAATTTCGTCAAGAGCTACTATTTTCGAAAATTGCGCCTAACGCAACCGAAATCGATCCCCTGGATGGCGTCCGCCGAGCAGCTTGTGGGGAGAGACGGCCGACGCCGGCTGCAGGTAATCAGCCGGCGCTGATCACGCCGGAGGCGTATTTGGCGACGTTGTCGGACGTGGTCTGGATATGGCTCGCGATCAAGGCGCACGCCTGATCGGCGTTGCGTCCGATCGCGGCCTGCATCAACGCGCGATGCTCGCCGACCTTGTCGCGCGGGTGCGGCCTGAACATGGCCGATAGATTGCGGTAGCGCTCGGCGCGGTCGAACAGCGAGTTGCGCACGGCAAGCAGCGTCGGCGATCCCGATGCCGAGACCAGCGCCTCGTGGAACTGGCGGTGCGCCGCCTTCCATTCGGCATTGCTTGCATAATCTTCCGGGGCCCGCTCCTCGATCTTGGCGAGCCGGTGAAGTGACGAGATAACCCTTATTTCCCAGTCGTCATTGCCCTTTTCAATCGAGCGTCGCATCAGATCGACCTCGATCAGGATGCGGGCATGCGTCAGGTCGTGCAGATCCTCAATCGTCACCGGCGCGACCTTGTAGCCACGCTGCTCTTCGGCGACGACGAGCCCCTCCGCCACCAGCAACGTCAAGGCTTCGCGCAGCGTCGTGAAGCTGGCGCCAAACGACAGGCGCAGCGCATCGAACTTCAGCGATTCATTCGGCTTGAGCTGGCAGGTGACGATCTCGTTTCGCAGCCGGTGGGCGATATCGGAGGCGAGCGTCTTGCCGAATTCCTTGCGCGCCTTGAGGGCTATCGTTGTCATTGATTCTCTCGCGACCCCATGGCCCGCGATCCTAGCCAAAAAGAAACCCGTTGCAATAATTTTCGTAATCGGCAATATTTTCGAAAATAGGTGTTAAGGGAGGACGGCCGGATGAAGGCTGTACTGGTGCATCGCCCTGGGGGCCCGGAGGCGCTCGACTATGTCGAGGTGCCAATGCCGACGCTGGGCGAGCGGGACGTTCTGATCCGCGCCCAGGCCTTCGGCATCGGCCAGCCCGACAAGCTGATCCGCAGCGGCGTCTACAAGTGGATGCCGCCGCTGCCGGCCAATCCCGGCAATGATGTCGCCGGGATCCTGGAAGCCGTGGGTGCGCAGGTGAGCGGGCTCACCGTCGGCCAGCGGGTGCTCCTAAGCGCGCGCGACCTCGCCCAGCGCGGCGGCTGCTACGCCGAATATGTCGCGGCCCCGGCTGACGCCGTGCATGTGCTGCCGGACAATGTTGCGTTCGAGGACGCGGTTTGCTTGCCGAACTACCAGGTCGCCTGGGCGCTGCTGCACAATTGCGGCTCCGCTACGCCGCCCCACTCGGCCCTCGTCATCGGCGCGGCCGGCGGTGTCGGGACGTCGCTGGTGCAGCTCGCGAAAATCGCCGGGATGAAGGTGATCGGCACCGTCTCTACGCCGGAGAAGGCCGCCTTTGCGCGAAAGATGGGCGCAGATGAGATCATCTATTATCGTAACGAGGACGTCGTCGCCCGGACACGCGCGCTGACCGGCGGACGCGGCGTCAGCCTGGTGCTCGATCACGTCTGCGGCCCGGAATTCTATTCCTATCTCGGCGCGCTCGATAAATGGGGCACCATCGTTTCCTACAACGCGTTTGCCGGACTGCCGACGGAAGGCCTGATGGGCGAGATGCGGAAGTATCTCGATATCTGCCCCGCGATCCGCTGCTTCTCCTTTCACATCTACGACGACGACCGCGAAGGCCGGCGCGAGATCATGCGCAAGGTGATCGGCTATCTCGCCGAGGGCGCCATCCGCCCGTCGATCTTCAAGCGCTTCAAGCTCTCCCAAGTTCGCGCCGCGCATGAACTGCTCGATTCCGGTGCGGCGTTCGGCAAGATCGTGATGACCCCGGATTGAGAGCCGCGCGATGCCTTCAATCCAAGCCATGCGAGTTCAAGAGGTCACGAGATGATCAACGTCAAACGGCTGCGACACGTCACTTTCATCAGTCCAAACATCGAGGCGCAGCTCGACTACTATCAGTCCATCATCGGGCTCGGCGTCATCCAGCGCAGCGACGGCCGAATCCTGCTCGGCACCGAGTCCGACGAGTTGACGCTGGTTCTCGAACGCGGCGCGGTCTCGCAACTGACATCCATCGCCTATGAAGTGGCGCCCAACCTCGATCCGGCCGACCTGCAGAAATCGCTGGCAAGCCTCGGCATCAAATCGGAGATCAGGAGCGACACGGCGCCGGGAATAGCGAAGGCGCTCGTCTTCGACGATCCGGACGGGCACCGGATCGAATTGTTCTCCAGATGGGAGTTCTGCAAGGCCATCGAGCCGATCCGGGGCCTCGCTGTCGCCAAGCTCGGTCACGTCGCGCTCCACACGCCCGATCCCGAGCGGGCCGCCAAATTCTTCGGCGACGTTCTCGGCTTCCGCGTCTCCGATCGCATCGAGGAAAATTTCGTATTCATGCGCTGCGGCCCCGAACACCACGCGATGAATTTTGCTCGCGGCACCGACGGCCGTCTGCATCATCTCGCCTTCGAGCTGCGCGACGCCTCACACATGCATCAGGCCTGTGACCTGCTCGGCCGCAACAAGTTTCAGATTCTCTGGGGACCGGTGCGGCATGGACCCGGCCACAACGTCGCGGTCTATCATTACAACCCCGACGGCTACCTGATCGAGCTCTATTACAGCATGGATCTGATGCTCGACGAAGAGCTCGGCTATTTCGAGCCGCGTCCCTGGCACCACGATCGTCCGCAGCGGCCGAAGACCTGGATCGGGTTGCCGCGCGACGTCTGGGGCGTCGGCCCGGCCAAGGAAGCAACCGAATTTTCTCCAGCGATGCGCGGCGTGAAGTAATCGCGCCGCGTCACCACCAGCCGGAGCCGACGTTCAAAAAACAAAACACGGGGGATGAAACAGATGGCTCGATCGTTGAACGTCCTGCACGGACGGTTGCTTGCCCTGCGCTGCTGCATCGCTGCCGCAGCGCTCAGCCTGGCCTGCTTGGCCCCTTCCATCGCCGCCGCGCAGATCTATCCCAACCGGCCGATCAGGCTGCTGCACGGCTTTGCGGCCGGCGGCGCCGCCGACACCATGGCGCGCATCGTCTCTGAAGGGCTCGCGAAGCGGCTGGGACAGCCGGTGGTGGTGGAAGCCAAGCCGGGCGCCGGCGGCAATCTCGCTGCGGATTCCGTCGCCAAATCGGCGCCGGACGGCTACACGATCGGCCTCGTCACGGGGGCACATGCGATCTCGGGCGCCCTGTACAGGCAGCTCGCCTATAGCCCGATCGACAGTTTCGAGATGCTGTCGACGATGGTCTATTACGCGCTGGTCATCGCAGTTCGCGCCGACCATCAGGCGAAGACGCTGGTGGACCTGATTGCGATGGCGAAAGCCAAGCCCGATGCCCTGAGCTACGGCTCGGTCGGCTTCGGCAGCACGCATCATCTCGCGGGCGAGCTGTTGAACGTCACCGCCGGCACCAAGATGGTGCACGTCCCCTATCGCGGTGACTCACTAACCGCCACCTCCCTGCTTGCCGGAGACGTTCCCGTGATCGTCGGGACAACCGTGCTGCTCGCCGGCCAGATCGAGAGCGGCGCCATTCGCGGCCTCGCCGTCACCTCGCCCACGCGCACCAAGCTGCTGCCGAACGTGCCGTCCGTGCAGGAGGCCGGCGTCGCGGGTTTCGACGTCCGTACCTGGGCGGGGCTGGTGGCTCCGAAGGGCACGCCGCCCGATATCGTGAAGCGCCTGAACACGGAGATCCAGTCGATGCTGGCCGACCCCGCAACGAAGGCGGCGTTGGAGACGGCAACTGGCGGCGAAGCCCGCGGCAGCACGCCGGACGAAATGCGCACGCTCGTGTCGTCGGAAATCAACAAATGGTCGAAGGTCATCAACGACGCCGGCATTCCGCGCATCTGAAGGGATACGCTAGGCCCGGCAGATAGCTCTGAGCACTGCGCCCTCAGCGACCAGACTGTCGTCACCCGCGAAGGCGGGTGACCCAGTATTCCAGAGACCTCAGATGGTGCCGAGCGGCCGCAGCGTACTGGATGCCCCGCCTTCGCGGGGCATGACGGAGGAGTTGGTCGCGCGCGCTCACGATCCCACCTTGAACTTGCTGTAGGCTTCCTTGGTCGCGATGATCACGTGCTCGGCGCAGCCGTTCGTGCGGTGCGGGTCGCAGTACTGCTCATAGTCTTTCGAGGTCATCATGTCGATGAAGGCCGTCACTGTCGGATAATACACCAGCGCCAGATAATCCCATTGATTACCAGCTTCCATCCCGAGCGCCACCGTCTTGGCATCGCCAGTCCATAGCAGCGTGCCGCCGCGTGCCTTGATCATCGGCACGGTAAGCGCGCTGTAGCGGAGATACGCGTCCCAGCCTGATCCGTCGCCGTCGAGCGAGCGCTCGCGGAACCGCATCAGGTTCACCATCACCACCGGCGCCTGCTGATCGAGCTCCTGCAGGCCCCTCACGTTCAACAATTCGACACCCATCGACGGCACCTCCCGACATGAGCCAGTTCAGGACATTGTAGCATTGCATGCACGGGACTTGTCGCGTGACGGAAAATCCGGCCCTATCGAGCCCGCGACCATGACCGACCCCGCACCAGCGCCGCCCGCCTTCCATCCGGCCTGGTGGCTGAACAACCAGCCTTATCTGCTGTTGAGCCTGACCTCGCTGTTCTGGGCCGGCAACATCGTGCTGGCGCGTCATGTCGCCGGCCATGTGCCGCCATTGACGCTGTCCTGCGTCCGCTGGATCGGCACCTTTCTGATCCTGCTGCCGTTTGCCTGGCCGCACCTGAAGCGGGACTGGCCGGTGCTGCGCGCGCATCTGCCGATGATGCTGTTCCTGTCGCTGGTCGGATTCGCCTACAACAACGCGATCTCCTACTGGGCTCTGCAATATACCGAGGCGCTGAACGCGCTTCTGATCCAGTCGGCGGGACCACTGTTCGTCGCGCTGTGGTCGCTGGCGCTGTTCGGCGTCCGTCTGACCGGCGCGCAGCTTGCCGGCATCACGATCTCGCTCGCCGGCGTCCTGACCATCATCCTGCGGGGCGATTTTGGCGCGCTCGCCAACATCCGCTTCAACCGCGGCGACCTGATGTTTGCGAGCTCCCTGGTGTCGTTCGGACTGTATTCGGCGCTGATCCCGCGCCGCCCGGTGACGCATGCGCTGTCGCTGATTTCATTCACCACCTGCTGCGGCGCGCTGATGCTGGTGCCGTTCTCGATCTGGGAATTTTCGACTGGCGCCACCTTGAAGTTCGACATGATCTCGATGGCGACGCTCGGCTATGCCGTGATCTTTCCCTCGACGCTGGCGTATCTGTTCTTCAATCGAGGCCTGGCGCTGATCGGCCCCAATCGTGCCGCCCCCTTTTTCCATCTGGTGCCGGTGTTCGGCTCGGCGATGGCGATCCTGCTGCTCGGCGAGCAGTTGCGGTTATTCCACCTGGTGGGCTATGCGCTGGTGCTGGCCGGCGTCGTGATCGCCTCGCGGCGGGCCTCGGCCAAGACGTAAACTCTCCTGTCCCGGACGCTTTCAGCGCTGCTCCGCAGAGCCGGGACCCAGTAGGCCCCGGTTCAGCGGCGCACCACTATCGTGCTGCGCCGCGCCCGGGGCACGAGTTGGGCATTAGAGCCGCACCCCGCTTCCACTTTGTCCCACGGCAGGCTAGCTTGCCGGCCAATTCAACAAAAGAACAAACGAGGAAACCACTTTATGTTTGCGTTATTGAAACGATACCGGCACGTCGCTGCGACGGCTCCCCTGATGCTGGCGATGATCGCCACGGCTGGCGCGCAGGCGCCCTACCCGAACCGCAACATCACGCTGGTGCTGCCGTTCGCCGCCGGCAGCGGCACCGATACCACCACGCGCATCATCTCGAAGGAGCTCGGCACCGCGCTCGGGGTCGGGATCGTGATCGAAAACAAGCCGGGCGCCAATGGCTCGCTCGCTGCAAGTCAGGTGGCCCGCTCCGCGCCGGACGGCTACACGCTGATGGTGTCGACCAACACACCGCATTCGGCGAATCCCTATTTGATGAAGAACATGACCTACGACCCGGTCAAGGACTTCACGCCGATCGCGCGCAGCGGCGACCTGCCCTTCATGCTGGTGATCCACCCCGATATTCCGGCGAACTCGGTGGCCGAACTGATTGCGCTGGCGAAGAAGGAGCCGGGCAAATACTCCTATGCCAGCGGCAGCTCGGCTGCGATCGTCTCCGGCGCAACGTTTGCCCGCCTCGCCGGCATTGATTTGCTTCACGTTCCCTACAAGAGCTCACCGCCCGCCTTGACCGACCTGATCGCCGGCCGCGTCTCCATGATGTTCATTGACGTGCCGACTGGCCTGCCCCACGTCAACGCCAAGGCGCTGAAGGCGCTCGCGGTCACCACCAAGCAGCGCTCGGCATTGTTGCCAGATCTCCCGACCATGAACGACACGGTGAAGGGTTTCGACATCACCTCGTGGCAAGGCTATTTCGGCCCCGCCGGCATGCCGAAGGATATCGTCACCAGGCTGAACGCGGAAATCCGCAAGGTCGTCGAGCGCCCCGACATCAAGAGCCAGCTCGCCGAGCGCGGCATGGAGGCATTCTCCGGCACGCCGGAGGAGTTCGACGCCTTCGTGAAGGAGCAGCTCAAGGTGTGGGAGAAGCTGATTGAGGGCGCGGGGATCGAGAAGCAGTAGGATCGTGCGGCGCCGTGCATGGCGCCCTCCCCGTCATGGCGAGCGAAGCGAAGCAATCCATGCCGCCGCAAGGGGATAGATGGATTGCTTCGTCGCTTCGCTCCTCGCAATGACGCATGGTTACTACTTAGGGTGGGCAAAGCGAAGCGTGCCCACCATTCTGCCACTCATAGGGCCGTCATCGTCCGCCTTGTGCGCAATTGCGCACTGGGGCGGACGATCCAGTACGCCGCGTTGTTCGCGATTGGTCGCTGACGCCGCGGCGTACTGGATGCCTCGCCTTCGCGGGGCATGACAGTTACGCCGTCCGCACCTTGCCCAAGAACTCGTCCACCGCGCTGCGCAGCATGCCGGACTGGGTGTCGAGTTCACGGGCGCTCGCCAGCACTTCGGATGCTGCCTTGCCGGTTGCGGCCGCAGCGGTGGAGACGCCGCCGATATGGGCCGAGATCTCGGTCGATCCAGCCGCCACCGACTGGATGTTGCGGGCGATTTCGCGGGTGGCGCCGCCCTGTTGCTCGACGGCGGTCGAGATCGAGACGGTGATCTCGCTCATCTGCGCGATGGTTTCGGTGATGCCGCCGATCGAGGCCACGGCTTCGCTGGTCGAAGCCTGCATGGCCGCGACCTGCGAGGAGATTTCCTCGGTCGCCTTCGCAGTCTGGTTGGCGAGCGCCTTTACTTCCGACGCGACGACGGCAAAGCCGCGGCCGGAATCGCCGGCGCGCGCCGCTTCGATGGTGGCGTTCAGCGCAAGCAGATTGGTTTGCGCCGCGATCGAGTGGATCAGCTTGACCACTTCGCCGATCTTCTCGGCGCCGGTCGAGAGCGCGCCCACGGTGGCGTTGGTGCGCTCGGCGTCGCTCACCGCCTTGGCGGCGATCTCGCTGGAGCGCGTCACCTGGCGGGAAATCTCGTTAACCGAGCTGGAGAGCTCCTCGGCGGCGGATGCCACCGTGCCGACATTGTCGGACGAACGCTGCGATGCCGCGCCGACGGTCGCGGCCCGCGCGCTGGCGTCGCTGGCGGTCGTGGTCATGGATTGCGCCGTGCTCTGCATGCCGGCGGCCGCCGTCGAAACCGAACGGACGATGCCGGTCACGCTGCGTTCGAAGTCGCTGGCGATACTTTCCATCGCCGCCCGCCGTTCGGCCTCGGCGCGCGCCTGCACCTCGGCTTCCTTCTGCTCAAGCCCGCGGATGCGCACCGCATTGTCCTTGAAGATCTGCACGGTCGCGGCCATCGCGCCGATCTCGTCGCCGCGGCCGATACCGGGAATTTCACCGTCGAGCCGGCCCTCGGCGAGATCCTGCATGCGGGCGCCGAGCTGACCGAGCGGCTTACTGATGCTGCGGCCGATCATCCAGGCGATGCTGCCGGCAACCAGCGCGATGCCGAGAACGGCAAGCCCAAGCACCATAGCGATCGGCTTCATCTTGGTGTCGAGATCGTCGAGATAGGCGCCGGTGCCGACGAACATGTTCCAGCCGGGGATCGGAACCGCGTAGGAGAATTTGCGGATCAGCTCGTCCTGTCCGGGTTTGCGGAATTCATAGCGCAGCATGATTTCGCCGTTGGCCGCGATGCCGTCGCGCAGCTCACGCACCAGCTTTCGGCCACCGGTGTCGACGTCCATACGGTTCTGGCCGATCTGGCTGGGAACCGGGGCCAGCACGGCGACGCCATCCATCGTGTAGGCGAACACGTAGCCATTGCCGTTGTCGAAGGTCAGCGTGTTGCCGCGCTTGCTGAACTCGGCAATCGCCGCCTCCTTGGTCATCTGGCCTGCGGCAACCTGCTTCTGCAGGCCGAGCGCCATGTTGCGCGCCATGTCGACAATCGCCTTGGTCTGCTCGATCCGCGCATTGAGCATCTCACGCTGCATCAAATAGCCTGCGAGTAGGCCGGCGGCGCAGAGGCCGAGCAGGGTCACGCCCACGAGAATGCCGAGCTTGGGGGTGATCTTGAGGTTGGTGAGCTTCACGGTTGTCTCCGGAAAATTGGCGCGTGGCACGCGATTGGCCGATTGATTCGGCGCACAATATCGTGAGACCCTTTAGCGCTTTGTTACGAAGGCCCGCGGAAATCCGGCAGAATGCGGTGCTGCCGATTTAAACAGCAACCGATGATTGTAGCAGGAGCAAGTCAGGTCGCGTAAAAGGTGAAAGTACGTCAACGATGAAGTGGCGGCGCCCGCCGCCTCAAACCAACACCGAAGAATAAAATCGGGAGCAGGAAATGCCGAAATTCAGGGTGGTGACGCCGAAGGGCGCGAGCTTCACGGTCGCCGGCGGCGGCTATGACTATGAGAAGGAAGCGCTCGATCCGATCGGGGCCGAAATCATCGAGGCGCCGGCCAACGAGGCGGAATTCATCGCCGCCGCAAAAACCGCGGACGCGATCTACGCCAAGGGCATGCCGATCACCAAACCCGTCATCGACGCGCTCGAGAACTGCAAGGTGATCACGCTCGGCAGCGTCGGCGTCGACAGCGTCGACGTCAAGGCCGCCACCGCCCGCGGCATTCCCGTCACCAACGTCCCCGACACTTTCATCGAGGAGGTCGCCGACCATGCCATGATGCTGCTGCTGGCGGGCTTTCGGCGACTGGTCGAACAGGACAAGATGGTGCGCACCGGCCGCTGGTCGGAAGGGCGGCCCGCGCTTTTGAAAATTCCGCGGCTGATGGGCCAGACGCTCGGCTTCATCTCGTTCGGCCGGGTGGCGCGCGCGGTCGCCAAGCGCGCCGCCCCCTTCGGCTTACGCATGATGGCCTACGATCCCTTCATCCAGGAAACGCTGATGTACGACCACGGCGTGATGCCGGCGACGCTGTCGGAGGTACTGCAGCAATCGGACTTCGTCTCGATGCATGCGCCGGCGCGGCCGGAGGTGCATCACATGCTCACCGAGAAGCATTTCCGCCAGATGAAAAATTCCGCCATCTTCATCAATACCGGCCGCGGCGCCACCGTGGATGAGCAAGCGCTGATCAAGGCGCTGCAGGAGGGCTGCATCGCGCATGCCGCGCTCGACGTGCTGGAAAAGGAGCCGCCGTCGCACAACAACCCGATGCTTTCGATGGAAAACGTCACCCTGACCGCCCATGTGGCGTCGGCCTCGGCACGTTTTGATGAGGCGCGCAAGCGCCGTGTGGGCTACGAATTGTCACTGGTCTTGCAGGGGATGTGGCCGGTAAGCTGCGTCAATCCGTCGGTGCTTCAAAACACCTCGCTCCGCCGCTGGCAGCCCGTCAGCATGGATCGAGGGCCCAACAGCTAGCCGAAAAGCGTTCCGACTACGTTCACCGGCGATTCAACGCCGGGAACAAAGAACAGGGAGAGAACCATGAGCAACGACATCACCCGTCGTGAAGCACTGGCGTTAGGCGCTTCCGCCGCCGCGCTGGCTGTCACCGGCGCTTCGGCTCAAACCGCATCCACCATCAAAGCCGCCGACGTCCCGCCTCCCAAGTTTGCAATCGAAAAAGGCGCATCCTTGCGCATGCTGCGCCCGGTGCGCTTCGTGCAGGCCGACGAGGATGTGTTCCGCGCCAACGCGGCCAAATTCACCAAGGACACCGGCGTCGAGGTCAAGGTCGACTTCGTCGGCTGGGAAGATATCAGCCAGCAGACCGCGGTGACTTCGAATTCCGGCGCCGGCCCCGACATCATCATCGGCTTCTCCGACGCGCCGCACATCTATATCGACAAGCTGGTCGAGCTCACCGACGTGGCCGACTATCTCGGCAAGCGCTACGGCGGCTGGCAGCCGCTGGCGCAAAAATACGGCAAGCGCAACAAGAGCGACGCCTGGATCGGCTTGCCGTTCGGCGCCACCGCCGGCCCCCTGATCTACCGCAAATCGGTGCTGCAATCGGTCGGCTTCGACAAGGTGCCGGAAGATCATGCCGGAATTCTCGACTTGTGCCGCAAGCTGCAGAAGGCCGGCAAGCCGGCCGGCTTCGCGCTCGGCAATGCCAAGGGCGACGGCAACGGTTTTGCCAACTGGGCGCTGTGGTCGCACAACGCGTCCCTGCTTGATGAAGAAGGCAATGTCGTCATCAACAGCAAGGAAACCATCGCCGCGCTGAACTGGGTCAAGGAGCTGTACCCGACTTTCATCGCCGGCACGCCGTCGTGGAACGACGTCAGCAATAACCGCGCCTACTCCTCGCAGGAAATATCGCTGACCGCCAACGGCGTCTCGCTGTATTTCTCGCTGAAGAATGATCCGGCGACGCGCGCGATCGCCGAGGACAGCGAGCATCAGCTTTTGCCGAAGGGCCAGGCCAAGATTTCACCGATGGCGGGGCTGACGCTGAACGCGATGCTGTTCAAGCACAGTCCGTATCCGAACGCGGCAAAGGCATTCCTGCAGTTCATGCTCGAAAAGGAACAATACGAGCCGTGGCTCAACGCCAACTCGGGCTATTGGTCGCAGCCGCTCGCCGCCTACGCCGACGCCGCGGTGTGGTCCAGCGATCCCAAGGTCGCGATCTTCAAGAATACCATGAACAGCTCCTACTACGACGGCTACAAGGGTCCGATCTCGACCGCGACCGGAGCCGTCAGCGCGGATTATGTGCTGATCCAGATGTGCGCCGCGGTTGCGACCGGCGCCTCGACGCCGGAAACCGCGGCCGCGGAAGCGGAGCAGCGCTGCAAGCGATACTTCCGGCGCCAGGGGCGCGGCTGAACCGCAAATCTGGTCACCGTCATTGCGAGCGAAGCGAAGCAATCCATAGCACCACAAAGGAGGAGTGGATTGCTTCGTCGCTCCGCTCCTCGCAATGACGACGGTGAATGAGCATTCAATGTCCGTAACAACTCTACCATCGCGCGGCATGGCGCTCCGGCAACCTAGCTGGATTGCGCGCCTGTTCGACTACAAGCCGTTCCTGATCGTGATGTGCCTTACGCCGGCGATCGGGTTGTTGACGGTGTTCCTCACCTACCCGCTCGGTCTCGGCGTCTGGCTCGCCTTCACCGACACCACGATCGGCCAGCGCGGCATCTTTATTGGCCTGGAGAACTTCCAGTATCTGCTCAAGGATCCCCTGTGGTGGAACGCGGTATTCTACAGCGTCTTCTATACCGGTATTGCGACCATCGGGAAATTCGCGCTCGGCTTCTGGCTGGCGCTCTTGCTCAACAACCATTTTCCGCTCAAGAGCCTGTTGCGCGCCATCGTGCTGTTGCCGTGGATCGTGCCGACGGTGCTGTCGGCGCTGGCGTTCTGGTGGATCTACGATCCGCAGTTCTCGATCATTTCCTATCTGCTGGTCGACGTGCTGCACATCCGCTCGACCAACATCGACTTTCTCGGCACGCCGTGGCCGGCGCGCTTCTCGCTGATCGCAGCCAACATCTGGCGCGGCATTCCCTTTGTGGCGATCTCGCTCCTGGCGGGCCTGCAGACCATCTCACCCTCGCTCTATGAAGCCGCGATGCTGGACGGCGCCACCGCCTGGCAGCGTTTCCGCTACATCACGCTCCCGATGATGATGCCGATTCTCGCAATCGTGATGACGTTCTCGATCATCTTCACTTTTACCGACTTCCAGCTCGTCTACGCCATCACCCGCGGCGGACCGGTCAACTCCACGCATCTGCTCGCAACGCTGGCGTTCCAGCGCGGCATCGCCGGCGGCGAACTTGGCGAGGGTGCAGCGATCGCGGTCTCGATGATCCCGTTCCTCGTGTTCGCGACGTTGTTCAGCTATTTCGGCCTGGCGCGCCGCAAATGGCAGCAGGGAGAAGCCAATGACTGACGTAGCCGCCCAACCGGGCAACAGCAATGTCGCCAGCGCCACGCCTGATACCATGGCGTGGGATTCCCGCGCGCGGCGAGTGATGATGATCTACCTGCCGCTGGCCTGCTTCGTGCTCATCCTGTTGTTCCCGTTCTACTGGATGGCGATCACCTCGTTCAAACCGAACGCGGAGCTTCTGAACTATAAGCAGCACAATCCGTTCTGGATCTCCTCGCCGACGCTGGCGCATATCAAGCATCTGCTGTTCAACACCGCCTATCCGACCTGGCTCAAGACCACGATGTTCGTGGCGATCGGCTCCACCTTCCTGTCGCTGTTTGCGAGCACGCTCGCCGCCTACGCGATCGAGCGGCTGCGCTTCCGCGGCAGCCCCTATGTGGGCCTCGGGATCTATCTCGCCTATCTGGTGCCGCCCTCGATCCTGTTTATTCCGCTCGCCACCGTGATCGTGCAGTTCGGCTTGTTCGATTCGCCGATGGCGCTGATCCTGGTCTATCCCACCTTCCTGGTGCCGTTCTGCACCTGGCTATTGATCGGCTACTTCAAGTCGATTCCCTACGAGCTCGAGGAATGCGCGCTGGTCGATGGTGCGACACGGCTGCAGATCCTTCGCCGGATCACGCTGCCGCTCGCCGTGCCCGGCCTGATCTCGGCCGGCATCTTCTCCTTCACGCTGTCGTGGAACGAGTTCATCTACGCGCTCGCCTTCATCCAGAGCGGCGCCAACAAGACGGTGCCGGTCGCAATCCTGACCGAGCTCGTCACCGGCGACGTCTACCAATGGGGTGCGCTGATGGCGGGCTCACTGCTCGGCTCGCTGCCGGTCGCGCTGTTTTATTCGCTGTTCGTAGACTACTACGTGTCGTCGCTGACAGGCGCGGTGAAGGAGTAAGGCACTGCCGCGTGCGCCCCGCGCTAGTTGGGCTTGAACTCCACCGGAACGTTAATGGGCATCGTCGCGTAATTGATTTCGGGCGGAAATGCAGGGAATGGCTGAGCTTGGCGAACCAATGCCATCGCCAGAGCATCGAACGCAGGAACCCCCGAAGAGCCGCCGACGCGGCTGGACAGTACCTGACCGCCGCGGCCCAGCGTGAAGGACAACCTGACGACGCCGCGCTGGCCGTTGCCGCCGGATGGATATTTATGGAAGCGCAGCAAATGCGCGCGGACCCGCTGAGTGTAGGTCGCCATCGCTGAGGCAGAGGCACCCGCACTGATCGCCGATGCGGCAGGCGCCTGACGCTCGGCGCGCGGCGGCGCACTGGTTCGCGGCGCCGGTGGCGCCTCCGAAGGCTTCTTGGCGTCTGGCCGGACGATTTTCGGCTTCACGGGTACCGGCTTCTGCTCGGGGACGATCTTCGCCGGCTCGGGCTTTTCCGGCGTCGGCTGCTGCTTCTGCTCCGGCGGCGCAACGACTTCCGGCTTCTCCTGCGGCGGAGTCGGCGCGATCTGCTCCCGCACGGCCTCTGCGGCCGCGGGCTCGGGCGGCGACGCGTCCGCCTGCTGCATCTCGGGTCCCGGCATCATGTCCATTGGCGCTGCCTCTGGCGACGACGTGACGGGCGCCAGATCGACCATGATGGCGGGCATCGCCACGCCGGGCTCCGGCCGCTGGGTGTACCAGTTCATGGCCAACGCCATCAGCGCGACATGCGCGGCAACGATCGCCATCGCCGAAACTCCCCAGCGCCGGACAACGGCCGGGTCGGAGACATCATGCAGGGCGAACGCGTTCATGGCAGTTAAGTGCGTCCGTCAAGGCCGACCAGCGCGATCTTGAGATAGCCGGCGTTACGCAGAAGGTTCATCACCTCCATCAGGTCGCCATAGCTGACCGCCTTGTCGGCGCGCAGAAAGATGCGCTCGTCCTTTTTCCCCTGCGTGGCGCTGTCGAGCGTGGAAGTCAGCACGTCGCGCGCAATGACATCCTCGCCAACCGCGACCGACAGGTCCGGTTTCACCGTGACGAACACCGGCTTGTCCGGGCGCGGCGACGGCTCGACGGCGCTCGCCGGGAGATCGACACCGAGATCGACGGTTGCGAGCGGAGCGGCGACCATGAAGATGATCAGCAGTACCAGCATCACGTCGATGAACGGCGTGACGTTGATCTCGTGCGCCTCGACAAGATCGTCGCCACCGCCGCGCGCCCGTCCGCCGACTGTTTGACCGAGCTTCGCGCCCATCGCTCACCCTTCCCCGATCACTCGGCGGCGCGCGCCAGGCGGAACGAGCCGCGGTCGCCCTCGCGGCTGATCAGGAGCAGCACCAGCGCCGAGGCATCGCCAAGCAGCGCGCGATGGGCCGCGATCGTGCGCGTCAGATGATTGTAGATCACGACCGCCGGGATTGCCGCGACCAGACCGAGCGCGGTCGCCAGCAACGCTTCCGCGATGCCGGGGGCGACGACGGCAAGGTTGGTGGTTTTGGCCTCGGAAATGCCGATGAAGGAGTTCATGATGCCCCACACGGTGCCGAACAGGCCGACGAACGGCGCGGTGGCGCCGATGGTCGCGAGCACGCCGGTGCCGCGGGCGATCTGCCTGGACATGGCCGCCTCGACCCGCTCCAGCCGCAGCGCGACCCGTTCCTTGAGGCCGTCGTCGAAATGACCGCCGGAGAGGCTGGCCTCGCGGGCGGCGGACTGAATGATCTGTGCCACCGCATCGTTGCCGCCGCGGATTTCCTGCTCGGCCTTGGCGAGCACGGTATCGGTTTCCAAGAGGCTGAGGCGCCGTTTGGCGGTCGCGGTCTTGCGGCGGATCTCGACGGTTTTCGCCAGCCAGATCGTCCACGTCACCAGCGAGGCGAAGGCCAAGCCCACCATGACCGCCTGCACCACGACGTCCGCATTCACGAACATGTTCCAGGGCGACAGGTTGCGCGGCAGCAGCGCGACGTCGGCGGCGGCGTGGGCCACGCTCGGCAGAGCCGCCAAGCCGATTCCGCCACACCAACGGATCATAACATCAGGCACTGTTCGCTGCATGATCGTCTCCCGGGCTGACAATGCGGATCGGTCACACCGCGCGGGCGGGCGCGATCCTTTCCGCAAGCGCATGAAAGCGCTGCAACTGGTCGCTGCGCAGCGCGCGCGTTTCGTCACGGCCGACAAACACCTTGAACATGATGCCGCCGTCCACATTGATGAATGCGATGAAGGCCGACGACTTGCCCATGAAGGGCCGCTCGACGAAGGCGATCGCCGCGCAGCGCTCGTGCCGGAGATGGCCGTGCAGCCCCTTCGGCTGCATCAGGTTGAAGTAGCCGCGGCCGATCTCGCCTGCAGGGATGGCGCCGGTGAATTCGAAGATCGCATCGTCGGTGTGGACGATCAGCGTCACCTCGCCCCATTGCGCCACATCATTCATCGCGGCGGCGAAATCGCCACCGGGGCCGAGGCGCACCATCGATTCAGGCATAGCCTCCAGGACGGCGCGCGGGCTCACTTTCCGCTCCCGCGCCACGTCCTCGATCACTGCTCCTGGATTGTCAGCCATATACGCCTTGAGTTCGGCAAGCTCCGTGCTCAACATGACAGCCCTCCCCGTCACGCAGCGGCGCTGGATTTGCGTTCGCTCAGGATCACTTCGAAACCTTCGAACTTGGGGTGGCCGAGGTAGAGGCTTTCGCCGGTCTTGTTGTCGGCGCGGGCGTGGGCGCGGCGAAATTCTTCCGATTTGGTCCAGGCTTCGAATGCCGCCTTGTCGATCCAGACCGTGTGCGACGAGTAGAGCGTGTGATCCTCGGCGACGGGCCCCTTCAGCAGGTGAAACTCGACGAAACCGGCCATGTTGCTGAGATAGGACTCGCGCGTGCGCCACACCGTCTCGAAGGCCGCCTCAGAGCCAATCTTCACCTGGAACCGATTCATCGCGATAAACATTTGAAATCTCCTTGCTGGGTTGCTGGGGTGCGCCTGGCGTACCGTTTGAGTTGGTTAGAAACATCCGATGCACCGAAGTCGCGCTGGAGCATCAGCGCGGCCCGGTGCGTTTGGAGGTGATGGTCTCACGCGAGACCGCGGATTCTTCGTGTCAGGTTCCTCCGAAGTGATATCTGAGGCCGCCCTTGAAGACGATGCCGGCGCCAGCGCTGGCCCATTTGACGTCGTTCTGCGTGTCGCCCGCGCTCCCGACCGGAATAGCGTACGGCCGATAGTACTGGTTGAGAAGGTTCTCGACCGAGAAATTGAACGTGACATCCCGCGTCGGCTGATACTGCACATACAGGTTGACGAGGTCGTACGACGTGGCCGCCGTGTAGGTCGGAGGAATGTTCCTGTTTGCGATGGCCGACGTCCACAGCATCGAAAGAATGAGCGTCCTGTCGAGCAGCCGCACACCGGCCGTCGTCGTGATCTTCTGCGGCGGGACGCTGTACAGTCCAAATCCCGTCTGCAGGTTCTTGCCGTCCTGGAATGAGCCGGAAACCCCTGCGTACCAGAGGCCGGCGTCATACATCGTCTCGGCCTCGAAGCCCTGAATTCGTGCGGAGGCAACGTTCTGATACTGCAGGAAGGGCAGGACGGTAATCCTCGGCGCGGGTGGTGGGCCGGTCGGCACCGTCAGCGGCGTTCCGAAGGCAACCTGGTCGATGAAGTCGGTGATGTCGTTGCGGAAGAAGTTGATTTTGCCGCGGAAGCTGTCGCCGACAATGAACAAATCGTTCTTCCTGATGTTGAATCCAATTTCCTTGTTCTTGCCGACCTCGGGACGCAGGTTCGGATTGGGCACAAAGCAGAAGGTCGAGTCAGCGCCCGGACCCGGCGTCCCCGATGGGCAACGGAAGAACGAATCGTTGATCGTAGCGCCGGCATGCGGGCCGTTGACCAGCGTCTCCGTGATCGACGGAGCACGGTAGCCTTCTGCGTAACTGGCGTAGGGCGTCACCACCGCCACTGGCATCAAGGCGACCGTGATCTTCGGCGACAGCCGGTCACCCCCTGCGGATGTCGCCCCTGATTCCAAGCTGTAGTTGTCGTAGCGCAGTGCGCTGATCGTCTCCAGCAGGTTGCTGTATGTAGCCTTCCATTGGACAAATCCGCCGGACACCGTACGCCTTCCACCTGGAGTCGTAACATCCGAGGTACCGCGCCGGTCGGCCGTCTTCACGTTGTCCTGGAACGCATCGGCGCCGAAGGTGACCGCATGGTGCCAATCCGCATATTCGAAGCGCGAGGTGTTGTGCGCGTCGAAACCGACCGTATCGAGCAGGTAGCCACGGTTGTCACCGATACAGCCGGAGACCGCATTGCCCGGCACGCCGCCGCAAAAGACCGAGGGAGTCGTGCTGGTGTGACGCGTCTTGATCTGATCGTTCTCGGTGCGATTCCAGTAGACCTTTGCATCCCAATCGAAAACCTTGTCGTCCGGTTGCGAATATTTCCAGCCGAGCGTCGTCGTGTAGTTCTTCACGTCGGTCCTGTAGATCGACGTGCCGTTTAGGTTGTTGGTCCCGTTCGGATTGGTGGAGTTGGGATCACCGGCGCGGCGCGGCGGCTGACCCACACTGTAAAGATCTTCCTGGAATATCGTGCCGAGCTTGACTTCGTGTCCGTCAGCCGGGCGCACCGTCACCTTGGCAAGGCCAGCGGTGAGCCGATTTCCGGTATTGGCGACTTCGAATCCGGTACCGTCCTTGTAGCTTTCCTGCGCGCTATAGGTACCGCCGGCAAAGAAATCCACATTCGGGGTAACGTGGACACCGCCGAACAGCGAACCAAGGGCGCGGCCCTGATTGGTGCCGAGTATGGTCTTTGCGTCGACACCCCAACGCTCGCCCGGGCGAACGACATCATCGATGTCCTTGGTGCGGAACGACGCCACGCCGCCGATCGCGCCCGAACCGTAGATGTTGGCCGTCGGCCCCCGCACGATGTCGATGCTGCTGACCAATTCCGGGTTGAGGAAGAAGGAGCCGTTCGCGAAATGGCCGGTGCGCTGATAGTTCTGCCGCGCACCATCGACCACCACGGCGACACGACCGAAATCCTGCAGGCCGCGTATGTTAATCGAAGTGGACGGCTCGTCGCCACGGTCCTGCACCCAGACGCCGGGAATATTGTAGAGAAGTCCGCCGAGCGTGCTGGCTTGGCGGCCCTGGATCTCTTCCAGCGTTACGACGCTCACTGGAGCCAGCGCGTCGATCGCGCGCTCGTCGGTCCTAGTGGCGACAGCCGTAATCGTATCGAGTGACTGCACCGGCGCGGCTCCAATCTGCGCCCGCGCATTCATCGCAGGCGCCGTTGCCTGCTGCTCCTGCGGCGGCTTCGCCGGCTTGCGCCGCGACTGCTTCTGCCGCTCGGACGCGCCGCTTGCGGCCTGCGTATCCGCCGTCTGCGCGTTGCCGGCTTCCCCGACCAGCAATGCAATTGAAAACACCGACGCGCCCAACAAGAGGGCGCGCGAAATCCTAGCCCCGTCAGCCATACAACCCCAGCCCCGATATCTGTTCTTTTGGGTCTGGCTGGCGGGCGCTGCGCGTAACTTGCGAGCTGCTTGCTGGCTGCCACATTCGCGACGCAGGCACATGCCCGCATCGTGTCATACTTGGTTACGTGGCGGGTTCCGGGCGGTCAAGAACCGCATCAGGCACTTTATATCGATTGTAAAGTGCAGCGGTTGGATTGCAGCGCATCGCAACTGTACAAACATGGCTTCACACAGGCTTTTCGGGGCACCACAAACGACATGTCCGCAGCAACAGGAGACAAACTCGGAGCCGCCCGGACGCAAGCCGGCAGTCCCGCTTCCGCAGCCAGATCGCTTGCCATCAGCGGCAACCGGATCGACAGCCGCGAACTGTTCGCCACCGAGCGCGAAATCATCATCGCGCATGGCGAGGAGCATTATCGCCTGCGGCTGACGTCGCAGAACAAGCTGATCCTGACCAAGTGACCGACCTGGTGAACCGGCAATGACAGTTTGTCGTACGCTCGCAGTGTCGGCCGCCGCGGGCTGCTTCCTGCTTAGCGGCGTCGCGCTCGCTGCGGGAATTACGGTGCATGACGCCCGCAATCGCGATGTCACGATCGGTGATCCCGCGCGGATCGTCTCGATCGGCGGCGCGATCACGGAAATTCTCTATGCGCTCGGTTTCGAGGACCGCCTCGTTGGCGTCGACTCGACCAGCCTCTATCCGGCCGCGGCACGCGAGAAACCGGATGTCGGCTACATGCGCCAGCTTTCGGCCGAGGGCGTGCTCGGGCTCAACCCCTCCCTGGTGCTGGCGGCGCAAGGGTCCGGGCCGAAGGAAACCATGGACGTGCTGGAAGCCGCCAAGGTGCCGCTGGTGCTGGTGCCCGAAACCTTTTCGGAAGCAGGCCTGCTCGACAAGATCAAGTTGGTCGGCCACGCCATGGGCGCGGACAAGCGCGCCGAATGCCTGACCGCGGCGGTGTCGGACGATTTGGCGCAACTGCGCGAGCTGCGCGCCAAGGTGACGAAGCCGGTGCGCGTGATGTTCGTGATGTCGCTGTTGAACGGCCGGGCGATGGCCGCCGGAAAGAACACCGCGGCAAACGAGATCATCGCGCTTGCCGGCGGCGTCAACGCGATCGACGGCTACGAGGGCTACAAGATCATCAACGACGAGGCGATCGTCGCGGCGAAGCCCGACGTGGTGCTCTCGATCCAACGCGGCAAGGATTCCGTGGTCGCGGAGACGGTGTATCTTCATCCGGCCTTCGCGCTGACCCCTGTTGCGGCGAACAAGACCTTCATCTCCATGGAAGGCCTCTATCTGCTCGGCTTCGGGCCGCGCACCGCGGCCGCCGCCCGCGATCTCTCGATCAAGCTCTATCCGACGCTGGCGCCGCAGGCCGAGACATTCAAGCCTGCGGCACTCACCGCCGATTGCCGGAAATGACCGTCCTGACCGAGGCTAGCGCCAGGCGCCGCAGCGGATACGCGTTGCGTCCTCCCGCCTCGCTGACCCTTGTCTGCCTGTTCGCCGCGCTGGCGGGTGCGGCGCTGATCGCGCTGACGGTTGGCGCCGCCGGAATTCCGCTGGCGCGGCTGCCGGCCGCACTCGGCCTGTGGGGCGAGGCTTCGGCCGGTCCGACGCTCGCGCGCGACCAGCTTGTGCTGTGGTCGATCCGGATTCCACGGATCGGCGCGGCCGCGATGATCGGCGCGCTGCTCGCGGCATCGGGAGCCATCATGCAGGGGCTGTTTCGCAATCCCCTCGCCGACCCCGCGCTGGTCGGCGTTTCCTCCGGCGGCGCGCTGGCGGCCGCGGCTGCGATCGTCTTCACCGACAGCCAGATCGGCCAGAACTTCCGTTTCATGCAGCATCAGTTGCTGCCGATCGCGGCCTTCGCCGGGTCGCTCGCGACCACCGTCATCCTTTATTCGATCGCGAGCCGCTCGGGGCGGACGTCGATCGCGATTTTCCTGCTGGCCGGCATTGCCATCGCCGCCATCGCCAACGCCGGCATCGGGCTCCTCGTATTCATCGCCGACGATCGCCAGTTGCGCGACATCACGTTCTGGCTATTAGGTTCGCTGAGCGGCGCGACCTGGCCCAAGCTCGCCACGCTGGCGCCGGTGCTGGGATGTGCCGCGATCGCCTGCGTCTCGATTGCGCGTAGGCTCGACGTACTGGTGCTCGGCGAGGCCGAGGCGTTCCATAGCGGCGTCGACGTCGAGCGGCTGAAGCGGATTTCAATCGTGCTGGTGTCGGCGATGACGGGCGTGGCGGTTTCGGTCTGCGGCGTCGTCGGCTTTATCGGCATCGTGGTGCCGCATCTGTTGCGGCTGGTGATCGGGCCGGCGCACCGCTTGCTGTTGCCCGCTTCCATGCTGCTGGGCGCGGTGCTGCTGGTGGGCGCCGATACGCTGGCCCGCACCATCGTCGCGCCCGCGGAAATGCCGATCGGCATCCTGACGGCAGCAATCGGCGCGCCATTCTTTCTGGCCATGCTGCTCCGCCAGCGCGGGCTGGTTTCGCTATGACCGCCATTCTCGAAGCGCAGTTGGTTTCGATGGTCGTTGGCGGCGCCACGCTGGTCGATGGCATTGATCTTTGCGTCGCCCCCGGCGAGATGGTCGCGATCGTCGGCCCCAACGGCGCCGGCAAATCGACGCTGCTGCGGATGCTGTCCGGCGATCTCCGCCCGACGCGCGGTCAGATCAGGCTGAAGCAGCGCGACATCCACCTCTATGCGCCGCGTCAGCTCGCTTATCACCGCGCGATGCTGTCGCAGCATGTCAACGTCAACTTCCCGTTCACGGTCGAGGAGATCGTCCATATGGGCGCGGGTGATGCCGGCCGCTCCGCCGCGCAGCGGCTGGTCGATGCGGCGCTCGGCGAGGTCGATCTGGCGCATTTCAGCCAGCGGCAATTGCCGACGCTCTCGGGCGGCGAACAGCAGCGCGCGCATTTCGCCCGCGTGCTGGTGCAGCTCGCCTGCGGCGAGGCGCTGCATGGACCGGGGCTTCTGTTGCTGGACGAGCCGACCTCGAGTCTCGACATGCGCCACCAGATCGACCTTGTAGAAACCGCAAAGCGGCGCGCGCAGAACGGCACGGCTGTTATCGCGGTGCTGCACGACCTCAATCTCGCCATGCGGTTCGCCGACCGGATCGTGCTCTTGCATCGCGGCCGGCTCGCCGTCGATGGCGGCCGCAGCGATGTGATCACGACGGAAACCATCCGTCGGATTTTTGAGGTGGATGTGAAGATCGACTATACCGATCAGGGTGTGCCGTTCCTGCTGCCGCAGACCATGCGGCCGGCTGCAACGCAGTAACACCTAAACCGCAGCCTTATCCAACGCCGTTACGCGGCTTTCACAAAACTGTCAGCCGGCTGTAACAGCCGCTGCGCAAGACACTCCGCATCGCCATTCTACAGGAGATCCGCCATGCGCGTGTCATTGCTCTGCTCCGTCGCCTCCGTGTTTCTGGCCGGCGCTGCCTTCGCCCAAGGTGAAGGCGAATTTCCCGCCACGCTGAAGGGCCACGCCGTGCTGCCGGCACAGAGCTTTATCGAGGCGCCCGCTGATGCGCCTGACGATCTCAAGACATCAGGCAAATACACCACCGGCCGCCGCGTCGACGCTGTGGGCACTGTGATGGGCAAATCCTACGAACGCCCGACCGGCGTATCGCTGCCGTTCAAGGGACAGCCGCTGCAGGGCCATTCCGGCATCAAGGTGATGGCTGACGGTTCGTTCTGGGTGCTCACCGACAACGGCATGGGCTCGCGCTACAACTCGGCCGACTCGATGCTCTATCTCAACCGGCACAAGATCGACTGGGCGAGCGGCAAGATCGAGCGGCAGGAAACCATCTTCCTGCACGATCCGGACAAGAAGGTGCCGTTCCGCATCGTGCATGAGGACAGCGCCAAGCGCTATCTCACCGGTGCCGATTTCGACACCGAAGGTTTTCAGATCATCGGCGATACCATCTGGATCGGCGACGAGTTCGGACCCTATGTGCTGAAGGCCGACAAAACCGGCAAGGTCCTGGCGGTGTTCGAAACCACCGCCGACGGCAAGCCGGTGCGCTCGCCCGATCACTGGTCGGTGCAGTCGCCGGCAGCTCCAGGCGCAAGCTACACCACGGTCAATTTGCGCCGCTCCAAAGGCTATGAAGGTTTTGCCGCTTCGAAGGACGGCAAGTTCGTCTACGGGCTGCTGGAAGGCCCGCTGTGGGATGCCGAGAAGAAGGACCTTGAAAAGCTCGACGGCAAGGAAGCCGCGCGGATCCTCGAATTCGACGTCGCGGCCGAAAAATTCACCGGCCGCTATTGGCACTATGTGTTCGATAAGAACGGCCACGCCATCGGCGACTTCAACATGATCGACGCTTCAAACGGCCTGATCATCGAGCGCGACAATGGCGAAGGCACCGCCGACAAGGTCTGCCCGGCCGGTCAGCGGGGCGAAAATTGTTTTGCGGACCTCGCCAAATTTAAGCGCGTCTACAAGGTCGAGCTCTCCGACGCCAATGTCGGCAAGCCAGTGCGCAAGATCGCCTATATCGACCTGATGAAGATCCGTGATCCCGACAAGAAGGCGCGCAAGCCGCTCAATGACGGCGTGCTGACCTTCCCGTTCTTCACCATCGAGAACGTCGATCGCGTCGACGACACCCACATCATCGTCGGCAACGACAACAATTTGCCGTTCTCGTCGAGCCGCGACCCCAACAAGGCTGACGACAACGAGTTCGTGTTGCTGGAGGTGGAGGAGTTCTTGAAGGCGAAGTAGGCCGTGGCGTCCAAGCCAATCCCATCTTGAGGAGCGCGAAGCGGGGTCTCGAAGGATGAACGGCCCCCCGGTAGCCATCGCCCTTCGAGACGGCCGCAACGCGGCCTCCTCAGGGTAACGGAAAGCTATAGTGTGCCGGCGCAGCGCCGGGCTACGGCATCACCGTCTTTCGCCGGCTGAGCGCATTCGACCGCTCGATCCACTCCGGCAGCGGCGCACCATCGCGATGCCGTCCGCCGGCGCAAGCTGCGGCCCAGGCAGCCACGGCGCCGAGCAGGATGGCTGTCGCGACCGAGAAGGCGAGAATGATGCTGCTTCGCCGTGATCTCGCAATCGCGGTCTTGGCGCTGGCGACGACGCTATCGACCCGCCGCTCCGCATCGGGCGCGGAAAGGCCCGTGAGCGCGCCGACTTGCTGAATCAGATGGGTGCGGTCGTCCGCGCTGAGCCCGCTGTGGCTCGACGTGGTGAGCAGGATGCGGCCGGCTTCGGCCCGCTCGGCGCTGAGATCGACATTTGGCGCGCGGCGGCCGGCGCGAAACAGCCGGTCCAACTCATAGCTCAAGAGCGGCTCGGCGGTGCTGGCCTGCGCAGGGCCGCGCATCGAAGGTGTCCGGTTGATCGTGGCTGCGCCAATCAGGGCAGCGAGGAGCGCCCCCATGACGACGGCGAGTGCCCAGGCGCCCAGGCCGTGGGCGCCGTCAACATGTTCTGTTTCCTCCGCCGCAGCCGGGCCGGCCGAGAGACGGCTGTGACCGGCGATGTAGCCGCCGAGGCCGAAGCTGAGGACGGCCTGGATAATCAAATAAAGCCCCGACAGGATCGCCAGCGCCGCAGACGCATCACGCCAGGTCGGCGCAGTCGATGTAACTCCGAGACCGATCGTGGCGCCAAACGTCAGCAGCACGGACGAAAACGCCGTCGCCACAAACGCGCCTAGCACGATCGGCGACCATTGCAGCAAACGCGCCGCGACATCGCCGCGCACCGCAGGAGAAGAGACGTTTTCCATCGACCTCTCCATGCGCTAGCGAAGACCAAAGAAGGACAGAACCGCCAGGATTACGACAATGAGACCGACGAGATAGATGAGACCGTGCATGGCTTTCTCCATGTGCCCCGCCGCCATTTCTCAATCGACAATGGGCTTGGATTGGCAAAGTTCCTCCCGCTAGCAGGAAAAACAGGCAATCGACGCGGCGCAGTAGAGGTCTCCCCTTGCCGCGAACGCAATGCCCACTCGTCGGACTTTGTCTGCCGCTCTCGCCTCCCCATATTCCGTCCTTACGCAAGGCGCTGGGGACCAAGGGTTGACTGGACAGCTCGCACTATTTCCCGAAGACCGACCCGATGGCCTGCAATACGCGGCCGAATTCGTTTCGCCCTTACTCGAGCGCGAGCTCATTGGGCGGATCTCGGCGCTACCGCTGCAGCCGTTCCAGTTCGGCGTCTTCGAAGGCAAACGCCGGGTGGCGTCGTTCGGGTTCCGCTATGATTACACGCTGCAGCGATTGCAGCCGGCCGAGCCGATTCCCGACTGGCTCCGTCCGCTGATCGAGAAGGTCGAAGCGTATGGCGGGCCGCCGACGCAGATCGCGCAGGTGCTCTGCACCGAATACGAAGTCGGCGTCGGGATCGGCTGGCACCGGGACAAACGGCACTTTGACCGGATTTTCGGCCTTTCGATGGGATCGGCGTGCAAATTCCGCTTCCGGCGCGCGGTCGGCGAAAAATGGCAGCGCTACACGCTCGAGGCCGCGCCGCGCTCGCTCTATATGATGTCCGGCGAATCCCGCGAGGCCTGGGAACACAGCATTCCTCCGGTCGAGGCGAAGCGTTATTCGATCACGTTCCGCACGATGGCTGACCGAAAGAGCTGACAGCGCGGCTGGCCGGTCTGATAAACTGGCCGCCGATTCACATACGCAGGAACCGATGACAAGACGTACCGGCAGCGCCGATTTACCCTTGCATGGCGGGCGCGTACCCGCCTGGCTCGGGGTGCGCATGTCCTCGCTCGGCGCCATCATTACCCAGGCGATCGTGCATCATTACGGGCGTGACGAATTCTTAAGGCGTCTATCGCATCCGTTCTGGTTTCAGTCGTTCGGCGCTGTGATGGGCATGGACTGGCATTCGTCCGGCATCACCACCAGCGTGATCGGCGCGCTGAAGCGCGGGCTCAAGCCACTGGAGAGTGAGCTTGGGATTCATGTCTGCGGCGGCCGTGGCCAACATTCGCGCAAGACGCCGGACGAGCTTCGCTTGCTCGGCGAACGCACCGGCTTCGACGCTCCCCAATTGGTTCGCGCCAGCCGTCTTGTCGCCAAGGTCGACAGCGCCGCCGTGCAAGACGGCTTCGACCTCTATCTTCACGGCTTTTTCGTTACCGATGACGGCAAATGGACGGTCGTGCAGCAGGGCATGAACGGCGACAAGCGGCAGGCGCGGCGTTATCACTGGCATTCCGAGCAGCTCGAAAGCTTTGTCGACGAACCGCATAGCGCAATCGACGGCCCGCAGCAGGGAGAGATCGTCAACCTCACCGACCACCGTGCCGGGCGGTCGCGCGCGGCGCAGCTTGAATTGCTGCGCGAGCTGGGGCCGGATGGCATCGCCAATGAACTGGCGATTATCGAACGCAAGGAGCCGGCCCAAGCCTTGCTGCCGCATCTGGTGATGCCGGCGCATCATGATGTCAGGTCGAGCGATGTGTTCAGCCGTCGCCTGCACGGCACGCTCGCTGCCGCCGCCGAGCGCGGGCCGGTCGATTTTCCGGAATTGCTGCTGACGCCCGGCGTTGGCCTGCGCACGGTGAGCTCACTGGCGATGATTGCCGAAGTGGTCCACGGCGCGCCGTATCGGTTCAGCGACCCGGCGCGTTTCTCGCTGGCGCATGGCGGCAAGGACCGCCATCCCTATGCAGTCCCGATCAAGGTCTATGACGAGACCATCCGCGTGCTGAAGTCGGCGGTGCAGAACGCAAAACTCGGACGCGACGAGGAGATGCAGGCCTTGAAGCGCCTCGACGACCAGTCGCGCCAGCTCGAACGTTCTGCGATGGGGCCGTCGTTCGACGCGTTCATCTCCGGTGAACGCGCGGCGTCGCCGCAGCTCGGCGGCCGCTCGGTATTTGGATGGGAAGCGGAGTTGAAGGCGGCCAAATGAGCACGGACGCCAGTTCTCCCTCTCCCCGCCCTTTGCGGGGAGAGGGTCGGGGTGAGGGGCTGCTTCCGCATCATCACTACTGTTGAGTTCGAGGAGCGAGCCCCTCACCCCTACCCTCTCCCCGTGAAGAACGGGGAGAGGGAGCCGCAGCCTCAGCCCGCCGGCACCATCACCACGCCCTTGTCCTTGGGCCAGCGGATCCGCCAGGCGAAGTTGATGTCTCTCACCTCGCCCGGCTTGGCCTCGAACGCCCATTCCAGCACGCCGCGCTTGTCGCGGATGTTGCTCGCGGTCGGCGGCGTCGTGGACGACAGCATTTCGACCTGGATTTCCTCGTTCTCGCTGACCGGCAACTGATCCTCGATCGCGATCCGGATCGGGAAATCATGGCCGTTGCGCACGGTGGTCTTGAACGCGCGCTCGTCGGTCTTCGACGTCGTCATGATCAGGCCGGCCGATCCCTCGTTGCGCTTGAGAACCGCGCGTTCGATCTTGATCTTGTCGTCGGCGCCGAAGCCGAGCCGCACGGTCTCGTCCTTGGCCGCAGCGGCCATCTGCCCACGGCCGACGAAGACGCCGTCGCGGTAGATCGAGACGCGTCCCGGCAACAGCGGCGCGTCCTCGTTCTGCTTGAAGCTCGCCTCGAGGAACGCGGTCGGGTCCTTCACCGGGGCGGCGCGGACCGCGAGATCGGGCGCGAGCGTCGCGCTAGTGACACGCAGGCTCTTGGCGCCTTCGCTGGCACCGAGGCTGACGCGGCCGGGAATTTTGAACACCACCTGGAAGCCGCTGACTTCCTCCGCGGCCTGCTGCTCCTCGGCCTTCCCGCCCAGCGCCTCCGCCATCTTGGGCGCCGGCGTCGCACGCAACAACGTCCTGTTGCTGTCCATCATACCGCTGGCGGACGCCTGAGGCCGTGGCGCTTGCGGGTACTGCACGATCAGCGGGTTGAGCTCAGGCGCGCTGCCGCCGCGCGCCGTGCGCACGGTCGAGACGCTGAGCGCGACATTGGACCAGTCCTCGCCAGTCGATTGCGTGATTTCGGCGCGGCGCACCAGTTCGAGCGCGGGCTTGCGGTCTTTCGCGCCGGTATCAAGACGGGCGTCATAGAGCGGCGTCCAGCGCGCGTTGCGCACCGCATAGGTCACTCGCAACGTCGCCTTGGTCGCGGCCGCCGCTGCGAGCTCGATCCGCACTTCCAGCTTGCTCGGCGGCTTCTGCGCCTTGTCCTGTTCGAGACCCGCGATCTCGCGGTCGAGTTCGCGCTGCTTGCGCTGGGCATCGCGGATCGCGGCATCGGCGCTGGCAATTTCCTCACCAACCGCCGCAAAGGCCGCCCGCCATTCGGCGATGGGCCGCGCGTCACCCTTGTCGCCGATCCCGGCCGGCGACGCATCCGCAAATCGCTGGGCGAACTTGCGACGCGCGGTGGCCGCATCGATCGCGCCCTGCAGATTGGTCCGCTCGTCCTTCAGCACCTCGATGCGCTTGTCGACTTCGGGCAGGTTGACCGGCGGCGCCGCGCGCGGCGGTTTTGCGTCGATCGCGCCGATCGTGAGTTTTGCGCCCGCCTCACCCTCGACCCGCAGCGACGACGGATCGAGCGTCAGGAGAAAATCCTTGAGAACAGCGGAGTTCTCGCCGGCCGGCAGATCGAGCGTAACGAGGCGCGTTACGCTGGCGCCGTCGGGATAGACAGTGACAGCATCCACCGCCGAGCTCGCGGCGATGTCGGCCGCCTGCCCCGGCACGGCGGCCATCGTCGTCAGAACGACGAGGCTCGTCGTCAAAAAGCTGTTCGCAATCAATCGCATGGATACCCTCCTGAACCGTTTGCCGGATAGCGGCGGACAACCAACGCCCACCACTCCCGGTCATGAGACGCGGCGAGGAAGGAATCGGTTCGATCGGGATTTCGCCGCGGCAGCACCGCGGCGAACAATCTTCCCAGAAGGGGATGCGTGTTTTAAAACACCAGCGCCTTGGCCTGCTTCACCTGCGGCAGCGCCTGCACCTTGGCAAGCACATCGGCCGGCACCGGCCCGTCGATCTCGACCAACGCGATGGCGTCGCCGCCCTGCTTGACCCGGCCGAGATGGAACGTGGCGATGTTGATGTTCGCGTCGCCGAGCAGGCTAGCGAAGCTGCCGATGAAGCCGGGCTTGTCCTCGTTGGTGACATAGATCATCGACTTGCCGAACTCGGCATCGACCCGGATGCCCTTGATGTCGACCAGCCGCGGCTTGCCGTCGTGATAGACGGTGCCGGAGACGGAGCGCTCCTGCCGTTCGGTGGTGACGGTCACCGTGATCAGGCTTTCGTAATCGCTCTGCGCCGCGCGCACGATCTCGTCGACCACCATGCCGCGCTCCTTCGCGACAACAGGCGCGGAGACCACGTTGACCTCACCCAGCATCGGGCGCAGCAGGCCCGACAGCACCGCCGAGGTGATCGCCTTGATCTTCATCTCGGCGACGTGTCCCTCATAGGTGATCTGAACTTTCAGGATTCCGCTTTCGGTGAGCTGGCCGGCGAACGAGCCGAGCTTTTCGGCGAGTTCGATGAACGGTTTCAGCTTCGGCGCTTCTTCCGCCGTGATCGAGGGGAAGTTGACCGCATTGGAGATCGCGCCGGTCAGGAGATAGTCGGACATCTGCTCGGCGACCTGCAGCGCGACGTTCTCCTGCGCTTCCGTGGTGGAGGCGCCGAGATGCGGCGTGCAGATCACGTTGGGATGGCCGAACAGCACGTTCTTGGTGGCGGGCTCCTCGATAAACACGTCAAAGGCCGCGCCGCCGACGTGCTTGGAATTCAGCGCATCGAGCAGCGCCTGCTCGTCGACCAGGCCGCCGCGGGCGCAATTGACGATGCGAACGCCCTTCTTCATCTTGGCGAGCGCCGCCGCGTCGATGATGTTCCTGGTCTTCTCCGTCAGCGGCGTGTGCAGCGTGATGAAGTCGGCGCGCTTGAACAACTCGTCGAGTTCGACCTTCTCGACCCCGATGTCCTTGGCGCGCTCCGGCGACAGGAACGGATCGAACGCGACGACCTTCATTTTCAGGCCGAGCGCGCGGTCGGCGACGATCGAGCCGATATTGCCGCAGCCGACCACCCCTAAGGTCTTGCCGGTGATCTCGACGCCCATGAAGCGGTTCTTCTCCCACTTGCCGGCCTGCGTCGAGGCGTCGGCCTGCGGAATTTCACGCGCCAGCGCCAGCATCAACGTGATCGCGTGCTCGGCGGTCGTGATCGAATTGCCGAACGGCGTGTTCATCACGATGATGCCCTTGGCGGTCGCCGCGGGAATTTCGACATTGTCGACGCCGATGCCGGCGCGGCCGATCACCTTCAGCTTCTTCGCCTTATCGATGATCTTGGCGGTCGCCTTCGTGGCGGAGCGGATCGCAAGGCCGTCGTAATTGCCGATGATCTCGGCGAGCTTGTCCTTGTCCTTGCCGAGATTGGGTTGGAAGTCGACCTCGATGCCACGGTCTTTGAAGATCTGGACGGCAGCGGGAGACAGCGCGTCGGAAATTAGAACTTTGGGTTTGGTCATGGGATTTTCCTTCGGGAAATCGAACGTCGTCCCGGCCGAAGCGCCACTTGGCGCGAAGAGCCGGGACCCATACTCCGTGCTGGTGGTTATGGGTCCCGGCTCGCGCTTCGCTTGGCCGGGACGACAGCTAAACAGGAACTAAGCCGCCTTCGGCAGCGCGGCCTTGGCTTCGGCGAACGCCCAGTCGATCCACTGCGTCAGCAGCGCAACGTCGGAGGCTTCCACCGTGGCGCCGCACCAGATCCGCAGGCCCGCCGGCGCATCGCGGTAATAGGCGAAGTCGTAACCGGCGGCTTCCTTCTCCACCAGCGCAACCAGCTTCTTGGAGAACTCGGCCTGCGCGTCCGCGGTCAGCGAGGTTATCGCGGGATCGATGAACTTCAGGCACACCGAGGTGTTGGAGCGGATTGACGGATCCTTGGCCAGGAAATCAATCCACGGTGTCTTCGCCTTCCAGTCCGACAGCACCTTGGTGTTGGCGTCGGCGCGCGCGATCAGCGCCTTCAGTCCGCCGATCGATTTCGCCCAGTTCAGGGCATCGAGATAATCCTCGACGCACAGCATCGACGGCGTGTTGATGGTCTCGCCCTCGAAGATGCCCTGGTTGAGCTTGCCACCCTTGGTGAGGCGGAAGATCTTCGGCAGCGGCCAGGCCGGCTTGTAGGTCTCGAGCCGCTCCACCGCACGTGGTGAGAGGATCAGCATGCCGTGCGCCGCCTCGCCGCCCAGCGCCTTCTGCCAGGAGAACGTGACCACATCGAGTTTTGCGAAATCGAGTTCTTGCGCAAACGCAGCCGACGTCGCGTCGCAGATCGTGAGACCTTGGCGGTCCGCGCTGATCCAGTCGGCGTTCGGCACGCGCACGCCTGAAGTCGTGCCGTTCCAGGTGAAAACGATATCGGAGGCCGGATCGGCCTTGCTCAAATCTGGAAGATCGCCATAGCCAGCGTGCAGCTTGGTGACGTCCTTGAGCTTCAACTCCTTGACGATGTCGCTGACCCAGCCCTCGCCGAAGGATTCCCAGGCGATCGTGGTGACGGGGCGCGCACCGAGCAGCGACCACAACGCCATTTCGACCGCGCCGGTATCGGACGCTGGCACGATGCCGATCTTGTAGTCGGCCGGCACTTCCAGCACTTCGCGCGTCAATTCGATCGCGAGCTTGAGCTTGGCTTTGCCGATCTTCGCGCGGTGCGAGCGGCCGAGGGCTGCGTCCTTGAGATTTTGGGGATTCCAGCCGGGGCGCTTGGCACAGGGGCCGGAGGAAAAATGCGGCACGTTCGGCCGCGAAGCGGGCTTCGCTACGGTCATGATCTATCCTTCCAGATAGTAAGCCTCCCGTTGGGGGGAGGTGTCCCGCCGCGGTCATTAGGGGAATCGGGCCCGATCGTCAAGGAGCTTCGGGTGCTTCACGCTCGATTGATGGGTCCTCGTCCGCGCAGGGAGCCGGCTCCTGCTGCAGAAGCTCGGCGGCATCGGTGACCAGTTTGGCGGCCTCTCGCCGGCTCGAGACCTTCAAAATGCTGGTCTCCCCGGCCTGCACGACATATTCGCTTCCGATCCGAACAATCGAATATTTTTTCATTGGAAATCCCCAAGCTCCCCAAAGCCCCTTGGGAGACGCCGGCATAGCGGAGACGTTCCTGTCCGTAAAATCACAGACGCATGCGTAGTTTATCGGTTGTTAACCGGATCGCATAGTGACGACTACCTCAGGCATTGGTCGCAAGCGCGCTTCAACCGCGGTTGCCTGACCTTATTCTGACGCGTTTCTTTACGCGAACCGGATTCCACTTCGCTCGAAAACGCTATGGCTATCAAAATCGCAAGGTCATGCCGACATGGCTGCGCGCAAAACCCAAGCGCTCGTAGAACCGCTGCGCATCGACACGGGTGTGATGCGTCAGCAATTCGACCAGTTTGCATTCCCTCGCGCGCGCTTCTGCGACTGCCCATTGCACCATCTGCTCGCCGATGCCGCGGCTGCGGCAGTGGCTGGCGACGCGGACATCCTCGATCAGGCCGCGCGACGCGCCTTGCAAACTCAGCCCCGGCAGAATGCATAGCTGCAGGCAACCGACCACGGCGCCTTCGCCGTCCTCGGCGACGACGAGAAGGATGTTCGGGTCATGCTGCAGCCGTTCAAAGGCCGTGAAATAGGATTGCGGCAGCGGGTCTTCGATCCGCTCACGCGCACCGCCGAGCCGATCGTCCGCCAGCATGGCAATGATGGTGCCCACGTCCTCGCGGCGCGCGGGGCGGATGGCGACCTTCGCAATCTCAGTCATCATGCATTCCGGTGAAGTCAGCGCGCCGGCGGAAGCTTGAGGAATTTTTCGGTCTCGCCGATCCAGCGGCGCACCGCGGCGTAGCCGTCGAGATCGAAGCCGCCTTCATGCGCCACGCGGGTATAGGCCAATAGCGATATGTCGGCGAGCGTGACGGCGTCGCCGACCAGGAACGGCGTCAGCGCAAGCTGATGCTCCATCCGCGCCAGCGCCGCATAGCCGCGCTTGACCTTCTCAGGGTCGAGATCAGAGGCCGGCTTCTTCAGGTAGAACATCTGGAAGCGGCAGACGGCGATATAGGGCTCGTGGCTGTATTGCTCCCAGAACAGCCATTCATCCATCTTTCCTTCCGCGAATGCATCCTGCGGAATGAGACCAGAGCCGCGGGCGAGATAGCGGATGATGGCGTTGGATTGCGCCAGCGTGCGGCCGTCGTCGAGTTCGATCGTCGGCACCTGGCCGGCGCCGTTGAGCTTGAGAAACTCGGCCGTCCGCGTCTCGCCCTTGAGCGTATCCACCGCTATCCAGGTGTAGGGCAGCGCGAGATGGTCGCACACCCACTTCACCTTCAGACAATTGCCGGAATTGGTATCGCCGTAGATCTTCATGTGCCGCCCCTGTTAGGGCCGATAGTGCAACAGGTGGCGACAAATCTGTCAACGGCGCCGGACAGACGCCGCCGTGGCGGGATCAGAATTTGTAGCCGAGGCCGGCGCGGACCGTGTTGATGCTGGTGTCGACCGAAGAGGCAAAGCGCACGTATTCCCATTCCGCGCGCATGAACAGATTTGATATCAGCATTATTTCGGTGCCGAGACCGAACGAATAGCCGTAGATCAAGTGGCTATACTGGGCGTCGGTTGCGCTAACGTCGAACGGCACGTTATTGAAAGGCGGCGCGACGGCGGAATTGACCTGAGTTCCGAAAACACGGGCGGTGCGAATGATATCGGCCTGCCCGAGTGCGATGCCGGCAAACATATAAGGGAGGAACGAGCCATACGCATAGCCGCCGCGGACCCGAAGCGTTCCCATGTCGGAAATATTCATCCGCGCAGTCCCTTCATAGGTGGCGCCAACCGTGTACCCGGAAGGAAGCGTGAAGAACCGCGACATGCTGCCGGTCTGCGAGCCGCCGAACTTGCCGTGCGTGTAATTCAGTTCAACGCCTACGACGACGTCGGTCCACTGGAAGTTGTAGCCGACGAATCCGCCGAACCCCTCTCCGTGGGCCGAAACTTTCCCCATGATCGGCCACTCCGATATTCGCTGGACGCTCTCCATCTCCGTGCCGTCCAAGAGGCGCGCCGCGATGGTCCTCGTCGAATTCGCAAAATTCATGTTGGAAGTGCCATAGGCGGCATGTCCGCCGATGTAGCCGCCTTGCCAGTTCACTGTGCTGGTGCTCAGCCCCTCGGTGAAGCCGCCGCGGAGAAACGGCAGGTCCGGCATATCGGCGGCTCGCGCGCCCGTCACCGCTCCGCATAACATCGCCACCAGCAAGAATCGACGCATCGCAACGCTCCATCCGACACTCTGAACTTGGCGCTGATCATCGCCTGTTAACCTTAACCAATCGTTTTCGCGCCTTCCGATTGGCGCAATCTTGCCGAAAAACGGACCAACATTTTTTCGGCTGATCGCCGACGCCAAAAAGCAGACGGCGCGGGAAGTGCCCCGCGCCGTCCGGCAATCGTTAACGAATGGAAGTCGCCATTAACCTTTGCGGATCAGCGGCGGCGGCGCGTAGACCTGCGGGCTGGTCAGATCCCAGCGTACACCGAGCTTCAGGTCGTGCGAGGTGATGTTCTTGAAGGTGGTCGGGTTGTTGATGTTGTTGGTGCCGTCGAAGGTGCGGAGGTCGCCGGTCAGGCCGTCGCCCATGTCGAGATAGCGATAGGCGAGTTCGACGGTAAAATTCGGCGTGACTTTGTAGGCGAGACCAGCATGCGCGGCCCAGGCGAAATTCCACTTCGCGACGTTGTCGCCGAAGGCGAGACTCGGTGATGTGACGCCAGCAAAATTGGTAATGCCTTGATCGGTGAAGTTCGCAATCGAAACCCGCGCGCCGCCAACACCGGCGCCGATGAACGGGGTGACGCACCACCACGTGCCGAGATCGACATAGGCGTTGCCAAGAACCACCCATTCTGACTTGGTGGCGTGATAGGTATCGGTGCCGAAGCCGCCCGGAAAGGTGATGACGTCTTTGCCGAAGAATTGCGAATTGCCGCGATATTCACCGGTCACGTCAGCGCGGAACCAGTTGTTGACCTTGTAACCGACGCCGAGGCCGAAAATGCCGGCGGTGCCGAAGCTGTTCGTCTGCACCGACGAAGTGGTGGTGGCATCGAGCGCGTTGTTCAGACGATCGACGCGCTGGTTGCTGAAACCGATATCGCCGCGCAGATACCAACCGCCGAAATCCTCGACCACCGGGGCCGCAGCATAGGGCGGCGGCGCAATCGCCATGTCGGCAGCAAACGCCGCCTGGGACAACAAAGTGGCCGCACCGGCGGCAATGAAAGACTTAACGCTACGCATGGGCTTCGTCCTTTTGTCCGGTGAGGCTGACTCCAAAGGGCCCCACTTCAAAAACTCACGGACGGACGATGGCATCAAAAGCTTAAGCGGCGCTTAACCCTAATTTTTAAGGTTGACAATCTCTGACTATCTTTCTTGGCCGCTGCTTGCGACGCATGAGTCGATGTTTCAGCAGCGCAGAAAACAGCGGAAGCCGACACACATCCTAACGATGTATTTAGAAAGCTCGCCGTCGCAGCGTTAAGATTTTGTTGACGCGAGCGATCGGCAACGCTGCGCACGCCTAGCGCGTGGGTCTCGGCATCTTCGGCAGGAACACCGCGAGCAGCCCGAGCGCCGGCAGGAATGCGCAGAGGTGGTAGACGAAGGCGATGCCGGTGTGATCGGCGAGCTTGCCGAGCACCGCGGCGCCAAGGCCGCCGATGCCGAATGCAACGCCGAAGAACACGCCGGAGATCATCCCGAAACGATGCGGCATCAGCTCCTGCGCGAACACGATGATCGACGACGTCGCCGACGAGATGATGAGACCGATGAACACCGTCAGCACCGCGCTCGCAAAGAGGCCGGCATAGGGCAGCGCCAGCGTGAACGGCAGCGCGCCGAGGATCGAGTACCAGATGACGTATCTGCGCCCGAAGCGATCGCCGAGCGGCCCGCCGAAAAATGCACCCGCCGCATTGGCGGCAAGAAACAGGAAGAGATAGAGCTGGGCTGCCTGCGTCGACACCTGAAACTTTTCGATCAGATAGAAGATGTAGTAGCTCGACAGGCTCGACACGTAGAGCTGCTTCGAGAACAACAGCGCAACCAGCACCGCAAGCGCGATTCTGACGCGCCGGGAATCCGGCAGGTCCGGATGACGTTCTACCGCCGCCGCTTTCTTTGTCGTGATCTGCGGCTTGTACCAAACGCCGATCCGCCACAGGATCACGATCGCCAAAAACGCGATCGACGAAAACCAGGCGATCGAAGGCTGGCCGAACGGCACCACAATCAGCGCCGCCAGCACCGGCCCCATCGACGTGCCGAAACTGCCGCCGAGCTGAAACACCGATTGCGCGAAGCCGTAGCGTCCGCCGGAAGACAGGCGCGCGATCCGCGCCGACTCCGGGTGAAACACCGCAGAGCCAAGCCCGACCAGCGCCGCTGCGATCAGGATGATCGGATAGAGATGCGCGACGCTGAGCAGCAGCAAGCCGAAGAACGTAAAGCCCATGCCGATCGCGAGCGAGAACGGCTGCGCCTTCTCGTCGGTGAAATGTCCAACCACGGGCTGCAGTAGCGACGCGGTGAACTGAAATGCCAGCGTGATCATGCCGATCTGCGCGTAGTCGAGCGCATAGGCGTCCTTCAGGATCGGATAGACCGAGGCAATCAACGACTGCATGGTGTCGTTGAGGAAGTGCGAGAAGCTGATGCCGGCGAGCACGATATAGGCCGGCCCTGCCACGGCCGCTTTCGCAGCGAGCCCCGGCGCGGCGTCCGACACGACAACCGGCGCGGTCGCGGTTTCCTCAGTTACGATGACGGGCTTATTCAACGGCGCATTCCCGAAAAGGATTCGCTGACGCAATGCTGCCTTTTACGTCGCACGCCCGGTTGCAACCAGCAGCAATAGCCGATAGCTGCGATGCGCTTCCGCGCACCGCCGATCAGCGATCACGCATCATTCAGATAAAGCCCGCTTATGCCGCCGCAGCGTGGCCGAGCGCGTTGACGATCTGGTCGACGACTTCCTCGACCAGGAGGCGGTCGTCGCCCTCGCCCATCACGCGGATCACAGGCTCGGTGCCGGACGAACGCACCAGCAGCCGGCCGTGGCCATTGAGGCGATTCTCGCCGTCCATGATCGCCGATTTCACCTCGGCGTGGTCGAGCGGCTTGCCGGAGCGATAGCGTACGTTCTTCAGGATCTGCGGCAGCGGGTCGAAGCGATGGCAGACCTCCGACACCGGGCGGCGAAGCTTTTGCACCACGGCCAGCACCTGCAACGCGGCGACGAAGCCGTCACCGGTCGTCGCGTAGTCGGAGAGGATGATATGGCCCGAGGGCTCGCCGCCGAGATTGTAGCCCTGCGCGAGCATCTGCTCGAGCACGTAGCGGTCGCCGACCGGCGTACGCACCATGCCGAGCCCTTGCCCTTCAAGGAAGCGCTCGAGCCCGAGGTTGGACATGACGGTGGTGACGATGCCTGGCTTGGCGAGACGGCCCTCTTCGTTCCAGCTCTGCGCGATCACCGCGAGCAACTGGTCGCCGTCGACCACATGGCCACGCTCATCGACCAGGATGACGCGATCGGCATCGCCATCAAGCGCGATGCCGATATCGGCGCGCATCTCGCGCACCTTCTTGGCAAGCGCCTCCGGCGAGGTCGAACCGCATTCCTTGTTGATATTGAAACCGTCAGGATCGACGCCTATCGCGATGACGTCGGCGCCCAATTCCCACAGCGCTTCCGGCACCACCTTGTAGGCCGCGCCGTGCGCACAATCGATCACGACGCGCAGGCCGTCGAGCGAGAGTTCGCGCGGCAGCGTGCGTTTGGCGAATTCGATATAGCGGTCGTGGACGCCGTCGATGCGGCGGGCGCGCCCGAGGCTGGCGCTCTGCGCCAAGCGACGGTCGATCGGCTCGTCGAGCAATTGCTCGATCTGCCTCTCGACGTCGTCGGACAGTTTGAAGCCCTGCGGACCGAACAGCTTGATGCCGTTGTCCTCGAACAGATTGTGCGACGCTGAAATCATCACGCCGAGATCGGCGCGCATCGACTTAGTCAGCATCGCAACCGCCGGCGTCGGCATCGGGCCGAGCAGCAGCACGTCCATGCCGACCGAGGTAAAGCCGGCCACCATGGCGTATTCGATCATGTAGCCGGAGAGACGCGTATCCTTGCCGATGACGACGCGGTGGCGGTGATCGCCACGCTGAAACACCAGGCCGGCCGCCTGCCCCACCTTGAGCGCGAGCTCTGGCGTGATCAAACCATTGGCGCGGCCCCGAATTCCGTCGGTACCGAAATATTTGCGGCTCATGTGACCCCCAGCCATTCTGGGTCTTCAGGCCATCACGGCCACGAATCCCCGAACGCCTCCATCGTAGCGTGCTGGGGGTTATAATCCTTCGCCCGCTAAAATGGCTTCAAAAAATATGATGAATCATTACGACCATTGGCGTCATAACGCAATATAACCAATTGTTATATCTGGATATTCGCGCCCGGCAGCCGATCGGCCCTGCCGGCTCAGCCGCTCCGCTTGACGTGCTGGTCGCCCTTCGAGGGTGGCGGCTGGGTGACATTGACCGGATCGGATGCCGGAAAGGTCTCTTCAAGACCCTCTTCCAGGGCATCGTCGAGCCGGCGCTTTTCCTCGCGATCGGCCGGGCCGGGCTCGGCGGGGGCGGCTTTGCGCGGTCTCGTCATGGGATGTCCTCCCGGTCGAAAATGGCGCCCAAGCGATGCGATTTGGCAGGCCATCCAACCATGCTAGATGACGGCGCAGCGAGGAAGTTCAAGAAGGGGCCGGGACGTCCAATGAAGCACATCACCTGCATTGAGGATCTGCGCCAATTGCACAAGCGCAGGGTTCCCAAGGCCTTTTTCGATTATGTCGACCGAGGCTCCTACACCGAGGACACGCTGCGGGCCAATTCCGAGGACCTGCGGCAGATCAAGTTCCGCCAGCGCATCCTGGTCGATGTCTCCAAGCGCGATCTGTCCGCGACGGTCCTCGGCGAACCCGCCGCGATGCCTTTGATCCTGGCGCCGGTCGGCCTGCTCGGCATGCAGCATGGCGACGGCGAGATTCACGCCTGCCGCGCCGCGCAGGCCGCAGGCATTCCCTTCACCCAGAGCACGATGTCGATCTGCTCGATCGAGGATATCGCAGCTAGCGTCGACAAGCCGTTCTGGTTCCAGCTCTACGTGATGAAGGATCGCGGCTTCATCAAATCGCTGGTCGAGCGCGCCATTGCGGCGAAATGCTCGGCGCTGGTATTGACCGTCGATTTGCAGGTGATCGGCCAGCGCCATCAGGACATCAAGAACGGCATGACGGTGCCGCCGGAATGGTCGCTCTCGAAGCTGATCGATTTTGCGAGCAAGCCCTCATGGGTCGCCGGCGTCCTTCGCGGCAAGCGCCGAACCTTCGGCAACATCGTCGGCCACGTCAAAGGTACCGAGGATCTCACCAAGCTCTCGGAATGGACCGCGTCGCAGTTCGATACGTCGCTGAACTGGAAGGACATCGACTGGATTCGCTCGATCTGGCCGGGCAAGCTGATCCTCAAAGGCATTCTCGACGTCGAGGACGCCGAGATCGCGGCGAAGACCGGCGCGCAGGCGATCGTGGTTTCCAATCATGGAGGCCGCCAGCTCGACGGCGCGCCGTCCACGATCGAGGTGCTGCCCGAAATCGTCGATACCGTCGGCTCGAAGATCGAGATCATGTTCGACGGCGGCATCCGCTCCGGCCAGGACGTGATGCGCGCGCTCGCACTCGGCGCCAAATCCTGCATGATCGGCCGCGCCTATGCCTATGGCCTAGGGGCCGGCGGCGAAGCCGGCGTTGCCAAGGCGCTCGACATCATCGGCAAGGAAATGCTCACGACGATGGGGCTGTGTGGCGTCAACACGATTGCCGAGATCGACGATCGCGTGCTGGCGGTTTAGATCTAGCTTGCTTACTTCCCTTCTCCCCTTGTGGGAGAAGGTGGCGGACACAGTCCGCCGGATGAGGGGTTCTCTCCGCGGAGAGAACCCCTCACCCGTCTCAATCGCGCTTTTCGCGCGATTGATACACCCTCTCCCACAAGGGGAGAGGGTGTAAGAGGCGACGCCGCCAGAACTAACTCACATCGGCGGTGTGATTCCGTCGCGGCCGACATTGACGCGCGATGCTTCCAGCGTGCCGTCGTCCTTCTTCACCGCGCTGAAGATAATCACTTTCGCGCCCGGCTTCAGCTCGGACTTGTCGCCGGCGACGAAGGTGACGACAGGCGTACCCGGCGGCACCACGACTTTCTTTTCACCGTCCTTGTATTTGACCAGGATGTTCTGGCCGTCGGTGCCCTTCACGGTCTGGGCGACGGTGGCGTTGGTCATGGTCGAGTTCGGGCGCTGGTCCCAGGGCCGGAAGCCTTCGGCCGCGCCGCGCTGGTTCTCCGGGAAGATATGCACCGCGACTGCCTTCTGGGTGCCGTCCGGCTCCGGCATGCCGGTGACGCCGATATAGGAGCCTTCCTTGATTTCCGACAGTTCGGTCTTGGCAACGCCGAACACCGCGACATTGTCGGTGACACGCACCTTCATGTCGGTGCCCTCGCGCGACTTGATCGACAGCATGGGCCCGTCGACCGCCTCGATGGTACCGCGAATGCGAACCGTCGGCGGCTGTTGTGCCGAGGCCTCCGTCGCAACCAAAGCGGCAAGGCCCAGCGAGGCCACTAGCATCCATGGCCATGAAGATGATTTCAGCATGGTATTCCTCCCTAGATGTATTGGCGCCCAACTCAACGCAAACACCGCACGGGAGGTAGCTATTCCATGGCGCGGGTTGTTCACTTTCCTTCTCTCCTTGTGGGAGAAGGTGGCGATAGGCGGACTTATGCCGCCTAATGCCTCTCCCGCAAGGGGAGAGGGGAAAATCACATCGGCGGGGTCAGCCCGTCGCGGCCGACGCTGACGCGGCTGGTCTCGAGCGAGCCATCCGGCAGCTTCTTCGAGAAGGCGATCACCTTGGCGCCTACCTTGAGGTCGGACTTGCCGGCAGGAACGTAGGTCACGACCGGCGTCTCCGGAGAGACCACGACTTTCTTCTCGCCGCCTTTGTATTTGACCGTCAGGGTATGGCCGTCATTGCCGACCACGGACTCCGCGACCGTCGCGTTGGTCATCGTGGAGTTCGGACGCAGATCATAGGGCCGCGAGCCCTCGCCGGTGCCGCGCATCGCGTCCGGAAATACATGTACCTCCACCGCGTTCTGGCTGCCGTCGGGCCCCGGCACCGTGGTGGTGCCGATGAAGGATCCAACCTTGATATCGGACAGAGAAATCTTACTGATCCCAATGACGTTGACGTCGCCGGTCATGTGCAGCCTGACGTCCTCGCCGCCGCGGGACTTCACGGCAAGCACGTCACCATCGACGGCTTCGATGGTGCCGCGAACGCGCGTCGGCGTCGGTGGTTGCTGGGCAATCGCGTAAAGCGTGGAGCCCGCCACCATCGCGACGGCGACAAGCGGGCGAACGAGCTGAAAATGACGGACGGGCATGCTGGGGTCTCCAATGGCAGCACTGACGTAGCCATTGACCCCGGCTTTTCAAAAAAATTCCGACTCAAGATCCGCGATCGGCCGATCATGTATTCGTGAGATCGGCTTCGACCAACGCGCGAAGCTCCGGCGTCACCTCGGGACGCCGCCCGAACCACAGTTCGAATCCCCGCACCGCCTGATGCAAGAGCATGCCGAGCCCGTCGGCGGTCTTCAGCCCGCGGGCGCGCACGGCGGCCAGCAACGGCGTGTCGAGCGGCACATAAACGAGATCGGCGACGACGGCGCGTGACGGCAGCCGGCCGATATCGAGCTCGAGCGGCGGCTGGCCCTTCATGCCGAGCGAGGTCGTATTCACCAGAAGCCCGGCACGCGGCAGGAGATCGCCGAGCGCATCCCACGCCACAGGCAAGACGCTTGGGCCGAACTGATCCGCCAACGCGCTCGCGCGCGCCATGGTGCGATTGACGAGATGAATGCGCTTGATGCCGCGTTCGCGCAGTCCAAACACGACGGCGCGCGACGAACCGCCGGCGCCCAGCACCAGCGCATCCTCCGCTTGGTCCCAGCCGCTGGCGCAGGCGTCGAGATTGTTGATAAACCCTTCGACGTCGGTATTGGTCGAGCACAATTCGCCGTCTGCGAACCACAGCGTATTGGCGGCGCCGACCGCGCGGGCGCGCTCGTCCGGTTTCGACAACGCAAGCGCGCGCTCCTTGTGAGGAATGGTGACGTTGGCGCCGACAAAGCCGCGCAGCGACAGCCGGAAGACGAAATCCTGAAACTCGTCGGGCGGCACCGCCTCGATGACGTAGCCGCCCTCGATGCCCAGCGTCCGCAGCCAGTAATGATGGATCAACGGTGAACGCGAATGCGCGGCCGGCCATCCGATCAGGCAGGCGGCGGGGGGTTTAGGCACGGCAATAGCCTCCTCCAAAGACGTCGATGGCCGGGATAAACCCGGCCACGATTATCAATTTATCTTCCGCTGAAATGAGTCAAGCCGCGCGCCCGCCGCCGCAGACGGAGCTGCGGCGGCCAGGCCGGCCAGCTACGCCGCGACGCGATGCGCGGCGATGATCTGGTCGGCGGCGCGGCCGGTGACCTCGGCCATGCGGTCGAATTGGCGGGTGAAACCGCCGGCGCCGGCGGTGGCCGAGCGCAACTCCACGATCAGATCGCCGATCTCCGCTTCCGGCATGGTGGCGCGGACGCAGTCCCATCCCGGCCAGCCCTCGCGGGTGTCGAAGCCGAGAATCTGGCCGCGTCGCGCCGACAGGATCGCGTTGATCTTCGCCGTCGCTTCCGTCGGGCAGACGATCTCCACCATGTGGATCGGCTCCAGCAGCACCGGCTGGCACTGCGGCAGCGCCTCGGTCATGCCGATTCGCGCCGCGGTGCGGAACGCGAGATCGGACGAGTCGACGCTGTGATAGGAGCCGTCGATGAGCGTGACTTCAACATCGATGACGGGAAAACCGAGCGGACCCTTGGCGAGGCCGTCGACCACGCCCTCTTCCACCGCGCCGATATAGTTTTTCGGCACCGCGCCGCCGACCACCTTTTCGTGGAACTCGAAGCCTGAGCCGCGCGGCAGCGGCTTGATTTCCAGCACCACGTCGCCGAACTGGCCATGGCCGCCGGATTGCTTCTTGTGGCGGCCGCGCTGGGTGATCGGTTTGCGGATGGTCTCCTGATAGCCGATCGCCGGCGGCTGCGATTTGACGTTAACGCCGAAGCGGTCGCGCAGCCGCTCGAGCGCGACGCGCAGATGCATCTCGCCCTGCCCCCACAACACGATGTCGTGGGTGCGCTGGTTCTGGATCATCGTCAGCGACGGATCCTCCTCGTTCAGCCTCAGCAGCGCTTGACCCAGCTTGACATCGTCCTTGCGATCGGCCGCCGAGACGGACATCGCGAGCACCGGCGGTACCGGCGTCACCTGCACCAGCGCCGGCGGCGCGGTCTTGCCGCCGGACAGCGTGTCTCCGGTCTTGATGGCGTCGAGCTTGCCGAGGGCGACGGTGTCGCCGGCCTCGGCCGAAGGCCGCTTGGTATCGTACGCGCCGTTGACGGCGAGAATGCCGGACACGCGCCCGGATTCGCCGGAGGAGGATTGCAGCGTGGCGCCGTCGTCGAGATGGCCGGCAAGCAGCCGCACCAGCGACAGCTTGCCGCCGTGCTGCAGGTGCAGCGTCTTGAACACATAAGCCAACGCTTCCTTTTGCGACGGCGCACCGAGGCGTTTCGCCGTCTCGACGACGCCGGGCGATTCGTGACGCAGCGCCTTCATCAGCCGCAACACGCCGTTTTCACGGCTCGCGGCGCCCAGCAGCACCGGGCAGATCAGCCCTTCGCGCAATTCGCGGGCGAGATCGTCGAACACCGCGTCGCGCGGCGGCTGGATGTCCTCCAGCAACTGCTCCATCAGCGCGTCGTCATGATCGGCGAGCTTTTCCAGCATCGAGAAGCGCGCTTCCTTCTCGCGGTCGAGATCGCCGCCTTCCAGCGCAATCACTTCGGAGGGCTTGTGCTCGCGATAGACGAATGCGCGCTCGAGTGCGAGATCGACAAAGCCTTCGATCAGCTCGCCGTTCCAGATCGGAATCTGCCGCAGCACCAGCGGCACGCGCGAGGCCGGCTGCAGGGTCGCCAGCGTTTCGCGGATGCGCTTGTTGGCGCGGTCGATCTTGTTCAAAAACAGAAAACGCGGAATGCCGAGATCTTCCAGCTCGCGCAGGATGATCTGCAGTTGCGGCAGCTTCTTCTCGTCCGCCTCGCAGACCACGACCGCGGCATCGACCGCGGGCAACGCGGCGCGCATGTCATGCGCGAACTCGACCGAGCCGGGACAATCGATAAAGGTGTAACTATCGCCCATGAAGGTGGTGGTCGCGGCGCTCAGGCCCACGCCCATCTTGTGATTGCGCGCTTCGGGGCTGGCATCGCCGACGGAAGTTCCAGCATCGACGCTGCCGGCACTTTTAATGGCGCCCGTTCGCGCCAGTATGGCTTCTAGAAGTGTGGTTTTACCGCTCTGGAAAGGGCCCACCAGCGCAATGCACCGTGGACCGCGGGGACTTCTGACGTCTTGTCCCATTGCCGCCTCCCGTTTTGGAGCTCGGCCCGTGATTGGGTCGGCGGGACTGATGCTCCGCCTGTCCCGTGATTTTGGCAAGCAGGAAAACGTCGCTGCGCTGCGATGTGATGGCAAAGGCGCTTGGGGTATGGTCATTGCGAGGAGCGTCAGCGACGAAGCAATCCACCAATCCCCGCGTGGAGGGGTGGATTGCTTCGCGGAGCCGGTCATCGGACGCGCATTCGCGCGACCGGCTCGCAGTGGCGGAAAGTTCTAGTTACCTACCCGGCCGGAGTTCCAGGCTTTCCAATCCGGCAGCAATGCTGACGCCAACCTGGCCTTGTACGCTGAGCGGCTGCAGCGCGATCGAGTTCGCCGAGCCGCCGACCAGCACGTTGCCGCCGACGCCGACGCCAAACGTCGCGCTGCCTTGCGCGCCGACATAATCGCCGGAAAGGCCGCCCGGCCCGAGCCGCGCGACAGGCGCAAATACACCCCAGGCCAACGCCGATTCCTGGGTGATGCCGAGATCGAGCCCGACCTTGCGGATGGTGGCGACGTAGCGATCTTCCGGCATGCCCTCGGCGCGCAGCACGCAGCCGAGATGGGTCACGGAACCGACGATGAAGCCGACGCTGGCGCCGCCGCGGCACTCCAGCACGCCGACCTGCACGCGCTGCGCCTGCTGCGCATTGGCGCCGTCGATGGATGAAGCCAATATGGAGAGTGCGGCAGCGGCAAGGATGAGGGAACGACGCATGAAGTAATCTCCGGCTGAAAACTGTGATGCGAGCAGAGAAGAAAATCAGCGCCGTGCCCGCAGCGTTCACCGTTCTATGCCACAGCACTACGGCCCGTGCCAGATTCACTACCGCAGTCATTCCGGGGCGCGCAAGGCGCGAACTATGGTGCGCAATTGCGCACCTGAGAATCTCGAGATTCCGGGTCTGGTCCTTCGGACCATCCCGGAATGACGGATCCAACTCAACAAAAAAGGCCCGCTTGCGCGGGCCCTTTCACTAGCACCTATCCGTCAACCGCGGCGGTGATGCCGGCGATGGTGATGCCGACGGGGGCCGAACTGCACCGCCTGCAGCTCGAGGCCGGCGATACCGGCGGCGACGTTCAATCCGGTCTGTCCCTGCAGGCTGATCGGCTGCAGGGCGTAGGCATTCGCCGGACCGCCTACCAGGAAGTTGCCGCCGCCGCCAACGCCGATCGATGCGTTGGCGCCGACGCCGCCGTAAGTGCCGGCGAGTTCGCCGCGCCCGAGCCGGCTGTTCGGCGCGTTGACGGCCCAGGACAACTGGGTCTGTTCGGTGACGCCGAGATCGAGACCAATACGCTGCACCTTGGCGAGGTAGGGCTCAGGCCGGCGGCCTTCGCTGCGGAACACACATTCGAGGCTCGTCACCGAGCCGACCACGAAGCCGACATTCTGGCCGCCCTGGCATTGCAGAATACCGGCGCGAACCGGCGGTGCCGCGTTGGCGCTTGCGATCGGCGCGATCAGTGCCGCCGTGGCGAGTGTCAATGTCAGGAGTCGCATGTGTCCCAGTCTCCGCATGTTGATGAACAAATTTAGCGGAGCGGACAGGATGGAAGCGCAGTGTCGAAAACATGGCGCTTGATCGAGAAGCCGTCAAAACATTGCGTTCTCATTCACGCGCGATGTGATTTGACGGCCGTCCTTTTGACGCGATTGCTGGTGCGAACCGCAACCCGTCCCGCATCAACTGCGGAACGGGCTTGTGCTGCTGCTGTGAAAACGCTTCTTATCGCAAATTGCCGCAGAAGCGCTGGATGCGCTTGCAGGCATCTTCGAGATCGGAGGTTTTGGTCGCGTAGGAGATGCGGAACGCCGGGCCCAATCCGAACGCGGAACCCTGCACGACGGCGACGCCTTCGCTCTCGAGGAGCTCGGTAACAAAATCCTCGTCATTGGCAATCACCTTGCCGGACGGCGAGGTCTTGCCAATGGTGCCGGCGCAGGACGGATAGACGTAGAACGCGCCCTCGGGCCGCGGGCATTCGATGCCCTTGGCCTGATTCAGCATCGAGACCACGAGGTCGCGGCGCTCCTTGAACATCTTGTTATGTACCGGGATGAAATCCTGCGGACCGTTCAACGCTTCGACGGAGGCCCACTGCGCGATCGACGATGGGTTCGAGGTCGACTGCGACTGGATCGTCGCCATCGCCTTGATCAGGTCGGCCGGGCCGCCGGCGTAACCGATGCGCCAGCCGGTCATGCAATAGGCTTTCGACACGCCGTTCACCGTCAGCGTGCGCTCGTAGAGCTTCGGCTCGACCTGCGCAGGCGTCGCGAACTGGAAGTCGTCATAGACCAGGTGCTCGTACATGTCGTCGGTCATCACCCAGACATGCGGATGCTTCACCAGTACGTCGGTGATCGCCTTGAGTTCGGCGCGGGTGTACGCGGCACCGGTCGGGTTCGACGGCGAGCACAGGATGATCCATTTGGTCTTCGGCGTGATCGCCTTTTCCAGATCCTCGGGCCGCAGCTTGAAGCCGCTCGATGCCGGGCACACGACGGGGACCGACTCGCCGCCGGCCAGCGCCACCATTTCCGGATAGCTGACCCAGTACGGCGCCGGGATGATCACCTCGTCGCCGGGATTGAGGGTTGCCATCAGTGCATTGTAGAGCACCTGCTTGCCGCCGGTGCCGACGATGATCTGGTTCGGCTTGTAGGTCAGGCCGTTCTCGCGCTGGAATTTGCCGATGATGGCTTCCTTCAACTCGGGAATGCCGCCGACGTCGGTGTACTTGGTCTTGCCGGCCTCGATGGCGCGGATCGCCGCCAGCTTGATGTTGGCGGGCGTGTCGAAGTCCGGTTCGCCGGCGCCGAGGCCGATGACGTTGCGTCCCGCCGCTTTCAGCGCGCGCGCTTTATCCGTGACCGCGATCGTCGCGGACGGCTTCACACGGGCGAGCGCAGCGGACAGGAAGGGCATCATGATCTCCTGGCAAACGTCGTGAGTTCTGAAATTCACGACTCTTTTTGATGGGAACGCCGCACCCTAAGGCGCGGCGCGTTGCATCGCAAGAAGCTTGGCCGGATGCCGGTCAAACTTTGGGGAACGCCGAGCAGCCTCGGTACGATCGGAGCAATGCCGGCGCAATATTCGTAAAGTTCCGCGGCGAAAAGACTCATATCTGGCAAGCCGTTCCGGTATCTGGCAAGCCGTTTCCGGCAGACCGCACCGGGCTCTAACAGGTGCGCGCGACTCAACGGTAAGGTGTCTCGTCGCGAGTCGCATCCGACCTCCGGTCATGCCCCGCGCACACGTTACCTTCGGACGTATGCTGGCTACCGTTCCCGATCCTGGGTCCTGCCTCTGCGCCGCGTCACTTGCGTGCCGCGCCGCGTCCGGGACACGTAAGGTTTTGGGTCAACGACTGGTCTCCGTTCCCCGGGGACGCAGCACGCAGCGGTGCGCTGCAGAGCCGGGGCCGACGCGCTGGCTGGATCCCGACACCCACACATCACCCGAGGCGGGACGCAGCCAGCGTCGTCGCGCAGGATTGAATCAATCCGCTCATCCGCTCCCGACCATGTGATGCGTTGCCTCCCTTGTGTCGTGGCATGGCATGCTACGCGTGTGCAGTGCAGTAGAGGTTTTCGAGTTTTTCCATTCCGCGGGTCTTGCGACGCATTCGTATCGGCATCATTGTTTAGCCGCGTTGCGGCGCGAAGGCTTTCCGCAGTTCGCCTCTCGCGTGCGCCCCTCGACCCCTGTGAACCCAACGACGATGTACAAGCTCTATTCGATGCAGCGCTCCGGCAACAGCTACAAGGTCCGCCTTGCGCTGGCGCTGCTCAACGCGCCCTATGAGGCGATCGAGGTCGACATTCTCCGTGGCGAAAGCCGCACGCCGGAGTTTCTGGAGAAGAACCCCAGCGGACAGGTGCCGCTGTTGGAAGTCGCCGAAGGACGCTACCTCGCCGAGTCCAACGCCATTCTCTGGTATGTCTGTGGCGGCACGTCGCTGGCGCCGGAGTCGCGGGTCGAGCGCGCCGAAGCGCTGCAATGGATGTTCTTCGAACAGCACGCGCTGGAGCCCAATATCGGCGCCGCTTATTTCTGGCTGTCGCTGGTCAAGGGCGGCCGCGACCTGCAGACGCATGCGCTGGAAGACTGGATGGAGCGCGGCTATGCCGCGCTTCAGGTGATGGAAAACCATCTCAAGAACCGCGCCTATTTCGCAGCCGGACAACTCACGGTCGCCGATATCGCACTGTACGGCTACACTCACGTCGCCGACCGCTGCGACTACGACCTCGCGACCTTCCCCGCCATCCGCGCATGGCTACGGCGGGTCGAACAGACGCCTGGTTTCGTGACGATGGACTGGCGGCCGGAGGCCGAGGTCGACGACCACACCGGCATCGCCGCCGGCGTATAGCCGCCCTCGACCCTTCTCACTTTCGCGCGAGTATCCCGCCAAAGGTTAATAATAGCGGGCACAACGTTAACCTTTGCCGCGATTCCGCCATTTTCAACGTCTGGTCGCCGTAATGTTGCCGGTGATGATTGCAAAGTTTTCCTGAATCGCGGGTGATTCGTCCCGCGTTACAAGGATTTGGACCATGATGCGGTCACCCGGCGCGGTCGGCTTCGAGAGCAGCCGCGCGCCCGTCGCTTCTTCTCGATTGCTAGGTGCCATCGCAACCTCGCTCGCGCTCGGCACGCTATCGCTTTGCCTCATGGTCACCCTGACGGTGCTATCGATCAAGGCCACCGTCGCGATGCCCATTCCGTGACAGGTCCGGCCTTTTTGTTTGCATCATTGGACTAGCGAACGCGCGATGATCAGCATCGCGATGTGGACCAGAATGAAGACACCCGTCGGCCTTGTGACCGTCGCGTTGACGGTAGCGATCCTGCTCGCCGTCTCCTTCCTGATCGCCACCGGCACGCGCGGCGAAGAGTCGGCGTTCGACTCGTCGGCGGGCGAACTCGAGGTTCGGACCATTGCGAGAGGCCTCGTCAATCCGTGGGCGCTGGCATTCCTGCCCGATGGAACGATGCTGGTGACCGAGCGTCCCGGCCGCATGCGCCTCGTCAGCGCGGAGGGCCAGGTCTCGCCGCCGCTCAAGGGCGTGCCTGACGTGTGGGCCTCAGGCCAGGGCGGCCTGCACGATGTCGTCACCGACAAATCCTTTGCGCAGAACCGCACCATCTATTTCTGTTACGCCGAACGGGCCGCGGGTGGCGGCCGCACCACGGCCGCGCACGCGAAACTGAGCGACGACAATGGCCGGCTCGACGAGGTCAAGATCATCTTCCGCCAGCAGGGGCCGCTATCGTCAGGCAATCATTATGGCTGCCGCATCGCACAGGCCGACGACGGCAATCTGTTCGTGGCGCTCGGCGATCACTTCACCCACAGGGACCAGGCGCAGAATCTCGGCAACCATCTCGGCAAGATAGTTCGGATCGCGCCGGACGGGTCGGTGCCATCAGGCAACCCGTTCGCCGGCCGCGCCGATGCCAAGCCGGAAATCTGGAGTTACGGGCACCGCAACGTGCAGGCGCTGGCGATCAATCCGGCGAGCGGCGAGCCTTGGGAAATCGAGCACGGCCCGCGCGGCGGCGACGAGGTCAATATCGTCGGCAAGGGCAAGAATTACGGCTGGCCGGTGATCGGCTACGGCGTCGATTACTCCGGCGCGAAAATCCACCAGAGCACGACCAAGGACGGCATGGAGCAGCCGCTTAAATACTGGGTGCCGTCGATCGCGCCGTCAGGCATGGCCTTCTACACCGGAAAGCTGTTTCCGAAATGGGACGGCAGCCTGTTTACCGGGGCGCTGCGCAGCGCACTGCTGGTGCGGCTGACGCTAAACGGCAACGCCGTTACGTCGGAGGAGCGCCTGCTGCAGAACCTGCACGAGCGGATCAGGGACGTCCGTCAGGGGCCGGACGGTGCGCTGTGGCTGCTCACAGATAGTTCGAACGGACGGATCTTGCGGGTGGCGCCGACCTCGAAGTAACGATACCTCTGAACAAAAACACGCTCACCATTTGTGAAAGATCAAAAACGCGCCGATCGCGATGAAGAGAAAGCCGAGCACGTGATTCCATCCCAGCGGCTCCTTCAGATAAAGCACTGAGAAGCAGGCGAACACCACCAGCGTGATCACTTCCTGCATGGTCTTGAGTTGCGCAGCGGAATACATCGCGCTGCCCCAGCGGTTGGCGGGCACCGCCAGCCAGTATTCGATGAAGGCGATCCCCCAGCTCGCGAGCACCACCGTTGGCAACGGGCTTTCCTTGAATTTCAGATGGCCGTACCAGGCAAAGGTCATGAAGATGTTGGACGCAAACAGCATCAGGACCGGAAGTAACGTGGGCGAAACAGTGGGCATCGATGTCCTCTTGCAAAATGGCGTGCGCCAATCGTCGGATGCGGTACCGCGTTCCTTAAGTCGATATCATTTGATATCAAAAGTGCGAAAATCTTACGCATGCGGACAACGCTCTCTTAGGACTGGCGGCAGAAAGGCGTGCACAATCGCAACAATCAGGCATGCTTGAGTCTTATTCCCGGCAATTGGCGAGAACGGGCATGCAGTTAGACTGGCGCGCAATCTCCGGTCCGGCTCTCACGACAGCGACGGCGTTGATCGCTTTCCTTGTCGATCGGCATTTCGTTCCCGTTCCCAATCCCGCGCCGCTATTCGTCTGCATCGTCGCATTCGCCGCTTCGATCAGCGGCATCACCTCCGGCATGATCAGCGCCGTGATTGCGGTGGCATCTTCGGCGGTGTTCTTCCTCAACCACCGCGCTACGCCCGGTTACGACACGTCGGACCTGGCGCGCATGCTGCTGCTCGCAGCGACCGCCGGCGGCACCGCGCTGATCACCGGGTTGTTGCGGAAAAAATGGGTCGATGCGTTCGCGTGGGAGAAGAAGCATCACGCTACCGCAGAGCGCCTGTCGGCCGCGCTCGATCAGGTCGATATCGGCATCGTGCTGCTCGATTCCGACACCCGCGCCGAATTCATCAATCGCGCGTTCCGCGATTATTTCAAGCTGTCAGACGCGCAGGCCGACAGCAAGCCGCCCTTCATTGCGCTGATGTATCACGGCCGCGACACCGGCGCCTGGCAACTGCCGGAGGACGAGTTGAGCGCTTTCATCGCCAAGCGCACCGAGATGATCCGAACCGGCGATTCCACGCCGATCAACCTCGATCTCGCCGATGGACAGGTGCTGCGTTTCACCTGCACGGCGCTGCCTGATGGCGGACGCATGCTGAGCTACATGCCGGTCACCGACCTCGTCCGTCACACCGACGATCCCGGCATCGCGGAGTATTATCGCGCGCTGCGCGGCAGCCATCGCAGCCTCGCAAGGCACCTCGGCGCCGCCGAGTAGCGAAGCGATAGATTGATCATCTGCTGCCACATCTGTAGTAGTCAATCCCTCCTTTCCGCGTCTCTGATGCCCCTCTCACCAAAACGGAACGCGCATGCCCGGCGACCTCACCATCCGCTTCGTCACCCGCCAGGACTACGCGCAATGGCTTCCGCTATGGGACGGCTACAACGCCTTCTATGGCCGCGCGGGCGCGACCGCGTTGGCGCCCGAGATCACGGCGATGACTTGGGCGCGCTTCTTCGATGCCTATGAACCGGTGCATGCGCTGGTGGCCGAGAGCGGCGGCGAACTGCTCGGGCTGACGCATTATCTGTTTCACCGCTCTACGACCATGATCGAGCCGAACTGCTATCTGCAGGACCTCTTCACCTGCGTCGCAGCGCGCGGCAAGGGCGTCGGCCGTGCGCTCATCGATGGCGTATACGAGCAGGCCAGGCGCGCAGGATGTTCCCGCGTCTATTGGCAAACGCACGAGACCAACCACACTGCGATGCAGCTCTACGACAAGGTGGCGGAGCGCTCGGGGTTCGTCGTGTACCGCAAGATGCTCTGAGGCACGGCTTGCGGCCGGCCTGTGGATAAGTCCTGCTGTCACGCCAGCGTAACAGACCGCAGCTAGCCTGCCCCTGCGTCTGATCAGGCCCCCCGTCTCAGATCACGCGCCCCAGCGGTCCCCGTCAGTCGCCGCGTCTGACCGGGGCCGCATCTTTTTGTGCCGCATAGCTGCCAAGCGCGGGCGCTGGTCCCCTTTTCTTGCGGGTCGAAGCCGTGCGCGCCACAATGCGCCCTCGTCCGCCCTTCCCACAGGATCGATCCATGCAAATTCGCAACCTCGGCGGCTCCGGCCTGCGTGTTTCCGCCGTCGGCCTCGGCTGCAACAATTTCGGCCAGCGCACTGATCTGGAGACCTCGCGCAAGGTCATCCACAAGGCGATCGACCTCGGCATCACCCTGTTCGACACCGCCGACATCTATGCCGGCATGGGCGGCTCCGAGACCGTGCTTGGCACCGTGCTCGGCGACCGCCGCAAGGATATCGTGCTGGCGACGAAATACGCGAAACCAATGGCAACCGACGGCACCAAGCAGGGCGCCTCGCGCCGCTACATCATGTCCGCGGTCGAGGCCAGTCTGAAACGGCTGAAGACCGACTACATCGATCTCTACCAGCAGCATGAGTACGATCCCCTGACGCCGATGGAAGAAACGCTGCGCACGCTCGACGACCTCGTGCGCCAAGGCAAGGTCCGCTACATCGGCAATTCGAACTTCCCAGCCTGGCGCATTGCGGGGGCAGAAATGCTGGCGCGGCAGATGAACGTCAACCGCTTCGTCTCCTGCCAGGATGAATACAGCCTCGTGGTGCGCGGCATCGAAAAGGATTTGCTGCCGGCCGCAACGGAATACAAGCTCGGCCTTTTGCCGTTCTTCCCGCTGGCGAGCGGCCTTCTCACCGGCAAATACAAGCGCGGCACTGATGCCCCCGCCGACACCCGCTTCGCCAAGACCCCTGCCCTGAAGGACCGCTACGTCACGGCGCGCAACGAGGACATTGTCGAAAAGCTCCAGGCGTTCGCGCTGGAGCGCGGCCACACCATGCTCGAACTTGCCTTCTCCTGGCTCGCCCAGCGCGCGCAAGTCGCCAGCGTCATTGCCGGCGCCACCCGCGTCGAACAGGTCGAGCAGAACGTGAAAGCGATCGGCTGGACGCTGAGCGCGGAGGAACTGGCAGAGGTGGATCAGATTACGAAGTAGAGTTAGTGGCGCTCTCTCCGCTCCCTCTCCCCGTCCTTCACGGGGAGAGGGTCGGGGTGAGGGGCTCCCTCCGCGAGCTCTGAACGCCGTGAGACCTGTACCCCCTCACCCGGATTGCTTCGCAATCCGACCTCTCCCCGCAAGCGGGGCGAGGTTGGAAACCGGCGCTCTCTCCGCTCCCTCTCCCCGTCCTTCACGGGGAGAGGGTTGGGGTGAGGGGCTCCCTCCGCGAGTCGTAAGCGCAGAAGGGTCCGGTACCCTCTCACCTGCCGCGCAAGCGCGCGGCGACCTCTCCCCGCAAAGAGCGGGGAGAGGTTAAGAGAGCAGCGCGTTCTACTTCAAGAGCTCGGCTTGAATCGTGAGTAGGACGCCTTCGGTATTTCCGAGAACGTCGTTATTCCAGAATCGTAGCACCCTGTAGCCAGCTTCGATCAAACGCCGGTCCCGGATTGCGTCGGCGACTGATTCATTGTGCTGTCCACCATCCACTTCAATGATCAGCCGTATCCACTTCAATGATCAGCCGTCGCTCGCGGCAGACGAAATCGCAGATGTATCCAATGATCGGTTGCTGCCGGACGAACTTGTGCCCATCAATCTGCCGGTTGCGAATGCGATTCCAGAGGACTGTTGCCGCATCCGTTTGATTGATCCGCAATCGTCTCGCGATTCGGATGGACTTTTCATTGCGGCCACGCATTGCCCTGCCCCTCACCCGGATCGCAAGGGCGATCCGACCTCTCCCCGCAGAAGGGCGGGGAGAGGTTTAAACCACCAGCCCCTGCATCGGCTTCACGGCGCTGCTGTCCGGAAACACATTCTCCGCCAACACCTTCTCCGCCAGCCCGAACTGATCCTGCAGCACGCCTTTCATTACCGCGCGCAGATCGGTACTCGGCGCGAGGTCGCGGCCCTGATAGAGGCTCGCCGGCTTCAGCCCCGGCCAGTCCGCGATCACGCACCCGCCGTTCACCGCACCGCCGGCGAGCAGCGCGACCGTGCCGGTGCCGTGATCCGTGCCTTGCGTGCCGTTGATGCGCGCGGTGCGGCCGAACTCGGTGGCGACCACGATCACCGTATCGCGCCAGCGGGGTCCCAGCACAGTTTCGAATTCGGCGAGTGCGCCGTCGAGTCCGCCGAGCAGTTGCGCCAGCCGGCCGACCGAGCCACCTTCATTGGCATGCGTGTCCCAGCCGTCGAAGGCGAGCGCGCCGATCCGCGGGCCGTCGTCGGCCGCCATCAGCCGGGCCGCGCCGCGCGCCGCTAGCCGCATCGCCGCGACGCCGCCAGCGCCCGGTTTTGGCTTCATGTCATCGCCCTGTGCGGCCTTGTCGAGCGCAAGGCCCTGCTTCAGGGCCGCGCCCAGCGCGGCATCGCGGTGCTGATAGAGGTCGAGCAGCCGCATCGCGGTGTCCTCGCTGGCTTGCGGCAACGCGAACGGCGCCCAGCCAACGGTCGGCGCCGCGCCGCGCAGCACCAGCGGCGTGATCGGGCCGACCGCAAGCCCACTCGTCACCCGCTCGCCCTTCGGCAAGCCATCCAGCGCGCGGTTGAGCCAGCCGGATTGCACCCGGCCCGGGCCGGCAAAGCCGCTTTCGAGCACGTCCTGCCCGTCGAAATGCGAGCGGTCGCGATAGGGCGTCGCCACCGCGTGGATGACCGCGGCTTTCTTCTCGCGATACATCCGCGAAAATTCCGGCATCGCCGGATGCAGTGAAAAGAAATTGTCGAGCGGCAGCGCCGCGTTCGGCCCGCTCGACGACAACGCGATCGCGCCGTGCAGGCCGGCATAATCAGGGTCGCCAATCGGCGCAACCGTCGCGAGCCCATCCAGCGCGCCGCGCAGGATGACGAGCACCAGCCGTGGATCGCGGCCGTCGGCCGCGCGCGCGAATTTCGGCAGATAGGCCCACGCCGCAAAGGAGGCGCCGCCAAGCAACACGGCGCGCCGCGACGTCGGCAATGATCGCGTTTCCTCGCAGCAACCCATTGTCGTTTCCATGGCCGTCATCTCCTCTGGAATTCCGGCGACATCAACAACAGCGCCAGCGCCTGCTGCCGCGATTCCGCGCGCTCGATGGCCCGCCGCGTCTCCACCGACGCGGTGTCGGCGGCAGCCAGTTCGAGCAGGTCGCGGGGATCGACGCCCTCGGCGAGTCTTGATGCAATCTGGGTGGAAATATCGAGGCGCAGTTTCATGCCCTCCGGCGCCAGCCATGCGGCGTTGGTGTCGGGAAAACCGTTCGGCCCGGCCGGCGACCACAATGGCTGACCGAGCGCCGTCAGGCCGGCGAGATAGAGATTGGGATTGTTCGGAATCTGCGCCAGCAGCCGGCCGGCCGCGATCAGGAATTCGTAAGGCGAGCGGATCTTGGTGAGCGGCGCCCGCCAGGCCTCGTCGGAATCGACCAGCGCCAGCGCCAGCGCCTTTAGATCGCCGTCGGTTTTCGTGAAGACATCGGCGAGCCGCGCCACCAATACCTGCGGCGGATCGTCTGATACGAAATGGCGCGCAAGCTTGGCCGCGATGAACTTTGCCGTCGAGGGGTGACGCGCGATATCAGCCAGCACCGCCTCGCCCTGCGCCACGCCGGGCGCGTCGTAGATCTTTCCCATTACCCGCTGCGCGCCGGGCTGGTGGGCGTTGGCATTGAACACGAAGCTGCCGGGTGCGCCGAGCTGGCCCAACCTTCCGGCAAAGGTCCAGCCCGTGATGATGTTCGCCAGCGACGTCACGTCATCCTGCGAATAGCCGCCACCGACGCCGAGTGTATGCAACTCAAGTATCTCGCGGGCGAGATTTTCGTTCAGTCCTCGGTTGCGGTTTTTGCCGGCGCGCGAATCCGGGCCCAGCGATTGCTGGTTATCGAGGAAGAACAGCATCGCCGGATGCTGCTCGACCGCCTTCAGCATGTCGGCGAAGCGTCCGAGCACGTGCGGCCGGATCGCCTCGCGCTCGAACGAGCCGGCCCACATCCGCGCCAGCCCACCCTTGCTGGCGGAAATGCATAAATGATTCGACCAGAACACGACAAGCCGCTCGGCGAATCCGCCATCGGTGATGACGGCTCGCTGCAGCCGCGCCAGCGCCTCGGCGCGAAAGGTCTTCTGGATGATGTTGAGCGGTTGTGGCGGCGGCTTTGGCGCGTTGGGCTGCATCGCTTCCGCCGGTGCCATCGCGGCGGGATTCTCCGCAGGCTTGGCCTGTGGCTCCCTGGGCGCCATCTCCATGGCGATGCCGTTGAGTGACAGGTTTCGCCGCTGCGCCTTCGCATCGGGTTGCGGCGACGCGCCTTCGCCTGCAGTCGGCGGCGCGGCCGATTTGGCGGCGGCCTCGCGAGCCTGCTGGAGTTCGAACTGATAGTCGAACACCGCTTTGCCGAGCGCGGGCGTCGACTGCAGCCCCGGTACGTCGAGCAGCACGCGATTGGGACGGCCGAGTTCCGCCTTGACGAAACCGCGCGGATCGGATGCGGCGTTGAGAACATCGCCGGATGCCCCGCCGCGCGCGCCGAAGCCGAAGCGATTGAGCGCAACGAGGGCGGCTTGCGAATCGCGGGCCATCGGATTTCCCTTGGAATTTCCCAGGCGTATAGTGCCGAAGTATAACGCGCTTCGGCGTGAACCCGGGATTAATTCCGCGTCAGGATTCAGCCTCGTTGATGGCAGATCGTTTGGAAAATGCGCCCTCGCGCCGCCTCGCCTGCGCCGGCTGCGGCAACGAATTCGGCTGCAACCTGTCCGGCCCCTGCTGGTGCAACGACGAGACGTTCCGCCTGCCGATGCCAGCGGACGGCGGCGATTGTCTCTGCCCGGACTGCCTGCGCAAACTCGCTAGCCAGCGCGCCGGCGCGGGTGCGGCGTGACCGGGAAATGGAACGTCGGCGCCGTCCTGCTCGACATGGACGGCACGCTGCTCGACACGGAGCGGGTCTATTTCGACAGCCTGGTCGCAGCACTCACCGCCCACGGCTACACCGAGGACGCCGGAACGCTGTGCCAGGCGATGGTGGGCCTGCCCGGCCCCGAATGCGAGGCCATGCTGCATGCGCGCTACGGAGCAACCTTTCCGCTTGCCGAGGTCAGCCGTGCCTTCGTCAGCAACCGCGATGACATTCTAAGCGCAGGCCTGCCGCTGAAGAGCGGCGCGATCGAACTCTTGGATGCGCTGCGGGCGGCCGAATGTCCGATGGCGATCGTCACCTCCTCGTCGCTGCGCACGGCGGATGCGCATCTAAAGCTCGCAGGAATCCGCGGTCGTTTCGAAACGCTGCTGACCCGCGACGACGTCGCCCGCGGTAAGCCAAGCCCCGATCTCTATCTGCTCGCGGCATCGCGGTTCGGCCTGAAGCCGGAAGCTTGCGTGGCGGTCGAGGATTCCAACCACGGTGTGACCGCTGCGCATGCCGCAGGCGCCATTACCATCATGGTGCCCGACATGGTGACGCCGACGGAAGAATCGCGCGCACGATGCGCGGCTGTGGTGCCGGATTTAAATGCGGTGCTGGCAATACTGCGCGAGCGTGGGGCGTTAACGCGAAACCGCTAGCAGCCGTCATTGCAAGCCAAGCGACTTGTCCGCCGAAGCCTTGGCAAAGGCGGAAACAACCCATGCGGCACAAGCGGAGGCATGTATTGCTTCGTCGGGGAGCCTGTCATCGGGCGCGTATTCGCGCGACCCGTTGGCTCCTCGCAATGACGGAGTCAGCCAGCGCACTACCTTCCCCGCCTCGTCGCTGGCCTCCCGCGTGCCGGCAGCGCCGCCTCGACCAACGCATGCGCCGCCTCACCGGCGGTTTCCATATATGACGGGTCGCGATGCAACAGCACGACGGCGAACGAGCCGTCGAGCAGCAGCAGGATTTGCCGCGAGAGCCGCACGGAAGCGGCGATGCCCGCCTCCGCAAAGGTCACGCGCAGCCATTCCTCGAACTTCTTCTTGTGCGCCGCGCCGATCTTGATCGCCGGATGGCCGGGCAGGTTGGCAAGCTCGGCCGAGGTGCGAAGGAATCCGCATCCCTTCCACTTCGGGTGCCGCGCCGATCGCGCCAGATTGCGAAAGATCGCTTCGACCTTGGCAGGCAGGCCGCCCTGGGCCTCCGAAAACCATTTTCGGAACAGGGCGAGATTGGGCTGATCGCGGCCAGCGAGATACGCCGCCACCAGATCGTCCTTGCTCCTGAAATGATAGTAAAGCGTGCGCTTGGTGACGCCGGCCTTCTCGGCCACGGCATCGACGCTGACGCCCCGGATGCCGTCATTGTAGAACAGCGCGTTCGCCGCCGAGATGATGCGGTCGCGCGTCGGGAGTTCTGATCGTGCCATGCTGTCTATGTATACTAACCAGTGAATATACACAACGTAGTCGAGCTTCTAGGGTACCGGGCCGGTGAACGACCTGGCGGAGGCTTTCGATGTCCGATCCCATCCTGTTCGAAATCAACGACAACATCGCCCTGATCACGCTGAACCGCCCGGGCAAGCTCAACGCACTGAACTACGCACTGATCGAACATCTGATGGCGGCGCTGGATACGATCGAGACGGATGACGGCGTGCGCGCCGTAATCCTGACCGGCGCGGGTGAACGCGCCTTTTCCGCCGGCGCCGATATCCACGAGTTCTCAGGCAGTGTTCGCCAGGGTCGCGATACAGCCATTCGTGACTTCGTCCGCCGCGGACAGGCCATGACCGCGCGGCTGGAGGCGTTTAGGAAACCGGTGATCGCCGCGGTCAACGGGCTGACGTTCGGCGGCGGCTGCGAAATCACCGAGGCCGTGCATCTCGCCATCGCCAGCGAGCGCGCGCGTTTCGCCAAGCCGGAAATCGCCCTCGGCATGCCGCCGACCTTCGGCGGAACGCAGCGGCTGCCGCGGCTTGCCGGGCGCAAGCGCGCGCTCGAATTGTTGCTGACCGGCGATCCTTTCCCGCCGCAGCAGGCGCTGGCGATCGGCCTCGTCAACATGGTCGTTCCGCATGATGAATTGCTGCCCGCGGCACGCCAGCTCGCAAACCGCATCATCCGGCATTCGCCCCGCGCGGTCGGCAGCATCATCACCGCGGTCACCCGCGGACTGAACATGGCCATTGCCGAAGGGCTGCAGGTCGAGAGCGAGCAGTTCGCCGCGCTGGTGCCGAGCCACGATCTCGGCGAAGGCATCAACGCGTGGCTCGAACGCCGGCCCCCGCTCTATCGCGGCGGCTGACGCCAGGCCGAGGTTCCTGCTGCCGGCTCCTTTCCGGCCGGCAAGGCGGCGTCCTTGGTCGCGATCATCGTCCGGATGTCGTCGGCCAGTTCGCGGTAATGCAGGCCGAGGCGCAGGTATAGCTCGCGCTTCGCCCCATCCGCGGTCAACTTGCCGATCAATTCGCATTCGGCAGCGAGAGTTTCAAACCGCTCCAATCTGGCTTCAAGATCGGTCATGACGCGTCTCCCCTAACGGCCACCAAGGGGGATCAACTTACGCCTGCATTTTACGTCACGGCTAACATCGTTATCGGGTAGAACTAATTTACACCCTCGGCGATTGCGCGGAGAGGCATGCAATCATTGCAGCTTATTTTCGGCCAGCGAAGCCCGTTACGCGCGGCCGCCGACGTCAGGCGTGATAGCTCGGCGACTTCCGCGCTATGCCGTCGAACGCGTCGAGCAGCCGCTCGCGCCAGGCATAGAGCGGATCGTCTTCCGTCAGCAGCTTGAACGGGCTGACCACGCGCGCCCACTGGAACGCGCCGAACATGATGTAATCCGCATAGTTCGCCGCCGCCACAAGCGGAGGGCATGGATCGCGCCGCCGCTCCCGCGGAACGATTTCGCCAAGGCCAGCGTTGTGTTTTTCCGTCGATAGCGGAGACCATGATGGCAAAGACCGCGCCTCCGATTCCCCCGGACAATCGAAGCCCCAAGGGCCCCGGCAGTGCGCCCCGCGTGCCCCTCGACACCACCAAGGGCCATCGCGACGACGAGAAGAACAACATCCGCGAACAGGCCGCGCACGGCAACCTGACGCAGAACACCAGCGGCCGGCGATCGGGGTAAGGTGTTCAATCGCGTTCTTCAGATTCGAATGTCAAACAGCAGTAGGATGGGTGGAGCGACTTATCCGCCGTAGCTCAACGAGCGAAGGCGGAAGCTAAGCTTTGATCTACCTCTTCTTCCATCCACCCCGATGCCCGGGCGCACCGCCGCTCGAGCGTGGCGCAGGCCCGAACTCCGGTCCCGACTGCCGCGAGTCCGTGGGCTGGAAGATTTTGCTGCCGCTGCCGATCTCGGGCTTGCGCGGTTTGGCGCCGCTGGGGCGGTAGGGCAGCGATTCCGGGCCGTGCATTTCGTCGAGGTGGGGTTTGTGGACTTTGGAGGTGGAAGGACCGCCGCTGCGGCTCACCCCACCCCGACCGCCTGCGGCGGTCGACCCTCCCCCTCCAGGGGAGGGTGAAGAGGCGCCGCGCTTCTTCATCGCTGATGTCGGCAGGTTCGCGGCTTCGCCGTACTTCTTCGTGCCCGCGTACGCGCCGGCCCTGCCCTGCACGGCGCGCTGTTTTGCGGTGGGGTCGTCGACCACGGCCATTTCCGTCGCGCGCAGGCGCTTGACTTCGTCGCGGAGTCTGGCGGCTTCTTCGAAGTTCAGATCGGCGGCGGCTTCGCGCATGCGGGTTTCGAGGTCGTTCAGCACAGCCTCGAAATTGTGGCCGATCGAGATGACGTCGTCCGCCATGCCGCCGTCGCCGATCTCGACCAGCACGTGGTCGCGCTCGTAGACGGAGTTGAGGATGTCGCCGATCGACTTTTTCACACTCTCCGGCGTGATGCCGTTGGCGGTGTTGTATTCGACCTGCTTTTCGCGGCGGCGGTTGGTTTCGGCGATGGCGCGCTCCATCGAGCCGGTCATCTGGTCGGCGTAGAGGATCACCTTGCCGTCGACATTGCGCGCGGCGCGGCCGATGGTCTGGATCAGCGAGGTCTCGCTGCGCAAAAAGCCTTCCTTGTCGGCGTCGAGGATCGCAACCAGCGCGCATTCGGGAATGTCGAGGCCTTCGCGCAACAAATTGATGCCGACCAGCGCGTCGAAGGCGCCGAGGCGGAGATCGCGGATAATTTCGATGCGTTCGATGGTATCGATATCGCTGTGCATGTAGCGCACGCGAATGCCCTGCTCGTGCAGATACTCGGTGAGGTCTTCCGCCATCCGTTTTGTCAGCACCGTGATCAGCGAGCGATAACCCGCAGCAGCGGTGGCGCGCACTTCGCCGACGAGATCGTCGACCTGCGTGCGCGCCGGACGAATGTCGACCGGCGGATCGATCAGCCCGGTCGGGCGGATCACCTGCTCCACGAACACGCCGCCGCTTTCGTTCAGCTCCCAGCCGCCCGGCGTCGCCGACACCGCGACCGTCTGCGGGCGCATCATGTCCCATTCCTCAAACCGCAGCGGGCGGTTGTCCATGCAGGAGGGTAGCCTGAAACCGTATTCGGCGAGCGTCGCCTTGCGGCGGAAATCGCCGCGGAACATGCCGCCGATCTGCGGCACGGTGACGTGGCTTTCGTCGGCGAACACCAGCGCGTTATCGGGCACGTATTCGAACAGTGTCGGCGGCGGCTCGCCGGGGCGGCGCCCGGTGAGGTAGCGCGAATAGTTCTCGATGCCGGCGCAGCTTCCGGTCGCTTCCATCATTTCGAGGTCGAAGGTGGTGCGCTGCTCCAGCCGCTGCGCTTCCAGCAGGCGGCCCTGGTTGTTGAGCTCGTCGAGCCGCAGCTTCAGCTCAGACTTGATCGACTTGATCGCCTGCACCAGCGTCGGCCGCGGCGTCACATAGTGCGAGTTGGCGTAGATCTTGATGAATTCGAGATCGTCCTGCTTGTGGCCGGTGAGCGGATCGAACTCCTCGATATTCTCGACGGTGTCGCCGAACAGGTTCACGCGCCAGGCGCGGTCCTCATAGTGCGCCGGGAAGATGTCGATGACGTCGCCGCGGACGCGAAACGTGCCGCGGGTGAAATCGGCCTGGGTGCGCTTGTACTGCAGCGCGACGAGGTCGGCGATCAACTGCCGCTGGTCGATGCGCTCGCCCTTCTTCAGCGCAAAGGTCATCGCGGTGTAGGTCTCGACCGAGCCGATACCGTAGATGCACGACACGGAGGCCACGATGATGACGTCGTCGCGCTCCAGCAGCGCGCGCGTCGCCGAATGGCGCATGCGGTCGATCTGCTCGTTGATGGACGAATCCTTTTCGATGTAGGTGTCGGTGCGCGGGACGTAAGCCTCGGGTTGGTAGTAGTCGTAGTACGAGACGAAATACTCGACCGCGTTGTCGGGAAAAAAGTTCTTGAACTCGCCATAGAGCTGGGCGGCCAGCGTCTTGTTCGGCGCGAGGATGAGGGCCGGGCGCTGCGTCGCCTCGATCACCTTGGCCATGGTGTAGGTTTTTCCCGAGCCGGTGACGCCGAGCAGCACCTGGGTGCGGTCGTTGCGGTTGATGCCTTCGACCAGTTCGGCGATTGCGGTGGGCTGGTCGCCTTTCGGCTGGTATTCGGATTTGATCTCGAAGCGCACGCCGCCTTCGGATTTTTCTGGGCGCGGCGGCCGGTGCGGCGTCCAGACTTTGAGCTGGCCGTTGTCGCCGCGAAATTCGGGACGGCCATCGCGGATCAGGCTTTCCAGCGCATCGGCGGTGGCTTTGACGCCGAGAGCTTCCATCTTGTTGCGCGGTGGGCGGGCGAGCGCTTCCTCGTCGTCTTCCGCGGTCGGCAGGCCGAGCTGGCGCGCGAGTTCGGGATCGAGGGTCGGGATGGTGGCCGCGGTGCCGTAGTTGGCTTGGGGGGATTCGTTGAGGCCGGAGTTAGGGACTTCGTTGAGGCCGGGACTCGTGGAGGCACCCCCACCCCAACCCTCCCCCGCAGGCGGGAGAGGGGGCGCAGGTTGCGCATTCACCGATTCATTCTCGCCGACCGAACCCGGTGTGAGTCGCCTGGAGCCCTCTCCCGTTTGCGGGGGAGGGTTGGGTGGGGGCAAGCCACGCGACGAACTGCTAGACGTATCGCGCTTCGCAACAGTCTCGCTCGTTCCCTTCGTCGAGGCTCGCGCGCGATGGGCGGCGGCCTCGCCGCCGGCGCGGCGGTCCCAGGAATTGTCCGGCGGCGGCTGCAGGCCGGTGCCCGAGCCCATGCCGGCATCGCCACGGTTGATGGCGGGATTGAGCAGTTCCGCCAGCGCCGGTCCGATTGGTTGCACCTCGGGCCGATGCGCCTTGGATTTCGGGGTTTTGCCTGATTTTTTGGGAGCGTCCGGTTTCTTCGCCATGCGGCGAATATGGGACGAGTCAGCCGGAGAGAAAAGGGCAAATGACCGCGCGAAAGCGCGCGCTTCCGTCTGTCAGCAGATGTCAGCAAGACCGCAATTGGGAACCGTCGCACGCCTCAAACGTGAACGTCGCCACTATCCGCTCTGGCCGGCGCTGCCTTGACGATATCCATATGAATGCCGCCGCAGCGCATGCATCGCATGGTCCAGTACTCGGCACCGGCGCGGCCGGGGATGATACGCAGCACCGCGAGCGAGGCCGAGCAATCCGGGCAATTCGAGAGCACCGGCGTCGCCTGCAGGGTTTGCTCGGGCGTGGGCAACGAGATCTGATCGACTAAGGCGAGCTTGGGCGTTCCACTCGGGGCGTTGGCGTTGTCGTGGCGAACCGCGGCATGAAGCGATCGATATGGGCTTTCGCATCCGCGATCGCCGCTTCCGGATCCGACCAGGCGAAGCCGACTTCGAGGATCGGAAACGCCATGCCATCGATTACCACTGGCTCCTGGTCGGCCCGTTGAATCCTGGCGTGCCACAGCCCTCTCCCTGCTTCGAACGACTGAATTTCAAAGCCGCCATAGATCATGGCGCGACCCCCGGAATTGCGCATGGCACGAGCAGAGCACGGCGCGGTGGAGGCAGATGTGAAGGAGTTCACATGTCGCGGCGGTTTTTTTGGAGGGCGTCGCCCGGGCCGGCGTTCCCCGGATGCTGCGCAGCGCGCTAGCGATGCGCTGCTGTTCCGGGGTCCATCTGTCTGGCGAGACGCATGGGTCCCGGCTCTGCGTCGCGTCACTGCGTGCCGCAACGCGTCCGGGACATGAGAGTCTTTCACCGCCGCGCCAAAATATGATCCGCGAGCACCACCGCGTCGTCGCCGACGCCTGAGAGGAACGAGGAGTTCATCTTCGACAGCCATTGCAGGCCGAGGAAATACAGGCCTGATACGGCTGAGATGCCGTTGCGGTGAACCGCCTCGCCGCGGGCATCGAGGACCGGGATATCGATCCAGCCGAAATCGACGCCGTAGCCGGTGGCCCAGATGATCGAAGAGATGTCCTCCGCGGCGAGGTCGAGGCGCGTGAGCGGTGCGATGACGCAGGGCGGGTCGGGAAGCGTCGCGCGGGCGCCGGGTTCTTCAGGCAGTTCCAGGCGGCGCCGTTTCACATATTCGTCGACGGTATCGAGGAAGGTGGTGAAGGCGATGTCGCCATCGCCAAGGCTTTTGTCCAGGCCCGGCGCGATGTCGAGCACGCCGCCATCCGCGGCGTCGAGACGTCCGAGTAAAATCATGCCGCGGGCGGCGAAGTCGCGGAAATCGATGCTGCGGCCGCCATAGGCGCCCGAAATCACCGGGCCGAGGCGCGCGGGTCCGCGCTCCTCCGGAGTGATCTGGTCGAACTGCATTTCGGCGAGCCACCAGATCAGGTCGCGGCTGCGGTAGCGGCGCGGCAGGCGGCGATGCCGTCCGACCGAGAGATAGACGCGCCGGCCGGCCTGCAACAATTCCTCGGCGATCTGCGCGCCGGACGCGCCGGCGCCGGCCACCAGCACCGCGCCGGGCGGAAGCTGTTCGGGATTCCTGTAGCCGGCGGCGCTCACCTGAAACACCGGATGATCGCGCAACAGGTCCGGGATAACGCTGCGTTGATAGGGTCCGGTGGCGACAACGACATTGTCGGCTTCGATCCTGCCATCCGTGGTCTCCGCGATAAAGCGCCCGCCGTCGCGCTGCGACAGCCGCGTCACCGCGACGCCGCAGCGGATCGGCGGCGCGACGAAATCCGCATAGGCCTCGATAAATTTGATGATGGTGGCCGTATCCGAAAACCCGTCGGGATCGCTGTGCGGAAACGGAAACTCCGGCAGCCGCACCGACCAGTTCGGAAACTGGAATTTCAATCCGTCCCAGCGTTCGCTGCGCCAGCGTTCGGCGATCCGGTGGCGCTCGAGCACCAGATGCGATAGTCCGCGCTGCTTGAGGCGGTGGCTCATCACGAGGCCGGCCTGGCCGCCGCCGATCACCAGCGTTTCAATCTTCTCATCCGGCATGTCTGTGGCCCCTGCGGCGTGTGGCGGGCTCCGCTGCCGCGCGAACGATCCAGCGCCGGAACGCGGCGAAATCGCGCTGCCCGGTACTGAAGCCGCGATAGACCAGATACCAGCGCATGCCTTTCGGCACACTTAACGCAAACGGCGCGACCAGCCGGCCGGCGGCGAGGTCGTCGTCAATATAGGGCCGGATGCCCATGGCGATGCCGAGGCCGTCGACGGCGGCCTGCAGCGCCTGGCCGTAAAATTCGAACTCCGGTCCGCGGGCGCTGATGCGGGCGGTGCCGGCGGCCTCGAGCCATGACGGCCAATCGTCAGGCGAATGCGCCACCCGCAGCAGCGTCGGCCCCTTCAGATCGCCAGGACGTTTGAGCGCGTTGGCAAGGCGCGGCGCGCAGACCGGAAGCAGATCGGCGGCAAACAACGGCTCGGCGATCAGGCCGGGCCATTCGCCGTCGCCGAGCTTGATGCCGCAGCTCCAGTCCTCGCCGAACGGCACCGCGGCGCCGCCGGTGGTGATGCGGACGTCGATATCGGGTTCTTGCTTGCGGAAATCCGCCAGCCGCGGGATCAACCACCTCATCGCAAAGGTCGGACCGACGCCAATGGTCAGCACCCGCACGCTTGCAGGCGCGGTCACCTGCGCGGTCAGGCTCGCCAGCGCGTCGAAGATCGGCGTCAGCCCGTTCTGATAGGCGCGGCCGGCGGCGGTCGTAACGAGGCGGTTGGCCTTGCGCTCGAACAGCGCCACGCCCAGCCGCTCCTCCAACAGATGCACCATCCGGCTGACGGCGGCGGCGGAAACGTTGAGCTCGATGCCGGCGGCGGCGAAGCTGCCGGTGCGCGCCGCGGCTTCGAACGCCTTGATGCCGTTGAGAAAGAGCAGCCGCCGCACATGACCCTCAGGAAAACTGATGTCATGCAAGATAGCTCGATTTGCCGGGCATTCACAAGCAAGGCTTGCCATGACCGTGCACAAGCGGCGCGCTCGGTCGTCGCGCAGCGCCACCGAACGTTACGGCTTTAGATCCAGCAGGGCCCTGCCGCTTGCCAAGTCGGCAGGAACCGAAACCTGTTCGTGGACAATCAGCCATTTGCCATTGGTCTTGCGCCAACCAGCGGTCCAGCGCAGCCAAAAATCAGTTTTGTGGCCATTCTTCAGCGTTCCAACGATGCGGTGGAGGCAATAGCTGAATGCCACGTTATCATCTGCGCTGACGCTTACATCGGGAAACTCGACGTCAAGCGGACCTTGATAGGACTCGAAAAACTCGTGCCAGTGTTTCACAAACGCGTCGGCGCCCACCGCTTGCAGCGGTGGAAGGATGTCGAAGGAAACGATTTCCGGGGCAAAGACAGCCATGCATCCGTCGACGTCTTTGGCGCCTAACGCTTTTGCAAAGCGGTCTATCGACTCCCGGATTGCGGCTTCGTTCTCGTTTCTGTTTTCTTCGATGGTCATGGTTTTTCTCGCGCCTAGGGTTGTAGTGCGGGCATTGGCCTTCATCGGGCCGCCGCGAACAAGCCGTGACGAGTGCGAGCTCCAAGTGCTAATTTAAGGGCGAACTTCACTGTCGGCGCTCGCTTGCTGCTCGCAATATAGTAAGTGGAAGCTGCTTGAGGCAATTGGGCGCGCCGCCGTCCCGGACGCCTTCATGCGGTCGCGGAAGAGCCGCCGCCGCACAGGACCCTCAGGAAAGCTTATGGCAGGACAAGATAACTCAGTTTGCGTGTGGGCGACAAGCGAGGCACAAGCATGGGTGTAGTAGCCTTGGGTTGAATCAGTGCCGCCGGCTTCAAGCTCGCCCCGCTCTTCGCGGGGAGAGGTCGGCGCGAAGCGCCGGGGTGAGGGCTGCTTCCGCGAGTCCGACTGTGAGTGAGTTCGCGGAAGCAGCCCCTCACCCCGACCCTCTCCCCGCTAAGGGCGGGGAGAGGGAGCAGAGGCAGCGCGCTGCGCTTCAACGTGAGGCTGGCTTGCGCAGGAGATTTTCGTGACGCCGCTGATGATCGCAGCCCTGGGTGTGCTGATGGTGGCCACCGCGTTTCTGTCCGGCCTGTTCGGCATGGCCGGCGGAATGATCCTGATCGGCGTGCTGTTGATGCTGATGCCGCTGCCCACCGCGATGGTGCTGCACGCGATCACGCAGATGGCCTCCAATGGCTGGCGCGCGTTTCTGTGGCGGGCGCATATCCGCTGGCGGCCGGTGTTCGTCTATCTGATCGGGTGCGCGCTGGCGCTCGGCGTCTGGTCGCTCACCCGCTACGTGCCAGACAAGCCCATTGCACTGCTGTTGCTCGGGGCCACGCCGTTCATGGCGCGGCTGATGCCGAAGAACCTCAAGCCGAACCCGGACAGCATCTGGCAGGGCTCGTTCTACGGCTTCATCTGCATGGGGCTGATGCTGATGACCGGCGTCTCCGGCCCGCTGATGGACACGTTCTTTCTCGGCGGCAATTTCGGCCGCCGCGAGGTGGTCGCCACCAAGGCAACCTGCCAGGTCGCCAGCCATCTCACCAAGCTGATCTATTTCGGCGGCATCATCGACCAGGCAGCGACGCTCGATCCCGTGCTGGCCGCAGTTGCGATCGCGGCCTCGATGCTCGGCACCACACTGGCGCGGCGCATCCTGGAAGCGATGAGCGATGCGCAGTTTCGCGCCTGGGCGAACCTGCTGATTACGACGGTGGCCGGCTATTACATTCTCTACGGAAGCTGGCTGCTGCTCGTTCACGGCTCGGTTGCTTCCTTCTGAGGGGAGAGAGCTGATGTCGGACGCTGCAGATCCACTGGTGCTCGACTTCGTCGAATGGGTCGCCCGCGAGCCGCGGAATTACGCAGAAGTCGTCGCGACCTGGCGGACCTCCTGTCCGCGCCTGACGATCTGGGAAGACGCTTCCGATCGCGGCTATGTCGTGCGCGAAACCATCGCCGGAACCGGACTGATGGTGACCGTCACCGCATCAGGCGAAAAGTTGCTGCGAGAGCACGGCCGCATCGGCGTGCCGCAACGCTAATCCCGCCTCATCACATTTCCGCGCCACGGCGCCTGCCTGCATTGACTTGGCACGTCAGCCCGATCAAATTCATGCAGTCGCATCTTTCTTGCGAAAACAAGAACCAACGCAAGGATCGTCCCATGATCGACCTTTATTACTGGACCACGCCGAACGGCCACAAGATCACGATGTTCCTCGAAGAGACCGGGCTGCCTTACAAGATTTTTCCGGTCAACATCGGCAAGGGCGAGCAGTTCAAGCCCGAGTTTCTGGCGATTGCGCCAAACAACCGGATTCCGGCGATGGTCGATCACGAGCCGAAGGGCGGGGCAAGCCGATCTCGGTCTTCGAATCCGGCGCGATGCTGCTCTATCTCGCCGAGAAGACCGGAAAGTTTCTGCCCGCCGATCTCTACGGCCGCTATGACGCGATCCAGTGGACGTTCTGGCAGATGGGCAATCTCGGCCCGATGGCCGGGCAGAACCATCATTTCGCGAACTATGCGCAGGAAAAAATCAAATACGCCATCGACCGCTACGTGAACGAGACGAACCGGCTCTATGGCGTACTGAACAAGCGCCTGGCGGACCGCGAATTCATCGCCGGCGATTATTCGATCGCCGAAATGGCGAGCTATCCCTGGGTGGTGCCTACAAGAACCAGAGCCAAAACATCGACGACTTCCCGCATTTGAAGCGCTGGCTCGAAACCATCCGCGCCCGGCCCGCCACCGAGCGCGCCTATGCCAAGGCGAAAGAGGTCAATCCGAATTTCGGCCAGCCGGTGAATCGCACCGAGGAGGAACGCAGGATCCTGTTCGGGCAGACGGCGGCGGTGGTGCGGTAGGGTCGGGGCGTGCGGCGCTGAGCCGGCGAGGTGATCTCCCGGCGCGCTGGGCTGGGGATTCATCCCTATCCCCGGATATCCATCCCCAACACGCATAGGCAATATCGCCGAATCGCAGCGAGAATCGCCGCGCGAACGCTCAACTTTTGCCGCGGCCGGGCGTTATCAGACTGCAGGACTCATTGTTTCGGAGACGATTGTGGACACCACACTGAAATTGAAGCCACGTCCAACCAACGTGGCGTTGGTCGCCTGGCAGTTCACCGGACAGCCGCTGCACGAATGGCCGAGTTGGGTACAATCCAGTTGCTCGCTGCAGCGAAGCGAGGACGGGCACCTCGAGCTTCGGCATGAACGGCAAAGCGGGACACAGATCGTGTATCTGCAGGAATGGCTGGTGCGGGATCTCGATGGCGGCGTGTGTTTTTATACCGACGCGGAGCTACGCAAAGCGTTCGACATCGCATCTAGAGCGTGGTGATTTTCTTCGTCATTTCGCTCTATCTCTTTAGATTTGAGCATGATCTCCGCGCAAACGCGTTCCGCGTTTGTCGCGAGGGAAAACCGGTCCCCACTTTTCCGGATCATGCTCTGTCAGTGAAGCTGCTCACACAAATCAAAAAATAATCCGCTGGCACCGCGCTCCGATTGGTCACAGTCTGGCGTGGGTTTTGCTGCTGAACCCTCGCGAGGGGTATCGCTCGAATTTTACCTGAACCTTTATTTACCTGCACACCGCGACACACCGGTACCCCTCTTCTCCCAACATTTGCGATTGGAGGAAGTGATGGCAACTCAAGTGAATGTCCAGCCTGGCCATGGCAAGGCTGGCCGCCAACCGACCCGACAGTTTCTCGATTCACTTTCCGGACATGACGATCCCGGAATGTTCGGGCGGATGTTTCCGAATCTCGAGCCGCTCGCCGTCGACGACGCTCCGCTGCAGGAGCTTGCCGACGCGATGAAGGATCCCAACCCCGGTGACGCCGCCGGCAATAACAGCAAGATCCCGGCAGGATTCACCTATCTCGGCCAATTTGTCGATCACGACATCACGCTCGATCTCACCTCGTTCGGCGACAAGGAAGCCGACCCGACGGCGGTCGAGAACTTCCGCACGCCGGCACTCGATCTCGACAGCGTCTACGGTCTCGGTCCGGACGGCAGCCGGCAGCTTTACGCGCGCAATCCCGGCGATGCCGACGGCAAGTCGCCCGGTCCGAAACTGCTGCTCGGCAAGACCATCAGCGTTGACGATATAACCATCACACCGCGCAACGACCTGCCGCGTAACCCGGAAGGCTTCGCGTTGATCGGCGACCATCGCAATGACGAGAATCTCGTGGTTGCCCAGACGCACCTGGCGATGCTGAAGTTTCACAACAAGGTCTGCGACCATCTTGCTGCATCCGGGGTGCCGGCCGCCGGCGAGATATTCACGCAGGCACGCCAGACGGTGACCTGGCACTACCAATGGATGGTGCTGCATGATTTCGTGGAGCGCATCACCGAAAAGGGCATCGTCGCCAAGATCCTCGACCAGGGCCGCCGCTTCTACCGCTTCAAGAAGACGCCTTACATGCCTGTCGAGTTCTCCGCGGCGGCGTACCGGTTCGGCCACAGCATGGTGCGCGAGGTCTACAGCCATAACCGCAAGTTCACGCCGGGCGGCGGCATTCCCGCCACGCTCGATCTGCTGTTCAAGTTCACCGGCCTGTCGGGCGGTATCATCGGCGATCTCGCGTCTGATCCGGTGCAGCCGCCGCTGCCTATACCGGTGCTCTCCAGCAACTGGATCATCGACTGGCGCCGCTACTTTGAAGTGCTCGCGGCCAATCCGACCAATGTGCGGCTCAATCCCTCGCGGAAGATCGACCCGTTCCTGATCCCGCAGTTGCACGAGCTGCCGGGCGGTGGCGGCAGCCTGCCGTTCCGCAACCTCAAGCGCGGCGTGATGCTGGGGCTGCCGTCGGGACAGGATATCGCCAAGGCGATGAAGATCAAGAATCCGCTCACCCCGGCTGAGATCGCGAGTGGCACGGACGGCGCCGCGGCAAAGAAGCACGGCCTGCACGAGCACACACCGCTCTGGTACTACATCCTCAAGGAGGCCGAGCAGCGCGGCGGCGGCGAAAAGCTCGGACCGGTCGGGGCCACGATCGTGGCGGAAGTGTTCGTCGGCCTTGTGCACGGCGACCGTCAGTCGTACCTCTGGCTGAAAGGCAAGAACTGGAAGCCGACGCTGCCGTCCAAGACACCTGGCGAATTCACCATGGCCGATCTTTTGAGATTCGTCGGCGATATCAGCCCGATCGACGGCATTTCGACGGTCTAGGCCGTTTCGTCACCTTCGTGTGTCCTGATGAATTTCAGCGATTGCGCGGCGAGAAGCTGCGCAATCGCTGAAACGTCAGGCGAGAGCTGCCGAATCCGCAAGGGCAGCGCCATCACGGCTTTACATACGTCCAGCCCTGCTCCTGCAACTCCATTACCCGCACGACTCCGGATTTCACGATCTTCGCTTCTGAAATCAGCGGAATGTCCTTGCTTTCGGTCCTACTCATATTGTCGCGCGTATTGGCGCAGGCTTGGAACGAGATCGAAGGATTGCTCTCCGAGATAGCCTTGATCCGTGCTTTCACCGGCGAGGTGTCGTCACGCAGCATATGCAGGCCCGGGCCGAAAGTCACGATGTCGATTGCGACGTTCTCACCGAGATCCTTGTAATACTGCATAACGTTCGTTGCGTTATTAAGCGCGAGATTCATCATCGCGGGCTCGTTCGAATTCACCTGCAGGATCAGGCGGTGCGGCTTCTTGTCGACAACGGCAACGGCAGCGGTACGCTTCAACCCTTGCGCAGGCGCCGCCGCTTGCTTCTTCACCAGCGCCGCTTGATTCTTCTCCTGCGCTGGCGCTGATGGCGGCGCCATGACGAGCAACGCTATGACGCCCGTCATCACTCTAACAGTACTTCCAATCCTGATCATAACGCACCTCCCGTGATTGTTCGATGACCTCAGTTGCGCGGACCGGCTACGATGTGAGGCCATTTGCATACCGTAGCGAGACGCTCTCGTGCGACTTTCAGTCCGCCGAGCGAGAAATGTCCTTGCTGGGCGGCGCCGGCTCGGCTCACAACACGAATGGCAAATTCTCCCTGCTCGGGAAGAGACTGCAGCAAGCGTATGACGTCGCCCGTGAACGCTACGCCGGTCCCGGACGACGGCGGGGTTCCCGCAAGATACACGGGCTGATTGTCATCGATGCGATAGGAAATGGCATGCTCCTTCCCGTTGCGGGATAAGGCCGGTCCGGAGACGACCAGTTCGGTGCGACCGGCGCGGCAGCGAATAGAGAGTTGCATCGGATGGTCATTCGAGCCGCCGTGGGAAAACGTGGTGGCGGTGATAATCGGGGTGTAGTCCACAGGCGACGTGGTCTCGCTGATAATCCAATTGCCGGTCCCAGGAACCGGCCGGGCCGGCATAATATTACGGAGCAGATTGTCCAGACATTCCAGCCTCTCTTCGCGCTCCAACTGCGAGCAAGCGCGAAGATCCGCCAGCGGATCGGTCGGGCTTTGCGCGAGCGCGATCCTGCTGACGACTTCGAACGCGACGGAGAGAGGAAGCGCTTTCATCGCGACACCTGTGCCGCGCGGGCCTGACGATCCAGCCATTCCTGCGCCGCCGCAAAACGGGCGAGGCTGGGGACTGTCGCGGCGAGATTGATCGACTTCCATTTTGGGTCGAAGCCCGGCCCCTGCAGCTTGTCGATACGGGAAAACAGAGCATCAACAAAGCGGGCGACGCGCTGATAGCGGTTTGTCCCGGCCGGCCAATTGAAGGCGACCAGAACGGTCGGTACCGCAACCGTCGGAACACGCTCGCCCTGCTTGATCAGGCCGGGGTACTCGGCCGCTTCCAACACCGCCGGAAGATAGTAATCCTCGAACTTGCTTTCGTATTTGACGGGGAGGAACTTGAAGCCTGGATCCCAGCGCCCGCGCACGAAGGCGTCAACCGGCTTCGAGGTGATGAAAACGACGGCCGCCATCTCGCCTTTGCGCATCTGCTCCAGCGCGACCTGATGAGGGATGAAAGTGTTCTCTGAATTGATTCCGAGACGGCTGAAGATCAGCGGTCCCGAATAGGCGGCAGCCGTTCCCTGGGTATTGAAATTCACCTTCTTGCCGGCGAGATCCTGCAGGCTCTGGATTTCAGGCCGAACGAAGATGTGCAGCTCGGATGGAAAGAGGTTAAGCAGGTAGGTGATGCGGCGCTGGATCTCGGGCACCTGAACCTTGTACTCTTCGAGCGCGTCGGAATTGATGATCGCCGTATCGACACCGCGCAAATAGAGCAGCGAGTTCAGGTTTTCCGTGGCGCCTCGGGTGACGATCGGCAGGACATGCAAATTGGGCCCGTCGTCGACGACGCGGGCGATTTCCGCCGCGAGGCGAAGGGGCGCACCCTCAAGCAAGCCGCCCGCAAGACCGACCGTCCAGGCGTTCATCTTCTCTTTCTCGGCGATCTGCGTTGGGGTGCGTTGCGCCTTGCGGACGCTCTGCGTTTGTGCAGCCAACGCGGCAGGCTGAAGCACCAGAATGATCGGCGCCAAAGCGGCGAGCGCGAGCAAAATGCTCGATCTGGAAAACATGTTCATCTGTAATATCCTTTATTGTATTAAGTTCGGCTTCCAGCCACCGGGTGTCGCCCTGCGTGGCTTTTTGCCCGAGTATCAAAACGTCATTCCCTCACTGCTCCAGCCGCTCCAATCGATCCTTTGCATCCTGAATTCCGCCGGCATGTGCCTTCGCATAAAGCTCGCGCGCCTTCATCGCATCGCCGCGCGTACCGTATGTTCCCCATGTGGAAAGAATGACGGGATCATAGGTCTCTGCGAGCGTGAAGCTTGCCCGCGCGCTTCCCGTTTCGACAGCATGCTCGAGCACGATCCGCGCCGCGCCAATATTTCCCTGACCAAGCAGCGTGCGGGCGCGCGCGATTAATTTCGTCGCCTCTGGATTCGCTTGCGCTTCTACGGCCGGCGAGTGCGCCGTCGCGGCCGCCTCGACTACGTGTGCTGACTTGGAAATGCTGCCGGTCGCCGCGGGTTCAGGGGCGACACGTGCAGCGATCGTGCGCCGCGCCGACTCGATTTCTCGTGCCATTACCTCGGTTCGCTCGCGCTCCTGCTGTAGAGATTGCCGCAGGTCTGCCGTAGTGCGTTCCGTCGCCTGCCTGAGCTGCCCCATTTCCGCGCTGGCCTTGCGCAGTTGCGCCGTTTGCATCTCGGTTTCGCGCCTCGCCGTGGCGAGCTCGCCCGTCAGCGCCGCATTGCGCGCGCGTTCCTCATCGAGCGCTTGACGATATTTGGCCGCGCCCGCGGTCAGCTCCTGTCGCGCAACCGCTGCTTCCTGCGCGAGAGCTGCCGCCTTCTGCCCTTCCTGTTCGAGCGATTGTGCGCTGTCCGCGGCTGCCGCCTGCTTGAGCTGTCCGATCTCCTCATGCGCCTTACGTAGTTGCGTCGCCTGCACCTCGATCTCGCGCTGCGCCGCCGCAAGCTCGCTCCACTGTGCGGCCTGCCGTGCGCGCTCCTCGTCGAGTGCTTGCTGATGCTTCGTCGTGCTTGTGATGAGTTCCTGCCGCGCCGCCGCGGCTTCTTCTGCGAGGGCAGCCGACCTTCGCCGTTCCTGTTTGAGCGTTTGTGCGCTGTCCGCGGCTTCAGCCTGCTTGGGTTGCCCGATTTCCTCCGCCTTGCGCAGTTGCGTCGCCTGCACCTCGATCTCGCGCTGCGCTGCCGCGAGCTCGCTCCACTGTGCGGCCTGCCGTGCGCGTTCCTCGTCGAGTGCTTGCCGATGTTTCGCCGTGCTTGTGATGAGTTCTTGTCGCGCAGCCGCAGCCTCCCGCGCGAGGGCAGCCGCTTTCTGCCGCTCCTGTCCGAGCGATTCTGCGGCGTCTGCGGCTGCTCGCTTGAGCTGCCCCATTTCTTCGCTCGCCTTGCGCAACTGCGCCGACTGCATCTCGTTTTCGCGCTGCGCTGTGGCGAGCTCGCTCTTCAGCGCAGCACTGCGTGCGCGTTCCTCATCGAGCGCTTCCCGATGTTTCGCCGCGCTTGTGGTCAGCTCTTTTCGCGCCGTCGCGACTTCCTCCGCCAGGGCTGCAGCCTTCTGCCGCTCCTGCTCGACCGATCGTGCGCTGTCCGCGGCTGCCGCTTGCTGGAGTTGCCGAGCTTCCTCACTTGCCGCGCGCATTTGTTGCACCTGCGCCTCGTTTTTGCGCTGCGCGGTGGCGAGCTCGTTCTCTAGTGCGGCACTGCGTGCGCGCTCCTCGTCGAGCGCCTGGCCGTATTTCGCCGCGCTCGTGGTCAGCTCTTTTCGCGCCATCGCGACTTCCTCCGCCAGGGCTGCAGCCTTCTGCCGCTCCTGCTCGACCGATCCTGCGCTGTCCGCGGCTGCCGCTTGCTGGAGTTGCCGAGCTTCCTCACTTGCCGCGCGGAATTGTTGCGCCTGCGCCTCACTTCTGCGGTGCGCGGTGGCGAGCTCGCTCTCTAGTGCGGCACTGCGTGCGCGCTCCTCGTCGAGCGCCTGGCCGTATTTCGCCGCACTCGTGGTCAGCTCTTTTCGCGCCGCCGCGACCTCCTGCGCCAGGGCTGCAGCCTTCTGCCGCTCCTGCTCGACCGATCGTGCGCTGTCCGCGGCTGCCGCTTGCTGGAGTTGCCGAGCTTCCTCACTTGCCGCGCGGAATTGTTGCGCCTGCGCCTCACTTCTGCGGTGCGCGGTGGCGAGCTCGCTCTCTAGTGCGGCACTGCGTGCGCGCTCCTCGTCGAGCGCCTGGCCGTATTTCGCCGCACTCGTGGTCAGCTCTTTTCGCGCCGCCGCGACCTCCTGCGCCAGGGCTGCAGCCTTCTGCCGCTCCTGCTCGACCGATCCTGCGCTTTCCGCGGCTGCCGCCTGCTGGAATTGCCGAGCTTCCTCACTCGCGACGCGCAATTGTTGCGCTTGCACCTCGATTTCGCGCCGCGCCGCGGCAAGTTCGCTGGTCAGCGCGGCACTGCGTGCGCGTTCCTCGTCGAGTGCTTGACCGCCTTCCACGGCGCCTGTGGTCGACACTTGTCGCGCCGCCGCCGGCTCCTGCGGCAGAGAAAGCGTTTTCTGCCGCTCCTGTTCAAGCGATTGTGCGCGATCCGCAGCCGCAGTCTGCAACTGCGCATCGAGCTCCTCGACGGAACGCCGGGTACCTGAAGCCTCTGCGGTCTGCCTGGCCTGCACAGCCTCCGTCGCCGTGCCCACTTCCGCTCGACCGGCCTCGGCTTGCTGTCGAAGCGCCGTTGACTCGGACTTCCGCACGTCCTCACTGAGAAATGGGATCTCTGGCCCGAACCCGAAATATAAGCGTATGAGCACCACCGCGACGAGCGTGATGCAGGAGGCTGTGATCAGGCGCCGCGCGCGCGGCGACGACCAGAGCCGGAAGGCGTGCGTTTCTCCGTGCGCTTCTGCGTTATATTGATCGCCCGGCATCGGACGCCAATGTGTCGGCGCGATCTTGCTTGGCTCACCATTTTCAGTGACCCACTGACCCACCTGGGCCGACCAGTGAGCAATGTCATAGGTCCCCGTTGGATCATGCTCCAGGATTACGGCTTTTCCATCTCTTGGTGCGGTCTCGATGGCGTGGCGCATTGCAATAAACGCCTCTTCTATCGGTACAATCTTCAGTCGTACTATCTGAGGTACAATCGGGTCGTCGTCTCAATTCGGGTCATGTTCTGAATTTCTCTAGTAAACCCAAGCCTATTCGACTGTGGAAAGGAGATTCAATACTCCTTCCGAGATACTGCCGAAGAGCTCTCATACCCCTTTTGGATACAGCCAAAGGGCACCCTCAAGTCCGTTGAGGCTTGCGGATCACCCGTAGTGGGCGAACGATTGCGAGATGCCTCAACTTCAACGGCGTATCCGTTCCTCAAGCGGCACCGCTTTGTAATGGAACAATGAGCTAAGATGGCTTTCGTCAGTGCGGGCGAAACGAAGCCATCTGCCGGTCGGCGAAGCGCGAATGGATTGCGTCGGTCTTCGCCTGCAAGCTCTGAGGAACAAGTCGTGGCTTGTCTCGTCGCAATGACAGCGCTTGTGTGCTAGCTGCTGCTCGCGCAAGATGTCGCCAATGTCCCTCAAACTCTACGAACTCGTCGGCACCGATCCATCCCGTCCGTTCAGCCCGTTCTGCTGGCGGACGCGGATGGCGCTGGCGCACAAGGGGCTATCAGCGGAAACCGTTCCATGGTGCTTCACCGAGAAGAGCGCCATCACGCCGCACGGGTCGGAAAAGGTGCCGGTGCTGCTCGACGGTGACACCGCGATTGTCGATTCCTGGACGATCGCTAACTATCTCGAAGACAAATATCCGGACCGGCCATCATTGTTCGGCGGCGAGGGCGGCCGCGCCATGGGGCGGATGCTGAACTGGTGGGGCGACGGCGTGATCGGCGGCATGTTTCCGCTCATCATCGCCGACATTCCGCTCAACCTGAAGCCGGAGGACGCCGCCTATTTCCGCCGGACGCGCGAGGCGCGTTTTGGCAAGCCGCTGGAAGCGATCATGGCCGACCGCGACAAGGCGGTCGAAGGTTTTCGCAAAAGCCTCGACCCGCTGCGGCTGACGCTCCGGACGCAAGGCTTTCTCGGCGGCGCCGCGCCAAACTATGCGGACTATATCGTGTTCGGCGCGTACCAGTGGGCGCGGATGGTCAGCCCGTTCAAACTGCTGATAGAAGACGATCCGGTTTATGCCTGGCGCGAGCGGCTGTTCGATGCGTTCGACGGACTGGCGCGCAAGTCGCCGGGATATCATGGTTAGCGCAAGCGACCGTCGCTCGATCCACGCGGCGTTTTGCGACAAGGCGGTGGAGCAGGCAGACCACGATTACGGCTGCGGGCCGGACAAATTCACTTCGCGCTCAGCCCGAAAAACGTTGCTGTGCAGGTTTGCTATCCATTGCCGTCCGCTCGATGTGACGTTGAGATAGCGTATCGCAGTCTGGATCTGCGGAGCGACGTTGTTCCAGTAGAACTGCGGATATTTATAAACAACGTCTGCCGGCGTCTCGTAGCCGAGCGTTTTGTTCATGCCGACTTCTTCAAATTCGTAGAACAGGGCATTCGCTTTTCTCAGGTAGTTGGGGTCGCCGAGTTGCCCGATGAGGTCGGCCGCGCGCAGCAACAGGCCCTCTTCTTCGGTCAGCTCGTCGTTTGACGATGAATCAACATAGGGAAATCGCGTATACTCGATTGCCCTGGCGATCCGGCTCGCATCGACTTCTTCGGAAGTGTCGAGCCGCTCGAAGACGAACAGCTTCGAGCGGTCCACATGGTAGGCTCCCAGCGCAGCATCGGATGACCCTCGCGCCAGGCGAACGGTACGGCCGCTGAGATCTGCGACGTAGGAATCCCCGTCATCTCCCTGGACGATTCCCCGAACAAATCCGATGTCGTGGCTGAGGCACGCCAGGATGAAGTTGGCATAATCGTCCGGCGTCGTCGGCCGCAGCATTGCCCGGCCCATGAGGATGTCGTGCCCGGCAAGGGTCACGAGCATTGTGTGTTCGATATTGTGGTATAGAGCGTCGCTGTTGCCGATGCATTCCAATGTGAGCCTGGCTGCATAAGGGAGAAATTCAGCCAGCCGGGCTTGGGAGGAGCCAAACCTGCTCCTGGTATCCGCAGCCAGAAATGACCCCAAAGCTTGCGCCACCAGTTCCGGGATTGTGATCATCTGAGCACCGCGTCTCATGTGCGACGTTGGCGCCGGCATGATAGCACATTGCCGTTCTTTCCGGTGGCAAATGTCTGCTCTCGCCACCAGTGGACGTGCCCCACATCTGTATCAGGTACACTCAAAATGCCGGTGATCGGTTGAGAGCCGGACACTCCTCGGCGTGCCTCATTCGCGATAGCCGGTCAGGAGGCTTTGCCTCGCGTTTGGGAATGATGACGTTTCCCGAGGCAAATTACCAGGCAATGATTGCCGGAGCGTCCGCGCAATCGCCGAGGCTATAAATTAGTTCTATCCGATAGCGATGTTAGCCGTGACGTAAAATGAAGGCGTAAGCTGATCCCGTTGGTGGCCGTTGGGGGATCCGTCGTGACCGATCTTGAAGCCAAATTGGAGCGGTTCGAAACTCTCGCCGCCGAATGCGATTTGATCAGCAAGTTGACGTCGGATGGGGCGAAGCGCGAGCTATACCTGCGCCTCACTTGCATTACCGCGAACTGGCCGACGACATCCGGACGGTGATCGCAACCAAAGACGCCGCTTAGGAGCCGGCAGCAGGCCGACATCCTTCGAGACGCCCGCTCCGCAGGCTTCTCGGGATGAGGGTTTGAGTGTAATCCGTCCCCCTGCAACAGGCCCGTGCGTCTTTCCCTGTGTCGTCGCATCGCGGGCGGCAGTGAACCTTTTGGAAACCACCGCGTCACATACTGTGGGTTCCTTTTGCTGATTGATCCCTCCGCCGTTCCCTTCACAATGGATTGGGCCGCAGAGCCGGATCGAACCCAGACGGGGGTGGACGAATGACCGAGGAATCCCATCGTCAGCGCGTACTGGATTTCCTCAACGTCCTGTATTCCGGCGACGTCGAAGGCGCGCTGGCGCGCTGCACCGACGATATCGAGTCCCTCGCCAACGCCCCGATCGACATACTGCCGCATATGGGCCATCGCCGCGGCAAGGCCGAAATGCGCGAGATGTGGAACGCCGTCCGCGCCCGCTATTCCGAACTGCGCTGCGAGGTGCCGATCCTGGTCGTCGAGGGCGACAAGGCGGCCGCGTTCATCCGCGTGTTCTTCCGCAAGAGCATCAATCAGCGCATGGTGCAGTTCGACATCGCCGGCTTTTACACGCTGCGCGACGGCAAGATCAGCCAGATCAGGGAGATCATCGACACCTTCGATCTGGTCCAGCAACTGCTCGAACGCGACGTCGCCGCGATCCTGACCGGTAGAAGGCCGGAGCCGATTTAGCGTCTACGCACTCAGTCATTCCGGGGCGCGTCGAAGATGCGAACCCGGAATCTCGAGATTCTCGGGTGCGCAATTGCGCACCATAGTTCGATGCTTCGCATCGCCCCGGAATGACTCGCGGCTGTTTCCCCGCGCTCATTGAACCTCACCGCTCTGTCCGTGACACACCACAAGGCTGTTTCCGGACATGAAGAACGTATGAAGATCGCGTTGCTGGCTTTGCTTGGTTTGGCGTTGGGGGCGCTGGGAGGCGCGGCGCTGGGCATCGGGGCGGGTCTCGCCCGGGTGGAAATCTTCAAAACCACGAGTTTTGAAGGCTATAGCGCCATGCTGGTGTTCTTCACCTTCATGCCGCTGGGAGCCGCAATCGGCGGCATCGGCTGTGCCCTGCTGTTCGGCTTCATCGCCATTCGCGACGCCGAGATCGCCATCGAGCGCGAGCCGGTGCGCCGCCACGACCGATAATGCGGCCAGAACAGCCGCATTTGTGCATTGCAAAAACGGCAATTGTGTTCTGGCGAAACTGCTCTATTTCTGGCTGCAACAGTGAAGTTCGGTGTTTCAGCCCGGCGTCGAGAAGACGCCCGATTGGGCGCGATTGCCGTTTTGAAAATCCAGTTTCAAGGACCAAATCAAAATGACAGAGCATAGTCTCTGGGGTTTTTCGCGCGCGTTGCATCGCGCGATCAATGAACGCCAGTCCGCCGATCTCGAAATCCTGCTCGACGAGGAGGTCGACTGGGCGATCTATGGACCGATCGATATGTATCCGTTCTTCGGCTCGCGCCGCGGCAAGGCGGCCGTGATGGAGGTGATCAGGCAGATCGCGGACAATTTCCGCGTCCATCGCTTCGAGCGCGAATCGATCATGCTGGGAGTGGATACGGCCGCCTCGATGATGCGCTATTTGCTGACCGCGCTGGATTCGGAAAAGCCGATCAGCCTGCGCACCGCCCATTTCGCCCAGTTCAGGGCCGGCCGCCTGACCAACTTGCGCGTGCTGGTCGACACCTTCGATCTGGTCGAGCAGACCGTGGGCTACCCGATTCACCTGCCGCGGATGGCGGTGTAGCTCACCGCGATCACAAGTCCCGTCATTGCGAGGAGCGCAAGCGACGAAGCAATCCATGCTTCGGCGGGCGCCGAGAGATGGATTGCTTCGCTCCGCTCGCAATGACGGAATTCGAGCACCCGCCATAATTTCGCAACAGAGCGAACGCATTGTTGGCGTGACTTGGAATGCGGGCGGGCAATGATTCCGAAAATGCGATTTGGCTGGACACGGCTGCCAATGCTGGTGGCCGGCGTAAGTTTGGCTTCGATATTGGCTGTGGCGGCGCAAACGCCGCCGACCGAGGACGAGCCGGAGATGCAGGAGGCTGAAGAAGCCGGGGCCGCTCCCAGCGTCAACGATGCCGACATCATGAAGGACATCGACGTCGAAAAGCTCGACTGGAGCCAGCTCAACGTCGATGCATCGACCCTGACCGGCCCGGCGCCGAAGGGAGGCAATTCGTCGAAAGGCGCTGCCAGCGCGGACGCCTCATGGTCCGCCAATGAAAGACCGAACGGCACCTCCGCGGTATCGGTCAAGCAATCCATCTCGCCGTTCTGGGATGCGCGGATCGGCGCCGACATGACGGTCGCGCGGCAAGGCACGGCGACCACGTCCGAACTGCTCTCGGAAAAACTCGCCAATGGCGGCAGCCTGCCGCAATCATCCGGCACCGCATGGGCTGCGATCACGGCCCCCGGTGTTGGCTCGATTTGGGACAAGACCGCGGTCGAGGCCCGGGTCGATCCCGGATCCGAGCAAAGCAAGCTCGGCACATCCTTGAGCAAGTCGCTGCCGATCAGCGAGCAATATTCGCTGACCCTGAAGAACGACTACAACCTGATCCAGCAGGGCATCGTGCCGGTGCCCGGCATCGTCAGCCATCCGGCGCGCAGCTACGAGACCGACCAGTCGGCAAAGCTCAGCATTGCCGACACCGGCACCAGCTTGATCGCCGGCCAGACGCTATCGACATCCGACGACAAGTGGCTGCGCAAGGTCGGCGCCGAGCAGAAGCTGTTCGATAGCGTCACCATCTCCGGCTCGATTGGCGAAACGCCCTCGGGCGCCGCCAACACGAGCCTCAGCGCGGGCTTCAGGCGTAGCTGGTGAGGGCAGGAGTCGTCCCAATTTGACGCGTTTTCCGATCTCGAGGGTACTGCCCCAGAGAATGAACCACCATTGCCGCAGATTGGCCCAGATGCGGACAAAATCGGTGGGACAGATGGGACCCGCTCCACTTCGTCGTGCGGGGGACGTCCGCGCTCGCCTGAAAGCGAAACAGAGGAATAGCCGATGAACGCCATCAATCGCTCCGAACAAGTTGATTCCAACACGGAGGTCGACAGCGATCTCGCCGCCGTATCCGAAGTCGAGGCCGGCATCCGCGATTTCGTTCGCAACGATATCGCCTATCTGCGTCGGCCCGCGGTGGCCCCGGACACCGTGCCGATCGACGCCAATGCCGAAGCGACCGTCAACAACGTCAATTCGCTGATCCAGCGCGTCGCCGGCACGTCGCTGGCGGAAATCGAGAAGCTGATTTCCGAACTCGAAAGCCTCCGCGACTTGCTCCATGCCGAAGGCCAGCGTGTCCAGCGCGAGATCTCGGGATATGCGCAGCTCAGCCAGGCGGCGATGAAGTCGACGCGCATGATCGCCGACAACGTCACGCAGTGGAAGCGTGCCGCCGACGGCCTGCGCAACAGCTAATCCTATCGTTGCAAAAATCTGACACTCCGCCGCCTTCCGCACGGAAGCGCGGCGGTTTTGTTTGGCTGTGTTCAATCTGAACTTTATAAGCACCCTCGCGTCCAAGTACGGATGTCGTCACTTGGCGGCAGGCACCTTTTGAGGACATAGCGGCGATGCAAAACGTTCAGCGAGACAACATGGATTCAATGCCGTTGCGGCAGTCGTCGCATAGCATGGGCACACTCGTGATCCGCTTCGTCGGACTGCTGACGCTTGCGGTCGTGGCAATGACGCTGATCTGGAGCCGCTGAATCTTTCTGAGATCCGGCGTCTATGCTTGCCCGATCCGCAATTACTGGCGGACGAACGCGGTCTCCTCGATCGTGTAGACACCGTCAGCATAGGATTTCACCACCATCGTGGCGGTGAGCATTACCGCCATCGTAACGGTTGCGAAGACAAAGCCGACGAATTTCAGGCCGCTGCGATCTGCCATGGTTATCCCCTCGGTACTTCCCCTGAGACGCATTTGGCAGGCAGAAAGTTCAAAATGCGTTAGCAAAAATTCGGTTTCGTGGAGTCGTGGATTACGAAGCACTAACGAAACAATTGGCTAACCATGTTTCGCCGGAGAGCGCGTAGCCCGGATGGAGCGAAGCGCAATCCGGGAACGCCGGTGATGCCCGGTGAGACCGGCCCCGGATTTCGCGGAGCCTGTCATCGGCCGCGCGTTCGCGCGACCCGTTGGCTCCATCCGGGCTACAATTAACCCGCACTCCGTCGCGGCACGAACGCGGTGGCGAGGAACGAGAACACGACTTCGTCACGCTGGTTGATGCCGGTATTGCGGGCCTGCAGGATGCCCCATTCGGGACGTTTCTCCGAGGTCCGCTTGGTTTCGACCTGGTTGGAAAAGCGGACGGTATCGCCCGCCAGCACTGGCCTGATCCAGCGCAGTTCACGAAAACCCGGCGACGGCCCCCACACCGCGACCTTCTCACCGCGTGCGGCGGCCTCGGCCGTCAATCGCTTGCCGTCTGCGACCAAGAGCTTCATGCACACGGCCGCGACGTGCCAGCCCGATGCCGCCAGCCCCCCGAACAGGGATTTGCGTCCCTCCTCTTCATCGAGGTGAAAGCGCTGCGGATCGAACTGCGCGGCAAACCGCTTGATGTCATCGGCCGTGAAGGTGAACGAGCCAAACTCGCGCCGCGCGCCGATCTCGATATCCTCGAAGAAACGCATCGCTACTCCGCTCCTGCTTCAAGGCGCCGGCGCACGATGATCGGGGACTCCATCTCACACAGTACGACCTCGGCCGCGTTGCGGATCGTGCCCTTGAAGGTCACTATGCCGGTCTCCGGCCGGCTCTTCGAAATCCTGGCCTCCGCAACATCGACATCCAGCGTCAGGTCATCGCCCGGGCGCAGCGGCGCCAGCCAGCGCATTTCGTTAACGCCGGGCGAGCCGAGCGAGGCGGTACGGCCGATAAAGCCATCGAACAGCATTCGCATCATGAGCGAGCCGAGATGCCAGCCCGATCCGGACAGCCCCTTCAGCATCGACGCATTGGCGGCGGCCTCGTCCAGATGCATTGGTTGCGGATCATATTCGGCGGCGAACGCCAAAATCTCCTCGCGCGTGACATGGCGCGGCCCGAACGTGCCGAAATGGCCTGGCGTGAAGTCTTCGAAGGTCAGCGTGGTCATCGATTGAGGATTTGGATTGAGGATTGTGGAGGGGAAGCCCGATTGTGGCCGTTATTTGCAGCAATCTCAACCCGCCCACCCGCATGGCTCGTTCGCCACGGGCGAGTACCGCCGCCGGCGCTCGCCCTGACTTGCCCGAAGCAATTTTCGGGGCTAGCCCTGTGCCGTCTGGGACAAGGTTTTTGACCCGCCGGAGAACCGTCGATGTTCGATTTTCAGGATTTGTTTCAGTGGGACCGCTTTATCACGCCCACGATCATCAAGACTTTCTACTGGCTGGTCATCGGCTTGATCGTGCTGTTCGGCATCGCCGGCATTTTGTCGAGCCTGTCCATCATGGCAATCAGCCCCTTCTATGGATTTGTCCTACTGTTGGCCTCGATCGCCGGCGTCGTAGTCGGTGTGGTGTTTTCGCGCATTGCCGCTGAATTCATCCTGATCGTCTTCCGCGTCAACGAGCATCTCGGCGCGATCCGAGATCAGGGCGGGATGCGGTAAGCCCACAATACGCGGCCGTAGCCCGGATAGAGCGCAGCGAAATCCGGGGCAGCTCTCGTTCCCGGATTTCGCTTCGCTCCATCCGGGCTACGACTTCTCAGGTATTAAACCTGAAATGCATCACGTCGCCGTCGGCGACGACATATTCCTTGCCTTCCAGCCTGAGCTTGCCGGCGTCGCGGGCGCCGGCTTCGCCGTTCAGCGCGACGTAATCGGCATAGGCGATGGTCTCGGCCCGGATAAAGCCCTTTTCGAAATCGGTATGGATCACGCCGGCCGCGGCGGGCGCCTTGGTGCCGCGGTGGATGGTCCAGGCGCGGGCTTCCTTCGGGCCCACGGTGAAATAGGTGATGAGGTCGAGCAACTGGTAGCCGGCGCGGATCAGGCGGTCGAGGCCGGCCTCTTCCAGGCCGAGCGTCTCGAGAAACTCGGCGCGCTCCTCGCGTGACAGGGTCGCAATCTCGGATTCGATCTTGGCCGAGATCACCACTGCGACCGCGCCTTCCTTCTTGGCGTGCTCGAACACCTGTTTTGAGAAGCTGTTGCCCTCCTTGGCCGAACCTTCCTCGACGTTGCAGACATAGAGCACCGGCTTGGAGGTCAAGAGGCCGAGCATGCCGAAGGCGCGCTCTTCCTCCGGCTTGCGCTCCAGTGCCCGCGCCGGTTTGCCCTCGCGCAGCAGCACCAGCGCGCGGTTAACGAGGTCGAGCGCTTCCTTGGCTTCCTTGTCGTTGCCCTTGGCCTTCTTGGCCAAATTGTCGACCCGCTTTTCCAGGCTGTCGAGGTCGGCGAGCATCAGTTCGGTCTCGATGGTCTCGATGTCGGCCAACGGCGCGATCTTGCCTTCGACATGGGTGATGTCGGAATCTTCGAAACATCGCACGACATGCGCAACCGCATCGACCTCGCGGATGGTGGCGAGGAACTGGTTGCCGAGGCCTTCGCCCTTCGAAGCGCCGCGCACCAGCCCTGCGATATCGACGAAGGTCAGTCGCGTCGGAATGATCTGCGCCGAGCCTGCGATCGCCGACAGCTTGTCGAGCCTAGGATCAGGCACGGCGACTTCGCCGACGTTAGGCTCGATGGTGCAGAACGGATAATTAGCCGCCTGCGCCGCTGCCGTCTCGGTCAGCGCGTTGAACAGCGTCGACTTGCCGACATTGGGCAGGCCAACGATACCGCATTTGAATCCCATTTCAGCTTCCGATCTTTCGCACGAACCCGCAGCGCGTGAATTGATTGAGGTCGTCATACGCGGGCAGAAGGTGCGAAGCACCGTCTTCCCACCCAACGGCCCGCGTATCCATCTTCGTTGAGAGGATGGATCGCCGGATCAAGTCCGGCGATGACGAGGTGAGCTTATGGCCCGCCATCCTCGTCTTTGTCGAAAATTCCCTTGGCCTGCAGCGCCAGATGCACCTTGTTCTGGAACGAGGAGTCGTGCCCTGCCGCCAGCAAGCCCGCGTTCTCGGCCACGGCGGCGCACAGGGCTTCCACCCAGGCGCGGTCGCTCTTAGCGAAATCCGAGAGCACGTGGCCGTGCACCAGCTCCTTGACGCCGGGATGGCCAATCCCGAGCCGCACGCGGCGATATTCGTTGCCGATATGCGAGGTGATCGAGCGCAGCCCGTTGTGGCCGGCGATACCACCGCCGACCTTGACGCGGACTTTCGCCCGCGGCAGTTCGAGCTCGTCCTGAAATACGGTGACGTCGGAGGCGCCGAGCTTGAAAAAGTTCACCGCTTCCTGAACCGCGCGCCCGGACTCGTTCATGTAGGTGGTCGGCCGAAGCAGAACGACCTTCTCGCGATCGAGCGTGCCTTCGGATGTCTCGCCCTGAAAACGGCGGCGCCACGGTGCGAAACCGTGACGCCGCGCAATTTCATCAACGGCCATGAACCCGATGTTGTGCCGGTTGTTCGCGTATTTCGAACCGGGGTTACCTAGGCCAACAAACAGGCGCATGACGCGGCATCCTGCCGCTGCTTACTTCTTCTTGTCGCCACCAGCCGGCGCCTTAGCGCCAGCCGCCGGGGCGGCAGCTCCCGCTGCAGGCGCAGCAGCAGCAGCCGGAGCCGCACCCGCCGCCGGAGCGGCCGTGCCTGCAGCCGCGGCAGCCGCCGCAGCCTTCTGTTCTTCGGCGTAGCCGGACGGCGGCACGATGGTCACCAGCGTCGCGTCTTCGCGCGAGAGCGCCTTCACGCCCGTTGGGAGCTTGATGTCGGAGAGATGCAGCGAGTAGCTGATTTCCAGCGCGCCGACATCGGCTTCGAGGTACTGCGGGATGTTGTCGACCGAACATTCGAGGTCGATGGTGTGGGTGACGATGTTGACGGTGCCGCCGCGCTTGACACCGGGCGAGGTTTCGCCGTTCACGACGTGCAGCGGAACGCTGACGCGGATGGTGGCGCCTTCGCCGAGCCGCAGGAAGTCGACATGCAGCGGGAAGTCCTTCACCGGATCGAGGTGGAAGTCGCGCGGAATCACGCGGTGCTTCTTGCCCTCGAGATCGATGTCGTAAATCGTGGTCAGGAAACGGCCGGCCAGGATGCGCTGGCGCAATTCCTTGTCGTCGACCGAGATGGTCACGGGGGGCTGATTGTTGCCGTAGATCACTCCGGGCACTCTCCCGGCGCGACGCTCTGCCCGGGCGGCCCCCTTGCCGCTCTGCGGACGCGCTGTCGCCTTCAATTCCTTGACGGTCGCCATCGTGCTAAGTCCTTGTTTTCTAAAAAGTTAAAGGCCGCATCGCGGCCCGTTGGCGTCCCACAGCAAGCCTCCAGGGGTGCGGGGGCTGCGGACGTGGCGGGCTTTTAGCCCCAAAGGGGCGAAATGACAAGGAAATGAAGGGATTTTTATTGGGTTTGCACCCTCCCCTGGAGGGGAGGGTCGACGCGCGCGAAGCGCGTGGCGGGGTGGGGTGACGGTCTATCCTCTCGATCGGTGCCCGAGTGGAGAGGTCACCCCACCCCGCCACGCATCTCGCTTCGCTCGATCCGTGCCGACCCTCCCCCTCCAGGGGAGGGTGAAATCCCCTACCCGTCCGCCATGCTGCCAGCATCCGGCGCGGCCGGCGAAATGCCGAGCTTGGCTTCCAAGGCCGCGATCCGGCTCTTCAGCGCCTCGTTCTCCTCGCGCGCCAGGCGGGCCATATCCTTGACCACGTCGAACTCCTCGCGCTTGACGACATCGAGATCGCGCAGGATGCGTTCGGCCTGGCTTCGCATGACGGTATCGACCTCGCGCTTGACGCCCTGGGCGGCGCCGGCAGCATCGTTCATCAAACGGCCGATCTCGTCGAAAAACCGATTGCTGGTCTGGGTCATCTGGAACGCTCCGGTCGCTGCAAATTGCTCGTCACGACAAGACAATGGCAATCCCAAGGGAAACGTTCAAGAGCGCGGTTCAACGCCAACGTGACGGCCGCTCGCCTTGTCATGCTGCAGTTTCCTTGCAATCGTATCGAATACCCAGCCGGACACCAGAATCACAAAGCAAAAAGAAGCGCCCATGTTCGACCAGCAGATCGATATTGCGACCAAGGACGGCAAGACCACGACCTTCATTACCCATCCCGAGCGCGGCGGCCCCTTCCCGGTCATCATCTTTTGCATGGACGCACCGGCGATCCGCGAGGAACTGCGCGACATGGCGCGGCGGCTCGGCACGTCGGGCTATTACGTGATGCTGCCCAACCTGTACTACCGCTCCGGCGTCATGGAGCTGGGGCCAATCCCGCCTGATCCGGAAGCGCCCGAGCGCAAGCGGATGTTCGGCTTCATGAACTCCATCAATATTCCCATGGTGATGGAGGACACCAAGGCCCTGCTCGCTTATGCAGAGACTCAACCTGCCGCAAATACGAAGATCGTCGGCACCGTCGGCTACTGCATGAGCGGCCGCTACGCGGTCAACGCGGCGACGCATTTTCCGAATCGCGTGAAAGCGGCGGCGTCCATTTACGGGACGCATCTCGCGACCGACCAGGCCGACAGCCCGCATCTCGCCGCGTCGAAGACCAAGGCCGAACTCTATTTCGCCTGCGCCGAGACCGACATCTACGCGCCGCAGGAGATCATCGATAAGGTGAAGCAGGCAATGGAAGGCACGAAGAACGAGGTCGAGATCTATCCCGGTACCCATCACGGCTTTGCCTTCCCGAAGCGGCCGGTCTATCATCGCGACGCTGCTGAGCGGCACTGGGAGCGGCTGCTGGCGCTCTATCGCCGCAACCTCGCGCAGTAGACCTCCCGCCCGATGCCCCTTCTCAGCATAACCTTTCCGGAAATCGATCCCGTCGCCATCTCGATCGGACCGTTCGCGATCCGATGGTATGCGCTGGCCTATATCTGCGGCATCGTGCTCGGATGGATCTATGCGCGCGCGCTAATCAGGAAAGAGAAATTATGGGGCGGACCGGCGCCGATCGCACCCGTGCAGCTCGACGACTTCATTCTCTGGGTCACGATCGGCATCATCGTCGGCGGCCGCACCGGCTATGTGCTGTTCTACAACCCGGCCTTCTTCATGCAGAACCCCATCGCCATTCTCAAACTATGGGAAGGCGGCATGTCCTTTCATGGCGGCTTTCTCGGCTGCGTCGCCGCGGTGATGCTGTTTGCGGTCAAGAACAATATCTCCATCCTGTCGCTTGGCGACATCACGACCGCGGTCGCTCCGATCGGAATATTCCTTGGGCGGCTCGCCAACTTCATCAAAGGCGAATTGTGGGGGCGTGAGGCGGATTCCAGCGTGCCCTGGAGAATGGTCTTTCCCGATGACCCGTCTCAACTTTTCCGCCACCCTAGCCAGCTCTACGAAGCGGCGCTCGAGGGCATCCTGCTGTTTGCAATCCTGGCTGTCATGGTCCGGATGGGCGCGTTGAAACGGCCGGGCCTGATCCTCGGCAGCTTCATCGCGATCTACGCGCTGGCGCGCATTACCAGCGAATTCTTCCGTGAACCGGACCCGCAACTCGGATTTTTGTGGGGCGGGCTGACCATGGGTATGCTGTTGTCGGTACCGATGCTCATTGCCGGCGTCATCCTTGTCATGGTGGCATGGCGCTGCGAGACGCCGCAGCATATAGAGAAGTCGATTTAAGGCAGGCCGTGACCGAATTTTCGCCGTTACAGTCGGAGATCCACAAGCTGATCAGATCGTCAGGACCGATGCCGGTCTGGCGGTACATGGAACTGTGCCTGATGCATCCCGAGCACGGCTATTACGTGTCGCGCGATCCATTGGGCCGTGAGGGCGATTTCACCACCGCGCCCGAGGTCAGCCAGATGTTCGGCGAACTGCTCGGTCTATGGACGGCCTCGGTCTGGAAGGCGATCGGTTCGCCGCCGATGCTGCGGCTGGTCGAACTCGGCCCGGGCCGCGGCACCATGATGGCGGACGCGCTCCGCGCTGTCAGGGTGCTGCCGCCGCTCTATCAATCGGTCCAGATCCATCTCGTCGAAATCAATCCGGTGCTGCGCGAGAAGCAGCAGGCAACGCTATCCGGCGCGCGCAACATCACCTGGCACGACAGTATCGACGACGTGCCCGAGGGCCCCGCGGTCATTCTCGCCAACGAATATTTCGACGTGCTGCCGATCCATCAGGTGGTCAAGCGCGAAACCGGCTGGCACGAGCGCGTTGTCAACCTCGACGCCAATGGCAAGCTGGTATTCGCCGCCGCGGATGACCCGATACCGCGCTTCGAAGTGCTGCTGCCGCCGCTGGTGCGCGCGGCCCCGATCGGCGCCGTGTTCGAATGGCGGCCGGATACCGAGATGATGAAGATCGCGGCGCGGGTGCGCGACCACGACGGTGCTGCACTGATCATCGATTACGGCCATCTGCGCAGTGACGCCGGCGACACCTTCCAGGCGATCGCCCGCCACAGCTTTGCCGATCCCTTGAAGAATCCAGGCCAGGCCGACGTCACCGCCCATGTCGATTTCCAGGCGCTGGCGCGCGCGGCGGAGGACGTCGGCGCGCGCGTTCATGGCCCGGTGACGCAGGGCGAGTTCCTCAAACGGCTCGGCATCGAGACCCGGGCCGTTACATTGATGGGAAAGACCACCCCGGAAGTTTCCGCTGACATTTCCGCCGCGCTCAAGCGCCTGACCGACAGCGGCCGCGGCGGCATGGGGTCGATGTTCAAGGTACTTGCGGTTACCGAACCCAATCTCACCTCAGTCGCAGGTCTCAGCGACGAACCGCCGGTGCCGGGAGACGAAAAAGCATGACGTTCGGATCGTCGCTGCTCGCAGCCATTCCCGGGCTGCGCCACGCGTTCTTCACCCGCGAGGGCGGGGTATCAGGTGGAATTTACGAAGGACTCAATGGCGGATTGGGGTCCAACGACGATCCGGCCAATGTCGCGGAAAACCGCCGCCGGATGGCCGAGCGGATGGGCGTTGCGCCCGAACATCTTCTCAGCGTGCACCAGATCCATTCACCCGACGCCGTGGTCGCGACCGGACCATGGCAGCGCGACAAGCCGCGCGCCGACGCGCTCGTCACCCGCACAGTAGGCATCGCCATCAGCGTTACCGCCGCGGATTGCGGCCCGATCCTATTCGCCGACGCCAGCGCCCGCGTGATCGGCGCGGCACACGCCGGCTGGAAGGGCGCGCTGACCGGCGTGCTGGAATCCACCATCGAGGCGATGGAAAAACTCGGCGCCGACCGCTCCGGCATCGTCGCCGCCATCGGCCCCCTGATCCGCCAGCACTCCTACGAAGTCGGCAGCGAATTCGTGGAGCGCTTCATGGATGCCGACGCCGAGAATGCAATGTTCTTCATTCCCTCGGTTCGATCAGGACATTCGATGTTCGACCTCGCCGGCTTCATCCGCATGCGGCTGGAGAACGCCGGCATCCTGATGATCGACGACCTCGGTGTCGACACCTATTCCGACGAGCGCTTCTACAGCTACCGTCGTTCGGTGCACCGGAAAGAGCCGGACTACGGCCGCCACGTTCACGCAATCGCGCTGGCGAGCGAGTAATTTCCTACTTCAACCGCAGCACCACCTTGCCTCGCGCTCGGCCGGCTTTCAGGTAGGTGAGCGCCGCAGGCAACTGCTCGAAAGGAAATTCGCGTCGAGGCCAAAGGCTCGCATGGATCATCCCGCGCGGTTGAAGAATTCTGGCAACAAGAAGGAGAGACCGGACGAGCTGGCCGCCATCTTTTTTTGGCGAGCTTATCCACGCGCTGCCCTAGACCTTAACACATTTTAACGATATCGCAGGGAGCAATGAGGAACACCTTGATTGCTTCGTGTCTGCGAGCCCCGCACGCCTTGATGGCCGCGGCGCTGCTTGTCATTTCTTGTGCGCTCGGTGGCTGTGCCGGCGGCGGCGCGGCCAGCGGCTCGTATGCGATGGCCCCGAGCGCGGGCGGCGGTCCTACCGTGGCATTTGAATCGATCGATGGTCCGCCGCCGCAGGTGTTCGACCGAATGGTCAGCGTGCTCGATAGCGAATCGAAGCTCCGAAACCTGTCGATCGTCTCGCGCGAGGGCGGAGCATCGTACCGCGTGCGCAGCTATCTCTCGGCGCAGGTGGTTCGCGGCAAGACCGTGATTGCCTGGGTCTGGGACGTCTATGACAACAACCAGCAGCGTGCGCTGCGACTTTCCGGCGAAGAGCCCGCCGGCAAGGCTGGCCGCGACGCCTGGGCGGCGGCCGACGACCTCGTGTTGCGGAAAATAGCGCAGGCCGGCCTCAGCGGTCTGTCCGGCATGATCAACGGAAGCCCGGATGCAGGACCTGCGCCGGCTCCGGAGCGTCGCGGTCCCGCGGTCGCGAGTGCCGAAGAAACAGTACCCGCCCAGGATGCGGCCGGCGTCACGGCGCTCAGTTTCAGCGCCCAATAAACAGCCCTGTAAAGTCCCGTATCGGCCGATTTTTGACCGGGAAAACGACATCAACGGGTTGCCAGCCGAGCCGCCCGCCTGATATCTCCTCGCTCACCAAAACGCGCCGGTTCCCGAGGACTTCTCGATATGCTGAACGTCGTATCCAGCAAGGCGCGAGGAGAAGCGTTGATGGCGGCCAAAAACGGCTCAATCAAGCTGGTCGCCGGTAATTCCAATCCCGCGCTGGCCCAGGAAATCGCCAACTGGCTGCATCTGCCGCTGACCAAGGCGGTGGTCCGGCGCTTCGCCGACATGGAAATCTTCGTCGAAATCCAGGAAAACGTCCGCGGTTCGGACGTCTACATCATCCAGTCGACGTCGTTTCCGGCCAATGACCATCTGATGGAGCTCCTGATCATCACCGACGCGCTGCGCCGGGCCTCCGCCCGCCGCATCACCGCGGTGGTTCCCTATTTCGGCTATGCGCGGCAGGACCGAAAGGTCGGGTCGCGCTCGCCGATTTCGGCCAAACTCGTTGCCAACCTGATCACCCATGCCGGCGTCGACCGCGTGATGACGCTCGATTTGCACGCCGGGCAGATCCAGGGCTTCTTCGACATCCCGACCGACAATCTCTACGCTTCGCCGGTGATGGTGCGCGACATCAAGGAGCGCTTCGACCTCGGCAATGTGATGGTGGTGTCGCCCGACGTCGGCGGCGTCGTGCGCGCCCGCGGACTGGCCAAGCGCATCAACACGCCGCTCGCCATCATCGACAAGCGCCGCGAGCGCGCCGGTGAATCCGAAGTCATGAACGTGATCGGCGACTGCGCCGGCTACACCTGCATCCTGATCGACGACATCGTCGATTCCGGCGGCACGCTGGTGAACGCGGCCGACGCTCTGATCGCCAACGGCGCCAAGGAAGTCTACGCCTATATCAGCCACGGCGTGCTCTCAGGCGGCGCTGCCGCGCGCATCGCCTCGTCGAAGCTGAAAGAGCTCGTCATCACCGACTCGATCCTTCCGACGGAAGCGGTCAACAAGGCCGCCAACATCCGCACGCTGTCGATCGCGCCCCTGATCGCCGAAGCGATCAGCCGCACCGCGTCGGAAGAATCGGTGTCGAGCCTGTTCGACTGAAGCAGGTCCGTAGGGTGGGCCAAGCCAACGGGTCGCGCGAACGCGCGCCCGATGACAGGCTCCGCGGCGTCTCGAAGGATGAATGGCACTAGCGGGGCCGCATGGTTCGAGACGGCGCTAAAGCGCCTCCTCACCATGAGGGTTTAGCAGGCGCCTTGCTATTCAAATCCCGGTCGCGGCACCAAATTCATCAGCATATTGGCGTAGCCGCCATCGACCATGATCTCCTCGCCGTTGACATAGGACGCGCGATCGCTGGCGAGAAACAATATCGCATCGGCCATATCCTGCGGCATGCCGACCCGCCGCAACGGCACGACGGCGGCGCGGCGTTCGGTGACGCCCGGTGTATCGTAGAACGCCTGACTCATCGGCGTGATCACCATGCCGGGACTGACGACATTGCTGCGGATGCCATGCGGTCCCCACTCGTTGGCGAGTTGCTGCGAGAGCATGATTACGCCGGCCTTGCTGACGCTGTAGGCGCCGCTCTGCCCCTGCGCATTGCTGCCGGCGATCGAGGCGACGTGAACCAGGCTGCCGCGGCCATGCGCGCGCATCTGCCGGCCGAACACCTGCGCGCAGAGGAAGTAGCCGGTCAGGTTGACGGTGAGAACGGCATTCCATTCGGCAAGCGACAAGGTGTCGAGCGCACCGGGACGCAGCACCGCCGCGGTGTTGACCAGCACGTCGCACGACGCCAGCGATTTCTCGATCATCGCGGCCGCAGCGGTGACGCTCTCGACATCAGTCGTATCGCAACGCGCGATGACATGGTCAGCGCCGAGCTTGGCGAGTTCGGCGCGCGTTACCTCAAGCCCGCGTTCATCGAGATCGATGGCCGCGACCCGGGCGCCGGCCTGGGCAAAACTGAGGGCAACGGCGCGGCCGATCCCGCCTCCCCCGCCCGTCACCACGCAAACGCGGCCGGATAGGCCGAGCCAATCGGAAGATTCTCTTTCGGCGTTGACCATCGATGCCTCCAATTGAGAATGCATTCGTCATTGCGAGCCAACAGGTCGCGCAAATGCACACCCGATGACAGGCTCCGCGAAGCAATCCATCGAACCACAAGTAGATAGATTGCTTCGTCATTTCGTTCCTCGCAATGACGGGACTTGTTACCCCCCAATCCCCGCTGCCACTTGGCCGCGCAGCCGCTCCAGGCTGTGCAGCGTGTTGGCGCAGGCTTCCGCGACCTCGATGCCCTTGATGACGAAATGCTTGCGGAAGAATTCGTGGTGCACGGCGCTTTCATGGAATTGCTGCGGCGTCAGCACCGCCGAGAATACCGGCACCTCGGTCCTGAGCTGCACGTCCATCAGCGCCTTGATCACGGTGTCGGCGACGAATTCATGGCGATAGATGCCGCCGTCGACCACGAGGCCGGCGGCCACGATCGCGGTGTAACGCCGCGTCTTGGCGAGCAGTTGCGCATGCAAGGGGATCTCGAACGAGCCCGGCACCTCGAACAGATCGACCTGCGCGCGCGTGATATGGCGCGCCTCGATCTCTTCGAGGAAGGCAATGCGGCATTCCTCGACCACGTCGCGGTGCCATGACGACTGCACGAAGGCGATGCGCTGCGGCTTGACGAAACGCGGATGCACCGGCGCCGGCGGACGCTCGGGCACGTCAGGAACGTGATGGGCTTCGGCTGTTTGGGATTGGACTTCAGGCTCTTGCAACATCTGATTCATGGCTTTCCTCTTTCAGGACCAGAATCAGGGCATACGGAACGACGCCGACCCACGCGCAAAGGTGCGAGGCCGCCGCAAACCGTTCTCTTTCATCCGGACTATAACCGTCGGCTTCGGAATCACACCGAATCTGCTGACCCTTCTTCTCGAGAGAAAAGAAGGCGCTCGCGGGCTTGGGCTACGTCACCCTTACCGCCGGTGGGGACTTTCACCCCGCCCTGAGAACATCGGCCGCCCGGAATGGACGACCTTTCTTCAGAATATGACCAAGGCCGGGGCGTCAGCAAGCGTCTTTGGCATGGGCAAACGGCATGTCCCTATGCCGCCGAAACAGGGCATGTGGCCTGCCGGATCGCTGTCCTTACTCAAGTCGTGGCAATTGAGATAGGTTTGCTAAGAACAGGGGAACGCTCGACATGAAAATTCTTCGTCGGAATTTCCTCAAGCTCGCCGGCGCACTCATCGCTGCGCCCGCCTTGCCGCGGTTGGCGTCCGCAAGCCGGAGTAAGGGTCCGCCGCCCGTGGCTACGTCTTTCGTGCGAAGGCTACATATTGCGCACCGAACGGGAGCCAGGCAAGGCCGGCCTCGAGCGGGCGCAACCGCGCGAGGCCGCGCGGGAAAAACAGATTGTATTGAACGCGAGGCGACGCCCATCCCGCGGCACTCAATCGCTTCGCCAGGCTACGCGCAAAAATCAGCCTGGCGTTCTCGTCGAACGGGCAGGTGTTCACCGCATGAACCGTCAGCGGGTTCAGCGGATTGTGCTCGAAGATCGCGATCAGGCCGCCCGGCCGCGTGATCCGGCGCAGCTCCTTCAGCCAGGTCACATGCTCCTCGTGGGGGATGTGATGGAACACGCAAGCGGAGAAGGCAACATCGAACGCGCCGGCTTCGCAGGGAATGCGACTGTCCTCGATCAGAACATAGTTGCCATTGCCGGGGTAACGCTCCTTGCCCAGCGTGAGGCTGCGCTCCGAGACGTCGGACGATGTCAGGGCAGCGTCCGGAAAATACTTTCGAAAGAACGGAATCGAATTGCCGATCCCTGAGCCGAAATCGCAGATCTGCGAGACGCCGATCTGCTCACGATCGACGATCTGCCGGAGCTGCCTGATCTTGTATTCGGCGAAGTATTCCGGGCCCTCGCCGGTGACCGCCACATTCTCGCGATGCTGCTCGTAATAGGCGTCGGCAAAGCGATCAAATTCAGCCTTGTCCATGTAGGCGATCCTGGTTTCCGAAAAAGGCGGCGGTCGAGCGGCGGCGCGCGGGGCCGGCACTCATCGTGACGCAACGTTTAGATAGCGCCTAAACATTTGATTAATTTAGCCGCAGCCGGCTTCGACGAATCGTAGCGCGGCAGGTCTAAAAATTGATGAACAATTAACCGGGCTTCATCGATTATCGCAGGCAGCACTTCGAACCGATATCATTGCCGGACAGGCTGCCAAACCCATGGAAATTCAGGACGGGACGCCGCGCCCCGGCAAGATGTTTCTGTCCATCGTTGTACCTTGCTACAACGAAGAAGACGGCTTGCGCGAATTTCACCACCAGATGACTTCAGCCGCGCGCGCGCTGTGCGGCCAGCGGTTCGAGCTGATCCTGGTCGATGACGGCTCGACCGACCACACCTGGAAGCTGATCAACCAGCTCTCGGCGGAAGACCGCAATGTCGTCGCGGTCCGGCTTTCCCGTAATCACGGACACCAACTGGCGCTGACGGCCGGGCTTTCCACCGTGCGCGGCGATCTGGTGCTGGTGATCGATGCCGACCTGCAGGATCCGCCGGAATTGCTGACGCCGATGTACGAGATGATGGCGCGCGAAAGCGCCGATGTCGTCTACGGCCTGCGCCGCAGCCGCGCCGGCGAAACCCGCTTCAAGAAGAAATCGGCCAAAGCCTTCTATCGCCTGCTCGCCAGGATCACGCGCGTTCATATCCCGGTCGATACTGGCGACTTCCGGCTGATGAGCCGCCGCATCTCCGACCAGCTCGTGCAGATGCCGGAGCATGACCGCTTCATCCGAGGGATGGTGGCCTGGCTCGGCTACAAGCAGGTCGCCTACGAGTACGACCGCAATCCGCGCTTCGCCGGCTCAACCAAATACCCGCTGGCGAAAATGATCGGCTTTGCCGCCGACGCGCTGATCAGCTTTTCGATGGTGCCGTTGCGGATCGCGACCTATGTCGGTGCACTCCTGACAACCGTTCTCACCTTTGTCGGCATCGGCGCCGTCATCAGCTGGATCCTGTCGGGCACCGTGCCTGGCTGGACCAGTTTGACGCTACTGGTCGTGATGATTTCGTCAGTCCAGCTCCTCGTGCTCGGGCTGATCGGGGAATATGTCGGACGCATCTATATCCAGTCCAAGAACCGCCCGCTGTTCGTGATCTCGCATATCCACCGTCGTGGGCGGCTGCCGCACCATGCGAGCGACGGCGAGGATCACGTCGAAAAAGCGACGTTCAAGACCTTGCTGGCCCAATCGGGGCCGAAGCCGCGCAGCCACGCCTACGACGAGGCCTCCTGATGAAGGCGATCCTGAACCATCCCGCGCTTTACCAGGCCTACCAGAACGCCGGCGGATTCTTTGGCGCCCGCATCAAGGCGATCGCCGATTACCTGACGTTGCGGCCGGGAATGCGGATGATCGACATCGGATGTGGGCCCGGCCATATCCTGCGCCATCTGCCCGAAGATATTGAATATACCGGCTTCGACATCTACGAGGCCTATATCGCCTATGCGAGGCGGTCGTTCGGCCATCTCGGCACGTTTCATTGCCGCCATTTCGACGCCGCAGCCGCCCGCGAATTCGCCGGCGCCGACGTCGTCATGATGAACGGCGTGCTGCATCACATCGGCGACGATGGCTTGCAGGCCACGCTTGCCGACATCCGCGACGTCCTCAAGGAAGACGGCGTCCTGTTCACGCTGGACGGCTGCTATCGCGAAGGGCAGTCTCGCGTCGCCAAATGGCTGCTCGACAATGACCGCGGCGAATTCGTCCGCGACCGCGATGGTTACGACCGGGTGCTTCGCCGCGCGTTTGGAAAAGTGAACCTCGCGATTCGCGACGATTACTCGCGCGTGCCATACACCTTCATCATCGGCGTATCGCAAAAGTAACCGGCGCCAGAACGGTCAATCGTTCCGGCGCAGGATGTCGATGCCCTCGACCGTCCGCACCAGCGAGTACGGCTTGAGTAACTGCGACACTTCGACGTCGGCGCGCGCCCAGGCGCCCCACTCATTGCGCAGATTGTCGACCAGGACGATGTCGGGCGGTAGTTTTTTGAAATCCTCGATCAACCATTTGCGTTCCAGCGCTAGATAATCGTTGAGCTTGGCATCGGCGGCCGCATCGACGGTTGTCCTTTCGCGCGTCAGCCGCACGAACTCGCGGATCCAGAGATTCTCCTGACGGGAAACCCAGACGCCATTGATATCGCGCACCAGCGGATGGCCGATGGCGGCCTCGCCGCTTAGTACCAGTATCCGCGGACGCGGCTTGAGACCCTCGACCGCTTGCCTGACCGGGCCGACATACACGTTGGCATAGAACCAGAGCATGCCGACGACGAAGGTCGCCGCCAGCACGGACGCTGAAATCGCGTCACGAAGGCGCGAGCGCGATGCGGCATCGGCCGCACCCGCCAGCGCGTACCCCATCGCGAGTAAAGCAGCCGCGACCATTGGATAGGAGTGATAGGCCCAGCCGCGCCGCTGCAGGAAGAACGAAGCGGCAAATCCGATTGAGGCAAGCACCGCCACCAACAAGGCCGGATCGGGCTTCGTCTTCTGCCGTGCCAGCAATACCGAAACCAACGCGACCGCTGATATCAGGGTTGCGTCGTTCAGGAAAATCACCGAAGCCGGCATCGACCACGACAAATAGGTGTCACGAACCAGCGGATAGGTGATGGTGAAGTATTCCGAATAGAAGATGTAGGTTCCGAGACTAACCGTCGTCACGATGACACCGGCGATGATATTTTCCGGCGCAAACAGCACGCGCCACGAGCGCGAACGGATAGCGGCAAACAGGATGCATAGAAACGCCGGCACCGTGAAGAACGGCTTGAACGCCAGCGTAATGCCGGCACCCACGCCCGCGATCAGGATCGCCCACAGCGGCAGCTGCTCGCGGTTGCTGCGCAGCGCGTAGACGGCGAGCGCCGGAAGAAAGGTCAGCAGTGCGATGTGCTCGCGCTGAGCAAAGACGTGCATCGGCAGGATCGTCACGACGGCTGCCGCCCACACGGCAAACGCTCCCGATATGCATGGGGCCATCGCTGGCGAGAGCCGCAGGAGGCGCCACACGGCAAACAGGGAGGCAGCCGCAAGCAAGAGAAGCTGGGCATCGATCACATGCCGCGCATCGACGCCCAGAATACGCGCCAGCGCCACGCCGGGCAGATAGGCGAAGGGCGCCATCGGCGGGTTGATCTCGATGATGTCGCGGTAGAGCTGCTGCCCGTCCAGCATGCGTTCGCCGATAACGAGCAGCCAGCTCACATCGGTGTTCAGGGGAATGATCTGCCTGAGCCCGACGGCGATCGCAAAGACAACGCCGATCAGAATTAGCGGCATCGGCGCTAATTCTGCCCGCGCGGCCGAACCCGATGGCGAGCGGAGCGAAGCGGCATCGAACGGCGAGGTCATGAACTCATCCTACGAGAAAGACCCCGCGACGCTAGCGAATGGGCGTTAACGCGCGATTTGCGAACGATCCGGAAGGTACCGATGATGACGAAACATTCACGAATCCTTAAAGCCGGCAACCTAGAGGTATCTCACGTGCCCAACTCCAGATCGCCCGAGCGACGCAAATGGAACAAGCGTGACACACGCCGCTGACGTTGTCGGCACGGATGCTGCAAGGCCCGCGGATCGGGCCCGGCAAACGCCAATCCTTCAGATCAATATTCTGGTGCCGATGGCCATCGCGCTCGGCTCGTTGCTGGCCGGCGCGATCTACACCTGGTTTGCCGGCGAGGACGTCAACTGGGATTGGCAAAACTATCACGAGTACAATGTCTGGGCCGTCATCAACGGCCGCTACGGCATCGATGCCTTGCCGGCCGGCTTTCAGGCCTACTTCAACCCGACCGTCTATTTCCCGGTTTACTATCTGCGCCATCTGCTGCCGCCACCCTACGGCCTGATGATCATCGGCGCGGTGCACGGCCTCAATCTGCTGCTCATCTATTTTCTCGTCCGCGTTCTGCTGCGGGAAGCGGCAACAGCCAGCGCGATCGGCGCAGCGATCCTGATTGCCGCTGTCGGACCAATGACGCTTTCGGAAGTGGGCACGAGCTTCTCCGACATTCTCGCCGCGCTTCCGATTGTTGCAGGCTGTATCTTGATCCTGTCGGCAAATGGATCGCATCACGGGCGCTATATCCTGGCCGGGCTGTTGATCGGTGCGGCCGTCGGTCTGAAGTTGACCAACGTCGTCTATGCGCTCGGCGCGGCTGCCGCCGTGCTGGTTGCGGCCCGGCCGCTGCTGGCAACGCTCTGTCTCGGAGTTGGCGGGCTGATCGGCGCACTCGCGACCGGCGGCGCCTGGGGCCTGATGCTCTGGCGCGAGATGGGCAATCCGATTTTCCCGCTCTTCAATGCCGTGTTCCAGTCAAAAGAACTGGTCCCGATGAACATCATGGACTGGCAGTTCATGCCCCGGGGTCTCCTCGATGCCCTGGCCTATCCCTTCTACTGGCTGGTCGGCGACAACAGGAGCTCGGAATATCCGTTCCGCGATGCGCGATTTGCGGTGGCGATGGTGTTGATCGTGCTCGGCATCGGCCGCTCACTCATCGCCCGCGCTACGATTTTCAGCCGACGCGATGTCCAGTTCCTGCTGTTCTTCGCCGTCTCCTATGCGACATGGCTCGCGCTGTTCGCGATTCAGCGTTACGCCATCGTGCTGGAGCTGTTATGCGCGCCGCTGATCGTCCTGCTGATTGCGCGCTGCATGGCCGCGATGCCGGGGGCACAGTCGGGCCGGATCTCCGCGGTGCCCGCCAATTCGATGATGGTCGCGACGGCGTTATGCGTGGCGTTGTGGTCGCAACCGGGCGACTGGTTCCGCCGCCCCTGGTCCGATCCGTACAACCCAACGATCTCGAAGCTGCTTGAGCAGCCGGCGCTCTATTTCCTTCTCGACAAGCCGCTGGCCTATGTCGCACCACTGCTGCCGCCGCAGTCGCGGTTTTATCAGATCGCCGACATTGCCATGCCCATCATGCCTGACGGCGAGTTCGACCGCCGCATTCGCACCGCGCTGAACAATCCACTGCCGGGCGGCGCATGGGAATTGCACACGCGCGGCAAGCCGATCCGCGAGACATTGCTGGAACGGTATGGTCTGCGGGTGGATGCTTCGCGACCGTGCGTCGAGATCGAAGGCGCGCAGCTCGGAACAACGATTGAGGCGTGTCCGCTGGCTGCGCGCGAGAGATAAGACCAAAGCGCTTCCGCCGGTCCTTTCCCGGCCCGTGGGTGCTAGCAGCGACACGGCTTGATGTCGTCCCGAGAATTAACCACAAATTAACCATTGTGGCAGATCTGCCCAATTTCCTCCGGCGCACCGGACTCCGCGGCGCTCGAATCCGATTCCGGTTTGTTCTCAAATTAATCCTTTTGACCGCGTTCAACTGTGGACGACGCCGCTTTGGCCTGTGGACGGACTCAGGGGTCAGTTGCGCGGATTCCGCAAATCACATCACTTGAGCTCGGCAGGCCCCGGGACGATCCGCGATCGGGGGATTGCAGCCGGCGGCGGCGCATCAGTTCAACGCGCGCCGTGCTCCGCGTGCGTATCAGAAGAATTCAAGAAACAGGGTCGAGACGGCATGTCCCTCCTCGAAAGCAATTTTGATTCCCGGAACAACCCGCTCGCGGTGGTCGAGGATATTGCCGCAGATAACAACTGGGCGTTCGAGCGCTCCGGCGAAGACGAAGTCACGATCGCCTCCAAAGGGAACTGGACCGACTACCAGCTCTCCTTCACCTGGATGGCGGAGATCGAGGCACTGCACCTGGCCTCCGCCTTCGATATGAAGATTCCCCCCGCACGCCGCGCGGAAGTGCAGCGGCTGATCGCGGCGATCAACGAACAATTATGGGTCGGCCATTTCGACATCTGGACCCACACCGGCATGATCATGTACCGGCAAGCGCTGGTGCTGCCGGGCGGGCTGAGCGCCTCGACCGCGCAATGCGAGGTCATGCTGGCCGGCGCCATCCACGCCTGCGAGCGCTATTACCCCGCGTTCCAGTTCGTGGTCTGGGCCGGCAAGACCGCCACGGAAGCCATGAGCGCCGCCATGTTCGATACCGAGGGCGAGGCTTAGGCCTTTCCATCGTCGCGGCCGCCTCCGCACACTGGATGTCGTCGCCACGAACGCGGGGACCCATACGCCGTGGCGCCAATTATGCAGGACGGCGCTTGTTGCAGATATCTTGATCCACTAGAACCGCCTGTGGTTATGGGTCCCCGCGTTCGCGGGGACGACCCTTGCACTTGTGGTGACGCCTATGAGTACCACCAACGCACTTCAAAACCTCCACGGCACCATCGCGCTGGCCGGCGCGGGCAAGATGGGCGGAGCGATGCTGACCGGCTGGCTGGCCGGCGGTCTCGATGCGAACCGCGTGATTGTCGTCGAGCCTCACCCGTCCGACGAGATCAAGGCCCTCGTCGCCAAAGGTATCCGCCTCAACCCCAAGGACGCCGGCACGGTCGATACGCTGGTGATGGCGGTGAAGCCGCAGACGTTCCGCGAAGCGGGGCCGGCGCTGAAGTCCCTCGTCGGAGCGAAGACGCTCGTCGTCTCGATCATGGCAGGCACGACGATTGCGGCACTTGAAGAAGTCTGCGGCGACGTGGTGGTTCGCGCGATGCCGAACACGCCGGCCGCGATCGGCCGCGGCATCACAGTTGCAGTATCAGCAAAAAATGTCAGCGCCGCGCAGCGCGCCACGGCCGATGCGCTGCTGCGCGCCACCGGCTCGGTCGAGTGGGTCGAGGACGAAAGCCTGATGGATGCGGTGACCGCCGTATCCGGCTCCGGCCCGGCCTACGTGTTCCTGCTCGCCGAAGAACTCGCACGCGCCGGCGTCGAGGCCGGCCTGCCGGTGGAGCTTGCGACAAAGCTCGCGCGCGAGACCGTCGCGGGCTCCGGCGAATTGCTGTACCGCTCGGACCTTGCTTCGGCCACGCTGCGTCAGAACGTCACCTCGCCCGGCGGCACCACCGCGGCCGCCCTCGAGGTGCTGATGGCCAAGGACGGCCTGCAGCCGCTGATGATCCGCGCGATCGCCGCGGCAACGAAGCGCTCGAAGGAATTGGCGAAGTAGTTCGTAGTCGCCGTAGGGTGGGCAAAGCGACTTGTCCGCCGTAGCTCAATGAAGGCGGTGCCCACCACCGCAAGCACGGTGCCGGATGGTGGGCACGCTATGCTTTGCCCACCCTACGGCTCCGAGCAAGCCGCTACTTCCCCGCAAGTCTTTTTGTAAACGTCTCGACATTGACGAGGCCGCGGGCATGGCGGCCGTCGCCGATCTTGCGTTGGCCCTCGAAGGCTTCGACCTCAAAGCGGATCACGCGGCGCTCGACTGCTGCGACCTTTCCCGTAACGCGCACCGTCGCACCAACCAGCGACGCGCCGAGGTGGCGGATGTCGACTTCGGTGCCAACCGTGATCCAGCCGGGCTGAAGATGGCTACGGATGGCGTCGCTCGCCGCCATCTCCATTTCCAGGATCATCATCGGCGTCGCATAGACCATCGGCATATCAGGCACGAAATGCCCGACGGTGCGCTCGGGCGGCACAACCAGCGTCCGTTCCGCGCTCATGCCGATTTTAATGAAGTCGCGTGCGTCCATGGGAATGACTTTCTTTCCCTCTCCTCTTGTGGGAGAGGGTGGCTTCGCGAAGCGAAGACGGGTGAGGGGTCTTCTCTCCACGGATAGAAACCCCTCATCCGTCGCGGACTGCGTCCGCGCCACCTTCTCCCACAAGGGGAGAAGGAAGAGACCGCGCTACTTCTTCGCTTCCGCAGCCGCCGCGGCGCGCTCCACAAAGGTCTTGCCGCCCTTCATTTTGTGGGCCAATGGCGCTTCGTTGATCTGGATCACGACCGCATCGGCATCGACCCCGAGATTCTTGACCAGCGCCTGGGTGATGTCGCGCATCATGCCGGCCTTCTGCTCGTCGGTGCGGCCAGCAGCCATGCTCACAGTAATCTCAGGCATTGGTAATGCTCCCTTTTTTTGCTTACTCGCCAAACCACTATTGCCGGGCATAGTAGTCTGCCCACGCAGACTACGTAACTTTGTCTGCGCCCGGCAATCCATCATTTTGAACATGGACACGCGGGTCAAGCCCGCGTATGACGAAATCAGCTATCCCCACTTCACGTCATGGCGCGACAGCACCTCGCGCACTTTTGCAACGATCTCGCTCTCAGCGCAGGAAAACTGCGCCGGGCGGGTCTCGCGCCATTCCTGATTGGAAGCGATGGCGGCGGCGGCCTTCGCGCCCTCGATCAGATCCTTGATCTGGATTTCGCTGCGCGCCTTCTCATCCGAACCCTGGATGATGACGCAGGGCGAGTTGCGACGGTCGGCATATTTGAGCTGGTTACCCATGTTTTTTGGGTTGCCGAGATAGAGCTCGGCGCGGATGTTCGCATTGCGAAGCTCGGCAACCATCTTCTGGTAGTCGGCGACACGATCGCGATCGAACACGGTGACCACAACCGGTCCGAACTCGGGCCTGGTGTCGAGCTTGCCCAGCATCGTCAGCGCCACCTGCAACCGCGACACGCCTATGGAGAAACCCGTCGCCGGCACCAGCTCGCCGCGGAAACGCGAGACGAGACCATCGTAGCGGCCACCGCCGCCAACCGAGCCGAAGCGCACTGGGCGACCTTTCTCGTCCTTGGTTTCGAGGGTGAGTTCGGCCTCGTAAACGGGACCGGTGTAATATTCGAGGCCGCGCACAACAGAAGGATCGATCACGATACGATCCGCCCCATAGCCCGACGCCGTCACCAATTTGCTGATCGCATCGAGCTCGTCGCGGCCTTCCTGTCCGATCTTGCTATCGCGCAGCCTCGCATCAATTTGTGCGCCTTGTTCGATCGCACCTACGACTAATGCGATGTCATCAGGCTTCAGCCCGGCGCCTTTGGTAAAGTCACCCGACTCGTCCTTGCGACCCTCGCCCAACAATTGCTGCACGCCGGAAATGCCGAGCCGATCAAGCTTGTCGATCGCGCGCATCACCGTCAGCCATTGTCCGTCATCGGCGATGCCAAGCGCGTCTCTCACACCATCAAGCACCTTGCGATTATTCACCTTCACCACATAGGAGCCGCGCGGAATGCCCAGCGCTTCCATCGTGTCCGCAGCCATCATGCACATCTCGGCGTCCGCCGCCGGCGAGGCGGAGCCGACGGTATCTGCATCGAACTGCATGAACTGGCGGAAGCGGCCGGGACCCGGCTTTTCGTTGCGATAGACGTAACCCGCACGGTAGCTGCGATAAGGCTTCGGCAACGCGTCGAAATTCTCCGCCACATAGCGCGCCAGCGGCGCCGTCAGATCATAGCGCAACGAAATCCACTGCTCGTCGTCGTCCTGGAACGAAAACACGCCCTCATTCGGCCGATCCTGGTCGGGCAGGAATTTGCCGAGCGCGTCGGTGAACTCCATTGCCGGCGTTTCCACCGGCTCAAAACCGTAGCGCTCGTAGACCTCGCGGATTTTCTCGACCATCTGGCGCGTGGCGGCAATCGCAGCCGGGCCACGATCTTCCAGCCCGCGCGGCAGCCGCGCCTTCAGTTTCTGGGATTTTTTGGGTTTTTCAGCCATGGCGGCTAGGTATCAGCCGAGGCGCGGCAGGGCAACCCGGGCCCAATGCATGAGCGTCCCTTAAGGGTTTTCCAGCCTCGCGCGAAGGGCATCGGCGTCGGCCTTCGGCAATGATTTCAAAAGCGGCCGGATGGTCTCGCCGCCGACGATCTTTCCGTTCCGCATGAACATCCAGTCCGAGATGTCGGCTTCCTTGAACTCGGCTACGTCCCCTGCCCGCCTGCCCGGCAAATCGCGCGGCACATTGCCGAACCTCCCCGAATAACGGCCGTCCGCGATCTTCTTCACATCGACCATCCAGATGTGCTCGCCATTATTTTTCGGATTCGGAAAGCGCACCTTGAGGGAGTGACCGGTCTCCGACGGTTTTGGCGCGTCGTAGGAGGCCCAGAACGTCGGTAGTGTGGCCCGTCCCTTTGCGATCGCGGCATTCATCTCCGCGTTGGCAGAGCTAAGATCGATCACCGGGGAGCGATCCTGGGCGCTGACGTTCGTTTTGGGGACACCAAGAAACGCGAAGATCGCCATGGCGGCGACCAGCACCAGGCTTTTGGAAAATTTTGAGTGGGTCGAGGTCATCGTCATCGCTTCACCAGGCCATCCGCAATCCGGGAAGTTGGTCGCGCTGAGTTGCCGAAGAGTTCACGGCTCCTGCAATTGCACACCGCGGAACGCAGTGGTTTGGTCTCTTCGTTCGAGTGCGCGGCTTACCCCTCTCCCCAGCCCTCCCCCCGCAAGGGGGGAGGGAGCCTTACCAGTGTGCTCACTTCACATTGCATCACGGCTACTGCTTAACACTGGTTAGGGACGCACCGGCGGAGGGGTTCCCTCCCCCTTGCGGGGTCCGAGACGAGCGAAGCTCGCTCGCGGGTTAGGGAGAGGGATGCCACTTGCTCCGCTGCCAGACTAATGCGCGATGACGCTTTTCAATTGCACGGGAGCCCCTACCTCACGCCGCCGCGGCGGCGGTGCCCTTCGGCTGCACTTCGGCGGCATAATCCGCCATCAACTGCTCGGAGATCTTGCCGGGGGTGAATTTCCACTGCGCGATCTCAGAGACCGGCGTCACTTCGGCGGCAGTGCCGGTGATGAAGCACTCGGTGAAGCCGTCGAGTTCCTCCGGCATGATGCGGCGCTCGATCACCTCAAGGCCGCGGCGACTGGCCAGGTCGATCGCGGTGGCGCGGGTGATGCCGGCGAGGAAGCAGTCGGCGATCGGCGTGTGGATCTTGCCGTCCTTGACGAAGAAGACGTTGGCGCCGGTGCATTCGGCCACCCGGCCCTGCCAGTCCAGCATCATGGCGTCCGCATAGCCGGCGCGCTCCGCCTTGTGCTTACTGATGGTGCAGATCATGTAGAGGCCGGACGCCTTCGCCATCGCCGGGATCGTCGCCGGATCTGGCCGCCGATATTCGGCCATGCACATCCGGATGCCCTTCAGCTTCTCGGCCGGATCGAAATAGCTCGGCCAATCCCAGGCGGCGATGGCGAGATGGATGGTGTTGGTCGGAGCTGACACACCCATCATCTCCGAACCGCGCCAGGCGATCGGGCGCAGATAGGCGTCGGGCAGATTGTTCTTGTCGATGACCAATTGCTTGGCAGCGTCGATTTCGGCCACCGAGTACGGAATCTCGAAGTCGAGAATATTGGCCGAGGCCTTCAGCCGCTCGGAATGCTCGGCGCTCTTGAAAGCCTTGCCGCCATAGGCGCGCTCGCCCTCGAACACGCAGCTCGCATAGTGCAGGCCATGGGTCAGGATGTGAACATTCGCATCAGCCCACGGCACCAGCCTGCCATCGTACCAGATGACGCCATCGATCTTGTCGAACGAAACTCCCATGGCCTCCTCCCGGATTGGCGCTGTTTCCATTAGCCAAGCGTCAGCCTCGCGCGACTCGACGAGACGCGTGCTACCGAGCGCTTAAAGTGATCTATCGCTTAAGCGGCGGAATAATTCCGCCGCCGGTCACAGGACCTTTCGGATCCAGTCGTGCGGGTCCGCTGCGCGACCGTACTGGATATCCACGAGCTTCTTGCGCAGCCCCATGGCCACAGGCCCGGCGACGCCGCCGCTGATCTGAAAATCGCCACTCGCCGAACACACCTTGCCGATCGGCGAGATGACGGCCGCGGTGCCGCAGGCGAACGCCTCTTTCAGCTTGCCGCTGGCGGCATCCGCGCGCCACTGCTCGATCGTGTAGAGTTCCTCGCGCACGGGCGTGCCGGAATCCTTCGCGAGCGCGATGATTGAATCGCGGGTGATGCCCGGGAGGATCGTGCCGAGCGGCGGTGTCAGCAGCGAGCCGTCGTCAAACACGAAGAAGACGTTCATGCCGCCGAGTTCCTCGATGTAGCGGCGCTCGATCGCGTCGAGAAAAACCACCTGATCGCAGCCGTGCTCGATGGCCTCGGCCTGCGCGCGCAGGCTCGCGGCGTAATTGCCGCCGCATTTGACGGCGCCGGTGCCGCCGATCGCGGCGCGCGTGTAGTTCTCCGACACCCAGATCGACACCGGCGCAGGTCCGCCCTTGAAATAGGAGCCGACCGGCGAGGCGATGACGGCGAAGATGTATTCCGCCGATGGCTTCACGCCGAGGAATATCTCGCTCGCGATCATGAAGGGCCGCAAATAGAGACTGCCCTCGCCGCCAGGTATCCAGGCGCTGTCGATGCGCACGAGCTGCTCGACCGCTTCGATGAAGATAACCTCGGGTAGCGGCGCCATGGCCATGCGCTCAGCCGAACTGTTAAAGCGCCTCGCGTTGGCGTCGGGGCGGAACAGGTTCACGCCGTTGTCGCGCTTGTAGGCCTTGAGGCCTTCGAAAATCTCCTGCGCGTAGTGCAGGACGGCCGTGGCCGGATCGAGGGGAAAATTCGCGCGGGATTCGACCCGCGCGTCATGCCAGCCGTTCGCCTGATTGTAGCGGACGATGGCCATGTGATCGGTGAAAATCCGACCGAAGCCCGGGTCCACGAGCTTGGCCGCGCGCTCCTTTTCAGGAGTTGGATTCGCCGCAGGCCGGATTTCGAATTTCAAACTCATTCCCTTGCTTCCCGCTATTGGACATCGGCGCCCATTGGCGCCGGCATGCTTCTTCGGGCCTGCCGGCTCAGTAGGCCTGGACTTCACAGGTCTGGACTTCACCATCACCGGCCTTGCGGCCGGCTTCCGTCGCCGTCATGTCGGTCGAGGACATGCTTTTGCGGGATGCCGAAGTCCAGTATGTTTGCCGAAATGCCGCTCGACAATCGCACGGTAATCCATTTGCGGCCGTTGCCGCCATCGCTGGCTTTTTCCGGCTGCCTGACACGTAACCAGGTTCGAAACGACCTAAAGTTTCGTTGTGGCTGCCAGTTTTGTAACATTGAACCCAAGATATGTCAACATGACTGACGTAAATTTCTCAAAGAGTACCACGGCTCCCGATTCGCAGGGGACCGCCAGCCCTGCCCCTCGGACCGGCGAGATGCGTTGGGACATTATCGAACTGCTGTTCTTCGCCTACCGCGACTTCGTCGGCGACGCCGACCAAGAGCTTGAGGCCTTCGGGTTCGGCCGCGCCCATCACCGCGTGATGCATTTCGTCTACCGCTACCCCGGCCTCAAGGTCGCCGACCTCCTGGACGTGTTGCGGATCACCAAGCAGTCGCTTGGCCGGGTGCTCAAGCAGCTGCTGGACGAGGGCTACATCATCCAGAAGACCGGCAATAACGACCGCCGGCAGCGCCTTCTTTACGCCACCCCGAAGGGCGAAGCGTTGGTGGCAAAGCTCGCAGGGCTGCAGACCGATCGCATCACCCGCGCGCTCCGGGACATCAATCCCGAAGGCGTCGCGGCGATCAGCGCGTTCCTGCGCGCGATGATCGATCGCGACGACCCCGACAAGGTGTTGGAGGCGATCTTCGGGATCGGCAGCAAGAAGCCAAGGGAGTGATCGTGCCGCAAGGAGCAACCATCGCTGCAGCCACCACGAGCGCGCCGCGGCAACTGGCTGATGACGCCCCGCATCTGCTCTTGGTCGACGACGACCGCCGTATCCGCGATCTGTTGTCGCGGTTTCTGACCGGCGAGGGTTATCGCGTCACGACCGCCTCGAGCGCGGGCGACGCGCGCGCCAAACTGCTCGGCCTGCATTTCGACCTCCTGATCCTCGACGTCATGATGCCCGGCGAAACCGGGTTCGACCTGGCGCGGTTCATTCGCACCTCCTCCTCGGTGCCGATCATCATGCTGACGGCGCGCCACGAGGCGGAGGCGCGGATCGAGGGCCTGCAGATCGGCGCCGACGATTATGTTGCGAAGCCGTTCGAGCCGCGCGAACTGATCTTGAGGATCGGCAATATCCTCAAGCGCTCCGCGCCACCGCCGGTGGAGGCGCTGGAGCAGATCGCGTTCGGCCCTTACGTTTTCCATCTCGATCGTGGCGAACTGCGCCAGGGCGAGGACATCATTCACCTGACCGACCGCGAACGCGAAATGCTGCGCATTCTGGCCGCCAGTCCCGGCGAAACGGTGCCGCGCGCGGCGCTGACCGGCGGCGGCACGGTGAACGAGCGCGCGGTCGACGTGCAGATCAACCGCCTGCGGCGCAAGATCGAGCGCGATCCCGCCAATCCGCTGTTCCTGCAGGCGGCGCGCGGCATCGGCTATCGCCTGGTTGCGTCGCCCTGAGCCAGTTCATGAGCACGCTCGACACCGGCCTGACGTTCATCCGTAACGCGTCGCAACGCGTCTCCAGGGCCAATGGCTGGATGGGCAACGCGTTCAAGAGCTGGATGCCGACCGGCCTCTACGCCCGCGCGCTCCTGATCATGATCGTTCCGATGGTGATCCTGCAAACGGTCGTGGCGTTCGTGTTCATGGAGCGGCACTGGAACACGGTGACGCGACGCCTGTCGGCAGCCGTTGTGCAGGACATCGCCAGTCTGATCGATGTCTACAAGGCTTTTCCGCAGGACAAGGATCGCGCGCAATTGCGCCACATCGGACAGCGGCTGCAACTGGTCGTCGATTTTCTTCCCGTCGGCGACATGCCGCAGCCCGGGCCAAAACCGTTCTTCTCGCTGCTCGACCAGACCCTGTCGTCGCAGATCGGCCGCCAGATCCGCCGCCCGTTCTGGATCGACACTGTCGGCAAGTCCAATCTGGTTGAAATCCGCATTCAGCTCGACGATGCCGTGATGCGGGTGTTCGCGCAGCGCAGCGCCGCCTATGCCTCCAATTCGGAGATTTTTATCTTCTGGATGCTCGGCACCTCCTCGATCCTGCTGATCGTCGCGGTGCTGTTCCTGCGCAACCAGATCAGGCCGATCCTGCGGCTGGCGGACGCCGCCGAAAGTTTCGGCAAGGGCCGCGAGGTGCCGAATTTCCGTCCGCGCGGCGCGCGGGAAGTGCGGCAAGCGGCACAGGCATTTCTGGAGATGAAGGCCCGCGTCGAACGCTCGATCGAGCAGCGCACCGCGATGCTGGCCGGCGTCAGCCACGACCTGCGCACCATCCTGACCCGCTTCAAGCTCGAACTTGCACTGATCGGCGACAGCCCCGAAGTCGACGGCATGCGCAAGGACGTCGACGAAATGGCCGGCATGCTGGAGGCCTATCTCTCCTTTGCGCGCGGCGACAGCGGCGAGATCGCGCAGCCGACCGACATGGCGATGGCGCTGGAGGAATTGCGCAGCGACGCCGAACGCCACGGCCATACCGCAACCGTGACGTTCCACGGCCTGCCGGTGGTGACGGTGAAGCCGGCCTCGTTCAAGCGCTGCATCGCCAACCTCGTCTCCAATGCGGCGCGGTACGCCAAGACGGTCGCCATCACCGGCCACCGCGATCATCGCTATCTGACGGTGACGGTCGACGACGACGGGCCGGGCATTCCGGTCAACATGCGCGAGGAAGTGTTCAAGCCGTTCCTGCGGCTCGACGATGCCCGTAACCAGGACGAGGGCGGCACGGGCCTTGGTCTCGCCATCGCCCGCGACATCGCCCGCTCGCACGGCGGCGACATCACGCTCGGCGACAGCCCGATGGGCGGCCTGCGCGCGGCGGTAAGGGTGCCGGTGTAGGTCGTCTCGAGACTTCGGGCCTCATCCTTCGAGACGCGCGTTCCGCGCTCCTCAGGACGAGGGTCTCTGCCCCTCATGGTGAGGAGCGCAGCGAAGCGGCGCGTCTCGAACCATGAGGCCACCGGGCCGCGCCCTCAGCTTGAAAGATTACTTCCCTACTTCTTCGGCATCATGGACTTCAGCTTTTCCATGTCCTTGATGTTCATTTTCATGCCGCCGGGCATTATGGTGTCACCGGGCTTCTGATCGCTCTTGCAGGCGCCAAGCCATTTGGCCTCGATCGTCGTGGTGTTGTCGCGCCCCCCACCGGCCGGGCCACCCTCGCTACGCGAGGTCGATTTCACGGTATAGGCGGAATTGAAGTCGCCGGTAATCTCGGCATGCGACTTGATCGTCATGCCGGCGATGCCGCAGACGGAATCGGTGACATACCCCGCCGCTGTCTTCTGGATATCCTGCTTCGAGCACATCTCTTTGGCCATCGGCGACATTGCAGTGCTCATGTCCTTGTCGGTGGTCGCGTCGGTGCATTGCTGCATCGTCATCTCAGGCACCGGCGCGCCTGTACTCAGCACCTTCATCTCCCACAGGCCGGCCTTGCGCACCGGCAACTCTACGGCGACGGCGCTGCTTGCCGACAACAGAGCAAGCACACTAACGGCCGAGCAAGACACAAGAAGCAGTCGTTTCATAGGTGGCCCCCCTGAATTCTTCCATGGCATTCGTCTTCGTGCGAAGTGAACACACGCTCCGCGTGGCGAAAACATGTCCAGCCGGAAAACAGGTAGCAGCAGCGCTCAGTAAAGCGTCCGCAGCGGCCGCTCAGCGGCGCCATAGGGCACCCAGCGGCAGGCAAACGAAACGTAGCCGCCGTAATTGGGCTGCACACCGAGGAATTTCACCACCTTGCCGTAACGGGCGCAGTGATCGACGGCGAGCTGGCGGGCGTCGGCCTGCCTAGCGAGCGGATAGGCGATGATGCCACCGGTGTCATTACCCTTTAACGGTGGCACGGTGTCGATATCCCACCACTGCGCCTGGGCCGGCGCGCTCGCCAGCAATCCGCTCATGGCAATCATGCACGTGGCCACAATTCTTCGCATCGCAGACTCCATTTCGCTCGAACCGCACCATAGTGTGCGCCGGCGGCCGTGAAAAGAATGGTTGCGGCACGAGGCGGACTTGGCTGTCAGGTGTTGCCGCGCTGCACTTGACCTTGTCAGGGCTTCGCGGCACCGTCCCATGCGTTGACTTACCGGCGGATTCCCATGCGCAATTTGTTCACATCCTTGAGAGCTCTCGGCCCCAGAGCACTTGGCCCCAGAGCACTTGGCCCTATGGCGGCGGCGCTCGCTCTGCTGGTCTCCAGCCATGCCGCCCAGGCCGCGAATCCCCTGGAATTGAATTTCTGGCTGTCAGGCCCGAAGTATGACGGCCGCGTCGCCGAGTGCGAGCGGGCGCTGTCGACTATCGCCTATCAATTCCGGGAGAAGGAGGGCAAGTTCTGGAATTCGGCGCTGGTGATCACCGGCTTTGGTCGGATCCATGAAACCGCATTTCGGCCCTGGCAGTCCGACAACATTCCGCGCCGCTACTGCAGCGGTGACGTGATGCTGAGCGACGGGAAGATGCGCACCGTGCACTACTCGATTATCGAGGATGGCGGCTTTGCGGGATTCGGCCAAGGCGTCGAATGGTGCGTGACCGGGCTTGACCGCAACTGGGCCTATAGCCCGGGCTGCCGAGCCGCGCGGCCCTGATTCCCTCATATCCGACGGTTAAACAGACCCGCTCGGCCAGTTTGCGGAATCAGCTAATTTTGTTCTTGAAATTTCCGGCTCCCTGCTAGGCTCCTGGTAGTCGAGTAGAGGGGGCGTTCGATGCACCGGTCCATCATCATTTCGCGGCTTTTGATTGCGCTGGCGCTTGTTGCCGCCTTGGCCGGGACGGCGTCCGCACAGGACCGCCGGCAGAACGCGCCGGGCGAATTCGATTTTTATGTCCTGGCTCTTTCCTGGTCGCCTTCCTTTTGCGAGGCGGCGGCTGAACGCGGGAATAGCGGGCGTTCACAGGCCCAGTGCAGCCGCCCCTATTCCTTCGTGGTTCACGGCCTGTGGCCGCAATATGAGCGCGGCTTTCCCGAATATTGCCAACGGCCCTCGCCGCGGCTCGATCGCAACATCATGACCTCGATGCTGGACCTGATGCCGGCGCCAGGCCTGATCTTCAACGAATGGGACAAGCACGGCACCTGTTCGGGCCTTGGCGCGCGAGCCTATTTCGAGAGCATCCGGAAAGCGCGCGCGGCGGTGAAGATCCCGGAGGAATTCCTGCAATTGTCGGAAGAGAAGACCATCGCCCCCAGCGATCTCGAACAGGCCTTCATCAAGATCAACCAGGGCTTGAGCAGTTCGGCGATGTCGGTGACTTGCTCCAGCCGGCGCCTGAGCGAGGTGCGGATCTGCCTGAGCAAGGACATGCAATTCCGCGCCTGCGAGGAAATCGACCGCCGCGCCTGCCGGCGTGACGAGGTGGTGATGCCGCCGGTGCGGGGCGGTTGAAGACCCGCTTACCTCCATGCCAGGCATGGCGGCCCGCTTTGCGCAGACTGCTCGAAGTTGTCTGCGTTCCCGGTCATCCACGGCTTATCGTCATCTGCAAGACGCGTGGATGGCCGGGACCTATCTGCACCAAGGCGTCTTGGCCATTTCGGCCCTGATCGTGAGCCGTTTGCGAGCAGGACCCATCCTCGCCAAGGCTTCGCCGGGTTTTCAGCCCTGGTCCTCCGAAGCGTTTCGCGAAAGACGACAAGGCCGGCCCTGACGAGTAGAAGACACTTTCGTCTGCTCCAATTGATCGGCCGACTGCCATGAACTACCGACACGCCTTTCACGCCGGCGGCTTTGCTGATGTCATCAAGCACATCGTGCTGGTGCGGATGCTGACCTATCTGCAGGAAAAGCAGGCCCCGTTTCGCGTCATCGACACCCATGCCGGCGCCGGGCGCTATGATCTTACGGCTGAGGAGGCGCGCCGGGGCGGCGAATGGCTGACCGGCATTGCGCGGGTGATGCAGGCACGGTTCTCGGAAACCGCGCTGCCGCTGGTGAGCCCCTATCTCGATATCGTCAGGGCATTCAACGCCCCCGGCAAGCTGGAGGCCTATCCCGGATCGCCCCTGATCGCCCGCGCGCTGCTGCGGCCGCAGGACCGCCTCACAGCCTGTGAAATCGAGCCCAATGCCCGCAGGCAACTGATCGACGCGCTGCGCCGCGACAGCCAGGCGCGAGTGGTCGATCTCGACGGCTGGATGGCGTTGCCGGCCTTCGTGCCGCCCAACGAGCGGCGCGGTCTGGTGCTGATCGATCCCGCGTTCGAGCAAAAGGACGAATTCGAGCGGCTGGCCAGCGGATTTGCCGAGGCCTACGCCAAATGGCCGACCGGCAGCTATCTGATCTGGTATCCGGTGAAGAGCCGGCGCGCTGCCGACACCCTGGCGCGCCTGGTCGCGGGGGCAGCCGCTGCCAGTAAGCCAGCTGGGAAATGCTTAAGGCTCGAATTCAGCGTTGCGCCGCAGGCGCCGGGCGGCCCCCTCACCTCCACCGGGCTTCTGATCGTCAATCCGCCGTGGACGCTGGCGGGCGAGTTGAAGGCAATTCTGCCCGAGCTCGAAAAACCGCTGGGCCAGGGCGGGGCCGGCCGCTTCAAACTGGAGACGCCCAAGCCCTAAGGGGCGGCGCAGGCCGGTGAAAAGTGCGAATCGCCATAGTCAGTTTACGCGAAACCGTATTATGCTCAGTCCGTTGGGACTGGCTTTACGTTCCGCTTCCGCGAATGGTTGCGGCGGAGTGATCAAGGCCGAATAAGATCCGGGTCGGTCGGCGGCGTGAACCCGATCGGCTCAGGTGGCCAAGCTTCCGGCAGCGAATGTCCGGTCGGCCGATACGCGAGGTGCGCGTGGCGGCGGAGCAATACGGGGGAGGAGTTTCCCGATGGCCATGACTGGAACAGTCAAGTTCTTCAATGGAGAACGCGGCTACGGCTTCATCAAGCCCGATGATGGCGGCCGCGATGTGTTCGTGCACATCACCGCTGTCGAGCGGGCCGGATTGAAGGATTTGACTGAAGGGCAGCGCATTACGTTCGAGGTTGAACCCGACAAGAAGGGCAAAGGCCCCAAGGCGGTCAACCTGGTGATTTCTTCGTGAGCTGACGCTCGCGTTTGAAAACGGACTTTATTGCCTGCGATGCTCGACTGGAGCGGCTTTGCCGCTCAACGTTGACGCATGCATGATATGGCCGCCGCGCGTCGGCGCCGATCGTTCGGCATCCGGAAAGAAAAGGTTTGCGAGTTCGGCTGGGCCGATATCTCGCGTCTGCCGAAACCCTGCCGCGCGCATTTTTTCGCCCAGCGGCGCGGTATCGAAATAGCTCTGGATTCGCTCCCCCATCGCTGCCACGCGTTCGGCCAGCGCCTGATGCGCCGCGCGTCCGGCGGGTGCGATCGAAGCCATCGGGTTGACATAGTCGAACACCACCTCGGCGCCGCCTCGCAGTTGCGCAATATAGCCGAGCGTCGAGAAAATTGCCGGTTCGGTCAGATACGGCACGACGCCGAGCCAACTGAAAAAGCTGCGCTTGCCGGCATCGAAGCCTGCAGCTTCGAGCTTTTCCGACAGCCTATCACGCTCGAAATCCACCGCGACGTAGGCCAGGGACTGCGGCACGGCAATCGCTGCAGTGGCCAGCATCTTGCGCTTGCTCGCCTGCATCGCCGGATGATCGACCTCAAAAATCCGCAAACGATGCGCCAGCGTCGTCCGATAAGCCAGCGTCTCGAGACCGGCGCCGAGCACTACGAGCTGCGCCGTTCCGGCCTCCACCGCAGCATTCAGGGCGTCCTCAGCGATCCGCGACCGCGCGGCAATGAACCACCGCAGTCGCGGCCCGGACGTGTGGGCCCGCGCATGGTCGAGCGATATTTCAATATCGTCTCCGAGAATGCGCAATGCGAGCGGATCGACCAGGATCGAGGCGTTATCCAGTACCTGATGCGCCGCACGCAGGCGGGCAGCACCCAACGCAGTCAGACTCGGCCGTCCCGTCTGCATGATACAATCGTATCGCAGTTCGAACCGGGCGCCCAGTTGAAGACAAAAAAATCCCGGCGACTTACTGCCGCCGGGAGGTGGTAGCCGATAGTTTCTTTTTTCTTAGAAGCGCCAGTTCACGCCGGCCCGTATCAGGCCGAACCGGTAACCGTTCGACGCGCCCGTAATAACGAAGTTGCTGTTGGCCAGATCGACATAGAGATATTCGATCTTGGCGCTCCAGTTCGGTGCCAGGCCCACCTCGGCGCCGGCGCCGAGCGTCCAGCCTGCATTGGTATGGGATTCCGTCAGGCCAAAGGTGGTGGCGCGCAGCTCGCCGAAGGCAAGACCACCCGTGCCGAAGAACAGGACGTTGTTGAGCGCGTAGCCGGCGCGGCCGCGAACCGTGCCGAACCAAGGATTGGAAAATTTCCATGGGGCGAAGGTTTCTTCGGCGCCGGTCGCCTGGATGTCGCCTTCGAGACCGAACACCCACGGTCCGTTCTGCCAATTGTAGCCGGCCTGAACGCCGCCGACGAAACCGGACGGCTTGGTCGGGTTGTTTGCAACCGAACCCCAGGCATAGCCGAGGTTGGCGCCGAGATAGGGACCGGCCCAGCTATCGGGACGGAGCAGCGACTGGTTGACGGTGTTGGGTGCGCGCGATCCGTAGGGGTCTGCTGCCTGCGCCGACAAGGTCCAGCCTGCAGCGATCAGCGCCAGCGCGCCCGATACACCCCTGCTCATCACGCAACTCCACGCAACTGCCGTAGCCAATCCCGGCAGAGACCGGCCTGGTTACGGAACCCCATCTTTTCGCTAAGATTTATCGAGAGTTTTAAGTTAAAGGCTTGTTAAGCCGGGTTACCCGCCCGCCCATCAGTCTTAAGGAAGCGTTACCGGCGCCTCCTGGGGGAGAGCGCGCCGCGAGCGCTGGCGATGCCGTGCTGCAGCGCTTAATTTAGGCCCATGGATCACGATTCTACTGACCATCCGAAGCCTCCGCGCAAGGCGCGGCAGGGTTCCCAGCCGGATTTGCCGCCACAGGACCTGACCGCCGCCGACGTCGATCCCGCGACATCCGCCGCCGAGGAGGATGACGAGGCTCGCCTGCCGGAAGCCCCTGAGGAACCTGCGGAGGCGATTGCCGAAGGCCCGCTGGCGATCGGCCACGCGGCCATCGAAAATGCGGTGCGGCTGGCGCCGACCTCTCCCGGCGTCTACCGCATGCTCAATGCCGCCAGCGACGTGCTCTACGTCGGCAAGGCGAAAAACGTTCGCAAGCGGCTTGCTTCCTACGCCCGCGTCAACGCGCCGTTGCCGGCGCGCATCCTGCGGATGATCGCGGCGACCGTCACGGTCGAGATCGTTTCCACCACGACCGAGACCGAAGCGCTGCTCTTGGAAGCCAACCTGATCAAGCAGTTGCGGCCGCGCTTCAACGTGCAGCTACGCGACGACAAGTCGTTTCCCTATATCCTGATCACCGGCGATCATTGGGCGCCGCAGATCCTCAAGCATCGCGGCGCGCAGACCCGGCCCGGACGATATTTTGGGCCGTTCGCATCCGCCGGCGCGGTCAACCGCACCATCACGGCGCTGCAGCGCGCGTTCCTGATCCGCTCCTGCACCGACGGTTTTTTCGAAAGCCGCACGCGGCCGTGCCTGCTGTACCAGATCCGTCGCTGCTCGGGCCCCTGCACGCGTGAGATCGACTTTCCCGGCTACAGCGAGTTGGTGCGCGAGGCGACCGACTTCCTGTCCGGCCGCAGCCACGCCGTGAAGGAACTGCTCGCCGCCGAGATGGAGAAAGCATCGAACGAGCTCGAATTCGAGACGGCGGCGCTTTATCGCGACCGTCTCGCCGCGCTATCGGCGATCCAGTCGCAGCAGGGCATCAATCCGCGCACCGTGGAAGAGGCCGACGTGTTCGCCATCCATCAGGAAGGCGGCTATTACTGCGTCGAAGTGTTCTTCTTCCGCACCGGCCAGAACTGGGGCAACCGCGCCTACTTCCCGCGCGCGGAGAAGTCGTTCACGCCGCAGGAAGTCTTGGCCTCGTTCCTCGCGCAATTCTACGACGACAAGCCGCCGCCGAAACTCATCTTGCTGTCGCATGACATCGAGGAATGCGCGCTGCTGGCCGACGCCCTGTGCGTCAAGGCCGGCTACAAAGTCGAAATCTCGGTGCCGAAGCGCGGCGAGAAAAAGGAACTGGTCACGCATGCGCTGACCAATGCGCGCGAGGCGCTTGGCCGCAAGCTCGCCGATACCGCGACGCAGGGCCGGCTCTTGGAAGCGATGGCGAGCACGCTAGGACTGCCGCAGGTGCCGAAGCGCATCGAGGTCTACGATAACAGCCATATCCAGGGCACCAACGCGGTCGGCGCGATGATCGTGGCGGGGCCGGATGGTTTCATCAAGAACCAGTATCGCAAGTTCAACATCAAGTCCGAGGGACTGTCGCCCGGCGACGACTACGCGATGATGCGCGAAGTGCTGGAGCGGCGCTTCAAGCGGCTGTTGAAGCCGCCGGAGGGCGACGCGGCCAAAGCCAAGCCTGACGATGACTCATTTCCGCAATGGCCCGACCTCGTCATCATCGACGGCGGCCGGGGGCAGCTCAACGCCGTCAGGGAGATTTTCGACGGTATGGGGCTAACCCAGGTCTCTCTCATGGCCGTGGCAAAAGGCCCGGACCGCGATGCCGGGCGCGAGACCTTGTTCATGCCGAACCGCGAAGCCATCAAGCTCGAACCACGCGATCCCGTGCTGTATTTCATCCAGCGGCTGCGCGACGAGGCGCATCGCTTCGTGATCGGTTCGCACCGCAAACTGCGGAAGAAGGACATCAGGGAAGCGGGCTTGCAGGAGATCCCGGGCATCGGCCCGTCACGCAAACGTGCCTTGCTGCATCACTTCGGAACACTGAAGGAGATCGAGCGGGCCTCGATCGCGGACCTCGGGAAGGTTCCGGGCGTTAGCGCCGAAAGCGCTCGCAAGATTTTTGAATTTTTCCATGCCCAGCCGGGTTAAGGGGACTTCGAGCCGGATGGTATGTCATTTGGTCATTTGGGCGTCGCCTGCGACAGATCATCTAAGTCCGCACGGTTGACCTTCACGCTCCAGCGGTATTGGTAAGACGGATGAACATCGCGACAACCAGGGGGCAGGCCAAGACCCTGTCCCTGCCAAATATCCTAACCTACGCTCGTATTGCCGCCATTCCGGTGGTGGTCGGCTGCGTTTTCGCCCAATCCATCCAGGACGGCCCGCTCTGGCTGCGCTGGGTAGCGCTGGCGGTCTTCATCGCCGCCGCCGTGACGGACTACCTCGATGGCTACTATGCGCGAATTTGGGACCAGCAGTCCGCCTTTGGCCGGATGCTCGACCCGATCGCCGACAAGCTCCTGGTAGCGTCGTGCCTCTTGATGCTGGCAGCCGATAGCAGCATCCACGGCTGGACGCTATGGGCCGCCATCGTGATCCTGTGCCGCGAGATCCTGGTCTCGGGCTTGCGGGAATATCTCGCGGCGTTGCGGGTCAGCGTACCCGTGACCAAGCTGGCGAAATGGAAGACCACGATCCAGTTGGTCGCGATCGGCTTTCTGATCGCGGGCGAGGCGGGCGAGCAGCTCCTGGCTGCGACCACCCTGATCGGGATTGTCCTGTTGTGGATGTCGGCGCTCTTCACGATCTACACAGGCTGGGACTATTTCCGCGCCGGAATCCATCACCTCATCAAGGAGGATGAGGGATGAGGGTCAAGTATTTCGCCTGGGTGCGTGAGCGGGTCGGCGTGGCGGAAGAAACCGTCGAGCCGCCGGCTGACGTGCGCACGGTGAGCGATCTGATCGGCTGGCTTTCCAGCCGTGGCGAGACTTACGCCTATGCCTTCGAAAAGCCGAAGGTGATCCGCGCCGCGATCGACCAAGCCCATGTCAAGCCGGATGCCGTGATCGCTGGCGCACGCGAGATTGCGTTCTTCCCGCCGATGACCGGCGGCTGACCTACTATGTCCATCACCGCGACCATTCGCATCCAGGAAGCGGATTTCGACGCTGCGCAGGAGATCGCGGCGCTCACCAGAGGCCGTACCGATATCGGCGCCGTCGTCACGTTCAGCGGCATCTGCCGCGGCAGCGAGAACGGCGAGCCGATCGCAGCCCTGACGCTCGAGCATTATCCCGGCATGGCCGAGGCGGAGATCGGGCGCCACGCCGACGAGGCGCTGTCGCGTTGGCCCTTGCAGGGCCTCACCATCATTCACCGGTTCGGCCGCATCGCACCTGGCGAGAACATCGTGCTCGTGGTAACCGCCTCGCCGCATCGCCAGGCGGCCTTTGAAGCGGCGGAATTCCTGATGGATTATCTGAAGACCAACGCGCCGTTCTGGAAGCGCGAGGAAAGCGAAAAAGGCGCAAGCTGGATCGAGGCGCGCGATCATGACGACGCCGCAGCCGCGCGCTGGACCAAGTCCTGATGGCGAAGCGCACGAAGCCGGCGGCGAAGCGCGGCCAGACCGCATCGAGATTTCCCAGGGTCGGCGCGGGAGAATTGCTGACCCTGCTCGATTTCGTCCGCTATGCCGTCAGCCGCTTCGTCGAAGCCAAGCTGGTATTTGCACACGGCACCACCGACCCGCTTGCCGAAGCCGCGTTCCTGGTCTGCGAAGCGCTGCACCTTCACCCCGACCAGTTCGAGACGTTCGCGACCGCGCGCGTTACCGCCGCCGAAGGCAAGAAGATCGTCGATCTGATCGCGCGCCGCGTCACCACGCGAAAGCCCGCCGCCTATCTCGTCAACAAAATCTACATGCGCGGCCTGCCCTTCTATGTCGACGAGCGCACCATCGTGCCGCGCTCCTTCATCGGTGAATTGCTGGACCAGCACTTCGGCCGCGACGGCGATGACGAGGCGGGCTCGCTGATCTCGGACCCTGACACGGTGGAAAGCGTGCTCGATCTCTGCACCGGCTCGGGCTGTCTTGCCATCCTGGCCAGCCGGAATTTTCCGAATGCGGCGATCGACGCCGTCGATATCTCAGAGGATGCGCTCGAAGTCGCCGCGCGCAATGTCGGCGATTATGGGCTTCAGGACAGGCTCACGCTGTACCGCGGCGATCTGTTCAAGCCGCTGGGAGATAAACGCTACGACCTCATCATTTCCAATCCGCCCTATGTCGATGCGGAAGGCATGGCCGGCCTGCCGCGCGAATGCCGCGCCGAGCCGAAACTCGCCTTCGATGGCGGCTTCGATGGGCTCGACATTGTCAGGCACATCCTCGACGAGGCGGCCGCGCACCTGACGCCGCAGGGAGGGCTATTATGCGAGATCGGCCGCTGCCGCCCGCAACTCGAAGCCGCCTATCCGCAACTGCCGCTGCTCTGGCTCGACACCGAGGATTCCGAGGGCGAAGTATTCTGGATCGCCGCGGCCGACCTCTGAACTGTCCGAAAAATATCACGTCGTGTTGGCGTTCCCGTGCCGCGACGAAACTGATAGGTTTGCAGCTAGCCGCTCACAAACTCAGAAGAGGCCTTCCATGCTGGACAAGAGCCCACGCCCCACCCCCGTCAACGTTCCGAACGATCTGGCCGCGCACTGGATGCCGTTCACTGCGAACCGGGCGTTCAAGAAGAACCCGCGACTGCTCGCCGGCGCGAAGGACATGCACTATTTCACCGTCGATGGCCGCAAGATCATCGACGGTGCCTCGGGCATGTGGTGCACCAATGCCGGACACGGCCGCACCGAGATTTCGTCGGCAATTACCAAGCAGGCCGAGGCGCTGGACTACGCGCCGCCGTTCCAGTTCGGCATCCCACAGGCCTTCGAACTTGCGAGCCGCATCGCCGAGTTGGCACCCGACGGGCTCGACCATGTGTTCTTCTGCAACTCCGGATCGGAGGCGGCCGACACCGCGCTGAAGATCGCGCTCGCCTATCACCAGATCAACGGTCAGGGCAGCCGCATTCGCTTGATCGGCCGCGAGCGCGGCTATCATGGCGTCGGCTTCGGCGGCACCTCCGTCGGCGGCATCGTCGGCAACCGAAAGCTATTCGGCTCGTTGCTGACCGGCGTCGACCATCTGCCGGCGACCTATGACCGCGAGAAGCAGGCGTTCAGCAAAGGCGAGCCGGAATACGGCGCGCATTTCGCCGACGAACTCGAGCGGCTCGTGAACCTGCATGGCGCCAACACCATCGCCGCGGTGATCGTCGAGCCGATGGCCGGATCGACCGGCGTGCTGCCGGCACCGAAAGGCTATCTCAAGCGCTTGCGCGAGATAACCCAGAAGCACGGCATCTTGCTCATCTTCGACGAGGTCATCACCGGCTATGGCCGGCTCGGCTTTGCTTTTGCCGCCGAACGCTATGGCGTCACGCCCGACATGCTGACCTTCGCCAAGGGCGTCACCAATGGCGCGGCGCCGATGGGCGGCGTGCTGGTGCGCGACACCATCCACGATGCGTTCATGAGCGGCCCGGAATATGCCGTGGAACTGACCCATGGCTACACCTATTCCGCGCACCCGCTGGCCTGCGCCGCGGCTCTTGCCACGCTCGACATCTACCGTGACGAGAAGCTGTTCGAGCGCGCGCGTGAGCTCGAGCCGAAATTCGCCGACGCCGTAATGTCGCTGCGCAGCGAGCCTGGCGTCGTGGATATCCGCACCATCGGCCTGACGGCCGGCATCGATCTTGCGCCGCAGGCCGACGCGCCGGGCAAGCGCGGCTTCGCCGGGCTCAACAGCGCCTTCCACGACAACGATCTTATGCTGCGGGTGGCCGGCGATACGCTGGCGCTGACGCCACCCCTGATCATCACCGAAGACCAGATCGGCGAGATTGTCGAAAAGGTCGCCAAGGTGATCCGAGCGACGGCGTAGCCATCGGCAGTTGCGCTCGTGTCCCGGCCTTGTGCCGGGACCCATTTCGCCGCACTTCGGATTCCCGATACAGGTCCCGGCTCTGCGGAGCAGCGTTACACGCTGCACCGCGTCCGGGACACGCAATTGCCGGCATCCGCACAGTTCCGGCCGTGTCCAAAGAACACTAGCTTTGCGAATCAACATTGATGCTAAGGTTGTGGCGCTTGGGGGAGCGCAAACTGGAACGTGCCTGAGACTTCCGTGTTTTCCCGGGTGAAGACGGTTCGGACCTGAAGGCGTAGCGCGCGACATGATTCGCATTTCGACGATTTTCATCGCCATCTGCATGGTGCTGGTTGCAGCCTCCCTCGGCCTCGTCCTGCACGCGGTGGCGGGCTTCAGCGGCACCGAATCCGCGCTGGTGGCGCTCACCGCGCTGACCTTCCTGATCCTCTACAACGCCGTGTCGATGCGGCTGCGCGACCGCTCCGACGTCGGCGGCCAGATCGCCGATCTTTCCCGCGGCACCGCCGACCTCGCCCGTCAGGTCGCCGAATTCGGCCGCCGGCTCGCCGCCGTCGAGAGCCGGGTGGTTTCGGCGAACTCCGCAAGCTCCGATCGCATCCAGGCGGTGGTCGGCGAAATCAACGAGCTCGGTGTCCTGGTCAAGCAACTGGCCGTCTCGGTGGCCGGCCATGAGGATTTGCTGGCTTCGGGGGCGGCCGCGGCCTCCGTCCCGGCGGGCCGCCCGGATCCCGAACCGCAGAGCGAGCCGGCGATTGCCGCGGAGCAAGCGGCGCCCGCCATTGCCAGGCCCCTACCGGCTGCCGCCGCAAAACCGGCAATTGCCGCGGAAGCCGCTTCCCCCTCGCGCAACCAGCCGCAACTGCTTGCCGCGGTGAAGAACGCCGTCGAGGAGAACCGGCTCGACATCTACCTGCAGCCGATGGTGACGCTGCCGCAGCGCAAGGTGCGCTTCTACGAGGCGGTGACGCGGCTGCGCGACGATAGGGATCAGATCCTCGCCGCTGATGATTTTATCGCCACTGCCGAAGCCGGCGGGCTGATCGGCAAAATCGATCATATGGTGATGCTGCGCTGTGTCCAGGTGCTGCGCCGCCTGATGGTGCGCAACAAGGATGTCGGCGTGTTCTGCAACGTCTCGGCGGCGACGCTCGGCAATGCCGCCAATTTCGCGCAATGCCTCGACTTCCTCGAGGCCAATCGGGCGCTGGCGCCCTCCTTCGTGCTCGAATTCAAGCAGGCGACGTTCCGCCACCTGCGCCCGACCGAAATCGAAAATCTCGCCGCGCTCTCGCAGCGTGGTTACCGCTTCTCGATCGACCATGTCACCGACTTGCGGATCGAGCCGCGCGACCTCGCCGATCGCGGCGTCCGTTTTATCAAGGTACCCGCGGCATTGTTGCTCGACCCCAAGCAGAGCTCGACCTCGGACATCCACCCTTCCGATCTTTCCGACCTGCTCGGCCGTTTCGGCATCGACCTGATCGCCGAGAAGATCGAGGGCGAACGCGCGGTGGTGGACTTGCTCGACTACGACGTTCGGTTTGGACAGGGTTTTCTGTTTGCACCGCCGCGGCCGTTGCGGCCCGAGGGGGCATCTGCTACCGGCGGGACGACACCGAACAAGGAATCCGGCAGCCCCAATGGCCCCAGCAACTCCGTCCCCATGGCCAGCCAGGCTGCAGAACCCCCGATGCGCGCGACCGGCAATGCCGCGTTGGCGCGCCGTGCCACGGGACCGGGCTAACAGGCTTCCGAAATCATGACCTCATTGCGCTTCGTCGAGCGGCTACGCGACCTCGTGGACGGGGTCGAGGTCATCCTCTCCGATATCTGGGGCGTGGTGCATAACGGGCTCGAGTCCTTCCCCGAAGCCTGCGAGGCGCTGCACACCTATCGCCAGCGCGGTGGCATCGTCATCCTGATCACCAACGCGCCGCGGCCGGCCGATTCCGTGCAGCGGCAATTACGCAAGCTCGGCGTCCCCGACGAAACCTACGACGCCATCGTCAGTTCCGGCGACCTGACCCGGCACTTCGTCGCCGATCACCCCGGCAAGAAGATATTCTGGGTCGGTCCGGAACGTGATTCTTCGATTCACCGCGGGCTCGATGCCGCGCTGGGACCGCTGGAGCAGGCCGACTACATCATCTGCACCGGTCTGTTCGACGACGAAACCGAATCGGCGGAAGACTATCGCGCGATGCTGCTGCAGGCGCGCGAGCGCAAGCTGCCGCTGGTCTGCGCCAACCCCGACATCGTGGTCGAACGCGGCGACCGGCTGATCTATTGCGCGGGCGCCATTGCCGAACTCTATCGCGAACTCGGCGGCGAAGTGGTTTTCTACGGCAAGCCGCACCGGCCGATCTACGAGCGCGCCATGGCGCTCGCCGCTGAGCGGCGCGGCCGGCCGACCTCGCTCGACCGCGTGCTGGCGATAGGAGATTCGGTTCGGACCGACCTCACCGGCGCGCTCGGCTTCGGGATCGACTGCCTGTTCGTGACCCGCGGCATCCATTCCGAAGAATTCGAGGGCATCGACCAGCTCGACCCGGCCTCGGTAAAAGAGCTGTTCGGTCACCCGCCCCGCGCCTTGATGCGGGAGCTGCGCTGGTAGGGATGGTGCGTTCCCCGGACGCAGCGCAGCACGCAGTGGTGCGCTGCTGAGCCGGGGTCCATTCTGTGAGAGCCGTCACGTGTGGAAGCATTAGATCCCGGCTCTGCGGCGCATCGCCAGAGGCGCTGCACCGCGTCCGGGACACGAAACCTTACGCCGTCGCCATGTCCGGGAAGACCGCCTCGATCTTGGTCTTCAGCGTAGCCGCGTTGAACGGCTTGACGATGTAGTTGTTCACGCCGGCCTTCTTGGCGGCGATCACGTTCTCGGTCTTGGATTCCGCTGTGATCATGATGAAGGGCGTGGTGGCGAGGTTCGGGTCGGCGCGGACTTCCTTGAGCAGGTCGTAGCCGGTCATCGGCTCCATGTTCCAGTCCGAGATCACCAGTCCGTACTTCTTGCCGCGCATCTTGTTCAGCGCGGCCGAGCCGTCGCTGGCATCGTCGATGTTGTCGAAGCCGAGCTGCTTCAAAAGATTTCGGATGATGCGGATCATGGTGCTGTAGTCATCAACCACCAGAACCGGCATGGACAAATCAACCGCCATCTTTTCCCCCACTCAACGCATTACGCCACAAAATACCGACAGGCCTGCGCGACCCGCAGTCCTCCCCCCACCTGTAGCATCAGCCGTTAAACAGCCCGTTAACCGGACGACACCGGATTGCATCCGTTTTGACCCGACCCGCCCGGCTTGACTTCGACGGCAGCGCCGCGTCACCGTCCGGCCGCCTTCACCGAGACCGAATTCCTGAAATGACAACTGGTTTTACCGTTATCCGAGACACCACCCCTGCCGCCGACATCCCCCGCGGGGCGGTGGTCGCCATGGGTAATTTCGACGGCGTCCATCTAGGCCACCGGGCCGTGATCGACGCGGCCTTACGGATGGCCCGCGCCCACGGCAAGCCGGCCCTTGCGGTCACTTTCGAGCCGCATCCGCGCAGCTTTTTTAGCCCAAACAGCCCCCAGTTCCGCCTCTCTGACGAGACCAACAAGCTGCGGCTCTTGGCCGGAACGGGGCTAGACGGCACCGTCGTGATGACCTTCGACAAGGCCCGCGCCGGAACCTCGGCGCAAGATTTCATTCACCATGACCTGATCGGGCGGCTCGGCGTCAGCGGCATTGCCGTCGGCTACGACTTTCATTTCGGCAAGGGCCGGGCCGGCTCGCCGAGCCTTTTGGTCAGCGAGGGGCCGCGGCTCGGCATAGAGGTCGACGTCCAGGCCCATGTCGATATCGACGAGCGGCCAGTGTCCTCCAGCGCGATCCGCATGGCGCTGGCGGAGGGCCAGATCGATGAAGCCACCGCCATGCTGGGCGGGCCGTGGTTCGTCAGCGGCGCGGTGATCCATGGCGAGAAGCGCGGCCGTGACCTCGGATACCCTACCGCCAACATCCGCCTCGACAAGAATTGCAACCTCAAGCATGGCATCTACGCCGTGCGGGTCGGCCGCGGGCAAGGAAAGGATCATGAGCGCTTCGACGCGGTCGCAAGCTTCGGCCGCCGCCCGACTTTCGACAACGGCGCACCGCTGCTGGAAGTGTTCCTGTTCGACTTCAAGGGCGACCTCTATGGCACGGTGCTTGACGTCGCCTTCATCGGCTTCATCCGGGACGAACTTAAATTCGACTCGATCGACGCGTTGATCCGGCAGATGGACGACGACAGCGCGCGCGCCCGCGCGCGGCTGGCCGCCGCGCCCGATGCGTTTCCGAGGCTCGGAGTGATCAGTTGAGCAAGACCGAAAAACAGAAGATGCTGGCCGGCGAGCTCTATCGCCCCGGCGATCCGGAACTGCAGGCGGATGCCGCCGCCAACAAGACCTGGCTCGCGCGCTACAATGCGGCGCTGGCTGCGCCAGTGTCCGAGCGGCATGCACTGTTATCGGCCCATTTCGGCCGCGTCGGGACTGGTGCGGTGATCCGTCCACCATTCTTTTGCGACTATGGCTATAATATCCGGCTCGGCGACGAAGTGTTTCTCAACTTCAACTGCGTCATCCTCGACGTGGTCGAAGTCACGATCGGTGACCGCACCCAGATCGGACCCGCGACACAAATCTACGCCGCCGATCACCCGCGCGACCCCGAGACGCGGCGAACCGGCCTCGAATTCGGCCGCCCGGTGCGGATCGGCAGCGACGTCTGGATCGGCGGCGGCGCCATCATCCTGCCCGGTGTCACGATCGGAGACGGCGCGGTGATCGGCGCCGGCAGCGTGGTGACGCGTGATGTCGCAGCGGGCCAGATCGTGGCCGGCAACCCTGCCCGGCCGCGTCCGGGGTAAACCTGTCCTGCATGCCGCCGCCCTTTGCGATTTCCGCGGTTGGCTGCTATGGAAAGCCCATGTTTGCGCGGCGCACCATCAGCATTAGCGGCCCGGCTTCCGCCTGAGCTTTGGCTCGGCGCAAGACCGGGATTTCCCTGTTCACCCCGCGATATCCGCTTTTCAGCGCCGTCTTCGAGCCAACCAGAGCATTCATGTCCCAACAGCCGCAAAAGTCCGACGTACCAGACTATTCGAAAACCCTGTTCCTGCCGCAGACGGAATTCCCGATGCGCGCCGGCCTGCCGCAGCGCGAGCCGGAGATCCTCAAATACTGGAACGAGATCGACCTCTACGGAAAGCTGCGCGAGAGCGCGGCGGGCCGCGCTAAATTCGTGCTGCACGACGGGCCGCCCTACGCCAACGGCAACATCCATATCGGCCACGCGCTGAACAAGATCCTCAAGGACGTCGTCACCAAGAGCCAGCAGATGCTCGGCTTCGATTCCAACTACGTGCCGGGCTGGGATTGTCACGGCCTGCCGATCGAATGGAAGATCGAGGAAGAGAACTACCGCTCCAAGGGCAAGCCGAAGCCGGACTTCCGCGACTCCACCGCGATGGTGGCGTTCCGCAAGGAGTGCCGCGCCTATGCGACGCATTGGCTCAACGTACAGCGTGAGGAGTTCAAGCGACTCGGCATCATCGGCGATTGGGACCACCCCTACGCCACCATGAGCTATCCGGCCGAAGCCCAGATCGCGCGCGAATTGATGAAATTCGCCGCCAACGGCACGCTCTATCGGGGCTCCAAGCCCGTGATGTGGAGCGTGGTCGAGAAGACCGCGCTGGCCGAAGCCGAGGTCGAGTACGAGGACTACACCTCTGACATGGTGTGGGTGAAGTTTCCGGTCAGCCACGTACCAATGGAGGATGCCGATCCTGGTAAGCAGCCAACGTTTCATCCGCTCCTGCCGCCTAACACTTCAGTTGTTATTTGGACAACGACACCGTGGACACTTCCGGGTAACCGGGCGATCAGCTTTTCTCCCAAGATCGCCTACGGCCTCTATCGCATCACGGACGCACCTGCCGACAATTGGGCCAAGACTAATGACTTATTGATTCTGGCCGACAAGCTAGCTTCCGACGTCTTTAACCAAGCTCGAGTGACAGCATTTTCAAGGGTTGCCGACGTTTCTGCAGAAACCCTAGCTGCTTACGTTTACCGTCATCCGCTGGAACACTTAGCGGGAGGTTACGGATTTGACGTACCAATGTTGGCAGGCGAACACGTAACCGACGATACTGGTACTGGCTTTGTCCATACCGCTCCCGGTCATGGCCGCGAGGACTTTGATGTCTGGATGGCGAACGCGCGCGAACTCAACGCGCGCGGCATCAGTACCGCCATTCCTTACACCGTTGATGAGAACGGCGCATTTACCGTGCAGGCGCCTGGCTTCACCGGCAAACGCGTGATCAACGACAAGGGCGAAAAGGGCGACGCCAACGAAGCTGTCATCAAGGCTTTGATCGAGGCCGACAGGCTGCTCGCGCGGGGTCGACTGAAGCACCAGTACCCACATTCGTGGCGCTCCAAAAAGCCGGTAATATTCCGCAACACGCCGCAATGGTTTATCGCCATGGACAAAGAGATGCCGGAAGAAGGCATCGACATTGGCAGATTGGCGGCCTTGCAGCGCTATGGCGGCAACACGCTGCGCGGACGTGCCTTGCTTGCGATCGACGAGACGCAATGGGTGCCGCCGTCGGGACAGAATCGCATCTACGGCATGATAAAGAGCCGCCCCGACTGGGTGATCTCACGCCAGCGCGCCTGGGGCGTGCCGATCGCCGTTTTCGTGCGCGAGAAGGGCGACGGCTCGGCCGAAATCCTACAGGACGAAATCGTCAACCAGCGCATCGTCGAAGCCTTCATGGAGGAAGGCGCCGACGCCTGGTACATGGACGGCGCACGTGAACGTTTCCTGGGCGAACGCGCCGGCGAAGACTGGAAAAAGATCGACGACATCCTGGACGTCTGGTTCGATTCCGGCTCGACGCATGCCTTCGTGCTGGAGGACCGCCAGAATTTCCCAAGCCTCGGCAACATCGTCCGCAAGGTCGATGGCGGCGAGGATACCGTGATGTATCTCGAAGGCAGTGACCAGCATCGCGGCTGGTTTCATTCCTCGCTGCTGGAAAGCTCGGGCACCCGCGGCCGCGCGCCCTACGACGTCGTGCTCACCCACGGCTTCACGCTGGATGAGAACGGCCGCAAGATGTCGAAATCGCTCGGCAACACCGTCGAGCCGCAAAAGGTGATGAAGGATTCCGGCGCGGATATCCTGCGGCTGTGGGTCTGCGCCACCGATTATGCTGACGACCAGCGCATCGGTCCGGAGATCCTGAAGAACACCATCGAGACCTATCGCAAGCTGCGCAACTCGATCCGCTGGATGCTCGGCACGCTGCATCATTTCAACCCGGCCGACGCGGTCGCCCATGGCGACATGCCCGAGCTGGAACGCTTGATGCTGCACGAACTGGCGAAACGGGCGACAATTGTGCGCCAGGCCTATGCCGAGTTCGACTACAAGACGGTGGTCGCGACGCTCGCGGCGTTCATGAACAGCGAATTGTCGGCGTTCTATTTCGATATCCGCAAGGACACGCTTTATTGCGACCCGCCGTCGTCGGTGGCGCGCAAGGCGGCGCTGACCGCGATCGACATCATCTGCGATGCGATCCTGCGCTGGCTGGCGCCGGTGCTCAGCTTCACGACCGAAGAAGCGTGGCGGATGTACAAGCCGGACGCCGAAGCCTCGGTGCACCTGACGCTGTTCCCGGAAGGTTTTGACCAGTTCCGCGACGACGCGCTCGCCGCGAAGTGGGAAACCATTCGCGACGTCCGGCGTGTCGTCACCGGCGCGCTCGAGGTTGAACGCGCGGCCAAGAATATCGGCTCGTCACTGGAAGCCTCGCCGCTGGTCTATGTGTCGGACAAGAACATCTTCAACACGCTGCTCGACATCGATCTCGCCGAGGTCTGCATCACCTCGAACGCGATGGTGACCAACGACGAGGCGCCGGCCAGCGCGTTCACGCTCGCCGACGTGCCCGGCGTCGCTGTCGTGGTCGAAAGGGCCGTGGGCACCAAATGCGCGCGGTCATGGAAGATCCTGCCCACGGTCGGCGAAGACGCCGAGTATCCCGACGTCTCCCCGCGCGACGCGCAGGCCTTGCGGGAATGGAAGGCGCTTGCCGAAGGCCATAAGCCGGCCGATGCAGTTGAACAGGCTGCCAAGCCTCTTGCGTTGGTCGAGAAGCAACACGTGGAGCAAGAGCAGCAATCAAAGGAAACGCCCGAGCAAGCCAGTTCGGGAGATGTGCCGGCTGCCACGCCAGACAACAAAGTCAGGGCCAAGAAGACTTTGGAAAACACGGAGGCTGAGGGAGCCGAAAGACCGGTCAAGGCCAAGAAGGTCGCAGTGACCAAGAAGGCTGTCGAAGCCGAGAAGGCCATGGAAGCCGAAGCCGAGAAGCCCAAAGCCAAAAAGACCAACGCTAAGGCTAAGAAGGCTAAGAAAGCCATCGCCAAGAGAGCCAAGGCCAAGAAGGCTGCCAAATCCAAAAAAGCTGCTTCGGTAACAAAGAGAGCTAAAAAGGGAGCTAAGAAGAAAGCGGTAAAGAAGGCGGACAAGAAAAAGGCTGCCAAGAAGGCCGGAAGAACGTCGTCTGCGACCGCTTCGAAAAAGAAGAAAAAGAAGAAGGCGAGATAAGTGTCCGGCAAGGAGCGCTTCGTGACCCCTCACCTTCGCGCCGGCGCCATTGCCGCGGTCGCGACGCTGGTGATCGACCAGGCCTCGAAGCTTTGGCTGCTCTACGTCTTCGACCTCGCCCATCGCGGCGCGGTCAGGGTCACGCCGTTCTTCGACCTCGTGCTGGCCTGGAATCTCGGGATCAGCTTTGGCTGGTTCCAGAGCGATAACCAGTTCGCCCAGCTCGCGCTGATGGCGATCAAGGCGATTGCGGTGATCGTGCTGGGGATCTGGATGGCGCGCTCCAGCACGCTTCTGGCGACGCTGGCGCTCGGCCTGATCATCGGCGGTGCGATCGGCAACGGCATTGACCGATTCGTGCACGGCGCGGTGGTCGATTTCGCCCTGTTCCACATCGAGATCGGGGGAAAAACCTTCAATTGGTACGTGTTTAATCTTGCGGATGTGGCCATTGTTGCCGGGGTAGCGGGCCTATTGTATGACTCCTTCTTCGGGGTACCCGCCGCAAAAGCGCCCTGATCCCGGCCGATACGAACCCTCTGCGGTCTGGAGCCGTTAGGCCCCTCAAGCCCGGCCCCCGCGTGTTGCAGAAATGTGAATGGGAACAGCGCGATGCGCGAGACCGAAGCCCGCTTTTGGATGATGCAGACCAGCTCGCTGACCCGGGCGCTGCGGTTCGCCGCCATCGCGCTTGGCATAGGCCTCGTGATGGCCACTGGCCCCGTGCGCGCGGCTGACGACGAGGACGAAGACGACAAGACCTTCGAGGAAAAGATCATCGAAGGCATCATGCGTGGCCTCGGCGGCACCAACATGGAAAATCGCGGCATCGAATACCGCGAGCGCTCCCCGCTGGTGGTTCCACCCAAACTCGATTTGCCGCCGCCGGCCGCGACCGCGGCCGATGCGAAGGCGCCGAACTGGCCCAGGGATCCCGACGAGCAGCGCCGCAAGGCGGCGATTGCCGCACGAAAGAAAGAGAACAAGGACCCGCGTGAAGCGGCTCGCATCCTGACGCCGGCCGAACTTGCGGCGGGCAAGACCGCGGCGCCCGCGCGCAAGGATAACGATCCGGTGCAGCCGGGTACGTCCAACACAAATCCGATCCTGAGCCCGTCGCAGCTCGGCTATAGCGGCGGCTTCAGTGGCCTGTTCGGCGGCAGCAAGACCGAGACGGCCCCGTTCAAGGGCGAGCCGACGCGGGATTCGCTGACCCAGCCTCCGCCCGGCTACCAGACGCCGTCGTCCAACTATGCCTATGGCACCGGACCGAAGGAATCGCTCAACAAGGAATACAATCCAGCCGCCGGCAAGTATGGCGAATAGTTAAGTTCATCTCTCGCCTTCGTGACGATTGTCGGCGCGAGCGCGGTGTACGATACCGCATCTTGATCCCGAACGGATTTGTCGGATTACTTCTAACATTTGCGCGAATTCCTGTCGCAGGACCGGTAAGCAGTTTTGCGGAATGAGCGCGCCAGATAGGTCATGATGTCCTCACACCGTCTTGCCGTTTCTCTCGCTATAGCCCTCATCTCGACGTTCGCTTTCTCCGCCGGCAGCGCATTCGCCCAGACCACGGTCACGTCGGAACGACCGGCCAGCTTCACCCTCGACAACGGCCTGCAAGTCGTCGTGATCCCGGATCACCGCACGCCCGTCGTCACGCAGATGATCTGGTACAAGGTCGGCTCCGCCGACGAGACGCCGGGCAAATCGGGGCTGGCGCACTTCCTCGAACATCTGATGTTCAAGGGGACGGCCAAACATCCCGCCGGTGAATTCTCCCAGACAGTGCTGCGGATCGGCGGCAACGAGAACGCCTTCACTTCGCTCGACTACACCGGCTATTTCCAGCGCGTGCCGCGCGAGCAGTTGGCGAAAATGATGGAGTTCGAGGCCGACCGCATGACCGGCCTCATCCTTAAGGATGAGAACGTACTTCCCGAGCGCGATGTCGTGCTCGAGGAATTCAACATGCGCGTCGCCAACAATCCGGACGCCCGGCTCACCGAACAGATCATGGCGGCGCTGTATCTCAACCATCCCTATGGCCGGCCGGTAATTGGCTGGCGCCAGGAAATCGAGAAGCTCGACCGCGAGGATGCGTTGGCGTTCTACAAGCGCTTCTACGCGCCGAACAACGCGATCCTGGTGATCGCGGGCGATGTCGATGCCAAGGAAGTCCGCCCGATGGTGGAAAAAGCCTATGGCGGTATCCCGGCGCAGCCGGCCATTGCCGCGCAACGAATCCGCCCACAGGAGCCGGTGCCGGCGGCGCCGCGCACGGTGACGCTGTCCGATCCGCGCGTCGAGCAGACCAGCCTGCGGCGTTATTATCTGGTCCCCTCTTCCGCGACCGCTGCGGCCGGCGAAAGCCCGGCGCTCGACGTGCTCGCGCAACTGATGGGCGGCGGCTCCAACTCCTATCTCTATCGCGCACTGGTAATCGACCGTCAGCTCGCGATCAGTGCCGGCGCCGGTTACCAGGGGACCGCGCTGGATCCCTCGCAGTTCTCGATCTCGGTTTCGCCAAAACCCGGCGTGGAGTTTTCGCAGATCGAGCAGGTGATCGACGGCGTGATCGCGGAGGTCATCCAAAACCCGGCCCGCGCCGAGGATCTCGAGCGGGTCAAGACCCAGTTGATTGCGGAAGCGATCTACGCCCAGGACAACCAGGCCACGCTGGCGCGCTGGTATGGCGGCGCGCTGACCACGGGGCTTTCCATCGACGATATCAGGAGCTGGCCGGACCGGATTCGCGCCGTCACCGCCGAGCAGGTCCGTGACGCCGCGCAGAAATGGCTCGACAAGAAACGCTCGGTGACCGGCTATCTGATCAAGGATACCGCGCAAAAACGCGAGGAGAAGCGCTCGTGATCCGTTTTTCGATTCCCGCGCAGCGCCTCGCATCCACCCTGATCGCCGGCGCCGTACTGCTGTTGCTGGCGGCGAGCCCGTCGCATGCCGCAGCCAAGATCCAGCGTCTGGTCTCGCCTGGCGGCATCGAGGCCTGGTTCGTGCAGGACGCCACCGTGCCGCTGATAGCGATGGAATACGCCTTCGCCGGCGGCGCCGCCCAGGATCCGGCTGCCAAGTCCGGCGTCGGCAACATGGTCGCCAGCCTGCTCGATGAAGGCTCCGGCGATCTCGATTCCAAAACTTTCCACGAGCGCCTCGAGCGCCGCGCCATCGAGCTGAGCTTCTCGTCGACCCGGGATTATTTCCGCGGCTCGCTCCGCATGCTCAAGGACAACAAGGACGAGGCTTTCGGCCTGCTCCATCTGGCGCTGACCTCGCCGCATTTCGACGCCGTCGATGTCGAGCGCATTCGCGCGCAGGTGCTCTCCGGGCTGCGCCGCGACACCACCAACCCGACTTCGCTGGCGAGCCGCAAATTTCTGGAACTGGCCTTTGGCGATCATCCCTATGGCCGACAGGCCAACGGCACGCTGGACAGCGTGCCGAAAATCGATGTCGCCGACATGAAGGATTACGTCCGCCGCGTGATTGCGAAGGATAACTTGCGGATCGCCGTGGTCGGCGATATCGATGCCGACACGCTCGGCAAGCTCCTGGACAAGACGTTCGGCGGACTGCCGGCCAAGGCCAGCCTCGCGCCGATCGCCGAGGTCGAGGCTACCAAGCCGCCGCAGCGCGCCTTCGTGCCGCTCGACGTGCCGCAGACCGTGGTGACGTTCGGCGGCCCCGGCATTCGCCGCCACGATCCGAATTTCATGGCCGCCTATGTCGTGAACCACATTCTCGGCGGCGGATCGTCGTCGCGGCTCTACAAGGAGGTGCGTGAAAAGCGCGGCCTCGCCTATTCCGTCTATGAATCCCTGCTCTGGATGGATCGCTCCGCGCTGTTCATCGGTAATACCGGCACCCGTGCCGACCGCGCCGGCGAGACGGTGGACGCGATTGAAAAGGAAATCCGCCGCATTGCCGAGGAAGGCCCGACCCAGAAGGAACTGGACGAGGCCAAGTCGTACCTCAAAGGCTCGCAGATGCTGGCGCTCGACACCTCTTCGAAGCTGGCGCAGGCGCTGCTGCAATACCAGATCGACAAACTGCCGATCGATTACATCGAAAAGCGCAATGCCCTCGTCGACGCCGTCATGCTGGACGACGCCAAAAAGGCGGCGCAGAAGCTGTGGGGCCAGGGCCTGCTCACCGTGATCGTCGGCCGCGCCCCGCAGGCTGCCGCGCAGCCGGTGGTGGCGCCGCCGAAGGCGAATTAGGTCGCCAACTGAATTGAGGAAGTGGTGCCCCACGGCACCCTGCGCTCCCTCCCCCTTGCGGGGGAGGGCTGGGGAGAGGGGTGGCCGCGAATTCGGTGCTTGTGGCTTACCCCTCTCCCTAACCCTTCCCCCGCAAGGGGGGAGGGAACGACCGAGCGCGCGGCGAGAGCAGCTTCTATTCAAAACCGCTATGGTGCTGCCGATTCTCACTTGCCCCCCGGTGAACGCCATGCTGCGGGTTTCCCGCGATCTCGCGATCGACGAAAACGACATCGAGATCAGCTTCGTCCGCGCCTCCGGCCCGGGCGGGCAGAATGTCAACAAGCTCGCGACCGCAGCGCAGCTCCGTTTCGACACACGCAAGATCGCACTGCCAGAGGATGCGGCCGTACGGCTGGTGCGGCTTGCCGGCCAGCGCATGACCAAGGAGGGCGTGATCGTGATCCACGCCCAGCGCTTCCGCACCCAGGAGCGTAACCGGGCCGACGCGATCGAGCGCCTGCTCGAATTGTTGCGCGAGGCCCTGATCCGCCCGACACCCCGGCGGCCAACCAAGCCGACCTTCGGATCGAGGCAGCGGCGGCTGGAAGGCAAGAAGCGGCGCAGCGATGTCAAGGCGAAACGCACGGCGCGCTTTGACGATTGAACCGCTGATCACGACGTCTCAATCGCGGATCAGATATTCCCGGATCATCAATCGCGCGCGGTGGATGCGCGCCTTGACGCTTTCGCGTGTCAGCCGAAGAACACCCGCGATCTCGTCGATCGACAACTCCTCGATATCGCGCAGCAGGATCACCTCGCGATAGTGGTCGGGCAGCGATTGGATGGCGCGCGAAAGGTCGATGCGAATGTCTTCCGGCGCAAGATGCGCCAGGCGTATCCCCGCATCGTCGGCCGGCGTCGCCGTTGTCCCCGTCGCCCTGCGCAGTAGACGAAGGCAGGCGCGGCGCGCGACCGCAAAGAGCCACGCCGAAAACGACGTCACCGCGCGCAACGTGCCGACCCGCCGGTACAGCAGCAACAGCGTTTCCTGAACGGCATCGTCGATGTCGGCCGCGCGGCAATTGCGCGCGGCATAACGGCGGATATCAGGCTGGGCCGCCGCGATCAGCGAGACCAACGCCGCAGTGTCCCCGCCACGCGCGGCTTCGACCAGCGAAGGATCGCAGCGGTTTGTTCCAGCCAACGCATTCATGGCGACGGCAGCCTGCGGCCGACCATGGCGCACATCGGACAAAAGCCGAAAAACCCGGTCGCAATCGCGACCGCGCCGACCCCTGCGATCAGGTAACCGGCCGTCGTGCCAGGCATGCCGAATAGCCCGTAGGCAATCATCGCAACGCCCCCGACCATCCGCATCGCCCGCTCCCAGCCCGGCAAATTCTTGCGATAAAACATAACAGCTCCCTTTCAGCGAGAGAACGTCACCGCGTTCTCCCCCGTAGAGCCGTCCAGCCGGGTTTTCGGTTCGCGAACCTCAGGCAAAAGTACAAAAAACTCCGGCCGCCTATCGCGGCCGGAGTTCTGTTTGGAGAGCAACCCGGCGGAGGAGACGGGTGTCCTCCTGACGCTTATCGGCTGCTCGGCGGCGGGGTGGCCGCTCCGCCCGTGGCCTTGGGCGCTGCGTGGGGCGTGCCGCTGCCGGCTCCGACGGTGCCCTTGCCGGACTTCGCACCGGCCCTCTGGCCGGCTGCCGGCGTGTCGGCGTCCTCGTCCATGCTGCCTGACGGTCCGCCTTGCATCTGGGTCGTGCCCTTTGCACCGCCGCGGATTTGGGTGTCGGATGAGGCGCCTTGCGCCAGTACCGGACCGGCAAGCAGAGCCGAGATTGCAATCGCGATCGCCGAGGTTTTCACTAGCTTCATCCATTTCTCCAAGGTTAGTTGACGACGAACAGTTCGGCTTCTTCAGGCGCCGTTCACAACCCGAACATGCTCATCGCCGGATCAGTCGTTATCAACGAACGGCGCGCCCGCCATGCAAGCCGCGCGATGTGGTGATCGTGCAGGGATTTCGGGGTCATTTTGCGAATCTTTGGCCACGGACCGACCGCATATGCGACGCTTCCGCAGCTCCAGAAAAGTTCCGTAAAAATATTTTGACACATGCATTTGATCCGGTAGCCACCTAAAATCACTCACCAGCTTCGAATCGATCCGAGACCTCATGCCCGTCCGCCAGCTCCCCGAACAGGTCGTCAATCGCATCGCTGCCGGCGAAGTGGTCGAACGTCCCGCGAGCGTGGTCAAGGAGCTCGTCGAAAACGCCATCGATGCCGGCGCCAGCCGCGTCGACATTTTCACCGATGGCGGCGGCAGGCGGCGGATCGGCATCACCGATGACGGCAGCGGGATGACCCATGGCGATCTCGCGCTTGCCGTCGACCGTCACGCCACCTCCAAGCTCGACGATGAGGATCTATTACGCATTCGCACGCTGGGCTTTCGAGGCGAGGCCCTGCCCTCGATCGGCGCCGTGGCGAAGCTCGGTATCACCACGCGCCATACGAGTGAGCCGCATGCCTGGTCGTTGTCAGTCGAAGGCGGTCTGAAATCGCAGATCATGCCGGCCGCGCTGTCGCAAGGCACCCGCGTCGAGGTCAGCGATCTCTTTTATGCAACACCCGCCCGGCTGAAATTCCTCAAGACCGACCGCACCGAGGCCGAGGCGATCCGCGAAGTGGTGCGGCGCCTTGCGATGGCGCGGCCCGACATCGCTTTCACCTTGGCCGGCGAGGAACGCGCGCCGGTGACCTGGGCCGCAGCGCTGCCAGGTGCTGCGGACCGGCTGACGCGGCTCGGCGACATCTTGGGTCATGATTTCCGCTCTTGCGCCATCGAAGTGCGCTCCGAGCGCGAAGGCGTCATGGTCGAGGGCTTTGCCGCCGCTCCCTCGCTGACCCGCGCCAATGCGCTCGGGCAATATCTGTTCGTCAACGGCCGCCCGGTCCGCGACAAGCTCATCCTCGGCGCAGTGCGCGCGGCCTATTCCGACTATTTGCCGCGCGACCGGCATCCGGTCGTCGCGCTGTTCGTGACGCTGGCGCCGCAGGAGGTCGACGCCAACGTGCATCCGGCCAAGACCGAGGTGCGGTTTCGCAACGCCGGGCTCGTTCGCGCGCTGATCGTGCATGCGCTCAAAGACGGCCTCGCCCGCGAGGGTCGGCGCACCGCTGCCAATACTGATGGTGCGGCGCTGTCGGCGTTCCGCCCCTCCTTTGCGCCGCGCGCGACCAACTGGGACTGGCGGAGCTCGCCGGCCTATCCGGTCAGGCCTTCGTTCGAAGGCGCGGCGGCAACGGCGCTCGCCGAAGCCGGGCAAGCCGCGTTCGACGTCGGCGCGCCAACCGCCGACATGCGCTTCGAGGCGCAGCCCTCTGCCGACCTGCTCGACCGGCCGCTCGGCGCGGCGCGGACGCAAATCCACGAGACCTATATCGTCTCACAGACCCGCGACGGCCTCATCGTCGTGGATCAGCACGCCGCGCATGAGCGCATCGTCTACGAAAAGCTGAAGGCGTCACTGGCGAAGAACGGGGTGCAGCGGCAGATATTGCTGATCCCCGAGATCGTCGAACTCGATGAGGCCACCGTCGAGAAGCTGCTGGCGCGCGCCGAGGAACTCGCCTCGTTCGGCCTTGCGATCGAATCCTTCGGTCCCGGCGCGGTGGCGGTGCGCGAGACGCCGTCGCTGCTCGGCAAGACCAACGCCGCGGCGCTGTTGCGCGATCTCGCCGAGCACATGGCTGAATGGGACGAGGCACTGCCGCTGGAGCGCCGCCTGATGCATGTCGCCGCCACCATGGCCTGCCACGGCTCGGTCCGCGCCGGGAGACGCCTCAAGCCGGAAGAAATGAATGCGCTCTTGCGCGAGATGGAAGACACGCCGAATTCCGGCCAGTGCAACCACGGCCGGCCGACCTACGTGGAATTGAAGCTGAGCGATATCGAGAAGCTTTTCGGGCGGAGGTAGTCGGGTCCACACACTCACTCGTCATCACCCGCGAAGGCGGGTGATCCAGTATTCCAGAGGCCTTAGAGTTTGAGCGGATCGGCCGCGGCGTACTGGATCGCCCGGTCAAGCCGGGCGATGACGGTTGTGGTTACCGAAGCAGCGCGGTCACCTGCCCCGCAAAAACACGAACTCCGTGTCATCATAGGCGCGCCGCTCTAATTCCTCGAATCCTTCAGGCGCCGCAAACGCCGCAGCCTTCGACTCCTCCACCACCACTAGCGCCCCCGACGTCAGCCAGCCGCCATCGCGGAGCGAGGCCAGTGCCTTCTCCGCGAGACCCTTGCCATAGGGTGGATCGAGGAACACCAGCGAGAACGGCTCGACCGGATGCGCCGGGCCGAGATTGGTGGCGTCGCGGCGATAGACTTTTGTCACGCCGCCGAGCCCCAGCGCCTCGACATTGTTGCGCAACAACGCGCGCGCTTCGGCGCCGTTGTCAACAAACAGCGTGAAGTTAGCTCCGCGCGATACCGCCTCGATGCCGAGTGCGCCGGTGCCGGCGAACAGGTCGAGCACGCGCGCGCCTTCGATCGGGTTCTCGTAAGCGTGGATCAGGATGTTGAACACCGACTCGCGCAAGCGATCCGCCGTCGGCCGGATCGCCTGCGATGATGGCGAGGCCAGATTACGGCCCTTCAATCGTCCACCGACGACACGCATCGCCCAACTACTCGTCCCGCGGCTTCAGGTCGCGCTTGCCGTGATAGCCGCGTCGCGGGCGGCGCGGCGGGCCGTAGCCGCTGGCCTCGTCCTCGTTGCGCGCGCGGGCTTCCTCGCTGCCGGTGCGCTGCACCAGCACGCGCCGACCTTTGCGGTCGGCGATCAGTGCGCTCTTGCCCGCGGGCTTAAACGGCTTCTTGCCGCGCGGCACATCGTCTTCCTCATCGGACTTCTCGCCCGGCATCGGCCGGTTGAAATCGGCGCCCGCGAGTGCAGCGATCTTCTCGCCGAGCTGCTCGCGCAGCACACGGGTCTTGACCTCCTCGACTTGGCCCTCGGCCAGTTCGCCGAGTTGGAAAGGCCCGTAGGAGACGCGGATCAAGCGGTTCACCTCGAGGCCGAGATGCGCCATGACGTTGCGGACCTCGCGGTTCTTGCCTTCGCGGATCGCGAACACCAACCAGACGTTGGCGCCCTGGTCGCGCTCCAGCGTTGCATCGATCGGACCGTATTTAACGCCGTCGACTTCGACGCCCTTTTTCAGTTCATCGAGCTGCGCCTGCGTGACCTCGCCGTGGGCGCGGACGCGATAACGCCTGAGCCAGCCGGTGTCGGGCAGCTCGAGCGCACGCGCCAGTCCGCCGTCGTTGGTCAGCAGCAATAGCCCCTCGGTGTTGAAATCGAGCCGGCCGACCGAGATCAGCCGCGGCAGGCCTTCCGGCAAATTGTCGAACACGGTCGGCCGCCCCTCTGGATCGGCATGCGTCGTCATCAGCCCGCGCGGCTTGTGATACATGAATAGCCGCGTGCGCTCGCGCGGCGGCAATACCTTGCCGTCGACGGCGATCACGTCATTGGCGGTGACGTCGAGCGCCGGCGAATTGATGACGCGGCCGTTGACGGTGACGCGGCCCTGCGTGATCCATTCCTCGGCATCGCGGCGCGAGGCCAATCCGGCGCGCGCCACCACCTTGGCGATGCGCTCGCCGGCCTTCTTCGGCTTCGACTCCGCGCGCGGCGCGCGCTTGTCGAAATCGGTTGGGCGCTCGCGATAAGCGCCGCGGCCGCCGAATGCCGGGCGTTTTGCGAAGATCCTGCTGTCGTCTTCATTGTCGCGACGGGGACGGTCGTCGCGCGACTCGCTGCGTGGATGTTCCTGCCAGTCAGTGCGGCCTTCCGGTCTTTGGCGGGGACGGTCGAATTTCGGGCGATCCTCGCGCGAACGCGAAAACCGCGGACGCTCGTCACCGCCGCGATCATCGCGCGGCCGGTCGAAACGGGGTTTGTCGAAGCTACGCCCGCCTTCACGTGAAGGACGGGAATCGCGTCCGCCACGGTCCTCGCGCTTCTGCCACGGTTTGTCCTCCCCTCGTTGGGGACGATCGCCAAAATCCTTGCGAGGACCGGCGCCCGGATGGCGCTGGCGATCCCCCGCACCACGAGAGAATTTCTTATCGCCGCCAAATTTCCTCTCGGACCGGTCGCCATCATGCGCAGGCCGCGCACGATAGGGACGATCTCCCTGGGGGCGGTCGCCATCCCTGCGGAAGCCCTCCCCGCGCGGCGCGTAGGGCCGCTTCTCGCCACCACCTTCGCGCGGCGCATAGGGGCGCTTGTCTCCAAACTTCTTCTCGGTGAAACGCCCGGCCGGACGCGCATCGTCACGTGCACGGCGTGGTGGTCGGTCATCGCGACCAAAGTTCGGCCGATCAGCGCGAGACTTGAACGAACGCTTCTCGCCTTCGCGGTCATCTCGCGGACGGAAATTCTTGCGCGGTCCACGCTCCGGACGATCTCCTTGCGGGCGATCCTCACGGTTGAAGCGTGGCCGGGATGCATCGCCAAAATCCCGGCGCGGCGGCCGGTCATCGTCGCGCTTGCCGGCGTAAGGCTTCTTGCCGAACGACTTTGCCCCCTCGGACTTCCCGGCATAGGGACGCCGCTCACCGCCGCGCTCGTCGCCATCCCTGGCGCCAAAGCCGCGTTTGGCAAACTTCTTCTCAGGCCCCCTCGCCGCCCCCGAGCGGCCCTTGCCGCCGCCGGCGCGGCCGCCGCCGGGCCGGTCACGCCGGCCGCGGGAATCGTTGTTTTTGTCATTATCGCGGGGCATGAATGTTCTCTTGGGTCTGAATAAAATGGCCATCAGGCGGATCAGGATGGGCTGTCATAGCGATAACGCGCGCGCACTTCGCTCAAGGCGCATTCTCACGCAAAACCGGCATCCACGTTTGCTGAAGGCGGCCCTCATAGCAGGTTTATTCCAATGATACGAGGCATGACTGCCCCTTCTTTCATGGATTTGGCGCTGAAAACGGCCGAAAACGCCGGAAAAGCCGGCGAAGTTCCGATCGGCTGCGTGATCGTGCGGGATTACGAGGTGATCGCTACCGCCGGCAACCGGACGCTGACCGATCGCGATCCGACCGCGCACGCCGAAATATTGGCGATCCGGCAGGCGGCCGAGGTCATCGGCACCGAGCGGCTGGTCGATTGCGACCTCTACGTCACGCTGGAGCCCTGCACGATGTGCGCCGGCGCGATCTCGTTTGCGCGGATCCGGCGGCTCTATTACGGCGCCGCCGATCCGAAGGGCGGCGCGGTGGATTCCGGGGTGCGGTTCTTTGCGCAGCCGACCTGCCATCATGTGCCGGAGGTTTACTCGGCGGTGGGAGAGAGCAAGGCCGCGGCGCTGCTGCGGGATTTTTTCAGAGAGCGGCGCTAAGTACGATCCCGCTATTCACCACCGTCGTCATCATCCGCGAAAGCGGATGATCCAGTATTCCAGCGACGGTAGTGATTGACCGCGAGGCCGCGGCGTACTGGATACCCGCCTTCGCGGGTATGACGAGCTTCATGTGCGGCGTGATCTCCGCCTCACGCCGCCAGAAAAAACTCCCTGAGCAATTTCGCCGTCGCTTCCGGATTCTCCTCCGTGAGAAAATGTCCGCTATCCACCGGCGCCCCCTCCACATTCGTCGCCCATTTCTTCCACGCATCGAGCGGCGTCGTCGCAGCAGGCGCGACCCCAGCATCGCCCCACAGCGCAAGCATTGGAATCGTGATCTTCTTGCCGGCGTCGAAATCGGCCTTGTCGATTTCGTAATCGGCATAGGCACCGGCGCGATAGTCTTCGCACATCGCATGCACGCGGGCGGGATCGCGGAATGGCGCGAGATAATGTTCCAGCGCGCGCGGATCGATGGCGTCAAGCGTCTTCGATTTGGTCTGGCTCGCCATCTTGTACCTGAGAAAAAATTCGCCATTGCTTGAGACCAGCGTCTCCGGCAGCGGATAGGGCTGCGCCAGAAACGCCCAGTGGTAGATCTTCAGCGCCGAAAGCCGGTTCAACTTCTCCCAATAGTCATAGGTCGGCGCGATATCGAGCACCGCGAGCTTCGACAGGCGGCCGGGATGATCGAGCGCCAGCCGGTATGACACGCGGCCGCCGCGGTCGTGACCCGCGAGTGCAAAATGCACGTGGCCGAGTTGCTCCATGGCTTCCACCATCACCTTCGCCATCGCGCGTTTGGTATAGGGCGTGTGGTTCCCATCGCTGCGGGGCATGTCCGACCAGCCATAGCCCGGCAGGTCAGCGATGATCAGCGTGAACTGGTCCGCCAGTTGCGGCGCGACCTGGTGCCACATCACATGCGTCGACGAAAACCCGTGCAGCAGCAGCAACGGCGGGCCGTTACCGCCAACACGGGCGAAGATGCGGCCCGACGAGGTGTTGATCCATTGGGCCGCGTATCTCGGAAACAGATCGGCAAGATCGGGCATCTTCGCACTCTCCCGTCATCCGCTGTCTGTCATCATCCGCCAACGGTCGCGCGAATGCGCGCCCGATGACAGGCTCCAGCGGATGATCCAGTAAACACCAGCGTCGCGGTCAACAACAGGCGCCGCAGCGTACTGGATACCCCGCCTGCGCGGGGTATGACAGTCTTGCTTCAAACTTTGTTTGTCGTTGCCGCTGGCAGATCGCAGGTTTATGCCATCCCTCAAGCCTGACCAACAACAACAAGACGCGAGGAAACCAGCGATGTCGATCGATTTCGAAATCCCGGCCGAAGCCAAGGGGATCCGCGAAAAAGTCCGCAAATGGGTGCAGGAGGAATGCATCCCCGCGGAGAAGGAACTGGATACCAAGCCGCTCGCCGAGGTGCTCGGACCCTTGCGGGCAAAAGCCCGCGCGCGCGGCCTGTGGTGCCCGTGGGTGCCGAAGGAGTATGGCGGCATGGGCCTCGGCCCGCTCGCCAACGCGCTGGTGCAGATGGAGCTCGGCGAGAGCATGCTGGGTGCGCTCTCGATGAACACGCAGGGGCCCGACGACGCCTCGATGATGACGATCCTCGCCCACGGCACGGAATACCAGAAGGAGAAGTTCCTTAAACCGCTGCTCAACGGCGACAAACGGATCTGCTTCTCGATGACGGAGAAGGCTGCCGGCGCCGACGCCACCGGCATGCAGACCACCGCCGTAAAGGATGACAACGAAAATTATATCCTCAACGGCGAAAAATGGTTTTCCTCCTCCGCCAGCGTCGCCGACATGGCGCTGGTGATGGCCAAGACCGATCCGAACGCGCCACGGCACAAGCAGTATTCCACCTTCATCGTGGAGTTGCCGAACCCTGGCTACAAGATCAAGCGCAACGTCGCCAACATGGCGATCGAGGGGCCGCATGACGATGTGCTCCACGGTGGCCACTCCGAAATCGAGATCATGGATTTGAAGGTGCCGGCCGACAATCTGCTCGGCGGCGAAGGCAATGGTTTTGCCATGGGCCAGCACCGCCTCGCCTACGGCCGCCTGCGCCACGGCATGCACAACGTCGCCAAGGCGCAGCGCGCGCTCGACATGGCAGCCGCCCATGTCACCAAGCGCTCGACCTTCGGCAAGCTATTGGCCGACCGGCAGGCGGTGCAATTCATGCTCGCCGATTGCGCCAGCGAGCTCTATATCGGCCGCCTGATGCTGCTGCACATCGCCTACAAGGCGGAGAAGGGATTAGACATCCAGCAGGAGAACTCGATCGCAAAGATCTTCCACGCGCACATGGTGCACAAGGTGATCGACACCGCGATCCAGCTCCACGGCGCGCTCGGCTTCAGCCAGGATACGCCGCTGGCGAAGTGGTACACCCAAGTGCGCTCGCAGCGGCTGGTCGACGGTCCGGACGAGGTGCACAAATGGAAGATCGGCAAGAACGTCATCAAGGCGTTCCGCGAGCACGGCACGACGGCAAGCGCCGCGGGTGGGGATTTGCTCTGAACGTCATTGCGTATGGTCGGCACAGGCGCTCTTGCGCCGTGCCCACCTTCTATCGGAATTGCGTCAGGCAACGGGAGCCTCTGATCGGGCGCTGATTTGCCTGACCTGTTGGTTTTTCTCTTCTTACGATTTGATGCCGGTTAGCCGTGCGTGAAGTCGCCATGTTTCAGGCCGAGCGCTTTGACGGCTGCCTCCGGAAGCCGGCCCCACGCTTCAACCTTCTCGTTTGGAGCCATGACAGCCGCAACAATTGCGACGGCCTTCTCCGGATCCTGTTCGGCCACAAAGTAGACCGACCGGATCGGCGGACCGCCTTCCAATGGGTGAGTTGTCACCAGTACGACCTGACCATCTGCCATATCCGAGTATATCACGGCCGTTATCCACGGCAGCTGTGGAATGTCGCTGACGAGACACCCACCTCATCTTTCAGGCCAATCTCTTCCCGGAAGTGCCATCATGATCGAGAGCATCAGCGCAATCACACTCGCCACCCACGATATGCAACGCGCCGTCCAGTTCTACCGCTCACTTGGGTTTGACATGCTGTACGGCGGCGAAGTGTCGTCGTTTACGAGCTTTCGGGCTGGGACCGGCTATCTCAACCTGATTGCCCAGCCTGATCAACGGCGCTGGTCCTGGTGGGGGCGCGTCATTTTCTACGTCACCGACGTCAATGCATTTTACGACCGAGCGCTGGCGGCGGGGTGCCGGCCTGCGACCGAACCCCGCGATGCCGAATGGGGGGAACGCTACTTTCATCTCATCGATCCCGATGGGCACGAGCTCAGCTTCGCGCGGCCTTTGCGGTCTTCATAAATCCTCCACCGAAACGGCCGGATAAGTCACGCCCGCTGACCTTTCCGATTCCGCCGGTGGCAGCGCTGCAGGTGCTGTGTCAAGCTCGGCGTCATCAGGGTTCTAACCGGGGAGGACGGCCATGGTAGCTTACGTCGTGTTGGCGAATTTCACGGATCAGGGGATCCGCAACGCCAAGGACTCGCCGAAGCGCGCGGAGGCCTTCAAAGCAATGGCGAAGACGTTCGGAGTGACTGTGAGGGAAATCCTCTGGACTCAGGGACGATATGACATTGTGACCATCGTCGATGCGCCAGATGAGTTATCCTTCATGTCGCTCACGCTGAGCCTCGGCGCGCTAGGCAACGTTCGCACCGAGTCGCTGCGGGCCTATTCCGCAGACGAGATGACAAAGGCCGTCGGCAACATGCTTTGACAATCGCGTCCGCTCCGCTGGCAGTGTGCAGCGAAGCCGCGTCAACTTACATTCGGCTGTCGCAGGGCACCGATTCCGTTTGCCGACTTTGCGTCAGCCCCTGCCCCGCTCCGCCTCCACCGCCTGCCAGGCGATGTCGCGGCGGCAGAAGCCATCCGGCCATTTGATGCGGTCGACGGCCTGATAGGCACGCTCTCTGGCCTCAGTGACGGTCTTTCCCATCGCGCAGACATTCAGCACGCGTCCGCCATTGGCGACAATGTCACCGTTCTTCGCCACCGTACCGGCGTGGAAGATTTCGACACCCTCGATCTTGGCGGCGTCATCGAGCCCGTCGATGTGCGTGCCTTTCTTGTAGTCGCCCGGATAGCCCTTCGCCGCCATCACCACTGTCAACGCGGGCTCGGGATACCAGCGCAGGTCGAAATGCTTCAGTTCGCCATCACAAGACGCCAGAAATGCCGGAACGATGTCGGACATCATTCGCAGCATCAGCACCTGGCATTCGGGATCGCCGAAGCGAACATTGTATTCGAACAGTTTTGGCCCCTGCTCCGTCAGCATCACGCCAGCGTAGAGCACGCCGCGAAACGGCGTGCCGCGCTTCTTCATGCCGGCGACCGTCGGCAGGATGATGCGCGCCATGATCTGGTCGTGAATTTCTGGCGTCACGAACGGTGTCGGCGAATAGGCGCCCATGCCGCCGGTGTTCGGTCCCTCGTCATGGTCGAACACGCGCTTGTGGTCCTGCGCCGAGGCGAGCGGGATCGCGGTGTCGCCGTCGCATAGTGCGAAGAAGCTGATCTCGCGGCCGGCGAGGAATTCTTCGATCACGACTTCGGTGCCGGCCGCGCCGAACGCGCCATCGAACATCATGGCGACGGCCGCCTCGGCTTCATCAAGCGTTTTGGCGACGACAACGCCTTTGCCGGCGGCGAGGCCATCGGCCTTGACCACAATCGGCGCGCCTTGCGCGCGCACATAAGCCAGAGCATCATCGGCGGTAGTGAAGCGGCCATAGGCGCCAGTCGGAATATCGAATTCGCGGCACAGGTCCTTCGTAAATCCCTTTGAGCCCTCGAGTTGCGCCGCCTGCTTGCTCGGACCGAACGCCTCGATGCCCCCTTTCGCGAGATCGTCGACGATCCCGGCGGCAAGCGGCGTTTCCGGGCCCACCACGACGAGATCCACGGCGTTGCTTTTGCAGAACTCGATCACCGCGCGATGATTCGCAACGTCGAGCGCGACGCATTCAGCTTCGCGCGCGATACCGGCATTGCCCGGCGCGCACCACAGTTTGGTCAGCAGCGGGGAAGCGGCGATTTTCCACGCCAAAGCGTGTTCGCGGCCGCCGGAACCGAGCAGGAGAATGTTCATTCGGAGTGCAGCCAAGTGGAGGGGTTGCCGGCCATTGCGCGACGGTTTAGCACGGCAGGAGCCCGCCGCAACAACGTGTCCATTCCCGTGTGGATATGTGCCCTGGCTCCCCCAACATGGCCTCGGCACCTTGCGGAAGCGCCGGAAAAGGCCGATTCTACGCCCTGATATGCCAGCAGAAAACCTGATCAACGCGCCCGAATTCACCGTCTCGGAACTGTCCTCCGCGCTGAAGCGGACGGTCGAGGACGCCTACGGCCATGTCCGCGTCCGCGGCGAAATCTCCGGCTTCCGCGGGCCGCACTCCTCGGGGCACTGCTATTTCGCGCTGAAGGACGAGAGCGCCAAGATCGAAGCGGTCATCTGGAAGTTCGCCCATGCCCGGATGCGCTTCAAGCCGCAGGAGGGGCTCGAGGTCATCGCCACCGGCAAGCTCACGACCTATCCGGGCTCGTCGAAATACCAGATCGTCATCGAGGCGCTGGAGCCCGCCGGGATCGGCGCGCTGATGGCGCTGATGGAGGAGCGCAAGCGGAAGCTCGCGGCCGAGGGCCTGTTCGACGAGGCGCGCAAGCAATTGCTGCCGTGGCTGCCGGAAGTGATCGGCGTCGTCACCTCGCCGACCGGCGCGGTGATCAGAGACATCCTGCACCGCCTGGAGGACCGGTTTCCCCGCCGCGTGCTGGTGTGGCCGGTGAAGGTGCAGGGCGACGGCTCCGCCGAGCAGGTTGCGGCGGCCATCCGTGGCTTCAACGCGCTACCCGAGACCGGACGAATCCCGCGCCCCGATCTCCTTATCGTTGCGCGCGGCGGCGGCTCGCTGGAGGATTTATGGTCGTTCAACGAGGAGATCGTGGTTCGCGCTGCCGCCGAGAGCACGATCCCGCTGATTTCGGCCGTTGGCCATGAGACCGATATCACGCTGATCGATTTCGCCGCCGACAAGCGCGCGCCGACGCCGACGGCGGCGGCCGAAATGGCCGTTCCCGTGCGCAGCGAATTGTTCGCCGAGGTGGAAAGCCTGGCGCGGCGCACGATGGTGTGCTGGCAGCGCGGCCAGGAGAGCCGCCGCAATGAGTTGCGCGCCGCCGCCCGCGCGCTGCCAGGTTTGAGCGAACTGCTCGCGATCCCAAGGCAGCGGCTGGACCATCTCGGCGCCGCCCTGCCCCGCGGACTGAAGGCGAATACGCACGCCCATCACCGCCGCTTTTCGCATCTCAGCGCCGGCCTGACCCTGAAGGTGCTGCGCGGACAGGTCGCGCAGGCGAACCACCGTCTCACGGTATCGGGCGAACGGATCAGGCTGTCCGCCCGCGCGTTGCTGCGCAACCGGCGCGAACGCTTTGCCGGGCTGGAGGTCAGGCTGAAGGCGTCAAAACTGTCCAACGCGCAGGCGCAGCGCAACGCCATTGCGCGCGACCGCGAACGCACGCAACGGCTGGCCGAGCGCGCCCGCCGCGCGCTCGAGACCGCGATGCAGCGTCTCGAGGCGCGGGTCGCCCATAGCGGGCAATTATTGTCGGCGCTGTCCTATCGCGGCGTGCTCGCCCGCGGCTTTGCCCTGGTGCGCGACGAACACGGCCACGCCGTCCATGCCGCCGCCGCGGTCGGGCCGAGCGCACGTCTGTCCATCGAGTTCGCCGATGGCCGCGTGGCGGCGACCGCGGATGCGGACCGGCCGGCCACGACGACTGCCCCCGCGAGCCCTGCCAAGCCAGGCCCGCGCGAGGCCAAACCGGCAGCGCCGAAGCGCGTGCCAAAGCCAGTCGATCAGGGAAGTTTGTTTTAGCGCGCCAGCCACTCGGCGACGCGCGCTTGCGCATCCGACCGCGCATTCGCGTCGGTGCCGATATGGCCGTGTTCGGGCAATGCGGCGTCGGCACCCGCGATCGCCCGCAGCGGAAGGTTGGCGCGGTCGAAGTCGTGAGCTGCGCCGGGATAGACCACGATCCGCGCCAGCGCGCTGCGGCCGCGGGCGCCATCGACCATCTGGCGGCAGGCCGATGGCGAACTGACGTCGTCCTTCGCGCCAATCAACAGCAGCGTCGGCACCCGCGTGCTCCAGCCGAGGCCGGAGGAGATTCGGCAATCCGGATAGAACGCGATGGCCGAGCGGAAATCCGGTTGAGTCCCGCGCGACGATGATTGCGGGCGCACCGCCCACAGCACCGCGCTGGCGCCGTTGGCCCACCCGAGCAGGCTGATGCGGTCGCGCGCGACCCAGGGCTGCTGCAACAGCCATTGCCGCGACGCGTTGACATCGGCCACCCGCTCGCGGCGGGCCAGCACACGGCGCTCCTTGACACGGCATTGCGGGTCGAGCTCGCGCGAACCGTAACTGTCCGGCAACAGCACGGCATGGCCGGACTTCAGGAGCTGCTCCGCCCAGTCACGGTAGCGCGGCAGCACCGGCTCGGATTGCCCGCTCAATCCGCCGCAGCCATGCAGCGCGATTACCGTGGGAAATGGGCCGTCACCATCAGGCTTATAGAGCTGCGCGCGGAGGGTCAGACCGGTCGCCGGGATATCGACCTGGCGCGGGGCCGGCAACGGCGCGGCACCAGCCGTGCAGGCCGCAGCAAGGAGCGTCAGGGATAGCGTTGCTGACAACAGGCGCATCGGTCTCTGTCGGATCGGTATGACGCTGCGAGCACAATAAAATTCACGCTATCATGCAGGTGGGCACAAAATCATCACAAGTAGGTGGGTTTCCGGGGCGGACAGTATGACCTATTTATGATAGGTCGAATCCGGAAAATAGACTTAAGGCCGCCCACGCGGGCGGGCCCCATCGGAGAGTTTGGCGGTGCTCAATAAATTCGGCCCCTCGGGCCATGGCGAAGCGCAGGTGCAGTATCTGGACGGCGATTTCCGCGTGATCTCGCCCGGAACCTACGTGCGCTGCGCCGTCACCGACGTGCGGATTCCGCTCGATGAATTGAAGTACTGGAGCGTCGATCTGCAGGAGGCCTATTCGGTTCCGGGCGCCGTACTGCAGCGACACTTTCCCGGCGCGCTGAAGACGCAGGGCTAGGATTGCTTCGTAGCCCGGATGAGCGCAGCGATATCCGGGGCCGGTGTCGCCTTCGTTCCCGGATTTCGCTGCGCTCATCCGGGCTACGATTCTTTCCTCTCGCGTGCCTTGAAGAGCCGGTCAGCGACGAATTTTCGCAGGCGCGCAGGATCGTCGAACTCTAATGTTACCGCGAACGGCACGATGTGCTGCGCTTGATCGCGCAGCCGCGCCAGATCCTTCTCCGTCGTCACCAATGTCAGCCCGTCGCGCCGAGCCTCGGTAATCAAGCCTTCGATCTCGGCTTGCGAATACGGATGATGATCGGCGAAGGCCTGCTGCCTGACGACATCGATGCCGCTGGCGCGCAGCGTGTTGAAAAACCGCACGGGATCGCCGATGCCGGCAAATGCCAGCACGCGCTTGCCCCGAAGCGCGGCGACCGGCGCTTCTTCCGGCTTCAGATGCGCGCGCAATACCGGCCTGCCCTGTGCGGCAATCTCGGCGGCCACGGGCTCGGCAGCGGTGCCGTTGCCGACAATGATCAGCGCGTCGGTGCGCGCCAGTTGCGGCCGCAGCGGCGCGCGCAGCGGGCCGGCGGGAAATACTTTCCCGTTGCCGATCCCGCGTTCGCTGTCGATCACGATCAGGGATGCGTCCTTGATAATCGACGGATTCTGGAAGCCGTCGTCCATCAGGATTACGGTCGCGCCTTGCGAGCGCGCCAGCGGCACGCCCTCGGCGCGTTTGCGCGACACCACGACCGGCAGATGGCCTGCCAGCATTAGCGGTTCGTCGCCGACATCGGTCGCCGCATGCCGCTCAGGATCGACCCGGACCGGCCCGCGCAATTCGCCGCCATAGCCGCGGCTGAGCACGACCGGGGTCTCGCCGAGGTCGCGCATGAGCTTCGCCAGCGCCAGTACGGTCGGCGTCTTGCCGGCGCCGCCAACGTGGTAATTGCCGACGCAGAGCACCGGAATGCCGGCATTCAATCCCTTGCGCTGCAGGCGCTGTGCGGCGATGGCGCCATAAAGCGCGCCGAGCGGTTTCAACAGATGCGAGTTGAGCGAGGACGGGCCGTGCCAGAAGCCCGGCTCACGCATTGCCGGTTCCCATCTCGATCCGCAACTGCAGCAGATACGGCTCGAGCGCAGAGAGCGTTCGCTCCAGCGCGCCGCCGAGCTGACCGACCACACGCTCGGATGCGGTGAGCACAGCTTCGCGCGCCTTGGGATCGGCGAGCAACTGCCCGAACTGCTTGACCAGCGCCTCCTGCGTATCGGCCCGCCGCGCGCCGCCTGCCGAATCGAGAGCTTCGTACACATCGGTGAAGTTGAAGACGTGAGGGCCGTGCACGATCGAGGCGCCGAGCTTGATCGCCTCGATCGGATTCTGCCCGCCATGCTCGACCAGCGATCCGCCCATGAACACGATTGGCGCCAGCCGGTAGAACAGTCCTAGTTCGCCCATGGTGTCGGCGACATAGATGTCGGTCGTGGCGGTGGGCAAGTCCTCGTGCGAGCGCAGGGTCGGATTGAGGCCTGATGCGGAGATCATGCTCGCGATGGCCTCGCCGCGATCGGGGTGCCGCGGCACGATCACCGTCAGCAGCCCCGGGAAGAATCCGGCGAGCGTCCGGTGGGTTGCCGTCACGATTTCTTCTTCGCCGGGATGCGTGGAGGCCGCGACCACCACCGGGCGGCCGCGTGTCATCGACATCAGCATATCCAGCTTGTTGGCGTCGGCCGGCGGCGCCGGAACATCGAGCTTGAGATTTCCCGTCACCATGACGTTGCGGCTGCCCAGCGCGGCAAAACGATCCGCATCGGTCTGCGACTGCGCCAGGCAGATGTCGAACTTGTCGAGCAGCGCCGAAATGGTGCCGGCGACCCGGCGCCATCGGGGAAACGAGCGCTGCGACATCCGTCCATTGATCAGCACCATCGGCAGCCGCCGCGCGGCGCTCGACAGAATTAGGTTTGGCCACAGGTCGGACTCGATGAAGAGCGCCAGCGACGGACGCCAATGATCGAGGAATCGCGCGACGTAGCGCGGCGAGTCGTAGGGGACATATTGATGGATCACGTCCGGGGGAAACCGCTTAGCGACGATCGCAGCCGAAGTTACGGTGCCCGACGTCAGGAGGATGCGCAGGTCCAGGGCCCGCAGCCGCTCGATCAGCGCCGCCGCCGCCAGCACTTCACCAACGCTGGCGCCATGAATCCACACCAGCGGCCCTGCAGGGCGAACATCGGCGCTCATGCCGCGGCGCTCGCCGACCCGCGCCGGGTCTTCCTTGCCGAGCTTCAAGCGCCGGTTGATCACCGCGGGTGCCAGCGGCACCATCGCGGATGATAGGCTCCGGTAGACGCGCAACGTCATCGGCAGCGAATTAGCCAAGAGCGGCCTCCGGACGCCCGACCGCCTTGTACGCGCGGCGGGTCGCTTCGTTCAGATAAGCTTCTACCTGAAGACGCAGCTTTTCCATAGTCTCGGCGTCGGCATCCGGCGGCACGTATACATGTTCAATGCCTACCACGGCACCGCGCCCGAATGGCAAATTGATGGTGGTGGAATCCCAGTTTTTCAACCTGATGAAGCGGCTGGTCACCATCGCAAACGGCATGATCGGGCGCCCGGACTCCCGCGCCAGCATGATAATGCCCAGCCCCACGACCCGCGCTCGTTTTGGCACGTCGGCGGTCGTGGCGACGTTCCACTTTTCTTCGAGCGCCTGCAGCATTTCCCGGAAGGCGCCGACGCCGCCCTTGCGGTGAAATGCTCCACCATGATCACCGGAACCTCTGATCGTGCCGATGCCGAGCCGCTCGGCGGCGATGGCGTTGAACTCGCCGTCGCGATGCCGCGAAATCAGGACCTTGGCGCGGTGGCTCTCCTTGGTCTTGATGAACGGCGTCATGAAATGCTGGCCGTGCCAGAACGCGAAGATCGCCGGCATCTCCGGCTCGACGATGTCATAGACGTTGGCCGGCTCGTAGCTGAAGCGGTTGGTCAGCCAGACCAGCCGCAAATATTCGGCCGCGAGCACACCCAGCGCGCGCTGAACCCAGGTGCTGCGCAGCAAATCGCGAAGGAACCGTTTCAACTGGAGGACTTCGTGTCTTGACCTGGGTCGAGCAGCCGGTGGAGGTGAACCACGAAGTAGCGCATGTGGGCGTTGTCCACGGTCTGTTGCGCCTTCGCCTTCCAGGCCGCGAGAGCGGATGCGTAATTGGGGTACACGCCGACGATGTCGACCTGGTCGAGGTCCTTGAACGTGACGTGTTCGAGGTCGGTCAGCTCGCCGCCGATGACGAGATGCAGCAATTGCTGCGGGGCACTATCTGGCATGATGGTCTTTCCTAACGAGGTGCCCGGCAAGCAAGTGTGATAGTGTGAATCGCGGTATCAACGGGATGATGTGAGGCACTTTCGACGGATTCAGGGCAACCAACGATCCCGGAAATGCTCGACAATGCGCGCATGCCGATCGTATCCCGCCGCCACCAGCACCCCGTGCACCACCTCCCGGCGATTATACTCAATCGCATCCCCCGAGAGCGCGGTCATTCTACCATTCGCTTCCTGCACGATCAAATTCGCCGCGGCAAGATCCCAATCGCGGCTCTGGCCGCCTGCAAAAGCGGCATCGAGACTGCCATCCGCGACCCGGCATAGCCGCAGCGCCAGTGATCCGATTCGCGGATGCAGCGTGATATCTTCGGGCGACGAACTCAGCCGCTGCACCAGTGGCTTTGGGCCGGCCATGCGGGAAAAATCCAACTCCGTTCCTGCGGATGCCCGGACCTGCCTTTCGTTCAGCGTGGTGCCTTTGCCTCGCACCGCGAAGAAGAATTCGTCGCTTGCGGGCGCGAACACTGCGGCCAGTACCGGGGTTGAGCCCGCGACCAGCGCCACGCTCACGCACCAGTCTTCGCGATGCGCGAGATAGGCGCGGGTGCCGTCGATCGGATCGACGATCCAGACCAGCTCCTTGCCCAGGCGCGTATCGTCATCGACGCTTTCCTCGGACAGCCAGCCATAATCCGGCGTCGCCGCCCGCAGCCGACGCTCGACGAGGTCGTTCACAGCCATGTCGGCCTCGGAGACCGGCGAGGAAGCGCCCTTGATCCAGTTCTTCAATTCGGTGCGAAACAGCGATAGCGCCAGCGCACCGGCTTCGCGCACGGTGTCCTTCAGCAGCGCGGCATCGCGCGCCCAGATCCGGTCGGCGGTATCAACGTCCGCCAAGCGTCAGCCCCTCGATGCGCAGCGTCGGCGCGTTGACGCCGTAGCGGAATTCCAGGTCGTTGGCGGGAACGAGCGATTTGAACATCGCCAGCAGGTGCCCCGCGATCGTCACCTCGCTGACGGGATAAGTGATCTCGCCGCTCTCGATCCAGAAGCCGGAGGCGCCGCGGCTGTAATCGCCGGTCACGCCGTTGACGCCGGAGCCGATCAGGTCGGTGACATAAAAGCCCTGCTTGATATCGGAGATCAGTTCCTTCGGCGTCATCGTGCCGGGTTCGAGATGCAGATTGTACGAGCCTGGCGACGGCGACGACGAGACGCCGCGATGGGCATGTCCGGTCGTGACCATCCCGAGCTCGCGCGCGGTGGCGCAGTCCAGCAGCCACGTGGTCAGCACGCCCTCATCGATGAGCGCAAGCTTCTTCACTTTGACGCCCTCGGCGTCAAACGTCTGCGAGCGCAGACCGCGGACACGTAAGGGATCATCGATGATGCGGATGTTCTTCGAAAACAACTGCTCGCCGAGCTTGTCCTTGAGGAAGCTGGTCTTGCGCGCGATCGAGGCGCCGTTGATAGCGCCGACGAGATGGCCAACCAGCGACCCCGAGACGCGGGGATCGTACACGACAGGCACCTTGCAGGTTTCGACCTTGCGCGGATTGGACCGAGCGACGGTACGCTCGCCTGCCCTGCGGCCGACGCTTTCGGGAGAATCGAGATCGGACGCGTGCGGGGCCGAGGTGAAATCGTAGTCGCGCTCCATGCCGGTGCCTTCGCCCGAGATCGCGGTCACCGAGATGCCGTGGCTGGAGCGCAAATAGGAGCCGTGGAAGCCGGTCGAGGTCACCAGCACCATGCCGCCGATGCCGCTCGAGGCGGACGCGCCGCCCGACTTGGTGACGCCTTTAACCGCAAGGGCCGCGGCTTCCGCTTCGACAGCGCGCCGCTCGAGTTCACTCGTGGTCGGAATATTACGGTCGAGCAGATCGAGGTCGGCGAACTCGCGCGCCAGCAGCGAGGGGTCGGCCAGACCGACATACTTGTCGTCGGGCGCGACGCGGGCCATCGCGACCGCGCGCTCGGCGAGCTTGGCGACGCCATCGCCGGAAATATCGTTGGTCGAGACCACCGCCTGGCGCTGGCCGACCAGCACGCGCAATCCGACGTCGTCGCCTTCAGAGCGCTCGGATTCCTCGACCCGGCCATCGCGCACTTCGACGCCTTGCGAAACCCCGCGCACCGCAACGGCATCCGCGGCATCCGCCCCGGCACGCTTGGCGGCCTCGACCAGCCGCTGCGCCAGCGTCGAGAGCGCCGATTGGTCGAACAGGTCAGAAGTTGCGGGGGTCTTCGAAAGCGGCGAAGCCGTGGATGGTGAAGAGTTCACAAACAAAATCCCTGACATTGAAGGGTTCGGACGCCGACCGGCAAGGCTCTGAGATGTGCCTGATTCACAGGGATTTCAAGCATTTTGCGACGCCAAATACCAAACATTTTCGGCATCGCCGCAAGGTCTCGTCAATCATGTGAGCCAAGGTCTTGTCAATCATGCTGGCGGGTGACTTCTCCTTAACCAGGCTTTTTAAGGCGAAACGGAAATCGCTCGGCTAAGGTCTCGCGTATCGACCGGGAACATAATCCCGGCGGGGAGATGAGAGCCGTGAGGCGTCAAACAGCAACAAGCGGGATCAATCCCGCCGGGTCGAGCCGTTCACTGCGGCTCGACCCTCTTTCTCTGCCGCTCAGCTTCCATGCGCACGACACCCGTGCGGACGGCGGCGTGCGCAGGATCGAACTTCACCGCGAGCGTGTCGTGCTGCACCGTGCCGTCCAGGGCATGCGGATGGCGATCAACGTCCGCGTCAGCGATTTTCTCGGTGTTGCACTGCGTGGTCTCGATGACGACGCACAGATGCTGGTGCTGGCGCATCGCGATCCGTCGTTAAATATTCCCTTGTGTGTGAGCTCCGACGACGAGGAGATCGCCTCCGCCTGGCAGATGTGGAGCGACATCTTCGCGCTGCCGCTACTCACGGAAGATGACGATCGCGAACCAGCCGCCCGCCGCCGACGCCACAACGCGATCCGCGCCCGCCGCCCGAAATTCCTGGTGCGCCGCCGCCTCGGCAATCTCACCACTACCGAGACCGTTCATCGCGACGAACGCGAGATCATCGCGCGGGATTGAATTTGGACGCTTCAGTCGCCGCACAATGACTGTCATCCTCCGCGCATGCGGGGGATCCAGTACGCTGCGGCTTATCGGTTTAATCACTGCTGTCTCTGGAATACTGGATCGTCCGCCTTCGCGGACGATGACGACTGAATATGAGGCGGGGGATGACGACTGAATACGACTTCGCGATCTCGCGACGTGTCTTGCCCGAGGTTTGCTCTTTACTTCCCGCCCTCTCTCAAACAGAGGGCGCAGGGAAGACCGGGTGCTGGCTGCACCCGCGGTCTCGTGTGCGATTTTGATTCCTGGGCTTGACGCGATTTCTGAAAATCAGAAGTGATTTGCCCGTCGTGCCAATTGGTCGCAGCCGCGCATTGAATTTTCGCTTGTGCGCGCGGCAAATCAGTATTGGAGCTGTAGGGTGCGCAAAGCGGAAGCGCGCCCACCATCATGAAGCGTGCTCGGTGATAGATGGTGGGTACGGCGCTATCGCGCCTTTGCCCACCCTACGCGATCGAACGCATCACCGCATCCGCGAGCAATCCGGCAAACAGCAGCAGCCCTGCGTCGCGGTTGGACTTGAACAGGCGCAGGCACAGCGCAGGATCGCTGATATTCAATCGCCCGATCTGCCAGGCCAGATGCACAGCGAACGCGATCAGCCCGATCCAGGCCGGCCAGCGCGCGCCGCCCAGAAACAGCGCGATGCCAATGAGCACCACGGCGAGCGAATAAAGCACCGAGAGCGCAAGATGGGTGCGCGCGCCGAACAGGCGCGCGGTCGACTTGATGCCGATCAGCGCGTCGTCCTCGGTGTCCTGATGGGCGTAGATAGTGTCGTAGCCGATCACCCAACTGATCGAGCCGGCATAGAGGACGAGCGCGGTGAGATCGATCCGGCCGAACGTGACCGCGAATCCCATCAGCGCGCCCCAGGAGAACGCCAGCCCCAGCACGACCTGCGGCCACCACGTGATGCGCTTCATGAAGGGATAGACCGCGACGATGACCAGCGAGGCGATGCCGGTCAGAATCGCAAAGCGGTTGAACTGCAAGAGCACCACAAGCCCAATCAGCGCCTGCAGGACCAGGAAGGCGAACGCCTGCGTTACGCTCACCTGGCCGGCGGGCAGCGGGCGGGACCGCGTGCGCTCGACGCGGGCGTCGAGATCGCGGTCGGTGATGTCGTTCCAGGTGCAGCCCGCGCCACGCATGACGAAGGCGCCGATGAAGAACAGCACGATCACGAGCGGCAATTGCGAGATGTCGCGTGCGACGCCGGCGGCCAGCGCCGCCGACCACCAGCACGGCATCAGCAACAGCCACGAACCGATCGGACGGTCGAAACGGGAAAGCCGTAAATAGGGCCGCGACCAGGACGGCGCGCGCGTATCGACCCAGTTGCCGGTCGCGTCGGCAACGCGGGCGGTCGCGTCGCTCATCGGAGCCGCATCATCGCGCGAGAACGTTGCCGTTCAGCGTATCGAAGGTGCTGCCGCCCTTCCTGACCGTCTGCGCTTCGGGGAGCGACGCCGAACCCAGCACCTCGCTGAGGCTCGGACCGGCCGGCCCGCGGGCCTGCGCCTGCTGCGCGACAGCACAGACCTGCTTCTGCATCTTCTCGGTGTTCTTGTGGCCGTTCCGGAGCTGATCGGCGATCTGCGGCGGAATTCCGCATTTGGCCGAATTGGTCTCGACGTACTTGATCATCTTCAATTCGGCCTGGCCGAAATTGCCGATCAGCTTGCAGGCTTCATCCGGCGGCGCCTTGCGGTCGCTCGCGGCCTTGATCAGCTTGCCGCGCCTCTCGGCTTCCTCGCGCAGGGGAACGAACCCCTTCATGCACGCGTCCGCCGGACCGCTGGCCTGCGGCGGCGGACCACTGAATCCGCTGGAAACCGGGGCCGCGCCCTGCGACGGGAACGGCGATGGTGCGCCGACCGAAGCCGACGGCGCCGCGCCGTTCACTGGCGGAAACGGCGAATTCGCGGGTGCGGCGCTCTGGTTCGGCAAGGGCGCCGGGAACGCACCTTGCGCAAACACGTGGCCCGCGTGAACGGTCACGATTGCAGCGGTCAGCGGCACAATCAGGCGGCGGATCATCAAGGGTGTATCTCCGGCGAGGTCCAGGCAGCCCCAGCGTTTTCCGAACGAAGCGGATTTGCGGTGGGGCACTTTTTACGATTCCTGCCGACGCTTAACAACCCATTGATTAGGGCAGCAGCGCGGCGTAACGCCCCGTCGGAACTAAAAATAGCGTCCGGATTCTAGCGCTTTAGGCTAAAAGCGGCGCGGAAACGGAACATTATCGATGCCCGAACTCGATTTTCGCGCCCCTCGCCTGTTCGTCGATGCCCCGTTGCACGAGGGCGAAAGAATCGCGCTGGAGCGCAACCAGAGCAATTATCTGGGCAACGTGCTGCGGCTCTCGGCCGGCGAGACGATCCTGGTGTTCAACGGCCGCGACGGCGAATGGCAGGCAGCGATCGAAGGCCGCAAGCGGCCCGATGGCCTCGTGATCGCCGCGCAGACGCGGCCGCAGGACCGCCTGCCCGACATCGCCTATGTCTTTGCGCCGCTGAAACACGCGCGCCTCGACTACATGGTGCAGAAGGCGGTCGAGATGGGTGCCTCAAGCCTGCAGCCGGTGTTGACGCGGCACACCCAGGTCTCGCGGGTGAATAGCGAGCGGATGCGCGCCAATGTCATCGAGGCTGCCGAACAATGCGGGATATTGAGCCTTGCGCTGGTTGCCGAGCCGATCGCGCTGGACCGCTTTCTCGACAAGCGCGAAGCCGGCCGCCTGCTGGTGTTCTGCGACGAGGCGAGAGACGTCGCCGATCCCGTGCAAGCGCTGCAAGCGGCGCAGGTGGGCTCGGGGATCGACCTATTGATCGGTCCCGAAGGCGGGTTTGCCGCGGAAGAACGCGAGCTTCTCCTGCGCCAGCCGAGCATCCTCAGGCTCTCGCTGGGACCTCGGATTCTACGGGCCGATACGGCGGGCGTGGCCGCACTGGCGCTGGTGCAGGCGGCGCTGGGGGACTGGCGGGCGGCTGCTCGTCAGCATTAGTCAGGGAAGCACCGCCGGACGGGTTCCCTTCCCCTTGCGGGGTCCGAGACGAGCGAAGCTCGCTCGTGGGTTAGGGAGAGGGGCACCGCTTGCTCCGCTGCCAGACGGACCGCGACACGAGGCTCTCAGCGCGGGCGTGGCGCGCCATGATTTGATAGAGGTAAGCCTGATTTCTTCGTTCGAATGCGCGGCTTACCCCTCTCCCCAACCCTCCCCCGTAAGGGGGAGGGAGCCCGAAGCGCGTGCTCACCTCACTTGCGTCACGGCCTCGCCTGGGCATCCAGACCGTTGCCGACCCGGCTTAGCTCGCCCAGCCACCGCGCATTAATTCAGTTGGCCAATCCCTGTCGAAACGCCGCCCGGGCCATGCTAAGGCCTGCCCGAGCAAGCCCCGGAACCTCGAGGCCCCGAAAACAAAACCCCGGAACCCCGTTTTTCCGGATATTTGGACGTAAGATGACCGCGACCGCTGCCGCCAGAGGTGCTGCCGGGTCCGCCGCCTGGGCGGATGCGCTGCTATTGTCGTTTGCACAAGGCGGCTACGTCCAGGCCCACCCGGCCATCCTGCAGCCGGCGGAGCCGTTTCTCGATCTCTCCGGCGAGGACATTCGCAAGAGCCTGTACCTGACGACCGACCCTTCCGGCGAGGAACTCTGTCTGCGCCCCGACCTCACCATCCCGGTGGCGCGGGACTATCTCGCCTCGGGACGTGCCGGCCAGCCGGCCGGGTTCAGCTATCTCGGGCCGGTGTTCCGCTATCGCGGCGGCCAGCCCAGCGAATTTTTGCAGGCCGGCATCGAATCCTTCGGCCGGCAGGACCGCGCCGCGGCGGATGCCGAAATGCTGGCGCTGGCGCTGGGAGCGACCTCGGCGTTTGGATTGAAGGATGTCGAAATCCGCACCGGCGACGTCGCGCTGTTCAATGCGCTGATCGACGCGCTCGATCTCTATCCGGTGTGGCGGCGGCGGCTGATCAAGGACTTCAACCGCAAGCTCAGCCTCACCGAGGACATCGAGCGGCTGACGCTTGCGACCGCGCCTGGCCGCAACGAATATGAGGGCGTACTGGCGGCGCTCGCCGGCTCCGATCGCAAGGCGGCGCTGGCGCTGGTCACCGACCTGATGTCGATCGCCGGCACCACCAATGTCGGCGGACGCACGGTCGACGAGATCGCCGACCGCTTTCTCGAACAATCGACGCTGAAGGGCGGCGCACTGCCGCGCGACGCGCTCGATATCATCAAGCGCTTCCTGGCGATCGCCGGCGACCCCGATGAATCGGTGGCGCAACTGCGCGCGCTGGCCGCAGACGCCAAGCTCGATCTGACGGCGGCGATTGACGAACTCGAAAGCCGCGTCGGCTTCATGGCCGCGCGCGGCATCGACACCAAGCTGACGCGCTTCTCCACCTCGTTTGGCCGCGGGCTCGATTATTACACCGGCTTCGAATTCGAGCTGCATGCCAAGGGCAACGGCGTCGAACCGCTGGTCGCAGGCGGACGCTATGATGGCCTGATGACGCAACTCGGTTCACCGACGCCTATCCCCGCGGTCGGATTCTCAGTGTGGATCGAAACACTGACGCAACACGCCAAGCCTGTTTCGGAAGGGAGCGCCACATGAGCGTTCCCTTCGTCCTTGCCGTTCCCTCCAAGGGCCGCCTGCAGGAAAACGCCGAGGCGTTCTTCACCCGCGCTGGCATGACGCTGGCAAAACCGCGCGGCGTGCGCGACTATCGCGGCACCATTGCAGGCCTCGACAATGTCGAGATCGCTTATCTCTCGGCGAGCGAGATTGCTTCGCAACTGGCGCGCGGCATGGTGCATCTCGGTGTCACCGGCGAAGATCTGTTGCGCGAAAGCATCCCCGATGCCGACAAGCGCGTGCTGCTGATCGACAGCCTCGGCTTCGGCAGCGCCAACGTCGTGGTCGCGGTGCCGCAGGCCTGGATCGACGTTCGCACCATGGCCGATCTCGACGACGTCACCACCGGCTTCCGCGCCCAGCATAACCGGCGGATGAGGGTCGCGACCAAATACATCAACCTGACGCGCAACTTCTTCGCCGCCCACGGCGTGGTCGACTATCGCATTGTCGAAAGCGCCGGCGCCACCGAAGGCGCGCCCGCCGTCGGCACCGCCGAGATGATCGTCGACATCACGACGACAGGCGCGACGCTCGCCGCCAACGGGCTGAAGGTGCTCGACGACGGCGTGATCTTGCGCAGCCAGGCCAACCTCGTGGCCTCCCGCGATGCCGACTGGTCGGCTGAGGCACGCGAGACCGCGCGCGTGATCCTCGATCATATTGCTGCGCGTGCGCGAGCCAGCAAATATCGCGAGGTGCGTACACGTTTCGCCGGCTGCAACGAGGCGTTGCTGACCGAGGCGCATAACCGCTTTGGTGTGGTGGCGCCGTTCGGCGGGCCGACATCTTCCGGCATGCTCACGCTGCACTGCCCACCGATGCATCTTTACGCGCTCGGCAGCTTCCTGCGCGAGCACGGCGCCGACACCGTTTCGATTGCCTCGCTCGATTATGTGCTCGACCGCGAAAACCCGCTATTTGCCAAGCTCGAGACGTTCCTGAGGCAATAAGGCTGCCGTTTCGTTCATCGTTGCGACAGCATTTCGCAGGTAACATATGTGGTTGGATAATCTGGGACCTGATTGATGACGCTCGGCTCTGACGTTTCCCGCCTGACGACGACCGCAGCCAGCGCCGCGGCGAAAGGCTTGTCGGTTGTCGTGCCGCTGTACAACGAGGCGGCAGGGCTCGCTTTGCTGCACGAGCGATTGATCGGGCTCGCCAAGACGCTGAAGGCGCGCTACGGCCTCATCTGCGAAGTGGTCTATGTCGACGACGGCAGCGCCGACAATACGCTGGCGATCGCGCGTTCGCTCGCCGCCGATGCGCTCGACGTGCAGGTCGTCTCGCTGTCGCGCAATTTCGGCAAGGAGGCAGCCCTGATGGCGGGGCTCGATCATGCCCGCCGCGGCGCTATCCTGTTCATGGACGGCGACGGCCAGCATCCGCCGAGTCTGGTTGAAAAGCTCGTCGCGCACTGGATCAATGACGGCTACGACGTGGTCTATACGGCGAAGGCGCATCGCGACAATGAATCGTTCCTGCGCCGCCAGGCGGTGCACAGCTTCTACGCGCTGATCAATTGGGGCGCCCGGCAGAAGATCCCCGAGGACGCCGGCGATTTCCGCCTGCTGTCGCCACGTGCGGCGGCCGCGCTGCGGCAGCTTCCCGAACGCAACCGCTTCTTCAAGGGCCTGTCGAACTGGATCGGCTTCCGCCAGATCCGCGTCGATTACGAGCCGGCGCCGCGGGCGCACGGCGTCACCACGTTCAGCCCGGGCCGGCTGATCGGCCTGTCGATCGAGGGACTGACGTCGTTCTCGGTGGCGCCGCTGCGCTTTGCAAGTTTGCTCGGCGTGCTGCTGGCCATCAGCGCCTTCCTGTTCGGCCTCACCATTCTCTGGGAGGTCTGGACCACCGGCAAGCAGGTCCCCGGCTATCCCTCGCTGATGATCGGGATGATGACGATCGGCGGCGTGCAGCTCATCATGATCGGCATCGTCGGCGAATATATCGGCAAGATTCTCTCCGAGCTGAAGGCGCGTCCGATCTATTTCGTCGCCGAGCACAACGAGAAGCGCGCCGATGGCGAGACGACGGTCAGCGCCGAGCGGACCGCCGCCGAATGAACGATGCCGCGCCGCCGCGCCGAATCTGGCTATGCGCCGACGATTACGGGCTGGCCGAAGGCGTCAACCGCGCCATCCGCGATTTGATCGGCCGCGGCCGTCTCAATGCCACCTCTGTCATGGTGGTGGGACCTGCGATCGGGCGCGCCGAGGTCGCTGAGTTGCAAGAAGTTGCGGCGAACAGCCCGCGCTGCGCGATCGGGCTGCATGCGACGCTGACCGCGCCGTTTCGTCCGCTGACGATGCATTTTCGCCCCGTTGACGGCGGCCTGTTCCTGCCGTTTCCGAAATTGCTGCGCGCCGGCCTGTTGCGGCGGCTCGAGCCTGAAATGATCGAAGACGAACTCGCAGCCCAGCTCGCAGCTTTCAAGGACCTGTTCGGCCGCGCGCCCGATTTCGTCGACGGCCATCAGCACGCGCAACTCTTCCCTGGGGTGCGCGACGCTTTTCTGCGCGCGGTCAAGGAGGCAGCCCCCGGCGCCTGGGTCCGCCAGGGCGGACGCCTCAAGCCATTGAGCAAGCTGCTCGGCGCGCCCAAGGCTTTGGTGCTCGACATTCTCAGCGCGCAATTTCGCAAGCGCGCCGCCTATGCAAAAATTCCATTCAACCCGGCGTTCGCCGGCGCCTATGATTTTTCGAAAGAGCCCGATTTCGGCGTACTGATGGCTCAGTTCCTCGAAGGGCTGCCGGAAGGCGGGCTGATGATGTGCCACCCCGGCTTTGTCGACGAAACGCTCGAGGCGCTTGATCCCCTGACCACACAGCGCGAGGCGGAACACGCATTTCTGGCAAGTGATCGATTCCCGACATTGCTGGCGGCGAATAACGTCACATTGAGGTAGCAAACATCGGCAAAAGCCGCTTGGCGTTTTGTCGCATACCAAAATTTAATTCGGCTTCCCACTACTTGCGACACAAAGCCCTCCTTACATCTTCGGGCGCGTCGATCACGATTCGACGCGAAGGAGAGGGCCATGACACCGCAAGAACGCCAACTGATTGACGATCTTTTTGACCGCCTCGCCAAGCTGGAAAGCGCCAAGCGCGATCCGGAAGCCATGGCGGCGATCATGCAGGGCCTGCGCAACGCGCCCAATGCGGTGTATGCGCTGGTGCAAACCGCGCTGGTGCAGGACGAAGCGCTGAGGCGCGCCGACATGCGCATCCAGGAATTGGAAGCGGCGGCGGGCCAGCAAACTCAATCCGGCGGCTTTCTCGATTCGATGCGCGACGCGATCTTCGGGCAGAGCCAGCCGCCAGGATCGTCGCAGGGTTCGGTGCCCAACGTCCGCGCGCCCGACATGGGCAGCCGTCCGACTTGGAACAGCGGTCAGGTGCTGCAACAGAGCCAGGCGCCCGGACAGTATAATCAGCCCGGCTATGGCCAGCCCTCTGGTGCGCAGCAATCGCCGTTCGGCGGCGGCGGCTCCTTCCTCGGAACGGCAGCGGCGGCCGCGGCCGGCGTAGTCGGCGGATCGCTGCTGGCCAACAGCATTCGAGGGATGATGGGCGGCGGCGGCAACCACCAGGCGTTCGGCGACACGGCGAACCACAGCGGCGGCGTCGAAGACCGCAGGCCGTGGAGCGATCAGTCCGGCGGCGATCTCGCGCGCGAGGCCGGCATCAACGACATCGGCTCATCCAGCCGACGCGCCGACAACAATGATGATAGTGGTTCGCGGCAGGGATTTTTTGATCAAGCTTCGCACGATGAAGGCGACGACATGGATCATGATTCCGATGGTTTTGACGGTGACGGCGGTGACAGCGATTACGCGTGACGCGCGTCAGCTATGAAAACGAAAACGGCCGCCCGATCGGGCGGCCGTTTTATTTGGGCATTCGTAGCCCGGATGGAGCGAAGCGCAATCCGGGGACTATCTCACCGCAGCGCGACCTGTCCCGGATTTCGCTTCGCTAGATCCGGGCTACCAGAGCATCAGATCACCACCACCTTCGCACCGACACCGACGCGGCCGTAGAGATCAATCACGTCCTCGTTGCGCATGCGGATGCAGCCGGACGAGACGTTGGTGCCGATGGTCCAGGGCTCGTTGGAGCCGTGGATGCGATAGAGCGATGATCCCAGATACATCGCGCGTGCGCCGAGCGGATTTTGCGGGCCGCCTTCCATGTGCCGCGGCAGATCGGGGCGGCGCGCCAGCATTTCCGGCGGCGGCGTCCAGGCCGGCCATTCCTTCTTCGCCGAAATCGTCTTGACGCCCGACCAGGTGAAGCCGGGACGGCCAACGCCGACGCCGTAGCGCAGCGCCTTGCCGTCGCCCTGCACCAGAAACAGGAACTTGTTTGGGGTGTCGATCACGATGGTGCCCGGGCTTTCCTTGCCGTGATACTCGACCACCTGCTTTTCATATTTCGGATCGAGCCGGTGCTGGGCGGGATCGACTGCTTCCTCCTCCTCGCGCCGCATCGACTGCTGCGGATCCATCGGCGGCAGCAGCGCGCGCCGCCCGCCATATCCGTAGTCCGGTTGCTGCTGGTAGACGGGCTGCTGATAGCGCCCGCCCTGCGGCGCATCGCCGAACAGGAATTCGATGAAGCCGCCGCCCATATTGGAGCGTTCGGCAGAAGCCATGCGCACCGGCGCCGGCGGCGCGGGCTGGCGGGCGTAGATCACGGTGGGCTCAGTTGATGATGAGGCGTCGATCGCTGCAGCCTCACTGGCGAAGCAAAGGCAAGACACGCTCGCAAAGAGCGCAACAATGATTTTTCCGGACATCGACGTACTCTGTACTGTTCGTCACTTCGGGTTCGCGGGGCGCAACGATGAACGCCGCTGCGCGCGATCAATACAAATCAAAACCTAATCGGTTTGGTAAACAGAAGCCGCGTTTCGATTCACCACGTCGGCAATCGCGCACGGATTTGTCGGACAGCGTTTATTTTGCGTGAACGCGGTCCCCTCATGGTTAATCGAGAGTGTGCGGCCGTGGGCAAAGCGCCGACATGCGATTTTGCGCCGTGAACCTGACGTTAAATCGCCATGGTCTAAAACATCCGGGCAATGAAGGGGTGGGAAATCTCATGTCGGTAAGTCGCAAACGTTTTCGAATCGAACAAGCCATTCTGGGCGATGCGCCAATTGTCATGCCCGCAGTCGATGGCGGCGAGATTGGCCCGATGCATCGCGAGATCATGGCCGAGCTGCGCGCCATCCGAGCACAGATGGCCGGCTTCGGTCACGCCCGCGCCGGTTCGACCGAGCAGTCGGATATTATCGCGCGCGAGACCGCCGATGCGCACGCGCTGTTGGAAACCTATCGCGCCCAGATCGAACAGTGTGCGAAGCTCAAGGTCGAGCTCGATCTGATTCACGACGCCATCAACCGCACCAAGCGCGAGATCGCCACCCTGCACGGCAAGAGCTTTGACGGCCAGGAAATGGCCAAGGTCAATGGCGAGCTCGGTGCCGTCGTCGGCGGCACCGAACAGGCTACCCAGCAAATCCTGGAAGCCACCGAAGCGATCGACCAGGCGGCAACCGCTTTGTCCAAGAACATCTCGCCCGACCAGCAGAAGCTGCTCAGCGAGGATATCCAGGAACGCGTCGTCTCGATCTTCGAAGCCTGCAACTTCCAGGACCTCACCGGCCAGCGCATCAGCAAGGTGATGACCACGATGAAGTTCATCGAGCAGCACATCTACACGATGATGGACATCTGGGGCGGCGTCGATGCGATCAAGGCGCACGCCGCGCCGATCGTCGACACCCGCGAAGGCGACGCCAAGCTGCTCAACGGTCCGAAACTGGACGGCGACGCCGGCCACGCCTCGCAGGACGACATCGACGCCCTGTTTGATTGATCGGGCTGGTTAACGCGCGCTAAACAAACGCCGGCAGCGATGCCGGCGTTTTTTTGTTGGGCTCGTGCCCATCCTCCACCGTCATCATCCGCGAAAGCGGATGATCCAGTATCCCAGAGACATCAGCGATTCAGCGGAGAAGCCGCTCCTGCTGGATGTCCGGCCGGAGCCTGTCATCGGGCTCGCCGAAGGCGAGACCCGGTGGCGGGCATGACGATGAGGGTGTTGCCGCCTCACGCCCGCGGCGCGCAGCGGACATAGACCATGTTGCCGTAGCGGACCGCGGCGTCCTTTTCGATGAAGCGGGTCACCAGCACGCGGCCGTCGAACGAAACGATCTCGCGATCCTGTTCGCCGCCGGCGGGACCAGGCGGACCGATATAATTCTTGCCGCTCGGGCTGCCCTTGAGGCGCAGCTCCTGCGGAGTGGCCTGGTCGGCCAGATGCATGACCACGCCGCCATTGGCGCCGGCGCCGATCACGTAGGGCTGCTTGCACTGCCCGCGCGCCGCCGCTTCGGTGCGGGCGCGGTCATTGGGATTCTGGAACGAGGCGAGGCCCCAGCGGCCGACGATCTCGTCGGAGCGGATGGTTGCCGGCATTTCCGGCGCGACTTCGGGCTCGGGCGGCGGACTGGATGACAGTGACGGCAGGCTCATGCTGCTGCACGCCGCCAGCAAGATCGAAAGCGCCGACGCGATCGCCAGATTGGCAACCGTACGCGCATTACGTGAGCTGATCATCGCATTCCCCCGAGCAATCACTTGGCCGCTCCCGTCAAGCAGCCAACCGCAAAAAGTCTGCCGGAGCAATGACGTCGGTTAAAATTACGCCGCTGCACCGATTTGGTTTCCGAAGCACCATCCTATATTGGCCTCACCAAGGCTTTAATCCCCTTGTTTGCTTGACAGGATCGGCGCCAAGCCATATTCCCCGGCTCCACGTTTAGCACTCAAATACAACGATTGCTAAGGGTTGTGCTGCCTCGCCCGGGGCGGCGTCGAATACCCGGCATTCCCAGCCATTTTCGAGTGGTACAGACCCGAAACCTAAGCCTCCCAGAGGAACTTCAAGAGGAGACGTCATGGCCAAAACCAAATTCCGTCCACTGCACGACCGCGTCGTGGTCAAGCGCATCGATGCCGAAGAGAAGACCAAGGGCGGCATCATCATTCCCGACAGCGCCAAGGAAAAGCCGTCGCAGGGCGAAGTCGTTGCCGTCGGGCCGGGCGGCCGCGATGAGGCCGGCAAGCTGCTTCCGATCGACGTCAAGGTCGGCGACCGCGTGCTGTTCGGCAAATGGTCCGGCACCGAGGTCAAGCTCGAAAACGAGGAACTCCTGATCATGAAGGAGTCCGACATCATGGGCGTCCTGACTTAACAGCATGCTCCCGCACCCTGAGGAGACAGCGAAGCTGCCGTCTCGAGGGGCCCAGCTTTCACAAATTCATCCTTCGCGGGCGATGCCCGCTCCTCAGGATGAGGACCGTTTTCTAGGAGCAATTCAAATGGCTGCCAAAGACGTTAAATTTTCCGGCGACGCCCGCGACCGCATGCTGCGCGGCGTCGACGTTCTCGCCAACGCGGTGAAGGTGACGCTCGGTCCGAAGGGCCGCAACGTCGTGATCGAGAAGAGCTTCGGCGCTCCCCGCATCACCAAAGACGGCGTCACCGTCGCCAAGGAAATCGAGCTCGAAGACAAGTTCGAGAACATGGGCGCGCAGATGCTGCGCGAAGTCGCCTCCAAGACCAACGACACCGCGGGCGACGGCACCACGACTGCGACCGTGCTGGCGCAGGCGATCGTGCGCGAAGGCGGCAAGGCGGTCGCCGCCGGCATGAACCCGATGGACCTCAAGCGCGGCATCGACATCGCGGTCCACGCCGTCGTCAAGGATATCGAGAAGCGCGCCAAGCCGGTCGCCTCCTCGTCCGAAGTCGCCCAGATCGGGACCATCTCGGCCAACGGCGACACCGCCATCGGCAAGATGATCGCGCAGGCGATGCAGAAGGTCGGCAATGAAGGCGTGATCACGGTCGAGGAAAACAAGTCGCTCGAGACCGAAGTGGACATCGTCGAGGGCATGAAGTTCGACCGCGGCTACCTGTCGCCCTACTTCATCACCAACGCCGAGAAGATGACCGCCGAGCTGGAAGACGTCTACGTGCTCTTGCACGAGAAGAAGCTGTCCGGCCTGCAGTCGATGCTGCCGGTGCTGGAAGCCGTGGTGCAGTCGGGCCGTCCGCTGCTGATCATCGCCGAGGACGTCGAGGGCGAGGCGCTGGCGACGTTGGTGGTCAACCGCCTGCGCGGCGGCTTGAAGGTCGCCGCCGTCAAGGCGCCGGGTTTCGGCGATCGCCGCAAGGCGATGCTGGAAGACATCGCGATCCTGACCGGCGGTCAGCTCATCTCCGATGAACTCGGCATGAAGCTCGAAAGCGTCACCATCAACATGCTCGGCCGCGCCGGCAAGGTGGTGATCGACAAGGAAAACACCACGATCGTCAAGGGCGCCGGCAAGAAGAAGGACATCGAGGCCCGCGTCACCCAGATTAAGGCGCAGATCGAGGAGACCACCTCGGACTACGACCGCGAGAAGCTGCAGGAGCGCCTTGCAAAACTCGCCGGCGGCGTCGCGGTGATCAAGGTCGGCGGTGCGACCGAGGTCGAGGTCAAGGAGAAGAAGGACCGCGTCGAGGACGCCCTCAACGCGACCCGCGCAGCCGTGCAGGAAGGCATCGTGCCGGGCGGCGGCGTGGCGCTGCTCCGCGCCAAAAAGGCGGTCGGCCGCATCAACAACGACAATTCCGATGTTCAGGCCGGTATCAATATCGTCCTGAAGGCGCTGGAAGCCCCGGTTCGCCAGATCTCGGAAAACGCCGGCGTCGAAGGCTCGATCGTGGTCGGCAAGATCCTCGAGAACAAGTCGGAGACCTTCGGCTTCGACGCCCAGACCGAGGAATATGTCGACATGGTCGACAAGGGCATCATCGATCCGGCCAAGGTGGTGCGCACCGCGCTGCAGGACGCTTCGTCGGTGGCCGGCCTTTTGGTGACCACCGAAGCCATGGTCGCCGAACTGCCGAAGGAATCAGCGCCGGCGATGCCCGGCGGTGGCGGCGGCATGGGTGGAATGGGCGGCATGGGGTTCTGAGACCCCGCTCCTCAAACAGATCGAAGGCCGCCCCCGGGGCGGCCTTCTTTTTTGCGGGAGACATCGAGGTCTCTCGTGATGTGGGCGCGCTGGCAAGGCTCCCTCCCCCCTTGCGGGGGAGGGTTGGGGAGAGGGGTAAGCCGCGCATTCGGACGAAGAGATCAGGCCAATCTGAGATTCTAGCGTGACGCGTTCGTCTGGTAGCAGAGCAAGCGGCACCCCTCTCCCTAACCCTCGAGCGAGCTTCGCTCGTCTCGGACCCCGCAAGGGGGGAGGGAACCCTTCCGCCGGTGCGTCCCTACCCCGTGCTAAGCAGCCGTAAGGCGACGTGAGACCGTCATGCAATGTCGAAATGTGAGGTGAGCACGCTCGCCGGGCTCCATCCCCTTGCCGGGTGCGAGGAGCACAAGCCTCCTCACGGCCTTCTTTTTGGCCGAAGCTAGCGAGGTTTGCTACCTAAGGCGTCTCCGATTCTGTGGTCTAAGGGAATTCTCATGCGCGCGCTCCCCCTTCTCCTGCTCGGTCTGGTGATGGCCTCCCCGAATTTCGCTATCGCCCAGATGAAACTGCAGCCCAAGACCGCGCCCGGCGCGACCGAGACGCGCTATTTCACCGCGATCGACGGGCTGATGGACGGCAATGCCGATGTCATCCTGAAGGAAACCCGCCAGGGCAAGAACGTCACCGCTGCTACTCTCGACGTCTGCTACCCCGCCGCGAAGGGCGCCGACCGCAAGGACCGCTTTGTCGCCAACCTCACCGTCAGCGGCCAGAACCTGACCGGCACCACGCAGAGCCTCGGTGACAAGCTGCCGGTCACGGTCAAGCTGTTGCGCAAGCCTGTCGGCGACACCTTCGAATTCCGCGGCCAGATCAGCATCGGCCAGACCGTGACCGAAGTGACCTCGACCGACAATTCCGATCTCAGCGAGAAGGAATTTCAGGAGTACCAGACCAGCGACGACGGCATCACGCCGGCGCCGAAGGATTTTACCGACGTCTCGCCGGAAGCGATCGGCGTGCGGGTCAAGCTCGACGCCGCGTTGGACTTCCTCAAGAGTCTGAAGGGCGAGGCCGTCGAGGTCGGGCTTTCCAGCCTTTCGATCTCCTGCGACGCGCTGCGCGCCGGCGAGCAGACCATCAACCTGACGGCCGATCCGGAGCGCGCCGCCGCGCTGATCGCGAAGGCGAAGGCGGCACCAGGCGTGATCGCCGCGGGATGGACCAGCGGCAGCGTCGAAATGGACCGTACCATCCGTTTTGCAGCGGCCGATTGGCGCGACGGCGACAAGATCAACAGGGACAAAATCGCCTCGGCCATTTCAGGCGTGCTGGCGAAAACGCTTGCCGCCAAGCCGGCGGGCGCCGAGTGGGACGCCAACACCGGAAAACTGACGCTGAGCTTCAAGCGGCCGAGCCCGATCTATCCCGCGCTCGCGCTGACCGAAACTGTCGAGGTCACCGCGCTGGTCTCGCCGGATAAACCGGGCGGCACCGATCGGCTGATGCTGTGGATCTCGAGCCCGGTGATCACGACCGCGGATGAAGGCGCCGGCCCAAAACTGCATTTGTCGGAAGGGTCCACCGGCGACGAAGAAGGCGGCGAACCGAAGGACGACAATGGCTCGCTCGAAGCGCTGGCCAGGGAATTCAAGGGCCAGCGCTGGGACGCGGACAAGTCGGTGTGGAAGTAGAATGTGATAACCGAGCGCGTTACGGAGCCCGATTGTTAAGATTCGATTCAGTTTAAAGGAACATCATCGGCTAGCTGAACGTGGGCCAACGCCATGCACGACCGCGAGCCGAGTACCGTTGAAAGCATGTTGTCCGGGAATGCGGCTGGCGAGCTGGGGCCCGCGCTGCCGGCGAGCCTGTGGAATTCCCTCGATCGCGATGACGTATTGGTGGTACGGGAGTCATTTCGCGACCGGGCGCGCAGCGCGTTGCTGGTCACCGTGGCCGTGGCGGCAAGCTTTGGATTGGGATGGGCCGGCGGCCTGAGTTGGCCCGAGTTGGCAGGCACGCTCGGCCTTGAAACTGTTGCGCAGAAGGAAGCGCCCGCGCCGCGCATGGCTGAAGCACGGTCGAGCGGCAAGATTGAAGGCACCCGGAAGACCGCATCCACCTCAGATTCGCCCGCCGTCGTCGGAAGCATTCCCAAGCCGTCCGCCGTGTTGTCGGCCGGTGCACGCCCGGCTGCGGGCCCGGCCTCCCAGGCAAATGTCGGCCCCTCGGCGATTGCGATGCGGCCGCAGCCTTTGGTGGCGGCGCCGGAAACGAAGCCGACCACAATTTCCGGCTGGACAGTTGTCGACGTTCGGGATGGGACCGCCGTTCTCGAAGGTCCCGACGGTATCAGGATGGCCGCGCGCGGCGACACCATTCCCGGAATCGGACGTGTCGAATCCATCGTGCGCTGGGGCGGCCGCTGGGTCGTTGCCACCGCCAGCGGCCTGATCGCGACGCCCTGACCGAACTCCCGACCTAGTTCGTGTTGATGCGGAAGCGCAGCGTCTTCGCGCCGATGAACGACACGAAATCGCCCTGCCGCTTCCAGGTGCCGGCCTCGGCAAGTGCCGCAATCAGCTCATCATCTTGTTGCGCGCGATCCGGCGGACAAGTGCGGTTCTCCATCGCACCGGGAACGAAGATCACGGTATTGCCAGCCACCGAGAACTGGCCCTTGCCGCCCTTGCACCAGAGTTCGAAGATCACCTCGCCCTTGTCGCCGATCTCGAGATTGGGAATCCGCTTCGACCCGCGCTGACGATCCGCGTCGAGTGTCATTTCTGAGCCGAACGGAAAGCCGTTATCGGCCCTGACCGGGCTGAGATGAAGTGTGGTGGCAATCAGAAGAATCGATGCTGCCTGTTTCGACATGCGCGCGAATGAAATCATGCAACCTCTCAAACGTCCAACACCGCGCGCCGTTCTATTGAACAACGATGTGATTGGCTAGCTGCCCCGCACGGCGAATTGGGCACTGCCGAATCGCTCACATCCTCGCGAAGTGGTCTCCCGTCCCGCGATGCCAGGGTTGACTTCAACACCCGGACACGCCAACGCTGACCGCGGCACCCGCGTGGCATGCCCCCGTAAAATCACCAATTGTCCCGATTTTTCAGGCCTTTGAGGCCCTCCCCGGAGACGGCAATCTGTGAAAAATCTTCGCTCGATACTCGCCGCTGTATGGCGTATCTCGGTCCCCTATTTCCGTTCCGAGGACAAATGGGCCGGCCGCGGATTGCTGGCCGCGGTCATCGCCATCGAGCTTGCGATCGTCGGCATCAACGTCCTGATCAATCAGTGGAACGCCCGCTTCTATAATGCGCTGCAGGAACGAAACTGGGACTCCTTCGTCAGCGAGATCATCTATTTCAGCGTCGTTGTGACCGTTTTTATCGTGCTGGCGGTCTATCAGCTCTATCTCAATCAATGGCTGCAGATCCGCTGGCGGCGCTGGATGACCGCGCAATATCTCGGTGACTGGCTACATCACGCCAATCACTACCGGATGCAGCTTCAGGGGGACGCAGCCGACAACCCCGACCAGCGCATGACCGACGACGTCAAGCTGTTCGTCGATCGCACGCTCAACATCGGCGTCGGCCTTTTGAACTCGATTGTCACCTTGGCGTCCTTTGTCGCGATCCTGTGGGCCCTGTCGAACGCCGCACCGCTGCACCTGTTCGGCCAAGATTACCCGATTCCGGGATATCTCGTCTGGGGCGCGCTGATCTATTCGGTGCTCGGCACCATCCTGACCCATCTGATCGGCTGGCCGCTGGTCGGCATCGATTTCCGGCAGCAGCAATATGAAGCGGATTTTCGTTTCAACCTGGTCCGCGTGCGGGAAAATTCCGAGCAGATCGCGCTGTTGCACGGCGAGCAAGCCGAGCGCGAGCGCCTTATGGTTCGCTTCGGACGCGTCGTTGAAAACTGGCTCGCCATCATGAACCGGACGAAGAAGATAACGGCGTTCACGGCCAGCTATAATCAGGCTTCGGTGATCTTTCCCTATGTGCTGGTGGCACCTGCCTATTTCGCGGAGAAGATCCAACTCGGCGGCATGATGCAAACTGCATCGGCGTTTTCGAACGTTCAGGGCGCGCTTTCGTTCTTCATCACCATCTATCGGCAACTGGCGGAGTGGCAGGCGGTGGTTAATCGTCTCGACGGATTCGAGGCGGGAATAGTGGCGGCGCGCGAACTCGCCGACCGCGACGACCGGATTCACGTCAACAAGGCAGGCGACGGCGCCATCGACCTCAAGGATTTGACGCTACGTCTGCCGAACGGAACGCCGCTGGTGACCGCAGATGGATTCAGCCTTCGCAAGGGCGAGCGCACGCTGGTCACAGGCCCGTCCGGGTCCGGCAAATCGACGCTGTTCCGCGCCATCGCCGGCATCTGGCCGTTCGGCTCCGGCTCGATCACCGTACCGGCAGGGGCGACCTTGATGATGCTGCCGCAGCGCCCGTATTTCCCGACCGGAACACTACGAGCGGCAGTCGAATACCCTGCCAAGGAAGGCGCGTTCACGCCCGCTCAGATCAGCCAGACGCTGGAGTTAGTGGGATTGCCGAAGCTCGCGTCCCAACTCGACGAACACGGGCACTGGAATCGGACGCTGTCGCTCGGCGAGCAGCAGCGACTTGGATTGGCACGTGCGCTGTTGCATGTGCCGCAATACCTGTTCCTCGACGAGGCGACGGCGTCGCTCGACGAACCTTCGGAAGCGGCGCTCTATCGCCTGCTCGAGGCGAAATTGCCGGCCACTACCATCATCTCGATCGGGCATCGCTCGACGCTCGACGCCTTCCACGATCGCAATGTCGTGCTTGCCCGAGCCGGAGATGGATTCGCGCTGCAGGACAGCAAGAGCGCCACCGCGTCGTAGTCATGTAGCCCGGATGGAGCGCAGCGAATCCGGGGCCAGTCTCACATGCGGATCACCGCGGAGAGACCTTTCCCGGATTACGCTCTGCTCCATCCGGGCTACGATTTTCCTACAGCCAGCACCGCGGCCATGGCTGACGGCGCACCCAGCGGTGCCAGATGTAGGAGAACGCGGTCAGCAGCAGCGCGCCGGCCAGCACCGGCGCGAGCAGGAACGTCCAGGGCAGATTGCCTGAGACCACCAGCAGCGGATTGATGCCTGCCGGCGGGTGAAAGGTCCCGGTGACGTACATCGCCAGAATCGACAGGCCGACGGCGGCCGCCGCTGCCCAGGCCTGCGGTCCCGTCAGCTTCAGCACGGCGAGGCCCACCAGGGCCGACACAACATGGCCGCCGATCAGGGCGCGCGGCTGCGCCGGCGCCACGTCAGGCGATCCGATCACCAGCACGATCGAGGTGGCGAACGGAATCACGGCGAGCGGATAATGCAACGCGAGCGAGAACCACTCCATGGCGCCGATGGCGATCGCGCCGCCGAGGCCCGCGACCGCGCCCGCAAGGATGTTGCGGTGATCGTTGCGGGAGATCGCCCGATACGCCGCGCGCCGCCAATCCCGTTTCATCTGCGCTACCAAAAGAAAAGGGCGGCAGATCGCCTGCCGCCCCCTCGTCTTCGACAGGAAAAAGATCTTACTTCAGGTTGGTCATCGCGGTCAGGTCAGCCGAGAGCTTGACGATACCGGCGGCGCCGCACCACTTGGAGCCGACGCCAGACGGATTGATTGGGGTGAAGCTGCCGTTGAACGTCGCGGTATGATCGCTCGTGAAGGCGTTACAATCACCCTGCGACAGGTTGGTGTCGGAGTAACGAAAGTCCAGCGTGAACACCTTGTAGGTGAAGCCAATGCCGATGTTCCAGGTGTTGTAATCGGCATAGTTGATGCCGTTCGGGAACGCGGCCACGCCGTAGAAGGAGTCGGAGGTGCCGAGCCACTGACGGCCGAATTCACCGGACACATACATGCCGATGCCGCTGGCGCCAAACCAGGCGCTCGGCGCAATCGCCTTGCCGATGATCGACGCATAGGTGCCTTCGGCGCCGGTGTTCAGGAAGCTCGGCGTATAATAGACGTTACCACCGAGCGAGAAGTTGTCGTTGAAGGTGTAGTTCACCTTGCCATAGACCTCGAAGAAGCTGAGGTCCTTCTTGATGACGTTGCCGTTGAGCAGGGCATTGACCTGGCATTCGTTGCTGAGCGGCACGCCCGCAGTGTCCGTTGCCGCACCGTAATGGCAGGTGCCGCCCGGATACATGTAGCCCCAGGCACCGACGTCGAAGGCGAATTGGCCGACCGTCAGGCGGGCACCGCCATAGGCGTCGATTTCAGCCGCGGCACGGTTCGGGAAGGAGATGCTCGCACCGGCCAGACCGACATAGAGCTGGAAGTCCTTGGTGACGTTGTAGCGCGGCTCGAAATAGACGTTGACCGACGGCTTGTGGTTGGACTGGGTGATGCCGCGGAAGATGTAGTCGTTGGTGATCCCGGCGCCGAAGGCGATATCCCAGGGATCAAAGGCGACCGGCGGCGGCGCCTTGACGGCCTTCACCCGCAGATCCGCAGCGAGAGCCGAACCGGAAACCATTGCCAGCGCCGTTGCCAACAAAGCCACTTTCTTCATGTCGATCCCCATCACCCTTCTAGACAGTCCCGTTCCGGCGCCCCCCAAGGGCAAGCGATAACCGACTGCGGCCAAATGTCTTAACGTGGTCACAGAGTGGGCCGCGGCATCATTGTCGTGAAGCAAAAAAGTCAAGCACGTGCCGCCTTTTTAGGCGTTTGTGACGTTTCGCGAAATCTTCTCCGCGCGTGTTGCATTCTCACAACAATTTTACGGGTTCCCGGATCCCCCAGTGGCGTACTGACCGGAAAGGGCGGCACCAGCGACACACCGGAGGGCGGCTCTCGCGAATCAGCCCGCCCGTGAAAATACCGCTCCGATCGCCTGGGCAGTCCTCACGAAAAAGGCCGCAGCGGTGGACACTGCGGCCTTTCGAAATATCATCTCGGCGAGCGACTTAGAGCGGGATGACTTTTCGTCGAATCGTCATCCCGCTCTAGCTTTTTGTTTGAGCATGGTCTTTTCGGAAAACCGGTATCCACTTTTCCGGATCATGCTCTAGTGCTGGTCGCCGCCGTTTGAGGAGCTCCACGACGGGTTAGACGGCTCCGGGGAAGCCCAACTCGGAGCAGACGCCGTCGCCTCGGCTTCCGGCTCAGGCGCCGCCGGCTCCGCCTTGGGAGCGGCAGGCTTGGCCGCCCTCTTTTTCTTGGCCGGGCTCTTCTTTGCAGCCTTCTTCGGTGCGGCCTTTGATTTCTTGGCCGCCTTCTTGGCGGATTTCGTCGCCGCTTTCTTGGCGCCCTTCTTCGCCGATTTCTTGGCAGCCTTCTTCGCCGACTTCTTGGCGGACTTCTTCCTCGCTGCTACGGCCTTCTTGGCTTTTTTAGCCTTCTTCGCCTTCTTACTCTTCTTCGCCATCGTAGTCCTCCTGTTGCGCTGTCCATGCTGCCGAGCGCTTCGATAATCCGCAGGCTAGACCGGGACGACACTTCTTCGAAGTGCCCTCCCGCTCCATCCTTGTCTGGGCATGATCTCGGTCGAGACGCCTAGCGCGCCTGTCCCGAGGAAAACCGGATGCCATCCGCTATCGAGGCACGGAGCAGGCTTTCCGGATCATGCTCAAGGGCCGATCGATCAATTCAATCCTGGCCTGGGACCTCCCGTCGCCCAATCGAGAAGCTCAATCGTGTGCACCACAGGAACTGATGTACCGCCGGCAATCTGAACCATGCATCCAATATTGCCTGCAGCGATCATGTCCGGTTTGACTGTCGCAATGTTGGCAACCTTTCGATCGCGCAACCTGCTCGCAATGTCGGGCTGGAGAATGTTGTAGGTCCCCGCCGAACCGCAACACAAATGGCTCTCAGGTACATCTTTCACCACGAATCCATTCTTGGAAAGCAATTCTTTCGGAAGGGCTGTGATTTTCTGTCCGTGCTGCAGCGAACAGGCCGAGTGATAGGCCACCGTTACGTCGCCTTTCTGGCTCGATGGCGTGAGCGCGACGTCGGCGAGATACTCGGTGATATCCTTTGCCAACGCGGAGATTTGCGCTGCGGGGCTAGCGAAATCGCGATCCTCGCGCAGCATGAAACCATAGTCCTTGATGACCGTGCCGCAGCCCGACGCCGTGATCAGGATGGCGTCGAGGCCGCCTTGTTCCGCTTCCTTTTTCCACACCTTAATGTTGGCACGCGCTCGCGCCAGCGCGTTGCCGTCCTGCCCGAGGTGGTGAGTGAGCGCGCCGCAGCATTGCTCATCCTTGACCAGGACGACCTCGATGCCGTGGCGCGTCAGGAGATTGATGGCGGCCTGGTTGATGCGCGGTGCCAGCACCTGCTGGGCACAGCCCTGCAATAGCGCGACCCGCCCGCGCTTCTCGCCCTGGGCCGGAAACACGCTGCCGCCGGAGGGGCCCGGCGGAGGAAGGCGTTTCGGCGCGAGCGCCAGCATCGCCTTGATCCGCCGCGTCAGGCCGGGGGTCTCGGCCGCCTTCGCCGGCAGCAGGTCTGCAAAGGGGCGGGCGAGCCGCGCCATGATCATGCTGGCGCGAAACAGCTCTGGCCGCGGCAACACGAGCGCCAGCACCGCGCGCAAGGCCCGCTCGGCCACCGGCCGCGAATAGTCCCTCTCGATCCGGACCCGCGCCTGATCGACCAGGTGCATGTAATGCACGCCGGACGGACAGGTGGTCATACAGGCGAGGCAGGAAAGGCAGCGGTCGATATGCTTGACCACCTCCGCCGTCGGCGGGCGGCCCTTTTCCAGCATCTCCTTGATCAGGTAGATTCGCCCGCGCGGGCTATCGAGTTCGTCGCCGAGCAGCACATAGGTCGGACAAGTCGCGGTGCAGAAGCCGCAATGCACACAGGCGCGCAGGATCTTGTCGGCTTCGGCGATGTCGGGATCGGCCAGTTGCGCAAGGGAGAACTCGGTTTTCATGACGCAGATACCCTCACCATCCGGCCGCGGTTGAGGATGATTTTCGGATCGAAGCTGTGGCGCACCCGCTCGCTCAGCGCGGCGATGCCGCCGGATTGCGGATGGAAGACGTCGACATTTCGCCTGGTCTCCTCGGACGCCCGGATCAGCGAAGCGTGGCCGCCGGCCGCCTCGACGCGCTGACGCACCATCGCGGCCAGCGCGTCCGGCTTGGGCGGCAGCGCAGCCCAGATCAGGCCGCCGCCCCAATCATAGATCACGTCACCCCCGGTCTCGCGCGCCAGCGCCTGTCCAAGCGCGCCGCCGGACGCCGGTGGACAGACGATCCGCCACACCGGCCAGGCGCCGAGCGCGCCGCTTGCGGCGAAAGGCTCGACGTCGCGAACCGCGCTCCAGAGTGTTGCCGAGGCAGCGTCCTCCAGCATTTCCACCGAGCCAAATGGCGCCAGCGTTTTGCCCAGCGAAGTGGCGCGATTCGCGACCGAAGCTGCGATGCCTTCAAGCCGCAAGAGCGTGACCGCCCGCCCCTGAGAGGCAATATCTGCAAGCGCGCCGGTCGCGGGGCGGAACGCCGAATTCGGCAGGTGCGCCGCGCCCGAGACGTCGAACGGCGAGCCGAGCGCTGTGGTCATCGCCCGGTTCGCGGCCACATCATCGAGCCCGGAGAGCACCAGCGTGCGCTCGCTCTCCGGTCTAGGCATCACCTTCAGGGTGACTTCGGTCATCACCGCCAGCGTGCCCCACGACCCCGTCAGGAGCTTGCAGAGATCATAGCCGGTGACGTTCTTCACCACCCGTCCGCCGGTCTTGAAGCTGTCGCCGAAGCCGGACACCGCATGCGCCCCAAGCAGGTGATCGCGCGCGCCGCCGGCCTTGATGCGACGCGGGCCGGCGAGACCTGAGCCGATCATACCGCCGATGGTGCCATTGCCGGAGACGCCTGTCAGTGCCGACGTATCGATCGGCTCGAAGGCGAATTGCTGGTTCTTGGAGTCGATCAGCGACTGCACGTCGGCGAGCGGGGTGCCGGCCTGCACCGTGATGATCAGCTCGTTCGGCTCATAGGCGCTGACGGCGTTCAGTGCCGACACATCGAGCACCGCATTGGTCGCCATCGGCTGGCCGATCGCGCGCTTGGTGCCATGGCCGACGATCTCAAGCGGCTGCTCGCTCGCGATCGCCGCGCGCACGATCTCCTCGACGTCCTTGGCGTCACGGACTCTTAACGTATCCAAGGCGCACCTGAATTGCACATGGCGTCGGCGGTGCGACGGTGGACCAGGATAAAGCGATCAATTTCGCCGATCCTCGCCCGAGGTTTGCTGATACAGAGTCGCTGCCTGTCTCCCGTCAGCGCCCGGGGCTTACCCCTCTCCCCAACCCTCCCCCGCAAGGGGGGAGGGAGCCCATCCGCCCGTGCGCCCCTGACGGGCTGCGATTCTCCTGTTCGTCCGCAAGACGCTGAAGCCATGAGGCAAAGTGAGGTGAGTACGCTCTTCGGGCTCCCTCCCCCCTTGCGGGGGAGGGTTGGGGAGAGGGGTAAGCCGCACGGGCGGTGTTCATGAATAAACCGCTCGAATGTGCGCATGACTTTGTTCATCACTAAAATCTCGGAATATCCGGAAACGCCAGTCTGCCGGCGTGAACATGCATGCGGCCGAGTTCGGCGCAGCGGTGCAGCGTCGGAAACACTTTTCCAGGGTTGAGCAGGCCCTGCGCGTCGAAGGCGCATTTCAGGCGCTGCTGCTGGTTGAGGTCGATCTCGGTAAACATCTCGCCCATCAGATCGCGCTTCTCGATGCCGACGCCGTGCTCGCCGGTGAGCACGCCGCCGAATTCGACGCAGGCCCGCAGGATATCGGCGCCGAAGGCTTCCGCCCGCTCGATCTCGCCGGGCTTGTTGGCGTCATAGAGGATCAAGGGGTGCAGATTGCCGTCGCCGGCGTGAAACACGTTGGCGACGCGCAGATCGTATTTCACCGAGAGGTCGCGGATGCGCGCGAGCGCCTTCGGCAGCGCGCCGCGCGGGATCGTGCCATCCATGCAGAGGTAGTCGGGCGATATCCGGCCCACCGCCGGAAAGGCCGCCTTGCGGCCGGCCCAAAACAGGTTGCGCTCGGCCTCCGACGTCGAAATCTGGCAACTCGTCGAGCCGCAGCCTTGCGCGATCGCCTCGACGCGCTTGATCAATTCGTCGACTTCCACGCTCGGACCGTCGAGCTCGATGATCAGGAGCGCCTCGACATCGAGCGGATAGCCGGCGTGAACAAAAGCTTCGGCGGCGTGGATTGCCGGCTTGTCCATCATCTCCATGCCGCCGGGAATGATGCCGGCGCCGATGATGTCAGCGACGCATTCGCCGGCGGCCTCGACCTCGGCAAAGCCGACCATTAGCGCCCGGGCCGTCTCCGGCTTCTGCAGGATTCGCACCGTGATCTCGGTGATGACGCCGAGCAGGCCCTCCGAGCCGGTGATGACGCCCATCAAATCGTAGCCGGAATTTTCGGCGGCCTTGCCGCCGATGCGCAGGATCTCGCCGGACATCAGCACGATCTCGCAGCCCAGCACGTTGTTGGTGGTCATGCCATATTTCAGGCAATGCACGCCGCCGGAATTCTCCGCGACATTGCCGCCGATCGAGCAGGCGATCTGCGAGGAGGGATCGGGCGCGTAATAGAAACCGGCATGCGCCACCGCCTGGCTGATGGCGAGGTTGGTGACGCCGGGTTCGGTCACCACCACGCGGTTGTCGAAATCAATCTCGCGGATGCGCTTGAATTTGCCCAAACCTAGTAGCACGCCGTCCACGAGCGGCAGCGCGCCGCCTGACAGTGACGTGCCGGAACCGCGCGGCACCACCTTGATGCCCTGTTCGAAGCAATATTTGAGAACTCTTGATACCTGCTCCGTGGTGTCGGGCAGCACCACGACCATCGGCGGCTGCCGATAGGCTGTGAGACCATCGGACTCATAGGCCAGCATCTCGGCCGCACTGTCGATCACGCCCTCGCCCGGCACGATCGCGCGAAGAGCGGCGACGATGGCATCCCGGCGTTCCAGAACCGCCTGATCGGAAGCCGGCATCATGATGGCCATGCGAATCCTCCAGGCCCGGCGAATAACGATTTGTGCTGGCAAATCAAGCACGTCTACCAGGGTTTGGGTAGGTCATCCGAAGGTCGGATTGCCACGCTTCAAACGATAAGTTCTCTCTGGGACAAGTCGGCAATGGTGAAACCTGTCAAAGTTTCGTGGCTTGTCCAATTCAAGCGGGCCTGCCACAAGAAATCTGCCTCCCTGGGAAGAAACGAAGAGCACCACATGAAAACATCGACTTTGAGCGCCCTGATCGTCGTTACCTCATTGGCCGCGGCATCGGGCGCGCTGGCGCAGGACGTCGCCGCGGGCAAAACCTCGTTCAACAAATGCCTGGCCTGCCATGCGATTGGCGAGGGCGCCAAGAACAAGGTCGGCCCGGTACTGAACGGGCTCGATGGCCGCAAGTCCGGCACCATCGAAGGTTATTCCTATTCGGAAGCCAACAAGAATTCCGGCATCACCTGGGGCAAGGATGTGTTCCTCGAATACATCAAGGACCCCAAGGCAAAAATTCCCGGCACCAAGATGATCTTCGCCGGCATCAAGAACGAGAAAGAGGCCGGCGATCTCTGGGCCTATATCGCCTCCTTTGACAAGGACGGGAAGCAGAAATAAGACCTGGGCCTCATGCTCGAATCCATCGAGCAGCTTTGAGTCAGCCTCTCGCGTCGTCCCACCCTCCCCTAGAGGGGTCCGAGACGAGCAAAGCTCGCTCGTGGGTCGGCTCACATGAAGCGCAGCGGAATGTGAGACGGGGTGGGGTGATCTCTCCACTCGGTCACTGCTGGCTGTGGAGAGACCGTCACCCCGCCCCGCCGCTACGCGGCGACCCACGAGCGAGCTTCGCTCGTCTCGGACCCCGTCCAGGGGAGGGTGAAGAATGCAGCCCTGCTCTGGCTGCGAGAGCTCCAGCACTCGCCCCGTCAAGCCAGCGTATGCACGATCACCGGTCCGGCCGTCGCGGTCGCCGGCCCGGTCAACAGCGGCGCCAGGTCGTGCTCGATCCACGCCAGCGCGCGCTTGTTGGATTCCTCGGCGGCCGCAAAATTGTTGAACAGGCTGATCGCGATCACGGTGTCGTCGGGCGCATAGACCACGTAATAGCCCATGAAACCTTCGACGCCGCTGATGACGGGAATCGCGCCCTCCTTGATTCTGCGTGTCAGCTCTTCTGCCTTGCCGGGCTTGGCCTTGCCCTGACGAATGGCGGCGTACATGGGGCTCTCCCTTCGAAGGTAAGCTGCCCGATATCGCAACTCTTAAGCTTCATCCCTCGCGGGACGAGCAGCGGAATCCCGCGCACGTTGATCGTATCTCATCCGATGCCGTCAGGCCACGCGCACGCTCAAGGCGCCGCTGCGGCCGCCACACTCGGCGGCAATGCGCCTATCATTGCCTCCAGTTCGGTGATGACGAGATCGGGAACCGCATGCTGGATCATGTGGCCGACACCAGGCAGCACGATCAGTTTCACGTTCGGCGCAGCCGCCGCGAATGGCCGCGAGTGGATGTTGGTCGACACCGTCTTGTCGGCGTCGCCGGTGATGATGGTGACCGGCGCCTTGATCTCCGCATAGCGCGGCGCCTGCTCGGCGACCGCCGGCTTCAGCGTTACCATATCGCGCGCATTGGCGATGAACTCGCGCGGCCGCAGCAGAAGTGGCGTTGCGGTGTTTTTGACAAAGCCATCCGGCATGGTCTGCGGCAGGAACACACCCCGCGCGCCCGAATCCGCCAGCAGCAGGCCGAGCGGTAGCGTGATGGTGTAGGCGAACAGCGGGCCGACGACGGGCGTGGCGATCAGTTTGTTGTAGCGCCCGACGCCGCCGGGCCAGGGATAGGCCACCGGCGCGAGCATCACCAAACCGGCGACCGCCTGTGGGTAATCCAGCGCGATACGCGCCCCCAACGCGCCGGCCCAGGAATGCACCACGAAGATCGCTCGGCCGACGCCGAGCTTGGCCAGCGCCTCCTCGATCATGCGGGCCTGAATTTCGGGCGTGGAGTCCTCAGGGCGGGCGCGGGTGCTCCAGCCATGCCCGGGACGGTCGATCAGGATCACGCGGTGCTTCCTGGCAAGCTGCTCCCCGACTGGCTGCCGCATCACTTCCAGGTTGGAACTGGCGCCGTGCAGCATCACGACCGGCGGCCCCGCTGTATCGCGCGGGCCGATGTCGAGGATATGGAGCGCCCCGCCCGCCACCTCGACCATCCTGCCCTGGGCCGGATGGGCCCGCTGCGCGAGAAAAACGCCGGCTTGCGTGATCAGCGCTAGCACCGCCAGCGCCGCCACTAAAATCACCACCAACATCGAGAGTTTCCGGCTGATTTTTTGCACCAGCGAGCTACGGCCCCGACCGGCACGGGTTTCGGAGATTGTCCACAGGGGACCGAACCTGTGGATAGCGGGGTCATACTGACGTCATCAGCAAATTTGTACAGTGACGTTGCCACTTTCGCCACGTGTGCGCGTGCCTGATAGGGGGTAGCCGGGCGCCTGCACTGTACCCGACATCCACAGGAACAGGGTCGCTCACTACAAATTGTTCCAGCGTATCATCGGAGGACTACCCATGATTTCCGACGCAAGCGAAGCCGCCATCGATCAGATCGTAGCGAGTTGCAATGGCGACATCCGCGGCGCACTCAAGGCACTGCTACGGGTCAACGAGCAGCTTGAGACGGAGTTGGCGCAAATCTACGCTGCGGTAGGCCTCGACGGTCTGGCCCGCGGCAGCAACGCCATACACTAGGTCTTGTGGGCCGACGCGTTTTCCAAGCGCAAGACGGCTCAAGAGCACTCTGGTTGGATCAGTGCTCGTTTCCGGCGTCTCTGCGGGCGGCTCGTCCACCTCCGGGCATGGGCTGATGGGTCGAACGGGCCAGCTTGGCGTCGTTGAGCGACTTTTAAGGTCCGGTGGCGAATCAGATGTTTCCGCCGACCTGGGCGTCGGCGACAGATTACATCGCGCTGGCTACAGCAGTGATTTCATCGCTCGCTGTGTTACGCAGTCAGCCCAATGATAGCGCGCGCACGCCGCGACGTTGCTGCCTGATGCAAGTCACGGAAACCAGGGTTAAACCGCGAAAGTTCAGATATCGCGGCCTTCGACCTTTTCAGTCAGCGTCTTGACCAGTTCCGGCACCTTCTCGAGATGCGGATTGACGGCCAGCGCCTTGCGGAACGCTTCCAGCGCGCGCTTTTCGTCGCCAATCTCCTGCATGATCATGCCAAGCCCGGCCAGCGCGCCGAAATGCCGGGGCTCGCGCGTCAGCACCTGGCGGATGTCCTCGAGCGAACGGGTATAGTCGTTCTTCAGGTAGTACAGCGTGGCCCGGCGGTTCCATGCCTCGACATAATCGGGGCGCAGCTTGACGAGGGAATCCAGCAGCTTCAGCGCGACGTCGATCTTCTGCGCGTCCATCGCGGCCTTGGCGCGCAGCATCAACAGTGCAGCCGTGTCGCTCGGCGTCTGCATCCACAGCGCCCAGATCCGCGCCTCGACGTGTTTTGCGCTGGCTTCATCGGGGGCAGCCTTCAGGGCACCGAACAGGAAATCCAGCCCGCGGGTGCGATCAGCGCCAACGTTGGGAAGCTTGCTCGGCGCTTCCGGCAATTTCTTCTCGGTTTTCGGCGGGGGAATGACCCTGGGGTCGTTCTGGGCAAATACAGCCGCCGGTACGGCTGCCATGACAGCAGCGAGGACCACGATCCGGCAGTTACGGGCGCCCGGGAATCTCAAAACCATGGGGCAAGTCTAGACGCGCAAAATCGCGCCGCAAAGCGGCAGATCGTCAAAGACCTGTGAAGCGAAGAAAAAAGCCGGCTCAGCGCCAGGATCAACCTTGGCGAGCCTTGAAGCGGCGCTGCACCTTGTTGATCACGTACACCCGGCCCTTGCGGCGGACCAGGCGGTTGTTGCGGTGGCGACCGCGCAGCGATTTCAAGGAGTTACGGACCTTCATGGGGACAATCCTGATGCTTTGAAAGGCCGTGCTGGAGGCCCGAACCTGAGCTACCCGAAAGTGGCAAAATGGGATTAATCCCGAAAAGCGGCCAGCCGCCCGGGACGGGGCGGTTTCTAAGCAGCACGGGCTCGGTTGTCAATGCGGAAGGGGGTCCGTTCCGGGCCGCAGGCCGGAACCGAAGATTTCCGTCCCCCGTCACCTGAAATCCATCCCCCTCAGCCTGAGACGACGCGGCCGTCTCGAAGCCCGAGGCCACAAGCGGGGCCGTACATCCTTCGAGGCTCGCGGAGCCTGTCATCGCGCCGCGCTTCGCGCGGACCCGTTGGCTCGCGCCTTCGGAACAAGCGCAAGTGCGCTTATTCCTGCGATGACGGAACGTTGAGTTCACTGGCAAAATAGATCGCGCGGAAATTCGACCAGGGCCTCACCGGTCGCGACTTTTTCGCCCGTCTGGTTCTTCACCACCACGTCGATCAACACCCAGCGGGATTTTTCGGTCACCTGCTTGGCCTTGATGATTCCGGTGGGCTGGATGGTATCGCCGGGCCGGACCGGCTTGACCCATCGCGTCTCCAGCCGACGGTGGATCGCGCCCGCAGGGTACGCCCAGTCGGTGATCATGCGGGAGATCAGGCCGAAATTGTTCATGCCGTGCATGATGATGCCGCCGAAATTGGTCTTGCCGAAACTGCCCTTCATGTATTCGTCGTCGAGATGCAGCGGGTTGTAGTCGAGCGAGGCGTCGCAGAACAGGCGAATGGATTCGCGGCTGACCGCGAAGGCGGGACCGTCGATGGCATCGCCGGCTCTGAGCTTTTCGAACGTCGTGGTCATCGCAACCTCCCCGCTCACATCGGCCGAATCGTCCAGCCACGGCCGGAACAGATTACGTCGCCGTTCTGATTAAAGAACACGTTGTCATGCACCACGAACAGCCGCTCGCGCTTGATGAACTTGTCGAGCGCGCGGGCCTGCAGGGTAATGACGTCGTTAGGGCGCGCCGGAATGTTGTAGCTCCAGGACTGCCCGGCATTGACGGTACCGGGCGAGCGCATCCAGTCATCCGCCGGCGTGCAGGAAAACATCAAGAGGATGTGGATCGAAGGCGGCGCGATCAGCCCGCCATAGCGCGTGGTCTTGGCGTAGGCCTCATCGAAATAGATCGGATGGGTTTCGCCGACCGACTTGCAGTACAGCTCGATCGCCTCTTTCGTCAGCGTGTAGGGACTGGTCTTGCGCGGCTCGCCGGGAACAATGTCGTCCCAGACCTTTCTTAAGTTGGCGTCTTTCCAGAAATCGGTCTCGAAGGCCTGCGTTTTGGCCATGCCGTGCTCCCTTATTTTCCGTCTTTTGTTCTGCCGCCTTGCGGAATTCGTTATATAGTATAATCAATTTTCCACACCCAAAAATCAAGCCGGCAGGAAACCCAGATGCCCAAGCTCAAGCTGCCCGATATCGAGAAAGTCGTCGCGATCGACATCCACACCCATGCGGAAGAGCCCTGCGGCCTGCATGGCGACGACGGCTATGACGATTTCCAGGAGCGCATGGCCGAATATTTCAAATCGCCGCACAAGCATCCGCCGACGGTGCCGGAGACGGCGGCCTATTACCGCTCGAAGAACATTGCGGCGGTGATCTTCCCGGTCGACGCCGAGCGCGAGACCGGCTTCCGCCGCTACAACAACTACGAGATGCTGGAAGTCGCGTCCGACCATCTCGACGTCCTGATCCCGTTCGTCTCGATCGATCCGCACAAGGGCAAGCTCGGCGTGCGCGAGGCGCGCAAGCTGATCGAGGAATACGGCGTTCGCGGCTTCAAATTCCATCCGACCATGCAGGGTTTTTACGCCAACGACCGCATGGCCTACCCGCTTTATGAAGCAATCAATGACGGCGGCGCGATCGCGCTGTTTCACACCGGCCAGACCGGTGTCGGCTCAGGCATGCCTGGCGGCATGGGGATGCGCTTGAAATATTCCAACCCGATGTACATGGACGATGTCGCGGCTGATTTCCCCGACCTCAAGATCATCCTCGCGCATCCCTCCTTCCCCTGGCAGGAAGAGGCGCTGTCGGTCGCGACCCACAAGCCCAACGTCTATATCGACCTCTCCGGCTGGTCGCCGAAATATTTCCCGCCGATCCTGGTGCGCTACATCAACTCGATCCTGCAGGACAAGATGCTGTTCGGCTCGGACTGGCCGGTGATCACGCCGGACCGCTGGCTGGCGGATTTTGCCAAGCTCGAGATCCGCGAGGAGATCAGGCCGAAGGTGATGAAAGCCAACGCAAGAAAGATTTTGGGTATATAATCGAAGGCCATCATCGACGAAAGGTTGAGATGGCCAGTGACGAACTTTGCCAAGACCGTTGCCCTGCTCGCCGCGCTCCTGACCGGAAGCGCGGCCGAGTGCCTTGCTGCTGAATCGTCAGCGACCTACGTCGAAATCGAGAACCCGCTTGCAAGTCCGCATCCGCTGCAGGGCTATCTGAGGCGAACCAAGGCTGCAGGCCCCTCGCCCGCTGTCGTGTTGTTGCATAGCTGCCATGGAAACTGGAAGCGGATCGATGAACGCTGGGGCAAGCGGATCGCGTCCTGGGGCTATGTGGTGCTCACCGTGGATAGCTTGGGTCCGCGCGGCCTCGAAATCTGCGACGACAGGGCCCGGATCGATTCGGCTGGGGACGCCTACCGTGCCCTGAACTTTCTGGTGCGGGACCCATTCGTCGATCCCGATCGTGTTGCTGTGATTGGTTTTGCCAACGGCGGCCGGGCGGCGCTGATGTCGGTCGACCATGGCTTTCTGGAACAGTCGTCGCCGAACAAATTCCGCGCGTCCGTTGCGTTTTATCCATCCTGCCTTGGCCTCAAGGGCGAGATGACCGTGCCGGCCCTGATCCTGATTGGCGAACTCGACGATTGGGCCTCGGCCAAAGAGTGCCTTAGTATGGTGGAGGGCCGAGACGACTGGGGGATATCGCGGCAGAAGGACAAGGGCGTGCCGATCAAGCTGACGGTGTTTCCCGGCGCTTATCACGCATTCGATGCCCCGCAGCTCACGACGCCGCTCGTGTTGAAGGGCCATCATCTCGAATTCAACCAGGCAGCGGCGGATCAGTCGAGGGAGACGCTGCGCGATTTTCTTGACACGACCATCGGCAAGGGGGCGCAGTGACCATCAAAGCCGTTGTGTTCGACGCCTATGGCACACTTTACGATGTCCAGTCGGTGGCAGATATCACCGAGGATGCGTTTCCGGGCTACGGCGAAATCATCACCCAGGTCTGGCGCATCAAGCAACTCGAATACACGTGGCTGCGTTCGCTGATGCGACGCTACCAGGATTTCTCGGCCGCCACGCGCGACTCGCTGGCCTACACGCTGCGCAGCCTCGGGCTGCAATATGACGACGATGCTTTCGCGCGCATCATCGAGAAGTATCTGCATCTCGATCTCTATCCGGACGCGGTTGCGGCGCTATCGGCGATGAAGGATTGCAAGCTCGCAATCCTGTCCAACGGCAGCCCCGACATGCTGGGCGCGCTGGTGCAGAACAGCGGGCTCGACCGCGTGCTCGACGCCACCATCAGCGTCGACGCGAAGAAGATCTTCAAGCCCAGCCCTGAGGCCTATGCGCTGATCGAGGAGGTGCTACACGTGCCGCCGGCCGAGGTGCTGTTCATCTCCTCCAATCCCTGGGACGCCTGCGGCGCCAAGGCATTCGGGCTCAACGTCGCCTGGATCGAGCGGGTGACGCCGGAAGCGATGGCGCTGGCCTGCCTCGAAAGCGAGACGCTGCCGCCCTTGACGATGTTCAAGATATTGCGCACCCAGATGGATGAGCTGGGATTTGAGCCCGATCATCGCATCCACAGCATCTCCGAGCTTCCCGCACTGGTGTCTGCGCAAAGGTCCTGAACAAGATGAGTCTAGAGTCCGTGCGCGCCTTCTTTGCAGAAAAGGCGCCTGAAATTTCCGTGATCGAATCCGAGATGAGTTCAGCCACCGTCGCGCTGGCGGCGGAGGCTTATGGCGTCGAGCCGGCGCGGATCGCGAAGACGCTGAGCTTGCGGATCGGCGACCGCGTCGTCCTGATCGTCGCGGCCGGCACGTCGCGAATGGACAACAAGAAGGTGAAGGCACTGTTCGGCGGAAAGCCGAAAATGCTCGGCCTCGAGGAGGTCGCCGAGATTACCGGCCATGAAGTCGGCGGCGTCTGTCCGTTCGGGCTGAAGACCCCGCTGCCGGTCTATTGCGACGTGTCGCTGAAGGCGTTCGACATCGTGGTGCCGGCCGCAGGCTCGACCCACAGCGCAGTGAAAATCACACCCGCGCGCATGGCCGAGCTAACCGGCGCTGAGTGGGTCGACGTCTGCGAGCTCAGGCGGGAGCAGGAAACTCCGGCCTACTGTTCCTCATAATAAGGTGGGGGCTGCATAGGCCGCGGACGTACCACCTGCGGCTGCCCCGGCTGCGGGGCGCGGGCACGTGGCGCGTTTTGTTGCAGCCCGCGCGGCGCCGGCTGCGCGTCAGCCTGCGATTCGAACACCGCACGGCAATTAGGAGAGAGCTGCGGCGTATTCTGCCGCAAGCAGACCACGATTCGGCTGACATCGGGGATCTGGTCACCGCAGAGCCGCCAGACGTCGGGCGTGCAGGCCATCTGCTGTTCCCAGGTTCCGCGATATTCCTGCGCAAAAGCGGGAACGGCAGCGCCGGTTCCGCCGCCGATCGCGAGGACGACTGCAAGGACGATCCGCTGCGTTTGCATGGACAGGTCCCCTTCTTTTTGATTTTCACAGGCGCGGAAGCTCCGCGCGGCAACGGGCATTGAGCCTGCCGAATGAATGCGGCCACGCGACGTTAGTGCGAACAAAAAAATGTGAAGCGGGTTCCCTACTCCACCTTGCCGATCTTCTTCACCGCCGCAACCAGCCGCGCGCTGTCTTCCGCGACGAATTTTGCAAATTCCGGCGCGTCCAGATAGGCGACGGGGCTGCCAGCGTTCTCATAGGTCTTGACCACCTCGGGCGCCTTCACGGCTTCTGCCATCGCTTCGCGCAGCCGCGCCAGAATCGGCGCCGGCAACGCGCTCTGCGCGAACAGTCCCGCCCAGATGTAGAACTCGACATCCTTGTAGCCGAGTTCGCGGAAGGTCGGCAGATCGGGAAAACTCTTGATGCGCTCGGCGCCCCAATTGGCGAGCACGCGCATCTTGCCGTCATCGACCTGCTGCTTCAGCGTGCCCGGCGCCGAGGCCACCGCCTGCACCGTGCCGCTCAAGAGTGCGGTCAACGCCGGCCCTGCGCCGCGGAACGGCACGTGCAGCAGTTTGATGCCGGCGCTCGCGGCAAACATCTCCATCGCTACATGCAGCGTGCCGTAGGGACCGGACGAGCCGTACGGAATTTGCCCGGGACGCTTCTTCGCATCGTCGACGAACTCCTGCAGCGTCTTCCACGGCGCCGATGCCGGCACGGCGAGCAGCGTCGGATCGGCGAGCACGCGCGCGATCGGCGCGAATTGCGAGACTTCATACGCTACCGGACGATCGAACAGCCGATCGGCTTCCGGCAGTACGGCGAGCGAGGACAGCGTCATCAACAAAGTGTGCCCGTCAGGCTCGGCGCGCGCTGCCGCCGCATTGCCAACCGATCCGCCACCGCCGCCGGCGCGATTGTCGACGATGACGGGCTTGCCGAGGATCCGCTCCAGCGCCTGCGCGATCGGCCGCGCCGCGAGATCGGCTTGTCCGCCGGGCGGGAATGGGACGATCATGGTGATGTTGCGCGAGGGGTATGGGGTTTGGGCGAAGGCGGTGTTGGAGAGCGTGGTGTGCGCTAACGGCAGGGCGGCGGCGGCCTTCAGAAGTTCGCGGCGGTTCATGGTGGTTTCTCCCCAGCGATTTTGTTTTGGTTGTCTGACGAGCGTAGCCTCAAATCGTAGGGTGAGCAAAGCGAAGCGTGCCCACCAACGTCTAGTGCACTGTTAGACCTCATCCTGAGGAGCCGCGCAGCGGCGTCTCGAAGGATGAATGGCACCAGCGGGGCCTCGTGGTTCGAGACGGCGCTGCGCGCCTCCTCACCATGAGGGTTTAATGGTTGACACAGAACCGACTACTTCCGCTTCTTCGCCTTCGCAAAATGCTTCGCCAAGAACTCCGCCAGCACTTCGACGCGGGCAGGTCTCGGGCCGCCGGGCGGGGTGACCAGATGCACCGCGCCCTCCGGCTGCTTCCAGCCTTTGAGGATCACTTCGACTTTGCCGGCAGCGATGGCGTCGCCGATGATGAAGTCCGGCAGGTCGGCGATTCCGAGCCCTGCGATGACGGAAGGCAACACCGCCTCACCATTATTGACGCGGAGCTGCCCCGCGGGCCGAACACTCGCCTGCTCGCCTGACGCATTGGTGTAGTGCCAGACGCTTGCCGTCGAGAGATAGGCGTAGCCGAAGCATTTATGCTCCGCCAGATGCATCGGATGCGTCGGTCTTCCATGACGCTTGAGATAGGACGGCGCCGCGACCGTGTAGCGCGGCATGGCACACAGCCGCCGCGCGATCAGCGACGAGTCCGGCAGGCGCGCGATGCGCAGACCGGCATCGAAACCTTCGCCGATCAGATCCACCGTCGCGTCGCTCAAATGAAGGTCGATCGAGACTTCCGGGTAAGCCGCGAGAAACTCCGGCAAGATCGGCGCCACCGCCTTTACGCCGAACGTCATCGGCGCCGCGAGCCGCACCAGCCCGCGCGGCGCCATCGACTGCGACAGGGCTTCGTTCTCGGCATCCTCGCCATCGGCCAGCAGCCGCGTGGCGCGCTCGGCGAGCCTTTGCCCGGCATCGGTCAGCGCCAGCCGCCGCGAGGTGCGGTTGAACAGCCGCGCGCCGAGCCGCTGCTCCAGCCGGCTGACCGCCTTGGACACCGTGGCCTTGGACAGCGCGAGTTCGGTCGCGGCCGCCGCAAATGACCGTAATTCCACGACTTTTGCGAAAATCGCCAGCGCGTCGAAGTCCGGGAGTTTGGACATCGGTTCGGCCCTCAGGTCCATTTTAGAAACAATGAGTTTCCACAGTTTCTATTTCTATACCACGCCGGGCGACATATCCAATGGCAATCGGAATTCGAGCAATGGAGAAATCCAATGACGAAGAAGCTCTCAGGCAAGGTAGCCCTCGTCACCGGCGGCTCGCGCGGCATCGGCGCGGCGTCTGCTCGCGCCCTCGCGGCAGAAGGCGCCAACGTCGCCATCAGTTATGTCGCTTCCCCTGACAAGGCGGAAGCGGTCGTCGCCGAGCTGAAGACCAAAGGCGTCAACGCCCGCGCCTACAGGGCCGACCAGGCGTCCTCCGCCGATGTCGACCAACTGGTGAAGAACGTCGCGAAGGATTTCGACCGCCTCGACATCCTCGTCAACAACGCCGGCGTTGCCGTCGGCGGCGCGGTCGATGATCCGAATGCGGACACCGCAGCATTGGCCCGGCAGAGCGCCGTGAACGTCGATGGCGTGATCACTGCGATCCGCGCTGCGGCGAAGCTGATGGGCGAAGGCGGCCGCATCGTCACGATCGGCTCCGATATCGCAACCCGCGCCTCGTTCCCGGGCCTTGCCGACTACGCCGCCACCAAGGCCGCCGTCGTCGGCTACACCAAGGGCGCCGCGCGCGATCTCGGTCCGCGCGGCATCACCGTCAACGTCCTGCAGCCGGGATCGATCGACACCGACATGAACCCGGATGACGACCGGGACTTCGCCGACCTCCAGCGCAAGCAGCATGCGCTGCAGCGCTTCGGCAAGCCGGAAGAAATCGCAGCCGGCGTGGTGTTCCTCGCGAGCCCTGAAGCGTCGTTCGTGACCGGCACGGTGCTCAACGTCGACGGCGGCTTCGGGGCGTAAGCCAAATCCAGCGCGGCCGGGCGCATGCCGCCCGGCCCCTTAATTCAAAAACTTTCAACGAAGGAATATCCCATGATCGAACTCAGACCATTTGCAAAACTCGGCAGCGCCGATCACGGCTGGCTGAAAGCAAAACATCACTTCTCGTTCGGCAGCCATTACGATCCCGAGAATATGGGCCACGGCTCCTTGCGGGTGTGGAACGATGACGAGATCGCGCCGAACACCGGCTTTCCCGCCCATCCGCACGCCAACATGGAAATTATCACCTATGTCCGCGAAGGCGCCATCACGCACCAGGACTCGCTCGGCAACAAGGGCCGGACGGAGGCCGGCGACGTGCAGGTGATGAGCGCCGGAAGCGGCATTCGTCACTCCGAGTACAATCTGGAGCCGAGCAAGACCAAGATCTTCCAGATCTGGATCGAACCGACGACGAGGGGTGGCCAGCCGACCTGGGGCGCCAAACCGTTTCCGAAGTCGGATCGTTCCGGCAAGCTCGTCACCATCGCCAGCGGCATCGAAGGCGACAAGGACGCGCTGCCGATCCGCGCCGATGCGCGGGTGCTCGCCACCACGCTGAAGGCGGGCGAGAGCGCGGCATACGAGGCGGCGAAGGTGCGTCACCTTTATCTGGTGCCGGCGGCCGGCAGCGTCGAAGTCAACGGCGTGCGCGTCAACGCCCGCGACGGTGCTGCGATCCGCGACGAAGCGAAGCTGACGATTACCGCGCTGGAAGATACCGAACTGGTGCTGGTCGACGCGGCGTAGCGGCTCACGCAGCTTCGGCCGTCATGGCCGGGCTTGTCGGCCATCCACGCCTTGACGCGAAGCAAGACGTTGATGCCCGGGCATAAGGCCGGGATGACGACTGACTTTTCCTGAACACCTCGCATCAAACCAAACCAAAGGACAACCACCATGGCCAAAGTACTCGTGCTCTATTATTCCGCTTACGGTCACATTGAAGCGATGGCGAATGCCGTAGCCGAAGGCGCGCGCAAGGCCGGCGCCACCGTCGACATCAAGCGCGTGCCGGAGCTCGTGCCTGAAGCGGTCGCCAAGGCCTCGCATTACAAGCTTGATCAGGCCGCGCCGATCGCAACGATCGAAGACCTCGCCAATTACGACGCGATCGTCATCGGCACCGGCACCCGCTTCGGCCGAATGACATCGCAGATGGCAAACTTCCTCGACCAGGCCGGCGGGCTCTGGGCCAAGGGCGCGCTGCACGGCAAGGTCGGCGGTGCCTTTACTGCGACGGCGACCCAGCATGGCGGGCAGGAAACCACGCTGTTTTCGATCATCACCAATCTCTTGCACTTCGGCATGACGGTCGTCGGCCTGAACTACGGCTTTGCCGGCCAGATGAAGCTCGACGAAATCACCGGCGGCGCGCCGTACGGCGCCACCACGATCACCGGCGGCGACGGCAGCCGCCAGCCGAGCGAAAACGAACTCGCCGGCGCGCGCTATCAGGGGCGCGTGATCGCGGAGACCGCGAACAAGCTGCATGGCTGATGCGATATGGGCGGCGTTCTCTCTTACGAATGCCGCCCTTTTGCAACTGGCACGCCGGTCGCTGCAGGTCATGGCGCGGCGCTGCCCGATGCACGAAATCGTGAGGCATGGTTTCTAAACGCCTGATGAATTCGTGATAGGCCTTCGACCTCCGGTCGGCACGCAAAGGTTCCAGCATGAGCAACAATTCGCAAGTCCCGTGGCCGGAATTGCCGACCGCGGCATGGCGTGACACTTATGCGACGCTACATCTCTGGACCCAAATCGTCGGCAAGATCCGCCTCGCCAAATCGCCATGGCTCAATCATTCCTGGCACGTGGCGCTTTATGTCACGCCGCGCGGATTGACGACATCGCCAGTGCCCGACGGCGCACGAACGTTCCAGATCGATTTCGAACTCATCGACCACCTCTTGCGCATCTCGACCAGCGACGGCGCTCAGCGGCACTTTGCGCTGCCGGGTCATTCCGTCGCAAGCTTCTACACCGCCACGCTTACCGCGCTTAGCGAACTCGGCATTGCCGTTGCCATCGACGAGATGCCGAACGAGCTGCCCGATCCGATAAAATTCTCCGAGGACACCGTGCACGCCTCCTACGATCCAGATGCTGTCGGACGCTTCCTGCAAATCCTCGTCACTAGCGATCGCGTCTTCAAACAGTTCCGCACCAGCTTTCTCGGCAAGACGAGCCCGGTGCACTTCTTCTGGGGCAGTTTCGATCTCGCGGTGACGCGCTTCTCGGGACGCCGCGCGCCACGCCATCCCGGCGGCGTGCCACATTTGCCCGACGCGGTTGCACATGAAGCCTATTCACACGAAGTCAGCAGCGCCGGGTTCTGGCCGGGCGGTGGCGCTATCGATTATCCCGCCTTCTATTCCTATGCCTATCCCGAGCCGCCGGGTTTTCACGCGGCGAAGGTGCAACCGGACGCGGCGTTCTTCAGCGAAGCGCTAGGCGAATTCATTCTGCCATACGACGCTGTCCGGACGGCTGCCGATCCCGACAAGGCGCTGCTCGATTTCCTGCACAGCACCTATGAGGCTGCGGCAATCGCGGCAAATTGGGATCGCGACGCGTTGGAATGCGATTCCGGGCAGCCCGGCGTGGTGAGACGGGTTTGAAGCTGCTGTGTGGGGTGGCAAAGCCAACGGTCGCGCGAACGCGCGCCTGATGACAGGCTTCGCGTACCCGCCATCTTCCTACTTCGCCGAAGATATTGGTGGGCACGGCGCAACGCGCCTTTGCCCACCCTACAGAATTCGCGCCCTCAATGCTGCAGTTCCGGCTTCACGACGGTCTGCCGGACTTCGGCGCCGCAATCGGCGCATTCATAGGTGAAGTCGATCTTTGCCTGGTTCCAATGCGGTTCGACGTCCCGAACGAACATCGGAAGTCCGACACAGCTCGGACAAAGGACGAAACCCGGCTCAATGCCATCATGATGAATATAGGCTGGCATGTTGGCTCTCCCCACGGCAGCAATTCACGAGTAGCCCTTCCACCCGAAGCGCAGCATACGCGCGTGGGGCGAAGCCGATCATCAACTTCCGCGAACACAGCAGGAACGGCTGCACAATCCTGGCATGTGTTGCAGATTTGCACGGTTGTTCCCGTGCGGCAACAATGTGTCAGTTCTTTTCGCGCGACAGTGGCTTGCCGAGCAAGCGCTTCACATGGAAGTCGAGCCGCGGATAGTTGCGCAATTCTCGCACCGCGCGATCGCGCAAGGCGTAGGGCCATCCGCGCCAGCTCAAGGCCGCGCTGACGTCGATCAGCGGCACGCGCGTGACGCCGAAGCGGCGCTTATAGGCGTAATTGCCGACGGAGAAGTCGAACTCGCGCACGCCGTCCTTGTGCAGGGCTGCCATGGTGCGCTCGATGATCAGCCGGCCCGGCGAACAGCTCGACCATTTCTCGCCGGCATTGCTGATGCGGATCATCACATAACGTGAGCCGGTCCTGATGCCGAGCAGCGTCGCCACGATTTCGTCGCCGGCTGCGAGCGAGGAGACCAGCGCATAGCCGTTGCCGACGCCGTCGCGCACCAGGTTGCGATAGAACACTGCGCAGGTTTCGTCATTGAGGATGTAATTCAGCCCGAGGCTTCGCATCCGCGTGCCCTGCTGAACCTCGGTGGTCGAGAGAATCCGCAGCGCCTCGTCGGTATCGGTGACGATCGCAAAGGACGCAGCCGGATCGCGCGTGAACACGCGCCAGCTCCGCTCCAGCTCTTTGCGCACGGTCCTTCCCAGCGAGTAGCGCCAGGCGTCGTAATCCTCGCCTGTCGTGACGAGATTACCGTTGAGCGAGCATGCTCCGGCAGCATCGAGCAACGCAATAGGATTGGGCTTACCGTCGAGGTCGACAGGCACCTTGCGAAGGCGGACAAGATCGGCCGCGTCGGGCATCCGCTGCAGCGCAGACAACAGGCTGCGCCACAGCGCGCGCGCCATCTTGGCATCGCGTGGCGCGGCGCTGCCCAGGATCGGCGCATTGTAATCGGTCAAATCGAGATCGGCGAATTCGACAATGACGATCTTGCCTTGCTGTCGGCGGATCAGCGGCAGCAGCACAACCGGCTCGCCGCTCGATGCGTCTGTGACGATCGCGATCAACGGCGCCACGCCCTCGGCCGCGGCGAAGGCGCCGTACCAGGCGTCATACCATTGCGGGTGCTGGAACGGCGTCGACGGGCTGATGTCGTGCCACCGCGCGACGGCCTGTTGCCAGTCGCGCACCAGTTCGACGCGGAATCCGGCCGCGCGGCGTGATGAGCGCGCCGCCAATTGCCCCGCACTGGTCGTCAGCACTGTCATCGGCGTTGCGATCTATGCCGCCTTCGGCAGATCGATAATCTTGCCGGGTTCGCCCGCATCGAGGCGGAAATCGATCGCGCGGCGGGCGCTCCGCTCGCGCTTGACCCATTTGCTGTCGCGCACGATTTTTTGCAGTATCTTCTTGGCGAAGAAGGACGGTCCGCGCAGATTGCGGCTCTTCGGCGTATAGCCGAAGCGGTGGCGCAGCAGACCGTTGGCGAGATGAATGATCTGGGCGCGACGGATGTCGTTGTTACCGTAAGACACCGTCATCGAGATGTTGACGGTGCCAAGATTTTCGACGCGGTGCGGCGCGTTCAGCGGCCAGTTCAGCATCTGGCCGGGCTCGAGGTCGAACACCTGCGCATGCGCGTCGTACCAGGGCGCATAGGGCAGATCGACCTCGACGTCGAACAGCGCGATGTCCTCGAGGTGCTCCGGCTTGAGGAACGGCGGCGTGTTCGGATAGACGTAGACCCGCTTGCGGCCGGCGATCTGGATCAGACCCTGCCCGGGTAAATCGGCATGATAATAAACCTGCGCGTCCGGCGAGGAGACCAGAATGCCGGCCTGGTGGTTCGGCGCCACGAACCCAGGAACCTTGGCGGCGATCTCCTCGAACATCCGGTCGATCAGCTTGCGAAAGCGACTGTCGACCGCGCCGACGTCGCGCATGTTGAGCCAGAGCCCGCCGCGGGCAATCGCTTCGATGACCTGCCGGCCGGAGAGGTTACCGATATCACCCTCGCGCCACACCCGGCTGGAGCCCTTGGCCCCGGTCTTCACCAGGCTGTAGTGCTCGCGTGGATAGCTCTCGATCAGTTGGGCGAGTTCGTCCATCGAGAAGGCGGGCGATTTGTGCATCTCGTGTTGCAGCCGGATCGGCTGATGGCTCCAAAGCTCGGAATGCGTCTCATCCCATGTGCTGAAGATCTTGCCCGTCATCGCCGCGCTCCTGCTGACTTCCTGTTGCCTGGCGCACGGCCTATTCCGGCTGTCCCGAAATCGCGGCTTGGCGCCATTGCGTGACCGCCCGATGTCCCGTTATGAGACGGCCGGACGATCTTCACGGTAGAATTGGCAAGAACGGTGCCGGGCGGACGCTGCCGCTTACCGGAAGCTAATGTCTGGCAGGTATGGCTAACGCCGAGACTCACTGGAACCCCGCCGCACGATGACTGGAGAAACCCGATATCGGGCGCTGTTTCTTGGCGCGGGACCGCAGATGCATTGCGGCATCGGTCAGTTCACCCGGCTGTTGCAGGAGACGATCGAAAAGCTCGAGCCCGGCGCTAGCGCGACGTTAACCCTGACGCGCAGCGAGGGTTCGCTCGCCGATATCTGGCGCGCGGTCGGCACGGCAGAAAGCGTGGTCTGCAACCTCCCGATCGTGGCGTGGAAACGCGTGATCGTCGCGCCGCTCATGGTGCTGGCGATCGGCTGGCTACGCCGGCGCAAAATTATCCTGATTCAACACGAATGGGGCGGGCTGCACTGGCTGCGCCGCATCACCTACATTCCGGCGCTGCTGCTGGCCGACACCATCATCATGTTCTCGCCGCTGGTCCGGCGCGAGCTGGCTGACGATCGCCTGCTCGGCTGGACCGCGAAAAAAATCGTGCTGGCGCCGCTGCCGCCGAATATTGAAGCCCCGGCAGGCATCGAGGACTCGAAATTGCGCCATCGCCTCATCGCCGCCAAAGGCGACGGGCGGCTCTTGATCGGCCATTTCGGATCGATCTATCCGAGCAAGCAACCCAATGCGCTGCTCGAGATCGGCGCCATCCTGAAGCAGCGCGGGCTCAAGCCGCTGCTCGTCTATATCGGCTCCTTCATTCGCGGCGTCGACAAGGTCGAGGAGGAGTTTCATGCCCGCGCGCGCGAACTCGGCATTGCCGAAGACGTAAGCGTCTCCGGCTTCGTCGCCTCCGATCACGAGGTGTTCGGCCTGTTCAGCGAGGTGGACGTATTCTGCTATCCACTTGACGAAGGGATCACCGCGCGGCGCTCCAGCATTCTCACCTGCGTGCAATCCGGCCGTCCGCTGATCGTCGCCGGGCCTGCGCTGCCCGAGGAATTCGACCACCATCCGCGGTTCAAGGAACTGATCAGCCGCGGCGCTGTCGTGCTGGTCGCGCGCGGCTCGGATAACGAGGCCTATGCCGACCGGATTGCCTCGGTGGTGAAGTGGCCGCCGGTGCCGTTGCCGTTTGATTTCGACGGCTGGTGGAAGGATGTGGCCGAAGCTGTGCGGGCACAGTTGTAGGATGCGTTCCCCGGACGCAGCGCAGTGCGCCGCCTTGCGGCGTAGTGCGCTGCTGATCCGGGGTCCGGGAAGTTGCGGGAGGGAATGGGTCCCGGCTCTACGGCGCAGCGCGAAGAGCGCTGCACCGCGTCCGGGACACGCAATCGTCAGGCACGCGCCCGGAACCGGGCGAGATAGTGCAGACCGAATACCGCCATCAGGAACGTGAACCACAGCGGATCGGAGCGGTCGAGAAAGAAGCTTTCCATCGCCGACAGATAGAGCCCGAACAGCCAGATCCGCAGCAGCATCATGGCGAGCGGACCGTTGTTGCCGCCCTCCTCCGCCCGTTGGAAATTCCTCAACGGCAGAATCACCAGCACCAGGATCAGCAAAAGAAGCCCGGGAACGCCCATACCCAGCGCGGTGTCGAGATAGCCATTATGGCTGTGCGCGGCGAAGCTGGCCCACTCCTTGCCTTCGGGAAGATTTTGAATGGCGCTGCTGCCCCAGAAGGAAGCAAAGCCGTATCCGGTGAGCAATCGTGCCTGTAGCGACTGCAACGCAAACGCCCAGATGTCAGTGCGCCCGGTGAACGTCGAATCGAACGGCAGCAGTTTGGAGATTCCGGCGAGGCTTTCAAACATCACCGTGCCGACGCTCAGCAGGTTCAGCAACACCAGCGGCGTGAGCAAGATGATCGCGCGAAGCCAGAACGAGCGGATTAAAGAGGTGACCGACGTCAGCAGAAGCACCGCAAAGCACAGCGTCAGCGAGCTCTTTCCGGCCGAATACAATAGGAACAGCGAGGCAAGCGCGGTGATGGCGGCGCCGGACATCCATAGACCGGAGCGGATGATGTAGACGCCGAGAAACAGTACCATCACCATGATGGCTGCGGCCTGGTTCTTGTGGCCGAACGTGCCGCGCCAGTTGCCGGCAAGTCCCGGCTCCAGCGGGTCGGTCGCCAAGTGAATCGAAAGATCCGGGGCCAGCAATATTCCGAGATAGCAGATCGCCAATAGCGTGAGCGCCGCGATCGTGAACCAATGCATCAATTCCTGCTGTGACCGCGGCAGCAGCATCAGCGCGGCGGTGACTGCGACAACGCAGGTCGTCAGCGAACAACGCCTGATCGACGTTGTCGGATCGAACGACAAGACGACGGTTACCAGCACCCAGGCGCCGAACAGGACAAACGCCGGCGACAACAATGTCGCCAATCCCCGGGCGTCATTTCGCATCGCGAGCGCAACTGTCAGCACGCTGAGCGCGCCGAACATCGCATAGGTTGCCAGTTCGTTTCCGGTGCTGACGTCACCGATCTGCATGTCGCCGAGACTGACGAACGGATGTAGCGATATCCAGCCAAGCAGCAGCGTGCCGACAAAGGTCGCGCCGCGAACGATGTCCATCACCTGCTGCCGCTCTATCCCGGCGGCAACATTGCGGATTTCTGATGCGCCGATGCGCTGGCTCATGAGACGATCTTCGAGGCCTTGTAGGGCTGCGGCTCGAGGCCGAACGCGGCCAGCACGCTGCCGATTGCCACGATTACGGGATGCATGGCAATGGTCCACTCGCGCTCGGTGAAGACCGCGTGCAGGGCATGGATGAGCGACAGCGGCAAGGCTGCCAGCAATTTGGCGGTCAACTTCGCCCGCAACCGGAACGTCGGCGTCGCTTTGCGCTGGACGTGGTAGTTAATCGCGCCGATCCGCAAGCCCCGCGTCACCAGCCATTTCAGGCCGGTTCGGTTTTGCGGCACGGTCTCGCTGATCGCGGCTTCGGCTACCCAATGAAACCGCAAACCGAGCCTTTTGCAGCGATAGAAGAAATCGGTGTCTCCGCCGCCAAGAAAATTGAAACGGAGGTCGAACGCCGGCGTGTCCAACCGGTCGAACACCGCGCGCCGGATCAGGCAATTGCCGCAGCCATAGATCACCGGCACTGGACCTGAGGCGTCGTAGGCCGGCGCAAATGCGGGGTGACGACGCAGCCCACGCTTCCGTTTGTCATCGAATTCAGGAAATACCGGCCCGCCGACGATGTCGGCGCCGGTCGCTTCCGCCGTCCCGACCATCTGCTCCAGCCAGTCCGGCGAAGCGATTTCGTCGTCGTCGATCATCAAGAAGCTGGTCGCAGAAGGGAACATCTGCAGCGCCGTCTCGAAGGCGGCATTGATCGCATAGCAGTTTCCCTGCCGCGGCTCGATCACGCAGAGTCCTGAGAGCTTCCCCGACGCCAGATATTCGGCGGCCACCGGCACGCTCTCGCTCCTCGACGCATCGTTCTCCACCATCACGATGGCGAAGCGGTGGCTGGCGCGTTGAGCGGCAAGCGACTGAAGCGTCCGGCGCAGGTACTCGGGGCGGCGAAAACAGGGGATGCAAACCACAGTTTCGAGTCCCGGATCGAGCGCCGGCGAAACTGCCACCAGTGCGCGCAGAGCCCTGACCGCCGGATCAGGCCGCTCCATCCGGCGATCGCTGGTCGAAATCCCTGCCATGAAAGTCTGGTCGTTCACGAATATGTCTCATCGTCCCGAAACGGGATGGCCGGACTAATCCGGCACACTTCCGTCTCGATAAAACCGCTCGCTCCGGGATCTCTCCGGGCGTTGCGGAAGTAACGCGCACCGTGGTGCAAATTTCGATCCGGCAGCGAAACGTGAGGCACCGAACTTCGGCGACGGTTAATGGACGGGGTTAATCCGCGCTGAACGAACGTCGAGTGCGGATCAACGGCTGAACAATTTTCGGAACAGCCTTTGCGAGTTCGGAAACTGGCCGTTGTCGATCTGGGTAGGCCACGCCCCGTTGACGTCGAAATAGGCGGCGTAGGCGATCCTGTCTTCGTTCTTCATGAACCAGTCGTGCATCTGCTGAATGAAGAACGGATTATCTCCGAAATTGCCCACGCCCCATTCGGGATAGCTCATGCGCTTGCCGTGTCGGAGCGCAAAGTCGCGGTGCCATTCGAGGCCGAATGGCGCCTTGACGTAGAAGGTGTTCCAGCGCTCCTCGGCGGAGCCTTCATGCTTGAAGTCGTAAACGTCGAGGCCGATGTAATCGACGACGTCGTCGCCGGGGTAGCTCGCGTCCGCCGGCATATCCTGCGGTCCCCATCCCGGACACCAATCGAACTTGAAGCCAGTGGAGTGACGGCGGAATATCTCCACGACGCGGCGGAACGCCTTGATGTAATCGGCTTCATGCCCTTTCGCGAACCACGCCATTTCCGCCAGGTTCATTTCCCAGCCGAGCCGGATGATCGCCTGGGGATGGGCTGCCGAAATCGCCCGGGCTGCCGCTTCGAATTCGGCATCGTGCAAGCCTTCGGCAACGTCGGCGAGAGGCGTGCCCTTCATGGTCAGTGGGATCGACCAGACCACGTTGCGCATAGGGTTGAGCTTCCTCCAAACGCCGGGAACCCAACTCAGTTTGGAGAAGTCCTCCCAGGCGGTTTGTCCATAGAAGTCGACGCCGAGCACCGAGGACGGCTTCTGCTTCAGCCATTTTTCCCACGCCTGCAGCGTATGCTCCCGCCCGACGGGACCCCAATTCACGAAGGCGCCTGCGAACTTCGACGGAGTGGACGTGGCGCGTGAGGCAGCATTGCTGTCGACGTGCGCTAACAGCAGCACGGTCAGGACAAAAGCTGCCAGGAACAGCACCAGCCGCTTCAGGCCGTGCTTCTTGCGATGCCTCTGATCAGTTCGGAACATCGTCCACCCTCGCGTGCTTTCTGGCAAAGACGGACGTCACGGCGCTAAGGCGCCGCAGGAAACCGTTGCGATGATGAACTCTCGCCGTCGCAAAAGGATACAGACCGGACAAGGTGGCTGTCCCAAAATCAACAGGAGCCCCGCAGAGCCCGCTCTGCGGAAAGAGATTTTATCGAAAAATAGCCAAACGCTCATCGGCAATCCATTCGCCGAAAAGGCCGGCGATCTCGGTGACGGGCTGTGCAATATCCAGTCCACTGCGGGCGCATGCACGAATACGTGCGGCCGAAATGGTTACCGCGCAGCTCAGAACGGCCCGGCCTGTTGCAAACACGGACAGCCCGGACAGATCGGATGTGCCGAAAGCTTCCGGCCTCGTCGTCTATCGGCAAGAGCCGACGGAAAACCTCCGAGTTAACCACGCTGACGCACCGCAAGACGTTCCGCGCCGGTTCGGCACCGATCTTGCTCCAATGGGCACCGCGGGAGATCGCGCCTGATAACGGCGAGCCTCCGGCAGATCGTCGAGATGAATTGTGCCGTGTCATTAACCCTGAACCCATTGCCGAAGTAATGCTCAGCCAAACGTTCCACTATTCGGTCGCGAGCGTCGTATCGGCTGCTATCGGCTTGCTGAGCGCGGTCGTATTCACGCGCCTGCTCTCGCCGGACGAATATGGAGTCTATGTCGTCGGTCTCAGCACCGCGGGTATCGTCTCGGCGCTGCTGTTCACCTGGGTTCGGGTCGCCGCGCTGCGTTTTCAGTCGGAGGGCGGCACGGTCGACGTCAGGAAGACCATTTTTCTCGCCTACCTCATCTCCGCCCTCGCCGCGCCGATCGCACTTCTCGTCGCCACGCTGACGACGTCGGTCTCGCTGGAACGAAATGTCGCCGCCATTTTCTTTGCGCTGGGGCTCGGCCTGTTTGAACTCGGGCAGGAACTGCTCAAGGCGCGGCTGCAATCGCTTGCGTTCATGACGGCGTCGATCATCCGCGCCTGCCTGGCGTTTACGCTGTGTTTGGCCGCGGCGCTGCTGGGCGGCGGCGGACTGTGCCAGCTCGCGATGGTAGCCATCACCTATTTCGTCACGACGACGTTGTTTGCGAACACGATCCTGCGGTCGCCCGTCGCGGGACCAAAGCTTTCCGATTTGCGAACGTTTGCGGCCTTCGGCATTCCAATCACGCTATCCGGCATCATCTTTGCGACTCATGCTGCGCTCGACCGGATGCTGGTGTTTCATTTCATTGGCGACCACGCGGCAGGCCAGTACGGCGCTTCCGCCGATCTCGTCCGGCAGATCATCCTGATTCCGGCGGTAAGCATCGCATCCGCGACGATCCCGCTGGCGGTGCGCGCTTACGCCAACGGCGCCGCCCGCGAGGCGCGGCCACATCTGGAATTCAGCCTCGAAATCCTCCTCGCCGCCGTCCTGCCTGCCGTCGTCGGCGTGGCGCTGACGAGCAGCTATATCGCCGGCGTGATCCTCGGCAGCGAGTTCAGGGAGACCGCGGCGCAGATCATGCCGATCCTGGCATTCGCCTGGCTGTTCCAGTCATTCTCCCAGTCCTACATTCACGCGAGCTTTCATCTTGCCAAGACGCCGTTCATGATGACGATGCAAAGCATCGCGATGCTGATCGCGAACTTGCTGGTCATGCCGGTTCTGCTTGCCAGATTTGGCCTGATTGGCGCGGCGTCGAGCCTTGTCATCGTCGAAGCATTCGGCGCGGGTTTCGGCTGGTATCTCACCCGGAAAGCGTTTCCGCTTCCCTTCAATGCGTTCCAGGTCATGCGCATCGTCTCGGCGGCGGCAATCATGGCGCTGGTGCTGACGTTCTTGAAACCGCTGCTTCCGATCGGCGTGATCTCGTTTGGTGTACTGGCCGCGACCGGCTGCCTCGTGTACGTCGTCGCCGCCTTCGCGTTTGACATCGCGGGCTTGCGGAAGGCCGTCATCGCCTACGGCGCGCATCGCAAGCTCTGGCCGGCCAGCAAATCGACCCGTGAAGCACACGCCCTTCCGGCTCCGTCGATCACCGCCCCCGCCACGGGGTTATCCAGCATGTCGATCAGAAAACCATGATGCGGCTCGCCAGCAAAAGCCCGGTCGTTGCAACCGACAATCGACATGTCATTTGTCGAACCAATTCAGCATCGCTGTCGGACTTTACCGACAAGCGGCGCGAGGCGACCCGCCCGCTCGCGTTCCGGGGCGAGAATTTCGACCGCGACTTCGACAGCAATACGCTGTTCTACGATGCAGTGCAGGTCAGCAAATCAAAGATTGCGCTGTTTGCACCGCCCTTCTTCAACCTCGCGCGGGACGTTGCGACAACAACCTTCATCAGCGGCGCCGGGACCTGCAAAGCGTGGACAAGGCAGCTCGACCGTCACGCCCAGTTGTGGCTGGACATTCCCGAGAATGCCAGCCCGGTCCAGGCATTGGGCGAACTGGGCAGCTTCACCTTCTCGGTGTCGCCGAATGAGTCGGAAATGTTCCGCGGTTGCCGCGTCATCTTTACGATGTCGAAAGACAACCCGATTGAATGGATCCTCGATTGGGTGAGGTTCAACCGCGACGTTCACGGGGCGGACGCCGTTCTCATCTACGACAACGGCTCCAGCGCCTACGACAGCGCCACCTTGAGCGCGGCGCTTCGATCGATCGCGGGCATCCGATGCTCGGTCGTGATGGAGTGGCCCTTCAAGTACGGCCCGCAGGGCGCCAATAGCTGGGATCACTGGGATTCCGATTTCTGCCAGCTGGGAGCCTGGGAGCACGCAAGGTGGCGGTTCCTGCAGCATGCCCGAAGCGCCATGAATTCCGACATCGACGAGCTGGTACTCTCGAAGAACGGAAAGTCGGTATTCGAAGCCGCCGAGCAATCATGGACAGGCCTTGTTCGCTATCGGGGACGATGGATCATCGGCATCGACGACGGTCTCCGCGACGACATGCGCATTCCGCATCGCCACGCCGACTTCTCGATCTTCATGCCGCCGAAATACGAGCTCTCACGGCTGGTGATGCGACGTGACGCCAATGCGTGCCTGCCGAAATGGACGGTGGTTCCCGGCCGGTGTCCGACGCATGCGCAATGGCACGTGCATTCGATCTTCTCCTGGTGGACCTCGTATTTCTGCACCAAGGACTTTTCGTTCCGGCATTTTCGCGAGATCGGCAGCAACTGGAAATATCAACGCACCAACCGCGTGCCGTTCGATCCTTCGATTCACAAGGCGGACCAGGCGTTGTTGCAAGCGTTTCAGCGGGTGGATTGGGAAAACTAGAATGAACAGGGCATCCCCCACGTCAGAATGGATGGATTCGATGAACGAGGCAGTCACGATCGGCCACGCGCCGGCGACAGCAAACTCTCCGCAAACCGTGCCGCATCCGCAGGCGCTGCTCGAGCTAGTGCACGGCGAGGCGCGCCAGAGTCTGCTCACGGTTCATGCCATTCTCGAAGCGTCGCTGCCTGAAGGCGAACTCTCGATTTACGAAGCCGGCGGCGGCTCGACCAGCTTCCTGCCGCTCAAAGTGCTGCATCGCGCCAACGTCACCGTGGTCGATATCGACGAGGACCAGATCCGCAACAACGATTACGCGCAGCAGGCCATCCTCGGCGACATCCAGACCCATCGCTTCCGGCCCAACAGCTTCGACCTGGTGATCTGCTACAACGTGATCGAGCACGTACCCGACGTCGAAGCGGCATTGCTGCGCTTTTGCGAAGCGCTGAAGCCGAACGGCCTCATCCTGATCGGCGCGCCCAATCCGCGCTCGCTGTCCGGCTTTGTCACCAAATACTCGCCGCACTGGTTCCATGTCTGGTTCTACCGCCATGTCCGCGGCGACAACAAAGCCGGCCTGCCCGGCCACGCACCGTTCCCAACGCTGTTCCATCCGCTGGTCACGCTTTCCAATCTGGAAGCATTCGCCGAACAGCACGGCCTGCAGATGATCTATCGCAAGCAGTATGAGAGCCCTCGCTATCCGGAGATGCGGCTGCGCATGCCCGCCTTCGCTGCGCTGGTCGATGCCGCCGCGCGCGCGATGAACTTCTTCCTGCCCGGCCGCACCGACGTGCGGCAGGGTGACTACCATGTGATCCTGCGAAAGCGCTGAACCATGAACGCGATGTGGTCAGAGGCAAGGGCAAAGGTCGGCCACCGGCTGGCGATGCATTTGCACGTCGATCTGTTCCGGCTGCGCACCAGCACGCCGATGCTCAGTTTCACCTTCGACGACCTGCCAAAGAGCGCGGTGACGACCGGCGCTGCGATGCTCGAAGCGCATGGCGCGCGGGGAACGTTCTATGTCTCGGGCAGTCTGGTCGGCGCCGATGCGCCGGACTGGGTGACGGGCGATGGCGAGGATGTGGTCTCGCTTCACCACGGGGGTCACGAGATCGGCTGCCACACGTTTTCGCATCAGCGCGCCTGCGACCTCGACGAGGGCGCGATGCGACAGGAAATCCTGCGCAACCGCGCTTACCTTCACGCGCTCGACCCTTCGATACGGATCGATAGTTTTGCCTATCCGTTCGGATACGGCTCCTACGCCCGCAAGCATCAGCTCAAAAAGGAATTCGAGACCTGCCGCAGCATCGTCCAGGGCGTCAACAGCGGCGGCGTGGATCTGCAGTTCCTGCGCGCGATGCCGCTGATCGATCGCGAGATGGACCGTGACGGGATTGAACGCGCGTTTGACGACGCGCAAACCAATAATGGATGGTTAATTTTCTACGGCCACGACGTCACCAACCGGCCGAGCCCCTATGGCTGCTCGCCTGCCCTGCTCGAGCATGCGCTCGCAGCGGCATCGCGGCGGAAAATTCCTATCCTCACCGTGGCGGAGGCGATGCGATGCGCCCGCGGTTAAACGCTTTGTTTGCCATTTCGGTGAATAGTCTCTCGGTGAGTATGGTTAATTTTCCCTGTTGCGTTTCTTCAGCGCTTTTTTCCGGCGCGCCTGGCGTGACCCGAAGAGTAACCCCTCAGCCGATGCGTGCGGCAGTTCGAATGGATGCTGGGGTCGATGCTTATCTATGACCAGCCGATAAAGCCTGACGCCAGGCCCGCCGCGGCGACCGCGCCGGCCGGCTTCAGCTTGCTCGATCTGGCCCAGCTGCTGTGGCAACGGAAGGCGGCGATCGCATCAGCGGCGCTGATCTCCGCCTGCATTGCCGTTGCGGTCGGCAAGTGCCTGACGCCGAAATACACCGCCTCCACCCAGCTCTACGTCGATCCCCGCGAATTGCAGTTGGTCGATCGCGAATTGACGCCCCGCGCCCAGGATATTTCCGGCCTCGCGATGGTGGTGGAAAGCCAGGCGCGCGTCATCACCTCGAACAACGTGCTGCTGCAGGTGATCCGCGACACCAATCTGGAAAAGGATCCGGAGTTCGGCGGCGGCGATGCCAAGGGCTTGCTCGGATCGCTGCTCGGCCTGTTCGGCATCGAGCTACGCCCGACCGCCGAGCAGCAGAAGCAAATTCAGATGGGCGCGCTGGAAGCGCTTAATCGCCACGTCAACGTCAAGAAGACCGATCGGACCTTCATCGTCGACATCGACGTCTGGTCGTACGAGCCCGCCAAAGCCGCGATGCTCGCCAACGCGATCTCAAAAGCCTATTTGGCCGAATCCAAACAGTCGCAGGCCGCCGCCGCGCGGCGCGCGACCAGCGATCTTTCCGGCCGGCTGAAGGAGCTGCAGGAACGGCTTCGCAATGCCGAGAACACGCTTGCGGTCTACAAGGCGCAAAACAACTTTGTCGGCACCCAGGACACGCTGATCAGCGACCAGCAGCTCTCCGCCAGCAACCAGCGGCTCGCCGCGGCGCGTGCGCTGACGCTCGACGCGCAGGCCAAATTCGACCAGATCGCAGCCAGTCGCAAGGCATCAAGCGACGCCGGCGCCATTCCCGAGGCGCTGCAGTCGCCGACCATTGCCAATCTGCGGGCGCAATTTGCCGAGGCGCGAAAGCGCCAGGCTGAACTGCAGAGCGAACTGGGGCCGCGCCATCCGGCGCTGCGCCAGATGGAGCAGCAGGTGCAGGACCTGCGCCGCGCCATCAATGAAGAGGTCGAGCGCTTCGCGCAAGCCGCGAAGAACGACCTGATCCGCGCCCGTGATTACGAGGCATCGCTCAACAAGGCGCTGGAAACCCAGAAGCGCCAGAGCGTCCAGATGAGCCAGGCTTCGGTGCGTCTGCGCGAGCTCGAACGCGAGGTCGAGGCGAGCCGCGACGTCTACCAGTCGTTCCTGAAGCGATCGCGCGAAACCGAAGAGCAGGAAAGCCTGAACACCTCGAACGCACGCATCATCGGTGAGGCCACCGTGCCGCGGCGCCGCACCTTCCCGCCGGCCATGAGCTTGCTCGCGATGATCGGCTTTGTTCTGGGCGGGCTCGCAGCCGCCGGCTGGATCGTCGCGGCCAATCAGTTGATGCCGGGCACGAACCCGCTGCAGCCCCGGGACAAGGCGCCGTCGGAAGCTACGGAAGAGCCCGCCGCGCCTGAGGCTGCGAGCGAGCCGCCTGCCGCCGAACTGCGGGCGCAACCCGCCGTCAGCCTGATCGAAAAGCCGCTGATCGCACGGCTACACGAAGCCGACGTGATGCGCACGCTCAGTGGCATTCTTGCGACCGATGGCATCGCCGACGTCACGCGCTTCGGTTGGCCTACGCTGCGCGCCGGCTTTTCGTTGATGACCGTCCTCAATGCCATGCGCGAGATGCGCGCAGCGCTGGCCAGGCGCGCCGGGCAAACGCCGCCCGTGATGGCCGTGATCGGCGCAGGTTCGGATCAGGACCGCAGCATCGTCGCGCTGAACATCGCGCTCGCCGCGGCGCGCGACGGCGCCAAGGTGCTGTTGATCGATGCCGACCTCAAGCAGCGCGCGCTGTCGGACAAGGTGAGCCACTTGGCCAAGAGCGAGCCCAACCGTTTCGGCTGGCTCAGCATCGGCACCAAGGCCCCCCGCGCGATCCAGACCGCCAACGGAATCTCGATCCTGCCGGCCATCAAGGCTACGGACGCGAAGGCCGGCGATGCCATTCGAAAGGCGATTGCGCAGGCCCGTTCCGCGCGCGAACATGACCTCGTGATCCTCGACGGGCCGGCGATGCCGTGGAGCCCGACCGACCGCAAACTGCTTGAGATGGCCGAGGGACTGGTTGCGATCCTGCCGGTGCACCTCGACATCAACGACAGCATGGAAGACATTATCGCAGCCCTCGGTGGGGCCGCGCACAAGCTGGTCGGTGTCGTCCTCAGCGAAGTCGACCCCACGGCCGTCGGCCAGCAGCGGGACAAGCAATATGCTTGAGCGCCGCGCAAATCCCGTCGGCCGAGCGGCTACGGCCAGCATACCCCGCATCACGCTCGGTGGGCTACGGCTCGCCGTGCTGGATCTCGAGCAGACTGCGAACTTCATGATCGACATGGTGTTCCCGCAACGTCGCATCAATCGTCCGCTCTATCTGACCTCGGCCAATGGCGAGGTGCTGGCGCGCTGCTCGACCGAGCCGATGACCGACCGGCTGTTCCGAACTGCCGATCTGATCAATGCCGACGGCCAGCCGCTGGTGGCCGTGTCGCGGCTCAAATCGAGGACACCGCTGCCCGAGCGCGTCGCGACCACCGACCTGTTCCACGTCGTCGCCCGCAAGGCGCAGGCGGCCGGCCTGACCTTCTACATGCTGGGTGCGGACGAGACCGAGAACGCCGCCGCGGTCGCCAGCGTTCGCAGGCAATATCCCGATCTCAAGATTGTCGGCCGTTACCACGGCTATCTCCGGGGCGAGGCGCTGCGCACCAAGGTCGCCGAAATCAACGCGCTGGCACCGGACTATCTCTGGGTCGCGCTCGGTGTTCCCTATGAACAGGCCTTCGTCGAGGAATTCGCGCCCGCCCTCTCCAATGTCGGCGTTATCAAGACGGCGGGGGGACTGTTCAATTTCCTGTCAGGCAGCCGCACCCGCGCGCCGCTGTGGATGCAACATGCGGGCCTCGAATGGACTTGGCGCATCTGGCTGGAGCCGCGCCGCCTGTTCTGGCGCTATTTGACCACCAATCCCCGCGCGCTGTATCTGTTGCTGAACAGGAGCCGATCGAGGGACACCGGCGGGACACAAAGCCGATGAGCAGCCGTCCAACCATTCTCGTCACCGGCGGAGCGGGCTATATCGGCTCGCATTGCTGCAGGGCATTGGATAGCGCGGGCTACCAGCCCGTTGTCTACGACAATCTTTCGACCGGCCATCGCAGCTTCGCCGCGGGCACGCTGGTGGTCGGCGACATCGCCGACAGGGCGACGCTGGCGCGGACCTTTGCCGAGCATGACATTGTGGCGGTCATGCACTTCGCCGCGTCGAGCCTGGTCGGCGAATCCGTTGCCGATCCGCAGAAATACTACGTCAACAATCTCGCCGGCACGCTGTCGCTGCTCGAGACCATGCGTGCGGCCGGCTGTAACCGCCTGGTGTTTTCATCGACCGGCGCGGTCTATGGCAATGCCGACAGCAAGGCACTGCCCGAAGACTATCCCTGCGCGCCGATCAATCCCTATGGCGCCTCGAAATGGATGATCGAGCGCATGCTGGCGGATTATCGCACAGCCTATGGCTTCGGCTCGTTCGCGCTGCGCTACTTCAACGCTGCAGGCGCCGATCCCGCCGGCGGCATCGGCGAATTGCGCGAGGTGGAAACCCACCTGATCCCCCGCGCCATGATGGCGCTGCAGGGACATGTGCCTGATTTCGCCGTGTTCGGCGACGATTACGACACGCCCGACGGGACCGCGATCCGCGACTACATCCACGTGACCGATCTGGCGACCGCCCACGTGCTTGCGCTCGAGCTTCTGCTGCAGGGGCATGCCGGCGGCGCCTTCAATCTCGGCACCGGCGATGGCTTTTCGGTGCGCGAGATCCTCGCGGCGATCGCCGCCGAGACCGGCCGCGAAGTCCCGCATGTCGTCAAGCCCCGCCGACCAGGCGATCCAACCTATCTGGTCGCCGATCCCTCCGCCGCGCGCGCGACATTGAACTTCCGTCCCGCCCATTCGGATCTGGCCACGATCATCCGCACCGCCTGGGCGTGGCACAAGAAGGCCCACCCGCTCAAGACGGGTGCGCCTGGTCGCGATTGAGGCGAGGTTACTCCGGGGCGCTTGAACCTCGGCGATCCCGATGCGGCGACACCCCCACCCGTAGCTGATGCTCCGCATCAGCATCACTTTGAAGAACGGCGGCCCGGAGGCCGCCTATGCCTCCCCCGGGAGCGGGGAGGGAGTCCAAAGAGCGGCACAAGCCCCCAACGGCCTACAGCGGCTTGATCTGCACCTTGCGGAACTTGACCACGCCAGAGCCGTATTGCAGGGCAAACGGGCCGCTGGCGTGTTTTGAATCCTGGACGTCGGCCGTCTTCTGGCCGTTCAGTACGACGACGAGATGCGGCCCCTTGGCCGTGATTTCGAAGGTATTCCACTTGCCGCCCGCCTTCGGCATCGGGTCGACCTTGGCCAGGTCGACGATTGCGCCGGTGCCGTAGGTCGGATCGGGCCGCTTGTCGAAGATGTTGACCTCGTAGCAGATCTTGGCGTCGATTTTGGCCGACTGGTCGCAGCGAATGAAGATGCCGCTGTTCGCGTCATCGTCGGCCCAGAACTCGACCTTCATCTCGAAATCTTTGTAGGACTGCTTGCTGACGAGATAGGAGGGATCTTTGCCTTCAGTGATCTTGTCTGCGACCAGCGCGCCGTCCTTCATCGCCCAATTGGCTTTGCCGACCTCGGTCCAGTCGCCCATCTTGGTGCCGTCGACGAGCGTCACCCAGCCATCGCTCTGGCCGGACGCCACGCTGGAAAATTGAACGGCGGCTGCGCCCATCAACAGGCCGGCCGCAAGTACCGACAAACGCTTCATGAACGTAACCCTCCTCTGGCTGCTTTTGGTTAGGCGGCAACGTAGCATCACATTGACCAGCGTAAATCCGTTTTTCATGCTGCAGATGCGTTGTGCCAAGGATGAAGACGCCGTAGTGCTGATCATGGGCGAAGGTCCGGCGACCTCGACGGTGGCGGAAGACAGATAACCGCTCTATTGCAAGCGCTCGGGAGCAATGCTGTGTGGCTGGCGTACAGGCCGCGAACAGCGGCAGACGGCTCCGCAACTATTTCGGCGGCGATGCGTTTCATGCTCTCAACCACGTTACGGACATGAAACATGACTGTTACCGCGCAGATCAAGGAACACATGGACGTCATCTCGTCGGATAGGAAGACGGTCGGAAAAGTCGACCATCTCGAAGGAACCGACAAGATCAAGCTGACCAAACAGAGCTCGCCCGATGGTCAGCATCACCACTTCATTCCGGTGTCATGGGTCGATCACGTCGATCAGCATGTGCATCTCAATAAATCGGGCGCGGATGTGACCGCGCACTGGCAGCACGGCCGGCAGTAGCCGGCTGACGCGCATTGCGCCGCGTGCGGATGTGGCTATCATCTGATGATAGGAGATGGGATGCATCCGGCGACGCGACTGCAGTTCGAACGCTTGATCGGCGAGTACACGCGCTGGCGGGCTGTTCCCGAAACCGAACGATCGGCCGCCCCGGCATGGTGGTGGGGACCGGCGATGGAGTTGCGCAGCGCGCCGCAATCCCTGCCGCCGGAATGGTGTGCCGAGCTTGGCCTGCCCAACCAGGCGACCTATGCCGCCGCGGCAGAGCTCCTCCTCAAAGCCTTCGCGGGGCAGACCTCCCTGCCCTGGCCGGACGACTTTCCCCGCAAGGCTGACGCTCCCGACGCAAAGCTCGTGCGTGAGCTGCACCCGCAGCCGTCAGACGACAGTGCGTTTCAACCCTGACCCAGCCTCCGGCTGCAGCGGCGGCGAGGCTAGTCGCGGTTCGGCCCGAAGCAGATCAGCCATCTCCTTTGCAGGTAGCGGTTTCGAGAACAGGAAGCCTTGCATCTCGTCGCAGGCGTGGCTGCGCAGGAACGCCTCCTGCTCGAGGGTCTCGACACCCTCCGCAATGACAGTCATGCCAAGCGCCTTGCCCATGCTGATGATCGCCTGCGCAATAGCCTGGTCTTCGGAATCGACCGGCAGGTCGCGAACGAAAGAGCGATCGATCTTGATGGTGTCGATCGGGAACTGCTTCATCAGCGACATCGACGAATAGCCGGTTCCGAAATCGTCGATCGCAAGGCGAATGCCGCGGCTCTGGATCGCGTCGAGGATCTTGACCGCGCGCGACACATGCCGCATCACCATGCTTTCGGTGACCTCAAGCTGCAGCAACACCGGCGACATGCCGCTTGCCAACAGCGCCTCGTCGACGTCCTGCAGCAGATGCGGATCGGCGAATTGCCGCGGCGACAGGTTGACCGCCACCGTCACCGGCCGCAGGCCACGGCGCTGCCAGGCCATGTTCTGCGCGCAGGCTTCTTCGAGCACCCAGCGGCCGATCGGAACGATCAGGCCGGTTTCTTCGGCGAGCGGGATGAATTGCCCCGGGGAGACGGTGCCGAGCTCGGGATGATTCCAGCGCAACAGCGCTTCGACCCCGGTGATCTGACGACTCTCCATGTCGATCTTGGGCTGGTAGTGCAGCGAGAACTGGTCGCGCTCCAGCGCGCGGCGCAGCGCGCTCTCCAGCGTCAGACGCTCGATCGACTGCGTCTTGATCTCCTTGGTGAAGAAGCGGAAGCCGTTCTTGCCGTCTTCCTTGGCGAGATACATCGCCATGTCGGCGTTCTTGGTCAGCGTCTGCATGTCGGCACCGTCGGACGGGTACATCGCGATCCCGATCGAGGCGGTGGTGTGGCATTCGTGACCACTGAGCTGCAGCGGCTGGCCCAGTACGGAGAGAAGCTCGCCGGCTATGCGCTCCACCTCGTGACGCTCGGCCGCCTCCTCCAGAATGACCACCAACTCGTCGCCACCGAGCCGCGCCACGACGTCGCTCGAGCGCAGCGCGCGGCGTAGTCTGTTGCCGATCTCCACCAGCAACATGTCGCCGGCGTCATGCCCTAGCGAATCGTTGATGACCTTGAATCTGTCGAGGTCGATGAACAGCAGCGCAAACTGCCGCTGGTAGCGCGCGGCGGCGTCGATCGCTCGGCGAAGCATACCGTTGAACATCTCCCGGTTCGGCAGGTTGGTCAGGCTGTCGTGCGACGCCAGGTACTCGATCCGCTCGTCCGCGCGGGTCTTTTCATCCGCGCGATCGAAATTCTCCAAGGCAAAGGACACGTTGTCGACGAGCCGCTGCAACAGCTCGGCAAATTCAGGCGTGAATGTATCCGTCTCGCGCGACATGAACGACATCACGCCGACGGCTTGCCCATGCACCAGCAGGGGGAACGAAGCGCCGGAATTCGTGCCATCGAGACGCGCTCTGTGGTGAAACGCCTCGGCATTGGGATCAGCGAGGTAATCGTTGATGATGCACGGCCGCTGCGAACGGATCGCCTGACCGCACAGCCCACGTCCCTCCGGGTGCGCCTCACTGGCCGATATCTTCGCCAGACGTGCGCTGAGGGCAGTCGGACCCGCGGCAGCAACAACTTCGAGATCATCGCTGTCGGGTTTCGCCAATACGATGGAGGTCAGGGTGAACTTGCCGCCATTGGCGGCGGCTTCGCACACCAGGTCGAACAGTTCTGTCCGGGAGGTCGCGCGGATGATCGCCTCATTGGTCGCGCTCAGCGCCGCGAGCATGCGCGTCAGGCGTTCCTTCTGGACTTCGGTCCTGGCCTTGTCCTCGGCACGATCGAAGTTCTCCAGCGCGAACGAGACATTGTCGGCCAGTCGTTGCAGCAGTTCGACGAATTCGGCGGTGAAGGTGTCCTTGTCCAAGGACATGTAGATCATGACGCCAACTGGCTCGTCCCGGACCAAGAGAGGAAAGGCGGCGCCTGACTGAGCGCCATAGCTACCTACGACGGCCTGGAAGGCGGCAACGCGCTGGTCGCTAACATAATCATTGGTGATGCATGGACGCCCGGTTCGAAACGCCGTTCCGCTGAGCCCCCGTCCCTCGGGACGGCTTTCATCCGTCGACAACCTGACGTGCCGCGTCGTCTCGGCTGCCGGGCCGGAGGCGGCCACGATTCTGAGAAGGTCGCTGCCGGGGGTGGCCAGCGCAATGGTGGTCGACGTAAACCTGCCGCCATTTGCCGCAGCCTCGCACACGAGATCAAAAAGCTCCGTGCGGGATTTGGCGCGCATGATGGCTTCGTTGGTTCTGCTCAAAGCAGCGAACATCCGCGTCAGGCGCTCTTTCTGACTTTCGGTCCTCGCCTTCTCGTCCGCCCGGTCGAAATTTTCCAGCGCGAACGACACATTCTCCGTGAGTCGCTGCAACAGTTCGGCAAATTCGGGCGTGAACGTGTCTTTCTCGGACGAGATGAAGAACATCACACCGAAGGGCTGACCGGAAACGAGCAGCGGAAACGCAGCGCCCGACATAGCACCATCGCTATGAATGAACTGATGAAATGCCGATCCTCGCGGATCGGCCCGCAAGTCGTTTGCGATGCAAGCTCGCTTGGAGCGGAACGCATTGCCGCAGAGACCACGCCCTTCAGGCAGATCCGCGTTGGTCGAGACCTTGACCCGCCGCATGTTGTTTGCCGTCGGTCCCGCAACGGCCACCAGATCGATGTCGTAGCTGTCGGGGCGGGCCAACAGGATACTGGTCGAGTTGAACCGTCCACCATTCGCGGCAGCTTCGCACACGAGTTCGAACAGCTCCGCCCGCGACGTCGCACGGACGATCGCTTCGTTGGTGGCGCTGAGCGCCGCCAGCATGCGCCCCAAACGTTGCTTCTGCGCGTCGGCCCGCGCCTTTTCGCTGGCACGCTCGAAGTTTTCCAGCGCAAAGGAAACGTTTTCTGCGATCCGCGCCATCAGCGCGACGATCTCTTCATCCTCCGCCCACAGCTTTCCGACGAAGAACAGCAGCACGCCGACGCTCTCATCTGCCTTGATCAGGGGAAGGGCGACGCAGGCGGTAACGCCCGTTTCGCGGGCGGTCTGGTGCCAGGGCTGCCCCTGTGTCGAGCTGAGAATGTCGTTGTTGACGGCAGGCTGCTGCGTCCGGAATGCCTTGCCGCAGACGCCCGTTCCATACGGGTTGCCCGCGTCGATCGAGAACGGCGCACGCATGATCTGTTCGACGATTGCGCCTGTCCCGGCGACCGGCTTCAGCCAGATCGAGTCCGGCTCTGCAAGCAGGATCACCGTGGCCGCTGATTTTCCGCTGTATACCGCTGCGTCGCAAACGCGCTGATAGAGTTCCTGTTCAGTCTTGGCGCGAAGAATGGCTTCGTTGGTCGCGCTGATGGCGCCGAACATCCGATTCAACCGCCGCATGGTGCGCTCGCCGTTCTTGCGCGCAGCTTCATGGTCGAAATTGTCGAGCGCGAACGAAATGTTTGCCGACACACGCTCCAGCATCGAGACGAGCTGCCCGTCGATCGAGTGCGCCTCGCGCCGCGAAACGAGCAACACGCCGACGCTCTCGCCATTGCAGAGCAGCGGCAGCGCTGCCGCCGCGCGGACCTGGTTGGCCTTCGCGCCGTCGTGCCAGGCCAGCGAACGCGGATCGTTCAGGAAATCGTTGCTGACGCATACGCGCCCATCGCGGAACGCTTGTCCGGCCACACCGGATCCCTCGGGCGTTCCGGCCAGAACCGAAATATCGATGCTGCGCAGCCGGGGCACGTCATCGCCGCAGCCGGCGGCGAAGCGCAGGAGATTGGTTTCCCTCTCCAGCAGGAAGACCGATACAGCGAGGAAGTCGCCGACCGAGAACGCGGCGTCGCAAACCTTCGCATACAGTTCCTCGGGCGATTTGGCGTACAGAATCGCTTCGTTGGTCGCATTCAACGCCGCGAGTGTGCGCGCGATGTCGGTCTTCACCGTCCCCAAGCTCCCTGCCGGCAGCGCCGGGCTGCCCCTTGCGGATTTTATGCGTGCAACAGGCCTAAATGCTCGTTATTGGCGGCCGGGAGTTGCGATTCAGAGTAAATGTCAGACCAACGACGAACGACGCCGCTCCGGAGAACTACGGCCCATTCACGATTTGTCAGCCATACCACTGGCGCGCGCCGGCCGGGATGCGGCACACCCGCCGCAACCAGTCTTGCAGGATGAAAATCCTGATACGTGAGGGCCGTGCTGACGGCATGGCTAACCGGATTTTTCCACGCTTGCCCTGCCGTGGGCGCTTTGAGAGCATGCCGGCACCAAGCACGACCCGCGGTTCGCGCGGGCGCTCAAGGTGAGGAAAATCCCATGCCGATGGTCCAGGCCGACCGTCTCACGCGAATCGGCGAGGTTCTGCTTAGGGCTGCCGGTGCAACTGAAGAGGAAGCCAGTGCGGTCGCCGTCGGCTGCGTCAACGCCAACCTCGCCGGCCACGATTCGCACGGGGTGATCGCGATCCCGACCTATATTGACCGCATCAAGGCCGGTCATATCGTGCCCGGCGCCCAATGGACCATCGTCCAGGAATCGCCGACCACGACCGTGATCGATGGCCATTGGGGGTTCGGCTTTCACGTCAACGCCCAGGCAATGGCCTTGACGATCGAGAAAGCCAAGACTGCCAATGTGGCGGCCTGCACGGTGTTCCGGCAAAGCCATGTCGGGCGTCTCGCCGCCTATCCATTGATGGCGATACGGGCCGGCATGATCGGGATTGCCGCCGCCGATTCCGGCCGCTCGCCGAAGCATGTCGCGCCGTTTGGCGGCCGCGAGGCAAGGCTCGGCACCAACCCGATCTCGATTGCGGTGCCGTCCGATCTTGAGGCACCGTTCTATCTTGACATGGCGACCTCAGCGGTGGCGGCCGGAAAGATTGCATTGTCGGTCGCGCGCGGCGAACAGATCCCGCAAGGCTGGATCATCGACGCCGAGGGACGGCACACCACTGACCCCACCCAGTATCGCAAGGGCGGCGCGCTGCTGCCGCTCGGCGGCAGCGAGGGGTACAAGGGAAGTGGGCTGGCAGCGATGGTGGAAGTGCTCTGCGGGCTGCTCACGGGACTTGGGTTTGGCGTTGAGCCGACCGGCCGGCACAACGACGGATGTTTCATGGCGGTGTTCAACGTCGCAGCCTTCCGTCCCCTGAAGGATTTCGAGAAGGAGGTCGGCGAGTTCGCGCGTTATCTCAAATCGACGCCGCCGTCGGAAGGCTCGCCCGGCGTGTTCTATCCCGGCGAGATCGAACATATCCGCGAGCAGCAGCGCAGGCGCGACGGTATCGAGGTCGAGGACGCCACCTGGGAAAAATTGAAGGTACTCGCCACCGACTACAAACTCGCCGTCGAACTCGACATGAAATGAAATCCAAACCAGTCCGCACAAGGAGAACGGCATGACACGGCAAATGGCCCTGGTGGGATTTTTGCAGGCACAGAACTGCACCAATCTGCCGAGCTCATGGCGGCACCCGGAATCGCGCGACGATTCGATGTCGGCCGACTACTACCAGGAGATCGCCCGGATTCTCGAGGCCGGCAAATTCCACATGGCGTTCTTCGACGACCGCCTGGCGATGCCGGACCGCTACGGCAATGACCACGCCCACACCGTCGAGTACGGCATCCGCTGCGTCAAGATGGACCCGCTGATCGTGCTGACCACGATGGGCATGGTCACCGAGAAGCTCGGCCTGGGATCGACCTGCTCGACCACCTATTACGAGCCGTTCGATGTCGCGCGCCGTTTCGCCACCCTCGATCTGATGTCGGGCGGACGCGCCGGCTGGAACGTCGTCACCTCGCTTAATGACGGCGAGGCTCACAACATGGGCAAGGACGCCCATCTCGAACATGACTTCCGCTACGATCGCGCCGACGAGTTCATGGAGGTCGTGCTCGGCCACTGGGATACCTGGGAAGACGGCTCCTTGATCATGGACAAGAAGAGCGGCCGCTTCGCCGATCCGGCCAAGGTGAAGCGGCTCGACCACAAGGGACAATTCTTCAAGTCGCGCGGGCCGTTCACCGTGCCGCGGTCGCCGCAGGGCCACCCCGTCATCATCCAGGCCGGCGCGTCCGGCCGCGGCCAGCGCTTTGCAGGGCGATGGGGCGAAGTGATCTTCACTGCCGCTCGCAATGTGGCAGCGGCCAAGGAAGGCTATGCGGCCGTCCGCAACGAAGCGGCAAAAGCCGGCCGCGATCCCGACCAGATGTTCCTCTGCAACCTCACCACCCCCGTCTGCGGCGCGACCAAGGCCGAGGCCGAGGACAAGATGGCCGTCATCAACAAGCTGCCGCTGGAAATCGATGCGCTGTCGCTGCTCGCGGAAGCGCTGAACTACGACTTTGCTTCCAAGCCCCTCGATGAGCCGCTGACCACGGAAGAGCTCAAGAGCATGCAGGGTATCCTCGGCATTCGCGACGGCGTGCTCAAGGCATCAGGCAAGACTAACCCCAGCGCGCGTGACTTCGTCACCTTCTCCGGTCGCGGCCAGGTACAGGACGCGATCGTCGGTGGCCCGAAGGAGATGGCGGTCAAGTTAGAGGAGATGTTCGTCGAGCGCGGCTGCGACGGCTTTGTCATCGCGGCCACTATCGTGCCGGGCTCCTACGCCGATTTCGTCAAGCATGTGGTGCCGGAATTGCAGCGCCGCGGCCTGTTTCACAAGGATTATGCCGGCAAGACCCTGCGCGAGAATCTCGGCCTGAAGCGGCCCGCCGCCGGCGCATGGAAAGCCAGTCCGCGGGTTGCCGCCGAATAAGAAAAGGAAGAATCATGCGTTGGCTGAAATTCACTGCCGCCGGCACGACATCCTGGGGCATTGTCGAGGGCGAGCGCGTGATCGCGGTCGACGGCGATCCGTTCGGTGAATGGCAGCGCGGAACACAGTCGCATGCGCTGAAGGACGTCAAGATCGAGCTGCCGCTGATCCCGCGCACCTTCTATTGCGTCGGGCTTAACTATCTCAAACACCTCAAGGAAGCTGCCGACAAGGCCGGCACGGTGCCGAACGTGCCCGATCGACCCGGGATCGGCTATCGCGCGCAAAACGCGCTGATCGCCCATGACGAGGACGTGGTGATCCCGGCGAGCGCGACCGAGAAGATTCATTACGAGGGCGAGTTGGTGGTCGTGATCGGCAAGAAGGCAAAACACCTCACCGAAGCCAATGCGATGGACTGCGTGTTCGGCTACACGATCGGCAACGACGTCAGCGAGCGCACCTGGCAGAAGGCCGACCGTAGCCTGTGGCGCTCCAAGAATGCCGACACTTTCAAGCCGATGGGCCCGTGGATCGAAACCGATGTCAACCTCGACAGGATGGAAACGGTAATCCAGGTCAACGGCAAGGAGACCGGCCGTTTCCGCACCAACGACATGATCTTCGGCATCGTGCCGTTCCTCGTCGAACTCTCCAAATATTTCACGCTGTCGCCGGGCGACGTGATCTGGATGGGCACCGACGGCACCTCGCCTGATCTCAGGGACGGCGACGTCGTCGAGATCGACATCACGGGCATCGGCACGTTGCGGAACAGGTTTGTGAAGGAGATGGCTTGAAGCGCCGCGGCGACGACACCGGACTAAACCGCCGTCGCCTTCGCAAATTCCACATAAATCTCACGCAGCCGGTTCGTCATCGGGCCGGGCTTGCCGTCGGCGACTTGCTTGCCGTCGATCGACACCACGGCCTGTACGAACACACTGGCGCTGGTGACGAAGGCTTCCTTGGCGGCCAACGCTTCCTCGACCGAAAACGCCCGCTCCTCCACGCGAAGCTGGCGTTCTTCGGCTAGAGCGACCACGGCCTTGCGGGTGCAGCCAGGCAGGATCTCGCTGCCGTTCTGCCGCGTCACAATCACATCATCCTGCGTGAGAATGAAACACGACGACGAGCCGCCCTCGGTCACCTTGCCGTCCTCGATCATCCAGGCCTCGCCGGCACCGGCCACAGCCGCAGCCTGCTTGGCCAGCACCTGCGCCAGCAGCGCGACGCTCTTGATATCGCGGCGGGCCCAACGCAGGTCGGGCACTGTGATCACCTTGATGCCGGTCTTGGCCGAGGGCGCGTTGATGATGTCCTTGGTTGAGGTGAACATGATCAGCGTCGGCTTTACGTTCTTCGGAAACGCAAAATCGCGTCCGGTGTCGGCGCCGCGCGTTACTTCCAGATAAACCATGCCGTTGACGAGATTGTTGCGCGCGACCAGTTCCTTCTGGATCTCCTGGATGCGCGCCGCCGTCTCCGGCAGCGCCAGCTCGATCTCGCCGACCGAGCGCTCCAGCCGCGCCAGATGCGAGGCGTTGTCGATCAGCTTGCCGTCGAGCACGGCAGCAACTTCATAGATGCCGTCGGCAAACAGAAATCCGCGATCGAGGATCGAGACCTTCGCCTCTGAGAGGGGCACGAACGAGCCGTTGACGTAAGCGATCTGTTCCAAAGTAGAGTCTCCTGGAGGTAGTAAAGCTGTTGCGGTGAACCTTATCGGAAAACTGTTAGCGGCGAGAACCTCTCGTCGTCGCGGATGATTTCGATGGCCACCATCGTCATTGCGAGGAGCGCAAGCGACGAAGCAATCCACCTATCCGCTATGCCGCCCTATGGATTGCTTCGCTTCGCTCGCAATGACGGTAGCGGCCACCGCGCCTAATGCGACAAAATCTTCGACAAGAACTTTTGCGCGCGCTCGCTGCGTGGGCTGCCGAAGAAATCGGCCTTCAGCGCATCCTCGACGATCTCGCCCTTGTCCATGAAGATCACGCGATGCGCGACCTTGCTGGCAAAACCCATTTCGTGGGTGACGACCATCATGGTCATGCCCTCATGGGCGAGATCGACCATGACGTCGAGCACCTCGCTGATCATCTCGGGGTCGAGCGCCGAGGTCGGCTCGTCGAACAGCATCGCGATCGGGTCCATCGCAAGCGCGCGGGCGATCGCGACGCGCTGCTGCTGGCCGCCGGATAGTTCAGCCGGGTACTTGTTTGCATGCACCATCAACCCGACGCGTTCGAGCAGCTTGTTGCCCTTGGCCACGGCCTCGTCATGCGAGCGGCCCAATACCTTCTCCTGCGCGAGACACAAATTCTCGATAATGCGCAGATGCGGAAACAGCTCGAAATGCTGGAACACCATGCCGACGCGGGCGCGCAGTTTTGGCAAATCGGTCTTGGGATCGTTGACCTTGATGCCGTCGAGAATGATCTGGCCTTCCTGGAACGGCTCCAGCGCGTTGACGCATTTGATCAGCGTCGACTTTCCCGAGCCTGACGGACCGCACACCACCACCACCTCGCCCTTGGCGACGCTGGTGGTGCAGTCCTTCAGCACCTGGAAACTCGGCCCGTACCATTTATTGACGTGGCTGATTTCGATCATGGGCTCTCACCGAACAATAGCAATGCGCGCCTGCAGGCGCCGGACGCCATAGGACGCAACACAGGAAATCACGAAATAGACCGCGGCCGCGAACAGATACATCTCGACCAGCCGGCCGTCGCGCTGCGCCACCTTGCTGGCGGCGCCGAGGAAATCCGGGATCGACAGCACATAGACCAGCGAAGTGTCCTGAAACAGCACGATGGTCTGAGTCAGCAGCACCGGCAGCATGTTACGAAACGCCTGCGGCAGCACGATGTAGCGCATGGACTGCGCGTAAGTCAGGCCGAGCGCGCTTGCTGCAGCCGGCTGACCCTTGGAGATCGACTGGATGCCGGCGCGCATGATCTCGGAGAAATATGCCGCCTCGAACATGATGAAGGTGACGAGTGACGAGGTGAACGCGCCGACACGAATGGGACGCGATGCGCCGGTCAGCCACTGGCCGATATAGGGGACCAGGAAGTAGAACCAGAAGATGACAAGCACCAGCGGCAGCGAGCGCATGAAGTCGACATAGAGCCCGGCGACGCGGCCGAGCAGCTTGTATCCGGACAGCCGCATCAGCGCGATCAGCGTGCCGAAGATCAGGCCGCCCAGCGCCGACAACCCGGTCAGCATCAGCGTAAAACTCATGCCGTCGAGGAACAGATACGGCAGCGAGCGGCGGATGACATCGAAATCGAGATTGTCGAACATCGCTATTTCCCCGTGATATAGCCGGGGATCGCCAGGCTGCGTTCGAGGAAGCGCATGCCGGTGACGACGACGATGTTGATCGCGAGATACATTACGGTTGCGGCGGTGAAGGCCTCGAACACCTGGAAGGAGAACTCCTGCATCGCCCGCGCCTGGCCGGTCAGTTCGATCAGACCGATGGTGATCGCGACAGACGTATTCTTGATGGTGTTGAGGAATTCGGAAGTGAGGGGCGGCAGGATGATGCGGAACGCGATCGGCAGCAGCACGTAGCGGTAGCCCTGCGCCGTCGTCAGCCCGAGCGCGGTCGCGGCATTCTTCTGTCCACGCGGCAGCGAGGCGATTCCTGCGGCCAATTGCACGGCGACGCGCGCCGACATGAACAACCCGACCCCGATCGCCGCCGTCCAGAACGGCGCATTGGGAAGCTGCTTCAGCCACAGGCCTGCGGCGCGCGGCAGCAGTTCCGGCAGCACGAAGAACCAGAGGAATAGCTGCACCAGCAGCGGCATGTTGCGGAAGAATTCGACATAACAAAAGCCGATCCAGGACGCGGTTTTCGACGGAAGGCTCCGCAGAATGCCGACGATCGTGCCGAAGATCAGCGCAATGACCCAGGCCAACAGCGCGGTCTTGATGGTCAGCAGTAGTCCCGACACTAGCATGTCGAGATAGGTGCCGGCCCCGGTCGGGTTCGGCTCGAAAAAGATGTGCCAGTTCCAGTTGTAGTTCACGCTGCACCTTGTCCCCGAAAGTGCCGGTAAAGCTCTTGGTTATGACTGCGTATGCAAATGTCCGGCCATCTTTATCGCAAAATGGCCGGACCTTCGACTTTCACCCCTCATCCTGAGGAGCCGCGCATTGCGCGGCGTCTCGAAGGATAGAGGCCCGATTGGGGCCTCATGGGTTCGAGACGGCGCTGGCGCGCCTCCTCACCATGAGGATCTGCGTTACTTATACGAATCCGGATCCGGCGAATCCGACGGCTTGGCGAACTGGTTCTTCAGTTCGGCGCTGATCGGCGAGTTGAGGTTCAGCCCCTTGGGCGGGATCTTCTGCGTGAACCATTTGTCGTAGATCTTCTGGCCCTCACTGCTCGTGTAGAGCGCGGCGGTCGCGGCATCGACCACCTTCTTGAAAGCCGGATCGTCCTTGCGCAGCATGATGCCGTAGGGCTCGGGCTTTGAGAACGCATCCTTGGAGATGACGTAATCGCCGGGCGCTTTTGAGCCGGCAACCAGGCTCGCGAGCAGGATGTCGTCCATCACGAAGGCCACCGCGCGATCGGTCTCGACCATCAGGAATGCCTCGGCGTGATCCTTCGCCGGGATGATGTTGATGTTGAGGCCGCGCGCCGCGTTGGCTTCGGTGAGCTGCTTGATATTGGTGGTGCCGGCGGTGGAAACCACCGACTTGCCCTTGAGATCGTCGATCGAATTGATCTTGCTCGCCTTCTTGGTGACGTAGCGGCTAGCGGTCAGGAAATGGGTGTTGGTGTAGGAAATCTGCTTCTGGCGCTCGGCATTGTTGGTGGTCGAGCCGCATTCGAGATCGATCGTGCCGTTGGCAAGCAGCGGGATGCGCGTCGACGACGTCACGGGGTTGAGCTTGATCTCAAGCTTGTCGAGCTTGAGCTCTTTCTTCACGGCATCGACGATCTTGTAGCAGATGTCCATGGCGTAGCCGATCGGCTTCTGGTTATCGTCGAGATATGAGAACGGAATCGACGAGTCGCGGTAGCCGAGTGTAATGGCGCCGGTCTCCTTGATGTTCTTCAGCGTCCCGGTGAGCTCCTGGGCCGTTGCCGGCCCGGCGCACAACGCACCCGCGACCAGACAGCCGATAATATGACGGTGTTTCACGTAACTTCTCCCTCCAAAGGTTTCAGATGATTGCTCATCCACCCTAACTCAGCAACTTGCCGGGCCGTTTGGCCGGCGGTCTCGAACCTGTCCTGGCAAGACCGCCCCCGGCGTGCCCGGCACTATGCCTGCACAATTCGGACCAAAACAGATTTAGCGCCCGTTGACCATCATGCATTCGGCCTCTGAATGCGACTAAAGACAAAGGCAACGCCCATTTGTCGCCGCCGACCGGGACCAGCCGTTTCCGGCCGGAAGCCGCCACAGTGCCCTCCGTTAACCAAGCCACGCCGCGTCCGCTGAGCGCCATCCCGCACAACACGTCGGACATGTCGCTTTCAATGACCCGCACACCGACAATGGGGGCGCTTTCCAGGATAAGATCAACCAGCCGGGCGAAATAGACGCCGGGCGAATACATCAAAAGGGGGACCGGATGCGACGCCCGGCCGGGCAGCGACGCGCCTCCCTTCGCCACCAGCGCCTCGCTGGCATAGGGCCGCAGGAATTCGGTGCCGACCGTGACGCGTTCGTAGCGATCCGGATCGAGATGGATCGGCTGCTGGGCATGGTGGTAGCAGATCATCAGGTCCACGTTGTCGGAGGCCAGCGAGGTGACGAGATCGTGGATGTTGCCCACGACCACCGAACAGCTCAACCGCCGCTCCTGTGACCAGGCCTGCCACCAATGCGGCAGCCGCGCGGTGGCCATGGCGAACGGCAAAGCGATGCGGATATGTTCATTGCGGCGAAGCGGCTTGCCGCCGAGCTCGACGCGGCTGTCGAGCATCTGCCGCAGCAACTCGCCGGCATGCTCGCGGAAGCGCTCGCCTTGCGGCGTGAGCTGCGTCGGGTAGACGCTGCGGTCGATCAGGCTGAAACCGAGCCAGGCTTCGAGCGATTTGATCCGGCGGCTGAACGCGGCCTGCGACGTATTCCGCTTCTCCGCCGCGCGCGTAAAATTGCCGGTCTCGGCCACCATCAGAAAGTCCTGAAGCCAGCGAAGCTCCATCACGCTCCCCGTATTGCAGGCGATCGCGGCACGGCCGCCACGACGGTCGCCTTGTGGCCGCGCATGGCCGCACGCGCCAACCGGCGCCAGTTCTCGACAGGAAATGTGAAGCTCCATGCCGGCAAACGTAGCGGGTCGCGACGCGGCATGACCAATGCAAGCTTTGCATCGCCTCGGCTCGCTTTCGCTTCTGCGGCAGTCCTCATCAATTCTCGCCCGCTCATATCAGCCGTTCCGCATTCGCTCATGATCGCAGCTTCCTTAGCCCGCCACGCTTCCGGCAGGTTATGCAATTTTTGCATCATGCAGACTTGGCATCAATAGCAATGTTCGGGGGCCTTAAAGCTGGTGAGCAACTTCGTCCGATCGGTTCTCCCGTTTCGATCGGACGATCACCAGGACGAGTCCTCGAAATGAAGATCTGTGTACTTGGCGCCGGCGTTATCGGACTGACGACCGCATGGTGCCTTGCCGAGGCCGGGCACGACGTCATCATCGTCGACCGGCATGCCTCCACCGCGAAAGGCGCCAGCGCCGCCAATGGCGGCCAGCTCTCTTACGCGTTCGTGGCGCCGCTGGCGTCTCCGGCAACACTCAAGAAGCTGCCATCGCTGCTGCTGTCGCCGGATGCGCCGATGCGCATCCGCGCTGGCCTCGATCCAGCCTTGATTTCCTGGGGCGCGCGATTCCTGCTTGCCTGCCGGCCGGCGGCCGTGCGCGAGACGGTTGCAGCCCAGCTCGCCCTCGCCGCCTTGAGCCGGAGCGAGCTGGCGCGGCTGACGCAAAACCTGATGCTCTCATTTGGGTTGCGAACCGCCGGCAAGCTGGTGGTGTTCAGGAGCAAACGGGAATTCGACGCGGCGCGGCGCGCTGTCATGCCCACCGGCGAGGACGGCGGGCAGCAGGTCCTGACGCCGACCGAATGCCTGGGACTCGAGCCCGCGCTCAGACTTGACGCAGGCAAACTCGCAGGCGGGATTTTTACGGCCTCCGAGCAGGTCGGCGATTGTGCCGCGTTTTGTGCAGGGCTGACGTTCAGACTACGACGTCAGCGCAATGTCGAATGGGTACTCGGTACGGAAGTTGTCGGGCCGGTTCGATCCAGCGGCCGGCTGGTCGCCGTCGACACCGGCCAGGGGCCCGTGCAGGCAGACCATTTCGTTTTGTGCATGGGCGCGGCATCGGGCGCTTTTGCGAAAGCGTGCGGATTCTATCTGCCGATCTATCCGCTCAAAGGCTATAGCATTACCCTTTCACCGGCGCCGGAGGCGCGCCTCCTTCGGCACAGCGTCACGGATATGGAACGCAAGCTGGTGTTTGCGCCGCTCGTGCGCGATGGCCACACACCCGTAAGGGTTGCCGGCATCGCCGATCTCGAAAGCGACACCCAGATCGATCCACGACGCGTCGAAATCCTGCGCCGCGCTTCGGCCGAATTGCTCGGGATCGACACAGCCGGTGACGTCGAGCCCTGGTGTGGGCTCCGTCCGATGACGCCGGACAGCCGGCCGATCATCGGCTGGTCGCCGCTCGACGGCCTCTTCATCAATTCAGGACACGGCATGCTGGGCTGGACGCTGGCGTGCGGCAGCGCGCGGCTGACGGCGGACATGATCGATCGCAAGCGCTCGGTCGCGCCGGCCGGGGCGTTTGCCCTGTGCCGCGCCGCCTAACAAGCGGTAACGTTGCCAACGAACGGCCCGACAATCCAGGCTAGTCGTGATTGCCTGAATCGCATGGTGCGACGGCGGCCAAATTCCGTGATCCGGGATGCCGCGGCAGACCGATTGACCCTTGCGCCATTTCCAGCCTGTTGCGACGCGGACGGCGCTCCCCAGCCGCTAACACGCTTTTCTTCCCGGGCGATTTCAGGGAAGATCGAGCCCGGGAAGAAACAAGCAGCTCTGGTATCGAGGGAAGCCGCAGGGGAGTGTTGCATATGTTCAGACGTAGCCATTTGGCGACCGCCATCGCTGCCTTCATGCTGATATCCGCAGCCGCCGGCGCGCAGGAATATCCCACCAAGCCGATTACACTGATCGTCCCATGGCCGGCGGGCGGTTCGACCGACATCTCGATGCGCGCGATCGCCGAAAGCGCTTCGAAGGTTCTGGGGCAGCCAATAGCGATCGACAACAAGGCCGGCGGCTCCGGCACCGTCGGGCCTGCCACCATGGCGGCAAGCGCCAAGCCCGACGGTTACACGATCGCACAGATTCCGATCACGGTGTTTCGGCTGCCGCTGATGCAGGAAGTCTCGTGGGATCCGGCCAAGGACTTCACATACATCATTCACCTCACCGGCTACACGTTCGGTGTCACCACCAGCGCCGAGTCGCCGTTCAAGACCTGGCAGGACGTCGTCGATTACGCCAAGCAGAATCCCGGCAAGGTGACCTATGCGACGCCGGGCGCCGGCACGTCGCTGCATATCGGCATGGAGCAGATCGCTTCGATGGCTGGCATCAAGCTGACGCAGGTGCCATTCAAAGGCGGCGCCGAAACCAATGCCGCGGTGCTGGGACAGCACACCATGCTGCAGGCGGATTCGACCGGCTGGCGGCCGCTGGTCGACGCCGGCAAGCTGCGGCTATTGATGGTGTGGACCTCGGCGCGCTCGCCGAACTATCCCGGTGTGCCGACATTGAAGGAGCTCGGCTATCCAATGGTCTATGACTCCCCGTTCGGAATTGCCGGACCGAAGGGCATGGATCCGAAGATCGTCGCCAAGCTGCACGACGCCTTCAAGAAGGCACTGGATGATCCGGCCGTGATCGCCACGCTCGCCAAATTCGACATGGTACCGAACTACAAGAACACCGAGGACTACAAGAAATTCGTCGTCGAGGTGACCGAGTCCGAGCGCAAGGTGGTCGACAGGCTCGGGCTGGCGAAGAAGACGAACTGATCACCGCCGTGTCCCGGGCGCGATGCAGCGCGCAAGCGCTGCTTCGCAGAACCGGGATCCATATCGCCACGTGTGGACCCCGGCTCTGCAGCGCACCGCCATAGCGCGTCAAGACGCGCGTAAACGCGCTGATGGCGCTGCACTGCGTCCGGGGAACGGCTGAAAGAGCAACCGATGAGTAATGACGTCAAATTCCGCCTCAACAATTCCGAACTGTGGGGCGGGCTGATCGGGCTCGCGCTTGGCGGCTTTGTCGTCTGGTCCGGACTCAAGCTGAAGCTCGGCACCATCAACGATCCCGGCGCCGGTTTTGTGCTGTTCCACACGGGCATCCTGATTTGCCTGTTCGCTATCTCGATCATCGTCGCGGCGTTGACCGAAGGCGGGCCAACTTTCGGTTCGCGCTGGGAAAATGCACGCTGGACCAAGCCGGTGATCATCATCGCCTGCCTCATCGCGTTCGCCTTTTCGCTCGATACATTCGGCTTTTTGCTGTCCTCAATTCCGCTGATGGTGCTGCTGCTGCGCCTGGTCGATCCGGTGCGCTGGCAACTCACCATTCCGATTGCGCTGCTGGTCCCGCTCGGCATGTGGTGGATCCTCAAGCGCCTGCTCCTGATCCAGTTGCCTTCCGGCATCTTCGAAATCGGCTGATCGAACCATGGACACGCTCATCAATGTCGCGCATGGCTTTGGCGTCGCGCTGCAACCGATCAACCTGATCTATTGCTTCCTAGGCGTCTTCATCGGCACGCTGGTCGGTGTCCTGCCCGGCATCGGTCCGATTTCGGCGATGTCGCTGCTGCTGCCGATAACACTGTCGGGAACGCCGGAATCCGGCATCATCATGATGGCCGGCATCTATTACGGCTCGATGTATGGCGGCTCGACCACCTCGATCCTGGTCAACATTCCCGGCGAGGCCGCTTCCGTCGTCACCTGCATCGACGGGCACCAGATGGCGAAACAAGGCCGCGCCGGCCCGGCGCTCGGCATCTCGGCGTTCGGCTCGTTCTTCGCCGGCACCTTCGCCCTGATCGCACTGATGCTGGTGGCACCCAAGCTCGCCAGCGTTGCGATCGCCTTCGGACCGGCCGAATATTTCAGCCTGATGGTGCTCGGCCTCGTCGTTCTGACCTTCCTGACGCAGGGCTCGATGGCGAAGGCGCTGTTGATGGCTTGCATTGGCGTCGTCCTCGGCGTGGTCGGGCTCGACAGCATCACCGCGCAACCGCGCCTGACCTTCGGCCGGTTGGAGTTGATCGACGGCATCGGCCTTGTCCCGGTGGTAATGGGCTTGTTCGGCGTCGCCGAGGTCCTGATTAACGCCGAGCACGTCATCAAACGCGACGTCATCAACACCAAGATCACGCATCTGCTTCCAAGCAGAGAGGACTGGAAAGCCAGTGCCGGCCCGATGTCGCGCGGAACGGTCCTTGGATTTCTTCTCGGCATCCTGCCCGGCGGCGGCGCAGTGATCTCGTCATTCGCGTCCTATGCGCTCGAGAAGCGGCTGTCCAAAACGCCGGAGCGGTTCGGCCGCGGCGCAATAGAGGGCGTCGCGGGTCCCGAAGCCGCCAACAATGCCGCTGCCGGCGGCGCCTTCATTCCGCTGATGACATTAGGCATTCCACCGAATGTGGTGATGGCACTGCTATTGGGCGCTTTCGTCATTCATGGCTTGCAGCCGGGACCGCTGATGATCACGCAGAACCCCGGCCTGTTCTGGGGCATCGTCGCCAGCATGTATATCGGCAATCTGATGCTGCTGGTGCTTAACCTGCCGATGATCGGCATGTGGGTCCAGCTTCTCAAGCTGCCTTACAACATCCTGTTCCCGCTGATCATCCTGTTCACCATCATCGGCGTCTATTGCTCCAGCAACAACGTGTTCGACGTCTACGTGATGATCGCGTTCGGCATTATCGGCTATTTCATGCGCAAGCTCGGCTACGAGCCGGCGCCGCTGGTGCTAGCCTTCGTGCTAGGGCCGATACTGGAGAACAATCTGCGCAAATCGCTGATCCTATCGCAGGGCAATCTGATGACTTTCGTCGAGCGGCCCATCTCGGCCGCGTGTCTCGCGCTGGCGGTCGTGCTGCTGATAGGCCCGCTGCTGCCGGCGCTGCGCAAGAAGCGCGAACTGGTCGCGCTGGATGAAGGGGTGTGAGGGAGCAGTGCCGCGCCCCGTGAAGCTGCTGCTAGAGCGGGATGATTTTTGGTTTGATCGACTTGGCCGCAGACGCGCTTCACCTCTCCCGTTCGCGGGGGTCGAGACGAGCGAAGCTCGCTCTTAGGTCGGCGCGAAGCGCCGGGTGGGCTCTCTCCACTCGGGCAGCGTCGCCCAAGGAGACACCCCCACCCATAGCCGATGCTCCGCATCGGCGTTCTACTAAAGAACGGCGGCCATGGGCCGCCTATGCCTCCCCCGCAAGCGGGAGAGGGAGCGCACCTTCTTCGTGGTCGCAATCAAACCCAATTTCATCATGCTCTAGTCGCCCGCTTGTTCCGCCGCTTCGCGGCATGACAGGCACCAACCATCCTCGTGTAGCCAGCAATTCTCCTCTTGTTCATGAGGGTCGGTGCGCAGCGACTTGACGCCGGCGCCGCGATCATGCGCCAACGCTTCTGCGAGCCGCTTACTCACCTCAGCATCGCGTGCACCCGCGAATTCATAGAATAGAACCCGACACAAGAACCGCGCGCTGAACTTGTCAGCGCGGAGGCGCGTGACCAGCAACATGCCGCCGAAACCTTCAGTTGGCGTCATGGGAAACAATAGGCGTCCGCCGGGCTTCAATGCGTCCAGCCAGGCCGGAAGCGGATGCGTCGCTCCAGCACTGGCGACAATCACGTCCGCGGGCGTGAGAGGATGACCGGTGCCGTCGCCATTCGCGACTATGACCTGCGGCCATGGTGCGAGGGCCGCACGCGCCAGCTCTGCAAGTCGCGGCTCGATTTCGATCGCCTCCACGGCGCCATCACGACCGACGAGTTCAGCGAGAATGGCAGTGTAATAGCCCGTGCCGCAACCGAGATGCACCACATGTTCGTTGGCCGCGATATCAAGCTTGTCGAACACGAAAGCCCAAAGGCTGGGCTGGCCGTTGTTGAGGCTGCGGCTTTCGTCGAGCGCGATCAGCACATCATGATAGACGTGACATGGATCGTCATCGGGTGTGGTTCGATAGTCCGCCATGTTCCAGGAGCTTTTGATCCGCCAAGGCCCGGGGCCGACGAACCTTTCACGCGGCACGTCCGCAAAGGCCGCCTTCACCGCGGCTGAGCGCATATCGGCGACAAACCAGAGGTCTTCTGCATAGTGTCGGCGCCGGACTTCTACGGAATCGGACATCAGGGCCTCTCAACCAGGGGATGAGCAGTCAGCGTAGCACATCAAGGATGCGGCCGCTGTAGCCTCATCACACTTTTGCTCGCCCGGATTGAGCTGTGGCCTATCTGTTCGTGATGCACTCGGGCTGGTCCCGGGCGTCCACGTTCTTTGTCATCCCGCGCAAGTGCGTCATGGCCGGGGACGAGCCCGGCCATGACGCAAGGTGAGGCATTTTCGTTCAAGCCTTGCGCTTGATCTCGCCGAGATCCCAGAAGATTCCCGCCATGATCGCCAGCGCCTCTTCCGTCACGGGCAGCAGGATGTGCTCATCCGGCGCATGCTGCGAGCAGCCGGGATAGGAATGCGGCACCCAGATGGTCGGCAAGCCCAGTCCTTCGGCGAACACGTCGTTGGGCAGCGAACCGCCGAAATTCGGCAGGATCGCCGGCGCTTTGCCCGTGGTCTGCCTGATCGAGTTCGCCGTCCAATTCACCCAGGGGCTGTCGACATCGGTGCGCGAGGCGGCGAAGCGCTGCGTGCCGCTGACTTCCACCATCGGAAAGCCATTGGCATGCAGGTGCGCGCGCACGGCGTCGATGACCTCTTGATATCTGGTGCCGACGACGAAGCGGAGCTGCAGCACGGCATTGGCGCGTCCAGGAATGGCGTTGGCCGGCTTCTCGATACTGCCCGACGACATCGCCAAAACTTCCAGCGTATTCCAGGCAAACAGCCGCTCCGCCGGTGATAATCCCTCCTCGCCCCAGTCGGGCGCCAGCGCCGGCTCGTCCGCGGTCGGCTCGATCTTCACGTCGGCCAGCGCCGCGCGGACCGCATTCGAAATCCGCGGCGGCTTCAGCGCGTCGAGCTTCATTCGCCCCTTGCCGTCAACAAGGCTCGCGATGGCATTGCAAAGGATCGTCGCGGGATTGGCGAGCACGCCGCCCCAATTGCCCGAGTGGTGGCCGCCTTCACGCAGATTGACATCGAGATGGATGCGGTTGCCGCCGCGGCAGCCGAGGAAGATCGTGGGCCGATCGGCCGAGAGCCGCGGCCCGTCGGACGCCAGGAACAGATCGGCCTTCAACTCCTCACGATGGGCTTCGCACACTTGCCGTAGATCGGGCGAACCGATCTCCTCGCCAGTCTCGATGATGAATTTGGCGTTGAAGCCAAGCTTGCCGCCACGGGTCTCGCGCACGGCGCGCAATGCCGCAAGGTTGATGCTGTGCTGCCCCTTGTTGTCCGCGGTGCCGCGGCCATAGACGCGCTCGCCCTTGGTCGTGACCTGCCACGGATCGAGATTGTCGCGCCATTCGCCTTCCATGCCGTCGACGACGTCGCCATGGCCATAGGTGAGCACAGTCGGCAGCGAGGCGTCCTCGCGATAATCCGCCAGCAGATACGGTCCTCTGCCGGTCGGCGATTCGATCAGGCGGGTGGAGAAGTCAAGCGCGGCGAAAGCCGGCTGGAGGTCGTCGACGAGATAGGCGCGCAACGCCTCGCCGCTGCCGGGGTTCTGGCTTTCGGTCCGATAAGAGACCCTGCGGCCGAGCTCGGCGAGAAACGCGCCGGAATTCAGATGCTCGCGTACCCGCGCAATCGCGTCGGCTCTATCAGCCATATTTCTTTCCTTTGTTCGCTAGCGTGTGGGGCCGCAACCTATCGGGATAAGCCGCCCGCTGGAAGTGGCAGGGCCTGTCGAATGGGCCTTGCTAAACGCAGCGAGGATGCAACAATTTCAGGCAACAGCCCGGCGTTTAACCGGGCAAATGCGCGAGGGAACTGCGCGCTACGAGGTTCGCGTCATGACAAAACAAATCCGGCTCAATGCCTTCGCCATGAACTGCGTGGCGCATCAATCGCCGGGGCTCTGGACCCATCCACGCGACCGCACGCTGGACTACAACCGCCTGCCCTACTGGCTCGATCTGGCGAAAACGCTGGAGCGTGGCCGGTTCGACGGACTTTTCCTCGCCGATGTGCTCGGCGTCTACGACGTGTTCGGCAACAGCCCGGATGCGGCGCTGCGCAATGCCGCGCAGACGCCGGCGAACGAGCCGCTGATGCTGATCCCGGCGATGGCTGCGGTGACGCAGAATCTCGGCTTCGGCGTCACCAGCAATCTCTCCTTCGAGCCGCCCTACCCGTTTGCGCGGAGAATGTCGACGCTCGATCACCTCACCGAAGGACGGATCGGCTGGAATGTCGTGACCGGCTATCTCGACAGCGCCGCCCGCGGCGCCGGCAAGGACAGGCAGACCGCACACGATGACCGCTACGAGATCGCGGATGAATATATGGAGCTGGTCTACAAGCTCTGGGAAGGAAGCTGGGAGGACGGCGCCGTGCTGCGCGACCGCGCGCGCGGGATTTTTGCCGATCCTTCCAAGGTGCATCGCATTCAGCACGAGGGCCGTAACTACCGGCTCAACGCCATCCATCTTAGCGAGCCGTCGCCGCAGCGGACGCCGGTGCTGTACCAGGCCGGCACCTCGCCGCGTGGACGGCAGTTCGCGGCCCAGCATGCCGAATGCGTGTTCATGTCGGGCCCATCGGCCAAAATTATCGGACCGCGGGTTGCCGCGATCCGCGCGCTGGCGCAGGAGATCGGCCGCAACCCGGCTGAAATCTTGATGTTCTCGATGATGACGATCATTCTCGGCCGTACCGAGGCGGAGGCGAAAGCGAAATACGCCGACTATCGGGCGCACATCGCGACCGAGGGCGCGCTGGCCTTGATGTCGGGCTGGATGGGCGTCGATTTCTCGAACTACGACCTCGACCAGGAGGTGCGTCACGTGCAGAACGACGCCGGCCGCACCGCGCTCGACAACGTCACCCGCGCCGATCCTGACAGGGTCTGGACCGTGCGCGAAGTCGTCGAGCATGTCGGCATCGGCGGCGCTGGCCCAGTCGTGGTCGGCACGCCCGAGAAGGTTGCCGACGATATCGAGGCCTGGTTCGAGCAGACCGACGTCGACGGCCTCAACGTCGCGTTCGCCACCTCGCCCGGCGATTTCGAGGATATCGCCGACATGCTGGTGCCTGAATTGACACGGCGAGGACGGTACAAGAGCGAATATGCGAAGGGAACGCTGCGCGAGAAGCTATTCGGCCCGGACCGTGCGCGGCTGACGGCGCAGCATCCGACGGCGAGATATCGCCCGCATGTACAGGCGGCGGAGTAGAGCGATGCTGGGCCCGCCGTCATTGCGAGCGAAGCGAAGCAATCCATCGCGCTGCAAGCGGAGGAATGGATTGCTTCGTGGCGTTGCTCCTCGCAATGACGGGGTGATCAATTCACCGCATTACTCACCACGACCTCGATCAACTTCGCGCCGGGGCGGCTGAAGGCCGACGACAATACGGACTTCAATTGCGAGGGGTCGGTCACCTTCGTCGCCTCCAACCCCAGCGATTTCGCCATGCCGGTAAAATCGACCGGCGGATCCACAAAATCCATGCCGACGTAATGATCGTCGCCGTGGAAGGCGAGCAGCCGCTGCTTGATGATGCGGTAGCCGCCATTGTTGACGATGACGAACGTCAACGGCAGCTTGTGGTTTGCGGCCGTCCATAGCGACTGGATCGAGTACATCGAGCTGCCGTCGCCGGAGTAACATACGACCGGCCGTTGCGGATTGGCTAGGCTGACGCCGACGGAGGCCGGCAATCCCCAGCCGATGCCGCCTGATGCGAGCGCATGATAGCCGTAGCGGTCGCGATGCGGGCGCAGCGCGATTATCTGCCGCGACGACGTTAGTCCTTCGTCAACCAGGATGGCGTTGTCGGGCATTGCCTCGACCACTTGCAGCGCCAACCAGTCCGGATCGATTGGCGAGGTGTTGGCATGTTTCGATATCTGCTCGACCAGAGGCTTCCGTCTGGCCGTCCAGTTCTTCGAAGCGAGCGCGTCCAATCCCTCTCTTGCGCGCGCCTCAAGCGCGCTGCCGCCGGCGGCCTTTAGTGCCGGCACCAGGGCGCGCAAGGTTTCCCGCACGTCAGCCTTGAGCGCGATGTCTGCACCGTAATTCCTGGCGAGGTCGTGGTCGACCAGGCCGATCTGCACGATCGACAGCCCATCCGGCAACGGATCGACTTCACTGTAGACCGACATCCGCAAGGGATCGCCGCCGAGCGCGATGATGAGATCGTACGGCGACAGCGTGTCGCGGGCGATCTTCTGGATGCGTGCCAACGCGCCCATGAAGCATGGGCTTTCCGACAGGAAATGCGCGCCATACGGCGTCGACGACTGGTGCGCCGGACAGCCCAGCGTTTCCGCCAATTGCGCCGCCTCCTGCAACGCATCGCTCTTGACGATTTCGTCACCGACGATGATCACGGGCCGCTCTGCCTTCAGAATCCGCGCGGTCAGCGCCTGCAGCGACTCCTCTGACGGCTTGACGCGCGTATCGACGCGCGTCGAGCGGCCGAGCTCGATGCCGGCCTCGGAATTGAGGATGTCGCCCGGCAGCGAGATGAACACCGGCCCCGTCGGTGGCGTGGTCGCGATCTTGGCGGCGCGGCGCACGATCCGCGGCAGATCCTCCAGCCGCGTCACCTCCACCGCCCATTTGACCAGCGGCGCGGCCATCTGCACCAGCGGACCGTAGAGCACCGGCTCCGTCAGGCCGTGGCCCTGCTCCTGCTGGCCGGCCGTCAGGATCAACGGCGTGCCGGTGAAGCTGGCGTTGTAGAGCGAGCCCATCGCGTTGCCGAGGCCGGGCGCAACATGAACGTTGCAGGCGACGAGCTTGCCGGAGGCGCGGCTGAACCCGTCGGCCATCGCGACGACCAGGCTTTCCTGCATCGCCATCACATAGGTGAGGTCGGGATGGTCCTTCAGCGCATGCATGATCGGCAGTTCGGTGGTGCCGGGATTGCCGAACAGATGCGTAACGCCCTCGTCCTTCAGCAGTGCCAGGAATGCCGAACGGCCGGTGATCTTGTTCTTCATTTTCCCTCCCGCCCGCCGCTTCGTTGACGTGCGGGGTGAGGCAGATGACCAAACTTGGCGCGCGTAAGCAATGGATCGCGGTCATGGCTGCTCTGCACAGCCATTTCCGTGTCCCCGACGCCGTGCACCGCAGCAGCGGTACACCGCGGGACCCGGACAAAAAACGCGAAAACAACCCCATGCAAAGTAGAATGGGACCCGGCTCGCAGCACTCAGACCGCTTGCGTCCGAGGCACGACATGGTCCGTCGTCACGGCCTCATCCCGCTCTAGGCCGTGTACTCATTAAGCGACTGACTGATGTCCGCTCAACCCTCAACAGCGGCGGAATAGCGGATACAGCCCCGATGTCGCAGAAGTGCCAACAGGCGACTTGCTTGATTAAGATCGGCTTCAATTTTGGCATCACTCTAAACAATCTCTTAGTACTGGATTACTACCGTAGAGCGAAGACAAGCCAAAGGCAGCGTACATTGAAACTCGGCCAGCATGCCCTCAGCATACAACAACCTCAGCAGGGTTCTGCGTCGTCGCAACACCGACATTCGTGCTTTGGTTGGCTGCGCATTATTGAAAGGGCGATAGCAATTTCACTTTTGATGTTGTTGCTTGAGGCGACACCAGCGAACGCAGAGCAGTTCACTGTGAGGTGTGCGAATCAAGGGTACTATCACGTGACGTTTGATACCGATTCAGGAAGGGTCGTATTCCAGAGTGTAGCCGGGTTGGCATTGAAGGGCCGTATTGAGACAGCCGCTGCAGGGGATACCGTATTTCGATTGCTCAAATCCGGCACCAAGGACTTCGAAGTCGTTTTGGCCGCGAGCCGGGATCGCATCACGTGGGTTGCGATCCCGGGCGACAATACGCGCCAAGGAACAACAGATAAGTGCAGTCAAGTGGGTCTGCGGCCAATTCTTTCAGAATGGGATCTCATCTTCCCATATTAAGATCTCATCTTCCCATATTAATGAGACTGAGGAGACCCATGTGGGGTCTGGTTCGGCTAGAGCCGAAAAAGCCCAAGGTCTGTTTTGGGTCAACACTCGAAATCGGCGACACTTCGACCACAAAGCGAGAGGCTTCTATTTCTATATGATGACCCGCGCCCAACCAAATCGATTTGATCTCCGTTGCTGGATCGCCACCAACGTCTGTGCAGCCGCGGGCGCCGGTCTAGGGCTGCTAGTTCTCACTGCGCCGGTGCTGGCTTGCCGCGGCCCCCAAAACCATCGGACGATCCTACTCGATGCGATTCCACCGGCAGCGGAAGGGAGCGAAGTCATCGCCAGGGTCGAAATCATCGGGGTGCACATCCGCGAATTACCGGGACTGCGACCCTTTCATGTGGCTCGTGCACACGTCCTGCAATCAGTCCGAGGCACTGCGGACGGACAGATCGTCCAAATCCATGCCGAGCCAACCTCATGCGGCGGTGGACTCGATCAGAGCGCGGTTGGACGCAAGGGGTTCATCGCCGGGCGCTTCCACCTGATCGCAGATGAGACCTTCTTTATCGGCAGTTGGACCGAGCGCCAGATCGGCAAGTTCTGAGAAAGCTCGTGAGCGCCGTGAGGCTGTACGGCACTGATGTCCGCCTTGGGTCATTTGCGCCGATTTAACTCGCCTACGGTGACTTCAGGTCTAACCCGGTGAACGGACAGCTTCAGAGCCGGTCGGCAGGTTTCAAAGGGGCCAGAAGCGGTCATCCAAAGGCTATGCGATCATTCCACAGAAGCGCCGGCTATACGTCGTGTGAAGCGGCGAAGCCACATGACTAGATCTCTCGCCTTGAACACTAGAGATATGACCCATTCTGGCGTTCCGAGATGACGGAGCATGTCTTCGTTGCCCTGATCTATTCCTTCCCACATTTTTTGATCGGTAAAGGATACATTCTCCTCATTGCACCGTTCGAGCCTCCAATTGATCTCTTCTAACAAGGCGTCGGCGCCCGGCACACGCAGAGCAAAATCCAGTTCTCTTCGAGCACAAATCCGTTCGATCCGATAGCGGACCGGTTCGTCGTAGCGGATACCCCGCTTCTCCAGCCTCGCATGCGTCGCTTCATGTATGATAGCGGACGCGATCCACTCGAGAGTTGTGGTTTCAGAAGCGACGACACGTTCGTCGAGCAAGCAGGCGTTCAAGGAATGCAGATAGCAGCCGGCTCCATGCGGAACCAGCTTCACCCAAATTCGAGATAAGCTACTCTTGACACGCCGGTAATGAAGTGGAGCAAAATGCTCCATTAGCTTAAGCGCGGCTTCAACGCGTTGTAGCGCAGGCCCAGGGTCACCGTGCGAGCTTCCGATCCAAAGGCCATCGGTCATGCGGCTTGTCGAAAGCCACAGCGCAAATTTGTCAGCCAGAGACGGTCTTGAGATTGGAAGGTCGCGGGACATGGGCCGCCGTCGCTTCTGACTACGTTAGCATATTCCGCAATGATAAGCTGGCCCCTTTAAATGATGTCCGCCTTGGGTCAAAATGCGCCTTCTGATCTGTCGAATTGGACCCGAGTACGTCCTCAATCGTCTGAAAGCCGACGTTCTTTCAAAAGATTACCAGATTGAGAATGGCCCCCTCGTTAACCGAGGAGGTCACCATGACTGACGTCTTAAACACAATCGAGAGCGTCTCAAGGCACGTCCCTTGGAATAAGGGAAAGATCGTCGGCGCAAAGCCGCCGCTCCGCCCGAAGCACGTGTGGTCCATCCGGACGAAGCTCCAGGTCGAGCGCCGGATCCGTGATCTGGCTCTGTTCAACGTAGCCATCGACAGTAAACTTGGGGGTTGCGACGTCGTGGCGCTCAAGGTCGACGACCTCGCGCCGAGCGGCTATGCAGCCGACCGTGCAAGCGTCCGGCAGAAGAAGACGAGACGGCCGGTCAAATTCGAACTGACTGAGATGACGCGCCAACTATCGATGATCATCTGAGGGCGACCGGCAAGAAGCCGGGCGAATATCTGTTCACCGCCGGCGAGGACCAAATTGCAGCCTAACCACTCGGCAGTAGGCGCGCCTGTTGTCCGATTGGCTTGCCGGTATAGGGCTGGACCCGCATCTGTTCGGGACGCATTCACTGCGTCGAACCAAGGCGACCCTCATCTACCGACGTACGGGCAACTTACGAGCCGTGCAGCTGCTTCTGGGGCACACGAAAATTGAGAGCACCGTTCGTTATCTGGGAATCGACGTCGACGACGCGCTCGCAACAGCAGAACAAGTTGACATCTGAACTATCGGGGCGGAGCGGACATGCTCGGCCCGTCCCTTTTCGGCGGCTTCGGGCCAGAAGCTGACCTCGGCGGCGCTGGCTCTAGACGTCTCTAAGCTCCAAGGGCGATGCGCCGATCCCATGCCCCCGCGTGCAATGCGGCGTAACAATCGGCGCGAGGCTAGGGAACCGTGTGCCGCGGGCAACAGTTACCCCCGCGACGAAGCGGAGTGGCGCCGTCGGACGTTGATAGTTCAGGACGGCGCGGTGTATCTTTACTTTCTAGACCGAACGATCGGCAGACTTGAGGGCGAAGGAAAGGTCATGCGCGCCTTGATCCTAGCATTGTGTATCCTAGCGATCGTCGACAGCGCGCACTTTGCTAAGGCTGGTCTGAGCAGCACGCCTCGCGAAACGCTGGCACCCGCCGAAACGACAATAGCTACCGACGAAGCGACTCAGGAGACCGAGGAACAGATCGGCCTCACCAAGGCAAAGCGTCGTGGAGTGCAACGTGGGCTAACCAAGCTCGGGTTCAAGACCAAGGTCAATGGGAAGTTCGACGAATCGACTCGCGCCGTCATCGCGCGCTGGCAGGAGGAGCACGGCTACCCTACGACTGGCTTTCTCAACGCCGCCCAGCACAGGGTACTAACGGACGCCGCGGCAGAGGCTAGCAAATCTGGCCATCAAGACCGTCGTCGCGCTGGGAGCCGTACTCGCCATTCGCGTGGTGTCGGCGGTCCAATCGGCGCGATCGGCGGCGCGGTGCACGGCGTTGTGGGGGGTGTGGTGGGCGGACTATTCCGCAGGTGACTCGTCCAGCCTCAAGATAGTTGGAAATACGCCTAAGCAGCCTAGCACTTTGTTGGACGGCTGTGACGATCGAATCGCCTAGGGCGAACTCAGGGCATGCGCGTGGCTAGAGGCCGGAAGGTGATGTCGGAGATGGGTCGAAAGCGTCGTTTTCACCGTCCGACGAAGACTTCCGGTATACCCCGGTGAGCGGACATCGCCAGGCCGGTTGGCATGTCTCAAAAGGGCCAACAACAGACCTCAGCCAAGAGTGCTTGCCACTGGGCTTGTTGTCCGCAGATGGAGGCTTTGCTGCCAACGTGGTAGAGTTGTCTATGGTTCGCAAAAAGCAGCAAGCCCCGTTGGCATTTAAGAACGCATCCAAGCTTGGTGACTGGCTTGAGAAGCACCATGGCACTGCGACCGAACTCTGGGTGCGGATCTTCAAATCAGACACGGGCGTGCCGTCGGTGACGTGGAATGATTGCGTTATTGAGTCCATCCGCGTCGGTTGGATCGACGGCCAGATGAAACCTTTCGACGACATGTCGCACTTGCAACGACTTACCCCGCGGAAGGTGAATTCCAATTGGTCGGCCAAGAACTGCCGTCATGCAACAACCCTGATCGCTGAAGGGCGGATGCTTCCTGCTGGATTGGCTCAGGTCGAAGCGGCCAAGTCGGATGGACGATGGGACACCGCATACGCGGGCTCAGCGGACATGACTATCCCGCAAGACTTTCTCGACGCCTTGGAGGACATGCGCGCGGCGAAAGCGTTCTTCGCGACGCTCGATCGCAGAAATCTCTATTCAATCTACTATCGCCTTCATACAGCGAAGAAGCCCGAGACGCGCGCTAGACGGATCGAGCAAATTGTTGCGAAACTGGATCGTGGCGAGAAGTTTCACTGACCCATGCAGCCTCTCGGAGTCAGTAAGCCATAGCGGGCAGATGATCGGCTGCACTGTGCCGCTTGTGAAGCAAAACCGGCCGTCGCTCCACCATTTCGATCCGGCATCACCCTGGTCCGCAATGGGTCAAGAACGACAAAGCTCAGGGTGAGCATAATAACTCCGCTTTCGGGTGCATAGCGTCCGACCCGCTCCTTGGCGGGCCACATTGAGCCGGACTGTCTTGCCGTGAATTCAAGCCCTTATCGCCTTGGTCCAGCTCGCATCCATCCGCTATGGCTGGCTGCGCGTAGTGGGTCCACGCTCTAGACCATCCCTTCACGGTCCGCGCGCTTCTTCTTTTTCGAGCGCTGCCAGACCACGCCGGGATACCCCTTCAACGGCACCAGCGGCTCGCCGGTATAGGCCCATTCCTGCAATTCCTCGATCGCGATGTGATAGAGCGGCTGCCGCCCGGTGCGGCCCGAAAACAGCGCGCGGGGGATGTTGACCATGTGCGGCGAGCGCGGGCGCTCATAGACGACAGGCGTGCCGCAGTGTGAGCAAAAGCTGCGCACGGTCTTGGTGGCCTCGTCTTCGTACCGTGTGAGACTGGCCTCGCCCTTGGTAATACGAAAGCGCTTGCGCCAGCTTCCGACGTAGGTCGCGTAGGCCGCGCCATGCGCGCGGCGGCTCGACGGCGAATGATCGTGCCAGGCCCAGCGCGCGGGCACGTCGATCTCGAAGGCGACCTTGCCGCACAGGCATTGGCCCGCTGCGGGCTTGCCGAGCGATACGGCCTTGGATTTCTTTTTCTCTGGTTCCAGTTCTGGAAACATTTGGGCTCCGTCCTCACACTCCGTCATTGCGAGGAGCGAAGCGACGAAGCAATCCAGACTTTCTTTGCGGCACGATGGATTGCTTCGCTTCGCTCGCAATGACGGTAGCCTTGTAGCCCGGATGGAGCGAAGCGAAATCCGGGGCTGGACTCACCAGGCATCACGGGCGCTCCCGGATTTCGCTTCGCTCCATCCGGGCTACGATCTCCTCACGCCTGCTCCAGCTCGTTGTGCTCCGGATAATCCGTATAGCCTGTCACATCGCCGCCGTAGAATGTCGCGCGGTTATAAGGCGTCAGCGGGAAGCCGCGCTGCAGCCGGCGCGGCAGGTCCGGATTCGAAATGAAGATGCGGCCGAAAGCGACCGCGTCGGCATGGCCATCGCGGATCGCCGCATCGGCGGTCTCGCCGGTGAAGCCGCCGGCGGCGATCAGCACGCCCTTCCAGATCGGGCGGAACAGCACCATTGCCGACGGCACATTCTGGTGGTTGACCTCGGCGCGGCCGGCGCCGGAGGAGCGCGGCTCGATGAAATGCAGATAGGCGAGGCCAAGCGGATTGAGCTGTTCGACGGCGTACGTATAGAGCGGCATCGGATCCGGCTCGCCGCTGCCGTTGGCGACACCATAGGGCGACAGCCGCACGCCGACGCGGTCGGCTCCCCAGACATCGACCACGGCCTGCGTCACTTCCATCAGGAAGCGCACACGGTTTGGAATCGAGCCGCCATATTGGTCGGTGCGCAGGTTGGTGTGCGACTGCAGGAACTGCTCGATCAGATAGCCGTTGGCGCCGTGCACCTCGACGCCATCGAAGCCGGCGGCAAGCGCGTTCTTCGCGGCCTGGCGATAGGCGTCGACCACGCCGGGAATTTCCGACGTTTCGAGCGCGCGCGGCGTCTCGTAGGGCACCGCCTTGCCGTCGGCCGTGCCGGTCTTCAGATCGGCGATTGGCACCGCCGATGGCGCGACCGGCAACACGCCGCCCGGCTGGAACGAGGAATGCGAGACGCGCCCGACATGCCAGAGCTGCAGGAAGATGATTCCGCCCTTGGCATGAACCGCATCGACCACCTCGCGCCAGCCCGCGATCTGCGCTTCCGTATAAATGCCGGGAACGCCGGGGCTGCCGAAGCCCGTCGCCATCACGGGCGAGGCTTCGGCGATGAGCAATCCGCCCTGCGTCGCGCGCTGCGCATAATATTCCGCATTCAGCGGCCGCGGCGCGAGGCTCGGCTTCGCGGCTCGCATCCGCGTCAGCGGCGCCAACGCGAGACGATGATTGAGCTGATAGGGGCCGAGCTTGAGCGGCGAAAACAACGATGGATAATTCATGTCTCTTCCAGAACCCCGTGTTGATACGGATATGTAACCGCTTCAGCTTGTTCGTAAAAGGTTTCGGACGCAACGTGTAGCCTCGACGCGAGCGAGCACATCTTCCATGCAAAAACCGAACGGCAAGCAGCTTCCTTCGCTCAGTGTCCGCATCGATATCGACGCAGAGGGGCGTATCGGGCCCGGCAAGATCCAGTTGCTCGAAACGATCCATCGAAGCGGTTCGATTTCCGCCGCCGGACGCGCCATGGACATGTCCTACAAGCGGGCGTGGGATCTGGTCGACGAGATCAATCGCATCTGCCGTCAGGCCGCCGTGGAGCGGCAGACCGGCGGCAAGAATGGCGGCGGCGCAGTGCTGACGCCGTTCGGCCTCTCGCTGGTCGCGCGCTATCGCAAGATCGAACGTACCGCCGCAAGCGCGGCGCGCAAGGAATTGCAGGCCTTGCGCAAGGATATCGGCCGGCCACGGAAAACCGCCAGCCGATAACGCGCGATAATATGATAACGGCGGCCGAAGCCGCCGCCATCGCAGCCACCGATCTGAAGCGTCTCAGGCCGTCTTGATCCAGACCGCCTTGACGTTGAGATATTCCTCGACGTGCTGCTTGCCGGACTCGCGGCCGTAGCCGCTCATCTTGTAGCCGCCGAACGGAACGGCCGGATCCATCGCTTGATAGCAGTTCACCCAGACCGAGCCGGCGCGCAGCGCCTTCGCGACCTGATGCGCCTTGCTGACATTGGTGGTCCAGACGCCGCTGCCCAATCCGAACGTGGTGGCATTGGCGCGCTTGATCAGTTCGTCGGTATCTTTGAAGGAAATCGCCGAGATCACCGGGCCGAAGATTTCCTCCTGCGCGATCCGCATATTGTCCTGCACATTGGCGAACACCGTCGGCTGCACGAAGAAGCCCTTCGAGAGCGCGCCTTCGGTCAGGCGGCCGCCGCCCGCCACCGCTTTGGCACCTTCCTTCTGACCGATGTCGAGGTAACCAGCGACGCGGTCCATCTGCTGCTGCGAGACCAATGGCCCGATCTGGGTGCCCGGATCGAGGCCGTTGCCGACCTGCAGCTTCTTGCCGAACTCGGCGACACGGCCGACGAACTCGTCATAGACGTTCTCTTCAACGAACAGCCGCGTCCCCGCGCTGCAGATCTGCCCGGAATTGGCGAACACCGCCATTGCGGCGCCCGGCACCGCCGCGTCGAGGTCGGCATCGGCGAACACGATATCGGGCGACTTGCCACCGAGTTCGAGTGACACGCGCTTGAGGTTGCCGGCGGAGGCGCGGATGATCGATTGCCCCGTGACGTGCGAGCCGGTGAAGGCGACCTTGTCGACATCGGGATGCGACGCCAGCGCCGCGCCGGCGGTCTCGCCATAGCCGGGCACGACGTTGACGACGCCGGACGGGACGCCGGCTTCCATGCAGAGCTCGGCGAGCCGCAGCGAGGTCAACGGCGCTTCCTCGGCAGGCTTTAACACCACGGTGCAGCCGGTTGCGATCGCGGGGCCGATCTTCCAGACGGTCGCGGCGAGCGGCCCGTTCCAGGGGATGATCGCGCCTACCACGCCAACGGGTTCTTTGAGCGTGTAGGAGAAGATCTCGCCCGGTAGCGAATTCTCGATAGTCTCGCCGTGCAGCGCCGTCGCCTGCCCGGCGTAATAGCGGATCATGCCGAGCACGCGCAGCTTGTTGCCGCGGGTGCGGCTGATCGGCGCGCCCATGTCCATCGTATCGAGCTGCGACAGCTCCTCGAAATTATTCTCGACGAGATCGGCGAGTTTCAGCAACAGGCCTTGCCGCTCATACGGCTTGACCTTGCTCCAGGGTCCCTCGAAGGCGCGGCGGGCCGCCGCGACGGCGCGGTTGATGTCCTCCGCGTCTCCTTCGGCGACGGTCGCGAGCAATTCGCCGGTCGCCGGATTGTGGGTCTCGAACTGCTTGCCGGAGGCGGCGTCGACCCACTGGCCGTCGATCAGCATCCTTTTGTAGGAACCATCCGCGTAAGGATGGCGCGTGATCGGAATTGCCTGCGTGACAGCCATGTTTAAACTCCCTTGAAGTTGGTCGCCGCTATGTTTGCACATCTATAACGGTGGCATGAACCGTAATGCGGCCGAAGGATTGCGGAAAGCAGCCGATGTGAAGACCTCCCATGCCCGTTCGTCCATGGTAGTCTAAGGTTTCGGCCTGCGAATACCTACCTCATCTGTCCGGAGAATGACGATGCCCCATCCTGCGATGTCGCCAAATCATGTTGCCGTGATCACCGGGGGCGCCTCCGGCATCGGGCTCGCCGCCGCGATGCGTTTCGCCGGCTTCGGCATGAAGGTGTGCATTGCCGACATCGGCACCGAGCGCCTCGCCGAGGCCGCGGCCAGACTGGCAGCCGTCGCCACGGGCGGCGCGGCCGACATCATGACGGCATCGGTCGACGTCAGCCGTTTCGATGAGGTCGCGGGCCTGGAAACCGCGGTGCAAAAGCGGTTCGGCGGTACCGACATCCTGATGAACAATGCCGGCATTGGCCCCGACAGCAACAGTTTCGGTCCGCTGGAGAACTGGCAGCGCATTCTTGCGGTGAACCTGTGGGGCGTCATTCACGGCACGCAAGTTTTGGTGCCTCACATGGTCGAACGCGGGCGGCCCGGCCTCGTGATCAACACCGGCTCCAAGCAAGGCATCACAACGCCGCCCGGCAATCCTGCCTACAACGTCTCGAAGGCCGGCGTGAAAGCGCAGACAGAGGCGCTGCAGCATGAATTGCGGAACCTGCCGGGATGCAGGATCAGCGCGCATCTGATGATCCCCGGTCACGTCTTCACCCCCCTGACCGCGCGCGGCCGCACCGAGAAGCCGCCCGGTGCCTGGACGCCGGAGCAGACCGTCGACTTTATGATCGAACGCATCGATGCCGGCGACTTCTACATCCTCTGTCCGGATAACGATGTGCCCAGGCCGCTCGACGAGCGGCGCATGCTGTGGGCGATCGGCGACATCGTGGAGAACCGCCCTGCCCTGTCGCGCTGGCATCCGGATTATGCCGAGGCATTCGCGAGATTTGTGAACGGATACTAAGCGTCGCGCTGCTGCCGCCTCAACAAAGGTGCGTTCCCTCCCCCTTGCGGGGTCCGAGGCGAGCGAAGCTCGCTCTCGAGGTTAGGGAGACGGGTGGCGGCAACGGCGGTGTGCGCGGCTTACCCTCTCCCCAGCCCTGTCCCGCAAGGGGGAGGGAGCCCACCGTCTATGCGGCGACAGTGCGGATAAGAAGTCCCGCAGCCGCAGAGTCCTACAGCGTCACCTGCTTGTCGCCGCATTGCTTGCAGGCGTATTTGACGCGGGTCGCGCCCTTCTCGGCCTGGACGCGGTTCGGCGCGCCGCATTTGCCGCAGACCGCCTCGATCCTGGTCTGTCCTTGCTTCACGACGATGGTCTTCTTTTCCATCGTCTCGCGGATCAGGCGCTCGGCCTCCTCACGCATCGACTGCTTCGACATCGGCCTGCCTGCGATGAACCGTTACGGGGGCGGTCTTATCACAGCCACAACGCGTTTCGTAACTCGGGCATAAAAAAAATCGCGTGACCGAAAGTCACGTCGTCTCCGGCGTCAGCGCCAGCAGGCGCCGCACCAGGGCCAGCGCCGTTTCGGTGGCCGGATCGGCTGAAATCACGGGGACCGCAAGCGCGATGACGTCGATCGGGTCGTGCGACAGCACGATGAGATGCGTCGCGCTGTTGGCCGCCAGCAGTGACACCACGCGCTCGACGGCGGGATCGGATGATGTCAGCCCCCACGGCGCATCGGGCCGGCGCAGCACCCGCCGGGTCGAGAGAAAATCGCGCAGCAAGTGCGGATCGTAGGCCGAGAGTTCGCTCTCCCGATAACGCCGGGCACTCTCGCAGATCGGATGACGCGCGAGTTCCGCAATCAGCGCGTCGCGCGTTCTGGCCGGCGAGGCCGCGACGGAATTGAGAACACCGGGAACCTGGGATTCGAAGTGGGCGCGCAGTGCATCCACCATCAGCCCGATGGTAAGAACGCCCGCGATGGCAATGGCGCAAAACCGCGTGACCTGCGCCGCATCGGCGTCCGGCGCGACGAACGCGGCGGCAATACCGAGCAGCGCCGAACTCGACAGCCGCAATGCCGTCATCATCAGCGCCTGACGCTGCGTTTCTGCGCCGTGTTCCGCGATCAATATCGCGGTAACGACGAGCAGCGCCCCCAATGCCCCGAGCCTGACCGGAATATCCGGAAACAGCACCCTGAAATCGGTTACGATGAAGGGAATGACCAAGATGGCGCCGACGGCGAGACGGCCGACGATGCGATTCTCGGACGCCATCAGCATCCCTCGGTCGCGGGTTGCCAGCAGCCAGGCGCAGATTGCAAAGCCACCAAGCTGGAACAGCACGAGCAGGATGGCGGCAGGCGTCGCGAAGGCCTCCAATCCGGCAGCGCCGACGAGACCGAGCGCAATGCCACCGCTCAGAAGCGCGATCTTGGCCGGGCGCGGGGCATGACGCCGCATGATACCTTCGGTGACCAGCAATGCGCCGAGCGGGATCATTGCGGCCGGAATTGCCGAGAGGTTATTCAGTACCACGCTGCCGCTCCACCACGCCGTACCCCGTAGCAGGAACAACGACGCGATAATGCCAAGCGCGACCAGAAGGCGCCGCGTCAACGGCCCCTTGGGATCGCGCCGGTGCAGCGTGACCATGGCGACGCCAAGCCCGATCGCGCCGCAGAAATTGACGATGGAATCGGCGATCATGCCAGATGTCATTTCACTTAGTGTCATCGGCCGTTCCCTCGCCAAGGCCGCAAGCTGCCGAACGGACGCGTGTCGTCGAACCAGTAAACCACCGGTAATATCAGCCGCTGTAACGCCAGCACGGCAGAGGCCGCGAGCAGCGCCGGCAACGAACCGGCCGGCACATCGCGCTGGATGTAGCGGCGGGCGCCGGCGAGATCGATGCGGCCGAGTTGCAGGACATCGTCGCCCCTGGCGTAGTCGAGCTCGCGCGCACACCAGGCGTTATATTGTTCGTCGCGATGTTTGGGAGCCGCTTCGAACGTTTTCTTCAGCGCGTCCGATCCGCCGGTATAGGCATTGGTGATGACAAAACGCGCCTCGTCGAAGCCGGCTTCCTCACCCACGCCGAACACGGCGCGGTGACGGGACATGATGCCGCGCGCCAATTGCAGATGCGCGAAACTCTGACGTGCATCTGGATTCGGTGACGGAAATACGTCCGAAAAGGTCTGGCTGACCATGCCGACGACCGACGGCACCTGGGTAACGTTCGAGATCCATTTTGGACGCAGGCCGTCCCGGGCAAACAGAACGAGCGCCGTCAGGCCATACAGCACCCAGGAAAGCCCACGCCCCCGGTCATCGGGATCGATCATGACGAGGCCGAGATGCGTGACCTCCACCGGCTCGCCGTCGAGCTCGACCTTCATGACCGAGAGCGCGTTGAACGCAATCGGCCGCCCCGTCGCTTCCTCTGAGATCAACGTGACGATGGCGCGCGATAGCCGCTCGCGCTCACCGGAGAAGATGCCGTAGGTGAGGCTCTCCTTCGGCAGGGTCTTGGCGGCCACGAGGCGCAGTTGCGAGACCAGATCGTCGAGTTCGGCTTCGGAAAGCGACAGGCCCGGGGCTTCGACGATCCGCGTGATCAACCCGGAATGGGTGCGCAGGGTGAGATCGATGGTGGGCTGGCGCAGCGCCTTCAGCCAAAAGAGACCATAGCCGCCCAGACGGGTGGCCGCGGAGCGAACCTGCCCCAACACATGACGAATTGCCGAATTGTCGCTCCAGACAGACGCCATGCCGCTTTCCCGCTCGGAGGCGGATTTGTGCGCCGGGCCCGTTAAGGAGCCATGAGCGCGACATGTTGCGATTGCCGCAGGGTAAACGATGTGTTCGTGCGGTCAAACATTCCGAAGGAGGCAAACGGCGGATGCTGAAACACCCGCCGCCCGCCTTCGCCAGCGCCGCGTCACAGGTTACGCGGCCTTGGAAATCTTGCTCTGAAAACTAGGCAGCTTTGGTAACTTCCATCAGCAGCCGCTCGGCCTTGGCGTCCTCGATGCGATTCACCAGCCGGCTGCTCTCATGCACGTCACGCACTGTCTTGGTCAGGGTGACGCAGGACTGAATGAGCATCACGATACCCATCGCGAGATAGCCCTTGATCCAGAGATCAACCGGCAGAAAGTAGACGCCGATAGCGACCAGGAAGGCCGACGCGCCGAACGAGGCATAGGTGAAGGTAACCCAGGCGTTGCTGTGATGCTGGATATTCTGGTTCATGGCGCCATCCTGCTGACGAGGGATTTCGATCGAAGACCGTTCGGGCGGGTTGCGCGTTTCGCTACTTGTTTCGCTACCGCGTCCGTCCCGGGTTTTTGCGCCCGCGCCAGTTAATGAGCGGTGACCAGAGCAGCTTTAGGTTGCGGAAGGGTAAACGGTGCATTGAGCGGCGGCATCAAATGATTCATGACAGCGAACGATGGACGCCGAGGGAGGATTTCTAATTGCGATAATTGGGCGAAAGCAATGAGCACGCCTCCATGGAGAAGTGCGCCGACGATTGCGCACTCCGAGGACGGGCCGCAGCAATACGAACACGAGTGCTCTTCGCAGCGAAGTTGGACGCCCACCTCCGTCATCGTTTTCTGGAGGGTCTTTCAATTTTGCTTTGCGTGGTGGCGTGAAGGCGAAAGCGGAAAAGCGAACGGCGGATGCCGAAGCACCCGCCGCCCGCCCTCGCCAGCACCGCGTCACAGGTTACGCGGCCTTGCAAATCAAGCAGCTTTGGAAACTTCCATCAGCAGCCGTTCGGCCTTGGCGTCTTCGATGCGGTTCACCAGCTTGCCGCTCTCGTGCATGTCGCGCACGGTCTTGGTCAGGGTGACGCAGGACTGCACCAACATCACGATGCCCATCGCCAGATAGCCCTTGATCCAGAGATCGAGCGGCAGGAAGAACACGCCGACGGCGACCATGAAGGCCGAAGCGGCAAACGAAACGTAGGTGAAGGTAACCCAGGCACCGCTGTGGGGTTGGACGTTCTGGTTCATGATAATTCTCCTGTTGATATGAGTTTTAATCGATCAAGTTCAGTGTCAGGCAGCTTGCGTGCGTTTGGTGTTCAGCCGCGCGAGCACATCGTCCGCGGTTGATTTCAGCCGAGGGCCGAAGCCCTGTTCAGCCAGCTTCTCGGCGGTCGCCTGCGGTCCGGTGGCCGCATCGAGTTCAATCAAGGCGTCGGCCGCGGCCTGGGCCTCGATCTGCCGTTCGCGCAAGCGCTTCAGCGTGTTCTCCGCTTCCGGCAGCGTGGATTCGTAAGGGCGCGCGGCTTCGATACCGCCCCGGCGCAGCGCGCGAACCGCCTCCGACGCGCGGGCGATGCGACGGCCACGATCGAGCTCGGTAATCCGCGCCTCAGCGCTGGCGACCTGGCGCTTCATGCGGGTGATCTCGGAGGCAAACAGCGTCCGCGCGGTCATCGCGGCATCACGGTCGGCCTCGAGATTGGCGATCGCCTGCGCCGCTTCGCGGGCGAGATCCTCCCTGCCGCCATCGAGGGCAGCGGTGGCGCGAACTTCGAGATCGGCGATCCGGGCATTGGTGGCGTCGAGACGGCGACCCTCCTGCTGGTCGCCCGCAATTGCCAGCGCCAGCGAGCGCTTGGAACGTTCGACGGCGGCCGCCGCATCGCGCATCTGCTGATCGAGAATGAGCAGCGCCGCGCGGTCTTCCAGTTCTTCACCCGCGACAGCCACGCTGCCCCGGAAAAGCGTCAAAACAGTTTTGAACATTGGTGGCTCCCTGTGTTATGAGCATTGCTCATGAAGCGGTTGTAGCAGCGTCGTGAGCGTTGCTCAAGAATTATTTTGAGCGGCGCTCAAGATTGGTGAAAGATGTCTAAGGCACTGGAAAGACGAGCCAAACTTCGGGAATCTCTGATCGAAGCGGCGGAGCGACGGATTGCCGCAGGCGGTCTGGCGGGCCTAAAAACGCGCGATCTGGCTCGGGACATCAGCATCGCCAACGGCGCGGTCTATAACCTCGTCGAAGACGTGGACGAATTGATCCTGCGGGTCGGATCGCGGACACTGGGGCGGTTGGACGCCACACTCACGGCCGCCGAAGCCGATGGCTCCGCCTCGCCTCGCGAGACGCTGGTCCGCATCGCAGTCGCCTATTGCGATTTCGCCGCCGAAAATCTCGAACTGTGGCGTGCGCTGTTCGAGCACCGCATGGCACCGGGCAAGCCGGTGCCGGAATGGGCCATCAGCGAGCAGATGAATCTGTTCCGCCACATCTACCAGCCGCTTGCCACGCTGTTTCCAGAACGAACGCTGGGCGAATTGGGCGTGACAGCACGCAGTCTTTTCTCTGCCGTGCACGGCATGGTGCTGCTCGGCCTCGAGCAGAAGCTGATCGCGGTGCCGGTCGAGGCGTTGCGGAAGGAGATAGCGGTCATCGTCGGCGCGATGGTCGATGGGCTGACACCTCCCGTCGTCCCGGGCAAGCGAAGCGCGACCCGGGACCCATAACCGCCGATGTCAGATCTCTGGTGCGACGGGGCCGCAGCTCTGTCCATCGCCAGCAGCGGTGGCTATGGGTCCGGCTCAAGGCCGGGACGACGTGGTGGGAGTTATGCCCGGCGAAACGTGGCAGGCAACCTACGTCTCGATGATGACGTAGCTGTCCTCGACATGAACCGGAAACGTCTCGGCCACATATGGCCCCTTCTGCAATTCCTCGCCGCTCTCGACCGCGACCGGATACGAGCGCACCTTCACCCGTTTCGGATCGAACCAGGACTGGCCGTTGCGCATGTCGAATTCCCAGCCGTGCCACGGACAGCGCAGGAGCTCGCCGACGCGAGAGCGCTGGTAGACGCCGGGCTCCGGCGAGGTCAGCCGCGCCACGCAGGCGGCCTTCTCCAGCGGCGCGCCCTCATGCGGGCAGCGATTGAGCAGCGCGAAAAACTCGCCATTGACGTGGAATACGACGATATCGCGCCCCTCGACGCCGAACACCTTGTTGCCGCCGGGCGGGATGTCTGAGGTGCGGGCTACGATGTGACGCGCCATGTGATCCTGTCGTTACTCAGAGCTTGTAGAGCGCACGGGCGTTGCTGTTGAAGATTTTGCGGCGTTCGGTCTCCGTCAGCGGCGTCTTGAACGCGTAGCGCGGGTCGTCGAAATCCCAATGCGGGTAATCCGACGAGAACAGCAGGCGATCGGCGCCGACCCATTCGATCAGCGACCGCAGATGTTTCGCTTCGTCCGGCTCGTCGATCGGCTGCGTCGTGAACCAGAAATGCTCCTTCACATACTCCGACGGACGGCGCTTGAGGTGCGGCACCTCGCTGCGGAAGGCCTCAAAATGCCGGTCCATGCGCCAGGTGGCAGACGGAATCCAGCCGAAGCCACCCTCGATGAAGACGATCTTCAGGTTCGGGAAACGTTCGAGCACGCCTTCGAGCACAAGGCTGGTGAGCTGCGCCGCCATGGTGTGCGCGTTCGACTGATGCTCCTCCACGTAATAGGACGGCCATCCGCCGCCGGTCGGCGCGTGCCCGCCATAGCCGCCAACATGGATGCCGAGCGGCAAGCCGAGTTCTTGCGCGCGCGCATAGATCGGCCAATAGCGACGCCGCCCGAGCGGCTCGTTGGCGCGCGGGCAAACGTTGATCTGCACATAGCGGCCGATTTTCGCGCATCGCTCGATCTCGGCGATCGCGAACTCCGTGTCGTCCTGGCCGGCGAGGATCGAGGCCTTCAGCCGCGGATCGCGGTCGGACCAGAACGCGAGTTGCCAGTCGTTGATGGCGCGCTGGATCGCGGCGCCGAATTCCAGGTTCTGCTGCGAGAAGATGAAGAGATCGAGCACCTGCAGGATTCCGAACTCGATATCGAGTGGATCGAGGTGCTGTTTGCGCATGAAATCGAGATCGGAGCCCGGAGGCCCACCGGTCGGCGGCCAGGCGTCGCGGCGCGCAATCAGTGGCGAGGAGCGCGGATACGGCGTGGTGCCGATGTACGGCGTGCGCAGATGACTGCCGTAGGTCCGCAAATGCTGCTGCCAGCGCTTCGGCATGAACTGCTCGATATCGGAATGCGCATGAATACTCGGATGCACATCGCAATCGATGATGCGCAGCCGGCTTTGGGCGGCGACTTGCTCGGCGAGGATGGGACGGTCGATGACATCACTCATGCGATCCTCCTTGCGTATCCAAGTTCAAGCAGCGAGCTTCAGCCGCGGAAAAGTCTCCAGCGGATTGTCCGCGCACATGCGCGAGACAATGCTGGCCGGCAGATGCGGCGGCATCGGATCGTCGCCGTCGAACTGCCAGTGCGGATAGTCGGATGCGAACAGGAACATCTTGTCGGAGCCGATCTGCTCGATGACATCGGCAACGCCAGCGGCGTCCGGCGGACCGTCGAACGGCTGCATGGTGACGCGGATATGGTCGCGGATGATTGCGGCCGGCTCGCGCTCGACCCAGGGCACCTCGACGCGCACGCCGCGCCAGGTTTTGTTGGCGCGCCACATGAAGGCCGGCAGCCAACTCACGCCCGACTCCATCAGCACCACCTTGAGATCGGGGAACTTTCCGAAAACGCCTTCATAGATCAGGCTGAGCACCTGGGCCTGGAATGCCTGTGCTTCGGCCAGATAATATTCGTAGCGATAGGACGGCCAGCCGATCGAGCTCGGCGCGGTGCGATAGGCGCTGCCGGCGTGGATCGCGACCGGAAGTTTATGTTTGGCGGCGGCCTGCCAGACCGGCCAATAGTGTCGGCGTCCGAGCAGCGTTTCGCCCTGCGCCAGCACCAGCACGGAGACGAAGCGATTGTCGCCGGCGCGGCGCTGGATTTCTTCCACCGCCAGATCCGGCGCCTGCAAGGGCAACACGATCGAGGCGCTCAGCCTCGAATCCTTCGAAAGCCATTCGGCCGCGATCCAGTCATTGATCGCCTTGCAGAAGCCGGCCGCCATGTAAGGATCGAACACCGCCTGTGCGCCATAGACCACGTTGCAGATCGCGTGGCTCGAACCGAGCTGATCGAACGCGCCGCGCTGCACCATCTTGAGATCGCTGCCCGGCTTGCCATTGGCCGGCCGCCAGTCGGCGCGGCCGGAGAACGGCATATTGGGCGGATAGGAATTGAGGTCGAGGCCGTCGATGGCACGGCTGACGACCTGCTCTTTCCAGTGATCGTCGAGATAGGGCAAGAGCGTGGTGCGGGTGCCGCCCACGGCGGGATGGATATCGCAGTCGATCCGCGTGGCCGCCATCAGGGTTCCTCGGATATTCGTCACGGCGATCTTGGTGTCGCGCGGACAAATGTGCCGCCGATGCTCGGTCGGGGCAAGCGCTTAACTTGAGGGGCCGCCCTTCCCTGGATGCACGGCGCGGCGCGGCGAACTGCCCTCCCTTCTCCCCTTGTGGGAGAAGGGAGGGAAACGACCCGCGATTGACAGATAAATCTTTCCTCATCCAAATGCCCGCCCAAGAACATCAAGCAAGGGCGGATCGCGTGGCGGGCAACGAACAAGAGACTTACGAATGCGATGCGCTGGTGGTGGGCTCCGGCTGTGCCGGGATGTCGGCGGCGGTCACCGCGGGACATCACGGGCTCAACGTTCTCATCGTCGAGAAGGAGCCGCGTTTTGGCGGCACGACCGCTCGCTCCGGCGGCTGGCTGTGGATTCCCGGTACCTCGCTGGCGAAAGCGTGGGGCATCGAGGAAGGCCCGGACCAAGCGCGAACCTACCTGCGCCACGAAGCCGGCAACAGTTTCGATGCCGCGCGGATCGATGCGTTCTTAAGCGAAGGGCCAAAGGCCGTCGATTTTTTCACGACGAAGACGGCGGTACAGTTCGACATGCCGCTGACCTTTCCGGATTACCACGCCGAAGCCCCGGGCGGGGCGCAGGGCGGCCGCTCGATGGTGACGCTGCCGTTCGATGGCCGCGAGCTGGGCGAGCATATCAAGGATCTCGGCAATCCCCTCCCCGAACTCACCGTGTTCGGCATGATGCTGGGGTCGGGCAAGGAGATCGTCCATTTCATGCGCGCGACCAAGTCGCTGACTTCGGCGATCTATGTCGCAAAACGCTTGTCGAAGCATGCGATGGACGTGAAGCGCCACGGCCGCGGCATGACATTGACCAACGGCAATGCGCTGGCCGGGCGGCTGGCGAAATCTGCGTTTGACCTGAAAATTCCGCTGTGGCTGTCCTCACCGGTTCACGAACTGATCGTCGAGGACGGCGCGGTGCGCGGCGCGGTCGTCGAGCGCCACGGAAAGCTGATCCGCGTCAACGCCAAGCGCGGCGTGGTGCTCGCCTGCGGCGGCTTTCCGCACGATGCGGCGAGGCGCAAGATGATGTTTCCGCACGCGCCCACCGGCGCCGAGCATTTTTCGCCGGGCCCGGTCGGCAACACCGGCGACGGATTGCGGCTGGCGGAGACCGCCGGCGGGCGCATCGAAGATGCGTTGCCGAACGCAGCGGCCTGGGTGCCAGTCTCCATCACCGAGCGCAAGGACGGCTCCAAGGGCGTGATGCCGCATTTCATCGACCGCGCCAAACCCGGCGTCATCGCGGTGATGCGCGACGGCAGGCGCTTTGCCAATGAAGGAAATTCCTATCATGACTTCGTGCAGGCGATGGTGAAGGCGGCAAAACCAGGCGAGGAGATCACCGCGTTCCTTGTGTGCGATCACCGCGCGCTGCGAAAATACGGCCTTGGTTGCGTGCCTCCGTTTCCGATGCCGCTTCGTCATCATCTCGCTACCGGTTACCTCAAGCGCGGTGCAACGCTGGCTGAACTGGCCGACAGAACCGGCATCGATCGACAAGGGCTCGAGGCAACGGTCGCCGAGTTCAACGCCTCGGCCGCGGAAGGCCGCGATCCCGCCTTCGGCAAGGGATCGCGCGCCTATAACCGCTACCAGGGCGATGCGCTGCACGGGCCGAATCCCTGCGTCGCGCCGATCAACAACGGACCGTTTTATGCGATCAAGCTGGTGATCGGCGATCTCGGCACCTATGCCGGTATCAAGACCGACGCGTATGCCCGCGCGCTCGACGAACACGGCCAACCGATCCCGGGCCTCTATGCCGCCGGCAACGACATGGCGAGCATCATGGGCGGCAACTATCCCGGCGCCGGCATCACGCTCGGCCCCGCGCTGACGTTTGGCTACATCGCGGGTAAACATATTGCGGGCGAGGCTGCGCGCTAACGACGCTATCGCGGCTGGAACGAACGTCGATCGATTCGATTATATCGAATCGATCGGAGGCCGTTCCATGCGTGTGCCGCACCTTTGCGCTGCCATCGTCGCTTTGAGCTTCGTTCCAACTCTAGCCTTTGCCGGCGTCACCGAGTGGCGCCGATATGTGATCGCGAGCACCGGGACCAGCGTCGACATGCCGGTCTCGATCTTCACCGTCGACGCCGGACCGCCGGAAGGCGGCACAGGACGGCGCTTTTTTACCGATGACCGCCGCGCCGACCTGACAGTGCAGTCCGTTCCCAATCCCCGGAACGATTCGCCCGCCACGTTCCTGGCCAAGATGCGGCCGCCTGCCAGCATCAGCTACAAGCGGATCACGCCTGATTTCTTTGTTGTGTCCAGTATTCGCAAGGACCGGATCTGGTACAACCGCTGCAACCGCGGCAACGGCACCCTGAACTGCGTGCTGATCAATTATCCCGTCTCCGAAAAACGCCAGTGGGACGACGTGGTCACGCGGATAAGCCATACGCTGCGAAGCTAGCGCGCTCGTGATCAGATCTTAGGCACCCGGGAAAAAACGGCAGTTCTATTCCGGCGCGGGAACCGTCCGGTATGCGCTGCGTTGCCGATGGTCGGCGTCAGTAACCGCGAGGTTGTTTCGTGAATCGCAGGGATTTCCTCGCAGCTTCTACGTTACCGTTGGCAACCGGCATCGCGTCCGGGCTTTTGTCCGTCGCCCGTGCCCAGCCTGTGCCGTTCGATCGATCCATCGTACGGCAAATGGCGCGCGACCTCGCAAGCAAACCCTACAAGGCGCCAAGCGAGAAGTTGCCCGACAATCTCGCCAATATCAATTACGACCGTTATCGGGCGATCCGATTCTTGCCGGACCGCGCGCTGTGGCGCGGCGAAAAATTGCCGTTCGAGGTGCAGTTTTTTCATCGCGGATTTTTTTACAAGAACCGGGTCGATATCTTCGAGGTAAAAAGCGGCCAGGCGGCGCCAATCGCCTACCGGCCCGACCTGTTTTCATTCGGCGATCTGGCGCCGCCTGGTCCGGCAGTCGATCTCGGCTTTGCCGGGTTCCGGCTTCATGCGCCGATCAACAAGCCCGACTATTATGACGAAGTTTGCGTGTTTCTCGGCGCAAGCTATTTCCGCGCCGTTGCCAAAGGGCAATTGTACGGCCTTTCGGCGCGGGGGCTCGCCATCAACACCGGCGAAGCCAAGGGCGAAGAATTCCCGTTCTTCAAGACGTTCTGGATCGAAAAGCCGGCGCCGGGCGCCAACTCCATCGTTGTGCACGCGTTGCTCGACAGCGAGAGCGCCGCCGCGGCCTACCGTTTCACCATCCGCCCCGGCGACACCACCGTGTTCGACGTCGAAATGGCGATCTATCCGCGCGTCGAACTGCAACAAGCCGGCCTCGCACCGATGACCAGCATGTTCTTCTTTGGGCCGAATGACCGCAAGGACGTCGAAGACTTCCGCCCATCGGTCCATGATTCAGACGGACTTGCGATATTCAACGGCCGCGGCGAGGAGCTTTGGCGGCCGCTGCACAACCCGCGCGATCTTCAGGTCTCTTCGTTTGCCGACCTCAATCCGCGCGGCTTCGGCCTGATGCAGCGGCAGAAGGATTTTTTCGCCTATCAGGACCTGGAATCGAATTTCGAGCGCCGGCCGAGCCTGTGGGCGGAGCCGATCGGCGATTGGGGCGAAGGCGAGGTGAAGCTGCTCGAAATTCCGACCAAGGAAGAGATTCACGACAACATCGCATCGTTCTGGCGCCCCAAAGCAGCCTTGCCGGCCAAGGGCGAGCACACCTACACCTATCGTTTGCACTGGGGGCACGATGCGCCGAAGCCCAGCTCGCTCGCGCGATTTTCCCGAACCGGCATCGGCGCGAGAGGCGACAACGCCACGATTTTCGTGCTCGACGTGACCGGCGAGCGGCTGAAATCGGTCGATCCGAAAAGCTTGCGCGGCGTCGTGACGGCCGAGAAGGCGAAGATCCAGAACATCGTTACCCAGCCAAACCCGGCGACGGGCGGCTGGCGACTGAGCTTCGAGTTATTGAAGGAAAAGACCCCGGTCGAACTCCGCGCATCGCTCGTGCAGAACGAAGAGGCGGTATCGGAGGTCTGGGTTTATCGATGGACACCTTGACGAAACCCGGCGGCGCGCCCGGGAATCGGGATATCCCGCTGACCGATTTCCTTCCTCCGGAATCGCCGACGGACATGACAGTGCAGGCCTTGCGGCGATTCGATCCGCCACCGGCGCCCGATTTTGCGCCGATGTGGATCCGGCGCGCCTTCGTTCTGACGGGCACCGCGATCCTGACCGCGTCAGGCTGTTATGAGATGTACCGGGTGCTCCGGGTCGGCGGTGTCACGGTCCTGGAGTCGATCATCCTTGCACTGTTCGTGCTGCTGTTTGCATGGATCGCCTTCTCCTTCATGTCGGCGCTTTGCGGCTTCTTCGTGCTGCTGATGAGAAGGAAGGATGAGCTCGGCATCGACGCCAACGCGCCCCTGCCCGCGATCCACAGCCGCACCGCGATGCTGCTGCCGACCTATAATGAGGACCCTCATCGTGTCCTGGCACGATTGCAGGCGATCTATGAATCGGTTGACCAGACCGGACACGGCGCGCAGTTCGACTGGTTCGTGCTGAGCGACACCACAGATACCGCGATCTGGATCGCCGAGGAAAAATGTTTTCTCAAGCTTCGGCAGGACGTCGGTAGAACCGCCGCAATCTTCTATCGCCACCGCCCTGAGAACACCGCGCGCAAGTCGGGCAATATCGAGGAGTGGGTCAGGCGGTTCGGCTCCAGGTATGAATGCATGCTGATCCTGGACGCCGACAGCTTGATGACCGGCGACAGCATCGTTCGGCTTGTTGCCGCGATGGAGACGCATCCGAAGGCCGCGCTGATTCAGACGCTACCGGTCATCGTCAATGCCAGATCGCTCTTCGCGCGCTGGCAGCAATTCGCAGGCCGTTTGTACGGTCCGATGCTGGCCGCCGGGATCGCATGGTGGCATGGCTCGGAAGGCAATTACTGGGGCCACAACGCCATCATTCGCGTCCGCGCCTTTGCGCAACATGCAGGGCTACCCGAACTCCGGGGACGCAAGCCGTTCGGCGGGCACATCATGAGCCACGACTTCATCGAGGCGGCGCTGATGCGGCGCGGCGGCTGGGCCATCCATATGACGCCGACGCTCCGCGGCAGTTACGAAGAATCTCCGCCCACGCTTTCGGATTTTGCCGCGCGTGACCGTCGCTGGTGCCAGGGCAATCTGCAGCATCTGGCGCTGCTGCCGACCCGCGGCTTTCACTGGGTCTCGCGGCTTCATCTGCTGACGGGGATCGGGTCATATCTCACCGCGCCGCTCTGGTTGATCTTTCTTGTTTTCGGAATCCTGGTCTCGTTGCAAGCGCAGTTCGTACGGCCCGAATATTTTCCTAAAGGCTACTCGTTGTTTCCGCAATGGCCGGCGCAGGATCCGGTCCTTGCAGCATGGGTATTTGCAGGCACGATGGGAATGCTGATCGTGCCGAAGCTGCTGGCTTTCATCGTGCTTCTTGCCGATCGCGACACGCGCAGGAAGTTCGGCGGCGGTCCGCTGGTGCTTGCCGGCATTGGTGCCGAGACAATCCTTTCCGGTTTGACCGCGCCTGTCATGATGGTCTTCCAGTCGTCCGCTGTCGGCGGAATCCTGTTCGGGCGCGACGCAGGATGGCAGGTTCAGCGCCGGGACGATGGCGCGGTCGCGCAGCGTGACATCCTCAGCACCTATTCAGTGCCGACATTGATTGGCATCGCCATGGCCATCAGCGCCTATGCCGTGTCGCTGTCGTTGCTGCTGTGGATGACGCCGGTGATCCTCGGGCTGTTGCTTTCCATTCCGATCGCGATGCTGTCGTCATCGTCGGGTGCGAACCGCAGGTCCGGATTGTTCAAAACCCCCGAGCAGACGGCGCCGCCGCCGGTGCTGGCGCGCGCCAATGAGCTCGCGAGCGCGCCGCATTCGTCGCTCGCCTGCCCGCTGCGCGAATTGCTTGACGATGCTCGCCTGCTCGAAGCACACCTGAACAACCTCTCCGGACAAAGGCCGCGGAAGCGCGGCGACGTCGATCCGCATCTCGCGATCGCGCGCGCAAAAATCGAAGATGCCGAAACTTTCGAGGAGGCGGCGGGGTTTCTGAGCCAGCGCGAGAAGTTCGCGGTGCTCAATGCGCCTGCGATCCTCACCGCGCTGCTGGCGCTGCCGCGTCATCAGGCGTGAAACTTCACATTTTGCGTCACGTCGCTGCAATCTAAACTAGCGTTCCGGACCGTGGTCGGATCGGGGCACCCGCTGCGCAATCTTGGCCGGCGCGGCAAATCTGCTAGAGTGCCCGTCAGCGAGGCGAAAATGGAAGCGCCCGGACCCGAGCGAAGACTCGCTGCAGTCCTTGCCGCCGACATGGTCGGCTACAGCCGGCTGATGGAGGTCGACGAGGCGGGGACACTTGCGCGTCTCAAGACCCATCGGCTCGAGCTGATCGATCCCTCGATTGCCAAGAACCGTGGCCGCATCATCAAGACCACCGGCGACGGCATGCTGGTGGAGTTCCACAGCGTCGTTGACGCGGTGTCATGCGCCGCCGAGATCCAGCGCCGGATGGCGCGGCGCAATGCCGACGTATCGCCGGCACGATGGATCCAGTTCCGCATCGGTATCAATCTGGGCGACATCCTTATCGAGGAGAACGACATTTTCGGCGACGGCGTCAACGTCGCGGCCCGTCTCGAAGTGCTCGCGGAGCCGGGCGGGATCTGCGTCTCGGGCGCAGTGCGCGATCAAGTCGGCGACCGGATCGACGACATCGCCTTTGAGGATCTCGGCAATCAGAACCTCAAGAATATCACCCGCCCGATCCACGTCTTTCGAGTGCGGTTAGAACCGGATGCGGCTGAGGCCGCGGCAAGCGGCAAGGACGGTACGGCAGCGACGGCCACGACCCGAAAGCCGTCGATCGCCGTGCTGCCGCTGGTCAATATGAGCGGCGATCCCGAACAGGAATTCTTTGCGGACGGCCTCACCGAGGACATCATCACCGAGTTGTCGCGCTTCCGCGACCTTCTCGTCATCTCGCGCAACTCGACCTTCGTGCACAAGGGCAAAGCGGTAAAGGTGCAGGAGGTCGCACGCGAGCTCGACGTCGAATACGTGCTCGAGGGTAGCGTGCGCAAGGTCGGCGATCGCGTTCGCGTCACCGTGCAGCTGATCGACGCGCAAACCGACCGGCACGTCTGGGCGGAACGATATGACCGCAAGCTGGAGGACATCTTCGCCATTCAGGACGAAGTGACCGGGGCAATCGTGGCCACCCTTCCCGGCCGCGTCGAGGCCGCCACGCACGAACGCGCGAAGCGCAAGCGGACCGACAACATGGCGGCCTACGAGTGCGTGCTGGCTGCCAAGGTGCTGCACCACCGCTCACAGCGCGAAGCCAACGCCGAGGCGCAGGCCCTGCTCGACCGCGCCATCGCGCTCGATCCGAATTATGCGCACGCCCATGCCTGGAAGGCGTGCGTGCTGGGCCAAACCTGGATCTATGGATGGTGCGAAGATCGCGACGTCACCTTCCAGCACGTGGCTGCCGAGTTGCAGATCGCGCTGGCGCTCGATGATAATGACAGCGACGTTCACCGCATCCTGGCCGCGGTTAACTTGACGCGCGACGATCACGACAGGGCCGCCTACCATCAGGAGCGGGCGCTCGCACTCAATCCCAACTACGATCTGGTCGTGGTGCAACAGGGCGAGTTTCTGACCTGGCTGGGGCGGCCGGAAGAAGGGATCGACTGGATCAAGAAGGCGATGCGCCTCAACCCGTTCCACCCCGAGCGCTTCTGGAACCACCTCGGTCGCGCGTATTATTGCGCGGAGAAATTTGCGGAAGCCGCCGAGGCCTTCGCGCGGATCACGCGGCCCGACTTCACCCATCACGCTTTCTTGGCCGCCATCTTCGCACAGATGGGCGACGCCGTTGCGGCCTCCGCCCATGCCGCAGAGGTCATGAGGCTCGAGCCGGGTTTCTCGGTGGCCGGCTATCTCGCCACCCAGCACTACAAGCACGAGGCGGACCGCGCGCGTCATGAGGCCGGCCTGCTCAAGGCGGGGTTACCGGCGTGAGGTTCGCCGGGATCAAATCGCGGTGGACGAGGTCTTGATGCTGCCGTCTGTAGTTCGCGGCCGCAGCCCGCCTTCGCCAAGTGGCTTCGGCGAGGCAGCCTTCGCTTGCTTCGCTACGATAGAGAAGAATGTGGCTTGCCTAGCCGTAGCTTGCGAAGCAAGCGAAGGCTGGTGGGCGCGACAGGGATCGAACCTGTGACCCCTACCATGTCAAGGTAGTGCTCTCCCGCTGAGCTACGCGCCCCAGAATGGGATGACCTGTCATCCCGCTCCAGCTTTATTCGTATTGGGTGGGGTCCGTATATCGGCTCCAAAGCGCCCGGGCAAGGATGCTCGGGACTAATTTCTGGTGCCTTTTCGAACGAAATAGCCGCCGAATCAGGCCGCCAGCATCTTGTTCACTTCGCTGACCAGTTCGCGGAGGTGAACGGGCTTGGCCAGCACCTTGGCGTTCTTGGGTGCCTCCGAATCGGAATTCAGGGCGACCGCGGCAAAGCCGGTGATGAACATGATCTTGATGTCGGGGTCGAGTTCCGAGGCGCGGCGCGCCAGCTCGATGCCGTCCATTTCGGGCATCACGATATCGGTCAGCAGCATCTCGAACGGCTCCTCACGCAGGCGCTGATAGGCCGACATGCCGTTGTCGTGAGGCGAGACCTGAAACCCGGCGTTTTCCAGCGCCTTGACCAGGAAACGTCGCATGTCGTTGTCGTCTTCGGCGAGGAGGATCTTGTGCATGGCGGTCAGTCGTCGAACCTGGCTTGGAGGATCATTGCGCCCACTAAGCCCGACAGAGGGTAAATTTCGGGTGAAAGGTAACGGCTTCTTGGCGGCAGCGGGCGACGCTATTTCTGTAGCGGCGCGCATCAGGATCGATCAAGGCGGCGCTTTTCAGGCGTTTACAACACCTTCCAGGAGAACGGTGGCTTTTTTCGCTTGGCAGAATGATTACGATTACGGACAATGCATCCTTACAGCCCCTGCCCTCCGGCAGAATCGGTCGCATCAGCGACCGGCCGAAGGGAAATGCGGACATTCAAGGGACAGCGCCCGACGATGACCCAGTTTGATGGCGAACTGTCGCCTCCCTTCGAGATCGTGGAGCCGCAGCACTGGCGGGCGCCGATCATCTTCAACTCGCCCCATTCCGGGTCGGTCTATCCGTCCGAATTCCTCAACGCCTCCCGGATCGACCTCGCCGCGCTGCGCCGGTCCGAGGATTCGTTCATGGACGAATTGATCGGTGGCCTGAGCGACCAGGGTTTTCCGACGGTGCGGGTCAATTTCCCCCGCTCCTATGTCGACGTGAATCGCGAGCCCTATGAACTCGATCCACGGATGTTCACCGGCCGCCTGCCGAGCTTTGCCAATACCCGCTCGATGCGGGTGGCCGGCGGCCTCGGCACCATCCCGCGCGTGGTCGGCGACGGGCAGGAAATCTATCGCGAGCGGCTTTCCGTCGATGATGCGCTGGGGCGGATCGAGGCGCTCTACAAGCCGTACCACCGCGCGCTGCGCCGGCTGATCAACAAGGCCCATCAGGCGTTCGGGACCGTGATCCTGGTCGATTGCCACTCGATGCCGTCGGTCGGCGTGTCCAGAGACGAGCCGCGGCGGCCGGATATCGTGATCGGCGATCGCTACGGCACCAGTTGCGCGAGCCTTTTGCCCGATGTCGTCGAGCACATCATGAGCGGTCTCGGCTATTCGATCGGCCGCAACAAACCCTACGCCGGCGGCTTCATTACCGAGCACTACGGCAACCCTGCGAGCGGCCTGCACACTGTGCAGCTCGAACTCAACCGCGCGATCTACATGGATGAGCGGCGCAGGGAGCGCAGCCCGCGCTTTGCCCAGGTGGTCACTGATTTCGCGATGTTGGCGGACGCGCTGGCGCAGGTGCCGCTCGGCGATCTCGGCCCGTTCCAGGCAGCGGCGGAGTAGAGCTGGCCGTCATTCCGGACGTCGCGCAGCGGTGATCCGGAATCTCGAGATTCTCAGATGCGCAATTGCGCACCATAGTTCGATGCTGCGCATCACCCCGGAATGGCGGACAGCTTCAAAAGAAAAAAGGGCCGCTTGAATGAACAAGCGGCCCAAGTCTAGGGAGGAAACGCCCAAGGAGGGCAGCGATAGCGCGAGGCGCTACCGCACCGCAGCAATATGCGGCCGCGCTGCACAAAAGGCAAGTGTTTTCGGATCTCTTCCGGTGCAAACCAGGTCAGTCTGACGAATCGGCAACACCGGCGCATCTGGCCTTTTAGTTAAACAATATCAGGTACTTGCAACTCAGATGGCGTGAGTTCCGTGCTTACTGCAGTGCTGGTATGCCAAAACTCGCGACTTCGTGATGGCCGCGCTAACCAAAAATCCACGCCTGAAACGAAGCCTTTTCGAAAGCCGATTCGAAAGTCCGTTCACAAGACGAATGGGAATAACGTGCCGTTGGCGATGCGCGGCAGCCCGGATTGGGCTAGGCAAGAGACGGCATTTTCCAATGCGGTAAAGGACAGCCGTGACGGTTATCGATTTTACAGCGTTTATCGGGCGCCTTGCTACCGCTTCGGGCGAGACCATCTTGCCGTTCTTCCGGACCTCACTTTCGATCGACAACAAGAGCGCCAGCGATTTCGATCCGGTCACCGAGGCCGACCGCGCGGCTGAGGCGGTCATGCGCCGCCTGATCAAGGCCAATTTCCCCCAGCACGGCATCGTCGGCGAGGAATTCGGCAACGAGCGCGAGGATGCCGACTATGTCTGGGTGCTCGATCCGATCGACGGCACCAAATCCTTCATCGCGGGATTTCCGATCTGGGGCACCCTGATCGCGCTGTTGCACAAGGGCACGCCGGTGTTCGGGATGATGCACCAGCCCTATATCGGCGAGCGGTTTTCCGGCGATAGCGGCTCAGCGCATTATTCCGGGCCATCGGGCGAGCGCAGGCTGACGGTGCGCCGCTGCGGGTCGCTGAACGAGGCCACCTCCTTCACGACCAGTCCGCTGCTGATGAACGCCGCCGACCGCGATATCTTCGGCCGGGTCGAACATGCGGTGAAGCTGTCGCGCTATGGCGGCGACTGCTATTCCTACTGCATGCTGGCGGCCGGCCATCTCGACCTCGTCGTCGAGACCGAACTCAAGCCCTATGACATCGCGGCATTAATCCCGATCGTCACCGGCGCCGGCGGCGTCGTCACCAATTGGGAGGGCGGACCCGCCCAGAGCGGCGGCCGCATCGTCGCCGCCGGCGACGCCCGGGTGCACGAGGCCACGCTGAAGTTGCTGAACGGCTAGGAGCACAGGACCCCGGACCCCGATGGACGCATTGATCGTTGTCGATATGCAGGTCGGGCTTCTCAATGGGAAACCGAAGCACGATCTGAGCGGCATCATCGAGCGCATCAACCGGCTCGCCGCCAGCATCCGCGAACGTTCAGGCCTGGTGATTTTCGTGCAGCATTGCAGTGGCGCGGAAGACGATTTCGTGCCTGATACGTCGGGCTGGGCGCTTCTGCCGGAGCTGAATCGCGCGGCTGCCGACATCGTCATTCGCAAGACCCTGAACGATCCCTTCGTCGGGACCGATCTCGCGGCGCGCCTGAAGGAAATCGCGCCCGACCGGATCCTCATCACGGGGTGGGCAACCGATCTTTGCGTCGATGCAACGGTCCGATCGGCCGTTTCGAACCACTACGACGTTGTGGTGGTGACCGACGGCCATACTGTGAACGACCGGCCCCATCTCGACGCGGCGAGCGTCATTCGTCACCACAACTGGGTCTGGAGCCACTTGATCACGCAGCGATCGGTCAGGCTCGCACGTACGGACGAACTCCTGCTCTGACGAGACTCGGCTTCCGCCGCAACTGACGGCACCTTGCATAGAACAGTTTATCGCGTACGATGCCCGCCAACGCGCACAACAGATGCGCCATCGGGGAGCATTCATGAGACTGCCGAGCAAGCTGCTTGCTGGATTGGTGCTGCTATTGTTGCCAGCGCCAGCCTCGGCGCAGGACTTTCCCGCAAAGCCGATCAAGCTGATCGTTCCATTCCCAGCCGGCGGCCCCAACGACATTATCGCGCGCGTGATCGGCCAGCGCATGTCCGAGATTACAAAGCAGCCGGTGCTGATCGACAACCGCGGCGGCCAGGGCGGCGTGCTCGGCACCGACGCGGTCGCAAAGGCCGCGCCCGACGGTTACACCATCGCGATTTCGAGCGCGGGCGCGCTTGCCATCAGCCCGAGTCTGGAAAAGGTCGCCTACGATACGCTGAAGGATTTCGCGCCGGTAACGCTGGTTGCCACCGTGCCCGAGATGCTGGTGGTTGCGACCAACGTCCCCGCCAAGGACATGAAAGAACTGATCGCGCTCGCCAAGGCGCAGCCGGGGAAATTGAATTTCGCCTCTTCCGGTCCCGGCAGCCTACTGCATCTGGCGGGCGAATTGTTCAAGCTGACGGCCAACATCGACATCGTCCACGTGCCGTACCGCGGCGCGGCGCCAGCGGTGAACGACCTGCTCGGCCAGCAGGTGCAGATGACGTTCCTCGACCTGCCGGTGCTGTTGCCGCAGATCAAGGCAGGCAGCTTGCGGCCGATCGCGGTTGGCGCGCCCCAGCGGGCGCCGACTGCGATGGAGGTGCCGACCACTGCGGAAGCCGGGATGCCCGGCCTGATCATCGAGAACTGGTACGGCATGGTGGCGCCCGCGGCCACCCCGCCGGCAGTCGTCGCGGCCTTGCACAAGATCACGACCGAAGCGATGGCCGATCCGACCGTAAAGGAAAAGCTCGCGGCCCAGGGCGCGACGCTGGTCGGCAACACGCCGGAGCATTTCCGCGGCTTCATCGACAGCGAATCCAAGAAGTGGGCGAAGGTGATCAAGGACGCGGGAGTCGTGACGACGAAGTGAGCATCACGGCGCGGACAGCCGCATCCCTGCTTGTGGCTGTGTAAAGACTGAATAACCGGGACATCTGGCGAGATCGCGCTTCGTGCAGGCCCGGCCATGACAAGTGACCGGAGGCTTTCTTGAAGGCTCTTCGCGTGCTTCTCACCGGATTGTCCGTGCTGCTTCCAGCCGTCGCGGCAGCGCAGGATTTTCCGAGCAAACCGATCAAGCTGATCGTGCCGTTCCCGGCCGGCGGCCCCAACGACATCATTGCGCGGCTGGTCGGCCAGCGCATGTCAGAAATCACAAAGCAGCCGGTCGTGATCGACAATCGCGGCGGCCAGGCCGGCGTGCTCGGCACCGATGCGATCGCAAAAGCAGCCCCCGACGGCTACACCATCGGAATCGTGAGCGCGAGCGCGCTGGTCATCAACCCGGCGATGGAAAAGGTGCCCTACGACGTGGCAAAGGACTTCACGCCGGTCACGCTGGTGACGACAGTGCCGGAGATGCTGGTCGTCGCCAGCAACGTGCCCGCCAGCGATATGAAGGAGCTGATCGCGCTCGCCAAGGCACAGCCCGGGAAACTCAATTTTGCTTCCGCCGGTGTCGGCGGCATGCCACACCTTGCCGGTGAACTGCTCAAGCAGACGGCCGGAATCGACATCGTGCACGTGCCCTACCGGGGCGCTGCGCCCGCCATCAACGATCTGCTCGGCCAGCAGGTGCAGATGACGTTCCTCGATCTGCCGGTATTATTGCCGCACATCAAGTCAGGCAGCCTGCGCCCGATTGCGCTTGGCGCTCCGAACCGTGCGCCCACCTCACCTGAGGTGCCGACCACTGCGGAGGTCGGCATGCCGGATCTCCTGATCGAAAACTGGTACGGCATGATCGCGCCGGCCGGAGTGCCCGGGGCGATTGTCGCCACCGTGAACCGCGTCGCCAACGAGGCGATGAATGATCCGCAGGTGAAGCAGAAGCTTGCAGATCAAGGCCTGACGGTCGCCGGCAACACGCCGGGGCATTTTCGCGACTACATCGGAACCGAGGCCCAAAAGTGGGCGCGCGTCATCAAGGCTGCCGGCCTCGCCATCGGCAAGTAACGCCGGGCCTTCCCAGACCTTCAGCATTCGCGCTCCCTCACATGTTCAACGTGGCGCAGATTTGCGGAGGTGCTCGGCCAATTGCTGCGCGGGCTTGGGCAGCGCCCGAAAGCTCCGGGCGCAGATCACGAGCCGCCGATTGGCCCAGGAGTCCCTGATCCTGATGACATTGATCTTCATCGATCGCGCGCATCGCTTTGCCGCGACTTCAGGCATCACGCCAATCCCGATGCCGGCGGCGACCATCTGGCCAATCGCATCGAAACTGTTCAGCCGCGCACGAAAGCGCAGCCGCGCCCCGAGACGCGCGGCGTGTCCGCTGATATGGGCGTGCAGCGCGATCGAGCTGATCAGGCCGACGAAATCGCGCTTCACAACTTCGGCGAAATCAACCTGCCGCCGATTAGCCAATTCGTCGTTCCGTGCGGCAACCAGCACCAATCGATCTTCGCTGAACGGCATCCGCTCGATGTTGTCTGCAAGCGCGTGTTCAGCCGCAAGCCCGAGATCGGCGGCACCGATGACGATAGCGCGGGCAATGTCGCTGCTTTCGCGTTCCTCGACATCGATCGAAATGTGAGGATGTGCAGCCAGAAAGGCCGCCAACGTCTTCGGCAGATATTCCGAAAGCCCCGACGTATTGGCGAGGAAGCGGACGGTGGCCTTCATGCCGCGGGCAAAGTCGGCGAGATCGCCGCGCATGGTGTCGATGTTGTGAAGCACTATTCTGGCATGGTCGAGCAGGCTTTCGCCGGCCGGCGTCAATTCGACGCCGCGGCGGCCGCGCGCGAGCAGCGAAACGCCAAGCGCCTCTTCCAGGCCCTTGATCCGCTCGCTCGCCGACGCCAGCGCGAGATGGACCCGTTGCGCGCCATTGGTGATGCTACGCGTCTCGGCCACGGCGACAAAGAGCTGAAGATCGACCAGATCAAAACGCATCGGGGTTCCTGGCAGGGGCGACCTGCAGCCAAGCCGTCATTGCGAGCGGAGCGAAGCAATCCATCGCGCGGCATACGGATAGATGGATTGCTTCGTCGCTTCGCTCCTCGTAATGACGGAGGGAGCTGCTAGCCTTCGGCCAATCCGAAGGCTGTCTCCGTAATCTCCAGATTGTGCCCGATGCGCCAATGGGTCAAGGTCCGACCCATGGTCGATTCCCTGCTCGTTCTCATCGCCGCGGCCTTCCTGCTGGCCGGCTTCATCAAGGGCGTGATCGGGCTCGGCCTGCCGACGGTATCGATGGGCCTGCTTGCGGTGACAATGCCGCCGGCGCAGGCGATTGCGATCGTGATCGTGCCGGCGATCGTCACCAATATCTGGCAAACCTTCGGCGGCCCGTATTTGCGCGACATCATGCGGCGGCTGTGGCCGCTGATGGCCGGTACCGTCGCCGGTATCTGGCTGAACGCGGGGCTATTGACCGGCCCTTATGCGCCCTATGGCACCGTCGTTCTCGGCACATTGCTGGTGATCTACGCGATCCTCGGCCTCAGCAAGCTCCACTTCAAGGTTGCGCGCCGCGACGAGAAATGGATCGGCGGCATCGTAGGCCTGATCACCGGCGTGGTGTCGGCCGCGACCGGCGTTCAAGTGATTCCGTCGATGCCTTATCTGCAGGCGATCGGCATGGAGAAGGACGAGCTGGTGCAGGCGCTCGGCGTGTTCTTTACCGTCGCCACGGTGGCGCTCGCCTTCAATCTCACCACCGCGGGCCTGCTAACGGCGGCAACCGCGCTGCCCGGCGCAGTCGCGATGGTGGCGTCCTTTGCCGGCATGTTCATCGGACAAGCGGTGCGGAATCGCATGCAGCCGGACGTGTTCCGCCGCTGGTTCCTGATCGCCATGATCTTGCTCGGCCTCTACCTTGCCGGCAGCGCCTTCGTGACAATCCACGGCTGAAGCATCAGCGCGCCTCCAGCATCGCCACGCGGATGCCGAGATAGACGAACAGCCCGCCGAGCGCCCGGTTGATCCAGGCTACCGCGCCGGCCGATTGCCGGATCCGGCCCGCGGCCCGGGCTGCGAAGGCGGCGATGCAAAAGCACCACAACGTGCCGCTGGTGATGAAGATCAGGCCGAGCACCAGGAAGGCCAGCGTCTTGTGGGCAGACTCCGCCGCCACGAATTGCGGCAGGAACGCCAGAAAAAACAGCGCCACCTTCGGATTGAGCACATTGGTCAGGGCGCCCTGCCAGAACACGCGGGCAAGCGAGGTCTCGTTGCCTGCCACGGCCGTCTCCGCCAGCGGGCGCGAACGCGACAGCAGCATCTGGACACCCGTAAACAGCAGATAGGCGGCCCCGACCCATTTCAGGACCGCAAAGGCCGCGGATGACGCCATCAACAGCGCCGAGAGGCCGATGGCGGCACCGAGCACGTGAACGAGGCAGCCGGCGCTGATCCCGGTCGCCGCCGCCGCGCCGCCGCGCCATCCGAACTGGATGCTGCGGCCGATAATATAGGCCGTGTCCGGCCCCGGGGTGATATTGAGCAGCAGTCCTGAGAGGATGAAGAGCCAGAGTTGGTGAATGCCGAGCGTCTCTATCATCGTTTGACGGTTCCTCTTGGGCGCCCCCTCGGCCCAATTGCGCGCATGCCAATCCTTGAGGGATTGCAGTACTATCATGAGCAAATCAGGCTTCCACCAGATTGCGCAAATTTTTATAAACATTGGAATTGGTTGGCCGACCGCGTAGTGGTTATCCTGCCCATTCCGGTGCCGTTGGGGATATAGTGGGGATATGGAAAGACGCCTGGCAGCCATCGTCTGCGCTGACGTCGCCGGCTATTCCCGAATGATGGGGGCCGACGAGGCGGGGACGCACGCCACGTTCAAGGCCCATCGAAGCGCGATCTATCCGATCATCCTCAATCACGGCGGCCGCCTGGTGAAGAATACCGGCGACGGCTTCCTGCTGGAATTTCCCTCTATCGTCGGCGCCATCGAGGCCGCGGTCGCGATGCAGATGGTGATGGCGGAGCGCAACGAGCACCTGCCCGCCGATCGCGCCATGCAGTTTCGCATGGGCATCCACATGGGTGACGTGATGGCCGACGAGGACGAGGTGTTCGGCGACGACGTCAACATCGCGGTCCGCCTCGAATCGGTTGCCGCTCCCGGCGGCGTGGCGGTTTCGGGCAAGGCCTGTCATGAGGCCGGCAAACGCCTCAGCGTCACATTCGTCGATGCCGGTCCCTACCGGTTCAAGAATATCGAGGAGCCGATCCATGTCTGGACCTGGCAGCCTGGGGGTGTCGATAGCGGCCCGGCCCGTAAAGCCGCGTCCGAGACATCGGCCACGAATCTGCCTGCCCAGTATCGCACCGCGATCGTGGGCGTGCTCCCATTCGCGAATTTGAGCGAGAGCGCTGACGAGTATTTTTCTGACGGGCTGACCGAGGACCTGATCCACGCGCTTTCGCTGCAGTCGTTCTATCGGGTGCTGAGCCGGAACTCGACGTTCTCGTTCAAGAGCAAGAACGTGAGCACGCGCCTGATCGCGCGCGAGATCGACGCCACCTACCTGATTCAGGGCTCGGTGCGCCGCGCCGCCAACAAGATCCGCGTCACGGCCGAGTTGATCGCCCCTGAAACCGGCGAGCAATTGTGGACCGGCCGATTCGACCGCGATATGGGCGACCTGTTCGCGATGCAGGACGAGCTCACCACCAGCCTGTCGGCGGCGATCGCGGCCGAGATCTACCGGGCGGAGGCGTCCGCCCCGCCCCGCTCCTCGTCGAACGACATCACGGCCTGGGATCGATTCCTGAAGGGGCTGTCGCACTACTACCTGCAGACCAAGACGGATTTCGAGATCGCGATCGGGTTGTTCAAGGAAGCCATCGCGCTCGATCCGACGCTATCGATCGCGCGTGCCTATCTCGCCACCATCCAGACCCAGGCCATCCATTTCGGGTGGATCAAGGGCACGCGCGAAGTGTGGGATACCGCGATGAGTCTTGCGGAGAGCAGCGTCCGGCTCGATCCTCGTTCGTCCTTTGCGTTTCAGATTCTCGCCTATCTGCATGCACTGGAAGGGCACTACGAGGCAGCGATGGATGCCGCCAAGCGGGCGGTCGGGCTCAACCCCTACGACATGGGCGCCCGTGGCGTGCTCGGCGCGTGTCATCTCTACATCGGCGAACACCGGGCCGCCGTCGAATTGTTTACGATGGCAGCACAGCGCGGTAACAGCGACCCCCGATACCAGTTTGCGGCGTTCAACGCATTCAGCCACTATCTTCTCGGTCAATACGACGCCTCGCTGTCATGGGCCCGCGAGGCTCTATACGCAAATCCCAATCATCTGCAGGCGCTCGCGATACGGGTGGCTGCGCTTGCCCAGTTGGGACGAACCGCCGAAGCAGCCGACGCTACTGAGGTCCTGCTCGGCAACTATCCGACGCTGACCGTAGAGCGATTTTTGCGGAATTTTAACTGGAAGGTCCCGGCCGACATCGCTCATTTCCGCGACGGACTTTTGAAGGCCGGCATCCCTTTCAGCAAATTGATGCTCGTCGAATCCTCGCCAAAGCTCGCCGCAGATTCCTGAGCGTGTGTAAGCTGGTCGATTGACACGGCGTCGAATTCCGCCAAAACTTGCGTACACCCTGAAGTAGCGTGCCGCCAATTTTCTTTTTCAAGATCGTCATCCGCATCGCATTGAAGGCGGACCGTTTCCATACTTTGCGCCTTTGAGATTGAAGCCATGTCAGATAGCCCCATTGGACAGATTCCCGTTTCGCCCAACAATCCCTGCCCGTTTCTGCGCGCATTGGTCGCCAATGGCTATGTCGGCGGCCATGTCGTGCCGCTCTCGCAACTCTCCGAAATGATCGGATTGGCAAGCGGCGAAACCGGTTCTGCCCAAAAGAAGGTGCGGCTGAAAGCCTCGATGATCGCCATCATTGCCAACGGCCTCCGACCGCTGCGCGTTTTCAAGAGCGCAAGGTCTGGTGCCGTGCTCGACGAGCTGCGCGACGGGCCGCTCGACAAGCATGGCGGCGGTTCACGCATCCTCGACGCCGAAGCAAACGTCCATGAAGACCAAATCGAACGGCTCGCCAGCTTCGGCAAGGACTGCAAAGATCCCGCTGGAGGCATCGAGATCGGGCTGACAGCGAAAGAAATCGAGGCCTTCATGGCAGACAATATCAAGCGCAACGATGCGGCGCGCTGGTACTTCCCGATCCTGATGAAGGGCGAATGGCCGGTCCTGCTGAAAATCCTCGGCAAGGGCGAAGGCGAAGCGCGCTACCTTAGCGTCGCCGAGGTCAGGATACTGTTCGTCCAGCGGCGCTTGCCCGAGCGGATCACGGCACGGTTGCCGAAGCCGGCGGCCTAACCACGAACACAGTTGTCATACGCGGGCTTGACCCGCGTAGCCATCGTCCGCGCCAGCGGACAACACGATTCATTCGAAGCAGGATGGATTGCCGGGTCCCGGCTACGCCGAGAGCTTCGCCGGGCACCACAGCGTGAGGCAGGCGAAGCTTTAGCGGAGACGGCAAGCCCGGCAATGACGAGTCACTTGAACAGCGGCGTCCCCGGGACGAACGCATCGAACGCCGCCCAGAATTGCGAGCGATAGCGGTCCTGCTCCTGCAGGATCTCGTGCTTGGAGCCGGCGATGACCAGATGCGAGCCGGCGCGCAGGTGATAGGCGAATTCCTCGATCGCGGCGGTGGAAACAATGGTGTCGTTGCTGGCGGCCAGCATCAGGATCGGTTGGCGGATCTCGGACGGGTAGTTCACGCCGCGAAAGGTATGCATTGCCCTGAACGCGGTATCGGCCCAGGCCACCGTCGGCGAGCCGATGCCGAGCGTCGGATCTTCTTCCAGGATCGCGGCATTGCGGGCATAGCGCACGGGATCGCTGGTGAAGGGATTGTTGATGAAGGATTCCGTTCCAGTCAGCGCATCGCCGCCGCCGGGCACGTAGCGGCCGCCCTGCCCCATCAGCCGCATGATCCGAAGCAGCGCCCGCGTCGGAAATGACGTCGTGCGCCCCGGCAGGTCGATCATCGGCGCCGACAGCACCATGCGGTCGAACCAGCGTTTCCCCGCATGCGCCACCCGCAGCATGACCGCGCCGCCCATCGAATGCGCCAGCGCGAAATAGGGCGGCGGACAATCCGGCAGCACCACCTGCTGCACGAACGTTTCGACATCGACCTCGAAATCGGAGAAGTCGCGGACATAGCCCTTGCGCGGGTCGCGCAGGCGGCGCGAGGAATGCCCCTGGCCGCGCCAGTCGATCATCGCCACCGCAAAACCGCGATCGCGCAAATCGCGCACCGTCTCGAAATATTTTTCAATCTGCTCGCTGCGCCCGGTGAAGACGCAGACCGTGCCCTTGCGGCCCGCCGGCGGGGCCCAACGCGCGAACCGCAATTCCGCGCCGTCGGGCGTCTTGATGGTGCCCGAGACGACGTCCTCCGGAACCGGATTGGCAGGGATCGAGACAAGCGTCATGAGGGGACCGGCTAGTAAGGAGGGGCTGGAAATCAAGTCGGGAAGCATCAAAAACGGCCATTTTGGGCCCTCTTGAACGCCTTTTCATCCCTCCCATATCATCTCCGTGCAGGCCGCTACCAGTGTTTCGGAACCGGAAGCAAAGGCTCCCAACCCTGAGGCTGCACAGGACCAAAGCCCGGCCCGATGGCGGGCGGGTTAATTGCAACAGTCGCTCAATGGAGGACTACACTATGCGTACCTACGATCTCACCCCGTTTTATCGTTCCACCGTCGGCTTCGACCGCTTCTTCAACCTACTGGATCAGGTGACCTCCGACGGCAGCCCCGGTTATCCGCCCTACAACATCGAGCGCACCGGTGAGAACGCCTACCGCATCAGCGTTGCGGTTTCCGGCTTCTCGCAGGGCGAGCTTTCGATCGTCGCGAAGGAAAACACGCTGACGATCAAGGGCGAGAAGACCGCCAACGAGAACGGCAAAGACAAATCCGAAGTGCTGTACCGCGGTATCGCCGCACGCGCCTTCGAACGTGTCTTCCAGCTTGCCGATTTCGTGCAGGTGAAGAACGCCTCGCTCGAGAACGGCCTGCTCCACGTCGACCTCGTCCGCGAGATCCCCGAGGCCAAAAAGCCGCGCAGCATTCCGATCAATTCGGGCGCGCAGGCCCCGCAGGTGGTCGACGCTTCGGTCGCCGCGTAACACGGTAGGTTCAGCCGGTATTGGCTGAACGCGAAAACGCCCCGGGAAACTGGGGCGTTTTTTTGTGCGCGCATGACGAAGACGCGCAATCCGGCTCCGCTCATTAACAACGAATTTAAATGATGTCCGCTTCTGCAACGACTATTTGACCGCGTGCCCCGGCACCCGCGGGGCCAAGACGCGTAACGCTTGCAGTTCGACGACGTATTCACCTTTGCACCCAGCGCTTCAACAGACGTATCAAATCAGGAGAGATCGATGACAAAGTTACGGATCGTTGCGGCGCTCGCCGCCAGTGTGTTTGCGGGATCGTTCGGGGTTCTTGCGGCACCGGCGCAGGCCGCAGCACCGCTCAAAGTGAAAAATGTCGTGCTGGTGCACGGCGCGTGGGCCGATGGATCGAGCTGGTCGAAAGTCATTCCGCGGCTGCAGGCAGCGGGACTTCACGTCACCGCAGTTCAGAATCCGCTGACCTCGCTGGAAGATTCCGTGGCCGCAACGCGCCGCGCACTGGCGGAACAGGATGGCCCGACAGTGCTGGTGGCGCATTCCTGGGGCGGAACCGTCATCAGTGAAGTCGGCACCGACCCGAAGGTCACGGGGCTCGTCTATATCGCGGCGCGCGCGCCCGATGCCGGCGAGGATTTCGTCGCGCTTTCGCAGAAATTTCCAGCCGGCCCGGCGCGGGCTGGCGTCCAGGAACATGACGGCTTCACCACGTTGTCCGAGGACGCGTTCCTGAAGTATTTCGCAAACGGGGTCGACCCCAAGACCGCGAAAGTTCTGTACGCCGTGCAATGGCCGACCGCGGCTTCCATTTTCGCCGGCCGCACCACCGCAGCCGCCTGGCACAGCAAGCCGAGCTGGTATGCCGTGTCGAAGCAGGACTACACCATCAATCCTGACCTCGAGCGATTTCTGGCCAAGCGGATGAATGCCACGACGGTCGAGCTGGAGGCCGGCCACCTGTCGCTGGTCTCGCAGCCCGACAAGGTCGCCGACCTGATCCTGGCCGCTGCCGGACAGCACGAATAGCTCACTGCAATGAGAAAACGCCCGGGGACACCCGGGGCGTTTTGTTTTGGTAGCCCGGATGGAGCGCAGCGCAATCCGGGGTCTTTCGCGAGCGGATAATGTCATCCCGGATTGCGCTGCGCTCCATCCGGGCTACAGGTGCCTCACTCCAGCGCCTGCACCTGCGGCATCTCCTGCGTCGGCGCGATCTGCGGGGCGGGCTTGGCCGGGACCGAACCCGTCACCGCCGGCGAAGCTGCCGCCTGAACTTCGGTCGGCTTCGGTGCAGGCGCTGCAGCCTGCTGGACCGGCGCCGGTGCAGGTTTGGCGGCGACCGGACTGGCCTTCGGCATCGGCACCGCCCGGCTCGCCACGTGGGAGGCCGGCCGCTGCGGCCGCGGCGCGGCCTGGACGTTGGCGGGCGTGGCCGGAGCGTGGGCCTGTGGCGGCGGAGCCCCCGGAAGCGCGCTGTGCTCCTCGTAGAAATTGTCGCCCATGCGATGGGACGGCACGAAGCGGATAATCCGGCCGTTGCGTGCGTCGATCACCAGCCGGCCGTCCTCGCCGCCGCGCTCGAGCGCCGCAATCGTGTAAACGAAGCCGCGCAGCCTCGGGATACCGAGCGGCAAGAATCCATTATCGCGCAGCACGGAATAGACTTCCGTCGACGGCAACAGTCCCGGACCGTATTCATATTGCGGCGCGGCTCCGTAGCGCGGTCCGGGCTCGTAGTACGGCCCGGGAACCGGTTGCGGTGCCACCGCGTAGGGAGCGTCGAAATCCGATGCCGGCCTGTATGGTGAGCGCCCGATTTCATAAGGCCCGGGCACCTGCGCCTGCGCGCCGCCCGCTAGAAGGACCAGTCCCGCCGCCAAAGATCCCGTGAACAACTTCATCACCGAAAGCTCCTGTAAGCCCCGCAGCCTCCGGACCGTAGCCGGAGCATTTTTGCTCACTCACCAGACGGCCCGGGGCGAATTTCATTGCGAAATCCGGCGGTCCTTGGGCCGCATCGGGGCGCCGCTGCCGCAAACTCCAGCGGGCGGCTTTTCCCCCGGGCCACCAAGCGCCGATCCGCATGCAAGCGAGGACTTTCACGCGCTTGTGTGATAAAGAAAAATTTGGCATGGTCGAAGTTAGGACAGTATCACTGTCTCAATTGCGGAGCCGTCCCGGCACAGGGATTGCAACGAAACCGTGGCGCCACGAGCTCCAGGGCAGTGCAGGCAAGGCCGTTCCTCAGGGACGTTGAACGCCCAAGCCTGAATTTAAGAAATTGCGGCTCGCGGCGGACGAGCGGTGGCCCGGTGGGTGCCGCAAGCGTCCAAGGTGCGCCGACGATGCGGTGAGGCCCTTAGCCTTTTGAGAGGAATGAGATGAGCGGGTCGGAATTCGAGCGCGAAAACATCGTGACAGAAACCCTGTCGGCGACCGCGGCTTCGAAACCGGCCGACACGTTGCTTGAGGATTCCCGGCGCGAGCATGACTGGCGCCCGCCGGCGGAGGGCCTTTACGACCTCGGCATGGAGAAGGATTCCTGCGGCGTCGGCTTCATCGCCAACATCAAGGGCCGGAAGTCGCGTCAGATCGTTTCCGACGCACTCAGCATTCTCTGCAACCTCGAGCACCGCGGCGCTGTCGGCGCCGACCCGCGCGCCGGCGACGGCGCCGGCATTCTGGTGCAGATCCCGCATGCCTTCTTCGCACGCAAGACCGCCGAGCTCGGCTTCAAGCTGCCGGAGCCCGGCCACTACGCGATCGGTGCGCTGTTCATGCCGAAGGAGACGGCGTGGCGAAAGGTGATCCAGAGCATCATCGCCGAACAGATCAAGGAAGAAGGCCTCGTACTGCTCGGCTGGCGCGACGTGCCGTCCGACAACGCTTCGCTCGGCGAAACCGTCAAGCCGACCGAGCCCTATCACATGCAGGTGTTCATCGGCCGCAACGGCACGGCAAAAACCGAGGAGGAGTTCGAGCGCAGGCTCTACATTCTGCGCAAGTCGATCTCGCAGGCGATCTACCAGCGCCGCGACCGCGGCATGGCCGGCTATTACCCGGTCTCGCTGTCGTGCCGCACCGTGATCTACAAAGGTATGTTCCTCGCCGACCAGCTCGGCAAGTACTATCCCGATCTGCACGAAGAGGATTTCGAGAGCGCGCTGGCACTGGTGCATCAGCGCTTCTCGACCAACACCTTCCCGACCTGGTCGCTGGCGCATCCGTACCGGATGATCGCCCACAACGGCGAAATCAACACGCTGCGCGGCAACGTCAACTGGATGGCGGCGCGCCAGGCTTCCGTTCACTCGGAGCTCTACGGCAAGGACATCAGCCGCCTCTGGCCGATCTCCTACGAAGGCCAGAGCGACACCGCCTGCTTCGATAATGCGCTCGAATTCCTGGTGCAGGGCGGCTACTCGCTACCGCACGCTGTCATGATGATGATTCCGGAAGCGTGGGCCGGCAATCCGCTGATGGATGAGCAGCGTCGCGCCTTCTACGAATATCACGCAGCCCTGATGGAGCCGTGGGACGGCCCCGCCGCGATCGCGTTCACCGACGGCCGCCAGATCGGCGCCACGCTCGACCGCAACGGACTCCGTCCCGCGCGCTATCTCGTTACCAGGGACGACCGCATCGTGATGGCGTCCGAAATGGGTGTGCTGAAGATTCCGGAGGATGAGATCGTCACCAAGTGGCGGTTGCAGCCGGGCAAGATGCTTTTGGTCGACCTCGAACAGGGACGTCTCATTCCCGACGACGAGATCAAGGCGACGCTGGCCAGGAGCCATCCCTACAGCGACTGGCTGCATCGCACCCAGCTCGTGCTGGAGGAATTGCCCGATGCGCCCGTCAAGGGCATGCGTTCGAACCTGCCGCTGCTCGACCGGCAGCAGGCGTTCGGCTATTCGCAGGAAGACATCAATATCCTGATGACGCCGATGGCGGCCACCGGCGAGGAAGCCGCCGGCTCGATGGGTAACGATACGCCGATCTCGGCGCTGTCGGACCGGCCGAAGCCGCTGTTCACTTATTTCAAGCAGAACTTCGCGCAGGTCACCAACCCGCCGATCGACCCGATCCGCGAGGAGCTCGTCATGAGCCTCGTCTCGATCATCGGGCCGCGGCCGAATCTGTTCGACCTGCAGGGCATGGCCTCGACCAAGCGGCTCGAGGTGCGGCAACCGATCCTGACCGATGCGGATCTGGAAAAGATCCGCTCGATCTCCGATGTCGCTGATACCCATTTCAAATCGCGCACGCTCGACACCACCTTCCATGCCGGCTTCGGCGCAGCGGGAATGGAGCAGGTGCTCGACGAGCTCTGCGCGCGCGCCGAAGGCGCGGTGCGCGAAGGCGTCAACATCATCATCCTGTCGGACCGCATGGCGGGCTCGGACCGGATTCCGATCCCCTCGCTGCTCGCCTGTGCCGCCGTGCATCATCACCTGATCCGCACCGGCTTGCGCACCTCGGTCGGCATCGTCGTCGAGTCCGGCGAGCCGCGCGAGGTGCATCATTTCGCGTGCCTGGCCGGCTACGGCGCCGAGGCGATCAATCCGTATCTCGCGTTCGAAACCATCATCGCGATGAAGGATCGCCTACCCGGCGCGCTTGACGACCATGAGATCGTCAAGCGCTACATCAAGTCGATCGGCAAGGGCCTGTTGAAGGTGATGTCCAAGATGGGCATCTCGACCTACCAGTCCTATTGCGGCGCGCAGATCTTTGATGCCGTCGGGCTGAAGGCCGATTTCGTCGCCAAGTATTTTGCCGGCACCCACACCCGCATCGAGGGCGTGGGCCTGGTCGAAATCGCCGAGGAAACGGTGCGGCGCCATACGGACGCGTTCGGCGACGCGCAGGTTTACAAGACCGCGCTCGATGTCGGCGGCGAATACGCCTACCGTACCCGCGGCGAAGACCATGCCTGGACGGCCGAGTCGGTTTCAACGCTACAGCATGCCGTGCGCGGCAACTCGCAGGAGCGCTATCGGGCGTTCGCAAAAATCCTCAACGAGCAGTCGGAGCGGCTATTAACGCTGCGCGGCCTGTTCCGGATCAAGACCGCCGAGGACGAGAAGCGCAAGCCGGTGAAACTCGACCAAGTCGAGCCGGCCTTCGAAATCGTCAAGCGTTTTGCGACCGGCGCAATGAGCTTCGGCTCGATCTCGCGCGAGGCGCACACCACGCTCGCGATCGCGATGAACCGGATCGGCGGCAAGTCCAACACCGGCGAGGGCGGCGAAGAGGCCGATCGCTTCAAGCCGATGCCGAACGGCGATTCGATGCGCTCGGCAATCAAGCAGGTCGCTTCCGGCCGGTTCGGCGTGACGACGGAGTATCTCGTCAACTCCGACATGATGCAGATCAAGATGGCGCAGGGCGCCAAGCCCGGCGAAGGCGGACAATTGCCCGGCCACAAGGTCGACGCGACGATTGCGCGAGTGCGGCACTCGACGCCCGGCGTCGGCCTGATCTCGCCGCCGCCGCATCACGACATCTATTCGATCGAAGATCTGGCGCAGCTCATCTACGACCTCAAGAACGTCAATCCGGACGGTCAGGTCTCGGTCAAGCTGGTCTCCGAAATCGGCGTCGGCACCGTGGCCGCGGGCGTAGCGAAAGCGCGCGCTGACCACGTTACCATCGCAGGCTTCGAGGGCGGCACCGGCGCCTCCCCCCTCACCTCGATCAAGCACGCCGGCAGCCCTTGGGAAATCGGGCTTGCCGAAACCCACCAGACGCTGGTGCGCGAGCGGCTACGCAGCCGCATCGTGGTCCAGGTCGATGGCGGCTTCCGTACCGGGCGCGACGTTGTGATCGGCGCGCTCTTGGGCGCGGACGAATTCGGCTTCGCCACCGCGCCGCTGATCGCGGCCGGCTGCATCATGATGCGCAAGTGCCATCTCAACACCTGCCCGGTCGGCGTCGCGACCCAGGACCCGGTGCTGCGCAAGCGCTTCACCGGCCAGCCCGAGCACGTCATCAACTACTTCTTCTTCGTCGCCGAAGAAGTGCGCGAGATCATGGCACAGCTCGGCTACAGGAAGTTCGACGAGATGGTCGGTCAGACCCAGATGCTTGACCAGTCGACGCTGGTGGCGCACTGGAAGGCCAAGGGGCTCGATTTCTCAAAACTGTTCGTGCGGCAGAAGGAGCTGCCCGGCCAGAAGATCTATCATGCCGAAGCCCAGAACCATCATCTGGAGAAGGTGCTCGATCGCCGCCTCATCGAGAAGGCGCAGGCCGCGCTCGACCGCGGCGCACCGGTGAAAATCGAGGAAGAGATCAACAACACCGACCGTTCCGCCGGCGCGATGTTGTCCGGGGCCGTTGCGAAGATCTACGGCCACGCCGGATTGCCGCATGACACCATTCACGTCAGCTTGAAGGGCACTGCCGGCCAGGCGTTCGGCGCGTGGCTTGCCAAGGGCGTTACTTTCGATCTCGAAGGCGAAGGCAACGACTATGTCGGCAAGGGCCTGTCGGGCGGCCGCATCATCGTCAAGCCGCCGCGGAATTCCGGCATCGTGCCGGAAGAATCCATCATCGTCGGCAATACGGTGATGTACGGCGCGATCGAAGGCGAATGCTACTTCCGCGGCATCGCCGGCGAACGCTTTGCGGTGCGTAACTCCGGCGCTATTGCGGTCGTCGAAGGCGCCGGCGACCATTGCTGCGAATACATGACCGGCGGCATCGTCGTGGTGCTGGGCAAGACGGGCCGCAACTTCGCGGCCGGCATGTCCGGCGGCATCGCCTATGTGCTGGACGAGGCCGGCGACTTCGCAAAGCTCTGCAATATGTCGATGGTCGAGCTGGAACCGGTGCTCTCGGAAGAGATGATCAACGCCAGCACCTACCACCACTCCGGCGATCTCGAGGCGCATGGCCGGGTCGACGTGTTCCAGAACCTGCTCGACTCCGACGTCGAGCGGCTGCACGTACTGATCACGCGCCATGCCAAGCTGACCGGCTCGAAACGGGCCGCCGAGATCCTCGCGAACTGGAAGGCCTGGCTACCGAAATTCCGCAAGGTGATGCCGGTGGAATACCGCCGCGCACTGAAGGAATTGAAGGCGAACGCCGACGCCGAGCCGAAAATCGCAATCGGGGCTTAGCTACACGAGCCCGTCATTGCGAGCGCAGCGAAGCAATCCATAGCACCACAAGCCGAACCTTGGATTGCTTCGTCGATGACGCTCCTCGCAATGACGGAGGGTGACACAAATAGATAGATGCGAACGAGAGATGCAGGGGCATCAGGTTTAATGGGCAAGATCACAGGTTTCCTCGAGATAGATCGGAACGAACGCAAGTATGCGCCGGTCGCCGAGCGGTTGCAGCATTTTCGCGAATTCGTCATTCCACTGAGCGAGAAAGACACGCGCGACCAGGCCGCGCGCTGCATGAATTGCGGCATTCCGTATTGCCACGGCACCGGCTCGGTGGCGCCGGGTACGCCGGGCTGCCCGGTCAATAACCAGATCCCCGATTTCAATGACCTCGTCTATCAGGGCAACTGGGAAGAAGCCTCGCGCAACCTGCACTCCACCAACAATTTCCCTGAGTTCACCGGCCGCATTTGTCCGGCGCCGTGCGAGGCGTCCTGCACGCTCAACATCGACGACAACCCAGTCACCATCAAGACCATCGAATGCGCCATAGCGGACCGCGCATTTGAGAATGGCTGGGTCAAGCCGGAAATCCCCACGGTTAAGACCGGCAAGAAGATTGCCGTTGTCGGGTCGGGCCCGGCTGGGATGGCGTGCGCGCAGCAGCTCGCGCGCGCCGGCCATGACGTCCACCTCTATGAGAAGTTCGCCAAGGCGGGCGGATTGCTTCGTTACGGCATTCCCGACTTCAAGATGGAAAAGCACATCATCGACCGCCGCGTGGCGCAGATGGAGGCTGAGGGCGTGACGTTCCATTACGGCGTCCATATCGGCGGCACCTCGCAAGGCGCGATCGATCCGCGCGAACTGCTCAACCAGTATGACGCCGTGGCGCTGACCGGCGGCGCTGAAGCCGGCCGCGATCTGCCGATCCCCGGCCGCGACCTCGACGGCATCCATTTCGCGATGGATTTCCTGCCGCAGCAGAACCGCCGCGTCTCCTCCGAGCCGCTCGGCGACGTGAAGGAAATTCTCGCCGGTGGCAAGCATGTCGTCGTGATCGGCGGCGGTGACACCGGCTCGGACTGCATCGGCACCTCGCTTCGGCAGGGCGCAAAGTCCGTGACTCAGCTTGAAATCATGCCGGCGCCGCCTGAGCACGAGAACAAGGGCGTGACCTGGCCGAACTGGCCGTTGAAAATGCGGACCTCGTCGAGCCAGGCCGAAGGGGCTATCCGCGAATACGCGGTGCTGACGCAGAAGTTTTCGGGCATCGACGGCAAGGTGCAGAAGCTGCACAGCGTGAAAGTCGACGACAAGTTCAAGCCGATCCCGGGTACCGAATTCGAGCTCGAAGCGCAGCTCGTGCTGCTCGCCATGGGCTTCGTGCACCCCGTGCACGAAGGCTTGCTGAAGACGCTCGGCGTCGACCTCGACCAGCGCGGCAACGTCCGCGCCAACACACAGGACTACCAGACCTCGCTGCCCAACGTGTTCTCGGCGGGCGACATGCGCCGCGGCCAATCGCTGGTGGTCTGGGCGATCCGCGAAGGGCGCCTCTGTGCGCGCGCGATCGATCAGTATCTGATGGGATCGACGACGCTGCCGAAGTAAGCGGCTTTGTCCTAACCCTACACGTAATCACGTTGGCGATGATGTCGTGTCCCGGACGCGGTGCAGCGTGAAACGCTGCTCCGCAGAGCCGGGACCTGTCGCGCCACCTGCATGGACCCCGGATCAGCAGCGCATCACTTCGTGCTGCGCAGCATCCGGGGAACGCATGCGGAGATCCAGACGCCTCAGTGCTGCAGCCTCACCCCCAGCATCACCACCGTCGATGCCGTGCTATTCCCCGGCAAATTCGAATCCAGCCAGTCGCGCCGAAGCGTGCCGCGGAGCCAGACGTTGCGGCTCATCTTGTAGATGGCTTCGCCCGACAGAATGTAAATCTTGTCGCGCCTGGGATTGCCCTGGTAATCGAGCGAGCCCCAGGTGAACTTGCCGATCGCGGTCAGCCAGCGGCGGAAGTCGTGGTCGACTTCGACGGTGTATACATGCGTCAGCACGCCCGACGTGCCCGGCAGCGTGGTCTCCGTGATCGTGGTGTCGGAATAGAATTTTGCCGTCGTCAGCGGCGTTGCGGTCCAGACCAGCGAGGACGAGACGAGCAGGCCTTCCAGGCGATCGAGCCTCGGATCGACATAGTCGCGCGCGGCGTAGCCGACGGCGATTTCGCCGGTCAACAGCCGCGAGAATTCGAAGCTGGTGCCGCCCTTGGCGTAGCCGCCCGAGGAATCGCGCGCAAATCCGGCACGGTCTAGCCTGACGTCATGCACGCGGCTGTCGCCCTGCACTTCCACGAACGGCTTTATGCCCGGCTTCAAATCGTAGCTGACGCGGCCGACGCCGCCGTACTGGCTGAAGTTCCGATCGTCGTTGGTGGTCGACGTGCCGTCGGTGAGTTTTGAGTTGGTATAGTCGGTGCGATCGACGGTGGCACCGGCGGAAACCTGCAGCCGGTTGAAGCTCTGGTCAATGCCGATAGTCGTGCCGACCGTGGTGTAGATCGGATATCTGGCAAGGCCGGCCTGCACGTTCGGGCTGCCGGGATTGTCGGTCGAGACGAACAACCGGCCTTGCGCGGTCAGCCTTGTGTCGCGGCTGACATCGAGCCGGCCGTCGACATGGCCGATGAAGTTGGGCCGGTCGACGTCGAGCGGCGCCGACAGTGGCGTGCCGTCCGCGTTCGGCGTGAGATTGCTGCCGTAGCCGGTGAAGGAGCCGCGGAGATCGGCCACCAGCGCGTGGCGCTCCCAATCGGAGATCGCCAAAAATTCCGGCGCGATCACGTAGAACGGCTTGCCTTGCGCTGGGGCGAGCCGGCCGGGATTGGTATCGTAGCCGCCCGAGAATTCGACCGCGGATTTGATCAGGAAGCTGCCGGCGTAATCGCTGACCGCGCCGAACGGATCGTCATCGATCCTGAGACGCTTGCGCGGCGGCTGTCCCACCACCGCTCCCGCCATCGCCGGCGGGATCGGGGTTTTATGCGCCGACTCCGATGGGGCAATCGACAGCCGCAGCCGCGTGTTCGATGCAATCGGCGGCGGCGGACTACCGGGGCCGACCGGCGGCTTCGGCTTCGCCTGCCCCGGATAATATTTCGGTCTCTTGCGCTTGCGGTTGAGCGAGTCGTAGCCGATGTCGGCTGCGCCGCTCGCGGCCGGCAGGCCGTATTTCGGGATTTGCCCGATCCGCGACGGCGCGGGCTTGTCGCCCTCCTGCAGCTTCGGATTATTGAGGGGATCGTTCACCTCTGCCGCCGTCCGGCGCAGCGGCGAATCCGGCGGCGTCATCTGGCTGGTGCGCCTTGAGCTGAACAGGTCCGGCGTGAGGATTTGCGCTTGCGCCGCGGTTCCGGTCAGGGCGAGCAGCGCAAGGCACGGCAAGGCTGCGCGAAAGATGCGCGCGCGGCTGTTCCGGCCGGCTGCTGGCCCCGCCCTCACGATGAAATATACCCCAACAAAAACAGATACTTGATAGACGCGCGCCGAGCGCTCGCGGAACACGTCGTTAATGGAGTTAAAACAATTATGGTTAATGAGCCGTTGAGGGCGGCAGCTCCGCGTCGCTTCGCCGGACGGCCCATGCTATGCAGGGGTTCGGGGCGCGAAGCCCCTCCTCCCTGGGACCGACATGGCCAATCCGAATCCGCTGATGGTACAATCCTCCGGCTCCGATCCCGCTGATGCCGCCGTCCAATCGGCGCTGCGCACGCTCGACGCCGAGGGCAGCGGGATCGCCGCGATCGCGGCGGCGTTGCAGTCCGATCTACGTGCACCGTTTGCCGCCGCTGCCGATCTCATCCGCAACGCCAACGGGCGGCTGATCGTCACTGGTCTGGGCAAGTCCGGCCATATCGGCCGCAAGGTCGCCGCGACATTCGCCTCCACCGGCACGCCGGCGTTTTTTGTACATGCCGCCGAAGCGAGCCATGGCGACCTCGGCATGATCACCGCCGATGACGTGATCCTGGCGCTATCGTGGTCCGGCGAGCAGCCGGAGATGAAGAATCTGATCACCTATGCCAAGCGCTTCCGCATTCCCGTGATCGCCATGACGGCGGAGCGCGAATCGTCCCTGGCCAAGGCCTCCGACGTCGCGCTGACGCTGCCGAAGGCGCGCGAGGCCTGCCCGCACAATCTGGCGCCGACCACCTCTTCCCTGATGATGCTGGCGCTCGGCGACGCGCTGGCGATCGCGCTATTGGAAGGCCGCGGCTTTACCTCGGTCGATTTCAGCGTGCTGCATCCCGGCGGCAAGCTCGGCGCACTGTTGAAGTACACCCGCGACCTCATGCATACCGGCGACGCGGTGCCGCTGAAGCCGCTCGGCACCAGCATGTCGGAGGCGCTGGTCGAGATGACGTCCAAGGGCTTTGGCTGCGTCGGCATCGTCGATGCACGCGGCCACATCGTCGGCATCGTCACCGACGGCGATTTGCGCCGGCACATGGGGCCGCAGCTCATGTCGGCCACCGTCGACGAGGTGATGACGAGGAATCCGAAGACGATCGACCGCGACGTGCTGGCCGGCGAGGCGCTGGAGATTCTCAACTCCTCGAAGATCACGACGCTGATCGTGACCGACGCCAGCAAGCCGATCGGCATCGTGCACCTGCACGATTTCCTGCGCGCGGGCGTGGCGTAGGCTGGCGCCCAAGCTCTCCACGTCATTGTGAGGAGCGCAGCGACGAAGCAATCCACCTATCCGTTATGCGGCGACATGGATTGCTTCGCGGAGCCTGTCATCGGGCGCGCATTCGCGAGACCTGTTGGCTCGCAATGACGGGGTTAGGCCTTCGGAAACCGCACCGCGCTCTCCTCCAGCGGCAGCGCCAGTCCGTTCGCGAGATACGACACGGTGCGATAGAATCCGCACAGCAGGATGATCTCGAATATTTTCGCATCGTCGTAATGCGCCGACAGCGCCGCGAATTCGGCGTCCTCAAGTGTGGCGCGCTCGTGCAGCGCATCGACCGCAGCGATCAGGGCCTGCTCTGCCGGCGACCAGCATGCGTCGGTGGCGGCGCCGAGCACAGTGGCGCGGACCTGCTCTTCCGTCAGATGCGCGGTTTCCGCGAACGTCGTGACATGCACCCCCCATTCGTACTCGCAGCCCGTTCGCGCGCAGGTGCGGTCGATGACGATCTCGCGCTCCCGCAAACTGAGCGGCCCGCGATCCAGCAGGCTGCCGGCGCGGAATTTCTCCCAGGCCCGCGCGTTGCCCGCCATGACGCGAAACAGCAGCAGCGGCGGCGCGCCGCGCATGATGCGGTCGAACTGCTCGGCAATGTCAGGTGCATAAGGCGGCTCAAGCGGCGCAATGCGCGGTGCGGTCTGTGACATGGCCAACTCCTGTGCTACGAATAGCGTAGCGCCACGCTACATTATTTGTAGCAAGATGCAAGAGAGTGCTCATGCGAAGCCGGCCGCGCCACGAAACAACGCGCCGTTCGCCGCGAACTAAGCCGCCGCCACCGTCAGGCTGGCGCCATCGACCTGTACGACCCTGACGCGGCTGCCGGCCGGAGCGTCGGGGCCGGCGACGCGCCAGATCGTATCGTCGATCCGCACGGTGCCGGTGCCGTCGACGATCGGCTTTTCCAGCGTGAATTCCCGGCCGATCAGCGCCTTGGTCCGGTTGTTGAGAAACGGATTGCTCAGGCTGCGGCTTCCCTCGCTGCGCGCAAAGTGCCGCCACGCAGGGACCGCGGCAACCGCGAACACCGCAAACATCAGGAGTTGCGTCTGCCAGGACGGGCTGATCGCAAACGACACGAGCCCGACCAGTAACGCCGCGAGCCCAAGCCAGAACATGAAGACACCCGGCGCAAGCAATTCGAGCGCCATCAGGACGAAGCCGAAGATCAGCCAATTCCAGGTGCCTAACATCGAAAACATCTCGGTCATGACACGAACCTCTAATCAATCTTCCAGATCAAGCTCTCACCGCTGCGGCGCGACCGGCGGCGGGGTTGGGCCGGCGTTCGGAACCGATGATGTTCGCCGTGCCGCGGCCGCAGCGGAAGCAGCGCTCTCGCCAAACGTCGCCTTGGCGATCTCGCCGATGCCGGCGAGCGAGGACAGCACGGAAGTTGCTTCCAGCGGAATCATCAGGATCTTCTGGTTCGGCGAATCCGCGAACTGTCCGAATGCCTTGATGTACTTGTCGGCGATAAAATAGTTCAGCGCTGCGACATCGCCCTTGGCGATCGATTCGGAGACCATCTGTGTCGCCTTGGCTTCGGCTTCAGCTAGGCGCTCGCGCGCTTCGGCGTCGCGGAATGCGGCTTCGCGGCGGCCTTCGGCCTGCAAAATCTGGCCCTGTTTGGCGCCCTCGGCACGGAGAATTTCCGACTGGCGCTGGCCCTCGGCCTGCAGAATGTCGGCGCGCTTGACGCGCTCGGCCTTCATCTGCCGGCCCATCGCCTCGACCAGGTCGGCCGGCGGCACGATGTCCTTGATCTCGATGCGGTTGACCTTGAGCCCCCATGGCGAGACGGCCGCATCGACCACGCGCAGCAGGCGCTCGTTGATCTCGTCGCGGTGCGACAGCACCTGGTCGAGGTCCATCGAGCCCATCACCGAGCGGATGTTGGTCATGGTCAAAACGATGATGGCCTGCTCGAGATTGGCGACCTCGTAGCTCGCTTTCGCGGCGTCGAACACCTGGAAGAACGCGACCCCGTCCACCGTCACGGTGGCGTTGTCCTTGGTGATCACCTCCTGCTCGGGAATATTGATCACCTGCTCCATCATGTTCATCTTGCGGCCGACGCGGTCGAAATAGGGAATGATGAGGTTTAATCCCGGCGACAGCGTGCGCGTGTATTTACCGAACCGCTCGATTGTCCAGTCATAGCCCTGCGGCACCGTTTTGACGCCCGCGAACAATGTGGCAATGACAAGTAGAACAAAGGCAATCGCGAAAATGTCGAAGCCACTCATAAAGTCCCTCCAAAGCCGGCAAGTGCGTTGCCCGGCGCGATCTGTCATTCTGTCTGCAACGGCGCGGCGCCGGTTCAGCCGACTGTTCTCAGTTATGGCTATATAGCTAGGGAACGGTTTGCGGGCCACCAGATGTTCTTGGCTCCGAACAGCGCGTTGGTTGTTGAGGTGGCTAAATCCAGCCTTGAAGCTCGCGCAAAACGAGTTGGCGGATGACGTCCATGCCGGGCTCGCTGTCGTTCAGGCAGGGAATCGCTGAAAACTGTTCGCCGCCATTATGCTTGAAAATCTCGGCGTTTTCCTGCGCGATCTCCTCCAGCGTCTCCAGGCAATCGGCGGAGAAGCCCGGCGTCACCACCACAATGCGTTTCACGCCATCTTTCGCCAATTTTTCGATGGTCTTATCGGTGTAGGGCTGCAGCCACTCGTCGCTGCCGAAGCGCGATTGAAATGTCAGGACCAGCTTGGCGGCATCAAGGCCCAACCGCTTGCGCAAGCTTTCCGTCGTTGCGACGCACTGGGCGTAATAGGGATCGCCCTTGTCGACATATTTCTGCGGCATGCCATGAAACGACGCCACGATCAGTTCGGGCTGGAACGACAAGCTGGCCAGATGCGCTGACATCGAGACGGCGAGCGCTTCGATGTAACCGGGATCGTCATAGTAAGGCGGGCTCACCCGCAGCGTCGGCTGCGCGCGCATATCGGCGAGCGCGCGAAACACCTCGTCGCAGACGGTTGCCGAGGTCGCCGCGGAATATTGCGGATAGAGCGGCACCACCAGCAAGCGATCACAGCCCTGCGCAGCCAGCACATCGATGCGCGAGCGGATCGATGGGTTGCCATAGCGCATCGCCCAGTCGACCACGACATGCTCGCGATCGGCGATCGCCGCCGCGAGCTTTTCGGCCTGCGACCGTGTGATGGTCTTGAGCGGGGATTCGCCTCTCTCGGTGTTCCAGATCTTCTGGTAATCGCGCGCCTTTCTGGCCGGACGCACCCGCAGGATGATGCCGTTGAGGATCAATTTCCAGACGAGGCCCTGATCCTCGATCACGCGGGGGTCGGAGAGGAATTCCTTCAGATAGACCCGCACCCCCTGGGCATCAGCGGTGTCGGGCGTACCGAGATTGACCAGCAGCACGCCGATCCGTTGCGGCTGGGCTGCCGGCACAGGCGTCGCGTTGCCAAGGGGGGCGACCACGGTCATGATTTCGATGGCTTCGCGCGTTGCACGATCCTTGTCAAGATAACCGCCGGTTCGCTACGCTTTCCAAATGGCGGCTGGGCGCGCGTGCGCGGGGAGGAACCATGACGATCGCCGAATGGTGCGTTTTCGGAACGGTGCTGCTGTACTTGCTGACGATCGCATCGGTCAAATGGGCCGCCTACGGCCGTTTTGACAATGCCAAGCCGCGCGATCCCGCCTTCTACCAGGACCCGATCCGCGCCCGCGCACTCGGCGCGCATCAAAACGGCATCGAGGCCTTTCCGTTCTTTGCAGTCGCCGTGCTGCTGGCGGAATTTCGGCTCGGGCCGCAGCGCCTGATCGACGAACTCGCGATTCTCTTCCTGATCGTGCGGATCGCCTACGTCTTCACCTATCTCGGCAACCGCCCAACGCTGCGCTCGATTCTCTGGAGCCTGGGGTTTGCGATCAACATCGCGATTTTCTTTTTGCCGGCGATCAAGGGGTACTTGCCGGTTTAGGGTGGGGTTGGCCGTCATTCTCTTCTCGACTTCAGGGTGCTGCAGTCAGGACACCGCGGCCCAACTACGTCATTGCGAGCGAAGCGAAGCAATCCATTGCGCAGCATAACGGATCTATGGATTGCTTCGTCGCTTCGCTCCTCGTAATGACGGTGTATACAGCTTCGCGATCTCGCGGCGTATTGCGCCCGAGCTTTGCTACTGACTTCCCGCCCTCTCCAATCAGAGGGCGCAGGGAAGACCGGGTGCGCGCCGCACCCGCGGTCTCGTGTGCAATTTGCGCACTAAGAACGCGCACACGAGCATACAGGTACAGCGGGAGCATCCCGGCCTGCCCTGCGCAATGGCTTTACGGCTTACTTCGAGCTCTCCCCGGAGAACGGCTCTTTGCCACCGTCGCCCCCGAGAAGCTTCGCTTCCAAAGGACTTAACGCCAGCACCGCGGCGCCAGGACCACACGACTTCGCCGTACGCTTCCTGCGCGTACGTCTTGCGCATTCAGCGTCCACCGCATCTCACCGCACGTTCGTGACGATCGCGAGCGCCCCTCATCTGCCGTGAGACGGGCGGAGTTATGCAGATGATTTGCGCTACAAGTTAAGCGAAATATTTTTGATTGCCGGGCTTGACACGATTTCGGAAAATCAGAAGTGATTTGCCCGTCGTGCCAATTGGCCGCAGCCGCGCATTGAATTTTCGCTTGCGAGCGCGGCAAATCAGTTGGCGGAGCTGTAGGGAGGGCAAAGCGACAGCGTGCCCACCGTGCTCGGTGATAGACGGTGGGCACGGCGCTATCGCGCCTTTGCCCGCCCTACAATTGTCGATACGACTCGGCTCAGCCCAGATGCCGCTCCCGCGTCGCGATCAGGTTGCGAATCTCCTTTGATATCGGGGCCGGGCGATGGGTTTTCTGATCAGTGTTGACCCAGACGATCTCGCCGGTCACGAGTGCGTCACTGCCGCCTTTGAGGAAAATCGCGAGCTCGAAGGTCAGGCTCGAATTGCCGATTCGCGCGACGCGGGCGCCGACATCGAGCTCCCAGTCGAACCGGACCGGCGCCTTGTATTCGATGACGGATTTGACGACGTGGAAATCGACGCCGGATTTCTTGGCGTCGGCATATTGGTCATAGCCGAGCGCGCGAAAATATTCGGTGATGGTGGTGTCGAAGTAGGTCAGGTAATGCGCGTTGAAGACGACGCCCTGGCCGTCGATTTCGGAATAGCGCACCCGGAACGGGTGGAAGAACCAGAATTGCTCGCGTGACATGGGGATTCCCGGCTATACCTTTGGGGTGTTCGATTTTCCGTAGCCCGGATGGAGCGTAGCGCAATCCGGGAATGATTGGCCCGCGCGCTCTACGGCCCCGGATTGCGCGGAGCCTGTCATCGGGCGCGCGTTCGCGCGACCCGTTGGCTCCATCCGGGCTACGCTCACAAACACGTCGCGCGTTCGGCGGCGAGGTAGCCGAACAACAAGCCGAGGCCGAACAACAGCACCAGACCGGCGGCGCCGAACTCGATGCCGCGCATGATCAGCGCACCGCCGCCCTCGCGCCCGGCGCTCAGCCGTTTTGCCAGACCTTTCGCCGATACGGCAATCACTGCAATGGTTGCGACCGTGATCGCGGTACCGAGCCCCATCACAAAAGTCGCGGCGATGCCGGCCAGGAACAGGCCCTGCGCCAGCGAGAATACCAGAACCAGAATGGCACCCGAGCAGGGCCGCATGCCCACGGCAAAGATCGTCCCCAAACCGCGCCGCCAGCCGCCGGGGCCGGCGAGCTGATCCGGCGTCGGCCCATGCGAGTGCCCGCAATGCTCGTCATGAACATGGCCATGGCCGTGATCATGGTCATGTCCATGGTCGTGGTGAGAGCCAGGGTCATGACGATGGTGATGCGCATGGCCGTGATCATGATCGTGATGATGAGCCGTGGCCGCCGCCATCGCTACCGCCGGCTTCGCCTGCAACGCGCGCATAAAACCGCCACCCTTGGTCCAGACCAGCCGGGCGCCCAAGGCCGCGATCAGGGCGTAGCTGACGATCTCGATCGCCTTCTCCGCGCTGCACATCGTCTTGGCAGTGGAAGACAGCAGCCAGGCGAACACGGCCACGATCGCCACCGCCACCAGCGCCTGCAAGAACGCCGAGGCGAACGACAGCACGATGCCGCGCCGTGCGGTCTCCTCGTTGGCGACAAGATAGGACGAGATCACCGCCTTGCCGTGGCCGGGGCCGGCGGCATGAAAAATGCCGTAAGCAAAGGAGATTCCGAGCAGCGTCCAGACCGCGCTGCCATCCGATTTCGCCGCGCGGATTGTGGCGGACATTTCGCGGTAGAATTCGGATTGCTTGGCCAAAATCCATCCGATCACGCCGCTGACCTGCGGCTCGGCGGCGGGCCGCGGACCGCCGAACGGATTCTGCGCCATCAGCGCATGCAAGGCAGCATCGAAAACCACAACGGCCGCGATCACCGCGGCCGTGATTGCGATACCTCGCGCGAAGCTTGGGGGGAGCATCCGCCTCACGGGCAGTTCACCATGATCTTGTTGGCGAACATCACGCCATAGTTGGAATTGTCGCCGTTCATGAAATTCTGCTCGTTCAGGCGCTGGGTGTTGGCGGTCTCGTCGTTCGGCCGCTGGAATTGCATCTGGCAGGCGGCGGGCGCACCGATCAGCTTGATCGGGTCCTTGTCGTCGAACTTGAAGTCGATGAAGTAAGAGGGATCGAATACTTCCAGCGCCAACTGCTTCGATGTCGCCGGCGCCTTCAGCGGCAGCACGAAATGCAGCGTCAGCGCGCTGTCCTTGTATTCGAGGTAATAGTCGACCGGCTCGTTGAATTTCGCCTTCTTGCCGTCGGCTTTGGCGAAGGTGAAATAGGCGAAGTCCTTCAGCGACTCGACATTGGTCTGTGCCAGCGGCGCCAGTTCCTCACGGGTGTAGACGCCCTTGGTCTTGGTCGCGACACCCTGCAGTGCGTATGTCGAGAACATGTCATCGAACGTCCAGGCGTGGCGCACACCCGTCATCGCGCCGTCAGGCGCGTAGACCACCTCGCTCCTGGCGGTGATCCAGACATGGGGGTGGGCCTCGGCCGCGGCCGTGCCGAGCGACAACGCGACGATCAAGCCGAACAATACGAACAGTGCCCGCAACACGCGCCCGCGAAAGCGGGGACCCATATGCTGTGCTGTCTCATTTTTGCAGTGTGGCAAAGGCTTTTCCTTCACAACGAACATCAGGGGTTAGGTCCTTGCGTCGCAGCGACGACTCGTTGAAGCAGCGCCAGCTAATCAGGCCGCCGGTGTTGCTTCGAGCAGGCCGCGACGGCGCAACAGCGCGTCGGCCTCCGGCTCGCGACCGCGGAAGGCGACATAGGCGTCCTCGGGGTCGCGCGAGCCGCCCGACGAATAGATGTCGTCGTGCAGGCGTTTTGCCACCGCGGGATCGAAGATGTCGCCGGCCTCCTCGAATGCGCCGAAGGCGTCGGCGTCCATCACTTCCGACCACATGTAACTGTAGTAGCCCGATGCGTAATGATCGCCGGAGAAGATGTGGCCGAATTGGGTCGGCCGGTGCCGCAGCGCGATTTCGGCGGGCATGCCGATCTTCTCCAGCTCCGCCTTTTCGAACGCAGCCACGTCGCGGCTGGCGGCGGCCGGCTGGGTATGGAATTCGAGATCGATCAGCGCCGAGGAGACGAACTCCACGGTGGCAAAGCCCTGGTTGAATTTTCGCGCGGCGAGGAAGCGCTGCAGCAGGTCGTCCGGCAGCGGCTCGCCGGTCTGGTAGTGCTTGGCGAACTGCCGCAGCACCTGCGGCTGCTCCTGCCAGTGCTCGTAGAGCTGTGAGGGCAACTCGACAAAGTCGGTGAACACGGATGTCCCCGACAGCGAGGGATAAGTCACATTCGACAGCATGCCGTGCAGGCCGTGGCCGAACTCGTGGAACAGGGTGCGCGCGTCGTCCGGCGACAGCAGCGACGGCTGGCCGTCGGCGCCCTTGGCGAAGTTGCAAACATTGATGATCAGCGGCGCGACCTCGACGTCGAGCTTCTGCTGGTCGCGCAGCGAGGTCATCCAGGCGCCGGAGCGCTTTGAGGGCCTGGCGAAGTAATCGCCATAGAACAGCGCCTTGTGCTTGCCAGCGGCGTCCTTGACCTCCCAGACCCGGACATCCGGATGCCAGACCGGGATGTCCTTGCGCTCCGAGAAGGTGATCCCGAACAGGCGGGTGGCGCAGTCGAAGGCGGCCTCGATCATGTGGTCGAGCACCAGATAGGGCTTTATAGCTGCATCGTCGAAATCGGCCCGCCGCTGCCGCAGCTTTTCGGCGTAGTAGCGCCAATCCCACGGCGCCAGCGCGAAGTTGCCGCCCTCCTCCGCGATCAGCGCCTGCAGGGCGTCGCGGTCGGCGAGCGCCCGCTCCCGGGCCGGCTTCCAGACCCGCTCCAGGAGGCTGCGCACCGCCTCCGGCGTCTTGGCCATGGAATCCTCCAGCCGGTAGGCGGCGTAGGTCGGAAAGCCCATGATCCTGGCGGCCTCCTCGCGCAGCGCGAGGATCTCGACGATGGTGGCGTTGTTGTCGTTGGCGTTGCCATTGTCGCCCCGCGCGGTGAAGGCCTTGAAGACTTTCTCGCGCAGGTCGCGGCGGGAGGAGCTCTTCAGGAACGGCTCGACCGAGGAGCGCGACAGTGTCACGATCGCCTTGCCCGCCATGCCGCGCTCTTCAGCGGCGGCCTTGGCCGCAGCGATAAAGGCCTCCGGAAGGCCGTCGCGGTCATCCTCGCCGAGCTCCATGAACCAGTCCTGCTCGTCGCCGAGCAGATGGTGGCTGAACGCGGTGCCGAGCTGGGCCAGCCGCTCGTTGATCTCGGCACGGCGCTTCTTGGCAGTCTCGTCGAGGCCGGCGCCGGCGCGGTAGAAATTGGTGTAGGTGCGCTCCAGGAGCCGCATCTGCTCGCTGGTCAGGCCGAGCGTGGCGCGGTTCTCGTGCAGCAGCGCGATGCGGCCGAACAGCACCGCGTTCATCATGATCGGGTTCCAGTGCCGCGCCATCCGCAAGGAGACTTCCTTGTCGATCTCGAGAATCGCCGGATTGGAGTGCGCCGAGACCAAGTCGTAGAACACGGCAGAGACCTTCGCGAGCAGCTTGCCGGAGCGCTCCAGCGCCGTGATGGTGTTGGCGAAGTCCGGCACTGAGGGATCATGGGTGATCGCCGCGATCTCGGCGGCGTGATCGGCAAAGGCCTGCTCGAAGGCGGGCAGGAAATGTTCCGGCTGGATCTCGCTGAAGGGCGGTGTCTCGAACGGCGTCTGCCACGGCCGGAGCAGCGGGTTTTCGCCAGCTTCCGAACGGGCCGCCGTCTGCAGGGTTTCTGACATCACAATTCCCGTTTTTGCCTCGTTTTCTTGGGCTGAAACCGCTACCGATTTCGCTCGAAAACGCTCCAGAAGATGCGGCAATCTATAGCACGCGATGCGGCATTTTTGGGCCTTTTGCGCTTGATAGATGGGGCCTTTTCGGAGAGATTGCGCCCCTTGAACAGGACCTTTTTCATGAGCCCACAGCCCGCCTCCACCTCCTCCCGCACGATCGCCTGGCAGAGCGTCATCACCGTCATCTCGGCGGCGATCCTGATCGGCGCGGAAGTGTTCGGCGCGGCGTTTGCCGGCGGCTGGGCGCTCGCGATCCTGTTCGGCCTCGACGACACCAGCGCGCACATTCTCCAGGCGGTGCTGTTCGGCATCGGCGTGCTGATCATGGTGGCGTTCATCCGCACCGCGCAGCGCATCGAGCCGTTCTTCAAGCGCGCCTGACGCGCGTTCAAGAAAGCGCTGCGGCACAGGCGCTAAAGCGTTCATCGCCTGCCCAAGAAAATCTTAACTTCCATTCATGTTTGTCGTGAGCCGTGCGCGCTGCGAACGCTTTCGTAAGCACACGTCGGGGAAATTTGTCCCCAGCCTAAAAAAATTCTTGCGAACCAGAATCAAAAGTCTTATTTCCAGCCTTGCCCAATTTCGCACGTGCCTGTGGTCGTGTGTCAGTCGGTAGGTATCCGGACAAGAGGCCGGACAGCCGCCAAGGGATGAAGAACCGAGGGTCGCTCCTGCTCGAGTGGCCAGCATCTCTCTCAAGAGATGCCGTTGAAGGTCTCTCCATCCTTTGCAACCGTGACTGGCAGCCGGAGGCGAACCGGCGCACCCCGCTCTCAACGGGGGACGCGACTTAAAGCAACGACGGATCGGGCTTTTTTGGTCTCTACCGGCATTCCACCGCCGGCGCGGGCTACTGAAAAGGCTTGTCCTTCATTGCCAGGTGTGCGGGCGGGAAAATTCCCAACCAATCCACGGCAGCACAATTCGGTTCTTGAGTTCGAGGCTTCGTCGCGTCTCCATCGTGCGACAACGCCAAAGCACTCACGTCCGAGATCAAATTTGAACGGGACCCGTCGCTGGGCCGTTTGGAGGGTGCTATGACCGAACGTATTCAGGAATTCCTGCGTAACCGCCGCAGCGAGGGCCAGGACACCGAGCCGTGCCTCGTCGTCGACCTCGAAGTCGTGCGCGACAACTACCAGACCTTTGCCAAGGCGCTGCCCGACAGCCGCGTGTTCTACGCGGTGAAGGCCAATCCTGCGCCCGAAGTGCTGTCGCTGCTGGCCTCCATGGGCTCCTGCTTCGACACCGCGACCGTCGCCGAAATCGAAATGGCGATGGCTGCCGGTGCGACGCCGGACCGCATCTCCTATGGCAACACGATCAAGAAGGAGCGCGACATCGCGCGCGCCTTCGCGCTCGGCATTCGCCTGTTCGCGGTCGACTGCGCCGCCGAAGTCGAGAAGATCGCGCGTGCCGCTCCCGGCGCAAAGGTGTTCTGCCGCATTCTTTATGACTGCGCAGGTGCCGAGTGGCCGCTGTCGCGCAAGTTCGGCTGCGACCCGGAGATGGCGGTCGAGGTGCTCGACCTCGCCAAGCGCTTGGGGCTGGAGCCGGTCGGCATCTCGTTCCATGTCGGCTCGCAGCAGCGCAAGGTGAAGGCGTGGGACCGCGCGCTCGCGATGGCCTCGACGGTGTTCCGGGACTGCGCGGAGCGCGGGATCAACCTGTCCATGGTCAACATGGGCGGCGGCTTCCCGACGAAGTACCTCAAGGACGTTCCTCCGGTCGTGCAGTACGGCCGGTCGATCTTCCGTGCGCTGCGCAAGCACTTCGGCAACCAGATCCCGGAGACCATCATCGAGCCGGGTCGCGGCATGGTCGGCAACGCCGGCGTGATCGAGACCGAAGTCGTCCTGATCTCCAGGAAGAGCGACGAGGACGAGGTGCGCTGGGTGTATCTCGACATCGGCAAGTTCGGCGGTCTGGCCGAGACGATGGACGAGTCGATCCGCTACGCCATCCGCACGCCGCATGACGGCGCGGAGATGACGCCGTGCGTGCTCGCGGGACCCACCTGCGATAGCGCTGACGTGCTGTACGAGAAGATGCCGTATCCGCTTCCGGTGACGCTCGAGATCGGCGACAAGCTGCTGATCGAAGGCACCGGGGCGTACACGTCGACCTACTCGTCGGTGGCGTTCAACGGCATCCCGCCGCTCAGGACCTACCACATCTGAGCTGCCTCGCTTCGAGGTCCGATTAGTCGGGAGCCGGTGCGCCGGCTCCCTCCCCTGACATTGCCAATCAATGACAACGCTTTGCGCGGCTTGATCGCCGTTGCGAGCGGGGACTGACGTGCCATGGCTGCTTTGCGGAAAACCACCACTGCCCTCATCCCGAAAGCCGCTCCGTTCGCGATCCGTGCGGAGCGGGCCTCGGACGTCATCGCGCGCGAAGCGCTGCTGGATGCCTGCTTTGGCGACAACCGCCATATGCGCACCTGCCAGCGCCTGCGCGACGGACGCGCGCCCGCCGAAGGCCTCAGCCTTTCGGCTGTGAGCAAGGGCCGGCTGGTCGGTACGTTGCGGTTGTGGCACGTCAGCGCCGGGGGCATCCCGGCGCTCATGCTCGGCCCGCTGGCGGTGGAGGCTTCCTCCCGGCAGCTCGGGGTCGGGGCTGCGCTGATGGACCACGCGCTCGCGGCGGCGAAGGCGCGTGGCCATCGCGCGGTACTCCTGCTCGGCGATGCGCCGTACTACGCCCGCTTCGGCTTCTCGGCCGCGAAGACCGGCGAGCTGTCGCTGCCGGGTGCCTTCGAGCGCGACCGCCTGCTCGGCCTCGAGCTTTGCGAAAACGCGCTTGACGGCGCCTGGGGCATGATCGTTCCGACCGGCGCACGTTTGCCGAAAACAAAGGCGGTGCGGGCCAGGAAGGCGAAGGCCTTGCTCCTGCCGCGCGTGGCCTAAGGCCATGCCGGCGAGCCTCCCCGTGCGCCCGCGCTGGCGCAGCGCCGTCACGACCGTCCTCCTGGTCATGATCTCGGTCATGATCGTCAGGGACATTCTCGTGCGTCGCTGGACCGCCGGCGCGCCGCCGGCCTCCGACCTCACCCGGCATTCCCGGTGACGTCGCCAGGGGTTGCGCGCGCCGGGGAAAAGCCCTTAAACCGCGCCCATCCCGCCGCCGGATTATTCCCCCAGGATCGTTCCCAAGACCGAGGTTCCGATGCCCCGCCGCCTGATTTCCACCGGCTCGCCGTTCGAGAAGACCGCCGGCTACAGCCGCGCCGTCATCGACGGCGATTTCGCCTTTGTCGCCGGCACCACTGGCTACGACTACACGACCATGGTGATTCCGGCCGATATCACGAGTCAGGCCCGCAACTGCTTTGGCAATATCGAGGCGGCGCTCAAGGAGGGCGGATTTGCGATGGCCGACATCGTCCGCGCCACCTACTACATCACCGACATTGCCGAGGCGGACGCCTTCTTTGCGGTCTGCGGCGAAGTTTTTGGCGAGATCCGTCCGGCCACAACCCTGCTCGTCGTCGCCGGGCTCTATAAGCCCGAGATGAAGATCGAAATCGAAGTGACCGCCAAGCGCCGCACCGCCTGATCCCTCCATTCCCACGAATTTCTGTTTCCGGAGACCGACTGATGAACGCACTCGCAAAAATTCACGCGAAAGTCACTGGCCCCATCGTGATGATCGGCTTCGGTTCGATCGGCAAGGGCACGCTGCCCTTGATCGAGCGCCATTTCGACTATGACAAGTCGCGCTTCGTCATCATCGATCCGCATGAGGATGGCGAGCTCGCCAAGAAACACGGCGTGCGCTTCATCAAGCAAGCCGTGACCCGCGACAATTATCGCGAATTCCTGATCCCGCTGCTCACCGAAGGCGGCGGCCAGGGATTCTGCGTCAACCTCTCCGTCGACACCTCCTCGGTCGACATCATGACCATGTGCCGGGAGATCGGCGCGCTCTACATCGATACCGTGGTGGAGCCCTGGGCCGGTTTCTATTTCGACAAGAACATCGGTCCCGAAAAGCGCTCCAACTACGCCCTGCGCGAGACCTTGCTCGCCGCCAAGCACAAGAGCCCGGGCGGCACCACCGCCGTCTCCACCTGCGGTGCCAATCCCGGCATGGTATCCTGGTTCGTCAAGCAGGCGCTGCTCGATATCGCTCGAGATACCAACACGCCCTTCAACGAGCCGAAGAGCCGCGAGGGTTGGGGTCAGCTCGCGCAGAAGCTCGGCGTCAAAGGCATCCACATCGCCGAGCGCGACACCCAGCGCTCCAGGAATCCGAAGCCGATGAACGTGTTCGTCAACACCTGGTCGGTGGAAGGGTTCGTGTCCGAAGGCATGCAGCCGGCCGAGCTCGGCTGGGGCACCCATGAGAAATGGATACCGGAGAACGGCCGCCGGCACACCGAAGGCTGCGGTGCGGCGATCTATCTGCTGCAGCCGGGCGCCAACACCCGCGTGCGCTCATGGTGCCCGACGCCGGGGCCGCAATACGGCTTCCTCGTCACCCACAACGAGTCGATCTCGATTGCGGACTATTTCACGCTACGCGATGGCAGCGAGGTGATCTATCGCCCGACCTGCCACTACGCGTACCATCCAGCCAACGACGCCGTGCTGTCGCTGCACGAGATTTTCGGCGCGACCGGCAAGATGCAGCCGAGCTGGCACATTCTGGACGAGCACGAGGTCGTCGATGGCATCGACGAGCTCGGCGTGCTCCTCTACGGCCACAGCAAGAACGCCTATTGGTACGGCTCGCAACTCTCGATCGAGGAGACCCGCCTCGTCGCGCCTTACCAGAACGCGACCGGCATGCAGGTGTCATCCGCCGTGCTGGCCGGTATGGTGTGGGCGCTGGAGAATCCCACCGCTGGGATCGTCGAGGCCGACGAAATGGACTTCCGCCGCTGCCTCGAAATCCAGATGCCCTATCTCGGCCCGGTAAAGGGCTACTACACCGATTGGACACCGCTGTCGGACCGGCCGGGGCTGTTCCCGGAAGACATCGACGCCTCGGATCCCTGGCAGTTCAGGAACGTGCTGGTGCGGTAACCGCGCCGGCACGGTAAAGGCCGGCGAGGCGATACGACGGCCATTGTCGAACTCGAGGTGCGGCTGATAGAGTGCACAACCAAAACGTGATGCTCTTACAGCCGCGCCGGTGACCATGAGCCGAAATTCAATTGCAGCTCGCTCCACGCGGCTGAAAAACGCAGGCGCAGCGATCGCCCTGATGATCTCATCGCTAAGCCCCGGCGTCGCTTTCGCGGCCGGCGACGGATGCATGGCGAGCTACTACCGCAGCAAATCGCCGGTCTGTATCGACGACACGCTGGCGCAGCTCCGGCAAACGGCCACAAGCGGGCGGGCCGATCCCAACACCATCATCGGCTTCCTCGGCGAACTGTTCAGGAGTTCTCCGCAGGAGCGCGAACGCCTTCTCAAGGCCGAGTCCTCGGATTACGTGAAGTCGGTCGATATCATCAGCCTCTACAGGGCGGGCCTGCCCGACGAGGCGCAGAAGTTTGCCGCCGCCAACAGTCTTTCCGGCCTGTCGGACAGACTGCGGGCGGCGCGGATGCCGCCGCTGGACGCCGTAACACCGTCCTCCACGCCGGCCGACAATGACTTGCTGATCGGCGCTTATATGGCATCCGGCAACACGGCGCATATCCGGCGAATTCTCGACAATTATTCCAGCGCCGACGACGGCATGGCCAGTGACGGCTTGCGCGTCGGATTCATGATGAGCAAATTCGGTCCCGGTCTCGCGCCGAAAGGACGCGACAGTGTCACGAGCAAGGTCGCCTGCGCCAAATACGATTGCAAAGCGGACAAGTCGAAATTCCTTCGGGTCATGACATTGGGGACGGCGATGTGGTCTCTGCAATCGCTGTCGGCGCAGGACGACGGCATCAAGAAGACGCTGTCCGAGTTCTTTTCCCGCGATGCGCGCCTCAAGAATCTGTTCGCCGCGGAGCAGGCTGCTTTCGGAAACTACCTGACGGCGATCCTATTCGTGTCGACTTTCCAGAAAGATGGCGCCGGCGCGGACCAGGACCAGGCCTACGAGCTGATGAGCAAATCCGCGTCTATCTACGAGCGTTTCGGTTCGGGCAAGGAGGCGTTCGAACCGTTCATGAACCTGAAGAAGTAGCGGGCCCGACGAGAGCAGCCGCATGAAGGTGCAAGCCGCTCAGCGGCTCCCTTTGCTGCGCTGCACATCGCCGTGTGCAGTCACATGCGGCGGGTAGAAGTGGGCACGGAACCAGCGCCTCGTAACATTCGCTTAACTCAATCGCGCCATCCTGAGGGGATGATTTCTGCGAGGGCCTCGGCCGTCGCCAAGCTGTTTGAGCGACGGCTCCCTCGGTGGAGCGAGCAACATGCGCAGCATCATTGCCATCGTGCTGTCGGCAGCGGCACTGGCGTCGTGCACGCCCGAGAGCAGCAGCAATGCTGACGTGACGGGCTCGATCGACAATTGCGCACGCAAGCTTTACAGCCAGTACAATCCCAAGGACAAAAAGCAGTGCGTCGCGGTATGCATCGCCTGCGAGCGTGGCGTCATGACGACCTGCTCGACCGCCTGCACGCTCAGGGGCGCACAATAATCGCGCACAATAATCGTATGGCTATGGCGCGGCGGCGTCACGCAACGCCGCCGAGATAGAGCCGCTTGACGATATCGTTGGCCTTCAATTCATCGACCGACTGCGCAGCTACCGCGATCTCGCCGTGGACGATGATGTAGCCGCGGTCGGCGATCCGGATCGCCTGGTTGAAATTCTGCTCCGCCATCAGCACCGTCAACCCAACACGCTGCTTGAGCTCGCCGATCTTGGCAATGGTCTGCGATACCAACAGCGGCGACAGCCCGACAGACGGCTCGTCGATCAAGAGCAGCCGCGGCGACGACATCAGCGCGCGCGCAATCGCCAGCATCTGCTGCTGCCCGCCGGACATGGTGCCAGCGAGCTGACTACGTCGCTCCTTCAGCACCGGAAACGTGTCGAAGACGAGCGCGAGATTCTGCTGGATGGCGCTGCGGGCCATTCTCCTGAACGCGCCGAGCATCAGGTTTTCCGTCACCGTCAGCTTGGGAAACAGCCGCCGCCCCTCCGGCACCAGCGCCACGCCGAGATCGACGATCGCCTCGGGCGAAAGTCTTGTCAGGTCATGCGCCACGCCGTCGATCGAGAGCGCAAGCCGGCCGCTGTCCGGGCGCACCAGGCCCATGACGCACTTCATCAGCGTGCTCTTGCCGTTGCCGTTGGTGCCGAGCAAAGCCACGGTCTCGCCGGCCTCGACATGCAGTGTGACGCCGCGCAGCGCCTTGACGGCCCCGTAGCCGGCATCGAGGCCTTCGATGGCAAGGCTAAGTGCCAAGGTAGGCCTCCTGCACCCGCTTGTTGGCCATCACCTCGCCGGGCGAGCCGAGCGCGATGATCTTTCCGGCGTCGAGACACATCACCCGTTCGGAGAAACGCATCACCGCCTGCATGATGTGCTCGATCATGATGATGGTGATGTCTTCCTCGCCAAGGCTGATCAAGAGATCCAGCACCTCGTCGACCTCGGAGGACGACAGCCCGGCCATTGCCTCGTCCGAAATCAGAAGCTTCGGGCGAACCGCCATCGCGCGGGCGAGCTCCATCTTGCGCAGCTCCACCTGGCTCAGCGTATTGCTTGGCGCCGCCGCCTTCGAGGCGAGTCCCATCCGCGTCAGGATCGACATCGCGACGTCTTCCTCCGGCAAGCGCGAATCGATCGAAGCGAAGTCGAGCCCGACCATGAGGTTTTCCAGCACGGTCATGCTCCGGAACGGCCGCGGAATCTGGAAGCTGCGGGCGATGCCGCGGCGCGCGCGCAAGTGCGGCGGCAATTGCGTGATGTCCTCGCCGCAGAACACCACGCTGCCGGCCTGAGGCTTCAACGCCCCGGAGATGCAGTTGATCAGCGTGGTCTTGCCCGAGCCGTTCGGGCCGATCAGGCCGAACCGTTCGCCCTTGCTGATGTCGACGCTGATATTGTCGAGCGCGGTGAAGCCGCCGAAGGTCTTTGTTAGGGTTCCCACTTGCAGCAGGGGTGCATCGGCGGCTGCTGTATTCATTGCTTGCCTCCCGCGCGCAGACGATAGCGCGGCCGCAACAGCCCAATGATGCCCTTCGGCGCGCTGACCACGAACAGCACCAGCATGATGCCGAGCACCAGCACGTTGACCTCAGAGGAGATGGTCACGGCGAGAAGCTGCTGCGTCGAGCCGAGCAGGATGGCGCCGAGCACCGGGCCGATCCAGTGCGCGGTGCCGCCGATCAGCGCCATTGCCAACGCCGACACCGAGTAGCTCAGGTTGAACGCCGAGGATGGATCGGCATATTGCAGGTACATGGCGGCGGGCGCGCCGGCCGCGGAGATCAGCCCGCCCGAGATCATGCAGGCGATCAGTTTCAGCTTCAAGGTCGGCACGCCCGTGCATTCGGCCGCAAGCTCGTCGTCCCTGAGCGCCTGCAGGCCGCGGCCGATCCGGGAATTCTGGATGTAGCGCGCGATCGCAACGGCGATGACCGCCAGGATGGCCTGCACGAAGAACAGCATCTTCACGTAGCTGTCGAACGGCGCCATCACCGGCGGCCGCTGGATCTGGATGCCGGCCGCGCCGCCGACGAACCGCCAATTCATCACAAAAGTCTCGATGATGATCGCGAGCGCAATCGTCGCGATCGAGAAGAAGATGCCGCGCATCCGCAAGGTGAGGAGACCAACGCCAAAGCCGAGCGTCATGCCGACGACGGCGGCGGCGGCGATCTGCACCACGAGCGGCGCGCCCGTCGCCTTGAACAAGGCTACCGCCGTGTAGACGCCGACGCCGAAAAACGCGTTAGTGCCGAAATTGACGTAACCGGCGTAGCCGCCCAGAATGCTCCAGGCAACCGCAAGCGCGATGAACTGCAGGATGACGTAGCCGGCAAAGAACGGATACTCGTTGCGGACGATCTGCGTCATCGCCAACACGGCGACCAGGAAGACGGCGACGGCGGCCCAGAATGCGATGCTGTGGCTGCGCTTGTTCATCGGCCGAGCAGACCTTGCGGCCGGACGGCGAGCACGCCGAGCAGCATTGCGAACGAGATCGCCGGCGCCCAGGAGGCGCCGAACAAGGTCAGCACGATGGATTCGGCGACGCCAAGGATGATGGCGGCGATCAGCGTGCCGCTGATGCTGCCGAGCCCGGCCATGACGACGACGCAGAAGGTCCGCCCGATATAGGCGCGATCGAGCGTCGGCTCGACCGGCGCCACGATGATCAAGAGCGCGCCGGCGATGCCGAGCACGGCGGTGGCGATGCCGAAGGCAAATTGCTTGATGCGGACCGGATTGGCGCCCATCAGCCGCAGCGCTTCCTCGTCCTGCGCAACCGCGCGGATCGCACGGCCCATGAAGGTTTTCGACAGATACACGGCAAGTAGCACCGTCAGCGCCAACGCCACCGCGAAAGCGACCAGTTGCCGGATCGGTATCCGAAACTCGCCAAACCGCCACGACTTGCCGATATAGGTCGCGGAAACCGAGCGCTGGTCGACGCCGAATTGCAGGATGATCAACACCTCGATGATGAAGGCGATGCCGAAGAAGAAGGCGATGCCGCGGACGGCCGCATCACTGCCGCGCCGCTCGAAGGTTTCGTAGTAGACGCGGTAGGCCAGCAGGCCGAACACGAAAAACAGCGGCGTGAGCGCGAGCCCCGCGAGCAGCGGGTCGATTTCGTAGCTCTCGTTGAGTTGGTACACGCCGTAGGAGGCCAGCACCAGGAACGCCGGATGCGCGACATGGGGAACGTCGAGAAGTCCGAATGAGACGGACAAGCCGACGCTGACGGCTGCATAGAAGCAGCCGAGCAGCACCCCGAGCACCACTGCGCCAAGCAGCAGGTCCATCGAAAACAAATTTAGATCCCCCTCGGCTCCGAGCCGGAAAAGCCACGAGGCCTAGTTGCGTGCCGCCTCGAAGGGACTGATGAGTTCTCCGGTTCTCAATTTATCAGGGAAGAGAATCACCTGCTTGCCGGAGGAGCGGAACTGTTCGATATCCTTATCCTTCACACCGCGGAACTGGGCCTGCAGCGTCGCCGTTTCCTTGCGCTCGCCATCGGCTGAAAAAGCGATCGGCCCGACGATGGTCTTGTGCTCGTTCTCGCGCAGGTATTTGGCAATAGCCTTCTGATCGAGCGACTTGGTCGCGCCGACCGCCGCCTCGATCATCTGGCCCATCGCATAGCCGAACGGCGCCAGATAATAGCCGAGCGGATCGACCTTGGCTTCGATGGCACGCTTGGTGTACTTGTCGAAAAATTCCTTGGTGCCGTCGAAATACATGCTCTTTTCCGGCAGCCAGGTATTGTAGTTCACGACGCCGTTGAGCAGCGAGCCGAGGTTCGCCATCACGGCTGCAAATTGCAGGCCGACCATGCCGCCGCCGAAAATCTTGACGCTGTCGCCGATCCCGATCTCGTTCACGGCGCGCAGGATGCCGGCCGAATCCGGCGGATAGGATGCGACATAGACGATGTCGGGCTTGGCCGCCTTCAGCGCGCGAATGATCGACGAAAATTCAACGGTGTTCGGCGGGTAGACCTGATCGAAAACGATCGGGATATTGCGCTTCTTGGCGACGTCCCGCGCGGTGAGCGCGAGGTTCTGGGCGAATTCCTGATCCGCCGTTAACAGCGCCATGTTCTTGCCGCCGGCCTTTTGCGCCAGATCGAGGAACGAGGCCGCCCAACTATCGGCCGGCCCCCACGGCGCGTTGTTGAACCACATGTCGTGGCCGACCTTGCTGTTCACCTGGAACGAGAAATTGCCCATCAGCAGCAGGCCGCGCTGCTTGACGAACGGCATGATCGGCGCGGTCGGCACAGTTGCATAGGGCGCGAACAGGAGATCGACCTTGTCGACGTCGACCAGCTTGGCGTAGATCGCCGGCGTCTCCGATGCGCTCGACTTGTCGTCATAGACGACCAGTTCGACCTTGCGGCCGAGCAGCCCTCCCTTGGCATTGACGTCGTCGCGCCAGATCTCGATGCCGAGCAGCGACGCCTTGCCGCCGCCAGCGAGGCCGCCGGTCTGCGGCATCGACATGCCGATCTTGATCGGCGGCTGCTGGGCAAGAACGCTCGACCCGTGCCCAACCACCGCAACAGCCATTGCGCCGCCCAGGAATGTTCTGCGTTTCATCGATTCCCCCTATGTCGTTGTGTTTCTGCGTGCGCCGGATCTTCGCCCGGCTGCGGTGAAGTGGATCGTATCAGGCTCGGGCTAGCCGCCGGCACCCGCCGGGGCAGGTTCGCTTTTGGCTTGTTTCATGATCGCCGACGGATCGGCGCCGACGCGCCCGCTGGTCTTGTCGGCGGCGCTTTCGCGCGACAGCCGCATGTCGAAGCGGATGCTCGGCATACCCTTGATCGGGCAGTCGGGATCGTTTGCGACCACGTCGACGGCAAGATCGCCCGACGAGCCGAACACGACATCATCGGCGAGATGGGGATCGTCACGCAGATAGAGCGCCGTGACCAGTTCGCGATAGCCGGCTGCACCGACCAGGAAGTGAATATGCGCCGGCCGCATGCCATGCCGCGCCTGCGCCTTCACCATGGCGCCGACCGGGCCATCCATCGGGATCGAATAGCCGAGCGGCTTCACGGTGCGCAGCACATAGAGGCCATTGGCATCGGTTGTGAACACGCCGCGGTAGTCGACCGAGGTCGCGCTGGCCTGGATGTCGTAGAGGCCGTCGGCGCCGGTCTGCCAGATCGAGACGGTGGCGTTGGCGACAGGCTTGCCCGCGGCATCGGTGACGCGGCCGTACAGCACGCATTCGCTGCCGGGCTTCGGGTTCTTGGCGATCGAACTGCCGGCTGCAAGCGTCGGCGTGGCCTCGCGGTAGAACGGGCCGAGCAGGCTGGTGTGGGTGGCTTCCTCAAGCGCGGTCGCGTCATGCAGCCCGTTGACGAGCGCCGAGAGACCGAGGGTATCGGATAGCAGGATGAATTCCTGTCGTTCCGGCGAGCACATCTTGCCGGCGGCGGTCATGAATTCGATGCCCTTGATCCATTCCGCGGGCGTCAGGTTGACCTCGCGGGCGAAGGCATGGAGGTGTTTTACCGCCGACGCCATGATCTCCTTCAGGCGAGGGTCGGGCGTCGTCGCCATCTGGTCGAGCACGGCGTCCGTGATCGTTTCCGGCGTTAACTCACGCATGCGTCACTCCCTGAGCTGCCGGCAGTTATTCGACCTGCCGGCTGTTTTGCAGCAAGCCTAACCGCTTGTTGGGGATCAACACAAGGCGTTCGAAGGCGAGGCCTGCGCCCTCTCCTACGAATTGATACGGGCGCCTAGGGTCACATGGCCCGCACATTCTCGCGTCAAAACGAACGCGGCGGGCTTCAGCCCACGATTTTGCGATTGCACAAATGGCGCAACGGCAGTGGGATCATTTTTCGCGCATCGGTGGCGCAACCTTCTCCGGTGGCGCCGGCGGCAGTGCGGGCTGAGCGCCTGCCTTCTGCGCATCGGGGTCGGGGCGGGCCGGCTGCGGCGGAATGTCTGATGGCCTTTGCCCGGTCGTGCCCGGTTCGGGCGGCGCGGGCGGCTTCGTTTCCGCGTCTGGCGTCGATTGCGTCGGCGGCGTCGCCTGCGCGACGTGCAAAGAATCGCGCGCCACGATCTCGCTCAGCGACAACGCCGAAATGATTAGCCCGACCGCGATCAGCGTGGACGCGGCCAGCATTTCCCTTCGGTATTTGCGTTGACGGGCATCGGCAGGCATATCGTTGGACCCACAAAATGGTTCGTGGGCTCAACGGCCGGCAAGACGCATAGTTCCGCGGGGAACCTGCTTCGTAGCCTGGCCGGGACGCCTAGAATTCCAGCATCCCGGCGTCGCCGTCCTCAGTGCCGAAGGCCAGCAGCGTGCCCTTCGCGTTCCAGGCCAGAGCCGAGACCGGCTCGCTGCCGTTGCGGCGCACCAGAATTTCCGCGCCGTCCTCGAGCCGCACGATCAGCACGGTGCCGTCGCTATAGCCTGCAGCCATGATGTCCTGCTTCGGATGACAGGCGACCACGGAAACGCGCGCCTGCAGCGGCGCCAGCATCGCCGGCTCCTTGCCCATCGGACCGTCCTTGCTGGCGAACGGCCAGATGATCACGGTATCGGCGCCGGAGGTAGCGAGCCCCTTGCCGCCCACGCTCCACGACATCGAGCGGACGCGGCCGGGATAGCCGCTCATCCGCATGTGCCTGTTATCGGCAAGCCGCCAGCCATGCAGCGCCGGCTCATGCATGGCGGTGACCAGGAATCTGTTGTCGGGGCTGAAGGTGACGGCAAGATGCGAGCCGGCCCATTCCAAAAATTCCGGCTTCGCGGCCATGTTGGGAAACCACAGCGTCACGCCGTTGTAATGAGCGACCGCCACGCGCAGACCCTTCGGCGCAAACGCCAGCCCGCCGACGGTCGACGGCGCGTCAAAAGTCTTCTCCTCGCCCTTGTCGCTGCGGACGAACGCCGTCTTGCCAGCCGACCAAGCAAACGCGCCATCGGAATGCAGCGCGACATTGTCGATCCAGCGCCGCTTTGCATCGGTCGCAAGCACCGACGTCTCACCCTTTGCGTTCAATGCAACGAGTTTGCCGTCGTCGCCACCGGTGACGACGCGCTTGCGATCGGACGCGGTGCAGAGGATGGCGCCGCCGTGCACGTCCAGACGGGAGGTTTCGCCGGTGGCATCGGCCATCGCGATTTTTTCCTCGGCACAGACGAAGGCGGCGCGCTCGCCGAGAAAATGCACGGCGGAGACGGGTGCACCGACCGCGACGGATTTCACGCGATCGGTCAGGGATGCAATGGTGAGCTGTTCGGAAGACATGTTTTCCGTCTCACGCAGCAATGCAGCTTTCGAAACCTTCGCGGATTGTCTTTTCCGGCAATTCGCGGCCGATGAAGACGACGCGGCTTTCGCGTGGCTCGCCTTCCTTCCACTTCCGCTGATGATCGCCTTCCAGCATCATGTGCACACCCTGGAACACATAACGGTCGTCGTCGTCGGTGAAGGAGAGGATGCCCTTCGAGCGTAGGATCTTCTGGCCCTCGGTGGCGACGAGGTTTTGCAGCCACGGCATGAATTTGGTCGGGTCGAGCGGCTTGTCCGACCGCAGCGACAGCGATTGCATATCCTCGTCGTGGTAGTGCTTCAATCCGCCATGGCTGTGGCCGTGATGGTGATCATGGCCATGATGGTGATCATGATCATGATGGTGATGATCGTCGCCGGCATCGAGGAATTCCGGCTCAATCTCCAGAATGCGATCGAGATCGAACGCACCGCGTTCCAGCACGTCTGATAGCGCGACCTTGCATCGCTCGGTGCGGTGCAGCTTTGCATATGGATTGATGCCGCGGATCCGCGCCTCGACCTCGGCAAGCTCCGGCTTGGAGACGAGATCGGTCTTGTTCAGCACGATGACGTCGGCGAAGGCGATCTGGTTCTTGGCTTCCGGCGCATCCTTGAGACGATCGCTCAGCCATTTGGCGTCGGCCACCGTCACCACCGCATCGAGCCGCGCGTTCCTCTGCACATCTTCGTCGACGAAGAAGGTCTGCGCTACCGGTGCCGGATCGGCCAGGCCGGTGGTCTCGACGATGATGGCGTCGAACTTGCCCTTGCGCTTCATCAGGCCGTCCATGATGCGGACGAGGTCGCCGCGCACGGTGCAGCAGACGCAGCCATTGTTCATTTCGAACACTTCTTCGTCGGCGCCGATGATGAGATCGTTGTCGATGCCGATCTCGCCGAATTCGTTAACAATGACGGCGTACTTCTTGCCGTGGTTTTCCGACAGGATGCGGTTGAGCAGCGTGGTCTTGCCGGCGCCGAGATAACCCGTCAGCACGGTCACTGGAATTTTCTGGGACGAAAGTTCAGACATTAATGGCTCCGGAGCGGAAATGGTTTTGCGCACCGGCAGCAGGGAGGCCCCTGCCCTATGGGCTCAGCGCGCTGGTCAGGGCCTTTATATTGTGCCTGACCATCGCAATGTAAGTGGGAGAATCGCCCTTTTCGCCGGTCAAGCTGTCGGAATAGAGCGTTCCGCCGACCTTGGCGCCGGTCTCGGCCGATATCCGGCTCATCAGGCGGGGATCGCTGATATTTTCGAGAAAAACTGCCGGTATTCTGGCCGCCCTGATCTGGGTGATGATCTTTGCGACATCGCGGGCACTGGCCTCGGATTCGGTCGATACACCGACCGGCGCAATGAATTCGATGCCATAGGCGGCGGCGAAATAACCGAACGCGCCGTGGGTCGAGATCACCTTGCGGCGCCCTTCTGGAATCTTGGCGATCGCCTCGCGCACCTCGCGGTCCAATGCGTCGAGTTGCGCCAGATAGGCGCTGGCGTTGGACTTGAAGATTTCGGCACTGGCGGAATCGGCGGCCACCAGCGCGTCGCGGATATTGGCGACGTAGATCTTGGCGTTGGCGACAGATTGCCAGGCATGCGGATCAGCTTCCGAGCCGAGCTTGAGCGGCGTAACACCGGTAGTCGTAGTTACGACGGTCGCCTTTCCGCCGGCGGATTTGACGAGCCGCGATAACCAGCCCTCGAACCCAAGACCATTGACGAACACTAGCTTTGCACCCGCAACCCGTTTGGCGTCCGAGGGCGCCGGCACATAAACATGCGCATCGCTGTCGGGCCCGACCAGTGTGGTGACCTCGACGCGATCGCCGCCGACCTGGCGGACGAAATCGCCGATGATCGAGAAGCTCGCGACGACATTGAGGCGATCCGCGGCGCGGGCCGGGCCGACGAGCGCGAGCACGGCGAGAGCGATGAACAAGAGCCGGATCATGACTACGCCTCGAGATGCCGGCCGGGAAACATCTGCCGGACCAGGCCGCTGACGGGACCGAACAACAGCGAGACCACATACAGCGCCGCGGCGATCAGAATGACCGCGGGTCCTGAGGGAATTTTGGTCTGAAACGACAGCACCAGTCCGGCATAGCCCGAGACAATCGCGCTTGCGACCGCGATGCAGATCATGCCAGTGATGTCGCGCGACCAGAACCGGGCGATGCCGGCGGGCAGGATCATCAGGCCAACGCCGAGCAAGGTGCCGAGGGCGTGAAAGCCGTTGACCAGGTTGATGACGACGAGCGCCAGGAACGCCAGATGCGCGGGCGCGCCGGCGCGAGAGACAGTGCGCAGGAATAGCGGATCGACGCATTCGATCACGAGGGGACGGTAGATTACCGCCATCACCAAGAGTGTAATCGTGGCGTTGAAGGCGATCACCAGCAGCGTCTGATCATCCATCGCGAGGATGTTGCCGAACAGCACGTGCAGCAAGTCGATATTGGTGCCCTTGATGGAAACGATGGTAACGCCGAGCGCGAGCGACACCAGATAGAAGGTCGCGAGCGAGGCGTCTTCCTTCAGCTCGGTGTTGCGCGCGACGAGGCCGGCGAGCAGTGCGACCGTAAAGCCCGCAATCAATCCGCCCGTCGTCATCGCGAACAGGTTCAGCCCCGAGACCAGGAAGCCGATCGCAGCTCCCGGCAGGATCGCGTGCGCCATGGCGTCACCGACCAGGCTCATCCGCCGCAGCATCAGGAACACGCCGATCGGCGCGGCGCCGAGCGCGAGCGCGATCACGGCGGCGAGCGCGCGGCGCATGAACTCGAATTCGATGAAGGGCGCGAACAGCGCGTCGTACAGCATCAGGCCGCCCGTGATGGCATATCGGCGGCGCAGGCTGCGGCGCTGTCGTCGAAGGCTTCGCACATCTTCATCGCCACCAGCAGGTTTTCCGGTGTCAGCACGTCGGCGGTCGGCCCCCATGCAACCGGCCCCCGCGCCAGCAGCAGGGTTTCGGGGAAGTGGCTTCGCACCATCTCCAGATCGTGCAGCGCCGCCAGCACGGTGCGCCCCTCGCCATGCCAGCGTCTGACCAGCGCGATCAGGTCCGCCGACGTCTTGGCGTCGATGGCGTTGAACGGCTCATCCAAAACGATGAGGCGCGAATCCTGCAGTAGCACCCGCGCAAACAGCATGCGCTGCATCTGGCCGCCGGACAGCGTGCCGATCGAGCGGTTTTCAAAACCGTTGAGCCCGACCGCGGCGAGCGCCGCCAGGATTTTCTCGCGCGCGACCTTGCCGATGCCGCCGAACGGGCCCGTCGAACGCCACAGGCCGCTGCCAACGAAATCGAACACCGAGATCGGAAAGCTGCGGTCGATGTCGACGCTCTGCGGCAGATAGGCGATGTCCCTGCTATCGAGACCGCCGAGATCAATCGCGCCGGACAGCGGCTTGAGGATGCCGGCCACTCCCCGGAACAGCGTCGACTTGCCGGCGCCGTTCGGCCCGATCACCGCCAGCAGCGCACCTTCCATCACCTCGCCATTGAGGTGGTGCACCGCCGGGTGGCGATCGTAGCCGAGCGTGACGTTTCGGAATTTGATCTGCACGGTCATGCTCACCTCATCGCCACCAGGACAACGGCCCACAGACCGACGCTGACGGCGAACGCTGCCGCAAGGCGGGCTGACACGGTCATCCGCAGGATCGACCAGGGCGCGGCCTGCGCCGGATGCGGCGTCGCCGGACCGTGGCTGTGGGCGTGAGCGTGATGCGCGTGGTCGTGAGAGTGAGCGTGAGGCATGGATCGACGTTATAATATAACATTACGGGAGTCCACGAGGGGCGTGGCCGCAAACCGGTGTTCTCAAAGGGCACCGTTTGTCATGCCGCGGGGCGCGCCCAGCAATCGAGCTGACCTACAAAGAGGCCGCCAACCGAGGCGACCCCTGTCATAAGGTCTTTAAATAGGTTTGCTTGTGTTTTCGCTGGCCGGCTATGGCCGCTGTCCTGGGGCAGGACGATTAATGTGGCCGGCAGGGGCCGTCTGAATTTCAGAGCAAGGCAGGCGGTCCCGCTAAGCCCTCAAGCTTCGAGTGGAAGGCTGGATCGTGAGGCGATAGGCAACGAGCGTGCGGCCGTCTGTTGCCTCCAGCGCCATATCGCAGACGGGACAGCGATACTCGCCCTTGGTCCCTCGTTGTGACGAAAGCTCAAGCCGCCTGAATCCGGCCCCGCAGTTGGAGCAGGTCACGTCGCCCTTCTTCATGTACACCCCTAGATTGGCTGATCCGCCCCAGCGGGGTCAGTCTTAGCCGATATTCACGGACAGAACCAGTTCATCATCCGGTGAATTGCGGGGGTTCTGCCGGTCTATGGTTTATGGTTATATCGATAACACCTTGAGCGTGCACATCACGGTTTGCCGATCACCATCGCGATCGCGGCGGCGAGAAACGGGAACGGCACTGACACCGCGGCACGAAACCAGACGAAGCGGGCCGGCATGAAGGGGATTTCCCAGAGGATCATGCGCTGAAAGGCGAACAGCGCCCAGGCGACGACATAGGCGATCACCTGCGGCGGGCCGCCGCCGACTTTCAGGGCCACCGCGCCGATCGAAAAGCCGACCACCGGGCCTCCGGGCGTCGCCGCGCCCGCGATGACGGCGGTCAGGACGCCGAGCCAGCCGCTGTCCGGGCCGAGCCAGCCGGTGATGACTTCCGGCGGGATGACGGCGGCGATGTAGCCCGAACCAATCACGCCGAGCGCAATGCGCGGCACGATGTTGATGAAGTCCATCGAGCCTTCGCGCACCGACGACACCAGCACGACGCGGCCGCGCCGCCACGCCATAAAACCGAGAATGGCAACCGAGCCCCACAGGGTGATGTCGATGATCAGCGCCGAGGCGGTCATTCGGACGGCTCGCCCTTCGGGTACATCCGCACGAAGACGACGCGGCCGAGCCAGCCGGCCAGTACCGGGATCGGCAGCGAGATCACAATGCGCCACAGCGTGAAGTCGGTGCCGAGAATCGGCAGCTCCCAGGCGACCGCGCGGCCGTAACCGATCAGCGTCCAGCTCACCACCATCGCGATGGTGGCGCCGAAATCGGCGCCGACGGTGAGCAATGCCGCCGCCACCGGATAGGCGGTGAAGGGGCCGCCCGGCAGGATCGCGCCGAACGCCGTTCCGATCAAAAGTCCCTTCAAGCCCGATTCCGGACCGAGCGAACGCGAGACTTTGTCGTGCGGCAGAATTTCCGCAATGAATCCACCGAGCAGGCAGCCGGCCAGCACGCGCGGGATGATTTCGCCGAACAGCCAGAGGTCATGGGTGAGGATATTGAGCACGCCATCGATGCCGTCGCGCCGCCATACCAGTACGGCGCAGATCGCGACGAGCGCGCCGATCACGATCATCGACCAGCCGACCGGCTTGCGGGCACGCCGTGGCTTCGGCTCGGCGTCGTCGGCTGGCGCCGGGTCCTTTAGCGGAGGTTCTGACAAGGCTGTGGGTTTGGCGGGTGAAGCAGATCCATTCTGCTTAGTCCCGCACGTGTGGCGAAGCAAACGGAAGCTCGCGCGATACCCATGCGCTTCTCAAGGACGCCCATGCGAGGACGTCACGCAGCCCGTGTTCGTACGGGCGATTGGTTCAGGCGAACTGCCGCACCAGTGCAAGACCGCCGAACAGCCCGGCAATCGAGAGCACGACGGAGCCAGCCACGTAAAGCGCCGCGAGCCCAAGCTCGCCGCGCTCGTAGAGCAGCGCGGCATCGAGCGAATAGGCCGAGAACGTGGTGTAGCCGCCGAGGACGCCGGTCATCAAAAACAGCCGCCAGGGCTGCGAGGCCTCGCCCTTGAAGGCGAGATAGCCCGCGATCAGCCCCATCGCGGTCGAGCCGCTGATGTTGATGATGAAGGTGCCCCAGGGAAATCCGGTGCCAAGGCAGCGGGCGCAGGTGATATTGATGAGGTGGCGCAGCGTCGCGCCAAGGCCGCCGCCAAAAAAGACCAAGAGATAGCTCATCTCAGCAATTTTCCATGATCGGCGACATCCCGGCAAAATGCTTGTGCCGCACGGGAGCCCTCCCTGCAAGGTTCGAAGGTACTGCGCCAACGAAAAGGGGCGGTAGCCGCACTACCGCCCCATGGATAGTCACTCCGCGGTCATTCCGGGGCGACGCGTCAACATCGAACCCGGAATGACGATGTTAGACTTCAGGCTCCGGCCTTGCCGAACAGCTCGTCGACGTAGTCCCAGTTGATCAAATTATCGCAGAACGCCTTCAGATAATCGGGACGGCGATTGCGATAGTCGATGTAGTAGGAGTGCTCCCAGACGTCGCAGCCGAGAATCGGCGTCGCGCCATAGACCAGCGGGCTCTCGCCGTTCGCGGTCTTGGAGATTTCGAGCTTGCCGTTCTTGACCGACAGCCAGCACCAGCCGGAGCCGAACTGGCCGACGCCGGCGGCGGCGAAATCAGCCTTGAACTTGTCGAGACCGCCGAGGTCCTCGTTGATCTTCTTCTCCAGGCGGCCGGGCAGCTTGCTGCCGCCGCCATTCGGCTTCATCCAGTTCCAGAAATGCAGGTGATTGTAGTGCTGGCCGGCATTGTTGAACACGGCCGGATTCTTGCCGAACGAACCCTTGACGATCTCCTCCAGGGACTTGCCTTCGAATTCAGTCCCCTTGATCGCGTTGTTTCCGTTGGTCACGTAAGCTTGGTGATGCTTGTCGTGGTGGTATTCCAGCGTTTCCTTGGACATGTGAGGCGCAAGGGCGTCGTGGGAATAGGGCAGATTGGGCAGCGTGAAGGTCATGGGGTGATGTCCGAACTGATGGGAGACGTGGTCTGGTCTAACGGGAACTCTTATAGAAGGTTCCATTGCGCATAAACACCGCAATTTGGCAAGAACGGCAGGGCTTCCGGTAAAGCGTTCCGCGTCCCGCGTATGACGGGCATGGCAGCCGCAAGCGTCAGCGCTGTATGGTGATGAAATGAGCATCGAGATCGACGTCCTGAACGGGGACTCCTCATGGCCACGGGCTGAACCGCTGATGCAGGCGGTATGGCCTCGCGAAGTCGTCGAAAAATTGTCCTGGGGCCACGTCAAATGGGCCGACGCCGATCTGCGCGTGCTGATTGACGCACCCGAGGATACGGAGAGGCCGGGTCTGGCCTGCCATGTCGGCATCTATTTCCGCACCGCGACCTGGGATGGGCACAAGGTCCAGATCGGCGGCATCGGCGGCGTCTCGACGCGGGAGGATTGCCGGGGACGCGGCTATGCCACGCTCGCGCTCAACGCCGCGATCAGGACCCTGCGCGATCACGAAGCGGTGCGGTTCGCGATGTTGTTTTGCGAGCCCCACAATGAAGCATTCTATCAGGCGCGCGGCTGGCATGCGTTCAACGGCGAGGTCTATGCCGAGCAGCCGGAGGGAAGAATTCGCTTCGAGGCCATGGCACCATACGTGTTCGATTTCACCCGCAAGCCGCGCGACGGAATAATCGACCTATGCGGCCTGCCATGGTGACCCGTGCACCAGCGCGGGTGGCTTGCGCCAGTCAAGGCCAATAACATGTCATCCGTAATCTAATTCGATTTGGATCACCGGTGACGCATGACCATTGACGCCCCGCTCGACATGCGTCCCACTGCCGCCGTTCCGCCCGCGCTGACCAACGCGCTGCTCACCTCGCCGATCCTGCCGACGCTATTGAAGCTCGCGCTTCCCAATGCGATCGCCATGGTCGGCACGACGCTGGTGGCGGTCGCCGAGACCGCCTATATCGGCCGGCTCGGCACCGAGCCGCTCGCCGGGATAGCGCTGGTGTTTCCGTTCGTCATGCTGACGCAGATGATGTCGGCGGGCGCGATGGGCGGCGGCGTTTCCTCCGCCATCAGCCGCGCGATCGGCGCAGGCGACCGCGACCGCGCGGCGACGCTGGCGCTGCATGCGGCGATGATCGGCGCCTGCGCCGGAATCTTTTTCACAGTGATGATGCTGGCCTTCGGCCGCGCATTTTACACGCTGCTCGGCGGCAGCGGCGGCGTGCTCGAACAGGCCATGCAATATTCGCACGTGCTGTTCTCCGGCGCGATCGCGATCTGGCTGGTCAACACGCTGGCTTCGGTGGTGCGTGGCACTGGCGACATGCGGATTCCGTCGGTGACACTGATCGGCACCGCGCTGGTGCAGATTGCCGTCGGCGGCGCGCTGGGCCTCGGGCTGTTCGGCCTGCCGAAATTCGGCATGGGCGGCGTCGCCGCGGGCCAGCTCACCGCTTTCACGCTCGGCGCGATGTTTCTTGCCTGGTATCTCGTCAGCGGCCGCAGCCGGCTGACGCTGAACTTCGCGGGCTTCAAATTCCAGCGCGCCATGTTCTTCGACATTCTCAAGGTCGGCGCGGTGTCCTGCCTGGCGCCGCTGCAAACCGTGCTGACGGTGCTGATCTTCACCAAAATCCTGGCCAGTTACGGTGCCGAGACGTTGGCCGGTTACGGCATGGGCTCGCGGCTGGAATTCTTGCTCACGCCGATCGCATTCGCGTTCGGCGTCGCCTCGGTGCCGATGGTCGGCATGGCCATGGGCGCGGGCCTCGTGACGCGCGCGCGCCAGGTGGCCTGGATCGCCGGCGCTGCGGCCGGTATCACCGTGGGCGCCATTGGGTTGATCGTCGCGGCAAAACCGTCGCTCTGGATTTCGATGTTCACCAGCGATCCCGGCGTTACGGCCGCAGCCCACGCCTATTTTACCTGGGCAGGCCCGGCGTTCGCCTTCTTCGGCCTTGGCGTGTGCCTCTATTTCTCTTCGCAGGGTGCCGCAAAGGTCGGCGGTCCCGTGATGGCCGGCACCGCAAGATTGCTGATGGTCGGAGGCGGCGGCTGGTGGTTGGCCTCCATGGGCGCGCCGGCATCAGCCTTGTTCGCACTGGTCGGCGCAGCGATGGTCGTTTACGGCGTCGGCACGGCGCTGTCGATCCGTCTGACCCGCTGGGGCAAATGATAACGACAAGTTGCACTCAATCCGACGTTGCACAAATCTGATTTGTTGCTATGCAGGCCTCCTTTTTCGAAGGAATGATTCATGGCTTGCAAAACGGCTTTCATCATCGCGATCTCGGCGGCATTGCTGGCCGCGCCATCCGCCTTCGCGCAAGGCGCAGGCGAACCGACCGGCGTCTGGCTGACGCAGGCGGGCGATGCCAGGGTGAAGATCAGCAAATGCGGGGGTGGAATTTGCGGCGTGATCGTCGGGCTGAAGGAGCCGATCGACCCGGCCACCGGCAAGCCTCAGGTCGACGACAAGAATCCGAACCCGGCGCTAAAGAAGCGGCCGATGATCGGCCTTCCCCTGTTCAGCGGCATGAGCCTCAGCGGTCCCAACAAATGGTCGGGCCAGATCTACAACGCCGATGACGGCGGCACCTACGCCAGCAGCGTCTCGGTAACAGGCGCAGACACGCTAAAGGTCGAAGGTTGCGTCGGCGCGCTCTGCGGCGGCGAAAACTGGACGCGCGTGGGGCGGTGAACTGGATACGTTGATACTGCCGATGCGGCGCGAGCCCCCACCCTAGCCCTCCCCGCAAGTGCGGGAGAGGGAACGCATCTCGCTCGCGGCGACGGCTCTCTCCAAGCAACGGCTAGACTCCCTCTCCCGCTTGCGGGGGAGGGCTGGGGTGGGGGTGCCGCCGCATATTCGATCGGCAGATGGATCCGCAAATTCTCGCGCGGTTCTTCTACGCCGCCATCGCTTTCAGCGCTGACGCCGCCGACGCGTAGCCGCCGCGGGCGCCGTCGATGAAGTGGACGTGATCGCTGCGCATCACCGAGGGCGCGAAGCAGGTCATCATCGCTGCGTCCTGCCGGTGCAGGCCGTAGCGGACGATCTTGGCTGAAGCCGCCTCTGCCAGAAGCTCCGTCAGCGCCTGCTCCAGCTCTTCCGTGCAATCGAGGATCATCCGCAGGCCGTCGTCATATTTGCGGAAGTCGGAATTCTCCACCACCTGCTTCACGTAGTTCTTCGGCACGAAATTGCCTACCTTGATGCCGAATCGCATCACCACATAAGCCCACAGCGTGAAGGCAAGCACGACGGTGCGTCGCTTCAACAGGGGCCCGCCGCGCGCGGCGCGCGCCTCATATTCAACGCCGGCCGGCGGCCAGCGCAGCGGCGGCCCATCTGGTGGCACCGGCCGGCCCGCATCCGGGCTCTGCTCGACCAGCTTGATGACATCCTCGATCACCTTGCGGAAGGCGTGTGGATCGGCGCCCTTGGCCGGCACTACCAGCACCGACAGAATGAGCCCGCGAGAGGAGGGAATTTCCTCGAACCGGCACGACAGCCCGGACAGATCGGGCTGCGTTCCCGGCTTCGCCGGCGGAACGGCGAATTCGCCCCGCTTCATCGCGGCATCCGCCCATCCCAGCCCGCCGCCGGAAAACATCGCATAGGACAGATTGGACGACGGCCCGAAGCGGGCGACTTTGATATCGAGGCCCTGCGCGCGGATATCCTTCACCGGCACCAGCGCCACCCGCATCATCAGATCGAGATCAGCCTTGACCCAGGCCGCGGTCGCCGCCAGCGCCTCGCGGGCGGGCGCAAGATCGGCCGGCGACACCGCAAAGCTCGCACCATCGCCGCCGAACACGAACGGAAACTCGCGGCCATCAAGCGCATTGGTCACGGCCGCAATCACGGCGGCGCCAGCCATGTTGACCGCCTTGTAGCGCTGATTGGCAATCGCCTTGGTCGACTCGACGATGTCGGCGACACCGACGGACCAATCATCAGGCAACGGCGTATACAGCGCCGGGTCCATCAGGCTGCCGAAGCCGCGAAAGACCGGGATCGCGCCGTAGAAAATGTCGGTGCCGTCAGACGTCGTCATGGCGATCTGGGCTACTCCGCGTTCGCGCCTTTCCTAGCAGATACGGCCAGTTTTGGAATCCGGTTCAGGCGCGCGGCAGAACGTCCTACCCTTTCGCGATCCCGCGCAGCACCAACTGGTTGAGCCGGTTGGCAAACGCCGCCGGGTCTTCCGGCAACTCGCCGTCGAGGATCTGCGCCTGCTCCAACAGCAGGAACGACAGGTCCCTGGCCGCGTCCTTGTCGCCGGCGATTGCCGTGACCAGGGGATGGCGCATGTTGATCTCGAGGATCGGCTTGGTGGTCGGCCCCTTGTTCTGCATTGCCAGCAGCCGCTCGAGCATGCGGTCCTGTGCGCCGCCGCCGGCGACGAGGCACGACGCGCTCGAGGTCAGGCGCTGGGAGGCGCGCACGTCGGAGACGCGTTCGCCGAGCGCGTCTTTGATCAGCGCGATCGTCGTGGCTTCATCGGCGCCGGCTTCGTCCTTCTTGTCCTCAGCCTTTTCATCCAAAAGCGGGATCAGCCCGAAATCGATATCGCCCTGGCTTAAGGACTTCAGCGGCTTGCCGCCGAAATCGAGCGACGCGGAGGTCCAGAACGCGTCGACCGGATCGGTCAGCAGCAGTACCTCGATGCCGCGGGCCGTTGCAGATTCAAGCTTCGGATTCGACTTCAGCCGTTCGACGCTCTCGCCGGTGAGATAATAGATGTCGGTCTGGTTCGGCCTGAGGTCGTCGACATAGTGCTTGAGCGAACGCTTCTCGCCTTTCGTCGTCGTGAAGCGCGACAATGCGAGCAGCTTCTCGCGGCGCTCAAAGTCCTCCCAGATGCCTTCCTTGATCACAGGGCCGAACGCGTCCCAGATCTTGGCGAACGCTTCCGGCTCCTTTTCACCGAGGCTTTCCAGCTCCGATATCACGCGGCCGGTGACGGCTTTTCGAATTTGCGCGAGCTGCGGATTGTTCTGCAGCATCTCGCGCGAGATGTTGAGCGGCAAATCCTCGCTGTCGATCACGCCGCGGATGAAGCGCAGATAGGCCGGCAAGACATCAGCGTCGTCGGCGATGAAGACGCGGCGGACATAAAGCTTGACCTTGCCCTTGCGTGCCTGGTCGAACAGGTCGAACGGCTTTGTCGACGGCGCAAACAGCAGCACCGCGTAGGACTGCCGGCCCTCTGCACGATAATGCAGCGTCATCGCCGGTTCGTCGAATGCGCCGGCGACCTGCTGATAGGCCTGTTTGTAGTCCTCCGGCTTGAGCTCCGATTTCGGCCGCTGCCATAGCGCGCTGGCCGAATTGATCTGGCGCGGCTCGCCCTCCTCCGGCACCAGTTCGATCGGAAACTGGATGTTGTCGGACCAGGCGCGGACGACACGTTCGATCTCGTAGGTCTCGAGATATTTTGATGCGTCCTTCTTCAGGTGCAGGACGATCTCGGTGCCGCGCGTGACGCGCTCGGCGTCCTCGTCGCTGGCAGCAGCGATTTCAAATCCGCGGCCGCCGGAAGACGACCAGACGAAGACCTGATCGGAACCGGCGCGACGGCTGGTGACGACGATGCGCTCGGCAACCATGAAGGCCGAATAGAAGCCGACGCCGAACTGGCCGATCAGATTGGCGCCGTCTTTGGCCTCGGTGAGGCGGGAGAGAAACGACTTGGTGCCGGAGCGCGCGATGGTGCCGAGATTGTCGATCAGCTCCTGGCGGTCCATGCCGATGCCGCTGTCGATGACGCTAAGCGTATTGGCCTTTTTGTCCGGCGCGATGCGGATCTTGGGCGGCGCGCCGTCGGCGATCAGCTCGGGCGCTGAGATCGCCTCATAGCGAAGCTTGTCGCAGGCGTCAGACGCATTCGAGATCAGCTCGCGCAGGAAGATGTCGGTCTCCGAATAGACCGAGTGCACCATCAGATTCAGAAGCTCGGCGACCTCGGCCTGGAACGGCTGGGATTCGGGGGCAGTGGTGGTCGTCATGCAGGGGCTCACCGGAAACAGGTGGGTGGGAAAGCCCTGATATAACGATGCCATCTGGAGTGGCAAGATTTGCGACGACGCGCCAAAAGCCTGTTGCCCCCTCACCGTTCGACGAAAGCGCGCTGGAACTGATCCAGAATCGGCTTGAACAGGTAGCTGAGCATGGTCCGGCTGCCGGTCTGCATGAAGACTTCCGCCGGCATGCCCGAGCTGAGCTGCAGCCCGGCCAGCCGGCGGCGCTCCTCTTCCGGCAGCATGATCCGGACCGTGAAATAGGACGTGCCGGTCTGCTGGTCGCGGGTGGTGTCGGGCGAGACGTACGACACCTGACCGATCAATTGCGGCGTCACCCGCTGGTTGAAGGCCGAGAAGCGGACAAAAGCCTGCTGGCCCTTGCGCACCTGATCGATATCGTTCGGCTGCAACCGCGCCTCGATCTGCAGATCGTCGGAATCCGGCACCACTTCCATGACGGTGTCGCCGCCGCGAATGACGCCGCCGATGGTGTGTGCGGTGAGCTGATGAATCACGCCCGACGTCGGCGCGCGCATCTCGATGCGCTCGAGCACGTCGCGCGCCGCGATGCTTCGCTCGCTGAGTTCAGCTTCCTTGCCCTGCGCCTCGCCGAGTTCCTTGACGACTTCGGTGCGGACATCCTGGTCGAGCCTGACCATCTGAAGCTTCGCCTCGTCGATCTTGTTTTTGGTCTCGGCGATCGTGGAGAGCAGCTGGCCGCGTTCGCCTTCGATTCTCGCGCTCTCGCGCTGCAGGGTCGTGAGCCGCGCCAGCGGTACCAGACGCTTGTCGAAGAGGTCCTGAACGCCGGTGAGTTCGCCGGTGATCAGTTCCAGCTGCTTGGCCTTGGACGCGACCTGCGCGTCGAGGCCGACGATCTCGTCACCAAGCTGCGTTACCTTGCTCTGCAACAGCTCCCTCTGGCTCTCGCGCGCCGTCACCCGCGCCCTGAACAGCGAAGCCTCCGAGGCCAGCAGCGTTTTGACGCCGGGATCATCAAGCCGCGCCGACATCTCGGCCGGTATCGCGGGCCGGGGCAGACCGTCGCGCTCGGCGACCAGCCGCGCGATCTTCGCCCGCATTTCATCGAGCTGCTTACTCACCACCTGCAGGCTGGCTTGCGCCTGCGTCGAATCCAGCCGCAGCAACAGATCGCCGGCGTTGACCCGCATGCCATTGTGGACCGGAATCTGCGCGACCACGCCGCCGGTCGGATGCTGGATAGTCTTGACGTTGGACTGCACCACCAGATTGCCCGGCACCACGACCGCGCCCGACAACGGCACGAATACCATCCAACCGCCGGCCAACCCGCCGACGACGAGCAGCGCCCGCAAGCCCGTGCGCAATTCGCGCTCGAAGGCGCGCCCTGCCCGCAGCACGATGCTCTCGCCCGGCGCGCCCGCCACATCCGCCGATGCATCGCGGTTGGCAAGGAATGCGACCCCTGCGGTCAAGCCATTGCGGACAACCTGCGTTACGGAGCGCTCGCGTGGCACCGGCCCTGCCGGGCTCGGCGGCGCCAATTGGGGCGCCTCGATGCGAGGCGGCTCCCGCCTGTCGTCGATCTGCAAAAGCTCCGGCCTGAACGTCGGCACGTACATCAGCGACGGATCGTCGGGCGCGATGATCGGACCGCGCGCGTGTCGTTCGTTCAGTCGTGAATTGCCGCGCACGCTTGCCGCCGGTGGCGGGGCCATGAGTTGCGGCTCACGCGCGACGCGGCCACGGCGCGGCGGCGGCTCGCCGTCAAAATCGTCGGACTGGGATCCAAAGGGGCCGAGCCAATCCAGCACCCTGCCCATCTTGCTCTTTTTTTTCGGCCGCTTCGGCCGGGCCGGACGCGACCGCCGCGGAGCCGGACTTTCGTCATTCGCCGGACGGCGAAGCGGCGGCCGCTGTCCTTGCAGATTGTCCTGCTCGAAAGCCTGCCGCAATCGCTGGAGCTCGAGGATCAGCGCCTGGCCCTGCGGCGCCACGACGTCCTCATCCGTTCCGCCGACCCGGCGTCGCGCAATTCTTTCATCGGTATGCACGTGATCGAAATTCTTCATGATGGAACACTCTCGGCAAGTGATGCGCGCTGATCCGCCTTTGCCTGCGGTGGGGCTGGCGGCGCCCCTGGCGCCCCCTTGCCGTTCGCGTTGCGGACGCGCGCGAAGACTTCTTCGCGCGGGCCGAACGCGATCGCCTTGCCCTCATAGAGCACCATCGTCATATCAAGCGCGGAAAGCGCGCTCGGGCGGTGCGAGATGACGACGACGATGGATTTGTTCTGGCGCATGATGGCGATGGCGCGGGTTAGGGCGTTCTCACCGTCGGCATCCAGATTGGCGTTGGGCTCGTCGAGAACGATCAGAAAAGGATCACCGAACACCGCCCGCGCCAGGCCAACGCGCTGCTTCTGTCCAGCCGAGAGCGAGATGCCGCCCGCCCCTATTCGCGTCGCATAACCCTCCGGCAGGCGCAGGATGATGTCATGGACGCCGGCGATCTGGGCGGCCTTGAGGATGGCGTCGGAAGTTGCGTGTTCGTCGAAACGGCAGATGTTCTCCGCGACGGTGCCGTCAAACAGGCCGACGTCCTGCGGCAGATAGCCCACGTGCCGGCCGAGATCCTCGTTGCGCCATTGATCGAGCGAGGCGCCGTCAAGCCGCACCGCGCCACGATGCGCCGGCCAGATTCCAACCAGCGCCTTGGAAAGCGAAGTCTTGCCCGACGCGCTGGCGCCCAGCAGCGCCAGCCCCGCGCCGGCCTTGAGCGAAAATGTGACACCAGACACGATCGGCATGTCGAAACCGGGGGCTGCCACCGCGAGGTTCTGCACCGACAATTCGCGGCAGGGACGCGGCAGCATGACCGGCGGCGCCGGCGGCGGCGCGGTCGCCTTGCAGATGTCGCGCAGACGGGCGAGGCCCTGGCGGGCGGCGGCCAGTTGCTTCCAGGTGCCGAGCGCGATTTCGACGGGTGCAAGCGCGCGTCCCATCAGGATCGATGACGCGATCATGACGCCGCCGGACGCCTTGTCGACCACGACAAGATAGGCACCGATTCCGAGCATTCCCGACTGCAGAATGTAACGCAGCACCTTCGCGGCCGAGCCGAGATTGGCATAGACGTCGGTGGCGCGGATGTTTTCCTGCAGGTAGCGCTCGTTGGCTTGCGACCAGCGCGCCGTCAATCGGTCCGTCATGCCGAGCGCGCGGACGATTTCCGCGTTGCGCTGCGTCGCATCCGCCAGCACCTGGCGCTGCGCGTTCATGTCCATCGCCGCCTTGGTCGAATTGCGCGAGATCCGCTCGGTCAGCAAGGTCATCGCAATGATCGCCGCCGTACCAAGCAGCGCCGTGAAGCCGATCGCAGGGTGAAACAGAAACAGTCCGATCAGAAAGACCGGGATCCACGGCATGTCCAGAAATGCCGTCGGGCCCATGCCCGACATGAAAGTGCGTACCTGGTCGAGATCGCGCAACGGCTGCTGCATCAGGACCGGCTTGACGCCGCGCAGCGGCAAGGTGGCGAGCGCCGAATGAATCGAGCCCTGCAAGCCGGCATCGAACAGCGTTGCGATCCGGCACAGCATCCGCGACCGCATCGCGTCGAAATATCCCTGTACCAGATAGGCGAATAGCACCATCAGCGACAGGCCGAACAGGGTCGCGAGGTTACGGCTCGGAATCACCCGATCGTACACCTGCAACATATAGAGTGGGCCCGACAACATCAGGATGTTGATGACGCCACTGAATACAGCGACGCCGATCATGCGGCGCGCACTGGCGCGCAGCGCGTTGGTGACGGGATCATCGCCGGCCAGCGTCGAACGCAGGCCGGAAACAGCGCGGAGCGCCGACGCGGCCCGCGCTCGGTCCTGTGTCTGGCCCTGAGCGATACTCATTGAACTGCCCTTCGACCCGCCCCATCGGGTCTCCCTTGCAGGTCTCCTTGACGCGCGATGCGGACCATTTTTCGGCGAGAATGCGACGAATGCCGATTGTTCAAGTTCGCTCGTGGGTAGAACGATGGCAAAGGCGTTTGTCGCCGATACGGCGTGCACGCTTCCGGCTGAGATTCCGGCACCGAAGGTCCGACGCGCCAGACAAGGGCCGCGATGTGCTGCTTGCGCACGCTCCATTCGCCGCTTTTCGGCGCGGCGCGCGTCACGGATTCGTCCGTCTATCACCTTGCTTCGGCGCTCATTGGTCGCTGTGTCGGCCGAAAGACGCCACGAAGCTAAATGATCCTTCACTGTGCACGACGTCCCGCCCCTGGCGGATGGCCGCGCCTATGCATCACGGATTCGATTGGACAACAGGGGACGAACAATGGCTCGCTTGGCTCACGGGGATCAGCCCGACGCTGATCTCGATCTTCCGATCGATGAAGCCGCCAGCCCGCCAGTCGCTCCGGCTTTGCAGTCCACGACACCGCCGGATGAAACACCGCCGGCCAGCCAAGCGACGTCACGGCCTGTCGGTTCGAATTTCTCCGACCTCGGCTCAACTTTCAACGGCATGGCTCGGGCGCCGGTGGATGCCCCGCAGCAAAGCGCAATCGGCAATGGCGGCCAGGCAGCCGGCAGCATTGTACACCACACCAACGATCTCACCGCGGTGCAGAACAATCTGCTGGCCGAACTCACTACAGGCCAGTTTTCTGGCGCCGCGCTCGGCCACGTTCAGGCGATCCTGTCCGACATCACCAGCGCCATTTCGGCGGCCAACGCCTCGGCGATCTCGGCAGGCTCGTTCGGCAACGCCGCCGGCGCAGAACAAACGCTTCGCGCCAGCCAACTCAGCGTCATCAACGCCGTCAGTACCGATCCCGTGCTGGCTAATCCGGCGCCGGCCGCGCCGCTGCCCGCCGGCACCACGGCCACCGCGCCTCACAATCTCGCGGAGATCGGCGCGATCTTCGACGACGTGGCCAGTCAGATCCTCGGCGGGGTCAATGACGATAACCGGGCGCAGATCACCGATGACATCAATGCTGTGATATCGGACATGCAGGCGCTGATGACCGCCAACCCCGAACTGTTCGACGGGCTGACCGGCGTCCATGCCGATGAGATCGTGCAGCAACTCCAACTCGAGCTCGTCTATATCAACGACCCCGCTATAAGCCCCACGGCGGCACAGGCCAGCGTGGACAACATCCTCGACATTATCGACATCATCCAGAGCGATGCCAATCTGGCTGATATGACAACGCAAGACGGCATCAGCGGCTTTTCGCCGCTTCCGGATGCCACTGGTCCGGAGCCGAAACATCCCGACAATGATGTGCAGACGGCGTTCGTGGCCAATTTCATTGCGCAGTCCAATTCGCTTGGAAAGCAAGCCGTCGACCTCGTGGGCAGCCAGGACACGGAGGCGATCGCCGCGCTGATCGGCGATCTCAGGGCATTCGAGAAGAGCGTCACCGATTTCGACGCGGACCAGGGCGGCATCCTCGGCGCCGAGATTGCCGCGATGATCAAGGGATTGCAGACTGGCAACGCGACGCTGGTCGTCGCTGCCGCGGACCAGATGCACGGCAATGCGGCCGATGTCGGTGGCAACAACATCCCTGTTACCGGCGGCACTTACAATCCGGACGGCTTGACGGTCGCCGAGGTGCTGGGGACGCCGGCGGCGTTGGCCACGGCGGCTGCCTCCGACGAGCAACAAGTCGCAGCCCCCACCATCAGCGACGGGCCGGTGATGGTTGCGACTGCCGACGTCGCCATCGGAGGCGCGGACCAAGCACATTCGGACATGCCCGAATTGACACACCATTTGCATCACATGTGGGGATAGCGGCGCGCGGCGCGACCTCCGGCGCCCTCGACACGTCGGGGACGCTGGAGGCCGATACATCAAAAGCAAGAAACGCGTTCGCCGATCCGGCGCACGCGGCGGGCGCAAAAGAGCTCTTCACCGGCCAGTGCCCGCAAAGAACGACCTTGGACGATGGCCTCACCGACGGCTTTGAGGACCATCACTAGTACGGCAGCGACATCGGCGGTTGGCGGGAATCATTGCCATCGGTTGCTGTTCGGGAAGTGAAGTAGCGGGGCATATGTGTGAGGCAGCGTAAGACGGACTATGGGACCATCATTCTACACTGGACGTTCGTGGCAGCCTTCGCCGTTGCGCTGGTCACCGGTTTGCGTATTGCGACTGAGACGCCCGACCGGACCTGGATCAACTGGTTCGATGCCGTGCTGCCGCGCGACAGCGTATGGGTCGCCCACATGCAGGCGGCCGTCGTCCTGGTCGCGGTGGCGATCGGCTACGTCGTCTACATGCTCCGCTCCGGCCTCGGGCGCCGCGTCCAGCTCGACAAGGTTCGCCTGCGCGGATTGTTCGGCCGCGGACAGGCCAGGTTGAGCGCCGTGATCGCCCTGATGTACTGGATTTTCTTCGTTACGATGTTCGGTTTGCTGGTCAGCGGCGGCGCGCTCTATTTCGGCTTCTACTCCGGGTACGACGTGGCGATGCTGCATTGGGTGGGGACCTGGGTGATTCTCGCCTTTGTCGTCCTTCATGTCCTTACCCAGTACAAGAGCGGCGGCGTCTCGCAGCTGCTGCGCATCTTTCGTCCCGCCCCGCTGCCGGCGCCGCCGCCACGGCTCGATGCCGTCGAGCTTTTGGGCATGCTCGCCAAGCAATCGGCACGCCTGCCGGAATCCGAAGACCCGAAAGCGCCGCCCGAGGTTTCAGCGCACCCACTGCAGCCTCGCGCAGAGGCGCGCCGCGATCGAACGCGTGAGCCGGATCAGACGCCGGGATCCCATCCCGGGCCTTCGAGATCGCGAAACGCGACCCTGCAGGCCAATCCGTTCCTTGTGGCAGCCGCCGCTGCGATCACCGGCGCTTCGCTCCTCGTGGCGACCGATCGTCTGGCGGTGGATGGTGTGCAGATCCGCCGCATCAATCCCGCCGACGCGCCGGTCCTCGACGGCGACACGTCCGATCGGGCCTGGCGCGGGGTCAAGCCGTTCTCGCTATTGACCGGAGAAGGCGGAAATTTTGACGGCAAGGGCGAAACCAGAATCGGCATTCGCGCGGTGCATGACGGCACCTATGCGTATTTCCTCTTCACCTGGGAAGATTCCACGCGCTCGCTAAAACACCTGCCGCTCGTCAAGCAGGCCGATGGATGGCACCTGCTTCATTCCGGCTTTCAGGCCGGCGACGAGCATCGGTACAACGAAGACAAGTTTTCGGTGCTGCTGACCACGTCGGACGTCACGCTGGCGGGCGGGCGAACCTTTCATCCCGGGCCGCAGCCGGTCGCCGGCGCGCCGGCCACCATGAGCGGCCGCGGACTGCATTACACGGCATCCGGCTATGCCGATGTCTGGCAGTGGAAGGCCACGAGCGGCGCGACCGGATGGATGGACGATACCCATTTCGGGCCGCCGCTGGATCCGACGCCGATGCAGACGGCAAACGTCGTTCCGTACAAGGGCGGCTTCGCGCCCGACCCGGGCACGGCAAACTACCGGGACAATTTCACCGTCGAGGCGGACACGTCAGGCGGTCCGCGCCGCAGCCGGCTAATCGCTCCGCTGCGCCTGCCCAAAGTCGTCGCCGACACGACGAACGCGATGGGAGATATCGACCTCGATCCCAATCACGGCGAAAGCGACGGCGCGCGATGGTTCATGACCGAGCAGGATTCCGTGCCGTATTCGACCAACCTCGACGCCCGCATCCCAACGGGGACGGTGATCCCGGGCGTCATCCTGGGCGGCGAATTTTCAGGTGACCGCGCAGATATCAGATGCGCAGCCCGCTGGGCTTCCGGCCATTGGGCGCTCGAGGTGAAGCGTCGGCTCGACACCACAAGCCAGTTCGACGTGCCGATCAAGACCGGCATCTTCATGCGGGTCGCCGCTTTCGATCACAGCCAGATCAGACATACGCGGCACGTCCGTCCTATCCGTATCGAGGTGGAATAAATGTCAAGGATTTGCAAAGTCACGATCAACAACGAGCCGTTTTTGGCCAATCGCGGCGAGCTTCTGCTCGATTGGGCGTTGATGAACGGGGTCGATCTTCCGCATGATTGCCGTTCCGGAATTTGCGGCGCCTGCCGCGTGCGGCTCGTCGATGGCCAGGTATTCGGCGGCCATAGCCGGGGCGACGACATGATCCATGCCTGCCAGGCCAGAATCGTTTCCGATCTCGAAATTGCGATCGAGCCGGCTCCCGAGCCGGTGGCGCTGTCGGCCGAAGTGGCGCAGACCGTTCAGCTCGCACCTGACGTGGTGGGTGTCGACATCGAGCTGCCGAAGCCGCTGAATTATCTTCCGGGCCAGTACTGCAAGTTGCAATTTCAGGGATTCCCGGCAAGATCCTACAGCCCGACCTATCCGCTGGAAGGCCGTCCCCACGATCGCATCCTGCACTTTCACATCCGAAAGGTCGCGGATGGTCTGGTATCCTCGGCGCTCGGCCACGACATTCGCCCCGGGCACCGCGTCAAGCTGACCGGACCGTACGGCCGCGCCTTTTTCAGGCAAGGCCATGCCGGGCGCATCGTTCTCGTCGCCAGCGGCACCGGTTTCGCCCCGATGTGGTCGGTCGCGGTCGCCGCGATTATGGAGCAGCCGCAGCGCGATATGGTCTTCGTGGTGGCGGCACGGAGCATCCGCTCGCTCTACATGCACGCAGCGCTGTGCCGGCTGGCGCTGTTTCCCAACGTCACGCTGATTCCGATGGTGTCGGAGCCGCAAAACATCTCGCATGCTGTTCGCAGCGGCCGGCCGACCGATCATTTGCCAAAACTCACGCCTGATGACGTGGTCTATACCGCGGGCGCGCCGGCGATGACCGATGCCGTGGCGCGGATTGCAAAGGCCGGCGGCGCTCGATGCTACACCGATCCCTTCGTGCAGGAGCCGAGGACGGCCGAACAGGCAGGCCTGATGTCGCGCCTCACCGGCTGGCTCAGCGAGCCCAAAACAGGATCGATCCCGTTGCAGCCGGCGCAACGCGCAGCGCCGATGCCCCGCGGCGTATCTGCAGTTGGCGCGGGTAACCGCTAGCTGATCGCTGCGATATACCGCTGGACTGACATTTCGAACGCCGCCTTTGCGTTCTCGCTGATGTTACGGCCCCACCATGCGCCGTAGATGCGGTCGAAGGCCAGCGGTTCGACCGCGCGCGCGATCCGGCGGACCGCTGCGGCATTGAGCGGGATGTAATTCGGATAGCTATACATGAAGCTGAGCGAGCGGCGGTCCATCGCGACCATCGCCACGTCCCCGGTGAGCAATGCGCCCTGCCCTTGCGCACCCGCGCGCCAATGCATCACCGTGGCGCCGGCAAAATGTCCGCCGGTTCGCACCAGCAGGATATCGTCCGAGATCCGGTGGCTGTCGCCGGTCCACGGCACGATGGCCGGATGCGGCCGCGTGACGAAAGTGCTGTCGTCCCCATGCAGGTAGACCGGCACGCCGCCGAACGCATCGCTCCAGTCGGCGACCGCGCCGTAGTAATGCGGGTGCGAAACGGCAATCGCCTTCAGGCCGCCGAGCGAGCGGACGTAGTCAATCGCCTCGGGCGTGGCTAACGGCACGCAATCCCACATCACGCAACCATCCGCCTCCCGCACGAGCAGCGCGCGCTGTCCGATCGCAAAACTCGGCTTGAGCCCGATGCCGGGAATGCCGAGATCGTCACGCCAGACAAGCTTGTGGCGCTGTGCCAATTCCTCGCGCGTGAGCCACGCCTGTCCGTTCCAGTTCACATATTGCCGCTCGTCCTCGCACACCGGGCACGCCTGTGGCGGCTGGTGGCTATCAGGAAACTGGGCACCACATTGTTCGCAGGTCCATAGCGGCATCGGCATCACTCCTGTCGGAAGGAGTCGTAACGCAAAATGGGAGGGCCGGCCAATGCGAGACGCGGATCAACAATTAGTAACCGATCGCCGCGCCATCGCTGCGCGGGTCGGAACCGCCGCTCAGCATGCCGTTCCGCCGGTCAATCGTGATGCCATGCGCATGGCCGGCCATTTCGTTCCAGGCGTCCCAGCGGTTGATGGTGTGGCCGCGTTGTGCGAGCGCATCGATCGTTTCGGCAGGGAACCGTCCCTCCATATGCAGCGTGTCGCGTGCCTCGCCGAGTGCGAAGCGACCGGACAGGAATCGCGGCGTCTCGATCGCCTCCTGAATGTCGAGACCGAAATCGATCATGGCCGCATAGAGCTGGAGCTGGATTTGCGGCTGGCCATCTGCGCCCATGCAGCCGAGCACGCTCCAGAGCTTGCCGTGGCGTTTGGCCATCGAGGCGATCAGCGTATGCAGCGGGATCTTGCCGGGCTCGAGGCGATTGGGATGGTTGCGATCCAGCGAGAAGTACGCGCCGCGATTTTGCAGGATCACGCCGGTGTTTCCCGCAACCACGCAAGAGCCAAATGCACCATACAGGCTCTGGATCAGCGATGCCGCATTGCCGTGACGATCGATGGCGGCGATATAGACCGTATCGCCGGCGAGGCTGCCGAAGGACGGGACCCTGTCCCACTTCAATGCCGACCTCCGGTCGATCAGCCGGCCGCGCAGGTCCGCGTATTCCTTCGATATCAGCCGCTCGACCGGCACCTCGGCAAACGAGGGATCGGCGAGCATCTGATCGCGGTCATGATAGGCAATCTGCTTGGCCTGTACCAGGAGATGGACATGATCGGGCCCGAGGAAATCCTTTCGGTGCAGTTCGTGCGGCTCGATGAGGTTGAGCATTTCGAGCACGGTAAAGCCTTGCGTCGGCGGCGGCGTGTTGAAGACGGTGACGTCGCGGTAGCGGCCAACCAGCGGCTCGCCCCAGACCGCCTTTTGCTGGCCGAAATCGGCCAATCGAAACAGGCCGCCGTTTTCGTCCGAGAAGCGGGCGATTTCAGCAGCGACTTCCCCTTGATAGAAGCCGGACCATCCATCGTCCGCGATCGACTGAAGCGTGCGGGAAAGGTATGCATTGGTGAGCTTCGCGCCTGGCTGTGCGGCCGTGCCTTGCGGAAAGAACAGCGCGGCGGCTTCGCGATCCCCAAGCAGATCGTCGCGCATCATCTCGATGAAGCTTGCGAGGCGGCCGGTGACCGGAAAGCCGTCGCGGGCATAGCCTATGGCGCTATCGAGCACGCGCTGCAGTGGCAATCGCCCATGGACGTTGTGAACCTCGATCCAGCTCGCCACCGCACCGGGCACGGTCAGCGTCGCCGGCACGATTCCCCGCAGCGGGATTTCCTTCAACCCTCGCTGCTCGATCGACAAAAGCGTTGCAGCGGCAGCCGCCTTGCCGCCGCCATTGAGGTAGCGGATTTCGCCGCTGGCGCCGTCGTGAATGAGCCAGAACGCGTCGCCGCCGAGCCCGGTCATGTGCGGATAGACGACCGCGAGCACGGCACTCGTCGCAATCGCGGCATCGATGGCGGAGCCGCCGGCGCGAAGCACGTCGAGGCCGGCCGCGGACGCCAGCGAGTGCGGCGACGTCACCATGCCGTTTGACGCCAGCGTGACCGGCCGCCCGGTACGAATGTCCAATTCACTCCCCCGAAGATACCGAGCGGTCAGGCGTCCGTCCGGTGCGAATCCGCCTGATCAAACAATTGTCGTAGGTGGCCTCGCAGACCTGAGGTGGCGAGACGCCAGCGCAAGACGGGCATTGATTGAGCGATGGCGGGCGCGGCGACGGCGGTGGAGGTGACAGCGACGCCGGCTGCCGTGAGGAGCTTCCTGCGATTCATGATCAGTCTCCTTGCTTGATGAAAGAAAAAGCAATCCGCCGATCGTCAGCCGCAGCATGAACTCTTGTCGCGGTTGTCCCGGCTCGCAGCGTTGCGGTCGGGCGGCAGGTCCATCGCCGGGTTCTCGGCAAAGAAGCCGTTCGGCTTCAGGGTGAAGCCGACATATTCGACCGGCATCACCGGAAAATCCTCGGGTCTGCAGACATGTGTCGCCCCAAAACTGTGCCAGACCACGATATCCTGGTTCTCGATTCCTCGGTTCTGGGCGATATATTTCGGCAGACCATCGCCGCCGGCATGCTGGTTCGGAAACTCGCCGCTCGCGTAGCGCTCGTCGGGCGCATAGCGCGTCACCCAGACGTGCTTGGTCGCAAAGCCGCCGCGCGAGGTCATGTAGCAGCCCTCCTGCGCCAGCATCGCGGGCGCACTGTGCACGATCAGCTTATACGCCGTCGGACCGCCGACGCTATTCTTTCGGTTGGGGTTGCTGATCTTCCAGTAGCGCCCGGTCCGCCCGTCGGCTTCTCGGGCCGCATCGCGCTCGCGCGAGAGCGTTCGGGCTGTGACATCGAAGACGTTGCCGTATGGGTTGTCCGTGCCCCACGGCCGCGGGCGGAATTCGTGTTCGGTGACGGTGTTGCCTTCGCCGTCGAGCATCATGTGCAGGCGGGCATTGAAGAAGTGCTGATGGGTTGGGCCGCCGAGATTCTCGGCAACCATGCCGCCCCACGGGTAGTCCTTGCCTGCGGCGATCGCCGCGGTCTGGATAATGCCGGTCAGTTTAACTTCGAGCTGGATGGTGCCGTCCTGATAAAAATACCAGAAGAAGCCGTAGTCGTAGTTTCCAACAGTGGTGAAGAAGGAGATGGCGAGGCGGCGCGACCGCCGCACCTCAAACGTCTCGTTGCGGAATTCGTAATGCTTCCAGAGGATCCCGTAATCCTCTTCGTGCAGGCAGATCGCGTTCTTCATGATGCCGGGCTTGCCGTAATCGTCGGCGACCGGCACGTCGAAATAATGGATATGGCCGAGGCAGTCGCAGCCGAGTTCGAGCGCGTTGGCGAGCTTGCCCAGCCCATACTCGCCGGCATCGAAAGCGCATTTCCAGAAGTGGTTCGCGGTCGGATCGGCATAGGGCACGATCATGTCGGTGACGCTGGCACGGTAGATGATCGGCCGTTCGAGCGCACCGTTGCGGAACGATATCTGGTGCAGCACAAGGCCCTCGCGCGCGGTCCAGCCAACGCGGAACGACCAGTTCTGCCAAGCGACTTTCCAGCCCTCGACCGTAAAGCTCGGGCCTTCCTTCTGCACGACGTCGAGCGGTTTGACGTCCTTGCGCGTTTGCGGAATCGACGCCCGGTCATAGTTGCGCGACTTTTTCGGGATCGGGATAACGTCAGGCTCGTCGACCAGATGGACGATCCTGTTCTCGATCAGGTCGACCAGCGCGACTACGCCCTCGATCGGGTGCGCATAGCCGTTGTCCTTGATATTCTTGCGCCAATAGGACACCGCGCTGACCAGCCTGCGGCCCTTCTCCACCTCGCGGTCGAAATAGCCGGCCGAGAACGGATCGACCTGAACCAGCTCGATATCCTTGTCATCGAGGCCGCGCCGCTTCATCGCGCGCCGCCAGTCCGCGTCGGCCTTGACGATGTCGCCCACCTTGAACACCTCCTCGATCGTGATCGGCGGCTGGCCGTAAGGATGGGCCTTGGTCGAATACTCGCGCCACGCTGTCACGGACTTTGATTCAAGGTCCACGGTGGCGACATGGGTCGCGCCGGTCTTGCAGTCGAACAGGGTGGCGGCGGCCCGGCGTGGCAGTCCGGCCCCTGGCGTCCATCCGAGGACGTCGGACTTGGCGGGCTCTTCGAGTTGCACATGGGTAAATCGCGCATGCGGACCGAGTCTCTTTTCTTTCTTCAATATTTCGGACGCCAGTGCGACTTCGGCCTCGCTGAGCGGGTCGAGCGGATGATCGGCATCTGTGCTTGTAGGTATCATATCGGACCGAACTTCCATGGACGGGCCGCAGGTTACGGCGGTCCGAGACGGCGCGTCTTGAATGAACCTGCCACGTCCGGCCCTGGTTCGGGCCTTGCCAGAGCCACCAATCCTGCGCGACGCTGGGGGTTCATCAACCGGATGTCGTCACGCGATGCCGATCAGCGTCTCCACCGACCCGATCCGTCCGACGGAGCGTCAGGCCTTCTGGACCGAGGCGATCTGCCGGTCTTTCGCCAATATCGAGACCAAGCCGCTCGGCTCCGTCGTCATCAGCGGCCACTTCGAGTTCGTCGAGATCGGCGATGCCAAGCTCGTCCGCTTCGACAGCAGCCCGCAATGCTACACCCGCGATGCCAGGCTGGTGAGCCGGGCCGGCTCGGACGAATTCATGTTCGACTTCCAGCGGCGCGGGCGAAGCTCGATGGTGCAGGCCGGCAACGAAGGCACGATCGATCCCGGATATGGCGTGCTCTACGATGCACGGCGCCCATTCGAGGATCGGCTGTTCGGTCCCGAACAGCGCGCAGAACTGCTGATCGCAACCGTCCCCGCCGCATCGCTGTTGCGGTCCATTCCCAGCGCGGAGCGATTATGCGCCAGGCCGGTGCCGCTATCCGGGACGGTTGCGCGTTCGATTGCCGCGATGGTCCGCGACGCGATTTCCTTATCCGACGCACCGGCACGACAAGACGAACCCGATATCGTCGCCTGTTTGTCGGCCCTGCTGCGTCTCGCCGCAGGCGCCAGCCATCAACTCACCCGTCCCAACCTGTTCCGCCTGATTGACACCTATCTCAGAGCCAATATCGCCGCTGTCCGACCAGTGCCGGCGCTCGCCGCCGAATTCGGCATCTCGGAGCGAACCTTCCATCGCATCTTCGCCGACCGCGAGACCACGTTCGAACGACATGTCCTGCATCTGCGTGCCGAGCTGTTCAAAGACCTGCTGCGGCAGCCTTCGCTGGCAACCGTTTCGATCGCCAGCCTTGCCCATCAGTGCGGCTTCGCCGATGCCGCCCATGCCGCGCGCGCGTTCAGGAACAAGCATGGCATCACGCCGCGGGATTTTCGCGCAAGCGTGCCGGTTCGGTTCTAGGATGCGGCCATCGCTTGGCTTGTTTCGTGATAGCTGCGATACCAGGCTGCGAACCTCTGGATGCCGTCCTCGATCGGGGTTGCCGGGCGAAAGCCAACGTCGCGCACGAGGTCATCGACATCGGCATAGGTGGTCGGCACGTCGCCCGGCTGCATTGGCAGCAATTCCTTGTTAGCCTTGCGCCCCAACTCACGCTCGAGGATGTCGAGCACGAGCATCAATTCCTGCGGCTTGTTGTTGCCAACATTGTAGATGCGCCAAGGCGCGATGCTCGATCCCGGGTCCTGAATTCCGTCCAGCCCAGGCCCGGGCTGCCCGACCTGCGGCGGGCGATCGATCAGGCGGACCAGCGCTTCGGTCACGTCGTCGATATAGGTGAAGTCGCGAAGCATCCGCCCAGCGTTGAACAACTTGACTGGATTGCCGCGAACGATCGCGTCCGCAAACACGAACAGCGCCATGTCGGGCCGATACCATGGGCCGTACACCGTGAAGAACCGCAAGCCGGTGCACGGGATTCCGTAAAGATGGCTGTACGAGTGGGCCATCAGTTCGTTGGCCTTCTTGCTTGCGGCATAAAGACTGATCGGATGATCCACATTGTCATGCACCGAGAAGGGCAACTTCCTGTTGGCCCCGTACACAGACGACGAGGATGCGAACAACAAATGGCGGCAGCCGTAGTGCCGGCATCCCTCCAGAACATTAGTGAAGCCGACCAGATTAGCGTCGACATAGGCATGCGGATCCTGCAGCGAATACCGCACGCCTGCTTGCGCAGCCAGATGGATGACGACGGGAAATCGATGGCGCGCAAACAGCGCCGGTATCGCGACGCGATCCGCCACGTCCAGCTCTTCAAACTGAAAACGCGGTTCGTTGCGCAGGATCGCGAGCCGGGCCGCCTTCAGTTGCGGATCGTAATATGAATTAAGGTTGTCGAGCCCGACTACGCGATGGCCCGACTGCAGCAACCGCTGCGCCACGTGGAATCCGATGAAGCCCGCGGCTCCGGTTACCAGAATTGCCTGATCCGGCATCATGCGTGCACCCTCCACCAGCCGATGTCATGACGGCTCATGCTTGTCAGTACGCCACCGATTTCGGCCGCCCCACGCCGCAGTACAGAAAGCCGTTCCGCTCCACCTCCTCCGGAGAGTAGATGTTGCGCAGATCGACGATCACAGGACAGGCCATGATGGTGGACATTTCCTTGAGATCGAGTGCCCGGAACTGCTCCCATTCCGTGACGATGACGAGCGCGTGGCATCCCTTGGCGCATCGGTATGCATTGTCGCAAAAGGTGACGTTCTCGAACACCTTCTTCGCCTGCTCCATGCCGACGGGATCGAAAATTCGCACCTCGGCCCCCATGTCCTGCAGTGCCGTGATCAGCGGAATCGACGGCGCATCGCGCATATCGTCGGTATCCGGCTTAAACGTTACACCGAGCACCGCAATGGATTTACCCCGGATGTTGCCGCCGAACGCATTCGCCACCTTGCGCGCCATCGCCCGCTTGCGCTGGTCGTTGACCGCGACCACCGTTTCCACGATGCGCACCGGCGCTTCATTGTCCTGACCGGTCTTGATCAGCGCCATCGCGTCCTTTGGAAAACAGGAGCCGCCGAAGCCCGGCCCCGCATGCAGGAATTTCTGCCCGATCCGGTTGTCGAGCCCGATTCCGCGCGCGACCTCCTGCACATTGGCGCCGACCTTCTCGGCAAGATCCGCGATCTCGTTGATAAAGGCGATCTTGGTGGCGAGAAAGGAGTTTGCGGCGTATTTCGTCAGCTCCGCGGTGCGGCGGTCGGTATAGAGGATCGGCGAGGCGTTGAGGTGAAGCGGCCGGTACACCTCAGCCATCACGCTGCGGGCGCGCGCATCATCCGTTCCGATCACGATCCGGTCGGGATGCTTGAAGTCGCGGATCGCCGCCCCTTCGCGGAGGAATTCGGGATTGGAAACGACGGCAACTTCGGCGTCGGGATTCTCTTCGCGGATGATGCGCTCGACCTCGTCGCCGGTCCCGACCGGAACCGTCGATTTGGTGACCACCACCGCGTGCTCGGGCAGCACACCCGCGATCTCGCGCGCCGCCGCGTAGACATAGGAAAGATCGGCATGGCCGTCGCCGCGGCGCGACGGCGTGCCGACCGCGATGAACACCACTTCCGCATCTCCGACTGCAGATTTCAGGTCGCTCGAAAATGAAAGGCGGCCTTGGCCAACATTTCGCGCCACCAGTTCGGCCAGTCCGGGCTCATGGATCGGCATCTCTCCGTTGTTGAGGCTCGCAACTTTCTCCGCATTGCTGTCGATACAGACGACCTGATGGCCAAAATCGGAAAAGCACGCCCCTGACACCAGCCCGACATAGCCGGCGCCAATCATCGCTATATGCATTACGGTTCCTGTCTGAGAAGCCGCGCGGCCCAAAGGCCGCGCCGGCGGAAAGGCGGTGAAACGACGAGCTAGCTGCTCAATATCGATTCGCCGTCGAGATGACGGGGAAAGAAAAAGAAGTTGTTGACGTAGAACTGTCCATCCTTGCGCCCGCCGTCCGGCCGCAGCGCGTCGGCATCCTGAAGCCTGCGGGAATCGAACTGTTCCACTCCGATCACCTCGTTATCCTTCAGGAAGAACCCCCGATAGGATTTATTCCGGAAGAATTCGAACACCAAGCGCGTCGCCTCGGCGCGATGGCGGTCCTCCGCCTCGACCAGGAATACCGGCTGGCAGCGGTCCAGTAGTTCGACGGCGCCGTTCAGCACATTTAATTCGTGGCCTTCGACATCGATTTTCACGAACGCCACATCCTGGTCGATGACAGCGTCGAGCCGCGCGATCGGCACATGGGCTGAAACGACCCTCGCCGGTGAATCGGCTCGCGCCTCGAGCGAGGCAAGGCCGTACACCAAACCGTCTTCGCCTTGCGGGATGAACAACTCGGCATCGCCGTCATGATCCGACAGCGCGATCTCGTGGACGCTCACATTGCGCGCCGAGGTTCGGCGCAACAACCTCGCCATCTGCTGCGAGGGCTCGAAGGCATGAACCTGCCGGGAAAGGCGCGCCAGCCGCCGCGTGTAGAGGCCGCAGTTTGCGCCGACGTCCACCGTCACGGCGTCGTCGGGAATGACCTTGTCGAGATAGGACAGTTCCCGCTCCGCCGATTTGGGGCGCTTCATGAAGTGCCATTGCAGCCATATCGAAGGAAACGCATCCTTCACCAGCTCCTTGACGTGTTGCTTTGTGTTCATCGCTGCCTCCCTTGGTGTCGCGCGCGAACGCCTCGTTGCGGCGTGCGTCGTCCTCGATGAGGATGCTGCCTCCCACCCCACCACACCTCAAACGCGGTCATAGATATCTTGCACGCGTACGATGTCGTCCTCCCCGAGATAGCTGCCCGACTGGACCTCGATCAGGTTGAGGGGAACCTTGCCGGGATTCTCCAGCCGATGCATGCATCCCAGCGGTACGAAAATCGACTCGTTCTCGCGCAACAGGATTTCCTCGTCGTCGCGCGTGACGATCGCGGTGCCGTTCACCACGACCCAATGTTCGGCGCGATGATAATGTTTCTGCAACGACAACTTGGCGCCGGGATTGACGGTGATGCGCTTGACCTGAAACCGCTCCCCGGCGTGGATCGACTGATAATAACCCCAGGGACGATGGACGCTGTGGGTCTGGGTTGCCGAGCGATGGCCGTTTGCCTTCAGGCGCTCGACCAGTTTTCCGACATCCTGGTCGCGCTTCCGGCTGGTCACCAGCACGACGTCCGGCGACGTGGCGATGACGAGATCTTCGACTCCGAGCGCCGCGACCAGTTGCCCGTCGCCCCGCACGTAGCAACCCGAAGCGTCCTGCACTACCGCATCGCCGATCACGACATTGCCGGACGAATCCTTCTCCGCCATCGACCACAGGGCCGACCAGCTTCCGACATCGCTCCAGTCGAACGTGGCGGGAACGACCACGGCGTTATCGGTCTTCTCCATGATCGCGTAGTCCATCGAAATCGATGGACATGCTTCGAACGCGCCTTCCTCGAGACGAAGAAAATCGAGATCGCGGCTGGCGCCCGTTAACGCCTTGCGACAGGCGGCCAGGACCTCCGGCGCGCGAAGCGCCAGTTCGTCGATGAACCGGCGCGCCGGCAGCAGAAATATCCCGCTGTTCCAGACGTGTTCGTCGCAGGCCAAGAGGCGCTCGACCGTCACCAGATCCGGCTTCTCGACGAAGCTGGCGACGTTACGAATGGGAGAAGCGGCTTCCAGCTCGTCGCCCATCCGGATATAGCCAAAGCCGGTCGCGGCCGAGGAAGGCCGCACGCCGAACAGGACGAATCGGCCGTAACGCGCGGCCGTGATGCCCGTCGATATGGCGGCGCGGAACGCAGCGTGGTCGTGCACCCAGTGGTCGACCGGCATTGCCAGAATCACGGCGTCGGGATCGGCCTCGCTGGCAAGCAACGCTGCAACCGCAACCGCAGGAGCGGTGTTTCGTCCGAACGGCTCGAGCACGATGGTCGGGCGATCGACGCCGACCGCGCGCAACTGCTCGCCGATCGCAAAACGATGCTCGGCATTTGCGATCACCATCGGATCGGTAAACAGCGACCGATCGTCGACCCGCAGCGCCGTTTGCTGCAGCAGGGTGTTCTCGCCGAGCAGCGAGAGCAGTTGCTTGGGATAGGTTTCGCGCGAAAGCGGCCACAGCCGCGAGCCGGCGCCGCCGGACAGGAGAACGGGTACGATACGGCCGCGCGGCTCGATCATCGGCATTGCATGGTCCTTCGATGTTGCGACTTTGAGATCGGTCAGAATCCGCTTCCCGACAGGAATTCTTTGCGGATCGTGCGGATGATGATCATGATGTCCATGCGCAGCGACCATCTCTCGATGTAATCGAGATCGTAATCGATCCGCGAAACCGCGGGACCGAATTCGGCCGTGCTTCCCCTGCACCCGCTGACCTGCGCGAGCCCGGTAATGCCCGGCCGCGCCGTATGCCGCTGAAAATAATAAGGCACGAGGTGTTCGTAGGGCAGATCCGCTGCCAGCATCCCCGGCACGTGCGGCCGCGGCCCGACCAGCGACATGTCGCCCTTGATCACGTTGATCAGTTGCGGAATTTCGTCGAGGCTGGTCTTGCGCAGAATTCGCCCCACCGGCGTCACGCGCGCGTCACCCTGCACCGTCTGCCTTACGCCGCGCACATCGCCCGCATCCGCGCGCATGGTGCGGAATTTGTAGATCTTGAAGCGGCGATTTCGGTAGCCATACCGGTACTGAAAGAACAGCACCGGGCCTGGCGATGTCAGCTTTATCGCAACTGCGATAACGATAAGGAGAGGCGCGAAGAACAGCAACGCGCCGCTGGCCGCCGTGACATCAAAGATGCGCTTTGCGATCGACGAGGACGGCTCAGTTCGCGCCCTTCGGCGCGACCGCCGGCGGGCTCGATACGCGCCATGCGTACCACCGCCGGCAAATTCGACAGGACGGACTGAGATCTCAGTTCGCTCTCTTCGAATCGGCGCAACGCTGTTCCGATCGAAGCTGGCTGTCACGATGGAGGTCATGACTCTCCTCTCTGGGGGAACCGGACTATCTGAGTCGAGCAGCTCGGTTGCTCGACACGAGCGTAACGATTTCGCAGCAGCGAACGTCCGCACTTCGCGGTCGCTAACACTTTCCAGAATCTTGAGCGAAATTTGGCGCGACTGCGAAAGCGATGTCGGATCACGACGGAACTGAATCGTTAACGAGATTTGTGCGACGCGATATTCCGATTTGTTCGGAGACGCTTAGACTCGATTTGCCTGGTTAATGGGCTGCGCGTCGTTCGACACTGCTATGCACATTCGAAAAGCGCGGAACAAAATCCGTTATTCGATTCTCGACGTCCAATCGAACAGTGCAGCGTCACTGCGCGGGCAACAAATGGCCGTCACGTCGTTGATTTGAACGAGATTGTTCATCGAAGCTAAAGCGATTGGCCGCAGCCTGACGAACGGCTGTGAGCACGATGGTCGCAGCTTCGGGAAAACAGAGACGGCAGCGATTCGCGAGCCGTCCACTTTGCGGAACGCTTCCAGGGAGGCGCTCATGATGGCCGAACGTCTGGAGAGCCGTGCGCTGGTGCCGCACGGCACATTGTCGCCCGACCGCAAACTGAGGAACCGCATCCTCATCGCGAACGCGATTGCGTGGATTGCGATCGTGCTGCTGATCTGCCTGCTCTTCTTCTAATCTATTACTTGTGGCTGCATCTCGGCACATGGTGTCATGGATTGACCGCCGCGCGGTTCCATGATCGACATCGCACACCATGCACCGAACGTCTGCGGGACTTTTACGCGCCGTTAACGCTTCAACGCCTGCCGATACACGCATCTATGCGGTCGGCGACATCCACGGCTGTGCCGATCTGCTGAGCGAGATCATTGCACGTATCGACGAGGACATAAGGCGGAGACCGATCGCGCACACGGTCGAAGTCTATCTCGGCGATTATATTGATCGCGGGCCACACTCCAGGACCGTGATCGATCTGCTCACAGTCCGACTCGTTGCCCATCACGCGGTGTGTCTGCGCGGCAACCACGAAGCGGTGATGGAAGGATTCCTGCAGGATCCGGCCATCCTGCAATACTGGCTGCAATTGGGCGGCATGCAGACGCTTGCATCATATGGAGTCGAGCTGCAGGATGGAACCGAGACGGCAAACGATCTGCATCGCCGCTTTCTCGAAGCGTTTCCGCGCACTCACCAACTGTTCATGCAGTGTTTACGCAATCAATTCAGTTGCGGCGATTTCCTGTTCGTGCACGCCGGCATTCGTCCGGATGTCCCGATCGAGCATCAGGATCCCAACGATCTGATTTGGATTCGCGATGCGTTCCTGGATTCTACGCGGGATCACGAACAATTCATCGTGCACGGCCATACGCCGGTGCCGCATCCGGATATCAGGCACAACCGAATCAACATCGATACTGCTGCGTGGCGGACGGGAACGTTGACCTGCGTTGCGATTGAAGAGTCGACGATTCTCTTTCTGTGACTCGGGCGATTCTCTTGCTGTGACTCGCATGCAACGTTTCGTTAACGCGTGCGCGCACATTGGGCACATGGAACTTCGTCATCACATTCTTTCGCCGTTTTTACTTCCATATGATCCGCGGCTGTTACGTGCATTCATGGAGATGCAGCTATGCAGCAACGGTCGTCCAGCGCCGGCCCAACGCTTCCCTCTCTTCTCTTCGTCCTTGTAATCGCCGGCATCAGTGCCGGATTTTCAATTCGTGCTTCAGCACAGACGCCACCGCCCGCATCGTCCGCGGAACGTTACGTTCTCGGCCCGAACGACCGAATCAGGCTGAAGGTCTACGGCGAACCTGACATCACCGGCGAGTATGAAATCGACAATGGCGGTCAGGTTTCGATTCCGCTCGCCGGTCACATCAAGGCTGCAGGCGCCACGACGCGGCAGCTTGAAAAATCGATCGCATCCGCGCTTGCAAAGGGAATCGTGCGCGATCCGCGCGTCAACGTCGAGATCGCGCAGTATCGCCCGTATTACATTCTCGGCGAAGTGAAGAAGAGCGGCGAGTATCCCTACCGCAATGGATTGACGGTGATGGACGCGGTCGCGAGCGCCGGCGGATTCACCTACCGCGCCAACGAAAACAAGGTCTTTCTCCGCCGCGCAGGCGCCGGTGTGGAAGAGACCTACCCTCTCGATGCTCCCGTTCCGGTCTATCCCGGCGACAACATTCGGATTCCGGAGCGCTACTTCTAGCGCTTCGGAATTGCAGATGAGGTGATGCCGCTCGTGAGCGGATGATGGCGCGTGTTGCGCTGTTATCACAGTTCGCATTTTGCACATGCGAAATATTTTGCGACGCGAGGAAAACTTTTTCCGGCAAGGCGCGTTGCAAGCGTGCGCATCACTTCAATCTCACAACTCAAAAACCTTGCGCCCGCGTACCGAGTATGAGGCCTGCCGTTATTATGCGCAGTCGACGATCATTATTTGAGCGATGGGCCTCGCCCGGTAAGTGTTCGCCGCCTTCGCGTTCCCGCAAGGGATGGGTGATGAGATTCGAGTCTGCATCGCTGAATACGTCTGAGGGAAGTGGAGAGCGATCACGTTCCATAGGCGTGCCCGGCCGATGCCGCTTCAACCTGTTGCCCGCTCCGGCGGCGGCCATCCTGCTCGGTCTCGGATCGTCAGCGCATGCACAAGCCATTCCGTGGACCAGCGGAGAGTTCGCTTCACCCTGGAACGCGCAGAAAATCTTTGAAGCGTCGTCGCTGCCGGACAGGGCTGATCCGGACAACCGCGAAGAGATACCGCCTGAGGACATGCCGGTGAAACAGCGACAACAGCCTGGCTATGAACCCGTCGGTATTCGCGCCGGCTCCTGGATGTTCAACCCGTCGCTGACTGCCGGCACTTTTTACGACAGCAACGTCTTTGCGTCGAACACCACCCAGCGTTCCGACATCGCGGCGGTGATCGAGCCCACCCTTCGCGCGCACTCATTATGGGGACGGCATGGCGTTGATCTGAAGCTGAATGCGCAGCAGACCGTCTATAACCAGAATTCGAGCCTGAACCAGACCAATGCCAGCCTGAAGGGCAACGGCTGGCTCGACATTACGAAAGACACGATGCTGCTCGGCAGCTTTCAGGTCGCGCATCTGAACGAAGGCGTCGGCACGCTCAGCTCGCCCAGCAACGCCATATCGCCAACGCCGTATAACCTGATGTCCGGCGACGTCACGCTGCGCAGGGAGTTCAACCGGCTGACGACCTCGATCGGCTTCCGCACCGATTCCTACGACTACCAATCGACGCGCGCGCAGGACGGCAACGTCATCAACCAGGATGCCCGCGACGGGCAGATCTATTCACTGCACGGCCGCATCGATTATGCGATCTCTTCCACCCTCGGCTGGTTCGGCGGCGTGGAAGGCAATCAGCGCGACATCAGGGGAACGCCGGGCCACACCCTGGATTCGCAAGGCTATCGCGCGCTTTCCGGCATCACCGTCGGGCTGAGCAACCTTGTCACCGGCGAGTTCGGTGCCGGTTACGTTCAGCAACGTTTCGACGATCCGTCGATCGGGATGATCGAAGGTCCTTCCTATCGCGCGCGGCTGACGTGGCGGCCCACGCGCCTGCTCGACGTGCATTTCAATGCCGAACAGCTCGTCACGCAGACCACCGACACCAGCGCCACCGGCGTGCTTGCGAATGCGGTTCAACTCGGCGTCGACTACGAGCTACGCCGCAACATCATTTTGTCAGTGGCGGGCGGCTACGAGAACGACCGGTTCTTCGGCCAGATCCGCAAGGACAACGTGCTGACGTCCGACACTCGGGTCAAATATCTCATCAACCGCTTCGGCGCCGTTTCCGCCTACTACCGCTACACCAAGCGCGATAGCGACATTCCGGTCTTCACCTTCGACAAACACCTGGTAGGAATGAATGTTACAGCGCAATTCTGACCTACCCTACGTCATTCCCGACGAGCCTCCGGTTCGCCCTGCGGAAAGCTGGCAGTATCCGACCGTCGATCTACGCGAGATGGGCCGCATCCTGCGCCGTCGCTACAAGCTGGTAGTGCTTCCGGTTGCGGCCCTGCTCGGGTTGGCGCTGACGTACCTGATGCTCACGACCACTTTATATACCGCGACGTCGACCGTGCTGGTCGATCCGCGTCGCGCCAATGTCGTCGAGACCAACCAGTCCGTGCTGTCGAATTTCGGCACGGACGATGCAACCATCGAGAGCCAGACGCTCCTGATTCAGTCGGTTGCGATCCTGGTGCGCGTCGTCGGCAAGCTGAAGCTGACGGAGGATGCGGAGTTCAAGCCCAAACCCGGCCTCCTTGATCCGATCAGACGGCTGTTCAGCAGCAGCGGGCCGAGTAACGGCGCGAGCCCCGAAAACGCCGCCAGGGCGCGGTCGGTCGAGATCCTTCAGAGACGGATGAAGGTAACAAGGCAGGGCACCACCTTCCTCGTCGACATCGCCGTCAGTTCGGAATCGCCGCAGAAGGCCGCAACCATCGCCAACGCAGTTGCGGACGCCTATTTCGAGGAGCAGGTCCGCGCCAAACACGACGCCACGCGGATTGCCGCGAATTGGCTCAACGGCCAGATCGACGAGTTGAAGTCGCGAGTTGTCGCGTCCGAGAACGCGGTCGAGGACTTTCGTTCGGCCAACAACCTGATGGTCTCGCAGGGCGTAACCCTCAACGACCAGCAGCTCACCGATCTCAACAACAAGCTGATCGCCGCGCGCGTGCAAACGGCGGAGGCGCGGGCAAAGTACGAGCAGGTCCAGAACATCGCGAGATCAGGCGGCGATCCCGGCGGCATCAACGCGGCCATTTCCTCGGAAATGATCACCAAGCTGCGTACCCAGTATGCCGACATTGCCAAGAACGAGGCGGATCTGTCGAGCAAATACGGCGCACGTCATCCCCTCGTCGCCAATGTGCGGGCGCAGCGGCGCGACACCCAGAAGCTGATCAACGACGAAATCCGGCGGATACTGGATAGCACGAAGCACGACTATGACGTCGCGCGTTCGCGCGAGGTGTCTCTGCAGCAGAATCTGGACCAGCTCCAGGGCGTGTCCACTTCCTCCGGCCAGGCCCAGGTACGCTTACGCGAACTGCAGCGCGAGGCCGAAGCCAGCCGCACGCTCTACGAATCCTATCTGGCGCGCTCCAAGGAAACCACCGCGCAAGAGAGCCTGGAGATGCCGGATTCCCGGATCGTGACCAAGGCTAGCATTCCGATCAGGCCATCGTCGCCCAAGACGATGCTGATCCTGGGCCTGGCCGTGATGCTCGGGCTCGGGGCCGGCAGCGTGCTGGCATTTCTCACCGACTATCTCGACGGCCGCATCAAGACGCTCGAACAGGCCGAAGCCATTGCGGGCGTGCCGGCCCTTGCCGCGGTTCCGTTGATCGGCACGCGAGAGCTGGCCCGCCTCGCCAAGCGTGGGCGCAGCGAACTCGATCGCTACGACCCCAAGACCACGAAACTGCTGCCGCCGGCGCTGCAGCCGCCTTTGACGCGTTACGCCATCGACGAGCCCGGCACGTTCTTCGCGGAGGCCATCCGCGCGGTTCGCCTGTCGCTGCAACGGACAATGCGGTCGCAGCCGGTGAAGGTGGTGCAGGTCACTTCGGCACTCGACAGCGAGGGCAAAACCACGCTTGCCATCAACCTGGCGCAGTCGCTGGCGACCCTCGGCATTCGAACGCTGCTCATCGATGGCGACCTCCGCAATCCGCAAGTGACCCGATCCCTGTGTCCGCGCGCTGATGCCGGGCTTCTGGAGGTCGCGATCGGCCAGGTCGCTCCGGAACACGCCGTCCTGGTGGATCAAAGCACCGGGCTCTCCGTGTTGCCGTCGACCAGGATCAAGCAGGTCGAATACATCACGGAGCTGATGTTCTCCGACCGGATCGTCGACGTGCTCGATTATTTCCGCCACCGCTACGAATTGATCGTGATCGACTCGCCGCCGCTGGTGCCTCTGGTCGATGGCCGCGCGCTCGCCGAACTGGCCGATCGCATCATTCTGGCGCTGGCCTGGGACCAGACCCCCCGCGAGGTGCTGTCCCATGCCATGGACCTGCTGTCCCCCGTCAGCGACCGGATCATGGGAACGGTGCTGACCCGCGTCGATCTCAGCCGCCTGCAATTCTATGACTATTACCGCAGCTCGGCCTACCTGAAGCCATACGGCACCGCGAGCCTGCATGCCGGAGCGGCCCGGTGAGAGCGCGCGGACCGTTGAACGGATCGGCCGGTGTCGCACGGGTGCATCCTCGCCACCCTGCATCACCGGCGGTGCGGGCAGCTTCCCCTGTTGGCGGGCGCGTCACGAACGCCGACGCGTTCATCGAACGGATCGCGACCGGCTTGATGCTGCTGGCCGTCATGGCGACATTCACGCTGTCGTCGTCCGTGCTGACCAATTGGAAGATCCACTATTTGACCGCGGGCGGAAATTTTTACGAAAAGCTGCACCCGACAACCTATTTCACGTTGCTGGCATTCTCCCTGCTGCTGATGCGCAGCCGCGGACCGGTCGGCGAGATCAACCGGATGTTTTCCGAATCGAAGCTGCTGCTGGCCTATCTGCTCTGCTGGCTGTTTCTGCTGGTCCAAGTCATCGTGCTCGAACGCCCGTTCACGGTCATCATCGACACGTTTCTGCTGCCGATCCTGATCGCGATGGTGACGTGGCAGTTGTCGCCGGCGCAAAGGCGCCCGCTGGCCTGGGCCATTCACCTGACGATCCTTCTGAATGTCGTGCTCGGATATTATGAGTATTTCTCCGGCCATCGGCTGATCCCGCTGACGCTCGGCGACGTCGTGGTGATGGGCGAATGGCGCTCCGCGGCACTGCTGGGTCACCCGCTCACGGCATCCGGTATCGTCGGCGCCTATGTGTTGGCGCTGGCGCTCCGTCCGGCGATTTGTCCACCGATCCTGCTGCGGCTGCCCTTGATCGCATTCTGCCTGGGATCGCTGATGGCCTTCGGCGGCCGAACGGCGCTGGTCACGGTGCTGGGAGTCCTCGGGCTGATCGGAGCCTTCGAGGCGCTCCGTCTGATGCGCGGAAAGCGAACGCAGCTTCCCGCGGCCATCCTGGCCATCTGCGTTCTGTTCGCTGCAGGTGCCATCATATTCGCCGCGCTTGACCTCGGCATTTTCGACAAGATGCTGCTGCGCTTCTCTTCCGATAAGGGCAGCGCGTTGGCGCGCTTTGCCACCTTCAACCTGCTCTCGCACTTCGATTGGCACGAACTGATCCTCGGCCCCAATCCGGTCCGGGTGAATGCGCTGCAGTCGCAACTCGGCCTCAACTATGGCATCGAGAACTTCTGGATTTCCGCCATCGTCCAGTTCGGACTCATCCATACCGTCGTCCTGACGATCGGACTGGTCTGCTTCTTCGTCGAATTGCTGCGCCGTTCGAGCGCCGCCGTGTGGGCCACCGTGCTGCTGATCATCGTCATCGCCGCGAGTTCAGTGAGCTTCTCGTCGAAGAACATTCAGCTCGCGCAATTCGTGATCCTCATTTCGGTCCTGCTGCCGCGCGAGCAGCGGCGCATCGCCGCGTCCCCGCAAGTCCGCGCGCCTGTCACCTACCGGTCCGTTCCGGCATAACTTTAGGATCCACTTTCGTATGGCCATCTACGTCGACAACACCCACCTTGGACGCCACGTCACCGGTCTCGAACGCATTACGCTGGAGCTGTTCTCCGCCGCAGCGCTTGCGCCGCTCGAGGTCGTGCCGGTGACGGCGAAGGGTCTTCGCCAGATGCTGACGACGCAGACCCTGGGTCTGCCGATGCGGCTCGCCGCGTCGTCCTCGATCCTGCTCTGTCCCGGCTTTCCGCCCAGTCCGCTGCTGCGCCCGTTCGCATCGCGGGTGCTGCCCTATATCCACGATGATTTCCTGATCACGCGGCGCGCCGAGCTCAACATGCGGGCGCGGCTTTACATGGCCGGCCCCTTCAAGCTCGCGCTGCGCCACTATCCGCGCTTTCTAGCCAACTCCGGCGATACCAGGCGCAAACTTGCCGCGCATTGCCGGTCCGATGCCGAAGTGACGCTCTATCGGCCGGCGGTGCGCAATGTGTTTGGCCTCGATCCCAAACAGCGCGGCGAACGCAGCGCGCAGCCGCGACTACTTCGGCTGATCGCGCTCGGCACGGTGGAGCCGCGCAAGAATTTTACAGCGGCGGCGAAGATCCTCGACGCGTTGCGCATGCAGGGATTTCCGGACGCTACGCTGGATATCGTCGGACGGCCGGGATGGGGTAACGACTGGCAAGCCCTCGAGGGGCAACCGGGCGTTACGTTGCACGGATATCAGTCTAGTGACCGGGTCAATCAGTTGCTTGACGCGGCCGACCTGTTCATCTGCACCTCCCATGACGAAGGTCTGGGATTGCCGCTGCTGGAGGCGCAATACGCCGGCCTGCCGATCATCGCCCCCGATGCTTCCATCTTTCGCGAGGTGCTGGGCGCGTCCGGCATCTACATCGATACCGCTGATCCTGCTTCGGCGGCCGCGCGGATCGCGGCTGCGCTCTCGAACGAGGAATGGCGCGCCCGATACGTGGCGCAGGCAATACGGAATCTGGCGCGCTGGAACGATCTGGCCCGCGGCGACCGCGAAAATGTCATCAGCCTGATTGCCCGCCTTGCTCACCTCCAGGGAAGCGCTACTCCGGAGTACCGCCGCCTTGCATGACACCAGCGCCACCAGGCATCAGGATGGATTGCGGATCATTGCGGCCGGCGCCGTGGTGATCCTTCACTATTCCGATTACTTCAAGGACCTGCCAATCGGCCGTTTCATGGTCGCGCGCACCTGGCATTTCAATCTGTTCGTGGACCTGTTCTTTGTGGTCTCCGGCTTTGTCATCGCCCGTCAGTATTTCGACCGCGTCGACAATGCCGCATCGATCGGCCGCTTCCTGTGGCGTCGCCTCGCCCGCATCTACCCGCTACATCTCGCCACGCTTGCGTTCTATGTGGCGCTTGCCGGCGCACTCCATTTCGGCGCTGCCCGGACGGACAACCCGGCCCGTTACCCGCTTTCCGATCTGCCGGCGCAGTTCCTGCTGCTTCATGCATTTGTCGGCGAGCGCCTGACGTTCAACTTCCCGAGCTGGTCACTCTCGGCGGAGATGTTTTGTTATCTGCTTTTTCCGCTGGTCGCGCTGATTGCGCAACGCCGCAAGGAGGCGGTTGTTGCGCTTGTGGTCCTTGCCGCTCTCGCCAATTCCCTTTGGGTATCGGCTGCCGGAACGGCGCCGTGGGCCGACTGGATCAATCAAGGCGGCGCCTTCAGGGCGCTGCCTGCCTTTAACCTCGGCATCGCCTGCTATCTGTTTCGCGACCGGATCGCGCGCTGGCCCGCGATGCCCGGCGCGCTGGCAGCGTCGCTAGCGGCCTTTATCGTGCTCGGCTCCCTGCTGCCAACGATGACCGCGCTGCTTGCGATCTACGCCATCGCGATGCTTGCGATTCAGGCCGACTGCACCGGGCGTGAGACGCTGCTGTCGCGGCTCGGTTTCGATCGCTGGTCGGCGCTGACCTACTCCTGTTACATGCTGCACATTCCGGTTGCGACCGTCGTCATCACCCTTGGATCGCGCCTGTTCTCCTTATCGGAGCATGAACGACTGATTCTGGCGCCGCTGGCGATCATCGTTCTTGCATTCGCGAGCGTCGTCTCGCTGCGCACGTTCGAAACGCCGCTGCGGCGATATCTGACCGAAGCTTACGACCGCCGCGCCTTCAAACATATGCCGTCTCCAGCGATCTCGCGGCAGGAGAGCACATGATGACGGTCGTCGAACGCCTATCAGTAAACCCGCCGTCTCTGAGCGTCTCGCGCGCAACGGCCCAAAGCCGCGATGGCGTCGTCGACACCATGCGCGGCATCGCCATTCTGATGGTGATCGGCATCCATTCGCTGCCGCAGCCGCTCGACGCCATCTGGGCAAATTCGCTCGATGCAGCGCTGCGGCCCTGCGTGCCGGTGTTCCTGTTCGCTTCCGGATATCTCACGTCGCTTTCCGGCCGCGTGCCGCTGGCAAAGCGATTAAAGGCAGCCCTGGTCCCTTACGCGATCGCGTTCACCGCCGCCTACATCTACATGGCCCTGCACAATCCGGCGATGGACCATCGCATCGGCACGACGCTCGCCCGGTTCGGGCTGGGATATGTGTTCGTCTACTATTACGTCTTTGTGTATGTCTGCTGCACGCTCGGCCTGTGGCTCGTCTTTGCAGCTGGCGGGGACGGCCAGCAAACAAGGCAACGGATCACCAATCTGCTGCTGCTCTCGATCGGCTGCGGCTTGCTTTCCGGTAGTTATCTCGACCCAGCCATGTCCAGGCTCGGAGCGTCGGAAGGACTGCTCGACGAAATCCGCATGCGCGACATTCCGTTCTGGTTCTCGTTCGCCGCGCTTGGCGCGCTGACCGCGATGTTCAGAGACCTGCTCGAACAGGATATGCGCCGTGCGCTCTTTGGCGCCGTGCTGGCCGCCTATTTGTTCTATGCCGCCGTGCGCATTTTCCACCTCGGCGATGCCGCCACTTACGATTCGACTGCCTTCTTTGTCTACGCGGCCCTGTTCTGCATTTCACTGTTCGCGATCCAGCCGAAATCGCCGCTACTCGGGTGGATCGGCTCAGGGAGCTACTTCATCTATCTCTGGCACATTTTCATCGTCATGGCGCTGCGCGATCACGCCGGGCTGCGCCAGCTCGGCGGTATAGCCAGCTTTGCCGTTTTCTGCGGCGTGACCGCCCTCGTCTCTACCGCCGCGCTGCTCGCCGTACGGCAACTTGCCTCGCCCCGAATCTGCCGCTGGCTGGGGGCTTGAGCCATGCTCCTGAAGCACACGCTGCTCTATCTGCCCGCGCAATTCGTCGGACCGTTGTTCCAGCTTCTGGCGATGATCGTATGGACGCATGTCGTCGACGAGCACACGCTCGGCGTCATCACGCTGATTACGGCCACGCACGAATTGCTGCAGATCGGCTTTCTCGCCTGGTGGTCGCAATTTGCGTTGCGTTTCCTCGGACGATATCAAGACGTCAACGACGCGCCTCGGTTCTATCGCACCGAAAACGCGGTCTTGCTGGCATCTCTTGCCTTGCAAAGCGCGGCCGTCATCGGAATTCTGCATCTGGTCATCGCGCCGGGCGCCGGAACGGGACTTTTGCTGGCCGCCGTCGCCTATGTGATGACCCGGTCGCTCAACCTCTATATCGGTGAACGTGCCCGCGCGCGGCAGCAGATCCGGGTCTACACGATCCAGCAGGTGTTCGGGCCATCCGTCGGATTCGTTGTTGGCCTGGTGTTAATCAAACTGCTTGGCCAATCCCCGGATTGGCCACTTGCGGGTTACGCCGTCGCGCAACTGACGGCCGCGCTCATCGTCCTGCCCTGGATCGGCTGGGGTCACCGCCTGTGGCCGATCGACCGGGAGATCGTAGTCCACGCCCTGCGCTACGGCCTTCCGCTGATTGTCGGCGGCGCGCTCGGCTGGGTCGGCCTCAACGCTTCGCGCTTCATCGTCAACGAAATGTCCGGAGTGGCCGCCGCCGGGCTGTTCGCCGTTGGCTACGGCCTCGGCCAGCGGGCCGCGGCGGTCGCAGCCATGCTGGTCACGGCGGCGGCGTTTCCGCTGGCGGTGAAAAGCATCGAGCAACACGGCGACCAGGCCGGGATGCGCCAGCTCGCCAACAACAGCGCTCTCCTAGTCGCAGTCCTGGCGCCAAGCCTCGCCGGCATCATCCTACTGAGAACGGAGATCGTGCATCTCCTGATCGCAGCGCCGTTCCAAGCGGTGACGCTCGCCATCCTGCCGCTCTCAACGCTCGCCGGCTCAATCCGCAACCTGCGCGCCCATTTCGGCGACCAGGTATTTCTACTGCAAAACCGCACGCGCTGGATGATGGCCATTGCCGCAATCGACGCGTCGATGACCGTGGTGTTGAGCGCCTTGTTCCTGCCGCGATGGGGACTGCCCGGCGTCGCCGGCGCCACGGTTCTGGCGGCACTGGCCGCCGCCACCGTGAGTTTTTCAATCGGGTTTACACGGTTTGGCCTGCGGCTTCCGGTCGGTCATCTCGTGCGCATCGTATTGGCCACCATCGCCATGGCGGCCGTGCTGCGGATATTTCCGGAGGCCCGGACGATCACGATTCTGGCGGGCCACATTGCGGCAGGCGCAGCCACTTATTTCGGAGCGCTTGCCCTACTCTATGCACCGTCGCTGGTGCGGATACTTCGGCCACGCCCCCAACATTCAGGGGCGTGAGCGCATTCGAAACGATCGGCGCTTACGATTTTCTGGCATTCTCGAACGCGCGCGCCATCGCGAACCAAAGCGGCTTCTTCTGCATCGACGAATCGAACGGAAGAGGCCGAGGCAGCCGTTGCGCGACGGGATCCTTCTTCTTCGCCGCATCGGTATAGAACGAGTAGTTATCGGCAAGCTCCCACGCGATCACCACCTTGACGGCCGGCACGCGAAGCGCGTTGGTCAGGAACTTCTCCGCCGTCTCAGCGATCATGGCATCACGCGCTGCGATGTCGTCCGGAAACGTGTCGTCGCGCACGTCGAACTCGGTCAGATAGATATCGACACCACGTCCGGCGAGCGCATGAAGGAATTCGGAGAAGCGCCCGGGGTCGTGCGGGTAGCGCGGCTGCAGGTGACTTTGCAAGCCGACGGCATGCAGCGGCACGCCGGCATGCTTCAATTCGTCGACAAGCTGCAGCAGGCCACGGCGAACGGCCAGGCCGACATCGTCGTCGCGTTCGCTCTGCGCCTCGTTGAGAACCAGTTTTGTCTTGCGGTCTATCATCGCCACGCGCTCGAAGGCGCGGCGCACATAGCCGGTACCGAACGTGTCGTACCACGGACCGAGCCGGTAGCCGCCGGGCGCCTTGTGCCCGGGCCAGAACGGCTCGTTAACGACATCCCATGAATGCAACTTGCCTACATAGCGGGCAGCCACTTCGTCGATATAGGAATCGAAAAACCTCTCACGCTCGGCACCGCTCATGCTCTTGATCCATTGCGGAACCCATTCGTTCCAGATCAGGCAATGGCCGCGCATCGGAATGTTGTGGCTCGCACAAAATTGCAGCAGACGATCTGCGCTCTCGAATCGCTTCGGTCCCGGTTGCGGCGCGATGGTGCCCATCTTCATTGCAACGTCCGTTGTGACGATGCGCACCTGCGTCTGATACAGCTCGCGATACGCAAGGTCCTTGTCAATCACCGGCCCTGCAGCCGCGCCGAACACGATTCCGTTACGAGCGGCGATGACGCCGAGACTCTGCGCAGGCTGTGCGGCGAATACTTCCTTCCCGCACGAAGCAACGCTTGCTCCTGCGATGAGAGCGAGCGCATCTCGCCTCGACCACTCCTGCATAGCTGATCTCCATCATGTGAATGATTCGCCGCGATGTCTCGTCCTTCGCAACGCGGCATCGCCATCGTTGCGTCGCATTAGTTCGATTTCGTGACGAATGTCGGTCGAGAAAATTTTCGGCACGCAGTTCCCGTCGCGAAGCAACGCGCCTGTCGATAGTCCCCACGAGTGCGTCTCTCGATACATCATCAGCAGCAGGAGTCGACATGTTGGAACCACCAGCGCAGTTGCAGCCAAGCCTCACTGTGGATGGGATAACGATCAATGTTCCCTCACTTCCGGAAGCTGTGTCGTCAATCGTGTCAGCCGCGCAACATGGCGACAACTTCAGCGTCTGCACACTCAATCTCGACCACGTTGTCCAGCTTCAACACCACGCCAATTTTCGCGCGGCCTATCGTCGTGCCCGATTCGTCACCGCCGACGGGTTCCCCATTGTCGTGCTGAGCCGCCTCATGGGCGTGCGAATCGAACGCACGACCGGTGCCGATCTCGTCGAGCCGGTTTGCGCGGAAGCCCGCAAGAAAGGACTCCCGGTCTTTCTGCTAGGGGCGAACGATCTTACGCTCAAGCTAACGGCACGGCGTTTGTCGGAACGCTTCAAGGGATTGCAGATCGCGGGATGCTTCGCGCCGGGACCGGGGTTCGATCCCTATTCCAGCGAAGCGGATGCTGCGATCGAACGCATTCGCGCCTCGGGCGCCAGACTCTGCTTCGTTGCGCTCGGCGCGCCACGGCAGGAGCTGTTCGCGGCGCGATGCCTCGACGAGCTGGATGGAACCGGCGTGTTGTGCATCGGGGCCGCACTTGATTTCATCGCCGGCACGCAAAGCCGCGCGCCGTCCATCGCGCGCAGAACCGGCCTCGAATGGGCGTGGCGCATGTTGCGCGAGCCACGGCGACTCGGCCCCCGCTACATCAAATGCATGACCATTGTTCCGCGTCTTGTTGCGCGAACCATTCCGCAAATTGTCCAGGCACGCATGAGGAAAGCGGCATGACTTCAACATTGACCCTGGCGCTACGGGCGCGAAACGCCAACCGGATCAAGCCACGTTACCAGATCTGCCTGATCCACCCGTTCGATCCGCGCGGCGAGAAAGTCGGCGGCCTCGAAACATACATTCGCGATTTCATTACATTCCATCCGACCGACACCGACATCCTCTTCATCGGCGTCGACTCGACGGGCGAGCTGGAGCTCGGCAAGCTTCACCGGATGACATTCCGAGGCCGCGGCTTCGACTTCCTTCCGATCCTGCACTATTCGGACCAGCAGGCGCGCGAAGCTGCCCGCAGCATCCGCACCTCGCTGACCGGGCAATTCTTTATGGCGCTGCTCCGTCACTTCGGCACGATCGCAAGGCTGATCCGCGCGAGGCGGTGCTCGGTCGATCTGCGGCGGGTGGAATTTTCCTGGTTGCCGGCGATCCTGCGGCTGCCGTTCGTGCAGATGCTTCACGGCGAGGGCGCGCCGAAATTGCAGATGGATTCGCTGTTGCGGAAATACGCCTTCGTTCACAATACCGGCGAGCGGTTTGCCGTCGCCATGAGCGAGAAATTTCTCTGCGTCAATCCGTTCATCACCGAGCGGTTACAGCGGACCTATCCGCGCCGCAAGGACAAGATCGACACGCTCTGGACATGGGTCAACACGGATATTTTCAAGCCGCAACTCTGGCCGTTGAACTCGTCGCCGTTCCAGGTCGTGTTCGCCGGCAGGCTCGATGAATTCAAGGATCCACCGCTGATGTTTCGCACGATCGACCGCCTGCGGCGGCGATTGAACGGCGACGTACGGTTTCACTATATCGGCACCAGCGACCCGCACCGGTTCGAAGAGTTCGCCGCGATCGAAGACATCACCGTCCGCCACGGCTTCAAAGACGCCGCCGGCATGGCGGAGACGCTGGCAAGCGCGCATGCCGGCATCCTGACATCCGAATTCGAAGGCATGCCGCGCTGCGTGCTCGAGACACTTGCGGTCGGCCGGCCGGTCGTCGCCATGCACCTGCCGCAGCTCGAACCTGTGATCCATTCTGGCGTCAGCGGCTATCTGGTAGCGCGAAGCGGCAGCCGCGACGACATGGCCGATGCGCTCGCTCAGCGGTTCGTCGACGTCCGGAACGCCATCGATGCGGGCACGATGAATCCGGTACAAATCGCCGACTCCATCCGAGCGTTCACGCCGGGCACCCAACTCGCGCGGGTCTTCCGCTATCATCAGGAAATTCAGGATGCCCGCGGACTTGCCGCTGCGGCGCCGACTTGCTGAGGGCGCCGGGTTGAACATTCTTCTGTTGACCAGCGAGTTCGCCCCCGCGATGGGAGGAATTGGGACTTACGCGCGCGAAATTGCGGCGGCGGCGAGCCGGCTCGGTGCCAAGGTCACTGTGGTGGCGCCGGACTACGGACGGCAAACCGCCGACGACGACCGCATCCTGCCCTTCGAGGTCGTTCGCTACAGCGGCGGCCTCCACTCCATGCGCGACATGCCGCGCAAGATCATGCTGGCACGCCGCGGCGTCCGCTGCGACCGATATGACGTGGTCCACGCCGCCGATTGGCCGTTCTTCATTCCGGTCGCGCTTTCGAGATGGCGAACGCAGGCGCGGGTATTGATGACGGTACATGGTACCGAGATCAACGAAACGCAGACCCCGCTGAAGCGCATGGCGATCCGCAGCGCCGGCGTGTTCGGGCCGCGGACGGAGGTCGTCGCCAACAGCGGGTTTACCGAGATGCTGTTCCGCGAGCGGTTTGCCGTCGATCCGCGCCGGATCAGCGCGATCAATCTCGGTGTATCGGAGTTCTGGTTCGGCGGACGACGGACGCGCCGGGAGATTCGCCTGGCCCATCGTCTGCCGGAAGATCGGCTCGTGATGATCACTGTGGCGCGGATCACGCGCCGCAAGGGGCATCATCTGACGCTTGCCGCGTTGTCGCAGCTTCCGGACGATCTGCGCAATCGCATCACGTGGCTCGTGATCGGCCCGGACGGAGAAGCCGAGTATGTCGATGCTCTGCGGCGCGACGCCGAAGCGGCGGCCTGCGACATTCGGTTCCTCGGCCCGCAATCGAACGAGGACATCCGCGATCTCTACGCCGCCTCGGATTTCTTTTGCCTGACGGGTCTCCCCGACACGACCGGCCGGGTGGAGGGATTTGGATTGGTGTATCTCGAGGCCGGGGCCGCCGGCCTGCCGAGCGTCGCGACCGACGTCGGCGGCGTGCCTGACGCCGTGCTCGCCGATGAGACTGGAATTCTCGTGCCGCCTTCGGCCGAGAGCATATCGCGGGCGATCGCAGAGTTGGCCGCCGATCGGAATCTGCGCGCCATTCTCGCGGCAGGCGCATCCTCCCATGCCCGTGCCCTTTCATGGGAACGATGCGCGGCGATAACCTATGGCCTGCCCTACGCCGGCAAGCCGGCATCTGCAGACCGTGCCATCGGAATAACGGCATGAAGCTGCTGGTCGCGACCGCGATGCTGCTGACGCTCGCAAGCGGCGCAGCGCGGGCGGACAACGAGAACTGCCGCAAGAGCCGCGAGTATCTCCTGGGAACGCCCGGCGGGGACCTGTCCCTGACGCCGCAGGCCTATAACGACCTGTTCAAGATCTGCGTCGCGGCGTCAGCCATGCCCAACGTGAAGGATGCGTATATTCTGCGGGATGGCGGCATCGCCGTGGTCCCCAAGCAGGACAGCGTTTCAGCGACGGCAGCCACGCTGGCTCAGTTCTGCGACGCCTATCCTCGCGGCGTGCTCCGCTTCATCACCCGCAAGGAAAAGCTTTCCATACACTCCGTAACCGACGTCGCACGGATGTCGTCGACCTCCTCCACGCCATGCAAGAAGATCAAGGGGCTTTCTTGATCTTGTGCGTCATCCGGCCACCGCTTCATTTTTGCCGGTTGTAGTAATCCGGCATGTCATGCGGATCCATCGCCTGTTCGGCCCGGCGCCCGAGAAAGAAGAAGCCACTGGCGGCATCCGCTGCGGCGCGGCCGCGGCCGAACGCATCGAGATATCTGATCCAGAAGAACGGCAGCACGATCAGCCGTGACAGCTTGTTGCCCGCGCCGAGCGCGCGCGCGAAGTAGCGGATCGACCATTCAAGCGCCACACCGGCGCCGCCGACCGGTCCGGCATTGATCTCGGAAAATCGCCTGAACAGCCAGCGGTGACCGCTCTGCGTGAAACGCGAGAAGTCATAGGCCCGCTCGTGCACCTGCTGCATGAACGGCGTCTCGGCATAGACCAGGCCTTCCAGCCGCAGCACCCGATGCAGCTCGGCAACGACCGTTGCGGGCTCCAGCACGTGTTCCAGCACCGCCTGCACCCAGACGCCGTCGAACACGCCGTCTTCGAATGGTAGACTGTGGGCGTCAGCCACCAGCACGGTGTGCGGCGAAGCATAGACGTCGGTACCGACGAGCTCGATGGAGTCGTCCCGGTAGAGTTCGTCTGCGCCCAAACCGATCGTCCCGCCTCCGACAACGAGCACAACCGGCCGCCTCGACTCCCGCTTCAACAGCTCGATGAATGTTGCGCTGTTGGCGACCGCAACCGGATTGCCTCCGAAGGTAAGGCGATGCAGCCGGGACCCAAGGGAACGACGGCTGACGTCCCGCTGCAGCGCCGAGCCATTCTCGGCCTCGTACATCCTGCGTTCAAAAATACTGGCTGCGAAATCGATCAGCACCGGCTGGGCGCCGACCATCGGAAACCCGGCCCTACTATAATCGCAGGCACGGTTCGAGCAGGAGGGCTCTGACCACACGTTCCGCAGCGGCGACGAGCAGCGAGGACAGCGAAGACGCTTCTTCCAGTGAGCGGGTTCCGTATTCGCTAACGAACGATCGACGGCAGAAAGCTGCAAAGAAGGACCTCATGTCATTTCTTCTGCCCTGCCCGCTCGCAATCGATGCTATTTCGAATGCAACGACAGCGCAACAATGCGGGACCGGGAACAATTCGGATGGTTGCAATTGGTGTCGCAGGAAAGCTGCAGCCAGATGCCACCGTGAGGGCTTGCGAAAAGCAACGCACGAACCCGCCCTGCTGTTTCGCACAAATTTTAGGATTTCTCGAAACGCCTTCCGGCCGGCTCGTTTCGCATCGCCTGGTTGGCGACATCGGCTTCAGCGGGCGTAACCCGGCATCTGCCCGATCAGATGAAGAGCTGGTGGTCCGATAACAGGTGCGTAGCGCCGCTGAGCGTGATGGACGCATGATCAATCCGGCTCATGCCGTCCCCGATTGACTCCCCCGCCTTGAAACTGCGTGCCACATCATGTCTGACCATCTCGCTGAAAATGAACGCATCGCGGCTTGTGCTGTTCAGGAGGTCGCTAACAGTCCGGCTTCGACGAACGCTGGATGATCAGGCGCTGCCTGCGCAATCTCGTGTAAACCTCGTGCGCCCGCGATCCATAGGCGCAACTCGCTAAACAGCCTTCGAACCCTCGGGAGAATGCTGCCTGCTACGAGCGCCATTTGAGTACATTGCCGATACTTTCCAGGCTCGGCGCAGATCAGCGACCATCTTACGCCAAGCGTCGCCGTTCGCCCCACCGAAGCGGCGGACGTAGGCCGGGTGAAAAGTGATTTGCAGGACGGCCATCAAATTGGAGCTTTGCCTTGCGCGACGCTCGGAGCGAACGCGACGCGCTGAATAGGCGAGCCGCGGTGCTGCCGAGTGCAACGACTACGCGCGGCTTGGAGCGCCGGATGTCCGTCAGTACCGCGGCGCCGTAATGATTGATTTCCTCGATAGTTGGAGCGCGATTGCGTAGCGTGGATTTTTCCGTGTGTTCTATAGGCCGAAATGGAATTGCGTTGGCCAAACGCAGCTGTCTGAGGTCGATCCCAGCCTGCTCGAGCAGTTTGCGCAACGCGCAGCCGGCCGGCCCGACAAAGGGCCTGCCCTGCTCAGCTTCTTCGGCGCCAGGCGCCTCGCCGCGGTTGCCGGAAGAGACCCTCGGGCGCGACCCGGCGCTGATCGAGTCGCTTGTTGGCAGTGTTTGTCTCGGCCATCGGTGTCTACACTCGCCAAAGCATGGTAACGCGAATGTCGTTCGTCTATCTCATCGAACTTGCTGTTGCGAGTGACGACCTACGCAACCCACTCCAAGCTGAGCGTTGCCAACATGATCAAGGGCATCAGTGCCGTTCGACGGCAAGAAGCTCTGACATCGGCCTTTAATGCGACATCAGTACCGGAACGGTCATCGTGTCGAGAATGCCGCGCGTCACGCCCCCGAGGACGAACTCGCGCAGCCGCGAATGGCCGTAGCCGCCCATTACGATAAGGTCGGCCGACAGATCTGCCGCATGCGACAGGATTACACTTGCGACATCGCTCCCATCGGCGATGAGCGCTTTGGTGCTGCTGTTCAAGCCGTGGCGCGCCAAGTGTCTGCCAACGGCCGCCAGGGATTCTTCATCCTCCCGACGGCCAATACCTACGTTGATCACCTCGATCGACTTCGCGCGCTCCAAGAACGGCATGGAGTCCGCGAGCGCCCGCGCGGCGGTGCGGCTTCCGTCCCAGCAGACGAGAATGCATCCGAGTTTGATGCCGTCCTTTTGGATACTGGGTACGACGAGGATAGGCCGTCCGGATTCAAACATCGTTGCTTCAGCGGCAAGCCCCGTGGAGGTCGTCGCTTCGGGCTCGGTCTGCGCAACGATTGCAAGATCGAACGTCCGCGCAATACGGCCAAACGTCCTTGGGATTCCTTCAATGCTGGTCTCGATGATCTGCGCCTCGGCAGGAAGATGAGCCTGCGCCGCTGCCTGTTTGAATCGTTCGATGGCCCCGTTTGCCGCCCTGGCGCTCTCTTCGCGCAGGGCCTCGATCACGTCGGCCGGAACAGCCTCCATGCCGCCGGCCACAATCGCTGGAGAGTGACACATTGCGATCCCTGCAATCTGGGCATCAAACATCGTGGCGACGGAGATCGCGTACGCTGCTGCAGGATCGCGAGAGTTACCGGTCGCTAAGTTGACGACAATATCCCGAATCACGGCCAGCCTCCTCATGATGAGCCGCCCCTTGTGGGGCAAAGGGCTTGCAAGTTCGTTCGTGCAAAACGGCCGCTCAAAATGAAGAACTCCGGGTGGCCAGCATTAGTTCCGAGCGCAAGGCCAGTGGAGCGGTCCCGCCTGGAGCAGGACACGTCCGATATCCTGTGGCGCTATTCCGAGATCGCGAAAACCTGGGAGTTGCGGAGACGCGACGTTGTCGATCCTCATCAGATCGACCTGGTTCTCGTGACGAGAGGCTGACGGAGCATCTCGCGATTGTAGCAGGATTGCTCCATCATCCGCTGTGTCTCAGCCGCTGCTTGGGCCAAGTTGCCGGCTGCGGCGAGAGCCGCCCGCCGTGCGCCTCATCGTGCATCGACCGCAAATAGTGCTCGGCGTGCTGAAGATAATTTTCAGCTGCGATCAGATCGCCCTTCAGCGCTTCAGCGCGAGCCAACTCGACGTAGCGCTCGTAATTCCTTTGTGCGTTCTGAGACTGCCTCGGGAGGCGGGTCCTGACGACTTTGCTTTTCGGTGACCGTGTTCTTCTCGCCATTGTGCTAGCTGTAAAATGATCTTCGGCGCAAGGCTATCGCCGGCGACGCGCTCTGGTCCGGGCTGCCTTTTTGGCTGCCGCGGAGCGCTGCGCCGGGCCTTTGGTCTTTGCGGCCTTCCGAGCCGCCGCTGAGCGGGCCGCGGCGGAGCGACGCGAGGCGGCGCTTCGTGCTTGTTTCGACAGCGCCGCGCGCGACGCCGTGCTGCGTGGTTCACGCTTGAGGGTCTGCGATACAGCACGTGAAACGCGCGGCTGGCGTCGGGTTTTTCGCTTGCCCTGGCCCGCCTCATACGCGTATTCGGCGCTTTTGCGGGTTCTTGCCTTGGCCTTGCCTTTTGCCGGCGGACGGAGCGGAACACCCGCGCGCCTCGCCTTGGACAGGCCGATTGCAATCGCCTGCTGTGGCGATCTCGCTCCATGTTGGCCGCGGCGAACTTTGCGAATCTCCTCATGCACAAACTCGCCCGCCTGGGTAGTTGGCGATTTGCCCGCGCGTTTGGCCCGCTTGGCCTTCTGCACTGTTCTTCGCTCTGGCATGATCGTCTCCAGTTGGTACGTCGCCCCACAGAACGGCTTCGCCACTGGCCGTTCTCTCAAGATACTAACGTCCAACCGCGGGAAATGGTCCCGCAGGCGCGGCCAGGCGAGTTCCTCACGAGCACCAATCATGCCCCCGGTCTACCGGAGGGAATCAGATCGCCGGAGGACCGGCACCCATCCGGTCGTCCAGCAGATCGTTGGACCCGGATTCATCAAGCAGACGAATCCGATGCGGCGGCACGGTCCGCCGATGCAGGCATTTGCGTCCTGCGAGGGCAACAGCTTCCGCATCAACTATCGCAAATCGTTCTGCGCCTGGACCCAATCGCGGCGAAATGCACGCGACGCTGTACGGCGAATTGGGCGCGACCTTGGGCTGGATGGCCCCGCCAGGACCATGGAAAGTCCACCCAAAACGAAAACTCCCGCAGCGTCAGCTACGGGAGTGTCGGTATCGTTGGTTGCGGGGGCAAGATTTGAACTTGCGACCTTCAGGTTATGAGCCTGACGAGCTACCGGGCTGCTCCACCCCGCGTTAAACCGTTGCACTGCCTTCGAAAAACCGGACCCGAAGTGAAAGCCGGCCAACGCGTGTTCGCGCCGATCGATCCCGTCCGGAGGCTTCCTGAGAAGGCGACCCGGGCAAGGCCATCGGGTGCGAGGGGTATGTATCAACGTCACCCTGCTTTGGAAAGGGGCAAGAAGGAGCTTTTGCAGATTTTATGACAGCAAAAACGAGGGGTTGGAGCGCCAAAACCGGCCTTTGGAACCACTCTTGCCATAAACGCCGCAAAAGCGGAGTTTTGCGCCCAAAGCCGCGGCTCATCAGGTCGCCAGAACAAAAATCCGGGAGGGGGAATGGGCGTGACGGATATCTTCGATTTCGTGGTGGTGGGTGGCGGCTCCGGCGGCTGCACGGTGGCGGGACGGCTATCGGAGGATCCGAAGACGTCCGTGGCGCTGCTCGATGCCGGCGGCAGGAATGACAATTGGGTGGTCACGACGCCGTTCGCACTCGTGCTGATGGTCGCCGGCAACGTCAACAACTGGGCCTTCAACACCGTGCCGCAGAAGGGCCTCAACGGCCGCGTCGGCTATCAGCCGCGCGGCAAGGGTCTCGGCGGCTCCTCGGCGATCAACGCGATGGTCTATATCCGCGGCCACCGCGCCGACTATGATCAATGGGCGTCGCTCGGCAATACCGGCTGGTCGTTCGCCGATGTGCTGCCCTACTTCAAACGCGCCGAAGACAATGCCGATTTTGACGGCGAATATCACGGCAAGGGCGGTCCCCTCGCGGTCAACAAGTCGCGCACCGGCAACCCGGTGCAGCAGATTTTTCTGCAGGCCGCGCAGGAGGCGCAATTCCGCCTGCGCGAAGATTTCAACGCCGACGAGCACGAGGGCCTCGGCATCTATCAACTGACGCAGAGGAACGGCGAACGCTGCAGCGCCGCGCGCGCCTATATCCACCCGCATATCGGAAACCGCGCCAATCTGCGCGTTGAGACGCATGCCCATGCCACCCGCCTCCTGTTCGAAGGCAAGCGCGCGGTCGGCGTCGAGTACCGGCAGGGCAAAGAGCTGAAGCAGATCCGCGCCCGGCGCGAGGTGGTCCTCTCCGCCGGCGCGTTCCAGACCCCGCATCTCCTGATGCTGTCGGGCATCGGCGATAGCGCCGAGCTTGCAAAGCACGGCATTGCCACCGTGCACCATCTGCCCGGCGTCGGGCAAAACCTGCAGGACCATCCGGATTTCGTGTTCGGCTACATGTCCGATAATCCCCACTTCAACGGCATTTCACTTAAAGCGCTGCCGCGGCTGCTGCGGGCCATCCGACAGTATCGCCGCGACCGCACCGGGCCGATGACGTCGAACTTCGCCGAATGCGGCGGCTTCCTGAAAACCCGGCCCGATCTCGACATCCCCGATATCCAGCTTCATTTCGGCATGGCGCTGGCCGACGATCACGGCCGCAAACGCCATCGCGGCACCGGCTTCACCTGCCACGTCTGCCTGCTGCGGCCGAAGAGCCGCGGCAGCGTTTCGCTGCTCGGCGCCGATCCATTTGCGCCGCCGCTGATCGACCCGAATTTCTTCGGCGAGGCGGAGGATCTGGAAACCATGGTTGCCGGCTTTAAGACCACGCGCCGGCTGATGGAGACGCCGGCACTGCGCGCGTTGCAGAAGAAGGAGATGTTCACGGAAGGCGTCCATGCCGACGACGACATCCGCAACCTTTTGCGCGCCCGGGTCGACACCGTCTATCATCCGGTCGGCACCGCCAAGATGGGCGTCAACGATTCCCTCGCCGTGGTCGATCCGAAGCTGAAAGTGTACGGCGTCGGGGGATTGCGCGTGGTCGATGCGTCGATCATGCCGACCTTGATCGGCGGCAACACCAATGCGCCGACGATCATGATCGGGGAAAAGGCCGCCGATATGATCAGAGCGGAGATGCGGGTGAATTGACGCTGGCCAAACTTATGCCGTCATTGCGAGGAGCGCGAGCGACGAAGCAATCCATCTATCCGTTATGCCGCGCCATGGATTGCTTCGCGGAGCCTGTCATCGGCGCGCATTCGCGCGACCCGTTGGCTCGCAATGACGGGGATAGAGCCGTTTTCCGGGATCGAAATATGCAGTATCGGCGGACCTCGAAGCCTTATCAGCAGCACCTGACTTGGCTAGAGTGGCCGCATCGGACTACAACAAAATCACCTGACACAACGGGAGGAGAACAGTGGATCTTGGGATCAAAGGCCGCCGCGCCATCGTCTGCGCTTCCAGCAAGGGCCTTGGGCGCGCCTGCGCCATGGCACTGGCCAATGAAGGCGTGCACGTCACGCTGACCGCGCGCGGTGCGGAGGCGCTGAAAAAGACCGCCGACGAAATCCGCAAAGCGAGTCCTGACATCACGGTAACCGAGATTGTCGGCGATATCACGACGCCCGCCGGGCGCGAGGCCGTGCTGAAGGCCTGTCCCGAACCGGACATCCTGATCAACAATGCCGGCGGCCCGCCCCCCGGTGATTTCCGCAACTGGACCCGTGACGACTGGATCAAGGCGATCGACGCCAACATGCTGACGCCGATCGAACTGATCAAGGCGACGGTGGACGGCATGATGGCGCGGAAATTTGGCCGCATCGTCAACATCACCTCGGCTGCAGTGAAGGCGCCGATCGAGGTGCTGGGTCTCTCCAACGGCGCGCGCGCCGGCCTCACCGGCTTCGTCGCCGGGATCGCGCGCAAGACCGTGATCAACAATGTCACCATCAATGCCTTACTGCCCGGCCCCTTTGATACCGACCGCCTGCGCGGGCCGGTCGCGAAGGTCGACGCGGAGAAACGCGGCATCACTGTCGATCAGTTGCTCGCCGAGCGCGCCAAGCTTAATCCGGCCGGTCGGTTCGGCGACCCCGACGAGTTCGGCTATGCCTGCGCGTTCCTCTGCGGCGCCAAGGCCGGATATATCACCGGCCAGAACATCCTGCTCGACGGCGGTGCTTTCCCCGGCACTCTCTAGTGCCGCCGATTTGAAGTTCCCCGTCACTCGCAGCGAGACCGATTGGGAACTTCAAATCGATAAGCGGCACTAGAAGAAAAATGAGTCTTCTAGCGCCCTCTTGCTTTCCGAAGTTCGCGCAAGAGGGCGCCGCGAAAGCTCACGAACTTCGGAAAGGGCGCTAGATGAAAGCGGTCTGGTACGAGCGAACGGGGCCGGCGCAAGAAGTGCTGGCCTATGGCGAGATGCCGACGCCGGTGGCAGGCACGGGCGAAGTCCGGGTGCGGCTGGAGGCGTCCAGCGTCAATCCGGCCGATGTCGGCCGCCGCGGCGGCGGCTACCGGCCGATGGAATATCCGCGCGTCATTCCCAACAGCGACGGCGCCGGCATCGTCGACCAGGTCGGCGACGGCGTCACGCGGCTCAAGATCGGCCAGCGGGTCTGGCTGTTCAACGGCCAGCGCAACGGCCGCGCGTTCGGCACGGCGGCAGAATATATCGCGCTCGCCGAACATCTGGTGACGCCGCTGCCGGACAACCTGTCATTTGCCGAAGGCGCCACCCTCGGCATTCCCGGCATGACGGCGTGGTGCTGCCTCTATTGCGACGGGCCGATCGTGGGGCAGACCGTGCTCGTCACCGGCGGCGCAGGTGCGGTCGGGCACTATGCCGTGCAGCTTGCCAAATGGGGTGGTGCCAAGGTGATCGCGACCGTCAGTTCGGCAGCCAAGGCCGAGCAGGCACGCCTCGCCGGCGCCGATCTCGTCGTCAACTACAAGGCGGATGACGTGGTTGCCAAGGCGATGGCCTTTACCGGGCAGCGCGGCGTCGACCGCGTCGTCGACGTCGATTTCGGCGGCAATATCGAGACCACGCTGAAGCTGATGGGTACCAATTCGACGATTGCGGTCTACGCCACCAACGGCAACCGCACGCCGGTCGTACCAATGCGTGAGTTGATGGAGAAATGCATCGCGGTCCGCACGCTCGTGCTGTTTGCGCTGCCGCCGCCGCTACTGGCGGCGGCGCAAGCCGACATCACGAAATGGCTGACGGCAGGCGCGCGGATCCATAACGTCGCCGCGCAGTTTGCACTATCCGACACGGCGCAAGCGCATCTGGCGGTGGAGAAAGGCGACAAGCTGGGCACGGTCATCGTGGATTGCGCTCGTCTTCTTCCCGCTGGCTGACGCTAGAAGAATCGGCCGTCGTTCGCTCCTCGTTCCAGGTAAGGCCGAACTCGTCGAGCCCCTGCGCCAGCAAATCTCCAAGCATCGGCTCGCCGAGAAGATAGCGCGCGGTGTCGCGGTCTCGCTGGTCGGCCGCTTCCGCACGTAGATCCTCCCATTCCTCAATGGTGGCGTCGCCGCGCCCCAATCGCATCAGGGCGACGAGATCGACCCTCTCGTCCTCGGAAAGCGAGTTGATGAGGCCGGTGATCTCGCGAACGACCGGATCTTCCCCGTTGTCCTGCAGCACGTCGATCATGTCGTCATCGCCCGCGTTCGACCCGGAATCCGGATCGGACACCCCTTCCTTGACGTCGAATTGCCGGGCTTTCTCGATCAGAAAGCCGACTTTCTCGGGCGAAATCGTGAGTTCTGGCATCGCATGTTCCTCATACGGGCTATGCGATAACGCCGAACGCCGTCGGATGATCCATTGCGCCGGAAGGTGGAAGGCCGCATCCTTGCCTGAACAACCAGAAACGAGAGGACGCGCCGTATGCATTGGGACGTGGGCAGGGTCAGGATCACGAGGGTGGTCGAAATGGAGACTGTCGGCAGCACCCGTTTCATCCTTCCGCTCGCGACCAACGAGGAAATCCAGAAGCTGCCTTGGCTGATCCCGCAATTTGCGACCGAGGAAGGCCGGCTGAAAATGTCGATCCATTCGTTCCTGCTCGAGACTCCCTCGCGCCGGATCATCGTCGACACCGGCCTCGGCAACGACAAGCAGGGCCGCAATGTGCCGACCTGGAACAACCGAAAGCATCCGTTTCTCGACATGCTCACAGCGGCGGGCTTCCCGTCCGACAGTATCGATACTGTGCTGTGCACGCACCTGCATGTTGATCATGTCGGATGGAACACGAAACTCATCGACGGCAAATGGGTGCCGACCTTCGCCAATGCCCGATATGTGTTCGGCAGAGGCGAATACGAGCACTGGCGCGACCACAGCGATGCGCCGGACAAAGTCGCGGTGTTCAGCGATTCCGTGAAGCCGATCGCAGACGCCGGCAAGTCCGAGCTCGTCGCCAGCGATGCCAGATTGACGGATGAAATCACGCTGATCCCGACCCCCGGCCACAGTCCCGGGCATATCAGCGTCCATATCAAGTCAGACGGCGAGGAAGCCCTCCTGACGGGGGACGTCGCGCATCATCCTTGCCAGATGGCCCATCTCGACTGGTCCTCGACCGCCGATTCCGATCCCCGGCAGTCGGCCGAAACCCGACGCGAACTGCTTTCGCGCTTCGCCGACACGCCCACACTGGTGATTGGCGGGCACTTCAGTGCCGGTCACATCAAGCGCGACGGCGACGCTTTCAGGTTCGTGGCGGTGGGGTGACAGGAGCGCCCTCTCTCCCTCATGGTGAGGAGGCGCACTTGCGCCGTCTCCGGACGATGCTTCGCATCGCCGGGAGAACCATGAGGCCCGCGGCCCATTCGTCGAGACGGCCGCGATGTGGCCTCCTCGGATGAGGGGGTGGTATGTGGCGAGCAACCCCAGTCCGCAGTTGAATTTCCTGCGCCGCTGTTCCAAGAAGCGTCTGAAGTTTGCGGAAATCCCCGAAATCCTCAAGAAAACCCCGCAGGGAGCGATAAAATGAAGCTTGTTCGTTACGGCGCCAAGGGTGCGGAAAAGCCCGGCCTGATCGATAAATCCGGCCAGTTGCGCGATCTTTCCGCCCACGTCAGGGATCTCGACGGAGACGCCTATGCGCCGGCCTCGCTGGACAAGCTGGCGGCGCTGGATACCTCCAAGCTTCCCGCCGTCGACGGCAAGCAGCGCCTCGGCGCGCCGGTCACCGGCATCTCGAAATTCGTCGCGATTGGCCTGAATTACAGCGACCATGCCAAGGAGACGGGATCGCCGATTCCAACGGAGCCGATCTTCTTCCTGAAGGCCAACACCGCGCTCTCTGGCCCGAACGATGCGGTCGAGAAGCCGCGCGGCTCGACCAAGCTCGACTGGGAAGTCGAAATCGCGGCCATCATCGGCACCCGCGCCAAATATGTCTCGGAGGCCGATGCGCTCAATCACGTCGCGGGCTACTGCGTCTGCAACGATGTCTCCGAGCGCAACTTCCAGATCGAGCGGCTCGGTCAGTGGACCAAAGGCAAATCGCACGACACGTTCGGCCCCCTTGGCCCGTGGCTGGTCACCAAGGACGAAATCCCCGACGTGCAGAAGCTGTCGATGTGGCTCGACGTCAACGGCAAGCGCTGCCAGACCGGATCGACCTCGACCATGATCTTCTCGATGGCGAAGTGCATTTCCTATGTCTCGCAGTTCATGACGCTGTTGCCCGGCGATATCGTCACCACCGGCACCCCGCCCGGCGTCGGCCTCGGCATGAAGCCGCCGACCTTCCTCAACGTCGGCGACGTCGTCACACTCGGCATCGAAGGGCTCGGCGAGCAGCGCCAGGAAATCGTCGCGGCGTGAGCCGGCGCACATACTCACCGCCGTCATTGCGAGGAGCGATAGCGACGAAGCAATCCACCTTTCCACACGTTCGGAGACAATGGATTGCTTCGCTTCGCTCGCAATGACGGAGGATCCATCTATTGCCTAGAGGCTCCCTTCCATGAAACTCACCTTCTCTCCCGCCTCGCCGTTCGCCCGAAAAGTCCGCATCGCCGCGATTGAGACCGGCCTGATCGACCGAATCGAATTCACTCCGGCCACCGTCGCGCCGGGTCAGCCGAACGAGGAATATTCGAAGATCACGCCGCTGAAGAAATTGCCGGTGCTGATCCTCGACAATGGCGACGTCATTCTCGATTCCTACGTCATCGTCGAATATCTCGACGAGCTCGCCGGCGGCGGAAAGCTGATCCCAACATCTGGCCCCGAGCGGTGGAAGGTGAAGAGCGACCATTCCCTGCTGCAGGGCATGCTCGATTCCATGCTGCTGTGCCGGTACGAAAAGATGGTGCGTCCGGAAGGGCTGCGCTGGGACGCTTGGCATGACGACCATTGGAATCGCGCGTGGGCCGGCATGGCGCGGTTCGAGAACAAGTCCGACGTGCTGTCCGGTCCGTTCAACATTGCGCAGATCGGCCTGGTTTGCGTGCTCGGCTATGCGGACTTCCGCTTTGCCGATTGCGGCTGGCGCAAGGCCTATCCGAAGTTAGACGCCTTCCATCAGAAGATGATGGAGCGGCCGTCGGTGAAAATCTCGGCGCCGCCGCCGGCGTAACCAACCAATGGAGACGGCAGCATGACCGAGGCGAGCAAGAAACTGCGGCGCCTCGGCTTGGCCGCCGTATTCGTGCTGGCGGCATCCGGCGCAGCCGCACAGCTACAAGAATTCTCCACCGGCCAGCGCAATCTCGCCTGCGGCAGCCCGGCCGCGACTGGTGATGGTTGGCCTATCGCCACACCGGAAAGTGTCGGCCTCGATGGCCCGCGTCTGTGCGGGATCGCCGTGCGGCTCGTGGCTACCAATGCCAACGTTCATGCTGTGGTGATCGTCCGGCACGGCAAGCTGGTGTTCGAGCAGTATTTCCCTGGCTATGACGAGCCGTGGGGATTGGGCGGCGGGCAGCATGATTTCGATTCGGCCACCAAGCACGACATGCGGTCGGTTTCGAAAAGCGTCATCTCGCTACTCGTGGGAATCGCGATCGATCGCGAGCTAATCAAGAGCGTCGACGAGCCGGTCGTCAAATTCTTCCCGGATTATTCGGCAGTGAAATCGCCGGGTTGGGACAAGATCACGCTCCGCCATCTGCTCACCATGTCGTCGGGTATCAAGTGGGACGAGAACCGCGCCTGGAAGGATCCAGAGAATGACGAGCCGCATCTCGGCAGCGAAGCCGATCCTTATCGCTATGTCCTGTCGAAGCCGATCGCGGCGCCGCCAGACACAGTGTGGACCTACAATGGCGGCGGAACGGATCTGCTCGGCAATATCATCGAGCGCGTGACGGGCCAATCACTGGAAGCTTTCGCCCGCGAGGCGCTGTTCGCGCCGCTGGGTATCTCCGACTGGGAATGGATGAAGTACCGCAACGAGCATGTTGCCTCGGCGGTAGGCCTTCGGCTTCGGCCGCGCGACGCCGCAAAAATCGGTCAGCTCGTGCTCAACAAAGGCGAATGGGCCGGCCGGCGGATCGTCTCGTCGAAGTGGATTGAGCAATCGGTCACACCGCGCTTTCAGGCGGTCGGCTATTTCGGTGGATTGTTCTACTACGGACAGCACTGGTGGATGGGCCGCACGCTATCCGGCGAGAACGACGTGAAATGGATTGCCGCCATGGGCCTGGGTGGTCAGCGCCTCTTCATCGTCCCCGAGCTTGACCTTGTGGTCATGACCACGTCAGGGCTTTATGGCAGCGGCCGGCAAGGGCACGCGGCTCTGGACATCCTCGCCAACTTCATCATCCCGCATGTCAGGGACAGGAACGAAGCGCGCTGATCCAGCCAAGACGAAAAGCAGGAGCAACCATGGGCCTGAAACTCTCCGTTGGCGATCTCGCCATTCACCGCATCATCGAGCAGGAAACCACCTTCCTGCCGGCTTTGGAGATGCTGCCGGGACTGACGCCGGAGGTCCTGGCGGAGCATCGCCCCTGGATGCGGAGGAGCGGCGCGCTCGACGACAGAGACGTGCTGATCCTGTGCTTCCAGTCCTATGTAGTGAAGACGCCGCACCACACCATCCTGATCGATAGCTGCATCGGCAACGACAAGCCGCGGCCGCAGCGTCCGAAATGGAACATGAAGACCGACGACACCTATATGCACGGTCTCGCCGCGGCCGGGTTCTCCGTCGAAGACATCGACTACGTCATGTGCACGCATCTGCATGTCGATCATGTCGGCTGGAACACGCGGCTCGATAACGGCCGCTGGGTGCCGACCTTCCCCAAGGCGCGCTACGTATTCGACAAGATCGAATTCGACTACTGGACCGAGACGCACGCCAAGACGCCGGTGCCGCCATTTGGCGACAGCGTGCTGCCAGTCGTCGAGGCGAAACAAGCCGAAATCGTCCGCAGCGATTTTGCGATCGGCGATCACACCCGCATCCTGCCGACGCCGGGCCATACGCCCGGCCATGTCGCCTTCACCTTCGGCCGCGGCAAGGATGACGCGGTATTCTCGGGCGACCTGATGCATTCGCCGCTGCAGACGCGCTATCCGGAACTATCCGTCAAGTTCGACGTCGACCAGGCGCAGGCCGCGGCGACGCGGCGCAGTTTCCTGGAACGCTACTGTGACACCGATACGCTGTGCTGTACCGCGCATTTCCCGTCGCCCTCGGTCGGGAAGATCCGACGCGCTGGCAACGGATTTACCTGCGAGGCGATATGAGCTCGAATCCATCCGACTTCGAGACGCTGTCGATCGAACCGGTCGGCGAGCACGTGACCATCGTCCGGCTCAATCGGCCGAGCGCATCGAACGCGCTCAACACGCAGATGGGGCGCGATCTCGTGCGCTATTTCGAAGACATCGCGCTCGATCCGAAGAGCCTCCGCTGCATCGTCCTGACCGGCGCCGGTGACAAGGCGTTCTGCGCCGGCGGCGACCTGAAAGAGCGGCGCGGCATGACCGACGAGGCGTGGACGCGCCAGCACGTCGTGTTCGAACGCATGGTGCGGGCGCTGATCGACTGCCCGGTCCCGATCATCGGCGCCGTCAACGGCGCGGCCTATGGCGGTGGTTGCGAGATCGCGGGCTGTTGCGATTTTCTCTACGCCGCGGAAACTGCGCGTTTTGCGCTCACCGAAGTGACGCTCGGCATCATGCCGGGCGGCGGCGGCACGCAGACCCTGCCGCGCGTCGTCGGCGAGCGCCGTGCCAAGGAGCTGATCCTGACCGGCAAGCCGTTTACTTCGGCGGAAGCACGTGAATGGGGTTTTGTGAACGAAGTCTTCCCGCTCGCCGAATTACTGCCGGCGGCACTGGCGACCGCATCAAAGATCGCCCGCAACGCGCCGATCTCGGTCCGACAGGCAAAGCTCTCGATCCATCGCGGCCTGCAATTGTCCCTGCGGGACGGCCTCGCACTCGAGATCGAGGCCTATAACCGCATGGTGCCGACGGAAGATCGCCGCGAGGGCGTGCTGGCCTTTAACGAGAAGCGCACGCCCAATTTCAAGGGCCGGTGAAGCTCAATCGAACAGGCTCGGCGTGTGGTTCACCGCAGCGCCTTCGATCGCCAGCATCTTCAGCTTCGTCACTACGCCGCCATTGGCGGAGAAGCCGCCGGGCTTGTTGCCCGCCGCCAGCACGCGATGGCACGGCACCACGATCGGACAGGGGTTGCGCCCCAGCGCGTGGCCGACGTCGCGTGACAGCTCAACGCCGCCCAGCTTTTTGGCGATATCGCCATAGGTCATGGTCTTGCCCGGCGGGATCGTACGCGCGATGTCGTAGACGCCGCGGTTGAATTCGGGGACGCCGTCGAGGTCGAGCACGACGTCGGCGAGATCGTTCGGCTTGCCTTCGAGCAGCTCGACGATGCCGTCGATCGCGGCCTGCACCTTTGCCGGCGGCGGCGTCTCGATCAGGTCGTCATGGCGCTGCTGCAGGCGGGTGCGGGTCTTCTTCTCGTCGCCCATCGGCAATTGTACCGAGGTAATGCCGCGCTCGCCCCAGACGATACCGCAGCGGCCGATCGCGGTGTCGAATATCGTAAAATGGTGCCCGGTCATGGCTGGCTCCATATTCTCCTGTTCAATGCCACCCAGCTTCCTTCTGGCGCCAAATCTAGGCTTGGAGATTATTGCTATCCACCCGAATCCCGGGGGAACTTGACGGCATGAACAACTTCCGCTGATCTGGGCTCCCGCCGACGCCCTTCAATGGTCCCTCGCCTGCTTCCAATTCCACGAGCTTCGTATGCAAACCCTTCACGTCAACGGCTATGACATGGCCTATCTCGATGTTGGCCAAAGCGCCGGCAATGGCCCGCCGCTGGTGTGCGTGCATGGCTCGTTGTGCGATTTCCGGATCTGGTCGTCGGTGCTGGGACCGCTGACTCGCAAGCACCGGGTGATCGCCCCTTCGTTGCGGCATTTCTTCCCCGACCACTGGGACGGCGTCGGCGATACCTATTCGATTGCGCAGCATGTTGACGATGTGATCGGCTTCATCGAAAAACTCGATACCAGGCCGGTCGACCTGATGGGCCATTCCCGCGGCGGGCACATCTGCTTCCGCGTCGCGCAGCGCCGGCCTGATCTGCTACGCAAGCTGATCCTGGCCGAACCCGGCGGCGAACTCGATGCCACGCTCGATCCTGCCTGCAAGCCCGGTCCCTCGCCGCTTGCCGGAATGATTGCAGCTTCCGCCGCGGAAATCGCCAAGGGCGATATCGATGGCGGCTTGCAGATATTCATGGATGCGCTGGAGGGGCCCGGCGCCTGGAAGCGCCTGCCAGCCACGCCGAAACAATTGCTGCGCGACAATGCAACGACGCTGATCGGCCAGATGCGCGACCATCGTCCACCGTTTTCCAAGGCGGACGCGGAAGCGATCAGAACACCGACACTGTTCATCGGCGGCGCTTATACCAAAGGCACGCTGCCAAAGGTGCTCAATGCCTTGGCCGCCAACGTCAGGGGATCGCGCGTCGAGATGATCCCCGGCACCACGCACCCGATGTTCGAACAGGCGCCGCAGAAATATTGCGATATCGTGCTGTCGTATCTCGCAGGAGATTGATCACGATGCAGACTTTGAACGTCAATGGCTATGACATGGCCTATCTCGATGTCGGCAGTGGCACTGGCAACAACCCGCCGATGGTTCTCGTGCATGGTACGCTCGGCGATTTCCGCACATGGAACGCCGTGCTCGGACCGCTCTCGAAACGGCACCGCGTGATTTCGCTGAGCCTGCGGCGGTTCTTCCCTGAGCATTGGGACGGCGTCGGCAACGACTATCTGATGGCGCAGCACGTCGCCGACGTCATTGGCTTCATTGAAAAGCTCGATGCCGGGCCGGTCGATCTGATCGGCCATTCCCGTGGCGGCCATATTGGATTCCGTGTGGCGCAGGCGCGGGCTGATTTATTGCGCAAGGCTATCCTTGCCGAACCGGGCGGCGATCTCGAACCGGCGCTGCAGCCGAGCAGTCCTCCCGGCCCCGTGCCGCTCGGCCCGCGCGTTCCGGTCGCGGCCGAGATGGTACGAAACGGCGACATCGACGGCGCGCTGGCGCTGTTCGTCGACGGCATCGACGGTGAAGGTGCGTGGGCGCGGTGGCCGGCGACGGCGCGGCAGCAATTGCGCGACAACATCTATACGCTGCTCGGCCAGGTCGGCGAGAATCGCCAGCCGTTTCTGAAGAGCGAAGCGGAGGCGATCAAGACGCCGACGCTGTTGATCGGCGGTGGCGACACCAAGGGCGCGCTGGCGGTGAACTGGCGCGTGCTGGCCGAACATATTCCGGGCGCGCGGACGGCGGTGATCCCGGGCACGCGCCACTGGATGTTCGAACAGGCGCCGCAGGAATTTTGCAAGGTCGTGCTGGATTTCCTGGCGGCGTAGATGCGCCGCCGACGTCTTACTTTTGCTCCAGCCGCCACGCGCCATCCCAATCGGCGGCCGGCGGGTTGATCTGAAAATTCTCGACACGACCGGCCAGTGTCTTGGCCGGTCCGTCGTTGGGAACAGCCTCGAGCGCCGCATGGAATGCCCGACGCGCTTCGTCCCAGCGGCGCTCCCGATAGGCGGCGAGCCCTTCGGCATATCGCTGACGCAGCGCCAGTTGCTTCTCGGTGAGCTCGCCCTTGCGCCCCAGGATATCGAACACCGCCTGGGGAAGGCTCTGACCGGCGACCACCAGCCGATCGATCTCGCGCGATTCAACCGCATCGCCGGCCGCGGTGATCGCAGCCTCCGAGACCAGCGAATGGCTGCCATAGACCTTGTTGGCGTTCTCCAGCCGCGACGCGAGATTAACCGCATCACCCATCACCGTGTAGCTCATCATGAATTCCGAGCCGATGCTGCCGACCAGCACTTCGCCGGTGGCAACCCCAATACGAACATCGCAGTCGCTCGGCACGGTGCGTATGCCGAGCAGTTCGGGCAGCTCCTTGCGCAGCGCCGTACCGCGATCAGCCATCTCGACGGCAGCGAGGCAGGCCAGGCTCGCCTGCTCGCTATGCTCGGTAAAGGGAGGTCCCCAATAGGCCATGATCGCGTCGCCGATATACTTGTCGATAATGCCGCGATGGCTGCGGATCGGCCCCGACATCGTCGATAGATAATGATTCATCACCTTGACGAGGCCCTGCGGCGTCATGCCCTCGCTAAGGCTGGTAAAGCCCTGCATGTCGCAGAACAGCACGGTCATCACCCGCCGCTCGCCGGCGCTGGCCGTCAGCGACCGCTGGTCGATCAACCCTTCCACCACGCGCGGATCGACATAGCGGCCGAACGTCTCGCGCAGGCGCTCCTTGTGGCGCAATTGCTCGACCATGTTGTTGAAGGCGGCCGTGAGCTGGCCGATCTCGTCGCGCGTGGTAACATCGATCGATCCGTCAAGCTGGCCAGCTTCGACGGCGCGGGTGCCGTCCAGCAGCCGCCGCACCGGGCGAGTAATACCGGTGCTGACAAAGAACGCGAACGTCAGTCCGAGGATGGCCGCAAGCATCGTCACGATCGCAGAGATGACAATCGCGCGCTGCTGATCCCTCATCGTCACGGCCGCGTCGCTGCGGACCTGCTCCAGCATGTCGTGTCGGATTTCCTCGATCTTGCGATTGAATTCGTCGCGAAGCTCGTCGGTCCGAACAAGGCTGGCGCGTACTTCCGGCATGTTGCCGGCCTCGAGCAGCGGCCACATCCGCTTATTCTCTTCGTCCAGATAACGGCGAAGGTCGCTAGTTATGTTTTCGATCCGGTTTTCAATCCGTCCGAGCTTGGCGTCGTCGGAGACGGTGGTCGGATCATCAATGATTGCAATGATCAGCGCGCGTGCGGCCTGCGCCTCCCTGTCAATCTCCCTGCCTTTGGCCTCATAGATGGTTTGCTGATCTGCAAAGGCAGTTTCGTCCGGCGGTGTCTGTACCTTGATGAACACCATCCGGCGAACCACCACCGCCTGCTCCAGCGAGCGGACGTTCATCCGTGCCAGATGCCCATATGCTTCGACGTATTTTGTGGTCAATTCATCGAGCTGATGCGCAATCTTTCGCGTCATCACCGTCGACAGCGCCGAGATGATCACCATCAGAAAGATCAGCCCGATGGCGATGCCAAGGATTCGCTTGCGGATGGTCGGTCGCAGCATCGAGGTATGTTCTAGAGCCAAGGGCATGCTGGGAAACGGGATGAAGGTAATCCAAAAGCGAAAGCCCGGCCGATCTGGCCGGGCTTGATGTTTAGCGCGGGCCGGTGAATTAAGCACGTTCCGGCGCGTTAAAATTGGCCATAGTTTTTGGGGATTCCCTCCCGCTATACCTTCCAGACACCCACAGGCTGACGCACGGCGACGTTGAGCCTGTTCCAGACATTGATATTGGCGATTGCCAGAATCAACGCCGCGAGCTCCGCCTCGTTGAAATGCTTGTCGGCCTCACGCCAGACCTCGTCCGGCACCGGATCGGCGCGGTCGCTGATCCGGGTCAGCGCTTCCGTCAACGCCAGGGCCGCGCGCTCGGCTTCGGTGAAATAGGGCGTGTCGCGCCAGGCGGCCACTGCGAACAGCTTCTCGTCGGTCTCGCCGGCCCTGCTGGCGAGTTTTGAGTGCATGTCGACGCATACACTGCAGCCGTTGATCTGGCTGGCCCGCAGATGCACCAGTTCGAGCAGCTTTTCCGACAGGCTGTTTTTGGTCAATTCACCCAGCGCGTGCAGTGCCTTCATGGCGTCGGGAACAACCATGACCGGGTGATTCATTCGGGCTTGCATCATTTTGCGCTCCATATGGTTGGTTCTGTTTTTGACGCGGCGGCGCCGATTTGCTGTCACATCGGCGCGCTTTCGTTCGTCATCACCATGACGGAACGCGACATGGGAATGTGACCGATGGACGAGAAAAAGTTTCTGGCTGAGAAATTCGAAGCAAACCGGCCCCATCTGCGGGCGGTGGCCTACCGCATGCTGGGCTCGACCAGCGAGGTCGATGATGCCGTGCAGGAGACCTGGCTGCGGCTGAGCCGTTCCGATACCAGCGCGGTCGAAAACCTCGGGGGTTGGCTGACCACGGTCGTGGCGCGCGTCTGCCTCGACATGCTGCGCTCGCGCAAATCGCGGCGAGAGGAACCGATGGGTCCGCACGTGCCGGAACCTGTCGCCGCTGACCAGCATGGGCGGGATGCGGAAATGGCCGACTCCGTCGGCGCGGCACTGCTGGTGGTGCTGGAAACGCTCGCGCCTGCGGAGCGGCTCGCCTTCGTGCTGCACGACATGTTCGCCGTGCCGTTCGAGGAGATCGCGCCGATCGTCGGCCGCACGCCCGCCGCGGCAAGGCAACTGGCCAGCCGCGCCCGTCGCCGGGTGCAGGGCAGTCCGCCGCCGGATGCCGACTTCAGCCGGCAGAAAGACATTGTCGACGCCTTCATCAAGGCTTCCCGCGAGGGCGACTTCGAAGGGCTGCTCGCGGTGCTCGATCCCGACGTGGTATTCCGCGCCGATTCCGCCGCGCAGCGACTGGGCTCGCTCGCCGAAATCCGCGGCGCTGCTGCGGTCGCCGAAACCTTCAAGGGACGCGCACAAGCCGCCAAGCCGGCGCTGGTCGACGGTGCATTGGCGCTCGCCGTCATTCTCGGCGGACAACTGCGCATCGTGGTGCGGCTGACGATCAGTGGCGATAGGATATCGGCGGTCGAAGCGGTGGCTGATGCCGAGCGGATCGGTCAGCTCGACGTAAACCTGCTCACGTGAGCGGCTTCATCGGCCCTTTGATGCGAAGAACACGATCGCCTGAACCGGCATCCGGCCGGGATCGCCGAATTCGCGGCGAAAGGCCTGTGCCATCGCGTCGACGATCTGCTCTGGATCGACGCCGCCGCGCGCCCGGACCTGATCGATCAGCGGATTGCCATGGACGGCTGCCCGCGCGAAGGTCGCGATATCAGGGAGTTCTCTTACCTGCCTGATCACGGCAATGCCGATATCGCCGAAGCCAGCCGTGATCAGCATCTCCTTGATCGGGTCGATCTGGTGGCAGGAGAACGGCACGTTGTAAAATTGCGGCGGGTCGGTCGCGAAGAAACCGCCCGCCACTTCATGCGCGATCCGGCCGAACGGATTGTAGCGATGAGAGTCCCAAACGCTGAGCACGTAGCGGCCACCGGGCGCGAGTACGCGATAAGCCTCGGAAAAGGATTTTGCCTTGTCCGGAAAGAACATCAGGCCGAACTGACAAACGATCGCATCAAAGCTTGCATCGGCGAAGGGAAGCGCGACCGCATCGGCGGGCTGGAAGGCGACCTGCTCATCGGGCTGAAACTTGGCGCGGGCAATATCGAGCATCGGCGGATTGAAATCGGTCGCTGTTAGCTGCGTGTCTCGTGGCAACACGTCACGCAACTGCCGCGTCACGATGCCGGTACCGGCGGCGGTTTCGAGCACTCGCACCGGACCGCCGCTGGCAACACGCTTGGCAATGTCCGCGGCATATTCGGCGAAGATGATCGGGCCAAGGCCTTGATCGTAATAGTGCGGGATGCTGCCCGTGAAACTCGCGGCGTTGTTGTTGTTGTCCATGATCATCCTCCGATCCCGCCAAGTATAGCCTGCCGGGCGCCCTGCAACTGTGAGTCCTCCCACAAGCCCTTGACGGCGCCAGGGCCGGTCGCTAACTTCTGAATTCGGAATTCCGTATTCCAAATGGAACAGCCCGGCATGATCCCGTTAGATCCGCTTCCCAACCTGATTGACCAGGTCTATGCCCGGATTCTCGAGGCGATTACCGACCGCACGCTGCCGCCCGGGCATCGCATCCGGCAGAACGAGCTTGCGGAGAAGCTCGGCGTTTCGCGCCAACCGGTGTCCCACGCGCTGCATTTGCTGCATCGGCAGGGGCTCGTCGCCGAAAGTGGCCGCCGCGGCTTTGAAGTCACCCGGCTCGATCCCGAACGCATTCGCCAGCTCTATGAAGTGCGAGGCGCGATCGACGCGCTGGCGGCAAAGCTCGCGGCGGGGCGGGCGAGAGCCGATGCTTCCGGGCGCGCACGACTCGAGACGACACTGCAGGCCGGGCGGAGCATTGGCAAAGACACGCCGCTTTCGCGGCTGATCGCTCTCGACGTCGATTTTCACAGCGCCGTCTATCGCCTCGCGGGCAATCCGGCGATCGAGGAAATGATCGCGCCGCAATGGCCGCATATGCGCCGATCGATGGCGACGGTGCTGGCGGAGCTCGATTACCGCGAACGCGCCTGGACCGAACATGAGGCGATTGCCGCGCAGATTCTCGCCGGCAACGCCAGGGCGGCAGAAGCCGCGGCGCTGGCGCATGCGCAGACGGCGGGACGAATGACTGAGGAGAGACTGAGGGCGACGGATAAGGCGGCGTGATTGAAGCGCCGTCATTCCGGGATGGTCCGAAGGACCAGACCTCAGATGCGCAATTGCGCATCGGGGAATCTCGAGATTCTCAGATGTGCAATTGCACATCTTAGTTCGACGCTTCGCATCGCCCCGGAATGACAAAACAAAGAGCAACAGGAGAAAACGCCATGAAACTGACGCCACAGCAGATCGAATTCTTCAACCGCGAAGGCTGGCTGTTTCTGCCGGAGTTGTTCAGCCCGGAGGAAGTGGAGTATCTCGCCCGCGAGGCCGTCAGCATCTACGACACCGACCGACCTGAGGTGTGGCGCGAGAAGAGCGGCGCGCCACGCACCGCCTTTGCCGCGCATCTCTATAACGAGGCGTTCGGCGCTCTCGGCGCGCATCCACGCATGATCGAGCCGATCGAGCAGATCTTCGGCGAGAAGGTCTACATGCATCAATTCAAGATCAACGCGAAAGCCGCCTTCACCGGTGATGTCTGGCAGTGGCATCAGGATTACGGCACCTGGAAGCGCGACGACGGCATGCCGGAGCCGCGCGCGATGAACATCGCGATCTTCCTGGATGAGGTAATGCCGATCAACGGCCCGTTGATGCTGGTGCCGAAGAGCCAGCACGCCGGCGACCTCAAGGCCTCGCATGATCTGGAAACGACGTCCTATCCGCTGTGGAAGTTGGATGAGGAGACTGTCACGCGGCTGGTGAAGGAAGGCGGCATCGTCGCGCCCACCGGCAAGGCCGGCGGCATGCTGATGTTCCACGGCAATCTGGTGCACGGATCGAGCGGCAACATCACGCCCTACCCGCGCAAGATCGTCTACCTGACGCTGAATGCGGTCTCGAATTACATCCGCAACCCCACACGACCCGACTACATCGCGCATCGCGACTTCACGCCGATCCAAACCGTCGACGACGACGCGCTGCTGCGGCTCGCGCGGGCGCATCGGCAAGCCGCGGAGTAAGGCTCTCGTGCCCCGGACGCAGCGCAACGTGCAACGTTGCGCTGCTGAGCCGGGGCCGATGTCATGATCCCCATAGGTCCCGGCTCTGCGGAGCAGCGTTGCACGCTGCACCGTTGTCCGGGACACGTTTCAGATAGCTGGTCCGGAAAACCACCATGAACCTTCACCACCTCCTCAACGCCCGCCTGGCGGCCGGCAAGCCGGTTCGCGTCGCGCTGATCGGCGCCGGAAAATTCGGCTCGATGTTCTTGTCGCAGGTGCCGCATACGCCGGGAGTCGAAGTGCCCGTCATCATCGACATCGATCGCGATCGCGCCCGCGAAGCCTGTCGCACCGTCGGCTGGGATCAGGCGCGGATCGCGCGAACGGTCTTCACCGACGACGGCGCGCGCGCGATCGCCGACAGCGCAGTGGACGTCGTGGTGGAAGCTACCGGTAACCCGGCCGTCGGCATCAGGCATGCCCGCGCTTCCATTGCGGCCGGCAAGCATGTCGTGATGGTCAATGTCGAGGCCGACGTGCTGGCCGGACCGTTGTTGGCGCAGGAAGCACGCAAGGCTGGCGTGGTCTATTCGCTGGCCTACGGCGACCAGCCGGCGCTGACAGCGGAGATGGTGGACTGGGCGCGCGCGACGGGCTTTCGCGTCGTCGCTGCCGGCAAAGGCACCAAGTACCTTCCCGCCTATCATGACGTGACGCCGGACGGCGTCTGGCAGCATTACGGGCTGACGGCGGGCGAAGCGCAATCGGCCGGCATGAACCCGCAGATGTTCAACTCGTTTCTGGATGGCACCAAGTCGGCAATCGAAATGGCGGCCATCGCCAACGCGACCGGACTGGACGTGCCGTCGGAGGGCTTGCTGTTTCCGCCCTGCGGCGTCGACGATCTGCCGCATGTGATGCGGCCGCGCGAGGCGGGCGGCGTGCTGGAGAAGGCTGGCCTTGCGGAAGTCGTGTCTTCGCTGGAACGCGACGGCCGTCCCGTATTCAGGGATCTACGCTGGGGCGTCTATGTCGTGCTGGAAGCGCCGAACGATTACGCTGCCGATTGCTTCAGGCAATACGGGCTGAAGACTGACGCATCAGGACGATACGCGGCGATGTACAAGCCGTATCATCTGATCGGGCTTGAGCTGAATATCTCCATTCTCTCGGCCGCGCTGCGCAACGAGCCGACCGGTCAGCCGCATGATTTTCGCGGCGACGTCGCGGCGGTAGCAAAACGCGATCTGCGCGCCGGCGAAATGCTCGATGGCGAAGGCGGCTACACGGTGTGGGGCAAGTTGATGCCGGCATCGAAAAGCCTCGCCGCCGGCGCGCTGCCGATCGGGCTTGCTCATCGCGTCAAGCTGAAGAACGACGTCGCGCACGGCGAGGTGGTGCGCTGGAGCGATGTCGAGGTCGACGAAAACAGCGACACCATCAAGACGCGCAGGGCTATGGAAGCGGCATTCTCCACGAGACGATGAGCACGCGACGCGTATCGGAAACAAGCTGCAGCCGGAAATTCCACTGCGCTGCGCATGCACGTTCAGGTCAAATGACGAGTGCTGTCCTGAGCGCCTGCGCGGCGAAATTACCGCAATGCGGCAATCCGACTAACCGGCCGCGCATCCTCTATCGCCCGCCATCTCAGTCTTTCGTCGGGTGAAAGCGACGGGCCGCTCGATATTCAGGCAGCTCTTCGCACCTGCGGCGAAACGAGAACGCTTGCTTATCAATCACCAATTCGTCATCCTGCCTGCAGGTCCATAAAGCCGGGAAATTGATTGCATCGAAAACCAAGAGCCTTGGTTTCAGGGCCCACATTCCTAACAACAGTCCGGCACCGCCCATCGGAAAACCAGAGAAGACGACATCAGATCGTTGTCCCTTGGTCGGTCTCGACGATGACAGAGGGGAGACAAATGAAACGTCGTGATTTCTTGAAGGTGGGCGGCGTCGGTCTTGCCGCGAGTGCGGTTGCCGCGCCAGCAATTGCGCAGTCCAACCCGGAGATAAAGTGGCGCTACACGGCGAGCTGGCCGAAGGCACTCGATACGCTGTACGGCGGCTGCGAGTATTTCGCCAAGCGCGTTGCAGAAATCACCGACAACAAATTCCAAATTCAGGCATTCGCGGCCGGCGAAATCGTGCCCGGTCTGCAGGTGCTCGACGCGGTCTCTAATGGCACGGTCGAGATGGGCAACACCGCTCTTTATTACTATTGGGGCAAGAACCCAGCCTTCACGTTCGGCACGTCGCTGCCGTTCGGCCTCAACACGCGCTCGCATATCTCGTGGCTGCGCTTCGGCGGCGGCATGGACATGCTCAACGATCTCTTGAAGGAGTATGGCTGCATCGGCCAGCCGACGGGATCTACCGGCGCGCAGATGGGTGGCTGGTTCCGGAAAGAGATCAAGTCGATGGATGACTTCCGGGGCCTCAAATTCCGCGTCGGCGGTTTCGCCGGCACCATCATCGCCAAGGTCGGCGGCGTGCCGCAGCAGATCGCGGGCGGCGACATTTACCCGGCGCTGGAAAAGGGCACCATTGATGCAGCCGAGTGGGTCGGCCCCTACGACGACGAGAAGCTCGGCTTCGTGAAAGTCGCGAAGTACTACTACTATCCGGGTTGGTGGGAAGGCACCGGCCAGGGCCACAACATCATGAACCTGGAGAAGTTCAACGCGCTGCCGAAGCATTACCAGGCCGCGATCGAGACCGCGTCCTACGATACGTTCACCTGGGTTACCGGCAAATACGACTACGTCAATCCGCCGGCATTGAAGCGGCTGTTGGCTGCGGGCGCGATCCTCAGGCCGTTCCCGCAGGAAGTGCTCGAGGCCTGCTACAATGCCGCCAACGGCATCTACGCGGATCTCGCCAAGAACAACCCGCACTTCAACAAGATGTATACGAGCCTGTCGGCGTACCGTAACGAGTCGCTGGCGTGGAATCAGGTGGCTGAGCTGAGCTACGACAGCTTCATGATGCGGATGCGTACTCGCACCTGAGGCGCAAAACCGCTGACGAAAAGAAAGCCCCGGAGATTTCTCCGGGGCTTTTTCGTTGGACGGGTGGCTCTCCAATCTTTACGCGTTTTCTTCACGCGAACCGGTATCCACCCTCGGATCACGTCCGAGGGCATGCTTCGCTTGAAAACCTGCGGCTTATTCCTCGCCCTCGCCGAGCGCCTCGGCGAGCTTGTCATAGTATTTCGCAACGAGATCGATGTTGCCCTTGTTCTCGATTGCCGGCGGCGGCGACTTCAGCGCCTCATTGAGATCGGCCAGCACTTCCTTCTTGTCCTTGGCCGACATCTTCTTATCGGCTTTGACCTGGGCAATCTGCGCTTTGAGCACGGCTTCGGCGCCGACGAACTTCTTCGTCGCGGGATCGAAGCCGCCGAGCACCAGGCTGATGTTGTCGATCACGGTGTTGTATTCGTCGTAGCTGGCAAAGCCGTTCTTTTTGGCGGCGGCGTCGAGCTGCGCGTCGATCTTCGGATCGGGCTTCGCATTGTTGGGAATCTTGTCGGTGATGGCGTCAACGTCCTTTTGCGCCGCCAGCACGCCCTCGATCTGCTTCTCGGTCAGCGCGATCTGCTTGATGGCGGGGACCTCCTGCTGGGCAGGCGGCGGCGCGGCCTGGGCAGGAGCCTGCTTCGGCGGCGCCTGCTTGGCCTGCGCTAGCACCTCGCCGCTGGAAAT